>CAVTVT010000004.1:585000-847105 GCA_963738315.1 Vicinamibacterales bacterium | reverse complement strand
GGCGGCCGCCAGCGACTGTCGACGATCGTCGTCAGGAGTGCTCAATCTCCGCCTTCGTTCTTCCAGCGTTCGATCGCGTTCGCATTCGCCTTCGTCTCGTCGTCGCCGGCGCGGACGGCCAGCCTTGAGTCGACGGCGCTGGTCGACACGGCGTTCCACAGGACGATGGCTGACTCGTCGGCCGCGTCTGTACTCGTGTCCGAGAATGCTGACTGACGCTGTGCTCAGAAGGAAATGCTGCGCCTGCCTTACAGGCAGCCCAATCCACCGCGCGGCCAGGACGCGGCCGAAGTGGCCGTGCGAGAAGACGGCAATATTCCCCTGCAGTACGCGAAGCTGAGTAATCAGCCGGTCGGCGCGGTCGGACACGTCGACTGGCAATTCACCGTGCGGACACCCGTCTCGAAAGAGATTCCAGTCCGGCCGGCGTTTGCGAATGTCCGCCGAGCGCTGTCCCTCGTAATCGCCGTAATCCCACTCCACCAGGCCCGGTTCGATTTCCGTAGCGGCATCCAATCCGACCAATTCACATGTTCGCCGAGCGCGTTGCCGCGGGCTGGTGAACACGCGGCTGAACTTCACGGCGCGGAGCCCATCTGCCAGCGTGCGGGCGTCCTGCTCGCCCCGGGCGGTGAGCGGAATGTCCGTTCGCCCTGTGTGCTGACCAGAGATCGACCAGGCCGTTTCGCCGTGGCGAATCAGGTACAGGCTCATCCTTTCCACGTCCAGTTCCGAATCTCCGGCATGTCCTGACCGTACGTGTCGATGTATTGCTTGTGCTCGATGAGCTTGTCCTCGAGCTGCTGTTTCAGGTAGATGCCCTTGTCGCCAGTCTGCGGCAGGCGGTCGATGGTGTCCATCACCAGATGGAAGCGGTCCAGATCGTTCAGCACCGTCATGTCGAAGGGCGTGGTGATGGTGCCCTCTTCCTTGTAGCCGCGGACGTGGATGTTGTCGTGGTTGGTCCGGCGGTAGGTCAGCCGATGGATCAACCACGGGTAGCCGTGGAAGGCGAAGATGACCGGCTTGTCCTTGGTGAACAGATCGTCGAACTCCCTGTCGCTCAACCCGTGCGGATGTTCGCTCTGTGGCTGCAGCTTCATGAGGTCCACGACGTTGACCACCCGGACTTTCAGCGCAGGCAGATGCTCGCGCATGATGGAGACGGCGGCGAGCGCCTCGAGCGTGGGCACATCGCCACAGCAGGCTATGACCACGTCGGGCGCAGCGCCCTGGTCGTTGCTGGCCCACGGCCAGATGCCGATGCCCTCGGTGCAATGTGTGAGCGCGGCGTCCATCGTCAGCCACTGCGGCGCCGGGTGTTTGCCCGCGATCACCACGTTGACATAGTGCCGGCTGCGCAGGCAGTGGTCCATCACGGACAGCAGGCAGTTGGCATCCGGCGGCAGGTACACCCGCACGATCTCCGCCTTCTTGTTCACGACCACGTCGATGAACCCGGGATCCTGATGCGTGAAGCCGTTGTGATCCTGGCGCCAGACATGCGAGGCGAGCAGGTAATTGAGCGACGCGATCGGCCGCCGCCAGGGCAGGCCGGCGGTGACCTTCAGCCACTTGGCGTGCTGGTTGAACATCGAATCGATGATGTGGATGAACGCCTCGTAGCAGTTGAAGAGTCCGTGCCGCCCGGTGAGCAGATAGCCTTCGAGCCACCCCTCGCACTGGTGCTCGCTGAGCATCGAATCCAGCACGCGTCCGGCGGGCGCGAGAAATTCGTCGTTCGCGACGGTCGCGGCGTCCCATTGCCGGTGGGTCGCTTCAAAGAGGGCTTCCAGGCCGTTGGAGAGCGTCTCGTCAGGGCCAAAGACGCGGAAATTCCGCTGGCCACTATTCAGCTTCTCTACATCGCGCAGAAAGGGCCCGAGCACGTGCGTGTCGCCGATGCCGGGCGTGCCCGGGGTCGGCACATCGACCGCGTAGGCACGAAAGTCGGGCATCCGCAGATCGCGGAGCAGGATGCCGCCGTTGGCGTGGGGATTCGCGCCCATGCGTCGCTCACCCGTGGGCGCGAGTGCGGCCAGTTCCGGTTGCAGGCGGCCTTGCTCATCGAAGAGTTCCTCCGGCCGGTAGCTCCGCAGCCAGTTCTCCAGCAACGTGAGGTGTTCGGGATGCGTGGCCGGGTCGGAGAGCGGTACCTGATGTGCGCGGAACGTGCCTTCGATCTGCCGGCCGTCGACCACCTTCGGCCCTGTCCAGCCCTTGGGTGACTGGAGGACGATCATCGGCCAGCGCGGGCGTGTGAGGTCACCGCGGGCGCGAGCGTTCTGCTGGATCCTTGTGATCTGCTCCACGGCCCTATCGAGCGCGGTGGCCATGGCCTCGTGCATCAGGGCGGGCTCGTGGCCCTCGACGAAGATGGGCGTCCACCCGTAACCGCGAAGCAACTGCTCCAATTCCTCGTGCTCGATGCGGGCGAGGATGGTCGGATTGGAAATCTTGTAGCCGTTGAGGTGCAGAATCGGCAGCACCGCGCCGTCGGTGGCCGGATTCAGAAACTTGTTGGAATGCCACGCCGTGGCTAGTGGCCCCGTCTCCGCCTCACCATCGCCGACGACGCAGGCGACGACGAGATCGGGGTTGTCGAACACGGCCCCGAACGAATGGCTGAGCGAATAGCCCAACTCGCCGCCCTCGTGGATCGAGCCGGGGCACTCCGGCGAGGCGTGGCTGGGAATGCCGCCGGGAAACGAAAACTGGAGGAAGAGTTTCCGCAGTCCGGCCTCGTCCTGACTGATATCGGGATAGATCTCGCTGTACGTGCCCTCGAGATAGGTGTTGCCGACGACGGCCGGGCCGCCGTGCCCTGGACCGGAGACGTAGATCATGTCCAGGTCGTATTTCTTGATGACCCGGTTCAAGTGCACGTAAATGAAGTTCTGCCCTGGAGTCGTGCCCCAGTGCCCCAGAAGCATGTGCTTCACGTCCCCGAGCGTCAGCGGCCGTTTCAGGAGCGGGTTGTCGTACAGATAGATCTGGCCGGCCGACAGATAGTTCGCGGCGCGCCAGTAGGCGTCCATCTTGCGCAGAAGATCGGGCGTGAGAGTGTGGGCGCTCATTGGTTACGCCTTCCGAATCGAGCCGAGATGGAGAACGCGGGCGACCGAGCGCGCGATCATGAGCTCCTCGTCCGTGCGGATGACCCGCACCGTGACGCGGCCGGCATCCCGCGAGATCAGCGGCGCATTCTTCGCATTGCGCTTCGGGTCGAGTTCGATGCCGAGAAAGCCGAGTCCGCCGCAGATCCGTGTCCGGATGTGCGGCGCGTTCTCGCCGATGCCCGCCGCGAAGACGAGCGTGTCCAGGCCGCCCAGGGCCGCGGCGAACGAGCCGATCCACTTCTTCGCCTGGTAACAAAACAGCGCGACTGCCTCTGCTGCCCGCGCATCACTGGCTTCCCGCGCGAGCAGGTCGCGCACGTCGGCGCTGGTCCCGGACACCCCGAGGAGCCCCGAGTCGTGGTTCACCATTTGCTGAAATCGCGCCGCGGTCATGCGCTCGGTGCGCGCGAGGTAGTACACCGAAGCCAGGATCGAGGTCCCCCGTGCGGCTGCCCATCACCAAGCCGGCTGCCGGCGTGAAGCCCATGCTGGTCTCGATGCTCCGGCCGCCGCGCACGGCAGCCAGACTGGCGCCGTTGCCGAGATGCGCGAGGATGAGGCGACCTTTCGCACCGTCGGGATCGAGGCGGCCGAGTTCCTCCATCAAGTAGGCGTAGGACAGCCCGTGGAAGCCATAGCGCTCGACGCCTTTGGCCGCATAACGCCGCGGGATGGGCAGGAGCTTGGCGACGGACGGCATCGTCCGATGAAAGGCGGTGTCAAAGCAGGCGACCTGCGGCAGTGTCGGATGCCGCCGTTGGAGCGCTTCAATCAGTCCGATCTCGCGCGGCAGGTGATCGGGGTCATACGGTGTGATGCGGCGCAGCTCCGCGAGCAGCTTCGGCGTGACCCGCTCCGGTTCGGAATGCTTCATGCCGTGCACGACGCGATGTCCGACGACTTTGACCGACGCGAAGACCGGCTGCGCCTCGAGCCAGTCCAATAGAAATGCGACCGCCGTACGGTGGTCGGCCGCGGCAAGGCGGCTGCGGGCCGCCGGTTGTTCCTCCGGCTCGTTGACGATCAGACTCGTGCCGGCCACTCCGATGCGGTCGATCTTCCCTTTGAGCCGCCGCCGAAGCGTCTCACCGGCCTCGTACACCGCAAACCGGATGCTGGACGAGCCGCCGTTGATCGTCAGGACGCAGGGCCGCGATGTCACGGGTCGACTCCTGAGATAAGACTACCCCTCAGTAGTGCCTGTTGAGGAATTCGTTCTCGCTTTCACCACTGCGGGGGCCACTGCCCGGCCGGGAAGGGCCGCCGAACGCGATCGGCAGGTCAGTGCTCGCGTCGGCGACGTGTACTGCTTTTCACATCTCCTTGAGCCGTCCGGTCGCGTACTTGTGCAGCAGGCTCGCAATCAACGTCTGATACGGCAGCCCCTCGGCAAGCGCGCGCTTCTGGATCGCCTCCAATCCTTGCTCGAGAGCCGGATGTTCAGGCGTCGATCCTTGCGGAACGTAGTCTTCGCGTAGCGCGAGTACCCGGGCGCGGTCGCGCTTTCCGCCCTTGGCGGACTTCCATTCGCCGCGCTCGACGGAGTCGAGCAACTCCTTCTCGTCAGCGTCCACCTTCATCATCGGAGCCCTCACCCAGATACTGCTTCGTGGCCTTCCGACTGGGGATGATCGTCTTCAGGAAGACCGTCTGCTCGTCTTCGACGAACGGCACGAGGTACACGTAGTCCTCTCGCCGCACAACCGATCATCGTTGCGGTCCCAATACCAACACCTTCATCGTGCCCGCCGCGATCTGCACGCGACCATTCGGGCCTGTCGGAGCGGTGGACGCGACGGGCACGTAGACTTGATGCGTTCTAGGATCGAGCCACATCGTCCGTCCGGACGGCTGTGTCTTGACTGTCTGGACCACGGTGAACTTGTTCGGCGCATCCTCGTGAGCGATGGTCAGCACTCCGGTACCGCTCGACGCGAAGGCGAGGCCGGTCGCAGGATCGAACCCGTTCCCGTCAACGCGATCTCCAATCGGAAAGCTGGTGACCGTCTTTCCTGAACGGCTGTCTGTGACCATCATCCGGCCATCGCAGGCGCTCAGAAGCAGATGGTTCTTCGCGTCGAACGCCAGGCCGGTTGGCCCTTCGCAGCCCGTGAGCGGCCAGGTCGCCACCAGCGTGTGGGTGCCGGTATCAACCACGGCAATCGCGCTCTTGTCCTCGACATTGACGTAGACCCGGTTGGCCGAGGCGTCTTCCACGGCCTCCTCGAGTTGTCCGCCAACCTCAATCGTCGCGATGACGCGGGCCGACATCGGGTCGAACGCGGTGATGGACCCGCCGGTGTGGTTGAATGTCCAGACTTCATGGCGATCCGGAAGGTAGCGGATGCTGTCCGGGTTGGCTCCGGTCGAAACGGTGCCGATGGCCTTGAGCGTCTTGAGGTCGACGATCGTGGAGGAGTTCGAGCGGCCGTTGCTCGTAAAACCGCGGCCGAGTTCCGGGGCGAGCGCAATGCCGTGCACGCCCGGCGTGTCCGTGATCTCTCCAACGACCCGGCCGGTTTCCGCATCAGCCACCACGATCTTCGTCGCGTGCGACACGTACAGACGGTGCGCGGCGGGATCCACGATCAGATAGTCCCAGCCTCCCTCGCCGCCGATTTGAATCTCTTTGACGATCTGGTAGTTGGAGCCGGCCGCCTGTAGGACACCCGCACCGACCAACATCAGGACGACAATCAGTCTGCCCATGGTCCACGTTCCTTTCTGGCTCATTTCACTGTGTGACCCTCGCTCCATCGCTTGATGGCAGCGTATAACCCCGGAATCGCGAGCAGCGTCACCGGTGTCGACAGGACAGTCCGCCAACGACGGCGAGCGCGAGCGGCTTCTGCAACTCCGCACCAGCCCCCAGCCCGAGCGCCAGCGGCAGCAGCCCGAACAGCGTGCAGAAGGTCGTCATCAGAATCGGTCTGAGACGAATGCGCCCCGCGTGTGCGATCGCCGTCTCGAACGGCTCGCCGTCAGCATGCAGCCGCTCGGAAAAATCCAGCAGCATGATGCCGTTCTTGACGACGAGACCGACCAGCAGGATGAGCCCCATGGCCGACGAGATGTTCAGATCGGTCCCGGTGATCCACAGGAGAAAGAACGCGCCACTGAGCGACAGCGGCGCCGCCAACAGGATCAGGATCGCCGGCACCCAGGCGCGAAACTGCGTCAACAGGATCACGAAGACGAGAACAACGGCCAACCCGAACACCATCAGCAGTTCGCGGAACGCCTGGCCCTGCGCCTGGTATTGCCCGCCGATCTCGTACGTGTAGCCGATTGGCAGCTTCAGGGCGTCGAGTTTGCGAGCGGATCTCGGCGACGGCGCTCCCCAGATCTCTGCCTTCCAATCGCCCGCTCACGACCGCCATCGGCCGCAGATTCTCGCGCTGCAGCTCGCCCTGGCCGTTTGCCCGCATCAAGGTGGCGACCTCGGAGACTGGCAGGACCTTGCCGTCGGCTGTACGCAACAACGTGTGGGCGAGATTGTCGGGATCGAATCGGAACGAGTCGGGCAGGCGAACGCGGACGGGAATCGTGCGATCGGGAAGACGAAGACTTGTCGCGACGTCTCCAAGCCAGTTGCCGGCCATCTGGTCGGCGACTTGCTGAACCGTCAGCCCGTAGCGCTCAGCAGCCTGCGGGTCGACGTTCCATGTCACCTCGGGGTTGCCCTGCTGTGGGCCGACGACGTCCACGACGCCGTCAATCTTGTTCATCATGTCCTCGACGGGGGCCGCAAGGGCCGCGAGCCTGTCGGGGTCGTCGCCGAAGATCTTCAGCTCGATCGGTTCCGGATTCCCTTCGAGATCCCCGAGCATGTCCTGCAGGAGCTGGACGAATTCCACATCGACCAGCGGCGCGGCGTCGTGGACACGGTCTCTGATGTCGCTGATGATCTCGTCGGCCGAGCGATCCCGCTGGTGACGCGGCTTCAACCGGACCAGGATGTCGCCGGTATTCTGGGCGGTCGCGAAGAGACCCAGCTCCGATCCGGTGCGCCGTGAATAAGACGCCACTTCCGGCGTGGCCGCCACGACCCGCTCGATGGCGCGAACCTGGCGATCCGTTTCGCTCAGAGCGCTGCCCGCCGGCGTCAGATAGTCGAGGACGAAACCGCCTTCGTCGGCGGCTGGAAAGAAACCGCTGCCGACCTGGTAGAACAACGCCGTCGTCAACACCGCGAGCACCATGGAGAACCCGATCGCGACCGCCGGCCGACCGACAACGGCGTGCAACAGCCGGCCGTACGCGCCGATCGAGGCGGCCCTGCATCTCGCCGCTGGGCCGATGACGTGCCGCCGCCCATCGCGCCATCAGCGGCACGACGCTGATCGACAGGGCCAGCGAGATCAGAACCGCCACGGACAAGCTCAGGGACAGCGCGCGAAAGAACTGCCCCGGGACGCCAGAGAGCAGTCCCAGCGGCGCAAAGACGACGACCGTCGTCAGTGTTGAACTGACCAGCGGCGCCATCAACTGCTGCACGGCCCCGACGACGCTTGCGCCCCCCTCGCCGGCGCGCCGATGAATGTTCTCGACGACGACGACCGCATCGTCGATGACCAGACCGATCGCCACCGCCAGCCCCCCCAGCGACATCAGATTGATGGTGCCGCCGAAGAGCCACAGAAAGACGAACGTCGGGATGATGGCCATCGGCAGCGTGACGGCTGCGATCAGCGTCAGCCGCCAGTCGCGCAGGAAGACGAGCAGCACGACAATCGCGAGAAACCCGCCGATGAGGATCGCGTCCCGGACGTTTGCAATCGACTCTTCGACGAACTCCGCGAGATCGTAGACGCGCGTGATCCGGATGCCTGCCGGCAGCACGCCCGCGAGCCCGTTCAGCACCCCATCGAGACCGGCCTTGAGCGTCAGGATGTTCGCGCCGATTTGCTGCGCGACGGTCATGACCACGGCGTCGCGTCCGTTGCCGGTGACGAGCATCGTGCGATCCGGCGCACCCGGAGTGACCATGCCGACATCAGCGACGCGGACGGTTGCGCCGTTGATCGTTTTGATTGGCGCTTGCGCAATCTGGTCGATGTTCGTCCACAGCCCGGACGCGAGGGTCAGGTGCTGCAAGCCGGACTCGGGGAATCGTCCGACAGGTTGAATGGTGTTCTGCGATTTGAGCGCATCGGCCACATCGACCACCGTCAAGTCCGCCGCCGTGAGCTTGGCTGGATCCAGCACGACTTCGATCTCGCGCGTGTCGCTGGCCTGTACGTCGATGATGCCGGCGCCGGGTACCCGGGCCACTTCGGGTTTGATCACGAAGTTCGCGTAGTCATACAGCTGCGGGATCGGCATGGCCCCGGTCAGGCTCAGGATGAACACCGGGAAGATCTCAGGCGTCATCCGTTCGATCTGCATCTGCGTCTCAGGGGGAAGGTCGCCGGTGATCTCCGCGACGCGGTTCTGCACGGTCTGCAGCGCCACGATCATGTCGGTCGTCGGGTCGAACTGCGCCGAAATCTCTGCCGCGCCCCGGATGCTCTTCGACCTGACGCGGCGGACGCCCGGCACGGCCATGATGGCCTGCTCGATTGGCCGGCTGACAATCAGCGACATCGACTGCGGAGGGAGCGTGCCCGAGTGCGCCACGATCACGATGCGCGGGAACTGCAGCGGCGGATAGATTCCGCTCGGCAACGCTCGCGCCGCCAACGACGCCGCCGGCGACGAGAGCCACCGCGAGTAGCCCGATGGTGCGCGAATACCGCAGCGCCGCGCTCGCGACGCTCACCGTGCGCCGTCCTTCTCCGTCGGCCCGCCAGCGCCTGCCGGGGCCGCCTCCGTGACGGGCGCTCCATCCGGCAGGCCAGCCTGACCGTCGACGATGGTTCGGTCACCCGCGGCCACGCCTGCGACAATCTCGACACGCGGTCCGTCGGTGAGCCCGGTTTCAACGGCATGCCGGTGCGCCTTCCCCTCGCTCACGACAAAGACGGCGGGCTCGCCGCCTTCGCGAACGATTGCCGCGGCGGGGACCAGGACCACATCACGGTGCTCCTCCGCCTCGATGTCGACCTGCACGGGCGTGCCCACCGGAATGGAGATGGGGCGCGTGAACCCGAGCCGTACCGGAACGGTCGCCGTCCCCGGTTCGACGGCGGTCGGCTGCGAATCGACTCTCAGCGGGATCTCAGACGCGCCCGTCGGTGCGTTGACGATGTGAGCCGGCGCCCCCACCTGCACGCGGGGCGCATCGGAGAGTGGAACGGCGGCCACGACTTCGAGACGACCTGGGTCGACGACGCGCAGCACCGGATCGCTGGCCGCCGCGTCGACGAGATCGCCAGGGTTGTGATAGCGCCTGGCAATCACCCCATCGAACGCCGCGCGTACGGTCGCCCGCCGTTCGACGGTTTCCGCCGCACTGAACGCGGCCTTGGCCTGCGCCAGCGCGGCCTCGGCGTCCGAGACCGCGCGGTTCGCGTCCTCCACCTCCTTTCGAGCGGCAACGCCGCGGTCGAACAGTTCATGGGCGCGCGCCTGCGCCGCGTTGGCGTTTTCGAGTCCGGCCTGAGCGCGTGCGACTTCGGCCTGTTGCTTCTGAACTTCGGCGGCAGACGCGGGAATCTCGAAGCGTACGAGCAGATCGCCCCGACGAACACGCTCGCCAGAGGCGTGCGGGATGTCTGCGATGCGTGCCGGCTCGGGCGCGACCACCAGCAGTTCTGCACCCGGTGCCGGGTTCACGACGCCGGTGGCGTGAACCACGCCGCGGATCGTCCCCCGGACCGCCGGAGCTGTCGTCACCGTCACGGCGGTCGCGGTCTCGACTTCCTCAGCCGTTCGAGGGCCGCAGGCATCAGCGGCGGCCATCACACAGAGGCTCAGAACAGCCCGGACACCGATGCGACGCAGCCCATCGTTCATGGAAGGGGAGCTCCGATCGCCCGCTCGAGATCCGCGAGCGCTGTTTGCAATTGCGCCATGGCATCGAGGGCGCGAAGGCGTACGTCGCGAGAGGCCTGCAACGACTGCAGCAACGCAGCCATGCCGGTTTGGCCGAGCTGGTAGGAGTCCTGAGCCAGCTGCTCAACCTGTTGGGCCTGCGGCAGAATGACATCCCGGTAGCGGACGTACGCGAGCCGCTGGGCTTCGGCGGTTGCTGCCGACGCTGTCACCTCGCCGGTGATGCGCGCCGCCGCAGCCTGCCGCTGCGCCAGCAATTGCTCGAGCGTCGTCTGTTCCACGACCACGCCGGCCTTGTGCGTGGTGAAAATGGGTACGGTCACTGCGAGTGCGGCGCGCCACCCGTAGGTGAACTCGGGTTGGGCGTCATGTGTCAGCGCCGCAGCGGGAATGAGGTCGGGGGTTCGAAGCGCCTGCGCGAGCGTGATCCTGGCGCGTTGCTCCTCGAGTTGCCTGTCCAAGACGGCGAGTTCCGCGCTCCCGGTGCGGGCCAGATTCAGTGCGACGTCCAGCGGCACCGGCCCACCCGCATCGAGCGGGGTGGCGAGGGCGTGCGAGGTCTCGAGCGGCTCTCCAAGCAGCGCGTTGAGCCTCGTGCGGGCGGCGGTCAGTGTGCCCTCGGCCGCTGCCGCATCGTTCTCCGCCGCAGCCAGGGAGAGGCCGGCTTGTAGCACTTCCAGGCGAGGCGCGTCGCCGCTCTCGAAGCGTGTCTGGGCCGTGTCGCGCACGCGTGTTGACAGATCACGCAGCTCGCCAAGGACGCTCAACCGCGACTCCGCGACGAGCACGTCGTAGTAGGCACGGCGCACGTCGTTGCGAACCTGCACGATCGTCGCGGCGATCTCCGCCTGTCCGGCACGGATGGTAGCCTGGCTGAGCGCGATACGTTTCGCACGCTTGCCACCAAGCTCCAGAGGCACGGCGACGCCGAACCCCTGCTTTGGCGTTTCCTTCGCGAACTCGGCTGTGACCTCGGGATTCACCCGCTCCCCTGCAACCGCCAGGCCGGCCAGGTTGATCGCAGTGGTCAACCGCGCGGCAGCGATGGTGGGGTTGGCGGCCATGGCTCGATCGACGGCGTCGGCCAGACTCAGGGACGGCGGGCGTGCGACCTGGGCCGCCACGGGCGCGCCGAGTGACAGCACCACGCCGACACACGCCCGCAGCCAGCAGCGACGCCGCACTCCGGTCGGTCTGATGGCGAATCGGCTCGTCTTCATGTCCGCTCGGGCGATTCAACCACTCGCACCTGAAAATTGGCTGAATTCCGCCTGGCGTTCGGTGTGCGCGACAATGGTTCCGGCATGCGCATCCTGCTCGTCGAAGACGACTCCCGCATGTCCGCGCTGCTGGAGCGCGGGTTCAGGGAAGACGGTCACGTCGTCGAGCGAACGGCGTCCGGCATCAAGGCACTGGAGACGCTGACGGCGGAGGAGTTCGACGTGGTCGTGCTCGACGTCATGTTGCCCGAGCTCGACGGGTTCGGCGTGGTTCGGCAGATGCGAGCTCGCGGCAATCGCACGCCGGTGCTCATGCTGACCGCGAGAGACGCCAATGCGGACGTTGTCGAGGGGCTGAATCTGGGTGCGGACGACTACCTGACGAAGCCGTTTGCGTTCGACGTGCTGGTGGCACGGGTCAACGCGCTCGCCAGGCGAGGACCGGCCCACCATGCCGTGCCGTTGCAGGTGGCCGATCTCACCCTCGACACGTCCCGGCATTCGGTCTCACGGGCCGGCGTTCTCCTGGCGCTCACGAGGACCGAATTCAGCCTGCTCGAGTACCTCATGCGGCGCGCCGGACGCGTCGTGACGCGACAAGCACTCATCGACGGCGTCTGGGGCGCCGCGCGCGATGTCGAAGACAACACGCTCGATGCCTTCGTGAAGCTGCTGCGGCAGAAGGTGGATGCACGCGGACGTCCGGCATTGATTCACACGATACGAGGCGTCGGCTACACGATCCGGAGCACACCGTGACGCTGTCGCTTCGCGCGAAGCTGACGGCGTGGTACGTGGGGGCGCTGGCGGTGGTCACGCTGTCGTTCGCGGGCGTGAGTTGGTGGCTGTCCACACAAAGCGTCCTCGGCGCCACCGACACAGGTCTGCGGGCCCGAGTTGCAGGCGTCCGGGCCTTTCTCGAGAACCCGCGGACCAGATTGACCGTCGAGAGCCTGCGTGACGAGTTCGCGGAGTACGCAGAGCTCACGCGCGGCGAGGCACTCCTGGAGGTGGTCGACGCATCGGGCATTGTGCTGTGTCGTCCCGCGATTCCGGGTTGGTCCGAACTGGCAGATGCCGGGGCGCCACTCGCGGCTTCCCGTGACGTCCGGCCGGAGGATCGCTCGCTGCGCGGCCAACCCTTTCGCGTCGCATCGGCACAGTTGCTGGCGCATGGGCACACGTACCGCGTCACCGTCGCGGCGCCGATGAAGCCCGCGTACGATGCGCTCAACCGGTTTCATCGACTTCAGCTCGGGCTGCTGCCATTCCTGATTGCACTGGCCGGGGCCGGAGGATATTGGATCAGCCGTCGCGCCCTGGCGCCGGTCGATCAGGTGACCCGGGCGGTCCAGGCGATTACCGTTCAGAGCTTGGACCAGCGTCTCGACCTCCCGCGCGCGAACGATGAACTGCGCCGGCTGGCCAGCACGTTCAACGACGTCCTGGGGCGCCTGGAGGTCGCCGTGAGCGACATCGTCCGATTCACCGCAGAGGCCTCACACGAACTGCGCACGCCCGTGTCCATCATCCGGACGACAGCCGAACTGGCCCTGCGGCATCCTCGTGATGCCGACGAGTATCGCAAGGCCCTCTCCGAGATTGGCGCCCACGCCCAGCACATGTCCGAGCTCGTCAATGATCTCCTGGTGCTGGCGCGCACGGACGCCGGCATCGAGCCGCAAGGCACGACTTCTGTCGACGTGACAAAGGTGGCCGCCGACGCGAGCAAAGAAATTGGCGAACTGGCCATCCGGCGTGCCATACGGATTGACGTGGGCCCCTCGCCGGAATTGCTCTACGTGATCGGCGACGAACTCTCCCTCAGGCGGCTGGTCGTGATCCTGTTGGAAAACGCCGTCAAGTACTCACGACCCGGCGGACGGGTCACGCTGCGCGTGCAACCCCGGACGGACGACGACACGGAGCGCGCCGTCATTACCGTCAGTGATGACGGCATCGGCATGGAGCGTTCGGATGAAGTCAGGGTCTTCGAGCGGTTCTATCGAGGCAGCCGTGCGCGGCAACACGCACCAGATGGAACAGGGCTGGGGCTGGCCATCGCACAAACGATTGTCAAGCGGTATCGCGGGACGATTTCCATAGTCTCGTCGGACGATCTGGAAGGCGCAGGCTGTCACGTCACGGTCTCGTTACCGCTCGCGTGTCACGAGGCCGAACCGGTATCGCGCCCCTCCACGACGGACCTTTGAGCTGCTCCGCTTTCGGATCCGAGCCACCGGTGCTCCCGCGTCATTGACGGCGATGGAGTCGCAGACATGAGTGGCGAACTGCCAGCGGACCGCCTGTCGGATTGTGTGCATGGCCTACGAGCAGCATGCCGGCCCGCAGCACGGTTCACCCTCGGGCCGCCGCGCTCGAATGAAGGCACTCGCGACCTTGCCATCGACCTGCGGTGCGAATCGGTCCACGTCGATCCCCGACCCCGCGAGAAACGCTCGCGCGTCTTCGACCTGATACACGCGCCACGGCTTCAACTCCACTGACTCGAACCCGGCCGCCTTCAGTTTTGCCGCGTACTCGTCTTCCTGAAGCGCGCCGGCAAGGCAGCCGACCCACAGCTCCATGCTCCTGCGAATCTCGGACGGCACGCCGCCGCGGATCACCACGTCGGAGACGGCGAAGCATCCGCCTGGCTTGAGCACACGAAACGCTTCGCGGAAGACGGCGTCCTTGTCTTCGGACAGGTTGATCACACAGTTCGAGATGATCACGTCCACAGACCGATCCGGAAGAGGAATCGCTTCGATGGTGCCCTTCAGGAACTCGACGTTCGTTGCGCCGGCCTTGCGCTGGTTCTCATGCGCGAGTGCGAGCATGTCGTCTGTCATGTCGAGGCCGTACACCGTGCCGGCGGGCCCGACGCGCCTGGCGGCCAGGAGCACATCGAGACCACCGCCGGAGCCGAGATCGAGGACCGTCTGTCCCGGCTGCAGCTCGATCAACGCGGTGGGATTGCCGCAACCTAGCGAGACCGCAAGAGCATCTTCCGGAAGTCCGCTCGTTTCGGCGTCGGAGTAGAGATGGGACGTGACGGGGTCGCCGCAGCCGCACGAGCCGGGACCACAACACCCGGTTTTGCCGGCGGAGCGGGCGATCTCTCCGTACTTCTCTCGAACGGCATGCTGAACCTGATTCGTAGACATGTCGCAGCTCCTTGATTGCTCATGAGGCACACCCATCGTCTGCGGGCGCGCAGCACGACCCTCCCGCTCCGTCGACGGCGCCGCCCCGGAACCTGGCGGCGGCGGCCTGCGCGAGGCGACGGAGCACCTGAACGACTCCGCTCCGAACCTCAGGATCCAGGTCCCGTAACAGCTGCTTCTGCTGATCGACGAGATCGTCCGTGATTCTGGCGCACAGGCTCCGGCCCTGCCTCGTGGCGCTCAACACGATGGCCCGCCCGTCCCGCGCATCGGCGCCCTGTGCCACGTACTTCTTCTTCACCAGGGTTGCGACGACACGGCTCGTCGTGCTCTTGTCCAGGAACAGACGCGCGGCCAGGGCGCCGAGCCTCATCGGACCGTGCTCGTCGAGGGTCTCCAGTGCGTGGCACTGGGTGACGGAGATGTCGTGGCAGCAGATGCAGTCCCGATCCCGGAACTGATACACGCGCACCAGGTCGGCCACCGCCGACTGCAGCGCGAGGGCGTCCCGGTCGAGCGCCCTCTGGATCGATTCCCTGTTCTTCACCGGCGTCCGCAACATGGTTGCCAGTAACAACTATGGCGCCGACCGCCCATCTTGTCAAGCCATCGCGTGACATCGCCGTCATTGACGAACGTCCCGGGTGTCTGGTCTAATCCGCCTAAGCGAATATGCCGTCGGCGGCGACCTCACAGGTGGATCTGATGTTCCGGGCCTTTTCCGACCCGGTCCGCCTCCGCATTCTGACCCTCGTTCAGCCCGGCGAGCTGTGTGTGTGCGATCTCGTGGAGATCCTGAGGCTGCCGCAGCCGACCATCTCGCGGCATCTCTCGTACTTGCGCCGGGCGGGCCTCGTCAAGGTGCGGCAGGACCGCTCCTGGAACTACTACGCGCTGATGCCGGCGCGCACCGCGTTTCACGGGAAGCTGCTCGAGTGCCTGGGCACATGCTTTCGCGACGTTCCTGAACTCGCGGCGGATGCGGCTCGCGCTCGTGCCATCCGGAAGAAAGGCGGTTGTGGTCGGACCTGAGAATTGTCCTTGGTCTGGTGATGTTCGCGCTCTCCACCTGGCGAGACGCCCGCGGTGGAAGCCTTTCGAGGAGATCGAATAGTGCGCTCACGCGCGTTGGCTGCCGAACTGACTGGCACCGCGTTCCTGCTGACCGCCGTCGTTGGGTCCGGCATCATGGGAGACCAGCTCTCCGGCGGCAACGTGGCGGTCGCCCTGCTCGCCAACGCGCTGGCCACGGGCGCGGCGCTGGTCGCTCTGATTCTCGCATTCGGGCCCATCTCAGGAGCGCACTTCAATCCGGCGGTCTCCATTGCCGATGCCTCTCAAGGCGGCCTGAGCTGGACCGATGCAGGCGCCTATTCCATCGCGCAGCTTGTCGGGGCATTCGTCGGCGTTGGACTGGCGCACCTCATGTTCGGAAAGGCCCTGTACACGTGGTCGACGCATGCTCGCGCCGGCGCACCGCAGATCGTCAGTGAGGCTGTCGCCACGTTTGGTCTCCTCTCGGTCATCTGGGGATGCGCGCGCACGCGGCCAACCGCGGTGCCGTTTGCGGTCGGCGCGTACATCACGGCCGCGTACTGGTTTACGGCGTCCACGTCGTTCGCGAATCCGGCCGTGACGGTTGCACGGGCGGCGACGGATACGTTCGCTGGAATCCGTCCACTCGATGTGCCCGGCTTTCTCGCCGGACAGATCGTCGGGGCCACCGCGGCCACGCTGCTCTTCAAATGGCTGGTTCCCGCGCTGCCGGAAGTCGCCGATCGCGTAGTCGTTCCACACAAGTCCGCTCGGCTCGAACGTCGCGTAAGGAAGTAGAAATGCGCGACACGGAGGATCGCATGCAGCAGTACAACGTCTTGTTCCTGTGCACCGGCAATTCCGCGCGCAGCATCATGGCCGAGGCGCTGCTGAACTCCTGGGGCCGAGGGCGGTTCACGGCGTACAGTGCCGGCAGCCAGCCGACGGGCGTGGTGCATCCGCTGGCGATTCAGGTGCTCCAGCGGAACAACCTGGCCATCGACCAGGCGCGCAGCAAGAGCTGGGAGGAGTTTGCGGCTCCTGGTGCCCCACCTCTCCATTTTGTGTTCACCGTCTGCGATCGCGCCGCCGCCGAAGTCTGTCCCGTGTGGCCCGGCCAGCCGATGACCGCGCATTGGGGCATCCCTGATCCCGCGGCCGTGGAAGGGACCGATCAGGAACGGGAGCGGGCGTTCCACACGGCCTTCCGGGAACTCGGCGCCCGCATCCGGATCTTCACCAGCCTCCGTCTGGACATGCTCGACGAGCTCGCGCTCAAGCAGCGGCTCAACGAGATTGGAAAGACGGCCGCTACAGGTGTGGAGTGAACTGCGCCAGGTCGTATATTCCGAGCGCGAGTTCCTGCTTGGATTCTGGAAGATCCACATCCTGCACCACGCGGAAGACCGGGGTGTGTACGGGCAATGGATGCTCGAGGAACTGCAACGCCACGGCTATCGATTGAGTCCGGGCACCTTGTATCCATTGCTCGCCCGAATGGCCCGCCGCGGCTGGCTGCGTGCGCTGGCCGAACTGCAGCACGAGGTCGACCCTCATTCCGCACCCCGCACGCGCCGCCGAATGTCCGCCTCGAAGAGGCGGCGATCGAGCCGATGAGTGGCATTCACCGCCTCAACGCGGATGCGAGCACCAGACTGCCCAGCACAGCGCTTGCGACTGAACCGGCAAGCGTGCCGATCTTGCCCGCGGCTTCGTAAGCGGGAAGATCGGCGGCAGGAAACGCCAGCGCGTTGAGGAACAAGGCCATCGTGAAGCCGATCCCGGCCAGGCACGCCCCACCCGTGAGCATCCCCCACGTCACGCCGTCGGGCAGGCTGGTCAGTCGCACGCGGACGGCGAGCGCGCAGAGAAGCAAGATGCCAACCGGCTTGCCGAAGGCGAGCGCGGCGGCAACGGCCACCGCGATCGGTTCTCCCAGACTCGACGGGCTGAGAACCACCCCGGCATTGGTGAGAGCGAAGAGCGGCATGATGACGAACGCCACCCACGGGTGCAGTCCGTCCTCGAGCCGCTGCAGCGGAGGCACCGCCTCACGGACAGCGAACTGGGCGGGTGCGACCTCGACCCGGGCGCCTGAAGACACGCCGGCTTCTCCGCTGGCGCGTTGCCATGCCGCCATCAGCACGCCCGCCAGCGTCGTTTGACCGACCCACGCGTGGGCCGGCGTCAGAAGTCCGAGGAGGACGCCGGCAACCGTGGGATGCACGCCCGCCCGCAGGAACGCCAGCCAGATGAACGCCCCGATGAGGATGTACACGCCGATCGACCGAACACCGATCCGGCGGAACACATAGACGAGGCCGAACGCACCGGCGGCCCATCCGAGCCAGACCCACGCGAGCGTCTCAGTGAACACGAAGGCGATGATCAGCACCGCCACCAGGTCATCCACGATCGCGAGCGACAGGAGCAATAACTTGAGGCCGAGCGGAACGCGCGCGCCGAACAAGGCGAGGAATCCCACGACAAAAGCGATGTCAGTGGCCATCGGCACCGCCCAGCCGCGCTGACCCGGCTCACCCCACTGGAGGGCGAGGAAGATAGCCGGCGGCATCAGCATGCCGCCTACGGCCGCGAACACGGGAAGCAGGGCCTTCTTCGGATCGCGAAACTCCCCATGGACAATCTCGCGCTTGACCTCCAGGCCCACGACGAAAAAGAAGACCGTCATCAGCCCGTCATTGACGATCAGGTGGCCGACGTCTCCCGACAGCGCCAACCCACCAATCGACAATGAGACCGGGGTCTTCCAGACACTCGCAAACCAGGCGGCCACTGAGGAGTTGGCGGCCACGAGCGCCACTGCCGTGCACGCGAGCAGGACGGCGCCGCTGGCGGCTTCGATGTGCAGAAACCGGCTCAGCGGCGCCAGCCACCGATCGACTGGTGCGACGGGCAACGCAGGCCCCCGGACCCTATGGCCTTCCACGTCTCGATCCGCGCGGCCTACGTCACCCGGAAGTTCCGCATCATCCCCATGTCTTCGTGCTCGAGGATATGGCAGTGGTAGAGATAGAGCCCGGGATGACGCGTGAATGGCACTTGCACGCGAACGGTTTCGCCGGGGAGCACGAGCACCGTGTCGCGCCACCCGTCGTCGACGATGCCTGCCCGCAAGGCGTTCGCAGCGCGTCCGCCGGTTCGATCGATCACGCGAAACTGTCGGCCATGCATGTGGATGGGATGGGCGGCCTCCGTGCCCATCGGGTTCGTCAGGTTGACGAACTCCCAGATCCGGGTCGAGTCGGCGGCGACTGTTTCTTCCGGTGCGACGTCGGCCATGTCAAAGGTACGACCATCGAGCGACCACGTCATCTGCCGAAACGTCAGCGGCACGCGCCGGACCGGTGCGCCGATCCTCGGCGCCCAGACCGCGTCAAACGAGGACAGCCGCTCGGGCACGCGGAAGGCCGCGCCTTGCCTGGCGCGCGTGCGCAGGGTCATCACGCGCAGCCGCGTTCCATTCGGCACGTTCGAACGGCCGGCCATCATGCCCCTCATCCCGCCACCCCTCATACCCATCATTCCGACGCGGCTGGCGTCGGCTTCGGCAAATGGCTGGCTCTCAAGGTGCACTTCCGTATCGGGCGCAAGGGTTGTGAGATCCAGCAACAGATCCGCGCGCTGGCCAGGCGCGAGCGTGAGTGCCTGCCGGCGCAGCGGCGTCTCCAGGAGTCCACCATCTCCGCCAATCACCGCCATCTGCACATCGCGGCTCCAGGCCAGCTTGTAGATGCGCGCGTTCGACCCGTTCAGCAGGCGCACCCGGTGCCAGGCGGCGTCCACCTCGGTGGTAGGCTGCGGCTGGCCGTTTACCAGCACGCGGTCGCCGAGAAAGCCGTTCACCATTTCCATCGTCACGCCGCCGTGGAAGACCAGCTGGTTGCGCGCGTCGAACTGACGATCCTGTATGACGCATAGGAGCTCGGTTTCCCCGGAAGGCAGCGCCAGGCGGTCTTCCTCATCGTCCTGCACCAGGAGCACACCAGCCAGGCCCCGATACACCTGCGCGCCCGTGCGCATGTGCGGGTGCGGATGATACCAGTAGGTCCCCGCGCGATTGGTCACCTCGAACTCGTACACGTACTCGCGACCGCGACCGACGGCCAGACGGGGATGGCCATCGGCGGCCTCGGGTACGTCCAGGCCGTGCCAGTGGACGATCGAGTCTTCGGCGAGATGGTTTGCGAAACGCACACGCACCTTCTGACCACGGCGAAGGCGGATCACGGGGCCAAGGTAGGAACCGGGAGGCGTCTGGAGCGTGTCGGCTGGGCCCTTGAGCAGGCGGCCCGAGAAACGCCACACGTGCGTCGGCGCGCCGGGAAGCACCGCCACCTCGTCTGGAGCCGCGGTCAACAGCAACTCGACGTCAGGCACGAACCCCGCACCGGATGTAGACTGCGGCGCGAATGCAGCAGGACTCGCGCCGGCGGACGGTCCTTTGCACGCGATGGCGCCTGCGAGGGGGGACAAGCTCACAAGCCGAAGCAGCTCGCGACGATGCATGGATCTATGTCCAGCGTATACCGCCCCGGGCTACGGCCGGCCGCGACGGTCCTCTGCCCGGGCCGTCGCTTTCAACGGCTTGCCGAGCCCGGCGCGGGCCCCGAGCACGATCGTCACCTGATGCACGTCGCCATCGTCCACCAGCGGAATCGCGCCCGCGTCAATCGGGAGGCCATCGAGCTCTGCCGATGCGACTCCGCAACAGCGGTGCTCCGGGTTGGACACGGTGAAGCAATACCGCGTGCGGCCGATACGCCAGCTGAGTGAATAGCGCGGCCATGCCGTGGGAATGCACGGGCTCACGCTGATCGTCGCGCCGCTCCGCCGCAAGTCCGAGCAGCGCTTGAATGGCGGCCTGGTACATCCATCCCGCCGAGCCCGTGTACCACGTCCAGCCGCCGCGGCCGACGTGCATCGGGTGCGCGTAGACGTCGGCGGCGACGACGTACGGCTCCACGCGGTAGCGCTCGGCGTCTTCCGGCGTGCGCATGTGGTTGATCGGGTTGATCATGTGGAACAGCTCCATCGCCTCGTCCCCGAGGCCGAGCGGGCCAGCGCGATGACCGTCCAGAGCGCGGCGTGCGTGTACTGGCCGCCGTTCTCGCGAATCCCGGGCACATAGCCCTTGATGTAGCCCGGATCGTGCGCCATGCGATCGAACGGCGGCGTGAGCAGCAGCACGATCTGCGCATCGCGGCGCACCAGGTGCGCGCGGACGGCGTCCATCGCGCGCTCGGCGCGGCGCGGCTGCGCTGCCCGCGAAAGGACCGCCCATGACTGCGTCAGCGAATCGAGCTTGCACTCCTCGTTCTGCACGGACCCGAGCGGCGTTCCATCGTCGAAATAGGCGCGCCGATACCAGTCGCCGTCCCACGCCAGTTCCAGCATGCCGGTCAGCCATCGCGCCTCGTCCCGGTACGTTCGAGCGAGGTCGCTCGCCCGCGGCGCTCGCAGATCGGCGCGAACTCGTTCAGCACGGTCGACCAGAAACCAGCCGAGCCAGACGCTTTCGCCGCGGCCCATCGTGCCCGACGCGATTCATCCCGTCGTTCCAGTCGCCGGATCCCATGAGCGGGAGCCCGTGCGCGCCGTATCGTCATCGCGTGAGCGATGGCGCGCACGGAGTGCTCGAAGAGCGACGCGGTTTCCGAGGATACGCGTGGCAGCCATGTACGTCTTCAGCCTGACCGGGCTCGAGCGCCGGTGCCTCGAGAAACGGCGACGACTTCGTCCAGCACGGCCTCGTCGCCGCTCTGCGACACGTAGCTCGCGACGGCGTAGGGCAGCCAGAGCAGATCGTCGGAGCAGCGCGTTCGGGTTCCGCGTCCGCCCGGCGGATGCCACCAGTGCTGCACGTCGCCTTCGACGAACTGTCGCGACGCGGCATGAAGCAGGTGCGCGCGACAGAGGTCCGGACGGGTGTACATCAGCGCCAGCACGTCCTGCAGCTGATCGCGGAAGCCGAACGCGCCGCCGGGCTGGTACGGACCGCTGCGCGCCCAGATCCGGCAGCTCAGCGTCTGATAGAGCAGCCAGCGGTTGACGATGAGATCGAACGAATCGTCCGGCGTGCTGACCTGGACCGCGCCGAGCGATCTCATCCCACATCCGATCCACCGCCGCGAGCGACGCGTCCACATCCGCCATGCGAGGCGTACCGTGCGGCCAGCTGCGATCGCGTCGGCGCGGTCGCGGCCCTGCCCCAAGCACGAAGGCCGACGCGCGCGACTCGCCGGGCTCGATCTCGAGAGCCACCTGCAGCGCGCCGCACGGATCGAGTCCGGCGCCGGTGCGGCCGGCGAGCCGCTCGCGGAAGAGCGCCGCCGGCGCGCTCAGCGTGCGGTTGCGTCCGACGAACTCCGCGCGATCGCCCGTGTACGATCGCGGGCGCGCCGTGGCGCGCCAGAACGCGACGCGGTCGCCGAATTCCGCGTTGTACGCGTTGCGCGCCAGCAGGACGCCGGTCGTCGTCGTCCATCTCGGTGACGACGAAGCGCCGCTCACCCGCGCGTGGCGGTCCCAGGCACCACTCGACGTATCCGAACACGCTGAGACGGCGCCGCGTCGGCGACGGTGTTGGTCAGCGTCAGCGACCGCCAGCTTCACCGGGTCCTCGGGTGCCACGAACGACCGCGAGCTCCTGGTGCAGGCCGTCGACGGCATGCTGATAGCGCGTGACGCCCGGCGGCGTGACGGACACCCACCGCCCGGCATCGGCACGCCGCGGCAGCGGGCCCGGCGTCGCGCCCCAGACCGCGCCCGACTCCTCGTCGCGCAGATAGAACGCCTCGCCCGTCGGATCGGTCGATCGGATCGTTGGCGAACGGCGTCAGCCTGTTCTCGCGGCTGTTTCCGGCCCAGGTGAAGGCGGACCCTGAGCTGCTGACGATCGTGCCGAACGTGGGATTCGCCAGGACGTTCGACCATGGCAGCGGCGTCTCGCGTTCGCCGTCGAGCACGACGACGTACTCGCGGCCGTCGCGGGTGAAGCCGCCGAGGCCGTTCTCCATCACGAGCGGCGGCACTCGCACCGGCGGTGCGCGCGGCGCCGGCGAGCGCTGGACGCGCGCTGAACGCGGGCACGTCGTGGCCGGCGAACAGCCACGGCGCGGGCGCTCCAGCTGCGCCGCGAGCTCGCCGAGATCGCCGAGCAACACCACTCGCGCGACCGCGGAGAGCAGACGGCGGTCTGGCTTCGGGCATTCCATCGGCGCGAAGGAGAAACATGCCACCCGGCTTTCCGAGCCAGCCCGCCCAGCGGCGGCTCCTGCACCAGGATGCGACAGCAGATTCTGCATTTCGTCGAGATAGTCCGCCGGATGCTCGTTCAGGAGCACGACGTCGGCCCGCAGCCCTTTGACGCGCCAGTATTCCTGCGCGGTGAGCAGCTGGCGGGCGAGCGGCAGCGACGCCACGTCCGCGATGCGAAGGAGCACGATCGGCAGATCGCCCGAGATGCCGTAACCCCAGAGGCTCTGCTGTCCCAGCATGTTGCCGGCCAGATCGGCCGGGCTGCTGCGCGACGGGTCCGATCCGAAGACGCGCGACGCGAGGCGATCGAAGAGCATCGCGTGCTCGTCGGTGAGGCCCAGCTGCTGCAGGGTGATGTGCACGTGCGTGAACGCCATCGAAAACGCGCGCGCCGCGGCGCTGCCGTCACGATACTTGCGGGCCAACGCCAGCGCTGTGGCTCGATCCGGCGCAACGCCGGTTGCGAACGTCACGCGGACGCGCGCGCCTGGCGCGAGCCGGATGCGTTCGCGCAGGGCGCCGATCGGATCGAGCACCGCGCCGGTTGTACCCGACAATGCGCGACCATCGAGGGCGATCGGGTTGGCGGGCGAGCGTCCGCGGCCCAGGAACCGGGCGCGATCCGTCTCCCACTCGACCGCACCTCCCAGGCGAGGCCCATCGACGCCGAGCACGTGGAAGCCCACAATCCGTGCTTCGTCCGCTGCGCGCGGGCGGCGGCTGAACACGAGGCCGGCACTCTGCGGATCGAATTCCGTCTCGATGAAGAGCTTCCCGAATGCCGGGTGCGCCAGGTCCTCCTCGGGGCGGGCGAGCACGATTTCCGCATAGCTGGTGACCTCGATTTCGCGGGTCTGATTCCCGTGGTTGATGATCGTCAGGCGCCGCACTTCCACGTCGTCCTCCGACGACACGGTGATCTCGAGCTGCGTCTCGATGTCCGTATCGCGTCGACGGAACGTGATCTTGTCGAGATCGAAGGTCGCTTCGAACCGGTCCGGCTCCTGACAGCCTGGCTGGAAGGTGGCCGACCAGACGCGATCCGACCAGGGATCTCGCAGGTAGATGTAGTGGGCGCCGGCGTCGCACGTGGGGTCCTCGCGCCGCCGGGTGACGGCCGTGTCGCCCCACATGCTGAACCCGCCGCCGGCGCTCGTGACGGCCGCGGTGTAGCGCCCGTTCGAGAGGAAGTGCGTGTGCGCGCTCGTGGAGTGCGGCGAGCGAAAGCGTCTCGCCGCGAACACGGGAAGCGACCGCGGCGCCGCCGTGCTCTCGGCCGGGCGCGGTTCCGACAGAATCGCCTCGCGCGGCACGCGTTCCTGGAGCAGCAGTTCCGTCGCCTGAACGCGGGGATCCCCGTGGAAGCGAGACACGAATGCATCGCTGCAAATGACGTTGGCGAGTGCAACGAGCGTCATGCCCTGGTGGTGGGCGAAGTAGGCCTGCACCACGACGGGGCGTGCGATCGTCTGCGGCGGCGCATCGATGTCGCGGCTGCGCGGGGTGTAGTCGAGGGACTCGTAATACCCGAACCGCCCGTCGACGCCGAGAGACGCGAGTCGCTTGAAGTTCTCGGCTGCGAGCGTGGGCGTGATCAGGCTCGCGAGTGCCGTGGCATAGGGAGCGATGACGAGTTCGGCGGCAAGCCCGCGTTTGAGTCCGAGTCCCGGCACTCCGAAGGCGCGGTACTGGTAGTTGCCGGCGCGATCGGTGAACGCGTACGCCGATTCCGAGATCCCCCAGGGCACGTCGCGTTGACGGCCGTACTCGATCTGCCGCCGGACGCTCGCGCGGCAGCTCTGGTCGAGGAGCGTTCCAGGAAAGGTCCGCATCAGGAGCAATGGCATCAAGTACTCGAACATGGTGCCGCCCCAGGACATCAGCGTCGCGCGGCCGTCGACGTTCGTCACCAATCGTCCCAGGTGAAACCAGTGGTGCTGCGGGACGTCCCCCTTCGCGATCGCCACGAAGCTCGCCAGCCGCGCCTCGGAGGCCAACAGGTCGTAGAAAGAGCCGTCGAGGCGTCCGGGGCCGTCGGCGTCGGCGAGCCGGTATCCGATTGAAAAGATGCGCCGGCGCCGGTCGTACAGGAAATCGAACTGCATCGCGTCGGCGAACTCGCCGACGCGTCTGGCAAGCGTCCGGAGCGAGTCCGCGGACACCGTCTGCTCCACCGCCAGGTGCGTGATCGCGTCGAGCACGGCCCCGCACCAATACGCGATCTCGTCCCCGGCGTCGAATGGCTCGAGATGACCGAGCTCGGCGGCTGTGCCGGCGAGCGGTGCCCGGAGCGCCTCGATCGCCGCAGTTCCTTCCGGCACGCCGGTTCGCGCAGCTGCGACGATCGCGCGAGCGAGACGGTTGATCTCGGTGACGGTCTGCCGAGCTCCGGAGCGGGCGTTGCTCGACGAGGAGGCCGTCGCGAGCAGGCCTGCCGTGTCGGCCAGTCCGGCGAGCCGCTGCGCCAGGGTCTGAGGGGTCATTTCCAGTTGACGCAGCCCTTCGGCGAGCGCGACCAGGGCGGCGGCCAAATTGCCGCTGTCGACGGTCGAGACGTAACGCGGGTGCAGTGGTGCGAGGGTCGTCGTGTCATACCAGTTCAGAAGATGCCCCCGGTATCGCTCCAGCCCTTCGAGCGTCGTCACGGTCGCGTTCAGGCGGCGGAGAAGGACGTCGGTCGGCAGATAGCCAAGATCGTGTGCGGCCAGCATCGACAGGAGGCTCATGCCGATGTTGGTCGGCGACGAGCGGCGCGCCAGCTTCGAGCCGCCGTCATCTTCCTGGTAGTTGTCGGGCGCCAGCCACGCGTCCGCTTCAGTGACGAGCGTGTCAAAGTAGCGCCACGTCTTGCGTGCCGTCCGCCGGAGCACCGTTCGGTCGCCATCGCTGAGAGGCCGAACTCGTGCGCCCACCGGCACGCTGAGCCAGTAGGCGACGACCGGCGCAATGGTCCAAAGCAAGAGAAACGGCGCCGCGGCCGGCAGCGCCGCGGGTTCCCGGGCGCCAATGGCCACGCCGATGGCGACGGCGGCGATTGGGCTGTCCGCCATCTCGGCGAGAAATCGGCGCAGCCGATTCCCGCGGAGCCCCAACGCCCTGGCGGCCGTGCTCGCGGCCGTCTCCCATTCGAGCATCCGCCCCCTCCTCACGATGAGCCGCACGAGGGTGACGCCGATCGCGTGCGTACTATCGAGCGCCTGGAAAGCGAGGAACGTCAGACTGAGGAAAATCTGGGCGAGCGCCGTAGCGGCATCGCCTCGCAAATTGGCGAGAAAGACCGCGACCGACTGCGCGCGTTCGGGCCCGACCAGCAGGCGCCCAACGACCGGCAGCAGCTGCGATGCGGCAACACTGATGACCGTCGCCGTCCAGAACCAGCGCGGCCCGGGCAGCACCGTCCATCCGGCGATGAGCAGCGCCAGCAGCGTCGGTGCGACGAGGCTGCGTCGCAGGTTGTCCAGGATCTTCCAGCGCCCGATCATCGGCAGCGTGTTCCGCCTGAGACCGTGCCGCGACGGCACGAAGGGGAAGAGCCAGAAGAGGATCTGCCAGTCTCCCCGGATCCAGCGATGCTGTCGTCTGGCGTGGGACAGCACGCTCGACGGGTATTCGTCGACCAACTCGACATCCGAGGCAAGCGCGACCCGCGCGTGAAGTCCTTCGAAGAGATCGTGGGAGAGCAACGCGTTCTCCGGCACCAGACCGTCCAGCGCTTGGGTGAAGGCATCGACGTCGTACAGACCTTTGCCCGTGAAGATGCCTTCGCCGAAGAGATCCTGATAGGTGTCGGAGACGGCCGTCGTGTACGGATCGACGCCCGTGTGTCCTGAATAGAGCCGTGCGAAGAGGGAACCGGCGGCGCTCGTGAACGTGACGCTGATGCGCGGCTGCAGGATGCCGTACCCGTCCGTCACTCGGCCCGCACGCGAATCGAACGTGGCGCGATTGAGGGGATGAGTGATGATGCCGATCAGCTCGCGAGCGACCCCTCGCGGCAGTCGTGTATCGCTGTCGAGCGTGATGCAGTACCTGACCTCCGGAAGCACCGTCACATCGCCGACCGCTGGTATGAAGCTCGTATCGGTGGCGCCGCGCAGCAGGCGATTGAATTCCTCGATCTTTCCCCGCTTGCGCTCCCACCCCATCCAGAGCCCTTCGCGTTCGTTCCACTGGCGCAGACGGTGAAAGAGAAAGAAGCGATCCGCGCTGCCGTTCGCGTGCTTGGCGTTGAGCGCGGCGATGCGTGCGCGTGCCGCCTCGAGAATCGCTGCGTCGCCCGGCAGCGTCTCGGCCGGCGCGTCCCGGAAGTCGCTGAGGATGGCGAAGTGAATGTGCGGATCGACGTTGCCGAGGGCCTGCACTTCGAGGTGCGCGACCAGGTCGTCGACGCGCTCCACGCTCTCGAAAACCGTCGGGACGACGACCATCGTCCGGGCCGACGCCGGGACCGTGTCGTACTCGAGGCGCGGCAGCCGGCGCGGCGGAATCAGATAGCTGATCATCCGCTGCAGAACCTGAATGGTCAGCTCACTCGCGGGCACCAGGGTCAGGAGCGCAACGAACAACAGCGGGATGCCGCGCCAGCCGTGCCACGAGGCATAGATGACAGCCAGCAGCACCAGCAGGGCGGTGCCGGAGACGATGCTTCCGAGGTAGCCCGGCGTCGCGTAAGCGAAGAAGAGGCGCCGGACGCGCCCCTTGAGCGTGGGCTGCCATGCCACGCTCCGCTCGAACTGCCGCCGCCCTGCACCAATCAAGTGATAGCCGACATGCGAGTCACGGGCGTCGGGGTTCCCCACGTGAATCTGCCGCGCGCGTTCGACGCTCTTGAGCGCGACGAGCAGCTGGCCTTCGCCGGACGGGACGGCGAGCTCCTCGATGGCATGCCGATAGCGGTCGCGGCTTCGGAAATCCATCCGGCCGTAGACACCCGCCGGATCGCGCTGGAGCACCTGCTCGACAAG
The DNA here is from genome assembly GCA_963738315.1 of Vicinamibacterales bacterium. Lineage (GTDB taxonomy): Bacteria > Acidobacteriota > Vicinamibacteria > Vicinamibacterales > JAMQPK01 > JAMQPK01. Next base: position 819,383 of record CAVTVT010000004.1, on the reverse strand, counting down.
GCTCACGCTTTCGAAGAACTCGCTCCAATCGAATGTCGAAATCAGGCGAAGGCTGCCGATGAGGTTGGCCATGCCGGCCTGTTCGGACGCCTGGCTCTGCCCTTCCGCGCGAATCGCGTCTTCGACGGTCTGCCCCCGCGCCGCGAGCGCTTCGTCGAGCTGCCGGTGCAACCGCGACGCCATCGCGCCGAGGGCACGCGAGCGCTGCAGGAGGCGCGTGACAAATGCATGATGGACATGCGCCGGCCACTCGTCGAGAGAGACCGGGGCCGCGTCGACCGGCGCAGCTTCAACCGCCATCGCCAGCCGATCCGCCGCCAGCCGATGGGCCCGGCTGGCGGCGAGCTCGCCGGCTCTCATGCGCAGGTGATCGAGCAGCGCCAGCTTCAGCACGCTGGGCCACGCCCAGAGCTCGCCCATCGCGAGCGGCGTCACCGACTGGAACGCGCTGATGAACCGCTGAAGCCGCTGCGCTTCGAGCCGCCCCCCGCTGGATCCGATCAGCTCCAGCGCGAGTGCGTAAATGCGCGGGAGCCCGGCGAACTCGTCGGCGGCGACGCGGGGAAGGCGTCTGAAGAACGAAGGCGGGAGATCGTGATAGATGTCGCGCGCCGCGGCCGAAATGATGTGGAAATTGTCGAGCAGCCATTCGGCCGCCGGCGACACGCCCTCGCGTTGCGCGTCGTCCGCGAGCTCGGTGTAGACGCGGCGGAGCGCGCGCATGTGGTCCCCGACCTGCCGCAGGTGAGCGCGGCCGCTGCCGCGTCGCCGTGGCGCAATCGAGAGCAGCGCCGCCAGACGCCGGGCGTGCTCCTCGAGCAACTCGATACTGAGCAGTTCCCCGCCGCCCGCCAACGAGCGGGGTCGCGTGAACACAGGATGCCGCATCAATTCGTCCCCTGACCGTGCCAGATTGAATGTACATCACGTGCTCGCGCGCGTCCTCTCGTGGACGCCGCAGCGACGCCGCCGCTCATCAGGGTGTCCTTCTCGATTGGATTCCGAGATGTCAAGCATAGCGGCCTCGCGGTGACAACCTGTGCGAAACGGCACAGTGGAAGCCCGTCGTTTCGGGTACGCTGCCGCTTCATCGCCGGCAACTCGCCGGTTTCCACGAGAATCCTGATATCGTCAAGCGGTCGGCCTGCCGGCCGACGGATCTGCGTCATGATGATCGAAGGTCAGGAGGAAGGTGGTGTCCAATGACCCGGGAATCCCTCAATCGCGTCGCACCCGTAAGCTCCGTCAGTTGTACGAGCTTATCGCCGCCCTTGACCGTCGTGTGCCACACGTCGAACGCATTGGAGAAGTCGAAATTGCGCGTGAGGGACGCGCATTGAGAGAAAAGGCCTTGAAGCGAATTGCCAAACTTGAAGCGAGCCAGGAAACCGGTCATACCCAGCCAAAGCGTCCGGATGGACGTTCTCGACGATAACGACGACCGTCAGTCGCGATGGGCCACCACCGTCGACGGGCGAACGTCGCCACACGCATCGGGCAACTGAACGCAGAATGGAGTTCGCATGGCGAAGCGCGACAACGAAACGACGCGAGCGAATGGTGGCACGACGACGGCCGACGCGATGGAGCAGCGAGTGGTGGCGTTTGCCGAGCAGATCGGGCGAATCGCCGGGACCTTGCAAGCGAAGGCGCAAGGCTGGCTGGACCGCGAGGCGCTGACCCGGCAGATCGCCAGTGTGCGTGACGGTGCGGCCGAGCTGCTCGACCAACTCGCGGGCGGCCCGACAAAGGGCTCGAAGAAGAACCCGCCGTCCCCCACGGCGGCACTCGGCAAAACGAAAGGGCGAAGCCGCGGCCTGGTCGACGCGCCGGGCAAGAAACATCGTCAGCCGATGCGGACCGATCCGGGCGCGAACCTTGCCGACAGTCAGGCGGCCAAGATGCGGACGGCAAGGACGATGGTCAAGACGAACCGGCGCCGCGGGCGCGGCTAGGCGACACCCCCATCTTCCTCCACGGGATGCCTGTGATTCCGGCTGCGGAAGGTCCGCAGCGAGTTGCCGGGAGCCGATAGCTGTCTCAAACGGAACACGCTCCGCTGCGCCTCGCGCGCTACTGTGTGAGCACAGGAACCCGCTTATGGCGACGACAAGCGCATTACGTATGAGAGAAGGACGGTGCACAGTGAGACTGATGATTGCAACGACGATGGCGGCAGCACTGGGGATCACGCCGCTGCTGGCGGCCGACGATGAGCCGGCAAAGCGACTGAACGATGCGGCGGTGGTCTTCTCAGAGATTATGGCGACGCCGGATAAGGGCATTCCCCAGGACCTCCTCGAGAAGGCGCATTGCATCGTGATTGTTCCGGACCTCAAGACCGCCGCGTTCGTCGTGGGCGGAAAATACGGGAAAGGGTATCTGTCCTGCCGGAATACAGGCGGAGCCGGTTGGTCGGCGCCCGGCACGGTCCGCATCGAGGGCGGGAGCGTGGGCTTCCAGATCGGCGGTTCGTCGACGGACCTGATCATGTTGGTCATGAGCGAACGGGGGGCGGATAAGCTGCTGTCCAGTAAGTTCACGCTTGGCGCGGAAGGCTCCGTGGCGGCAGGGCCCGTGGGACGCACGGCCACGGCTCAGACCGATGTGCAAATGCGCGCGGACATCCTGTCGTGGTCGCGATCGCAGGGCTTGTTTGCGGGCCTCGCGCTGGAGGGGGCCACGCTGCGCCAGGATCTGGATGACAACGCCACGCTCTATGGCAAGCAGCTGGAGAACCGGGAGATCGTGACCACGGCCGTGCGCGCGCCCAAGGCCGCCGCGAAACTGTTGGCGCTGCTCAACCGATATTCGGCGAAAGGTCGCACGAACTAATCGTGATGTGAGCGGCGTTGTCTGCAGCCCGAGGCCGCGTTGCGGGCCGTACGCCGACCTGCTGCCGCCGCGACATGAGGCAAGTCGAGCCGGCCCACCGTAGCAGTGTGGCCGAGATCTCTCGAGGACTGGCTCAAGGAGCAGGAGGTTTGGAGATGGCGCTCATGTTCCATCGCAGGCTGGCGATACCAGTGTGGGCGATTGCGTTCTTCACGGTTGCTCTCGCAGCACCGCAACCAGCCACGCTTCCACTGATGCGACCAGCCACCCTGTTCGTCGTGGCGCTCGCTGCAATCGCTGTACTCGTCTTCGCGATGCCGGGTGCCTTTCCCTGGCGGCGTCCGTCTCGCTCACTCGCTCGCGTCAGACCTTCGGGATGAGGCGACTGCAGGATCTGCGTGCGGGTCACAAGGCGGCTTCCACAGCCGCGTCTACTCAAGCGGAGCGCCGGTCGAGTCGATCCTCATGAGCGTGGTATTCAGCCGGTAGTACAGCGCTTCGTCGAACAGCCCGCTGGCGATCAAGGGAAACAGCGGATGCGCGGTCGTTGAGACCACCTGCTTTCGCTCGGCGTCGAGCCACCTCACTAACGCCGCCTGCTCACGGTGGTCCAACGCGCATACGTTCCGCAACACAAGTGCGCCGCATCCGTGGGTTGGGAGCTCGAGTGGCATTGGCGCGCGTTTCCAGATGGCGGGCGTGCGGAGATATGGCTGGAGGAGCAGCAGGAGGCCTTCTGTTGCGTGCTCCGGTCCCTCCAATATCGCGTTGTGCTGCCGGGTCGACACACTGTGCCACTCGGGCGTCGAGATGAGCTCTGGCCCGAGGCCTTGCAAGACTGCCACTGCGCTTGTCACGGTCTCGGACACACACCCCTCCTGAGTTCGGGCGCTCGCGTGAATCGACACGCATACCCACCCACCAAGACGAAACGTATCCCTACTGGTCGCGTCGGCGCTGTCTACTTCTGCACAGGGGTGTCAGCCCTCGAGAACCGACACGCCCCTGCGGCAGTGTGCGACGATCCGGTATTCGTGTCACACTGGCACGGGAGACGGCTCTTGTCTTGGCCTCACCACCTAAGAACAGCGAGGCGCCCTGGGAAGGGTGAACAGCGATGAGCAAGTCGAAGCACGCAACACCCACCACACCCCCGGCCGTGATCGATTGGGGCGGGATCCAATTGCAGCGCGTCGAGTACGACGCGGGCGCAACGATTTTCACTCAGGGGGATTCCGCGAGCAGCGTGATGTACGTCGCGCGCGGCACGGTACAGCTGTCAGTGTTGTCTCATGCCGGAAAGGAGGCGGTCATTGCGGTGCTGAACGACGACTATTTTTTTGGCGAGGGCTGTCTCGCCGGACAGCCATACCGGATGGCGACGGCGTCGGCCATGTCTGGTTGCACGATCGTCATCGTGGAGAAGCCGGAAATGACGCGGCATCTCCACGCGCAGCCGGCGTTCGCCGATCGATTCCTCACGCACATGCTGACGCGGAACATCCGCATCGAAGAGGACTTGATCGACCAGCTCTTCAACTCGAGTGAGAAGCGGCTCGCGCGGACACTCCTGCTCCTGGCGCGTTTTGGGGAACCTGAGGTGTCTCACCGCACCTTGCCGACAGTGTCACAGGAAACGTTGGCGGAGATGGTCGGGACGACGCGCTCGCGCGTGAACTTCTTCATGAACAAGTTTCGGAAGCTGGGGTTCATCGAGTACAACGGCCGCTTGAAGGTCAACAACTCTCTCCTCAGCGTGGTGCTGCGGGACTGACCGCCGGCTCAGACTCCGACCGCATCGACCAATTCGTAGGCCGCGCGAGGCGCCGTGGCCGGCGGCCCCGAGGCCGGCCGCGGCCGTCATAACAGCATGGCCGTGGGCTTGTTCGATTTTGCACACGGATGAGCCGCTCCAACTCGATACACTCCAGACTCCCTCGGATGGCTGTTCATCTGGTGAATCCGAGTCAGCGATCTCGTCCTCCTGCGTCGGGCGGTAGTTTGAGCGGCCATCGGTGGTGGCCGCCGGAGGGTTTATGCTGTATGAATTCATCGCGCTGCATCGCGACGACATCGTGGCCCGCACGAGAGACCGAGTTCGTAGTCGGCCGTGGCCGTCGGTGGCGAGCCGTGAGCTCGAGTACCGGGGTGCCCCTCTTTCTGACGCAGCTGTCCGAAACCCTGCGGCTCGAAGCGACGGCGACCCCGTTCTCGAGCGACGCGATCGGTTCCACCGCGACCCGGCACGGCGCGGAGATGTTAGCCGCGGGCTTCAGCGTGTCCCAGCTCGTCCACGACTACGGTGACATTTGCCAGGCCATCACCGAGATCGCGTTCGAGCAGCACGCGCCGATCACCGTCGAAGAGTTTCATACGTTGAATCGTTGCCTCGACACGGCGATAGCTGAAGCGGTTACGGAGCACGCCCGCCTCATCGCACAAAGGCGGTCGGAGGAGGAAGTCCAGCGTCTCGGGCAGTCGGCTCACGAGATTCGGGACCTCCTCAATACGGGGCTCCTGGCCTTTCACGCGCTGAAGCGCGGGCCGGTCTCCATCAACGGCAGCACCGGAGCGGCGTTGGGCCGCAGCCTGACCAGCCTGGTCGCCCTCGTGGAGCGCTCGCTCTCTGAGGTTCGGCTGGCCGCCTCACACCACCGGCGCGAAACCATCAGCGTGGCCACGTTCGTCGACGAGATCGCCGCGACCGGCATGCTCCATTCGGATTATCGCGGCATCCGATTCACCGTGACGCCGGTCGATCCCGCGTTGGCCTTTGAGGCCGACCCGCAGCTGCTCGCGTCCGCGGCCATGAACCTCTTGCACAATGCATTCAAGAACACGCGGCCAGGAGGCAACGTCATCCTCCGCGCGCATGCGCAGGGCCAACGCCTTCTCGTGGAGATCGAAGACGAGTGCGGTGGCATTCCCGAGAGCAAAGCGGAGATGTTCCAGGCTTTCGGCGAGCGACGCGGAACCGATCGCTCGGGGCTCGGTCTCGGTCTTTTCATGGCGCGGCAGGCCGTGCGCGCGCACGGCGGTGAGATCACCATCCGGAATATGCCAGGTCGAGGTTGTATCTTCGCGATTGACGTGCCGTTGGTAGTCGCGAGCGTCTCGGAATTCGCCTAATTTAGACGAGGAGCGTCTGACGCGCCGCCGCTGCGCTAGCCCGAAAGGCGATCGAGAGCCTTTGTCGCTGCGGATTTGGCCGCGGCCAGGTTCTCGTCCCCGGCATCGACGTCAATCGTGAGGAGATATTTATCCTTGACGACGGTCAGCGTGCGGAGCGTGTCGTTCCAGTACGCGTCCTCGCCGATGCCGGTCACGGATTGAACCCCGCCGGCGCTCTCTCGGAATTGTTGGAAGGCGTCATGAACCTGGGCGACGGCTCCCTTGTAGTAGGCGCCTTCGCGGCCTGTCATCACCGACACCGTCATCACCTGGGAAAGCGCTCGACCGGCCACTTGCGGTGATGTCGGATCGTCAAAGGCGCAGGTCACCAATTGATCGGCCTGCTCCTTGCGGCCGTCCAGGGCTTTCTTGCCCGTCAACGACTCCACGTCGGCTTTCGTCAGCAGCGCACATGCGTCGGCGGGAGCGAAGGGCGCCTGCGACGCGGCCGGCGTTGGTTGAGCGGGGTCCGCCTGGCTCACACCTGGCCTTGCGGCGTCAGGGCCTGCCGGCCTGTCGGCTGAATTGCAGGCCGCAAGGAAAGGCACGCCGATGGCCAGCAGGGCACTCAAGATGTGAGCCACTCGTCGTACCATGTGAGGATTCATCATCGCCTCTCTTTCCGGTTGAGGACGGCGCGAGCCACAGACTCTAAGTATACGCACCCGGCGCGACCGGTCACCCGGCCCGGACGCCCGCACGCGCTCCTCCCGCGACGGCCAGCCGCCATCCGGCGCTCTCCCTGTTGACAGCGCAGGAGAGCGCGATGGTGCCGTCATAATCGAGGGCCGAGGAGCCAGAGATGAACCGCCCTTCTCGCCACGTCGAGCCGCGAGGCGCGCTGCAGATCGCGCGCCACTACGTCCGCGAGCTGGTCTATGGAGCCAACGACGGCATCATCACGACGTTCGCCGTTGTCGCGGGCGTCTCGGGCGGCGGTCTCCCGCTTCGGGTGGTGTTGATCATCGGCGCCGCCAATCTGTTCGCCGACGGCCTCTCCATGGCCGTTGGCAATTTCCTGTCCATCAGGGCACATGAAAGCGTCCTGGAAGCGCAGGACCTCCCAGAGGAGGAGGCGCGGCCGTTTCGGCACGGGATGGCGACGTTTCTCGCGTTCGCCGCCGCGGGCGCCATGCCCCTGGTTCCCTACATGCTGTCTGCGCCGCCGTTCGACCGCTTCGCGATGTCGGCCACATTGACGCTGATGTCGCTCTTCGCCGTCGGGGCCCTGCGTGCGCTCATCGCGCGCGTTCGATGGTGGCGCGCCGGCCTCGAGATGTCAGGGCTCGGCGCGATCGTCGCGGCCGTCGCGTACGGCAGCGGTGCCCTCGTCGCCGCATTGGCCGGTTGAGCGAGCAGCTCTGAGATGGTGACAGGACGCGTCAATGAATCGTCCAGCCGCCATCGACCATCAGCACGTGCCCCACGACCATGTCGGAGAGGTGGCTCGACAGGAACAGCACGGCGCCCACGATGTCTTCCGGCTGGTTCCAGCGTCCTGCCGGCAGCATCTGCGTCGTCGCCCACTCCTTGTAGCCGGGGCGCTCGAGGATGTTCTTGCGCGACTCGGTCTCGGTGATGCACGGTGCGACGACGTTGACGTGGACGCCCGACTTCGCCCACTCGAGCGAGAGCGCGCGCGACAGGTGGTGCACCGCAGCCTTCGCGCCGGCATACACCGCCCGTCCGCTGAAGGCCACCACGCCGAAGTTCGACCCGATGTTGACGATCTTTCCGCGCCCCTGCGGAATCATCACACGCGCCGCCGCCTGACAGGCGAAGAACACGCTCTTCACCGACGCGTCCATCGTCTTGTCGTATTCGTCCTCCGTCACCTCGAGCGCGGGGCCGGTGCCCGTCCAGCCGGCGTTGTTCACCAGGATGTCGATGCGGCCGAACATCTCGTGGGCCTGCGCGATCAGCGAGCGCACCTGCCGGACGTCGGCCACGTCCACCATCACGATCGGCGCCTTCCGGCCGAGCGCCTCGATCTCCGCCTGCACGGCCTTGATCTCCGCCTGGCGTCCGTCGGGATGTTTGGCGAGGACGACGTGCGCGCCCGCCTGCGCGAGGCCGAGGGCGATCGCCCGGCCGATCCCCTGCGACGCTCCCGTGACGATCGCGATCTTGTCCTGAAGCCCGAAGCTCGAATAGTCGGCCATCGATATCGATCCTGATCAGGTTTTCGTCTCAGTCGGGAAAATCGACGTCCTCGTGCATCCGGTAGTTCTCGAGCCCGGTCGCCGGCGCGAAGAAGCAGACGACCTTCATCTCGACGCCGCCGGTATTGTGGAGCATGTGCACGGCGCCGTGTGGGAAAGAGCACCGCCGTCCCGGCGCGCACCGGCGCTCACCTCGCCGCCGACCAGCACCCGTCCCGAGCCGGTGATGATGTAAATCACTTCCTCGCCGTTCGGGTGCGAATGCGCGGGACTCACCTTCTCGCCGGGCGCCAGAGAATCACGCAGGCCGAGCAGTTGCTCGCGGCCACGGCGTCCTTCGCCACGAGCCAGCGCAGCCGGCGCCCCGGCAGCCTCAGCGCCTCGACGTCGTCCTCGTGGACGGATGGGATGGTCATGAGTCCTCCGCCGCTCTGCTCTTCAGCGCCTGCGAGATGACGCCGGCGATCCGGGGCGGCGTGAGCCCGAAGTGCGCGATCAGCTCTTCGTAGGTGCCGGAATGGATGAAGCGGGGCCGGCCGTCTGCGATCGAGCGTGTTGATCGTCACGACGCGGTCGAGCCGCACGGGCCTGCCGGCCGAGGTGCTGCGGTACGCGGCCTTCAGCAGGTTCTGGAAGATGTAGCCGTTGTTCTGCTCGGCGAGGCACACGACCTTGCCCGAGGCGCACAGGTCGAGCAGCAGATCGTTCGTCGATCGACGGCATGTCGACGACGGCGAGCGCGACGCCGTTCGAGGCGCACTCGCTCGGCGCCGCCAGCGCTTCGTGGACGCCCCGGCCGCTCGACGACCACGAACGCATCGTCTGCCGGCGATCCCCGCACGAAGCCCCCCTCGCCGAACTCGAACACGTAGCCCGCCGGGTAGATCACGGCGGACGGCGTGCGCATGACCCTCACGTACACCAGGCCGCGGTTGCCCTCCATGATCCACTTCATCACGGAGAGCATCTGCTGCGGACAGGAGACGTCGACGATCCGGAGATGGGCCATGGCGTCGAACGTCGTGCTGTCGTCGTTGCCCATGTGGGTGGCGCCGTTGGTGCGCGTCTCGAAGTTCGCGGCCGTCGCGAGCATCGTCAGGTCGAGGCCGTGCCCCTCGCTGAGCCAGCCGTCGGGGGCCGCCATGGCTTCCAGCCGCTCCTGGTGCCCGACGGCAATCCGGCGCAGCACCTTCCAGTCGAAGAACGGGCAGAACGTGCTGATCCAGGCGTTGTACCCGAGCGCCGCGAACGCCTCGCCGATGCCCATCATGTTGGCTTCGGCCACGCCGACGTTCAGCGCGCGCCGCTGATCGACCTCGGCGACGCCGGCCTCCAGCCCGCTCGTGGTCGCCAGGTCGGCGTCGACCGACACGACGCGCGGATCGCGCGCGAACACTCTTCATCGCCGCGGTGACCACCTCGGCCGGCGGCGTACTGCCTGCGCGGGATCCAGCCGCGGCAGGAGCGCCGGCTCGTAGCGGATGCGCTTGTCGCGCGCCGGCACCCGCACGGTGCGTTCGGGTCCGATCACCGGCCAGAGACGGCGCCGTGCCCGCCGCCGCGCGCCCGACGTCGAGATGCATGCGGGCCGCCGTCTCGAGCAGCGCCTCCTGCAGCAGCCCGCCGTCCGGATCGATCCGCGCAGCCGCTCGTGGAAGCGGTTGAACTCCACGGCACGATCGGCGCGCTGCGCCGCCTGCAGCGCCAGCTCCTGCTCCAGCAGGCGGTCGGGCACGGTGACCTTGTGCTTGTTCAGGAAATCCGAGAGTGCGCCGTGCCCTTTTGCCGCGTGGCAGATGATCGCCGTCGGCTTGCCGTTGCGCGGCCCGAACCGGAACCGCTCGAGCGCCGCATAGACGCCGTCGTACTGCGTGGCGTCGACGCTCGTGCACGTCCCAGTCGAACGATCTGAAGACGGCGTCGAGATCGGGCATCGGAAAAATCATGCGGTTGGCGAGATCGAGCTGGCCGTTGTTGCGATCGACCATCAGGCACAGGTTGTCGAGGTGCTTCTGGCCGGCGAACATCACGGCTTCCCAGATCGGGCCCTCCTGCAGTTCGCCGTCGCCGGAGAGGCACGTACGTGTCGAAGCGCGGCGACATGCGTCCGGCGAGCGCGAAGCCCTGCGCCACGGCCAGACCCTGGCCCATCGGCCCGGTCGCGATCTGGATGCCCGGGCAAGAGCGGGCCCGGATGGCCGTTCAGGATGCTCTCGAACGAGCGCGAGTTTCCGAGCACGGCGCGATCGAAATAGCCGAGCTCGGCGTAGATCGACGCCAGCGCGGCCACCGCGTGCCCCTTGCTGAGCACGAACAGGTCCTGGCCGCGGCGGGTGGGATCGACGACGTCGACGTCGATGAATCCGCCGTAATAGAGCGCGACCAGGGGGATGGTCGCCGAGAAGGCGCCGCCGGCGTGCAGGCTCTTGTCGACGGCGTCGCGGCACTGCTCGAGCGTGAGCAGGCGGATGTCCGAGTCCTTGATCGCCAGGAGCTTGAGGATCCCTTCGCGGAGGAGATAGTCGCCGGTCGCGCCGGGCGGCCGGACACGGCGCCTGGAGGCCGCGCGCGTCCCGGTGATCGGGCGGTCGGTTTCGTGCGGTTCCATTCGTTCCAGAAAATGACCCGGATCAGAAGCGGCGGGTCCACGCCGCGGGCCAGCGCTCGACCACCACTTTTTCCTGCGTGAAGAACTCCACGGCGTCACGCCCCTGCCCGTGCAGGTCGCCGAAGAAGCTCTCGCGCGCGCCGCTGAACGGGAAGAAGGCCATCGGCGCCGCGACCGCGAGGTTGATGCCGACGTTGCCCACCTCGGCTTCGTACCGGAACCTGCGTGCGCTCGCGCCGCTCGCCGTGAAGAGGCACGCCTGATTGCCGTAGGCTCCCGTGTTGACGAGGGCGATCGCCTCGTCGATCGTGGCGACGCGGTGGGCCGACAGGACGGGGCCGAAGATCTCGGTGCCGGTGAGCTGGCTGTCGAAGGGCAGATCGCTGATGACCGTGGGCCCGACGAAGTTGCCCCGCCGGTACTCGGCGCCGTCGAGCGTCCGGCCGTCGACGACCGGCCGGGCGCCCTCGGAGACCGCCCGGTCGATCGCATCGACGATGCGCGCGCGGCTCTGCGGCGAGATGACCGGCCCCATCTGCACACCCGGCTCGAGGCCGTAGCCGACCACGCGCGACTCCGCCTTCCCGCGCATCGCCTCGAGAAACGGGCCGTGGGCGTCGCCGACCGTGATGGCCAGCGACGTGGCGAGGCAGCGCTGTCCGGCACAGCCGAAGGCGCTGTCGGCCACGACGTCGGCGGCGGCATCGAGCTCGGCGTCGGGCAGCACGACGACCGGGTTCTTCGCGCCGCCCTGGCACTGCGCGCGCTTGCCGGCCGCCGCGGCGCGGGCGTACACCTGACGGGCAGCGGCGCTCGACCCGACGAAGCTGATCGATCGCACGGCGGGATGATCGATGAGCGTGTGGACGACCTCGCGGCCGCCGTTGACGAGGTTCAGGACGCCGGCCGGCAGGCCGACCCCCTCGACGAGCTCGAACACGCGCTGCATCGTGAGCGGCACGCGCTCGGACGGCTTCAGCACGACCGTGTTGCCGCAGGCGATGGCATAGGGAAGGAACCAGAACGGAATCATGCCGGGAAAATTGAACGGCGCGACGATCGCGCAGACGCCGAGCGGCTGGCGAATCATGATCTCGTCGATGCCGGCAGCGATGTCTTCCGAGTTGTAGCCCTGGAGGAGAATCGGCGTCCCGCAGGCCACATCCACGTTCTCGACCGCGCGGCGCAGCTCGCCGCGCGATTCGGCCAGCGTCTTCCCGCACTCGATCGTGACGGTGCGCGCGAGGTCGTCGAAGTGGCTCTCGAGGAGCGTCTTGAGCTTGAACAGATACTGCACGCGATCGGTGACGGGCGTCCGGCGCCAGGCCGGGAACGCGCGCGCCGCCGCCTCGATGGCCCCGGCGACCTCCGACGGGGTCGAGAGGGGTGTATCGGCAATCGTCTCGCCGGTGGCCGGGTTGCTGACCCGGAAGCGCTCGGTACTGGCCGAGGCGGTCCACGCGCCGGAGACGTAGTTGCGGACGCCAGTTGCCCGATCGGTGGCAGGGTTCATGATCGACATCGACAATCGATTTCGGCGCGGAGCGAGGAGTCTAGAGCCGCCCTTCGAGGCTGTCAACGGGCCGCGCGCGCCAGTGCACCATCGGCAGCCCCGGCACCGGCGCCCGGAACCACGGGATCCGCGTGCCCTTGAGCGAGCCGATGTAGACCGTGCGCAAGTCGGGGCCGCCGAAGGTGACGCTCGCCATCCAGGGCGCCAGTCCGCGGCCGGTCGCGAACAGCACGTCTTCGGTGACCTGGCTGGCCAGGAACGCGCGCTCGAGCCGCGCGACCTTCTCCGGATCGCCTTCGTCGAGCAGGACGCGCAGGTCGCCCTCCGGCGTCAGCACGAACAGCTTGTCCGAATAGACGAGCGTCCCCCAGAGATTGCCCGCCGCGTCGAACGCGATCCCGTCCGGCCACGCCCCCGCGCCGAGCGACGAGGGCCCGAACACCTCACGTTCGCGCACATCGCCGGCCTCGTCCACGCGCAGGCGGGTGATGCAGCCGCCAGTGGTCTCGACGACGTACAGGAACTCCTCGCACGCGTCGAAGCGAATCTCGTTGGTGAAGTGGAAGCCGTCCGCCACGATCCGGAACGCGGCCATGCTCGAACCGCGCCAGGTAGCCGTCGGCCAGGTCCGGCCTCAACGCATGCATCCAGTTCCTGACGCGTGTCGAGACGGTGATCCAGATGCGATCCCGGGAATCACGGAGCACGAAGTTCACCTTGCCGATCGGCTCCCCGTCGATCGAGTCGGCGAGCACGCGGGAGCGCCCGTCGCGCGTCATGATCTCGAGACGGTCGGTGCCGAAATTGGAAATGAGGAAGTCGCCGTTCGACGCGAACGCCAGCCCGTTGGGCAGCGTGCCCTGCAGGTAGCGCGAGGCGTCGGTCCCGGCGTGCGCGAAGTCCCCGGAGGCCTGCGGCGTGACGATCGCCTGCGTGCCGTCCGGGGAGAGGCGCACCACCCCGCCCCGCGCGTCAGCCGCCCAGAGCGTGCCGTCGGGCTCGGCGAGAATACACTCCGGCCGCTGGAGATCGCGGCCGACGAACTGCACGTCGTTCCGCTCGATCCCGAAATCGAGAATCGGGTTAGACATCGCCGGCCACCTCCATGCCCCGCAGTATGGTGGGCGGATCCGCGGCTATCTGTCAAAAACCATCCCCCTTTGCGTATACTTCAGAGTCGGTTATGTCTCGAAGCAATACAAGCCAATGACCGCCACCACCTCGAGCGACCTCGGTCCATTCATCGCCGACCGCATCCGCTCCGCCAACCGGCAGCTGGCGGAACGATGGCTCGAGCGGCTCCGAGTGCTCGTCCCGGTCGACCCAGCCGATATTTTTCCGACCGATCAGATGCTCGACCACGTTCCGGCGCTGATTCACGAGATCGCCGGCTACGTCGAGGCCGGAACCTCCGAGGCCATTGCGGCCAATACGTCCATCCTCTCCAAGGCGCAGGAGCTCGGCGAGCTGCGCTTCGCTCAACAAGCGTCCGTTCACCAGCTGCTTCGCGAATACCGCATCCTGGAGGCGGTGCTCGCACACTTCGTGAAGGAGCAGCTCACCTCCGTGTCCGGCCCCGCGGCGGCCTGCGACAGCATCGACGTGCTGCTTCGGCTGAACGAGGCGGTGTTCGTGCTCCTCCAGATGACCGTCGACACGTTCGTCGACCGCTACACGCGGAAGATCGAGGAGCAGACGACGCGCCTCGAAGGGTTCAACCGGATGGTCAGCCACGAGCTGAGGCAGCCGCTCAGCAGCGTGCAGTACGCCGTGGAGCTGCTCGGCAGCGATGCGGCGCGGGACGAAGCCAAGCGCAGCCATCTCGCCGAGGTGGGCAACCGGAACGTCAAGCGCTTGTCGGATCTGATTCGCATGCTCGGCACGCTGGCGAGACCCGACCACGACAACCTGCAGATGCAGACCGTCGATGTGTCCCGTGTGGCGGGAGAGGCGGTTCGCCAGCTCCGCGATCTGGCTCAGGCGACGGGCGTCGCCGTTCGCAACCACGTCGAAGCAGGCGATCTGACCGTCGACGTCGCCAGGCTGGAGCTGGTGCTGGTGAACCTCCTGTCGAACGCCATCAAATACCGGGACCCTGCCAAGGGCGCACCGTTCGTCGAAATCGGCTTGCAGACGCTCGACGGCATGCACCATCTGTACGTGCGCGACAACGGCCTCGGCATTCGCGAGGCCGATCAGCCGGCCGTCTTCCGCCGCTTCTACCGCGGCCACGCCGATCGGGACGCCGAGCTCGGCAACGAGGGCGTCGGCCTCGGGCTGGCCATCGCCGCCGAGTGCGTCAAAGCGATGGGCGGCAGCATCCAGCTGCAGTCGGCCGAGGGCGCCGGCACGACCTTTACGATCGCCCTCCCCGACCGCCGATCAGCCAGCGACGCCTGACGGCGCGCGCACCTCCGCCTGATAGAATTCAGGCTCTCCCATGAAGAAGCTCGGCGCACTGCTCCTTGCCGTCGCTCTCCTGACGCTCGCGCGTCCGGCGGCACAGCCGCCCGGCCCGTCCACCCGCCTGGTGCTGCTCATCGCGGTCGATCAGTTCAGGTACGACTACCTCACGCGCTTCCGGGCGGAGATACACGAGCGGCCTCAGCCGCCTGCTCGCGCGCGGCGCCGTGTTCACGGACGCCAACCTCGAGCACTATCCGACGGTGACGGCTGTCGGCCACTCGACGATGCTCTCGGGCGCGACGCCGTCGGTGAGCGGCATCATCGGCAACGACTGGTTCGACCGTGCGAGCGGCGCCTCTGTCACCAGCGTCTCCGATGCGTCCGTGACGCTGCTCGGCGCGGCAGGGCCCGGGGCCTCGCCTCATCGCCTCCTGGTCAGCACCCTCGGCGATGAGATCAAAGCGGCCGCTGGAGCGACGGCCGGTGCGGGCGACGCGCCTCGCGTGTTCGGCGTCTCCCTGAAGGACCGATCGGCCATTCTGCCGGCGGGACGCGGCGCGGATGGCGCGTACTGGTGGGACACGGCCACCGGCGGCTTCGTGACGAGCACCTATTACGGTGCGAAACTGCCCGAATGGGTGAGCCGGTTCAACGCGCGCCATCTGGCGGATGCGCATGCCGGGACGGCCTGGACGATGCTCGCCTCGCCATCGACGGTGCTGAGCCGGATTCCCTCGGCGCCCGGCGCGCCGCGCTACGAGGCGATCTATGGAAGCCCCTTCGGCAACGACCTGCTCCTCGCGTTCGTGAGCGAGCTGCTGGACCGCGAGCGGCTGGGGGCCCGGACGGCGACCGACCTGCTCGCGGTCAGCTTCTCCTCGAACGATCCGGTCGGCCACACGTACGGTCCCGACTCCCCGCAGGTGCACGACATCTCGGTTCGAACCGACCGCACGATCGGCGCGCTGCTGGACCGCGTCGACACGCTCGTCGGCCTCGATCGCACGCTCGTCGCGTTCACCAGCGATCACGGCGTCGCACCGCTGCCCGAGACGCTGCGCGAGCGGCACCTCCCGGGTGGCCGCCTCACGGCCGCAGACCTGTTCGACCCCATTCAGCGGGCGCTGGCCGCCGCCTTCGGCGAAGGCAAGTGGATTCTGGCGACGGCCGGCACGTCGCCCTACCTCAACGACGAGCTGATCCGCACCCGCCGTCTCGATCCCGCCGCCGTTCGCATCGTTGCCGCTGCGGCGGCAGCGCGGGAGCCGCACGTGGCCCGTGTGTACACGCGCGATCAGCTGCTGGCGGGCCAGGTCGGGCGCGATCGGATCGGGAACCGGCTGCTGCGCGGATTCAACGTGCAGCGGTCCGGCGACCTGGAGATTCTTCTGGAGCCGTACTGGATCCGCCAGGCGAGCGGCGCGACGCACGGCACACCGTACAACTACGATGCGCACATCCCGCTGATTCTCATGGGCAACCGCGTGCGTCCCGGGACGTATTCGGAGAATGTGGCGCTCAACGACCTGGCGCCGACGCTCGCCACGCTGGCAGGGGTGGAGATCCCGTCCGGATCGGTCGGACGCGTTTTGACCGAGGCGCTCGGGCCGGCACAGCCCGCGAGCGCGCCGGCGGCCGGATCGCGCCGCCGCTAAATTCGATCATTTCTTCAGTATCTGCCCGAGCCCCCTCTGGATCGCGCCCTTGACTTCCTCGCCGGCGCGGTTGGTAATCGCCCGCTGAAGCAGCGTGCCGACGTCCACGCTGACCGTCGGATCGTCCAGCGAACCGGTGATCGTGACGGGCAGCGTGGGACGCCCGTCCACCTGCGTGTACCGCACGAGATCGCGACCGGCTTGCTTCGCCAGGGCATCGGAGAGCTGGACGCGTCCGGCGAGATCGATCGCGCTCCCGTCGAGCGCAATCGTGCCGGCCGCCGACAACAGCAGATCGCGGGATTCGAGCTGCAGATCCTCGGTGCGCGCGGTGCCGCCGGCCACCGACCAGTTCGCCGAGATCCGGGAGAACGGCTCGTCGCGGGAGGGACGCGCGTCCGGCGCGCTGCCGCCTGCCGGCTCTCCTGCATCCGACCGTCCGGAGGTGGCGATCACGATCCCCCGGACCAGCCCCAGGTTCCTCACGATTCCATCCGCCACCTGCATGCGCGCGCTGCCGCGCGCCGTGCGAAGCACGCTGTCGGCATCGGTGCCGCTGCCGCTGATGTCGATTCTGCCGGAGGCCCGGCCGGTGATCTGGCCGGGATGCCCCACGAAGGTCATCACCGCCGCCATGTCGATCCCGGAGAGCGTGGCCGCGGTACGGAATCCGGGGCTGCTGGCCGTCGTGAAGCCGAGCTCGCCGCTGTACGCGCCGCCGAACAGCCGGAAGGCGACGGGATCGAGCGCGACACCGGCGGAGGTGAGGCGGCCCTTCGCGTCGAGCCGCTCGAGCTGCAGCCCGCCGAGCGCCGCCGTCTTCGCATTCAGCGCGAGGCCGAGGTTCAGGCCCGACCCGGCCGGGCCCGACCCGGCCCGCGGCGCTCCGGGTAATCCCGCCCTGCGGGCGAACTCACCTGTGACGCCCAGCAGCGCGTCGAGGTTCAGGTCGTCGGACGTGATGGTGAGATCGCCTCGGGGACCCGAGACGTCATCGATCGAGCCCTGGATGTGGAACACGGCGTCCGCGGCCCGCAGCGTCGCATTCCGAATCTCGAATCCGCCGCCTCTCGGCACGATGTCCATGTCGCCGTGCACCGTGCGTCCACCACTCAGCATGTCGACGTCGCGCAGCTCGACCGCATCGATGGAGGCGATCTCGATTGGCGCCTGCCCGCCGACCCTGGCGGATCCGGCTCCCTGCAGCCGGCCGACCGCCGCGGCCAGGAGCGGCAGCTCGACACGCGCCCCCGCGAGCCTCACGTATACGTGCTCCGCGCGCCGCGACAGCAGCAGCGGCCAGAGATTGGTTCTGAGCTGAAGGCTGTCGACCGTCGTCTGCGGCGGCTGGCCAATCGTCACCGCGCCGAGCGTCAGGGTGACACGCGGCGTGAACCCCAGGCTCAAGGTGCCGATGGATACCGGCTCGCCGAGCGCGCGGGAGAGCTGCTCCTCGAGGGCCGTCTCGACCCGGCCGTTCGTGAGGGCCGCCCGCGCCCAGAAGAACCCTCCGACGGCGGCGGCCAGCGCCAGCAGCAGCACGATGCCCAGGATTTCTTGAGCATCTCTTCATGGGACCAGGACCCGCCGCGCCGGTCAAAGCGCGCGAATGCGCCGTGCGATGTACAATCTGCGGACGTCGACAATCCGAGGACGGAAGACTATGCACCGAGCCAGATCTTGCAGTGTCGCGGCTGCCGCATGCGCGGCCGCAGTCGTGATCTCGTGGAACATCCGCGCGACTGCTCAGTCCGCGCCCGGCATGGTCTTCGAGATACGGGACCGCGTCGCGATGCCGGTGCTCGGCAAGCCCGACGGCAAGACGGCCAACGAGTCGGCTATCTCCCGGGTCAACGCCATCCGCGAAGAGCGAGGCGGGGCCGACCGCTGGTTCCTGCCGGTCGTCTCGGGGCCCATTTACATCTACGACAAGAAGACGGGGAGCTTCACCACCTACCTGGACTTCAACGGCTACGGCGACAACCATGGGCTCTTCAAGAAGTTCTTCACGCTGAGCGGCTACGGGAACGGCCTGAACGGCTTCAACCTGGATCCCGACTACGCGCACAACGGCAAGTTCTACACGACGCACATGGAAGATCCCGCCGTCGAAGCGCCGTCCGTACCGCAGAACGCACGGTTCCCCGGGCTCGACGTGGCGGGATACACGCCGACGGCCCCGATCCCGACGCCCGGACCGGTGATGCACCAGGGCGTCCTGATCGAATGGACCGACACCAATCCATCGAACAACACCTTCGAAGGCACGGCGCGGGAGCTGTTCCGCATCTGGTTCAACACGCGCAACCACCAGCTCGGGGAGATGATCTTCAATCCGGCAGCCGGCCCCGGCGACGCCGACTGGCGCGTGATGTACGTCGATGTGGGCGACGGCGGCTCCGGCGAATCGCGCAATCCGGCGATTCGCATGAACCCGCAGCGTCTCGACACGATGGTCGGCAAGATCGTGCGCATCATTCCCGACCTGAAGGAGCACACGGACACCAGCACCGTCAGCGAGAACGGCCGCTACCGCATTCCGAACGACAATCCATTCACGGCGACGGCCGGCGCCAGGAAGGAGATCTGGGCCTACGGCCTGCGCAACCCGCACCGCCTCACGTTCGCCATCGATCCGTCGAACGCCGCGAACAACCGGCTCGTCGCAAGCGTTTGCGGCCTGAGCACCTGGGAGATGGTCTCCATCATCCACAAGGGCGCGAACTACGGGTTTCCGCTGCGCGAGGGGGCCGAGGCGCTCCAGCCGGACAACAAGACCACGGCGCTGCCGGCCGACGACAAGATTCCCGTGATGATCGACGGCACGGCGACGGCCGGCACCGTGGCGCCGACGTATGCGGTGATCACCTGGGCCCACGACGAACAGGGCGGCGACTGCTCGGGGAGCGGCTATCTCTACAACGGCAAGGCCATCCCGTCGCTTCGGGGCAAGTACGTCTTCAACGACCTGACGACCGGCCGCATCTGGTACGCCGATTACAAAGAGATGCTCGCCGCCGACGATGGAAAGCCGCAGACGATGGCGACCAAGCACGAGGTGAAGCTGCTGTGGAACGATCCGCACGACACGCCGGACAAGGGACGGCAGCTCTACGGCACCATGTACCCGATCGTCCGCGCGACGTATCTCGAGCGCGGGGGCAGGAATGAGGTCATGAACGGGGTCGCCAAGGTCGCTGGTCCCCTGTACCGACGTCAGGCTGGCGCTCGACGCGGCGGGCGAGCTGTACATCTACAGCAAGAGCGACGGCATGATTCGGCAGGTGGTCGCCGCCACGCCGGGCCAGGGTCAGAGGTAACTGAGGAGACTGCGGCGCGCGGTCACTGGCTTCGTTTCACGATCACGGCCCAGTCTTCATCCGGATTGCCGGGCGGCATACCGAGCGCAGCGACTTCACCCCCCGTGACGGTTGCGACGCTGCCTTTCTCCAGCGGACCGCCGTTGCGCGGATCGAACCAGTCGACCGTGAACCGGCCGCTCGCCTTCGACAGATCGAGATTCGCGGCACCCCCTGACGGGAGGTACACCACGTACACGTCGTTTGCCCTGGCGAAACAGTACCGGCTGTTGGCGTGCGCGGGGTTCCCCACGAGCTCGTCGGCGTTTCTCATATTCCAGAACGGAATCTTCTGCCCCTGCAGGAACTCGATGGCGATGCGCCCGTAGGTCCAGCTCGCCTCACGGCTCCGAAAGTTCTCGGCCACGAGATCGTTGTCAGGCAGTGCATAGCCGAAGTAGTAGTCGACACCCGCTCCGCCGGCCATCAGATTGCCCCACAAGGTGTCCTTGCGGATGTCGTGATTCGTGTACCCGACCTCCTGGCCCTGCGCATCCCGTCCGGCGAAACCGGCGTACCCGCGATCGGGTGGAACACCGAGGCGCGCGGGGTTCTGTTCGTCGTTGGCCACGACCCACGGCTTGTTCGCCTCCGACGAGGCCTGCACCCACCTCAGCGTGCGCTGGTGCACGGCGTCCCACGCCATCTGCAGCGACGCGCCGGTAAAGGGCGACAGCGTCCCGAGCAGCGCGGGATACACCGTCTCCTGCGCGGCGGGAAACGTGTGGACGACGATGTGGTGGCCGCCGTAGGGATCGGTGTCCCGCAGGTCCATCGCCATCGCGAGCTGCTGCTCGCTCGACTGCGTGTTCTCCTCGCCGATGTTCCAGTTGAGCGCCAGCAGGTAACCGAATCGCGCGAGGAGCTCGCGGATGTAGAGCCGCCGTTCGGGACCCAGGTCTCCACCATCGAGCGACTCCGGCACGGGGTCGCCTGGCGCTGCAGCCGCTGTACGTTGGGACGGGTTTCCGCGACGGCGATCGTCGTTCTCCTGCTCCTGGAGCTTGAAGTGGAGGTAGACACCCTTCTGCTGCGCGTGGTCGAAGACCATCTGCCACTGGTCGAGCTTGGAGACGTCGTAATGGAACTTGTCGTCCCGCTCCACGAACGGCCACACGTTGTCGCCATCGCCGCCGGCGTTGTACGTCAGGAACGAAATGGAGTTCACGCCTTCGGAGGCGAGGTAGTTGATGGCCCCGATGAGCCCTTTGCCCTTGCCGCCCTTCCACGTGGGGTCTCCGGTCCGCCAGTCGCGAAGATGAGGACTGTAGGTCTTCAGCGGCACCTGCGGCTTGCGCGCGGTCGTCCCGTCGAAGTCCGCGTAGGCCAGCAGCGTCTCTGGCGAGTCGCTGCCGAGCTTCAGGAAATAGTCGCCGCTGCCGGCGAAGCGGAGGTAATGCCCCCCGGCGTACTGCAGCCGTCCGCGGGCACGGAAGTCCGGCGGCCGTTTGTCGCTGGCCGCGATCTCGAACGTCCCCGTTTGCCCGTCGAACGGCGCCACGGCCCGTCCGGCCGCCGCCGTGTCGGTCGCGACGTTCCTGCCCGACACGAACGCAATCCGATAGGTCCAGCGTCCCGTCCGGTCGGGCGCCAGGTGCGCGCGCCATCGGTTCCCGGCGGTGGCTGACGAGTTGGCGGCGTTTCCGTCGGCGGCAAAATAGCCCGGCACGTGGTAGGCGGGCGATCCTGACTCGTGCGCGAACGTCACCGTCATCCTGTAGTCGGTGAACGGGTTGGGCGCGGTCGACAGCTCGTCGGCCTGCGGGCCGCTCAACGTGAGCGTCACCTTGTGCCACTGTCGCAGCTCTCCCGACAGCGCCACCCGGGCCGCCGCCGTGTCCCGCCGCTGCGCGGCGGCGGTCAGGCTCATGAGGGCCAGCGCGCACAAGGCGAGAGAGGATCTTCGCGGCATGTTGGGAGGCAGTATCCTACACGCTCCTCACACGAATCACGAGAGCCGCGAGGAACACCAGACGCCATGAAGATCACCGACGCCAGCGTCATCGTCTGCAGTCCCGGCCGGAATTTCGTCACATTGAAGCTGCAGACCGAAGACGGCCTCTACGGTCTGGGCGATGCGACCTTGAACGGCCGCGAGCTGGCCGTGTCGAGCTATCTCTCCAATCACATCCTCCCGATGCTCGCCGGACGCGACGCGCGCCGGATCGAAGACGTCTGGCAGCTGCTGTACAAAGGCGCGTACTGGCGGCGTGGCCCGGTGACGATGGCGGCGATCGCCGCGGTGGATACGGCGCTGTGGGACATCCTGGGCAAGTCGCTGGGTGTGCCCGTCTATCAGCTGCTCGGCGGCGCCGCGCGCGAGGCGGTGCGCGTGTACGGGCACGCCAGCGGCGAGTCGATCGACGATACCGTCGACGCGGTGCAGCGATACGCCGCGCGCGGGTACACCGCCGTCCGGGCGCAATGCGCCGTGCCGGGGCTCGCGAAGACCTACGGGGTCGGGCGGCGCGATGCCTACGAGCCGGCGGAGCGGGGCGGGCTGGTCGAGACCGTGTGGGACACCGCCCCCTATCTGCAGATGGTGCCCGCGCTGTTCGAGCGCCTACGCCGCGAGGTCGGGCGTGACCTTCACCTGCTGCACGACGTGCATCACCGGCTCACGCCGATCGAGGCGGCCCGGCTCGGCCGCGCTGTGGAGCCGTACCATCTGTTCTGGATGGAGGATCCCACGCCCGCCGAGAACCAGGAGTCGTTCCGCCTGATCCGCCACCACACGACCACGCCGCTCGCAGTCGGCGAGACGTTCAACTCGATTCACGATTGCCGCGCGTTGATCCAGGAGCAGCTGATCGACTACATCCGCGCGACGGTGTCGCACGCCGGCGGCATCAGCCATCTGCGGAAGATCGCCGCCCTCGCGGAGCTGTATCAGGTGAAGATGGGCTCGCACGGCGCCTCGGATCTGAGCCCGGTCTCGATGGCCGCGGCGCTGCACGTCGATCTCAGCGTCCAGAACTTCGGCATCCAGGAGTACATGCCGCACACCGCCGAGACCGACAGCGTGTTTCCCCACGGCTACACGTTCGCGGACGGCGTGATGCACCCCGGAGACGCGCCGGGGCTCGGCGTCGACATCGACGAGGCGCTCGCCGCCACGTTTCCGTACCGGCCGGCCTCGCTGCCGGTCGCGCGGCTGGGCGACGGCACCGTTCACGACTGGTAGGCGCGCCTAGACGGCGCTCGTCAGGTCGCCGCGCTTCGCGGCCCGCACGAGGTAGTCGGCCGCACGAAACGCCATCGCGGAGATCGTCATGGTCGGATGGTTGCGGCCGCCGGTCACCATGCTGCTGCCGTCAACGATGAACAGGTTGGGGACGTCGTGCGCCCGGTGGAACTTGTTCACGACCGACATCTTCGGATTGTTCCCCATCCGGCAGGTGCCCCGGCTGTGCGCGCCGCCCCGGCTGTCCGACACCGGATCCGACCACACCGTGGTGGCGCCGGCGGCCTGCAGAATCTCCACCGATTTCGCCTTGAAGAACTCCATGTTCTTGAAGTCGTCCGGGTGGCTGCTCGAGGTGATGCGCATGGCCGGCAGGCCCCAGGCGTCCTTCACATCCGGATCGAGATCGACGCAGTTGGTCTCGAGCGGAAGCTGCGTGATGAAGTTGGTGAGCGTCAGCTTGCGATTCGCCTGCTCGACGAGGGCCTTCTTGTAGCCCGCGCCCCAGCCCGGCGCGTTGTGCGGTCCTCCCAGCGCGTACTGGATCGGCGTCTGCTGTCCCCTGGCGGTCATGCGGCCGCCGCCGTAGAAGCCGCGTTTGGCGTCGCTCGGCACGAAATCGAGCACGGCCATGCCGGTGACCGCACCCTTGTACTCGTTGAGCGGGCGCTCGAACAGGCCGGTCGCGCCGCCGCCGTTGCCGCTCATCAGATACTTGCCGACGATGCCGCTCGAGTTCGCCAGACCGTCTGGAAACAGCTTCGACTTGGAGAGGAGCAGCAGCCGCGGCGTTTCGGTGCCGTTGGCCGCCAGCACGACCGCCTTCGCCTTCTGGAACTGCTGGCGCCCCTGCGCGTCGAAGTACCGCGCGCCGGTCACGCGGCCGCCGCCGTCGACCGGAATTTCGAACACGTAGCTGTACGCCCGGATCTCGCAGTGGCCGGTCTTCTCGGCCAGCGGCAACAGGGCCGCCGCCGAGCTCGACTTGGCGTTGACGTGGCAGCCGTAGCCCGAACAGAAGCCGCAGTTCACGCAGGCGGCACGGCCGTTGTAGGGCACCGTCAGAATGGCCGCCACGTTCGGCACGACCGTCGTGATGCCCAGCTTGGCCGCCGCCGTCTTGAGGAGGGCGCCCGAGCTCTTCATCGGCTGCGGCGGAACGGGATACGCCTTCGACATCGGTGCCATGAACGGCGAGCTCACCCGCTGCCCGCAGATGCCGATCTCCCATTCGGCCTTCGTGTAATACGGCTCGATCTCCTCGTAGGTGATCGGCCAGTCGGCCATGCCGGTGCCCGAAGGAATGGTCTGGTCGCTCGAGACCTCGTTGAACTCGTACGGCAGGTGGCGCCAGCTGCTCGCGCCGTAGGTCACCGTGCCGCCGCCCACGACGCATCCATAGGTGTGATTCCCGGCGGCGGCCTTCTCGTTCGCGTTCCGGCGGAACGTGTTCCGCTGCCGCGTGGGGTCGCTCATCAGCCGGTCGGCCTCGTTCGGCAGGAAGCGGTTGAGCAGCTCGTCCTTGTTGTAATCCTGCTCGTGACCGTAGCAGCCCCAGCCACCCTGTTCCAGCACTACCACGGAGAAGCCGGCCTGCGACAGCTCCTTGGCCATCACACCGCCGCCGGCGCCCGATCCGATCACGACGAAATCGACTTCGGTCGAGGGGGTGAATTGTCTCATTGACGTTCTCCTCAGCGCCTATCGGGTGTTCTTGAGGGCCAGGGCGTCGTAGTAGCCGAACGGAGCCTTGAAGTTCAGCGTGTCCTCGAAGCCGATGAGCTTCCACCCCGCCTTGTTGAAGTTGCCGCCGTGCTTCGGGCTGGCGAACATCCCGGTCAGCGTGTGCTCGCGCACGGTGCGGAAGAACGGCGTGGTCTCGATCGCGGTGAGGAGCTGGACCTGCTGGGCCGATGTCAGCGCGGAGAACTTGCTGGCGCCAGGGAACATAGCGGTCGTCTTCGCCTGCAGCTCCTTGAAGCCGTCGATGTAGATGGGGCGGCGGTTGCGTGCGAAGGTCACCAGGGCCCGGTCGATGAAGTTGACGATGTGCGCTTCGTGCGCGCCGGGCGTGTCGGTGGCGGGGAAGATCTGCGACGCCATCGCGTCGATGTCGGCGGCCTGCGCGTCGGTGAAGAAGGCGAAGGCGACGGGCTGCGCCGCGGTGGCCGCGCGCTGCGCGTACTCCTCGGCCTCGAGAATCGCCGGCCAGTTCGCGGCCAGCCATACCGAGCCCGCACCCAGGGCGGAGTCGACGAGAAAGCTTCTGCGTGACTTCTTGGTCATGACCGCTCCCTTCGATCAGGAACCGGGCCGGCCGGAATGCTGGTGAAAACGAAAGCCGACGCTAGCACTCTCGCCCTGGGCTGTCAATGCGCAACGGCCTCTCGGGAAACCGTGTGCTATAAAAGCAGTCTGGCCAGACGCCGATGATCGAACGGCTTTCGGTCGTGCGCCCGGGAGTCGCCAGAACCGCTGCAATTGCCGCGCTTGCTGCACTGGCGGGATCCGTACCGGCGCCGGGGCAGGGCACGCCTCCGGTGACCGGCACCGACCCGGTGGCTCGGCTCGGCGCCGCGATTCAGCGATCCGATCGCAGGCTCTCGTACGATGCGCATGGACTGGCCTTCCTGCCAGGCGTCCTGGCCCGGCTCGACATCCACGCCGACTCGCAACTGCTGGTGTTCTCGAAGACGAGCCTGCACTCCGAGCTGATCGGCCCGAACACCCCGCGCGCCATCTATTTCAACGACGACGTGTACGTCGCCTTCGCCCAGCAGGGGGAGCTCGAGCTCGCCACGATCGATCCGGAGCAGGGGATCGTGTTCTACACGCTCGAGCCGACACGGGCACACGAGCCGGAGCTCCGGCGCCGCGACGTGGAGTGCGCTCAATGCCACGGCGCGACCGGCGCCGCCGCGCTGCTCGCGCAGTCGGTCTTCCCCGACGCGGAGGGCAACGCGCTGTTCCTGCCCGGGCTCACCCCGCCTCCGCCGGATCACACCACTCCGCTCGAGCAGCGCTGGGGGGGCTGGTATGTCACAGGCCGGCTCGGGTCGGTGCGCCACATGGGCAACGCCGTCGTACCCGACCCGTACACGTCCACGGAGCTGGAGCAGGAGGGCACGCAGAACCTCACGACGCTGAGCGGCAAGTTCGACGTGCGCCCCTACCTTGCGCCGACGAGCGATGTCGTGGCACTCATGACCTTCGAGCACCAGTTGCGGATGGCGAATCTCCTGGCACAGGTCAGCCGGCAGGCGCATGCGGTCGAACGGGCGGCCGGCGGCGGCGACCTCGAACGCCTGAATGCCAGCCTCGAGGAGACGCTCCGCTACATGCTGTTCGTCGACGAAGCCCGAATCGAGGAGCCGGTGGCCGGCGTGTCGACGTTCACCTCGAGCTTTCCGGCACGCGGCCCGCGCGATCGGCGGGGCCGCTCTCTCCGCGATTTCGATCTGCGCACACGCCTCTTCCGCTATCCCCTCAGCTACATGATCTACAGCGCCGCGTTCGACGCGATTCCGGAGGCTGCGAAGGCAGCGCTGTACCAGCGGCTCTACGACGTCCTGACGAATCGGGACGAGCGGGAACTCTTCTCGCGGCTGTCACCGGCCGACCGCCGGGCCATTCTCGAGATCGTGGCCGACACAAAACCTGGTGTGCCGGCCTACTGGCAGGCCGCCGCCGCGCGCCCCAGGTGAAGGGGAAATCGGCATGTTTTATATGTCAAACGAAAGCTGTGTATACTAATCGCATGGAGATTTGGAAGGAGTTCGAGGCCAACGAGCTCACGCACAGCGCCGCGCACCACCTCCTTGCCGTGCACGAGATGGGCTTGCCCTATGGCGGATGGGCCCGCGTGTCCGATATCGCACGCCGGCTGGACATCACGCGCGGCAGCGTCTCCATCAATCTGCGGGCCTTGAAGAAGCGCGGCTGGATCGAGACGGGGGAGCACCATCTCGTCAGGCTTTCTGCGCGCGGGCTGAAGGCCGCTCAAGCGGTGATGGCCAAGCGCGTGATCGTCAAAGCCTTCCTGTCCGACGTGCTCGGCACACCCGAGGCGCAGGCGGAGATCGACAGCTGCAAGATCGAGCACCTCATCAGCGATGGGACCGGGCAGCGCCTCGCCCAGCTCACCCGCCTGCTCACGTCCGATGACCCGGCGGCCCGGGCGTTCCTCGCCCGCTTTCACAGCGCTCATGGAGCGTGTCCCGACGAGCGGACCTGTGACGTGTGCAAGGGGCACTGCCTGGTCGATCAACTGGAACGCGCGATCTAGGCCGGGACCATCGCGTGAGCCCTGTTCCCCGTGATCTCGTCGACGATCTCAACCGTCTGATGGCCGAGGAGGTGGAGGCGTTCCTCCGGTACTTCCAGATGCGCTTCCGCGTCCAGGGCGCCGGGCAGGAGAGCGCGCAGCAGCTCTTCGACGAGGCGCTGAAGGAAACGCTGGAACATGCCGACGCGATCGCCGGCCACATCCAGTCGCTCGGCCACGTCCCGACGCTGAGGATCGATCTCTCGCTGGGGAACGATCGCCTTCGCCCCGATGAAGCGCTGGCCGAGGTCCTCGAGGTCGAGCAGCAGGCGCTCGACGCCTACAAGGAATTCCTGCCGCGGGCCGCGGACAATCCGGCGCTCGGAGATTTCATCCGCCGGCAGATCGAGATCGAAACCACTCACGTCGAAGAGATCCGCGACGTGATGCGGGTGCGCGCCCGGCTGAAGCTCGTCGAAAAGCCGACAGGTCACGCCGCGGAAGACTGAGGGCGCGCCGCCTCGGCCCGCAGGTCGCATTTCAGAACGGCTTCGCCCCGACCAGCCTCGCGAAGTCGCTCCATGCCAGCGGCGTGCCGTGGATCGGCACGATCTGCGCGACGTCCAGGCCCAGCCGCCGCACCACCTCGTACAAGGTCCGCTGATCCGCGGTCGGCGAGGCCGGCAGCGGATTGGTCGTGTTGATCAGATCGTTCTCGATCAGCAGCCGCTCCTTCGGCAGGTACGCCACCAGCATGCCCTCCGCGTGCTGGATCGGATTCACGTAGTAGACGTGCATCACGCGGCCCCCGTCCTCGAGCGTGAAGTTCTCGCGCACCGTCTCGTAATAGTAGCCCTCGGCCAGCTCGGTTGGCGGCCATCGCGACACCATGTCGGGCCGTTTCGTGCGCGCAGCATAGTTGATGATGTCGCGCCGGTAGAACTCGTAGTTGTGCGAGGAGGTGACCACCGTCGCGCCGATGTGGAAATAGGCGCGCAGGCCGGCGGCGGCGTCCGAATGCTGATGGGAGTTGATCACGAACCTGATCGGCTTGTCCGGGATCTGCCGCACGATCGCCTGGATGACGCGGAGGTTGAACTCCTCGCTGCGCGGCGCCTCGAACACCGCGATCCACCGCGGGAACTCCACGGCGATGCTGCTGTAGTTCCCGACGGTGAATGCATAGACCCCGTCGGCCAGCCGGCTCATCTGCGGCTCCACGGGAAACCGGGCGGCGCGGACCGGCTCGGGCACGGCGACCGGGTCCGGACAGACGTTGGCCCTGACGTCTTTCATGGTGCCGCCGAACGCGTTGTGGCCGGCACTGATGTTCTGATTGTTGAAGTTGTCGTCATAGCCCTGGTGCGAATGCCAGCCGGTCGGGAACCTGACGCCGCTGCCGAGATCGATGTAGCTGTCGTTGGTGAACTCGTGCTCGTAGTTCAGGTCGCCGAACATCGGGTCCGGAACCAGCGTGTGCAGCCGCTGGATGAGGTGCTCTTTGTTGATGGTGGCGTCGATGGTGAACCCGCCGGGCGCGGTGATCTGGACGACGTGGACGATTTCGGGGATCGTCGTCGGACCATCGCGCCCCATCTCCCCCAGCTCCCAGCGCCAGGCGGCCCGTGGATTCGCTCCCGGCATCCGCGCGGCTTTGAGAAAGCCGTGCGGGTTCATCCACAGCTCCACCGGCAGCACGGCCGCCACGTCTGGCTCGATCGGCACCGGCTGCGCGTCCGGTCCGTCGAGGTGCCAGGCGTACGGCGTCGCGCCGGACGCGTTCAACAGGAAGCGCTGGTGCGTGTTCCGCTGGGTCGGCCCGTCGAGCCAGCCGATGCCGTACTTCCAGGCCGCCGGGTTCAGTCCGGGCTTCCGGTCGAATGCCTCCGCCATCGTTCTGTTCTGCCAGTTCATCGTGCGGGTGTAGTTGGCGAGCTCGTCGACGCGCGGCCAGTCGACGTTCTTGCCGGCCTCCCGCTGCTGGCCCACGGCGCCGTCGTAGGCCGTGCCGGCGATCGTCACGCAGGCCAGCTTGTCGTTGCCGATCGCGGCAGCGGCCGCATTCAGAATCGGTCCCGGATCCACGAAGCCCGGCGGGAACGGCTCCTGTGTGTCCACGTAGCCGCCCGCCGCCATCACGAGGGCCGTCAGGATCGCCGGCAGCGCCAATCGTCTCACCATCGCTCCTCCTGTAAACTCCGCGGCCGCGGGCGTCAATCATGTACCATGTTCGCAAGGAGGCCCAAGATGAAGCATGTCCGTTGCGTTCTGGCTCCGGCACTCGCCCTGGCGGCGGCCGGCATCGTTCACGCCGCCGTTGCTGAAACCCTTCCTGCCGCCGGCGGCGACATCTCGATCGTGCCCATCAATCACGCCACCCTCCAGCTGCGCTACGGGGGACACGTGATCGACGTCGATCCGGTTCCGCAGGCATCCTTCGAAGGCCTGCCGGCGCCCGACATCATCCTGATCACCGACATCCATTCCGATCATCTCGACCCGGGAACGGTCGCGAAGCTGAAGAAGCCGGCGACGCGGGTGGTGGCACCGGCGGCAGCGGCGGCCAAGCTCGAAGGGGCGACGGTGATGGCCAACGGCGAGACGCAGACCATCGACGGGATCCGCATCGAGGCCGTCCCGATGTACAACCTGCAGCGCGGGCCGGCGGCCGGCCAGCTCTTCCACGACAAGGGCCGGGGCAACGGCTACGTCCTCACGCTCGGAGGCAAGCGCGTCTACATCGCCGGCGACACCGAGTGCACACCGGAGATGAAGGCGTTGAAGAACATCGACGTCGCCTTCATTCCGATGAACCTGCCCTACACGATGCCTCCGAGCGAAGCGGCGGCGTGCGTCAGGGCGTTCATGCCGAAGATCGTCTACCCGTATCACTATCGCGGCCAGGATCTGGCCGCATTCGCCTCCGCCCTGAAGGGGACGGGGATCGACGTCCGTATCCGGGACTGGTACGCCGCCCCGTGAACGACGGTGTCTCTCGCCGCGTCGACGGCTCGACGCTCTCCGACGGCGATCTCGCCCGGCGCGTAGCCGCGGGGTCGGCCGAGGCCGCGGCGGCCGAAGCCGAGCTTTGCGGCCGGTTCGTGCGGCGCGTTCGCCTGTACGGGTTACGTCATCTTCGAAACCGTGACGCGGCCGAAGACCTGGCGCAGAAGGCGATGCTGCTGATGCTGGAGAAGCTCCGCGGAGGAGCGGTCCGCGAGCCCGATCGGATTGGCTCGTTCGTCCTCGGCGTGGCGCGGATGCTCGCCCACGAACAGCGCCGCGCCGCTCCGCCGCTGCCGTTGCCTGCCGATGACGCGCGGACGCCTGTGGACACCGCCGGACCCGCCGACCCGCTCGCGTCGGCGCATCTGGCGCGCTGCCTGGAAGCGCTGCCGGAACGCGAGCGAACGGTCGTCGTGCTCACGTACTACGGCGAGGCCAGCGCCAGGGAGGTTTCGGGCGCGCTCGCGCTGGCCGAAGGGCACGTACGCGTCATCCGGCACCGGGCCATCGGCCGCCTGCGCAATTGCCTGGACGGCCGCGAGAAGGAGCCGTCATGAGCCATGCCGCGTGCACCGACGCGCTCCCGACGGCCGATCTGGTCGACTACTCGCTCGGCGAGCTCGACACCGCGCGGGAGGAAGCCGTCGAGGAACACCTCTTCGGCTGCGAGGCCTGCAGCCGGGCGCTCGACGCAATCGTGTCCATCGGTGCCGGAATCTTCAGCACAATTGCCGAGGGCCGCGCGAGGGTCGCGGCAACCGGCGCGCTCCTCGATCGGGCGGCCGCGCGCGGCGCGACGATCCGGCATTACCGCCTTCGCCCGGGCGAAACCGTGGCGTGCACGGCGGCCCCGGACGATACGTACGTGGCCGTGCGTCTGGCGGGCGTGCACGAGGGGCTCGCCGAGATGGCGCTGCAGGTCGAGTTCGAAGATCTCGGCAGCGGCGAGCGCGGCGTACGCCGCATCGACGGGATGCCCGTCGACGCCGCTACCGGGGAGCTCGTGCTCCTCCTCCCCGGCGGCCTCGTTCGGGCGTATCCCCGCAGCCGCTGGATCATGCGAGCGAGCGCCACGCACGGAGCCACAGCCGTCGAGCTCGGTCCCTATACGCTCGATCACACGCCCTGGGAAGACCTTCCGCACCGCTGACCTGATTCCGCCATCCATCGCGGCCGGGCTTGTAACGATCCGGCCCCGCCCGGCACATCCTGACAGCAAGCGGCCGTGAGCCACGCGAGCGGCGCATGTCGCGTCCCGTACACACAGGAGGTTCTTCTCATGACCGGCGTTCTCAGCAGCACTCCCACCATCGTGAAGCCCACCGACGGCGCGTCCTTTGATTTCGGCGGGCTGGGCGTCCACTGGAAGATCGACGGACCCCAGACCGGCGGACGTTTTTCCATCGTTCATCACCCGCTCGCGCCGAAGGCGCTCGCCGCGCCTCTGCACTACCACAACAACGAAGACGAATACTCGTATGTGATCACCGGCAGGCTCGGCGCGCTGCTGGGCGATTCGGTCGTGGTCGCGGAGCCGGGCACCTGGGTGTTCAAGCCGCGCCACCAGTGGCACACCTTCTGGAACGCGGCCGACACACCCTGCGAGATCATCGAGGTGATCGCGCCGTCCGGCTTCGAGAACTACTTTCGCGAGATCTCGGCTGCGTGGGGCGATATGGACGCCTTTGCCGCGATCAACCGGAAGTACGCGCTCGACATGCGCTTCGACAGCGTGCCGTCGCTGTGCGAGCGGTTCGGGCTCACGTTCCCGGGTCTGCGATCTGACGGGTGAGCATGCGCCGGGCGATCCGGTACGCATCCTCTTCCGCGAGCAGGAGTGCGCGATCGCCGGCCTCGAGCACGGTGCTTCCCTGCGGCACGACGATCTCGCCTGCGCGATAGACGAGCACGATCAGCGCCCCGCGCGGCAGTGCCAGGCTGACGATACTGCGCCCTGCGGCGGCCGCGCCTGGCTCGATGGCAATCTCGCGCAGCCCGTGGCCTTCGTCGCCCGTCACGACCGCCTCGAACGTATGGGCGTGCTCGGCGGGCGGTTTCACGGCAAGCCCCAGGCGTCTGGCCGCCGCGGGGATCGTCGTTCCCTGCACGAGCACCGAGAGGAGCACCACGAAGAAGACGACGTCGAAGATCGTTTCGCCGCCGGGGACGCCGGCGACCACCGGAAAGGTCGCCAAAATGATCGGCGTCGCGCCGCGGAGGCCCACCCACGATACGAACGAGACGTCGCGGGCGGCCATGCGGAACGGCACGAGCGTGATCGCGACGGCGAGCGGCCGCGCGAGAAACATCAGGACCGCCGCGACCAGCAGGGCCTGGCCTGCCACCGGCACGAGGTGCGACGGAAAGACCAGCAGTCCCATCAGCACGAACATCGAGATCTGCATCAGCCACGCGAGCGCATCGTGGAACCGCAGCAGGCTCCGCTTGTGGAGGAAGTCGGCATTCGCGATCGTCATGCCGGCCACGTAGGCGGCGACGAACCCGCTGCCGCCCAGCAGGGCCGTTCCTTCGTACGTCAGGAGCACGAAGGCGATCGTGAGCACGGGGTACAGGCCGTCGTACTCGAGCCGCAGGCGGTTGATGAGGACGACGGCGGCGCGCGCGAGCAGCCAGCCGGCGGCCAGCCCCACTCCCATCTGGACCGCGAACCAGCCGAGCAGCGCAAGCGGTCCGCTGGCGGTCCGTTCGATCAGCGCAATCATGCCGACCGTGAGAAAGACGGCGGCCGGATCGTTGCTGCCCGACTCCAGCTCGAGCAGATAGCGCAGCCGCGGCACGATCGCCACGCCGCGCGATCGCAGGATGGAGAAGACGGCGGCGGCATCGGTGGAGGCGATCACCGATCCGAGCAGCATGCCCTCGAGGAGCTTCAGATGGAGGATCGCCGCGGCCACGGCGCCGAGCACCAGCGCGCTCAGCAGCACCCCGGCCGTCGCCAGCGCCACGCCGGGCACGAGCACCTTGCGGACGTCCCGCCATGCCGTGCCCGCCCCGCCGCTGAAGAGAATGAACGCGAGTGCGATGATGCCGTAGCGCTGCGCCAGCGCGAAGTCCTCGAACTCGATGCCGAGCAGCCCTTCCGACCCCGCAACCATCCCGAGCACGAGGAAGAGCAGCAGGCTGGGCACGCCCAGGCGCGCCGATGTCTTGCTCAGAAGGACGCCGGCGAGGAGCAGCAGGGCGGCGAGAAGAATCAGGGGACTGGCGCTCAGCATGACGTCGGCTAAGCCTGCCATATCTCGCCCTGCCCGCACGAAAGCCGATTGCGTGCGACGATAGGCCCCATGCGCGGTCTGTCAGCCGCCGATGCCGCCGCGCGGCTCTCCGAGCACGGGCCGAACGCGATCCCCGAGCAGCCGCCGGTACCGATCTGGCGCCGCTTCGTGCGTCAGTTCAAGAGTCCGCTGATCTTCATTCTGCTCTTCGCGCTGGCGTTCGATGCTCGGGCTCTGGGTCTACGAGGGCGCACACGGCTGGCCGATCGAGGCGAGCGCCATCGCGCTGATCCTGCTGTTCAACGCCGCGCTGGGTCTGTATCAGGAACAGCGGTCCGAAGCGGCGTTGGCGCGGCTGAAGGCGCTCGCCGGCGCCCAGGCCTGGGTGCTGCGAGACGGCGCAGCTCGTCCGGCTCCCGACGCACGCGATCGTGCCGGGAGACTGGGTACGCCTCGAAGCCGGCGATCGCGTTCCGGCCGACGGAACGCTCTGCACGACGCACGATGGCGCCGCTGCTCGACGAGTCGATTCTCACGGGCGAATCCGTATCGCGCTCGACAAGACCGACGGCGATGAGGCGTTCAGCGGCACGCTGCTCGTGCGCGGCAAGGCGTTCCTGGAGGTGACGCGGACCGGCCCGTCGAGCGCCATGGGACGGCTCGCGCTGATGCTCGGCGACATCCAGTCTGCCGAAAGACGCCGCTCGAGCGGAGAGTGGATCGTCCTCGGGCACCAGATCGCGCGATGGGTGCTCGCTGCTGGCGGTCGGCTGTCGGCGTCGCTCGGCATCGTGGCCGAAGGGCTCGGCGCGTGCGCCGCAGATGATCATCTTCGCCGTCGCGCTGGCGGTGGCGGCCGTACCGGAGGGGCTGCCCGCCGTGCTCACCGTGGCGCTGGCGCTCGGCGTCGAGCGGATGGCGCGACATCGGGCGGTCGTTCGCCGCCTCTCGGCGGTCGAGGCGCTCGGATCCGTGACGGTCATCGCGACCGACAAGACGGGCACGCTGACCGAGAGCCGGATGGACGTCCGCTCGCTGGACGCGCCGGATCCGCGCGCGCGCGCTTCGCGGCGGTCGTGCTCGCCAACGATGCCGACCTCGCGACCGGCGCCGGCGATCCGCTCGATCTCGGGCTGCTCCGCTACGCCGCCGCACACGGCGTCGACGTCGCACGGCTCCGCACGAACACCCGAGCGGTCTCCGAGCGGCCGTTCGACAGCGCGTGGAAGTTCGCGCGCGGGAGCGTCCGCGAGCAACGGCCGCACCGTCAGCTACCTCAAGGGCGCGCCGGAAGTGCTCTTCGCACGCTGCGCGCTTGTCGGCCGACGATCGGCATCGTGGACGGGAAAGGCGCATGCCTACGCGCAGGAAGGGTTCGCGCGTGCTGGCGATCGCTGGGGCGCCCGGCGAGGCCGAAGAGCAGTCTGTCGCTGCTCGGGCTGGTCGCTGTTCTGGGATCCGCCGCGCGCCGGAGGTGCCCGCCGCGGTTCACGACCGCGCGCGATGCCGGCATTCGCGTGGTCATGATCACCGGCGATCATCCCGGCACGGCCCTGGCCATCGCGCACCAGATCGGCATTCCCGGCGTGCGCGTGCTCACCGGCGAGGACCTTGCCGAGTATCGACGCGAGGCGCGCTGCACGACGCGCTCGGCGACAGTGAACGTGTTCGCGCGGGTGCGGCCCGAGCAGAAGCTGCAGCTCGTCGAATCCGCTGCAGCGCACGCGGCCAGATCGTGGCGATGACCGGCGACGGCGTGAACGACGCGCCGGCGTTGAAGCGCTCGGACGTCGGCGTGGCGATGGGCCAGCGCGGCTCGGACGTGAGCCGCGAGGTGGCCGACCTGGTGCTGCTCGACGACAACTTCGCCACCATCGTCGGCGCCGTCGAGGAAGGGCGCGGCATCTACGAGAACATCCAGAAGTTCCTGCGCTTCCTCTTCTCGACGAATCTGTCCGAGGTGCTGCTGGTCGCCGGTGGGACGCTGCTCGCCTTCGTGCTCGGCCTTCGAGACGCGACCGGCGCGCTGATGCTGCCACTCACCGCCGCCCAGATCCTCTGGATCAACCTGATGACCGACGGCGTGCCGGCACTGGCGCTCGCCTTCGATCGCACGCCGGGTGTCATGCGCCAGACGCCGCGTCCGCCGGACTCTCCGCTGCTGGATCGCGCCGTCCGTCCGCTTCGTCGCTGGCGTGCCGGGACCATGAAGGCGCTGCTCGCACTCGGCCGTGCTCGGCGCTCGTGCCGCTGCTCGGCTACGTCCTCGA
The DNA here is from genome assembly GCA_963738315.1 of Vicinamibacterales bacterium. Lineage (GTDB taxonomy): Bacteria > Acidobacteriota > Vicinamibacteria > Vicinamibacterales > JAMQPK01 > JAMQPK01. Next base: position 783,714 of record CAVTVT010000004.1, on the reverse strand, counting down.
TGTCGACGCGCGCGGTGGCGTTTCACTTCATGGCCATTGGCCAGCTCCTCCTGACCTACCCGTCGCAGGCACACGTGGATGCGGCCGCTGCCCAACGGTTATCTGCACGCCGCGGTCGCCGGCGGCATCGCCATCCAGCTGAGCGCTGCGCTGCTGCCGTTCTCGGCCGAGCTGCTGGGCAATGCGGCCATTCCCCTCGAGCTCTGGGCGGTGGTGTTCGGCGGCGCGCTGATCGCATGGGGACTGGCGGAGTCGGCGAGCCGGCTGGCGTGGCGGCGGCACAGCGGGCGCGAGGTCCGATGATCTGGCTGCAGTTCCTGGCGGCGGCGCTCGTCATCGTGCTGGCCGGCGTGCGCCTCGCGCGCTACGGCGACGTGCTCGGCGAGAAGACCGGCCTCGGGCGCAGCTGGGTCGGCGTCGTGCTGCTGGCGGCGACGACCAGCCTGCCCGAGCTCTTCACCGGCTTCGGCGCGACGGCGCTCGCGTCGCTCCCCGATATCGCCGTCGGGCGACGTGCTGGGCAGCTGCATGTTCAACCTGCTGATCCTCTCGCTCATGGACGCCGTTCAGCCCGAGCCGCTCAGCACGCGCGCCCACCAGGGCCACGCGCTGTCGATCGGGTTCGGCCTGCTGCTCCTCGGCATCGCCGGGTTCGGCCTCCTCGGGGCGCCGCGGCTCCCGGCCATCGGCTGGGTCGGGCCCTACTGCGCCGGTGCTCATCGTGCGTGTACTTCGTCAGCATGCGCGTCATCTTCGCGCACGAACAGCACCGGCGGGCGCGCGAGACGCAGGAGGTCGCCGAGGAGCTGCAGTATGCGGCGGTCCCGCTGCGCACGGCGGCTGCTGCACTACGCCGGCGCCGCCGTGCTCGTCGTCGGCGCGGCGCTCTGGCTGCCGCGGCTCGGCGCGGAGCTCGCGCGCCAGACCGGGCTCGGCGAGGCCTTCGTCGGCAGCCTCTTCATCGCCGATCACGACGTCGCTGCCCGAGATCGTCGTGTCGCTCGCCGCCGTGCGCATCGGCGCGATCGATCTCGGCATCGGCAACGTCCTCGGCAGCAATCTGTTCAACCTGCTGATTCTCGGGCTCGACGACGTGTTCTACCGGCAGGGACCGCTGCTGGCCGCGGCCGACCCGAGCCACGGCGTCGGCTGTCCTCGCGGTCGTGATGATGAACGCGCTGTTCCTGATCGGACTGACCTATCGGGTGATGACCAAGCGGTTCGCCGTCGCGTGGGACACCGGCGCGATCGCCGCCGTCTATGTCGCCGCGATGACGCTGGCCTACAGGCTGAGAGGATGACAGCGCCGGGGGCGAGAGCGCGGGTCAGCGCCGCGTGCTGACGCGGAGCTCCTGAATCTGCTTCACCGCGTCCTCGATCTGCATCTCGAGGATGTGCTGCCCGAAGAGGGCCGTGGCTTTGGCGGGATTGCCGACATGTCCCTGCCCGTCCCCCGACTTGCCGGGCCGCATCTGATCGAAACGGAGCATCGACGGGTTCAGGTACATGAGGCTGGACGTATCGTGGGTGCCGGCGTGCGTGCCGACGTCTTCGGCGCTCACACCCTGGCTGACGACCCAGTCGTCGCCGCGGCCGGGTAGTACGCGGTGATGTGGTGCACCCGCACCGGCGTGGCCGCCCACTCTTTGTCGAGCGCCTCGGCCACCAGCCGCTGCCCTTCCTGATTGCCTCCGCTGTCGCCGAGCAGCGCGATGTCGCGGAACCCGTGCTGCTTGAAGCTCCGCGCCGCGTACTCCAGCACGCGCGCGAAGACGTCCTGCGGAATCGAGATCGTGCCGGCGAACCGCATGTGCCCGGTCGGCGGATCGATCGCGCCCTCCGGGACGTACGCGACCACCGGCGCGACCAGCGCGTTTCCGAGGCGCCGCGCGATCTCGCCCGCCTTGTACCGCACAAGGTAGTTGTGCTTGCCGAGCACCATGTGCGGCCCGTTCTGCTCGGTCCCGCCGGTCGGAACGATGATCGTGGTCTTGCCGGCGGCAATCGCATCGCGCACCTCGACCCACGTGAGGTCCTCGAGGAACACGCTGTCGGGACGCGGGACCGACGGCTCCTGCAGCGACGGCCCCTGAGCCGAGGCCGCCATCGCCATCGCAATCATCGCCACGAACGGAACGACACGAACCGAGCGCATATGCCCTCCCGCGAACTCAGTCTGCCGGCTCGACGCCGTCGAAGAAGCTCGACGATGCCCGTCTCCAGCGAATACTCGGCGCCGACGACCAGGAGCCCGTCCCGCAAGATGAGCTGCTCGAGCAGCTCGGAGCCATGGCGCAGGTGGCTGGCGGACGCCGCGGACGTTGGCCCGGACGGCGTCCGCGCATGCAGCGCGTGCGGATCGTGCCTGAGCGCAGTCGTCGCAACAAGCGGCTCGACCGACGGCCGCACGCGGTCGACGATCGAACGCAAGTTGCGCGACTGGTTCTCGGCGGGCCGTGCAGCGTCTTCGAGCGTCGCGGCGATCGGCGCCGCAGCCGCGAATGACCCAGCACCACGACCAGACGCGTGCCGAAGCGCTCGGCGGCGAACTCGACGCTGCCGATCTGCGACGGCGCGACGATGTTGCCCGCGACGCGGATCACGAACAGATCGCCGAGACCTTGATCGAAAACGATCTCCGCCGGCACGCGCGAATCGGAGCAGCCGAGGACGATCGCGAACGGCTCCTGGCCGGCGACGAGCTCGCTGCGGCGCGTCCCTCCACGGACGGATGTCGGCGCTCGCGCCGTCCGCCACGAACCGGCGGTTGCCTTCGCGCAGCAGCTCGAGCGCTTCACGTCGCCGCGATCATCGTGGAGGAGGCGGTCCCGGCGGCATGCTTACTGGCGGTTGTAGCTGATGCCCGCCGCCTGCGCTTTCTGGATCGCCACGACCATCGCGGGCACGATTGTCACGCCCGGCAGCAGGTTGCTCCGGAGTTCCTTGTCGAGATCCGGCGCCTTGCCCTTGCCGCGCGCCTGGAGCTCGAGGCACCAGGCTTGGAGCGCATTCGCGCACAACAGGAACTTGGCTCCCATCTTCTGGAGGTTTGCGATCGCTATCCCGGGCATCGCCTCGGCGAACTCGGGGATGATGGGCGTCTGCACGACGGCCATGAGCAGATGGAGATCGTTTTTGGTCGCGCTGTTGAAGACGTTCCGCACGTACGGCGCGCCGGAGGATTCTTTCAGGCCCGTGTAGTCGCCGAGGGCGTACTTCTTCCACATGGCATCGTTGAACGCCATCGGGATGCTCGACTGTGTGCCGATGCCGTAGAACGTGCCGACCGCGCCGACCTGCCCGGCGGGCGCCTTGTAGGCGGTGGCGTAAGTGTTCAGGTAGTTCAGGATGTGGAGCAGCGGCAGCCCGTTCTTGTGCTGCGGGAAGTCGAACAGACAGCGTTGCCGCCCCTTCACCTCGTTCATCCAGCTGTCGGGGCCGGCCTGCTGCGCCTCGGCCTGACCCACGCCGATCGCCGGCAGCCCCACGGCCGCCGCCATCCCGACCACCCTGCCCAGAAACCCCCGACGATGAGTGACTTCAGCTCGACTCATACCAACCTCCTGTGCCTCGAGACGAAAACCCATTGCGGGCTCGTGTGCTGGACCAGCCCGCGGGGCGCCGGTACGCTACCATCTTTTCCGTCCGAGCGACAGATACCTCAGCCATGCCCGGCGTCGACGTTGACACGGCCGTTCGCCGCGCGTTAGCGTCTGAGGCGCCTCTCACACGATGACGGTCAAGCCATTCGAGCCGCGGTTCATGAAGGTGGGCGTGCTCACGGCCGCGCTCCAGGAGCTGACGCCGCGCCAGGTCGCGCGATCGCGACCCCGATCTCGCCATCGAGGAGTGGCTGGCCTTCGCGCGCGAGCTCGGCGCCGACTGCATCCAGGTCTCGAGCGCGCTCCATCCCAGCCAGGCCGACGTGCCGCCCGAGGCCATGCTCGATCCGGTGGCCAACACGCTCGACCTCCGGCAGCCGTTCGACAAGGATCGCGGCCCGGCGCATCCAGGCGGCCATGGCGGCCACCGGCGTCGGGATCTCCGAGCTCGCGTTCTTCGACAACCTCCTGCATCACGATCCGGCGCTCCGGAAGGGGAAGCACGAGCTCATGCTGCGCGTCTTCGACGCGGCGGCCCTGCTCGGAATCGACGCCGTGTGCGGCTTCATCGGCCGCAACCAGCGGCGAAGCATGGATCAGAACCTGATCGACTTCGAGGAGCAGTTCGTCCCCCTGCTCGCGGCGGCCAGAGACCGCGGCCTGACCTACCGCGTCGAGCAGTGTCCCATGCCCGGATGGACGAGCGACGACACCTGGCACAACAACATCGGGTACGCGCCCGCAGCCTGGATCGCGCTGCACCGGATCTGCGAGAAGCATGGCGTCGGCGGCCAGTTCCGCATTCATTACGACCCCTCCCACGCCATCCTCATGGGACAGGACACGCGGTCGATCTTCCAGTATCTCCGCGACGAAGGCTACGGCTTCCTCATCGCTGGATTCCACGTGAAGGGGCAGGTCATCGACGCCCGCGGCGTGACCGCGTGGGGGTATGGCGGCCAGACCATGCTGCGCGGCGACTGGGTCGACGGCGAACCCTCGCCGAGCGCCGCCGACCAGCTCCATGCCTGGAAGAAACAGACGGTGCTCGCCGAACACGAGCTGCCGGGCACGGCGCGCCACGATCCGCTCGCCTACCTGCAGAACCGGACCGTCGACTGGCTCGACCACCAGCTGGCGGCGCGCGAGCTGCTGCCGCTGAACGCGGCGGACACGTACCTGATCGTCGAGCACGAGTATCCGAAGGCCCGGATTCAGGATCGGACGCGGCTCGCGCCGATCCTGCAGGGCTCGCTGGCGTTCGTTCGCGCAATAGACCGGGCGGCCGCCGCGCATGTACGCGCTGCAGCACGAAGTGCTTGCCGCGCAGGGCATTCCCGTCCAGGGCATCGGGCGAGAGCCATTTCGGACGTAGCGGTCAGCCGCGCCGAATCAGCAGATGAATTCCTGGACGCGCAAGCTTCGCATGGGCATGGTGGGCGGCGGCCGCGGCGCCTTCATCGGCGCCGTCCACCGGATCGCCGCGGCGCTCGACAATCAGGCCGAGCTGGTCGCCGGCGTGTTCTCGCGCGACTGGTCCAACACGCAGGCCACCGGCGCCGAGCTGTACCTCGACCCCGCCAGGGTGTACCGGACGTACGAGGACATGGCGGCCGCCGAAGCCGCCCTGCCGTCCGACCGCCGCATCGATTTCGTCGTCATCGCGACGCCGAACAACGCACATTACGGCCCGGCGATGCGGTTCCTCGAGGCGGGTGTTCACGTGGTCTGCGACAAGCCGCTGGCCTTCAGCCTGGAGGAAGCCGAGGTGCTCACGCGAACGGTCGAGCGCACGGGCCTCGTGTTCGCGCTGACCCACAACTACACCGGCTATCCGCTCGTGCGCCACGCGCGCCACCTGTTCCAGTCGGGCGAGATGGGCGCCGTCCGCAAGGTGATCGTCGAGTACCTCCAGGACTGGCTCGTGGAGCCGGAGGAAAAGCGCGGATCGAAACAGGCGGCCTGGCGCACCAATCCCGCCGAGTCGGGGATCGGAGGCGCCATCGGCGACATCGGCACCCATGCGTTCAACCTCGCGGAGTACGTCACGTGCGACGAGGTGGCGGCGCTCTGCGCCGACAAGAGCACGTTCCTGCCCGATCGATCGCTCGACGAAGACGTCAACGCCCTGCTGCGCTTCCGCGGCGGCGGCAAGGGCGTGCTGACGGTCAGCCAGATCGCCACCGGCGAGGAAAACGGTCTGCGGCTGCGCGTGTACGCGTCCAAGGGGGCAGTGCTCTGGGCGCAGGAGAATCCGAACTACCTGGAGCTGTATCGGCATGGGGTTCCCCGCGAAACGCTCAGCCGCGGCCGGGCGGATACCTCGCGCCGGCCGCGATGAAGGCCACCAGGATCCCGTGGGGACATCCGGAAGGCTTCTTCGAGGCGTTCGCCAACATCTACGCCGGCGCCATCGACGCGATTCGGCGCCATATCGACGGCCGTCGGATGCATCCATCCGAGTACGAGTTTCCGACCGTGCATGACGGACTGCGCGGCATGCAGTTCATCTACAAGACGGTGGAGTCGGCCGAGGCAGGCGGCGCATGGGTCGAGTTCCCCCCCCGCCGTCTCGCCGGATGAGGATCGCCATGCGGACAGCCCTGGTCGCAGCCACGCTGGTCTTGTGCAGCCCTCTGTTCCCGTCTGCGCAGAATGCGGCGCCGGCCGCACCCGCTCAGAGCACCGAGCGTCCCAGCTCCGACAGCCCTGCGTCGCAGCGGCCGCCGGCGACAGCCACGCCCCAGTCGTATCCGGCGGAACAGGTGCAGGCAGGACAGTCGCGCTTCGCGTCGCAGTGCGGGTTCTGCCACGGCCGTGACGCCCAGGGGGGCGAGTCGGGGCCGGACCTCACGCGGTCGGCCCTGGTGGCCGAGGATCTGCGCGGCGACAAGATCGCCCCGATGGTTCCGGAGCGGCCGGCCCGACAAGGGCATGCCCGCCTTTCCGCTGTCCGACGCCGATATGACCGCCATCGTCGCCTTCATCCACGACGACAAGTCGCAAGGCGGACGCGGCTGGACGGCGGCCGCCGGTCGGTGGACGCCGCCGATCTTCAGACCGGCAGACGCCGAGGCCGGCAAGCGCTACTTCAACGGCGCCGGCGGCTGCGCCGCCTGCCACTCACTGACCGGCGATTTCGCCACGATCGGCGCGCGCTACCAGGGTCTGGCGCTGCTGCACCGCATGCTCTATCCAGGCTCCGGACGGGACGCGGGCGCGGCGCCGGCGCCTCCGCCGACCTCACCGTCACGACCGCCGACGGCCGCAACCGTGACCGGCACGCTCGCGCACCGCGACGAGTTCACGATCGCGCTCACCGACGCGGATGGCTGGAATCGCTCCTGGCCGCTCGATCGCGTCACGGTCTCGGGCGACGACCCGTTGCGCGCGCATGCGGAGCAGCTGTCGAAATATACCGACGAGGACATCCACGATCTGGTGGCGTACCTGCAGACGCTGCGATAGGCGGGAACATGATGATGATGAACCGTCCATGGGTTCTGGCGGGATGGCTCGCCGTCGCGGCGGCATCGGCAGCCGACGCGCGCGCGCAGGCCGTCGACCCGAACGCTGCTCCTCGACCCGCCGACCGACAGCTGGCCGACCTACCACGGCGATTATTCCGGACGGCACCACAGCAGCCTCTCGCGGATCACGCCCGACAACGTCCACCAGCTCACGCTCGCGTGGGCCTTCCAGACCAACCAGACGCGGCAGATCAAGGCGACGCCGATTCTGGTCAATGGCGTCATCTACGTCACCGCGCCGGACAACATCTGGGCCATCGACGCGCGCACGGCCCGGCAGCTGTGGACGTACGCCTATCCGGCGAACGACGGGTTTCCACATCGGCCACCGCGGCGCGGCGGTCTACAAGGACTCGGTCTTTCTGACCACGCCGGACGCCCATCTGGTGGCGCTCGACGCGCGGAACGGCAAGGTGAAGTGGGACGTCGCGATCGCCGATTCGAAGAAGCGGCTACTGGTCGACCAACGCGCCGCTCCTGGTCCGCAATCACCTGATCGTCGGCGTCTCCGGCGATTTCGATAATCTCCCGGGCATCGCTGAAGTCGTTCGATCCGGATACCGGCAAGGCGCAGTGGACGTTCTACAGCACGCCGCCGCCGGGCACGCCGGGCTCGATCAGCGGCGGGGCCACCGGCGGGCAGATGTGGATGACCGGCACCTACGATCCCGGGTCTCAACCTGGTCTTCGTCGGCACCGGCAATCCCACGCCGGTGCTGAACGGCGAGGCGCGGCCCGGCGACAATCCGCTGGACCTGCAGCATCGTCGCGCTGAACCCGGACACCGGGAAGCTGGCGTGGGGCTTTCAGGTGTCGCCGCACGACACGCACGATTGGGACGCCGCCGAAGTGCCGGTGCTGGTCGACGCCACCGTTCAACGGCGCGCCGCGCAAGCTGCTGCTGCAGGCGTCGCGCAACGGCTATTTCTTCGTGCTCGATCGGACGAACGGCAAGAGCCTGCTGACCACGCCGTTTGCCGCGGTCAACTGGGCGAAGGGCATCGACGAGGACGGGCGGCCGATTCCGAATCCCGACAAGGAGCCGCACCGCGACGGCCGCCTCGTCGCGCCGGACGAGGCGGGCGGCACCAACTACCGATCGCCGAGCTTCGATCCGGAGACCGGGCTGTTCATCGTCAGCGCCGTGGACGCCTACGGCATCTATTTCTTCAAGCCGGAGCACGGCGCCTACGGCTGGGCGGGCGCCGACTCGACCGTCTGGGCGCGCGCCGCGCTGCGCGCGATCGACTACCAGACCGGCAAGATCCGCTGGAGCCACGACATCGGCCGGGGCGCCGGAAGCGCCGGCGTGCTGACGACCGCATCCGGGTCTCACCTTCACCGGCGACACCAGCGGCAACGTGCTGGCGCTCCGGACGAGCGACGGCACGACGCTCTGGCACTCCGCGATCGGCCGCGTGGGCAACTCCCCGATCACCTACGAGCTCGACGGCCGGCAGTACTCGTCGTCGGCGGCGGCAGCGCGCTCTACGCGTGGACGCTTCCGGACGCGCCGGGTCCCGCGCTGACTCAACGCTGAGGAGGCAGGCTTTCTGCTGCTCGGTCATCGACATCGGCACCGGCGGCTCGCGCGCGCTCCTGATCGACGAACGGCGGCCGCGCTGCTCGCCTCCGCGACGCGCCGAGCACGAGCCGTTCCGCTCGCCGCAGACCGGCTGGGCCGAGCAGGATCCGGACGACTGGTGGACGGCGTCCCAGCAGGCAATCGCGCGCGGCGCTCCGCCAGGCGAAGGCATCGCCGGGCGCCGTCGCGGCGTCGGCTTATCGGGACAGATGCACGGCGCCGTCCTGCTCGACGACCGCGGCGAGCGTCGCTCGACCCGCCATCATCTGGTGCGATCAGCGCACGGCCGAGGAGTGCCGCTGGCTCGAACGCCGCGATCGGACGCCGCGCGCCTGCTTGAGCTCACCGCGAACCCCGCGCTCACCAATTTCACGCTGACGAAACTGCTCTGGGTCGCGCCGGCACGAGCCGGAGCTCTGGGCGCGCGTCCGCCACGTGCTGCTGCCCAAAGATTACGTGCGCTTCCGTCTGAGCGGCGAGTTCGCGATCGACGTGGCCGATGCGTCCGGCACGCTGATGCTCGACGTGGCCCGGCGGCCGCTGGTCGGACGAGCTCGCTCGACGAGGCCGCGGATCGACGCGCGGCCTCCTGCCCGCGGTCTTCGAATCCCCGGAGGTCTGCGCGCGCGTGTCGCCGGCGGAGCCGACGCGCCACCGGGCTCCGGGCGGGCACGCCGATCGTCGCCGGCGCGGGCGATCAGGCCGCCGGCGCCGTCGGCATGGGCATCACGCGGCCGGGAGCGGTCAGCGCGACGATCGGCACCTCCGGCGTCGTGTTCGCCGCGACCGATCGTCCCGCGCTCGATCCGCACGGCCGCCTGCACACGTTCTGTCATGCGATCCCCGGCCGCTGGCACGTCATGGGCGTCACGCAGGCGGCCGGCCTCTCGCTCCGCTGGCTTCGCGCGATCAATGACCCCGCGCAGGGGCGGACCATCCAGCCGTACGACGAGCTCACGGCGGAGGCCGCCGCGGTTCCGGCCGGGCGCCGACGGCGTGCTGTGGGCGCCCTATCTGATGGGCGAGCGGACGCCGCACTGCGACCCGTCGATCCGGGCGGCGCTCGTCGGGCTGGCGGCCAGCCATGGGCGCGGCCATGTGATTCGCGCCGTGATGGAGGGCGTCGCGTTCAGCCTGCGCGACACGTTCACGATCTTCGACGAGCTGCACGTGCCCGTGCGCGCGTCCGGCTCGGCGGCGGAGGCGCGCGCTCGCCGCTCTGGCGCCAGATTCAAGCCGACGTCTACGGCCAGTCCGTCGAAATCGTCGCCGCCGAAGAAGGCGCGGCGTTCGGCGCCGCCCTCCTGGCGGGCGTCGGCGCCGGCATCTGGCGCTCCGTGGATCGAGGCGTGCGATGCGCTGTGCACACGGCGCGAGTCACGCATCCGAAGGCGGACGCCGCGGCGCTCCTGAACGAGCGCTACGACGAGTACCGCGCGCATCTATCCGGCGCTCCGCCAGATTCAACCGCGCGACCGACCTGACAATGCCAATGCCTGATCCCTTCACGCCGCGCCCGGAACACAAGTTCTCCTTCGGCCTCTGGACCGTCGGCAACCGCGGCCGCGATCCCTTTCGGCGACGCGGTGCGGCCGCCGCTGCCGCCGGTGGATGCCGTCGCCATGCTGGCCGAGGTCGGCGCCTGGGGCGTCAACCTCCACGACAACGACCTGGTGCCGATCGACGCCACGCCGGCCGATCGCGACCGCATCGTCGCGCGACTTCAAGCGCGCCTGCGAGCGCGCCGGCATCGTCGTGCCGATGGCCACCGTCAACCTGTTCTTCGATCCGGTGTTTCGCGACGGCGCGTTCACCGCCAACGACGCCCGCGTCCGCGCCTACGCCGTGCAGAAGACGATGCGCGCCATGGATCTCGGCGCGGAGCTCGGCGCGAAGATCTTCGTCCTGTGGGGCGGCCGGGAGGGCACCGAGACCGACGCATGCCGCCGGCCCGACGAGGCGGTCAAGCGGCTGCGCGAGGCGGTCAACTATCTGTGCGAGTACTCGCTCGACCGCGGATACGGCTACCGGCTTCGCGCTCGAAGCCAAGCCGAACGAGCCGCGCGGCGACATCTACATGCCGACCACCGGCGCCTATCTCGGCTTCATCGCGACGCTCGATCATCCCGAGATGGTCGGCGTCAATCCCGAGGTCGCGCACGAGCAGATGGCCGGGCTGAACTTCGTCCATGCCGTGGCGCAGGCCTGGGAGGCCGGCAAGCTGTTCCACATCGACCTGAACGACCAGGTGCCGGGCCGCTACGATCAGGATTTCCGATTCGGATCGGCCAACGTGAAGTCGGCGTTCTGGCTCGTGAAGTTCCTGGAGGACGTCGGCTACGACGGGCCGCGCCACTTCGACGCCCACGCCTATCGGACCGAGGACTACGGCGGGGTCCGTGACTTCGCGCGCGGCTGCATGCGAACCTACCTGATCCTGAAGGAGCGGGCCGCACGGTGGAACGCCGACCGCGAGATCCAGGCGATCGTGGGCGGCCTGAACCGTGACCGCGCCGCACCGGCCGTCTCGCGCTACTCGTCGTCGTCGCGCGATGCGCTGCTGGCTGTGCCGTTCGACCGCACCGCGCTCGCGGCCGAGCGGCTGGCCTACGAACGGCTCGACCAGCTCACGATGGACGTGCTGCTCGGCGTACGCTGAAGGAGATTGGTGATGCGACCTCTCATCTGGACCATCGGCGCGAGCCTCGCGCTCGCCGGCGCGCTGTCGGTCGGCGCCGCCGCACCCGTTCGCGTGATGATTCTCGACGGCGAGAGCGGCGGCGCGTACCACCGCTGGCAGGTGGTCACGCCGGTGCTTCAGAAGGAGCTCACCGAGACGGGGCTCTTCCAGGTCGACGTGGTCACGGCTCCTCCTGCCGGAGCGGATTTCTCCCGCTTCCGCCCTGACTTCGAGAGATATCAGGCCGTGGTGCTCAACTACGACGCGCCGGACGAGCGGTGGCCGGCGGATCTCCAGAGCGCCTTCGAGCGCTACATGACCGGCGGCGGCGGGCTCGTCTGCGGTGCACGCTGCCGACAATGCGTTCCCGACATGGAAGGCCTTCAACGAGATGATCGGCGTGGGCGGCTGGCGCGATCGCAGCGGGGCGTCAGGCCCGATGTGGTACTACAAGGACGGCCGGCTGGTGTCCGACCCGTCCCCCGGCCAGGCCGGAAGCCACGGGCTGCGCACCCCCTTTCAGATGACCGTGCGCAATGCGGAGCACCCGATCATGCGCGGGCTGCCGCGGGTCTGGATGCATCAGGGGGACGAGCTCTACGCGAAGCTGCGGGGCCCGGGGCGGAACATGACCGTGCTCGCGACGGCCTACTCCGATCCGGCGAACAAGGGGTCTGGCCACGACGAGCCGCAGCTCATGGCGCTGACCTACGGCAAGGGACGCGTCTTTCATACGACGCTCGGCCACGACGTGAACGGCCTGAGCTCGGTGGACTTCGTGGTGACGTTCCAGCGCGGCACGGAATGGGCCGCCACGGGCGCGGTCACGCAGAAGATTCCGGACGGGTTTCCCACCGCCACCGTCGTGAGCTATCGCGCCGATCTCGCCGCGATGGATCCGATCGCCGCGAAGGGACTGAACCCTCTCGATCGCTGAGTCATCTTCCGGCGCGCGGCCGCGCCGCTTCAGGGCATCCGGCTCAATCCCTCCCAGCGAACGATCCACCGCCCGTCATGGGGGAAACCGGGTGCGTTGCCGTCGGGCGCTCCGTCCCAGCCGGCCGCCATCATCGCGGCCGCCATCAGCAGCCCGCCGTTTCCCGGGAGGTAGAGCGTCAGCCGTGCGTCCTGATAGTTGTGGCCGCTGTCCAGGTACGTGTTCTTCTGGGCGTCCATCAGCAGCGCGTCGATGGCGAGCTGCGGCTCGCCGACACGTGCGGCGGTCATGGCCATGAGCGGATAGTCCCAGCCCCATGTCTGATCGAAGTTCCAGCTCCGCATCACTTCGTGGAGCGTCCGGCGCATCATCTCGCGATCGACGCCCTCGCACGGCAGCATTCCGCAGGGCGCGAGCAGGGTGGGATGATCGCGCCGCTCGGCGGCGTTCACGAAGGTGTCGGGCGCCGACTCGGCATTCACGTACAGCCCGTCCCGCGCCGGCAGCGCCGAGAGGCGCGCCCGCACGCGATCCCACAGCGGCTCGCGCGGCAGTCCCAGCCGCTCGCGCCAGCGCCCCGCCGTCTCCAGCCCGAAGCGCCAGTACGCCAGCTCGAAGGCCGGATTGAAGGTCGTGCGCGGGGGGTGTGTCTCCTGCGCGGGAATGAGCGGCGGACCCAGCACGTAGCGCCCCTGGCCCGCGCGCCAGACGGCATAGGACGCCATGAAGTCGGCGGTCTCGAACACGATGTCCCGATACCGCTCGAGGGTCGCGCGATCCTGCCGCTCGCGATACACGAGCTCGGCCAGATAGATCGGGTGCGGTTGCTGCCAGATCAGGAACACGCCGATGCCAGAGGGCGAGTCGCGTCCGTCGGGCGACGTCATCTTCGGCCATCGCGCGCCCCGATAGCCCTGCCGGCGCGCCGTCTCCTCGGCAGCGGGCAGGATCTGACGGTACCAGGGGAGCGATCGCTCCAGCAGGTCGACATGCCGCCAGAGGGCGAACTGCGCCGCATGCCACCAGTGCATCTCGAGATGGAACTTGCCGAACCAGCTGTTGTACGTGAGGCCGGTCTCCTGCGGCGGCGTCGAGCCGGCGCACTGAATCGCGGTGAGATACTGCGAAAGCACGATGCGACGCTCGAGCTCGGCCGCGCGCGGGTCGGTGCTCCCCGACAAGTCGATGGCGCCCCCGCGCTCCCAGAACGTCCGCCAGTATCGGGTGCTCGCCTCGCGCGTGGCGCCGACCTCGGGCAGTCCGACGGCGTCCGGCTCGCGTGAGAACCCGATGACGAACTCGAGGCGAGCGCCGGAGGTGGGAGCCAGCAGAAACTCATGCGGTCCGGCCGCGCTGAGCCTGGCCGCACCCGCCCAGGCCAGCCGCACGGAGTAGCCGTCGTCGTCCATGCTCCTGCGCCACTCGATCCCGTTCGCGCCCTGCCTTACGACGTCGGTGCGGTGCCGGTCCGGCGCGTTCCAGTCCGACGGGTCGCCGGAGTGAATCGCGCGCGCGTACGGAAAGCCGATGCGGATCGCCAGCTGGGCGGCAGCGAGCCCGCCGGCGTCGATCCGCACCGCGAGCAGGTCGCGCGACGGGTGCACCCACGACTCGACGCGTACGCGGTTTCCTTCGAGGACGAATCGGCTGGCCAGCGTGCCGCTCCAGAGAATCGAGCGTCTGCTCCGCGTCGGAGAGGTCGCGGATCTCGACGGGTGCGCCGTCGCGCGTACGCAGCGCGAAGCCGATGCGGGCGAGGTTGATCCGGTGCGGGTTCTCGCGCAGCCACGCGCCGGCCGGGGTCCGTTCCCGGCTTGCATACTCCACCTGCCGCCCGTCTGTGTCGAAGGGCTCGTAGGCATCGCCGGGCCGGTACCCATTCGCGTTCGGAAAGCTGTGCCATCCCCACTGCGCTTCGGTTGTGAGCGGCGTGCTGCCCCGCGAGGCCGCGCCGGCGGGCGCGGCCGGACCCTCGCGCGCGTAGAGCTCGGGAAAGGTCTGCAGCCCCGTGATGTCGGCGGAGAACGCGAACTCGCCGTTGCCGAGCGAGAGCGGCGACAGCGGGTCTGCGCGGTGGAGTACGGGATTGTGACGCGTGACCAGCGAGCGCCGGTCGATCGGAGGACGGCCCGCAGGTCCTGATTGCCGCAGGCCGAGCCCCGGGAGCGCCGCACAGGCTATGCCCGCCAGCAGTGCAGTGCAGAGCGCGCGCCGCCGGACGTGAGGCATGGCTCCTCCTGCCTTATGCTATCCCATGGACCGTCCGTGAGCCGCCCGTCTGCGAAGTCGATTGCGCGCGAATATTTCGAGTCGCTGGTCGTGGCGGTCGTGCTCGCGCTGTTCATCCGCACGTTCGTCGTACAGGCATTCAAGATTCCCAGCGGCTCGATGGAGCCGACGCTGCTCATCGGCGACCATCTCCTGGTGAACAAGATCATCTTCGGCCCGACTGCGACCGGCCGCGTCTTCCTGCCCGTACGCGATCTCGCACGCGGCGACATCGTCGTGTTCAAGCACCCGCAGGATCCGGAGCGCGATCTGATCAAGCGGGTGATCGGCCTGCCAGGAGAGCACGTCGAGCTGCGGCGGAAGCAGGTGTACGTCGACGGCCGCGCGCTCGACGAGCCATACGCCCGCTTCATGGCGTTCCCCTCGCCGGAGTCGCCGCTCGGCGATCCCCGCGTGCGGTACGGGCCCGTCGCAGTGCCCCCCGCTCATTACTTCGTCATGGGCGATAACCGCGACAACTCGGAGGACAGCCGCTACTGGGGGTTCCTCCCGCGGGACAACGTCAAAGGACGAGCGCTCGTGATCTACTGGTCGTTCGACCCGGCCGGCGGTCCGCTCTCCGCTCGCTGGCGGCGGCTGTTCCATCAGGTGCGTTGAGGCGCGGGCGCCTGGATCTGTCATGAGGTCGGAAGGACTGTGATGACCCGTTCGAGGCGGCTTCTCCCGATCCTCGCGGCTCCGGCTCTCCTCTGTCTGGCCGCGCTGAACGTGTCCCACGATGCGGCGGCCCAGCCCGCCGGCGCGCAGTCGATCCGCATTCGCGGGCACGAGCTGCCGCTGATCGTCTACGGATCGCCCGGCGGCGACCCGGTGGTGCTCTCCAGCGGCGACGGCGGCTGGGTGCACCTCGCCCCGCATGTCGCAGAGTTCCTCGGCGCGCACGGCTGTTTCGTACTCGGGTTCGACGTAAAGGCGTATCTCGAGAGCTTCACGTCACGTGCTTCGAACCTGCGCATGCAGGACGAACCCGGCGACTATCAGGTGCTGGCCGACGCCGCCAGACATGCCACCGGCCGCAAGCCCATTCTCATCGGCGTGTCTGAAGGCGCCGGCCTGTCGGTGCTCGCGGCCACCGATCCACGGACGAAGGCGTCGATCCTCGGTGTCGTCGCCCTGGGTCTTCCGGACATCAACGAGCTCGCCTGGCGCTGGAAGGACGCGATCATCTACCTGACCCATCGTCCGCCGAACGAGCCGTCGTTCAGCACGGCCAGCATCGTCGGGCACGTCGCCCCGGCGCCGCTCGCCGCCATCCATTCGACGCACGACGAGTTCGTCCCGCTGGGCGACGTCGAGCGCATTCTCTCCCGCTGCAGCGGAGCCCAAGCGGCTCTGGGTGGTGGACGCCTCGAACCACCGGTTCAGCGACAACCTCGACAGCTTCGACCGCATGCTGCTCGAAGCCATCGCCTGGGTGAAGGAGAACGGCCCGCGCTGACGCCATGATCGAGCGTCTCCGCCGTGCGCTGCCCGCTCTTCTCGGCCTGCTCCTGTTCTTCGCGGCCCTGGAGGTGCTGCGAACCGAGCTGCATGCGGTCACGTGGCGGCAGCTGACCGCCGATGTCTTCGGCATCCCGTGGTCGCGGCTCGCGTGGGGCCTGGCGCTGACGGCGGCGAACTACGCCGTCCTCACCTGCTACGACTTCCTGGCGTTTGCCTATCTCGGCAGACGCCTTCCCTGGAGGCGGCTCGCCACCGCCTCGTTCGTGGCCTATGCGGTCTCCAACAACGTGGGCTTCGCGATGCTGTCCGGGGCCTCGGTGCGCTACCGCTTCTACACGCGCTGGGGCATCTCGGCCGAAGAGCTTGCGCGCATCGTCTTCTCGTACGTCGTCACCTTCTGGCTGGGACTGCTGCTGATCGGCGGGGTGAGTCTGGCGGTCAGCCCGTTGCCGCGCGAAATCGGCCTGCCGGACTGGGTGCCCGTTGCCCCGACGGGATGGCTGCTCGTGCTGGCCAGCCTCGGTTATGTTGCCGCGTCCGCGCTGCGGATCGGGCCCATCCGGCTGCGGCGTCTGGAGCTGCCTCTCCCGACCTTCCGGATTGCCGTCGCGCAGCTCGGCGTGTCGATCGTGGACTGGGTGCTCGCCGGGGCGGCGCTGTTCGTGTTCCTGCCGCCGGATGCCGTCCCGTTCAGCGCGTTCCTGGGAGCGTTCCTCGCGGCGCAGCTGCTCGGCCTGGCCAGCCATGTTCCCGGCGGCATCGGCGTGTTCGAGGGGCTCATGGTGCTGCTGCTGTCGCCCTTCGTCCGCTCGACACCGCTGCTCCCCGCGCTGGTGGCGTATCGCGCGGTGTACTACCTGCTTCCGCTGACGGCGGCTCTGCTGATCCTCGTCGCCGACGAGCTGCGGCTGCACCGCTCCCGCGCGGCGCAGCTGAGCGCCACCTTCGGGCGGGTGAGCGAGCAGCTCACGCCCCGGCTGCTGGCGGTGTTTACGTTTCTCGGCGGCGTGATCCTGCTCTTTTCCGGCGCCACGCCGGCCGCGACCGGCCGGCTTCGGCTGCTCGATCGGCTGCTGCCGCTCGGCGTGATCGAAGCGTCGCACTTCATCGGAAGCATCGTCGGCGCGGCGCTGCTCGTGCTGTCACAAGGGCTCGCGCGACGGCTCGACGCCGCCTACGTGCTCACCGCAGCCGCCATGACGATCGGTGTCGCCGCCTCGCTCCTGAAAGGCGCCGACTACGAGGAGGCGCTCGTCCTGACCGGAATTCTGCTCGTCCTGTGGCGCGCCCGGCCGGCCTTCGACCGGCGCGCGGCGCTGTTCGAGACGCGCTTCTCGCCGGTGTGGATTGTGTCCATCGCCGGAGCGCTCGGGGCGACGCTGTGGCTGGGGCGGTTCGCGTTCAAGCACGTGGAGTACACGCACGAGCTGTGGTGGCGGTTCGAGCTCCATGGCGAAGCGTCCCGAATGCTCCGCGCGGCGGTGGGCGCCGCCGTCACGCTGCTGCTCTTCGGCTTCGCGAAGCTGATCCGGCCGGCGCCGCACGAGGTGACCAGGCCGGACCATACCGATCTCCAGACGGCCGGCGCCATCATCGCGTCTCAGACCTCGACCTATCCGTACCTGGTGTACCTGCGCGACAAAGCGCTGCTCTTCGATGAGGGGCGGACCGGCTTCGTCATGTACGCGGTGCAGGGGCGGACGTGGGTCGCGCTCGGCGACCCTGTCGGCCCGGTCGAGCGCATCAGCACGCTCGTGACGCTGTTTCTCGAGCGGTGCGCCGACTTCAGCGGCGTACCGGTGTTCTACGAGATCGTCGAGCGAGCACCTCCACAAGTACGCGGACTTGGGTCTCACGTTCGTCAAGATCGGCGAGCAGGCGCGCGTGGATCTCGCACGCTTCAGCCTTGCGGGCAGCCGCGGCAAACCGGTGCGCCAGGCCGTGAACCGCCTCGAAAAAGAGCACGCCACGTTCCGCATCGTCCCGCCCGACTCGGTGGGCGCGGCGATGGGCCAGCTGCGCGCGGTGTCGGACGACTGGCTGCGCGGCCGGGCCGGAGCGGAGAAGGGCTTCTCGCTCGGGTTCTTCGAGCCCGAGTACATCGCACGCTTCCCGGTGGCCGTCATCGAGCGCGAGGGCCGCATCGTGGCGTTCGCCAATCTGTGGCCCGGTCCCGCGAAGGTCGAGCTCTCGGTGGATCTCGATGCGCTTCGCGCACGACGCGCCGAAAGACGTGATGGACGCGCTGTTCGGACACGTGATGCTGTGGGGCGCGGCCGAGGGGTATCAGTGGTTCTCGCTCGGCATGGCGCCCCTCTCGGGCTTCGAGGAATCGCCGGTGGCGCCGCTCTGGAACCGCCTCGCGTCGTTCGTGTACCAGTCACGGCGAGGCCGTGTACAACTTCCAGGGCCTCCGCGCGTACAAGGAGAAGTTCAATCCCGTGTGGCAGCCGCGCTATCTCGCGTATCCCGGCGGTCTGGGTCTTCCGCGGGTCATCGCCGACGCCGCCGCCCTGGTGGCCGGCGGCTACCGCCACATTTTCTTCCGATGATCGTTCTTCCGACGATCGCGCCCGAATCTTCCGCAGCGACACTTTCGATGCTCGTCCCGGTCGCATGAACATTCTTGTTGCTCAGTGATCCGCGGCCGGCGGGCGCGGCCGATGGTCACGGCCGGAAGCGATCCTCGTTGGCGACAGTGGTGTGACTCCACCGTGTCTCGATGAACAAGAACGTCTGTTTTGGCCGGATCCGGCAGAGCCTGACCTGCCGCGCCGACGCGGCTTTCTTCGGAAATCCGCCCGCACCGATTGGACCCGGCGGTACCGATCTTGATATGCGATCCGGCAGTGATCGCCCGTCGCGCGCTCGTTCATCGGATCGTCACGGTGTGGCTGCTGGTGCTGGTCGTGTCCCCTTTCACCGCGCCCTTTCACACGTGGGACCTGTCGGTCGTCAGCCCCGATGCGTCATGGCAGCCTGGCGGAGATGAGAAGGTCCCCGAGCATGCGGCGGTCGTGGCGTACGCGGCCGGCCCGCTCCCGCTGACCGCCGGCGCGGCCAGTCTCGTCGCCGCGTTCGCGGCCGTTCCTGTTCCCCGCCCGAAGCTCGTTCCCGTTCTGCGTCTGTAGGCTCCGCACTCACCCATAGCATCCCGGCATTCGGCAGCTCCGGCGGCTGGCTGGTTCGGTCCGCCGATCCGCCCGCACGGCGGGAGTGTCGATTGCCGCCACGTTTACCGCGCATATCCGAAAGGATCGTGGCAGATGAAGAGGAACCGTCTCGTGCCGCGGGCGTTGCGGGCCGTTCTGCTGGCCCTGGCCCTCGTTTCAGTGATTCACGCTCCGGTGCTGCACGCGCAGGGCGCCATCGGACAGCCGGCCGGGGACCCGACCGGCGCCGTCACCGGCACCGCGAAGGATGTCACCGTCAAGGACCCCGCTCAGCCGACGCTCGGCGAAGTCATGGACACCGTCGGACACAACAAGATCGCGATCAATTTCGTCTGGACGCTGCTGGCCGGCTTTCTCGTCATGTTCATGCAGGCCGGGTTCGCCATGGTGGAGACCGGCTTCACCCGCGCGAAGAACGCCGCTCACACGATGAGCATGAACTTCATGATCTATCCGATCGGCATGCTGGGCTACTGGATCTGCGGCTACGCCCTTCAGATGGGAGGCGTGGGGGCGCTTGCGAGTCTCGGCGGCACGGCGCCGCTGAACCACGAGGTCGCAATCACGATCGGCGGCCACGCGTTCGGGCTGCTGGGCCTCAAGGGCTTCTTCCTGAGCGGCGGCACGTACGACGTCGGGGTCTTCGCCCTCTTTCTCTTCCAGATGGTCTTCATGGACACCGCCGGCACGATTCCGACGGGCGCCATGGCCGAACGATGGAAGTGGTCGGCGTTCCTCGTCTTCGGCTTCTTCATGTCGATGGTCGTCTACCCGCTGTTCGCCAACTGGGTCTGGGGCGGCGGCTGGCTCGCGACGCTCGGGAAGGAGTTCGGGCTCGGCCACGGCCATGTGGACTTCGCCGGCTCGTCGGTGGTCCACATGGTTGGCGGCGTCGCCGCGCTCGCCGGCGCGATCGTGATCGGGCCGCGCCTCGGCAAGTACACGAAGGACGGCGAGGCGGTCGCCATTCCGGGCCACGACATTCCGATGGCGCTCGCCGGCACCTTCATCCTGGCGTTCGGCTGGTTCGGCTTCAACCCGGGCTCGACGCTCGCCGGCGGCGATCTGAGAATCGCGGTCGTCGCCACCAACACGATGCTCGCCGGCACCGGGGGCGCGGTCCTGGCGATGTTCTACGTCTGGTTCCGTCTCGGCAAGCCCGATCCGAGCATGCTGGCCAACGGCCTGCTCGCGGGGCTGGTGGCGATCACGGCGCCGTGCGCGTTCGTCAACAGCGTGTCGGCGATGATCATCGGCTGCGTGGCGGGGCTGCTCGTCGTGGAGTCGGTGCTGTTCTTCGATCGCGTCGCGAAGATCGACGATCCGGTCGGCGCCATCTCGGTCCACGGCGTCAACGGCGCATGGGGCGTGCTCTCCCTCGGGCTCTTTGCGGATGGCGCCTACGGCGACGGCTGGAACGGCGTGCCGGGCGCGGTACGGGGACTCTTCTATGGCGACGCGAGCCAGTTCGCCGCGCAGTGCATCGGCACGCTGACGTGCCTGGTGTTCGTGTTCGTCAGCTTCTACGCGTTCTTCAGAGTGGTCGAGGCGCTCATGGGCAACCGCGTTTCGGCCGACGTGGAGCTCGCCGGGCTGGATATCCCGGAGATGGGCACACTGGCCTACCCCGACTTCGTCCTCACGCCGGGCGCGGGCGGGATCGCCGTGGCGCATTCCGCGCCTCAGGGGGCGGCGCAGCCCGTGCTGCAGCCCATCCGCGACACGCATTGACGCTCCACCGGTGATGGAGGCCCGCGCCGCGGATGGCGCGGGCCTCGGACAGATCGGGAGGTTCCATGAACATCAGAATGTTCGTTGGTGCGTGCATCCTCGCAGGGGCGCTCATGCTCAAGTTCGGCGCGCCGCTGCCAAGCGTCCTCGCTGGCGTGATCCTGTCCGGGCTCTGGACCTGGAAGGCCAGTGGCGCGTCCCGCCTGAAGCGGTACTGGATTCCGGTGCGCGGCGCCTGGATGTCACGGCGCGACGAACCCACCCCATGAAGCTCGTCAAGTGCATCGTGCGCCCCGAGACGGCAGCGGATGCCACCGCCGCGCTCGAGAAGATCGGCATCTCCGGCATCACCATCAGCGACGTCCGGGGCCGCGGCCTGCGCACCAGACCGACCACGCGTTACCGCGGCCTCGCCCTCGAGGAGCTCCTGCCCATGTGCATGCTCGACATCGTGGCGCCGGACGATCTCGTGGAAGAGATCGTCCGCGTGGTGATCGACCACGCGCGGACCGGCCACTCGGGCGACGGACGGGTGTTCGTGCTCGCGGTGGAGGGCAGCTGCACGATCCGCACGCGGCAGTTCGACGTCGCGTGAGGCCGCCGGTTCAGCGGGCCGGTGAGTCCGAGGTCCGGGTCCGGATCAGCGCGGCGAGCGCCACGCCGAGGCCCGCGGCGAGGCACGCCAGCTGCGCGTGGCGGCCGAACGCGTGCAGCGACTCCGGCAGGCGCGCGCCGACGAAGTAGCCGAGGGCGAGGAACGCGGCGGTCCAGACGATCGCGCCCGAATAGGCGTAGCGCGCGAAGGAACCGTACGGAAACCCGCTCGAGCCGGCACCGATCGCGGTGACGTGGCGCAAGCCCGGCACGAAGTAGCCGAGCGCCAGCGCCCATTTGCCGACCCGTTCGAACCAGCGCTCGACGCGCGCCAGCTCGCGCGCGAAGCGGCGCCGCAGCACAGTCATCCCGGCCGACCGGCCGATGAGGTAGCTGACCGTCACCCCCGAGAGGTTGCCCGCGCAGGCCGCCAGCAGCGTGGGCACGAGCGACAGCTCGCCCCGGCGGACCAGCGCCCCGGCGAGCGTCAGGAGCGTCTCGTTCGGCACCGGAAGCCCCACGACCCCGAGCGCGAGCAGCCCGAACAGCGCCGCCGCACCATAGTGCGTGATCCACGCCAGCAGATGCTGCTCCACACCTCCATTGTAGGCTGGCGCCCTCCTGAAGATGCCTCAGGACGATGCCGGCCGCACGACGCGGCGGATGCCGAACAGCCGTTCACGCCGCTCCTCGGCCTCGAATGCGCGGGCCCGCCGCAACATCCGCCGAGTCACCGTAAAATCGCCAAGCGCGTCCAGACCGCCGTCGTTCATCGCCGATGCCTCTCCTCCAGGAACATGCGGGCCCGTTCGGCCTCCCCGAGGCCCGCGACGAGCCGGCGCAGGCCCTGCGCCAGCCGCCGGCGCTCTTCAGGGCGCATCGCATCGATCGCGCCAATCAGCTTCGCCTGAATGGCGTGCGGACCCGCGGCCGCGATCCGGGCCCCCTTCGGCGTGAGGCGCAGCCGCCGGCGCCTCCCGTCGTCGCGGCTCGCGCGCGCCGTCACGAGCCCCCGCTCGATCAGCTTGCCCAGCACCGCCGACACCGAGCTCTGATGTGTACAGGTGCGGGCGGCCAGCTCGTTGACCGAGAGCCCCGGCGTCTCGGCGAGCGTCCGCAGCACGAAGCACTGCGCCGCCCCGATGCCGAACTCCGCCTCGGTCGCGCGGGAGGCCTCGCGCCGCCGCTGCACGATTAGCCGGACGCCAATATTTCTGACGAAAGGTCCCGCAGGTCCATGGCCAATTTCATGTTTGCAACCGGCATCGAGAACAGCTACCCCACCACCGTCCTGCCCGACGGGCGCCGGGTGCGGGTGGACGAGATGGCGAAGTGCGGCCACTACCGCCGCTGGCGCGAGGACTTCGAGCTGGTCCGGGCCCTCGGCATCGAGTACCTGCGCTTCGGGCCGGCCTACTACGCGACCCACACCGGCGCCGATCGCTACGACTGGGAGTTCGCCGACGCGTCCCTGGGAGCCCTGCGGACGCTGGGCATCACGCCGATCGCCGATCTCTGCCATTTCGGCGTTCCCGACTGGATCGGCGACTTCCAGAACGGCGACTGGCCCGCCGCTCTTCGCGCGGTACGCCCGCGCCTTCGCCGAGCGATTCCCCTGGATCCGCCACTACACGCCCATCAACGAGATCTTCATCGCCGCGCTCTTCTCGGCGCGCTACGGCTGGTGGAACGAGCGGCTCTCGAGCGACCGCGCCTTCGTCACCGCCCTGCACAACCTCTGCCGCGCCAACGTCCTCGCCATGCGCGCGATCCTCGCCGTCAACCCGGACGCGGTGTTCATCCAGAGCGAGTCGTCGGAGTACTTCCACGCCGACGGACCGTCCTCGCTCGCCCGGGCGGACCTGCTGAACGAGCGTCGCTTCGTCGCGCTCGACCTCTCGTACGGCGTGCCGGTGAACGTGCTGATGTATCAGTACCTGCTGGACAACGGCATGACCCGCGAGGAGTACGAGTGGTTCGGCCGGAACCACGTGCGCGCGAGCTGCGTCATGGGGAACGATTACTACATCACCAACGAGCACCTGGTCGCCGGGGACGGCGCGACGCGAGGCGCGGGCGAGATCTTCGGGTACTACGTCATCACACGGCAGTACTTCGAGCGCTACCGGCTCCCGGTGATGCACACCGAGACCAACATCCACGACGTCGAGCGGGCGCCCGACTGGCTCAGGAAGCAGTGGGCCAACGTGCTGCGTCTCCGGCAGGATGGCGTCACCATCGTCGGCTTCACCTGGTACATCGCTCACCGATCAGGTGGACTGGGACTCGGCGCTGCGCGAGGACAACGGACGCGTGAATCCGTGCGGGCTCTACGACATCGATCGGAAGATCAGGCCCGTGGGCGAGGCCTACCGGCGGCTCGTCTCCGAGTGGCGCGGCATTCTGCCCACCGGGAGCTACGGCCTCAGCCACGAGTTCTGAGCCGCTACAGCCGCGCGCTCCCCGAACGTGCGGGACTTCCCGCCGGGACCGCCTCGTGCGGCACACGCGGCTTCCGGAGCCGGAGCCAGCCCAGCACGGCCGAGGGGCGAAAATCGTCCAGGAACGTGTAGACCACGGGCACCACGAGCAGCGACAGCAGCGTCGAGGTGATCAGCCCGCCGATCACGGCGCGGGCCATCGGCGCCCGCATCTCCGCGCCCGCGCCGATCGCGAAGGCGAGCGGCAGCATCCCGAAGATCATCGCCAGCGTCGTCATGACGATCGGCCGCAGCCGCGTGGTGCCGGCCCGCAGCAGCGCCTGGTGCCGCGACAGCCCCTGCGCGCGCGCGTGGTTCGTGAAGTCCACCAGCAGGATCGCGTTCTTCGTCACCAGGCCCATGAGCATGATCAGCCCGATCATGCTCATGATGTTCAGCGTGTCGTGCGTGAAGAACAGCATGACGGCCACCCCCACGAGCGAGAGCGGCAGCGACAGCATGATCGCGAGCGGATGGGTGAACGAGCCGAACTGCGACGCCAGGATCAGGTAGATGAAGACGACCGCGAGGAAGAGCGCCTGGAACATGTTCTGGAACATGATCACCAGCTCCTCGGTGTCGCCGCCGGCGACGATGTCGTAGCCGGGCGGGCAGATTGAGGGCCCGGCCGGCCGCATCGATGTCGTTCGAGACCTCCTGCAGCGGGCGGCCGTCGGTGTTCGCCGAGACGCGGACCTCGCGCACGAGATCGCGGCGGCGGATCGACGACGGACCGGTGCCCGGCAGCACGCCCGCCACCTCGCTGAGCGGCTTCAGGATCTTGTCGCCGTGCGCGTCGTCCTTGTCGGTGGGCACCGAGAGCAGCAGCAGATCCTCCGAGTACCGGCGCTGATCGGGGCGCAGCCGGACGCGCACGTCGTGGTTGTCGCCGGCCGAATCCTGGATCGTCGTCGCGACCTGGCCCACGACCCCGGCCTGCAGCGTCGTGGCGATCGTCGACACCGGGATGCCCAGATCGCTGGCGCGCTGGCGATCGACGTCGACCCGCAGCTCGGGCTTCGATTTCTCGAGGCTGTTCTCGATGTCCGCCACGCCGGGAATCCGCCGCATCGCATCCACGAGGGCGCGCGAGATGCGGTCGAGCTCGTCGATCTCCGGTCCGCGCACGCTGATCTGAATCGGCTTCTGCCCGAACGCGCCGGCCTCGGTGAGCCCGAACGTCAAGCCGGGCACCTGCTCCACCTTCTGCCGGGCCTGCGCGCAGCACCGCGCTGAACGTGCCCCCGCGCGTGCGGCTTCAGCTTGACGTACGTCGTGCCCTCGGTCACGGGCCGGAACTGCGACCCGGCCTCGCCGATGGTGGTGTAGGTGTAATCGACGTCGGGCAGCTCGTCGCAGCTGCGCCACCATCTGCTGCGCCCGGTCGCCCGTCTCGCGCAGGGTCGCGCCGGGCGTCGCCTTGAACGACACCTGGTACTCGCCGCGGTTGAAGTCGGGCATGAAGTCGCCGCCGAGGATCCCGAGGATCGGGAACGCGCTGACGAACGCCACGCACGGCGACGGCGCATGACGGTCCACCGGTGGCGCAGCGCCCAGTCGAGGACGCGCTCGTAGGACCCGTGCAGGTCGTCGAAGCGCCTGTTGAACCGCTGCAGCACGCCGGCCGACGATCGCCGCGCCGGCGATGCTCCTCGACGTCGGGGTCGTACCAGCGCGACGAGAGCATCGGATCGAGCGTGAAGCTGACGAAGAGCGAGACGAGCACGGCCGCGGCCACCGTGATGCCGAACTGATAGAAGAACTGCCCCACCATGCCGCCCATGAACGCGACGGGAATGAACACGGCGATGATCGTGAAGGTGGTGGCCATGACGGCGAGCCCGATCTCGGCGGTGCCTTCGCGCGCGGCGGTCAGGTGATCCTTCCCCTGCTGCATGTGCCGCACGATGTTCTCGCGCACGACGATCGCGTCGTCGATCAGCATGCCGATCGCGAGCGAGAGGCCCATCAGCGTCAGCACGTTCAGCGTGAAGCCGAAGAGCGCGCATCGCGATGAAGGCCGCGATCACCGAGATCGGCAGCGTCAGCCCGGTGATGACCGTGGAGCGCCACGAGTTCAGGAACAGGAAGACGATGAACACGGTGAGCAGTCCGCCCAGCATCAGCGTCATCTGCACGTCGTCGATCGACTCTCGGATGAACGTGGAGTCGTCGCGCACCAGCCGGAGCGTGACGCCCGGCGGCAGCTCCGGCGCCATCCTCGCCACCGCCTCGCGCACCCCGTCGGCGACGGCCACGGTGTTGGCGCCCGCCTGCTTCTGCATGTCGAGGGCGATGGCCGGCTTCTCGTTCACGAACGCCAGGCTGCGCGGCTCCTCCACGCCGTCGATGACCTGCGCGACGTCGCTGACCAGCAGCGTGCGGTCGCCGACGTGCTTCACGGGAATGTCGGCAATCTGCGCCGCCGTGGCTCCGCGGGCGGCCACGCGCACCATGGCCTCGGTCGCGCCGCGATCGGCGGCGCCGACGGGCGCGTCCACGTTCTGCGTGCGCAGCGCGTCCACCAGCTGCGCGAGCGACAGCCCGTAGCGCCTCCAGTCGCGTGCGGTCGACCATCACCTGCACTTCGCGTTTGGCCTCGCCGACGAGGTTGACCGCCCCGACGCCCGGCACGTTCTCCAGCCGGCGCTTCACGATCTTGTCGGCGATGTCCGACACCGCGCGCGCCGTCAGCGACGGCGCGTCGATCGCCACCGACACGATCGGCATCGCGCTGGGGTCGATGCGCAGGATGATCGGCTCGTCGATCTCCCGCGGGAGATCGCCGCGGATGGCCGCCACCTTGCCCCGGATGTCCTGCGACGCGTTCAGCGTCGGCACCCCGATGTTGAAGTTCACGATGACGGTCGACAGCCCTTCCTGCGACGTGGACTCGATGTGGCGGACGCCCTCGACGGTGTTCACCGCCTCCTCGATCTCCTTCGTGACGTCGCGCTCCACCGTCTCGGGCGACGCGCCGGTGTAGCGCGTCGTGACCGTGACGACGGGAAATTCGACGTCGGGGAAGAGATCGACCTTCAGGGCGCGGTAGGACGTCAGGCCCAGAACGGCGAGCGCGGCCATCATCATGGTCGCGAACACCGGCTGCTTGATGGAGAGATCGCTCAGAAACATGTCACGAACCTGCCTTCGGCGTGCGCTGTACGTCAACCTGCGTGCCGGGACCGAGAGCGCTGGGCGGATCCAGCACGACCAGTTCGCCGGCCTGCAGTCCGGAGGTCACCTGGACGGCATCCGGCACCTCCACGCCGATGGCGACGTCCCGGCGTTCCGCCTTGCCGCCCGCGACCACGAAGGCCTGCGCGTGCTCCGGATCCGCGCCGTCGCGGATCAGCGCCGCCGGCGGAACGACGAGGCTGTCCGGCACGTCACGCACGTGCACCTGGGCCCGGGCGAACAGGCCCGAGACCAGCTCCGGACGGCCGGGGACGAGGATCACGACCTCGAACGATCGGCTGCGGGGATCGACCTGCGGCGCAATGCGGTCCACACGCCCTTCGGTGGCGAACCCCGGCAGGGCGTCCACCGTGACGCTCACCTTCTCGCCGAGCTTCACCTGGCCGAAATCGCCGGAGGCCACCGACGCCCTGAATTCGAATACCGAGTCGTCCACCAGGGTGTAGATCGGGGTGCCAACCGCGACCATGCCGCCGGCATCCAGCAGGCGCTTGGCCACACGGCCCGCAAGCGGAGACCTGATGCGGGTGCGGGCCAGCTGACGTTCGGCGATGGCGAGCTCGGTCCCGGCCTGCGAGTACGAGGCCTCGGCGACCTGCACGGCAACCTGGGCGGCGAGATGATCCTTGTCGGTGATCCCGCCGGTCTTGAGCAGGCTGTCGGCACGCTCCTTCTCCGCCCGCGCGTGCGCCCGGTTGGCCTCCGCCATCGCGAGCGCCGCCTGGGCGCGCTCGCGGGCGAGCTGGAAGTCGGCGGCGTCGAGCGTGGCGAGCAGCTGCCCCCGGGTCACGCGGTCCCCCTCGTTCACCAGGGTCCGCTGCAGCCGGGCCGAGACTTCGGCGACGACGGTCACTTCGGATCGCGCGTTGAGCGTGCCGGTGAGGGTGAGGGTCTCGGCCAGATCGCGGATCTGCACCGGCGCCGTGCGGACCGGCACGGCCCGGACGGCCGGAGTGGCGGTTTCGGCTTCCGTGCCGCGGCATGCGGCGAGGGCAGTCGCCAGCGCCAGGCTGGCCGCCACGGTCAGGGTGCGTTGAACAATCGTCTGCATCGGCTACTCCAGCGGATTGCGTCCCATCACGTACTGCAGCGTCGCGCGCGAGTTGGCGTGCGTCACCAGGGACTGGTTCCGGATGTTCTCGGCCTGGCTCAGGGCCTGACGCGCGTCGATCACGTCGAGCGGCGTCGCCGCGCCGAGCCGGTAGTTGGCTTCGGTCATCTCGAGGGCCCGTCGAGCCTGCGTCACGTTCAGCTCGGCGGCAGAGAGGGTCCGCTCCGCGAGCGCGAGCGAATCCCAGGCGGACTGCACCTCGAGGCGCACCTGGTTCTCGAGCGCCGCGATCTGCTGGATCGTGGTGTTGCGCTCGGCCGTCGCCTGCGCGACGCGGCCGCCGGTCCGCAGCCCGTCGAACAGCGGCACCTTGATCGTGATCAGGCCCGACCAGCGCGTGAAGTCGGGATCGAACAGATTCTTCGGCCGGCGGACGGCAAAGCCGTACGAACCGCTGAAGTCGACGCTCGGCTTCGCATCGGCGGCCGCGACGTCCACGAGCTTGTCCCTGATCTCCGCCTGCAACCGGAGCGACTGCAGCTCGGGCCGCGCCGCCAGCGCCTCTTGGACGGCGTCGTCGAAGGTGCCGGTGACCGGGACGAGCGTCAGCGCGTCGGTCGGCTCGATGGGCGTGCCCGTCGGGCGCACCATGACGGTGTTCAGGGTCGCGCGGGCGGCCGCTACCTCGTTTTCCGCGCGCAGCAGCTCGGCGCGCTGGTTCTCGACGTCGACCTGGGCTCTGAGCACCTCCAGCTCGGTGGCCACGCCCGCGGCCCGGCGGTTCTCGGCGAACTGAAAGTGGCTCTGGGTGGACGCCAGGTTCTCGCCGGCGACCTTGGACTGTTCAATCGTGAACAGGAACTGGTTGTAGGCCCGGACGGCATCGAGTGCCGTCGCCTGCCGGGCGCGCTGCACTTCGTCTTCGCCGGCGGTCCGTGCCAGGCGCGCGGCCGCCAGCGCCTTGCCGACCTTGAAGCTGAAGAGCGTCTGCCGGAAATCGGCGGTGGTGGCGAAGGCATTGGCCGGCAGCGGGCTCAGCGCCGTACCGGAATTCCGGAGGAAAGCGATCGAAGTTCGGACTGTTCAGCAGCCCTGGATCCCGCGACCGCATGGCGCTCGTATTCCAGGTGATCTCCGGCAGCGCGTCCGCACGGGCCTCGGTGATGCGCCCTTCGAGCAGCGCGACCTGCTCGAGGCTCTCCTTCACCTGCGGGTTGGCGCCCAGCGCGAGGGCCACCGCGTCGGCGCGCGAGAGCTGCTGCGCCGACAGAGGAGCGCCAATCAGGATCGTGCCGAGCGTGAGAAGTGAAAGCTTCATGTGCATTGGTCTAGGCGCTCTGGGTCCATCCGTTCAGAATCGTCTCAATCAATTCATCCGCCAGCTGCGGCGTCAGTTCCGGTTTGCCGCACATCACGTATCCGGTCGCCGCCTCGGTGATGGCGCCCATCAGGACGAGCATCCGGGTGCTGGACGGGCCGGGCATCAGCTCTCCGGCCGCGACCGCGGCTTCGGCGGCCGCGGCGAGCACGCCGACCACTCCCTCGTAGAACTGCGAGCAGGCCACCGTCTGCGCCTGGGCGGTGCTCGGCGGCGCCCAGACGATGCTGTGCATGAATCGCCAGTAGCGCGGCTGGGCGCGGGCGCTCTCGAAGAGCGTACCGGGCGACGATCTTCAGTCGCTCGCGAAAGGACCCGGGCTGCGCGACGGCCGCGTCGACCAGACCCCGGAAGCGCTCGAATCCGCTGGTGACGAGCGCCTGAAGCACACCGTCCTTGCTGCGAAAGAAGTAATAGAGGGTGGGCTTGGTAATGCCGGCCGCCTCGCAAATCTCGCGCACCGCCGTGGCGTCGTAGCCCTTCACGGCGAAGAGATCGAGCGCCGTGCTCAGAATCCGCTCAGCGGACGTTCCAGGTTTGACGTCGACGGGGTGGTCCATGTTCCGAAGGATTGACGCACCGGACGACGGAGAAGATCCGAAGGCGGGCGCAACGACACCAGTATACCTACCGGTAAATAGGACGTCAACGATGGGAGCCCGCGGCCAGGCCGGAGGGACACGGGCAGGGGACTATCGCGCGGGAACGAGCACCGAGAAGCCGCCGCCTATGGAAACGCCGCCGGCCGACTCGTCGGGGGTCCGGAGGGAACGCCCGAGGCTGACGAAGACGCTGCTCGCGCCGCTGGTGAAGAGCGCCGCGCCGATCCCGACGTCCGTCTGCCCTTCTCCGGACCCCGCCGAGGCATGTCCGAGGTTTGCCGTCAGGTAGAGCCGGGAGGTGACCGGTAACTCCAGAGCGCCGGAACCGAAGATGGAGCCTCGCGAAAAGAAGCCCGCCGAACCGTACACGCGGACACGGCCAGGGCGCGCTTCGACGTTCACCGGCAGCGCCCAGCCAAGCCGGTTAGCGGTCCCGGATGCAATCTCGACGAGCGGCGCCACCGCAACGCCGAAGCGATCGGCTCCTGCGGGGTTCTTCAGGACGACCTTTCCGTACATCGAAACCATGCCGATTCCGTGCGCGTCGACGCCGCTCTGATCGTGGTAGTGATAGATGGGAAGGCTGCCGCCAAGCTGCAGCCACGGAGCCACGCCGACTGCGGCCAGAATCACCGGGGCATCGATCTGTCGCGCGGCCTCGGCCTTCCAGTACGCGGAGGAGAACCCCGCCCAGAACGCCCCCGGCTCCATCACGGACGCATCGTCGAGCCACGAGCCGAAATAGAGCGCGCGGGTGGACGAGCTGGACGAGGCCGCGGCGCTGCCGGCGGTGGCCGGCGACGCGGTGGCTCCCTGCACGCGGCCAACGCCGGTGCCATTCGCGCCGGCTTTGGTCTGTCCCGGCGCCGACGCGCTCTTGCCCTGTGCCACGGCCGAGTCCGGAATCGTGATCGCGGCGAGCGCCACCATCGCTGCAGCGAGGTTCCTGCGTGATCTCATTCGGATTCGCGGAGATCGGCGGCCGCGTCGGTCTCGGCTTTCTTTGCGGCCGACGCAGCCTGGCTTCCGGGGATGTCCGGCCGCAGCGCCTGAATCGCGTCACCAAGAGACACCGCGCTGCCGCCCGTCATCCGGGCTTTCAGATCGAAAAACGGAATGTCGAGGTTGTGCGACACGTGAGCGGCGGCGACGAACTGCCCCCAGTTCTTGAAGCCGGCGGCGCCGTCGGCGACGCTCGTGCCCGCGGGGAGCAGCATCTGAAGCCGCTGCTCGAGACGAGGGTTCTTCATCGCGTGATCGGTCGGCGTGGAGGTTGTGACACGGGGATTGCCGGCCGGTGTTGCTTTGGGGCCGTGCTCCTTCGGCGCGCCGGCGTGTCCCGGCGGAGTGACGCCTGAATGCGGGTTCCCGGCTGCGCGCCCGTTCCCGCGCCCCTGAGCCGCGTAACCGGCAGCGGCCGTTGAGACGACAATCACGATGGCGGCGACGCCCAGTCTGTCCATGACGGCCTCCCTGATCGATCGAAGTGGCGAATCAACGGCCGTGCCAGCTGTCCGGAACTCGTGACACCCTGGAAACACGGTAGCATGTCCGGTAGGATTTGACCGATTCTTGCCGTGCCGCGGCTATTGGCACGGATGCTGCTTCCTCAGGACCGAAGACGTTTCTCGACCAAGGATTACGATATGCCACTTTCACAGAGACGGAACCCGAGAACGGCGATCGCGCTCGTGGCGGTCCTGGCGTCGGTCAGCCTCGCGTCGGCACAGACGACGATCACCGCCCCGAAGAACAAGTACAAGGTGAGCGAGGACGTGAAGCTGGGGCGCGAGGCCGCGAACCAGGTAGAGGAACAGCTTCCGATCATGCGCGACGAGCAGGTCGAGTCATATATTCAGCGCCTGGGAGAGCGGCTCGCCGGTTCGATTCCGAACGAGTTCCGGCATCCGGAGTTCCATTACACCTTCAAGGTGGTGAACGTCAGCGACATCAACGCGTTTGCGCTCCCGGGCGGGCCGATGTACGTCAACCGGGGGATGATCGAAGCGGCCAAGTCCGAAGGCGAGGTCGCCGGCGTCATGGCGCACGAGATGAGCCACGTGGCGTTGCGGCACGGGACCGCGCAGGCCACGCAGGCCACGCCCTTCGAGATCGGCTCGGTGATCGGCGCGATCGCCGGAGCCATCACCGGAGGCACGCTCGGGCAGGTGATTTCTCAGGGCACACAGTTCGGGCTCGGCACCTACTTCATGAAGTACAGCCGCGAGTACGAGAAGCAGGCGGACATCCTGGGCTCGCACATCATGGCCAGGGCGGGCTACGACGCCCAGGACATGGCGAACATGTTCAAGACGATCGAGCAGACGTCCGGTAACGGGGGCCCGCAGTTCCTGAGCGATCACCCGAATCCGAGCAATCGGTACCAGTACATCACCGACGAGGCGCGCATGCTGCACGTCTCGAATCCGATCCGCGACAGCCGGGCCTTCGACTCCGTCAAGTCGCACCTGCGGGGACTCCCGCCCGCGCCGACCACCGAGCAGGCCACGCGCAGCGGGCGCCGCAGCACGTCCAACCGGTACCCGTCCGGCTCGACGGCCACCGGACGCGTGGACCCGCCGTCGGCGAGGCTGCGGAGCTACGAGGAGGGGAACGTCTTCCGGATCAGCGTGCCGTCGAACTGGCAGGAGCTGAGCGACAACTCGACGGTGACCTTCGCGCCGGACGGAGGCTACGATCAGCGCGGCATCACGCATGGCGTCGAGGTGGGGATCTCGCGCAACGAGGTGCACGACCTGCGCACGGCGACCGACGAGCTCGTCAGCTCGCTGTCGCAGAGCAATCCGCGGCTGCGCGCTCGCGGCGGCTACGACAGGGCGACGCTGGGCGGCCGCACCGCGCTCCACACGATCCTCAGCAACGTCTCGGAAATCACCGGGCGTCAGGAGAGCATCGAACTGTTCACCACGCAGCTCGCCGACGGCACGCTCTTCTACGTCATCGGCGTCGCCCCGAGCGATGACTTCGGAACGTATCAGCGGGTCTTCGGGCAGATTGCCCGCTCGATCCAGTTGAACGACTCGTACCGGAATTCCCGCTACTGATCGCTGCGGGTCTTACGTCCCGAGGCCGCCCATCGCCACGTACTTGATGTTCAGGTACTCGTCGAGACCGTGGCGGGCGCCCTCACGGCCGAGTCCCGACTCCTTGACGCCGCCGAATGGCGCCACTTCGGTCGAGATCACGCCCTCGTTCACGCCCACCATGCCGCACTCGAGGGCCGCGGCCACGCGCCACACCCTTCCGAGATCGCGCGCGTAGAAGTACGCCGCCAGGCCAAACGGCGTCGCGTTGGCGACGCGCACCACTTCGGCCTCGTCATGGAACCGGATGAGCGGTGCGACGGGACCGAAGGTCTCCTCGTGCCAGAGCTTCATCTCGGCCGTCGCGCCGGCGAGAACCGTCGGCTGGAAGAAGGTTCCGCCGCGCGCGTGGCGGGCGCCGCCCGCGATGACGGTCGCGCCCCTGGCCACGGCGTCGCGCACGTGCTCCTCGACCTTCTCCAGCGCGCGATGGTTGATGAGCGGCCCTTGCTCGGCTCCCTCCTCCCAGGCCGGTCCGACCTTCAGCCGGCCGACCGCTGCGCCGAGCCGCTCGGCGAAGGCATCGAACACGCCGGTCTGCACGAAGATGCGGTTGGCGCACACACAGGTCTGCCCGGTGTTCCTGAACTTCGAGGCGATCGCCCCCTCCACCGCCGCGTCCAGGTCGGCATCGTCGAATACGATGAACGGCGCGTTGCCGCCGAGCTCGAGCGACACGCGCTTCAGCGTGCCGGCCGAGCCGCGCATGATCCGCTTGCCGACCGCAGTCGAGCCGGTGAAGGTGACTTTGCGGACTCGCGCATCCTGGAGCCATGCGTCGACCACTTCGGGCGTCCGGGCGCGAGAGGCCGTCACGACGTTGAGGACGCCGGGCGGAATTCCCGCCTCTCCGGCGAGGAGCGCCAGCGCCAGCGCCGACAGCGGCGTATCTTCCGACGGCTTGGCGACGACCGTGCATCCGGCCGCCAGAGCCGGCCCGAGCTTCCTCGTGAGCATCGCGACCGGAAAGTTCCAGGGGGTGATCGCGGCGACGATGCCGACGGGTTCTTTCAGGACGAGCAGCTTGCGCCCCCTGACCGGCTCCGGGATGATCTCGCCGTACGCGCGCCTGGCTTCTTCGGCGAACCACTCGATGAAGGCGGCGCCGTAGACGATCTCGCTGCGGCTCTCGCGGAGCGGCTTGCCCTGTTCGAGCGAAATCAGGCGTGCGAGATCTTCCTGGTTCGCGAGGATCCTGTTGAACCACGCCTTGAGCAGCGCGGAGCGCTCTCTGGCGGTCGCGCTCTTCCAGGAGCCGGAGGCCGCCTCCGCGGCGTCCACGGCGTCGATCGCGTCGCGCGCGGCGCTGTCGGCGACGGCCGCGAGCAGGTCGCCGTCCGCCGGATTGCGCACCTCGAACGTGCTGCCGTCGAACGACGTGCGCCGCGTGCCCCCGACAATCGCGCGGTCGCAGATCAAATCGGGCCGATCGAGCTCCAGTGCTGCAGCTGCCATGGTGAACTACGCCACCGCCGTGCGCTCAATTGGCGGAGAGAGAGGGATTCGAACCCCCGGAACGGTTCCCCGTTCAGCGGTTTTCAAGACCGCCGCCTTCAACCACTCGGCCATCTCTCCGTCTGACGTCTCATTCTATGCCCTGAGTGTGGGTCCTTGCGGCGAAGAGGTGCGGATGCAGGCGTGCGGCTCACCGGGCGAGTGACGCGCCCGGCTGGATCGTGGCGCTCCCCATGTACTGGCGCAGCGCCTCGGGTATCGTGACCGATCCGTCCTGTTCCTGGTAGTTCTCGAGGATGGCGATCAGCGTCCGGCCGACGGCCAGACCGGAGCCGTTCAGCGTGTGCACGAACTCGGGTTTGCCACCCGCGGCCGGCTTGAACCGGATATTGGCCCGGCGCGCCTGGTACGCCTCGGCGTTGCTGCAGGAGGAAATCTCGCGGTACCGCTGCTGGCTCGGCAGCCAGACTTCCAGATCGTAGGTCTTCGCCATGCTCATGCCCAGGTCGCCCGTGCAGAGCGCCACGGTGCGAAACGGCAGCCCCAGCCGCTTCAAGCACTTCTTCCGCATGTCCGCGTCAGCTTTTCCAGCTCCTCGTACGATTGTTCCGGCCGGGCAATCTTGACCAGCTCGACTTTGTCGAACTGGTGCTGCCGGATGAGGCCCCGCACGTCGGCGCCGTACGAGCCGGCCTCGCTTCGGAAGCAGGGCGTGTACGCGGTGTAGTTCAGCGGCAGGGCCGCCGCGTCGAGCATTTCGCCGCGGTGGAGATTCGTGAGCGGAACCTCCGCGGTCGGGATCAGGTACAGGTCCCAGTCGCCCGCGATCTTGAACAGATCCGCCTCGAACTTCGGCAGCTGACCGGTGCCTTCGAGCGACGCGCGATTGACGAGCACCGGCGGCTCGACCTCGAGATATCCGTGCTCGCGCGTGTGGAGATCGAGCATGAAGCCGATGAGCGCCCGCGCCAGCCGGGCGCCCGCGCCGAGCAGCACCGAGAATCGCGCGCCCGACATCCGCGTCGCGCGCTCGAAATCCAGGATGCCGAGCGCCGGGCCGAGATCCCAATGCGCGAGCGGCGTGAAATCGAACTCGACGCGGCTCGCCCCAGGTGCGCACCACCTGGTTGTCGGCCTCGCTCGGCCCGATCGGGACGCTGGCATGCGGCAGGTTCGGGAGCGACATCAGCAGGGTGGTTCGCTGCTGCTTCCACCTGGTCCAGCTCGATCGACAGCTGACGGATCTGCTGCGCCCGCGCGCGATTGGCCTGGAGAATGCCGCTCGCATCCTGCCCCTGGCGCTTCGCCCGCGCCACTTCGTCGCTCGCGGCGTTCTGCTCGCGCTTCAGCCCCTCCAGATCCGGAATCAGCCGCCGGCGGCGGTTCTCGAGCGTCGCCAGCGCCTCCAGGTCGCCGTCGGCGTCCAGCCCGCGCTGAGCGGAGGCCCCGGCGGACGTCGTCCTGATGGTCCCTGACGAAGGCGGGATCCAGCATGGCGGAATCTCTAGCGTAGGTTAGTTGGTTACAATAGGTGCGTGACATCAACCGTTCGCAAGGCCGTGTTCCCGGCCGCCGGCCTCGGCACCCGGTTTCTGCCCGCGACCAAGGCGCAGCCCAAGGAGATGCTCCCGCTCGTCGACAAGCCGATCATCCAGTACGGCGTCGAGGAAGCGGTGGCGTCGGGCGTCGACAACATCATCCTCGTGACCGGCCGCGGCAAGAACGCGATCGAGGATCACTTCGACGTCAACATCGAGCTCGAGACGTTTCTCGAGGCGCGGCACAAGACGGAGCAGCTCGAGGAGGTGCGCAAGATCTCGAGCATGATCAACGTCGCGTACGTCCGCCAGGGCGAGCCGCTCGGGCCTGGGCCACGCCGTGCTCGTGACCTCGGAGCTGATCGGCGACGAGCCGTTTGCCGTGATCCTCGCCGATGACGTGATCGACGCGGATCCGCCGGCGCTGAAGCAGATGATCGACGTGTACGAGCGCGTCGGCGGCCCCGTGCTCGCGGTGGAGCGCGTGCCGCGCCGACCAGGTGTCCATCTACGGCATCGTGGACATCGATCCGGACGCCCTCTGGCGCACGGCGTCCACCTGCGTGCGCGATCTGGTGGAAAAGCCGGCGCGCGAGGACGCGCCCTCCGACCTCGCGATCATCGGCCGCTACATCCTGACGCCCGATATCTTCCGCGCGCTTGAGGCCACCGCGAGCGATCGCACGGGCGAGATCCAGCTGACCAACGGCCTCAAGAAGCTGCTGCAGCGAGCGGCAGATCTACGCGTGCGAAGTCCAGGGCAGCCGCCACGACACCGGCAACAAGCTCGGCTATCTGAAGGCGGTGGTCTATTTCGCGCTGCGGCGGCCCGACCTCGGCGACGCGTTCCGCGCTACCTCCGCTCGGACGAACATCGAGCGGCGAGCGGCCTACGTCCGCGAGCAGCAGTAGGTCTGACGCGCGCCGGCCAGGTGCCGCCGCCCTCGTGTCCTTGGCGTCTTGAGGAGGTCTTCGGGCGTCTCCGGTTTGTCGTCGGCTTCTTCGCGCCAGCGGTCTCGCCGCCGCCAGCTGGCTCCGCTGCTCGGCCTTGCCGCCTTCGCGCCGGCTTGGCGCCCGTCACTTGGTGCCCTTCTTGCGCGTAGTCGGTGATGTACCAGCCCGGTGCCCTTGAACTGAATCGCCGGGCGACGACGGCAGTTTGTGGACGTGCCGCTTGCCGCAGCTGGGCACTCGTCCGACGGGGGATCGGAGAACTTCTGAATCCGCTCGAACCGCGTGCCCGCACGCGTCGCACTCGTACTCGTACAGCGGCATACCGTGATTCCACTCCAGCAGGTCGCCCGCCTGCGTCGCCCAGCATGAGCTGCCGGTGCGCCGCGAAGGTGCGCCGTGCCGTTGCCGAGCAGCTGGTCGTGGAACGCGCGCTGCGAGTACTTCGCCGCCCTGCTGCTCCTTGTAGTCCCTGCGGAGCTTCAGCAGCATCAGCTTGCCGACCGAGTACACGAGATAGGTCGGATCGAACGTGCCGCGCTCGGCCTCGCGCCGGGCGGTGCCTTCCTCGAGAAACGCCTCGTCGCGGAAGAACCGCATCGCCCTGCTCCACCGACATGTCTTCGACGTGCAGCCGGATGCTCGACGACGAATCGCGCGAGGCGGATGAGCGCCTCGGCGAGCTGCCCGAGCTTCAGCGTCTGATCCGGTCGGCGGAAGCCCGACCTCGACCATCATCTGCTCGCAGTAGTGCGCCCAGCCCTCGACGAACGACGCCGGCGCGAACATCGATCGACTTGCGCACTTTCGACTCGACGCGCCGCAGATGCTGGAAATGCAGGAAGTGCCCCGGATAGACCTCGTGAATCGAAATCGACCAGAGCGTCGGGTAGTTGAAATCGCGCAGGTGCTCCTCCGGCGCTCGGCGCGGCCATGACGGATCCGCGTCGGTCAGGTAGTAGTACGCGCGGCTCGGCTTCTGCTCGAACGGCCCCGGCACCCACATGCTGGCGAACGTCCAGCGATAGAAGTCCGGCGTCGGCGCGACGACGACCGGCTCCGCCTCGGGCCGCGTGATGATCGCCTGGCGATCGATGAACGTCATGAGCTCCGTCGAGCTGCGCCTGCGCCGCCGGCGCCGAGCTCGCCCGGGGCAGGATGATCCATCTTCGCGCTCCGCCACGCCGCGACCGGGTCACCTCCGTCGAGACGGCCCGCGACGCTCTTGAACTCCTCCTGGGTGGCGTGCAGCTCCCGGAGCGCGATGGCGAGCAGGCGATCGGGGTCGAGGGAGATGCCCTCGTCCAGCCGGAGCTTCGCCTCGAACAGCTCGCGGCCCAGACGGAACGAGCCGCGCGCCTTCGGCGCGACCTCCGCTTCGAGGTACTGGACGTAGCCGCCGATGGCCTGCACCGCCTCTGTCGATGCGTCGGCCAGATCGCCCAGCAGGTGGAGATCGTCGAGCGCCGAAAAGGCTCTCGGAAGGTCATCGTGAATGAACTTCAGGGCGCCGCGAAAGGTCTCGAGCCCGACCTTCACGAAGATGCCCGGAGCGTCCTTGATGTTGTCTGCGCGCCTCCTGCACGAGCCTCGTCGTCTGACGCAGCTTCGACAACACGCGGCGGGCGCGCTCCGGCAGCGGCGCGTGCGGGAAGACGACCTGCGTCGCGAGACTGGAGCACAGCGTGTCGGCGTAGAGCTGCGGATTGCGCTCCCAGGTCCGCGTCTGCTCGATTTCCAGAATCCGGGCCTGGATGTTCGCCGCTACCATCGGCTGCTCGATCCGCTCGACAGGCGTCAAATCGTTGGCGTTGATCTCCTGCAGGCGGCGGGAGAATCCCGCCAGAGCCCGTGTGTGCTGCTCGAGCGCGTGCCGGCTGAAGTCCTCCAGCAGATCGTCGTGCGCGTGCACGCCGTCGAGGGTGGCACCGGTCGGGTGAACTTCATGAAGATAGGCAAGATAATCGCCAACGAAGTGGCTGAAGGGTTCTGACGAACGCATCATCTGGGCACGACCCTGGTGGACGCGATGTTCCGATCACCAGCAGCTCGGCACCTCAAGCCGCGGCACATCGAGGAGCTGGCAAACGCCAATGGTACAATATCCGCGCCTCGCATGCCCGCCAGGCTGTTTGTCGTCGCGACACCGATTGGAAACCTGGCGGATATCACCCTCCGCGCGGTGGAAACGCTCAAGCAGGTCACGCTGATCGCGGCCGAAGATACCCGGCGCACCGCGATTCTCCTTCGCCATTATGGGGTGACAACCCGAACAACGAGTCTTCACGCGCACAACGAGAGGGAGAAGACCCCCCTCATCCTGGAAAAGCTCGCCGACGGCAATGACGTGGCGCTCGTTTCGGATGCAGGAACCCCGGTCGTGTCGGATCCGGGTCAGCGGCTCATACGGGCGGCCATCGATGCGTCTGTGCGCGTCATTCCGATCCCCGGACCGAGCGCAGTCATGGCGGCGCTCGGCGTCTGCGGCTGGCCGGCCGATGAGTTCCTGTTTGCGGGGTTCCCACCTGTTAGGACTAACGCCCTATTAAGCTGGCTCAAGAAGATCTCTGCCTACACCGGCCCGGTCGTGTTCTTCGAGGCGCCCCATCGGATAAAGAAGACTCTACAGGCAATGGCCGATGTATTGGGCGAAAGACCAATCACGCTTAATCGCGAACTCACCAAACTCCACGAGGAGATCATCAGAACAACTCCACGCAATGGTGTTGAATTGGTCAAACAACCAAGAGGAGAGTTCACCGTCGTGCTCGCACCGATTGCCAGCTCCGAATCGCCCCGCGATATCGTCATCGACGACCGTGCAATCTATGATTGTTTTTGTCGTATGACAGAAACTAAACGGTTGTCCAGGCGGCAAGCGATCTCCGCCACGGCGCATGAATTCGGGCTTTCGACAAATCTCGTGTACTCGGCGGTCGAGCGAGCGAAGAAGTCCTCCCGATCTTGACCTCGCCGCAAGGTCCTGATAATTTTCAGGCCCTTCTCACATTCAGCCATGCCGTCCCGGGCCACTCCTCGAGCGCATTCGACCAAGCGACGGCGACAGATCGGGGGCGCGGGCGCCGGCCCAGCGTCACCCGCGCCGGCAACCAACGGCTCACCTGGCAAGGCTCCGCCGGCCCCGGAAACCGAGAAGTTCTCGGAGGCCGTGTCGATCTACGAGCAGGGCCTGGCCGCGCTTCAGGGGCACGAGTACGCCAGGGCTTCTGCGCTGCTCCGATCAGTGCTGTCGCGTTTTCCCGAGGAGAAGGAGCTCCACGAACGCGCGCGCCTGTACCTCAATGTCTGCGAACGCCAGATGCTGCCCCAGGCTGGGGGGCCGATAAGCCCGGAGCAGCGGGTCGTCGCGGCCACGATGGCCTTCAACTCGGGGAATCTGGAGCATGCGCTGATGCAGCTCCGGGCTGCCGCCGACGAATCGCCCGACCACGACTTCGCGCTCTACATGCTGGCGGCGGTGCACGCCGCCCGGGGTGAACCCAGCCAGGCGGTGCCGTTCCTGTTGCGGTCGATCGAGCTCAACCCCGACAACAGGGCAATCGCGAAGCACGACCCGGATCTTGACGCCCTGCGCGAGCTGCCGGACGTGCGGTCGGCCCTGCAGTCCACCCCTTCCGAAAAATCGAGCCGCAAGCGCCGCCGCGCTCGCTAGACCCAGCCGCCGGCCCGCCGCAGAATCCTTACTGTTGGTCCCCGGCGGCGCCGACACTACAATCGAGTTCCAATGGCTGACCTGCATGTGGTGGTGCTCGCGGCCGGCAAAGGCACCCGGATGCACTCGAGCCAGCCCAAGGTGCTCCACCGGGTGGCCGGAAAGCCGATGATCGCTCACGTGCTCGCGACGGCGGCTTCTTTATCCCCAGCAACGACGACACTCGTTGTAGGTCATATGAGGGAAACGCTTCGGCGCGCCCTGGAGGGCTGCGACGGGATCGGCTTTGCGGTGCAGGAGCCTCAACTTGGCACCGGCCATGCTCTGCTGCAGACCGCTCCACTCCTGGAGGGGCGTGCGGGGACCCTTCTGTTGCTTTCGGGCGACGTCCCGTTGCTGCAAAGACACACCCTGGCGCGCCTCCTGTCGCACCACGAGCGGTGCGGCGCCGCCGCGACCGTCCTGACGGCGCTCGTCGAACGGCCTCACGGTTATGGGCGCATCATCCGCTCCGACGGGCGTGTCGTCGCCATTGTCGAAGAGCGCGACGCCTCGCCGGAGCAGCGGCGCGTGAACGAGATCAACAGCGGAATCTTCGCCTTCGAGCTCCAGCCCCTTTTTGGTGCGCTCCGGAGCCTGGCGGCCTCGAACGCGCAGGGGGAGTACTACCTGACCGATCTCGTGGCGGCGTTCACCCGTCAGGGGCTCGGCGTCGAGGCTCTTGTGATCGATCACCCGGACGAAGTCCGTGGCGTCAACAGCCGGTCGGAACTGGCAGAAGCGAGCAGGGTCGTGAGGCAGAACAAGAACCAGCAACTCATGGCGTCGGGTGTGACCATCGAGGATCCGGCGACGACCTACATCGACGAGGACGTGGCCGTGGGCGCCGACACCGTGATTCATCCCGGGGTGTCACTCGAGGGCCACACCGAGATCGGCCGGAACTGCGAAGTGCATTCCGGCGTGCGGATTGTGGATTCGGTTCTGGGCGACGGCGTGGTCGTGCAGAACTTCTGCGTGATCACGGGCGCGCGGCTTGCCGCGGGGGCCACGCTGGGGCCCTTCGCGCATCTGCGGCCCGGCTCCGACGTCGGCGCCTCCGCCCATATCGGCAACTTCGTCGAGCTCAAGAAGACCACGCTCGGGGCGGGGAGCAAGGCGGGACATTTGTCGTACCTCGGCGACGCCGTGATTGGCGAGAACGTGAACATCGGGGCGGGGACTAT
The DNA here is from genome assembly GCA_963738315.1 of Vicinamibacterales bacterium. GTDB lineage: Bacteria > Acidobacteriota > Vicinamibacteria > Vicinamibacterales > JAMQPK01 > JAMQPK01. The sequence goes on along the minus strand of CAVTVT010000004.1, from coordinate 741,494 downwards.
CACCTGCAACTACGACGGCCGGCAGAAGCACCAGACGGTGGTGGAGGACGGCGCGTTCATCGGCAGCGACAGCCAGCTCGTGGCGCCGGTGACGATCGGGCAGGGCGCGTACGTCGGCAGCGGCACCACGGTCCGGGAGGATGTGCCGGCCAGGGCGCTCGCCGTGAGCGCGGGCAGGCAGCGGAACCTGGAGAACTGGCGCGACAAACAGCGCTAGAGGACTCGACCATGTGCGGCATCATCGGCTACCTCGGCGACAAACAGGTCGTCCCGATCCTCGTCGACGGACTCCGGCGTCTCGAGTACCGGGGCTACGACTCGGCGGGCGTGGCCGTCGTGCGGAACGGCCGCATCGAGCGGCGCCGGAGCGCGGGCAAGCTGGCGAATCTCGAGGAAGCCATCAAGGGCGAGCCGATCGACGGCGTGTACGGCGTCGGGCACACCCGCTGGGCGACGCACGGCCGCCCCACCGAAGAGAACGCGCACCCGCACCAGGACTGCTCCGGCAACATCGTGGTGGTCCACAACGGCATCATCGAGAACTACCTGGATGTGAAGCGGGAGCTGCAGCGCCGCGGCCACCGATTCGTCACCGAAACCGATACCGAGGTGATCGCGCACCTGCTCGAAGACGAGATGAAGGACGACGGCCTCGAGGGCGCGACCCGGCGCGCCCTCCTGCAGATGCGCGGGCTGTTCGCGTTCGTGGCGATCTCCACGACCGATCCCGACAAGATCGTCGCCGTGCGCAATGGGCCACCCATCGTGGTCGGTCTCGGAGACCACGAGTTCTTCGTCGCCTCCGACACGCCCGCGATCCTGAGCCACACGCGCGACGTGGTCTTTCTGGGGGACGAGGAGATGGCCGTGATGACACGCGGCGGCGTGTCGTTCACGAACTTCGCCGGCGTGCCCGTGTCGAAGGCCACGCAGCGGGTCCTCTGGGACCCGATCATGGCGGAGAAGGCCGGCTACCGCCATTTCATGCTGAAGGAGATCTTCGAGCAGCCGCGCGCCGCCGAAGAGACGATGCTCGGGCGCCTCTCGGCGGAGAGCGGGAGAATCTTCCTCGAGGATCTGAACATTCCGGAGCAGGACCTCCAGGCCATCGACAAGATCGCGCTCGTGGCCTGCGGTACGTCCTGGCATGCGGCGCTGGTCGGCAAGTTCCTCATCGAGCATTTCGCCCGCATCCCGGCCGAGGTGGACTACGGCTCGGAGTACCGCTACCGCGACTTCATCGTCGATTCGCGGACGCTCGTCATCGTGATCACCCAGTCGGGCGAGACCGCCGATACGCTCGCGGCGCTGCGCGAGGCCCGCAAGCGGGGCGCCCGGAGCATCGCCATCTGCAACGTCGTCGGCAGCATGGCGACCCGCGAAGCCGAAGGCACGGTGTACACGCACGCGGGACCGGAGATCGGCGTGGCATCGACCAAGGCGTTCACGTCACAGCTGGTTGCGCTGAACATCCTCGCCCTCTACCTCGCGCAGGTGCGCCAGGCCCAGGATGTGGCCGCCGCCCGCGCGGCGATTGAAGCGCTGCTGCACCTGCCCAAGCAGATGGAGCAGGCGATCAAGGCGTCGGCCGTCATGGAAGACATCGCCGCGCGGTACGCCAGCCGCGCCGATTTCCTCTTCCTCGGACGCGGCATCAACTACCCGATTGCGCTCGAGGGGGCGCTGAAGCTCAAGGAGATCTCGTACATCCACGCCGAGGGCTATCCCGCGGGCGAGATGAAGCACGGCCCGATCGCCCTCATCGACGAGCGGATGCCCGTCGTGAGCATTGCACCGGATGATCACCTCTTCGAGAAGATGCTCGGCAATATTCAGGAGGTGAAGGCCCGCGGCGGATCGGTGATCGCGGTGACCACCGACGGGCAGAAGGTGCTCGACGGCGTGCTGGATCCGGCCTCAGATGCCGTCGTGTCGCTCCCGCGCGTCCCGCAGATGCTCTCGCCGGCCGTCATGGTACTGCCGTTGCAGCTGCTCGCCTATCATGTGGCGGTCCGGCGGGGGTGCGACGTCGACCAGCCGAGGAATCTCGCGAAGAGCGTCACGGTAGAATAGGTTCATTGGACCCTCTGTCCGGCCTCAATCCAGAGCAGCGCGACGCGGTGCTGCACATCGACGGGCCGCTGCTGATCCTGGCGGGGGCCGGCTCCGGCAAGACTCGCGTCATCGCGCAGCGGATCGCCTATCTGGTCTCCGAGGGATACGCGGAAACCGGCGAGATCCTGGCCGTCACGTTCACCAACAAGGCGGCCGAGGAGATGCGCACCCGGGTGGAGACGCTGCTCGGCGCCTCGATGGCCGGCTCGTGGATGTCGACGTTCCACTCCCTCTGTGCGCGCCTGCTCCGCCGCGAAGCGCCCGCGATCGGCCTGCCGCGCGATTTCGTGATCTACGACTCTTCGGACCAGGTGGCGCTCGTCAAGCAGGTTCTCCGCGACCTCCAGATCGACGACAGCGTGCTCCAGCCGCGCCAGGTGCTCTCCAAGATCAGCCACGCCAAGAACACCATGGCGGGCCCCGAGTACTTCCGCTCCGCCGGCTGGAACGCCCGCGCCGAACAGCTCGTACGGATCTACGAGCGCTACGTCGAGGCGCTGAAGGACAACGGCGCCCTCGATTTCGACGACCTCCTCCTGAGGAGCGTCGAGCTGCTCGATACCGCCCCGCAGGTGCGGGAGCGCTACGCCGAGAAGTTCCGGTTCGTGATGGTCGACGAGTACCAGGACACGAATCGTCCGCAGTACCACCTCATCCAGCTCCTGGCGGCGCGCCGCCGCAATCTCTGCGTGGTGGGCGATCCCGACCAGTCCATTTACCGCTGGCGGGGCGCGGACCTCAGGAACATCCTCGATTTCGAGCACGACTTCCCCGAGGCCCGGATCGTGAAGCTGGAGCGGAACTACCGGTCTACGCAGATCATCCTCGACGCCGCGTCCGCCGTGATCAGCATGAACCGCAACCGGAAGGAGAAGCGGCTCTGGACCGATCGCAAGGGGGGCGACCGCATCCGGTATTTCCGCGGCTCGGACGATCTCGAGGAGGCGGACTTCATCACGCGGACGGCACGCACCGGCGTCGCCGCCGCCCCCGACTGCACCGTGGCCGTCCTCTACCGCATGAACTCGCAGTCGCGCGTCATCGAAGACGCGCTGATGCGCGCCGGGCTCGCGTACCGCATCGTCGGCGGCGTCCGGTTCTACGAGCGCAAGGAGATCAAGGACGCCCTGGCCTACCTCAAGCTGCTCATCAACCCGCACGACGACGTGAGCCTGCGGCGCGTGGTCAACGTCCCGCCGCGGGGCATCGGGCGAGGCGTGCTCGAAGCGGTGGAACGGATTTCCGCCGACGACGCGCCCCCTCTCCTGGCCGCGGGCGGACTCGCCCTGCCCGCGCCGAACTCGCTCTGGACGCGGCTCAACAGGGCGGTGGACGAACACCTGGTGCCCACCCGCGCCGCCGCCGCGCTCCGCGCATTCCGCGATCTGATCGCGGCGCTGTCGGACATGGCGCGCCGCGACGATCTCTCGATCGCGCTCGGCAAGGTGCTCGACCAGACGGGCTACCTGCAGGATCTCCGGGAGGACCGGAACGAGGATTCGCAGAGCCGTGTGGACAATCTGATGGAGCTCGTGTCCGCGGCGCGCGAGTACGAAGTGCGCGAGCCGGAGCCTTCACTTGGCGGCTTCACCGATCGGCTGTCGCTGCTGTCGGAGGCCGACGAGGAGCAGGGGACGCGCGACGCCCGGATCTGGCTGATGACGCTCCACAGCGCCAAGGGGCTGGAGTTTCCGACCGTGATCATGGCCGGGCTGGAAGAGGGCGTCTTCCCGCATTCGCGGTCGTTCGAGGAAGCCGACGAGCTCGACGAGGAGCGGCGCCTCTGCTACGTGGGCATGACCCGCGCGCGGACGCAGCTCGTGCTCACGGGCGCCGCAAGACGCCGTGTGTTCGGTGAGTATCAGGCGATGGAGCCGTCCCGGTTCATGGACGAAATTCCGGCGGATCTCCTGGAGCGGGTCGAGCCGCTCTTCCCCGGGTACGCGCAGGCCTATCAGGGCTCGTTCCGCACCATGCACCCGGGACCCGGCCGCGCGCGATTGTCCGGGCGCGCCTGGATCGACCGCCGCTCGGCGCAGGGCCCGCCGCGCCAGGAGCCGGTCTACTCGTACGAGGACGAAGACCAGTCTTCGCTCCTCGGGCTTCGCCTGGGCGCGCGGGTGCGGCATCCGCAGTTCGGCCTCGGCACCATCCTCAGCATCGAGGAGCTCGCCGACGATGTGAAGCTGGTGGTGCGGTTCAGCGTGGGCGCGAAGACGCTCCGCGCCAAGTACGCCAAGCTGGAGATGGTCTAGGGGAAAGACGCGCGGAGCGTGCCGGGACGAGGGCGGCTGGGGCCCCCTCGTCCCGCGCGTCCCGCGTCCGCTCCGTCTATGCCGGCTTGACGGAGGTGAAGATCCACTTGCCGGTCTGCTCCCCCTCGGCCGTCTTGATGGTCGCGCGGCTCATGGTGACGACCAGCTTCTTCTGAGCGGTGGATCCGTCGGGCGCCTTGACGGTGGCGTCCACGACGACGTCTTTCGACTCGACCTGCCCCTCGGCGGTCTCGAGGTCGGGAGGCGGCCCGTTCCGGGAGGCCAGGCTCATCTCCACGAACGGCTTGGCATCCTGCAGCGCCGCGCGGGCGTCGGAGATCTTCTTCGCCGACTCGGAGCCCTGGTCGCGCCATTTCTGCCAGTCCGTCTGCACGGTCGCGTCCGCGCCGGTCAGCTTCTTGCCGCTCGCCTCGGCCGCCAGCACGCGCTTCAGGGCGTCGACGTGCGCGTCCTGATATTCCTTCTGCCTGCCGGTCAGCTCCTTGTCGGCGGCCTGCGCCTCCTCGAGGGCCTTGGAGAGGTCGCGCAGCTTCAGCGGCTCCACCCGCGGCTCCGACACCGACTCCACCGACATCGAGGTGACCTGCCCGTCGGTGTTGGGGTCGAAGGTGACCATGGCGAAATTCGCCAGCGTCTGGTCGTCCCGCAGAGCGGAGGCCCGGAAGAACTGCTTGACCTGGGCTTCCTCCGGATGACCGCTGCCGCAGGCCGCGGCGGCGACCGCGGCGATCACGGCGGCTGCCGCGAGGTGCCCGCATCTGACTCTCGGCCGAAACATGTCAGCCTCCTTTGTGCAGAATTTCAGTTGACCACCTCGGTCCCGTTCTCGCCTTCGTCGCGCTCGGCGAGCCGCGCCAGCGAAACCACGCGGTCGTCGGCGTCGATCTCGATCAGCCGCACCCCCTGGGTCGCCCGTCCGATGGCGCGAATGTCGCCGGCGACCGTTCGCAGCACCTTGCCCTGCTGCGTGATCAGCATGAACTCGTCATCGTCGTGGACCGACGCCATGCCGACGACCCGCCCGTTTCGTTCGGTGGTTTGGATGTTAATAATACCCACACCGCCCCTGGACTGCACCCGATATTCGTCCAGCTCCGTCCGCTTGCCGTACCCGTGCTCGGTGACGGTGAGCAGCGTGCTCCCGGGCCGCACCACCTCCATGGCGACGACCTCGTCGCCCTCCCGGAGGCTGATGCCCCGCACGCCGTGAGCGCTGCGGCCCATCGGGCGGACGTCGCTCTCGGGAAAGCGGATGGCGAGGCCGTCCCGCGTGCCGATGAACACCTCGCCGGTGCCGTCGGTGAGCTGCGCCGCCATCAGCCGGTCGCCCTCGGCGACCCCCATCGCGATGATCCCCCCGCCCGCGGGTTGCTGAAGGCCGAGAGATCGGTCTTCTTCACGACCCCGCGCAGCGTGCCCATGACGACGAACCGGCCTTCGTCGAACTCCTTCGCGGTCAGCATCGCCGCGATGCGCTCGTCCGCCGCCATCGAGACCAGATTCGCGATCGCCTTGCCCTTGCCGCCGGGCCCGACGTCCGGAATCTCGTGCACCTTCAGCCAGTACGCCCGGCCCCGGTCGGAGAAGATCATGATGTACGCGTGAGTCGAGGCGATGAAGAGGTGGCTGACGAAGTCCTCCTCCCGCGTCCGCATGCCGATGCGCCCCTTGCCGCCGCGGCGCTGGTTGCGGTAGCTCGTGATAGGCGTCCGCTTGATGTAGCCGGTGTTGCTGACGGTGATCGCCATGTCCTCCTCGGCGATCAAGTCCTCGACGCTCAGCTCCCCGCTGTCTTCCACGATCTGCGTGCGGCGGTCGTCGCCGTACTTCCGCTGCACCTCGCGGAGCTCCTGCACGATGGTCTGCATGAGGAGCTTCTCGCTGCCGAGAATGGCCCGGAGCCGCTCGATGGTCTTCAGCAGCTCGGCCATCTCGTCGACGATCTTCTGCCGCTCCAGGCCGGTGAGGCGCTGCAGCTGCATGTCGAGAATGGCCTGCGACTGGATCTGGCTGAGCGAGAACTGCGTCATGAGGCCGTCGCGGGCTTCCGGCACCGTTCGCGAGCCCCGGATCAGCGTGATCACCGCGTCGAGGTGGTCGAGCGCGATCTTCAGCCCTTCGAGGATGTGGTATCTCGCCTCCGCCTTGCGCAGCTCGAACTGCGTACGGCGGACCACCACCTCGCGCCTGAAGTCGACGAACGTGTCCACCAGCTCCGCCAGGTGGAGCACCTTGGGCCGCCCGCCCACGATCGCGAGCATGATGACCCCGAAGCTCTGCTGCAGCTGGGTGTGCTTGTAGAGATTGTTGAGCACCACCTCCGCCACTTCGCCGCGCTTCAGCTCGATCACGATCCGCATGCCCTCGCGGTCGGATTCGTCGCGCAGATCCGAGATGCCTTCCATGGTCTTGTCGCTGACCAGGTCGGCGATCTTCTCGATGAGCCGCGCCTTGTTCACCTGGTACGGGATTTCGGTGACGACGATCGACTGCCGCTCGCCTTTCTTGGCGGTCTCGATCGACGCCTTGGCGCGCATGAGGATGGCGCCGCGTCCGGTACGGTAGGCCGCCGCGATGCCGCCTCGGCCGACGATGTAACCGCCGGTCGGAAAGTCGGGTCCGGGAATCCGCTGCAGCAGGCCCCGCAGCTTCTCGTCGGCGTCGAGCTTCGCGCCGCGCTCCTGCTCCTGTTCGATGGTCCAGACGACGCCCTCGATCACCTCGCGCAGATTGTGCGGCGGAACGTTCGTGGCCATGCCGACCGCGATGCCCGCCGAGCCGTTGACGAGCAGATTGGGGATGGGCGCGGGAAGAACGGTGGGCTCCTCCGTGGTCTCGTCGTAGTTCGGCACGAAGTCGACGGTGTCCTTGTCGAGATCGGACATCACGTCGTCGGAGAGCGCCTGCAGCCGGGCTTCCGTGTACCGCATGGCCGCGGGCGGGTCTCCGTCGATCGAGCCGAAGTTGCCCTGCCCGTCCACCAGCGCGTACCGCATGTTGAAGTCCTGCGCCAGACGCACCAGCGTGTCGTAGATCGACGCGTCGCCGTGGGGATGGAAGTTGCCCATCACCTCGCCGACGATCTTGGCGCACTTGCGATAGCCGCGGCTGGACGAGAGGCCCATGAGCCGCATCCCGTAGAGCACGCGCCGGTGCGCCGGCTTCAGTCCGTCGCGCACGTCGGGAAGCGCCCGCCCGATGATCACGCTCATGGCGTAATCCATGTACGAGCGCTTCATCTCGTCTTCGATGTTGATCGGCTGTCTGGATGCGTTGAGGTCTGCCATCGGCTAGATGTCGAGGTTGCGTACGTCGAGTGCGTTCTCTTCGATGAACTTCCGCCGCGGCTCGACCTGATCGCCCATGAGCGTGGTGAACATCTGGTCCGCTTCGGTGTGGTCCTCGGCACGGACCTGCAGGAGCGTGCGCGCGTCGGGGTCCATCGTGGTGGCCCACAACTGATCGGGGTTCATCTCGCCCAGCCCTTTGTAGCGGTTGATGGCGACGCCGCGCTTGCCGGCGTTGATGAAGTACTCGACGAGCTCGTCGAGCGATCCGATGCGGACCTCGGGCTCGCGCGCGCCGCTCCGGCGCGGCGCCGCCGGTTCGGCCGCGGCGGCCTCGCCGGCGCCCGCGGCGCCCGACGCGATCTCCTCCTGGTCGCCATCGGCGGCCGGCGCACTCGTCGAGACCACGATCATCGGGGGCTTGATGTCCCGGATCTCCCGGTAGCTGTTCAGCAGCGTGCGGTAGTCCGGCGCGGTCACGAAATCCAGGGAGATCGTCTCGTGCCGGGGATAGCCGTTGGATCGATCCTCCACGGCGAGGCTGAAGACCTTGTTCTCCTCGTCGGCCTGCACCGTGACGAGGGATGTGTCGGTGGTGGACTTGCCGGCGATGGCGTCCAGCGCGGCGCGATCGCTGAAGAACGCCTTGTCGTGTGCGTCGGCTTCCAGCAGCGCCTCGATCACGCCACGCGACCGTCCGCGCCGCTCGAACAGCCTGAGGTACTTGCGGTACGTCATCAGCCGGTGCAGCAGCTGTTCGAGCTGCGCCCCCGCGATCTCCCGGCCGTCCAGGCGCACGGCGCGCGATTCGGCCGATCGGCGCACCAGGTACGTCTCCAGATCCCGCTCGTCCTTGATGTAGGTCTCCCCTTTGCCGCGCTTGGCCCGAAACAGCGGCGGCTGCGCGATGTACACGAATCCGTTGTTGATGAGCTCCGGCATCTGCCGGTAGAAGAACGTCAAGAGCAGCGTGCGGATGTGGGATCCGTCGACGTCGGCGTCCGTCATGATGATGATGCGGTGATAGCGGAGCTTGCCGAGATCGAACTCTTCACGCCCGATGCCGCAGCCGAGCGCCGAGATCATCGTCCGGATCTCGTCGCTCCCGAGCATCTTGTCGAAGCGCGCCTTCTCGACGTTCAGGATCTTCCCCTTGATCGGCAGAATGGCCTGGAAGCGGCGGTCGCGGCCCTGCTTGGCCGACCCGCCCGCCGACTCGCCCTCGACGATGTAGAGCTCGCTCTTGGCCGGATCCCGCTCCTGGCAGTCCGCGAGCTTGCCCGGAAGGCCGCCGCCTTCCAGCGCGCCCTTGCGCCGCACGAGGTCGCGGGCCTTCCGGGCGGCCTCGCGCGCGCGCGCGGCGTCGATCGTCTTGCTGACGATGCGCTTGGCGATCCCGGGGTTCTCCTCGAGGAAGGCGCCGAGCTTGTCGTTGACGATGGCCTCGACGATGCCCTTCACTTCGGTGTTGCCGAGCTTGGTCTTGGTCTGCCCCTCGAACTGCGGCCGCGGAATCTTGACGCTGATGACCCCTGTGAGGCCCTCCCGGATGTCGTCGCCGCCGACGCTCTCCTTCAAGTCCTTGGCGAGATTGTTCTTCGTCGCGTAGAAGTTGATCGTGCGCGTGAGCGCCGAGCGGAATCCGGAAAGGTGCGTGCCCCCTTCGTGCGTGTTGATGTTGTTCGCGAACGAGTACACCGCCTCCGAATAGCCGTCGTTCCACTGGAGCGCGATCTCGGCGTCCACTCCCTCCCGCTCGCCCTTCATGTAGATCGGCTTCTCGTTGACCGCCGTCTTGTTCTTGTTCAGGTGCGTGACGAATGAGATGATGCCGCCGTCGTACTGGAACTTGTGGCTCTTGCTCTCGCGCTCGTCGTCGAGCGTGATGAGAATGCCCGCGTTGAGGAACGCGAGCTCCCGGAGCCGCTGCGCGAGCGTGTCGAAGCTGAACTCCGTGCTCTCGAAGACCTGCGCGTCCGGCGTGAAGGTGATCTTGGTGCCCCGCCTGCGCGAGGTGCCCGTCACTTCGAGCTCGGCGCAGGGCTTGCCGCGCTGGTAGCGCTGCTTGTAGACCTGCCCGTCGCGCCAGATCTCCAGGTCGAGCTCCTGGGAGAGCGCGTTGACCACCGACACACCCACGCCATGGAGCCCGCCGGAGACTTTGTAGCTGTCGTTGTCGAACTTGCCGCCCGCGTGAAGAACCGTCAGGACGACCTCGGCCGCCGACTTGCCGCTCGCGTGCCGATCCACCGGAATGCCCCGGCCGTTGTCCACCACCGTGACCGAGTTGTCGAGGTGGATCGTGACGTTGATCTGATCGCAGAAGCCCGCGAGCGCCTCGTCGATCGAGTTGTCGACGACTTCGTAGACGAGATGGTGCAGGCCGGCCGGTCCGGTCGACCCGATGTACATCGCGGGACGCTTGCGGACGGCCTCGAGCCCCTCGAGGACCTTGATCTTGTCCGCGCCGTAGTCCCCGCTGGTGCCGCGCGCCGGCTCCGGCTCGCCGGATGCGGCCTCGCGTTCCAGCTCCGCGGCGTCCGCGTTCTGCTCTGCTTGGCTCATTCAGTCGAAACCCTCGTCTCCTTCACACCCGCATCGGCATGATCACGTACGTGTAGTCGTAGCCCTCGGCGCCGACCGGCTTCATCACGGCCTGGCTCACCTCGTCCTTCAGCTCCAGCGCCACGGCGTCGGTGTCGACGGCGCCGAGGAAGTCGATCACGTACTGCGCGTTGAAGCAGATCTGCATGCTCCCGTCGGCGTAGTCGACCGGCAGGGTCTCCTTCGCCTCGCCGAATTCAGGGCTGCTCGACGTCACCTCCACCTTGCCCTTGTCGAGCTGGAACTTCACGGCGCGCGACCGCTCGTTGGAGAGCAGCGCGACGCGCCGCACCGCGCTCGTCAGGCGCTCGCGCTCGAACTCGATCCGCTTCGTGTTGCTCTTCGGAATCACCCGCTCGAAGGCGGGAAACTGCCCGTCGATCATGCGCGAGATCAGCATCCGCCCGCCCACCCCGAAGAACAGGTGGTTCTCCCCGCGCTCGTAGCTCACGTCGCCGTCGCCGTCGCCCAGGAGCTTCGCGAGCTCCCACAGCGTCTTCCTCGGCAGAATGGCGCGCACCTCCTCGGGCTCCTTCGCGCGCCCCCCCTTCTCCGCGCGATCCACGTTCACCAGCGCGAGACGGTGGCCGTCGGTCGCCACTAGGCTCATGCGCCCGGGCTGCAGGATGAAGAGGGCGCCGTTCAGAAAATACCGCGTGTCCTCGCCGGTGATGGCGAACTGCGTCTTGGCCACCATCTGCCGGATTGCCTCGCGCGGAAGCGTCGCCGTCGCTGTTCCGCTCCCCTCGGGCACCGCGGGAAAATCCTCCTTCGGAAGCGTCTGCATCCGCGAGTCGAATCGATCGGCAGCCACCCGCACGCCGGTCTTGTCCTCGGAGATCCGCACGTCGGTTTCCGGCAGCGCCCTGACGATTTCGTACAGCTTCTTCGCCGGCAGCGTGAGCGCGCCCGGCTTCTCCACCACGGCGTCGCACCGGCTGCGCAGGCCGACTTCGAGATCGGTCGCCAGCATCCGCAGTTCGCCGTTTCCCGCTTCGATCAGCACATTCGCGAGAATCGGAATCGTGTTCTTGCGCTCGACGATTCCCTGGAAAAGTTGCAGTTCTCGCAGTAGGTCGTTTTTCTTAACGACGAGCTCCATGGCTGGCTGACCTCAATCGCGGGCGCCCTTCGAGCGTCGGAACCCGCCGTCTCTGAAGTAGAAGAGAGAAGGGAAGAACTAGAGAAGAATTATACAAGAAATAGGTGTCGTTGGAAAGTGGAATATTGTTTATAAGTTCCTTATTTTCAATATCTTAAACTGTGCACGGCTCTGTGAATATCTCGTTCGCGTCCGCGGAGCCGACGCGCCGGGCTTCTGCCCTAAGATCGCCCCTCAGCAGGCCGCAGCGTCGCGCCGCTGTTGAGGTTGTGGAAAACGCGTTTCCTCACCGAAAACTCTCGAGGAAGCTGTTGATGAGTGTGTTGAAGGTCGGGTCGTCCTTCCGCAGCGACTCGACCTTCTTGATCGAGTGAATGACCGTCGAGTGATGCTTCCCCCCGAAGCTGCGTCCGATCTCCGGCAGCGACGAATGCGTGAGCATCTTACACATATACATCGCCACCTGGCGAGGCATCGCGACCGACTTGGAGTTATTGCGCGACTTGAGATCGGCGAGCTTGAGCTGGTAGTACTCCGATACGAACTTCTGGATGATGTCGATCGTGACGGCCCTCTCCTCGTGCTCGATGACATTGCGCAGGACCTCCTGCGCGAGCTCGATCGAGACCTCGCGGCCGGTGAGCGACGCATAGGCGATCAGGCGGATCAGCGATCCCTCGAGCTCGCGGATGTTCGACTTGATGCGGCCCGCTATGTAGATCGCCACCGGATCGGGCAGCGGCACACCTTCCGCCTCCGCCTTCTTCTTCAGAATGGCGACCTTCGTCTCGAGATCCGGCGATTGGATGTCGGCGATGAGACCCCATTCGAACCGCGACCTGAGACGCTCCTCGAGCTGCTCGATCTCGTGAGGAGGGCAATCGCTGCTCACCACGATCTGCTTCTGCGAGTCGTAGAGCGCATTGAACGTATGGAAGAACTCGTTCTGGGTCCCCTCCTTGCCCGCGAGAAACTGCACGTCATCGACCAGCAACACGTCGACGGTCCGGTACCGCTCGCGGAAATCGATGAGCCGGTCGTACCGCACGGCGTTGATCATCTCGTTCATGAACCGCTCGGACGAGATGTAGGTCAGCGCGAGCCGGGGGTCGTGCTGCAGGACGTAGTGTCCGACGGCATGCATCAGGTGTGTCTTCCCCAGCCCGACGCCGCCGTAGATGAACAGGGGGTTGTACGACCGTGAAGGCGCCTCGGCCACTGCGCGGCAGGCGGCGTGCGCGAACTGATTCGACGACCCGACGATGAAGGTGTCGAAGGTGTAACGGGGATTGAGCCCCGCGACCGAGGTCGTGGGAGGGGCGTAGGTCGCGGCGCTCCCGGCGTCGCCCTGCGGGATGGCGGGCTGCTCGGCCTCGACCGCCGGCGACGACACGAAATTCACCAGCGTTTCCCCACGGCTGACCTCCGTCAGTGCCTCGCCGATCACGCCCGCGTAGTGCTTGGTAATCCAGTCCTTGAACAGCGGATTCGGGACACGAACCGTCAGCACCCCTCCGTTGTCGCTGACCAGGCCCGTCGGTTTGAACCAGGTGTAGAAGCTGTGACGGTTCACCTTCCCCTGGACCCGCGCGAGGACCTCGTCCCAAATGTTGCTGGTGTTCATCGAAATTCCCGGAAATCCGCAGGGCCGGCGACAAACGTCCGCATATCCTCACGCCGAGGCCTGGAAAGTGGCTTCAAATCGCGCTCGGCGGAGTCCTGCCTCTCTAAAAGTGTCGTGAAATCGATATTCCCGGCCGATCGGATGTGAGATCTCTGGCATTTTCAACAGGTTTTTCCACACCTGTGGAAAACTCTGGGAGGAGACCAAATCCGCCAACACGGCGATTCGGGAAAGAGCGACTCTAGCACAGGGGCCCGCAGCAGGGCGGCCGGTGTCGTGACTCCGCGCGGCAGCGCTCGCTGGTGGGGCGTTCGTTGACACGCCGTACCGCAACCCGCTAGGATTGTAGGTTCGTTCTGGGCAATTCTCGCTATTTTCTCAAGGATTTTCGATGAAACGGACGTTTCAACCCAACCGGCGCCGCCGGCGCCGCACACACGGGTTCCTGGTCAGAATGCACTCGAAGAACGGACGCACCGTTCTGAAGCGGCGCCGCGCCAAGGGCCGCAAGCGTCTCTCGGTCTCGTCCGAGCGGTAGCGCCATGGGGGTGTCAGACCCCCGCAAACTGCGCCGTCGGGCTGAGTACGCCAAGGTCTACGAGCGCGGGCTGCGGCTGCGCGGGCGGTTCATGACCTGCTTCGCGCTCGCAAACGAGCGGGCAGCGCCACGGCTCGGGATCGCCGCCAGCGCAAAGGTCGGCAACGCCGTGACCCGCAATCGGGCCAAGCGATTGGTCCGGGAGTTGTTCAGATCTCGTAAACCTTTTGTTAACATCGACTTGGTTGTTGTTCCAAGGCGCGAGATGGTCGGCGCCTCGTGGCCGGCTCTCGAGGCCGATTATCAGGCCGCTCTCCAGCGCATCGAGAAAGGGACGGGATCTGGATCCCGCCGCGGATAGCGATTCATAGCGACTCAATGACACATTCTCGAATGCGGCGGCCTGGCACCGCCCTGGGCCTCTCGTTTGTCAGGGCGTATCAAATCCTTGTGAGGCCGGTACTTGCGGGCACGGGTGCGTGCCGCTTCGTCCCGAGCTGCTCCGACTATGCCGCCGAGGCCCTCGAGGTCCATGGACTCCTGCGGGGCGGCTGGCTGACGCTCAGGCGAGTCGCCCGCTGCCATCCCTGGGCGCGGCCCGGTCTCGATCAGGTGCCGGCCCCTTCCAGGCCGGCCTCATCGTCCGCGGTTCGCTGCCGCGCTACGCGGTAGAGCGTCGATGGAACGCCGCCTCCTGCTCGCGATCTTCCTGACCTTCATCGTCCTGACGGCGTATCAGTGGCTGATTCCCAAGCCTCCTCCACAGGCGTCGAAGCCGGCGGCCGTCCCGGCGGCCACGACACCGGACACTCCGGCGGCCCCTCCGCCCGCTGCCGTCGTCGCCGAATCTCTTCCCGACGTCGACACGGTCGTCGCCGCGGCGGCCCAGAAGGACGTCGTCGTGGACAACGGTGTGGTCCGCGCCGTGTTCTCGAATCGCGGAGCGGTGCTCACCCGCTGGGAGCTCTTGAAGTATCAGGACGCCTCCGGTCAGCCGGTGGATCTGGTGCCGCACGACCTTCCGGCAGACGCGCTGCGCCCGCTCTCACTCGAGCTCGAGGACCCGGCGCAGACCCGGCGCGTAAACCATGCGCTCTACGCGCCTTCCGCCGACGGGCCCCTCGATGCGACCGCCAACCCGGTCACCCTGACGTTCGAATATCAGGATGCCGCCGGACTGCAGGTCCGCAAACAGTTCCGGCTCGAGCCGAACTCGTACGTCGTCACGCTGGCGGTCGAGGCCAGCAGCGGCGATCGGCGGCTGAATCCCGCCGTCGCGTTCGGGCCCGCTCTCGGCGACGTGGCGCCGCTCGCGCCGGGCGGGCGCAGCGTCAGACGTGCGGAAGCGATTCAGAGCGCCGGCGGGAAGGTGCAGCGGGTGGCAGCGTCCTCGCTCGCCACGACGCCGCGGCACGAGGGCACCTACGAGTTCGTCGGCGTGGACACGCACTACTTTCTCGCGGCAGCCGTGAGACCCGGCGCCGCCGTCGTCGAGTACCGGCCCGTCTCGGTGCCGTCGGGGACCGCGGCGTCCCCCGTGTCGCGCGACTACGTGGCGTTCGACATCCGGTTCCCCCAGCCTCCCTCCGCGGTGCGGTTCTACGTGGGTCCAAAGGAGCTGCGCGCGCTCGAGGCGGTCGATCCGCAGATGGTGCGCGCGATCTGGTTTGGGATGTTCGCGTTCCTCAGCGTGCCGCTGCTGTCGGCGCTCAACTGGATCGACGGCTTCGTGGGCAACTACGGGTGGTCCATCCTCGTGCTCACGGTGCTCATCAACGCCGTGATGTTTCCGCTGCGGCACAAGAGCTTCGTCTCCATGCGGAAGATGCAGGAGATCCAGCCGCAGGTGAAGGCGATTCAGGATCGTTACTCGAAGCTGAAGGTGACCGACCCCGCCCGTCAGAAGATGAACACGGAGCTGATGGATCTCTACCGGTCGAAGGGGGTCAACCCTGCGAGCGGGTGCATCCCGATGGTGCTCACCTTCCCGGTACTGTTCGCCTTCTACGGCCTGCTGTCGGAGGCCATCGAGCTGCGCGGCGCACCGTTCATGCTCTGGATCAAGGATTTGTCGGCGGCCGATCCGTACTACGTCACGCCGATTCTGATGGGCGCTTCGCAGCTGGTGCAGCAGCGGATGGCCCCGACCGGGGCCGACCCCACGCAGCAGCGAATGATGCTGATCATGCCGGTGGTCTTCACGTTCATGTTCATTTCGGCGCCGAGCGGGCTCGCGCTCTACTGGCTGGCGAGCAACGTGCTCCTGATCGGCCAGCAGGCGCTGACCAACCATCTGATTGGGCCCCCCGACGTGCGCGTGCCGCGCCCGCCGGCCGAGCGCCGCCTGAAGAAGATCGGCGAGAGCAAGACCGCGCCCGCGGGCGAGCCCGAGCCACGGAGCCAGTCATGACTGTCGAGAATGAGATTGCCGCACTGCTGGAGCGGATCGCCGGACAGATGGGGATCGAGGTGCAGGCCCGCGTGACGCCGGGGACAGATGGCGCTCGCATCGACATCGAGGGCGCCGGCGCGGACGCCCTGCTCGCCAGGCGCGGCGAAGCCCTGCAGGCGCTTCAGCACATCGTCGACACCGCGTTCCGGCGCCAGCTCGGCGATCACCGGATTCTCGTGGACTGCATGGGGTTCCGGCGCGACAAGGACAACGAGCTCAAGGCGATGGCGAAGTTCCTCGCCGAGAAGGCGAAGGCCTCCGGTGAGGAGCAGAGCATCGGACCGCTCAATTCGTACGAGCGGCGGCTCGTCCACCTCGCCGTTGCCGAGATTCCGGACGTCACCTCCGAGAGCATCGGCGACGCCGCTGTGAAGACGGTGACGATCTCGGCGCTGAGGAAGTAGATGGACGGCCGATGTTCGCGACCGACGACACCATCGTCGCGATTGCGACCCCGCCCGGACGCGGCGGCATCGGGGTCGTGCGCCTCAGCGGCCCCGGGGCGCCCGCGATTGCGCGTGCGCTGCTCGACCGCCGGGCGCCGCTGCGGCCACGCGCCGCCACCTTCGCGCGCGTAGCCGGCGATCAGGTCGTCGCCACGTACTTCCCCTGCCCTCGCTCGTACACCGGCGATGAGGTCGTCGAAATCAGCGCACATGGAAGCCCCGTCGTGCTCGCCGGAATCGTCCGCAGCGCGGTGCAGCAGGGGGCGCGCCTGGCCGAGCCGGGCGAGTTCACGCTTCGCGCGTTCCTGAACGGCCGCATCGATCTGATCCAGGCAGAGGCCGTCGCCGATCTGATCGAGGCCGTGACGCCGCTGCAGGCCCGGGCGGCATTCGATCAGCTCGAGGGGACGCTGACCGAGCGCATCGGCGCGCTGCACGCCGAGCTGTTCGACCTCGTCGCCCGCCTGGAGGCGTCGCTCGACTTCCCGGACGAGGGCTACCACTTCGTCGGCGCGGGCGAGCTCGGCGCCGAGCTCGGCAGGCTGTCGTCCGCACTGGAGGCGCTGCTGTGTGACGCCGGACGGGGGCGCCTGTTGCGGGAGGGTGCCCGCGTCGTCATCGCCGGGCGACCCAATGTCGGCAAGTCGAGCCTCTTCAATGCGCTGGTCGGCGCGGGCCGCGCCATCGTCACCGCCGTGCCGGGGACGACCAGAGACCTGCTGACCGAATCGGTCGACATGGACGGGCTGGCGCTCGAGCTCGTGGACACCGCCGGCATCCGGGAGGTCGCCGACGAGGTGGAGGTCGAAGGCGTGTCGCGCGCACGGCGCGCCTGGGACACGGCCGATCTGCTGCTGGTGCTGCTCGACCGGTCCGTCCCTCTCGGCCCCGCCGACCTCGATATCCTGCGAAGCACCGAGCGCCGGGCGCCGCGCATGCTCGTGCTGACCAAGAGCGATTTGCCCGCGCGGTGGACGGCTTCGGAACAGCTTGGCGGCGATCGCGTGTTCGAAGTGTCCGCACGGACCGGACACGGCCTCGACGAGCTGCGCGCGGGGATCTGCGACAGGCTTCTCGGCAGCGCCCGGGGCGACCTGCGCGACACCGTGGCTCTGACCAACGCGCGCCATGCGGGCCTGCTCGAGCGCGCGCACGGCGCACTGCACGCGGCACGGGCCGCGGCGATCGATCCGGCGGGCGCCGCACCGGAGGAGTTCGTCCTGATGGATCTGGAACAGGCGCGGAGCGCGCTCGAAGAGATCACCGGCAAGCGGACGTCTGAGGATCTGCTGCGCCACATCTTTTCGCGCTTCTGCGTGGGAAAATAATCGAAGGAGCCGAGGTTGGCGGACACCTACGACGTGATCGTCATTGGAGCCGGGCATGCGGGCTGCGAGGCCGCGCATGCGGCGGCGCGACTCGGACGCCGCGTGGCCATCTGTACGCTCTCGCCCGACACGATCGCGCACATGCCATGCAATCCGGCGATCGGCGGCACGGCCAAGGGGCATCTCGTCGCCGAGATCGACGCGCTCGGCGGGCTGATGGCGCGCGCGATCGACGCGACGGGCATTCAGTTCAAGGTGCTGAACCGCAGCCGCGGGCCGGCCGTCTGGTCGCCGCGGGCGCAGGCAGACAAGAAACAGTACGGCCGTTGGATGCGCGCCGCGCTGGAAGCGGAGCCCAATATCGAGTGGATCTACGGACGGGCCGGCCGCCTTCTCGTCGAGCACGGCAGGATTGCCGGCCTCGCGCTGGAGGACGGCCCGCGCTACCGGTGCGGCGCAGTGGTGATGACCACCGGCACCTTTCTGAACGGCCTCATCCACATCGGGCCCGAGCAGCGGCCCGCGGGGCGCGCCGGCGAGCCGCCCTCACGCGAGCTCGCGGAGTCGATCAAGTCATTCGGCTTCACATGGGGACGGCTCAAGACCGGCACGCCGCCGCGGCTCGACGGGCGCACGATCGAATTTTCCCGCTGCGTGCAGGACGGGCGGTTCGCGCTCGAGCCGGGCGACGACCCTCCAGTGCCGTTCTCGTTTCTCACAGAGAGCATTGCGCGCCGGCAGACGCCATGCTTTCTCGTGCACACCAACGATCGCGTCCGCGCGCTCGTGATGGAGAACATCTCCCGATCGCCGCTGTTCAACGGCCAGATCCGCGGCGTCGGCCCGCGCTACTGTCCGTCCATCGAGGACAAGATCGTGCGGTTTCCCCACCGCGAACGCCATCAGATCTATCTGGAACCAGAGGGGCTCGACGTCGACGAAATCTACCTGAACGGGCTGTCGATGAGCCTGCCCGCCGAGGTGCAGCGCGGGATCGTCCAGGCGATTCCCGGACTCGAGGATGCCCGCATGCTGCGCCCGGCGTACGCCATCGAGTACGACTTCATCCAGCCGACCGAGCTTGGTCCGACGCTCGAGACCAGGAAGGTTCGGGGCTTGTACCTGGCTGGCCAGATCAACGGCACGTCCGGCTACGAAGAAGCCGCGGCGCAGGGGCTCGTTGCCGGCGCCAATGCGGCGCTCGGCGCCGGAGGCTACCGGGCGGAGGCAAATGGACAGCAACGGCTGGTCTTGACGAGGGATCAGGCATATATCGGAGTTATGGTGGACGACCTAATAACAAAGGGCTGTCTTGAGCCATACAGAATGTTCACGTCTCGATCCGAATACCGTCTGCTGCTCCGAGTAGACAATGCGGACCTCCGGCTGACTCCGATCGGGAAGAAGGCCGGTCTGGTTCCACCGGAGCGCTGGGAGAGCTTTCAGGCGAGGCAAAGTCGTCTGGAACGGAATCGCGCATCGCTGGAGCGGCTGATCGTCAAGGTGCCGGCACAGGCGCCGGTGTCAGGTGCGCAGTGGCTTCGCCGGTCGGATGTGTCTCTTCGCCAGCTGCGGCACCAGACAGCGTTCACGACGGCCCAGCCGGAAAGCCGCCTCGATGCGCCCAGCCTGGAGACGATGGTCAAGTTCGAGGGGTACCTCCGGCGCCAGGAGGCGGATGTCGCGCGCAGGGCAAGCACGGAGCACATGCCGATTCCGCCCGGCTTTGACTACGCCGCTGTTCCAGGCCTGTCGCGAGAGGTTTTTCAGCGGCTCACCCAGGTGCGGCCAGAGACGCTGGGCCAGGCTGAGCGTGTGCCGGGCATAACACCGGCTGCGGTAGCCGTACTGGCAGTCTATGTGTCGCGATATTCTGAGGCGTGCCGGAATCAGCCTCAGACCTCCAAGCCAGGCTAGCAGCGCGGCTCATCGCTGCGAATGTACGTTACCCGCCTCGAACCGTGGCAGCCCTTTCGCGGTACTTTCAGCTGCTCATGGCCTGGAACCGTCGGATCTCGCTGACGGCCCTGCCTCTCGAGTCTGATCCGAATCAGGCCATCGATCGCCTGATTGTGGAGCCGCTGCTTGCCGCTCGATACATTCAGGCTGATAGAAGCAGGCTGACTGACGTTGGATCCGGGACCGGCTCGCCCGCGATTCCGCTCAAGCTGGCTATTCCGGGCCTGGATCTCCTCATGGTGGAGCCCAAGGCCCGCAAGGCGGCCTTCCTCAATGAGGTCATCAGAGCACTCGAGCTCCCTCAGGCGAGGACGGCAATGCTGCGTCTCGACGAAAACGCAGCCGCGACATCGCTGAAGGGAACTGCGGATCTCGTGACGCTTCGTGCCGTGAGACTCGAAACAAGCTTGATCAGGGCTCTCGAGCTGATGTTGGCGCCAGCAGGGCGCATCTTCCTGTTCCGCTCAGTCCGCCAGCCGGCGCCGGGTCTGCCACCCACTGTCCAGACGGAGGCCATCCATCGTCTTGACAGCTCGAGCACGCTGCTGATTCTGGCCGCCACTCGGTCGGGGGATGTTCCACGTGGAACATAGGAACTTCACACAACAAATCCAGTGGAACGGGCAGTGAGTCTGCGGTATCCTAAGCGCGCTCCAATTCGAGAGAGGAGTATATTTGGTCATTTGACCATATATTCACAGCTCCGACCGTCAAAGACACCGCCGTCGTGCACAAGGTCCTCGCAATCGCCAACCAGAAGGGCGGCGTCGGCAAGACGACGACCGCCATCAACCTCGCCGCGGCCCTCGGCGCCGCCGGCCGCCATGTGCTCCTCGTCGACGTCGATCCGCAGGCCAATCTCACCAGCGGCGTCGGTTTGCGCGGCCAGGGTGCGCCGGGGGGCACGATCTACGACGTGCTGACAGCCCCCGACGGGGCCGCATTTCGTGAACCGGACGCCTTCGTGCTGGAGACCGGCGTCCCGAATGTAGCCCTCGTCCCGGCCGATCGCAGCCTGACGGGCGCCGAGATCGAGATGGTGGCGCTCCCAGGGCGCGAATCGCAGCTGCGCCGATTCCTCAGCGCATTGCGCGAGCGCTTCGATTACATCTTCATCGACTGTCCGCCTTCGCTCGGCCTGCTCACGCTCAACGCGCTCGTGGCCGCTGAGGGCGTCCTGATCCCGCTGCACTGCGAATATTTCGCGCTCGAGGGACTCGCGGATCTGATGACGACGCTGCGGCGCGTCAAGGCGTCGCTGAATCCGACGATCGACGTGGACGGCGTGCTCTTGACGATGAACGATGAGCGGACGAACCTGGGCCAGCAGGTCGCCGCCGAGGTGCGGGCCTTCTTCACGGGCAAGGTGTTCAAGACCGTGATTCCTCGCAATGTCAAGCTCGCCGAGGCTCCGAGCCACGGGCTGCCGGTGACGCTCTACGATCCGAAGTCGCGAGGCGCGGACGCGTACATGTCTCTGGCGCGCGAGTTTCTCGGACGGGCGTCAGGCGGCGATTCCGGTGACTCCGGCGCACCGGTCGGGGCGGCTCTCGATTGAGCCGCGGTCAGGAGGATTCGATGGACAAACGGCCCGCGCTCGGCAAGGGCCTGAGCGCGCTGATTCCCGATGCGCCGGATGCGGGTCCCGCGCCGGCGGAAGTCGATATCGACCGGCTGCGGCCCAGCGAGCATCAGCCCCGCCGCGCCTTTGACGAGGCGCGCCTGGACGAGCTGGCGCAATCGATCCGGGTCAACGGTCTGATCCAGCCGATCGTCGTTCAAAAGAGCGACGAGGGGTATCGCATCATCGCCGGCGAGCGCCGGTGGCGGGCGGCCCAGCGCGCGGGACTGCTCCGCGTCCCGGTCGTCGTCAAGGACGCCGCGCAGGGGCCGCGCGCCTTGCTGCAGATGGCCCTGATCGAGAACATCCAGCGCGAAGACCTGAATCCGATCGACCAGGCGGCTGCCTATGACACGCTCGCGCGCGAGTTCGGGCTGACCCAGGAGCAGATCGCCGCCGCGGTTGGCAAGGATCGCTCGTCGGTGGCCAACCACCTGCGGCTGCTGCGGCTGCCCTCCGAGATTCAGGCCGAGGTCGCGGGCGGCCGGATTTCCATGGGCCACGCGCGCGCGATCGCCGGCCTTGCCGACGAGGCCGCCCAGCGGAGTATCGCGCGCGACGTGGTCGCGCAGGCGCTCTCGGTGCGCGAGACCGAAGCGCTGGCCCAGCGCGCCGCGCACCCCGCGCCGCCGCGCGCAGCGCCTCGAGACACCGACGTGCACACGCGTGCGGCGGAGGAGAAGCTCCGGTTCGCGCTCGGGACGCGCGTGCGCATTGCCCGGCGCGGCGCCGGCGGACGGATCGAGGTCGACTTCACGTCCGAGGACGAGCTGCAGCGCCTCTTCGAACGGCTCATCGGGACGTGAGCCTGCCGCGGGTGAACGGCGGCGGTTTCATGGTATAAAGGGCTGTTTTTCGCTTGTGAAATTCCGAACAAGCGTTCGCAAATCCCTGAGTTTCCGGTCCTTCGACGCCTGATGACGCTACGCACCGCTGCCATCCGATACGCGCGCGCGCTGCTCGAGGTCGCCTCGCGCGAAGCCGACATCGGTCAGGCCGCCGACGAGCTCGAGCAGTTCGCGGCGCTCGTCGACCGGAACCCGGCGCTCGGCCGCGTGCTGCTCAACCCGGCGATTCCCGCGCCCCGGAAGCGCGCCGCGGTCGCCGAGCTCGTGAAGCAGGCCGGCCTCATGCCGGTGGTCGCCAAGCTCCTGGTGCTGCTCGCCGAGCGCGATCGGCTGGTGCTGCTGCGCGACCTCGCCGCGGCGTACCGCGAAATGGTGCTCGACCGCCAGAACGTCGTCCGCGCCGAGGTCACGACGGCTGCCGCGCTGCCGCCGGAGAAAGCGCAGGCCATCGAGCGTGCGCTCGCGGGGTTGACCGGCAAGCGCGTGATGCTGGGGTCCAGAGTGGACGAGGCGCTCATCGGCGGGCTGGTGGCGCGCGTCGGGGGCACGGTCTACGATGCGAGCGTGGCCACGCAACTGAAGAAGATCAGAGAGAGGCTCACGACGTAATGGACATCAAGGCTGAGGAAATTTCGAAGATCATCCGCGATCAGATCGGCAGCTACGCCGTCGAGGTCGACGTGGCCGAGGTGGGAAGCGTCGTGTCGCTCGGCGACGGCATCGCGCGCGTGCACGGCGTCGAGCGCGCGATGGCGGGCGAGATGCTCGAGTTCCCGCACGGCGTCTACGGCATCGCGCTGAACCTCGAGGAAGACAGCGTCGGCACCGTGCTCCTGGGCGAGTACACCGCGATCAAGGAAGGCGATACGGTCAAGCGCACCGGACGCATCATCTCCGTGCCGGTCGGGGAGGAGCTGCTCGGCCGCGTCGTGAACGCCCTGGGCCAGCCGATCGACGGCAAGGGCCCGATCTCGACCCAGACCTTCATGCCGATCGAGCGGATCGCCCCGGGCGTCGTCGATCGTCAGCCGGTGCGCGAGCCGCTGCAGACCGGCCTCAAGGCGATCGACGCGATGGTGCCGATCGGCCGGGGTCAGCGCGAGCTCATCATCGGAGACCGGCAGACGGGGAAGACGGCGGTCGCCGTGGACGCCATCATCAACCAGCGCGACAAGGACGTCATCTGCATCTACAACGCCATCGGCCAGAAGCAGTCCACCGTCGCCCAGGTCGTGCGCATTCTCGAGGAAGCCGACGCGCTGCGCTACAGCATCGTCGTGGCGGCGGGGGCCTCCGACCCGGCGCCGCTGCTCTACATCAGCCCCTATTCGGCCTGCACGATGGGCGAGTTCTTCCGCGATCGGGGCCAGCATGCGCTCTGCGTCTACGATGACCTCTCCAAGCACGCGCAGGCCTACCGTGAGATCTCGCTGCTCTTGCGCCGCCCCCCGGGGCGCGAGGCGTACCCCGGCGACGTGTTCTATCTGCACTCGCGCCTCCTCGAGCGCGCCGCCAAGATGCGCAGCGAGCTCGGCGGCGGATCGCTCACGGCGCTGCCGATCATCGAGACGCAGGCAGGCGACCTGTCGGCCTACATTCCGACCAACGTCATTTCGATTACCGACGGGCAGATCTTCCTCGAGTCGGACCTGTTCCATCAGGGCATCCGGCCGGCCATCAACGTCGGCAATTCGGTGAGCCGCGTGGGCGGGTCGGCGCAGATCAAGGCGATGCGGCAGGTGGCCGGATCGCTCCGGCTCGATCTGGCGCAGTATCGCGAGCTGGCCGCCTTCGCGCAGTTCGGCAGCGATCTCGACGCCGCTACGCAGGCGCAGCTCAACCGAGGGGCCCGGCTGGTGGAAATCCTGAAGCAGCCGCAGTACCAGCCGCTCCCGGTCGAAAAGCAGGTGCTCATCATCTTCGCCGGCACCAACGGCTACCTGGATCAGGTGCCGACCGCGGAGGTCGGCGCCTACGAGACCGAGCTCTATCGCTTCTTCGATGTCCGCTTCCCGGGGATTCTGCGCGGGCTGGCGGAGAAGAAGCAGATTGACGACGCGCTGAAGGGCGAGATCGCCGCCGCGCTGAGAGAATTCGGCGAGCAGTTCGCGGCGCGCCAGGCTGCCTGACGATGCCGTCGCTCATCGACATCCGCCGGCGCATACGCGCCGTGAAATCGACGCAGCAGATCACGAAGGCCATGAAGATGATCTCGGCCTCGAAGCTGCGCCGGGCGCAGGAGCGCGTGCTCGGCGCGCGCCCGTTCGCCGTGCAGATGGCGCGCGTGCTCAACAACGTGGCGAGCCGCGTCGATGCGGGCGCCCACCCGCTGCTTGCGGAGCCGGAGCCCGGACGGGCCGGCAAGGTTCTCCTGATCGTGGTGACGGCCGACAAGGGGCTCTGCGGCGGGTTCAACACGAACATCATCAAGGCGGCGGGGCAGTTCATCGCCGGCGCGGGCGGAACGGTGGCGCTGGGGCTGGTCGGCCGGAAAGGGCGCGACTTCTTCCGGCGCAGGGGGTTCGAGGTCCGCATCGAGGAGATCGGCATCTTCCAGCGCGTGCAGTACGCCGACGCCCAGCGCATCGCCGCGCGGGCCGTCGATGACTTCACCAGCGGCCAGGTCGCCGGCGTCTTCATCGTCTACAACGAGTTCAAGTCGGTGATGCAGCAGCGCATCGTGACCGAACGGCTGCTGCCGATTCCGAAATCGGAGATTGCCGGGGCCGCCGGCCCGCGCGCCGTGGAGGAAGCCTCCGCCTCCCCGGCCGTCGAGTACCTGTACGAACCGGATCCCGCCCGCATCTTCGAGGATCTGCTGCCGCGGCACATCGAGATCCAGGTCTTCCGGGCCCTGCTCGAGTCGGCGGCGGCCGAACACGCCGCGCGCATGACGGCCATGGACGCCGCGACCAAGAACTCGGCGGAGCTGATCGAGAACCTCACGCTGTACATGAACAAGGTTCGGCAGGCGGCGATCACGCGGGAGATCATCGAAGTCGTCTCGGGAGCGCAGGCGCTCTAGAGCGCGCGCGTCCGGGTGCACAGTCAGTCAGGTCTTGGAGCAGCGAATGGCAACGCAGGCAGCGCAGGAACAGAAGATCGGCAAGGTCGTGCAGGTCATCGGGCCGGTGGTGGACATCGAGTTCCCCGACGGGCACCTGCCGGACATCTACAACGCCGTGCGGATCGTGTCGGACCACCTCGACGTCGTCTGCGAGGTCGAGCAGCATCTCGGCGAGTCGCGGGTGCGGACGGTCGCGATGAAACCGACCGACGGTATGCAGCGCGGCATGAAGGCCGTGGATCTGGGCGGGCCGATCTCGATGCCGGTCGGCCCGGCGACGCTGGGCCGCGTGATGAACGTGCTCGGCGAGCCGGTCGACTATCCGGATCGCCCCGTGGAGTCGGCCGAGCGCTGGTCGATTCACCGCAGCGCGCCGACGCTCGAGCAGCAGTCCACCGAGCTCAAGATGTTCGAAACGGGCATCAAGGTGGTGGATCTCCTCGAGCCGTACCTCCAGGGCGGCAAAATCGGGCTCTTCGGCGGCGCCGGCGTCGGCAAGACGGTCATCATCCAGGAGCTGATTCACAACATCGCCACGAAGCACGGCGGCGTGTCGGTGTTCGCCGGCGTCGGCGAGCGCACGCGCGAGGGGAACGACCTCTGGCTCGAGTTCCAGGAGAGCGGCGTCATCGACACCAAGGACCCGTCGAAGTCGCGCGCCGCCCTCGTGTACGGACAGATGACCGAGCCGCCGGGCGCGCGGCTGCGGGTGGCCCTCTCGGGGCTGACGGTCGCCGAGTACTTCCGGGACGCCGAGGGCAAGGACGTGCTCCTGTTCATCGACAACATCTTCAGGTTCACGCAGGCGGGGTCGGAGGTCTCGGCGCTGCTCGGCCGGATGCCGTCGGCGGTCGGGTATCAGCCGACGCTCGGCACCGAGATGGGCGAGCTGCAGGAGCGGATCACCTCCACGAAGAAGGGCTCGATCACCTCGGTCCAGGCGATCTACGTGCCGGCCGACGACTACACCGATCCGGCGCCGGCGACCACCTTCGCCCACCTCGACGCGACGACGAACCTGTCGCGCGCCATCGTCGAGCTCGGCATCTATCCCGCCGTCGATCCGCTCGCCTCGACGTCGCGGATTCTCGATCCGCGCATCATCGGCGATGAGCACTACAACGTGGCGAAGGAAGTGAAGCGCGTCCTGCAGCGCTACAAGGATCTCCAGGACATCATCGCCATCCTCGGCATCGACGAGCTGCCCGAGGAGGACAAGATGACCGTGGCGCGCGCGCGCAAGCTGCAGCGGTTCCTCTCGCAGCCCTTCTTCGTGGCCTCGCAGTTCACCGGCCGCGACGGCCGCTA
Organism: Vicinamibacterales bacterium; assembly: GCA_963738315.1. Classification (GTDB taxonomy): domain Bacteria; phylum Acidobacteriota; class Vicinamibacteria; order Vicinamibacterales; family JAMQPK01; genus JAMQPK01. The sequence goes on along the minus strand of CAVTVT010000004.1, from coordinate 714,919 downwards.
CGTCCCGATTGCCGAGACCATCCGGGGGTTCCGGGAGATCATCGAAGGCCGGCACGACGCGCTGCCCGAGCAGGCCTTCTACATGATGGGGACCATCGACGAGGTGGTCGAGAACGCCAAGAAGATGGCCGCCTGATGGCAGGGCGCCGGCTCCGGCCGCCGCGCCGTGAGGGAGACGAATGGCACTGCCCGCGCACCTGACCCTGGAGATCGTCACGCCCGAGCGCTCGGTCGTGACCGAGCACGTCGACGAGGTGGAGATCCCCGGCGCCGACGGGTATTTCGGCGTCCTCCCGGGGCACACGCCGCTGCTCGCCATGCTCCAGGTGGGGGAGCTCTGGTTCCGCAAGGGCGCCGAGAAGACCTACATGTCGATCGCCTTCGGGTTCGCCGAGGTGCTGCCGGATCGCGTGACGATTCTGGCGCAGCTCGCCGAGCGCGCCGAGGAGATCGACGCCGCCCGCGCCGAGGCGGCGCGCCGCCGGGCCGAGGAGCGGCTGGCCAGGCCCGTGGCCGAGATGGACTTCGAGCGCGCCCGGATTGCCATGATGAAGGCGCTCATCCGGCTGCAGGTCGCCTCGCGGGCGCGGACGAGGGTATAGTTCTCAGGCGTTGTTCGAAAATCTCGCCAAGCTTCCCCGCTATCGAGGACTGATTCAAAGCCTGGTCGCGCGCGAGCTGAAGGCGCGCTATCGCGGGTCGATCCTCGGCTTCTTCTGGTCGTTCTTCAACCCGCTGCTGCTCCTGATGGTCTACACGTTCGTGTTCTGGTACGTGATGCCGCCGCCCGCCAACATTCCCAATTACGCGCTCTTTCTCTTCTGCGGGCTGCTGCCGTGGACCTGGTTCTCCACCTCGCTCATCGAGTCGGCCAATGTGCTGATCGCGGGCGGCAATCTGATCAAGAAGGTGATGTTTCCCGCCGAGATTCTCCCGATCGTGACGGTGCTCGCCAACCTCGTGCACTTCCTGTTCGGGCTGCCGATCCTCGTGCTGTTCCTCATCTACTTCAAGGCGCCGCTGCAGCTTCCCGAGCTCGCCTGGTTTCCGGTCGTGGTGCTGGTGCAGCTGCGTCATGACGGTCGGGTTCGCGCTGATTCTCTCCGCGCTCACGGTCCACTTCCGCGACATCAAGGACATTCTCGTGAACCTCATGACGCTGTGGTTCTTCGCGACCCCGATCATCTACAAGTGGAGCAATCCCCCCAAGCACGTCCAGCAGGTGCTGAACCTGAACCCGTTCAGCCACATCGCGATCGCATACCAGGAAATCCTCTATTTCGACGGCCCGTTCGGCAACGCCAGGTGGATGGCCGCGCTGCTCGTGGCCTCGGCGCTGCTCTTCCTGTTCGGCTACTTCCTCTTCGACCGGCTGCGCGACTCGTTTGCCGAGGAGGTATGAACGCGATCGAGCTCGTCAACGTCACGAAGGTGTACCGCCGCTACGCGCAGCGAAAACAGTTCGCGACGCTCAAGAGCGCCCTGCTCAAGGGGAGCCTCATCCAGGACCTGCAGCCCGACGAGAAGTTTCCGGCGCTGCGGGGCGTGTCGTTCGCGGTCGCCGAGGGCAGGACCTTCGGCATCATCGGCCGGAACGGCTCCGGCAAGAGCACGGCCCTGAAGCTGGTGGCCGGGCATCACCAAGCCGACCACCGGCACGGTGACGGTGCGCGGCCGGATTTCGGCGCTCATCGAGCTCGGGGCGGGCTTCCACCCGGAAATTTCCGGCCGCGAAAACGTCTTCATCAACGGCATCATGCTCGGCCTCTCGAAGCGCGAGATCGCCAGGCGCTTCGACGAAATCGTCGAGTTCGCCGAGCTCGAGGCGTTCATCGACGCTCCGGTGAAGACCTACTCCTCCGGCATGTACATGCGGCTGGGCTTCGCCGTCGCCATCCATGTCGATCCCGACGTGCTGCTCGTGGACGAAGTGCTCGCCGTCGGCGATGAGGGGTTCACGCACAAGTGCCTGGACAAGTTCGCCGAGTTCAAGCGGCGGGGCAAGACCATCCTGCTCGTGACGCATTCGCTGGGCCTCGTGGAGCGATTCTGCGATGAGGCGCTCTGGCTCGACGGCGGGCCGCGTGCGCGGCACCGGCGATCCCGCGGCGCGTCGTGGGGGCGTATCTCACCGACGTGGACCACGCGGAGGAGCGCAGCTGGCGGCCGGCGCCGCACGCGCCGCCGAGACGGGCCGCGCCGACGCCCGGCTCGAGGACGGGGCGCCGGCGCCGCGCCGGCGCCGACCGGAGCGCCGGAGGACATGTCGCAGGCGGTCGAGGGGCGCTGGGGATCGCGCGAGATCGAGATCGCCGGCGTACGGCTCTCCGGGGCGGACGAACAGAGCGGCTACGTCTTCCAGTCCGGCGATCCGTGTCAAGGTGCACCTGCGGGTCCGCGCCCATCAGCCGACAGGCGACTTCGTGTTCGGCATCGGGATCTACAACGCGGAAGGCGTCACCTGCTACGGCACCAATACGCAGCTCGAGGACTACGAACCGGCCGCCATCAGCGGAGAAGGCGAGGTCGCGTTCGCCGTCGATCGCCTCGAGCTCGTCGACGGCACCTACAAGATGGACGTCGCCGTGCACAAGCGCGACGGCTATCCGTATGACTACCACCGGCTGCTCTATACCTTCCGGGTCAACTCGCGCACCAAGCGACATCGGCATCTACCGGCCGCAGCATCACTGGGAGTTCTCGCCGAACATCAGAGCGGCCGTTCGCTGCCTGAGTCGGCGGATCAGCGGGAGCCCTCGTGAAGATGATGTCCGCATCCGGGGCCGCCGCCTTCGCGGCGGGCGTCCGCCGCGGCGGCGGGCGGGTCGCGTTCACCAACGGGGTCTTCGACATCCTCCATCCCGGACACGTGCGGTACCTGCAGGAGGCGCGGCGGCTGGGCGACGCGCTCATCGTCGGCGTGAACTCGGACGGCTCCGTGCGCGGCGTGAAAGGGCCGTCGAGGCCGATCGTGCCCGAGGCCGAGCGCGCTGAGATCCTCGCGTCGCTGGCGTGTGTCGACGCGGTGGTGATCTTCGACGAACCGGATCCGCAGGCGCTCATCGGAGGCATCCAGCCGGACGTGCTGGTGAAGGGCGCCGACTGGCCGGCGGACCGGATCGTCGGCCGTGCGACGGTCGAGGCGCGCGGCGGCCGCGTCGTCCGGGTCCCGCTCGCCCCAGGCCACTCGTCGTCTGCGATAATCGAGAAGATCAGGCGCTCGTAGGCTCGAGGCGGGCCTGTGCGCGCCAGCTATGCCAACGTCGACCTCTCTCAACCTCCAGGCGCTCCTCAAGACAGCGGCCGCCAGGACGGGCATGGACCAGGGCGCATCGCGCGTCCGCGGACTGGCTCCCGTGGCCCAGTCGCTCTACGCGGCCGTGCAGACGGCCGCCCGGCCTCACGCGGTGACGCTCGTGGTCGTTGCCGATGACGAGGAGGTGGAGCGTTTCTGCGCCGACGCACGCTTCTTCCTCGGCGCGCTCGAAGGCGCCTCGGCCGCGGCGCTCGAGACGCTGGTGAGGCCGTTCCCGTCGCTGCAGGTCGACCCGTACCGCGCCCTCGCGCCGCATTTCCATGTATCCGCCGCCCGGGCCTCGGCGCTTCAGGGGCTGGTGACCGGGTACGGCGAGACTGATCGTGGCGTCGGGCTACGCCCTGCTGCCGCGGCTCGCGCAGCCGGAGCGGTTTCGCGCGGCCTCCGTCGAGCTCCGGCCGGGCACCGAGCTCGACCCGACAGCCCTGGGCGATCTGCTCGCCGACGCAGGCTTCACGCGCGAGGATCCGGTCGACGAGCACGGCGAGTTCTCCATCCGCGGCGGCATCGTCGACTGGTTCCCCGCCGGCGAGGTGCATCCGGTGCGGGTGGAGTTCATCGGCGAGACCGTGGAGTCCATCCGGCAGTTCGATCCCTCGACCCAGCGCTCCATTACGACGCTGGATCGGGTGGCGGTCGTCCCGCTGACCGAAAGACCGGGCGCCGAGACGCCGTGGGCCCCCGGCGGTGCGGCCACGATCTTCGACTACGCAGCCCCCCGCGAGCTGGCCGCGATGGTCGCGGAGCGGGACGAGGTCGACGCCCATGCGCTCACGACCGAGCGGGAGCTTGCCGCGAGCTACGAGCAGGCGCGCGAGCAGGAGCCGGCGGCGCCGGCCCCGGAGGAGCTGTTCCTGAGATGGTCGGCCCTCACCTCTCGCCTGGCGGGGGCCGCCGCGCTGGAGCAGCTGGCGATCGACGCGCCGGTGGAAGAGAGTCCGCCGGGGGCCGGGGGTTCGGTGCTCGACGTGGCGTGTCAGCCCGCCGTGGAGTTTCGCGGGCGCATCCAGGAATGGATCGCGGAGGTGCGGCGGATGCGCGACCGCGGGGACACGGTGCTGTTCGTCGCGGCGACCGACGGACGGGCCGAGCGCACCGTGGAGCTGCTCGCCGACTACGACCTGCGGGGCGTGCTGCATCGAGCGCACCGACGAGCTGCTCAACGCCGCCATGCTCATCACCGTCGGAGAACTCTCGAAAGGCTTCCGGCTGCCGCGCGGCCGAGCTGCAGGTCATCGCCGAGGCGGACGTCTTCGAGGAGGAGCGCGTCAAGCCGGACAAGCGCGGCGACCGGCAGCGATCGGCCGCGAAGACGTTCCTGTCGGATCTCCGCGATCTCAAGGTCGGCGACTTCGTCGTCCACGTGGACCACGGCATCGGCGTCTTCGTCGGGCTGAAGCAGATCGGCGTCGGCGACACCATCGCAGGAGTTCATGGAGCTCCGCTACGCGGGCGACGACAAGCTGTTCGTGCCCGTCGAGCGGCTCGACCTCGTGCAGAAGTACAGCGGCGCCGGCAAGCCGCCGCTCGACAAGCTGGGCGGCACCTCCTGGGAGCGGGCGAAGACGCGCGTCCGCAAGGCCATGCGCGACATGGCCGAGGAGCTGCTGAAGCTCTACGCGGCGCGCAAGGCGGTTCCCGGCTACGCCTTCAGCCCCGATGGCCACTGGCAGCGCGAGTTCGAAGACGCCTTTCGCGTACGACCTGACGCCCGACCAGGCGACGGCGATCGCCGACATCAAGCGCGACATGGAGATCGCCCACGCCGATGGACCGGCTGCTGTGCGGCGACGTGGGGTACGGCAAGACCGAGGTGGCCATGCGCGCGGCGTTCAAGGCCGTGATGGACGGCAAGCAGGCGGCGTTTCTCGCGCCGACGACCGTGCTCGCGTTCCAGCACCAGAAGACGCTCGCGCGAGCGGTTCGCCGGATTTCCGGTGCGCATCGACATGATCAGCCGCTTCCGGAGCAAGGCCGAGCAGGAGGCCATCCTCGCCGACCTGGCGGCGGGCAAGATCGACATCATCGTCGGCACGCACCGGCTGCTGTCGAAGGACGTCACGTTCAGGACCTCGGCCTGCTTGTCGTCGACGAGGAGCAGCGGTTCGGCGTGGCGCACAAGGAGCGGATCAAGCAGATGCGGCGGCGGGTGGACGTGCTGACGATGAGCGCGACGCCGATCCCGCGGACGCTGAACATGTCGCTGGTCGGGCATCCGCGACATGTCGATCATCGAGACGCCGCCGAAGGATCGGCTGTCGATCCAGACCAACGTGGTCAAGTTCGATGCAGCACGTCATCGAGCGCGCCATCAGAACCGAGCTGGCGCGCGGCGGCCAGATCTACTTCGTCCACAACCGGGTCGAGTCGATCTTCTCGATCGGCGCTCTGATCCAGCGGCTCGTGCCCGAAGCGCGCGTGGTCGTCGGCGCACGGCCAGATGGGCGAGCACGAGCTCGAGCGGGCGATGCTCGACTTCATCGACCGCAAGTACGACGTCCTGCTCGCGACCACGATCATCGAGAACGGCCTCGACATCCCGAACGTCAACACGATCATCATCAACCGCGCCGATCGCTACGGCCTGTCCCAGCTCTATCAGCTCCGCGGGCGCGTCGGGCGGTCCGATCGGCCCGCCTATGCCTACCTGCTGATTCCCCCCGACGACACGCTGTCGCAGGTGGCGAAGACAGCGGCTGGCGGCCATCCGCGAGTTCAGCGATCTCGGCAGCGGGTTCCGGGTGGCCGCGCTCGATCTGGAGATCCGGGGCGCCGGCAATCTGCTCGGCGGAGAGCAGAGCGGCCACATCGACACCGTCGGCTTCGAGATGTACATGAAGCTCCTCGAGGACGCCGTGCGCGAGCTGAAGGGCGAAGACCTTGCGGACGACGTGCGGGCGGCGGTCAACCTGCGGGTCGACCTCCGGATCGACGACACCTACGTGTCCGGACATGAACCAGCGGCTGACCATCTATCGCAAGGTGGCCGACGCCCGCAGCGACGACGAGCTCGATCAGATCCTTGAGCGAGCTGCGCGATCGGTACGGTCCGCCGCCCGAGGCCGTGCGCCATCTCGAGGAGTACGGCCGCATCCGGGTGCTCGCCGATCGGCTGGGGGTCGAGACGATCGACCGCGACGGCGCCACCGTGCTGATCAAGCTCAGGCCGGACGCCACGGGGCAGCGTCTGAACCTGGAGCGGCTGCTCAGGACGGTCGGGGAGCGGGCGGATGCCCGCCTCGTGCCCCCCGGCACCATCAAGCTCGACTCTGAAGACGCCGGTCCGGGAGCCGGCCCGGCCGCATGACCGGCCGCCGGCGGGCCCTCAGGGACCGAAGAAGCCCGCTCCGAGCTGGTGGACGGCGCGCGCCACCGCGGGACACGTCACCTCGGGATTTTCCAAGGAGGAGATCCTCAGGGCGCCCAGGGAGGATCCCGCGGGCCCGGACGGCGTTTTTTCGCGGGTCCGCGGGCTGCTGGGTGAGCTGACGATACAATGAGGACTGCGGGAGTGACGAAGGACAGGACATGAAGAAGCTGATGAGCGCGGTGGCGCTGATCGCGCTCGTGGGGGCGTTCAGCGGGGCTGCGCGCCGAAATACTGGAACAGATTCTCGTCAAGGTGAACGGCGAGATCCTCACCAAGACCGACCTCGAGAAGCTGCAGATCGCCGCGCTTCGCGAGCGGGCCAGCGGGAATCTCGCCGCGATGAACGATGCCGAGCTCGGCAAGGCCATCGCCGAAGTGACCCCGTCGGTGGTGGTCGACGCCGTGGACGAGCTGCTGTTGCTGCAGCGCGCCAAGACGCTCGGGTTCAGCATCACGGACGAGGCGTTCAACAACGTGCTCGAGTCGATCAAGAAGGACAACAAGATCGAGAGCGACGAGGCGTTCCAGGCCGCACTGAAGCAGGAGGGGATGACGCTGCCGGATCTGCGCAGGATGCTCGAGAAGCGCATGCTCATCGGTCAGGTGCAGCAGCGCGAGGTCTACGAGCCACGTCGACATCACCGAAGCCGAGGAGCGCGCGTACTACGATGCGCATCCCGGCGAGTTCGAGACCACGCCCAGCGTGACGCTCCGCGAGATCATGATCGCCGTCCCGGCGGATCCACAGAAGGGCATCAACGTCGCCGCCGACGAGGAAGCGCGCCACAAGGCGGATCAGGTGCGCGAGCGGCTGATGAAGGGCGAAGCGTTCGAGAAGGTGGCGGCGGAGGTGTCCGACGCGCCGTCGAAGTCGAACGGCGGGCTGATCGCGCCGATCGCCAAGTCGGATCTCGCGGAGCCGCTCGTGAAGATGCTCTCGGCCATGAAGACCGGGGAGATCAGCCCCGTGGTGCGCGTCACCGGCGGCTACGAGATCCTGAGGCTGGAGTCGAACATCGAGTCCACCACGCTGCCCTTCGAGGCGGCGCGGCGGCAGATCGTCGACAGGCTCGGCAATCAGCGCCAGGGCGCGGAGATGCAGAAGTATCTCAAGAAGCTCCGCTCGCAGGCGCTCATCGAGTGGAAGAACCACGAGATCAAGAAGGCATACGAGACCGGCGTGGCCGAACAGGAGAAGGCTGCGGAGGCCGCGCAGCCGAGCGTCTGACGAGCGTGGCTGATGCCGGCGTGGTACGCGGTCTGGACGCGCTCGCGCCACGAGCAGGTCGTCCGCGATCAGATCGAGCGCAAGGGCTTCGACGTGTTCCTGCCCACCATCACCCGGTGGAGCCGGTGGAAGGACCGGAAGAAGAAGATCGACTGGCCGCTGTTTCCCGGCTACTGCTTCGCCCGGTTCCAGGAAGACGAGACGCTGGCGATCCTCAAGTGCACCGGCGTGGTCAACATCGTCTCCTTCGAAGGACGGCCCGCCCCGATTCCGGAGCGCGAGATCCACGGCATCCGGACGCTCGTGGGCTCGCGATCTGCAGTACGACCCTTGCCCGCTGATTCAGGAAGGCATGATGGTCGAAGTGTCGCACGGGGCGCTGAAGGGCGTCGTCGGGCGGCTGATGCGCAAGGGCGCGCACGCGCGGCTGGTGTTGAGCGTGGATCTGATCGGCCAAGGCGGTCAGCGTCGAGGTCGACGCAGCCGACGTCAAACCCTATTGATTCACCGAACATGACCGCCGAGAAGCGCTCCCCCGTCAGGATCGGTCAAGTCACACTGGAGTCGCCGTACGTCGTTGCGCCGATGGCGGGCATGACCGACTCGGCGTTCCGCCGGCTGGTGAAGCGCCAGGGCGGGTGCGGGCTGGTGGTCACCGAGATGGTGAGCTCGGAGGGGCTGGTTCGCGGCATCGATCGCACGCTCGAGTACGCGGAGTTCACGGAAGAAGAGCGGCCGGTTTCCATCCAGATCTTCGGCGGCGATCCGGAGAAGATGGCGGACGCAGCCCAGATCGTCGAAGCCCTCGGCGCCGACGTCGTGGACGTGAACATGGGCTGCCCCGTCCCCAAGATCGCCCGGCACAACGCCGGCTGCAGCCTGATGCGGGAGCCGGAGCATGCCGCCAGCGTGATCGCGTCCATGGCGAAGAAGGTGCGCATCCCGGTGACGGTGAAGATGCGCGCCGGCTGGAACGAGACGACAATCAATGCTCCCGAGCTCGCCCGGCGCGTCGAGGACGCCGGCGCGGCCGCGGTGGCCGTGCACGGCCGCACCGCCGCGCAGTCCTACACGGGCCGCGCCGACTGGTCGCTCGTCGAGCGCGTCGCCGAGTCGGTCTCGATTCCGGTGCTCGGAAGCGGAGACTGCATCGAGCCCGACCAGATACTGACTCACCTGAGCGCGCGCCCGGTGAGCGGCGTGCTGGTGGGTCGCGGCGTCCTGCGCAACCCGTGGATCCTCTCGCAGGCGGCGGACCTCGCCGCCGGCCGTACGCCCCGCGCGATCTCGGACGAGGCGCGTGGCCGCTTCCTGCTCGACTACCTGCGCCTGCTGCTCGAGGATGGCCGCGATGAGCCGGCCGGGTTCCGGCATGTCGCGGCCGGGGCGGCCCCGAAAAGCGAGGCCCGGCGCGTCTCGCACGAGCGCTGGGTCGTCAACAAGATGCGGGCGCTCGTCTCGTGGTACTCGAAGGGGCTGGAAAACGGCAGCCACTTCCGCACGGCCGTCAACACGGCCGGCTCCATCCAGGAACTGACCGACGCCATCTTCCAGGCGTTCACGAGCCCCGGCAGCGGACGCCGCGAGACGGGTCAGAGCGCCGTCATCTCGTAGTCGTACGCCAGGCTTCCCGTCGAGAGCTCGTAGAAGAGCTGCCCCAGCCGCTGATGGACCGGATGGACCAGGTACGCCTGCAACCCGGCGAGATCGTCGAACTCGACAGAGGCGGCAAAGGCGTAGTCTTCGGTCATGAGCGCCTCGTAGCCGGCGCCATGCCTCACGCGAGACCCAATCTGAAACCTGCGCACCGTGGGGATGGCCTGAGCCGCCTCGGCCAGCGATTCGAACATCGCAGCACGCTGCGGGCCGGTGACGCCGGGCTTCGGTCTGAACAGGACGAGGTGCACCACCATGATGTGCGCGCGCCGTCAGTGCCGAAGCTCGAGCCGCTTGAGCTTCTCGACGAGGGTGGTGCGCTTCAGGTTCAACAGCCGTGACGCCTGCCCTTTGTTTCCACCGGTCTTCTCGAGCGCGCGCCGGATGAGCTCGTGCTCGATCCCGTTGATGTAGGCGTCCAGGTCGATGCCGTCTTCCGGCAGCTGGAGATCCGGCGCCGCGGAGGTGCGGGAGGCCTGCTGAATCTCGGGCGTGAGATCCGACATTTCGATCTGCGATCGTCCGCCGCTCAGCGCCACCGCGCGCTCGATGACGTTCTCGAGCTGGCGCACGTTGCCGGGCCACGTGTAGCTCATCAGGCAGCGCATCGCCTGCTGCGAGACGCTGAGCGTGCGGGACGCCCCATCCGCGGCGCCCGGCTGCGGCCGGGGCTGCCCGACGAACGCCCCCGACTCCGGGCCGGAGAACTTCCCCAGAAAGTGCTGCACCAGCAGGGGAATGTCGTCGCGCCGGTCGCGCAGCGGCGGAAGCTGGATCGGAATGACGTTGAGGCGGTAGTACAGGTCCTCCCGAAACTGCCCGTCGGCCACCATCTTCTGCAGGTCGCTGTTGGTGGCGCCGATCACCCGCACGTCCACTCTGGTCGTGCGCGAGTCGCCGATCCGTTCGAACTCGCGCTCCTGCAGCACGCGCAGGAGCTTCATCTGCAGGCCCGCGCTCATGGTCCCGACTTCGTCCAGAAACAGCGTGCCCCGGTGGGCCTGCTCCATCCGCCCCTGGCGATTGCCGATCGCGCCGGTGAACGCGCCGCGGACATGGCCGAACAGCTCGGCCTCCAGCAGCGTTTCCGGGATGGCTCCGCAGTTGAGCGCGACGAACCGCTGCGCGCGGCGGGGGCTGTTGTGATGGATGGCCCGCGCGACGATCTCCTTTCCGGTGCCGGTCTCGCCTGTAATCAGGATCGTGCTGGCCGACACCGACACCGTTTCCAGGAGCTGGAACAACGCGCGCATCGGCTGCGACCGGCCGATGATGCCGTCGAACTGGTACCGTTCCTCCAGCTGCGAGCGGAGGTACGCGTTCTCCTGCCTGAGCTGACGCTGGGCGATGGCGGAGTTGAGCGCGTGGAGCAGCTCGTCGAACTGGAAGGGCTTGGTCACGAAGTCGGTGGCGCCGCGCTTGATGGCCTCGACCGCATCCTTCACGGTGCCGTAGCCGGTGACAATGATGGCCACGATCTCGGGATACCGCGCGAGGGCCGATTCCACGACCCGTGTCCCGTCGAGCCCCGGCAGACGCAGATCGGTGACGACGATATCGAAGGCGAAGTCTGCGAGCTGCTCGAGCGCCTGCTCCCCGCTTCCGGCTTCCGCCACCTCGAAGCCGTGCTCGGCGAGCCGCTCCGCCAGCGCCGCGCGGAGGGCCGCTTCGTCTTCGACGAGAAGAAGATGTTTCGTGTTTTCAGCCACTTACCGGCGTCAAGATATTGGCGCCGCCAAGCGCCCGCAGTCAAGTGAAAAGGGGCGGGCTGCTGCCAGGTGCAGGTGACACTACAGGACTCCAAAGTCGCACCGATAGGTTTTTCTGGGAGGGAACAACCGTGGAAAGTGAACGTCAGACGCTCTCGATCATGAAAGCCTGCGAGGTGGTCGGTGTCAGCCGCCGCACGATCTACAACTGGATGGCGGGCGGCAAGATCGAGTACATCCGCACGGCCGGCGGGTCGGTCCGGATCTTTGCCGATTCGCTGTGGCGCTCCCCCGAGCCTCAGGCGTCGCACCCCCAGGTCCAGCACTGACGCGACGGGTCGGTTCTTGTCGCATCGCCGCGGGATTACAATGAACCGACTCTCGTACTCCGCTGCCGACCTGGTTCGGCAGAACAGCATGGATCAGGACCAGCCGCCCGAGCTCCGCCGCCTGTTTCACCAGCTCAACAATCAACTCGGGATCATCCTCGCGCACGCGGAGCTCCTCGAGAACAAGGCCGCCGACGACGTGAGCCGCTCCCGGGCGGGTCAGGTCGTCAGCTCCGTGCTCGACGCGCTGGGCACGGCGAAGGAGATCCGGATGCAGATTGGCGCCGGCTCTCTGGACGACGAAGGCTGAACCGGCTCTCCCTCCAGACCCGCTCTTCCCCCCTGTTTCCGGCCCCGGCTTTCCGGCCCGTCTGCGTTTTGAAACTTTGGACTGTGCAGAATTGCAACTTGCGACACCCAAAACCGTGATCCGTATTTGCCATGTTTTTGACGATATTGGCGAGAATCGTCAAACTATTGACGAATCTGAGCGGAAATGACCCATCGGAGTGTCTCGAACCGAGTCACGCCAAAATCCGTAAGTACTGAGCATTTAGGCACTTACCGCATCCGTTCCGCGGCAATCCATCTTTCGCTCTCGATGTGTCTCGGAAATGGTACCGCCGTTGCGAGGAGGCGGGCCGTCGCCGGAAGTTCTGGCGCTAGAGGAGCCTACTGATGCGCGCCCATTCTATGCCCGCCGCCCTGAGCCGCCGCGTTGTCGCCGGTCTGCCCTTTGTCGAAGCGCTGGCCCGACGCATGGCCGCGACCATGCCGCATTCGATCGATGTCGGCGACCTGGTCCAGGACGGCGTCATCGGCCTGATCGATGCCGCACATCGTTTCGACGAAGCGCGCGGCATCAAGTTCGAGACCTTTGCCGAGCGCCGCATCCGCGGCGCCATGATCGACGCGCTCCGGCGCGATGCGTGGCCGCGCGGCGTGCGGAGACAGCGGCGTGAGCTCGAAGCCGCGCGTGAAACGCTGCGGCGAGAACTGGGGCACGAGCCTTCGCTCGCCGATCTGGCGGCCAAGGTCGGCACCGACGAGAAGCGGCTCGGCCGGACGATCGTCCGCATCGCCACCATCGAGTCGACCTCGCCGCTGGCGACCAGCGAGACCGTGGACGAAGCGTGCCTGCCGACGGCGCTGGTTCCCTCGGAGCCCGAGGCGCCCGACGCCGCCTACGAGCGCACCGAAGTTCAGGATCGTATCCGGACCGCCATCGCCTCGCTTCCGGCCCGCGAGCGCAAAGTCATCGGCCTCTACTACTACGGCGACGTCACGATGAAGCAGATCGGCACCGAGATCGGCGTCAACGAGTCCAGGGTGTCCCAGCTGCACGCGCGCGCCATCAAGCGGCTGCGCGCCGTTCTCACCGACCTGGCCCCGGCCGAGGCGGCGAGCGCGCTGAAGAGCGCCGTCATCGCGTTCCACCAGAAGCCTGTCATGGCGAAGGCGTCGCTGCCGCCGAAGGACAAACCGGCCGCCGCCGGTCAGGGGCGCGGCGTGATCGTGGCCTATACCCCGCAGATGGCCCGTGCGAAGGGGCGCCGGCCGTTCATCGCGCCGCGGCCGGGCAGCCGCGTCGCCATCGCCGCGGTGCGGTAGGATCCGGGGCGAGCCCGCGCCAGCCGCGGGCTCGCCCGTTCGTCATCCTCCGCGCTCACTCAGCGGAGGATTTCCCGCGCGGCCCAGAGCAGATCGTTCAGACGGAACGGCTTGGCCAGCCACCGGCACCCGCTCTTTTCCAGGAATTTCTCGGCGTCGGTCCCCGCGACGTCGCCCGTCACGATGATGACGCGGCGAGCCGTGTCGGGCTGATCGGCCGACAGCTTCTGAAAGAAGCGGATGCCGTCCACCCGCGGCATCTTCAGATCGCAGACGATGAGGTCGTAGCGTTTCAGGCTCACCCGCTGGAGCGCCTCTTCGCCGTCGCCGGCGCGATCCACGACAAATCCCGCATCGCTCAGCGCCTCGGCGACGGCGGCCGCGAGCGCGGGCTCGTCTTCCACCACGAGCACCGCCGATCCGGCGAGCGCCCGGAAGTCGACCGGCGGCGCCGGCGGCGTGATCCGCTGCGGGGCCGCGCTCACCGGGAGCTCCACGAAGAACGACGCGCCGGCGGGCGGCCTCGAGACCAGCCGGAGCCGGCCCTGGTGCTCCTGGATGATGGCGTAGGCCACGGTCAGACCGAGGCCCGTGCCCTGGCCGACCTCCTTCGTCGTGAAGAACGGGTCGAAAATCTTCGCCTGAACCTCGGGGGCCACCCCGGGTCCGTCGTCGTTGATCTCGAGCACCACCGCCTCGCGCTCCATGTCGTGCCAGCTCCGGAGCACGAGCGTGCCGCGGCCGTTGGCGGCGAGCATCGCCTGCTCGGCGTTGATGATGAGGTTCAGGAGCACCTGCTTGAGCTGATGCGGATCGGCGAACACCTGCGGCAGCCCGGCGGCGAGGGCGTCGACGACCGCGAGGTTCGTGACGCGCTGCTCGTAGGCGCGCAGCCCGAGCGTTTCGCGGACCACATGGTTCAGATCGACCATGGTGCGCGTCGACTGCCGCTTGCGCGCGAAGGTGAGCAGATGCCTCACGATCTTCGCCGCCCGTTCGGACTCGCTGAGGATGGTTTCGAGCCCGCGCCGCGTCTTGTCGTCGAGCTGGCGCTGTGACAGCCGCTCGGAGAGCGTCAGGATCGTCGCGAGCGGGTTGTTCAGCTCGTGGGCCACGCCCGAGATCGTCTGGCCCAGCGCCGCCAGCTTTTCGGCCTGCAGCAGCTGATGGTAGAGATCGCGCGTCTGATCCTCGAGCTTCTTCCGCTCGCTGACGTCGCGCACCAGCGCGTCGATCCTGATGGAGCCGTCCGGAGCCGGCCGATCCGCATGTGCCGTGACTTCCACCCACACCGGGGCGTTGTCGATCCGCCGGAGCCGGAGGAGGTAGTCGGTGACGGCGCCGTCGATGCTCAGCCGCTCGATGAAGGCGCTGCGCGCCTGCGGGTCCATGAACCGGGCTGCGTCGAACGGCTGCACGTGCAGATCGCGGGCCTCGGCGGCATAGCCGAACATCAGCTTCAGGTGCGGATTGGCGGCCAGCGTGATGCTGGCCTTGGACCCGAGGCGCCCGATGTAGACCCCTTCGTGAACGGCTTCGAACAACCGTGCGAAGGCGTCGGCGCGGGGCTCCGGCACGTTACCGGCTCTGTGGCGGCGGTGGGGTCGGCGTCTCGGACGAGGGGAACCGAGGGCGGTATTCGTTCTGGATCTGCGCGCGGATGGCGGACACCGACGCGCCGGAGTTGCGCATGCGCATCGATTCGACCGCGATATCGATACACACGGCGCAGGCCGCACCGTGCGGCACCCACGACGTCACCCTGCCCGCCTCGTCGCGCGTGCCGACGAAGCAGTCGGCGTTGTTCTTGTGCCCCATGGTGCCGCACCCGCAGTAGCAGGGCACATAGCTCGCCACCTCCGGATGATCGGCGGCGAAGACATGCGCGTCCTTGAGGATGTCCATGGGCCTGGGCGGCGCGTACCCGCCGAGCTCGATCATCGGCATGTCGAAGCCGGGGCCATGCGGCTCGCCTGCGCGCGGCTTCGGCGGCACGACCACCGCCGGCTGCGGCAGGTCGACCGTGGCCGTGGCGGCCGCCGGAGCCGTACCGGGCGTTTCCGGCGCGGCTGCCGGGGCCGCGGCGTCGGCCGCCGGAGCGGGACGCCCCGCCGATTCGCTGCTGCCGGCGCAGCCGGCGATCGCGATCGCCGCCAGGAGGGCGCCACCGAGGGCGAGACGGTTCTTCATACGGGTCGTTCAAGTTTACTAGCCGCGGCGGAAAAAGGAAACCGACGCCCTGGTCCGCGCCGGGTCCCGAATCGGACGCGGCGTTGCGATATCCTAGCGATCGAAATGCCGGCTCCTGACAGGCTCCCGCAGGTCCGCGCCATCGGCGCCGACGCCGACGGGTGGGGATTCTTCCTGTGCACGCAGAAGGACATCCGGCAGGGGCGGGGCGGCGATACCTTCATTGCCCTCACGCTCCAGGATCGGACGGGCTGGATCCGCGGGCGCATCTTCAGCGAGGCCGCGCGACTGCGCGACGAGTTCGACCCCGGCGACTTCGTGAAGGTACGGGGGCGGACCGATGTGTTCAACGGCCGGCTCCAGCTCGTAGTGGACGCCATCCGGCGGATCAATCCGGACCAGGACAGGCGGGAGGGCTTCCGGGAAGAGGACTGCCTTCCATGCGCGCCGCGGCCGGTCGAGGAGATGTGGGCCGAGCTCCAGACACTCGTCGAGCACGTGCAGGATCCGCACATCCGCGAACTGCTGCAGCGCATCATCGCCGCCCAGGCCGAGAAGCTGCGCGTCTGGCCGGCGGCGCAGACCGTCCACCATGCGTACCGCGGCGGGCTGCTCGAGCACGTGCTGTCGGTCGCGCGGGCGGCGCTGTCGCTCGGCGTGGCCTACGGGGCCAACCGCGATCTGCTGGCCGCGGGTGCGCTGCTGCACGATATCGGCAAGCTCGAAGAGCTGGACTACGACCGCACCACGACGTACACCAGGGAGGGGAATCTGGTCGGGCACATCACGCTCGGGGTGATCATGGTCAGGACGGCGGCGGCGGGGATTCCAGGATTTCCAGACGCGCTGCGCACGCAGATCGAGCACATGGTGCTCTCGCATCACGGCCAGAAGCAGTTCGGCGCCCCGGTCGAGCCGATGACCGTCGAGGCCATGATCCTCTCGGCGGCCGACGACCTCGACGCCCGGATACAGCAGGTCAGGACGGCGCTGGCCGAGCCGGGCGAGGGCGAATTCACCCCCTTTCATCAGCGTCTGGGCAGGGTGTTGTGGCGCGGCGAATGAGGCGGCGGGCGGCAGCCGCCGCCGTCGCGGCGGTCCTGCTCGTGGCGCCCGCGGCGCGCGCCCAGGATCGCCCGGCCGCGGGCGCATTCGGCAGACTGCTGCTGGGGGGGGCGGCGGGGCTGGCGCTCCACGAGTCGGGGCATCTGGTCGCCGATTGGGCCTTCGAAGAGAAGGTCGTGCTCAAGAAGGTGGAATACGGCGGCGTTCCCTTCTTCGCGATCACGCACGCCAACGACTTGTCGCCACGGCGGGAGTTCATCGTCTCCTCGGCCGGCTTCTGGTCGCAGTTCCTGTACAGCGAGCAGATTCTGACCCACCATCCGGACCTGCGGCACGAGCGGAGCCCGTTCAGAAAGGGCGTGCTGACGTTTCACGTGGCCACGCTGGCGCTCTATTCGGGGGCGGCGTTCCTGCGCACTGGCCCGGTGGAGCGCGACACGCGCGGCATGGCGCAGTCGGCACGCATCAACGAGCGGTGGCTCGGCGCCCTCCTGCTGGCGCCGGCGGCGCTCGATGCGTACCGGATCTTCCACCCGGGTGCGGAGTGGGCGGCCTGGACGTCGCGCGGGGTCAAGATGGGAAGCGTGCTGCTCGTGCTCAGGTAGCCGCCGCCGCTTCGCGCGGGCCGAGCGCGAACGTCATGGTCCCGTTCACGACCACGCGGTCGGCGACCCGGGCCGTGCCGGCGAGAACGCCCATGCGGCTGCGCAGCCGCTTCACCACCACCTCGATGATCACGACGTCGCCCGGGTGCACCGGACGGCGGAACCGCACGCGCTCGATGCCGGCGAAGAACGGCAGGCGCTGGCTGTTCTCGGGCTTCGCAAGGATGAGGATGGCACCGACCTGCGCGATCGCCTCGGTGAGGATGGTGGGCGGCAGCACGAACTGCCCGTCTGGCGACTGCGTGAGGTACCGCTCGTTCGAGGAGATGTTCTTCACGCCGACGATCCGCTTGTCGATCTCGAACTCGGTGATCCGATCCACGAGCAGAAAGGGATAGCGGTGCGGCAGGATCTTCTCGATCGCCGCGTGATCCAGCGGCAGCGCCAACGTATTCATCGGGGCTGATATTATGACATGCTTGAACGATCGCTCCGCCCCGCCCGATCAGGAACTCGTCGCCACCCTCTTCGACCTCGGCCGCGAGGTGAGCTCGGTGCTCGATCTCGAGGAGCTGCTCAGGCGCATTCCGAGGCTCATCGCGAGGCTCACGTCTTTCACGGTCTTCTCCGTGTACCTGCTCGACGAGCGCCGCCAGGATCTGCGAATCGCCTACGCCGAGGGGTACCCCGAAGATCTCATCCGGTCGTTCCGGCTCAAGCTGGGCGAAGGCATCGTGGGCTCATCGGTGCTGGATCAGCGGCCGATCCTGGTGAACAACGTCCACGACGATCCGCGGTATCTCGGGCTCGTTCCCGGAGTCAACGCGCAGCTGGCGGTGCCGCTCCGGCACCAGAACAAGGTGATCGGGGCGCTGAACCTGCTGAGCGACAAGCCCGGCGCCTTCAGCGACCGGGACGAGCAGATCGTGGCGCAGTTCGCGGTCCACATCGCCCAGGCGATCGGTAACGCCCGGACTGTACGAGCAGGAGCGCGAGCACACCGAGACGCTCGAGACGCTGACGGAGATCGCCCGCGAAGTGGCCGCGATCCTCGACCTGGACGAGCTGCTCAGCCGCATCGCGATTCTCACCAAGAGACTCGTCGACTACCGCACCTTCGGCATCCTGCTCTACGACGAGGCCAAGAAGGACATCGAGCCCAAGGTGGCGCTGCAGTACGGCGAGAAGACCAGCATGCTCGCGATCAAGCTCGGCGAAGGGCTGGTCGGCCATTCGGTGCTGCACAAGGTGCCGGTGCTCGTCAACGACGTGTCGAAGGATCCCCGGTACCTCCCGATCGTCGCCGACGTGCGCTCGGAGCTCGTGATTCCGCTGCTGTTGAAGGATCGGTGCATCGGCGCGTTCGATCTCGAGAGCCCCGAGCTCAACGCCTTCACCCAGCGGCACGTGGAGATTCTCGGCATTCTTGCGAGTCAGGCGGCGGTCGCGATCGAAAACGCCCGCCTCTACGAGGCCGTGCGCGACAACGAGCTCAGGCTCGAGCGCGAGCTGGAGTTCGCCCGCCGCGTGCAGAAGGGGCTGCTGCCCGCCGAGACGCCGCGGAAGCAGAAGGGCGTGGACCTGGCGGCCCGCTTCCAGCCGGCCCGCCAGATCGGCGGCGATCTGTACGACTTCCTCGCTCCCGATCCGGGCACGCTCGTGCTCGCGGTCGGCGATGTGTCGGGCAAGGGCGTGCCGGCGGCGCTCTACGGCGCCTTCGCCGGCGAGCTCGTGCGGTCGCGCACGTTCCGGCGCCGGTACACGACGATCCGATCGAGCCCGGGCGGCGTGCTCGCCTCGATGAATGCCATCCTCCACGAGCGGCAGCTCGAGGAGTACTTCTGCACCCTCTGTTATGCCTCGTTCGATCTGCGCAGGCGCGTCGTGACCCTGGCCAACTCGGGCCTCCCGTACCCGCTGAGGCGCCATAAGGGGACCACGGCGCCGATCGAGCTGCCGGGAGTGCCCCTGGGCTCGTTCCCGGGCACCCTCTACGAGGAGATCACGTTCGAGCTGACGGCGGGAGACGTGTTCGTGTTCTGCACCGATGGCGTGTTCGAAGCCTGCGATCGGGAGGGCCGAGAGTTCGGCGCGGCGCGCGTGATGGAGATCATCGACCGCCTCGCCGACAGCCCGGCGCAGAAGATCGTGGACGGGATCTTCGAGGCGGTCGATGTGTTCAGGAGCGATGGCCTGCCGGCCGACGACATGACCGCGGTCGCGCTCAGAATCACGTCTTGAAAACGCGAGGCCTCAGTTGCGCTTGACGTCGAGATCGCGTTCTTCGAGGTGAAGCCCGAGCGGCTGCCCGCCGAACACCGCCACGTCCCGCACGACCCCCTTCACCTTCACGTGGCTGCCTCGCACCGGCGTGCGAGAGCCGCGTGACAGCACCGTCATCTCGCCGGTGCCATCGTCCACCTTGTACAACTTGAAGGGCACCAGCGGGAGGCCCCAGGAGCTCGTCACGCGGCCGTCGATGGTGACGGTGCGATCGGCGTAATGGCCCGCGTTCCGCTGAACCTCGGCGATATCGCGGCGACCGCCCAGCGATGCGCACGCCGAAACCGAGAGGGCGACGGCGAGCGCAGCCAGGAATGGAGCTCTCATCAAACGCATTGGCCCTCCTTGCCGTGTGGCAGCCAGAGAGGGGTCGCACGCGAGTCGTGAGCGAGCACGGATTGCGGCGATGCCAGCGCCTGCCTAGTAGCGCAATCCGTTGACCGGCGCGACCCCCCACGCAGAGGAATCCAAAACCCGTACCGGAAAAGCCGCCGGAAAACCACGCAATTCCGGCCGTTGTCATCGCGTGCGTCCCAAGAGGTGGACGCATGCGAGCCGGATTGCTGTCCACTTCGTCTGAATACTCGAATCCGGAACACTGGAGGTCATGTGCATGCGAGTCCTTGGAATCCTCTCAATAGTGCTCCTCGGGGCCGCTCCAGCCCTCGCCCAGCCGCCGGCGCCTGCGGTCATGGCACCGAGGACGGGCGCCGTCAGCTTCATCGGCGTGAGACTCGGTGATCTGGACGCCGAGCGCGCGAAGAGCCTCAGGTTGCCGAAGCCGGAGGGAGCGGTGATCGAGTCGGTGAACCCGAACAGCCCCGCGAGCGCGGCCGGCCTTCGAGCCAACGACGTGATCGTCGAGTTCGACGGCGAGCACGTCCGCAGCGCGCGGCAGCTCACGCGGCTCGTCGGCGAGACGCCGATCGGACGCGAGGTGCCGCTGGCCGTCGTACGAGACGGGCGCCGGCAGGAGCTGCGGATCGCGCCACAGGCCGGCAGCTGGTTCGACCCTCGGCTGGGCGGCGTGATGAATCAGGAACGCTGGCGCGAGTTCGGTGAGGAAATGGGCCGGCGCGTAGGGCGCACGGGCGCGTCTCACGCCAGGCTCGGCGTCTCGGTGCAGCCGCTGACGCCTGGCCTCGCCGAGTACTTCGGCGTGAAATCAGGGGCGCTGGTGGCAGCGGTCGACAGCGGATCCGCGGCAGAGAAGGCGGGGGTCAAGGCGGGCGACGTGATCACGGCCGTCGACGGTCAGGCCGTCGCGTCGCCGGGCGATCTGGTGAAGAACCTGCCGGCGGACGGCGCGTCCCAGGAGATCTCGCTGGCGGTGACCCGCAGCCGGAAGGCGCTGACGCTGAAGGCGAGACTCGATCCCGCCGGCAGGTGAATCAGGCCTCAGCGGCGCGCGGGAGCGCGGCGCTGGGCGCCGCGACGAGGGTCGCGAGCTGGGCGGCGATGATGGAGGCCAGGGCCTGCGAGTTCTGGTCCTTCTCCGAGCCGCCCTTCGTTTCGGCCGAGAGGACGCCGACACAGCCCTCGGGCGTCATCAACGGCGCCACCAGCGCGCCGGTCTTCGAGCCGTTGCTCTCGACCGTGCGCAGCTCGCCTGCCCGATACGCGGCTGCGACCGCGTTGCCGGCATCGCGCGCAATGGTGCCCATGCGGGCGACGGTCTGATTGGAATATCCGAACGACAGCGCCGGCCGCAGCTCGCCCCCGCCCGGGTCGGCCACCCACACGAGGAGACCGGTCGCCTCGACGAGCTTGGCGGCTCGCTCCAAGAGCGGCGGCAGCTCGGCGGGTTCGACCACCCGCGCGAGCTCGGTGCAGAGCTGGGCGGCGCCGGCGAGGTTGGGCAGCCGGATTCGTGCGTGCGAGGGCGCCGGCGCGGGCAGCGTCGGTTTGATCACGTCGCGGCCGATCGTCAGCGCGACCGGCTCGGTGGCGCTCTCGGTCCGGATCGTCAGCCCGAGCGCCACGAGAGCCAGCAGCACCGCGGCCGTGGACGCGGCCACGAGCAGCTCCCGCCTGCGGAGCGACGCCAGCTCCTCGGCGCCGGCCTGCAGCTCTTCGTCCAGGGCGCCATCCACCTGCGCCGCCGCGGCCGCCATGGCTTCGACCCCGTCGGAAAAGATCAGGTCCGAGGCAAGGAGCGGATCGCCGCTCTTGACGTACTCCTGCGCGCGGGCGTCGAGCTTGTGGAAGTTGTCGATCGCCGCCGCGGCCGGCTCCGCGTGGTCCTGCGCGGCCGCCGATCGAAGCGACGCCGTGAACGCCTTCATCTGTCCGTCGACGACCGGCAGCAGGCGCGACACGCGGCCCATCCAGAATTCCTCGGCCTGGCCGCGCGCCACGTAGGCAACCTGAGCGGCGCGCAGATCGGCGATCGTCGCCGACAGGGCGCGCGCCTCGGTCCGCGCGCGCTCGATCGCTTCGCGCTCCGCCGACACGGCGGCATCCGTCCTGCTCATGAAGAACGCGGATGCGGCGACGGCCGCGACGGCCGCGAGCACGAACAGGAGACGCACGGTGCGCGAGCTCATCGACGCGCTCAATATAACAAACACCACTCAACAGGTACATCCTTTTTTTCCGATGCCGCGAGCGTCTGCGCGGCGGAATCGGCGCGCGGGCCGATTCCTGGAAGTGTGGTACGGTGTCGTCGCTCCAATGCGGACGACTCCCCGCTGGGCGATCGCGGCGTCGACGTTCGCCTTCACCCTCGCCGTTCGCGTCTGGCGGATCGATCGCACGTTCTGGCTGCTGGGGGATCAGATCCGCGACTGGTCCATCGCCCTCGGATCGTTCCGGGACCTGCCCCTCGTCGGCCCTCCCACCCACGTGGGCGGGTATACGATCGGTCCCGCGTTCTACTGGATCCTCTGGACGATCCGCGTGACGCTGGGGCCCTTCTTCGACAATCTTCCGCACGCGGGCGGCATCGGGCAGGCGCTGGTGCAGTCGGCGGCCGACACGATGCTGCTCGTGGCCGTCTGGCGCCGCACCGGATCAGTGTGGCTCGCGCTCTCGACGGCCATTCTGCTCGCCACGGCCGCCTACGATCTCTGCCTCTCGGCCATCGTCTGGAACCCCACGATGGGGGCGGCGCTCGCGAAGATCGCCACGGCGCTCGTGCTCTTCGGCGGGACCGGGGCGTCCGCCTCCATGGCCGCGGCCACCGTGGCCGTGGCCTGGGCGGCCGTGCAGGCCTACACAGGCGCCATCTTCGCGGCGATCGGGGTGATCGGGGCGGTCGTGCTCGGTCCGCTCGCCGCCCGCCGGTACGATCTGCTCCGGCGGAATGCCTGGATCGCGGCGCTCGTCGTCGCCGCGCTGCAGGTACCGCACGCGCTCTATCAGGTGTCGACCGGCTTTCGCGACAGCGGTATGGGCGCGGTGACGGGCAGCCTCAGCCGCGTGCTCGCCGGCACGGCCCGACCGCGGCTGGCCGGGAGCTGGGCAGGCTATGCGGACGCCGTCGACTACATCCAGATCGCCCCCTGGTCGGCGCCCTGGATCCTGTGGGTGCTGGCGGCGTGCGCGCTCGTGGTGGCGGCGAAGTTCCGCCGGGATCCGGCGGTGCTGTCGGTCACCCTCGTCCCGCAGATCGCGGCCGTGGTGGGATACGCGTTCTATGTGGGGGACTTTCTCGACCACTATTACTACTTCTCGCTCATGCCGGCTGCCGTGCTGACGGTCGTGCTCGCGCTGGCGGCGCTTCCATCGGCCCCACTGGTGCGCGCGGCCGGCATCGGCCTGCTGGTGCTGGCCGTGGCGATTGCGCCGGCGCGCATCCGCCTCTCGTGGACGATGCATCGGATGCCCGAATACGGAACGCTGGTCGACGCGTCGCGAAGGATTGCCCGCCGGCAGCAGCCGATGCGGGCCATCCGGGCGGGCTTCCCGCTTCCTCCAACCAGCGACCCGGCGTTCCTGTACACCGTCCTCGGCGGCAAGCTCGATCGGAATTCTCCGTGGGTGGCGGTCATCAAGTCCGACGGCAGCGTCTGGTACCGAGCGTACCGGAGCCATGTGATCACCCGCCGAACCCTGCTGCTGATCGTATTGATCGCCGCGGCCGGCGTGAGGGTGTGGGGGATCGGCTTCGGCCTGCCGCACATCATCGCCCGGCCGGACGAGACGGAGATCGCGGGACCGGCGGTCGGTTTTCTCTCGGGCGATCTGCGCCCGCCGTTCTTCGAGTGGCCCACGCTGTTTGTTTATGCCGTGTCGCTGTTGTATGTCCTCTACTTTGCCGTCACCCGGCCCTTTTCGCCGTACAAAACGCTGGCCGCCTTTGCCGACAGCCGGCGCCAGAGCCTCGCGCCGTTTCTGTACATCTCCCGGGGGCTGTCTGCGGTGATGGGGGTGCTCACGGTGTGGTGGGTGTACGCAATCGGCCGGCGGGCGTTCGATGAAACGACAGGCCTCGTCGCCGCACTGTTTCTCGCGCTCTGCTTCCTCCATGTTCGAGATTCCCATTTCGGCACCACCGACGTTGCCATGACCGCGCTGGTCGTCGCTGCGGTCCTGCTCGTGCTCCGATGGCGCACCTCCGGCATGGTGGCCGATGCGGCGGCTGCCGGGCTCGTGGGAGGGCTGGCCGCTTCGACGAAGTACAACGGTGCGGGCGTCGTCGTGCCCTTCGCGGTGGCCGCCGTGCAGCGGATGGTGGAGGAGTGGAGAAGCGGCGGCACACCAGGGCGCGCTCTGGGACGGCTCGCGGGAGCCTCAGCCGCGTTCGGCGTGGCTCTGCTGTCCGGGTTCTTCGGCGCCTCGCCGTACGTGCTGATCGACTGGGAGCGCTTCAGACGAAGCATCGCCGGCGTGCAGAGTCATGTGATGCAGGGGCACGGCATCGTGCTCGGCACCGGCTGGGGATACTACGCGGACGTGGTGCTGCCGGCCGCGCTCGGATGGCCGCTGTTCGCCGCCGGCGTCGTGGGAATGCTGGCGATGCTGGTCCGTCGGCCCCGGGAGGGCTTCATCATTCTCGCCTTCCCGATCGCCTACTACGCCGTCGCGGGCCGCGGGTTCACCGTGTTCGCGCGGTACATCATCCCGGTGCTGCCGTTCATCTGCATCGCGGCGGCATGGCTGGTGGTATCGAGCACTCGCGCGATGACGCCGCACAACCGGCCGCTGATTCGACGCGGGGCCATTGCGGCCGCCAGTCTGGCGCTGGTGGCGCCGGGCGCCTGCAAATCGGTGCTGCTGGATCGTCTGCTGGCCGCGACCGACAATCGCGTCGTGGTCGCGGAAGCGCTCAGCGGCATCGTGGCGTCCGGCGAGACGCTCTATCAATCCGGCGAGACCTACGGGTACGTCCCGATGCAGATTCACGGACACGACATCGCACGCGTCCGGCGCTACGCAGCGGCGCAAGCGGCGTTCGACGGAGACGAGCCGGACTGGATCCTCCTCCAGCGGTCTCCGCTGCAGCTCTACAGTTCGGTGCCGGAGCCGATCGAGCGGCTGGTCGTGCGCCGCTACAGGTTCGTTCGCGGCTTCCCGGCGGGCGGCGGGCGAGCGGACCGGCTCTACGATCAGCAGGACGCGTTCTTCCTGCCGCTGGCCGGCCTCCGGGGTCTGTCACGCCCGGGCCCTTCTTTCGAGCTCTATGCGCGCCGCCGGGATCTCAGCCCGGCACGATGAAGCCCACCATGGCGGCGGGACATGGGCGGGAATCAGAACGTCGGCAGAATCGGGCTCGGGTACTGCGCGATGATGGTGAAGCGGTTCGTGAAGATCAGCAGGCCGACGGCGACGAGCAGCCCGCCGGAGACCAGCTCGATCGCGTGGTAGTGCCGGCGGATCCGGGCGGAGGCTCGAAGGAACCTGTTGATCGCGAGCGACGTGGCGATGAACGGCACGCCGAGGCCGAGCGAGTAGACCGCCAGGAGCTTGACTCCCTCCGCGACCGATCCCTGCGTGGCGGCGATCGCGAGAATCGCCGCGAGAATCGGGCCGATGCAGGGCGTCCAGCCGAACGCGAACGCGATGCCCACCAGCACGGCGCCGAAGAACCCGGCCGGCTTCCGCGTCGTCTGGACGCGCTTCTCGGAGTAGAGCCAGCCCACGCGGAGCACGCCCATCATGTGCAGCCCGAAGAGGATGATGATCACCCCCGCGATCTTGCCGAGGATGCTGAGCCGCTCCATGAGGAACGCGCCGACCGCGGTCGCCGAGGCCCCGAGGGAGATGAAGACCAGCGAGAATCCGAGCACGAACGCGATCGACGCGATCAGTGCCCGCCGCCGGACGCCCGGCGCCGGCTCCGCGATCCCCTTTTCGCCCCGCATCTCCTCCAGCGTCACGCCGGATACGAAAGAGAGATAGCCGGGGATCAGCGGCAGCACGCACGGAGAGATGAACGAGAGCACCCCGGCCAGGAATGCCGCGAAGAGTGTGACGCCGCCCATCAGTCGATCTTCTTCAACGGGATGACCGGCTGATACGGCAGCGACGTCGGATCGACGGCGCCCTTGACGGGCGGCAGATCCTGGAAGAGGAAGTCCCACTTCCAGCGCTCGGACGGGTTGGAGGCCTGCAGCCACGTCCGCGCGGCCACGGGACGGCTGAACGCCATCTGCTGCAGCGCCCCGTATGCCTGCAGGTGGACGAGATCGCTGGCGATCTCGGTGCGCGCGCGATCCGGCGCCGGCAGCGAGACGCCGAGCAGCGCGCCGATGCGGGCGAGGATGAGCGCATCGTCCAGCGCCTCGCCGGGCGCGGCCGTGACGGCGGCCGCCCCCTGGACGAGGCCGTTGTCGTTGGTGAACGAGCCGTCCTTCTCGAAATTCGTGGAGCCGGCGAGCACGAAGTCGGCCGCCGCCGTGAGCTCCGAGTGCAGCACGCCCTGAACGACGAGCAGCGGGAGGCGGCCGCTTTCGCGGGCGGCCACGATCCAGGACACGTCGCCGAGCGATCGCGCCGGCCCGGTGTCGAACACGTAGAGTGCCGACACGGCGCCCGATTCCAGCGCGCTCCGCAGGTCCACCAGGTCGGGGCCGGACGCCCCGTCGCCGCCGACGAGCTTCAGATCGCGTGCGCCGGTCACGTTCGGCGCATCCACCGAGGGCACCCTGAAGCGTGTGGCGGCCGGCTGCGGCTTCTCGCTCACGGTCCAGCCGACGTCGAGCCTCGACTGCGTCCCCGACGCAAGCGTCTTGAGCAGGTGCAGCTCTTCCAGCGATGCGTGAGCGCTCGTGAGGAAGCGCAGCGCACCTGGAGGCACGTCGGCGAGGCGGCCGTGCAGCGTTTTCAGGACGTCGTGCCAGGCCACCGGCTGCTGCACCCCGCCGTCCGCCCGCGCCAGCGGCTGCGTGAGACGGTTCTCCGTCTCTGCCCAGTGATACTCGAACCGGCCGATATCGCACATCCAGTAGCCGTTGACGTCGGGATTCAGGCGCGGAGTGATTCGCGCCATCACCGGCCCCTTGGCCCACTCCGGTTTCGCCTTGATCCAGACCGTCGTATTGCAGCCCTTCGAACAGAACGTGCAGATGGTGTCGGCGGCCAGCGGGTTGTCCCACGGGCGCGACTTGAATCGGTAGTCGCGCGTGGTGATCGCGCCGACCGGACACACGTCCATCAGGTTCCCGGAGAGCAGCGATTCCACGCCCTCTTCGTCGTGCGTGGCGATTTCACTGCCAGCGCCCCGGTCGGTGATGCCGATCTGGGCGTCGCCGTCCACGTCGCGCATGAACCGTACGCAGCGCGTGCAGAGAATGCAGCGGTTGCGGTTCAGCAGCAGCGTCGGGCCGAAGTCCACGTCGGCCTCGACGCCCTCTCCGTCGAACGTGCGCCGGGGGAACTCCATGCGGCTCCGGCCGGGCCCGAACGCGTAGGAGAAATCCTGCAGGGGACATTCGCCCCCCTTGTCGCACACCGGACAGTCGAGCGGATGGTTGATCAGGAGGAACTCGAACACGCCGGCCCTGGCCTCGACCACATCCGGGGACGTCGTCTGCACGACCATGCCGTCGGTGCAGACGGTCGAGCACGACGTCTGCAGCTTGGGCATCTTCTCTATCTTCACGATGCACACACGGCATGAGCCGTCGACGCCGAGGCCCGGGTGGAAGCAGTAATAGGGAAGCTGGATGCCGTTGTCGAGCGCCGCCTCGAGCACCGTGCGCCCCTTCGGCACGGTCAGCTCGCGGCCGTCGATCGTCACCTTCACCGTGTCCATGCAGCCATCTTACTTACTTCTTGATTCGTGCAGGGGCGCGGCCGCCCTAGCGGACGAAGATCGACCGGCGCAGCGTTGTCGGGGTTGGGGGTCACCGAACGGACCGCCCCCTCATCGGCACCCGCTCCTCGACCACCTGCTCGGTGACCGGCACGACGACCTCCGTGGAGGGGGTGGACCCGTCATAGTCGATCGTCACCGTGATCGGCACGTCGAACACGTCTCCCACCTGTTCGAAGCGCACGACCACGCTGTCGCCGTCGAGCGTGTGCGTGAACCGGATGTGCGGCAGCGAGGCCTCGTAAATCCAGCGCTCGAAGAACCGGTCGAGCGGCCGGTCGCACTCCGCCTCGAAGGCGGCCTTCAGGTCCTCGGTGCCGGCTTTGCGGAACCGCCACGTGGCATAGAACCGCCGCACGCCCCTGAAGAACGCGTCATCGCCGATGAGCCGGCGGAGCATGTGCAGGACAATAGCCCCCTTGTTGTAGATCACCGCGCGGAAGACGCGCGAGTCGTTCTTGAGATGACCCAGGCGATAGCCGAGGTACACGGGCCCCTGATCGGAGCGATCGACCGCCCAGCGGGTCATCTGCGCGATCACCTTGCCGAACGTATCGCGGCGGGAGAGCTGCTCGGCGTAGAGCGCCGCGAAATACTGGGCGAAGCCCTCGCTCAGCCACTGCTCGTGGTAGTTCTTCCACCCAATCGCCTGCCCCCACCATTGATGCGCGGCTTCGTGCGCGATGAAGAACTCCGGGAACGCGCTGAAATAGGCCGGGTCCGAGCGCCAGGCGATCGGCGTCGCCGGCGGCGGCTGGCTGAGCGACGCGAAGTAGGGCGGGCTGTGCCCGCCCGGCGCGTTGCGCTCGACCACGGCCAGGGTGAAGGTCTGATACGGGAAGTCGCCGAGAAGTCCTGCATAGAACTTCATGACATCCGCCGTGGTTTCCGCGAGATCGACCGCGCGCGGGCGGAGCATGCCGCTCGACTCGACCGAGAGATCCAGCGAACTGTAGGAGACACCCACGAGCAGCGGCCGATCGCCGCCGTCGGTGCGGGGCGCCTTGATGGTCTCCGACGTCACGTGCACGAATTTGCTGATCGCCCAGGCGAGGTACCGCACCGGCTGGGTCGCACTGTAGCGGTACTCCTTCCACGTTCGCGAGCCCTCGTTCACGAGCGCCGGCCATCCCTCGTCCGGGGCGCCCGTGGCGACGCTCGAGAAGTTCTCCGGGACCTTGAGCACGAGGTTCGCGGTCGCATAGTCGGTGAACGAACCCTGAGGGTACCAGTTCGTCCGGCCTGTGTAGATGTAGCTCGGCTCCGGCGGAATCGTGAAGAAGTCGCTCTCGATGCCGAGCTGTACCGCCTCGCGCTCCGGCGGAGGAGCGGGAAGACGGCCGCCGTACTCGAACTCGAGATCCAGGCCGACATTGGGCGGCAGCGGCTCGGGCAGATTGATCACCACATCGCTCTGTCCCCGCACGCGCAGCGGCATCAGGTAGCCGTAGCGGCGGCTCACCACCGACCGGATGACCAGCGGCTCGGCCAGCGTGAGGATCAGCGTGGACACCGGCGCCTTCTTCGCCACCAGCAGCAGGCGGGCCTTGCCGTCGATCCATTCGCGGGCCGGGTCGAAGCTCGCGTCGATGTCGTAGTGCAGGATGTCGTACTCGGTCTGTTCGTCTTCGTCGAAGAACCGGCCTCGCGAGGCGAGCCGCTCCCTGGACGCATAGATCGGAATCGTGCGCTCGTGCGTCCGATCGAAGAAGCGGATATCCTCCGGGTCGGCCGTCGACCGCATGTACGTCAATTGGGCGCGCCGCGCCCCGATCTCGGCGACCAGATCCCCGAGTTTCGGCATCACCGACCAGGTGTCGCGGCTCAGGCCGTCCAGATCGAGCCCGTAGGTACGGCCGAGGTTCTCCTGGAACAGCTCGGCCGCTTTCCGGAAGTCGCGCTGGTCCATGGCGCGGGGAGTGAGGACGGCGCCGGGAACGTGAGCCTGGAAGTCGGCGGGATTGAGCCGGATGTACAGCCAGTCGAAATCGGTCTTGAGCACCGGCTGCCCCGAGAAGATCTTGACCTGGCCCTTCTCCGCGTCCGGAGCGGGCGAGAAGACGATCGCGCCTTTTCCGAGCAGGACCAGAGCGGTGATGCCGCTCTCGGTCTCCGAGACGAATGCGGAGCCGTGCGGCACGCGGGCCTCGAAGTCCTCGGCGCGCAGCGTGAAATCGTGGACCGTGAACTCCTTCTCGGTGTTCAGATCGAGCCGGTAGAGCCCGCTCACCGTCGTGAGGACCGTCAGGCTCTCGATGCGCCACGCCCCGGTGGCGGGCGGCGGCGGCGGGCGGACGGTCAGCAGCCAGGTGCCGACCCGGCCCGCGCGGCCGAACTCGACGAGCGCATCGACGTAGACGTCAAAGCCCGGCTCGACGCCGGGCGAGGGAAGGCGCAGCCGCTCCTGGACGGCCGCGCGCGTGACGCCGTTCACAATCCAGTCGGCGACGAAGGCGTTGCTCGTGTCGGCGGCGGCCGACGCCGGAGTGAGCAGCTCTCTGAAGACGGCCGGTGCGTTGCGTTCGATTGCGCCTTCGATCTGCCGCAGCAGCAGCGACACGCCGTCTGGGGGCGCAGGGGGGCCGGGCGCCTGTGCAAAGGCAGTCGACGGCAGCGCAAACAGCAGGAGTACGAGCGGAAGCCGTCTCACTCAAATCCATTGTAGGCCAGCCCGGCGGCGGCCTAGATGAGCCCCAGCTCGCGTCCCACGCGCCCGAAGGCGTCGAGGGCGAACTGCAGGTCTTCACGCGTATGCGTGGCGGTGACGATCGTCCGCACCCGGGCCCGGCCGCGGGGGACCGTCGGAAACCCGATGCCCTGCGCGAACACGCCGTTCTGGAAGAGTCGATCCGACAGCGCCATGGCTTTGGCGGCATCGCCGACGATCACCGGCGTGATCGGGCTCTCGCTCGCCCCCGTGTCGAAGCCCAGCCCGCTCAATCCGGCCTTGAAGAAGGCAGTATTGGACCAGAGGGCATCGATGAGCTCCGGCTCCTCCATCAGCACGTCGAGCGCAGCCAGGCATGCGGCCGTGACGGAGGGCGGGTGGGACGTGGAGAAGAGGAACGGCCGCCCCCGATGGCGAAGGAACTCCACCAGATCGCGGCTGCCCGCGACATATCCACCGAGCGCGCCGATCGCCTTCGAGAGCGTGCCCACCTGCACGTGCACCTTGCCATGCAGGCCGAAGTGATCGACGGTGCCGCGGCCATTGCGCCCGAATACCCCGCTGGCGTGCGCATCGTCCACCATCATGATGCAGCCGTGTGTCGCGGCCACCTCGCAGAGCTCGGGGAGCGCGCCCACGTCGCCGTCCATGCTGAACACGCCGTCGGTCACGATCAGCTTGCGCTGGCCGGCGGGCAGCGCGGCGACGATGTCGAGCGCGGCGACCGCATCGCGGTGAGGAAACACACGGATCGCGGCGCGGCTCAGCCGGCATCCGTCGATGATGCTGGCATGGTTGAGCTCGTCTGAGATGACGATGTCGTCCTTGCCGAGAATGGCGGCCACCGTTCCCGAATTGGCGACGAAGCCGCTCTGGAACACCACGGCGGCTTCGGTCTGCTTGAACGCGGCCAGGCGGCGCTCGAGCTCCATGTGGAGCGACATCGTGCCCGCGATCGTTCGCACCGAACCGGTGCCGACGCCGAACGTCTCCAGGGCCTCCTGCGCGGCCCGCTGCAGCCTCGGGTGCGTCGTGAGACCCAGGTAGTTGTTCGACGACAGATTCACGACGTCGCGGCCGTCGACGCGGGTTCGCGCGGCCTGGGCTCCGTCCAGCACGCGCAGGTCGCGCCGCAAGCCCTGCGCGTCGAGCGCAGCGAGCTCCTCGGAGAGGAACGAGAGCGGATCGATCGGCATGGCGGTCACCTCAGGGCCAGCACCTTGTCGGATCCGAATTCTGCCACCAAATGCGCGCCGTGGCTCGTCAACCACTGCACGATCGCGGCCCCCTGTCGGTTGGTGTACGCCCCCTCGTGCACGACCGCGTGCGTCGCCCCGGACGAGGCGAGAGCCTGCCAGGCGGCCCCGGGGTTCTCTTCAGGCCGATCGAGCACCATCGCCCGCAGGTGGTAGCTCAAGGGAACCGTCCCGCTGTAGCCATTGATCAAAGGATGCCAGTGGATCGTGGAGTAGAACATGTAGCGGAGCTCGTAAGCCCAGTCGCCCAGCGGGAACTCGGCGATGACGGCCGGGCGCGGCAGAGTGCCGAGATAGCGATACACCCTGGGCGCTCCGTCGCCGAGCGAGACCGGCTCGGGCCTCTTCGTGTACTCGTTCCCCGGCTCGGTGCCATTGAGAGTGATCGGGGCGGCGATGCTTTCGAGCACAGCAATGCCGATCAGGACGCCAATCAGCACCTTCCCCCGCCGCAGCCGCCGGTCCAGACTGGCTGCCGCCGACCCGCCCGCGATCGCGAGAAACAGCACGACGATCATGCCGTAGCGTGCCGGCACTCTCAGCCCGTCGAACCCCGGGACCTGCCAGTAGAAGAATGCATACGGCCCGAGCCCCTGAACGCCTCCCCGCACGTGAATCTCGGGGCCGAGTGACAACACGAAGGCTGTCAGCGCGGCGATCAGGGCGAAGCCGGTCAGCGAGCCCGCCCATCGCGCCGCGAAGGCACGCGCCCTGGGCGAGACGGCCATCAAGGCGAAGAGGATCAGCGACAGGCTCTCCACGTTCCTCGAGAGAGAGCGCACGTGGAGACGGAGCGGCCCGATGCGGGCGAAACCATGGCCGGACAGGATGATCACGACGAGCCCGGCATAGAGCAGGGCCGCAGCGGCCAGTCCGTACGCGGCGATTCGCCGCGATCGTGGTAGAGGGGCACCCGCAGATGTGCCCGACCATGCCTGACGCACGCTCGCCGCCGCGGCGATCCCCGTCAGCGCCAGCAGCACGAGCGACGGGAAGAGATCGCCTTCCGGCTTGGGATAGGCCCGGATGCTGTTCCCCCACAACCGGGATTCGGCCGGCGCGGTCCAGTAGCTGTAGACGTCGGCGGAGTACGAAGAGACCTCGGTGTACGCGCGCGGAGGAAATCCCAGCCGCCGCAGCTCGAGGTAGGGCATGAGGAACGGCAGCGTGATCACCGTGACCGCCGCCGCCCATCCGGCCAGCGAGAGCCACAGCCGCCGCTCGTTCCAGGCGCGGCGGCTGGCGACCTCGAATACGACGTACGCGGCCACCATCGGCGCGAAGAACAGCAGGAAGTAGCCGCACGAGAGGTTCTGCGCCACCAGCGCCGCACCGGCGCCCGCCAGCGGCCGGATGCGCCGTGAATCGAAATACCGGCGGAGGCCGTACAGCACGAACGGCATCCACTGCGACGAGATCACCTGCAGGTGCGCGAACTGCGGCACGCGCAGCGGCGCGAACGCGTAGAGGGTTCCGGCGAGGAGCGCGGCCCGGGCATTTCCGGTGATCTCGCGCACGAAGAGATACGTGCCGAGGCCGGACAGCACGAACGTGGAGAGAAAGAGCAGGTTGTAGCAGAGGATGATGTTGTGCGTCAGCGCGTAAATGGGGAGGATCTGAACGGCCTGCGCGAGGAGGTGCTCGGAGTAGGCGAGCGTGAGCGGCTCCGGATAGAAGATGTTGGCGCTCCAGAAGCCGGCGAGCGCGTGCAGGTCTCCGCCGAGGAAACGCACGAGGTGGTCGGCGTCCCAGGACAGAATCCAGCAGTTGAGCAGCGAATCGCCGAGGTCCCAGGGGATGTCGCGCACGACTCCTGGTGCCAGCGGCCAGGTGAAGACGAGCGTGGCGGCGAGATAGAAGAAGGCCGCGGCGGCCGCTCCGGGCCTGCCCGTGGCGGCCGCCATGATGCCGCGGTCCCGCGCGGGCTCAGCGTGCAAGGAATGAGCTGTTGAAGCCGCCGATCAGATCCCAGATCTCGTTCAGCTGCGCAGGGGGCGCCAGGAACACCATTCGGAAGTACCCGTCCAGGGGGTCCATGCCGAAGCCGGAGCCGTGCACGCACAGCACGCCGGTGGCGTGCAGCAGCGCCAGCACGTACTCTTCGTCGCTCACGCCGCGGGGCAACGCGACCTTCGGCATGGCGTAAAAGGCCGCTTTCGGCATCGTGCAGGTCACGCCCGGGAGCGCATTGGCCCGCTCGTACACGATCGACGCCCGCTCGCGCAGGGCAGCCCTGAACGCCGCCTGGTGCGAGCGATCGCCCGCCAGGGCCGGCGCCACCGCGTGCTGCATCGGCACGTTCGAGCAGAGGCGGCCTTCGGCGAGCTTCGTGATCCCGACGAGCACGTCTTTCAGGCGGTCGCCGCCGCCGGCGATCAGCCAGCCCGTCCGCCATCCGGGGACGAGGTAGCCCTTCGAGAGGCCCGAGAGGGAGATGATCGGCGCCTCGCTCGCGAGCGCGCCAATCGGCGCCACGGGCCCGTCGTAGGGGACGTCCTGGTAGATCTCGTCCGCGATCATCACGAGGCCGTGGCGGTCGGCGACGTCCAGCAGCTCACGGCGCAGCCCGGCCGGATAACAGGCGCCCGTCGGGTTGTTCGGATCGTTGACGACCAGGGCCCGCGTGCGGGGCGTGATCAGGCGGCGAATATCCGCCGGATCCGGCAGCCACTGATTTGCGGGGTCGGCCGGGTAGTAGACCTCGCGCGCACCGATCTTGTGCGCGATTGCCGTGTACAGCGGGTACGTCGGCCTCGGAAGCAGCACCTCGTCGCCGGGATCGGCCAGCGCCGTGAGCGCGAAATCGATGCCCTCGGACGAGCCGGACGTGAGCACGACGCGGTCGGCAGACACGGGCCATCCCCGGCGGGTGTTCTCCGCCGCGATGGCCTCGCGCGCTTCCGGCATCCCCGACGAGGGGCCGTAGCCGTGATCGCCGGCCGCCAGCGCCCGCTGGACGGCTGCCACCATATGTGCGGGAGGTTGAAACCCGAACGCCACCGGGTCGCCCGTATTGAGCCAGTGAATCCGCTTGCCGGCGGCCTCCACCTTCTTGGCCTCGACCACGACCCGGCGGATCGAATAACTGACGCCGGTCAGCCTGCGGGCCGGCTCGATGATCGCGCTGGATCTCGGCGACGACATGGCTTGAGAGTTTACCGCAGGCGGTCAGGCGCTTGCTCTTTCATGGTCCTCGCGCATAGAGTGGCCGGCATGGCGATTCTGAGAGAACTGACGGTGCGGCTCGCGAACAGCCCCGGGGCGCTTTCCCGGGTCGGGCAGGTCCTCGGCGGCGAACGGGTCAACATGCTCGCGATGTCGGTGGATCAAAGCGGAGCGCTGCGGATGATCGTGGACAATCCGCTCCACGCCGCCGGCACGCTGCGGGAGCAGCACTACCAGGTCGACGAGCGCGACGTCCTCTACGCCACAGTGCCGAACGAGCCGGGCGCGCTCGGCCGGGTGGCGAAAATGCTCGCCGACGCCGGCATCAATCTCGAATACGCCTACGCGAGCGGACTCGACCGCATCCCGATGGTGGCCGTCGTACTCGGCGTGCAGGATGCGCAGCGGGCGTCTGCCGCCGTCGGGATCTGACGCGGCGGTCCGCGGCGTGCGACTATATATAGAGACGATGGACGCGGTCCTGGTGGAGTTTGCCGCCGATGGGCGCGTCAGGCTGGACGGCGGCGAGTGGATGCGGCCCACCGTGCAGGAGCGGCGTGCGATCATCCATGCCGCCGAAGAGCAGGCCGAGAGCCTGAAAGAGCTGCTCGAGGCGCTCGACGCCACCGCCTGACCCCGCGCGGCCGAGGGAGCCTCATGACACGCTCGCGCACACGCCCCACGACCCTTCCGAGAGCGGCCGCCGTCATCGCCGCGAGCCTCGCGGCCGGCGCCGCCCTCTGGGCGGTCACGGTGCCCAAGGTGGCGTTCACCGAGGCGACGCTCGACAACGGGCTTCGCGTGGTGATCTCGGCCGACCATGCCGCGCCCGTCGTGTCGCTCTGCATCGCGTACGACGTCGGCTCCCGCAACGAGCCTCCGGGCAAGACCGGCTACGCCCACTTCTTCGAGCACATGATGTTCAAGGGATTCGGCGAACGTCGCCGACGGAGAGCTGGCCGCCCTCATCGAGAACTACGGCGGCGATCACAACGGCCAGACGGACAAGGATCACACCATCTACTTCGAAGAGGTCCCCGCAAACCAGCTCGACATGGTGCTCTTTCTCGAGGCGGATCGCATGAAGGCGCTCGCGTTGACCAGGGAGGGCGTCGACAATCAGCGCCAGGCCGTCAAGGAAGAGCGGCGCTTCCGCTACGACAACCAGCCGTACGGCCGCACGTCGGAGATCATGGACGACCTGGCCTTCCAGAACTTCGCGAACAAGCACTCGGTGATCGGATCGATGGCCGACCTGGACGCGGCGTCGGTGCAGGATTTCGAGCAGTTCTTCGAGACCTACTACACGCCCAGCAACGCGGTGCTCGCGCTGGCGGGCGACATGGATCCCGCTGCCGCGCTGGCCACAGTGAAGAAGTACTTCGGCAGCATCCCGCGAGGCCCTCAGCCGCCGAAGCTCGACACGACCGAGCCGCCGCAGTCCGGTGAGAAGCGCATGGCCGTCGACGATCCGCTCGCCCGGCTGACACTCGTGGATACCGGCTACCACATTCCCGGCGGCCTGACCCCCGACATGGACGCCCTGAACGCGCTCGCCTCGATTCTCGGCAGCGGCAGGAGCTCCCGGCTCTACGACAGCCTCGTACGGCAGCAGCAGATCGCCGTTCAGGTCTACGCCGGGGCCCCGGCCCAGAAGGGTCCAGGCCTGTTCTATCTCGAAGCGATTGCCGCGCCGGGCAAGGCGCCCGGCGACGTCGAAGCGGCGATGTATGCCGAAGTCGAGAAGATCCAGACCGGTCCGGTGCAGGAGTGGGAGCTCGAGAAGGCGCGCAACGGCGCGAGGCGAAGCCTGGTTGGCGCGCTCCGGAACTCGCTCCAGCGCGCGATCCTGCTCGCCCGGTACGGCGTGTTCTACGACGATCCCGGTGTGATCAACACACGCTACGAGCGGATTGCCGCGGTGACGGCTGCCGACGTTCAGCGCGTGGCGCGCCAGTACCTCGTGCCGTCGAATCGCACGGTCGTCATCACGAGCCCCAAGGCGCCGCCAACGGGGGCGGCCCCCGGTGAGGCGCAGGGAGCGGCGCGATGACCAGGCCCGCCGTCGCCCTGTCGCTGACCCTCGTGCTCCTGTCCACCTCGGCGATCAGGACGCAGGAGCCGGAGGCCCCGCCCGCCCCGGCAAAGCCGTCCGAGATGAAGGGCCTGGCGCCGGTCAACAAGGAGGTGCTCAAGGTCACGCTGCCGCGCCCGGTCGAGTCGGACCTCCCGAACGGCGCGCATCTGATGGTGCTCGAGGATCACCGCGTGCCGAGCATCTCGTTCCAGATCATGATGATGGGCGCCGGCGGCTACTACGACCCGCCGGATCTGCCGGGGCTCGCCGACACCACGGCCTCGCTCATGGACGAAGGCACGGCGTCGCGGACCTCCGAGCAGATTGCGCAGGCGCTCGATACCATGGCCGCGAGTCTCACCGTGACCGCCAGCGAGGGGTCGCAAATCGCGACGATGAGCGGCTCGGCCCTGTCGGATCAGATTCGACGAGGTGCTCGCGCTCGCCGCCGACATCCTCTTGCACCCCTCGTTCGCCGACGCGGAGCTCGCCCGCTACAAGGCGCGGACGGCGGCGGCCCTCGAAGACCAGCGGACCGACCCCGACTTCCTGGCCACCGAGCGGTACTCGAAGGCGATCTACGACGGTCATCCGGCCTCGAGCACCGGCGTCACCAGGGAGTCGCTCGCGAAGATGACGCGCGACGGGCTCGTGGCGTTCCACAAGGCCAACTACGTTCCCGACTACGCGATCATCGCCGTTTCCGGCGACATCACGCCCGCCGAGGCGCGCGCCAAGTTCCAGGCGGCGCTCAAGGGCTGGACGCGTTCGGGCAAGCCGCGGCCGACCGTCACCGATCCGCCCCCCGCCGGCCCGCGCAAGATCTACATCGTCGCGCGCCCGGGATCGGTGCAGACGAACTACCTCCTCGGCGAGCAGGCGATCGATCGCACGAGCCCCGATTACGACGTCCTCCAGGTCATGAACACCGTGCTCGGCGGCCCCAACGGACGGCTGTTCAGGGTCCTTCGCGAAGAGAAGGGGTACACCTACGGTGCCAGCAGCGGGCTGAGGGCGCTTCGGTATCGCGGCGACTGGCGCGCCGGCATGGACGTCCGCACCGAGGTCACCGGGCCGTCGCTGCGGGATCTCCTCGCGGAGCTCGCCCGGATGCGCGACGAGCCGGTGCCAGGACCGGAGCTGCAGGATGCCCAGCGCTCGCTCACGGCGTCCTTCGCGCTGTCGCTCGAGAACCCGAGCGAAGTGCTGAGCCTCTACGTCGTCCGGCAGATGTACGCGTTTCCGGCCGATTACTGGGATCGCTACTCCGACCGCATCATGGCAGTGACCCCGGCGCAGGTGCAGACGACGGCCAGGAAGTACCTGGACGATTCCAAGCTGCAGATCGTCGCGGTCGGCGACAGCTCCAAGATCGAGGAGCCGCTCCGCAGCCTGGGGCCGGTCGAGCTGTTCGAC
Source organism: Vicinamibacterales bacterium (assembly GCA_963738315.1). Lineage (GTDB taxonomy): Bacteria > Acidobacteriota > Vicinamibacteria > Vicinamibacterales > JAMQPK01 > JAMQPK01. Next base: position 676,718 of record CAVTVT010000004.1, on the reverse strand, counting down.
GCGGAAGGAAAGCCGGCAGCCGCCGCCAGGTAGCGGCAGCCGCCGAACGCTATCGCGCCGGCGGCGCGGCCGGCGGATTTGCGGGAGCGGCGGGCGCAGCGGCCGCAGCCGCGTCGGCGGGCGGCTTGATGAAGAGCTCCACCACCTGAACCGGGGCCGCCGTCTTGTTCGTGAAGCCGTGCACCTGTCCCTTCTTCATGTAATAGGCCTGCCCCGGCACGGCGGTCGTCGTCTGGTTCTCGACCGTGAGCTCCAGAGTATCCGGTGACCGGCACCATCATGTGGAAGGTGACGTCGTTGTGCACGTGCGGCCGTCGGACGGCGCCCGGCTGCAGCGTCACCTGCAGCACCCGCACGTCGGGATTGTCCGTAATGATGATGAAATGGACGCCGGGATCCGCATCCCCCTCCGTACCGACGCGGCTCCCTCCCCGTCCGGCTGTCTGAGCCGGCCGCTGGTCCGGCGCCGAGGCCGGCGCCGCGGGCGTCTGGGCCGACGCCGCCGAGACCGCGAACGCGCCCGCGAGAGAGAACAGAAGAATCTTGTGGATCATGGGGCAGGTACATACCGCTGTCGGTGCCCCTGAGTCAAACCGGATAAGCTTTCCGGATGGATCTTGCGAATCGCGTCGCCGTCGTCACCGGCGGCAAGCGCATCGGCGCGGTGGTGGCGCTCGAACTCGCCCGGCTCGGCGCCGACATCGGCCTCTGCTACCGCCGCTCGAAGCTCGAGGCCGACAAGGCGGCGGAAGGGAGCGAGGCGCTGGGACGCCGGACGTTCGTCGCGCGCGCCGACCTCACGAGCGCCGCCGACTGCGAAGCATTCATCTCCGGCGCCGCCGCCGCGCTGGGCCGCATCGACATCCTCATCAACATGGCATCGGTCTACCGGTCGATTCCCCTCGATCGGCTCACCGTGGAGGAGTACGACGAGAACGTGAGCGTCGATCTGCGCGCGGCGTTCGTCTGCGCCCGTGCGGCGGTGCCGCACCTGCGGAAGGCCGGCGGCGGACAGATCATCAACTTCTCCGACTGGCTCGCGCGCAGCGGCCGCCCGCGCTATGCCGGATACCTGCCGTACTACGTGGCCAAGGCCGGCGTCATCGCGCTCACCGAAGCGCTCGCGCTGGAGCTGGCGCCCGACCGGATCCGGGTGAATGCCATTGCGCCGGGTCCGATTCTCGCTCCGGCGGATACGACAGAGGAGGAGCTCGGGGCGGTCGAACGCTCCACCCCGCTCGGACAGTGGGGCGGTGAACAGTCGATCGTCGAGGCCGTGCTGGCCCTGTTGGGCTGCGGGTTCGTGACGGGCGAGACGATCAGGGTGGACGGCGGCCGCCACATCCGATAGCCCGGCGAGCGCTGCGGGAATCTCAGGAGAGCGGGCGGCTGCTCTATGCGGCCGTCGCCTGCGCCAGGCGCCGCTGCTCTTCGAGCATCTCACGGGGGACTCGCGGCCCCAGCGACTCGAAGAACGCCTCCTGGTCGTGCGCGGCCTCGGCCCAGTCGGCGGGGTCCACGCTGACGAGGATGCGCATCGCGTCATCCGGGACGTCGATTCCCGTACGGTCGATGGCGTCTTCGGTGGGGACGATGCCGATCGGCGTCTCGCGTCCGTTGCCGGTGCCGTCGCAGCGATCGAGAATCCATTTCACGATGCGCAGGTTCTCGCCGAACCCCGGCCAGAGGAACCGGCCGTCGCCGTCCACGCGGAACCAGTTCACGCGAAAGACCCTGGGAGGCCTGGCGAGCCCCTGTCCGATGTCGAGCCAGTGCGCGAAGTAGTCGCCCATGTTGTAGCCGCAGAAGGCGAGCATCGCCATCGGATCGCGACGGAGCACGCCGACGTTGCCCGTGGCGGCGGCCGTGGTCTCCGAGGAGAGCGTTGCGCCCAGGAAGACGCCGTGCTGCCAGTTGCGCGACTCGTACACGATCGGGATGCGCGAGCGGCGCCGCGCCCCGAACATGATCGCGTCGAGCGGCACTCCCTCGGGGTTCTCGAACTCGGGTGACAGCGAACCGCATTCACGCGCCGGCGTCGTGAAGCGCGAGTTGGGGTGCGCGGCCTTCTCGGGCGAGGCGGGCGTCCACGGCCGGCCCTGCCAGTCGATGGCCTCGGCGGGCGGCGGATCGTCGTGTCCCTCCCACCACGGCGTGCCGTCGGGGCGGAGGGCCGCGTTCGTGTAGATCGTATTGCGCTGGATCATGCTGCCGGCCGTCGGGTTGGTCTTGCGGCTGGTGCCCGGCAGCACGCCGAAGAATCCGGCTTCGGGGTTCACGGCCCAGAGGCGGCCGTCTTCCTTCGGCCGGATCCAGGCGATGTCGTCGCCGACGGTGAACGTCTTCCATCCAGGCATCGACGCGGGCGGCACGAGCATCGCCATGTTGGTCTTGCCGCAGGCCGAGGGAAACGCGCCCGCGATGTACCGCACGGGCCCGTGGTCCTTCTGGCAGCCGACGATCAGCATGTGCTCGGCCAGCCAGCCCTCGTCGCGCGCGTACCAGCTCGCGAGGCGCAGCGCGAGGCACTTCTTGCCGAGCAGTGCGTTGCCGCCGTATCCGGAGCCGACCGACCAGACGGCGTTCTCCTCCGGGAAGTGGACGATGAAGCGCCGCTCCGGGCTCAGATCGCCGAGCGAGTGCAGGCACTGGGTGAAATCGTCGGAGTCGCCGAGCTGTTCGAGCGCAATCCGTCCCATGCGCGTCATGATGCCCATGTTCAGCACCACGTACCGGCTGTCGGTGATCTGCACGCCCACCTTCGAGTACCGCGATCCCGGCGGACCCATGAGAAACGGGACGACGAAGATCGTGCGCCCCTTCATCGCTCCCCTGAACAGGGGAGTCAGCTTCGCGCGCGCGTCCTCGGGCGACATCCAGTTGTTGTTGGGACCCGCGTCTTCGCGGTGCGTCGTGCTCACGAACGTCAGATGCTCGGTGCGCGCGACATCGTGCGGCGCGCTGCGGTGCAGGTAGCAGCCGGGCAGCTTCTGCTGGTTGAGCTCGATGAGCTCGCCAGTCCCGAGGCACTGTTCGATCAAGGCCGCCTTCTCCCGCTCCGAGCCGTCGCAGTACACGATTTCGGACGGACCGGTGAGCGCGGCGACCTCGGTCACCCATTTGCTAATTGCTGTGTTCATTCGGAATAGCATATAACGTTCACAACCTCATCGGCCATTATCCCGGAGGACTGTCCTGGCAACCACGCCCCTCGCAGCCGATCAACCCTTGCAGCTCGCCGACGTCAGCCGACGCGTCAAGGCCATCTTCATCGGCTCGGTCGGCAACCTCGTGGAATGGTACGACTTCTATGCGTACGCCGCCTTCGCGCTGTACTTCGCGGCGGCGTTCTTTCCGGGCAGCGACCCCGTCGTGCAGCAGCTGAACGCGGCGATGCTCTTCGCGCTGGGATTCATCGTGCGGCCGATCGGCGGCTGGCTCTTCGGGCATCTCGCCGACCAGTACGGCCGCCGCAGCGCCCTGATGATCTCCGTCCTGCTGATGTGCTTCGGCTCGCTGATGATCGCCATCATGCCGACCTACCAGACCATCGGCGTCGCCGCGCCGATCCTGCTCGGCGTGGTGCGCATGGTGCAGGGCCTCAGCCTCGGCGGCGAGTACGGTACCGAGCGCCACCTATCTCACCGAGGTGGCCGACGAGCGGCACCGGGGGTTCTACTCGAGCTTCCAGTACGTGACGCTCATCGGCGGGCAGCTCTGCGCCATTCTCGTGCTGCTGCTCCTCCAGCGCGTCTTCCTCGACGAAGCCCAGCTGCGCGCGTGGGGCTGGCGCATCCCCTTCGTGGTGGGGGCCATGCTCGCGCTGGTGGCGCTCGCGATGCGCCGCAATCTCCACGAGACCGACGACTTCCTCGCCGCGAAGAACCGCGTCCTGAAGAAGGAGGGATCGATCAAGGCGCTCAGGAAGTACCCGCGAGGTGGCGCTGGTCGTCGGATTGACGATGGGAGGCACGACCGCCTTCTACACCTACACGACGTACATGCAGAAGTTCCTCAAGCTGTCGGTGGGGCTCACCGACAATCAGACGACGCTGGTCACCGCCGGCTCGCTGATCTTCGCGCTCGTCCTGCAGCCGATCTACGGTGCGCTCTCCGATCGCATCGGCCGCAAGGCGATCCTGATCTGGTTCGGCGTCATGGGGACGATCTGCACGATCCCTCTGCTGGACGCGCTGCAGGCGACGCGGAGCGCCGCCGTCGCCTTCCTGCTGATCGCGGGCGCGTGGCTGATCGTGGCCGGCTACACGTCCATCAACGCGGTGGTGAAGGCCGAGCTCTTTCCGACCAAGGTGCGGGCGACCGGCGTGGGGCTGCCGTACGCGGTCACGGTGTCGGTGTTCGGCGGGACGGTCGAGCCCATCGCGCTCTGGTTCAAGTCGGTCGGCCACGAGCGCTGGTTCTATTACTATCTGACCTCTCTCATCGCGAGCTCGCTCGTCATCTACGTCACCATGCGCGATACGAAGCGGCACTCCGCGATGGGCCGCCACGAATAGCGGCGCGTCAGGGGCGCAGGGCCTGCAGGACGAAATCGAGCATAAGCCGGCGCTCGTGCAGCACGAGCGCCGGCGCCGTCAGGCCGTGCCCAGCCGCCGGATAGAGCATCATCTGAAACGATTTGCCGGCTTTCTGCAGCTCATAGGCGAATTGCAGCGTGTTCTGCGCGTGCACGTTGTCATCGCCGAGATCGTGCGTGAGCAGCAGGCGTCCGTGGAGATCGGCGGCCGCGAACCGGGGCGAGCTGCGCCGGTACGCCCCCGGGTCGTCCTGCGGAGTGCCCATGTAGCGCTCGGTGTAGATCGAGTCGTAGTCGCGCCAGTCCGTGAGGGCGCCTCCCGCAATGCCCGCCGAGAAGCGTGAGGGATGGGTCATCGCATACGCCGTGAGAAACCCGCCGAAGCTGTAGCCCGCCAGCGCCATTCGCGAAGAATCGACATACGGCTGCCCGGCAAGCCAGCCGGCGCAGTCGTCCAGATCGCGCAGCTCCGTCTCGCCGAAGCGCCCGTGCACCGGCCAGACCGACACGGCGCCTTTCCCGCTCGCCGTACGGTTGTCGCAGAGCCAGATCAGAATCCCGCGCTGCGCCAGCAGCTGCTCGAACAGATACTCGGAGCGGCGCCAGCCGTTGACGACGGTCTGGCGATGGGGGCCGCCGTAGGCGTACTGGTACACGGGATAGCGCTTCCCCGGGTCGAAGTCCGGCGGCCGGATCAACATCGCCTCCATCAGGAAGCCGTCGCGGGCCTTCACCTGCAGGAACTCCGGTTTCGAGAGCGCGTACGTGTCGAGCGCCGGGACGGGGTTGCTCTCGACGGTGCGAACGCGATCGCCGGAGGATCGGTGCAGCGACACCTGCGGCGGGGTCGCCGCGTCGCTCCAGCTGTCGAGGAAGAGGGTCGTCGACGGGTTGAAGAACGCCTGGTGGGTGCCGGGCCGATCGGAGAGCCGGCGCATTCCGCTGCCGTCGAGCTCGATGCGATAGCTGTCGAGACCGAGCACGCTGCGCTCGGTCGCCGAGAAGTAGATCGATCCCCGCTTCTCATCGACGCCATCGATCTGCCGCACCTCCCAGTCGCCCGTCGTGAGCTGCCCGAGAAGTCCGCCGCTCCGCGAGTAACGGTAGATGTGACGCCAGCCGCTGCGTTCGCTGAGCCAGAGGAACGAGCCGTCAGACAACCAGACGGGGTCGGCGCTCGCATCGTCCCAGCGCTCCACCCAGGGCGGTCCCGATTCGGTGAAGAGCGTGGTCGAGCTGCCGGAGGCCGGGTCCGCGGTCCTGAGCTCGAGCCGGGTCTGCCGCCGATCCTGGAGCTGGTACGCGAGGCGGCCATCCGGCGCCCACCCGGCATTCACGATCAACACGTCGCTCGCGCGCTCGGTGAGCCAGCGAACGGCGGTGCGGCCGTCGACGGCTGCGAGGCCGAGCCGCGCCGCGGGGTTGACGTCGCCGGCTTTCGGATACCGCAGCGGCTCGACGGCCGGATGTGTGGCCAGCAGATCCAGCAGCGGATACTGCGGCACGCTCGAGTCATCGATCTGCAGGAAGGCCAGGCGCGTGGAATCGGGGCTCCACCAGTAGGCCCGATGGCGCCCGCGCCCGTAGAGCTCCTCTGAATAGACCCAATCCAGCTTGCCGTTGAGCAGGTCCGGCCCGCCCTCGGCGGTCAGCCGGCGCGGCTGCGGCTCGTCGACCGTGACGACGTACAGGTCGTTGCCGCTCACGAACGCCACGAGGCGCCCGTCGGGGCTGAAGGTCGCCTCCTCCTTCGGCGCGCCGTCACTCGTCAATCTGACCGCGACCCCCTCGTCGAGGCGATAACAGAACAGGTCGTTGTCGACGATGACGAGGAAGGCCGTCCTGCGCGGGTTGAAGATTGCCGGCCGGCGGCGCGCTGCGGATTCCGCGGGGCCGGAGCCGACTCCGAGCTGCGCGAGCGAGGCCGCCACGGCCGAGGGCTCCGCAAGAGGCTCGCGCGCTCCAGAGACGGCGTCCACCCTCAGCCAGCCGGCGCCGTCCGGGTTCTCGTCCGGCCAGAGGAAGTGGCCGTCATCGAGCCAGGGATCGTCGATCCAACGAAGGGCGGACGACGCCGATCCGCTCAACAGCCGCGCCTGCGGACCGTAGATGTCGTCGAGCGTGAGCGGTTGCCGCTGCGCGAACGGCGCCGCGGCGAACAGCGCGGCGAGCGCGGCGGCGGCGAGCGGCCTCGGCATGCGCGTATTCTAAGTCGCCGCGGAGATTGCGGTAAGCTGGACGGATTGACCATGGCCTCGCATCCACGTCTGCCCGGTCCGGCCCAGGTTGCGCCCGCGCCCAATCCCGCTTCGGAACGGAAGTACCGCCTCGAGCGCGTGAATGACGCCGCGGTGGTGCAGGTGTACGCGGACGGATTTGCGAGCCTGCCGCTGAACGAGAAGATCCTGATCTGGCATTTGTACCAGGGCCGCCATCGCGGGCCGCGATATCTACTACGACCAGCGATACGCCCATAACCTCGAGATGCGGGAGGTGCTCGAGCAGATCGTGTCGCGGCCGGCGCTCGCCGCGGGCGATCCGGAGACCTTTGCCGAGGTGCAGCGGTACACGAAGCTGTTCTGGATCAACACGGGGCCGTACAACAACCTCACGGCGCGCAAGTTCGTTCTCGAGGCGGCGCCGGAGCGCTTCGCCGCGGTGGCGCATGCGGCCGAGGCATCGGGCGCACGGTTTCCGCTCAGGCGGCGGGAAACGCTCGACGCGCTGCTGCGCCGGCTCCACCCGATGTTCTTCGATCGCGAGGTCGATCGGTTCGTCACCTGCAAGACGCCGGCTCCGGGGCAGGACATCCTGCAGGCGAGCGCCAACAACCTGTATGCCGGGGTCACCATGGCCGACCTGGACGGGTGGCGCGATCGGTGCGACGTGAACTCCCGGCTCGTGAAGCGGGACGGTGCGCTGCACGAGGAGGTCTATCGCATCGGCGGCAAGTACGACGCCCAGCTCCGTGAGGTCGTCTCTCACCTCGAGGACGCGATCCCGTACGCCACCCCGGCCATGGCCCGGGCGCTGGGCGCGCTGGTCGCGTTCTATCGAACCGGCGAGCCGGACGACCGGCGTGCGTACGACGTCGCCTGGGTCGAAGACAAGGAGTCTCCGGTCGACACGATCAACGGCTTCGTCGAGGTATACCTCGACGCGCGCGGCATCAAGGGTGCCTGGGAGGCGCTGGTCTATTACGTGAACCGGGAGAAGACCTCCGCGATCCGCACGATTGCGGCCAATGCGCAGTGGTTCGAAGACCGTATGCCATGGGATCCGGCGTACCGGAAGGAGGGGGTCCAGGGCATCACGGCCAACGCGATTGACATCGTGATCGAGACCGGCGACTCGGGCCCGGTCACGCCGGTCGGGATCAATCTGCCGAACGATCAGGTGATCCGGGAGCGGTACGGCAGCAAGTCGGTCTCGCTGTCGAACATCAACGAAGCCTACGAGCGCTCGATGGACTCCGCCTTCCGCACCGAATTCGCCTGGACGCCGGAGGAAGCGGCGCGCGCGGAGCAACACGGCGCGTTCGTGAGCGAGCTGACCACGGATCTGCACGAGGTGATCGGCCACGCCTCGGGCCGGGTCGCCGATCGCCTGCAGGGAAACCCCCAGGCGGTCCTGAAGGAGCAGTATTCGGCGCTCGAAGAGTCCAGAGCCGACCTGGTGGCGCTCTATTTCGTCGCCGATCCGAAGATGCGCGAGCTGGCGCTCGTCGCCCCCGACGCGCACGCCGAGCTCGTGCAGACCGAGTACGAAGCGTACGCGCGCGCCGCTCTCGTGCAGCTCCGGAGGGTCCGCGAAGGAACCCAGCTCGAAGAGGACCACATGCGGAACCGCCAGATGATCGTGCACTGGCTGATCGCGAACACGAAGGCCATCGAGATCCGGCGGCGTGAGGGCAAGACGTTCTACGTCATGGTCGATGCGGCCGAGTTCCGCGCCGGCGTGGCCGCGCTCCTCGCCGACGTGCAGCGGATCAAGTCGGAGGGGGATTACGCCGGGGCAAAGCGTCTGTTCGACACCTACGGCGTGCACTTCGATCCGGCGCTCCGCGACGAAATCGTGGCCCGCGTGGACGCGCTGAATCTGCCGTCCTACACGGGGTTCGTCCAGCCGCGGCTCGAGCCCGTGCTCGCCTCCACCGGCGCGATCGCCGACGTACGGATCGACTACCCGCAGGATCTCACCGCCCAGATGCTCGAATACAGCGAGATGACCAGGCGGACACGCGAGGCTGGACGAGCTGCCTCGGACGACTGAGCCGTCCATGTGGTCGGCGCGCCTGCCGCGGGCGACGAGCCGGAATCGCCTGTCGCTCGCGCTGGAGCGGCGCCGGGCGGCGGGCCTGCCCGTCCTCGATCTCACCGAATCGAATCCGACGCGGACCGGCATCGACTACCCCGCCAATCTCGGCGACATCTTTCGCACGCGCACGCCGTCGCAGTACGCCCCGAGCCGCTGGGCGTCCCGGTTGGGCGCTGCGCGGTGTCGGGAGACTACGCGCGGCGCGGGGTCGACGTGGCGCCCGAGCGCCTGGTACTGACCGGCAGCACGAGCGAGGCGTACTCGCTGTTGTTCAAGCTGCTGTGCGACCCCGGCGATGCGGTGCTGGCGCCCCGCCCGAGCTACCCGCTCATCGAACACCTCGCCGCGCTGGACGCCGTCGCGGTCGAGCCGTTCGATCTCGATTCGGACGCCTGCTGGGCCGTCGATCCAGCGGAGCTGTCGCGCCGCCTCGAACGGCGCGTCGAGGGCCCCCAGGTGAAAGCGGTCGTTCTCATCAGCCCGGACAACCCGACCGGATCCATCGTGACGCCGGGCGCGATCGCGGAGATTGCCGCGAGCGCGCGGGCGCACGGCGCCGCCCTGATCGTGGACGAGGTGTTCGCGGACTATGTCTTCGGCGGCGCGCGGCACACGAGCGCCCTGACGCAAAGCGGTGCGCTGACGTTCGCGCTCGGCGGCCTGTCGAAGACCGCCGGGCTGCCCCAGGTCAAGCTCGGCTGGATTGGCGTCAGCGGCCCCGGCGACGAGGTGGCGGACGCCCTGAGCCGGCTCGAAGTCATCTGCGACGCGTACCTGTCGGTCGGCCTGCCGGTGCAGTTCGCGGCCGGCGAGCTGTTGAGCGCCGGGGCGCCGGTCAGGCGCCAGATTCAGCACCGGGTCAGGGAGAACCGGGCGGCATTGCTGGCCGCCGCCGAGGGGCATCCCTCCTGCCGCGTGCTGCGCGCGGATGGCGGATGGTACGGCGTCGTGCAGGTGCCGGCGGTCCGCCCGGAAGAGGACCTGGTCCTCGATCTGCTCGACCGTACGGGCATTCTGGTGCACCCGGGATACTTCTATGATTTCCAGCGGGAGGCGTTCGTCGTGATGAGTCTGCTGCCCGAGCCGGAGCTGTTCGCCGGCGCATTGGCGCCGCTGTTCTCCCTCGCCGGTCGCGCGTAGGAGCCATGCGTCAGCAACGGCGCGCCGGCATCGCGGTTCCGCTCTTTTCGCTCCGCTCCCGGGCCGGCTGGGGCATCGGCGAGATGCGCGACCTCGCGTCGCTCGCGCCCTGGCTCCGCCAGGCGCGGATGTCCTCGCTGCAGCTGCTGCCGCTGAACGAGCTGCCGCCGGGCGAATCGTCTCCGTATTCCGCCCTCAGCGCCATGGCGCTCGATCCCCGCTATCTCACGATCCGGGATATTCCCGACGCGCCCGATTTCGAGGCGCTCTGGTCCGGGCCGCTCGCGGCGCTCCGCGCCTCGCCCCGGGTCGATTACGCCGCGGTGGACGTGCTGAAGGCGCGCGCGCTGCGGGTCTGCTTCGATCGGTTCTGCGAGTACGAGTGGGAAGACGACACCGGCCGGGCCGCCGACCTGCGCGCGTTCATCGAGCGGGAAGCATGGTGGCTGGATGAGGTACTCGCTGTACCGGGCGCTGCGCGTCGAGGCCGGCGAACGCCCGTGGACCGAATGGCCCGCGCCGTCGCGCGACCGTCAGCCGGCCGCGCTGGCCGCGGCCCGGACGCGGCTGGACGTGGAGATCCGGTTTCATTGCTACGTGCAATGGCTCGCCGCCGGACAGTGGGAGCGCGCACGCGACGGCATCGGCGGCATCGAGATTCTCGGCGACCTGCCGTTCGCCGTCACCGGCGACAGCAGCGATGTGTGGAGCCGGCAGCGCGAGTTCCTGCTCCATGCGTCGGTCGGAACGCCCCCGGATGCCTTCAGCGAGACCGGTCAGCAATGGGGCCTTCCGCCGTACGACTGGAACGCCGCCCGGGGCACCGGATTCGAGTGGATTCGGCAGCGCGCCAGGCGCATGGCCGCGCTGTACGACGGATTCCGGGTGGACCATCTCGTGGGGTTCTACAGGACGTACGTCCGCCCGCTCGATCGGACGGCGCCGTATTTCTACCCGGCGGCCGAAGACGAGCAGATCGATCTCGGCGAGACGATCATGAGAATCCTGGCCGAGACCACGCCGGACCTCTTCGTCGAGGACCTCGGCACCATTCCCCCGTTCGTGCGCGAGTCCATCGCGCGCCTCGGCGTGCCGGGCTACCGGGTGTTCCGGTGGGAGCAGGGTGATCCGGCGACCTACCCGGAGGCGTCGGTGGCGATGACCGGTACGCACGACACGGAACCGCTTGCCGTCTGGTGGGAAGCGATGACTCCCGCCGAGCGGCGCCAGTTCGCGCGGCTGCCGAGCGTGGGCGCGCCGGAGTCGCCCGCGTTCACGGCGGCCGTGCGCGACGCGATTCTCCGCGCGCTGTTCCAGTCGGGCTCGCGTCTCGTGCAATTGCCGATTCAGGACGTCTTCGGATGGCGCGATCGCCTCAACGAGCCCGGTACGATCGGCAACTGGAACTGGACGTGGATGCTGCCCTGGCCGGCCGACACGCTGTCCGACCGGAATGACGCGCGGGAAGCGGCCGCACGCCTCGCGCAGTGGAGCCTGGAATCCGGACGATGACCGCGATCGTCCGGGACAGGGAGCGCGGGCGGTGGCGCCGGTTCGGCCGCCCGTGCCGGATCGTGTCCGCGATCCGGCGCGAGGACGTGCGGGCGCGAATCGCCGAGATGGAGGGCGCGGTGGCGGCAGGGCTGCATGCGGTCGGCTTCATCGCCTACGAAGCGGCGCCCGCCTTCGATCCAGCTCTCGAGGTGAAGGAGGACGGCGCCTTTCCGCTCGTCTGGTTCGCGCTGCACGAGAGATTCGACGAACTGGCGGAGCTTCCGCCGGCCGAGGAGATCCTCCAGGAGGCTGCCTGGAGTCCGTCGATCGATCGAGACACCTACAGGGCGGCCGTGGGCGCCATTCTGGAACGCATCCTCGAAGGTGACACCTATCAGGTGAACTACACCTACCGGCTCAGAACCGCCACGGTTTCGAGTCCACGCGATCTGTTCGTCCGTCTGGCGGCCGCCCAACGGTCCGACTATGCCGCCTACATCGAGACCGACGACTGGATCGTCTGCTCCGCCTCGCCGGAGCTGTTCTTCGAAAAGAGAGGGCGGGGCATCCTGTCCCGTCCGATGAAGGGCACGGCGCCCCGCGGGCTGTGGTACGAAGACGACTGCGATCGTGCCACCCGGCTTCGCGAGTCGTCGAAAGAGCGTGCCGAGAACGTCATGATCGTCGACATGGTGCGCAACGATCTCGGCCGGATTGCCGCCACCGGCAGCGTGCGCGTCGACCGCCTGTTCGACGTCGAGCGCTATCCGACGGTGTGGCAGATGACCTCGACCGTGTCCGCGCGCACCGACGCGGGGATGGGCGCCGTGCTCGAGGCGATGTTTCCGGCCGCCTCGATTACCGGCGCGCCCAAGGCCAGCACGATGCGGATCATCGCGTCCGTCGAATGCTCCCCACGCCGAATCTACACCGGCGCCATAGGGTTTCTCGATCCGGACGGACGCGCGCAGTTCAGCGTGGCGATCCGGACGGTGCTCGTCAATCGCAGCACGGGCGAAGCCGAATTCGGCGTCGGCGGCGGTATCGTCGCCGATTCGACGTGGGCGCGCGAGTACGAGGAAGCCGCCGTGAAGGCGGCGGTGCTCCGCCACCGTCCGGCGGCGTTCGAGCTGCTCGAGACGCTGCTGTGGACTCCGGAAGAGGGCTGTCGGCTGCTGGAGCGCCATCTGCGGCGCCTGAGCCGGTCGGCCGAGTACTTCGGCTTCGACCTGGATCCGCAGCGCGTGCGCCGTGCGCTCGAGCGCGCCGCGGCGGTGCTCGGCGGGACGGGCGCGGCGCACCGGATCCGGCTGCTCGCCTCACGTGCGGGCGCTGTGGAAGTCACGATGGAGGTCTCGCCGCCCGGGTCGCGCGCGTTCGGCCCGATTGCCCTGGCAACGGAGCCGATCGACTCCCACGACCCGTTTCTCTATCACAAGACGACGCACCGGGAGGTGTACGCGCGCGCGCTGGCTGCGTGCCGCGGGCTGCAGGCGGGCAATGCCGCCGCCGACGTGCTGTTGTTCAACGAGCGCAGGGAGATTACCGAAACCACGATCGCCAGCGTGCTGCTGGAAGTCGGCGGGCGTCTGGTGACGCCGCCCGTCGCCTGCGGGCTGCTGCCCGGAACCGCCCGCGCCGCGCTCCTGGACGAGGGCCGCGTCACCGAGCGGGTCGTCACGCTCGACGAGCTGGCGGGGGTGGAGCGCATCTACCTCGTCAATGCCGTCCGTGGGCTGCAGCCGGTCTCGATCACGAAATTGAACGCGAGGCCCACAGGCTCGTCAATCCAGGGATGACGCTTCGGAGCGAACGTTCGGCAAATCGCGGGAAGCCGCTGGCACGAATCCCGCTGTCCGCGGGACGTGGATCGAGCGGCGGCACACGCGAAGCCGGCAGAGGAGACCCTGTTCCGCGACGGCTTCGGGGATCGCGTGCTCACGCGCGATGCCTTCGGCCGGCCGGTCCATGAGAGCCTGCTGCTCCGGCACGACCTCACCTCGATTCCCTCGTTCGAGTTCGCCCTGCACCAGCGGCTGACCCGGCTCGAGGCATTCGACCACCCGGCGTTCGTTCCGCTCCTGCGGCTCGACAGGTTGTCGGGCCAGCTCACGACGCTCAATCTCGTCAGCGAATTCACCGGAGGCGTGCGTCTCGCCCGGCTGCTGCAGTCGGCAGAGCGCGAGTCGGTGGCCGGCACCGACGAGCGCGTGCTCGGCATCGTCAGGGATCTGCTCGAGGCCGTCGAAGCGCTGCATCTGTTCGGAGAGGATCTGTTCCATGGCGCACTGTCGCCCGAGCGGGTGGTCATGGCGGGCGGACGCGCCTGCCTCGCGGACTACTGTCTCGGCGGCGCCGTCGAGCAGCTCAGGTTCTCGCCGGAGCGCTACTGGAAGGAGCTGCGCGTGGCGGTGCCGTCCGATGGCGGACTCGCCCGGTTCGGCAGGGACACCGACGTCGTTCAGATCGGAATGATTGCGCTGGCGCTGTTCGCGTCCCGTCCGCTCACTGACGTCGAATGCGTCGGAAGCCTGGAAGAGCTGCTCGCGCGGATGTCGGTGGCTCCGCCGATCGACCTCTGGCTCCGGCAGACCTTGCGGGAGGGCGTGCCTCAGCAGTTCGTCGACGCTTCACACGCGCGGCGTGCGTTCGAGGATGCCGTCTCGCGAGCGGGAGTCGTGCTGCCTCCGGCGGCGCCGCGATCCCCAGGCCGGCGTCCAGCCGGAAGCCTCAGAAGCCCGGCTGCGCGTGTCTCGAGCGCGTCCTCGGCGCAGCCGCGGAGTCCAGCGCTGATGCCTCCTGCCGCGAAATCGAAGGCGGCCGCTCGCCAGACCATGTTCCGCGGGGCTCCGCCGCAGCCGCACGGCGAGCCGCGAGCGGGCGTCCGGATTCCGCTCACGGATCAGTTGCGCACCGCCATCCAGCTCGGCCTCCTCGCCGTCGCCCTCGCGGGTGCGTTCTCCGCGGCTCAGTACCTGCCGCCGCCGTCGATCCTGTTCCCGAAGACCGGAACCCTGGCCATCGATTCGAACCCGCGCGGTGCGGCCCTCTTCGTGGATCGGCAGCCGCGCGGCGTGACGCCGGCCGAGATGACCCTGAAGACAGGGCGCCACGAGGTGGAGATTCGCACCGCCGGCGCCAGCCGGGCGTTCACGATCTACGTTTCGGGCTCGGAGCCCGTGTCGCAGTTCATCGAGCTCGATCGCCAGCGCGGCTCACGCCGCAGCGCCCGCTAGAAGAACGAGCCGGCGCGTCGCCCGGCCGGTCGCAATAGCTATAATTGAGAGTTCCATGGCGACTCTTCGCCCGTTTCGGGCGGTCCGCCCAGAATCCGGCGTTGCGCAGCGCGTGGCGGCCGTTCCGTATGATGTCGTCGACGGAGAAGAGGCGCGGGCGCTCGCGGCCGGAAATCCACTGAGCTTCCTTCATGTGTCGCGCGCCGAGATCGACCTTCCGCGAGGAACCGACCCGCACGCCGATGCCGTGTACGGCAGGGCGGCGGAGCAGTACCGGCGCCTCAGGCGCGACGCGCCGCTGCGGGAGGACGAACAGCCTTCGATCTACATCTACCGCCTTCATTCGGACGGACACACGCAGACGGGGCTCGCCGCCTGCTTTTCGGTGGACGAGTACGAGAGGGGCCTCATCAAGAAGCACGAGAGGACCCGCCGTGAGAAGGAAGACGATCGCACGCGCCACATCGTCGAGCTCCGGGCGCAGACCGGTCCCGTGTTCCTGACGTACCGGCCCATGAGCGGCGTCGAGGAAGCTGTCGCGGAGGTGACGGAGGGCGAGCCGCTGGCCGACTTCGAAGCCGTCGACGGTGTGCGGCACAGCATCTGGCGGGCGGCCGAGCCGCCGAGCCGGGCGCTGATCGACATTTTCGCCGGCGTGGAGGCCCTGTACATCGCCGACGGGCACCACCGTGCCGCGAGCGCCGCGCGCGCCAGGACGGCGATCGAGGATTCGCCGGAGGCGGACTGGTTCCTCGGCGTGGCGTTTCCCGCCGACCAGGTGCGGATCCTCGCGTACAACAGAGTGGCAGACCTCAACGGTCTCTCGCCCGAGGCGTTCCTCGGAGAGCTGGCGCGGCGGGGCCTCATGCTCCACCAGGGACCGGCCGTGCCCGAGGAGAAGGGGGACGCCTCCGTGTACGTCGCCGGGCGCTGGCACACCATCGATCTCGAGAGCGCCGGTATGCCGGGCGCGGCGCCCGTCGACCAGCTCGACTGCAACCTGCTGCAGGAGCGCGTGCTCGCACCCGTCCTCGGCATCGCCGACGTGCGGAGCGATCGCCGCGTCGACTTCGTCGGGGGCGTCAGAGGCACGCGTACGCTCGAGCAGCTCGTCGACAGCGGGCGGTGGGGCGCGGCATTCTCGCTGTATCCGGTGAGCGTGCAGGAGCTGATGGCCGTATCGGACGCCGGCGCGATCATGCCGCCCAAGTCCACCTGGTTCGAGCCGAAGCTGCGCGACGGACTGCTGATACACGAACTCTGACCGGGCGAACGGGAGAGGACACATGAAGACGACGGCGCGAATCTTCAATTTTTCGGCTGGGCCGGCGGTTCTGCCGGTGCCCGTGCTGGAGCAGGCCCGGCAGGAGCTGCTCTCGCTCCCGGGCGTCGGCATGTCGGTGCTGGAGATCAGCCACCGGTCCAGGCCGTTCGAGGAGATTCTGGCGCGGGCCGAAGCGGGCGTGCGGGAGCTCGCCGGAATTCCGGAGCAGTACCGGGTGCTCTTCCTGCAGGGCGGCGCGAGCCTCCAGTTCGCGATGGTGCCGATGAACCTGCTGCCGGCGGGCGCGACGGCCGACTACCTCGTGACCGGCGCGTGGGCGTCCAAGGCCGCGGACGAGGCGCGGAAGATCGGCAAGGTTCACGTGGCGGCGACGAGCAAGGCCGAACAGTTCGCGCGCATTCCGCGGGCCGACGAGATCATGCTCACCTCGGGCGCGGCGTACGTGCACATGACCTCGAACAACACGATCTACGGAACGGAGTGGAAGACGGTGCCGGCTGTCGGCGACCGTCCGCTCGTGAACGACACGTCCTCGGACATGTTCAGCCGGCCGATCGACGTGCCGAAGCACGCGTTGATCTATGCCGGTGCGCAGAAGAACCTCGGCCCCGCCGGCGTGACGCTCGTGATCATCCGCGAGGACATGGTGCGGAAGTCGCCGGCGTCGCTGCCGGCCATGCTGAGCTACGCGATTCACGCGGAGCACAAGTCGCTGTACAACACGCCGCCGGTGTTCGCCATCTACCTGCTCGGGCTCGTCGTGAAGTGGATTCAGGGCCAGGGCGGACTCGGGGCGGTGGCGCAGGTCAACGAGCGGAAGGCCCGGAAGCTGTATGCGGAAGTCGATCGGACGGGGTTCTACCGCGGGACCGCCGGGCCCGACAGCCGATCGATGATGAACGTCACGTTCAGGCTCGGCGGCGAGGAGCTCGAGCGCGAGTTCGTGGCCGAGGCGGCCCGCGAGGGGTTCGACGGCCTGAAGGGGCATCGATCGGTCGGAGGCATCCGCGCCTCGATCTACAACGCCTTTCCCGAGGAGGGCGTGGATGCGCTCGCGCAGTTCATGCGCGAGTTCGAGCGCTGCCGTGGCTAGCGGGGCGTCCTAGGCGATTCGGGCGCCGCGGGCCTTTGCTGCTAGAATCGCGGCGCATGCTGGAGGTCCAGTGACCTGGCCATTGCTGCGGTGCGTTTTCATCTCGTCGCTCGTCACGCAGGCGACGGTCTTCAGCACGACCATCTATCTCCACCGCTATGCGACGCACAAGGCCCTGGAGCTGCATCCCGCGGTGGCGTTCGTCTTCCGGGTGCTCCTCTGGTTGACCACCGGGCTCTCGACGCGTGAGTGGGTGGCCGTCCACCGGAAGCATCACGCGTTCACGGAAGTCGACGGCGATCCCCACAGCCCGCACCTCCACGGCTTCTGGTCGGTGCAGCTCGGCAACGTCTTCCATTACATGAAGGAAGCGAAGAACCCCGAGACGCTGGAACGGTACGCGCGCGACATTCCCGACGACGCCTGGGAGCGCTGGCTGTTCCGGGTCGGTTTCCTGGGGCCGATCACCGGGTTCGTCCTGCTGGCCCTGCTCATCGGGCTCTGGTGGGCGGCTCTCGCCTCCGCGATCCATTTCGTGATGTACGTGTTCGTGCTGTCGTCGTCGATCAACGGCCTGTGCCATTACGTCGGATACCGCAACTTCGACAACACGGCCACGAACCTCCGCATCGTCGCGCTGCTGACGGGCGGGGAAGGGCTGCACAACAACCACCACGGACATCCGAGGAGCCCCAAGTTCAGCTGCCGTCCAGACGAATTCGATCCGTCCTGGCCGGTCATCAGGTTGCTGGTTGCGCTCGGTCTCGCGCAGCCGTACAAGACCATCGACGAAATCTACGGCTGATCAGCTGGGATTCCCGGCGTTCCAGGGCCGGCGCCCGCGCCGCCGCCGCCGGCGCCGGCGGTGGGGCGGGGCCTCGCCTTCTGCCGGAGCGGCGCCGATGTCGGCCTGGAGAGCCTTCCAGTGTTCGAGCGTCTCGGGTGAGCCCCCGTGGAGCTGGAGCCAGGTGAGCGCGCCGGCGAAGCTGGTGCGGTGCATGGCGGCGCGCTTGTGGCGAAGCGGCGCGCCGAGATCGCGGAGATGGCGCTGCAGCGCCAGGACCTGCCTGAGGTGGTCCACTTCCCGGCGAGAGATCGGCAGCAGGCCGAAGCGGGCGCCGAGCTCCTTGGTGCGGCCGTGAGCGGGCTCGATCAGGCCGAGCGGGAGCAGCAGCGATCCGAGCAGCAGGGCGTTCGGCAGCATGTCGCCGGGCCCCGCGGCGCGGCGGTACGCGTCGACCTCCGCGAGTGACTGCCAGAAAGCCGGAGTGATGCGTCCCGGCGCCTCCGGCGCGATGGCGGCGAGCAGGCCCGTGTCGACCAGGCCGCGGAAGGTCTGCTCGGCGGCCCCCGAGCGCAAGACCTTGTAGATTTCCTCCATCAGCCTCGCCGGCGCGCTGCGGGCGAGCTCTCCGTGATAGCGCTCGATCGAGGCCAGGATCGGCGGGTCGATCGTGAAGCCGAGCCGCGCCGCGAGCGCCACCGCCCGGAGCATCCGGACCGGATCCTCCTGGAAGCGATCGTCGGGCTCGCCGATGCAGCGGATGCAGCCGGCGCGAATGTCCTCGATCCCGCCGACGTAGTCGATGATCGACCTCGTGTCCACGTCGTAGAAGAGCGCGTTGAGCGTGAAGTCGCGCCGGAACGCGTCCTCTTCGGGCGTGCCGAAGGTGTTGTCGTGGCGGATGAGGCGGTCGATCTCGGTGGCCTCCTGTTCGGCCTGCGTCATCGTCTCCGGCGGCGGCGGGGCGACCTGCGCCGCCGGTTCCTCTTCGGTGCCTGCCGGGATCTGCCGCCGGAACGTCGCGACCTCGATGACCTTGGTGCCGAACTTCACGTGGGCCAGGCGGAAGCGGCGGCCGATGATCCAGCAGTTCCGGAACAGCCGCTTGATCTGATACGGATGCGCCGAGGTGCCGATATCGAAGTCCTTCGGCGTCCGGCTCAGCAGGAGATCGCGCACGCTGCCGCCCACCAGGTACGCCATGAAGTTCGCCTGGCGCAGCCGGTAGAGCACCTTCAGCGCGTCGGGATCGATGTTCCTGCGGGAGATGGGGTGATCGCTGCGGGGGATGACTCGCATCAGGATTTCGCTTCGCGCCAGTTTGCGCCGATGCCGACCTCGACCGTGAGCGGCACCGCGAGGCGGGCCGCGCCCTGCATGGCGTCGCGCACGGCGGCGGCCACCTGGTCGGCGACGGCCCGGGGGCTCTCGACGAGCAGCTCGTCGTGCACGGTCAGGATCATCCGCGCGCCGGAGGGACCGCTGCCGTTCAGCGGGGCGGCGAGCCGCGCGTCGACCGCCAGCATGGCGCGCTTCATGATGTCGGCGGCGGTGCCCTGGATCGGAAAGTTCACCGTCATCCGCTCCGCCCCCATCCGGATCTGGGCGTTGCGGCTCCGCAGCTCGGGCACCATCCGCCGGCGGCCGAACATCGTCTCGACGAAGCCGCGCTCCCGCGCGTCGACAATCGTCTGGTCGAGGAACTGGCGCACCCGCGGGAAGCCTCCGAAGTACGCGTCGATGAACTGCTGCGCGACGGCCGGCGTGACCCCGATGTCGCGCGCCAGCGTGAAGGCCGTCTTTCCGTAGAGCAGGGCATAGTTGATGATCTTGGCGCGCCGCCGCAGCTCGTGCGGGTCGAGCCCGCTCTCGGGCCCGAATACCTGCAGCGCGGTGCGGTCGTGGATGTCTTCGCCGCGCTGGAACGCCTGGATCAGCGCGTCCTCGCGTGCGAGGTGCGCGAGCACGCGCAGCTCGATCTGCGAGTAGTCGGCCGAGATCAGCACGAAGTCCGGATCGGCCACGAACGCCCGCCGGATTTCGCGGCCGAGATCGGTGCGAATCGGGATGTTCTGGAGGTTCGGGTCGCTGCTGCTGAGCCGCCCCGTGGCGGCCACCGCCTGGTTGAACGACGTGTGCACGCGCGTCGTGCGCGGGTCGATCAACTGGGGCAGCGCGTCGATGTAGGTGCCCTTCAGCTTCATCAGCGCCCGCCAGTCGAGCACCAGGCGGGGCAGATCGTGGCTGAGCGCCAGCTCCTCCAGCACCTCGACCGCCGTGGACGCCACCTTCGTCTTGCCCGTCCGCCTGGCCGAGGGCAGCTGCAGCTTCTCGAACAGAATCGTCGAGAGCTGCTTCGGCGAGTTGATGTTGAACTGCTCTCCGGAGAGCTCGAAGATCCTGGCGCTGCGCGTGGCGAGCTCGCCCTCGATGAGCTGCGACTGACTCGCGAGCGCCGGCTGGTCGATGCGCACGCCGCTGGCCTCGATCGCGGCGAGCACCGGAATCAGCGGCATCTCGAGATCGCGGAAGAGCCCGGACAGCCCCGCCTCTTCCAGACGGGGCGCGAGGACGGCCGCGAGCTGCCAGGCCAGGTCGGCACGCTCGCCGGCGAAGCTGAGCAGCGCGTCGGCCGGAAGCTGCGGCAGCGCGATGGCCTTCTGGCCGCTGCCGCACACGTCCTCCTGCCGCAGGGCTTTGTAGCCCAGGTGCTCGAGCGCCACCTCTTCGAGCGTGTGGCTCGAGCGCGTCGGATCGAGCAGGTAGTCTGCCAGCATCGTGTCGAACTCGAGGCCCTGCGCATCGACGCCCTGCCGGGCGAGCATCATGAGATCGAACTTGAGATCGTGGCCGATCTTGCCGATCCCCGGATCCTCCAGGAGCGGCGCGAGCGCGGCGAGGGCGGCGGCGCCGGAGAGATCGGTGGGCGCTTCGAGCGTCGTGTGGCCGATCGGCACGTAGCGCGCCCACCGGGCGCGCGTCGAAAAGGCGAGGCCCACCATCGCGGCACGCATGCCGCCCGGGCAGTCGCCGATCACGCTCACGGCGAAGCGGCCGGCCTCCGAGAGCGCGGCGACGAGGCTGTCGAGATCCGCCCGGCTCGCCACGACGGCATAGTCGGCGCCCACGGTGTCCGCCGTCGGCGCGTACTCGGTGACGAGAGACCTGAAGCCGAGCGCGGAGAACAGCTCGAAGCACCGCTGCCGGTTCACGCCTTTGTATCCGAACGACTCGTCGGCGATCCCCTCGAGCGGCACGTCCGTCCGGATGCGGAGCAGCGCCCGGCTCTCGCGGGCCGAATCGGCGTTGGCGACCAGCGCTTCGCGGTACTTCTTCTGCGTGAGCGCGCCGGCGTTCTCCAGCAGCCTGTCGAGCGACCCGTGCGCCGCGATCAGATCGCGGGCGCCCTTCTCGCCGATGCCCGGCACGCCCTTGACGTTGTCGATCGAGTCGCCCATCAGCGCCAGCACGTCCACCACCTGATCGGGCATGACGCCGAACTTCTCCTTCACGCCCTCCGCATCGTACCAAACGCCCTCGTCGCGCGGGTTGAAGACGCGAATGCGATCGTTCACGAGCTGAAAGAAGTCCTTGTCGCCCGTGACGATGGCCACCGGCTGGCCGGCCGCGGCGGCCCGCACCGCCAGCGTCCCGATCACGTCGTCGGCTTCGAAGCCGCGGTAGGTGAGCACCGGGACGCCGAGCGCCTCGCAGGCCTCGTGGACGAGCGGGATCTGCTCGGCCAGGTCGGAGGGCATCGGCGCGCGGTTGGCCTTGTAGTCGGCCGCCATGGCGGAGCGGAACGTCGGCCCCGCGAGGTCGAAGGCCGCCGCGATGCACTGCGGGTGATGATCGTTGATGAGCTTGCGCAGCATCGTGACGAAGCCGTAGACGGCGTTGGTCGAGCGCCCGTCGGGCCCGGTGAGCCCGCGAATCGCGTGATACGCGCGATACATCTGCGAGCTGCCATCGATGAGAAACAGCGTAGGTTTTGGCACGTGGGGCTTGCCGGGCTCGGTGCTGGAAGCTTCTAACTCAGTATATCATTGGCAGTTATGGCTCTCGCTCGGCATGCACCGGGCGCGCGGCTCGTGGCCGCCCTCGCGGCGGTGTGCGTCTGGATCGGCGCGGCGTCGGCGCAGGAGAGCGGCGCGCGCGACACCAGCTCGCGATCGATCTGGTCGCGCGTGACCGGCGCCAGGCAATACGAGTACGACGAGCGGCTCGATCTGTCGCTCGACGGCTCCGCCACGGTCGACGTGAACGCGTCGCTGGCCTCGCTCGTGGCGCTGCATGGGGCACGGCTCGACACCGATCCCGAGGCGCGTCTGGATCGCGCGGCGATTCGGGCCCTCTTCGACGCCCCCGGCGCGACGATTCGCGACATCAGCGGCTATCGCCGCCACGGCCGGCGGTTCGTGCACGTGCGCTTCGACATCGACGCCATCGGCCATCTTCACGGCGTCGCGCCGCTCGCCTGGTCGAGCTACCGGCTGGAGCGCACCGGCCAGGAGTACCGCTTCGTGCAGGACGTCGGAGCCCCAGCGCCGCCCGCGGTTCCGGCGCCCCCGGCTCTCCGCACGGGCTGGAAGGGCGACGAGCTGGTCGCGTTCCGGATCCACCTGCCCAGCAAGATCAACTTCCACAATTCTCCCGACGACATCGAGCGCGGCAATATCCTGGTGTGGGAGCAGCGGCTGCGCGACCGGCTCGCGGGGGCGCGGCTGCACATGGAGGCGCGGATGGAGACCCAGTCGATCCTCTACCGGACGCTGTGGCTCTTCGGCGGCACCTTCGCGGCCGCGCTCGCCGCGCTGGCCCTCGTGGTCTGGTGGGTGGCGCGCCGCGGCAGGAGACGAACCATGGTGCCCGCATGACCGCCTCGTTCGGCGATCGCCGCGCGGTGCTTCGCTGCGCCCGCTGCGGCACCTTCGTCGACTGGACCGAGGCGCGGGCGCAGGTCGTCTGCGAGTGCCGGCCGAGGCTCGAGCTGCCGCCGGTGTTCGTTCGCGAGGCCGCCGACACCGATCGCGAGTCGGCACTCCACCTGTTCCACGGCGGCCCGGGACGGGGCGCCATCGTGGCCTTCGGCGATGTGGTCGACCTGCACCTGGCGCCGATGATCGTGGCGGAGATGGGCGGCGGGATCGCCGGGGCGCTCGCCTACCGGCTCGTGGACGCCGGCCTGCACGTCGTCGCGCTCGCGACCGATCCGATGTGGCAGCGGTCCGGCGTGGGCGGTCACCTCCTCGCGGAGACCGAGCTGCTTGCACGGCGCCTCCGGATCCCGCGCGTGATCGCGTCGATCACCAACGACAATCTGCCGCTCCTCTATTTCTACCAGCGGCGCGGCTACTTCGTGAGCGAGTGGGTGCCGAACGGGGTCGCGCGCCATCGCAAGGACGGCGCCCTCGCCGGCTTCGCGGGCATTCCGATCAGGGACGAAGTGCGCGTGGAGAAGCTCATCGGGTAGGACGTCTATTTCGGCCCCATCCGGATCGCCCCGTCGAGCCGGATCACCTCGCCGTTCAGCATCTCGTTCTCGATGATGTGTCTGACGAGCGCGGCGTACTCGTCGGGCCGGCCGAGACGCGGCGGGAAGGGCACCTGCAGTCCCAGGCTGTCGCGCGCGGCCTGCGGCAGCGACGCCATCATGGGCGTGTCGAAGATCCCGGGCGCAATCGTCATCACGCGGATCCCGTACCGCGCGAGCTCGCGCGCAAGGGGGAGCGTCATCCCGACGACCCCGCCTTTCGAGGCGGCGTAGGCGGCCTGGCCGATCTGGCCCTCGAAGGCGGCGATCGACGCGGTGTTCACGATGACGCCCCGCTCGCCGGTGCCGAGCGGCGTGTTCTCGCTCATGGCCGCCGCCGCGAGCCGGATGACGTTGAACGTGCCGGTGAGATTGATCTGGACGACCCGTGCGAACGCGTCGAGCGCATGAGGGCCGGTCTTCGAGAGGACCTTTTCGGCCAGCACCACGCCGGCGGCATTCACGACGCCGCGGAGCGTGCCCAGCTTCGACGCGGCCGCGAGGCCGTCACGCACGCTGGCTTCGTCGGTGACGTCGACGTGGGCGAACCGCGCCGCGCCGCCGAGCTCTTCGGCGAGGCGAGCCCCCGCGGTGTCGTTCAGGTCCGCGAGCACCACCCGCGCGCCGGCCCCGGCGAGCATGCGGGCGGCGGCCTGGCCCAGACCCGAGGCGCCGCCCGTCACGAAGAAGACGCCGCTATCGAACGGCTTCAACCTTGGACGCGCGATCGACCGCGCGCCTCACGGCATCGTAGTCGTTCGGGAGCTCAATCGGCGTGTTGGCGAGCCGCGACGTGATGCCCGCCAGCGTGCCGGAGTGATACGCCACCTTGAAATCGGTGAACTTGAGACCGCTCGCGGTCGAGATCACGACGGTACGGTCGCTCGCCCGGATCTCGTTCCGGTCGCGGAGCTTCATCAGCACGGCGAGGGCCACGCCGGTATGAGGACAATTGAACATGCCGGTGCGATCGGCGCGCGCGGCGGCGTCGGCCAGCTCGTTCTCGGTCGCCTGTTCGACGATGCCGTCGTACTTCTGCAGCGTGCGGATCGCCTTCTTCACCGACACGGGATTGCCGATCTGGATGGCCGAGGCGAGCGTCGGCCTGGCGGTAATCGGCTCGAACCGCCAGTTGTTCCTGTAGGCGAGGTAGAGCGGATTCGCCGCAGCGGCCTGGGCGACGACGATGCGCGGGCGCTTGGCGATGAGGCCGAGTGTTTCCATCAGGTCGAAGCCGGCGCCGAGCGCGCTCACGTTCCCGAGGTTGCCGCCCGGGATGATGACGACGTCGGGCACGGACCAGTCGAACTGCTGCACGATTTCGACGCCGACCGTCTTCTGTCCCTCGAGCCGCAGGCTGTTCATCGAGTTCGCCAGGTACACGCCCTCTTCGACCGACAGCCGCTGGACGATGGCCATGCACCCGTCGAAGTCCGTGTCGAGCGACAGCACGAGCGCGCCGTTGGCGAGCGGCTGCACCAGTTGGGCCGTCGACACCTTGCCCTTGGGCAGGATGACGATCGAGGGAATGTCGGCGGCGGCCGCGTACGCCGCGAGCGAGGCGGAGGTGTCGCCGGTGGACGCGCAGGCGACCGCGCGCACGGACTTGCCGTCGGCGATCATCTGGCGCACCACCGAGACCAGCACCGTCATGCCGAGGTCCTTGAAGGAGCCGGTGTGCGACTGCCCGCACATCTTCACCCAGAGATCCTGCATGCCGAGCTCACCGCCGAAACGTTCGGCCCACATCAGGTTGGTGCCGCCTTCGTCCATCGAGACGATGTTCTCGTCGCGGACCGAGGGGCACACCCATTCCTTCTTGCCCCAGACGGCCGACCCGAAGGGCCACTCCGTGCGCTTGTAGCGTGCGTCGAACAGCGCCTTCCATTCTCCGGCGCTGCGCTGCGCCAGCGCGGCGACGTCATGCACCACCTCGAGCAGGTCGCCGCACACCGGGCACCGGTAAATGGCCTGGTCGAGCGGGTACTCCCCGGGGCATCCGGCGATGCACTTGAAGACGGCGCGGTATTCCATGGACGTTCTCTATCATACTAGGGGGCACCCGGGCGCCCATGCGGAAATCGGTCGTGCTGATCACCGGAGCCAACGGCGAAATCGGCCATGCGCTGATCGTCAATCTGGCTCACGGCGGCAACCGCGCCGTCGTGTCGCTCGACCTCAGTCCCCTGGATCCGCGGCTCTCCCACCTGGTCTATCGCGAGTTCACCGGATCGATCCTCGATGCCAACCTGCTCGAGAGAATTCTGGCGGAATTCGAGGTCGATCTCGTCTTTCACCTGGCGGCGCTGCTGTCGAGCCGGGCCGAGTTCACGCCAATGGCCGCCCACCAGGTGAACGTGGAAGGCACGCTGAACCTGCTCGAATTCGCCGCCCGCGAGGGGGAGTCGCACGGCCGCGCCGTCACGTTCGTCTACCCGTCGTCCATCGCCGTGTACGGACTCCCGGATCTGGAGACGCGCCGGCGCGCCGGCCGGGTCCGCGAGGGCGACTGGAACATGCCGGTCACCATGTACGGCTGCAACAAGCTCTACTGCGAACACCTGGGCCGGTACTACGCCCGGCATTACAAGCAGCTCTCCGAGTCGGTCGCGCCGCACGTGGATTTCCGCTGCGTGCGCTTTCCGGGTCTGATCTCGGCCACCACCATGCCGGCGGGTGGGACGTCGGACTACGCGTCCGAGATGATCCACGCGGCCGCACGCCACGAGCCCTATGCATGCTTCGTCAGGCCCGACTCCCGGATCCCGTTCATGGCGATGCCCGACGCCATCGCGGCACTGCTCGGCGTGGCGGCGGCCGATCGAGGGCGGCTCTCGCGCACGGCGTACAACGTGGGGGCGTTCAGCCCGTCTGCGGAGGAGATCCGCCGGTCCGCGGTGCGCGCGTTTCCCGACGCCGAGATTGACTACGCGATCGACGGCCGGCGCCAGGCCATCATCGACTCGTGGCCTGAGGACGTCGACGATGGAGCGGCGCGCCGCGACTGGGGCTTTGCGCCGTCCTACGACTTCGAGCGCTGCTTTCACGAGTATCTGATTCCGACCATTCCCAGGTGAGCCCGGCACACGTGACCCGCCAGATCCCGCGCCGGATGGTTGCCATCGCGATCACGCATCCAGGCGGGCCGGAAGTGCTCGTCCCGCAGGAGCTACCGGTGCCGCGGCCGGACGCGCTCGAGGTCTTGATTGCCGTCGCGGCTGCGGGCGTGAACCGGCCGGACCTCTTGCAGCGCCAGGGCAAGTACCCCCGCCTCCCGGCGAGAGCGAGATTCCGGGACTCGAGGTTGCCGGCACGGTCGTCGCGGTCGGCTCCGGCGCATCGCGCTGGCGCGAGGGGGATCGCGTCTGTGCGCTCGTCGCCGGCGGCGGCTATGCGGAGTTCTGCGTCGCGCCCGCCCGGCAGTGCCTGCCGATCCCCGCGGGGCTGGACGAGGTCGCTGCGGCGGCCATGCCGGAGACGTTCTTCACGGTGTGGAACAACATCTTCGACCGCGGACGGCTGCAGGGCGGCGAGACGCTGCTGGTGCACGGCGGGGCAAGCGGGATCGGCACCACCGCGATTCAGATCGCGCGCGCCTTCGGCGCCCGCGTGTTCGCCACGGCCGGATCCGAGGAGAAGTGCGCGGCGTGCGAGCGGCTCGGGGCGGAACGGGCCGTCAACTACCGGCGTGAGGATTTCGTGGACGTCCTGCTTCCGCTCACCGGCGGCCGGGGCCTGGACGTGATCCTGGACATGGTCGGCGGAGAGTACTTCGCTCGCAATCTGGGGCTGCTCGCCGTCGAGGGACGGCTGCTCCAGATCGCACTGCTCGGTGGCGCCCGCGCCGAGATCGACCTCGGCCGGCTGCTCGGCCGGCGGCTCACGATCTCCGGGTCCACACTGCGCGCCAGGAGCGTGGATGAGAAGGCCCGGATCGCCGCGGCGCTCGAGAGCAGGGTGTGGCCGCTCGTCGAGTCAGGGGCCGTCCGCCCCGTGGTCCACCAGACCTTTCCGCTGGAGCGGGCTGCCGACGCGCACCGCGTGATGGAAGCCGGTGCGCATATCGGCAAGCTCGTCCTCGTCGCGGCGCGTTGAGGCGCGCGAGGCTCAGCTCTTCGCGCGGTAGGTCTTGCTGAAGCCGTTGCGCGTGTTCGTGACGGTGAAGGTGCCGTCCGGCTGCGCCGACACCTTTATCCAGTACGCGGGCTCGTGATTCGCCTTCCCTTGCGGGCCGTCCGGATAGGCGCTCGCGGCGGCTGGAGCGGCGCCACGCCCGGCTCCCCGCGCGGGCGCCGGCCCGATCGCGCTGGTGGCGGGCGCCGGGGGATTCGCGACCACCGCGGCGAGCTGCGCCGGATCGTCGATGTTGGCGATGAACCTCGCGGGCACGTTGTGCTCGAGCATGCCGTTGTACGACCAGTGCAGCTGCCAGAGATCCTCGAGGCCCGGCGAGCTCTCGAGCGTTTCGTAGGTCCCGAGCTGCCCCCCTTTGCGCGTGCCGTTGTTCATGATTGCCACGCGCGGCTGGAGAGCGTGAATCACCTGCTTGGAGTTCGACCAGTCGAGGCCGTGGTGGGTCGTCAGGTACAGATCCACCGTCCCGATGTGGTTCGTCGGGCACATCAGGTCGCCTTCCACGTTCCAGAGAAGGTCTCCCAGATCGATGACGCGGAACTTGCCGTAGGTGATCAGGCTGCCGGTGGACATCCCGTTCTCCAGGTCGACCTGGATGTCCTTCGGCTTGAAGTCCGCGCACGTCGGGTTCGGCCGGCCGGCGCCTGGCGCGCCGGCGACGTTGGTCTTCAGCGTCTTGCCAGCCGCCGAGACGATGAGCCAGTCGATGCCGGTGATGGGCACCTTGTCGCCGGGCTTGGCGACCATGTGGTGTCCCTTGGCGGTCGCCGCCTCGTACGCCGTCCGCGAATCGGAGACCTGCTCGGGCTGAATCGTCGGACCGTGATCGACGTAGTTCATGATCGGGATCTGCTTCGCCAGTTCGAGGAAGCCTCCGATATGGTCGCCGTGATAGTGCGTGATGACGAGGTAGTCGATCTGCTTCACCCCGGCGGCCTTGGCGGCTTCCACGATGCGGTTGGGATCGCGCGTGCCGGTGTTGCCGGTGTCCACGAGCGCCGTCTGCCCGCTCGGCGACACGAACAGGGTCGCCTGGCCTCCTTCGGTATCGATGAAGTAGATGTCCAGAGTCTTCGAGGCGGATGTCTGCGCAAACGCGCTCGGGCAGCACAGCGCGAGCACGGCCAGGCACATCAGCATTCGGCGCATGGAAACGGTCTCCTTATTTAGTGGTCGCGGGGCCCCACCCCCGCGACGTGTGCCTCGCCGCCTTCTCGGCGGCTCGGCGGTGCTTGCGACACCGTCTGCTCGGCGCGGGCCCATCGCGGGGCCTGCTCCGCGGGCCGGTGCCGCGCCGTCTTCTCGGCGGCTCGGCGGTGCTTGCGACAACTTTTGCCCGGCGCGAGCCCGGACCGCTACATTAGATCAAAGGTGGCGCGAACGCGACGTGATTTCTCGAGGTACGCGTACCAGAGTCCGTCGAATGCGATCGACGCTGCCGCGAGCGGCAGCCGGAGCCCGGGCGGCACGTTCGAGAAGCCTGCGGGCGCGGCCAGACGGGCCGCGACCTCCAGCGCCGATAACAGGAGCGATGCCTTCGCCAATGCAACGCCGCCCGGCCGCCGGTTCCATAGGGCGAGTCCGGCAGCCACGCCAACGCCGGTCACCACGAGGCGCACCGCGACGAGGGCCGCGACAGCGCTCGGCAGCGCGGCGCCATCGGCGAGCCGGCCCGCCGCGTACGCCGCCAGCGTCATCGGATTCCAGACCGTCAGCAGCAGGCAGAGCACCAGCAGCCAGCCTCGCACCGGCATTCCGCGCCCGACCGGCGGCATGGGTGGCCGCTATTATAGGTATCCGATGACGCCGCTGCGCATCGGGTTCGACCTCGACGGCACGCTCGCAGACCTGGCCTCGGCATACGCCGCCGTCGAAGAGCGGCTGTACGGCGAGAAGGCGGGCGGGGTGGAACCGGCGCCGGAGGTGCGGGAAGCGGAGCAGCATGCGGCGGAAGAGCAGGAGGCGGCGGAGACCGTCCCGGCGCACGCCCGGCCGTCGCGCCGCGGCCCGTCCCGCCGCGGCGGAGGCCGGCGGGAGAGCGTCTGGGGGGCCATTGAACGGACGCCGAACTTCTGGACGACCCTCCAGCCCATCGACCCCGCCGCCATTCGCCGCCTGAACGACCTCGCCCGCGAGCAGCACTGGGAGGTCTTCTTCGTGACGCAGCGCCCCGCCACCGACGGCGATACGGTGCAGCGGCAGACGCAGACCTGGCTGGTCGAGCAGGGATTCCTGCTGCCGAGCGTCATTCCGTTGTCGGGGGGAC
Source organism: Vicinamibacterales bacterium (assembly GCA_963738315.1). GTDB lineage: Bacteria > Acidobacteriota > Vicinamibacteria > Vicinamibacterales > JAMQPK01 > JAMQPK01. Next base: position 646,899 of record CAVTVT010000004.1, on the reverse strand, counting down.
GGGGCCGGGCGGCGGCCGCGCTCCATCTCGATTTTCTGGTGGACGACACGCCCCACAACTGCGTCGACGTCCTGTCGGAGTCGTCGGCCCGCGCCATTCTGCTCGTCGAACCGGGCGACGAGAACGCCGACAAGAGCGCCCGTCGGCTCGGCATCGGGGTCGCGCATTCGATCGGCGAAGCGCTCGACCTGCTCGTCCAGGCCACCGCCGCGCGCGCCAATCCCTCGCTTTTCGAAAAGCTCCGCACCATCGTGGGCTGGAAGTAGCGCGGGCGGGTCAGCGCGCCGCGTCCTTCTTCCGCGCTGTCGGGCAACGTGCAGCTCGTGGTGGCCTCCGCGAAAAACTCCGTTAAGATCATCTGATGGGCAACGGCACACACACAACGACCGAACAGCCGCGCGTGCGGACACGAGAGGACATTCCGGAGCAGTTCACCTGGAACCTGGCCGACATCTATCCAGGCTGGGACGCCTGGGAGGCGGCGCTCAAGGGGTTCGAGGCCAAGCTCGGCGGCTACGCGGAGCTGAAGGGGAAGCTCGCGGAGCGCGGGGAGCGGCTGCTCGACGCCTTCCGGCTGGAGGACGACCTCGGGCAGCTCTCGTACAAGCTCTGGTACTACGCGGGCCTGTCGTACGATCAGGACCAGCGCGACAACGCCGCCAACGCGCGGCGCCAGCGGGTGCAGATTCTGCTCGCCCGGGCCGAGGAGGCCCGGTCGTGGTTCGCGCCGGAGCTGCTGCGCATTCCGCTCGAGACGGTGCGGGGCTGGATGGCGGGCAACCCGGAGCTCGCGGTCTACCGGTTCGCCATCGAGCGCCTCTATCACCAGCAGGAGCACGTGCTCGACGAGAAGGGCGAACACCTGCTCTCTCTTTCGAGCCGGTTCGCGAGCAATCCGCACGACACGCACTCGATGCTCTCGACCGCCGACGTGAAGCACCCGACCATCGGGTTGCACGACGGTTCGCGCCTCACCCTGACCTACGGCCAGTACATGGCGCTCGTCTCCACCAACCGGCATCAGGGCGATCGGGCGGCGGCCTTCGACGCGTTCCACCAGACGTTCGCCGCGAGCGCGAACACGTACGCGGCGATCTACAACGGCGTGCTCCAGCGCGACTGGTTTCTCGCGCAGGCGCGGGGCTACCGCAGCACGCTGGAGGCGGCGCTGCACGAGAACGACATCCCGCCGTCGGTGGTGGAGAACCTGGTCGCGACCGCCAGAGCCGGAACGGCGCCGCTCCAGCGGTACCACCGCCTCCGCAAGAAGGTGCTCGGGCTCGAGCACTATCACGCCTACGATCAGCTCGATCCCCCTCATCGCCTTCGACCGCAAGTACGAGATACGACCAGGTGCTCGACATGATCGTGCAGGCGATGACGCCGCTCGGGGCCGACTACCAGAAGGACGTGCGGCAGGCGTTCGACGGCCGCTGGATCGACGTGTACGAGAACCCCGGCAAGCGCAGCGGCGCCTACTCGGCCCCGGTCTACGGCGTGCATCCGTACATGCTGCTCAACTACAACGACACGCTCGATGCCGTGTTCACCCTCGCGCACGAGATGGGGCACTCGATGCACACGATCCAGGCCGACGCGCACCAGCCCTTCGTGTACTCGAACTACACCATCTTCGTGGCCGAAGTGCCGTCGACGCTGAGCGAGATGCTGTTCTTCGACCACATGCTGTCGTGCACCAACGATCAGCGCGAGCGCATCGTGCTGCTGCAGCACGCCATCGACGACATCGTCGGCACCTTCTACCGCCAGTGCCTGTTCGCCGACTACGAGCTCCAGGCCCATCGTCTGGCCGAGCAGGGTGAGCCGATCACCGCCGAGGTGTTGAGCCGGATCTACTTCGATCTGTTCAAGGCGTACCACGGAGATTCGATGGAGTACGACGAGGCGTCGAAGATCACGTGGGCGCGCGTCCCCCACTTCTTCGCCACGCCCTTCTACGTCTACCAGTACGCCACCTGTTACGCCTCCTCGGCGCGGCTCATCGCGAGGATCACCGGCTCCGAGGGGGAGCGCCGCGCGGGAGTGGAGGCGTTCCTCGAGCTGCTGCGCGCGGGCGGCAGCGACTATCCGATGAACCTGCTGAAGCGCGCGGGCGTCGACCTGAGCACCTCCGCCCCCGCCGAGGCGGTGGTGGCCCAGCTCGATCGCCGTGTGTCGCAGCTCGAAGCGGAGATCGAGAAGCTCTGAGCGAGCCATGGAGGAGCTCTTCCACCCCATCGTGGGCGACTGGTTTGCCGCGCGCTTCGGCGCGGCCACCGAGCCTCAGGCCGAGGCGTGGCCCCTCATCCGGTCGGGCCGGCACGTGCTCATCTCGGCGCCGACCGGGTCGGGCAAGACGCTCGCGGCGTTCCTGATCTGCCTGGACGATCTCGCGCGCAGCGGCCTCGCCGGCACGCTCGCCGACACGATCCAGGTGGTGTACGTCTCGCCGCTGAAGGCGCTCAGCAACGACATCCACAAGAACCTGGAGGTGCCGCTCGCCGGGATCGCGGCACTCGCCGCCGGGCGCGGGCTCGATCTGCCCGAGATTCGGACGGCCGTTCGCACGGGCGACACGCCGGCGGCGGATCGGCAGCGCATGATCCGTCAGCCTCCGCACGTGCTGGTGACGACGCCCGAGTCGCTGTTCATCCTGCTGACCGCGGAGAAGAGCCGCAGCGCCCTGTCGCAGGTTCGCACCGTGATCGTCGATGAGATCCACGCGATGGCCGACGACAAGCGCGGCGCGCACCTGGCGCTGTCGCTCGCGCGGCTCGACGATCTCGTCGAGAAGGCCGGCGGCACGCGTCCGCAGCGGATCGGCCTCTCGGCCACCGTGCGCCCGATCGAGCACGTGGCGCGCTTCCTGGCGCCCGATCCCGGCGCCGAGGTCGCCATGGTCGACCGCGGGCACCATCGGCGCATGGAGATCGCCGTCGAGGTGCCCCGCGACGAGCTCGGCCCGGTGGCCTCGAACGAGATGTGGCAGGAGATCTACGATCGCCTGGCCGCGCTCATTCGGGCGCATCGAACCACGCTCGTGTTCGTGAACACGAGGCGCCTGGCCGAGCGCGTGGCGCATCATCTGGGCGATCGGCTCGGCGAGGAGGCGGTGCTCGCCCATCACGGCAGCCTCTCGCGCAGGCTCCGCCTGACCGCCGAAGAACAGCTCAAGACCGGGCGGATCAAGGCCGTGGTCGCCACCGCGTCGCTCGAGCTCGGGATCGACATCGGCACGGTCGACCTCGTCTGCCAGATCGGATCGCCGCGATCGATCGCCGTCGCGCTGCAGCGGATTGGCCGGTCCGGACATCAGGTGGAGCAGACGACCACGCCGAAGGGGCGCATCTTCGCGACGACGCGGGACGAACTGATCGAGTGCGCCGCGCTCGTGCGATCCATCGCCGCCGGCGAGCTCGATCGCCTGCTGATCCCTGCCGCGCCGCTCGACGTGCTCGCACAGCAGATCGTCGCCGCGGCGGCAGCGGAAGACTGGCGCGAGGACGATCTGTTCGCCCTCGTGCGCGCGCGCCTACTGCTACCGGGATCTCTCCCGCGACGGAATTCGATCAGATCGTCGGCATGCTGTCGGACGGCATCAGCACGAGACGCGGACGGAGCGGGGCGTTCCTTCATCGCGACCGCGTGCACGGCACCGTGCGGGGCCGGCGCGGCGCGCGCCTGGCGGCGATCACTTCGGGCGGCGCCATCCCCGACAGCGCGCAGTACCTCGTGCTCGCCGAGCCGGACGAGACCGTGGTCGGCACGCTGGACGAGGATTTCGCCGTCGAGAGCCTGGCGGGCGACGTGTTCCTGCTCGGCACGACCTCGTGGCGCATCCGCCGCGTGGAGGCCGGCCGGGTGCGCGTGGAGGACGCCCAGGGCGCGGCGCCCACCATTCCGTTCTGGCGGGGAGAAGCCCCAGGCCGCACGGCCGAGCTGTCGGCCGCCGTGTCCGACCTTCGCGAGCAGATCGCTCGGCCGGCGGAGGCGGGGAGGCCGTCGAGTTCATGATGGCCGCGTGCGGCCTCGATCGCCGCGGCGCCGAGCAGGCCGTCGCTGTACGTCCGAGGGGGCGCGGGCGCCGCTCGGCGCCCTGCCGTCGTTGAACACCGTCGTCGCCGAGCGCTTCTTCGACGAAGGCGGCGGGATGCAGCTCGTGCTGCACTCGCCGTTCGGGGCGCGGATCAACCGGGCGTGGGGGCTGGCGCTGCGCAAGCGGTTCTGCCGCTCCTTCAATTTCGAGCTCCAGGCCGCGGCGACCGACAACGGCATCGTCATCTCGCTGAGCGATCAGCACAGCTTTCCGCTCGAGCTGGTCTTCCGGTTCCTCACGGTCGAAACGGTCGAAGACGTGCTCACGCAGGCGATGCTGCCGGCGCCGATGTTCGAAGTCCGATGGCGCTGGGACACCTCGCGCGCGCTGGCGGTGCTCGGTTCTCCGGCGGCCGAAAGGTGCCGCCGCAGATCCAGCGCATGCGCGCCGACGACCTGCTCGCCGCCGTCTTCCCCGATCAGGCCGCCTGCCAGGAGAACATCGTCGGCGACATCCGGATTCCGGATCATCCCCTCGTCAACGAGACGATCAAGGATTGCCTGCACGAGGCGATGGATCTCGAGGGCCTGAAGGCGCTGATCCGACCGGATCGCCGACGGAACCCTGAAGACGGTCGCGATCGATACGCCGGAGCCGTCGCCGTTTTCGCACGAGATCCTCAACGCGAACCCCTACGCCTACCTGGACGATGCGCCGCTCGAGGAGCGGCGGGCGAGGGCCGTGCAGATGCGGAGGACGATTGGCGGCGATGCCGGGGCGGCGGCCGCGCTGGATCGCAGCGGCCATCGCCGAGGTCGCGGCGGAGTCATGGCCGGCCGTGCGCGACGCCGAAGAGCTGCACGATGCCCTGCTCACGCTCGTGGCGCTGCCGCCGGTGGGCGAGTGGCAGGAGTTCTTCGACGAGTTGAGTCGCGCCAATCGGGCCGCCGCGCTCCAGATCGGCGTCGCGTCGTTCTGGGTGGCGGCGGAGCGGGTGAAGACGGCGCGCCTGCTGCATCCCGATGCGGCGATGGTCCCTCCACTGGCCGACTTCGACCCCACCGGGACGTCGACGCGCGAGGAGGCCGCGGCCGAGCTGCTGCGCGGGTGGATGGAGTCGTCGGGACCGCAGACCGGGAGCGGTCTGGCGGCCCGGTTCGCCGTGGGGCGCGAGCTCGTGGAGGCGGGACTGCTGCGGCTCGAGGCCGAAGGCCAGATCCTTCGGGGACGCTTCACCGCCGCCTCGAGCGCGCCGGAGGGCGGGGAGCTCGAGTGGTGCAACCGCCGGGTGCTCGCGCGCATTCACCGCCTCACGCTCGGCCGGCTGCGCAGGGAAATCGAGCCGGTGACCGCGCGCGACTTCATGCGCTTCCTGTATCAGTGGCAGCACATGAAGCAGGGCACGCTGCTGCACGGCCTGGACGGCGCTCTGCACGTCATCAAGCAGCTGCAGGGGTACGAAATCTCAGCCGCGGCCTGGGAGCAGGACGTCCTGCGCCGGCGCGTCGCGAGCTACTCGCCGGACCTGCTCGATCAGCTCTGCATCTCGGGTGAGGTGATGTGGGGGCGCTTGTCTCCCCATCCGGCCTTCGAGGACAGCGAGCGCGCCGCCGCGTCGGCGCCGCGGAAGGTGCGTCCCACCCGCTCGGCGCCTGTCGCGTTGTTCCTGCGCGACGACGCCGGCTGGCTGCTCGAGGCGGCCTGCAGCGGTGAGGGGGATCGGACGCCTGGGGCGGGCACGAGGGCGCTGTCGGCTGCCGCGCGCCAGGTGCGCGACGTGCTCGGCTCGCGCGGGGCCTCGTTTCTCGCCGACATCGCGCGCGAGACCAGACAACTGACCGGGGCGGTCGAAGACGCGCTGTGGGAGTTGGCGGCCGCGGGCATGGTGACCGCGGATGGATTCGAGAACCTGCGGGCGCTGGTCGATCCGAAGCGGCGGCTCGCCACGGCGCGGCATCAGGCTCGGCGCGCGCGCTTCGTGCCGGGGCGCTGGGCGCTGTTGCGCCCGGACGCGTGTCAGCGTCCCGATCGGCCGTCCGATCGGATCCTCGAGGCGGTTGCCCGTCAGCTGCTGCTGCGCTGGGGGGTGGTGTTCCGCGATCTGCTCGCGCGGGAGACGATCGCGCCCCCCTGGCGCGATCTGCTGGTGACGCTGCGGCGGATGGAGGCGCAGGGAGAGATTCGTGGCGGCCGTTTCGTGTCCGGGTTCGTAGGGGAGCAGTTCGCGCGTCCCGAAGCGGTCGATCTCCTGCGGGAGATCCGCCGCGGCCAGGCGGCTGAAGGGGTGCCGGCCGTCCCGGCCACCGATCCGCTCAATCTTGCCGGTATCATTACCCCCGGGCCGCGCGTCAGCCCCGTCAGCGCGCTCAGTGTCCCATTATGGCGACACCGCGCCACTCCGGGGTCTGACCCTCGATTTACGATTTACGAAAATGCCGGTGGCTAGGCTGCACAAGACGGTCGGCGTGAAGGTCGGGACGGTCCAGATCGGCGGCGGTGCGCCGGTCGCCGTCCAGTCGATGACGAACACCGACACGCCCGACGTCCACGCCACGGCGCGGCAGTGCATCGAGCTCGCCGAGGCCGGCTCGGAGCTCGTCCGCATCACGGTCAACCTGCCCGAAGCCGCCGCCGCCGTGCCGGAGATCAAGCAGCGCATGCTCGACGCCGGCGTCACGGCGCCGCTCATCGGCGACTTCCACTACAACGGGCACCTCCTGCTCACCCAGTACCCGGCCTGCGCGGCGGCGCTCGACAAGTACCGCATCAATCCGGGCAATGTCGGCACCGGCCGCCGGCGCGACGAACAGTTCACGACCATCTGCAAGGTCGCGACGGATCACGGCAAGCCGGTGCGCATCGGCGTCAACGGCGGCTCCCTCAACCAGGAGCTGGTCATGGCGAAGATGCAGGAGAACACCGACCGCGGCCTCGGCCGTTCGTCCGAGGAGATCATCAACGAGTGCCTGTCCTCTCGGCGCTCGATTCCACGGCGCTGGCGATCGAATCGGGCCTGCGCAAGGATCAGATCATCATCTCCTGCAAGGTCTCGCGGCCGGTCCACCTGATTGCGGTCTACCGCGAGCTGGCGAAGCGGACCGATCAGCCGCTGCATCTCGGCCTCACCGAGGCCGGCATGGGCATCAAGGGGCTCGTCTGGTCGGCCTCGGCGATGGGCACGCTGCTCAACGAGGGCATCGGCGACACCATCCGCGTGTCGCTCACGCCGCGGCCCGGCGGCGACCGCCGCGAAGAGGTCTACGCGGCGTGCGAGCTGCTGCAGGCGCTCGGCCTCCGCTCCTTCTCGCCCAGCGTCACCGCCTGCCCAGGCTGCGGACGGACCACCAGCACGACCTTTCAGGAGCTCGCCGAGCGGATGCAGGAGTACATCCGGAGATGATGCCGGCGTGGAAGACGCGGTACGACGGGCGTGGAGGAGCTGACGCTGGCCGTGATGGGCTGCGTGGTGAACGGTCCGGGAGAATCGAAGGCGGCCAACATCGGCATCAGCCTGCCGGGCACCGGCGAAGAGCCGAATTGCCCGATCTTCATCGACGGCCGCCACGCGCATGACCTTGCGCGGCACCTACGACGAGCTCGCCGCGGAGTTCAAGCGGGTGATCGACGGAAGTACATCGAGCGTCGGTACTGTCGCCGCTCAGTGAACGGTCGTATACGGTTCGGTCAGGGTGAACTGCGGAATCTCGATGTCGAACTTCTCCGTGCGCGTCCGTGCATCATCTGATAGGTGCCGCGCATCGAGCCGAACGGCGTCTTCAGCTGGCAGCCCGAGGTGTACTCGAAGCTCTCGCCGGCGCCGAGCACCGGCTGCTTGCCGACGACGCCCCGCCCGCGAACCTCCTCGATCTGACCCATGGCGTCGGTGATGATCCAGTGGCGGCTGATGAGCTGCACCGTCTCGGTCCCTTCGTTCGCGACAGTGGATCGTGTACAGAAAGAACCACTGGTTCTGGGCCGGGTTCGACCGGCTCCGGCGCGTACTCCGGTTTCGACGCTGCACCCGAATGCTTCGAGTGACGGCTTCTGAGGTCATGGCGTGATTATGTCCGATTCCCTGGCGGGCGACGAAGCTCCTCGGCCAGCGCAGCGTGGCGCGCGCCATCGGCGTGCCGAGCGCGCCCGCCGTCACATCTTTCTCTGCTGCGATCAGACCAACCCAATGCTGCGACCGCGATCGCTCGCTCGCCGCCTGGGAGTATCTGAAGCGCCGGTTGAAGGAGCTGGGGCTCTCGGACGCGGGCGGCATCCTCCGGACCAAGGCGAACTGCCTTCGCATCTGCGAAGGCGGACCGGTGGCGGTCGTCTACCCCGACGGCACCTGGTACCGCGCGCTGCGACCCGCCGGTCCTCGAGCGGATCATCCAGGAGCACCTGATCGGCGGCCGGCCCGTGGACGAGTTCGTCATCCTCGAGCGGCCGCTGGCCGGTCGGGACCGCCTCGGACGCGACCCCTAGAGCCGATCGAGATCGTCCTTGCCGATGGTCGGCGCCCAGCCGAGCAGCTCGTACTGGGCGACGCCGTTCCTGACGAAGGGTCGCCGTCGCGGACGGCGTCGAGCGCCTGGAGATCCCCGTCGCCGACGCGGAGCAGCAGGATGCCGCCGAAGCGCGGGTCGCACGGGTCCGGACGCGACGAGCACCCCGCTGCTCCTTCAGGCTCCGGAGATACGCGCGGTGCGCGTCCTGGTGGACGACGACGCTCTTCGAGCGGCCGCCGGTAGCGGATCAAGCCAATGGCGTACATGGAACCTCCGGAGCATTCGTCGGTGAGACCCGGGCGCAGCACGGTTTCACAGCGGTGAAGCCGTGCGCGAAGGCGAGGCCGAGACCGTAGGTGACGGCGGCTTCGATCACGCCAACCAGCCGTCATCTCCAGGCCGCTGGCCCACCAGGGACGCGTCGTGATGAGCGCCTTCGACGCCCCCACGGCAAAGTGCGCGGCGGTGCTGATGACGAACGACGCCATGACGGCGGGCATGCCGATCGTGAAGAAGAAGGGGATGATCGGGATGAACCCCCCGACGGCGGTCGACACGGTGGCGGAGACGGTCGACTTCAGCGGATTCGGGAAGCTCTCCTCGGAAAGCCCAGCTCCTCGTGCAGGAGCGCGCGGAGAAAATGCTTCGGCTCGTTCTGCAGCCGCGAGGCCATGCTGGAGGCCTCTTCGGGCGAGAGCCCCTTCAACTGATAGAAGAGCTCGAGCTCCAGCCGCTCTTCCTGCGGATCCTCCTGAATCTCGGCCTTCTCGCGCGCCACTTCGGATTCGTACACCTCACGTTCCGACTTCGACGCGAGATACGCGCCGGCGCCCATCGAGAGGGCGCTCGCCAGCGTGCCGGCGAGGCCGGCGGCGAGCACCACCTCGCTTCCGCCGGTGTAGCCGGCCATCCCCGAGACGATGCCGAACACCGCCCCGAGGCCGTCGTTGACCCCGTAAATCGCGTCGCCGATCCAGCCGGTTCCGCGGACGTGCCACCGTTCGCGGTGGAGGATCGAGTCGAGCACGAATCGGGGTGTGGGCGCCGGCCCGGCGAGCATGCGCAGCGTCGTCGCGTGATCGCGCTCTTCGTCCATCGCACGTTCGGCGATCTCGCGGTCCACGGGATCGTGAAGGCGGTCCATCAGCCGCTCGTAGTCTTCTTCCGCGCGGATCTCTTCCTGCTCCAGCCTGTGCAGCACCACGCTCTGATCGCTGAACTTCTCGATCCAGCGCAGCGACGATCCGACGGTGGCGGCGTCGGGGGCCTGGCCGGTCATCTTCTCGATGCGCGCCGACCAGCTCGCCGCGTGCCGGTCTTCGCACTCCGCCAGCCGCAGCAGGATGTCGCGGCGCCGCTGATCGCTCTCGCGATTCGCCAGGATGCGATACGTGCCGGCGGCCTCGACTTCGCGCCGCCACATCTCGCGCAGGGCGGAGAGGTGATCCTGGTTCTGCGCCATCAATCTTTTCCCACGATCGCGGTGAGCGTGACGATGGTCGCGATGCCGGCGAGGGCCAGCCCCAGCTGCCGGAACGTCTTCGCGTCGATGCGGCCGCGATGCAGATCCGGGATCAGGTCGGCCATGGCGATGTAGAGAAAGCTCGCGGCCGACACCGACAGCACGTAATTGGTGAGCGCCGGCACCCAGTCGAGCGCGACAATGGCCACGACGGCCCCGGCGATCGCCGTGGCGCCCGATAGGATGTTCAGCACGAGCGCCCTCCGCCGCGAGTAGCCGGAATGCAGCAGGATGGCGAAGTCCCCGAGCTCCTGCGGAATCTCGTGGGTCGCCACCGCCAGCGCCGTGCTGATGCCGAGCGGGATCGACGTCAACACCGCCGTGCCGATGACGACCCCGTCGAGAAAATTGTGAAAACCGTCGCCGATCAGCACGAGCGGCGCCGCCATGCCGTGGGCCTCACAGTCGTGCGTGTGGCAGTGGCGCCACAGCACGAGCTTCTCGAGCACGAAGAACAGCATGATGCCCGCCAGCAGCGAGCCGAACACGCGGCGGGGCGGAAGGTGGAGCAGCGCCTCCGGCAGCAGTACCAGCAGCGAGACGCCGAGCAGCGTGCCCACCGCATAGCTCACGAGCCACGGCACCAGCTTCTCGCGGATTCGGTCGTTGGCGACGAGGAGGGCAGATGCGACGACGACGCCGCCGAGACTGCCCAGGACGGTCAGTCCGACGGCCCATGCGAGCGGACGCACGGAGGGATGATAGCACCCTCGCCTGCGTCCGCCGGCGCCTCAGGGCGCGGCGACATAGCCGCGCCGGGCCCGAATGTGCAGCGACGGATCCCGGAGCTCCACCCGGATGGTGTGCCACCGGCCGTCTTTCGGTTCGCTGGACGTGTAGCCCAGATAGTACTGCCGGCTCAGCTCGTCGGCGATGCTCGCGGTGGCGGGATCGAGGTCGCGCGAGTTGCGGACGATCTCCGTGCGGCCGCCGCTGTCGTCCGTGATGTCGCGCAGCGCGCCGGCGTTCACGCGCTCGTCGCGCGTCGCGGGCCCGGAGGGCCACTGGCCGAACTGGTACGGACGCAGTATCCCGCCGCGTCCGCCGGGCCGCCGGCGTCCGCCGGGGAACGGCAGCGGAAACGGAGGCCGCACGATGGGCGGCATCGGCGCGCCGAACGTCGTGTTCTCGGCGCGGCCGTCGATCCCGATCGCATAGACCATCACCTCGGTCTGGCGGATGAGCTGCTTCACCGACGAGAGGCTGGTGTCGCTGTCCTGATCGTTGCCGTCGGAGATGAGGACGATGGCCTTCTTGCGGTTCTGCCCCGACTGCGCCATCGGCACCGCTTCGGCCAGGGCGTCGTACATGGCCGTGCCGCCGTTTGCCGTGATGCGGCGGATCGCGCGGCTCAGCCGGGTCCGGTCGGTCGTCCAGTCCTGCACGAGCTCGGGGTACGAGCTGAAGCGGTACAGGAAGATCTCGTCGGTCGGATCGAGAAGCGATCCGAGGAAGCGATCGATCGCCGACAGCGCGTTGTCCAGCTTGTCCCCCGCCATGCTGCCGCTCGTGTCGAGCACGATGCCGAGGCTCACGGGGACGCGCTCGCTGCTGAAATGGGTGACGTCCTGCCGGACGTTGTCCTCGTAGACGGTGAAGTCTTCGGCGCGCAGGCCGGGCACGAAGCGGCCGCTCTTGTCGGTGACCGTCGCCGTCACGTTGATCAGCTCGACGCCGCTCTTGAATCGGAAACCGTCGTGGCTGCCGCCATCGTCCTGCTGGCGCTGGCCGGCCAGGTGGGCGCCGGTGGCGAGGACGATCGCGGCGGCTGCGGCGGCCGCCGCAACCACTGGATGGAGCCGGGAGTATCTGGTGCTCATGATGCGCTCGCGAACTTCGTCTCGGAACGCCGATCGACGTGCGGCACGACGTCGCTGCCGGCGCGGAAGCTGACGCGGTACTTTGCGACCGAACCCGAGTCGGGAACCGTGACCGTGAAGGGAGCCTCCTCGCCCGGCGCGAGGGCCCGGTAATCGAGCGGCACGTCCTTGGTCGAAATCAGGCTGCCGCGTCCATCGAGCAGCGACACGACGGCCGTCAGGCCTTCGAGCTTCGCGCCGCCGGCCGGATTGCGCACGAGGCCCGAAATGGTGAGCGCGGCCGCGCTTCGCGCGTGCGACAGCGACAGCAGCTCGATCGCCTGGCTGGGCGCCGCGGCCACACGCACAGGTCCGGCCCCCGCCTGCGACGAGCTGCGCAGCGCCAGCAGCCCACCCGAGATCGCAACGATCAGCGCGAGCCCGCCGACGAATGCCAGACGCGGCGAGCCCGACGGCTCCCGCTGCACGGCGCCGAAAAGGTGCTGCTCCTCCGCCTGCGCCGGCCGGTGAGCCGCCGGTTCTTCGTCGCGCCCCTGGAGGCTGATGCCCCTCACCCACGCGGGCGCGGCCGGCGTCTCGCTCGCGCTTCGCCAGCTCCGGACTTCCTGCCCGGGCGTGTCGTCGGCCGCCATGGCCGCCAGCGCGGCGACGCGCGCCTCGGACCGCAGCCGCTCGGCCTGCTGCACCCTGCGCAGCGCCAGCACCGACGCGCACGCGGCGGCCACCGCCAGCACCGTGATGATGAAGAGAATCGTAGTCACGACAGTTCTCCCGTTACCTCAGCTTGAACTCGACGGCTACCTCGACGATCACGTCCACCGGCTGGTTCAGGCGCCGCGCCGGATCCCAGCGCCATTGCCTCACGGCCGCGATCGCCCGATCGTTGAGGCCGTTGGGCAGTCCGTTGAGGAGCCGCACGTCGCCGACCGTGCCGTCGCGGCGGACGACAATCTCGAGCACGACCTCGCCTTCCACTCCGCGCCGCCGCGCGTCTTCCGTGTAATCCGCCTTGACCTCGCGCAGGATTCGCGGCGGCGTGATGCCGCTGCCTGGGCGGTACGGTCCCCCGCCCATCCCGCCGCCCGAGCCCGGCCCGATTCCGGAACCCTCCCCGCTGCCCAGCCCGGTGCCCGTGCCGGTGCCCGCGCCCCCGCCCTCTCCGGGCCCGCGGCTCTCGGATTCCCTGGGCGCCGGCGTGTCGATGACCCCTGCGCGATCCTGATCGTTCGAGGCGACGGCGGCCACCGGCGCCACGACCGGCGGCAGGGGTTCGGGCGTCACCGGCGGCGGCGGCGGTGGCGGCTCGGGTTTTTCCACGGCCTCGATGGGCTTCGGCGGCTTCCTGACCGGAAGCGGGCTGTCCAGATGCGCGGCCCCCTTGCGCTTGGCCCGCGGCGGTGGAGCTTTCTGGCGAAGGCCGCCGCCACCGCCGCCTCCGCCCGGTCCGGGCTGCGCGAGAAACACGAGCCGCGTCTCGACGTTCTCGAGCGGCGTCTGCTCGCGCGAGGAGGCCGCCGTGAACCCGACGCTGCTGATGAACACGATGGCCGCGGCAACCGCCGCGTGGAGCGTGCTCGAGACCGCGAGCGGGAGCCGCGCGGGCGTATGGGTGAAAACCGGCTGATCGAACAGGAACGCGGTGTTGTGGAGCCCTCGGCCGCGCAGCGTCCGCACGGCGGCGATCGCCTGGCGGCCCTCGAAGTAGGCGGTTCCCGGCAGCACGGGACGAAGGAGACCCTGTGCCGTCAGCTCGTCGACGCTCGATCGCTCGACGCCTGCCGCTTCGGCGATCTCCGACGCCGAGTACACGTCCGCGGGGGAACTGCTGGGTCCGTTCGCCATGACAGGTGCCTGCCCCGTTCGAGGCAAAACCCTTGCCGATGTGGTACGGAGGATTGCGCCGAAAAACAGCCGGCCGGCGACCTGCCGCCCTCGACTGTCCGCAGAACAGTGCGTCAGGCGATGCCTTCGAAGAAGGACAGGCCGTCCCGCTCGGCCAGCTGGCGGACGGCTTTGAACCCCTCGGCTTTGAGGGCCGCCACGGCGCCCCCCGAGGCCTCGTAGTGCGGATTCGCGGGGGCCTGCGCGCGCGTCAGGAGCGCGCCGAGACCCGATCGCGGGCCGCGCTCCAGCACCACGATGCGTCCTCTCGGCGCGAGCACGCGGCGGGCCTGCTGCAGCGCGGCGACGCGGTGCTCCGGCCTCGCCGACGAGAGTCCTCCCGCGAGATTGTCGACCACCACCAGATCGAACGAGCGATCGTCGTACGGCAGGGCGCCGAGCCCGGCGCGTTCGACTTCGACGAGCAGCCCCGCGCGTTCCGCCGCGCGCCGGGCGCGCTCGATCTCGTCGTCGGATTCGGCGGCGACGCATGCGCGGCCGCTCATGCCGACCTTTCCGGCGAGCGCCGACAGCAGCGACGGATCCGAGCAGCCGAGCTGCAGCAGTCGATCGCCGAGCTTCACTCCGGTCATCGCGATCGCGAGGCCGTGTTTGCTGCCCGGGCGTGTGAAGAGAGGCACGATGCTTCAATGATATAGTTGGCGGTCGTGAAAAGAGCGGATATCGCACCGGCCCAGGGGAAATTGGGCGTTCTGCTGGTCGGCCTCGGGGCGGTCAGCACCACCACCATCGCCGGCGTGCTGGCGATAAGAAAGGGGCTGGCGCGCCCGATCGGATCGCTCACCCAGATGGGCACCGTCCGGCTGGGCAAGCGCACCGAGAACCGCTCGCCGATGATCAAGGATGTCGTCCCGCTCGCGGGCCTCGATCAGGTGGTGTTCGGCGGCTGGGACATCTTCGAGGACGACTGCTATCAGGCGGCGCGAACGGCCGGGGTGCTCGACGCAGCCCTGCTCGATCAGGTGAAGCCTGAGCTCGCCGCCGTGCCGCGCTGGCCGGCGGTGTTCGACCAGCGGTACGTGAAGCGGCTCCAGGGTCCGAACGTGAAGAAGGGCCGGAACAAGAAGGATCTCGCCGAGCAGCTCCGCGCCGACATCCGCGCGTTCAAGAAGGACAACGGCCTGGATCGCCTGGTCATGGTCTGGTGCGGCAGCACCGAGGTCTACATGACCGAGTCGCCCGCGCACCAGACGATCGAGGCGTTCGAGCGCGGCCTCGAGTCGAACGATCCGACGATCCCCTCGAGCATGATCTACACGTACGCGGCCCTGATGGAAGGGGTGCCCTACGCCAACGGCGCCCCCAACCTGTCGGTGGACGTTCCGGCGATGATCGCGCTCGCCCAGCAGCAGAAGCTCCCGATCATCGGCAAGGATTTCAAGACCGGGCAGACGCTGATCAAGACGGTCATCGCGCCGGGCCTGAAGGCGAGGCTGCTCGGGGTGCAGGGCTGGTATTCGACCAACATCCTCGGCAACCGGGACGGCGAGGTGCTCGACGATCCGGAGTCGTTCAAGACCAAGGAGGAGAGCAAGAAGTCGGTGCTCGACTACATCCTCCAGCCGCAGCTCTATCCGGAGCTGTACAAGGACCTGTGCCACGTCGTGCGCATCAACTATTACCCGCCGCGCGGCGACAACAAGGAAGGCTGGGACAACATCGACCTGGTCGGGTGGCTCGACTACCCGATGCAGCTGAAGATCAACTTCCTCTGCCGCGACAGCATTCTCGCGGCGCCGATCGTCCTGGATCTGGCGCTGTTCCTGGATCTCGCCAGGCGCGCCGGGATGTCGGGCATCCAGGAGTGGCTGTCCTTCTACTTCAAGAGCCCCATGCACGCCCCGGGGCTGTACCCCGAGCACGATCTCTTCATCCAGCTGATGAAGCTGAAGAACACGCTCCGGTACCTCGTCGGCGAAGAGCTCATCACCCATCTCGGGCTCGAGTACTACGACTGACGGCCGGCCTTCCGCCGCCGACCGCCTAACGTCCGGACCCCGAACGGCCGAGACTCTGTGATGGTCCCGCCATGTACGAAGATCACTACGGGTTCTCGGAGAAGCCGTTCAGCCTGACGCCCGATCCGAAGTACCTCTTCCGGAGCGAGCCGCATGCGAGCGCGCTCGAGCTCCTGCACTACGCGATCCGCCGGCGCGAGGGGTTCGTGGCCATCACCGGCGACATCGGCACCGGCAAGACCACCCTCTGCCGCGCGCTTCTGGAGGAGATCGATCGGAGCACGTTCTCGGCGCTGGTGCTGAACCCGTTTCTCTCCGAAGAGGATCTGCTCAAGCTCATCCTGCAGGACTTCGGCGTCGTCTCGCGCGAGGACGTGAAGCGCGGCCGTCTGTCGCGCGTCAGCAAGCAGGAGCTGATCGAGACCATCTACGATTTCCTGCTGAGCCTGCTGCCGCTCCGCGCCAGCGCCGTGCTGATCGTCGACGAGGCCCAGAACCTGCCGATCCCGGTGCTCGAGCAGCTCCGCATCCTCTCGAACCTCGAAACCGACAAGGAGAAGCTCCTGCAGATCGTGCTGGTGGGGCAGTCCAGTCTCCGCCACATCCTGAAGGCGCCCGAGATGCGGCAGCTCGATCAGCGGATCGCGGTGAGATACGAGCTGCGGCCGCTCTCCGCCGAAGAGGTGGCCGCGTACGTCCTTCACCGGCTGGCCGTTGCAGGCGCGCCCGCGGCCGTCACGTTCCAGACGAGGGCGCTGAAGGTGCTCCACCGGAAGTCGGGCGGTATCCCGCGTGTGGTGAACCTGATCTGCGACCGCGCGCTCCTGGCCGCGTTCTCCGCGCGCGTCAATCGAGTGACCCCCGACCTCATCCAGTACGCCGCCGACAGTCTCGAGCTGCGCCAGCCCGCCTCGAGCCTGGAGTGGCTCTTCCGCCGCGCGGTCTGATGTCGGTCATCCTCGACGCGCTGCGCCGCGGGCGCGCGCGCACGGATTCTCGACGGCAGCCCGCCGCCGTCCGCGCGGATGCGGTGCCGCAGCCACTCGAATACCCGCCGGGGCGCGCTGCGAGGCGGTTTCCGCTGACGCGCGGCGCCCGCCGCTCGCTCGTCGAGTGGATCCGGAGCGTCGGCGGCGCACGCCTTCGCCGGCCGCCGGCGCGCTGAACGGCGGCGGCTCCGCACCCGGGCGGCCGCTCATGCCTGCGCAAGTACGGTAAGCTCCCCTCATGTCCGACGCTAAATCCGCCGAGATTTCCGCGCTCCTTCATGAACATCGCGTGTTCGAACCGCCGCCGGCATTCCGGGAGCAGGCGAACGTCCGCGACGCGTCCATTTACGAGCGGGCGGACGAGGATGCCGAGGCGTTCTGGGCGGGCTTTGCCGACGAGCTCGAGTGGAGCCGCCGCTGGGACACGGTGCTCGACTGGAATCCGCCGGATGCCAAGTGGTTCGTGGGCGGACGCCTGAACGCGTCGGTGAATTGCGTGGACCGCCACGTCCGCACCTGGCGGCGCAACAAGGCCGCGATCATCTGGGAAGGCGAGCCGGGCGACCGCCGCACGCTCACCTACTTCGATCTCTTCCGCCAGGTGAACGCGTTCGCGAGCGTGCTCAAGTCGCTCGGCGTCCGGCGCGGCGATCGGGTGGCGATCTACATGCCGCTCGTCCCGGAGCTGGCGGTGGCGATGCTGGCCTGCGCGCGCATCGGGGCGGCGCACAGCGTCGTGTTCGGAGGCTTCAGCGCCGACTCGCTGCGCGATCGCATCAACGATCAGCAGGCCACGCTGCTCATCACCGCCGACGGCGGCTACCGGCGCGGGTCGGTCGTCCAGCTCCGGCGCGTGGCCGACGAGGCGCTGCAGGGGGCTCCGTCGATCCGCCACATGATCGTGCTCGCGCGCCTCCTGCCCGGACAGTCGGAAGTCGCCGGCCCGGGCGCAGGGCGCGGCGCCGCCGCCGTCCCCGTGCACGACTGGCACGCCCTGATGGGGCGGGCCGATCTCTACTGCGAGCCCGAGCAGATGGACGCGGAGGACCTCCTCTACATCCTCTACACCTCTGGAACGACCGGCAAGCCGAAGGGGATCATGCACACCACCGGCGGCTACCTGGTCGGCACCTATGCCACCTCGAAATGGGTGTTCGATCTGAAAGACGACGACGTCTACTGGTGCACGGCCGACATCGGCTGGGTCACGGGCCACAGCTACGTGGTCTACGGCCCGCTCGCGAACGGCGCGACCGTTCTCATGTACGAGGGCGCGCCCGACTGGCCTCAGAAGGATCGGCTGTGGGAGATCGTCGAGCGCTACGGCGTGACGGTGTTCTACACGGCGCCCACGGCGATACGCGCCTTCATGAAGTGGGGCATCGAGTGGCCGAAGCGCCGCAACCTGTCATCGCTCCGCCTGCTCGGGTCGGTGGGCGAGCCGATCAATCCCGAAGCGTGGATCTGGTATCACCAGAACGTCGGCGGCGAGCGCTGCCCGATCGTGGACACGTGGTGGCAGACCGAAACCGGCATGATCATGATCACCCCGCTCCCCGGGCTCACCCCGCTGAAGCCGGGCTCGGCCACGCGTCCGTTCCCGGGCGTCAGGGCCGAAATCCGCATGCAAAGTGGAGAGCCGGTTGAGGTGGGCGGGGGGCTGCTCGCCATTACCCGGCCGTGGCCGGCCATGCTCCGCGGGATCTACGGCGATCCCGAGCGGTTCGTCAAGCAGGACCTGGAGCAAATGGGATCGCGCCACGTATTTCACCGGCGATGGCGCCAAGCGCGACGACGACGGGTACTTCTGGGTGCTGGGCAGGGTGGACGACGTGATCAACGTCGCCGGCCACCGCATCGGCACGATGGAGGTCGAAAGCGCCCTCGTCGATCACCCGAAGGTGGCCGAGGCGGCCGTCGTGGGCCGCCCGCACGAGCTGAAGGGGCAGGCCATCTCGGCGTTCGTGATACTCAAGGAGGGCAACCGCCCGTCGCCCGACCTCGCAACCGAGCTGAAAGAGCACGTCGTGAAGAAGATCGGGGCAATCGCCCGGCCGGAGGACGTGCTGTTCGCGGCCGATCTGCCGAAGACCCGCTCGGGCAAGATCATGCGCAGGCTGCTCAAGGACATCGCCGAGGGGAAGGCGCTGGGCGACACGACCACGCTGGCCGACCCGGGCGTGGTGGCCAAGCTCAAGGCCGAATACGGCGAAGATGCGGGCGCGTAGCGGCCTGGAACCATGCGTGCGGCGGCGCCGTATTTGTAGCGACGGGGGGCGGCGATGGCACTGATCGAAACACACGATCTCTGGAAGACGTACCTGATGGGCGATGAGGAGATCCATGCCCTGAGAGGCGTGTCGATCGCCATCGATCGAGGCGAGTACGTCGCCATCATGGGGCCCTCCGGCTCGGGCAAGTCCACGCTGATGAACCTGATCGGCTGCCTCGACACGCCGAGCAAGGGCAGCTATGTGCTGAACGGCCAGGAAGTGGCGAGCATGGACGACAACGAGCTGGCGCGAATCCGCAACGAGGAGATCGGCTTCGTCTTCCAGACCTTCAACCTGCTGCCGCGCGCCTCGGCGCTCCGCAACGTCGAGCTGCCGCTCGTCTACGCCGGCGTCCCGGCGGTCGAGCGCGAGAAACGGGCCCGGGCGGCCCTGGAGAAGGTGGAGCTCGGCGGCCGCATGAATCACAAGCCGAACGAGCTCTCGGGCGGGCAGCGCCAGCGCGTCGCCATCGCCCGGGCGCTGGTGAACGATCCGTCCATCCTGCTGGCCGACGAACCGACCGGCAACCTCGATTCCAAGACGGGCGCGGAAATCATGGCGCTCTTCGACCGGCTGCACCAGACCGGCAACACGATCGTGCTCGTCACGCACGAAGCGGACGTGGCCGCCTACGCACACCGCACGCTCCACCTGCGCGATGGCCAGGTGGAGAAGGACGTCGTCGAGCGCCAGTCCCCGGACGCGGCTGGCGAAGCGGCCGCCCACTCCGCTCCGGCCGTACCACGCTAGCGGCGCAGACTGGCGCTGGCCGCCTCAGATCGCCGCGAAGTGGCCGGGGGCCACTTCGCGCAGCGGCGCGCCGAGCGTCACCGCGCCGAGCTCCAGCGGCAGCCGCTCCGGCTGCCGATCGGGGTCGGGTACCGGAATCGCCGAGAGCAGGGCCCTGGTGTAGGGATGCCGGGGGTCGTTGAACAGCTCGCCGGTCGGCGCCATCTCCACGATACGCCCCAGGTACATGACCGCCGTGCGGCGGCAGATCTGTTCGACCAGTCTGAGGTCGTGCGCGATGAACAGGTAGGCGAGCTTCAGCCGCTCCTGGAGATCGAGGAGCAGGTTGATGACCTGGGCCTGGATGGAGACATCGAGCGCCGACACCGGTTCGTCGGCGATGACGAACGAGGGGCTCAGCGCCAGAGCCCGCGCGATGCCGATGCGCTGCCGCTGTCCTCCGCTGAACTGGTGCGGGTAGCGGTTCAGGTGGTCGGGATCGAGTCCGACGATGCGAATCAGCTCGCCCACGCGCTCGCGGCGCTCGGCGCGGGTGCCGATGTGATGGATCACGAGCGGCTCTTCCAGGATCTGCCCGACGCGCATGCGGGGGTTCAGCGACGAGTACGGGTCCTGGAACACGATCTGCATCTCGCGCCGCGTCCGGCGCAGTTCCCCGCGCGAGAGCTGGAGCAGGTCTCGGCCGCGGAAGAGCACCTGGCCCGAGGTCGGCTCGATCAGCCGGAGCACGCACCGCCCGGTCGTGGTCTTTCCGCTGCCCGACTCGCCGACGAGGCCGAAGGTTTCCCCCTCCTCGACGAAGAAGCTGACGTCGTCCACGGCCCGGATCACGGTCGGCTTCGCCATGATCCCGTCCTTCCTGGTGAACTGCTTCACGAGCCCGCGCACCTCCATGAGGGGCATCAGCGGCGTCCGTCCTTGGGCGCGTGAAGGTAGCAGCGGGCGGCGTGCCCGGGAGCGACCGGGTACGACGCGGGCGGTTCGCTCGTGCAGGGCGCGAACCGGTCGGGGCACCTCGGTTCGAACGAGCAGCCCGGCGGCAGGGCGTCGAGATTCGGAACCGTGCCCTGGATCGAGGCGAGGCGCCGTCCCGGCGCGCTCCCCGGAATCGACGCCAGCAGGCCGCGGGTATACGGGTGCGCGGGCGCCCGGAAGATCTCGCGAACGGGACCTTCTTCGACGATCCGGCCGGCGTACATGACGGCCACCCTGTCGGCGCGGCCGGCCACGACGCCCAGGTCGTGGGTAATCAGCAGGAGCGCGAGCTCGAACTGCTTCTTCATGTCGGCGAGCAGATCCAGGATTTCCGCCTGGATGGTCACGTCGAGCGCCGTCGTCGGCTCGTCCGCGATCAGCATCACGGGCTGGCACGCGAGCGCCATGGCAATCAGAATCCGCTGGCGCATCCCGCCGGACAGCTGGTGCGGGTACTCGCGGGCCCGGCGGTGCGGCTCCGGAATCCGCACGGCGTCGAGCAATTCCACCGTCCGCCGGCGGGCGGCGGCGCGGGAAGCGCGGCCGTGCACGAGAAGAGCTTCGGCCACCTGATCGCCGATTCTGTAGACCGGATTCAGGGCGGTCATCGGCTCCTGGAAGATGTAGCCGATTTCGGCTCCCCTGATCGCCCGCATCTCGCGCTCGCTCAGTTCCAGCAGATCGCTCCGGCCGTTGAATGCGATGGGGCCGCCGACGGTCTCCCCGGGCGGCTGGACCAGCCGCAGGATCGAGAGCGCCGTCATGGACTTGCCGCTGCCCGATTCGCCGACGAGGCCGAGCGTCTCTCCGCGCCGCAGTTCGAGACTGACGTTGTCGACGGCGCGCACCGTTCCGGTTGGCAGCCGGAACATCGTCGTCAGCGCCTGGACGCGGAGCAGGGGAGTCATGCGGCCGAGAGGTCGCCCGCCTCGCCGAAGACGCCGCGCAGCACGTCGGAGATCTCGCCCACGGTCGCCCGCGCTTCCACCGCCTCGATGATGGGAGGCACGAGATTGGTCCCCTGAGCGGCGGCTCCGCGGACGAGGCCGAGGGCGGTGCGCCATCGGTCGGCGTCGCGCGAAGCCCGCAGGCGCCGCACGCGGGCGACCTGCGCGGCTTCGAGCCCGGGATCG
The DNA here is from genome assembly GCA_963738315.1 of Vicinamibacterales bacterium. Lineage (GTDB taxonomy): Bacteria > Acidobacteriota > Vicinamibacteria > Vicinamibacterales > JAMQPK01 > JAMQPK01. The sequence goes on along the minus strand of CAVTVT010000004.1, from coordinate 625,042 downwards.
ATGGTCAGCGTGGGAATGCTGACGGCGTCGGCCTCGTCGGTGAACCGCGTGACGCCGACGATCACGGACTCGCCGGCGTCAATCGAGCGCTGGACCTGAAAGGCCGATTCCTGAATCTCGCGCTGGACGAGTCCCGACTCGATGGCCGCCAGTGTGCCCCCGGCGTGCTCGAGGCGCGCCAGCAGGTGGCGCGCCTCCGCCTCGATGGCGCTCGTCCTCACCTCGATGTCGTAGGAGCCGCCGACGGGATCGACCGTGTTCGCGACGCCCGACTCGAACGCGATGATCTGCTGGGTGCGCAGGGCGAGGGTGGCCGATTCTTCGGTGGGAAGGGCGAGGGCTTCGTCGCGGCCGTTGCAGTGCAGCGACTGTGCGCCACCCAGCACGGCGGCGAGGGCCTGCACCGCGACACGCACGATGTTGTTGTTGGGCTGCTGGGCGGCGAGGGTGCTGCCCGCGGTCTGCGCGTGGAAGCGAAGCTGCTGGGCGCGCGGGTCCGTCACGCCGAAGCGCTCGAGCACGAGGCGGGCCCACAGGCGCCGGGCCGCCCGGAACTTCGCGATTTCTTCGAGAAAGTTGTTGTGCGCGGAGAAGAAGAACGACATCCGGGCGGCAAGGGCGGTCACCTCGAGGCCGGCCGATCGCGCGGCGTCCAGATAGGCGATCGCGTTGGCGAGCGTGAAGGCGATCTCCTGCACCGCCGTGGAGCCCGCCTCCCTGATGTGATAGCCGCTCACCGAGATCGGGTTCCACTGGAGCATTTCCCGTTCGCAGAACGCAAAGACGTCGATCACCAGGCGCAGCGAGGCCGCCGGCGGATAGATGTGGGTGCCCCGCGCGACGTACTCCTTCAGAATGTCGTTCTGGATCGTCCCGGCCAGCGCCCCGGCCGACAGCCCGCGCTCGCGCGCCACCGCCACGTACATGGCGAGCAGGATGATGGCGGTGGCATTGATCGTCATGGAGGTGGAGACCGACTCGAGGGGGATCCCGTCGAACAGCTCCGCCATGTCTTCGATCGAATCGATGGCCACGCCTGCGCGCCCCACCTCCCCCGCGGCAAGAGGGTGGTCCGAGTCGTAGCCCATCTGCGTGGGAAGGTCGAACGCCACGCTCAGCCCGGTGACGCCTTGCGTGAGAAGGTGGCGGAAGCGGCGGTTCGACTCGCGGGCCGTCCCGAAGCCGGCGTACTGGCGCATGGTCCACAGCCGTCCTCTGGTACATGGTCGGCCGTATGCCCCTCGTGAAGGGGTACTCACCCGGGCTGCCCAGGTCCTCTTCGGGGTCCCAGCCGCCGAGATCGCCCGGAACGTGAAAAGAATCAGGCATATAGCGGCAAGGGAGAATTGTAGCGTTCTTGACACTGCCCGATCACGAGCTTAGAATGGGCGTGTCCTTCATCGCTCGTTCCCGAGTCCGACTTCTAACAAACGATCCGTGCAGTACACGCGTTGGTGTTCTGCCAATGGTGTAGCCGGGCGGCGGGTTGCGATGATGGCGGGCGAGTACACAATTCGTAGGGGTTGAGATCGAACAGGGAGGATCAAGTCATGGATGACGTCGTCAACCGGCTGGCTCGCGAGCTCGCCGATGCCATTGCCGCTGCGGTCGCCGACGATCCTCAAGTGGAAGCATGCCGGGAGAAGGCCCGCGCGGCCGGCTTCGAGATGCGGGTGACGCTGGAGGCGGTCGTCGGATTCGTGAATCGCACCAGCCCCGCCGGGGGTGCCCTCACCAAGGTCAGCACGCCCGCCAAGCTCGTGGCGGCGCGGCGGACGATGGATATCACGGCCAACGATCGGCGGTTCCTGCGGTCGCTCCGCATTGCCGCCGACGAAGCGAAGCAGGAAAAAGTCGAGTAAGACGATCCGCCTCCGGAGCAGCAGCGCCGCTGCTGCTCCGTGTTCCTCTCTCAGGCCATCCTCAGATCCTCGCCCGTCATCTCCTTCGGCTGTTCCAGTCTCAGCAGTGCCAGCATGGTCGGCGCGACGTCGCGGAGCGAACCGCCTTCGCGCAGCCGCACGCCAGGGCGGTCTCCGACGAGAATGACCGGGACGGGGTTGCAGGTGTGCGCGGTGTGGGGCTCCCGGGCGACGGGGTCCCACATCTGCTCCGCGTTCCCGTGATCGGCGGTGATGATGAGCGTGGCGTTCGCCTCGCGAACGGCGCCGGCGACGCGCGTGAGACAGCCGTCGAGGACCTCGACCGCGCGAACGGCGGCCTCGATGTTGCCGGTGTGCCCCACCATGTCTGCGTTGGCGAAGTTGCAGATGATGACGTCGTGCGTCCGGGCGGAGATGTCGCGGACGAGATTGTCGCAGATGCCCTGGGCGCTCATCTCCGGCGCGAGATCGTAGGTGGCGACTTTCTGCGAGGGCACCAGGATGCGATCTTCTCCCGCGTAGGGCTGCTCGATTCCGCAGTTGAAGAAATAGGTGACGTGCGCGTACTTCTCCGTTTCGGCGACGCGAAGGTTGGTCAGTCCGAGCGTGGAGATGAGCTCCCCGAAGGTGCCCGACAGCGACTGCGGGAGGAAGGCGACCGGAAACGGAAACGTGCGGTCGTACTGCGTCATCGTGGTGAGGGCGATTCGCGGGTGGGGCCGCCGATCGAAGCCGTCGAACTCGTCGAGCGCGAGCGCCCGCGACAGCTGGCGTGCGCGATCGGCGCGGTAGTTGAAGAAGATCACGCTGTCCCCGTCGCGCAGCGGGCCTACGGGGTGCCCGGCGGCGTCCACGACCGTGGCGGGGATCACGAACTCGTCGGTGACGCCCGATTCGTACGACTGTCGGATGTAGTCGACTGCGGAGGCGGTGGCCGGCCGCTGGTCGCCGGCGGCGGCGGGCGCCGCCACCATGGCGTCGTAGAACTTCTTGGTCCGATCCCATCGCCGATCGCGGTCCATCCCGTAGTAGCGGCCGCCGACCGAGGCGATGCGGCCGGTTCCGGCGCGCTGCATCACGCGCTCCAGGGCGCCGAGGAAGCCGGCGCCGCCCGTCGGAGAGGTGTCGCGGCCGTCGGTGAGGGCGTGCACGAAGACGCGGTCCAGCTTGTGCCGCGCGGCCAGCTCGACCAGCGCGTAGAGGTGGCGCTCGTGGCTGTGCACGCCGTTGGGCGAAACCAGGCCGACCAGATGCAGCGCGCAGCGGTCCCCGCCGCACCGGGCCACGGCGGCGGTGAGCGCCGGGTTCTCGTAGAGCTCGCCGTCACGGATGCTCTTGTCGATGCGGGTGAGGTCCTGGTAGATGACGCGGCCGGCGCCCATCGTCGTGTGGCCGACCTCGGAATTGCCCATCTGTCCCGCCGGCAGTCCGACGAATTCCCCGGAGGCCTGCAGCGACGAATGGGGGAAGCGCTCGAGCAGCTCGGAATAGGTCGGCGTCCGCGCCAGCTTGATCGCGTTGTGGTCGCGCTCGTCCCGAAGTCCCCAGCCGTCGAGGATGACGAGCACCAGCGGCCGCCCGGCCGGGCTCACGAGCGGCCCGCGATCTGCTTGATCGCGTTTCGGCCGGCGTAGCGCCCGCGCCGGCCGAGCTCTTCCTCGATTCGCAGCAGCCGGTTGTACTTGGCGACGCGGTCGGTGCGGCTGGCGGAGCCGGTCTTGATCTGGCCGGCATCGGTCGCCACGGCGAGATCGGCGATCGTCACGTCCTCCGTTTCGCCGGATCGATGCGACACGATGCGCGCGTAGCCCGCCTTCAGGGCCATGTCCATGGCGTCGAGGGTTTCGGTGACGGTGCCGATCTGGTTGAGCTTTACGAGCACGGCGTTGGCCACCTGCTCGTCGATGCCGCGCTTGAGTATGTCGGGGTTGGTGACGAAGACGTCGTCGCCGACCAGCTGGACGCGGCTGCCGAGCTCGGCGGTGAGCATCTGCCACCCGCGCCAGTCTTCTTCGGCCATTCCGTCTTCGATCGAGATGATCGGGTAGTGTGCCGCCCAGTCGACGAGCATCCGGATCATCTCTTCGGCCGAGCGCGTGCCCTCGCCCGACTTGCGGAAGGCGTAGCGTCCATGGTCCCAGAGCTCGCTCGACGCGACGTCGATCGCCAGCAGGACATCGCGTCCCGCGGTCAGGCCGGCGGCGGCGACCGCTTCGAGCACGATCTCGATCGCGTCGCGGTTCGATTTCAGGTTGGGGGCGAAGCCGCCCTCGTCGCCGACGCCCGTGGAGAGCCCGCGCTTCTTGAGCGCGGCGCGGAGGGCGTGGAAGATTTCCGCTCCCCAGCGGAGCGCGTCCGCGAACGACGGGGCGCCGACGGGCATGACCATGAACTCCTGCACGTCGACGTTGGAGTCGGCATGGGCGCCGCCGTTCAGGATGTTCATCATCGGCACCGGCAGCAAGGTTCCACGGTCGCCGGCGGCGGCGGAGAGATGCCGGTAGAGCGGCTGTCCGGCGGCCGCGGCGGCGGCGTGCGCGAACGCCATGGAGACGCCGAGAATCGCGTTGGCGCCGAGGCGGCTCTTGGTGGGCGTGCCGTCGAGGGCGATGAGGGCCGCGTCCAGGCTGCGCTGGTCGTGGTCCTTGCCTGCGAGCGCGGCGGCGATCTCCCCGTTGACGTGGGCGACCGCGTTGAGGACGCCTTTGCCGTTATAGCGTCTGGGGTCGCCGTCGCGTAGTTCGAGCGCTTCGCGGATGCCGGTCGACGCGCCCGAAGGCACCGCCGCGCGCCCGAAGGCGCCGCCGTCGAGCTGGACGTCGACTTCCACCGTGGGGTTGCCGCGTGAATCGAGAATTTCCCTGCCACGTACCGCGGAAATTTTCATGATCTGGGGTCTGACCCTGTCTCTTACGTTTCTGTAAATTCAAGGGGCACAAGGCTGTCGTGCCGGCCAGCCGGGACCGCCGTAGGGCTCGCCTCTCCGGACATGGGTCCGGAATGCTGTGAGCTCGCCTTCCGATTGCGGAAGGTTCACGACTTCGAGCCAGTCGTCCGGGATTGGCACCGGCGCATCGTCGAGATAGCAAGCCAGCGCGTACCGGCGCTGCCAGAGGCTGCCCCAACGCCAGTCTTCCGCTTTCGAGACGAGATTCGCTCGCAGCGCATTGCGTTCCACATAACGCCAGGCCCAGTACAAATGGGGTCCCCGTTCAATCGGGATGGACTTGAACCGCGCCTGATAGACGGCGCCTTCCCCCGCCTTTCCATGCACCCGGTTCCAACGGATCGCGTGCGTGGCCGTGAGCCACTGGACGAAAAGAGAAAGACTACCATCAGTTCGCGGCCATAGCAGCAAGTGCCAATGGTTGGGCATCAGGCAGTACGCAAGAACTCGCATACCGAAGCGTGCCCGCGCTTCGATCAGCAGCAGCTCGAAAGCCCGATAGTCGTCCACCGATTCGAATATCGCCGCCTTCTTGGCGCCCCTGTTCAGCACGTGATAGACGTGCTGCGCATCGTTGATTCGACGGGTGCGCGGCATGTCGACCCGCCGTCGCAAAGACGGTGCCTTACAAAAGCGTCAGCGGGAGGGTCAGACCCTAGTCGTTCTCGGACTCGATCCGAAGGGCATCTGCGCTGACGGGCTCCACCAGCGGCTCGTCGCCCTCGGTGACGACGACCACGCCCTCGTCCGTGACGGTGTGGCGCTTGCGATCCTCGTCGAGGTTGAACCCGATGACGGCGCCCCTGGGGATCAGCACATCGCGATCGACGATCGTCCGGCGCAGCCGCGCGTGGCGCCCGACCCGCACGCCCGGCATCAGGATGCAGTGCTCGATCGTGCCGTAGCTGTGCACGCGCACGTTCGGGCAGAGGACGCTGCCGGTGATCGTGCTGCCCGAGACGATGCAGCCCGGCGAGATGATCGAGTCGAGCGCCTCGCCGCAGCGGCGGTTCTTCTCGGCGAAGACGAACTTCGCCGGCGGCGCCTGCGGCTGATAGGTCCGCATCGGCCACTCGGGATCGTACAGGTTGAACTCGGGGTCGATGTGGCACAGGTCCATGTTCGCTTCGTAGTAGGCGTCGAGCGTCCCGATGTCTCGCCAGTACTTGGATGCCTTCTTGTTCTCGTCGTAGAACCGGTAGGCGTAGCTCGGCACCTCCTTCAGCAGCGCCGGGATGATGTCCTTGCCGAAGTCGTGGCTGGTCGCCTGGCGCGCGTCGGCTTCGAGCGCCCGCAGCAGCACGCCCGTGTCGAAGACGTAGATGCCCATCGACGCCAGCGTGATATCCGACGCGCCCGGGAGCGAGGGCGGATCCTTCGGCTTCTCGACGAACCCCGTCACGCGATCGCTGTCGTCCACCGAGAGCACGCCGAAGCGGCGGGCGTCGCTGAGGCGAACCTCGAGCGCCCCGAGCGTGACCGCGGCGCCGCGCTCGTGGTGGAACCGCAGCATCTTCGAGTAGTCCATCTTGTAGACGTGATCGCCGGAGAGCACGATCACCTCGTCCGGCTCCTCCTGCACGATCGAATACAGGTTCTGATACACGGCGTCCGCCGTGCCCTGGTACCAGTGCTCGCTCACGCGCTTCTGAGGCGGCAGGATCTCGACGAACTCGCCGAGCTCTTCGGACACGATGTTCCAGCCCATGCGGACGTGCCGGTTGAGCGACAGCGACTTGTACTGGGTCGCGATGAAGATGCGCCGGAGCCCGGAATTGATGCAGTTGCTGAGGGTGAAATCGATGATGCGGTAGGGACCGCCGAAATAGACCGCCGGCTTGGCGCGGTCGCGGGTCAGCGGATACAAACGCTCGCCCGCGCCGCCCGCCAGGAGCACCACCAGCGCGTCGTGCATCAGGCGCCCGTTATACCACAGCGGCGCGCCCCGGACGGTGCTCGGCCGGCCCGGTACCGGACGGCTTCGAACGCGCGCGCGGCCGCCGGCCCCGGGGTTTGACTTCGGGTTTTGACCGGGTCGATAATTCTAGATTCCATTAACACGCCCCCGGCTCGAAATGATGGGAGACTGTCGCATGGCTTTTCGTCGCGCTCTTCTCGTTGCCGCACTGTCGGCCCTCGCGGCCGTCGTGGCGGCGCCGGCATCCGCCCAGGACAAACAGGACAAGCCAAAACTCAGCAAGGACGAAGTTGCTCAGTACGAATCGATCCACAAGGTCGTCGACGCCGTGCAGGCCGGCAAACAGCCCGCGCCCCAAGACTTCACGCTCACCATGCACCCGGATTTCCTCAAGTCGAACGAGAACGTCTACATCCCGTTCAGCCTGGAAGTCGAGCCCGGCAAGATCACCTCGCCGCCCGTGGTCTTGTACGTCCGCGCCATCGCCACGGGCGCGGCACCGGCGGCTGCTGCGCCGTCCGCCAGCGAGAAGCCGGCCGAGGGCGGCGCCGCCCAGACGTACGCCTGGGAGGACGTGTCGTTTCTGACCCCGGGGCCGGACAACCTGCTCCAGCGCGCGCTCGCGCTCGCGCCGGGCCAGTACGACGTCTACGTCGCCGTCGCCGAGCGGGCGCCGAAGGACAAGAAGGCCCCGCCGCCGAAAATGACCGTGATGAAGCAGGACCTGACCGTGCCGGATCTCCAGTCCGGCCTCACGACGAGCAGCGTGATTCTGGCCACAGCCGTCGATCCCGGAACCGCGCTCAACGGACAGCAGCAGCTCCAGCAGCCGTACATGCTCTCCGGCTACAAGGTCACGGTGAACCCGAGCCGGAAGTACGCCAAATCGGGCGAGCTGCTCTGGGTGTACTACATCTATAATGAGGGCGCGACGCCCGCCGGCAAGCCGGACCTGTACGTGGATAACAATTTCTTCCGCGCAGGCGAGGAGAAGCCGTTCGTGGCCATGACGCCTTCGACCTACAACGCCTCGACGAATCTGCCCGCAGAGTTCAACCTGTCGGCAGGCCATACCGTGTTCGTGGCGCAGGGCGTGCCTCTCAGCACGTTCGAACCGGGCGACTACAAGGTGCAGATCAAGGTCAGCGACAAGATCAAGAACGAGTCGATCACCAGGGACGTGCCATTCACGGTTACGCCGTAGTCCAGCGAGGGGACGGGGGCGGCTCCGGCCGGCCCCGTCCATCCACGCCGAGGTTCTCGATGAACCGTTCCACTCTCGCGGCGGCAGTCGTCATGCTGGTTGTCGGCGGGTGGAGCGCGCCTTCCGCTCGCGCGCAGAGCCTTCAGCCCTCCACGGACCGGGCCTTCCCGCTCGGCAGCATCGAGGGACGTGTGCTCGACACGCACCAAATTCCCGTCGCCGGGGCCATGGTGTCGGTGATCGGCCGGACCACGTCGGTGTCGACCACCGGACCCGACGGGCGCTACGAGCTCCGCGGCCTGCCGCTGGGACCCTACGTGCTGAGCGTGCACTCGCGGGGATACTGGCGCGCGCCCGGCCGCACCGTGCAGCTCAACGCATCCAGGCTCACCGCACCGGCGATTCGTCTCGCCCGGGCCGACGAGGACGTGCGCGCGCCAGGCGGTCCGGACGCCGCGCCTTCCCACTCGGATGCCGCGCCGGATGCCGCTGCTCCGGCGACCAATCTCGCGGGCTTCGGCGTCGAGGACGCGCCTGCATTCGTCGCCGTCGAGGGAGCGCCGGCGGCCGAGTCCGGCGGCGATCGCGAGCAGGCCGAGAGCACCGAGACGACGACGGAGACCGCCTGGCGGCTGCGCCATCTGCCCCGCAGCATCCTCAAGGACACCGGCGCGGAGGCCATGTGGGTCGCCGCCAGCGCCCAGGAGTCGCGATCGGCCTGGCCGGCCGCCGGTGTGATCGGGCCGGCCGCCCTCTTCGGCAATCTCGCGCTGTCGGGGCAGATCAACCTGCTCACGACCGAGTCGTTCGACCACGCGCGCCAGCTGTTTGGCGCCGACAACGGCCGGAGCGTCGCGTTCGTCTCGGTCGGCACGCAGGCCGCCGGCGGCGCGTGGCTCATGCAGGGCGCCATGACACAGGGCGATCTGGCGTCGTGGATCGTGGCCGGGTCCTACAAGTCGATCGATTCGGCGCGCCACGCGGTACGACCTCGGCCTGTCGTACAGCACGCAGCACTACGACGGCGGCAATGCGGCCGCGCTGGCGGCGATTCGCGACAGCGCGCGCAACGTCGGCGCCGTGTATGGCTTCGATCAGTGGACGGTCTCTCCGCGGCTGATCGTCGGCTACGGGGCCGGCTACGCGCGCTACGACTATCTCCCGCAGTCGGGCCTCTGGAGCCCGCGCCTCACCGTCACGCTGCCGTTCGATCAGTTCCGCCTCAAGGCGGTCGCGGTGCAGCGCGCGTCCGCGCCCGGAGGCGAGGAGTTCGCGCCGTCGGTCACGGGATTGTGGCTCCCGCCGGAGCGCACGTTTTCGTCGCTCGCGGCCGACGGAACGCTTCGACCCGAACAGACGCGCCATCTCGACGTATCGCTGGAGCGCGACATCGCGGCCGGCATCTCGGTGCAGGTCCGCGCCTTCGATCAGCATGTCGCCGATCAGCTCGTGGAGCTCTTCGGAACGCCGGGCGCCGGCGCCGAGTCGCAGCTCGGCCATTACCTGGTGGGCACGGCCGGTGATTTCGATGCGCACGGCTGGGGAGCCGCCATGACCCAGGAAGTGGCCGGCTACGTGCGCGGCACGATCGAATACACGGTGGCGACGGCGTACTGGCGCGATTCCCCGGCGGCGTTGTCGTCCGGCAGGCTGCGCGCGGCGCCGCCGGTCGAGACCCTCCACGATCTGCAGACCTCCATCGAGGCCACCATTCCGCAGACCTCGACGCGCGTCTACGCGAAGTACCGGATGAACACCGCGTTCTGGACCGCCGAGGCGGCCAGTCTGGCGCGGCCCAATGCCAACGTGCGGTTCAACGTGCGCGTGAACCAGTCGCTCCCGTTCCTGAGCTTCTCCAACGCCGACTGGGAGATGCTCCTCGACATCCGCAACATCTTTCGCGACGACGACGCGTACGCGTCGCTGTACGACGAAGCGATGGCCATCCGGGCGCCCAAACGGGTGGTGGGCGGGCTCCTGGTGAAGTTCTAGTAGTCTGGCACCCCGCCTCCCGGCGAACGCCGGCCCGAGACCGGCCGGCTGCGCAAGCCGCCGCGGGATTGCCCTCCACGCGAAAGTCATCCAACAAATTGAATAACTGATCCATAATTTGAGATTATCCGCTCGCTCAGGGGGAGTACGCCGGCGCCTTCCGCGCGGGAGCGAAGAAGCCGCGAAAAGCGCCCGAAAACAGCAGGCATTGGGCAGCCTGAACTGAAGTGGATGGAGTGAACCGGGGTATGCCGTTTGCACGATGCTCCCCATTCCCACGTTCCCGAAATGCTGGTGAGCTCTCTGTGACCCCTTCGACTGTCAACCTGCGGCGGCAGTCGCTGAGCGGCTGGGGCATCTTCGCCCTGGTGGCGGTCCTGCTCTGCTTCGGCGCGCTGAACGTCGCCGTCCGCGCGACGTGGCACAAGGTCGAGGACGGCGTCCTCTGGGAGAACCGTCCCGAGGGCGTCGTGGCCGTCGATCTCTCCCCGCTGAGCAGCGCCGCTGCAGCCGGCATCCGCGCCGGCGATGTGCTGATCGCCGTCGACGGCACTCCGATCGAGGAGCAGCGGGACGTGGATCGCCTGCTGAGCCGGGCGGACGGCGGCGCGACCCTCGCGTACACGGTTCTCCGCCTCGGCGAGCACCGCATGCTGAGCGTGCCGGTCACCTCGGCTCCGCGCGGGCACACCACGCTCTACTTCATCCTCGCGGGCATCGGCTTCTTCACCCTCGTCATCGGCGCCTCGGTGCGGCTGCGTCGTCCGCGCGATCAGGCCACGCTCCATTTCTTCTGGCTGTGCCTCGCGTTCTTCGGCACGCTGACGTTCTCGTTCAGCCGGCTCGATCGGCTCGACTGGTATTTCTACTGGGCCGATCTGGTGGCCACGTTGATGCTCGGTCCGCTGTTCCTCCATTTCACGCTCGTGTTCCCCGAGCGCCCCGGCTCGTGGATCCGCGGCCGGGGGAAGCGCCTGCGGCCGATCCTGTACCTCCCGGCCGCTCTGCTCGGCGCCGCGAACGTGCTGGCCGTCGGCCGCATGCCGCTGAATCCGGCGGCGTACTCCCGTCTCCTCACCGTCGCCGATCAGATCGAGCCGCTGTACCTCTCCCTGTACATGATTGCCGGGTGGGTGGTCCTCCTGCGGGCGCGCGATCGGGTGCGCCCTCGGCCACGGCCCGCCGGCAGCTGCGATGGATCGTCTGGGGGACGGCGCTCGGCGTCGGGCCCTTCGCGCTCGGCTACGCCCTGCCGTATGCGCTCGCGCTGCGCGTGTCGGTCCCGATGGAGCTGTCGATCGTCCCGCTCAGCCTCGTCCCGCTGGCGTTCGCCTCGGCGATCATCCGGTACCGGCTGATGGACGTGGAGGTGATCGTCAAGCGCAGCCTGGTGTACTCGGCCGTGGTGCTCGCCATCTTCACGATCTATGCGACGCTGCTCCGGCTGGCCGGCGTGGTGTTCCTCGAATCGGCCGATCGCCACAACATGGTGATCGCCATGCTGGCGACGGTGGTGGTCGTGCTGCTGTTCAGCCCGGTGAAGAGCGCGATACAGAATACGCTCGATCGCGCGTTCTACCGCGACACCTACGATTACCGCCGGGCGCTCGTCGGGTTCGCGCGCGATCTGAACAGCGACCTCGATCTCGATCGCTTGAGCGAGCGGCTGATCGCCCGGATTCGGGAGACCTTCGGCGTGCACCGGATGGCGCTGATGCTCCTCGAGGAGGCCTCGGGCGACTACCAGGTGATTCGCGCCGAGGGCTTCGGCGACCTCACGGTGCCGGCGCTCGATCGCCATTCCCAGGTGGCGGCGACGCTGGCCGGCGGACAGGTGCTGTCGCTCGACGATCCGCGCCTCGCCGGGGCGTTCCCGCTCGAGGAGATCTCCTTCTGGCGGCTCTCCGGCGTCCACTGCTTCGTGCCGTGCGTGTCGAAGGGCGGCACGATTGCGGTGCTCGCGCTCGGGCGCCGGGGCCAGGGCGAGCCGCTGAACAGCGAGGATCTCGCCCTGCTGGCGGCCGTCGGCAGCCACGTCGCGACCGCGCTCGAGAACGGGCGCCTGTACCGGCAGCTCCAGCTCAAGGCCAGCGAGCTCCAGCGTCTGCAGCAGTTCAACGAGAACATCATCGAATCGCTCGACGAAGGCCTGCTCGTCGTGGATGTGCCAGGCAAGGTGGTGCGCTGGAACCGGGCGCTGGAGGGCCTCTACGGCCTCTCGGCCGCCGAGGCGGTCGGCCGGACGCTCGACGACGTCTTCGACGGCCCGTTCGTCGAGGCGCTGCGGGCGGCTCAGCGGGAAGCCCCGGCCGGCGCGTCGCTCTTCCGGATCCCGCTCGCCGGCCGCGGGACGCGCGCCGGGGCGCGGCTGCGCGTCAACGTGGCGACGGCGCCGCTTCGGGGCGAGGGCCTCAGGTTCGATCCGGCCGTCTCGGGCAACATCGTGATCATCGAGGACGTGACCGCGCGCGTGCAGCTCGAGGAGCAGCTGCAGATCTCCGACAAGATGGCCTCGGTCGGCCTGCTGGCCGCCGGGGTGGCGCACGAGGTCAACACGCCGCTGACGGGCATCTCCAGCTTCACGCAGATGCTGCTCGCCGACGCGAGCCCGGACGACCCGAAGACGCGCATGCTCGAGAAGATCGAGCAGCAGACGTTCCGGGCCGCGAAGATCGTGAACGGGCTGCTGAACCTGTCGCGGCCGGGCGCGCCGAATTCGGACGAGCACCTGCCGATTGACCTGAACACGGTCGTGAACGACGTGCTCTCCCTGCTGGAGCCGCAGCTGGCCGCGGGCCGAATCAAGGTGCGGCGCGAGCTCTGCGCCGGGCCCGCGCTGGTCGCCGGCATCGAGCACAAGCTGCAGCAGGTCTTCCTCAATCTCTTCCTGAACGCGCGCGACGCCATGCCGAAAGGGGGCTGGCTCTCGGTGAACACGCGGAGCGAGGACGGCCACATGGTGGCGGAAGTCGGCGATACCGGCTCCGGCATCCCGAGCGAGCATCTCTCGCGCATCTACGATCCGTTCTTCACGACGAAGCTGATCGGCAAGGGCACCGGCCTGGGCCTGTCGATCACCTACAGCATCGTTCGCGAGCACGAGGGGACCCTGACGTGCCAGAGCGCCGTCGGGCAGGGCACCCGGTTCACCGTGGCGCTGCCGCAGGCGGACGCGAGCCTCGCTCGCTCCAGCGGCGGCGCCCGCACTTGACGCAGGTACCGAGATGAAAACACACGGCTCCATTCTGGTCATCGACGACGAAGAGATCATGAGGGAGATCCTCGAGACGCTCCTGAAAGGGGAGGGCTACGCCGTCCGCGTGGCCGCCAACGGCGAGGAGGGGCTCGAGCTGGCGCGGAGCATGCCGTTCGACGCGGCCATCGTCGACGTCATGATGCCGGGAATGGACGGCCTGGCGACGCTCGATGCGCTCAAGCGGCTCGACGAGGAGCTGGCGGTGGTCATGCTGACCGCCTTCGCCTCGATCGAGAGCGCGATCAACGCGATGAAGCGCGGCGCGTTCGACTACGTCACCAAGCCCTTCAAGAACGACGAGGTGCTGGTGATCCTGAGGAATGCGCTGGAGCGGCGCAGCCTGGTCGCCGAGAATCGCAGCCTGCGCCAGAGCCTGCAGGAGCGCTACAACCACTTCGAGAACATCGTCGGACGCGGGCCCGCGATGCGGCGCGTGTTCGACTTGATCATCCAGGCCGCCCCGAGCCGGTCGACGATTCTCATTCAGGGAGAGAGCGGCACCGGCAAGGAGCTCGTCGCCCGGGCGATTCACACCCACTCGCCGCGCAAGGATCGCTCCTTCGTCACGGTGAACTCCGGCAACCTCCCGCCGGATCTCCTGGAGTCGACGCTGTTCGGCCACGTGAAAGGCGCGTTCACCGGAGCGGTCTATCCCAAGAAGGGCCTCTTCGACCTCGCCGACAAGGGCAGCATCTTCCTGGACGAGATCGGCAACATCCCGCTCGAGACGCAGGCCAAGCTGCTGCGCGTGATGCAGGAGCGCGAGTTCATGCGCCTGGGGGGGATGGAGACCATCAAGGTCGACGTGCGCATCATCGCCGCCACGAACGTCGATCTGCGGAAGCTGATGGACGAGGGACGCTTCCGCGAGGACCTGTACTACCGGCTCCACGTCATCAACGTGCAGCTGCCTCCGCTTCGCGATCGCAAGGACGATATCCCGCTCCTCCTGCAGCACTTCCTGCAGAAGTACGGAGACGAGAACAGCAAGCCCGATCTCGAGATCACCCCCGAGGCGCTCGACCTCCTGATGGCGTACGACTGGGCCGGCAACGTGCGGGAGCTCGAGAACGTGGTCGAGCGGGCGGTCGTGCTGTGCACCGGCCGCACCATCGACGCGGACCTGGTGCCCGATCACATCGGCCGGCGCGCCATGTTCCAGTTCCCGCGCTTCGTCGTTCCGCCCGAGGGCATCTCCTTCAAGGACGTGATCACGGACGTCGAAAAGCGGCTGATCGAATCGACGCTCGACGCGGCCGGCGGCGTCCAGAAGCGCGCGGCCGAGCTGCTGCACATCAAGCCGACCACGCTCAACGAGATGATCAAGCGCTACGACATCAGGCCCAGGCGCCGGCGCTCGGGCGAGCCGCGAAGCGAGGGGGATCAGGAGAACAGAGAGCTGGAGGCCACGCCCGCCGGGGCGGTGCCGGTCACCGAGTAGCCCCGGCTAGTGGCGCGTCCTCGCTGAAGCACTACCGCCTTCCGGGCGGGGCATCCCGGCTGGCGGCGTTGCTCCTCCCTCACATACGCCCGGTATGCTCGGTCGTCGCGCCTTGCCATCCGGGCGCCGCGCGCCGGAAGCCGGTACTGCTTCAGCGAGGACGCGCCACTAGGAACGGATCCGGGCGATCATCCGATCCAGCTTGCCGAGCACGACGTCCCAGCGGTAGCTGCGCCGCACGTACTCCCGCCCTGTGCGCCCCATGGCCGCCCGCAGCGGCTGGCTCGCCACGAGCACCTTCAGGCACTCCACGAATTCGTCGCGATCCGAGTAGAACAGGCCGCCGTTGCTGCGCAGGCAGTGATCCACGAGCACCTCGCTGCGCGCGTTGCAGAGGATCGGCGTGCCGACGGCGAGCGATTCCAGCGCCAGGAGCGACAGGCTCTCGTACGGAGAGGGGACAACGACGACCGTGGCGGCCTCGAGCGCGTGCAGCCGCTCCTGCTCGGAGAGCAGGCCGGCGAACTTGATGAAGGGCTCCTCGGGAAGCGGCATCAGCTTCACGCCCATCAGCACGAGCGAGGCCGCGCCCCCGTCCTCCACGTACGCGTTGAAGTACTCGATCAGCTCTTCGCAGCCCTTGCCCGGATTGATGCGCCCCCCGTAGAGCACGAAGGGGCCGTGCACGCGGTGGCGCCGCCGGAATACGGCGCCGCGCGCGGAAATGTGAGACTGAAAGCGCGTGCCCGCCGCCGGCTCGTCGTCCTGCGCGTCTTCCGCCGCCTGCGCGTCCTGCTCCTCCGCCGCCGGCCGGGGATACGCCTGATGCGGCGGCAGGTCGACACCGCATCCCACGGTATCCTCGACCGCGGCCGACCGCTCGAAGTGCGCGGTCACGAAGCCGCGCTCCACGTCCGTGAGATACGCGATTCCCCGGGGGAGCCTGAAGACGTCCTTGTACAGGTCCAGGTGTATGGGCGGCTCGTCGTGGGCCGTCGGCACCAGGATGCTGCGTGCCGGATCGATGCGGATGCCGAGGACGGTCGGCGCGTACAGGTACGTATAGAAGATGAGGGCGTCGTAGTGCTTGTGGCTGCGGCTGAGGTAGTCGAGCAGCGCGGGAGACCAGGGCCCCTGCTGCTTCAGCCACTCAGCTTCGTCGGCCGCCGAGTGCGGGTGTTCGAAGAGCCAGGTCGAATAGCGGTTGAACGCCTCGATGTCGCGGGTCAGGGCGTTGGCGAAGCGCCGGACGGTGACGCCGCGCACCCGGTCCGCCCCTTCGGGGTACTCGTTCTTCCAGGTGACGTAGTCGCGGGCGCAGGTGGTGAGCACTTCCACCTCGTGCCGCTCCGCCAGCCGCTCGGCCGTGAGGCGGCAGGCGTACTCCGCCCCGCCGAGGATCTCCGTTCCGTAGCGCTGGACGATGAAGGCGATGCGCACGACAATCTCAGAAGGCGGAGATGACGGCCGAGAGCCGCCGCCGGATGACCGCGTCGCCGAAATCGGCCAGACGGCGGCGCTGCCCCTCCAGCACGGCCTCGCGCGGCGCGTCCTCGAATGCCAGCATGCCCAGCAGCTCCGCCGCGTGCTCGAGATCCTTGGGGGCGAACTGGACGCCCGCCCCCCCGAGCGTGTCCGGCACGGCCGCCGCGCCGTAGGCGAGCACCGGGACGTCCATCGCCATGGCCTCGACCAGCGGCACGCAGAATCCCTCGTGCTCGCTCAACGAGATGTAGGCGCTCGACGCCCGGTAGTAGGCCGCGAGCTCGTTGTCGGGCACGGGCCCGGTGAAGATGAAGCGTTCGGGGAGCATGCGGTACTCGTCCATCAGGGCGCGAATCGCCGCATAGTACCTCGGCACGACGTCGTAGCGGCCCACGAAGATGAAGCGGTAATTGGCGTCGACGTAGCGCTTGTACTGCTCGGCGAGCCTGATGTGGTCTTCGATCTTCTTGTTCGGGGCGATGCGCCCGACGAACAGAAAATTGACCAGATCGTCGTCGAGCAGATCGTCCAGCGCGGGGGCCGGCGGCGCATCGGTGAGCCGGGAGGTGTCGACCGCGATCGGCAGCACGCCGGTCGTGCGGAAGCCCAGGCGCTCGAGCTCCTGCCGGTTGTACTCGGAGTCGCCGAGCGCCAGGTCGGTCGCCCCGGCGAGGCCCGCCAGCTCTTCGCGCGCGAGCGACGCCAGCCGGAAGAGCCCGGGATCGTACTCGGCGAAGAACCGGGCCGGCGTGACGTTGTGATACTGCAGGATCCGGCCGGCGCGAAGGCCGGCGAACGCCGGCGACATCGGCGAGGGCAGGGCGAAGTGGAAGATCGTGACGTCGCCGGCCGCGGCCTCCGCCGTGGTGAACGGCAGCACGTCGTGGCGGAGATCGTCGTCAATCGTGAGCGCGAAGAGCTCGGACTCGTGTCCCATCTCCCGCAGCAGCGCCCGCGTGCGCCGGGCGCTGTCGCCTATCGCGTCGCCCCTGTGCGCGGCCGGCACCCATTGGTTCACTCGCATCGCGGTCCGGCCTTCGTCGCCGCCTGCGGCGGCTCGGGCTCGTATGGCAGCGCCTGAAAGGCGGCGGGCCGGTACTGCTGCAGCTCGAAGAGCTCCTCGGCCCGGCGGACCTGATCCCAGAAGTCCCAGGCCACCGGGGCGGGCGGCCGCCGCGGGGCGGCGAGGACCTGGCGGACGTACCGGAGCAGCGTTCCATCGAAATCGCGCGCGCGGAGCCTGGCAACGGCGCGGTCCTGCTGGTCCGCGATCGAGTCGTACAGGGCCGGATCGTCGAGCACCGCGTCGATGATGGCCGCCACCTCCTGCGGATCGGTCGTCGAGAACAGCACGCCGGCGCCGTCCATCGTCGAGGGCACGGCCGAGGCCGCGTAGGCCACGACAGGGATGCCTTTGTGGAACGCCTCCACGATCGGCACGCAGAAGCCTTCGTGCGCGCTGGCGCACAGGAAGAGGTCGGCGACGTCGTAGTACGCGGCGAGCTCGGCGTCGCTGACGTGGCCGGCGAAGTGCACGTGAGAGGTCCCGAGGTCGGCGACGAGCTGATCGAGCGTGGCGAGGTACTTCTGTACCCGCTGTAGGAGCCGACCAGCAGGAGCCGCGCGCGCGGATTGAACGTGGTCTGATAGGCGTGGAAGTACCGGATCACGTCTTCGAAGCGCTTGTTCGGAATCACCCGTCCCACAAACAGCAGGTTGGTCCAGCCGTCGTCGAACTCCCGCGTCATGAAATCGTTGGGCTCGACGTCCAGGTGCGTGAAATCCGGAACGACCGGCAGCACGCCCGTCGGCGCGAACCCGAGCGCCTCGAGCTCCAGCCGATTGAACTCCGAGTCGCCCAGCGCCAGGTCCACGCGCGCGGGGTACTTCGCGAGCTCCCGCCGCCCCTTGAAGCACTGCTCGGCGAGCTGTTCGTGCACGTCGATGAAGTACTCCGGGGGCGTGATGTTGTGATAGACGAGAATCTGCCGCTCCGGGAGCGCGTACGCGATCCGGGACGCCTTCGATCCGATCGAGAAGTGGTGAATGAGCACGTTCGAAGGGTCGCTCGTCTCCGTGAGGTCCCGATAGTGGCGCGTCAACTCTTCGACGCGCTTGTCCGCCGTCTCCACGAAGATGTCCGATTTGAAGCCGGCCGCCCGGAGCACGCGCCGGA
The DNA here is from genome assembly GCA_963738315.1 of Vicinamibacterales bacterium. Lineage (GTDB taxonomy): Bacteria > Acidobacteriota > Vicinamibacteria > Vicinamibacterales > JAMQPK01 > JAMQPK01. The sequence goes on along the minus strand of CAVTVT010000004.1, from coordinate 606,740 downwards.
TGCCCAGCACTTCATGGGCGATGGCGTCGCCGTAGCCCAGCGTCGCCAGCACCTGGTGGACTTCAGGAGACCGCGGCATGAGGGTGCTCTGTCCGGTCCAGCACGGGCCCCGATGGCAGCCGGGCCAGCACGTCGGCGGCCGGAGGGACCGTCCGGCGGCGCCGCGCGAACCAGCCCGGGAGGGCTTCGGCGACGCGCCGCTCCTGCGTCTGGGCATCGAGCCGATGGAGCATGTCCAGGTACTTCCGCTCGATGACGGGCCAGGCGTAGTTGCGCTCGAAGAACTCGCGGCCGTGGCTGCCGAGCGCGCCGCTCAACCCGCGCCCCCCCGTCATCGCCCGGAGCGTCTCGACGAACTCGGCTCGATTGTCGTAGTACAAACCTGCGCGGCTCCGGATGCATTGTCCCCGCAGCACCTCGCACGCGCCGTTGGCGAGCACCGGCTTGCCGAGCGCCCACGCCTCGAGCGCCACCATCGAGAGGCTCTCGTAGTAGGACGGCATGATCAGCAGGTCCGCCGCGGCCAGCGCGTCGTATTTGTCCTGCTCGTCCACGAAGCCGAGATGCCGGATGCGCGGGTGCTCGGGGATGGCGAGCAGCGGCTTGCCGATGAGCGCGAGGGTGAAGCCGCGCGGCAGCGCGGGGAGCGCCGAGAGGAAGAAGCTGAACAGCTCCCCGCAGCCCTTGTTCTGGTCGATGCGGCCGATGTACAGCGCGAAGCGTTCGTGGATGCCGTATTTCTGCCGGAAGCGGGCCGGCTGCGGCCCGCCGGGAATCTCCGAGCCGACGCCGACCACCACGCCCGGGACGCGCTCGTTGGCCGCCGCGGACTGGATCAGGCGCTGCTCCTCCGGGCTGTTGTACATCAGCGCTCTGACGCCGCGGAAGACCGGGCCGAAGACCGCGAGGCCGACGGCTTCGTCGCGCTCGGCGGTGGGCACGAGCACCGCCCGCTCCATCGCGGCCCGCGCGCCGTGGTACGCGTGATAGTACCGGAAGCTGAAGAAGAAGTAGTAGTCGTACGCCGCGCGGCTGCTCTGGATGTAGCGGACGAGGGCGTGGCTGGCCGGCCCCTCGGCGTCGAGCCAGGCGAGCTCGTCGCGAATGGAATGATGCTCTCGAAACACCTGGGAGGAGCGGCGCCCGAACAGGTGGACGTCCCGCTCGTGCGTCACCGGGAAACGGCGGACGGCCACGCCGTTGACGGTTTCCAGCCCCTCGGGGAACTCGTTGCGCCAGGTCACGTAGTCGCGGGCGCAGCTGGTGAGCACCGTCACGTCCGCATGGCGCTGCATGCGCTCGGCGATGTACCGCGCGTGCAGCTCGGCGCCGCCGTTGATGTCGGCGCCGTAGCGCTGCACGACAATCGCCAGCTTCACTGTCCCGAAGGCTCCGAGCCGCCGGCAGGCTCGTCGCCGGCTTCCTGGTCGGGTTCGTCGTCGAACTCGTCGGCCGAGGCGTCGCCCGCGTCCGGGCCGGCCGCGCGCTGATCGTCAGGCAGCGCCGCCGAGCCGGTCGGGTCGCCGTGGGGCGGCGTGCCGGCCAGGTCTGCCGCTCCTTCGAGCGCCCGGCCGCGTCCGCCGCGGCGCCCGCGGCGGCGCCGGCGTTTCCGGCGCGGCGCGCCGGACTCCGCTGGCGCCCCGCCTGCTGCGGCGGCGGCGGGCGCCTCGCTGGATGCCACCGGGGAGGGGCCCGAGGGCGGCGCCCCGGGTGCGGGAGCCGGTTGCGGAAACGGGCGCGGTTTGTACTGCACCACGCCCTCGAGCGCGCGGGCGCGGCGCTCGTCGAAGTCCATCCGGCTGGAGAGCGACTCCACGCGCATCTTCAGGTTCTTGGTCTCGATCCCGAGGCGCGTCACTTCCAGCACGAGGTTGTGGATGACCTCGTAGTACAGGCCGTCGAGCTCTTCGCGCACGTGGAATCTCTGCGCGTGGAACCTGTTGATCTCGGCCTGCATGTGGAGCACGTGCGTCAGCTGATTCGGGTTGAAGAGGAGCTTGAGCAGCGGGTTGAGCAGCCGCCGCACGAACCGGAGCAGTCCCCGGTGCGTCTCGTAGAGCGTCGTGTCCTCGAACCCGTAGACGGGGGGATGTTCGGGCGCCGTGCGCGCGCGCTTGAATTGATCCACGAGGTCCGATCGGACCCCTTTCGGATCCAGGAAGCGCTGCAGCTTGACGTCCGCGAGCTCCTGTATCTGCTGGTCGGTGTAGTCGACCCCGCGCTTCTCGCGGATGCGCGCGCGGATCTGGCGCATGATCTGCTCGACGTCCACCGCATCGGTTCGGATGTTGAACTCTGTCATGGACGCTGGCTATCTCCGGCGCGCCGCGAATTCGGGCGCCTCTCTCAGGCACGTGCCGAGAATGCCGATCGAACGCATGAGCGCGCGCATGCCGGTCCGGTGGAGGTCCTGGGCCCCGGCGGCGAACCCGGTGTACCCGTTCTCGTCGGCGACGGCCGACTCCCACCCGCGGAAGAGGCGTCCCCACGGGCTCGCGAGGGCGTCGCGCATGAGCGCCTTGGCCTTCAGCGGGTACCAGAAGCTGTCGTGGTAGAGCACGCTCGCCATGTACGCCCAGGGCGCGAGCACCGTCTTCAGCGACCACTCCACCGGCCTTCTGAGCGGACCCCAGTAGATCTTGTGCTGCATGCGCGCCGCGAAGGTCATCCTGCGGAACGGCCCGTCGAAGCGCCAGTTCTCGGCCGCCGCGGCCGGGTCGCCGACGATCTCGATGTCGCGGGGGTCGCCGCAGCCGAGCCCGCGCTCGTGGGCGAGACGGATGAACCTGATCGAGAGCGGATCCATGCCCATCAGCCGCGCCGCCGTGGCGTCGATGGCCACCTGATCCTGGCTCGCCAGGATGATGTTCTTCACCCGGGGAATCATGCAGCGCGGGCCGGGGCCGTCGCCGGCGAACGTGCCGTCCATCACCGCGAACAGGCCCCGGTGGATCTTCTTCTGGATCATCAGCAGGTCCACGAGCGTCTCGTGGATCACGGGATGCGTCCAGTGGCGGTGCTCGTTCAGCAGCCCGCCGAAGGCGTTCTTCATCGCGCCGGTCATCGTCGTGAAGACGTGCGTCTTCACCGTCGGCAGGTGGACGATGTTCTCGCCGATGAACCGCCGCGGGATCTTGAATCCGCGCGGGTAGACCTCGTTCAGGCACAGGAACTGCTTCGTCAGGTCGCCGACGGCGTCCCTGATGTTGATCCACTCCTCGCCTTCGTACACGTGCACGTTGCGCAGGCCGTGCGCCTGCACGACGGGGAGCTGCCGGTTCTCCCGCTCGCCGAGATGCGCGTCGATCACGACGGTCCGGTTGTGGCAGGCGTGAATCAGGCCCGGCGAGTAGCCGTCCTTCCGCATCGCGCGGATGACGCCGTCGAGCTGCCAGGGCGTGGTGGAGCTGCCGGGGAAGAAGAAGTGCCAGGAGATGTTCACCTTCAGCGCGGTATCCGCGTCCCTGGCCAGCACGTCCTGGTAGCCCGCCAGATTCATGAGCTCGTGGTAGTCGCCGAGAACCGTCTCGGGCCGCGTCTTCAGCACGGCCACGCGGGCTTTTCCCATCGTCACAATATTACGTGATAAACGATGAGCACGACCGCGGCCGCCCAGAGCCCGATGCAGGCGAGGAGCGGCCGGTCCTCGATCACGAGCTCGGTCGGATTACCGCCGAGATCCTGCCGGTGGACCAGGTAGAGGTAGCGGAAGATGCCGTACAGCGGGAACGGTATCGTCAGGCTGAGCAGGTTGGTGTGGAACTTCTCGGTGGTCTCGGGGCTGATCGTGTAGAAGGCATAGGCGATCAGCGTCGAGGCGGTGACCACCGAGATCATCTGATCGAGCAGATACGGGTTGTAGTCGTCGAGAATCCGGCGGTGCGCCCGCGCATCCGACCCGAGCAGGAGGATCTCGTGGCGCCGCTTGCCGAGCGCCAGGAAGAGCGCCAGCAGCGTCGTGCAGAGCACGAGCCAGTGGCTCACCGGCACGTGGATGGCCGCGCCCCCGGCGACCGCGCGCAGCGTGAAGCCGAACGCCAGGGTGAGCACGTCGAGGATCACGACGTGCTTGAGGACGAGGGAATAGGCGAGGAGAAGGGCGGAGAACGCCAGCGCGGTGGCGAAGAACGCCGGTCCCAGCAGGCCGGCGGCCGCCAGTCCGCCGCCGCCCAGCACCAGCGCCGCGGCGAGGGCCGCGCCCACGCTCAGCGTGCCGGAGGCGATGGGACGCCGCGACTTCTGTGGATGCCGGCGATCCTGCTCGCGGTCGAGGACGTCGTTCACGAGGTAGACGGCGCCGGAGAGGGCGCAGAAGTCCACGAATGCGGCGGCGGCGCGGGCCACCGAGGCAGGATTGGCGAGGCGCTCGGCAAAGACCAGCGCGCCGAAGACGAACAGGTTCTTCGTCCATTGCCGCGGACGAAGCGACAGGAGGAGGTTCAGGGAACTGACTCAGGCGCGCGCCGCTGGGATAAGCGGAGCGGGAGGATTAGAGCCCTCCCGCCCCGGCGAACTTCCGCTGCTGAAAACACTCCTTGCAGAACACAGGCCGGCCCTGGGTCGGCCGGAACGGCACGGTGGTTTCCTTGCCGCAGGCCGAACAGGTGGCCTGTGTTTCGACGCGCTCACGTACGGCAGGCGCCGCGCTCCGGGTGGCGCGCTTCGCCTTGCACGCTTTGCACCGCTTGGGCTCGTTCTTGAAGTTCTTGTCCGCGAAGAAGAGCTGCTCTCCGGCCGTCCACACGAACTGTCCATTGCAGTCCACGCAGGTCAGGATCTTGTCCTGGAACTCCATCTTGTCGCCCCTTGCTCGTCGCGCTCTTACTCCGCGTCGCGTCGCATTTTCTTGCGGTTGCGTTTGCGCGCCAGAGCCTGCTTGGCTCGACGCTTGTCTCCGGGCTTCAGATAGAAGGAGTGCTTCTTGATATCCTTGATGATATCTTCCTGCTGGACCTTCCGCTTGAAACGCCGGAGCGCGCTTTCAATCGACTCGCCGTCCTGGACTTTCACTTCCGCCACGCTTGAACACCCCCCTGACACGCGGCAGCGCGGCGGCATCGGCCGGCCGCGCGATCACTTGAATCGTTGTTGGTGGAACGCTGATAATCTAGGCTGCGGATTCTAGGCGCAAACCTGTAGTTTGGTCAAACGGATTGGTCCCCGCAACCAAACCTTTCATACCCAACAGTTGACGCGCGGCGTGGCAGGCCCCTCGAAGATTCTCGTGATTGGCGGCGGCGGACGGGAGCACGCCCTGGCGTGGAAGCTCGCCGCCGAGCCGGGCGTGGCGCAGGTGCTCTGCGCCCCCGGCAACCCCGGCATCGCCGCGCTGGCGCGCTGCATCGAGGCCGACCCCGCCGACCCGGCCGCCATGCTGGCCCTCGCCCGGCGCGAAGCCGTCGGCCTGACCGTCGTCGGCCCCGAGCTGCCGCTGAGCCGGGGCGTCGCCGACCTCTTCGCGGCCGAGGGGCTGGCGATCCTCGGCCCGACCGAGCGCGCGGCCCGCCTGGAATCGAGCAAGGTCTTCGCCAAGGCGTTCATGACGCGCCATCACGTCCCCACGGCGCGGTACTGCATCGGCGCCTCGCCCGAGGAGGCGATCGCCGCCGTCCGCAGCGGAGAGCTCGGCTTTCCCGTCGTCCTCAAGGCCGACGGGCTGGCGGCGGGCAAAGGGGTCGTGATCGCTGCCGATCGTCCGGAAGCCGAACGGACCATTCAGGCGCTGATGGTCGACCGCCGCTTCGGCGCGGCCGGCGCCCAGGTGGTGGTCGAAGAGTGCCTGACCGGCCGCGAGGCCTCGTTCTTCGCGCTGAGCGACGGCACACGGGTGGCGCCAATCGGATCGGCCGAGGATCACAAGCGCGCCTTCGACGGCGATCGCGGCCCGAACACCGGCGGAATGGGCGCCTATGCGCCCAGCGCCCTCGTCACGCCGGCCGTCGAAGACCGCGTCATGCGCGAGATCGTCGAGCCGGTGGTGGCAGGCATGAAGAGCGAGGGCTGCGAGTTCCGCGGCTTCCTGTTCGTCGGCCTGATGCTGACCCGGGACGGACCAAAGGTCATCGAGTTCAACGCGCGATTCGGCGACCCCGAGGCCCAGGTGGTGCTGCCGGGAATCGCGTCGCCGCTCGCCCCCCTGTTCGCGGCGGCCGCGGCCGGCGCCATGGGAGAGGTCCGCATCGAGACGAGCGGAGCGCCGCGGGTCGGCGTCGTGCTCGCCTCGGGGGGATATCCCGACCGCTACGAGACCGGCAAGCCGATCCGGGGTCTCGAGGCGGCCGCGGCGATGGACGATGTCGTCGTCTTTCATTCCGGGACGGCCCGGCGCGGCGCCGACGTCGTCACGGCCGGGGGCCGGGTGCTCACGGTGGTGGCCGGCGGCGCCGACTATCGCGCGGCGATCGCCCGCGCCTATGACGCCGCGGGTAAAATCGAGTTCGAGGGCATGCAGTATCGGCGCGACATCGCCCGCAAGGCGATCGATTCCTGAGGCACGGCAGAGGAGAACATGACGGATCACACCCCACCCGCACGCAAGGCTCCGCTCCAAGTACTAATCTTGATCGGCTCGCCGAACGACGCTCCCGTCATGCGCGATGCCCTCGAAACGCTGGCCGGCCTCGGCATCTCGGTGGAGATGACGGTCGCCTCGGCCCACCGCTCGCCTGCGCGGGTGCTGCGCCTGATCGCGGAGGCGACCGACCGGGGCGTCGGCGTGTACATCGTCGGCGCCGGCGCCGCCGCGCACCTGGCGGGAGTCGTCGCGGCGCACGTGATCAGGCCGGTCATCGGCGTGCCGATCGACTCGTCGGCCCTGAAGGGCCTCGACGCGCTCCTCTCCACCGTGCAGATGCCGCCCGGCGTGCCGGTGGCGACGGTGTCGATCGGCAAGCCCGGCGCGACCAACGCGGCCGTCCTGGCCGCCCAGATCCTGGCGCTGAGCGACCTCGCTCTGGCCGAACGGCTCGAGAAATACAAGGGCCTGCTGGCGGAGAAGGTGGAGCGGGCGGCCGCAGAGCTCGACGAGCGCCCGGCCAGGCCCTGACTGCGGCCTCGAACGATGAAGTACTCCGTCGTGACCTTCGGGTGCCGGGTGAACCAGGCCGATTCGCTCGAGGCCGAGCGCGACCTCCTGGAGCGGGGCTGGACCCCGGCGGATCCTCGAGCAGGCCGATCTGATTCTCGTCAACAGCTGCTCGGTGACCGGCGCCGCCGATCAGGCGGCGCGGCAGACGGTCAGAAAGCTCGCGCGCCAGAACCCCGGCGCGAAGATCGTCGTCACCGGCTGCTACGCCACGAGGCGTCCGGCCGAGGTGGCGGCGCTCCCCGGGGTGGCGGCGGTCGTCCCGAACGAGCGGAAGGCCGCCTGGGCCGATGAGATCGGGCTCACGACCGCCGAGCGCTTCGCCGGCGGAGAAGGCCCCTGCGGCGCCGCGCTCGCTCCGGGCGCCGCGGGCCGGACCGCCTACACGCTGCGCGTCCAGACGGGCTGCGACGAGGTCTGCTCCTACTGCATCATCCCGTCGACCAGGGGGCGCGGCTCGAGCCGTCCGCTCGAATCGGTGCTGCTCGAGATGGAGCGCGCCGCCGCCGCCGGCTACCAGGAGATCGCGCTCACCGGCGTGCACCTGGGATTGTACGGCCGCGATGCGGCGCCGCCCTCCTCGTTGATGTCGCTGCTCGTCGCCATCGAAAGACGGGCGCCCGCGCCGGCGCGCGTCCGCATCAGCTCGCTGGAGCCGATGGACTGTCCGCTGGAGCTGGTCGATCTGGTTGCGCGGTCGACGCGTTTCGCGCCTCACTTCCATCTCCCGCTGCAGCACGCGAGCGATGCCGTTCTGAGGGCGATGCGGCGTCCCTACACGCTCCACTACTACGCCGGTCTGGTCGCCCGCATCAGGGAGCGGATTCCCCACGCATCCATCGGCACCGATCTGATCGTCGGGTTCCCGGGCGAGACCGCGGCGGATTTCGAGGAGCTGTCGCGCTACCTCGAGTCGTCCCCGCTCACACACGTGCACGTGTTTCCGTATTCGGACCGCCCCGGCACGGCCGCCGCGGCCATGGACGGCAAGGTGCACGGCTCGACCGTGCGCGATCGCGCCGCCCGCCTCCGGGAGCTGGGCCGGGAGCTCACGCGGCGCTTCCACGCGTCGCAGGCAGGGAGCGTCCGTCCGGGACTCACCATCGACGACGGGTCGGGGGTCGTGACCGACAACTATCTCAAGGTGCGCATCGGCCAGGGCCGGCGGCGCAACGAGCTGGTGCAGGTGCGGCTCGCGCTCGCGGGGGAGCAGCTGGTGGGCGAGCTGGTCGAGGGGTGAGTGCGCGCCGCCCCCTCACAGCAGGCCGGCGGCCTGCTGCGGCGGGGAGCGCCTCGGGCCTTCGACGATCAACTGCCCGCACGCCGCGCGGATATCTCGTCCGCGGCTCTTGCGCACCGAGACCGTCAGGCCTCCGCGCGCGAGGATCTGCGCAAAGGCGTTCACCGCCGCATCGGCCGGCCGGTGGAAATCGATGCCCGCGGCTTCGTTCAACGGGATCAGGTTCACCTTGCATCGGATTCCGCGGACCAGCCGGACCAGGCGGCGAGCATCCTCCGGGGTATCGTTGACGCCGCTGAGCAGCACGTACTCGAAGGTGATCCGGTTTCGCCGCGCGGCGGGGAACCTCCCGGCCGCTTCGATGATGTCGGCGAGGCCGTACTTGCGATTGACCGGCACGAGCGCGTCGCGCTGTTCCTCGGTGGTCGCATGCAGCGAGATCGCCAGATTCGGCATGAGCGCCTCTGACGCCAGCCGCTCGAGGGCGGGCACGACCCCCACGGTCGAGAGCGTCACGCGCCTGGGCGACATGCCCAGGCCATGCTCGTCGTTCAGGATCCGGAGCGCCTTCATCGTGTTGTCGTAGTTGTGGAGCGGCTCCCCCATCCCCATCAGCACGATATTGAACTTGCGATGGAGCAGTCCCAGGCCGGCGGCGAGCACCCGGACCTGTCCGGCGATCTCTCCGGCGCTCAGGTTGCGCGCCAGCCCCATCTTTCCCGTGAGGCAGAAGCCGCACCGCATGGCGCAGCCGACCTGCGTGGAGAGGCACAAGGTCTGGCTCGGTGTATCGGGGATGAACACCGACTCGATGCAGCGGCCGTCCTCCAGCTCCAGCAGGAACTTGACGGTGCCGTCCTCCGACAGCTCCTTCGCGCGTATCTGCGGGGTGGAGAGCCGGAAGCTCGAGGCCAGCTCCTCGCGAAGACGCTGCGGCAGGTCGGTCATTTTCGCGAAGTCGGTGACGCCCTTCGCGTAGATCCAGGAGAAGAGCTGGCGTGCGTGGAAGGCCGGAAACCCGATCGAGACGAGGGCGTCCTCGATCTCCCGGCGCTCGAGGCCCGAGAGATCGGCGTGCGGCTGTAAGCCGTTCGAGGGGTTGACCATCCGGCTGTTCCTATGCTCTTGATTGTACTCGTGTTAAGATCATTTCAGATCGCGCTAATCCTTTCTCTCCAGCGGTTTGCACGGCCGTCTTTGCCACTTCATGATTGTTCGCGACGCGCTCGATAACGGGATTCGTCTCGTCACTGAATCGATGAGCCACGTCCGCTCGGTGAGCCTGGGTGTGTGGCTGACGAGCGGGTCGCGCCACGAGTCGGACCAAGACAGCGGCATCGCGCATTTCGTCGAGCACATGCTCTTCAAGGGCACCGACACGCGGTCGGCCGAGGAGATCGCGCAGGCCGTGGACTCGATCGGGGGGCAGCTCGACGCCTTCACGGCCAAGGAGTACGCGAGCTACTACGTCAAGGTGCTGGACCAGCATCTTCCGCTCGCCGTCGACATCCTGTCGGACATCGTGCTCCGGCCCGCGTTCCACGAGGTGGACATCGATCGCGAGAAGAAGGTGATTCTCGAAGAGATCAAGATGGTCGAGGACACCCCGGACGACCTCGTCCACGAGCTCTTCACGCAGGCGTTCTGGGAAGGGCACCCGCTCGGCCGGCCCATTCTGGGCACCAGGGAGAGCGTCGAGGGCATCACCGAGGCCCGCCTGCGCGACCACTTCCGCGGCGCGTACGCCGCGGAGAACGTGATTATCTCGGCGGCGGGCAACATCGAGCACGCGGCCGTGCGCGAGGCGCTCGAGAAGGCGTTCGGCTCGATGCCCTCGTCGGGAACGCGGCAGTCGGCCGCCCCGCCGCGCGTCATCCCGAAGGTGGTCTTCAGGAGCAAGGAGCTCGAGCAGAGTCACATCTGTCTCGGCGCCAGCAGCTATCCGCAGAACCACGACGGGCGGTATTCGAGCTACGTCCTGAACACGATTCTCGGCGGCTCGATGAGCTCGCGCCTGTTCCAGAACATCCGCGAGAAGCGCGGGCTGTGCTATTCGGTCTTCTCCGGCATCAACGCGTACAGCGACGCCGGATCGCTGACCATCTACGCCGGCTGCGCCAACGGGGCGGTCGGCGAGGTGATCGATCTGACGGTGGAGGAGCTCCGGGCGATCAAGCAGACGCCCGTCAGCGACGTCGAGCTCCGGCGCGCGAAGGACCATTTGAAGGGCAGCGTCATGTTGAGCCTCGAGAACACCGCGAGCCGCATGTCGCACCTGGCGCGCCAGGAAATCTACTTCGACCGGCAGTTCAGCCTCGACGAGACGCTCGAGGGGATCGAGCGGGTCAGCCCCGCCGACGTCCAGCGCGTGGCCCACGAGCTGTTCTCGAACGGCGCCATTGCCGCCACCGTGCTCGGCCAGATCGGCGGCCTCGAACTGCCGAAGGAGCGGCTGAGCCTCAATTGACGATGGACGGCTGCCGATCGCGGAAGGCCGAATCGATAGCATGATCCCGCGCTACACCCACCCGGACATGGGGCGCATCTGGAGCGACGAGCGCCGCTACGAGACCTGGCTCCAGGTCGAAGTGGCGGCGGCCGGCGCCATGGCGGCCGCGGGCATCATCCCGCAGCAGGCCGCCGACGACATCCGTACCCGCGGACGGTTCGACGTCGCGCGCATCGCCGAAATCGAGCGCACCACCCAGCACGACGTGATTGCATTCACGACGGCTGTGGCCGAGCACGTGGGCCCCTCCGCCCGCTGGCTGCACTTCGGGCTCACCTCCTCGGACGTCATCGACACGGCGCAGGCGCTGCAGATGCGCGAGGCCTGCGATCTGATCCTGCAGGACCTCGAGCGGCTCTCCGAGGCCGTCCGGGCCCGCGCCGAGGAGCAGCGGGGGACGCCGATGATCGGGCGCACCCACGGCGTCCATGCCGAGCCGATGACCTTCGGTCTCAAGCTCGCGCTCTGGTACGCGGAGCTCAGGCGCGATGCCGATCGCGTGCGGCGCGCGCGGGCGGTCGTCTCGGTCGGGAAGATGTCGGGGGCCGTCGGCACCTACGCCCATCTGGATCCCGCCATCGAGGCGCAGGTCTGCGGGGCGCTCGGCCTCGAGGCGGCGCCCGTCTCGTCGCAGGTGATCCAGCGCGACCGGCACGCCGAGCTCCTGTCGGCGCTCGCCATCACCGGCGCGTCGCTCGAGAAGTTCGCGCTCGAGGTCCGCGGCCTGCAGAAGACCGAGATCGGCGAGGTCGAGGAGCCGTTCGCGAAGGGGCAGAAAGGCTCGTCGGCGATGCCCCACAAGCGCAACCCGATCGGCTGCGAGCAGATCACGGGGCTGGCGCGGCTCCTCAGGGGCAACGCCCACGCCGCGCTCGAGAACGTGGCGCTCTGGCACGAGCGCGACATCTCGCACTCGTCGGTGGAGCGGGTGATCCTGCCCGACAGCTTCATCGCGCTGGATCACATGCTGCGCCGCTTCGCGCGCATCGTGGCTGGGCTCGTCGTGCACCCGGAGCGGATGCGCGAGAACCTCGAGCGCTCGCGCGGGGTGGTCTTCTCCGGCACCGTGCTCCTCGAGCTGGCGCAGCGCGGCGTCTCGCGCGAGCAGGCGTACGAGTGGGTGCAGCGCAGCGCCATGCGGTCGCACGATGAAGGCCGGGACTTCAAGCAGCTGCTCCTCGAGGACGCCGACGTCATGGCCGTGCTCGATCGAGGGGCGCTGGAGGACGCCTTCGACCTGAAGGTGCAGTTGAGACACGTCGACGAAATCTTCAACCGGGTGTTCCAGGTCGCGGCGCCCGCGGGGGTGTCCTGATGCGCGCCAGGGTGTTCGTCACGCTGAAGCCGTCGGTGTTCGACCCGCAGGGGAAGACGATCGCCGACGCGCTGCACTCGCTCGGCTACGGCGGCGTGGAGGACGTGCGGCAGGGGAAGTACTTCGAGCTCGAGCTCTCGGCCGAGTCGCGCGAGCAGGCGGTCGCCCTGGCGTCGGAGGTGGCCGACCGGCTGCTGGCCAACCCGGTCATCGAGTCCTATCGCATCGAGGTCGACGGCACCCGCACATGACCTTTGCCATCATCGTTTTTCCGGGATCCAACTGCGATCACGACGCGTATCACGCCGCGAAGCACGTGCTCGGGCAGCAGGCGGAGTTCGTGTGGCACAAGGAGACCGACCTCGGGGGCGCCGACGCGGTCATTCTGCCCGGCGGGTTCTCCCACGGCGACTACCTGCGGACCGGCGCGATTGCGCGGTTCTCGCCCGTGATGGCGGCCGTCCGGTCGTTCGCCGAGGCGGGCCGGCCCGTCCTTGGCATCTGCAACGGGTTCCAGATTCTCCTGGAAGCCGGTCTGCTGCCGGGCGCCATGCTGCGGAACCGCGGGCTGAAGTTCCGCTGCGAGCACGTGTTCGTCAGGGTCGAGCAGCTCGATACGCCCTTCACGATCGCCTGCACGCCCGGTCAGGTGCTTCGAATTCCCATCGCGCATGGCGAAGGGAACTACTTCACGACCCCTGACGAGCTGCGGCGGCTGGAGCAGAACCGGCAGGTGGTGTTCCGCTACGTCGATGCCGCCGGCGAGGCGACCGACGAGGCCAACCCGAACGGATCGGTGGCCTCGATCGCCGGTGTCTGCAACGAGGCGCGAAACGTCGTGGGCCTCATGCCCCACCCCGAGCGCGCGTGCGAGCTGGCCATCGGCAGCGCCGATGGCCTGGTGCTGTTCGAGTCGGTCGTCGCGGCGCTGGCGACCGGCGCCATGGCCGGAGCCGGGAGCCAGAGCGCATGAGCGCACCGCGCATCGACGCCGCGGCGCTCGAACGCCACGGGATTACGCCGGAGGAATACGATCGCATTCTGGCGGCGCTCGGGCGCGAGCCGACGATGACCGAGCTCGGCATCTTTTCCGTGATGTGGTCCGAGCACTGCAGCTACAAGAGCTCGCGCGTGCACCTGAAGACCCTGCCGACCAGCGGCCCGCGCGTCCTCCAGGGGCCCGGCGAGAACGCGGGAGCGGTGGACGTGGGCGACGGGCTGGCCGCCGTCTTCAAGATCGAGTCGCACAACCACCCGTCGTTCATCGAGCCGTATCAGGGCGCGGCCACTGGCGTCGGCGGCATCATCCGCGACATCTTCACCATGGGCGCGCGCCCGATCGCGCTGCTGAACTCGCTGCGGTTCGGATCGCTCGACGATCCGAGGGTCCGCCGGAACATGGAAGGCGTGGTGGCGGGCATTGCGGGATACGGCAACAGCATCGGCATTCCGACGGTGGGGGGCGAGATCGCCTTCGAAGACTGTTACGCGGGCAACCCGCTCGTGAACGTGTTCTGCCTGGGCATCGCCCGCGCGGACGAGCTGGTCAAGGGCGTCGCGAGCGGAACCGGCAACCCCGTGTACTACGTGGGCGCCAAGACGGGCCGCGACGGCATTCACGGCGCCACGATGGCCTCGGCGGAGTTCGACGAGCGCTCGGCGGACAAGCGGCCGGCGGTGCAGGTGGGCGATCCCTTCATGGAGAAGCTGCTGCTCGAGGCCTGCCTCGAGGTGATGAAGAGCGACGCGCTCGTCGGCATCCAGGACATGGGGGCGGCGGGGCTCACCTGCTCGACGAGCGAGATGGGAGCGCGGGGCGGCGCCGGGATCGACGTCGACGTCTCCCGCGTCCCGCAGCGCGAGACCGGCATGACGCCCTACGAGATCATGCTGTCGGAGTCGCAGGAGCGGATGCTGCTCGTCGTCAAGCGCGGCCGCGAGCGCGAGGTCGAGGAGATCTTCGAGAAATGGGATCTGCACGCCGCCCATGTCGGCGACGTGACGGCCGACGGCGTGCTGCGCGTCCGCGAGCACGGAAAGGTGGTCGCCGAGATTCCGAACCGCGCGCTGACCGACGACGCCCCGGTGTACCGGCGCCCGATGGAGACGCCGTCGTACATCGCCGAGGTGCAGGCGCTCCCCGTACCGCCGCGGCCGCCTGCTGACGACGCGAGCGCGTTCGCCGCGCTGCTCGAGTCGCCGGTGATCGCGAGCAAGCGGTGGGTGTTTCAGCAGTACGACCACATGGTGCGGACCAACACGCTCGTGCTGCCCGGTATGGGCACAGCGGTCGTGCGGCTGAAAGGCACCGATCGGGCGCTGGCGATGTCGCTGGACGGGAATGGGCGCTACTGCTACCTGGACCCGTACCGCGGGGCGATGCTCGCGGTGGCCGAGGCGGCCCGCAACGTGGCCTGTGCGGGCGGGGAGCCGATCGGCGCGACCAACTGCCTCAATTTCGGCAACCCCGAGCGGCCCGAGATCATGTGGCAGCTCGCGCGGAGCGTCGAAGGGATCTCCGCGGCGTGCCGCGCCCTGGGGATTCCGATCACCGGCGGCAACGTCAGCCTCTACAACGAGACCGACGGCCGCGCGATCTACCCGACGCCGGTGCTCGGCGTCGTCGGACTGATCGAGCACGCGAGCCGGGTGCTCGGGCGCGCGTTCAGGGAGCCCGGCCAGGCGATCGTGCTGCTCGGCCGCACCGGCTTCGAGCTCGGGGGAAGCGAGTATCTGCAGGTGACGGCGAAGCTGGTGGGAGGACTGCCTCCCGCGCTCGAGCTGGGCGGGGAGCGCGCGCTGCAGCAGCTCCTGGTGTCGGCCGCGCGCGACGGCCTGATCCGGTCGGCGCACGATTGCTCGGAGGGCGGCCTGGCGATCACGCTGGCCGAGTGCGCGTTCGGAACCGGCGGCATCGGCCTCGACGTCGATCTGGAGCCGGCCGACGGCGCGCCCGGCGAGTGGGCCTCGGCGGCGGCGCTCTTCGCCGAGTCCGCGTCGCGGGCCGTCGTCACGGTGCCGCGCCGCGACCTGCCGGCGCTCCTGGAGCGCGCCTCGGCGGCGGGCGTCCCCGCGCGGGAGATCGGCTCGACCGGCGGCGCACAAATCCGTATAACGGTCGGCGGAGCGCGGCGCATCGACATCCCGGTCGCCACAGCGGAGCGTGCCTGGGCGGCCGCCATCGAAACCCGGTTCACCAAGCGCGCTGCATAACGGAGTCCCCAGTGGGCCACCAGCATTCATCGGACGACGAGGACAAGCTCAAGGAAGAGTGCGGCGTCTTCGGCATCTTCGGGCACCCCGAAGCCGCCAACCTGACCTACCTCGGTCTCTACGCGCTGCAGCACCGCGGCCAGGAGAGCGCCGGCATCGCGGCCTCCGACGGCGTGCACGTGCGCCTGTCCAAGGGCATGGGCCACGTGGCCGACGCATTTTCCGAGAAGACGCTCGAGAAAGTGCCGGGGCACCTCGCGATCGGCCACGTCCGGTACTCGACGGCCGGCGACAGCAACGCCGACAACGCGCAGCCGATTCTCATCGACTGCGGGCACGGCCAGGTCGCCATCGGCCACAACGGCAACCTCATCAACGCGAGCGAGCTCAAAGACGAGCTGGTGCGCCAGGGCGCCATCTTCCAGACGACGACCGACACCGAGGTCATCCTGCATCTGTACGCCCGATCGCGCGCGGCGTCGGTGGACGATGCGGTCATCGAGGCCATTTCGCGCGTGCAGGGCGCCTTCTCGCTGGTGCTGTGCACCAGGGATCGGCTGATCGCGGTCCGCGACCCGCACGGGTTCCGGCCGCTCGCGCTCGGCCGTCTCGGCGATGCGGTGATCGTCTGTTCCGAGACCTGCGCGCTGGATCTCATCGGGGCCACCTACATCCGCGACGTGGAGCCCGGAGAAGTCATGATCATCAGCGCCGGAGGCGTGCGGTCGGTCAAGCCGTTCGCCCCCGCGCAGCCGGCGCAGTGCATCTTCGAGCACGTGTACTTCGCCCGTCCCGACAGCTACGTGTTCGGCGAGAGCGTGAACGAGATTCGCACCAACCTCGGCCGCCTGCTGGCCCGCGAGCAGCCCGCCGCGGCCGACGTCGTGGTGCCGGTGCCCGACTCGGGCGTGTGCGCGGCGGTCGGTTTCGCCGAGGAGTCGGGCATTCCGATGCGCGTCGGCCTGATCCGGAACCACTACGTCGGCCGGACGTTCATCGAGCCGCAGCAGTCGATCCGGCACTTCGGCGTCCGGGTGAAGCTGAACCCGGTGCGGAGCATTCTCGAGGGCAAGCGCGTCGTGCTGGTGGACGACTCGCTCGTGCGCGGCACCACCAGCCGCAAGATCGTCAAGATGGTGAAGGCGGCCGGCGCGAAGGAAGTGCACGTGCGCATCAGTTGTCCCCCGACGATCTCCCCCTGCTTCTACGGCATCGACACGCCGCGGCGCGCCGAGCTGATCGGCGCGACGCACACGCTCGAGGAGATTCGGAAGTACATCGAGGCCGACAGCATCGGGTATCTGAGCCTGGAAGGGCTGCTGTCGTCGGTCGGATCGCGCCGGGCCTCCTACTGCACCTCGTGCTACACCGGCCAGTATCCGGTGGCGTTCCCACGCGACGAAGCGGCCTATCTGCAGCTCGCGCTCAAGCTCGATGGCGATCCCGTCAAGACGTAGCGCCGCCGCCCTTGCACTCGTCGTGGGGCTCGCGGGAGGGCAGGTCGGGGCGCAGGCGCCCGCTCCCCCGGCTTCCGGCGCGTCGGCCGCGCAGGAGCGCGGGCCGCAGGCGTTGACGTCCCAGGCGGCCGCGCGCGCCATCGATGCGCTCGGCACCGTCGACGCGGCGGCCAGCGGCGCGGCGTTCGAGGCGCGCACCAACGCCGCCCGGGCGCTCAGGCGCGGCCCGCCCCAGACGGTCGTCCCCGCCCTCATCCACGCCGTCGAGAGTCACGCGAACGGCTACGTCCGGTTTCGCGCGCTCGTCCTGCTGACCGGCTTCAACGATCCGCGGACGAGCGGGATCGTGCGCGACATGATGGGGAACGCCAACGATCGGCTTCGCACGGTGGCGTACCAGTATTTCGAGCACCATCCGGCGCCGGAGGTGATCGCCCCGCTGCTGGCGGCGCTGCCGCGCGAGGAGAGCGAGTTCGTCCGCCCCGCGCTGATCCGCGCGCTGGCCGCGCAGGGGTCTGACCCCCGCGTGCGGCAGATCCTGCTGCAGGAGGTCGGGCGCGGCCAGGACTACTTCCGCACCGGGGTCATCGAGGCGCTCGGCGACTACCGCGCCACCTACGCGCTCGAGCCGCTGCTGCAGATCGCCCGGCTCGGCGGTCCGCTGCAGATCGACGCCGCGCTGGCCGTCGGCAAGTTGAAGGACTCGCGCGCCATGGAGACGCTCGCCTCGCTCCAGCGCTCCGCGCCCGCCGAAGCGCAGCCCGCGATTGCCGCGGCCATCTGCCTCCTCGGCGTCAACTGCGACACCCACAGGAAGTACCTCGTCGAGACGCTCGCCTTCGCCCGGAGCAACGACGGGTTTCAGGAGCTGCTCCGGAACACCGTGACGGGGCTGGTCGCGCTCGCGAACGCCGGCGACAGCGCGGCCCTGGCCGCGCTCGTCGACGCGGGCGTCCAGGCGATCGATCCGCCGCGCGCGCCGATCGCGCTCGGGATCGGGACGATCGCGATGAGGAACACGCCGCTGACGCTGTCGTTCCTCGAAGCGCCCGGCACCCGCGCCGGAGCCGTCGATCTGCTGGGCGAGGGGTTCGACATGCTCGAGGAAGACTACGAAGAGGAGGCCTTCTTCGCGCGCGTGCGCCGCGGCTACTGGCAGGCCGCCGAGGGATCGCCGACGCGCCAGGTCGGCCAGGCGCTGATCGAGAAGCTGGAGTTCTGACCGGCACTCGCTCCGGGAGCGTGGAACGTGGTGGATTACAAGCAGTCGGGCGTGGACATCGAGTCTGGCGACGAGGTCGTCAGGCGCATCAAGCGGCTGGCGCGATCCACGTTCACGCCCGGCGTGCTGTCCGAGATCGGCGCGTTCGGCGGGATGTTCCGGCTCTCCCCCTCCAGCTACGCCGATCCCGTGCTCGTCTCGAGCGCCGACGGCGTGGGGACCAAGCTCAAGCTGGCGTTCATGTCGGGCGTGCACGATACGGTGGGCGCCGACCTGGTGAACCATTGCGTGAACGACGTGCTGGTGCATGGCGCCGAGCCGCTCTTCTTCCTGGATTACCTGGCGACCGGACGGCTCGACCGCGGAGTGGCCGAGCAGATCGTGACCGGCATGGCGCGCGCCTGCCGGGAGAACGGCTGCGCGCTCATCGGCGGGGAGACGGCCGAAATGCCGGGCTTCTACAGCGCCGGCGAGTACGATCTCGCCGGCTTCATCGTGGGCGTGGTCGAGCGCGACGCGATCGTGGACGGCCGCGGGATTGCCCCCGGCGACCGGCTGATCGGGCTGCCATCCACCGGACTGCACACCAACGGCTACTCGCTGGCCAGGCGGATCGTCTTCGACGTGCTGGGACTCGGCGCCGACAGCTTCATTCCCGAGGTGGGCGATACCGTGGCGGGGGCGCTGCTCCGGACGCACCGGTCGTACCTGCGGTGCGTCCGTCCCCTGCTGGAGCGGCGGCTCCTCAAAGGACTGGCCCACATCACCGGC
Organism: Vicinamibacterales bacterium; assembly: GCA_963738315.1. Taxonomy (GTDB): domain Bacteria; phylum Acidobacteriota; class Vicinamibacteria; order Vicinamibacterales; family JAMQPK01; genus JAMQPK01. The sequence goes on along the minus strand of CAVTVT010000004.1, from coordinate 587,929 downwards.
GGCGGCATTCCCGGAAATCTGTCGCGCATCCTGCCGTCCGGGACCGCGGCGCGCGTCGAACGCGACGCCTGGACGGTGCCGCCGCTGTTCCGGTTCCTGCAGAAAGGCGGCGACGTGCCGCGCGGCGAGATGTTCAGGGCGTTCAACATGGGCATCGGTCTCGTGCTGGTGTGCGCGCCTGAAGGGGCCGATCTGGTCATGGGGATGCTCGCCGATGCCGGCGAGTCGCCCGCGCTGATGGGGTCGATCGTCTCCGGCGATGGCAGCGTCGAGGTCTGAGGACCGGGTGCCGCCCCGGCTCGCGGTGCTGATCTCCGGACGCGGCAGCAACCTCCAGGCGATCGTGGACGCGATCGGCCGCGGCGAGCTGCACGCCGAGGTGGGCGTCGTGGTGTCGAACCGGGCCGACGCGGCAGGGCTGGAGCGGGCCAGCCGGGCCGGCATAGAGACGCTGCTCCTGGATCACCTCGACAAGGCACGGTTTCCCACGCGCGAGGCCTACGATCGCGAGCTCGCGAGAGAGGTGGCGAGCCGGCGGATCGCGCTCGTCTGTCTGGCGGGCTTCATGCGACGCCTGACGCCCGCCTTCATCGACGCGTTTCCCGCCATTCTCAACATCCACCCGTCGCTCCTGCCGGCGTTTCCGGGAATGCACGCGCAGCACCGCGCCTGGGAGCACGGGGTGAAGGTGACCGGCGTGACGGTGCATCTCGTCACCGCCGAGCTCGACGCGGGCCCCATCGTGCTGCAGCAGCCGGTCGAGCTGCGGGACGACGACACGGCCGAGGCGCTGTCCGAGCGGCTGCTGCGCGTCGAGCACCTGCTCTATCCGAAGGCGATCCAGATCGTGTTGAGCGGCAGGTGGCGCGTGGAAGGCCGGCGATTCCTGCAGCCGTGAGGAGCGGCCGGCCCGGCTCCCCTGGGGCCCGCTCAGGACGCGACGAGCGTGAGGATGGAGACGTCGGGCGGACAGTTCAACCGGAACGGCACGTAGACCGTTCCGACTCCCCGGCTGACGAACAGCGAGGTGCTTCCGCGCTGGCCGAGGCCGGCGACCACCGGAAACTTCCGCGCCGCGATCGGGCCGAGGATCGGCAGGTTCACCTGGCCGCCGTGGGTATGCCCCGAGAGCACCCCGCCCACCCGCAGGCTGGCGGCCTCCGCGAGGCGCCGCGGGTCGTGCGCGAGCAGCAGCACCGTGCCGCGCGCCCCGTGCACCACCCGTTCGATGTCGCGTTTGCGCTGCGTCCAGAATCGAATGCCCGCCAGCTCCAGCTTCTCCCCGCGCACGCGGAGGCTCGTCCGCGCGTCCCGCAGCACGATGAACCCCCGCGCGTTCAGCGCCGCCGGCATGTCGCGATCGTCGTCGTGGTTCCCGAGCACCGCGTAGACGCCCAGCGGCGCGCGGAGCGAGGCCAGGCCGTCTGCGCACGGCCCCACGTACCGCCGATCGCCCCAGGTCACGTAGTCGCCGCCGAGCACGACGAGGTCGGGCTGTTCGTCCATCGCGAGCGAGGCGGCGCGCCGGACGTCCTCGATCGGGACCATCTCGCTGTGGTGCAGGTCCGTGATGAGCGCGATGCGCAGGCCGTTCAGCGCCGGCGGCAGCCCGGCGACCGGCAGCGCGGATCGCACCACTTCGATCTGATGGCGCGCGTACGAGAGTCCGTACGCCGCCGTGCCGACCACCGTCCCCACGGTGCCGGCCATCAGCCCCTTCAGCGCCGCTCGCCGGGAGAGAGCCACTGACTTACGGTACCATAGGCGATCCGGAGAACCACGACCGAGCATGAGCGACCTGCACCAGGAGCTGACGTGGCGCGGACTGCTGTCGAACGCCACCGAGGGGGCGCGCGAGCTGCTGGCCCGGGAGGCGGTCACGCTGTACGCGGGATTCGACGCGACGGCGAAGAGCCTGCACGTGGGCCATCTGCTGCCGGCGCTCGGCCTCGCGCGCGCGCAGCGATTCGGACACACGCCCATTGCGCTGGTGGGCGGCGGCACGGGGCTGATCGGGGACCCCAGCGGAAAGACCGCCGAGCGCAAGCTGCTGAGCCTGGAAGAGGTGCGCGCGAACGCCGACGCCATTCGCGCGCAGCTGTCGCCGTTTCTCGATTTCGACGCCGGGGCGAATCGCGCGCGGCTCGAGAACAACGCCGACTGGCTGACGGCGATTCCGGCGACCGAATTCCTCAGGGACGTGGGAAAGTTCTTCACCGTCAACCAGATGCTGGCGAAAGAGTCGGTGAAGCGGCGCATCGAGAGCGAAGACGGCATCTCCTTCACCGAGTTCAGCTACTCGCTCCTCCAGGCCTACGACTATCTCGTGCTCCACGACCGGTTCAACTGCCGGCTCCAGATCGGCGGCAGCGATCAGTGGGGGAACATCGTGGCCGGCTGCGATCTGATCCGGCGGAAGCGCGCCGCGGCCGCGCACGGCCTGGTGATGCCGCTCATCCTCACCGCTTCGGGGACGAAATTCGGGAAGACCGAGGCCGGCGCCGTCTGGCTGGATCCCGGGATGACGTCGCCGTTCCGCTTCTACCAGTTCTGGCTGAACGTGGACGATCGGGACGTCGTCTCGTACGTCAAGTACTTCACCGCCCGTTCCGAATCGGAGGTCGCGGAGCTCGCTCGCGCCACCGGCGATCACCCGGAGCGGCGCGACGCGCAGCGGCTGCTGGCGCGCGATCTCACGGCCCTGGTTCACGGAGGCGAACAGGCCGCGAGGGCCGAGCGCGCCTCGGCGGTGCTGTTCGGGGGGACGCTCGCCGGCGCCGCCGTCGAGGACATCCTCACGGTGTTCGACGATGCGCCCTCGACGACGGTGGCGGCGGCGGCGCTGCAGGCCGGGGTGGCGGCGACGGAGCTGGTGGTGACGACCGGGCTGGCCTCGTCCAAAGGGGAAGCGGCGCGCCTGATCAAGCAG
>CAVTVT010000004.1:0-580000 GCA_963738315.1 Vicinamibacterales bacterium | reverse complement strand
CGCAGGAGGCTACGCGAGCCTACGATTGGACGTGTAGGTTCAGGCATGTAGGGGGATCCGCCAGGAAAATCCGGTGGGTCACATTCCCTGAGGTGCCATGGCAAGGCCCGCAAGGGCCGCAAAGTCGCCGACGCCACGCTGCCGAGAAAATCCTCTAAGGAGTCTTTCGGGTACCCGTACCGCAAACCGACACAGGTAGGCGAGGAGAAAATCCTCAGGCGCAAGTGAGAACCCTCGTTTAGGAACTCGGCAAACTCGCCCCGTAACTTCGGAAGAAGGGGTGCTCTATTAGCGTCAGCGGCTTCGCGCCGCGAAGCGTGAAAGAGTTGCAGTGAAGAGGCCCAGGCAACTGTTTACTAAAAACACAGGGCTATGCTAAGTCGAACACGACGTATATGGCCTGACGCCTGCCCGGTGCCGGAAGGTTAAAGGGAGAGGTTAGCCGCAAGGCGACGCTTCGAGCTGAAGCCCCGGTAAACGGCGGCCGTAACTATAACGGTCCTAAGGTAGCGAAATTCCTTGTCGGGTAAGTTCCGACCTGCACGAATGGCGTAATGATCTGGGCGCTGTCTCAACGAGGGGCACTGCGAATTTGTGGTACCGGTGAAGACGCCGGTTGCCCGTGATTAGACGAAAAGACCCCGTGCACCTTTACTACATCCTAGTAGTGAATGCTGGCGCGTTATGCGCAGGATAGGTGGGAGGCTGTGAACCCAGGCTTTCGGGCTTGGGGGAGCCAACGGTGAGATACCACCCTTAGCGTTCCGGCGTTCTAACCTCGATCTGTTATCCAGATCAGGGACACTGCTAGGTGGGCAGTTTGACTGGGGCGGTCGCCTCCTAAAGAGTAACGGAGGCGCGCGAAGGTTCGCTCAGGCTGTTTGGAAACCAGCCTTAGAGTGCAAAAGCAAAAGCGAGCTTGACTGCGAGTCCTACAAGACGAGCAGGTGGGAAACCAGGCTTTAGTGATCCGGTGGTTCCGCGTGGAAGGGCCATCGCTCAACGGATAAAAGGTACGCCGGGGATAACAGGCTGATCCTAGCCAAGAGTTCACATCGACGCTAGGGTTTGGCACCTCGATGTCGGCTCATCGCATCCTGGAGCTGTAGCAGGTTCCAAGGGTCCGGCTGTTCGCCGGTTAAAGCGGTACGTGAGCTGGGTTTAGAACGTCGCGAGACAGTTCGGTCTCTATCTATCATGGGCGCAGGACATTTGAGTGGGGCTGACCTTAGTACGAGAGGACCGGGTTGGACGGACCTCTAGTGTATCGGTTGTCGCGCCAGCGGCAGCGCCGAGTAGCTACGTCCGGAAGGGAGAAACGCTGAAGGCATCTAAGCGTGAAACCCTCCACAAGATGAGATGTCCCGAGCCGTAAGGCTCCTAAAGGCTCCTGGAAGATGACCAGGTCGATAGGCCAGAAGTGCAAGGCCAGTGATGGCTTCAGCTGACTGGTACTAATCTGCCGTGAGGCTTGACCATATTTTCTTTCTTCGCTGATAGGGGTAAGGGGCAAGGGGTAAGGGGTAAAGCCCTCCCGCGCACCCGAGCCGCGTCAGCGAAATGCTCGATCCGCACTGCGTGCGGGTGGTACGGAAGAACGGCCGTTTGCAGAATATTGAGTTGTCGAGGATCTCTCGACTGGAGAAGTGGGTCTTTGAATTCTACGCGCGACGGCCGACTCGGCCCTGAGCCTCGAGTCGCTGGCCGTGAGCCCGCGTAAGCAAGTTCCCGGTGGTCATAGGAGCAGGGTCACACCCGTTCCCATTCCGAACACGGAAGTTAAGCCTGCTACCGCCGATGGTACTGTGGGGGAAACTCCATGGGAGAGTAGGTCGCTGCCGGGAGTATTCGCAGGCAAAAGCCCGACGTGAGCAATCGCGTCGGGCTTTTGTGTCGAAGAGGGGCGCTCGCCGCGCTCCCATGGAGTGTCACCTTCCACCGGCGCACGCCCGGGACCGACATCGATGAATGACGTGGCGTTCACCGCCTACCTCGAGCCGTCGTTCCCCCCATTGGCGTGGTGGGCCAGAATCGATCGTTCCGTCGGAGCCGTGATCGTGACGCATGGGCGCAGCGTGGAGGTGCGCAGTCGTTTCTGGATCGAAGGCTGCTGGGCGGGGCCGTTCGAGAAAGGCGACTTCGATCGCACCGAATGCATCGTCGGCTCCGGAGGCGTCGTGCGCGAGGACGGTGTGGTGCTGGTTCCCTCCTGCGCCACCACCGACGGATTGTGGTACCTCGAGAATGGGAGCCGGGTTGACGCCGCCAACAGCCTCTCCCTGCTCCTCGCAGTCGTGGAAGACAGGCTCGATCCGGCGCTGGAGTATCACACCGAGTCGATCGTCAACGGCATCAACTCGTATGTGAAGGACATTCCGACGCAGCGCGGATCGGTTCGAGCGCTGTTCATGCGGAATTTATCGGTTCTCGATCGGGGATGTGTGGAGACCGACAAGCCCCTGCCGCCTCCATTTCCGCAATTCGCGGCATACGAGCGGTATCTCGAGGACCGATGTGGGCAGATGCTCGCCAACGCGCGGAGCCAGGCTCGCCGGGAGCCGATGGACGTGTTCTCGACGCAATCACGCGGGTACGACACGACCGCGGTGAATGCCCTGGCGGCTCCTTTCGGAATCGATCGGGCATTCACGTGTCCAGAGTCGAAGGCAGGCCAGAACGACGATGGCCGCGCAATCTGCGACCTGTTGGGCGTGCCATGCACGGCGATCGACCGCGCCCGGTACAAGCGGCACTTCCCCGAAGAAGCGCTCTACTATGCGTGTCAGGCGGGCGTGCAGGACGCCAATCTGGTCGAAATCCATCAGTACGTCAGACGGCCGACCGTCCTCCTGACCGGCACGTTCGGTGAGATCTGGTACGGCGCGAACTTGTATCGAACACTGCCGGGGTTCATCAACGCGGAGCTCAGACGGTTCAGCGCCGGCGGCCACGGGATGAGCGAGATTCGTCTGGATGTCGGGTTCGTGCAACTGCCGGTGCCGTTCCTGGGAGCTCAGCGTCGAGCCGAAATCTTCGACATCACGAATGGGCCGGAGATGGACGCCTGGCGTGTGAACCCGGCGTACGACCGTCCGATTCCGCGCCGGATCGCCGAGCGTCGTGCGATTCCACGGGCGGCGTTCGGACAGGCCAAGATGGCCTCGGTGACGACGTTCATGCGTCCGGCGCTGCCGCAGGAGCCAGCCCTCCGCAAGGCCTTCCTGGACACGGTTCCGCGCTGGCGACGATGGGTGTGGCCGCTGGTCCAGCGCGTAAACGAGATCATCCGCAGGCAACCGCGAGCACTGTATCTGTTCGAGCGCCTCTGGGCTCGTGTCACGGGTCATCCGGAATTCTGCTGTCAACTGCTGTGGGGACGTTTCACGGGCGCCGTCTTCTGTTTCTGCGCCAATCGACGAGCGGATGAGTACGCCTCATGGATCGGGACCCGCATCTCATCCAGCACACCGCCGGGGGAGGATCAGCCATGGCCACCGCCGCCGGTTACCATCTCGAATCGGCCGAGGATCGATCGCGATCTTTGAAGTTATGCGCCATTGAGGCGCGTGGCCCGTCGGGTTCGAACCCGAGCCACGAGCCGGCGCAGCCGAGTTCCCGGTGGTCATAGGAGCAGGGTCACACCCGTTCCCATTCCGAACACGGAAGTTAAGCCTGCTACCGCCGATGGTACTGTGGGGGAAACTCCATGGGAGAGTAGGTCGCTGCCGGGAGTATTCAGCGAAAAGCCCGCTGTAGAGTAATCTGCAGCGGGCTTTTGTGTCGAAGAGGGGCGGTCGCTCCACTCTCCCATGGAGTTTCGGGAGAGGCATCGCTTGATCGCTCGCGCGCGAGCGCTCGCGATGGGAGAGTAGGTCGCTGCCGGGAGTATTCGTAGAAAGCCCGCTGTGGGGTAATCTGCAGCGGGCTTTTCTTGTCGGCCAGCGCGCGAAGAGGTGAATGACGATTTCCCGCCACCGGCTCGCCGGCGTCGTCGCGGCCCTCACGCTGGCCGCTCGGTGGATCGGCGCGCAGGGCCCTGCGAACGATTTCCGGCCGGATTCCACCTTCACGGGATCCACGCTCGCCGGCTGGCGCCCGCTCGGCGCGTCGCGGTGGAAGGCCGAGAACGGCGAGCTGACCGGGATCGCGTCGGCGCCCGGCGGCGGCTGGCTCGTGCTCGACGCGTCGTACCAGGATCTGAATTTCTTCGCGCGATTCCGCTGTGCCGGCGAATGCCGGACAGGCGTGCTCTTCCGCGCCGAAAAGACTCCTGACGGAACCACCGGCGTGTACGTGTCGCTCGACGCCGGCGAGCTGTCGGTGTTTCGCGTCACCCTGGACGCGTCGGGGCGGGAGGTCGCGCGCCAGGCGCTTGCCCGGCGTCGGTCCGTTCGTGCGCTCCGCGCCGGCTGCCTCGGTCGGCGCGCCCGCCGTTGCCCGCGGGCGCGGCGGCGGTCCTGCCCGCGGCGGCGCGGGTACCGGCGGTCCGGTGATGAGCCTCCCCGTGCCTCTCGGAGCCGCTGATGCCTCCGCCCGCAGGGCTGCGTGCGGGCGGCTTGGAACACACTCAGTGTCGCGCTCGACGCCGACATCATCCGCTCGACCCTGAACCAGGGCGTCGATATTCCTGCGGCGGCGACCGATGACCACGCGAATGGGTACGGGCCTGTCGCGTTGTTCGTGGGCAGCGGCGAGGTCCACTTCAAGGACGTCTCGTTCAAGGATCTGAATCTGCGGGTCATTCCTCCCGAGCAGACCTCCACGCGTTTCCACGTGCAGCAGCTCGACGCGTTCTTCTATGGCTGGGGCGCCGGCGTCGGCGACGTGAACCGCGACGGCGTGCTCGATGTGGTTGCCGGTCCGTATTACTACCTGGGGCCCGACTACACGTCGCGGCGCGAGATCTACGTCGCACCGACGGTCAACCCGAGCGAGCAGTTCCCTCGCAGCGGCTTCGATTTCGTCTTCGACTCCACGGGAGACGGCTGGCCCGACGTCGTCGCGGGCGAGAACCGCCCGCTGTTCCTGTACGTGAACCCGAAAGGGGCGCGCCGGCGCTGGTCGAAGTACCCGGCCGTGCCGCAGGCCAACAGCGAGCTGGTGCTGATGAAGGACATCGATGGCGACGGCAAACCCGAGGTGATCTTCGGCACGGGGACCGGTCACTGCGGCGGGAACGCTCGCGTACGCCCGGCCTGATCCGGCCGATCCGACGCGCCCGTGGATCGCGCACACGATTTCCCAGCCCGGAGTGGCCTACGGACACGGACTGGGCGCTGGCGACATCAACGGCGACGGGCGTATCGACATCCTTCAGACGGCCGGCTGGTGGGAACAGCCGGCCACCGGCGCCGACCACGGCACGTGGACCTATCACCCCGAGGCGTTCGGCCGCTGGGGCCGATCGGAGGGTGCCGGAGGAGCCGAGCTCTGTGTGTACGACGTCAACGGCGACGGGCTCAACGACGTCGTGACGGGCCTGAACGCGCACGGATTCGGGCTGGCCTGGTTCGAGCACACACGCGGCCGGGACGGCAGCAGCGGGTTCGAGCGTCACCTGATCATCGACGACTACTCGACGACGAACGCCGGCGGCGTGACGATCTCGGAGATGCATGCATCGGCTTGCGCCGACATCGACGGCGACGGCGTCCCGGACTATGTGACCGGCAAGCGGCCCTTCTCCCATCTCGATGGGTACACCGACGCCGATCCCTATGGCGCTCCCGTGCTGTATGGGTTTCGAACCGTCCGAAATCCCAGGGCGCCGGGCGGCGCTGAATTCGTCCCCGAATTGATTCACAATCGCTCGGGTGTCGGCTCGCAGTTCTCGGTGGCCGACCTCAACAACGACGGCGCGGTTGACCTCATCACGTCGAACGTGCGCGGCACGTTCATCTTCTGGGGCCGGAAGCGCGCGGCTCCAGCCCGAGGGAGGTAGGGAATGGATCGGAGAACCTTCACGCGGCTGCGCGGTACACCATTGCCGGCGATGGCTGTTCTCTGGCTGGTCGCGTTTGCGGCAGGCCGCAGCGTCCACTCCGTCGGGCCCTCGTTTCGCCCCGACGGCACGTTCAGCGGCTCGACGATCACCGGGTGGCACGCACTGGGTCAGGCCGATTGGCGCGCCGAAAACGGCGAGCTCGTTGGCGTGCCACAGCGGCCTGCGGGCGGATGGCTGGTGCTCGATCGCTCGTTTCAGGACGTCGGGTTCTACGCGACGTTTCGTTGCACCCGCGGGTGCAGAACGGGCGTGCTCCTGAGAGCAGAACGATCGCCTGAAGGCATGAAAGGCATCTACGTATCGCTCACGGACGGCGACTTCGCGACCGAGCGGGTGCGGCTCGACGCCCAGGGAGCGTTTGTCGAGCGCGTGCCGCTTCGGCCGGGCGGCGGTCAGATGCGGATCGCCCCTCCACCGGATCCGAATCCGCCCGCGCCCGGCGGCGGACGCGGAGGCGGCGCCCAGCAACCGGCCATCCGTCCTCCTCTTCAACCCCCCGATGCCAGTTTGAAACCGAATGACTGGAATCGTCTCGAGGTGCTCCTCGATGCGAACATCGTCCGTCCGTTCCTGAACGATGGCGGCGAGCGCGCCGCCGGCGTGGCCGACGAGACGTTCGGGAAATACGGCCCGATCGCGCTGTATATCGGCGGCACCGGCGAGGTCCGGTTCAAGGACGTCGCCTACAAGGATCTGGCGATGAAAGAGCGCGTGCAGGAAGAGCTGTCGCCGCGCTTCCGCAAGCAGCAGCTGACCGATTTCTACTACGCCTGGGGCGCGGGAGCTGCCGACTTCAACCACGACGGGTTCACCGACGTCGTGGCAGGGCCGCACCTGTTTTATGGTCCGGACTACACGCGCCGCGGTGAGGTGTACACGCAAATCGCGACGAACCCGTCCGACGAGTACACGCGCGACTGCTGGATGCAGTTCGCCGATGACTTCACCGGCGACGGCTGGGCGGATGTGATTACGGCCACGTTCACCGCGACGCCGGGCGTGTGGCTGTACGTGAATCCGAAAGGCGAGTCGCGCCGGTGGGACAGGTATCCGGTCATCGAGAGGTTCAACACCGAAATCGCGGTGCTGCGCGATATCGACGGCGATGGAAAGGCGGAGCTCGTGTACGGCGCGCAGGGACAGATGCGGTATGCGAAGCCCGATCCGAAGAATCCGACGGGCAGCTGGATCGTCAGGAATGTGTCGGCCCCCGGGCTGTTCACAGCGCACGGCGTCGGTGTCGGCGATATCAACGGCGACACACGCCTCGATATCGTGAACCCGAACGGCTGGTGGGAACAGCCGGCCGGGGCGGGCGCCGATACGCCGTGGCCGTATCACCCGCAGGCCTTTGGACGATACGGGCGGAACATCGTTGGCGGGAGCGTGATGGCGGTCTACGACGTGAACGGCGACGGCAGAAACGACGTCGTCACCGTGTTGAACCCGCACGGCTGGGGCCTCGCGTGGTACGAGCAGAAACGCGATGCGCAGAACGCGATCACGTTCGACCAACACACGATCATGGACGACCTGTGGACGAAGAATGCCGGCGGCGTCGCATTTTCGCAGCCGCATGGCACCGGCTTCGGCGATGTCGACGGCGATGGCATCACCGACTTCATCGTCGGCAAGCGGTACTGGTCGCACAGAGACGACTATCTGGATCCGGACCCGTACGGACCGGCGGTGCTCTACGTGTATCGCACGGTGCGAAATGCCAAAGGGCCGGGTGGCGCCGAATTCGTGCCGGAATTGATTCATAATCACTCCGGCGCCGGATCCGATGTGCTGCCCGTGGATTTGAACAAGGATGGGCGCCTGGATGTGGTGACGGCCACACGATTCGGCACGTTCATCTTCTGGGGACAGCCACGCTGAATGCCGCGCCGCGCGAGGATGACTGACATGGAGACGCAGACGTGCCGGCTGGCGATCGCTGGCGCGGCCGCGGTGCTGCTCTGGGGCCCGATGCAGGCAGCCCAAACGCCTCCAGCCCCGGCCTACACGCTGACGCCCGTGCCGTATGGGGTCGAGTTGAAGACGCCGGATGGTCGAGTGGTGTTCGATTACCTGACGAAGAAGCCGGACAATGTCGGACTGACGTCGCCAAGTGCTGCGTGCTTCCATCCGGTGAACACTCCCTCAGGCGAGCGCGTGACGAGTCTGGCTCCCGACGATCATCCGCATCACCGCGGCATGTATGTCGCGTGGCACGACGCCGAGTTTCGCCAGCCGATCGACCTCACGACGCGAACACCCACGAGCCCGCTGTACGGATGGAACATCACCAAGGCCGATTTCTGGGGCTGGGGTCAGTACGCGCCGCGTGAAGGCCGCCTGATCGAGACTCGCGGCGTGAAGTTGATGTCGGCCGATCGCGACAGGGCCGACATCGAGATTCGCAACGACTGGAGCGTCAACAAGCGCAAGATGGCGGATGAAACGACCGTCGCGACCGTCGCCGAACGCGACGGGGTGTTCGTGATCGACGTCGCGTTTCGGCTCGCCGTGCTCGTCGATTACCAGTTGAACAAGCAGTCGTTCTCCGGCTTCAATTTCCAGGCTCGCAAGGACGGCGAGTCGCATTACACATATCCCGGAGGGGTGGTGACGCTGCCGGACGCGCACTATTCGGTCCCCGAACTGAACTGGCCGGGCGCGCCATGGTATGGCTACGTTGTCACGCTTGCGAACGGCAGGACCGTGGGGGCGGCAGTGCTCGATCATCCGTCCAATCCACCGACGACATGGCATGGCTCGCGAGGCTTGTGGATGCTGAACCCCAACATCGCGGCGCTCGGGCCGGTCACCATCAAGACGAATGCACCGCTGACGCTCCACTATCGCGTCGTCGTGCACGATGGCGACACGCCGACAGCGCTCGTCAACAGGCTGTCCGACGAATGGCGGGCGATGAAATTCTAGGCGACCAACAGAGGGGGGAGACATGAGCGGACGGACCGTCAGCCGCCGGGATCTGCTTCGTGGCGGCCGCGATGCCGGCGGCCTTCTCGCGTTATCGACGGTGCTGCAGCGGACGGTGGATCTGGACGCGGCGCAGGCCCCGCCGCGGGCCCCGGCGCCGGACGTCTACGGCTCCATCGGCGTCCGGCCGGTGATCAACGCGCGCGGCACGTTCACGATCATCAGCGGCTCCCTCATGCTCCCGGAAGTCCGCGCGGCCATGGACGCGGCGTCGCGCCACTACGTCCACCTGGACGAGCTGGCGGAGGCCATCGGCCGGCGCCTCGCGGCTCTCACGGGCGCCGAATGGGGGCTGGTGACGTCCGGCTGCTCGGCCGCCCTGACGCATGCCACAGCCGCGTGTATCGCCGGGGGCAATCCCGATCTGCACATTCGCATCCCGAATCTGAGCGGCTTTCCCAAAGACGAAGTGATCATTCCGCGCCATTCCCGAAACGTGTACGACGCCGCCGTCCGCGCCGTTGGCGCGCGCATTGTCGAGGTCGACAGCCTTGCCGATCTGGAAGCGGCGCTCGGGCCGCGAACGGCCATGGTCTACGTGATGGCCGGCCCGCGCGTCGACGCCAGCCCGCTGACCGTGAAGACGATCGCGCAAGCGGTGGCCTCGAGACGTGTGCCGATTCTCGTGGACGCGGCGGCCGAGATTCTGACGATGCCGAACGTGCACCTCCGGGACGGCGCTGCGCTGGTGGGCTACAGCGGGGGCAAGTGCATCCGCGGGCCGCAGACGGCCGGGTTGCTGCTCGGGCGCAGGGATCTCGTCAGGGCCGCCTGGGTGCACAGCGCGCCGCATCATGGGCCGGGCCGCGCGTTGAAGGTCGGCAAAGAAGAAGCGATCGGCATGTTGACGGCTGTCGAACGGTGGTTCACGCGCGATCATGACGGCGAGTGGAAGGCATGGACGGCGATGCTCGATCACATCGCGCGCCGCCTGGCCGGCCTGGACGGGGTGACGACGAGTGTGGTGCAGCCGGCCGGTCTCTCGAACCGAACGCCTGCGCTCCGGGTGCTGTGGGATCCGCACCGCTTCGCCCTCACGGGCGATGAGATGTCACGGACGCTGTTCGAGAGCGAACCGCGCATCGCGTTGTCTGCAACGCGCAGCGGCGCGCTGACGGGCGTCACCGTGACGCCGTACATGATGTCGCCGGGCGACGAGGCGGTGATCGCCGAGCGGCTGTCTGCGCTGCTCGCGAACGCGCGGCCTGCGGCGGCGCCGTCGGGTCCTGCGCCGGCGGCCGTCGATCTCAGCGGCCGCTGGGACGTGCGCATCGAGTACGCCGCTGGCGTCTCCACGCATGGGTGGTTCCTGCGGCAGCGCGGCAACGATATCGACGGCGTGCACCAGGGAGAGTTCATCACGCGAGACGTCACGGGCACGATCGACGGCGATTCGGTGCGCCTCCGCAGCGCGTTCGGCGAGGAGCACGGCGACGCGATCACGCTGGTGTTCACCGGCAAGGCGGCGGACGGCCGGATGGGGGGCGCGCTCGATATGGGCGAGTACCTCGCGGCACAGTGGACGGCGGTCCGCCACACGAGAGCCTGACCGTGCACGTCCGGGAGGCGATAGTGCCCGCGAAATCAAACAGGAGGTGACATGGACAAGGCAACGCGCAGAAAATTTCTCTCCGGCGCGGCGGCGGCCGGCGCGGCGGCAGTGGCGGCCCCGGCCGGGGCGCAAACAGCCCGTGCCGATGCGCCGGTGAAGAAGGTGCACTGGAGCGGAGGGAAGCCGCCTGAGAAAACGCCGCTCTTCAGCGGCACCGTATCGTACGGGAATCTCGTGTTCATCGCGGGCGTGGGCGCCCACTTCGACGGCGACATCAAAGCGCACACGAAGCACGTGCTGGATCAGATTCAGCAGCAGCTCGAGTCGATCGGGTCGTCGATGAACAAGGTGTTGAAGGTGAATGTGTACCTCAACGACCTGAACGACTATGCGGGCATGAACGAGGTGTTTCTCGGACGCTTCGGTCCGGAGCCGCCCGTGCGTACGACGATTGCCGCGGCCGGAGGGATTCCCGGCAATTCGCTGGTCGAGATCGACTGCATCGCGACCTTATAACGCAGGCCGTGTACGACATCACCGTGACGGCGATCGACGGCCGCTCGATGCCGCTCTCTGCCTATCGCGGCCACGTCCTGCTCGTCGTCAACGTGGCGAGCCGCTGCGGGTTTACGCCGCAATACGCCGGACTGGAGGCGCTCCATCGAAAGCACAAGGACCGCCGGTTCGCCGTCCTCGGCTTCCCGTGCAACCAGTTCGGCGGCCAGGAGCCTGGCGGCGACGAAGAGATCCAGCGGTTCTGCATCGAGCGCTACGACATCACGTTTCCGCTGTTCTCGAAGATTGAGGTCAACGGGCCGTCGGCCCACCCGTTGTTCCGCCACCTGACGGCGGCCCGGCGCGGCGCCTTCGGCCTGCGGCGGATCTCCTGGAACTTCACCAAGTTTCTGATCGACCGTCAGGGCGCCGTCATCCGGCGCTCGGGACCGCGAACGACGCCGGAGGCCCTCGACCCGGACATTCTCCGCCTCACCGGCGAGTCTCCCCTGTCCTGATTCCTGTCAGCGCCCCGACTGGCCCGCATGATGCACCTCCCGCCGGAGGAGGATCAGCCATGGCCACCGCCGTCCGTTACCATCTCGAATCGGCCGAACAGGACCGCTCCGCAGTCAGCGCCGCGCTGCTCGCCACCCGCCTGGCGGCCGGCATCGTGATGCTGCCGCACGGCATGCAGCACCTCTTCGGATCGTTCGGGGGTCCGGGACTGACGGGTACCTGTACAGTTCCTGGGGCCTGTAGGATATCTGGTCGCGGTCGGCGAATTCTTCGGCGCGATCGCGCTTCTTGGGGGTGTCTTCAGCCGCTTCTCGGCGGCCGCCCTCATCGTCGTCATGCTCGGCGCGATCCTGATCGTCCATCTGCCCAACGGGTTCTGGATGAACTGGACGGGCGGGCAGAAGGGCGAGGGGTTCGAGTTTCACCTGCTGATGATCGGGACCCTTTCGGCGACCGTGATGGCGGGGCCGGGCGGCTTCGCGATCGCAAGAGCGCTGTCGCTTCCATCGCTGCTGGAGTGAACCGGATGACGAAGAACAAGACCGAGCAGGAGTGGCAGGAGACGCTGACGCCCGAGCAGTTCCGCGTGCTGCGGCAGCATGGCACCGAGCGCGCCGGCACCAGCCCCCTCAACGATGAGCATCGTCCGGGCGTGTTCCACTGCGCCGGGTGCGGCCAGGCGCTGTTCGCGGCGGCGTCGAAGTTCGACAGCGGCACGGGCTGGCCGAGCTTCTACGCGCCGGTCGAGGGCGCGGTCAGCACGACGGTCGATCGCAGCCTCGGCGTGGTGCGCACCGAAGTGCGCTGCTCGCGCTGCGGCGGCCATCTCGGGCACGTGTTCGAAGACGGCCCTGCGCCCACCGGCCTGCGGTACTGCATGAACGGCGTGGCCATGACGTTCGAGCCGGCGACAGCGAAGCCGTGACGGGCGGCCCGCGCGCAGGAGCGGGCCCGCGCTACAATGGCGCGCCAGATTCCGATGAGCCCGGCCGAGGTCAGGGAAACCAGCCGCATCGAGGCGTTCAGCGACGCGGTGTTCGCGATCGCCATCACCCTGCTCGTCCTCGAGCTCAAGGTGCCGGCCGCCGAGCAGTACGGCGATGGCGGTCTGCTGCGGGCCCTCGGCCGCCTGTGGCCGTCCTACCTCGCGTTCTTCATGAGCTTCTCGGTGATCCTGGTGATGTGGGTCAACCACCACCGCATCTTCACGGTTGTCTGCCGGACCGACGACGCGTTCATGTTCTGGAACGGGTTGCTGCTGATGCTGGTGACGGCGGTGCCGTTTCCGACCTCGCTCCTGGCCGACTATCTGCTCGTCCGTGAAGCGCGAACGGCCGCCGCGGTGTATGCGGGAATGGGGCTGCTGATCGCGCTGGCGTTCACCGCGCTCTGGCGGCACGCGATCAAGCGCAAGCGGATGCTGGCGCCCGGCTCGGAGGCCGAGGTCGCCCGCCTGTCGCGGCAGTACCGGCTCGGTCCCCCGCGTACCTGGCGGCGTTCCTGCTGGCGTTCGTGTCGGCCTGGGCGAGCGTGGCGCTGTGCCTCGCGCTCGTCCTGATGTTCGCCTTCCGCGGGTTCCTGAACCTCAGGTAGCAGCCCTCACTGCCGCCGCAGCGCCCAGAGCGCGCCCGCGAACGAGGCCGCGGTGAACCCCACGAACGCCGCCGCTTCAATCGCGATGCGCGAGCCGGCGCCCAGCCCGATCGTCGCGTAGCGCAGCACGTCCACGTGCCACGTGATCGGGTTCATCCAGGCGAGCTGCCGCAGCGGCGAGGGCAGCGGCTCCACCGGATAGAACATGGAGCTCGCGAACAGGAGCACGAAGTAGAAGACCGACGTCACGGTGTTGAAGAGATCGTTGCGCCGGATGAACAGCGCGAAGATCGCGTAGAAGAAGAACCAGCCGGCTGTGCCGACGAACACCGCCGCGAACAATACCGGCAGCTTCGGCCAGTCGATCGGCACGTGGATGACGAGTCTGGCCAGCACGATGGTGACGGCGGCCTGTGCCAGCGCGATCAGCAGGTTGAAGAGCGTCTTGCCGAGCAGGTACTCAGAACGCCGCATGGGATAGGTGAGCATCTCGAAGAAGATGCCGTTGTCGCGGTCCAGGAAGAACGACCAGGCGGTGTTCGACGCGATCCCGAAGCTCGCCATCCCGAGCACGCCGGCCAGGAAGAACGCGTTGTAGTCGACGCCCACGCCGAGCGGCCTCATCCCCATCGCCTCGGTCATGCCGACGCCGAACACGAGCAGGTAGGCCAGCGGGTAGACGAGATCCCAGAAGATGAAGCTGAGGTTGGTCGCGCGAATCTTGCCTTCGCGATACATGATCGCGCCGAGCGCGCTCACGGCGTGTCTCCGGCCGCGTCCACGGCCTGGCCGCCGCGGCGGCCGGTGAGCTCGACGAAGATGTCCTCGAGGCTCGCGCCCGAGACCTCCAGCCGCAGCACCCGGCCCAGCCGGCCCAGCGCCGCCGCGAGCTCGAGCGGGCCGTCCTCCGCCTTCAGCGTGATCACCACCGTGTGCTGATTCACCGTGACCCGCCGCGGATGGTAGGGGGCGACGGCCGCGTCGAGACCGTCGGGAAGGCGGTCGAAGGTCATCGTGACGTCGTAGAGCCCCGCCGACATCAGCTTCAGCGCGTTGATGTCGCCCCGCGCCGCCTCACGGCCGTGATTGATGATCAGGATGTCGTCGCACAGCTCCTCGGCTTCGCTCAGGACCTGCGTCGTCAGCACGATCGTGCGGCCGCGCGCCGCCTCGCGGCGCAGCCGCGCCATCACCGATCGCTTGAGAATCGGATCCATGCCCGTGGAGAACTCGTCGAGGAACACCACCGGCGTGTCCACCATGAAGACCTTGGCCACCTGCACGCGGCGCCTGAACCCGCCGCTCAGGTCCATCACCTTGCGGTCGGCCTCGGGCCGCAGCTCGAACTGCTCGATGACGTCGTCCATCCTCGCGCGAATCGTCGCGCGCGGCAGGCCGTGAAAGCGGCCGTAGGTGAGCAGGTTGTCGGCGACCGAGAGGAACAGCTCGGCGGCGCTCTCCTGGATGACGACGGCGATGCGCCGCCGCACCTCGAGCGGCTGCCGGACGGGATCGAACCCTTCGATCGTGACCTCGCCGCCCGAGGGCTGCAGCAGCGTGGTCAGGATGCGGAGGATCGTCGTCTTTCCCGCGCCGTTCGGTCCGAGCAGCCCGAAGATCGATCCGTGGCGCACGGAAAACGTGACGCCGTCCACGGCGCGGACGGGCGGCTGGCCGCGGCGGTGGAACGTCCTGGCCAGATCGCGGACGGCGATGGCGGGGTCGGAGGTCGGCACGGCGTTCGGACGCTCGCGTCAGTCCGGCAGCCCGAACGCCACGATGGCCGACCCGGCGGCGACGGCGATGTATTGCCTGCCGTCGAACTGATAGGTCATCGGCGACGCCTTCCAGTTCTGGTTCATCTGGAAGCTCCAGAGCGGCGTCCCGGTTCTGGCGTCGGCGGCCGAGAGCGCGCCGCTGTCGTCGCCGAAGAAGACCACCCCTCCGGCGGTGCTGAGCGCGCCGCCCCACGTGGTGACCGGCCCGGTCTGCGGAAGCTCCCACACGCTCCTGCCCGTGTTGATGTCGATCGCGCGCAGCACGCGCGCGGCCGGTTCGCCGGGCGCCTGCACGAACGAGCCGCCCATGTAGCCCTTGCCCGCCGCCCACTCGGTCGGCACCTTCGTGAAGACGCCGCATTTGTCGTTGGTCTGCACGTAGTACAGGCCGGTGGCCGGGTTGAATGACGTGGAGTACCAGTTCGACGCCCCTTCGAGCGACGGGCACTTGCGGCGCCCCTCGAGCGTCGGCTCCATGCCGGCGACGCGCAGAGGCCGGCCGTCGGGGCCGAGCCCCGTCGCCCACGTGACGTTCTTCACGTACTGGGTGCCGAACAGGAACTTGCCGCTGGTCCGGTCGAGCACGTAGAGGAACCCGTTGCGATTCGCCTGCACCAGCAGCTTGCGCGGCTCGCCCCTGCCAGGTCGCGTCCATCAGCGCGGGCGTCTCCTGCGCGTCGTAGTCCCAGACGTCGTGCGGCGTGAACTGGAAATGCCATTTCAGTTTGCCCGGTCTTCGGCATCGAGCGCGAGGATCGAGTCGGAGTACAGGTTGTCGCCCGGCCGATCGTCGCCGTAGAGATCCGGCGTCGGGTTGCCCGTCGGCCAGTAGAGCGTGTCGAGCTCCGGGTCGTAGGTGCCGGTGAGCCAGGTGGTCGCGCCCGGGTGCGCGATGCCCGGCCCCTGCCAGGTCTCCGAACCGGGCTCGCCGGGCGCCGGAACCGTCCAGAACCGCCAGACCTCCTTGCCGGTCGCCTGATCGAAGGCGGCGAGAAACCGCGCACCCCTTCGTCGCCGCCGGATGTTCCGGCCACGACGAGGTTGCCGACCGGCAACGGCGCGCCGGTGGCGTTGTAGTTCAGGTGCCAGTCGGCCATCTCCGCTTCCCACAGGAGCGCGCCGGTGAAGCGGTTGAGCGCAATCAGATGATCGTTGTCGGTCACCATGAACACCCGGCCGCCCGCCACGCCGACGCCCCTGTTGATGCCGCCGGCCGCGTTGCCGATCAGACCCGGCGGTGCGCGGCCGCTGGTAGTCCCAGATCTCGCCGGCCCGTGCCGGCATCGAGCGCGTAGCACTGGTTCGCGCTGTGACGTACATCACGCCTTCGACCACGACGGGCGTCACCTGGAGCGGCGCGGTGTTCGGCAGCGTGAACATCCATCGCGGCGCGACGCGCGCGACGTTGCCCTTGTCGATCTGCGCGAGCCGGCTGTACCGGTAGCCGCTTGTCTCGCCGTTGTAGCTGGGCCAGTCGGCCTGCGACGTGACGGGACGGTACCGGCTGCCGCTCCGGCGCAGCAGGTGGATCTTGCGATCGCCGCCGAGCAGCTGCAGATCGCTCGTGCCGCTGTTCAGCACCAGCCCCTCGAGCGACGCGCCGGTGGTGAGCGTGACCTGCGCCCGCTCGGCCGCGCCGCCGTTGCGGGGCTGGAGCGTCCGCAGGAACGCGATCAGATCCCGCACCTCGGCGTCGGCGAGATTCGGAAAGGCGGGCATGCCGGCGGTGGTGAGCCCTGCCGGATGACGGCCGCGATCTCCTCGTCGGTTCTCGCCGGCACGCGCGTGGTGATTGCCGGGCCCAGCTCGCCGCCGTTCCCGTCGGTGCCGTGACAGCCCGCGCAGCGGCTCGCGAACGCCTGACGGCCTGGACTGATGGTCTGCGCGGCGAGCGGCGGGCAGAGCGCGAGCACCGAGAGGGAGACGATGACGAGTCGCATGGCGGCCACCTTTGCGCGGGCGACGCGGGGGGAGGTGATTAGGGTGCGAACCAGACGGTGCGCATGTACTTGACGGGCCGGCCCCCTCTGAGCGCCGGGCGGAACCGCCACGACTTCGCGGCGCTGAGGGCCATGGTGGCCGAGACGGTGCCGCGCATGGTCGTCGGCGGCGAGGCGACCACCGCCGACTCCACCAGGCCCGCTTCGTCGATCACGATCGTGATCGGGGCCGCGTTGGGCGGGTGCTCGCCGGAGTCTGTGTCGTCCACGAACTGCTGGTAGAGCGACACCGGGGGCGACACGTCGCGGTCGGCTTCCGTGTACACGGGAGGCGGACCGCCGGGCCTCGCCGGACTCGCCAGATCGGCAGGGCGGTCGGGACCGGCGGGTCTGAGCGCGCTCAGCGCCATGGCGTCCGCGGGACTCGACGGAACCGGAGTTTCGACCGGCGGCGCCGGCGGAAGATCGATCGGCGCCGGTGCGGCAACGCGCGCGGTGCCCGCGGTCGACACCGGCGCGAGCACGTTCGCCGGCAGGGTTGCGAGCGCTGGCGCCGGAGCGGTCTGCCCGGGCGCGGCTGCCGGAGTCGACGCGGCCGCAGCCGCTGCGCGCGGCGCCGGCGAGCCGGCGGAGGGAACGCGCGCGGGGGCGGCGTTCGCCCGCGGCTCGCTCCGCCGCCCGGCCGGCGACGGCCGAACGGGGCGCGCCTCGGCCGTGCGCTCCGGAGGCGACACGACGGCCTGCGGCGGCGGCGCTTCCGCGGGGGCGGGCTGCGCGGCGGCGGCCTGCTGCGCCTCGGGCCACCTGGGCCACTCGGGAAGCGGCGTGTGCATGCCGATCGACCAGCCGCCGACGATTGCCGCCAGCGCAGCCGCGCCGACGACGACGGCGGGAATCACCAGGCGTGCGGTTCTCGTCCAGGCCGACTTCCACGCGGAGACCTGGCGCCTCGAGACGCGCGGCGCCGCCTGCCGGAGCCGCCGGACAGGCTCGAGCAGTTTCGGCAGCGTCGCGATCGAGAAGCGCGTGAGGCTTCGGGCGGCGGTGTGGATCCGCGGCAGGAGCCACGACAGCGCCGGCACCGGTGGCGAGGCATCGCCGCGCGGCGTCTCCACCGCTCGTGCCGCGGCTTTCTTCACCGGCGCCGGCCGCAGACGGCGCGGCGGGGCGCACGCGCGCACGTACACCGCCCTGACCGATTCGCGCCGGTCGGCACGCTCGTAGCGGGCGAGCGACTCGGACAGCTCGATCACCGAGGCGTACGCCGGCGGCGTGCTGCAGGCGCCGGCCGCGATGGAGCGGAGCACCATGGGGTGCGGCGTGTCGGCGAGCCAGGCCCCGAGCCGCTCGCCGATGAAGCGCACGCTGTTCGCTCGCGATTGACCGGTCCAGGCGATGCGGATCTCGCCCGAGGGCTGCACGAGGACCGAGGAGTCGCTCAATCCCGCGGCGCCCGGCTGGGCGATGACCGATTGACAGAGCTCCTGCGCGAAGGCGACCGCCTCGTACCACGCCAGCGGGACGCGCCGTTCGACGAGGTCGCCGAGCGGGATGCCGTTTCCCCAGCGCTCCGGAGCCGGCTGTCGTTCTGACGTGAAATCGCCGAGGCCGAGCGGCATCGGCATATTCTGCGAGAATCACCTGGCGGACGCCAGTCCAAACTCACGGGGGCGAACCCTCGCTGCCGCCAGACAAAAGTTCGGCCAGATCGACTCTTTCCGGGCGGCGATGTCTCAGGGCGCCGTCTCGGAAACATGCAACGGCCGCGCGACGAAATCCAATCGTGCAGGTAAAAAAATTTCCTGGCGATTTTGTTCTTGACCGAATGCGCGGTGTGCCGCAAGCTCGAAAGCCTTTTCGTGCCCATGGCCTCGTCCCGCTTCTTCTCCGACGGATCCGAAAACGCAGAAACGCTGCGGCCCGACATCGACGTCGTCCTCGTGCAGCCGTATCCGATGATGATGGCGGGCATGGCGCACCTGATCGCGTCGCACGAGGATCTGCACGTCGTGGCGCGCTGCACGACGGGCGAGCAGGCGGTGCGCGCCGTGCGGCAGCACCGGCCCGACGTGCTCGTGTCGGATCTCGCGCTGCCCGATCGCAGCGGCCTCGCCGTGCTCCGCGATCTCGCGGGCGACCAGGAGCACACGCGCGTGATCCTGCTGGCCGAGCGCATCCAGCAGGACGAGATGGTCGAAGCCGTGCGGCTCGGCGCCAAGGGCGTCATCCTGAAGGAAATGCCCGATACGACGCTCGTGCGCTGCATCCGCAAGGTGCACGCCGGCGGCGTCTGGCTCGAGAACCAGTCGACGGCGGCGGCCATCGAAGATCTCCTGCACCGGCAGGCCGGCTCCCGCGAAGTGGTGAACGTGCTGACGCCGCGCGAGCTGGAGATTCTGCGCGCGGTCGCCTCCGGTCTCCGCAACAAGGACGCGGCGCTCGCGCTCGGCATCGCCGAGGGCACCGTGAAGATTCACCTCCACAACATGTACGAGAAGCTCGACGTGACCGGACGCCTCGAGCTCGTGCTCTACGCCCGCGATCGCGGCTGGCTCTGAAGCCGCCTCTATCGAGAGATCTATTTCGCGCCGGCCGTGTTTGTACTATAGTCGCGCCACAGGTGGAATCGCCTCGGCGTTCGACCGGCAACCAGCCAACCCCAACTGCGAAGATGCCGATTCAGATGCGCGCGCGGCGCTTTGCGCTGCGCATCGATGTCTCGTACCGTCCCGAAGGGGGCGATCGATGGCTCGAGGCGCACACGCTCAACGTGAGCCGCACGGGCGTGCTGCTCGAGTGCGACCGCGCGGCGCCGGTCGGCACGCCGCTCGAGTTCCTGCTCAAGCTCGGCCCGCCCGTCGCCGACATCTCCTGCTCGGGCACGGTCGTCCGCGCGGTTCCGCCGGCCGCGGACGCGGCGGCCTGGCAGGTCGGGGCGACGATCTCCAGCTACGGCTTCCAGCGTACCGAGCCTCCGTCCGCGTAGTGGAGGTTCGGTTACATCGAACGATATAGAAATCTCTATCGCGCGTTGATTGCGGCGCGCGCCCCCTGCTCCTAAGCTCGACCCTCGCAGTCGTTCCGCATCGCGCCCGGCGCCGCCGCCGGGGGCCGCGATCGGGATCCTTTCCAGAATTTGCGCACGCCTGTAAGTCACGGGGCGAAGCTCTGTCCGTCCATGATGAATCCATCATGATGAAAACGTTCAATCGTGCAATGCTCGCGGCCCTCGCCGGTCTCCTGGCGGCGGGCGTTCCCGCGCGCGCGCAGCCGCCGGCCGAGCCGGGCCAGCCCGCGCGTACGGCGGGCTACGTGCTCGGCGCCGACGATCAGATCACGATCCACGCGGTCGACGTGCCGGAGATCAACGAGAAGCCGCAGCGGGTCGATCCCAACGGCGATCTCGCGCTGCCGATGGTCGGACGGATCCACGCCGCCGGCCTCACCGTGGAACAGCTCGAGGCCGAGCTCAGGAAGCAGCTCGCGACGTATCTGCTCGACCCCGACGTGGCGGTGTCGGTGAGCGAGTTCCGCAGCCGGCCGGTGTCGATCGTGGGCGCGGTGGCCAGCCCCGGCGTCAAGCAGCTCGAGGGACGCCCGCGGCTGATCGAGGTGCTCTCGGCCGCCGGCGGGCTGGCGCCCGAGGCGGGCCCGATCGTCCGCATCACGCGCAACATCGATCAGGGGGCCATTCCGCTCCCCGAAGCCACCGAGGATCCCTCGGGCCGGTTCAGCAGCGTGGACATCGACGTGAAGGCGCTGCTCGAGGCGCGCACGCCGGAGAAGAACATCGAGATCCAGCCGCACGACGTCGTGTCGGTGCTGCAGGCCGATCTCGTCTTCGTGATCGGCGAGGTGTCCAAGCCGGGGCCGGTGGCGCTCACGGCCGGCCGTCCGATCACGCTGATGGAGGCGGTGTCGTCGGCCGGCGGCGTGCTGCGCACCGGCGCGGCGGGGCGCGTGCGCATCCTGCGCCGCGTGCCCGGCCAGAACGCCCGCAGCGAGCTCACGGTGAACCTGCAGAAGATCATGCAGGCGAAAGCCGACGACGTGCCGCTGGCCGCGGGCGACATCCTGGTGGTGCCCGACAGCAGCGGCAAGCGGATGACCACGCGCGCGATCGAGGCGGCCATTCAGGTCGGCACGATGATCGGCACTTACGGCATCGTCCGATGAGGGGAGCATGAACGATCTCCAGCCACGCAGCCAGCCGCCCGGGCAACCGGCCCCGGGCTTCGACCCGCAGGGCGCCAGCACCGCGCCGCCGCTGACGATCGACGTGCCGGGCGCCGGCCTGAAGCGCGACTACGCCGGCATTCTCGAGGTACCTGGCAGATGATGCGGCGCCACAAGGCCGCCGTCGTCATCGCCGCCTGCCTCGGCTGCCTCGGCGGGTTCCTGATGACGCTCTCGGAGCCGCGCGTGTACCAGGCGCGCACCACGCTCGAGTTCCAGGGGCTCAACGAAGAGTTCCTGAACATGAAGGCGGTGAACCCGGTGTCGCAGAGCGACGGCGGCTATCTCGACACCGACATCCAGACCCAGGTGAAGCTGCTCCAGAGCAACGTGCTGCTCACCCGCGTCGTCGAGAAGCTCCAGGCGCACCCGCATCCGGCCGACCTGCCGCCGCCCGACCGGCTGGGGATGTGGCGCAAGGCGCTGAAGATCGGCCCGGAGACCCAGGAGCAGCTCTGGCAGCGGGCCGTCGACACGGCGGCCGGCAGCGTGCGCGTGCGCTCCTCGGGCACCAACCGCATCATCGACGTCTCGTGCGATTCGACCAGCGGGCCGGTGGCGTCCGACTTCTGCAACACGCTCACGGCGGAGTACATCGACCAGAACCTCGAGGCGCGGTGGAAGGCCAGCGAGTACACGGGCGAGTGGCTCACCAGGCAGTTGCGCGATCTGAAGATCAAGATCGAGAAGGAAGAGCAGGAGCTGCAGTCGTTCGCCAGCGCCACCGGGCTGGTGGTGAGCGGCGAGACCAACGAGATCCAGGCGTCGAACCTCGCCGACCTGCAGAAGGAGCTGTCGGCGGCGCAGGCGGACCGGATCGCGAAGCAGTCGAAGGTACGAGATGGCGGTGACGAGCCCGGCCGGCTCGGTGCCCGACGTGCAGGACGACGTGTCGCTGAAGAGCCTGGACACCACGCTCGAGACGCTCCAGACCAAGCTGGCGCAGCTCACCGTCACCTACACGGCGAACCACGCGGAGGTGAGGCGCGTCCAGGCGCAGATCGACGCGGCGAAGGCGGCGAGCGAGACGGCCAAGCGGAACATCCTGACGCGGATCAGGAAGGACTTCGACGCCGCCAAGCGGCGCGAGGCGCTGCTCGTGGCGGCCTACGCGAGCCAGGCGCACGTCGTGTCGGGGCAGGCCGAAGAGACGGCGCGCTACGCGCTGCTGAAGCGCGACGTCGACGCCAGCCGGCAGATGTACGACACGCTGCAGCAGCGGCTCAAGGAGGCGAGCATCGCCGCGGCGATGCGCGCCAACAACATCCGCGTGGTCGACAAGGCCGACACGCCCGGGTCCCCCTACAAGCCGAACGTCCGGCAGCGGGCCACCGTCGGGCTGCTGTTCGGGCTGGTGTGCGGCATCGGCTTCGCCGTGCTGCGCGAGCGCGCCGACCGCACGCTGCAGGATCCGGGCGACATCACCTACTACCTGGGTCTGCCCGAGCTGGGCGTGGTGCCCTCAGGGGATCTGCTCGACGGCGGCCGCGGCCGCAAGGCGCTGCCGGTCCACCGCGGCGGACCGGGCGGGCACCACTTCGAGCTGATCTCCTGGCGGCAGAACCAGTCGCTCCTGGCCGAGTCGTTCCGCACCACGCTCACGTCGATTCTGTTCTGGTACAGGAACGGCCAGCGCCCGCGCGTGCTGGTGCTGACCAGCGCCAGTCCGAAGGAGGGCAAGACGACCGTGGTGAGCAATCTCGGCATCGCGCTGGCCGAGATCAAGCAGCGCGTGCTCGTCATCGACGCCGACATGCGCAAGCCGCGGCTGCACAAGGTGTTCGACATCGAGAACACCCATGGCCTCAGCAACCTGCTCCTGGAGTCGAACCCGATCGACGCGCGGCAGCTCGAGGAGGAGTGCTGGGCCACGCCGATCCAGGGGCTGTTCGTGCTGCCGTCGGGGAACGCCAGGACGCAGGCCTCCACGCTGCTGCACTCGCAGCGGCTGTCGGAGCTGATGGCGCTGGCGCGCGAGAAGTTCGACTCGGTGATCATCGACACGCCGCCGATGGTGAACATCGCCGACGCGCGCGTGCTCGGCCGCCTCTCCGACGCGCTGATCCTCGTCGTCCGATCCGGGTCGACGACGCGCGACGCGGCGCTCCTGGCCAAGACGCGGTTCGCCGAAGACGGCACGCCGGTGCTCGGCACCATCCTCAATCACTGGAACCCGAAGACGCCCGGCTACGGCTATTACAAGTACTACTACGCGGGCTACTACCACTATTACGGCCAGGGCAATGGCAGCGGGAACGGCAACGGCGACGGACCGGGCGACGGCGAGGGGGGCGGCGGCACGCCGATCGACGCCGAGGCCGAGCCGGCCGACGCGCCGCTCTGGCCCGGAGCGATCGGGCTGCGTCCCGGCCAGAGCGGCATCAGCCGCCGGAGCGAGACGTAACGTGTGCGGCATCGCCGGCGTGATCCGGCAGGGGGGCGCGGCGCCCGGCGATCGGCCGGCGGTGCTGCGGATGATGGCCGCGCAGCTCCATCGCGGGCCCGACGACGAGGGGCTGTACGAGGGGCGCGAGGTCGTCCTCGGCCACCGGCGGCTGTCGATCATCGACGTGTCGGGCGCCGGGCGGCAGCCGCTGGCGAACGAGGACGGCTCGATCCGGGTGACCTACAACGGCGAGATCTACAACCACCGCCTGCTGCGGGCCGAGCTCGGCGCGCTCGGCCATCTGTTCCGATCCGGATCCGACACCGAGGCGATCGTCCACGGGTACGAGCAGTGGGGCATCGAGGGGCTGCTCGAGCGGCTGCACGGCATGTTCGCCTTCGCGCTCTACGACGCGCACGGCGGCCTGTTCCTCTGCCGCGATCGGCTCGGTATCAAGCCGCTGTACTACCGGCACGATCCGGCGGGCGGGCTGCTGGTGTTCGCCTCCGAGGTGAAGGCGCTGCTCCGGAGCGGCCTGGTGGGCGGGGAGGTCGATCGCACGGCGGTCGGCGGCTTCCTGCTCGGCGGGTCGGTGCCGGCGCCGCGGACGCATTCTCAAGGAGGTCTCCTCGGTGCGCCCGGGCCATTTCCTCGCGTGGCACGAGGGACGTCCCGTCGAGCGGCGCTACTGGCGGCTGCCGGGATCCGTGGACGGCGAGGCCGGCCGTCCGGCGCCGGGCCTGCCGCTGACCGAGCTGCTGCAGGACGCCGTGTCGAGCCATCTCGCAAGCGACGTGCCGGTGGGGACGTTCCTCAGCGGCGGCGTCGATTCGGGCGCGGTGGTGGCGCTGGCGCACCGGGCGAGCGGCGACGGCATGCTGACGACGCTCACCGTGACGTTCGACGAGGCGGGGTTCAGCGAAGCGACGGCGGCGCGCGAGGCGGCGAAGCGGTTCCACACCGATCATCGCGAGGTGCCGGTGACGCGCGCCGACTTCCTGCGCGATCTGCCGCGGTTCTTCGACGCCATGGACCAGCCGACCAACGACGGGCTGAACACCTACTTCGTGTCGAAGGCGGCGAAGCAGGCGGGGCTCACGGTGGTGCTGTCGGGGCTGGGGGGCGACGAGGTGTTCTGGGGGTACAGCCATCACCGGTCGCTGCGGGCGCAGACGGCGATGCTGGAGCGCTGCCCCGGCGGGCTGCGCAAGGTGGTCGGCCGGCTGGGCGCGGCCTCGGGCGGGGCGCGCGGGCGCGAGAACTGGATGCGCATGGCGTTCTTCGAGGACGGCGGGTCGAGCCGGCAGCTGTACCTCCTCAAGCGCGGGTTCTTTCCGCCGCAGCAGGTGCGGGCGCTGCTCGGCCTCGACCGGCGGGAGCTGGCGGACGTGGTGGCGGCCTACTTCGACGGCGTGTGCGCCGACGACGGGCGGCCGGGGGCGGAGGGGTTCAACCATCTCGAGCACCAGCGGTACCTGCACGACCAGCTGCTGCGCGACGCCGACGTGTTCGGCATGGCGCACTCGATTGAGATCCGCGTGCCGCTGCTCGACCATCGCGTGGTGGAGCACGCGGCGGGGGTGAGCGCGGCGCGGAAGATCGCGCGGCGGTTCAACAAGCCGCTGCTGGTGGAGGCCTCGGGCGACGCCGGCGTGCGGCGGGCGGCGTCGCTGAAGAAGCGGGGGTTCACGTTTCCGATGCAGCGGTGGATGACGCAGTCGGCGGCGGATCTGGAGAGCGCGGCGGGGGCCGACGGGAACCTGGATCGGGGCGTGGTGCGGTCGCTCTGGTCGGAGTTCCGGGTGGGCCGGCTGCACTGGTCGCGGGCGTGGGCGCTGGCGGTGCTGGGGGTGTCGGCGGAGCGGCGCGCGGAGTGGGAAGAGGGCACGGAACGGCCAGACGCTTCGATTGCACCGGCGCCCTCTCTGAACGAAGCGTGATGTGCCGCAGGGTCCTGCACGTGATCCCCTCCGTAGGACCGCTCCGAGGCGGGCCCAGCACGATGGTGAAGCAGCTGGCCGGAAGCCTCGCCAAAGCGGGTATCGACACGCATGTGGCGACGACGAACGACAACGGGCCGGGCGTTCTTCAGGTGCCGCAGCGGTGTCCGGTCGCGCAGGACGGCGTGACCTATTCGGTACTTCCCACGCCAGCTTCGCTTCTACACGGTCTCCTGGCCGCTGGGTTCCTGGCTCGCGAAGCACGTCATCGACTTCGACGTGGTGCATATTCACGCTCTCTTCTTGGCACGCGACGCTCCCCGCGGCCTTCTGGGCGCACCGGCGCGGCGTGCCCTATATCGTGCGGCCGCTGGGCACGTTGAACCGGTGGGGGATGAAGCACAGGCGGCCATGGCTGAAGAAAGCCTCGTTCAGGCTCCTTGAATCCCGTGTCGTGAGGCACGCGGCGCTGATGCACTACACCAGCCATCAGGAGCGGCGCGAGGCCGAGGCGCTGAATGTGAGCACGGCCTCTTTTGTCATTCCGAACGCGCTGGTGCCCTCATCGACAACACGGCTTCAGGGCGAATTTCGGAAGGCGCACGGCCTCGAGCACAGGCCCATCGTGCTGTTCCTGTCGCGGCTCGATGAAAAGAAAGGAATCGACCTTCTGCTGCGTGCGTTCGTGGCCGTTCGCAGGCGGATTCCAGAGGCAGCGCTCGCGATCGCGGGAGATGGGGAAGGCCTTTTTGTGAGGAATGCGAAGGCAAGGGCTGAAACCCTGGGGCTCGAGGATGTCATCTGGACCGGCTTTCTGCAGGGCGAGGAAAAGGAAGCGGCTCTCGCCGATGCCGATGTCTTCGCATTGCCTTCCTACTCCGAGAACTTCGGCATCGCCGTGGCGGAGGCCATGGCGGCGCGACTCCCCGTCGTGGTCTCGGATCAGGTGGCGATTCACGAACAGGTCTCCCACGCGCAGGCCGGCATCGTCGTGCCGTGCGACGACTCCCGGCTCGCCGAGGCGCTCGTCCGGCTTCTGCACGACCGCGACCTCCGCCGGGAGATGGGTACACGGGGCCAGGCGCTCGCCCGGGGGCGCTACTCGGCCGATGCCGTGACGCGGCAGCTCATCGCGATCTACGACAGAGTGACGCAACACCAGGAACCGATGACGGCCATGGCCTGACCCGTGAAGATTCTCGGTCTCAACGCCTTTCATGGTGACGCCTCGGCGGCGTTGCTGGACAACGGCCGGTTGGTTGCGGCGCTGGAGGAAGAGCGCCTGAACCGGATCAAGCACTGGGCTGGCTTTCCGGCCGGCGCCGCGCGGGCGTGCCTCGAGATGGGTGGCAGTGGACCAGTCGAGCACGTGGCGATCTCTCGCGATCCGCGCGCCCACTTCTGGTCGAAAGTGAGCCGCCTGATCGCTCGGCCAGGGGACTGGCGGCGATCCGCAGCTCGCGTGAAGAACACCGCGCAGGTCGCGAGGCTCAGCTCGCGCCTGGCGGATGCCGGCATCGAAAACGGCAAGCGCGTTCGTGTGCACCACGTTGAGCATCACAGGGCTCATCTGGCCAGCGCGTTCTTCGCCTCGCCTTTTGACGAAGCCGCTGTGGTGTCGATCGACGGGTTCGGCGATTTCAGCAGCGTCATGTGGGGCATCGGCAGAGCCGCAATCGCATCGACGTGCGTCGGCTGCGTCAGGTTTCCGCATTCGCTCGGGCATTTCTACACCGCCTTTACCCAATTGCTCGGGTTTCCGAAGTACGGCGACGAGTACAAGATGATGGGGCTGTCGGCCTACGGCCGACCGAGGTTCGCGTCTCAGGTGCGAGACGTCGTTGCGCGTGGAAGGCGACCAGGTGCGGCTGAACCTCGACTACTTCATCCACCACAGCACGGGCGTGGAGATGACGTGGGACGGAGGCGAGCCGCTCTCGGTCCGATCTACTCACGCAAGATGGTGGAAGTGTTCGGCCCACCGCGCGAGCCGCGGGCCGAGATCTGCAGCATCGGCATGCCGATCTCGCCGCATCGGTGCAGCTGGTGCTCGAGGAGTGCTATTTCGCACTGCTCAACGAGGTGCATCGGCGGACCGGCGTGAAGAAGGTGTGTCTGGCGGGTGGTGTCGCCCTGAACTGTGTCGCGAACGGGATGATCTTCGATCGCACCCGCTTCGAGGACGTCTACATCCAGCCGGCGGCGCACGATGCGGGCACCTCGATTGGCGCCGCGCTGCACGTGTGGCACCAGGTCCTGGACCGGCCGCGCGACTTCGTGATGCGGCATGTCTACTACGGCACCGAGTACTCGGAAGCTGACATTCGGCGCGATCTGTCGGCGGCCGGTCTCCCGACGGAACGGCTCGAGCGAAGGCGAGCTGATCGACCAGACGGCGAGGGAGCTCGAGGCCGGCAAGATCGTCGGCTGGTTTCAGGGCCGGATGGAGTTCGGCCCGCGCGCGCTGGGCGCGCGCAGCATTCTCGCCGATCCCCGCCGCAAGGACATGAAAGACACGTTGAATCGCCGGATCAAGTTCCGCGAGCCGTTCCGGCCGTTCTGCCCTTCCGTGCTCGCCGAAGCGGCTGGCGACTACTTTGAAACCGACTATCCCTCACCCTTCATGGTGCAGGCGTACAAGATCCGATCCGATCGACGGGATCGGATTCCGGCGGTCACCCACGAGGACGGCACCGGACGGCTGCAGACGGTGGAGCGCGAGGTCAACCCGCTCTACTGGGGACTGCTCCACCGTTTCGACGAGCTGACCGGCGTCCCCATTCTCATCAATACGTCCTTCAACGAAAACGAGCCGATCGTGGACACACCCGCGCAGGCGATCGACTGCTTCCTGCGCACGAACATGGATGTGCTGGCAATCGGACCGTTCGTGGTCAGAA
The DNA here is from genome assembly GCA_963738315.1 of Vicinamibacterales bacterium. Taxonomy (GTDB): domain Bacteria; phylum Acidobacteriota; class Vicinamibacteria; order Vicinamibacterales; family JAMQPK01; genus JAMQPK01. The sequence goes on along the minus strand of CAVTVT010000004.1, from coordinate 551,669 downwards.
AAGCCGGCGAAAGCTCGAGTCGCGAAGCCATGCACGCGGCTGTCGCCGCCGGTTTGGAAGTAGGAGGCTGACATGATTGAGATGAACCCGCTCGCACGAATCTTCGTGGCCGGCCATCGCGGCCTGGTCGGATCCGCGGTCCTCCGTCGGCTCGAGTCGGCAGGGTTCGACAACATTCTGACCGCCACGCGGGAGCAGCTCGACCTCCGCGATCAGGCGGCTGTGAACTACTGGTTCCGGGCCAACCGGCCCGAGTACGTGTTCCTGGTTGCCGGCACCGTCGGCGGTATTCTCGCGAACTCCACGCGTCCGGCCGAGTTCCTCTACGACAACATGATGATCCACGCCACGGTCGTCCATGCGGCGCACCTGTTCGGCGTCCGAGCGGCTGCTGTATCTGGGCAGCTCGTGCATCTATCCCCGCGAGAGCCCTCAGCCGATGCGGGAGGAGCACCTCCTGACCGGCCCGCTCGAGGCCACCAACGAGGCATACGCGATAGCGAAGATTGCGGGAATCAAGCTGTGCGAGAGCGTATCGGAGGCAGTACGGGTGCGACTTCATCTCCGCCATGCCGACGAACCTGTACGGCCCGAACGACAACTTCGATCTGCACGAGCTCACATGTGCTGCCAGCGCATGATCCGGAAGTTTCACGATGCCAAAGTCGCAGGCGAGCCGCAGGTGACGATCTGGGGCACCGGCACGCCGCGGCGTGAGTTCCTGCACGTGGACGATCTCGCCGATGCCTGCCTGTTCCTCATGCAGCACTACGATCGGCCAGAGCACATCAATGTTGGCACCGGCGAGCGATCTCTCGATTCGCGAGCTCGCCGAGGCGGTCCGGGACGTCGTACATCCGGCAGCCGAGCTCGTTTTCGATCGGTCGAAGCCAGACGGCAGCCCACGCAAGCTGCTCGACGTGACCCGGCTCCACGAGCTGGGATGGCGCCACCGCATCGAGCTTCGCGACGGGATTCAAACGACCTACGACTGGTTCGTGAGCAACCAGCCCGCTGAGCTCGCGGCGCAGCGAATCGCATGAAGCTCGTCATCGAGCCTGGACTCGCCGCGCGGAACTACTGGCGCGACATCTGGCGGTACCGGGAGCTGATGTATTTCCTGGCCTGGCGGGATGTCGTGGTCCGGTATAAACAGACCGTCATCGGCGTGGCATGGGCCGTGATTCGCCCCGCTCTCACGATGCTGGTCTTCGTGGCATTCCGAAAGCTCGCGGGGGTCCAAACCACGCAGGTGCCGGACGCGGTTCTCGTCTTCGCGGCGGTGCTCCCCTGGCAGTTCTTTTCCACGGCGCTGACAGAGTCGTCCAACAGCCTCATTGGAAACGCCAATCTGATTTCCAAAGTGTATTTCCCGAGGCTGATCGTTCCATGGGCAGCTGTGGCGGCCGCGTTCGTCGATTTTCTCATCACGCTCGGTCTGCTCAGCATTCTCATGACCTGGTACGGCGTTGCGCCGACATGGCGGATCCTTGCTCTTCCCCTGTTTGTGGTGATGACCTTCGCCTTGTCGCTGGGATCAGGCCTGCTCCTCGCCGCGTTGAATGTGAAGTATCGCGATTTCCGCTACATCGTGCCCTTCATCGTGCAGTTCGGCCTGTTGATTTCGCCAATCGCATTCCTAACGGCTAATGTTCCAGAGCGTTGGCGCACGGTATTCGCACTGAATCCGATGGTCGGGATCATTGACGGCTTTCGTTGGTCGATACTCGGGACCGGCACATCACTCGATCTTGTCATCGTGGGCCTGTCCGCCACTATGACGGTTGGATTCGTGTTAGCTGGAACCGGGTACTTCCGCCGTACAGAGCGAACCTTTGCCGATGTGATTTGACGAAGACGTGATGGGTGCAATCGTAACGGTCGAGAATCTCAGCAAGCGGTATCGCATCAGGGACGGGCGCGGTGAGCGATATGTGGCGCTTCGAGACGTGCTTGCTGCCAAGGTCAGGGATCCACTGGGCTGGCTTCGCCGGACGCGCGTTTCTGATGCGGAGGAGTTCTGGGCATTAAGAGACGTGTCATTCGAGGTGAGTCAGGGCGATGTCATCGGCATTATCGGAAGGAATGGAGCGGGCAAGAGTACGCTGCTGAAGATCATCAGTCGCATTACTGAGCCTACGACCGGGCGCCTCACGCTCGGGGGCCGGGTCGCGAGCCTCCTCGAAGTGGGAACGGGCTTTCACCCGGAGCTGACGGGTCGGGAGAACATCCTCCTCAATGGCGCTATTCTCGGGATGAGCCGAGCGGAAATTCTCCGCAAATTCAACGAGATCGTTGCGTTCGCCGAGATCGAGAGGTTCTTGGAAACTCCAGTGAAGCGGTACTCGTCGGGAATGTACGTGCGACTTGCATTTGCCGTGGCAGCGCACCTGGAAGCCGAAATCCTGATTATTGACGAGGTGCTGGCCGTCGGAGACGTCGAGTTTCAGAGGAAATGCCTCGACAAGATGAAAGAGGTCACCAGATCGGGGCGAACCGTCCTCTTCGTCAGCCATCAAATAGCAGCAGTTCAGAATCTCTGCCACGCCGCGATTTTGCTCACGGAGGGTCAGGTGACGTGCTCTGGTTCGGTGGGGGAAGTCATTCGCCACTACTTGAGCCAGGCTGGTCAACTTGCCGACGTGTCATTGGCAGATCGCGTCGACCGTGAAGGATCGGGCATATTCCGATTTGCGGCGATTTCGTTTCAAGGCGAGGCTGGCCAGCCGACCCAGGCCTTTACGTGTGGCTCGCCTGCGATTATTGAATTGTTGCTTGCGAAGCGGGCCCCGAAGCTCCTCCGCTCCGTTCGCGTCTCCATTGGTATTGACAACGACTCAGGGCAACGCGTTCTTCTTCTCTCGACGGAGTTTTCTGGAACTGACTTTTCAGGTACTGCCTGCCGACGCGAATACCGTTCGCATTGTGATGCCGCGATTGACCTTGCGTCCAGGGCGATACGGGCTGACGCTGTACGCGTCGGTAGGCGGCGAGATTGTCGATTGGATCAGGAACGCGGGCACTTTTGAGGTGGAGGATGGCGATTTCTATGGAAGCGGCAGGACGCCTGCTCAAGATCAGGGAGTCATGATGATGGATCACACGTTCGAGATTGGCGCTCTGCACGCGATGACAGTTTGACGAGCCGGTATATGTAATGGTGGAACGGCTAAGGTCGATCGGACGGGGCGCACTCCGGCTCCTTGCGACAGCTCCTCTACGGCGACTGCCTCACGGTTTGCGTGCCGAGGTCCTCGAAGAGTGCAGCAGTCGCATGGTGACTAGCACGGAGGTAGCCGGAGGAATTCTGAGGTTCTTCACCCCGGCTCCGCTGCTCCTCACCCGGGCGAGAGGCATGCTGACGAAAGAACCCGACACGATCCAGTGGATAGATGGCTTGAACAAGGAGGATGTACCTCTGGGATATCGGCGCGAATATCGGGGTGTTCGGCCTATATGCGGCTTTCAGGAGCTCAGTGCACCGTGGTCGCGTTTGAGCCGTCGGCAAGCAACTTCTTCATTCTCTCTAGAAACATTCAGCTGAATCGACTTGATTCACAGGTCACCGCATACTGCCTGGCATTGTCAGGAGCGACAGAACTCGGTGTCCTTAACTTCACCTCGGGCGCAATGGGCGCCGCGATGAGTCAGTTTGGAAAGGCTGGAGAGACCACGCGATACTGTGCGCCTCAAAGCGCGACTGGCTTGCACGGGATGGTGGGCTTCACGGTCGATGATTTTATTGCGCGCTTCAACCCTCCATTCCCAACGCACATAAAGATGGACGTCGATGGTCTGGAATGCCGCATTCTTCAAGCCGCAACGACGACGCTCCGCGATCCGAGGCTGCGATCGGTAATAGTGGAGTTGAGCCTCACAGACCATCAAGAGCGCAATCGAGCGGTGGAGTTGCTGGACCGTTGTGGCTTGAGCTACATCTCCTCAGGGTATCCGCAGATGACGGACACGGAAATCGTAGCGAATCACCTGTTCGGCCGGTTCCAAGACTAGGCCTCAGGCTCAAGTGAAGAAGTCTTAATTGAACCCCCTGGTTTCGATCCTCATTCCCTGTCACAACGCTCAGCGTTGGATTGGGCAGGCAATTGAGAGCGCTTTGGCACAGACCTGGGAAGAGAAGGAGGTCATCGTCTTCGACGATGGGTCGAGCGATGGAAGCGTTGAGGTAATCCAGCAGTTTTCAAATCAGATTCGCTGGGAAAGTGATCAGCATCAAGGAGGGAATGTCGCGCGGGAACGGCTCCGCGAACTTGCACAAGGCTTATGGATCCAGTATCTGGACGCAGACGATTACTTGATGCCAGCGAAGATATACCGTCAGATGGAGTTCCTGGCGGCAAACCCGAACGTGGACATTGTGTTCAGCCCGGTTACGCTCGAGCATTGGAGCGAGACTGTTCAGAGCCGCGAAGTGCTGGAGATCCCGGAGCCACACGACCCATGGGTCTTGCTGGCTCGCTGGTTTCTTCCGCAAACAGGAGCGTGCCTCTGGCGACGACAGGCGCTAGCAGAAATTGGCGGCTGGAAACGACACCAGCCATGCTGCCAGGAACACGAGCTCTATCTTCGAGCGCTGATGGCTGGCAAGACATTCGGCTACTGCCCGGCGCCGGGAGCCGTTTATCGCCAATGGGGAGAGCACACGGTATCGAAGCGCAAACCGCGGCTGGTGCGAGAGCAGCGTCTTGAAATCGAACGTCTCGCGGAGGAATGTCTGCGCGCCAGAGGCGAGCTGACCGTTGATCGAATGTGGGCAATCAATCAGGCAAGATTCGAAATGGCGCGGACGGCATGGCAGAGCGACCGCGGAGAGGCTCGGCGAATTATGAATGTGATCCGCGAGTCTGATCCGGACTTCAGCCCGTCTGGGGCGGCGGCGCCGCCACGTTACCGATTTCTGTATCGTCTTCTAGGGTTTGAGCTTACCGAATTCGTGGCTCTCAGCCGTCGGATGGTGGACGCATCGTGACTATGTAGCCGCCGTTTGAGATGCTGTTCTCGGTCATCATTCCCACCTTCAATCGTGCCGCGCTACTCGCCCGGACACTTGAGTCCGTGTTTGACCAGCGTTTCACAGATTTCGAAGTGATCGTCGTTGACGATGGGTCGACCGACGCCACAGAAGGTACGGTCCAAGCGGCACGCCATCCTGTGCTAGTCGTTCGCCAGGGGCATCGTGGGCCGGGGGCAGCTCGAAACACTGGCGCGCGCCTGGCGAGCGGTGAATACCTGGCATTCCTCGACAGCGACGATCTCTGGTTTCCCTGGACGCTCGCGTGCTTCGCGGCTTTGATCCAACGTTACCAGAACCCTTCAATTCTCAGCGCTAGCTTGGTCGAGTTTGTCCAAGAAACGGACTTGACCGCTGTGGCTGAGATGCCGTTGATGGCCACCGTCTTCAGCGACTATCTCGCAGCGTCGAGCACCGGCTACTTTGTGGGTGCAGGGATGGCTATTCTGCGTCGCGATCGATTCTTCAGGGCAGGAGGCTACACCGAACGGGAGATCAATGCAGAGGATCACGACCTGACACTGCGCCTCGGTACAGCGCCGGGATTCGTCCAAATCAATGCGCCAATCACGCTTGGATGGCGGCGACATGGTGCTAGCCTCACGAGAGATGTTCACCAGACGTTCGTCGGTAACAGGTTTCTTATTGCCCAGGAGTCGCAAGGCGCCTATCCCGGCGGGAGAGAGCGGGCTGGCGCGAGACGCGAGGTTATCTGTCGCCACACCCGCGGAGCAGCATTGGCATGTTTGGCGGCCGGGCGACCGACTGAAGCATGGCAGCTGTATGCCGGCACATTTGGATGGCAGCTTCAGCTGTGGCGTTGGAAGTATTTGCTTGGGTTCCCGGTGAGAGCCCTTCTCCGTCAAGAGTGAATCCGCTGCACCTCATTGTAAGGGCCCGCTGCGGAGCGGCCTCGCGCCTCCGAAACGTGTGGTATCGGATGCTTGGCGTACGCATGACGGGTTACGTCTGGCTGAGACGCATCTCGATTCCGCGCCAATGGAGCGGCATCAGTTTAGAGGCTGGCGCCAGCCTTGACGATGGCGTTGTGCTCATTTGCAGCGGTACACGAAAGACCGAGAAGATTGTCATCCGGAGTGGAACGTACATCAACCGAAACACCATCGTGGATGCACATCAACGCGTTGAGATCGGGCACAACTGCATGATCGGGCCAGGTTGCTACGTCACAGACGGCGAGCATGGCATCTTGCGCGGCCGGCAGGTCAGTCTGCAGCCGATGAGAACGAGCCCAGTACTGAGTCGAAGACGATGTGTGGATTGGTGCGGGCGTGACGGTTCTCAGTGGTGTTCACGTGGGCCAGGGTGCGGTGGTTGGTGCCGGAGCTGTAGTCACGAAGAATGTGCCACCGTACGCGATGGTTGCAGGGGTTCCAGCACGGCTGATTGGTGAACGGCAAACTCTCGTGCAGGTCGGCCGGGATGCTTAATGGCGGTTGAGCGTGCGGGCGAAAGCGCGGCCCTGATACGGGGTTCTGAAGTCCAAGGTGAGACATGGAGACCACCAGCGACCGCGTCTGTAATTATCACCACTAGGAATCGTAAGGAAGAGCTTCGTTCGTCGCTCCAATCGGTTCTGAGCCAAACAACCCCAGTGGAGATCATTGTCATCGACGATGGGTCCATCGACGGAACAGCCGCAATGGTAAGGGCGGAATTCCCAGGTGTGCGGGTGGTTCGTCATATGGCCTCGGCAGGCTACATTGTTCGCCGTAACGAGGGTAGCCAACTAGCTATAGGTGATGTGATTGTTTCAATTGATGACGATGCGGTATTTCCATCGCCCGAGACGATTGGCCAAACGTTGAGAGAGTTCAACTACTCGGTGATTGGGGCCGTGGCAATTCCGTTCATCGATATAAATGGCGACAACCGGTTACATCAAAGAGCGCCGGACACGCGGGCTGTGTACGTGACGGATGCCTACATCGGAACGGCGCACGCAGTTCGGCGTGACGTGTTTCTGGGGCTCGGAGGATATCGTGAGCATCTGGTTCATCAGGGCGAGGAGGGAGACTTCTGCATACGGATGCTGGCTGCGGGGTACGTCGTGCGCGTGGGTGCGGCGGATCCAATCCATCACTGCGAATCACCAAAGCGCGACTTGAGCCGCATGGATTTTTATGGGTCGCGTAACGCAGTCCTGTTTGCGTGGCAGAACGTGCCGTCGCCTTTGGTACTGGCGCACCTGCCGATGACCACCATGCACTGCCTTCTGCATACGCTTGAGCCGCGCCGCCTCAAGGACCGACTGTCTGGCCTGATTGAGGGCTATCGCCAATGCTGTATTCAACCCCGCAGGCCGGTGTCTCGCGCCGCGTATCGATATGGGCGGGTGCTGAAGACTACTGGGCCGAAACCCATTGCCCGGACAGGAATGGCGGTGTAAGGACGAAGATGTCCTTCCGAAACCCGGATCCGGCTCGTCCCATTCTGCGCAGGTGGGCAACCAGAGTCAGTATTCAGGAGCCTGCGATGTCCTACAGGCGGCATCGCCGATCAAACCCTGCGCTGGCTGTGCCTTCACACTCCGGGGCATCGGCGGATAGCCGTGCAGAGGGTCTTCCAACATCGGGCTGGCGATGTAGCCAGCCACGCTAGCAACTGCCGGCTCGATCGGATCCTCCATGGCGTAGTCATTGTGCTTGTCTTCATCATCCCTTTACAAAGTCGCGCCGCGTCGAAGGATTGGGCGCGTATCTCGGCCCTCGCACGACGCACTCTCGATTCCGTCCTTGCGCAAACGCATCCAGGGTTCCATGTCTTTCTTGTCTGCCGCGATCTTCCGGATTCCTGTCCGGCCCATCCCAGGCTGACTATTCTGCAACGCGCCTTCCCGATCCCTACGTCAGACCGAACTAGTCGAATGGCGGATAAGTGGCGGAAAGTTCGTGAAGGGCTCGTCTCGACGCGTCTTATGGCACCGTGCCACGTCATGCTCTGTGACGCAGACGACTGTGTCAGTAATCGACTCGCGCTTCACGCAGCCTCGCATCCGGGACGCCCGGGCTGGTATTTCGACGAAGGCTGGATGTACGACGACGGCAGTCGCCTTGTCTTCAAGAAGCGCCGTGACTTCGACGCCGTCTGCGGAACCTCGAGCATCGTGTGGGTCACATCGGACGACCTGCCCATGATTGGCGGGACCGAGTGCGACGCCGACCTCATTTGGCGATCCGGGCACGCGAAGATTCGGGCCAATTCCATTGCCCGCGGAACCCCTCTGGAATCTCTTCCTTTCGCTGGTGCGGTATACATCCTTGCGACCGGAGAGAACGATTCAGGTTTTTCGTTGCGCGGGTGGCGCAGCAAGAAGGTGCTGATCGAGAAGTTCCTTAGTTATCGTCTTCTAACGAAGAGATTCGAGGCTGAGTTTGGACTGTTCCAGCCTCTTTCATCAAAGTGATCTGCCAGCCGCGAAAATGGAGCGACGCCAGTCGTCTTGAAATGTTGGATGAGACTCAGTGGTTACCGAAGTGCTTGGTGGGCGTAAAGTGATGACACCGATATCCATTCTGGCGTCTCGTTTCAATCCGCAGGCACGAGTTAGCCGCGGCTATCCGTGGCGCAGTGAAGTGAGGCATGGCATTCGCGCGACTTAAGTTGTTGCTACCAGATCGACCTGTGCCGATGCGGATCTGGCGCGGTCCGTTCCGAGGAGCGAGAATCGTGATGCGGCCGCGAGCGTCACTTCGCAAGGTGGCCGGCGTCTATGAACATGAGCTGAATGCGTGGTTGGATGCAGCGATTCCCTTAGTGCGTCGTGTGATCGATGTTGGGGCGAATGACGGTTACTTCAGCTTCGGTTGTGCGGCGGCATTCAGAAGGCTCGGCATCGCTGGTGAAATTGTCAGCTTCGAGCCGCAGGCGACACACGCAGCTGAACTGATGAAGAGCCTGTCGTCGCAGCCGACACCGCCCATTGCGATGAGCCTCATTCAGATGCTCGTCGGCGAGGCCGTCACATCCACTACGACCACGCTTGACGCTATCGACGTTGAAGAGCGGCGGTACACCCTCATCAAGATCGACGTGGAAGGTGCGGAGCGGGACGTGATCGCAGGCGGCGGGTCGTGGATGAACAGCACGAACCTCTTCCTGATAGAGGTTCACAAGCGAGACTACATAGAGCCGCTCCAAAGCCTGTTTGAACGTCGGGGACTCAGGTTGCGCCGCGTAGATCAGCATCCATTACCGCTACTCGGGCGAGAAACGCGCGAGGATGACAATTGCTGGCTGGTGTCCGAACTGCCGAATTAGCAGCTCAGACGACGAGCGATGCCCTCGTCCCATGGATCTGCTGCCAGTTAGGGGCGAGGGAGCACTATAGCGTGCCTCGCATGCTGCGCCGCGCCGGTGTGCTGATGGAGCTCATCACGGATACCTGGGTGGTGCCGCACAGCAGCTGGGGGCGCCTGGGCCCCGTGCGTATGCTGGATCGGTTTCACCAGGATCTGTCTGCTGCTCCAGTAACCGCGCAGAATTCCAGGGCGGCAGCTTTTGAGATGAGGAAGGCTGTCTCTCGCGACCGCGGCTGGAACGCCATTCTGGAACGCAATGAGTGGTTTCAGGAGCACGGACTCAGGCGCTTGCGTGCTATCAGGAAGATGCACCCGGGGCGCCAGCATTGCCTGTTTTCGTTCAGCTACGCGGCCCGTCGCCTTTTCGCGTTCGCGAAGGATCAGGGGTGGACGACGGTTCTCGGTCAGATTGATCCTGGCCCGGTGGAGGACCGGCTCGTCGCTCGACTTCACGAAGATCGTCCTGAGTTGGCCGGGAAGTGGGAACCCGCACCGCCAGAGGTACTGGCGCCATTGGAGAGAGGAGATCGAGCTCGCCGACCACGTGATCGTGAATTCCGCCTGGTCTCGCCGGGGTCTACTGGAAGAAGGGGTGCCGGATCGGAAAATTCACATCGTTCCCCTCGCATATGAGGCATCTCCGGAGGCCATAGCTTTTGAGCGCGACTATCCTGATGCGTTCACGCCGACACGCCCTTTGCGTGTGCTCTTTCTCGGGCAGATCTGCCTTCGTAAAGGAATGGCCGCGATCCTCGAATCGCTGGAACTGTTAAGGGCGTTTCCGATCGAGTTCACGTTCGTCGGTCCGATCCAGATGCAGCTTCCACGAGACGTGTTGAGGACCCCTCAGGCGCATTGGCTGGGAGCCCTGCCGCGCGCGGACACGGGTCATTGCTTCAGCGATGCCGACGTGTTCCTGTTCCCGACACTGTCGGACGGTTTCGGACTGACCCAGTTGGAAGCGCAGGCATGGAAGCTGCCCGTCATTACATCCGGGTTCTGCGGGACCGTCGTGCGGGATGGGGTGAATGGAGTCCTTCTGCCGGACATTTCGGGTGGAACGATTGCTGAAACCCTCAGAGCACTCCTGGCAAACCCGGAGCGGCTCCGAGAAATGAGCCGCGAGTCTGGTCTGGCTCGCGAATCTGAACTCGGATGGCTCGGCACGAGATTGCTGCAGGTAGCGTCGTGAACGGCGCGGGCACTCTCGGTCTGCAGCGGCGCACCGCGGGCGTGATTTCGAGTCAATCCGCCGGATCTGCGCAGCAAACGGGTGGCTGCGATTTCTGGCGGTGGACGATGGATCCCCCGGCGGCGGGATTCATTGCTCTGATGGTCGGCTGGACGGTTGCGATGCTGCTGCTCCCAGCCGATGTCGAGCCACTGGGTGCTTTGAGAGAATCGGCGCTGGTCTTTGTTGCGTCTCTCTGCGCGGTGCCAACGCTGGCCATTCTCCGTGATCCGAAGTCGCTGTTTCGGGCCGAGCACGTGCTCATGGTGGCACCTGTGTATTGGCTGCTGCTCGATCCACTGCAGGGTCAGTACAGACATGCAGGGCGTGATGAGGTCGGACGTCCAGCGCGCATTCACGGCGATCGCCCTGTTCGTTGCTGCCGCGTTGTTGGCGTTCCTGCAGCGGCCGTGGCGCGTCCCACAGTTCATTTGGAGTGCCGCGCGAAGTGAACTGAAGACGCGAGTCTGGTTCGGTATCGGTCTGCTCGCCTTTACGTTGGCTTTTCTCAAGTACGCCGTGCCGTCTGGATTCGACTTTCCGGAGATGATTGCCGCCATTGGCGGCAGCCGTTGGGAGGGCCCCTGGACCAGAGGCAGCCTCGGCGGTGCCGATGCCTTTCTGGATCACCTCAGCTACTTCGGATACCTGCTGCCACCTCTCACGGTCGTCCTGGCGCGGCGTCTCGGGTGGTCGGATCGCCGCCCCCAGGTGCTCGGCATACTCTCCTTGATTCTGGCCGTGTTTATCTTCCATGACGGCGGGCGCAGGCTGCTCGGGTTCTTTGTGGGCAGCGCAGGCGTTGTCTGGTTTCTGGGTGCTCAGCGGCTCCGGCCGACGAAAATCCTGGGCCTCCTCGTGCTGATCATGGGATTGCTCGCGGTGATGGACGTCATGCGTGAGCATCGGAACGAGGGGATTGCCGAGGTCCTTCAGCACGGCTGGGCGTCTGAGCGTGACACTCATCCACGAGCTCTGATACGCGTCGACGACAACTTTCTGCGGCTGGCGCAAATCACGTCAATCTTCCCCGCGGAGGCTGACTACACGACATGGCGTTACCCCCTGTGGGTCGCGGTCCGGCCAGTGCCGCGCCTCTTCTGGCCTGAGAAGCCCGTTGATCCCGGTTTTGACCTGTCACGATTTCTCGGAGCGGAGGGAGTCTCGCTTTCTTCGTCGGTGATCGGTGAGTTGTTCATGGCCGGTGGTTTCATTGGAGTGCTTCTCGGTGGTTGGTTGTACGGAGGTATCGCTCGCACGCTGTCGCACTTTCTGGCGATGACCGGCACTCAGAGCGGGCTGCTGATATACAGCATCGGGCTCCTCGCGCTCTTCGTCGGCATGCGGTCGATGATCGAGCTCGTGCTGATGAGCTATGTCGTCCTGGCGTGGGTGGTCTCGATCAGGATCTATCTCGCCTATGCCAGACCTCGGGGCCGCTGAAGTCGTCGCGAGCGGGCCGCGCTACCGAGAGCGAGACTTGCCGGCAATCCGCGTTCTCTTCTGCTGGACCGAGGTTCCCGGCTATATGGCCGCGTGTTGGCGAGCCCTTGCTCAGCGGCCTGGTCTCGATCTGCACGTCATGCACCTCGAGCAGATTGCCGATGCGCCAAATCCGTTCCTCTCGATGCCGTCCTTGCTCCAGGGGGTTTCAAACGAAGTCTTCAGGCCTCAGACTCCGGATGTCGAAGAGCGACTGATGCAGGCGGCACTGTCGTATCGTCCGGATGTCATCGTTCTCTGTGGATGGTTGTATCGTCCCTACTTGCGGGTGGCGACTGCGGATCGTCTGCGCGGGACGCGCCTGATCGTCGGAATGGATTCTCCATGGTCGGTACCGTCAGTCAGCGGCTGGCACGATTCGCTCTGAAAAGGTTGATTGACCGCGCCGATACGATGGTCACGGCCGGTGAGCGGAGTGCCGAGTACCGCGAGACGGCTGGGAGTTCCCGATTCGCGGATCCGAAGTGGTCTTTACGGATTCGACTACAAGCTATTCCATTCGGCCAAGTGCGAGCGTTCTGACTCTGAGCGTCCTTGGCCTCGCCAGTTTCTATTCGTCGGCCGCTACGCGCCCGAGAAGGGCATCGACACGCTCCTGGCGGCATATTCCGAGTATCGCTCGAAGGTTTCTCGTCCGTGGGGGCTGACGTGCTGCGGCAACGGTCTGGATCGTTGGCGGCTCGGCGCACAGCCTGGAGTAGTCGATGAAGGCTTCGTCGAGCCGGACGCACTGCCGGCGATCTTTGTCCGCCATGGGGCGTTTGTCCTATCGAGCCGGTTTGAACCATGGGGCGTTGTCATCGCCGAGGCGGCAGCGGCGGGATTGCCCATTATTTGCACGTCGGCCTGTGGGGCTGGAATGGACCTGGTGCGTCACCACGTGAACGGACTGATAGTGGAAGCGGGAGATGTGCCTGGAATGGCTTCGGCGATGTGCTGGATTCATGATCATGAACGGGACCTGCCACTCATGGGCCTCCAGAGTGAGGTGTTGGCCGAGGGTTATTCAGCCGAAGCGTGGGCTTACCGCTGGCACAACTACATTGCAGACGTGCTTGAAGGGCCGTCCGGTCACTGAGTCAAACCGCATGGACCAAGCAAACAAAGTCGCTCAGTTCGGCGCTCCGATCGCGCTTCCGGCGGACCAACACGGAGAGATGTGGCAGAGGCAGAACAAGGCATGGTGGGAACAGAATCCCATGCGATACGACTGGAATGGCGATCTCGGCGTGGAAGAATTCTCACCCGACTTCTTCAGGGAAATCGATCGCCGGTTCTTCTCTGACGCCTCTCGGTACCTACCGTTTAGCCAGCAGCCTTTCGATCGCTTGATTCCGTTCGTCCTGTTGCCTGAACTTGACGTTCTTGAGATAGGCGTCGGGAACGGCAGTCACGCCCAGCTCATCGCAGCCCGCGCGAAGTCCTACACGGGAATAGATCTCACCGAATACGCGACGCGAAATACCCAACGCCGGTTCGAGGTGTTTGGGCTTGAAGGAAGTATTCGGCGGATGGATGCGGAACAGATGGAGTTCGCCGATGCATCCTTCGACTTCATCTGGACGTGGGGGGTCATTCATCATTCCGCAAACACGAAGCAGATCTTGTCCGAAATGCACCGCGTTCTGAGGCCAGGCGGGAAGGCGATCGTCATGGTCTACCATCGCAGCTTCTTCTACTACTACGTCTTCAATGCGCTGTTCCGCGGCGTGTTTGCCGGCGGCTTCCTGAAAGCGCGTTCGATCCATGAACTGATCCAGTGCCACGTCGACGGCGCCATTGCCAGATTTTACAGCCCATCGGAGTGGATCGCCTTGACCACAACCTCAGGGTTCAGGGTCGAGGATCTCAAAGTGATGGGCCAGAAATCCGAACTCTTTCCGCTGCCCGCGGGCCGGCTGAAGGATGCCTTGATGAGCGCAACGCCTAATCGGGCCTGTCGGTTTGTAACGAATTCACTTCGTCAGGGGACGTTTCTAATTAGCACGCTGACGAGGACTGAGTAAGGACGTGCACGATCTCATCACGCCTCTTGTTCTCGCTTTCAACGAAGGGCCGAACCTGCCACGGACTCTGGCCCGGCTGACCTGGGCACGAGAGGTGATCCTGCTGGATAGCGGGAGCACCGATGACACGTTGGCTATCGCGCGACGTTTTCCCAATGTGCGCATCGTTGAGCGATGCTTCGACACACACGTGGCCCAATGGAATGCCGGTATGGTGGCGTGCGCGACAGAATGGGTACTCGCGCTCGATGCGGATTACGTGTTGAGCGAGGAACTTGTCGCTGAGCTGGGAGCATTCGTTCCGGAGCCCGAGACGGATGCGTACTTCTGTCGGTTTGAGTACTGGATCGCGGGGAAGCCGTTGCGTTCGTCGCTCTATCCCCCTCGCGCGGTTCTGTTTAGACGGTCGAAATGCCACTACGTGCAGGACGGCCACACGCAGCTTCTGCAAGTCCGCGGAAGGGCAGGCTGGCTGGAGAACGTGATCTTTCACGACGACCGGAAGCCGCTGGATCGTTGGCTCCTGGATCAGGGCCGCTACGCGAAACTCGAGGCCGCCAAGCTGCTGAGCGTCCCTGGCCGCAGCCTTCGATGGCCAGATCGTTGGCGAAAACAGATTCTGCCGGCGCCTGTGTTGGTGTTCTTGACAACGCTGTTCGGCAAGGGATTGATTTTCGACGGATGGCGGGGATGGTTTTATGTGTCCCAGCGGACGATCGCAGAGCTGATGCTTTCATTGAGCCTGATCGAACTCAAATGCCAGAAGGAAGACCAGACGGACCAGACGCAGCAGTCAGTGTCCCATTCGTAGCCCGCGCTTGAGGCGTGCCGTACGTGATGCCTCAGGGGGGTTGCTTTAAGCCCCTCCGATGAAGGTTCTCCTTCTCAACCAAGCGTTCCACCCCGACATCGCCGCCACGGCGAAGCAGGCGAGTGATCTGGCCGCGAGGCCTCGCGGAGCGGGGCCACGAGGTCACCGTTCTCTGCGGCAGACGAGCGTACGACCAACCCGCAGAACGGTATCCGGCGCGGGAAATGTGGCGGGGCGTCCAGGTCCGGCGCGTCTCGTCTTTGGGCCTCGGTAAGAGGCTCGCTGGCGCCGGGCGGCGAATTTCGCGAGCTATCTCGCAAACTGTGTCTTCACCTCGCGACTCTGCCAAGCTTCGATCTCGTCGTCGCCATGACCTCTCCTCCGCTGATCTCATGGCTCGGCGCTGTCTTCACGACGCTCACAGGCGGACGGCTGGTGTTCTGGGTGATGGACTTGAACCCGGATGAAGCGCTGGCCGCCGGCTGGCTGCGGCCTGGCGCCTGGACCACGAGGCGACTCTCGGGATGTTCGACTTCGGTCTTCGCCGCACCGACGACGGTTGTCGCGCTCGACCGCTTCATGGCGAAACGCATAGAGAATAAGGGCATTGCTGCGGCGAAAATCGTGACGCTGCCCCCCTGGCCGCACGATGACGAGGTCACGTACGACCGCGAAGGGCGCGAGAGTTCCAGACTCGAACACGGCCTCACGGCAAGTACGTCGTCATGTACTCGGGAAACCACAGCCCGTGCCATCCCCTGCGACACGCTGCTCGAGGCGGCACGAGCGCTGCGAGACCGAACCGATATCCATTCTGCTTCGTTGGCGGCGGCAGCGAATTCGCGACCGTTCAGCCGATTCGCGCTCGACAATGGGCTCTCGAACATCATCACCGTTCCCTATCAGCCGGCTGATCTGCTGGGCGCATCTTTCTCGTCGGCCGATCTTCACGTCGTCGTGATGGGAGACCAGTTCGTCGGACTGGTGCATCCGTGCAAGGTCTATAACATCCGGAAGCTCGGCATCCCGTACCTCTATATCGGCCCCGCCGAAAGCCATGTCACCGACATGGCGCCGACCTTCTCGGCGGCACATGACGACGTGGAAAGCGTCGTGCGACATGTTGAAGAGGCGGCTCGGCCGGCCTGTGCGACTGCCCGCGGCGGTCCGACTCTCAGTCCAGCAGCACTTGGTGGCGCGGATGGTTCCACCTCGAAATGCGCAGCGTTCTCGCCGGTCGCATCGCAGCAGGTGCTCGCGCAGCCCAGACAGGTAGACGACGCAGGCCTGCGCAGATAGCGTATTCCGTAGCCTTCCTGACCGCAAATCGACTCGGTCCCATCTGAGACTCGGCAATGTACTCCATCATCTTTCTTGGCGTTGTCTCGTTCGTCGCCTGTCTGGTGCTGACGCCGCTCGTCAGACGCTGGTCGCAGCGGACGGGACTGGTCGATTCGCCGAATCCAGGCGCAAGCTCCACGAGAAGCCGACGGCGCGGACGGGCGGTATCGCGATTGCCCTCGCTTATGTCTTTGCCCTCGTGCTGCTCGTGAACTCGCCGCTGAACGGCCGGGCGGCGGTGAACCTGCCGCTCGCAATCGCGCTGATTCCCTCGGCGGCCGCCATCTTCCTCGTCGGCCTCATCGACGACATCGTCGGGCTCCGCGCCTGGCAGAAGGTGATCGGCCAGGTCGTCGCGGCAACTCTCGCGTATTGGGCCGGCGTGGAAGTGTCGGCCGTCGGCAGCGTCGCCGCGCATGGCTGGTGGAGCTTCCCGATCACCGTCGGCTGGCTCGTCGTGTGCACGAATGCGTTCAACCTGATCGACGGAATGGACGGGCTGGCCACCGGCGTCGGCCTGTTCGCCGCCTTTACCACCCTGGCCGCGGCGCTCCTTCAGGGCAACGCTCCGCTCGCGCTGGCCACGGCGCCGCTCGTGGGGGCGCTGCTCGCGTTCCTTCGCTACAACTTCAATCCGGCGTCGATCTTCCTCGGCGACTGCGGCAGCCTGACGATCGGGTTCCTGCTGGGGTGCTTCGCGGCGATGTGGAGCCAGAAGTCGGCGACGCTCCTCGGGCATGACGGCGCCGCTGATGGTGCTCGCCGTACCGTTGATCGACACGGGCGCCTCAGTCGTCCGGCGCTTCATCCGCCGGCAGCCGGTGTTTGCCGCCGATCGGCACCACCTGCATCATCGACTGCTCGATCGGGGTCTGACCCCTCGGCAGGTGGCGCTGCTCCTTTACGGCGCGTGCGGCATCGGCGCCATCTTCGCGCTGCTGATGAGCTGGCCGCACAACGGCCTCCACGGACTGCTGCTCGTGGCGTTCTGCCTCTCCGCATGGCTCGGGCTGCGGCTCACAGGCTATGTGGAGTTCGACACCGCGCGGCATCTCGTGTTGACCGGAACGTTCCGGCACATCGTGAACGCGAGGCTGTTCGTGGACGGCTTCGAAAAGAAGGCGGCCCTCGCGAGCAGCCCCGAGGAGTACTGGGCGCTCGTCAAGGAAGCCGCGAACGAGCTGGAGTGCCCGCAGGTTCGGATGTCGTTCTGCGGCAGGGTGTTCGAGATGAACGCCGGCAAAGCCGGCAAGCGATGCTCGGTGATCCGGATCCCGCTCGGCGAGCTCGGCTACGTGAACTTCAAGTGCCCGCTCGGCGCGTCGGTGAAGCACGCGGTCACGGTGCATTCTCTGATTTCCATCCTGCAGCGATCGGTGGACGGGCCGCTGGCGCCCGCGATCGCGCAGGCCGAGCTGTTCGCGCCGGACCTGATCCCGGTGCCGATGGCGAAGTCGTTCGAGAGCGTAAGCCGGATGTGACGGATCGTAAGGGAGGAGCAGATGAGCTTTCTGATTGATGAGGTTGCGAGGACCCTTGGGCGGCCCGCGCCGCGGCGCGAGGTAATCAAGTCGCTGTTTCAGCTGGTCGGTGGAACGTTCCTGGTCTCGTTGTTTCCAGCTTCTGCCGCTGCTGCGACGTGCGGGACGACGGCGACAAGCGGGACGGCTGTGAGCACTGGCCACTGTAGCGGCGGCGTGGCCGACGACGATCTCATAGTCGCGTCGCTTGGTGCGGCTACGGCTACGTGTCCGGCTGGATGTCCGACGAGGACAGCGACGTGCACTGGCGGAGCCGGAGGCTCAGGAAATTGCACGCCCGGGAGCAAATGCACGGTTACCTCAATCAAGTGCGCGTGCGGCTCAGGAAGCTGCGGCAGCAATATGTGCTGTTGTACGACCAACGGGACCTGCCAATCGTCTACGG
Source organism: Vicinamibacterales bacterium (assembly GCA_963738315.1). Lineage (GTDB taxonomy): Bacteria > Acidobacteriota > Vicinamibacteria > Vicinamibacterales > JAMQPK01 > JAMQPK01. Next base: position 533,500 of record CAVTVT010000004.1, on the reverse strand, counting down.
GTGGCTCGGGCAATTGTCGGACCGGATTTGCAGGGTGCTAGCACCGCCTGCGAATGCGCGAGTCTGGATCGCGGCGGTACTGTGCGGCACTACGCTGATGGTGTCGCTTGTGCTCCTGATGCTCTGGTCCGGCGGCGGCGACCCGGTGGACTGGAACGTCGGGTTGCTGCCGCTCGGCGCGGCGGGGCTGGCGGCCGGCTGCTGGTTGAAGCCAGCCGTCGAACGGCGAACCGTTGAACGCGTCGCGATCGGCGGTGGTCTGCTCCTCCCGCTGTTCGTGGCGCTTCAACTGCTTCCTCTGCCGCTCTGGATGTTGGGGATTCTCGATCCGATGCGTGCGGAGGTCGCCCGTTCCCTGGCCATGGTCGGCACCAGGCAGGGTTTCGTGCCGTTCTCGCTCTTCCCTCCCAGCACCTGGATGCAACTGCTCCACGTCGCCGGCTACGCCGTGGTGTTTCTCGTGGCACGGGAGCTGAGCAGGCGGACCAGGCGTGCCTGGCTGCCGATCGCGCCGCTCGTCGTGCTCGGCGTGTGGCAAGCCACCATCGCGCTGCTGCAGCACGCCGCAAGTGCGCAGGTCGTATCGGGAAGTTACGCCAACAAGAACCACCTGGCCGGCTTCCTCGAGATGGTGCTGCCGCTCGCTGCCGCCGCGTCGGCAGCGTTCTTTGTCCGGAGCCGCGAGGGGAGAGCCGGATCTCCGCTCGCACCTCTGGGGCTCGGAGCGGCTTTCGCGGCCGCCTCTCTCATGATGCTGGTGGCGATCGCCTTCTCATTGTCGAAGGCAGGCCTCCTGGCGGCCATCTGCTCACTGGGGTTGATGGCGGTTCTCGCCATTGGGGCGGGTCGCTCCGCGAAAGCAAAGTTGGCGTACGGGTTCGGCACGGCGGCCCTCCTTGCCACCCTCTTGTTTGCCCTGCCCCCCGATGCGCTCGTGCGAAACCTCGGCGCCTCGACTGACGATCCCACTGCCGAGGGAAGATGGCCCATCGCCAGGAACACCCTCGCCATGGCGCACGACTATCCTCTCGTCGGAACCGGCCTCGGCACCTACTATCCCGCTCTGCTCCGCTACCAGACCGCGGGAACGAACGTCACCTGGGTGTACGCCCACAACGACTACCTGCAGTTTCTCTCCGAGCTGGGGATCGTGGGCTTTCTGCTCGGCGCGATTCTCGTGGGGGGCGTCGCGACGGTCTCCTGGCGCGCGCTCCGCAGACATGACTCCTCCGACGACCGATGGAAAGCACTCGGCGTCCTCGGGTCGATGACCGCGATTGGCATTCACAGCTTTGCCGATTTCAATCTCTACGTGCCCGCCAATGCGATGACGTTCGCCTGGCTCCTCGGCTTCGGCAGCGCATATTGGTCAACGGCTTGGCACGCAGGAGCTGCACGCGAAGGCGGGGACGCGAACACGAAATCGCTTCGACCGCATCTTCTGGGGTTGTCGGCGGTCTCCCTGGTCTACGCTTGTGCCTGGCTCGTCTTCATGAACGGCTTCACGGAAAACGTGGCAGCGGAGCGGGCCTTCTGCCGCTTCGGCATCTGCAATCCGTTCGGCATCTCATCGGTGCTCCAGCACCAGTACGGCGACGACATCTCGGCCGTTCCGGTATCCGAGCTGCAGAGGCTGCTCGCACGGGATCCAGCGGGCGGTTACCGGTGGCTCGACCTGGCGGAAGCGCTGCAGCGCCGAGGTGACCAGGCGGGCGCCCGGTATGCCTTCGCGCGCGCCCTCACGCTCGGCCCCCACATTCCATTCTTCGCGATCAGGGCCGCGCAGTCGAGCTTGAAGCGCGGAGACTACGACGGCGGACTCGACCTTTCCGCTCGTGCCATCGCGATCGATCCATCGTTCGCGCCTCTTGTCTTCGCGAACTACCGAGCGCATCACGCTCCCGTCGAAAGGGTCCTGGCCAGAGGAATACCCGATCCCGCGCTCGCCCGCCGCTATCTGGGATTTCTGATCGGCGAACAGGACCTGGTCCAGGCCGAAGAAGCCTGGCGCATCCTGCTGGCAAGAGGCTGGGCGGACGACGAGTCGGCGGCGAAGTACGCGCAGGCGCTGGTGGCCGTGAAGCGAGACGACGCGGCGGCGCGGTCGTGGGCCGACTATTCGGCGGCGCGGTGCGGCGACTACCTGAACGGGAACTACGTCTACAACGGCGGTTTCGAGCTCGAGACGGCGAAGGGGCCGTTCGACTGGCGGCTGTCGAGCGGGCCTGGTGTGGCGGTCGTGACAGACGAGACCGCCCCGTTCGAAGGGGCGCGCTCGGTCCACGTGGCCTTCGACGGCTCCGGCAACGTGACGGCGATTCCGCTGAGCCAGATGATCTTCGTCCCGCCCGGGCGATTCAGGCTGCAGGCGCGGATCAGGAGCGGCGGTCTCACGACCGATCAGGGAGTGTTCCTCTCGATTTCGGGCGGCGGCCTCGACCTGAAGTCCGAACCCGTGAGCGCCGCGGGCGGCTGGCGTCTCGTGGAAGCGGAGGTCGACATCCCCCCGCACGCGGAGCTGCTCCAGATCCAGCTTCGAAGAAACCATTCGTGGAAGTTCGACAACCAGATCGCAGGGAGCATCTGGATCGACAACGTCGCGCTGATACCGGAGAGCTGATCGATGGACCTGGATTACTTCATGCGCAACGAGCTGTCAGCCGAAAGAAACGATTCGGAAGAGACGCGCCTGCAAACAGCGGCTTGGGGCCGCTGGTTTCTCGGAATCGTCATTGGAGTCTACCTGGCATACGTTGTGGCGTTAGCGATTGCTTCTCACCCAGGGTTTCCACGCGATATGGCAGACGGGCACGCCTTCCCTTATCTCGCCGACAAGCCTGTCGGCGAGGACGGCTACTACATGCTCACAGTCGCATGGAACATTGCCAGAGGGCACGGGCTTGTCTACAACCTGGACATGCCAACAACGGGGGTCCAACCTCTGAGCACGTTGTGCTTTGCGCTGATCGCGAAACCCATTCAGCATCTCGGGGACCGCTGGGCCTTTGTCCGCAGCGTGTTGGTCTTCGGGGCGCTGATTCTCCTCCTTTACGGTCACTTTGTGGGACGCATCCTTGAGCACATAGCGCCGAAAGGTAGCGGCGCTAGTGCCTATCTTCTGGGATTTACGCTCTCGGTGTTCAATTTCGCCAATTTCCGGTGGTTCACCTACGGTCTGGAGACCGGTATCTACCTGACCCTGGTCGCCGCTTGCATTCTCTTCACTCTGCGGCACCAGTCCCGGCCGCAGACAATGGTCAATTGCCTGTCGTTTGGGCTGTTAGCCGGCCTTACCGCGTGGGCACGTCTCGATTTTGGCGTTCTTCTGGGTTTCTACTTTGTCGTCTCGCTACTGACGCGGAGGGCGTCCCTTTCCGAAATCGTCGTGGTCGGCGCAACGGCAGCTGCAGTTTTGAGCCCTTGGCTGCTCTATAACCAGGTGGAGTCCGGTCACTGGGTTCCGTCATCCGGCCGAGCGCAAGCTGGAATGATCGGGTGGCATACCGCAGCCGGTCGTGTCAGTGCGATGTCAGCGGCGCTTTTGAGCCACCTGACGCCGTGGATATATTCAAATTCAGGTGGAGTGTTCGTTGTAGCGGCTGCAGTCTCGCTCTTGGTGTTGGGGCGATATGCGTGGCGGGAATCGGCCTCAATTCAAGCTGCGATTCGAGAGAACACGCCACTGGTCGCATGGGGAATCGCGGCCGTCGGCCTCGCTGGCGTCTACACGTACTTCTTCTGGGCAGCCCACTTCTATCAGCGCTATTCGAGTCCTATTTTGCCGGTCGCGACACCACTCATTGGAGTTGTTCTACTGGCCACGCTCAAGCGGCTGCCCCGCGCGGGTCACATTGTCGCCTTCGGGTCTATGCCGCTCGCATTTTCGGTATGGGCAGTGCTGAGCCTTCACTCAGGGCGAATCGGCAACAGCCACACGGTGAGCGCCGGAGTCATCCACGAGCGTTTCTCGAGCCAGAGGGTCGGGGCTTTTCAAAGCGGCGTCATAGGATTCTTCAACGAGAACGTCGTGAATCTAGATGGAAAGGTAAACGAGGCCGTCCTTGGAGCGGCTACTCCGACGCGACTTGGACAATATGTGGACGACGAAGACATCGGCGTGCTCATCGACTGGAAGAGTGTAATCCGGAGCGCGCTGGACCCGCGATGGCTGAACTCGGAATGGAGACGATGTGGCGTTGAAGTCCGCAATGGCGCAAGCGAGTGTCTGGAACGAGTGGATTCGAGACTCATGCGATCTGCGCTCGCTCGACAATAACCAGCCTTCCCTCGACAGCGTCCGTTCATCGACGGCGTGAGCATCACGCACTACTAGGTCGATCTTCAATCGAGAGCATTAGCAATGAACCTGATTCTGCTGTCAGCACGCCTTCTCCTCGCGTCCATCTTCGCCGTCGCCGGCATCGCCAAGCTCTTCGACCGGCCCGGCTCCCGCCGCTCCATGCGCGAGTTCGGCGTGCCGGCCGCCGTCGCGGGCCCGCTCGCACTCGCGCTCCCGATCGCGGAGCTCGCCACCGCCGCCGCCCTGCTCGGCAGCGCATCCGCCTGGTTCGGCGCGATCGCCGCGGTCTCGATGCTCGCCGTCTTCATCACCGGCATCGTCGCCAACCTCGCGCGCGGCAGGACGCCCGACTGCCACTGCTTCGGCAAGCTCCACTCCGAGCCGGTCGGCTGGAGCACGGTGGCCAGGAACGGCGCCCTCGCCGCCATCGCCGCCGCCATCGTCGCGCGCGGACCGGGTCAGACGGGCCCGGGGCTCGCCGCCTGGATCGGCAGCCTCGACGGCAGCCAGCAGGTGGCGCTCTTCCTCGGCCTCGCGATCGCGGCGATAGCCGCAGGCGGCGCGTTCATGCTCGTCAGCCTGCTCGCGCAGAACGGCCGCATGATGCTGCGCATCGAGGCGCTCGAGGCGAAGGCGGGCACGACGGCCGACGAGACGCCGGCAGCCGGCCTGCCGGTGGCGACCGAGGCGCCACCCTTCACGCTCGAAGGCCTGGACGGCATCCCGGTGGCGCTCGACGCCGTGAAAGCGCTCGGCAAGCCGGTGATGCTGCTGTTCGTCGAGCCGGGCTGCACCGCGTGCGAGGCGCTCCTCCCCGAGGTGGCGCGATGGCAGCGGGTGCACGCCGGCAAGCTCGTGATCGTGCCCGTGAGCCGCGGCGATCTGGAAGCGAACCGCGCCAAGGCCGCCCGGCACGGCCTGGCAGACATGCTGCTGCAGGAGGACCGGGAGGTCGGCGACGCCTACCGGGTCAAGGCGTCGCCGAGCGCCATCCTTATTAAGGAAGGCCTGGTGGCGGCCCCGCTCGCCGCGGGAGGCGACGAGATCCGCGCGCTCGTCTTCGGCGAAACCGTGCCCGATCCGGTGGCGCAGGGCGACCTGGCGCCGCCGCTCGATCTTCGGGATCTCGACGGCGCGGCGTTCGATATCGCCGCCCTCCGCGGCCGCCCGAGCGTGCTGCTCTTCTGGAACCCTGGCTGCGGCTTCTGCAAGGCGATGCTCGGCGAGGTGCGATCGTGGGAGCGCACGCGCGCGAAGACCGGCCCGCAGCTCGTGATCGTGGCCGCGGGCGCGGCGGACGCCAATCGCGCGCAGCGCTTCCGCTCGCGCGTCGTCCTCGACCCGAGCTTCGGCGCGGCCAGGGTGTTCGGCGCCACCGGCACCCCCTCGGCGGTGCTGCTCGACGCGGCGGGACGGGTCGCCTCGGACGTCGGCGTGGGCGCGCCGGCAGTGCTCGGCCTGCTCGGCGCCGCGCCGCTCGATCGCGCGCTTTCCGCCTGAACTCATGAGCGACACACTGGCGAGCGCCATCCTGCGAGGCGAGCTGCCGCCGCGCGGCGCGCTGGACGACCCTGCCGTCCAGGATCGGCTGCTTGCCGCCGCCGCGGAGCAGCGGGTGGAAGGGCTGGTCTGGCGCGTCCTCAAGGAGCGGGCGCCGGGCGATGTGCCTGCGCGCATCAGCGACGCGCTCGAGCGCCACGTCACGCGCGAAGCGGCCATCGAGCTGGTGCGCCGCCGCGAGCTCCAGCGCGTCGTCGAGCGCCTGCGCGAGGCAGGCGTCGAGACGCTCGTGTTCAAGGGTGCGGCGCTCGGCTACACGCTCTACCCGGCCCCGGCGCTGCGATCGCGGTACGACACCGACCTGCTCGTCAGGCGATCCAGCTTTCCGACAGCGGCCGATCTGCTCGAGGCGCTCGGCTACACGCGCCTCAACAGCCTGTCGGGCGGATCGGTACACACGCAGTGCACCTTCGAGCGGCAGATCGGATCGACGTGGCACGTCATCGATCTGCACTGGGCCGTGAGCAACCGCCCGCTGTTCGCGTCGATGTTCTCGTTCGACGAGCTCGCCGCCGGCGCACTGCCGGTGCCGGCGCTCGGCCCGGGCGCGAAGATGCCGTCACTGCCGCACGCGCTGCTCGTCGCCTGCGCGCACCGGGTGGCGCACCATGACGACTCGCCGGTCCTGATGTGGCTGTACGACATCCGGCTGCTGGTGGAAGCGATGCCGGAGCCCGAGGCGATCCGCTTCGCCGCGCTCGCCGCCGAAAAGAAGCTGCTCGGCGTCTGCGCCGGCGGAATCCAGTCGGCGGTGGCGCTCGTCGGGTGCCCTGGAGGGATCCTGCGGCACCTCGACGCACGGGGCGCGCGCGCGGGCGATGTGCGGGAGCCCTCGCGCGAGTACCTCGGAGGCGTGCGCAGCGAGGCGCGCAGCCTGCTGCTCGACGTCCGCGGGTCGGCCGGCCTTCGCGCGAAGGCGCGGCTGCTCCTCGAGCACGCGCTGCCCGACGCCGGCTTCATGCGCAGAGCGCACGGCGTCGACACCGCGGCGGGACTGGCGGCTGCCTATCTGCGGCGGGCGGCGGGCGCATCGTGGCGGGTGATGAAGGGGGAGGTGCTGAGGTGACGTTCTCGTTCAGCTCGTGCGTGCGCGCGCCGGAGCACGTGATGATCTCGGAAATCGACGGCGAAGCGGTGCTGCTGAATCTCCAGAGCGAGACCTATTTCGGCCTCGACAGGGTGGGCGGACGCATGTGGGACGCCATGACGAAGGCCGGCTCGGTGGATGCGGCGCTCGAATCGCTGAAGGGCGTGTACGACGTGGACGAGCGGGAGCTCCGGCAGGATCTGGCCGATCTCGTCGGCACGCTGCTCGCGCACGGGCTCCTGGAGATCCGCGGATGAAGCGGCTGAGGCAATTCGGCCTGTTGAGCCCCGAGGAACGCAACATGTTCGTCCGCGCGTGGCTCCTGCTGCCGCTCGTCCGGCTCAGCGTCGCCGGTCTGGGGCTGCGGCGGACGCAGAGATGGCTCGCGATGGGGTCGCGGCGGCCCGCCATGCCGGGTTCCACGTCCCGTAACGACGCGGCCGATACGACCTGCCGCCTGGTGCGCGCCGCCGCGGATCACCACGTATGCCGCACCGCCTGCCTGCCGCGCGCGCTGGTCGTCTGGGCGCTGCTCGAGCAGCAGGGGATCGAGAGCCGCGTGGAACTGGGCGCGGCCAGGCCCGGCGGCATCTTCGAGGCGCACGCCTGGGTCGGGATTGGCGGCCGCCGGCTTGACCCGTCGCTGCAGGCGCGCGACGCGGCGTTCGTGCCGTTCAGGAGCCTCGCGGGCTGATCATGCGATCGCTCTCGAACATCGTGAGGCTGCTGCGCGCCGAGGGCGATCGGTCGATGCTGATCTGGGCGGCGCTGCTGGCGGTGCTCGGCCTCGCGCCGCTGGCGACGGTCTACATCACCAGGCAGATCGTGGATCACGTGGTGGCCGCCGCCGCGGCGCACGGCGCCTGGCCGGCCGTGGAGCCGCTGCTGCTGTGGGCCGCGCTCTCGGCGATCGTCATGGCCGCGGTGGCCGCGGCCCGGGCGGCGCTCGGCTGGGCCCGGGTGGCGCAGGCCGAGCGCCTCAAGGATCGGATCACCGCGCGGATACACGAGCAGTCCGCACGCCTCGATCTGGCGTTCTACGAGTCGCCGTCGTTCTTCGACCATCTGCACCGCGCGCGCGACGAAGCGACCTACCGCCCCTCGGAGCTGCTCGACACGCTGGGCGAGGTCTTCCAGGGCTGCGTCACGCTGGCCGCCATGGGCGCCGTGCTCGTCGCCTACGGCTGGTGGCTGCCGCTCGCCCTCTTCCTCAGCGCCGTGCCGGTGCTCTACGTCGTCGGGAAGCACGCGCTCATCCAGCAGGCGTGGTGGCGCGAGACGACGGCCACGGAGCGTCGCGGGTACTACTACGACAGCGTGCTGACCTCGGCGGCCCACGCCTCGGAGCTGCGGCTGTTCGATCTCGGGCCGCTCTTCCGGCGCGCGCACGAGGAGATCCGCCGGCAGCTCCGGTGCGAACGGCTGGCGCTGGTCCGCCGGCGGGGCGTGGCCGAGCTGCTGGCCGCCGCCTCCGGCATGCTGATCGCGTCGGGCGCGTTCGGATGGGTGGTGCTGCGCACGCTCCGCGGCGCCTTCTCGCTCGGACAGCTCGCCGCCTTCTACCAGGCGTTCGCCCAGGGGCTGTCGACGATGCGCGGGCTGCTCGGCGCGGTGGCGCATCTCTATGCCAGCAGCCTGTTCCTGGAGAACCTCTTCGAGTTCCTCGAGCTCCAGCCGGAGATTCGCAACGCCGCCGCCGTGCACACGACGCCCGCGGCGGCGCGGCGCATCCGCTTCCGCGACGTCACGTTCAGCTATCCGGGCAGCACGCGGCCGGCGCTCGAGCATTTCGACCTCGAGATTCCGGCGGGGCGGACGGTGGCGCTGGTCGGGCCGAACGGCGGCGGCAAGAGCACGCTGCTCAAGCTGCTCTGCCGGCTGTACGACCCTGCGGAAGGGACGATCGAAATAGACGATGTCGATCTGCGGAGGATCGATCTGCAGGAGCTGCGGGCGCTGGTGACGCCGCTCTTCCAGGAGCCGGTCCGCTACAGCCAGTCGATCGCCAACAACATCAGCATCAGCGCGCTGGCGCGGCGGCCTTCGAGCGGCGACATCCGACGGGCCAGCGAACTGTCGGGAGCCGCGGCGTTCATCCGCACGCTGCCCGCCGGCTACCGGACGCTCCTCGGCAAGTGGTTCTGCGACGGCATGGAGCTGAGCGCCGGCGAATGGCAGCGGCTCGCGCTGGCGCGCGCCTTCCTCCGGCCGGCGCCGATCATGGTGCTCGACGAGCCGACGAGCGCGCTGGATCCCTGGTCGGAGCTCGACTGGTTCGCGCGATTCCGCGAGGTGGCCCGCGGCCGCACGGCCATCATCATCACCCACAGGCTGAAGACGGCGATGCACGCCGATGTCATCCATCTGATCGAGCACGGCACGATTGCCGCCTCCGGGTCGCACGAGGAGCTGCTCGAGCGCTCCGCGACGTACGCCGCGGTCTGGGGCGAGCAGATGCCGGAGCGGCGCACGCCGATACTGGCAACCGCATGAGCATGGCAGGACTGACGTACGCGGGGTACGGCCTGTCGATCCGCAGCGAGATCCCGCTGCCGTTCGACCGGCGCCGGCGCCGCACGGCGAGGCCGACGTGACGCTGGCGCTCGAGACGGCGGACTCGATGGACGATCGGACGGCCGGCTTCGAGCCTGGCGGACCGGAGGGCGCCTGGTATCGCCGGTTCGTCCATCCGGACGGGTCGGAGCTCCTGCGCTGGCCCGATCTGTTCCAGTTCGTCGTGTCGGCCGACGGCCGGCACATCTCCTGCGCGCTGCTCGATCGGGCGACGGTCGAGTGCTTCCAGACCTATCTGCTCGGCGCGGTGCTGTCGTTCGCGCTCGTGAAGCAGGGCTGGGAGCCGCTGCACGCGACGACCCTGGTCGTCGACGGACAGGGGCTGGCGCTCTTCGGCGACAGCGGCCAGGGCAAGTCGACGCTGGCCGCCTCGTTCCTTCGCGCGGGGAGCGCCATTCTCGGCGACGATCTGCTGCTCGTGCGGAGCGTGCGGGGAGAGCCGTGCGGCTATCCCGGTCCGCCGCGCATCAAGCTCTTTCCCGACTCCGCCGGCGCCCATCGGTTCGGCGACCGCCCGGGCGCGGCGATGAACCCGGAGACCGACAAGCTGGTCATTCCGCTCGCGGGAGGCGAACAGCACCGCTCGCCGGTGCCGATCCGCCGCTTCGTCGTGCTCGACTATGCCGGCGATGAGACGGTGACGATCGAAGACGTGCCGGGATCGGACTCGGTGATGGAGATCGTGCGCGCCACGTTCAACGCGCGCGTGAGGGACGCCGCGCGGCTGAGCCGCCAGTTCGCCGCGGCGGGCGCGCTCGCCAGGCGGATCCCGGTGCGCCGCCTTCGCTATCCGCGCACGTTCGATGTGCTGGAGCAGGTCAGAGAGGCGCTCGTCGCCGATCTGCGCACGGGAGTCGCCGGCATGAGCGGCATCCTGGCGCTGCTCGAGACCGATGGCGCGCCGGCCGATCCGGAGCTGGCCCGCGGACCTCACTGGCGCGCTCGCCTCGAGAGGACCGGATCGGCAGCAGGTCTGGATCGGCGACGGCGTGGCGCTCGGGCACGCGCTCCTGGCGACCGGCGCCGAAGCGGGCCACGACCGCCAGCCGCTGACGATCGACGGCAGCACCTGGATCGTGGCCGACGCGCGCGTGGACGATCGCCGCCATCTGGTGCGCGCGCTTCGGAGCGCCGGCGCCTCGGCCGATACGGGAGCGTCCGATGCCGCGCTGCTGCTGCACGCCTACATGCGATGGCGCGAGCGATGCGTCGACCGCCTGCTGGGAGACTTCGCCTTCGCCGTCTGGGACGCGCGCCGGCGGACGCTCTTCTGCGCCCGCGACCAGATGGGGGTGAAGCCGCTCTACTACGCGCGGCTGGGATCGGCGGTCGCCGTCGCGAGCTCGATCGAGTGCCTGCGGCGCCACCCCGGCGTCTCGTCGCGGCTGAACGATCTCGCCATCGCCGACTTCCTGCTGTTCGGCGACAACCAGGAGCTCGCGACGACCTCGTTCGCCGACATCCAGCGGCTGCCGCCGGCGCACGCGCTCAGGTGGTCGGCCTCGCAGGGTGTGGGCCTGCAGCCGATACTGGACGCTGCCGATCGAGGAGCCGCTCTTCTACCGCCGCAGCCGCGACTACGTGGACGAGTTCCGCGAGCTCGTCGACACGGCCGTCGCCGATCGCCTGCGCACCGGGCGGGTGTCGGTGTTCATGAGCGGCGGCCTCGACTCGCCGGGTCTCGCCGCGACGGCCGCCCGGCTGCTGCGGCACGGCCCGGCCGCGCACCCGGTGAAGGCGTTCACGTCGATCTACACCCGGCTGATGCCCGACACGGAAGGGCACTATGCGGGCATGGTGGCCCGGCACCTCGGCATTCCGATCCGGTCCTGGGTGGCCGACGATGCTCCGTCGGCGCATGCGGAGGCGCAGGCGCCGACGCCGGAGCCGCTCGAGTCGGCCGTGCACGCGGGCGCCGCGAAGCCGTTCTACGCCGACGTCGCCGCGCAGGGGCGGGTCGTCTTCTACGGCGAAGGGCCGGACAACGCGCTCCTGTACGAATGGCAGCCGTACGTGCGGCATCTCGTCGCGGGCAAGCGATGGGGGCGCCTGGCGGCCGACGGCGCGCGGCACCTGCGCGCGCACCGGCGGCTTCCGCTCGCCGGGATGGTGCCGCGCCTCTTCGGCAATGGCGGCGGCGCCGCCGGTGGGGACGGGACGAGGTTTCCCGACTGGCTTCGTCCAGAGCTCGTCTCGCGCCTCGAGCTCGAACGGCGCTGGAGCGACTGGTGCCGCGACACCGTTTCCGCGCATCCGGTGCGGCCGCGCGGCTACGCGTCGATGCTGACGCCGCTCTGGCAGTCGCTGTTTGAATCGCTGGAGCCGGCCTATACCGGCGCGCCGATCGAGGTGCGCCATCCCTACCTCGACATCCGGCTGTTGAGGTTCATGCTGCGGGTGCCGGCGCTGCCCTGGTGCCGCCGGAAGCACCTGCTGCGCGAGGCGCTGAGGGGCGCACTGCCGGAAGCCGTCCGCACGCGGCGCAAGACACCGCTCGGCCGGGACCCGGTGCTGGCGCAGCCGGGCCGCCAGGGGGCCGCACTCCGGCCCGTGGCACGGCTCGCGGAGTACGGCGACGTGAAGAAGATGACAGAAGAATCGGCGCTGAACCCCAGCGATGCCGGCGCGAGGTTCCGGTTCGGCGTGCTGGGCCGGTGGCTCTCGCAGCTCGAGAGCGCCGGCGGCAATCAGGAGGAGGCAGACACACATGAGCGCAGAGGAATCGCGTAATCCACCCGCCCGGGGCGAGCAGTACGGCCGTCCGCAGTTCCGGATCTACGGGAACCTGGCGGATGTCACCAGTGCGGTCGGCAACAAGGGAGCCAAGGACGGCCAGCCGCCGCCCCCCGGCAACACCAAGCGAACATCGGCGAAGTAGCCGGCGCCTTGACGTTCCCGGCGTCCGTTCGGCGGCTCCTGGCCGGCGCGGTTGTGCTCCTGGGCCTCTGTCTCGTGACGCCGCTGGCCCTCACCGCCGCCGCCAGATGGCTCATCGTGGCCGACACGCTCCAGCCGGCCCGGGCGATCGTCGTGCTCGCCGGGGGCGTGCCGTTCCGCGCGATGGAGGCGGCGGCCATCTACGGGCAGCGGCTGGCTCCCGAGGTGTGGCTCACGCGGGGCGCGTACAGACGCGGAGGACGCGGCGCTGTCGGATCTCGCCGTGCCGCGGGTGCCGGAGTACCAGTTCCAGCCGCCGGGTGCTGGAGCGGCTCGACGTGCCGGCCGGCGCGATCCGGGTGCTGCCCGGCTACACGAAGAACACCGCGGAAGAGGTGCAGGCGATTGCCGCCGAGCTGCGGCGCGCCGGCGGCGAGCGCGCGATCGTGGTGACCTCGAAATATCACACGCGCCGCGTGAAGGTGCTCTGGGGCGTGCTGGTCGGCGCGACGCCCTCGCTGATGGTGCGCTTCGCCCGCCGCGACCCGTTCCAGCCGGGCCGGTGGTGGAAGACCACCCAGGACGCGAACGCGGTCTCGAAGGAGTGGTTCGGCGTGCTCAACGCCTGGGCTGGCTTCCCTGTAAAAACGAGGTAAACTCCTGCCCCTCCACCATGCCCGTGTGCCCGGGCTGCGGGGGCGCCATGGCGAGGCGCCGCCGGAGCTGGTTCGACAAGCTGCTGTACAGCCGCGTCTTCCGCTGCTCGAGCTGCGGCCGGACGAAGAAGACCCGCCGCCTGTTCGATCGCCCGGGCGTCAGGTTCGTCCTGGCCACGCATACGCACTGCGTCCGGTGCGGCAGTGTGCACGTGAAGCGGAGCCGCAAGCGCGATCACATCGATTCGGTCTCACGGCATCCGCTCAGCAGCCTCGCCGCGCTCTCCGGCGCGCCGCTCGTCCGGTGCGACGCCTGCCGCCTCCAGTACCACGACTGGCGGCCCATCCACCCCGACGCTCACCAGAACTGATACCAGCGCCGCTTCCTCGCGGCGGGCGGCGGCGCGTCGACGTCGAGCTCGTCCCCTTCCAGCACCGCGCGCGGGTTCTCCACGAATAGCGCCCTCACGCGATCCTCCTCGAACAGATCGATCAGGCACGCGTACGCCTCGCGCAGACTCGGCGTGCGCACTTCGGCGTCGTGCGCATCGCTGGCGACGAAGTGCGCCAGCCCCGCTTTGACGAGCGCGTGAGCCGAGGCGCGGGCCGCGCGGCCGAAGAGGCCCGTGAGCGACGCCGCCGTGACCTGCACCGCACAGCCCAGGCCAATCCATCTCACGAGGTCGCCGGTGTGCCGCTGCAGGTGGCCGTTCCGCTCGGGATGCGTGACGATGGGCAGCATGCCGGCGTCGAGGAGCTGCATCAGGATGCGATCGGTGCCGCTCGGCACGACCGTCGCCGGCAGCTCGACCAGCAGGTACGGGCCGTGGTCGATCGTGTACTTGCCGGGGTTCGCCAGCGCGTCCTCGATATTGCTGACGTGCAGGTGGAAGTCGCAGCCGCGGTGCAGGCGCACGCCGGTGTGCGGCGCGAGCTCCGCGATGCGCCGGTCGATGAGCGCCGGGTCGAACGTGAAGCGGCTGTTGGCGTGCGGCGTCGCCACCAGATCGGTGGTGCCGTTCGCCTCGGCGATGCGCAGCATCTCCAGACTGTCGTCACGCGTCTTCGCGCCATCGTCGAGGCCGTGGAGGACGTGGGTGTGGAGATCGACGAAGCCGTCCATCGGCGTCATTGTGACGTGTACGGACGGCCGCATGCCAGCGCCCGCGCCGGGAGGCGTGCTACCCTCGCATGGAGATGACTTCGAGCTGGGGCAGACGGCTGGCTTTCGGCTATGCCGGCTTCGCTGTTCTGCTCTGGCTGAGCATCGATCTGTGGGCCGACCGGGCCTGGCCCGCGACGATCATCGCCTTCGGACCGCGGTGGCTGGCGGCTGTGCCGTTGATTCCCCTGTGTGCCGCGGCCGTCCTGGCGCGCGGCCGGACGCGGCTGCAGATGGCGATCCCGGCGGCCGCCGCCGCGGCCGTCCTGCTCTTCGGCTTCATGGACTTCCGGCTGGGTCTGTCACGCGTGAGCGCGCCGGTGGTGCTTCGCGTCATGACCCACAACGTCGGAGAAGGACAGGTCACGGTGAGCGCCCTCGACCGTGTGATGCGGACCGAAGGCATCGACGTGGCCGCCTTGCAGGAGTGCCCGCTCTCGAACGACGGCATGGCGCACCGCGGCTGGTATTTCTACTCTCGCGGCGACGATCTCTGCCTGGCCAGCCGCTACAGGATCACCGCGTTGCCGGCGCCCCCCGCCGCGCGGCTCTACGGAGGGATGGCGGGAGAGGAGGGGGGCCCGGACGGACCGATCGAGCCGGACTGGTTCGACATCGCCACCCCCGCCGGGCATATGCGTCTGCTGAACGTCCATTTCGCCACCATCCGGAGAGGGCTCCAGCAGGTCCTTCGCGGCCGTCGCCACGCCATGTTGGCCTTCGCGAGGAACCGTGCCGAAGCAGAGTGGGAATCGCAGCGCACCCGCATGTGGCTCGAGCCCGGCGGCGAGCCATTTCTGGTGGTGGGCGACTTCAACATGCCGGTGGAGAGTGCCATCTACCGGGCGAACTGGGGCGATCTTCGGAACGGCTTCTCTAGCTGCGGCGTCGGATTCGGACATACGAAGTTCACGAGCCTGTTCGGCATCCGGATCGATCACGTGCTCATGTCGAAAGAGCTCCGATGCGCCGGGGCGCGTGTGCTGGCCGACCGTTTTGGCGGCGATCATGCGGCGCTCGTGGTGGACGTCGTGCTCTCCCCGGCGGGGGAGTGAGGGAGCGGGATCGGCGGCCTCCGGGGGGGGCCCGGTATGGCGCAGGCGAAAACGGGCGGGCCGCGGGACCGTTACGGTCTTGTATAAGTGATGTATTTTCAGTAACTTCAGGCAAAGTCTGGTTCTTCGCCCGGCCCGGCCAACTTAATCCTCTCCAGGGGCCACTTTTTCCAACGGCCCAGCAGATAACATCCGCCGTTCTGGACATCGTTCTCTCTGTGCAATGACTGTGTAAGTCCCTACCCTGCAGCGCGTTGCCGAGGCTCTGGTCGTTGCCATGCGGGGCGCGCACAACTTTTGCTGTTGCCGGGGTGAGCTCTCCGCGTCCGGGGAGCACCCCCGCAGACCTAGGCGGCGGTCGTTCTCCGGTGCGTCCGGTTGTAAGTGAGAGGCCGAAGGTGTGTCCACACCTCGCATATGACAAGAATTCATCAGGCCCTCGAACGCGCGAAGGCGTTCGGCACGGCCACCCCGACCACCGCCCAGCCGCCGCTGCGGGCTCCCCATTTCGGCCAGCCCGCCGCCGCAGTGGACAGGCCGCTGACCGTCGTGAAGGGGGAGTGGATCAGGTGTCCGCACTGCGGCGCGCAGGCGCACCGTTTGAGCTCGAGGGCGTGGCTGCAGAGCCTGCTCGTCAGGATGGGCCTGCCGCCGTACCGGTGCGGGACCTGCCGCAGCCGCTTCTCCCAGATCCATTTCGAGGCACCCGTGCGGACCGGCGCTGAAGCGTTCTCCACGTTCATTCGACCCGAGGGAGAAGGCGGGTTCCAGCAGTTGCTCGAGCAGATCGCCGAAGCGGAGAGGTCGCAGAAAGAGTCGGGCGCCTCGCCGGCGCCGCGCCAGGATCCCCGCGAGGGAGGCGCCCGGTGACCAGGCGGACCACGCTGCTGCCGTTCGCGCTGCCGGATCTCGGCGGCGACGAGCTCAACGAAATCCGGGAGGTGCTCGACTCCGGCTGGATCACGACCGGTCCGAAGACGAGACAGTTCGAGCAGGCGTTCGCCGATCTCGTCGGGGCGAAATACGCGGTCGCGGTGAGCTCCTGCACGGCGGCGATGCACCTGGCGCTCGAGGCGATCGGCGTGCGGCCCGGCGATTTCGTGTTCACGACGCCTTACACGTTCGCCGCCACCGCGGAAGTGATCCGCTACTTCGACGCCGTGCCGATCTTCGTCGACGTGCAGGCGGACACGTTCAACATCGATCCCGCCGCGCTCACCGACACCATCGCGGATCTCAACCGGTGCCTCCACGAGGGGCGGAAGCCGCGCACGCTGGCGGTCGGGCGGGCGCTCGAGCGGTCGGCGCGGCCTCGGCAGGGGCGGCGGAGCAGGAACGTGTATCGCGGCGCCGGCAAGGCGATCATCCCGGTGCACATGGCGGGGCATCCCTGCGACATGGACGCCATCGTGTCGGCGGCCGGCGCGCACGGGCTCGCGGTGGTCGAGGATGCGGCCCACGCCTGCTCGGCGTCGTTCAACGGACGTCCCGTGGGCGCCCCGATTGGCGGCGGCGTGCCCTGGGCGGCGTGCTTCTCGTTCTACGCCACCAAGACGCTGGCCACCGGCGAAGGCGGGATGATCACCGACCGACAGCGAGGAGCAGGCGGACCGGTTCCGCATCATGAGCCTGCACGGCATCAGCAAGGACGCCTGGAAGCGGTACACCGCCGAAGGCAGCTGGTACTACGAGATCATGGCGCCCGGCTACAAGTACAACATGCCGGATCTTGCTGGCCGCGCTCGGCCTGGCGCAGCTCAGGAAGCTCGACCGGATGCGCCGGCGCCGCGCCGAGATCGCGGCCCGCTACACCGCCGCCTTCACCGGCGAGCCCGGGCTCGAGACGCCCGTCGAGCGCGACGGCGTGGGGCATGCCTGGCACCTCTACATGATCCGCGTGCGCGAGGAGGCGCTCGGCATCAGCCGCGAGCAGTTCATCCAGGAGCTCAAGGATCGGAACATCAGCTCGAGCGTCCACTTCATCCCGCTCCACGTGCACCCGTACTACGAGACCGTGTACGGCTACCGGCCCGACGACTTCCCGGTCGCCTACCGCGAATACCGGCGCGAGATCTCGCTGCCGATTTACAGCCGCATGACCGACGAGGACGTCGAACAGGTGATCGACGCCGTCCTGGACATCGCGCGCACGCGTCCCTCGGCTTCCTATGCGCTGGCTGGACGTTAGCGTGTCGGTCGTCGGGCTGGCCGTGCTGAGCCCGCTCATGCTCCTGATTGCCCTCGCCGTGAAGGCGGGCTCGCGGGGGCCGGTCCTCTACCGGGCGCGGCGCGTCGGCCGGAACGGCCGGCTGTTCGAGTTGTACAAATTCCGGACGATGGTGGCCGATGCGGCGGCGCGGGGGCCGCGGATCACGGCCAGCGGAGATGCGCGGATCACGCGCGTCGGCCGGCTCCTGCGACGGTCGAAGCTGGACGAGCTGCCCCAGCTGGTGAACACGCTCAAGGGCGAGATGAGCCTCGTCGGACCTCGACCCGAGGATCCGGAATATGTAAAGTACTACTCAGCGGACGAGCGGCAGGTGCTCCGAGTGAGGCCGGGCATCACCAGCCTGGCCACGCTCCTGCACCGGCACGAAGAGCAGATGCTCACCGGACCCGACTGGGAGGCGACCTACCGGCGCGAGATCCTGCCGCGCAAGCTGCAGATCGAGCTGGATTACCTGTCGCGGCGGACCCTGTCGAGCGACCTCATGATTCTGGCGCAGACCATCTTCGCGCTGTTCAGCAAACCGCGGTATCCAGAGCTCAGACGTTCATGTCGGACCTGATCAAACGCGACGCCCGTCCTCCGGTGGCCTACGAACCGCAGCCCCAGGCCATCTGGGTCGACGACTATCTCGACGGGAAGCAGAGCGAGATCCACCGCTACCTGCAGGTGATCCTGCGGCGCAAGTGGTTCATCGCGGCCGTGGTCGCGTTCTTCCTGGCCGCCACCGCGCTGTGGACCTTCAGCACGAAGCCGCTCTACAAGTCTTCGGTCAGGATCCAGATCGATCCGGAACAGAACGTGCTGCCGTACCAGCCGCTGTCTGCGAGCCTGACCGAAAACCCGCTGTATCTGGGCACGCAGAGCCAGGTGCTGAAGAGCCAGGTGCTGGCGCGCCGCGTGGTGCAGCGCCTGCAGCTGACGAGCGATCCGAAGAATCTCAACGCGGCGGCGACCGGCTTCCTGGGCCCGCTGGAAGTGCTGCCGGTGGAGCGGTCGCAGATCGTCCGGGTGAGCTACACCTCTCCGAGCCCGCAGTTCGCGGCCACCGCCGTCAACGCGGTCGCCGACGAGTACGTCGAGTACAGCTTCGAGGTGAAGCGGGAGGCGACCAGCCGCGCGCGCGAGTTCCTGGAGCAGGAGCGGCTCAAGGTCAAGGCGAAGCTCGAGCAGTCCGAGCAGCAGCTCGCCGAGTACGGCCGGGCGCACGGCATCCTCGAGCCGACCGAGAAGATCGCGGTCCAGAAGCTCTCGGATCTCAACCAGGAGATGACCCAGGTCGAGGCCGAGCTGCTGAAGAACCAGCACCAGGCCCTCAGGGACGCCACGCCGGAGGCCTTCCCCGAGGCGCTCAAGAGCGACGCGATGCGGGATCTCGAGCGACGCCTGGCGGGTCTCCGCCAGAAGCACGCGGCCCTGACGCAGCAGTTCGGGCCGAAGTGGCCCGAAGTGGAGGCCCTGCAGCAGGAGATCGCCGAGACGCGGCAGGATCTCGTCAAGGAGACGCGGAACGCCTCCGCGCAGTCGAGGCTCGCATACGACCTCGCGCTGGCCCACCGCCAGCGGGTCGCCTCGGCGCTGGCGGATCAGAACAAGCAGCTCGATCAGCTCTCCGAAGAGTCGATCCAGTACAACATCCTGAAGCGCGAGGTGGAGACGGATCGGCAGCTGCACGACGGCCTCCTGCAGCGGCTGAAAGAGACCGACGTCTCGGCCGGCATGAAGTCGGCGAACATCCACGTCATCGATCGGGGGCTCGTGCCCAGGCGGCCGTTCTCGCCCAACGTCCCGCGCAACTTCGCGCTGGGGCTGCTGCTGGGGCTGATGTGCGCGGTCGGGCTCGCCGTGGGCAGCGACTTCCTGGATCGCACGGTCAAGTCGCCCGAGGAGATCGAGCGCGACCTCCGGCTGCCCTTCATGGGATCGATTCCGGCGTTCGAGAAGTCCTGGAGCGAGGCGACCGGCGGGCTGCTGGTGCCCATGGACGGCCAGCATCAGATCACACGCGTGGGCGCCAACCTGGAATCGACGAGCGACGTGTACTGGGAGAGCTACCGCGCCCTGCGCACCTCGCTGCTGTTCTCCTCCGCCGACGCGCGCCCGAGCACCGTGCTCGTGACCTCCGCCGTCTCCGGCGAGGGCAAGACCACGACGGCGGTGAACCTCGCCACGGCGCTCGCGCAGACGGGCGCCCGCACGCTGCTCCTCGAGCTCGACATGCGCAAGCCGCGGCTCGCGCAGCTCTTTCAACTGACGAGGACGCGGGGCATCAGCCGGTACCTGTCGGGGCAGAGCAGCCTGAACACGGAGATCCAGGACACCGGCATTCCGAATCTGTACGTCATCCCGTCGGGCCCGACGCCGCCGAATCCTCCGGAGCTGATCGGATCCAGCCGCATGCAGGGCGCGCTCGAGATTCTCGGACGGTACTTCGAGTTCATCATCCTCGACGGTCCGCCGCTCATGCCGGTGACCGACGCCGTCGTCGTGTCGCCGCGGGTGGACGGCGTGCTCCTGGTCGTGGAGGCCGGCAAGACGCCGAAGGCGCTGGTCCAGAAGTCCACGAGCCTGCTGCGCGGCGTGGGCGCCAAGGTGCTCGGGATTCTGCTCAACCGCGGCCAGCAGGAGAGCGGCGGCTACGGATACGGCTACTACGGCGCCGCCGGAAACCTGGCGGCCGCCTCGCAGTCGAGCGGGCTGCAAGTGAAATAGGGGTTGTGATGAAGAAGACGATCTGGTGCTCCATTCTTCTGCTCGGCTCGGCGGTGCTGCGGGCCCAAACGCCGGTGGGGCCGGCCCCGGCGTCGCCCTCTCCCGCCGGGCCGCCGCGCGTGGCCGCGCCGCCGCCCGTAGCCGCGCCGCCGGCGCCCGCGGTCGACGGGCGCCTCGCCAAGGTGAGCGCGCTCGACAAGACGGACGTCGAGTACCGGCTCGGGCCGGGCGACCTGATCGAGATCAGCGTGTTCGAGGTCGAGTACAAGCACGAAGTGCGGATCAACGCGGCGGGACTCATCAAGCTGCCGCTGCTCGAGCCGATCACGGCGGCGGGATTGACCCCGGCCGAGCTCGAACAGCGGCTGACCGAGGCGCTCGACGGCGAGCTGATCAAGCGGCCGCAGGTCACGGTGTTCGTCAAGGAGTATCGATCGCAGCCGGTCTTCGTGCTCGGCGCGGTCGGCAAGCCCGGACAGTACCAGATCACGCTGCCGCTCAAGATCGTCGACGTGCTGTCGATGGCCGGCGGCCTCACGGCGAACGCCGGCGACGAGGCGGTCATCCAGCGCCACACTCCGGACGGCGCCGACGAGGTCATCAAGGTGAACCTGCGGCAGCTCCTGGACGAGGCCGACATCTCCCTGAACGTGCCCGTCAAGGGGGGAGACGTGGTCCACATCGAAGACCGGCCGGTCCAGATGGTGTACGTGGTGGGCGAGGTGAATCGATCCGGCGCCTATCAGCTTCCCGCCAAGCAGGACCTGCGCATCTCGCAGGCGATCGCCTGGGCGGGCGGGCCGACCAAGACCGCGAAGATGGGCGACGGCATCCTGGTGCGCTACAACGACGCGGGCCAGCGGGAGCAGCTCTCGGTCGACTTCGGACAGATTCTCTCCGGCAAGAAGCCCGACTTTCTCGTGCGGGCCGACGACATCATCTTCGTGCCCGGGAGCAAGGCGAAGAACCTGGGATACAGCCTGCTCGGGCTCCTGCCGGGCACGATCGCCAACGTTCCGTACGTGATAGCCCGGTAGACGCGCCTCCGTTCGTCCGGCCGGCCGCAGATCGGGGGCGGTGCACCATCGTGCACCCGCCAGCACTCTCGTCGATCACCAGACATCTCGAAGCATCCACTTCACTGTGGGGGAAAACATGGGCCGCGATCTCGCCAAATCCGTCCAACCGTCGATGAGCTCCTGGCGGGAGCTGTTGATCGGTCGGCGCACGCCAGCCGTTGCGCTCCTGCTGGGGCGCCTGCAGCGGCAGGCGGGCAGGGTCGTGACCAGCCGGCTGAGCCAGCTGACGATCGACGCCGCGATCGTGGCGGCCGCGCTGGGACTGGCCTACATGATCCGGTTCGACGGATTTCCGCCCGCTCCCTACGGTCATCAGCTCCGCCTGGCGCTCCCCTTCGTGGTGTCGTTGTACGTGGGCGCGAACATCGCGTCCGGCGTCTACAAGCGGATCTGGCGGTTCTTCGGGTTGAACGACGCCGCCGCGATGGCGGCCTCCGTGTCGGTCGCCTTCATTGTCTGTTTCGTGTGGCGCGTGCTCGATTCGGGCGTCTTCGCGGATACGCCGGTGCCCTTCGGCGTGCTCGCCATTCATCCGCTCCTCGCCTACACCGGGCTGGTGGAGGCGCGGCTCACCCGGCGCATCCTCTACGAGAAGGCGGTCGCGCGCGCGCAGAAGGGGGCGCGCGGGCCCAGGACCAGGAAGCGGCTGCTGTTGATCGGCGCGGGAGAAGCGGGCCTCCATCTGCTCCGCGAGCTCCGCGACCATTTCGACGTCGTCGGCTTCCTCGACGACGATATCGAGATCCAGCGGCGGACGATCGGCGGCTGGCGCGTGCTCGGCACGACCGAAGACCTGGAGGCGGTGGTCGCGGAATACCTGGTGGACGAGGTGGTGCTGTGCATGCCGAGCGCGTCGAAGCCGACGCTGCAGCGCCTGTCGGCCCGGTGCGCCCAGCTGCCGGTCAAGACCTCGTCGGTGCCGACGCTGGGCGAGATCATGTCGGGCAAGGCCAGCCTCACGCAGCTCACCTCGGTCAACATGGAGGCGCTGCTCGGACGGGACAGCGTGACCTACCCGCGCGATCTGGAGGAGCTCGCCAGGTCGTACGCCGGCCGGCGGATTCTGGTCACGGGGGCGGGCGGGTCGATCGGCTCGGAGCTGGTGCGGCAGCTGCGGGAGTTCAAGCCGTCGCGCCTGGTGCTGCTCGACAAGGACGAGAACAACCTCTACGAGACCGCCTGCGAGATCAAGGAGGACTTCCCGGAGGTCAGCGAGGTCGTGGCGGACATCCGCGATCTGGACGTCATCGAGCGCACCTTCGAGCTGCACCGGCCCGAAGTCGTGTTCCATGCGGCGGCCTACAAGCACGTGCCGCTGATGGAGCACCACCCGGCGCAGGCGATCCTCAACAACGTGATGGGCACCCGCCATCTGGTGGACGTCTCGGACGCGATTCGGCGTCGGGAACTTCGTCTTCATCTCCACCGACAAGGCGGTGAACCCGATCAGCACGATGGGCGCCTCGAAGCGCGTCGCGGAGCTGATCGTGCAGGACCGCGGATCGCGCGCGACCGCCACGCGGTTCTGCTGCGTGCGGTTCGGCAACGTGCTCGGCAGCCGGGCCAGCGTCGTGCCGCTTTCCAGCGGCAGATCAGGAGCGGCAGGAACATCACGGTGACGCACCCGGACGTGCGCCGCTACTTCATGACGATTCCCGAGGCGGTGCAGCTCGTCATCCAGGCCGGTTCGCTCGGCAAGCAGGGGGAGATCTTCCTGCTGGACATGGGCGATCCGGTGAAGATCGTCGATCTCGCGCGCAACCTCATCGAGCTGTCGGGGCTCGTGCCCGACAAGGACGTGAAGATCGAGTTCACGGGGCTGCGGCCCGGCGAGAAGCTCAACGAGGAGTTGCTGATTGCCGGCGAGTCGGGCGCGCGGAGCACCGAGTATTCGAAGAATCTTCGTCGTGGAGGCGCTCCAGCAGGATCGGTCGCTCCTGGACATCGCCGTGCGCGACCTGGAAGACGCCGCGCGGTTCGGCGACGCGAAGGCGCTCCGCGCCACGCTCCGCGGACTGAACATCGGCTATCAGCAGCGGCACGCCGGGCGCGACGGATCCCCCCGCGTCGAGGGCGGGGTTCAGAGGCCGGAGCGGCGGAAGGACGCGGCGGCGCTTCGCTCGGCCGCCGAACAGGTCGGCTGAGGGAGAACGGATCGATCAAAACTCATCGGTCGCGGTGCTGTCGGACGGGTATGCCCCTCCCGGCGCCGCTGAAGACACGGTGCTCATCGCGCCGCCGCAGGGCCTGTTCGACCTGGACCTGCCGTCGGTCTGGCGCTATCGGGAGCTGCTCTACTTCCTCGTGCTGGCGCGACATCAAGGTGCGCTACAAGCAGACGGCGCTCGGGGCGGCCTGGGCGGTGCTCCAGCCGCTCGCTGACGATGGTGGTGTTCACGCGTCGTCTTCGGCCGCATGGCGAAGATTCCCTCCGACGGCGTGCCGTACCCGGTCTTCGCGTTCGCGGCGCTCGTGCCGTGGACGCTCTTCGCGCACGCCACTCGACGCAGTCGCGTCACAGCCTCGTCGGCAACTCAACGCTGATCACGAAGGTCTACTTCCCGCGGCTCGTGATGCCGCTGGCGCGCTGGTCGTGCCGGCCTCGTCGATCTTCGGCCTCGCGTTCCCGCTGCTGGTCGTGCTGATGCTGGCTACTACGGCATCGCGCCGACCGCGGCGATCGCTCGCGCTCCCGCTGTTCGTCCTGCTGGCGCTCGCGACCGCGCTCGCCGTCGGCGCTCTGGCTCTCGGCGCTGAACGGTCAGTACCGCGACGTGCGGTACGTCGATCCCGTTCCTGCATCCAGTTCTGGATGTTCGCCACGCCGGTCGCCTATCCCGCGAGCGTTCGTGCCGGAGCGCTGGCGCTCGCTCTACGGGCTCAACCCGATGGCCGGCGGTGATCGAGGGCTTCCGCTGGGCGCTGCTGGGCACGGCCCGCCCGCGGCCTCCGAGCTCGTCGCGGTCGATCGTCGCCGCGGTGGTCGCGCTGCTCGTCGGCGGGCTCCTGCTACTTCCGCCGCATGGAGCGGACGTTCGCGGACGTCGTGTGAGACCGATGCCGACTCGGCGATCCGCGTCGAGGGGCTCGGCAAGCGCTACCGCATCGGGCGGCGCGAGCAGCCTACACGAGCATGCTGCGGGATCGCTCGATCGCGCGACGGCGTCGAGGCGCCGTCGGCGGCGCGCGAGCGCGAACGAGCGACGAGCCTCTGGGCGCTGCGCGACGTCGCCTTCGACGTCAGCCGCGGCGAGGTCGTCGGCATCATCGGCCGCAACGGCGCCGGCAAGAGCACGCTGCTCAAGATCCTCTCGCGGATCACCGAGCCGACCGAGGGGTAGGCGCGAGATCCAGCGGCCGCGTCGGCATCGCTGCTCGAGGTCGGCACCGGCTTCCACCCCGAGCTGACGCGGCCGCGAGAACATCTTCCTCAACGGCGCCATCCTCGGGATGCGCAAGCGCGGAGATCGACCGCGAGGTTCGACGAGATCGTCGCTTCGCGGAGTCGAGAAGTTCCTCGACACGCCCGTCAAGCGCTACTCGAGCGGCATGTACGTGCGGCTCGCCTTCGCCGTCGCCGCCCACCTCGAGCCGGAGATCCTGCTCGTCGACGAGGTGCTCGCCGTCGGGACGACGCGGTTCCAGAAGAAGTGCCTCGGCAAGATGGAGGACGTCGGCCGGCGAGGGCCGCACCGTGCTCTTCGTGAGCCACAACATGCAGGCGGTGTCGACCCTCACCCACCGCTGCGTCATGCTCCAGAAGGGGCGCTGCATCGCGGAAGGATCGACCGCGGACGTGATCGCGGAATACCTGCGGCAGACCGGCGAGCGGGATCTCGTCTACACAGCGCCGCCGTCCGAGACGCTGCCCCGCGTGACGCGCGTGGAGGTGAGGACGTCGCTGCCGGCCAACGTCCATCGCCACGGGGAGCCGCTGGAGGTCGACATCGAATTCAACATTCCCGTGCCGATCGAGGGCACCGCGGTGTCGTTCCAGGTGCGGAACTCGGTCAGCCAGAACATCATGCACGTCTGGAAGTACGACTACGACCCTCCGATCTGCCATTCGCCAGGCACCTACCACCTGACATGCCGCATCCCGAAGGCCCGCCTCTATATGGGCGGTACACGCTCGTCGTCCATCTGGGCGAGGGGGCCGGCGGGCGCTACTTCGAGGTGGTCGAAGAGATCTGCCCGTTCGAGATCGTAATGCTGGGACTGCACCGGGAATTCGACTGGCGGCGGGACGACTGCACGTTCGTGGAAGACTTCGAGTGGCAGATCGAAAAGGTGGAGCGAAACGACCGGATGCTGGTCGGAGCGCCGTAAAAGTCTTCTGTTCGGCAGACAAATAGTCTGCTTGCCATGGACAATCCGGCGGTCCTGGTTGACCCGCCGGTTCTGATTTCGCGTAAGTAATGACGGTGAAAGGGGTTATATCCGAACGCCTTCCTTCGGTGCGTCGGACGGCTCTTTGCTGTAGGAACGGCCGTCCTATCCGGTTCCCGCCAGAATGATCCGGACTGATGTAAGTGAGAGGGCGAAGCTCTGTCTGCCGGTGCACATCGCAGCGAGGTCTCTGACATGAAAGTCGTCATCCTGGCCGGCGGCTTCGGGTCGCGCCTGAGCGAAGAGACGCAGGTCAAGCCCAAGCCGATGGTCGAGATCGGCGGCCGGCCGATCCTGTGGCACATCATGAAGATCTATCGGCGCCTACGGGCTGACCGACTTCATCGTCTGCTGCGGCTACAAGGGCTACATGATCAAGGAGTACTTCGCGAACTACTTCCTGTATCAGGTCCGACTGCCGCTTCGACCTGCAAGGCCAACCGCATGGAAATTCTGCGCAACGGCGTCGAGCCCTGGAGACGTGACCCTGGTCGACACCGGCGAGGACACCATGACGGGCGGACGCCTCAGGCGCGTCCGGCCGTATCTGGGCGACGAGCACGTTCTGCCTGACCTACGGCGACGGCGTCAGCAACGTGGACATCCGCAGCCTCATCGCGTTCCATCGCGAGCAGGGCGCGCTGGCGACGCTGACGGCCATCCAGCCGCCCGGACGCTTCGGCGCGCTGACCCTGGCGAGCGGCCAGACCCACGTCGACGGGTTCCGCGAGAAGCCCGGCGGCGACGGCGCCTGGATCAACGGCGGCTTCTTCGTGCTCGAGCCCGAGCGTCATCGACTACATCGACGGCGACTCGACCGTGTGGGAGCAGGAGCCGCTCGAGAGCCTGTCGCGCGACGGCCAGCTCGCCGCGTACAAGCACACCGGCTTCTGGCAGCCGATGGACACGCTGCGCGACAAGGTCTATCTCGAGGAGCTGTGGACCTCCGGCAACGCGCCCTGGAAGATCTGGTAGCGCCATGAAGATTCTGATCACGGGGAATCTGGGATACGTCGGCCCCTCGGTCACGCGGCGGCTGCGCGCGCGCTTTCCCGACGCGACGCTGGCGGGCGTGGACACCGGCTTCTTCGCGCACTGCCTCACGAACGCGGCGTCGCTGCCGGAGTCGTGTCTCGACGTTCAGCACTTCGTCGACCTGCGCCGCGCGCCGGCGGACCTGTTCCGGGGAGCGGATGCCGTCGTCCATCTGGCGGCCATCTCCAACGACCCGATGGGCAACGAATACGAGGCGGTGACGCTCGACGTCAACTACCACGCGGGCGTCGAGGTGGCGCGGCGCGCCAAGGCGGCCGGCGTGCGGTCGTTCGTCTTCGCGTCGAGCTGCAGCGTGTACGGAGCGGCCGAGGACGGCGCGCGCACCGAGGCGTCGGCGGTGAACCCGCTGACGGCGTACGCGCGATCGAAGGTCCTCCTCGAGGAGGCGCTCGGCGAGTTGGCCGGCGCGGACTTCCGCACCACCTGCCTGCGATTCGCCACCGCCTGCGGCATGAGCGAGCGCCTCCGGCTCGACCTGGTGCTCAACGATTTCGTCGCCTGCGCCGTGACGACCGGGCGGATCACCGTGCTCAGCGACGGAAGCCCGTGGCGGCCGCTGATCGACGTCCGCGACATGGCCCGCGCCATCGAGTGGGCTGTCGGCAGACCGGCCGAGGCGGGGGGGCCCCACCTGGTGGTCAACACCGGCCGCGACGAGTGGAACTATCAGGTCCGCGACCTGGCGCAGGCGGTGGCGGACGCGATTCCGTCGACCGAGGTGTCGATCAATCAGGCCGCGCCGCCCGACAAGCGGTCGTATCGCGTCGACTTCTCGCTGTTCCGGCGGCTCGCCCCCGATCACCTGCCGCAGATGACGCTCCGGCAGACGATCGACGAGCTCCGCAGCGGTCTTGCCGGCATGCGGTTCGACAACGCCGACTTCCGGAGCTCGCCGTTCGTCCGGCTTCGCGTGCTCACCGGCCTGCGCTCCCGCGGCCTGTTGAACGACGACCTGACCTGGGCGCACGGACGGGGGGCCGCCTCCGCCCGCGCGGTGGCCGCGGCGGCGGGCTAGCTCGACGACGCGATGGTCTTCCAGGAAACCAGGCTGAAGGGGGCGTTCCTCGTCGAGACGGACGTCGTCGAGGACGAGCGCGGCCACTTCTCCCGCGTCTGGTGCCGCCGCGAGTTCGAGGCGCACGGGCTCCAGTCGCGCCTGGCACAGGCGAACCATTCGTACAACCGGACCCGCGGCATTCTGCGGGGGCTGCACTACCAGGAGGCGCCGCACGCGCAGGCGAAGGTGGTGCACTGCTTCGCCGGAGCGATCTACGACGTGATCGTCGACCTGCGGCCCTCCTCGCCGACGTATCTGCAGTGGATCGCGGTGGAGCTCGCCGGGGGCGCCGGACGGATGCTGTACGTGCCCGAGGGGTTCGCCCACGGCTTCCAGACGCTGACCGACGACTGCCACGTGTTCTATCACATGGCCGGGTTCTACACGCCGGAGGCCGAGCGCGGCGTCCGGTGGGACGATCCCGCATTTGACATCGACTGGCCGCCGGCCGAACGGCGGCTGATGTCGCAGAAGGACACGAGCTGGCCGGCGTTCACCGCCGTCCGGCCGGGGAGCTGATGGAGAACAGACCGCCGAACGAGGCCGCACGGGCCGCTCGTCTGACCGCCTGCCGGGGCTGCGGCGCGCCGGTGGGAGCGGCCGTCACGATGATCGATCTCGGCGTGACGCCGCTGGCGAACAGCTATCTGCGCGAGGAGGATCTCGCCCGGCCGGAGCCGGCCTTCCCCCTGCGCGCCGTCGTCTGTCCCGATTGCCTGCTGGTGCAGCTGGATCACGTGGCGGATGCCGGCGAGATCTTCTCCGACTACGCGTACTTCGCCTCCTACTCCGAGAGCTGGCTGGCGCACGCCAGCCGCTTCGCGCAGGAGGCCGCCGGTCGGTTCGAGCTGGGCCGCGGCAGCCAGGTGGTGGAGGTGGCGAGCAACGACGGCTACCTGCTCAGGAACTTCGTGGCGCGGGGGATCCCGGCGCTCGGCATCGAGCCGGCAGCCAACGTCGCCGAAGCGGCCGTGGCCATCGGCGTGGACACGCGGGTGGCGTTCTTCAACACGTCGACGGCGCGGCAGCTCGTCGAGGACGGCATCCGCGCGGATCTGACGGTGGCCAACAACGTGCTGGCTCACGTGCCGGAGCTGAACGACTTCGTCGAGGCCTTCCGCATGCTGCTCAAGCCGTCGGGCGTCGCCACCTTCGAGTTTCCGCACCTGCTGCGGCTCGTCGAGGAGCGCGAGTTCGACACGATCTACCACGAGCACTTCTCGTACTTCTCGCTCGTGGCCGCCGCGCGCCTCTTCGAATCGCACGGGCTGTCGGTGTTCGACGTGCAGGAGCTCGACACCCACGGCGGATCGCTGCGGATCTTCGTGCAGCACGCCGGCGGGCCGCATCGGTCCACGGCGGCGGCCGGGGCCGTGATCGCGCGCGAGGAAGCGGCGGGCTTCCGCTCGCCGGCCAGCTACGCCGCGTTCGGCGAGGCCGGTGCGCGCGTTCGCGAAGACTTCCTGGCCTTTCTCCACGGCGCCCGCGCCGACGGCAAGCGCGTTGCCGCCTATGGCGCGCCGGCGAAGGGCAACACGCTGCTGAACTACTGCGGCATCGGCACGGAGCTGATTCCGATCACGGTCGATCGCAATCCGCACAAGCAGAACCGCTACCTGCCGGGCTCGCGCATTCCCATCCACGACCCGTCGATTCTGCGGAGCGTGAGACCCGACTATCTGGTCGTGCTGCCGTGGAATCTGCGCGACGAGATCATGTCGCAGATGCGCTGGATCGCAGACTGGGGCGGGCAGTTCGTCTTCCCGATTCCGGAGCTGACGGTGTACGCTCCGGCGGCCGCGCGCGGGTGATGAGACGGCAGTGATGGCTTCCCGCACGCACGCTTCCGATTCGGCCCGGCTTCGTCTGGCGGGGTTCCTGGAGACGCTGACGGCGGCCCTCGTGCTGCTGCCCGCGATGCTCCTGGCCCTCGCCGTCGCCGGCTTCCTGGCCGGCCGGCCAATTGGGGTCTGGCTGCTGCCGCTGGCGGCGGCGTGCACCGTTCTCGCCCTCCGGGCGTTCACCGGCTCCTGGCGCGAGGTCGGCCTTGCGGCGGTTGTCGCGCTCGTGCTGCACGTCGTGGCCTGGAACGCGGCGGTCAGGACGCTCGACAGCTCGTGGGACGGACTGGCCTATCACCAGGAAGCCGTCCTGCGTCTGGCGGCCGGGTGGAACCCCTACTTCGAAGACGCGGCCGCGTACGGCATCGGCAATGAAATCTTCCTCAATTGCTATCCGAAAGCGCCGTGGATCGCGGCCGCGTCGGTGCTCGTGAGCACCGGACACGTGGAGGCCGGCAAGCTGTTCACCTTCAGCCTGATGTTCGCCGCGGCCGCCATGGCGATGGCCCTGCTGCTGCGCTTGACGCCGCTCCGGCCGTGGCCGGCGGCCGCCGTCGCGGCCGTCGCGGCTCTGAACCCTGTGTTCGTCTATCAGAGCGTGACCTTCCTCGTGGACGGCATGGTCGCCAGCACGCTCAGCATCCTGATTGCCGGGCTCGTGATGTACGGCGCCGCCGGAAGGAGGCAGCCGCTCGCGATCGCGCTGATCGCGGCGTGTCTCGCGATCAATCTGAAGTTCACGGCGCTCGTCTACGTGGCCGTGCTGCTCGTCGCGGCCGTGCCGATCGTCTGGGCGTGGCGGGGCTTTGCGGAGGCCCGGCGCCTGGCCTTCGCCGGTCTGGCCGCGGGGATCGTCGGAGCGCTCCTCCTGGGATACCAGCCTTACGTGCGCAATACGGTCGCGTTCGGAAACCCGTTCTACCCGGCCGTGGGCGGATCGCACCAGGTCGACGTCGACTCGCAGCGGCCTGTGAACCTCAACGGCCACAACAGGGTCATGCGGTTTCTCCTCGCGAACCTGTCGTACACGGCCACCGTCAGGCCGCCGAACTCGACGATGCTCAAGATTCCGCTGCGGGTGATGAGAGACGAGCTCTGGGGCGGCGCGTATCCGGGGGATCTGGAGGCCGGCGGGTTCGGCCCGCTGTACAGCGGCCTGCTGCTCCTCGGCGTGGCGGGCGCCCTCATGCTCCTCTCTCGCCCCTCCACGCGCGCGCTCGGCTGGATCGTCGCCGCCGTGTCGGCCGCGCTGCTGCTGTCGATCTTCACGCACCGTGAAACATGGTGGGCGCGCTACGTGCCGCAGGCCTGGCTGCTGCCGATCGTGGCCGCCGTGGCGAGTCTGTGCGCGCCGGTTCGCAGCCTTCAGTGGCGGCTGGGCGCCGTCCTCGTCGCGCTCGCGGCCCTGAACGTGGCGATCGTCGGGTTCAACGTGGCGCAGCGGGACGTGATGTACGCCCGATCGATGCGGGAGACCCTGAGCCAGATGGCGGCCGCGCCGCGGCCGGTGACGGTGTATGTCGGACCGTTCAGAGCGCTCCGGAGGCGGTTCCACGAAGCCGCGATCGACTACACCCTGCTCGATGTTCCGCGGGGCGCGGCGCGGGGCCGTCACATGATTCCCTCCGACGGCCATCGTGCGTTCTGGTACGAGTGATGGACGAAATCTGCATCGTAATCCCCTGCTACAACGAGGAGCACCGGCTCGACAGCCGGGCGATCCTCGAGTACGTGGCCGGCCACGGGCACGCGTCCCTGTGCCTGGTCGACGACGGCAGCTCGGACGCCACGGCGGCGAAGCTCGAGGCGCTGCAGCAGCAGGCGCCGCGGGCGATCGCCGTGCTCCGGCTCGGGAAGAACAGCGGCAAGGCCGAAGCGGTCCGCCGGGGTGTGCTCGACAGCGCGGCCTCGGGACGGTTCGCGTTCGTCGGGTACTGGGATGCCGACCTCTCGACGCCCCTGGGCGAGCTGGATCGGATGCTCGAGATGCTCGCGGCCCATCCTGAGTGCGGGATGGTGATGGGCTCGCGCGTCCGGCGGATGGGCGCCGCCATCGCGCGCCGTGCGCCGCGGCACTACGTCGGACGGATATTCGCGACCTGGGCCAGCCTGCTGCTGCGGCTCCCCGTCTACGACTCGCAATGCGGCGCGAAGGTGATGCGCGCCGATCTCGCCGGCGTGCTGTTCGGCGAGCCGTTCCTCACCAGATGGTTGTTCGACGTCGAGATCCTGGCGAGGCTGCGCAACCACCTCGGTGAGACCCGGGTGCTCGACGCGGTGATGGAAGCGCCCCTCGCACGCTGGGCCGAAGTGGGGGGATCGAAGCTCGGGCTCTCGCACATGGCCGCCGTGCCGTTCGATCTGATCAGGATTTCGAGACATTACAACAGAGCCGCGTCGAAGGATCCGGCTCGAGTCGTCACCTACCAGGCGCCGCGCGCATGAACATCCTCGGGATCTCGGCGTTCTACCACGATTCGGCGGCGGCGCTGGTGTGCGACGGCGAGATCGTGGCCGCCGCGCAGGAGGAGCGGTTCTCGAGGGTCAAGCACGACGCGCGGTTTCCCGTGAACGCGGTGGCGTACTGCCTGCGGGAAGCGGGCCTCGGCGCGGGCGACGTCGACTTCGCGGCCTTCTACGAGCAGCCCCTCGTGAAGTTCGATCGCCTCGTGGAGACGTTCCGCGGCTTCGCGCCGCGCGGCTTCGCGCTGTTCGAGGAAGCGATGCCGGTGTGGGCGCAGCTCAAGCTCCATCTCCCCGACGTCCTCCGCGACCGGCTGTCGGGGTTCCGCGGCGAGCTGCATTTCATGGGGCACCACGAGTCGCACGCCGCGAGCGCCTTCTTTCCCTCGCCCTTCGACGAGGCCGCCATGCTCACGCTCGACGCGGTGGGCGAGTGGAGCACGAGCGCCATCGGAGCCGGCCGCGGCAACCGGGTGTCGCTCACCCGGGAGCAGCGGTTTCCCCACTCGCTCGGGATGCTCTACTCGGCCTTCACCTACTACACCGGGTTTCGCGTCAACTCGGGCGAGTACAAGCTCATGGGGCTCGCCCCGTACGGGAAGCCCCGCTTTGCCGACCTCATCCGCGAGCGGCTGGTCCGCGTCATGGAGGATGGCTCGCTCTGGCTCGACATGTCGTACTTCGAATACGGCCGCGGCCTGACGATGACCTCCGCCAGGTTCCACGATCTGTTCGGCGGTCCGCCGCGATCGCCCGAGGGGCTGATCACCCAGAAGGAGATGGACCTGGCGGCATCGGTCCAGGCCGTCTGCGAGGACGTGATGCTGCGGGCCGGACGCCATGCCCATGCCCTGACCGGGGCGCCGAACCTCGTCATGGCGGGCGGGGTGGCCCTGAACTGCGTGGCCAACGGCCGGCTGCTCCGCGAAGGGCCGTTCGAGCAGATTTGGATCCAGCCGGCCGCCGGCGACGCGGGCGGAGCGCTCGGCGCGGCCCTGCTCGTCTGGCATCACCATTTGAACGAGCCGCGCCGGGCCCAGCGGCCGGACGCGCAGAAGGGGTCCCTGCTGGGACCCTCGTTCCCCGACGATGAAATCGGCCTCTTCCTCGACAGCATGGGGGCGAGCTACGAGCGGTTCGACGACGAGGCACCGCTGCTCGAGAGGGTCGCCGGGCTGATGGCCGCCGAGAAGGTGATCGGCTGGTTCCAGGGACGGATGGAGTTCGGGCCGCGCGCGCTCGGCTGCCGCAGCATCATCGGCGACCCCCGGTCGCCGCGCATGCAGCAGAAGATGAACGTGAAGATCAAATTCCGCGAATCGTTCCGCCCGTTCGCCCCCTGCGTCCTGCGCGAGCACGTGGACGAGTACTTCGAAATGCGGCCCATGGAGGACAGCCCCTACATGCTGCTCGTGGCGCCCGTCCGGGAGCGCTGGCGGACGCCGCTGAGCGATGCGGATCGCCGGAAGATGGAGGATCCCGACCTGAGAGTGCGCCTCTCGGTCCCGCGGTCGGCGGTGCCCACGATCACCCACGTCGACTACTCGGCGCGGGTGCAGACGGTGGATGCCGAACGCCACGGGCGGTACTACCGGCTCATGAAGCAGTTTCATCGGCTGACCGGCTGTCCGATCATCGTCAATACGAGCTTCAACATCCGCGGAGAACCGATCGTCTGCACGCCAGAAGACGCGTACCGCTGCTTCATGGCCACCGACATGGATTGCCTCGTGCTGGAAAACCATCTCCTCGTCAAGGACGCGCAGGCGTTCAGCCTCATGCCCGACGTGGATCGCTACCGGGAGAAGTACTCCAGTGCCCTTGATTGATCGGCGACCGTCGCTGACCCTGTCGCTCCGCCGTGCCGAGGTGGCGGCGTTCTGGGCCGTCACGGCCCTCGCCGCGGCGGCGCTCGCGGCGGTCGCGGCGCATCGATTCGGGGGCCGCTCATGGTGGGGATGGGGCGTCGCCGCGGGGGCCGCGCTGCTCGCCCCGGGGCTGTTCTGGAGACCCTGGTTCGAGGACGGCGTCGCGGTCTGGAATGCCGCATCCAGTCTATCTGCCTGTGCGCTCAGGAGATACAGCTTGCGGGTGGGCTACGGGCTCCTCGCCCTGGCGGCCGGCCCGGGATCGCGGCTCGATCCGGCTCTGCCGCCTGCCGCGGCGTCACGCTGGGCGGCGCGCACGTCCTCTACTGGTGGGGAGTCCCACGATCTATACTCGTGGGCTCGAACAACGGGGAAGCCGTGGGCATTGCTTCTGCTTCCGCTGATCTTGCTGCTGTTCTTCCTCGAAGAGGAGCCGGAGGACGATTCTCCGCCGGCGGCCACCTACACCTTGTACTGATCCACGTGCCGATGCTCCGTTCGATTCTCGTGTTCCTCGCGGCTCTCGTGGGGCTGGTCCTGCTGCTGCCCGTGTATCTGATCCTGGCGGCGCAGCTCGCCTTCGTCTCCGCCGTCCGCCTGGTGCGGCGCCTGTTCGACCGATCCTTCGTCGACTGGAGCGAGCTCGTCGCCTTCGACAGCGTCCTCGGCTGGCGGATGCGTCCGAACCTCGACACCTGCTATCTCGCCGAGCACGACGATGTGTTCCGGATGGTGACGGATGGGGAAGGGTGGGCGGGGCGCGCGTCGATTGCCGAAAGCGAGGTCGTCGTCGTGGGCGACTCGTTCGCGGCGGGGTACGGCATCGATGCCGGCAGGTCGTTCGCGGACCTCGATCCGCGCCTGAAGGTCAAGGCGATCGGGGCGCCCGGCTACAGCATGGTGCACGGCGTGCTCCTGATGGAGCAGCTCGCCTCCAGGCTCGCCGGCAAGCTGGTGGTCTGGTTCGTGTATCTCGAGAACGACCTGCAGGACAACCTCGCACCCGAGATGCGGAGATATCGTGCGCCGTTCCTCAGGTACGACGCGCGCGAGGGCGCGTGGGGGATTGTGAATCACCACCTCCGGACCGAGAGATGGCGCACCTCGAACTCCGACGTGCGCCGGTTGTTTCCGCGCTTCTGCGTCCCGGGGCCGCTCGCCGACCGGGCGTATTCCGCCTGCGACTACCTCATCGCGCGGGCGAAAGCGGCCTGCCTGCGGGCCGGCGCGGAGCTCGTCGTGGTCACGATCCCCCATCCCATGCAGCTCACCGCGGCCGGGGTGGCCGAGCTCGCCGGCCTCAGCGGCAGCCGGGAGACCTGTGACCCCGATCTGCCCGACCGGCGGATTGCCGACTGCTGCCGCAGGCACGAGGTGGCGATGCTGGCGGCCAAGGCGCACCTCTCGCGGGCCGAGTACCAAGCGGCGCGAGGGCATCCACTGGAATCAGCGCGGGCACCGGCGGATGACCGAGGTGCTCTCGCGCCTGCACGATTCGTTCAGGGCCGGCGCGCTTCGAGGAGACTCGTCGAAGCCCGCGCGCGAGCCACGTTCCTCCCTGTCTGAGATTCGGCAACAGCGCTTCTTGAGAGAGACACGAATATGACACGCACTCTCCTGGTGTTCCGGGGGGTTGTCTGCGGCCTCCTGCTGGCAGTCAGCGCGAGCGTCGCCTCGGCGCAGTCCGTCATCCCCCAGGCGGGGTGGACGGTGCGGTACGTGGACAGCCAGGAGACGGTGGGCGAGTCGGCGCCGGCGACCAACGCGTTCGACGGAAATGCGAGCACGTTCTGGCACACGCAGTGGCTCAACGCGCAGCCGGGGATGCCGCACGAGCTGCAGATCGACCTGGGGAGCACGTACAGCGTGAGCGGGTTCCGCTACCTGCCGCGGCAAGGACTGGACAACGGCCGGATCGCGCAGTACCAGTTCTACGTCAGCACGGACGGGACGGCCTGGGGCCCGGCGGTGGCGACCGGCACGTGGCCGAACAC
The DNA here is from genome assembly GCA_963738315.1 of Vicinamibacterales bacterium. Taxonomy (GTDB): domain Bacteria; phylum Acidobacteriota; class Vicinamibacteria; order Vicinamibacterales; family JAMQPK01; genus JAMQPK01. The sequence continues at coordinate 497,543 of CAVTVT010000004.1, read as the reverse complement.
GGCGACGGAGCAGCAGGTGCTGTTCACGGCGAAGACGGGGCGGTACGTGCGGCTGCGGGCGCTGACGGAGGTGCTGGGACGGTACCTTCACGACGGTGGCGGAGCTGAACGTGCTCGGGTCGGGGAACCAGCCGCCGAACGGGACGATCCTGCAGCCGACCAGCGACGTGACGATTGCGCCGGGCGGGTCGGTGACCTTCAGCGGATCGGGGACGGATCCCGACGGCAATACGCCGCTGACCTACCAGTGGACGTTCGGCACGGGCGGGCCGGCCACCTCGACGAACCAGAACCCGGGCGTGGTGACCTTCCCGAATGCGGGCACGTACGTCGTCAACTTCACGGTGACCGACAGTCTGGGAGCGGCGGATCCGACGCCGGCCACCCGCACGGTGATCGTCCAGAGCGCCTCGTCGGGCGTCATCCCGCAGGCGGGGTGGACGGTGCGGTACGTGGACAGCCAGGAGACGGTGGGCGAGTCGGCGCCGGCGACCAACGCGTTCGACGGGAATACGAGCACGTTCTGGCACACGCAGTGGCTCAACGCGCAGCCGGGGATGCCGCACGAGCTGCAGATCGACCTGGGGAGCACGTACAGCGTGAGCGGGTTCCGCTACCTGCCGCGGCAGGGCGTGGACAACGGCCGGATCGCGCAGTACGAGTTCTACGTGAGCACGGACGGGACGACCTGGGGACCGGCGGTGGCGACCGGCACGTGGCCGAACACCTCGGCGGAGCAGCAGGTGCTGTTCACGTCGAAGACGGGCCGCTACGTGCGGCTGCGGGCGCTGACGGAGGTGCTGGGACGGTACTTCACGACGGTGGCGGAGCTGAACGTGCTGGGGTCGGGGAACCAGCCGCCCGACAGCACGATTCTGCAGCCGACCAGCGACGTGACGATTGCGCCGGGCGGATCGGTGACCTTCAACGGATCGGGGACGGATCCGGACGGGAACACCCCGCTGACCTACCGGTGGACGTTCGGCACGGGCGGGCCGGCCACCTCGACGAGCCAGAACCCGGGCCCGGTGACCTTCCCGAATGCGGGGACCTATCTCGTCACCTTCACCGTGACCGACAGCCTGGGAGTGGCGGATCCGACGCCGGCCACCCGCACGGTGACGGTGCAGAGCATATCGAATCAGCCGCCGAACGGCACGATTCTGCAGCCGACCAGCGACGTGACGATTGCGCCGGGCGGGTCGGTGACCTTCAGCGGGTCGGGGACGGATCCGGACGGGAACACGCCGCTGACCTACCGGTGGACGTTCGGCGCGGGCGGGCCGGCCACCTCGACGAGCCAGAACCCGGGCCCGGTGACCTTCCCGAATGCGGGGACGTACGTCGTCAACTTCACGGTCACCGACAGCCTGGGAGCGCCGGATCCGACGCCGGCCACCCGCACGGTGATCGTCCAGAGCGTGTCGTCGGGGGTCATCCCGCAGACGGGCTGGACGGTGCGGTACGTGGACAGCCAGGAGACGGTGGGCGAGTCGGCGCCGGCGACCAACGCGTTCGACGGAAATGCGAGCACGTTCTGGCACACGCAGTGGTTCAACGCGCAACCGGGGATGCCGCACGAGCTGCAGATCGACCTGGGGAGCACGTACAGCGTGAGCGGGTTCCGCTACCTGCCGCGGCAGGGGATGGACAACGGCCGGATCGCGCAGTACCAGTTCTACGTCAGCACGGACGGGACGACCTGGGGCCCGGCGGTGGCGACCGGCACGTGGCCGAACACGGCGACGGAGCAGCAGGTGCTGTTCACGGCGAAGACGGGGCGGTACGTGCGGCTGCGGGCGCTGACGGAGGTGCTGGGCGGTACTTCACGACGGTGGCGGAGCTGAACGTGCTCGGGTCGGGGAACCAGCCGCCCGACAGCACGATTCTGCAGCCGACCAGCGACGTGACGATTGCGCCGGGCGGGTCGGTGACCTTCAGCGGGTCGGGGACGGATCCGGACGGGAACACGCCGCTGACCTACCGGTGGACGTTCGGCACGGGCGGGCCGGCCACCTCGACGAGCCAGAACCCGGGCCCGGTGACCTTCCCGAATGCGGGGACGTACGTCGTCAACTTCACGGTGACCGATAGTCTGGGGACGGCGGATCCGACGCCGGCCACGCGCACCATCACCGTGCAGAGCGGATCCTCGGGCTTGCAGCTGATCCCCCAGTCGAACTACTCGCTCCGCTTCGTGAGCAGCGAGGATCACTACGAGAACGGCTATGCGGTTCAGGCCTACGACGGAAATCCGAACACCATCTGGCGCACGGAATGGGCGCCGTGGCTCGACGAACAGTATCCTCCTCACGAGATTCAACTCGATCTCGGTTCCTGGTACAGCGTGAACGGGTTCCGGTACCTGCCGCGCCAGACGTCCCAATCGGGCCGCATCCAGGCGTATGAGTTCTACGTCAGCACCGACGGCAACACCTGGGGAAATCCGGTGGCGGCCGGGGCGTTCGCCGACACCAACAGCAGCGCAGCGCGTGACGTGCTCTTCGCGCCGAAGTCGGGGCGCTACGTGCGCCTGCGGATCTTCTCCGAGACGGAAGGCAACTACTGGGCGGCCGTGGCGGAATTGAGCGTGTTCAAGGCCGCCACGGTTGCGAATCAGGCGCCGACGGCCACCATTTCGCAGCCATCCCAGAACGTGACCATTTCGCTGGGGGCGGGCATCAGGCTGTCGGGGAGCGGCAACGACCCCGATGGCAACCTGCCGCTCACCTACCGGTGGAGCGTCTCGTCCCTGTCGGGCGTGATCGACAGCTCGAGCGCGGATGCCGGGCTCGTGCACTTCACGGTTCCCGGCGTCTACACGGTGACGTTCACCGTGGCGGATGCGCTCGGGGCTGTGGGGACGGCGATCCGTACGGTGACCGTCGCCGGCAACGGCGTGATCTCGAAGGCGGGCTGGACGCTGAGGTACGTCGACAGCGAGGAAACGGTCGGCGAGTCAGCGCCGGCGACCAACGCGTTCGACGGCAATCCGAGCACCTTCTGGCACACGCAGTGGTTCAACGCGCAGCCGGGGATGCCGCACGAGATCCAGATCGATCTCGGCGCCTCGCACGCGATCACGGGGTTCCGCTATCTCCCGCGCCAGGATGGCAGGCCGAACGGCCGGATCAGCCAGTACAACTTCTATGTCAGCACCGACGGCGTGACCTGGGGCAACGCGGCGGCGAGCGGTACGCTGCAGAACACCGCCGCCGAGCAGGAGGTGGATTTCGCCGCGAAGACCGGGCGTTATGTCAGGCTCCAGGCGATCTCGGAGGTGAGCGGACTGCCGTTCGCGTCGATGGCCGAGCTCGGCGTGCTCGAACAGCAGTGCGTCGTGCCGTCGGTCAGGCTGGCCCAGCCCACATCGCTCTACCTGCAGTCGTCGCAGACGCTTCAGGTCGTCGCCGATGCCTGCATCAATGCCGGCGCCGGGCAGGGCATCAGGCTGAGCGTCGACGGAAATACGCAGATGGACATCTACAACCCGCCGTACGGCGTGACGGCCGGGCCGCTCACTCGAGCCGAGCACGTCGTCGAGGCCTTCGTCATCGACCAGAACCACAATCTCGTCACCGGTGCCGCGGCCTATGACAAGGCGGCGCCGGCGGGGATTGGAGACCTGTACGTGGCGATCGGCGACGGCATGACCGAGGGAGGCGGCGACGCCGATCCCACCAACGACAATTCCCTCGACGGCCGGACGACCAGGAACGCGGGATATCCCGCCATCCTCTCGAACCTGCTGACCGCGCGGCTGGGATATCCGGCGGCGGTCATCAACGAAGGACTGCAGGGGACCGCTTCACCCGACGGCCTGGCGGAGCTTCCCGGGCTGCTGCAGAAATACCCGACGGCCAAGGGCTTCCTGATTCTCTACGGGCACAACGACTTCCTGCCAGTACCAACCGGCCCAGCGGCCTCGGGCTGCACCCCGGCGATCCCGGATACGCCAACAGCTACAAGGACATCCTCCAGCAGATGATCAACCTGCTGAAGGCCGCCGGCCGGTCCGCCGTGCTTGCGCAGCTCCCCGGAACGATGCCGTTCGGCGGTGCGACCGACGTTCGCATCCAGCAGTACAACCAGGTGATCGTCGAGCTGTACAACGACAGCAGCAACGGGATCACCGTGCCGCCGCCGGACTTCCGGACGTACTTCATGGCCCACACCAACGAGTACCTACAGCGACGGCATCATCTTCACGGAGACGGGGTACCAGCACATGGCGGAGCTGTGGCGGGATGCCATCGCCGGACCATAGCGCGCAGCGACCCGAGCCGCCCATGACGCCGAGGCCTCAGGTCGTCTGTCTCACGCCCGTGAAGAACGAGGCGTGGATCCTGGATCGCTTCCTGACGTGCGCCAGTGCGTGGGCAGATCACATTGTCGTGGCCGATCAGGGATCGGACGACGGCTCCAGGGAGATTGCGTCCCGCTTCCCGAAGGTTCGGCTCATCGAGAACAGCGCGCAGGAGTTCAACGAGCCGGAACGGCAGAAGCTGCTGATCGAGGCGGCGAGGCGGATCCCCGGCCAGAAGCTGCTCATCGCCCTGGACGCCGACGAGTTTCTCACGGCCACCGCCCTTACGAGCGTGGAGTGGGAGCTGATCCTCGGCGCCGTGCCGGGCACCGTGATCAATTTCCAGTGGGCGTGCGTGCTCCCCGATCGGAAGAGCTACTATCTGTTCCCGACGGAGTTTCCGCTCGGGTACATGGACGACGGCGCCGAGCACGCCGGCCGGGCGATCCACAGTCCCAGGCTCCCGATTCCGCCGGATCGGCCGAGCATCTCGCTGCGCGCGATCAAGGTGATGCACTTCTCGACGATCGATTTCGGCCGGTTCAAGAGCAAGGTGCGGTGGTATCAGTGCTGGGAATTCCTGAAGGATCGCTGGCAGGGACGGCTGATCGAGCTCTATCGCTGGTACCACCGCGACTTCTGCGTGCCGGACCGGCTGGTGCGTCCGTTGCCCGATGACTGGGTCTCCGGCTACGGGCCCTCGATCGACCTGCTCGGCGTGCCCACGCAGACGTTCTACCGCTGGGACGAGGAAATCCTGCAGTTGTTCGACGCGCACGGCACCAGTAAGTTCAGGAAGCTGGCGATCTGGGATCAGGACTGGGAGGCCATGCACGAGCTGATCAAGAAATCGCCGCCTCCCAGGAGCCTCAGGGATCCCCGCTCGTGGCTGGAGCGGACGGTTCATTCGTGGCTGGAGCGGACTCAGCCCTTCTACTCGCATGGCGCCGAACCGCCCAACCGGCTGGGGCGGCTCTCTCACTCGGTGGTCGAGCGGGTGCTGGGCACGGCCGGCTGGTAGTCGTGAGCCCCCGCGTCTCGATCTGCGTTCCCAACTTGAACACCCGGCCTTTTCTCCCGGATCGATTCCGCACGATCTTCGACCAGTCGTTCACCGACTGGGAGCTGCTCGTGTACGACAGCCACTCGACCGACGGCGCCTGGGAGTACTTCACCGAGCTGGCGGCGCGCGAGCCGCGGATGCGCATCTGGCAGGGGCCGAAGGAAGGCACTCCCGGGAGCTGGAGCCCCTGCGTGCGGGAGGCGCGCGGTGAGTACGTGTACATTGCCACCAGCGACGACACGATGCCGCCGGATTGCCTCGCCAAGCTCGTCGCGGCGCTCGACGCCCATCCCGACTGCGACCTCGCGCACTGCCGTCTGCGTGCGATCGACGAGGAAGGCCGCGAGGTGGCGGAACGGCAGGCATGGTGGGAGCGCGCGTCGCTGTTCGCGCGGAGCAGCGGGCCGCTGCTCGATGTCGCGCACGTGCGCCGGGCGCCCTTCGACGGCCTGCTGCACCTGCTCGGGGAATCCGTGTACATCTCGATCACGCAGCTCCTGATCCGGCGGTCGCTGTTCGACCGCGTGGGGCTGTTTCAGTCCACCTGGGGCTCGGTGGGAGACTTCAACTGGAGCATGCGGGCCGGACTGGTGGCGAACACCGTGCACGTGCCCGACACGTGGGGCGGCTGGAGAATTCACACGGCGCAGGCCACGGCGGGGGCGCGCCTGGGGACGCCGGAGCACCGCGAGCGGATCGCCGCGATGATCGAGAACGCGCTGGAGAGCGCCGGCCGGTCGCTCACGCCGGCGCTGCGGCGACGGGTCGCGGAGCTGCGGGCGCAGGAGGACTTCGACGAGATCGTCGCGAGGTCTTCGCGGCCGGTCGAGCGTCGGAGCTACATCCTGGCGCAGCTCTTCACCGGCTCGAAGCCCGCCCGGCAGTATCTGAAGAGCTGGATCCGGCAGCGCGATGCGGCGCCTGCCGACGCGTTCCCGGATCGCCTGCGCGCCTGCCTGGAGCGCGCCGGCCATGGCCCGGTGGTGTCGAGAGCGTCATGAGCCGCGCGACCGAGGCGCAGATGGACGTCGCCGCGCTGCGGGCGTCACTCGACTCGCGCGAGACCGGCGCCGAGCTGTACGAGCGGATCCGCCGGCTCTATCCGATCTGCCGGAGCATCACCGGCGGCGGCGTGCGCGAGACGCTCGGGCTGATCGCCCAGGAGATTCCGATTCGGACGCGCGAGGTTCCCACGGGAACCGTGGTCTACGACTGGGCCGTTCCGAAGGAGTGGAACATCCGCGACGCCTACATCAAGAACGTTCAGGGAGAGCGGCTGGTCGACTTCAACGCCTCGAACCTGCACGTGGTGAGCGGGAGCGTGCCGGTGCGGGCGCGGATGAGCCTCGAGGCGCTCCGGCCGCATCTTCACGCGATCCCGGAGCATCCGGACTGGATTCCGTACAAGACCTCGGTACTACTCGGAGAACTGGGGCTTCTGCGTGACCGGGCGGCAGCTCGAGCGCCTCTCGCAGGCCGAGCCCGGCGAGCTCGACGTCTGCATCGACGCGTCGCTCGAGCCGGGCCATCTGACGCTGGCCGAATGCCTGCTGCCCGGCCGCGAGCCGCACGAAGTGCTGGTGTCGAGCCACATCTGCCATCCCTCGCTCTGCAACGACAATCTGTCGGGCGTGTCGCTCGCCGTGACGCTCGCGCGGCTGCTGGCAGGCACCGCGCACCGCTACACCTACCGCTTCCTGTTCAATCCGGGGACCATCGGCGCCATCACCTGGCTCGCGCTCAACGAGCCGGCGGCGGCGCGGGTGCGCCACGGGCTGGTGCTCGCCTGCGCCGGTGACCGCGGCTCCCTGACGTACAAACGAAGCCGCCGTGAAGATGCCGAGATCGACCGGGCCGTGGCGCACGTCCTCGAGCGATCGGGAGCGCCGTTCGAGATCCGGCGCTTTACGCCGTACGGCTACGACGAGCGCCAGTACTGCTCGCCGGGCTTCGATCTCGCCGTGGGCGTGCTGTCGCGCACCCCTCATGGCTGCTTTCCGGAGTACCACACGTCGGCGGACAACCTGGACCTCGTGGATCCCGCCTCGCTGGCCGACACGCTGTCCACCTGTCTCAAGGTGTTCGAAGTGCTCGAGGGGAACGCGCGCTACGAGAGCCGCAACCCGAAGTGCGAGCCGCAGCTCGGCAAACGCGGCCTGTACGCGGCCATGGGCGGCCACGGAGGCGACCGCGCGATGGAGGAGGCGCTCCTCTGGGTGCTGAGTCTCTCGGACGGCGCACACGCGCTGCTGGATGTCGCCGAGCGATCCGGGCTGCCGTTCTCCGCCGTGCGCTCGGCGGCCGACGCGCTGGTTCGACACGATCTCGTTCGCGAAGCGGGGGCCGGCTCGTGAGCCTGGCGCACGCGCAGGCGCGCTGGATGCTGGAGAAGATGACGCTCATCCGCGCCTTCGAGGAGCGCGTCAGGCGGCTGGTGGAGACGGGCGTGCCGATGGGCGCCGTGCACCTGTACGTCGGGCAGGAGGCGGTGGCCGTCGGCACGTGCGCGGCCTTGCGGGAGGACGACTGGATCGCGTCGACGCACCGCGGCCACGGCCATTGCATCGCCAAGGGGGTCGACGTCAGGAAGATGATGGCCGAGCTCTACGGCAAGGTCACCGGAACCAATCGCGCCAAGGGCGGGTCGATGCACATCACCGACGTCGCCAAGGGCATGCTCGGGGTCAATCCGATCGTCGGCGCGGGCGCCACGCACGCGATCGGCGCCGGCCTGTCGGCCAAGATCCGGAAGACCGATCAGGTCTGCGCCGCGTTCTTCGGCGAAGGGGCGGCGAGCATCGGCTCGCTCCACGAGTCGATGAACATGGCCGCGATCTGGAAGCTGCCGGTCCTCTTCGTCTGCGAGAACAACGGCTACGCACAGGCGACGCCGGTGGAATACGCGGTGGCCGTGAAGGACATCGCCGATCGCGGCGCGGCCTACAACATGCCGTCCGAGGTCGTCGACGGCGCCGACGTGGTCGCCGTCTTCGACGCCGTCCAGCGGGGCGTGGGGCGGGCCCGCGCGGGTGAGGGCCCCAGCCTGATCGAGTGCAAGACCTACCGGTACTACGGCCACCATCAGGGAGACAACCCGCTCCGGTACCGCATGGCAGCGGAGGAGCAGACGGCACGCGATGCCGACTGCCTCGAGCGGTTCCGCCGGTTCGTGCTCGGCGAGCAGCTGCTCACCGCGGACGAGATGGGCGAGCTGGACGCCGGCGTCGAGGCGCTGATCGACGAAGCCGTCGCGTTCGCGGAGAACAGCCCGCTGCCGGAGCCGGCCGAGCTCTACCGTCACGTCTACGTCGAATGACCCGATCCATGGACGCCGCCGTCGCCTCGCGCGAGCTCACCCTCAGTCAGGCGATCAACGAAGCCATCCGCCAGGAGATGCAGCGCGACGGCCGCGTGATCGTGCTCGGCGAAGACGTGGCCGGGGCCGCCGGACGCGCCCATCTCGGCCTGGTCGACGCGTGGGGCGGACCGCTGCGCGCCACGCGCGGCCTGATCCAGGAGTTCGGCCCCGATCGCGTGATCGATACGCCGATTGCCGAGATGGGCTTCGTCGGCGCGGCCGTCGGGGCGGCGATGACCGGCCTCCGTCCCATCGTGGAAATCATGTTCGTCGACCTGATCGGCGTCTGTTACGACCAGATCGTCAATCAGGCCGCGAAGATGCACTACATGATGGGAGGGCAGCTCACGCTGCCGCTCGTCATCAGGACGGCGTTCGGCAGCCGCGGCGACAAGCGCACGTACGGCGGCGGCGCCGCGGCGCAGCACTCCCAGACGCTCTATTCCGTGCTCGCGCACGTCCCCGGTCTGAAGGTCGTCGTCCCGAGCACCGCCTACAATGCCAAGGGGCTGCTGGTCGCCGCCATTCGCGACGATGGGCCGGTCGTGGTGATGGAGCACAAGTTCCTGGGGTTTGCGGCGAAGGGAGCCGTGCCGCCCGAGGCGTATACGTGTGACGATCGGCAAGGCCGAGGTCGTGCGTCCAGGCGCCGACGTGACGCTGTGCGGCATCGGCCGTATGACGCATATCTGTCTCGAAGCGGCAGGGATCCTCGCCGGGAGCGGGATCGAAGCCGAAGTGATCGACGTGCTCTCGCTGGTGCCGCTGGACGAAACGACGATCCTCGAATCGGTGCGGCGCACGCATCGTCTCGTGGTGGTCGACGAGGACACCCCGGTGGCGTCGATGGCGCGCGACATCGCGGCGGTCGTGGCGGACAAGGGCTTCGACTGGCTCGACGCGCCCGTCAAGACGGTCACGGCGCCCCATACGCCTGTGCCCTTTTCCGCCGTGCTCGAGGCGGAGTACATCCCGAACGCCGCGAAGGTCGTGTCGGCCGTTCGCGATCTGATCGGATAACGCATGGCTCATCGAATCGTCATGCCGAGCTTTGGAATGTATACCGCGGAGGGGACGCTCACGGCCTGGCGCAAGGCCAGCGGCGCGGCCGTGGAAGCCGGCGAGGTGGTGCTCGAGATCGAAACCGAGAAGGCGGTGCAGGACGTGGAGGCGCCCGCAGGCGGTGTGCTCCATCACGTCCTGGCCGAAGGCGCGCGGCTGCAGGTGGAGTCGCTCATCGGCTACATCCTGGCGCCGGGAGAGGCGGTGCCGGGCGATGCCGCCGGCGCAGCCGTGCCGCGGCCGGCTCCGGCCGCCGCCTCGGCACCGGCCGCGCCGGCCGACCGCCCCGCTCGCGGAAGGAGGCGAGCTGCGCGCCAGCCCGATTGCCAGGCGTCTCGCGCTCGAGCACGGGATCGATCTGGCGTCGCTCCGCGGATTGGGGCCGGGCGGGCGGATCGTCGAGGCGGACGTGCGCGCCGCCATGGAGCGCACCGGAGATGAACATGACTCCTGACGTGGATCTGACCGAGCTCGCACGACGGATGCGCGTGCACTGCGTCACCATGACGGGGCGCGCGAACGCGTCTCACGTAGGGTCCGCGCTCTCGGCCTGCGATCTGCTCGCGGCGCTGTATGGCCGGTTCCTGCGCTTCGACGCGGCCCGCCCCGACTGGCCCGATCGCGACCGGTTCATCCTCAGCAAGGGGCACGCGTGCACGGCGCTCTATGCCGTGCTGGCCGAGACGGGGCATATCCCGGTCGCCGAGCTCGAGACGTTCTATCAGAACGGCTCGAGGCTCGTGGGGCACGCGACGCACAAGGGCGTTCCCGGCGTCGAGATCTCGAGCGGCTCTCTGGGGCACGGGCTCCCGATTGCGGCCGGAATGGCGCTCGCGGCGAAGCGCGACGGAGCCGCGCACCGGGTGTATCTGCATGATCAGCGACGGCGAGTGCGACGAGGGCTCGACGTGGGAGGCGGCGCTCTTCGCGCCGCAGCACGAGCTCGACAACCTGATCGTCATCGTGGACTACAACAAGATTCAGAGCCTCGGACGGGTCGAAGACGTCATCGATCTGGAGCCGCTCGCCCGCAAGTGGGAATCGTTCGGCTGGGCGGCGCGCGAGATCGACGGGCACGACCTGGCGGCCATCGAGCAGACGTTCGCGGCGCTGCCCTTCGAGCCGGGCAAGCCGAGCTGCGTCGTCGCGCACACCGTGAAGGGCAAGGGCGTGAGCTTCATGGAGGATCGGCTGCTCTGGCACTACCGGGCCGCGCGGGGCGAGCTCCTGGAACAGGCCCTGGCGGAACTGGAGCGCCAGCCATGAGAACCGCATTCCTCGACACCCTCTTCGAGCTCGCCGCGGACCGATCCGCGCATCGTCTTCATGACGGGCGATCTGGGCTTCAGCGTGGTCGAGAAGTACATGGAGCAGCTTCCCGCGCAGTTCGTGAACGCGGGCGTGGCCGAGCAGAACATGACCGGCATGGCCGCCGGAATGGCGCTCAGCGGAAAGATCGTCTTCACCTATTCCATCGCGAACTTCCCCACGCTGCGCTGTCTCGAGCAGATCCGCAACGACCTCTGCTATCACCAGGCCAATGTCAAAGTCGTCTGCGTCGGCGGCGGATTCGCGTACGGCGCGATGGGCGCCACGCATTTCGCGACCGAGGATCTGGGCGTCATGCGTATGCTGCCGGGCATGACCATTCTCGCGCCCGGCGATCCGCTCGAGGCGCGGCACGCCACGCGCGCGCTGGTGGAACATCCCGGCCCCTGCTACCTGAGGCTGGGCAAGGCCGGCGAGCCGGTCGTGCACGGCGGCGACATCGACTTCGAGATCGGCAGGGCCATCACGGTGCGCGAGGGGAGCGATGCGGCGCTCATCTCGACGGGCGGCATGCTCCACAACACGGTCACGGCCGCCGCCATGCTGGAGAACGCCGGCGTACGGGCGCGGGTCTTGAGCATGCACACGTTGAAGCCGCTCGACGGGGAAGCCGTGCTCGCGGCGGCGCGGGAGACGCCGGCGGTGTTCACGATCGAGGAACACAGCGTCACGGGCGGCCTCGGCGGAGCGGTCGCGGAGCTCCTCGCGGAGACCTCCGGCGTGCGGTGCCGGTTTCAACGCCTGGGCGTGCCGGCGTGCTTCCCGTCGAAGATCGGATCGCAGGAGTACCTGCTCGCGCAGCACGGCCTCGCCGCGGATCAGATCGCGGAAACGGTGCTGCGCGCCGTCCGGCCGCGCGCGTTCGTGGCGGCCCAGGGCTGAGTCATGGCGCTCTTCGACCAGCAGTTCGCAATCGTGACCGGCGGCGGGGGAGGGATTCGGCCGGGCCATCGCGCAGGCCCTGGCCCGCGAGGGCGCCTCGGTATGGGCGGTGGGCCGCACTCGCGAGACGCTCGCCGAGACGGTCGCGACGTGCGGCGCCCGCGGCCGCGCCTATGTGGCCGACCTGACCGACGACGGGCAGGTGTCGGGGCTGGAGCAGGACGCCGAACGGGAGTTCGGCCGGGTGGACGTGCTCGTGCACTCGGCGGGAGTGATTGCGCACGGGGCCGTCGCGGATGCGCCGGTCGACGCGCTCGATGCGCAGTATCAGGCCAACGTGCGGCTGCCGTACCGCGTCACCCAGCGGCTGCTGCCGCTCCTCCGGAAGCGCCCCGGCCAGATCGCGTTCGTGAATTCCAGCATCGTGTTCGGGGGCGCGCGGCCGAACACGAGCCAGTTCGCCGCCACGCAGCATGCCGTGAGGGCGCTGGCCGACACGCTGCGCCAGGAAGTGAACGCGGATGGCGTGCGTGTGCTCTCGGTCTATCCGGGGCGGACCGCCACGTCGCGCCAGTCGCGGCTCTACGCCAGGGAGAACAGGCCGTACCGGCCGGAGCTGCTGCTGCAGCCGGAGGACATCGCGGCGATGGTGATCGCGGCGCTGTCTCTTCCGGCGACCGCCGAGGTGACCGACATCAACATCCGTCCGATGGCGAAGTCATATTGATCGTCATCCCAGGATGGCGCATAGCTCCCACAGCGGCCACGCGGCCAGCGTCGCCAGCAGTCCGACAGATTGCCGGACGCCCGGCCCGGCGCCGTGGCGCACGACGATGATGCTGTGCTGCTGCAGCGTCATGACGTCGCCGCGCCTGGCGCTGCGGAGCAGCTCGACGAGCGACTCGAAGATGGCGCGGTCGGCGGCCGGGAGCGTGTCGTCGCGCAGTCCGTCGACGAGCTGGAGCTCCAGCTGCGGGATGGACAGCTGATGGTCGAACGAAATGAGCGCGCGGCCATCGGCAATCGGCACCAGGCCGACGCCGGCGAGCTCCGTGAGCCGGCTCGTGCGAGGCACCACGATCACGCTCTGGTTGCCGTACGTGATGAGCTCGGCTGGAGCGTTGCCGTTCGGCGCTGCGGGCACCTGCACCGACTCGACGATCGCGCTGCTCAGGTCGACGTTCACCCCTTCGAGGGCGGCGATCACTTCTTCCGGCAGCGTCACCGTGACGCGGCGGCAGGGGCCGTCGAACTTTCGCGGCCGTCCTCGTCGGCGGGATTCCTTCGGCACTTCGGCCATTCGACCTCCTCTGCAATCTTACAAGGCCCTATTCGCAGCGCATCCGGTAATAAGTCTTCCTTCGGGAAGACTTCCAGAAGTGCCTCGCTGGTGAGTCACGGAATCCAGCCGATGTCGGGGCGGCGAGCATCGGCGGAATTATTGCACAGAAACTCGGGTCCCTCGCGGTTTATCGCGCGGAAACACTGGAGACCCGATGAAGACGGCCGTCACGTTTGCGGACCTGACACACACTGGTGTGGCGATTGACGCCAACAACATGCCGCTGGCGGTGGGATACATCGCCGCCTACGCGCAGGCGCATCTCGGCGGCGCCATCGAGCCGCATCTCTTCAAATATCCGGCGAAGTTGTCCGCCTATCTCCAGCAGAATCGGCCGGCGATTGCCTGCTTCACGCATTACATGTGGAATGCGCGCCTGGGTTGTGCGTTCGCGAGCGCGGTCAAAGCGCGCCATCCGGGCACGGTCACGGTGATGGGGGGGCCCAATTATCCCATCGACGTGCCCGAGCAGCAGAGTTATCTCGAGGCGCACCCCGAGATCGACTTCTTCGTCGACGGCGAAGGGGAGCTGGCCTTCGTCGAGCTCTTCAAGGCGCTCGAGCGGGTGGACTTCGACGGAGGGCGGCTGCGCGAGAGCGGCGAGCGGATTCCGAGCGTGCACTATCTGTCGGGCGGCGAGTTCGTGCGCGGCGACCTGCTTCCGCGGAATCTCGAGATGGACCGCCTGCCGTCGCCCTACACCAGCGGGCTGCTCGACGAGTTCTTCGACGACCGGCTCACGCCCATGGTGCAGACCTCGCGGGGATGCCCCTACTCCTGCACCTTCTGCCACGACGGCATCGCGTACATGAACAAGACGCGGGCGTTCTCGGCCGACCGGGTGCGGGCGGAGCTCGACTACATCGCCGCGCGCGTGAAGACGGCCACGCTCCAGCTGGCGGATCTCAACTGGGGCATGTTCCCCGGCGACATCCAGACCGCCGAGTTCCTCGCCGAGATCCGGCGGAACGGGCCGTGGCCCCGGAACGTCATGGTGGCGACCGCCAAGAACCAGAAGGGGCGGATGATCGAGATGTCGCGCATCCTCGGCGATCTGCTCCAGATCGGCGCGGCGATCCAGTCGACCGATCCCGACGTGCTCCGCAACATCAAACGGACCAACATCAGCCTCGACGCGATCGTCAAGATGGCCAAGGACGCGACCGCCAGCCACACCGGGTCGTTCACCGAGATCATTCTCGGGCTGCCGGGCGACACGAGGGAGAAGCACTGCAAGTCGGTCTGCGACATGCTGGATGCCGGCATCCAGGACGTGCGATCGTTCCAGTTCATCCTGCTGCCCGGCACCGAAGCGAACGACACCGCGAGCCGCGAGCGCTATCAGTACGACACGGGCTTCCGGGTGCTGGCGCGCTGCTTCGGGCGCTACGACATCTGCGGCGACGAGGTGCCCGTGGCCGAGATCCAGGAGATCTGCCTCGGGAACAACACGCTGCCGCGCGACGAGTACTTCGAGTGCCGCGCCTTCGACCTCACGGTCGCGATCTTCAACAACGGCGGCATCCTGAAGGAGTTCTTCCGGCTCGCCGAGACGCTGGGCGTACAGAAATCGACCGTGCTCCAGCGGATTCACGGTCTGTCGCGGGCGACGCCCGGGCCGGTGGCGGATCTCTACACCGAGTTCCGGACGGCGGAGGGGCGCAATTTCTTCGAGACGCGCGAGGAGCTGGAGGCCTTCTTGGGCCGGCCGGACACGATGAGCGCGTACCTGCGGGGCGACTACGGCGTCAACCACATCTACAAGGCGCGCTCGACGGCCCTGCTGTTCCTGTTCGAGGACATCGCGGCCCTCGCGCACCAGGCCGTGCGGGCGGAGCTTCAGGAGCGGTCGCTGCTCGATCCGGTGCTCGAGCGCTACCTCGCGGAGCTGTTCCAGCTCGCCGTCGCGCGCAAGACGCAGCTCACCGATCTGGAGCGATCGGTGTCGCTCACGCTGCACTTCGATTTCCCCGCGCTGCACGCGTGTGACAACCTGGACGACCCGCGCGATCACTTCATCGAGAGCGGGCTCCGTTTCACCGTGCGGCATTCCGACGCCCAGAAGGCCGATCTGGCGCGCTACTTCGCGCAGTACGGCCAGACGATGGAAGGCATCGGCCAGTTCCTGCAGCGCAACGACTGCCATGTCAATGCCGTTCTGTACAGGACCGTCGAGTACGCGGAGCCGTGGCCCGGCCGTCCGGCGGCGCCCCGGCCCGGTCTCGCCGCGCGCGCGCTGAAGACCGCCGCGTCGTACATGCCTCCCGTGTTCTGAGGCGTCCGCCCGCATCGCGGGCATCGCCGTCCCGTTCGGCGCTGAACCACGACAGCACACCGGTGTTCCCGATTCGTCCGAGCCCGCGCCCGCGGGCCCCGGACTTCTATCCATCAGACGAGGTGAGTGCACATGAGTGACGAGTTGATCCTGGTGACAGGTGCGGGCGGATTCATCGGCGGGCACCTGGTCGGCAAGCTTCTCAGCCTCGGACACCGCCGTGTCCGGGCCGTGGACGTCAAGCCGCTGGACGAGTGGTATCAGCGGCACCCCGAGGCCGAGGCCCTCTGCCTGGATCTCCGGAGGGAGGACGCGTGCCACGAGGCCGCCGCGGGCGCGGCCGAGATCTACAACCTGGCCTGCGACATGGGCGGGATGGGCTTCATCGAGACACACAAGGCGGAATGCATGATCTCGGTGCTCATCAACACCCACATGCTCCTGGCGGCGCGCAAGGCCGGGGCGAGCCGGTACTTCTACTCCTCGTCGGCGTGCGTGTACGCCGCGGACAAGCAGACGCGGCCCGACGTGGCGCCGCTCAGAGAGAGCGACGCCTACCCGGCGATGCCCGAAGACGGGTACGGCTGGGAAAAACTGTTCAGCGAGCGGATGTGCCGCCATTTCCGCGAGGATTTCGGGCTCGAGACCCGGATCGCCCGATACCACAACGTATACGGGCCGCACGGCACCTATGAAGGGGGCCGCGAGAAGGCGCCGGCGGCCATCTGCCGCAAGGTCATCGCCGCGCAGTTGAGCGGCGCCGATACGATCGATGTCTGGGGCGACGGGGAGCAGACGCGGAGCTTCATGTACATCGACGACTGCCTCGAGGGCACGCTGCGGCTGATGCGGAGCGAGTGCCGCGAGCCGTTGAACGTCGGCAGCGACGAGATGGTCACCATCAACCAGCTCATCGACATCGTCGAGGAGATCGCGGGCGTCCGGCTCTCGCGCCGCTATGATCTGTCCGCACCCAAAGGCGTGCGGGGCCGCTGCAGCGAGAACACGATGGTGAAGGAACGGCTCGGCTGGGCGCCGTCGATCAGGCTGCGTGACGGGATGGAGAAGACCTACCGCTGGATCCACGGCCAGGTCGCCACGCCGGCGGACCGGCGCCGGGTGTATGCCTGATCGCCCGGCCGGCGGGCCCGCCGTCCTTCCAGACGCCTGATGAGCTTCGAAGAGATCGTGAAGCGCACCGCCGGCGCGGCCACCAGGGCCGTGACGCCGCCGTACCGGCGGAAGCGGCCGGCAACCCGCAAAGTGGCCATCGTCGTGCCGCTCTCGCTGCCGCCGGTCCTCGGCCCGGAAGAAGAGCTCTCGCTGCGCCAGCTCTGCCACTTCCTCGGCGGGTACGACAAAGTACCTGCTCGCCGCCGAGGGAACGGCGATCAGGCGCGACGGCTTCGCCACGGTGCATCTTCCGCGAAAGTTCTTCGGATCGCCGGCCGCCAGCGGCCGGCTGCTCATGTGGCCGCAGTTCTACCGCACGTTCGAGGAGTACCAGTACATCTTCATCTATCACGTGGACGCGCTCGTGTTCTCGGACCAGCTCGCGAGATGGTGCGAGGCGGGATGGGACTTCATCGGCGCGCCCTGGATCCCGTGCGCGGACACCCCGTGGGTGAAAACGGCGGCGGTGGGGAACGGCGGCTTCACGCTCATGCGCATCGAGAGCGTGCTGCAGGTGATCTACAACCGCTATCGCGCCGAGCCGGCCAGCTACTGGTCGGACCTTCTGACGAGGAACGGCGAGCGGCTCTCTGTGGTCTTCAGGGCGCTGGACCGGGTGCGGCGGCGGTTCCCGTCGTCCAGGATCGCCAACCGCCTGCTCGAGGACTGGCGCGTGAGCCAGGCGCCGGGCGCCCACGGCCGGCCGAACGACTTCTTCTGGGCCTTCGAGGCGGTGCGGTACCTGCCGAGCTTCAAGGTGGCGACCGTCGAGGAGGCGCTGCAGTTCGCGTTCGAGGCGGCGCCGCGCACCTGCTTCGCGCTCAACAAGAACAGGATGCCGTTCGGCTGCCACGCCTGGACGAGATTCGATCGCGCGTTCTGGGAGCCGCACCTGGTGGATGCGGCCGGCGGCTAGCCATGCGGGTGCTGGTCGTCACCTGCGCCTTCCCCCGGAACACGCGGACGCATGTTCACGGCGGCTTTCAGCGCCTCGCGATGTTCGTGGAGGCGGTCGGCCGCATCGCCGAGCTCGACATGCTGCTCTACGCGGACGATCGGACCGACATTTCGCCCGCCGCCGTGGCAGGGATGGAAGACATGCTGGCCGCGCACTGGAACGTTCCTCTGCGCCTCCACTGCTGCCGGCGCGATCAGCCGGCCGACGACGCGTCCGTGCGGCACCAGTACCTGGAGCCGGCGCTCAGCGTGTTCAGGCAGCAGGACTATCTCGGGACCAGCGGCACGGCGCAACTGGCGGCGTTCGAAGCCTGTCTGGCCCGCCGGCCGGACGCAATCTTCGCCAACGGCTTCGAGGCCATGTGTCCGCTGCTCGCGACCCGCCAGCGCCTGCCGCCGGTGATGTTCGATATCGGCGACATACCGGACGTCCTGCTGATTCGCGGGCTCCGGTCCGAGCGCACGCTGCGCGATCGATGCGTCAGGTTGTCGCGTCTGCCCGCCCTGTTGTACGGAGAGCGCCGGGCGGTGCGGCTGGCGCAGACCACCTTCGTCTGTTCCGAGGCCGATAGACAGCATCTGGCGGCCTGGTGGCTGCGCCGGGGCGTCACCGTGGCGCCGAATGCCGTCAGGGCGGTGAAGCGGCTGCCGCCCGCGGCGGAGCCGGCCCTGCTCTTCCTGGGGGCGTACTGGTACAAGCCGAATGCCGACGCCGCCGCGCTGCTGATTCAGCGAATCTGGCCGCGGATCCGGGCCACGATCCCGGAGGCCCGGCTGATCGTGGCGGGCTCGTCGCCCGAGTCGATCCCGGGCCGGGAGCATGCCGGACCCGGCGTGGAGTTCACCGGCTTCGTGGACGATCTCGAGTCGCTGTACGCTCGCGCGCGCGTCGTGTGCGCGCCGATCCTCGAGGGCGGCGGCACGAGGGTCAAGATCATCGAGGCGGCCTCGTACGGACGGCCGATCGTGGCCACGCGGGTGGGGGCCGAAGGGCTCGATCTGCGCGACGGGCGTGAGCTGCTGCTGAGAGACGATCCGTCGGCGTTCGCCCGGGCGTGCATCGAACTGCTCGGCGATCCGGCTGCGTGCCGGCGGCTGGGTGAGGGGGCCCTTGCGGTGGTCGAGGAGCGCTACCTGCGGGAGCGGGTGATCCGGCGTATCCAAGATCGCCTCACCGGCGCTCACCGGAAACCCGATCGCGTCGACCCGCTCACGGAGGCGGCAAAATCATGACTCAGGCGACAACCGCCCGCACGGCCGATTCGTCAGCACGCACCGTGCGCGCGGCCGCGACGCGGGATCCCGCGATCGCCAACCGGATCTTCGGGTACGAGCGGCTGGCTCCGGATCTCGCGTCGCCGCCCGCGATTCGTGTCGAGGGGGCCGAGCCGATCGGGAGCGGGCCGAATGCGCGGGCGTGGCAGCTGGAGATCCTCGCCACTCCGGGCACCCATCTCCAGACGTTCGTCTCTGCAGAGCGCGGCACGCGCACCGTCGTGTGGGGCGTGCCCGCGCACCCCGAGCTGGCCCGTGCGGACGTGGCGGCGTGGTGCGCCGACGTCGTCGCCCGCGGGCAGTTCGACCGCTTCCGCGATCTCCTCGGCACCTTCGTCGTGATCGTGGACGAACCGCGGCAGCACCGGCTGACGTTCGTGTCGGACGCACTGGGGATCCGGCCGCTGTTCATCGGGCGCCGCGACGGCAGGCTGGTGTTCGGCAGCAGCGTCTGGCCGATGCAGGAGGCCGGCCTCACGACGGGCGAGCTCGACTACGCGGCGCTCGGCAGCTGGATTGCCTACGGCTATGCGTGCACCGGCGGGTCGCTCTTCGCCGATCTCAAGCGGCTGCCGCCCGGCGGGGCCCTGGTGATCGAGGACGGCCGCACGGTCGAGGTGTCCTACACATCGGTCGAACCGACCGATCGCGCGCCCGCCACCGGGCAGGCGGCCGAAGAGCTGCACGAGATCGTCTGGTCGGCCGCGCGCGCGCTGCTGAAGGAACAGCCGCCGCTCAGCCTGCCGCTGTCCGGCGGCTTCGACAGTCGTTACCTGCTCGCCCTCTCCCTCGAGCTCAAGGCGCCGCTCGAACGGATCGTGAACGTCAACTTCACGGCCGAAGAGGCCGAGGTCTCTCATCGGGTCGCGGGCCTGCTCGGCGTGCCCATCGAGGACTTCCCGGTGGCCACATCCGTGTGGGATCTCTATCAGGACGTCCACCACTTCATGGCGGATGGCCTGCCGATCTCGAAGTTCGTCACCTACAAAGTGGCCGAGCGGTATCCGGGCATGCCGATGGTCAACGGATTTCTCGGCGGGATCATCGTCCGCGGCTTCGACGACGTCTTCGATGGCAGGCACGAGTCGGAGTGGGACGACGATCCCGTCACGGTGATCCAGAGGAACTTCCTCCTGTGCGATCTGGATCTGTTTCAGCCCGCAATCTCGCGCAGAATCCGCGAGCGATCCCGCGAACCGCTCGAGGTGCTGGCCCGGCGCGGGTCGCCGGCCGGGAAGATCATGGACTGGACGAACATGTACAACCGGCAGCGGTATCTTGCGTCCAACAACTATCTCCAGCATCTCGGCCTGGCCGAGGCCGTCCTGCCGTTCTACAGCTGGCGCCTGATCCGCTACAAGATGGAGCATCCGTACCGGGTGTTCCACGACGCCGTCTATCACACGATCTTCAGCCGGTACTACCCGGCGCTCGAGAACATTCCCCACAGCGACGAGCTGCGCCGGGCCCGGCTGCGGCAGACGCCGCGCGGGCTCGCGGCGCAGATCCGGCAGTGGCGGAGCCAGCGGCCGCGCGTCGCCAGGTGCACGGCACGGTGGGCCCGGCAGCTGCTCCCGATCCTCACCCACGACCAGTCGCTCGGGTTGGTGGCCCGGGAGCGGTGCATTCCTCTCGCCGTGCTCGGGCTTTCCACGCTGCCCTCGCGCATGAGCGAGCGGGTGGCGCCTGTCGTCGAGAGTGCGCTCTTGACCTTGCGGCGTCTCCATGTGCTCGAGATGCGGGTGAAACAGGCGCATCTGGAGCTCGACTGGAACCGCCTGTGAGACGCCCTGCACGATCCGGCGTCGGGCCATGATCGCCGCCTGCGAGCTCGCAATGTCGGGGGGCGCGCACGTCCCGTTCAATGCCGGGATGCTGGCGACGATCCGTGCGGCCTACCCTGGCGAGGAGCTCCTGTTCCTCGGGACTCCCTCGCACATCGCGGAGGTCAGGCGCCAGCTGGGCGAGGATCTCGCCGGCTCGCTGGCGTGGATCCCGATCGCCGCACCAGGCCCCGGTCTCACGTACTGGCGCCGCTTCTCGCGGGAGATGAGGATCCTCTCGTCGCTCGGGCGCGTCATCGGACGCGAGCCTCGCGGACGGCTGCTCTTGACATCGTCCTATCCATCGACGCTCGTCGCCGCCCAGCTGCTGGAGCGCACGCGCCTGCGACACCTGACGCTGCAGGCGGTGGTGCACGGCGGCCTGAGCGGCGTCGCCGGGCGGCGCCACCGTCATCCTCTTCGCCGATTCGAAGAAATGCGGACCGCCCTGACGCTGCGCCGCCGCAGCCGCATCCGATACCTGGTGCTGGAAGAGTCGATGCGGGAGTTCCTGCTGGCCGGCGTTCCGGCGCTCGAGGGGAGAGTGGATCTGCTCGAGCATCCCCTGCCTCCCAACGAGGGCGAGGCGGACGGCACCGAATTCACTCGTCCGGTCCGCTTCGGCTTTCTCGGGCTGGCGAGCGAGGCCAAGGGGTTTCCGCTCTTCTGCCGCCTGGCGGAGCAGATGACCGGGAAATTGGGGCGCGACGCGGAGTTTCACGTCGTGGGGCGCTGGAGCTCGGAGCGCGGTCCCTCACCGACGACGGCCGCGCTGGCGACGAGACCCGTGTCGGAGCGCTTGAGCCGCGCGGAGTTCGTCCGCGGCGTGAAGGCGCTTCACTTCACGGTGCTCCCGTACGAACCGGGGTACTACGACATGAGCGCGACCGGCACGCTGCTCGACGCCATCGCGTGGAAGAAGCCGCTCGTGGCGCGCCGCATCCCGGTGTTCGAAAACATGTTCCGCGAGTACGGAGACATCGGCTACCTGTTCGCGGACGAAGCGGAGCTGCAGCGGATCGTCGGCCACATCGTCGAGGCGGGCGATCAGGTCCGCTATCGCACGCAGGTGAGCAACCTGTCCGCGGCGGAGACGGCGAGGCGGCCCGAGCAGCTTGCCGCGCGCTACCGGCAGATCTGCGCCTCATGAGCTCGCTGCTCATGATTGCGTACTGCTTTCCGCCCGAAGGCAACGCGGGAGCGTATCGGCCGCTCCGTTTCGTGCGGGAGCTCGCGCAGCGCGGCTGGCGCACGACCGTGATCGCGTCGGATCCCTATTCGGTACGAGCGCTACGATCCGGACATGGCGAGCCTCGTGCCCGCCGGCACCGCGGTGCGTCGTGTGCGCGGCCGCGATCCATGGCAGCTCATCCAGGCCAGGCGCGCGCAGGGAGCCGGGGAGGCCGGCGCCGCCCCGGCAGGCGAGCCGGCGCCGCTCGACGACGGTCACGACAGGTCGGTGCGCGCCTCGCTCCGGGAGCTCGTCCGGTCGGCCGAGGCCTGGTGCTACCACCCGGACATGGCCATGCCCTGGATTCGCCCGGCCGTGGCCGCCGGATTGAACGCCTGCGCCGCCGGGCGGCCGGACGCCCTCTGGGCCACCGCCGGTCCCGTCTCGTCGTTCGCCGTCGTCGAGCGGATCTCCCGGAAGACGGGGCTGCCATACGTGCTCGACTTCCGCGATCCGTGGACGATCACGGCCAACGATTTCGAAGACAGGCGTCCAGGGTGGGCGGTCGCCGCCGATCGCCGCGCGATGCATGGATATCTGACGCAGGCGCAGTCGGTCGTATTCCTGTACGAAACGGTGGCGCAGTGCTACTGGGAGGCCTATCCGGGCGCGCTGGATCCCTCGAGGGTCCATCTCATCCCCAACGGGTTCGAAGGGGCGATTGACGCGAGCGAGCCGGCGCAGAACGACAAATGCACGATCGTCTACACGGGGACCTTGTCGTCGTACCGGTACGACACGCTCGTCGAGGCGCTCGCGGAGCTCAAGGTCTCAGATCCCGGCCGGGCCGCGCAGCTCCGGCTGCTCGTGATGGGCGAGAGCGCGGCGGCCCTCGCCCGAGAGGTCTCCTCGCGCGGCCTGACGGAGCTGATCGAAACCCGGGGCGCAGGATCGCGATCCGATGTGGCCGGTGTGCGGCGGACGGCCGACGCCCTCTTGATCCTCGGCCGGCCCAGCTCGATGAAAGGGCACGAGCTGCTGGTGGGGGCCAAGCTGTTCGATTACCTCAAGAGCGGCAAGCCCATCCTGGGCGTGCTGCCGCACGACGAGACCAGGAGGACGCTGCAGCAGCTGCGGGTGACCACGCTGGCCGACGCAGGTTCGCCGGGCGAGATTCGTCAGGTCCTCACGACGATGGTCGACGCATGGCGGATGCGGCGGTTGCCGTGCCTCGCGCCCGACAGAGACGCCTGCCAGAGGTACTCCGCGGCGCACCAGGGGCGCGCGCTCGTCGCCGCGCTGAAGGGATGCGCCCCCGTGGATCGCTTCGTGCCGGGACGGACTCAGGTGCCGGCCAGCCTCCGGCGCGAGATTGCCGGCCGGGCGCGCCCGGCGGGCCGGACGCCATGAGCAGGGCTGCGGCGGCCGATGCGTCCCTGCGGTTCTGCATCCGCGACGACGACACCAGCTTCTTTACGTCACCGGCGGAGCTCGAGCAGGCGTACGGCGAGATGACGCGCCGCGGGCCGGTGTCGCTGGCCGTGATTCCGTTCTGCCGCGCGGGCGCCAGCCGCGGAGTGCCCGAGAAGTTCCGCGGGCGGTGGACCGTCCATCCGCTCCACGAAAACCGGGAGCTGGTCGACTACCTCCGGATGCGCGTCTCCGAGGGACGCTTCGAGGTCATGCTCCACGGCCACTCCCACGACGAGCCGCACGGCCGGCCGGAATTCGAGCGCGGCCGCGATCTTCACGGCCGCATCGCCGCCGGGCGTGCGTACTTGGAAGACTTGCTCAACACGAGGATTCGGGTGTTCGTACCGCCGCACAACACGATCGGGGCGTCGGGGCTGCGGGCGCTCGCCGATCACCGGCTCCATCTGGGCGGAACCGCCGGCGTGCGCGCAGGCTGGCCGAGGCTGTCCAGATCCACGTGGGCCACGTGGCTCCGCCTGCGGCGGTGGCGCAGGCAGGGAGGGCCGGGCATTCCGTGGGTGCTGGATCTGGGCGATCACCGCGAGATCGCGGGAAACCCGGTGACGCCGCTCTCCACGTTCGAGGAGAACGCCGCGGTGCTGGAATCGGCACGCAGCGTGGGCGGCGTGTTCTGCGCGGCCACGCACTACTGGGAACTGGACGTGCCGAGCGTGCATCGGGGCCAGCCCCCGGTGGGTGGACAGCTGCAGCGGCTCGCCGATCTGGCCGGGTCGGGCCGAAACCTGATCTGGCGCTCGGTCGGCGACATCATCGAGGAGGCGGAGCCGATTCCGCCGAAATAAGCATGTGCGGCTTTCTTGCGGTCTTGCAGTCATCTGCGGTGATCGATGCGTCCGACGCGAGCCGGGCGCTCGGGTGCCTGGCGCATCGCGGTCCCGATGCGTCGGGGGAGTGGGCCGAGAACGGAATCTATCTCGGCCACCGCCGGCTCTCGATCATCGATCTGTCGACCGGCGACCAGCCGATGCACAGCGCCGACGGCCGCTACGTGCTGGTGTTCAACGGCGAGATCTACAACTTCGGCGAGCTCCGGCCGCTGCTCGAGAGCCACGGTGCGGTGTTCAGGACGCGCTCCGACAGCGAGGTCATCATCGAGGGCTATCGCTGGTGGGGGCCTTCGGTGGTCGATCACCTGCACGGGATGTTCGCCTTCGTCATCTGGGACCGGCTGAATCGCGTGGCGTTCGGCGCGCGGGATCGCCTCGGGATCAAGCCGCTGGCGTGGACGGTGCAGCGGGGGGCGCTGATTCTCGCCTCCACGCTCGAACCGTTCACCCGTCTCGGGTTCGAGGCGCTGGATCCGGTCGCGGTGCGGGACCTGATGACGTTCGACTACATCCCGGCGCCGCGGTCCATCTATAAAGGCGTCTCGAAATTCGAGCCGGGCAGCCGATTCACCTGGCGGCCGGGCGACGAGGCGCCGCGAGTAGAGCGCTACTGGCGGCCGCCGCCGGCCCGCGCCGGTCTCCGTCCGCCTGACGACCGGGAGCTCGAAACGCTGCTCGAGCGGGCGGTCGAACGGCAGATGATCAGCGACGTGCCGGTGGGCGCCTTCCTCTCGGGCGGCATCGACTCGTCGCTGCTCGTGGCCTTCATGTCGCGCTACTCGAGCCGGCCCGTGCGGACGTTCTCGGTCGCCTTCGCCGAGGGCAACGTCGACGAATCGCCGATCGCGTCGCTGGTGGCGCGGCAGTACGGGACGGAGCACACGATCCTCCGGGCGGAGGAGGTCGGCGCGGACGCCCTCCTCGAGCTCCTCGGCCGGCTCGACGAGCCGTTCTGCGACCCCACGCTGATTCCGACCTACACGCTGTCGGTCATGACCAAGCGGCACGTGAAGGTCGCGCTGGCCGGCGACGGCGCCGACGAGGTCTTCGGCGGGTACCCGAAGTACCTGCTTCCCGCCGCGGTCCGACATCGGCTGCCGTTCTCGGATGCGTTCCATCGCGTCCTGAACGCCGTGCCGTGGCGGCCCAGGGGGATGGGGCGCGTGTACTGGCGTACGCTCGTGCCCGACGATCGGATTCGGTTCGCCTGGACGCGCTACGGCGATTTTCCGGTGTTCCGGAAGGACCTGCGGCAGGTGCTGCGCCACGAGTTTCAGGACGGGGCCGAGATCGAGAAGTTCTTCGAGCCCTGGGAGCGGATTGCCCGCCGGTACGGAACGGACTTCGACACCGATGTGCTCATGCGCGCGGACCTCGAGTCGTACCTGAGTGAAAACTGTCTCGTGAAGACCGATCGCGCCAGCATGCTGGCGTCGCTGGAGGTGCGCGTTCCGTATCTGGATGAAACGATCCTCGACCGCATCCTGCCGCTTTCGGCAGAGACCAAGATCGCGGGAGACCGGCTGAAGGCGCTGCTGCTGCCCATCGCGCGACGCCTGCTGCCGCGCGAGGTCTGGGACAGGCCGAAGCATGGGTTCACCGTCCCGCTGGAAGTGAGGCTGGCTGGCGGCTGGCGGCCCGCCGTGGAAACCGTGCTCGACTGGGGAGAGTCGCACCTCGAGCTGTTCGATTACCGCTATCTCCGCCGGCTGCACGCGATCAACGTGTCGCAGGGCGGGATTGGCCGCGAGCTCTGGAACCCCATCGTCGTGATCGCGTGGGCCATGGCACGCGCGCAGGCGCCGGCGAGCGGGCCCGCGCCGGATCCGATTGCGGTGGGAGTGTAGCGTGCACAGGCAGACTGCGTGCCGGCGGGAACGCCGGTGAAGATCGGGTTTCTCGCCGACGCCGTGTACGCGCACGTCGCGGGACGGCCGTGCCTGTTCTGCGGCGCCGAACGCCAGCAGTGGCTGCTCGGCCGGGCGCTCGCGGCCGCGGGATGGCAGGTGGTCTTCGGCGTTCAGGACGGACTGGATCTGAACGAGCGGCGCCACCTCGATGGTCTCGAGTTCGTGGGGATCGGTCGCGGCCGCTCGCTGGCGGCGTGGCGCCGGTTTCTCTTCCAGGAGCGTCCCGACTGGTGTTACTGGCGGGGCGCGTATCATCTTCTCGGGCCCGGCGTGGCGCTCGCCCGGGCCGCTGGGGTCCGGACCGTGTTCGCGACCGCGTTCGACAGCGACGTGCACCCGCGCAAGGCGCTCACGATCCGCCGCAGCTGGTGGCCGCTCTATGCGTGGGGCCTGCGGCGGGCCGACAGAATCCTGGTGCAGCATGGGGGGCAGCTGGCGGGCGTCCCGTCCAGATGGCGCTCGAAGGCGGGAGTGGTCTACAGCATCGCCGGTTCCCCGCCGGTCATGAGGCCCCATGCGGAGCGGGAGCCAGTGGTGGCATGGGTCGGGATGCTGCGCGCGCCGAAGCGGCCCGATCTGCTGATCGATATCGCGCGGAGGTCGCCCGCGACGCGCTTCGTCGTGTGCGGCGGGCCGAGCAGCCACCGATTGCCCGAAGGCTACGGCGAGCGCATCGAACGTGCCCTGCGGAGCGTTCCCAACGTGCAGCATCTCGGCTACGTGGCGCCGGAGCGGGCGGAGGAAATCATCGGCGCCGCGTCCCTGCTCCTTTCGACATCGGACGAAGAAGGATTCCCGAACACGTTCCTTCAGGCGTGGTCCGCCGGAACGCCGGTGGTGAGCCTCACGATTGATCCCGATGATGCGATGAGGCGCGGGGGCTTCGGCGTCGTTCCGGGCGGCATCGACGGCGCGGTGCCGGCGATGCAGGCGCTCCTGGAATCCTCCGGGGAGCGCCAGAAAATGGGCCTGCTCGCGCGCCGTCACGTCGAGACGGTGCACAGCGAGGACGCCGTGGTCCGGGCGTTCCAGGCAATCCTGCAGAGCTACGGCTCCGCTGCCGGCGCGCTGCACCCGTCGGCCTCGCCGGTCGAGTAGGCGGCTGGACGTCATGGCGCTCAGGGACGAAGCGGGCGAGTCATGAGGGTGCTCGTCCTGCATTCCGAGCTCGGCGTCCTGCGCGGCGGCGGTGAGAATTTCACGCGGAACCTGTTTTCCGCGTTTGCCCGCGCCGGCCACGATGTCTCGGCGGCCTTCGTGGCGGATCGCGACGGGCGATATCCCATACCGGTTCCCACCGGGATCACGCCGCTGCCGTTGTCCGGCTGGTGGTCGCGCAAACTGGGCCAGCCGGCGCTCTCCGCAGTCGGCCGCCGCGTGACGGCCCTCGGCGTTCCCGTCACGAGCTGGGAGCGCGTGCAGGATGCGATCTGCTGGCGGACGATCGAGTGGCATCAGCGCCGCTTCCAGCGCCGCGTCGAGGCGGCATTCGCACGTGACTGGAAGAGCTACGATGCCGTCTACGTTCATGGCGATGCGCTCCTGGCCGCCGGGGCAGCCAGGCACCGCCCGACGATCCTGCGCCTGCCGGGTCCGATTGGGATTGAGCTGGCGCCGGCGTTGCGCGCCGTGAACGCCGTCTGCGCCAACGGCGATGCGCTCCAGCGCATGCGCGCCTGGCTGGGCGATGCGATCCAGGATCTGCCCCCCGGCCTGGACGAGCAGCGGTTCCATCCTGGTGCGAGCCCGATCCGGGCGGCGCTCGGGTGGTCCGCGCAGGACGCCGTGGTGGGCTACGTGGGACGGCTCACCTCTCTCAAGGGCGTCGATCTCCTGGCCGAGGGCTTCCGCCGGGCCGCGCAGACGCTGCCGCGGCTTCGACTGCTCGTCGTCGGAAGCGGAGAGCTCGACGGGGAGCTGCGCGCTGCGCTCGCGGGCGAGATGGCCCGGGGCGCGGTTCACATCGAGTCCGATGTCGCGCACGAGGAGCTCGCCGACTGGTACCGGGCCATGAGTCTGTTCGTGATGCCGAGCCGCTACGAGAATTTCTCCAACTCCGTGCTCGAGGCCCTGGCTTGCGGCGTGCCGGTGCTCGCCTCGTCGGTCGGCGGCAACACCCTGCTGGCCGAGACGGGAGCTGGCTGGCTGTTCGACTGCGGGTCGAGCGCATCGCTGGCCGGCGAGCTGATCCGTACGGTCGGAGAGCACGCGGAGCTGGCCCGCCGCGGCTCGCTCGGGGCGCACTACGTGAGAGGCCGATATAGCTGGAAGGCGACGTCAGCTCGCCTGGAGACGATCATTGCAGCCCACCTCCCGCCACACTGAACGGTTGAGGGCGCCCGGCGGCCCGATGCCGTCGAGGACGACCGCGCTCGAGGCGCCGACCGCTGCGATCGAGGCGGCGTACGACGTGTACCTTCTCTACGCGAACTGGGCCACGCTCTTCGGCCTGGTCGTGCCGATGGCGGGGCTCGGACTGCTGGGCGGGCTTGCCGGCTACTGCATGCTCCG
This sequence comes from Vicinamibacterales bacterium, assembly GCA_963738315.1. Taxonomy (GTDB): domain Bacteria; phylum Acidobacteriota; class Vicinamibacteria; order Vicinamibacterales; family JAMQPK01; genus JAMQPK01. Next base: position 468,785 of record CAVTVT010000004.1, on the reverse strand, counting down.
TCACTGGAATACCACCACCAGCCTCGCTCGATCGTTCTGGCTGCCGGTCGCATGCGCGGTGTCCCTGGTCGGCATCCGGGTGCTCGTGCATGGAGAGCCGGTTACGGCCGACTACGTTCGGGATTGCCCCACCTGGGCGTTCACGCTGATCATCGCGCAGTTCCTCTGTCTGCGGCGCGGTTTCCTGCAGCGGTTCGCGATCGTCATGTTCATCGCGGGTCTGCCCGTGCTCCCGGCCCTGCGCATGCAGGACTGGGGAATGGCCACCGACTCGGGAGAAGAGGTCGTCCGGGCCGCGGGGGCGGGCACGCTGTCCAACGCCAACAACCTCGCGTTCTGGTTCGGCTTCTGCTGTGTGGCCTTCGGCGTGCTCGGTCTCGAGACCAGGCGCGTGATCATGCGTGTGATGATGTGGCTGGCCGCGGTCCTCTGTCTCTTCGTCGTGGGCATCACCGTGAGCCGCGGCGTGCTCGTGGCGGTCGCCATCGCGATGGTGATTGCCTTCCGGCGTCTCCTGCAGCGCGGATTTCTCCCGGCCCTGCTGCTCGCCGCGGTCGGCGGGCTGGTCTTCCTCCTCGGGCTCTTCGATCGTGCGGCCGAGTACTACTCCGCCCGCGGGCTCGAAGAGACGGGCCGGCTGCTGGTCTGGCCGCTGACGATCCAGCGGTTCCTCGAGGCTCCCGCCTGGGCGGTGGGGGTGGATGAAATCGCCACGTTCGTGCCGGGACACGACATGGTCGTGACGCCGCACAACGCGTTTCTCTTCCTGGCGCTCGCCGGCGGCCTCGTGCCGTTGCTGCTGTTCGCCGCCTACTCCGCGCGCACGCTGCTGGGCGCCTGGCGCGCCTACCGGGCGGATCTGCCGGATTTCGTGCTCATCCTGCCGCTCCTGGTGTACGTGACGATCGTGAACCAGACCAGCAACACATTCTTCATGGAGCCGTCCTTCATGATTGTCTCGGCGGCGGCCCTTCAGGCGGCCGACCGCCGTCTGCGGCGCGCGATCGTGCTGCGCCGCCCCGTCGATGCGCACACCGTCGGCGTGTCCCACCCACCCAAGCCCCTGGCGCATGCGCCGACGGGCCAGAGCTCGAGCTGAAACCGCCGTGCGTCCTGCCGAGATCGCCGCGGTGAGCCGATGAGCCGTCCGCTCCTGACGGCTGTGGCGGGGCTGTCGCGATCGCCCACGGTCAGGGCGCTCTCGTCGAGGATGCCGGTCGTTCTGCTCTATCACGGCGTGCCGGCCGAGCGCGGCGAGCCCGGCATGGACGCCGCACTGTTCGAGAGGCACGTCCGGTTCCTGAAGGAACACTGCGAGCCCATCCGGGCGGACGCCCTGGACCGCCCGCGCGGCAGATTCGACCCGGTCCGCGTGCTCCTCACGTTCGATGACGGGCTGCGAAACAATGCCGAAGTGGCGGCGCCCATCCTCAGGCGGTACGGCGTGCCGGCCGTGTTCTTCGTCTCGTCGCGCCATGCCGCCGGGGGACGGTACCTCTGGTTCAGCTACCTGAGCGCGCTCGAGGCGTGGTTTCCGGGCAGCGGATTCACGTTCATGGGCCAGCACGTCGACATGTCGCCCGGCAGCCGGGTGGCGAGTCTGGAGGGCCTTCGCAGGCAGCTGTTGGCTCTGCGCCCGCATCCGGCGGCGATGTACGACGCGATCGAATCGGAGGGTCCCCGGCTCGAGGAGTTCGTTCCAGAGGACCGGCTGAAGGCGGATTACTCGGGCATGACGCCGGATCAGGTCGCGGATCTCGCGGCCGATCCATTGTTCACGCTGGGCGTGCACACGGTCGATCACCCCTTCCTGCCGTACTGCGAGCCCGATGAGATTCGGCGCCAGCTCGAGCGGAACAAGGCATGGCTCGAGCAGGTTGGCGGCCGGCCGTGCGACTCGGTGGCGTATCCGTCAGGCGCCTACGATCCGCGGGTGCTGGACCTGTGCCGCGAGCTGGGGCTGGGCAAGGGCTACGCCGTCATCCCCTCCGTCCAGGAAGATCCAGACTTGGAAGTGCCGCGCGTCGGCATCTACGATCCCTCGCTCGACATTCTCGCTTTCAAGGTTCAGTGGGGAAACCTGCTGCGCCGGCTGCGGATCAATGTCGGATAGGGCGGAAGGCGCCTCGACGCTGATGCCCCCTGTGGATGTGGCGCGCCAAAGCGCGGGGTGCAGGCTGCTCTACCTCGTCGGGGAGCTCCATACGGGCGGCCTCGAACGCCAGCTCTGGTATCTGCTCAGGGCCATGGATCGAGACCGCTACAAGCCGGCGGTTGCCGTCTGGAACTACCGCGAGGAAGACGTGCACGTCGGCCCGATTCGCGCGCTGGGAGTTCCGATCCATGCGCTGCCCGCCGGAGCGGGCCGGGTGGCGAAGCTGGGGGCCTTGTCGCGGCTGGCCCGGCGCCTGAAGCCCGAAGTGATTCACTCGTACACGTTCTACACGAACTTCGCCGCGTACTGGGCCGCCCGTTCCGCCGGCGCCGTCGGCGTCGGATCGGTTCGCGGCGAGCTGAACTGGGGCATCAGGGACGCCGGGCCGGTGATCGGCAGGCTCAGCGCGCGATGGCCGGCGCATCAGGTCTGCAATGCCGCCTGCGCCGCGACGGCGCTGCGGGAGCTGCGCGGGCCCTTCCTGCCGCGGCAGTTGTCGATCGTGCGCAACGGCCTGGACCTCGACGCGTATCCCGCCGCGCCGCTGCCGGCGCGAGCGATCCCGCGTATTCTGGGCGTCGGCTATCTGCTGCCCGTCAAGCGATGGGATCTGCTGCTGGGCGCGGCCAGACAGCTGAAGCAGGCGGGAATCCGCTTCGAGATGCGAATCGCCGGTGGCGGGCCGCTCCGGTCCGCCCTGGAACAGCAGGCCCGTGATCTCGGCGTGAACGACTGCGTGGAGTTCCTGGGCGACAGGAGCGACGTCGCCCGGCTCCTGGCCGATTCCACCGTGGTCGTCCACACGTCCGACAGCGAAGGGTGTCCGAATGCGGTGATGGAGGCCATGGCGAGCGGACGCGCGGTCGTGGCGACCGACGCGGGCGACATTCCGCTGCTGATCGAGAACGGCGTCTCCGGGTTCGTCGTGCCCCGGGGCGATACGGACGCGATTGCAGAACGGTTGTCGGCGCTCATCGGCGACCCGGGGCTCTGCGCGCGCATGGGCGAGGCGGCGCGGGCGGCGGCCGTTCGAGCCTTCGGACTGCAGCGGCTCGTCACCGAATCTCTCGCGGCATACCGCAGCGCGGGGTGGCGCCCGGCGGCCGGCGATGCGCCAGGCATCGCGGACCGCGCGGACGCCGGCGTGAACGGCGCTACGACCTGAAGCGGACGTTCTTCGGCGACTTCGGTCCTTTCTTGCTGGTCGTGGTCGTCGTCGAGTCCGTGGTCGTGGTGGTCGTGGTCGAGCCGGAAGTCGTCGTCGTGCTCGAGCTCGAACTCGAGCTCTGGGCATATTCGTAGGCGCCGATGTCCATCGCGGACCCCTGCGGCCTCGACATGCCGCGGACGTCGGTGCCGACGACGCTGATGGACGCGCCGGCGTCGATGGCCGGGCTGCCCTGCTGGAGCGAGAAATCAGACGGGGCGTTCACGAAGCGTGGATCCGCGGTGAAGTTGTTGGACAGGGTCGTCGACGAGCCGGTGTTCTGGATGTCCGAGGCGTTCTTGTAGACGATATTGTTCCTGACGATCGCCCCATTGCCCTGCTGGACGAAGATCCCCTGCTCGGTGTTGCCGTAGATCGTGTTGTTGTAGACGCCGTTGTTCGCCGGCGACGTGTACGCGATCTGGATGCCGGTTCCGTTGCGGAAGATGACGTTGTTGTAGGCCGTGTTTCGTGCGCCGCCGAGCAGGATGCCCGCCGACACGCCCCCGGCGCGATTGTTGTCGTAGATGAAGTTGTTGCGGACGGTGTTGTCATCGGGCGTGCCTGCGTACACGTGCACGCCGTAGGCGCCGTTGTCGTGGATCCGGCACCCGTCGATGACGTTCCCTCTCGAGCTGATGTACAGGCCATGATCGTGATCGGTGGTTCCCGAGTGGTGCACGTCGAGGTTGATGAACTCGTTGTACCCGCCCGAGGACTCGGACACGTTCACGCCGAAATGCAGCGCGTTCCGCACCTCCATGTTCTGGAATCTGATGTGATGCGCGCCGTTGCCGACCCAGATGCCCTCGTTGACCGCGCCTCTGGTGTCGATGGTGATCCCGCTGAAGATCAGATACTGCGCGCCCGCGGCGCCCACGCCGATGTTCGTCAGCACCGGCTGCTCGCCGGGGTATGCGGCAATCGTGATCGGGCTCGACCACGAGGTGCCGGCCGGGACCTTGAGGAGCGGATCGCCAACGTACATGCCGCCATAGCTGCCGCCGCGGATGTAGAGCGACCCTCCCGGCGCGAGAAGCTGCAGCGCGCGGTTGAACGTGCGGAACGGGCTCGAGGCACTCCCGTCGTTCGTGTCGCTGCCGCTGGCGGAGACGAAGTACGTGCTGGCCGCCGTATGGACGCGGCCCGCATCGTGAAAGGGCAGCAGAAGCAGAGTCGTCAGCGCCGCCAGTCGAATCCTGGAAACTCCCATGGTTTTGTCCTCAAGGCTTACGCGAGTAATTATTTCTCAGTGAGACTGAATTTTCCCAGTAAAAGCGGGACTGAATTTTCCCAATAAGACTGAGAATGTGTCGCGGATTACATAATTTTCACGCTGCGGGAGCGCGAGCGCGTGCAACAAGCTGCAACTGCCGAAAAAACATACGTCAGATGGCCTTCATCCACGAGTTCCGTTTTGGAGACCACGCGGGTGGCTTCCGCGTGCGCGCGGGGCAGAGCAATACTCGGGCCGGGATGGTCCGTCCGGCCCGGGTGCCGCCGGCCGTGGCGGAGATGACATCGTTGCGCAGAATTGCCTTCATCATCGAGCGTGCGCTGTGAGTGCAGACGCCGTTTCACCGGAGCCCGCCGGCGGCGCCGTCTTCATGGTGATCAACGGGTCCTGGAACGGCGAGGTCCCGGACATTCCGCCGTACGTCGCCTCGCAGGCCGAATCGATCCGGCGTGCCGGCTGGCGCGTGGGGCTGGGCGTCGTCGACGACCGGACGTCGATTCGCGGCGTGTGGAGGAACGTGCGCCGGCTCCGGCGCGAAATCGCCTCGGTTCGACCCGCCGTCGTGCACGCCCAGTACCGGATCGATGACCGCCGCGGTGGCCTGTCTGGCCGGCGGCCCGACGCCGCTCGTCATCACGCTCTGCGGCGACGACCTGCTCGGCACGCCGGCTCCCGGGCTCCTGTGGAGAATCCGCGAGCGGGCTGCCAGAGCCATCACGCTCTGGGCCGGACGCAGGGCCGCGGCCATGATCGCCGTGAGCGACAATCTGAGGCTCGCCCTTCCGCCGCGATTGAGAGCGCACGTCACCGTGATGCCCAACGGAGTGGACACCGACACGTTCAGGCCGATGGATCGCAGCGCCTGCCGCGCGGCTCTGGGCTGGTCGGCCGGCGCGAAGTACGTACTCTTCAACGCCAGCCACGGTGAAAACCAGCTCGTCAAGAACCTGCCGCTCGCGCGCGCGGCGGTCGATCTGGCGGCCGCCCGCCTGCCTCACGTGCAGCTGCAGACCATGTCGAAGGTGCCACCCGCGGAGGTGCCGCGGATGATGAACGCCGCCGACTGCCTGATCGTCACGTCGCTTCATGAAGGATCTCCGAATATCGTGAAGGAAGCCATGGCGTGCAACCTGCCGATCGTCAGCGTTCTCTGCGGCGACGTCCTGGAACGGCTGAAGCACGTCCGGCCCGGCGCCGTGCGCCCGTACGAGGCCCCCGCGCTTGCCGACGCGCTGGTGGAGGTGCTGCAGGAGAACCGGCGCTCCAACGGGCGCGAGGCGCTGGTGGCGCAGGGCCTCACCGCCGAAGGCGTTGCCGTGCGGGTGACCGATCTCTACAGGGCCGCGGCCGGGCGCCGCGCCGGGGCGTCGATGGCCGCGGATACGACGACATGTGCGGGATAGCGGCGCTCTTCAAGACGCCGGCCGCCTCGTGCCCGCCGTCGGTGCTGGACCGCATGCGGGACGAAGTGGCCCACCGCGGACCAGACGACTGGGGCAGCGCGTTCTTCCGGCGCACGGGCGGCGGCTGGCGAGCCGTCGCGCCCGAGGACGGCGACTGGACCGTCGGGCTCGGCCATCGCCGCCTCTCGATCCTGGACGTCAGCCGCGCCGGCCACCAGCCGATGGGGTACCGCGATCGTTTCTGGATCGTCTACAACGGCGAGGTCTACAACTTCATCGAGCTGAAGCGCGAGCTCGCCGCGCGCGGCCATGCCTTTCGGTCGTCGTCGGACACCGAGGTCATCCTCGCGGTGTACGATGAATGGGGCCCCGACTGTTTCCGGCGGTTCCGCGGAATGTGGGGGCTCGTCATCGTCGACCTCGCGGCGAACGAGGTGATGATGTGCCGGGACCGGCTCGGCATGAAGCCGCTGTATCTCTGGAGCGGGCCCGGCCTGGTCGCGGTGGGCTCCGAGATCAAGCAGTTCACCTGTCTGCCGCAGTTCGCCGCCAGAATGGATACGGCTGCGGCGGCAGAGTATGTGCACACGGGATACGAGAATCCCGAGCGAAGTCTCTTCCGCGACGTCCGGCCGGTGGCGGCCGGATCATGGATGCGGCTGTCGCTCGACACGCTGCAGTGGTCGACCGACACCTACTGGCATCCCGAGCGCGTGCAGATCTCGGTGTCGGAGCCGGAAGCGGCGGCGCGGCTCTTCTCGAGCAAACTGGCCGAGTGCGTGGGGATGCATCTGCGGAGCGACGTTCCGGTCGGCTGCGCCCTCAGCGGCGGCCTCGACTCGAGCGCGATCGTCGCGACGGCCGATCGCCTGCGGGACCGCCAGGCGGATCCGCTGCACACCTTCACCATCACGTTTCCCGGCGACCCGTGCGACGAACGTGAGTGGGTGGATGCGGTGGCGTCGGCCACCCGCACGACCGCGCATTTCGAGACGCCGGACCCGGGCGTCTTCCTGGAAGACCTCGATCGCTTCGTCTGGATCCACGACGAGCCCGTGGGACACCTCTCGATGTATTCCGGGTACTGCCTCGCGCGTCTGACCCGCGCCAGCGGCGTGCCGGTCACGCTGAACGGCCAGGGCGGCGACGAGATTCTCTCGGGCTACTGGCAGACGTATTTTCTGTATCTGCACGAGCTCTGGCAGCAGCGGCAGCTGCTCGCGCTCTCGGGGCATCTCACCGGCGCGCTCATCAAGGGGGGGAATCAATCGCTCGTGGGCCAGGTTCCGCTGATGCTCCGGCGGTACCGTTCGCGCGCGGCGCGCCGGCTGCGAATGCGTTTCGACGCGTCCGGCGCCGGCGCGGCGTCTTCTTCGCCGATGGCGGAAATGCTCAGCAAGCGGGGCATCGCACGCCGCGTTCACGAGGTGCGCACGATGTTCCTGCCGCGGCTCCTCAAATGGGAGGATCGCAACTCGATGGCCTTCTCGGTGGAGGGGCGCTATCCGTTCCTGGACCATGAGCTCGTCGAGTTGTGCCTGTCGTTTGCGCCGGGCACCCTGTACAAGGCCGGATGGACGAAGATGCCCCTTCGCCTCGGCCTGGAGGGCGTGCTGCCGGAAAAGACGCTGTGGCGGCGATCGAAGTTCGGGTTCGAGGCGCCCCAGGAGAAATGGCTGTGCGGGGCGCTTCGACCGCACGTCGAACGCTGGCTGCAGTCCGATCGGCCGCTCTGGGATCATCTGGAGAGACCGGACGTGCGGCGCCTGGCCGAGGAGACCTGGCGCGTCGGCAGCCGGCAGGCGGAACCGGGTCAGGAGCTGTTCCGGCTCCTCGTCTTCGACAAATGGCTCGAGGTCTTCGGTCCCCGGGTGTGACGACGCAGCAGCCGATAAGCCAGGGTGGCGCGCACCGCCCGCCCCGGAACGCGGCGGCGCCCGGCGAGGCCGAACGGATCCGCGCCGAATACGAGCGGCGGGCGGCGGTGCTCCCGTCCGATTTCTACTCGCTCGTCAGGCCGGCCAACCTGTTCCTCCACCAGGAGAGGAGCCGGCGCATGCTGGAGCTACTCGATCGCCTGCGCGCGACGCCGCTCGGGGACAAGCGCGTCCTGGATGTCGGCTGCGGCGAGGGACAACAGCTGGTCGACTGGGAGAGCTGGGGAGTACGGCGGGCCAACCTGGCCGGCATCGATCTCATGGAGACTCGATTGGCGCGGGCGCGTCAGCGTTTCGGCGGCGGGTCGGACGACGGACATGGGGGGCCCGATCTGCGGGTCGGCAGCGCCGCGGCCCTGCCGTGGGGCAGCGAGGCCTTCGACATCGTCCATCAGAGCGTGATGTTCACCTCGATTCTCGACGCGGGCATGAAGGCGGCGGCGGCGCGGGAGATTCTGCGCGTGCTGAAACCGGGAGGATTGTTCATCTGGTACGACTTCGCCTATGACAACCCTCGAAATCGCCAGGTGCGCGGGATCGGGCGCCGTGAGCTCCGCGCGCTGTTTCCAGGGTGTGCGATCACGTCGAGGCGCATCACGCTGGCACCGCCCATCGCGCGCCGGGTCGTGCCGCTCACCTGGGTCGGCGCGCTGATGCTCGAGCAATTGCGGATCTTCAACAGCCATCTCCTGGCGGGCGTGCGCAAGCCCCTCCCGGCGCGTCTCGCGCCGGGCTCGCGGGAGCCACGGGACACGATGGCGCCCGACCATGAGCGCACCCTGCGGGAGTCTGATACCGATGCAGCTGTCTAGACTGGGACGCACGGCCCGGAGCGTGCTGAGCCTGAACCGCGGCCGCGAGTTCCGGCACCTCGTGCGGATGCTCGCGCTCGACGCGCGCGACACCGTGCTCGACGTGGGCAGCGGAGACGGCTACTGGACCGCCGAGGTTCGCCGGGCGCTGCGCGCACGTCACGGGGCTGGAACCCGACAGGACGCTGCTGTCGCTCGCCTGCGGCCTGCACGAGCGGCCGAATATCAGCTACGTCCGCGGCTGCGCCGAGACGCTGCCGTTCCCGAGCGGCACCTTCAGCAAAGTCGTCAGCGTGAGCTGCCTGGAGCACTTCGCGGACCCGGTTCGCGGCCTGCACGAGATGGCGCGCGTGCTGAAGCCGGGCGGACGGATCGCCTTGTCGGTCGACAGCCTGCTGCCGGAGAATTCGGCGCGCACGTTCCGCGAATGGCACCGCCGGCGCCACTACGTGACGAGCTACTTCGACGAGGAGGGGCTTCTCTCCATCATGCGCGATGCGGGCCTGCGGTTCGAACGCACGGGAACGATTCATCTGTTCCGGTCGAAGGTCGCGGCCGGCGTGCGGCGGGCCGTGGTGCGCTACCCGCGGCTGTCCCTGCCGTTGTTCCCGGTACTCTACGGCATCGCCGCGGTCGCGGACCGTGTGGGCAACGACATGCACGGACAGATCATCATCGTAGCGGGAACATCGGGCGCGGCAGGGAGCGTCTCGTGACGCACGCGCCGCAGGTGGGCTCGCGGTGGCTCATCCTCACGCAGTACTTCCCCCCCGAGGTCGGCGCGCCGCAGATCAGGCTGCGCGCCCTGGCCTCGGAGCTCCGCCGGCACGGCATCGACGTCAGCGTGCTCACCGGTATGCCCAACTACCCGGCCGGGCGGATTTTTCCGGGGTACGCGGGGCGCTGGCGGCTGAACGAGACGGTGGACGGCATTCCGGTGCGGCGCGTGTGGATTTATGCCGGCACGGGGCGGTCGCCGTTCGTCCGGCTGGCGAACTACCTGAGCTTCACGTTCACGGCGCTGCTGGCCGCGCTGTCGGGGCCGCGGCCCGACGTGATGTTCGTGGAGTCGCAGCCGCTCTCGCTCGGCCTGGTCGCCCTCTGCATGAAATGGCTCCGCGGGGTGCCCTACGTCTACAACGTACCGGATCTGCAGGTGGACGTGGCGCGTCAACTCGGGTTCATGCGCAACAACGCCGTGCTTCGCCTCGCGCTCGGACTGGAGAACCTGTTCCTCCGTCAGTCGTGGAAGACCTCCACGGTGACGCACCGCTTCATCGAGCATTTTCAGAGCCGCGGCCTGCCCCGCGGGCAGATCACGTTCCTGCCGAACGGCGCCGATACGAGCTTCCTCGTGCCGGGCGAAGCCAGCGGCCCGCTTCTCGATCGCTGGGGCCTGCGCGGGAAGAAGGTGTTTGCGTACGTCGGCACGCACGCGTACTACCACGGGCTCGACACGCTCATCGACGCGGCGGCGCTGCTGAAGGACCGCCACGACATCGCGTTTCTGCTGGTCGGCGATGGTCCCGAGCGCGCACGGTTGAAGGCGGTCGCGGCGGAGAAGACGCTGCACAACGTGGTCTTCGGCGAATCGCCGTACCGAGGAAATGGCCCAGCTGTACTCGATCGCGTACGCCTCGGTTGCGGTGCTCCGAGACATGGCCGTCGCCCGGCAGATGCGGCTGTCGAAAGTATTTCCGTCCCTGAGCTGCGGCGTGCCGGTCATCTATGCCGGCCAGGGCGAGGCGGCCGAATTGCTGGCCGCGCATCATTGCGGCGTCGTCGTCGAGCCGGAGAACCCCGAGCGCCTCGCCGATGCCGTGCTGCGCCTGGCTGCGGATCGGTCTTCACGCGAGGACATGGGGCGCGCCGGCCGCCAGCTGGTGCAGGCCGAGTACAGCTGGGCGGCCATCGTCACGCGATGGCTGGCGGAGATCGGCTACGCCGGCGGCCGCGTCGACGACGATCCCGGACCCGCACGGCGGACACCGACACACGGCACGTCGGGCCGGCCGGACGTGGCGCCAACCCCTGTGACGCCGTATCAGGAGTGAATCGAGCGTCCGTGACTCGACATCCGAACTGCGCTCCCCGGGCCGATCTGGCGCTCGTCCGAGCGGTGGCCCCTGTTCGTCGTGCTCCTGCTGGCGTGCGTGGGATTCCTCGGCCTGGGCTTCTACTCTGAAGGGATCTTTTCGGACGACGATATCGGGCACTACCTGCTGGCGCATTATTCGTGGCGGCACCCGGATCTGCTTCTCGATCTGTGGGGCCGGCCCGCGTACACGCTCCTGTCCTCGCCCTTCGCGCAGTTCGGCATCCGCGCCGCGGGCGCGTTCAACGTGCTCGTCTCCGTGCTCGGCTGCTACCTGGCCTTCGAGATTGCGCGCACGCTCGGCGTGGCGCGCCCGTGGCTGGCGGCGGCGCTCACCGCGCTTCAGCCGTACCTCTTGCAGCTGTCGTTCGGCACGCTGACCGAGCCGCTCTTCGCGACGGTGCTTGCGGGAGCGGCGCTCCTCTACATCCGCCGGCAGTTCGCCGCTTCTGCCCTCTGCATCTCCGTGCTGCCGCTGGCGAGGCTGGAGGGCGCGGTGTTCCTGCCGCTCTGGCTGCTCCTGCTCGCGTGGCGCCGCGAGTGGAAGGCGGCAGCGCTGGTGTTCGTCTTCCCGTTCGTCGTGAACACCGCGGGGTTTCTCTCCACCGGCGAGCCGCTCTACCTCTGGCACTTCAACCCGTACGGCACCGGGCAGGGCACGTCGTTCCACGCGCACTACTGGTCGGACTACGCTTGGTACTGGCCCGCGGTGACCGGGCCCGTTCTCCTGCCGCTGTTGACGCTTGGCGCGACGGGAGGGCTCGGTCGCGGCCCTCGGCGCTTCGTCGTCGGGCTCGCCCTCTCCGTTGTCGGTTTGTACTTTGCCGTCTACGCGCGCGGGCTCATCGGGCGCGTCGGCACGGGCAACCTCTCATTCCTGCTGCGCTTTCTGACCGGCGCCGCCCCGCTGCTCGGCGTGGTGGCGGCGCTCGGCGTGGAGAATGTCCTTGCGGCGACCGGGCGGCCTGCCTGGCGCCGCGCGATCCTGGCGATCGCGGTCGGCCAGGCCGTGCTGGTGACGCTCTGGTACCCGGGAGAGGCAGGGGTCGTGGGACGCCTGCACATCGTGATGGCGTGGCTCGCGGCGGTCACGGCGGTGGTGAGCGCTCTCGAGCTGAAGCCCGCCGCCCGGGGTTGGCTCGGGCGCGCGTTCGTGTCTGCGGCACTCCTGATCGGGATCGCATACGTCGCGCGATGGCCTCCGATCGTGTACCCGGCCGCCTCGAACCGGGCCAACGCTGAGGTTGCTGAATGGGTTCTGCGCGGTGGGTGGCAGGAGCGAGGCATCATCGCCATGGCGCCCGGCTTCTGGCTCTCATCCGGACTGGATCCCTACGCCATGCCGCACGCCGGAGGCTTCCAGATGTTCATCTCCACTCCGCGCGAACTGGTTCGATCGTCGGCGCCGGGCACGATCGTCGTGTGGGACTCGCACCAGGCCGCGAACAGAGTTCCGCTCGAGATGCTGCAATCGCCGGATTTTCGGGAGATCCATGCAGTATCCACGAGCGACGACCCCGCGGATCCGCTCTTTCGCGCGGGGGAGCAGCCGTTTCAGGTCATGGTCTTCGAAAAGATCCGGTCCTCGCCGGCCTCGCGCGACGAGCCGTAGGCTTCCTGGCGCGGAAGCTGTCAGACGAACGGCTCCCGAAACGCACCCTGGAAGACTTTAGTCCGATTCACGGCGACTTCGATTCCAGCGCGCTGTTGCATGAGTGGGGGAGTATTGACCGTAAGCCTCACCGGAAGTTCCAGTTACAGGTACCAAGTCCAAAAGTACCTGGCCCGCATGGCGGCAGGCGCTTTGCTGGCGTCGGCTCCGGCGTTCCTCGTGGCTCGGCACGCGGGGATGGGCCGATCAACGGAGAGTGGGCCGCGCTCTTGATTTTTTTGACGGCCTCTCCTTCATGAGAGTGAGGAGAACCATGCAAAGTCCGGTCGAAGGCAAGTCTGGAGAGACCCGCAGGGACTTCGTGAAGAAAGCCGCTTACGTGGCGCCCGTGATCCTGACGCTGTCAGCGACACCGGCGCACGCGCGCACGGGCTCGCGCTACGACTGCGATGACAAGCAGGAGTACTCCCTGCTGTCATTCCTGCAGTGGTTTCACTGAGTAGTCAGCGATCTCGCCGCGAGGCTGCGGTCGGCATCGTCCCCGCTGCGACCGGGCACACTGGAGGGCCGCGATGTAAATCGCGGCCCTTTTTTTATGAGTCTGCGGGCGGGGCCAGCAGTCCCAGGCGCTCCAGCGAGGCGATCGCCTCGCGGACATCGGGCAGCACCACCGCGGAATCCATGCCGAAAACGGCGGCAAGGCTGGCGGCGATGTCCTCAGGGGTCTTGGTGCCGTCGCAGTCTTCCCAGACGCGGCTGGCGGTGGCATTGAGACGATGAACCTTCTGGCCGTCCCGATCGAGGATCACAGTTTCGCCATTCACGGTTCGGGTGGTCAGATCGGACCGGCGCAGCGGCAGCATCGGGCACCAGAATCCCCCGGTGCACGCGCGGCTGTCAATGAGCCCCCCGAAGCCCGACGAGCCCCGAGAAATCTGCTCTTCGGGTACTTAAGTCATGGGAGAGACAGTACTCTGTGGCCTCGCCGAAGCCTCTCTCTCCGTCTCTCCTCGTAAGTGTCTATAACCAAGGCACTTGCCTCAGCAGACTGCAACACCGCCGGTGGCAGCCGATTTGCCCCAGAATATGGAGGCCGCGCTGGCGGAATGCAGCTGAAAAAGGAAGAGACGATGAGCGTGTCTGCGAGCAATGGTTCTGGTGACAGCCGGAGGGAGTTCGTCCGGAAGGCCGTTTACGTGGCGCCGGCGATTCTGACGCTGACCGCCAGGCCGGCGGTGGCGAACACCGGTTCCCGCGACCAATACAGCTTCCATTACGAACCGACGGCGTACGCCGGGGACGAGCACAGGTCTCTGCTCCAGTGGTTCGTGAGCTTGTTCTTCCCGGGGGTATAAGGCGGGCAGCCAGCTCAATCGGCGCGGGAGCCAACATGTGGAGACCAAAGTCACCGGCCCGGCAGGTTCCACCCCGGGCCAGCTCTGCTAACTCTCCAGAAAACGGGCGTTTGACCGCCGCCGGCGCGCGGCAGTGGATTTGCTATCCGGAGCCGTGGCAAGATGCGGGCCTCGCAACGGTAACGAGCAAAGGGGGGGCGATGGAAAACGAGCTTGAAAAAGACGCCGGTCAGACACGGAGATCGTTCGTCAAGACCGCCGCTTACGTGGCGCCGGCGATTCTGACGCTGAAGGCGATGCCCGCCTTCGCTCAGAACGGCTCCAACGGCAACAACGGCGGCGGCAATGGCTGCGATCCGCAGCCACCGGGCACCCCGCCGGAGAACGACACCGAGGGCTGCCCTGGGACGTAATCGGATCCTCTCCCGGCTCGTGCCGGCAGCATCCAGGAAGGGGCCGCGGCCTTCGCTTCGCGGCCCCTTCTTCTCCAGCTAACCTTGGGCCAGTCGATCCTTCTAGGCGCGTGCCGATGCACATTCGCGCTCGATTGCGCGGACGAGCCGACCGCGTCGCTGATTCAGTCCGTTTTCAGTGGCTTGAGCGCTGCTCATCAGGCGCCCAGCCGGCCTCTCTGCCGCTACCGCATCGAGCGCAACCCAGGCGGCGCGGGGTTCCGTTTTTCGGACGGGGCCGGCGCCATCGTTCTGGAGAACGAGGACAGCCTTCTCTTTCACATCGATCAAGCGCTCGTCGTGGCGCATCAGCACGCCCGCCGCGATCTCTTCTTCCTTCATGCGGCAGCGGTCGCCCTGGACGGCCGTGTCGCCGTGCTGGCGGCCGCCTCGGGAACGGGCAAGTCTTCCTTCACCGCCGTCGCCCTTCGGAGCGGCTTCGAGTACCTGAGCGACGAGCTTGCCCCAATCGACGTGGCTCGAGCGACCGTCGAGCCCTACCCGCACGCCCTCTGCCTCAAGAGCCCGCTGCCCGAGCCCTATTACCCTCCGCCGGGGATGCAGCAAGTAGGGCGGCGATTCCATCTGCCGCCGTCCGTGCTGCCGCGCGTCCACTACACCGGCGAGCTGCCGGTGGCGGCGCTGATCTTTCTCGAGCGCGGCTCGGGAGACGGCTCTGCCGATCTTCGTCCCATCTCGACCGGGACGGCCGCCGCGCGTCTGATGTCGCACGGCCTGAACCTCCTCGCGCATCCTGGCGACGGGCTCGACGCCGCGATTGCGTTGAGCGAATCGGTGCCCTGCCGCCTGCTGGACATCTCCAACCTGGGCCGTGCGGTCGCGGCCGTCGAATCGGCGCTGGCCGGCAGCAGCGTGTGGAGCTGACGTGCCGCTGCCGCTGAAAGCGCCGTTGGAGACCGCGGAACTCGAGGATGGCCTCCTGCTCCGCGACCCAAAGACCGGCGCGACGTCGCGTTTGAACAAGGTGGCCGGTCTGATCTGGCAGCTCTGCGATGGAGCGACCGACGCCTCGGCGATTGCGGCCGCGGTAGCCACGACATTCGACACGAAGCCCTCCGACGTGGCGCAGGACGTCGAGAACGTGCTCGCCCGGTTCGCGGAGGTAGGCCTGATTGAGTCCGACAGGGCCTGGGCGCGCGAGCACGAATTGCTCGTGGCCTGCGTGCGCGCGGCATTCGACGGGGCTTCACATCGACTGCTGCTGACGAGCTCCGACCGCATCCACTGGGGCTATCTTCAGCAGGCGGCCCTGAGCCAGGGGGTGCTGCCGCTCGTCTATCGGGCGCTGCGCGCCGGCGCGCGCGAGCACGTGCCCGCCGATGCGTTCGGGCAGCTGCGCCGCAGTTACCTTGCCAACCGGCGGCGCAACCTTCGGCTCTTTGGCGAATTGCAGCAGCTCATCACGGATTTCGAGGGGCACGGCGTTCGCGTCCTGCCGCTCAAGGGACCGGTGCTGGGCAAGTGGCTCTATGGAGGCCTCGGCGCGCGCCAGTGCGCGGACCTCGATCTCTTCGTTCGCGAATCGCAGCTCCAGACGGCCGCCGAACGCCTTGGCGCGCGCGGATACCAGCGGAGAGCCGGGCACGACATGGAGAGCACCTGGGTGAGCGCGGATGGCGCGGTCAATGTGGACCTGCAGTGGGCGCTGGCCCCCAAGCGCCTGCGCTCGCCGATCGAGCTGCACCATCTCTGGGCGGGAGCCCGCCGCGTGCGCATCGGGCGGATCGGGCTGATGCAGCCCTCGCCCGCCGATTACGCCGTCATGTTGTGCGCCCACGGCGCAAAGCACTGCTGGAGCTCGATCGGGTGGATCGCCGACCTCGCCGCGCTCGTCCGGCTGGAACGGCCGCCGGTCAACTGGGGGGCCGCGCTGCGGCGCGCGCGAAGGTTGGGGGCGGAGCGCCAGCTCCTGCTCGGACTGCGCCTCGCCGAGCAGGTGGCCGGCGTCGCGGTGCCGCCGGAGCTGCGCGGGCGCGTTCAGGCGGAATCCCACGGTCGGCACGCTCGCGACCGAGCTCCAGGCGCGGCTGTTCCTGCCGGCCGACGTCCACTCACAGGGCTCGTACTCCCTCATGCAGGGGGGGATGCTCTACGCCCGGACGCTCGATCGGATGGCCGACCGCGCCCGAAGCGCCTCACATCTGCTGCTGCACCGGTACGATTGGCTCGCCGCCATCTTCCTGCCCAACGAGCACGACCGGGCCGTCGTGCTGCTGCCGCGCGCGCTGAGACCGCTCTACTTCGTCGTGCGGCCGCTCCGGCTCGCGACCGAGCGGGCGAGGCGGCTGGTTCAGCGCTGATCCGGCCGTCCGAACACGGCCACGACGGGTCCGTGATCGCTCGATCCGAACTCGCGCTGGACGACGCACGACACGGCGGTTTCGGCGAGCGCGCGGCTGGCCAGCACCATGTCGAGACGCCATCCGATGTTCCGCTGCCTGCAGGTTCCTCCAGGGCGCCCACCAGGTGAACAGCTCCGCGTTGTCCGGGTCCAGCGCCCGGTGAACGTCGACCAGTCCCTGGCCGATGATCCGCTCGAGGATCGCGCGCTCCTCCGGCCGCTGCCCGATGCATGTCGGCTTGCGCTCCTTGGGATGGACATCCATGTCGGTCCGCGCGACGTTCATATCCCCGCACACCACGAGCAGCCTGTCCTGAGCGCTCGAGCTCGCCCGTCCAGGCGGCGAGCGATTCCAGAAAGCGGATCTTGGCGGCGAAAGTCCTTGCCGCCGTTCGGCACGTACGATCGACACCACCGTGAAGTGCGGCAGCCGCGCCGCGACGATGCGGTGCTCGAAGTCGAACGCCGGATGCGAGAAGCGCCGGCCGATCGGGAAACGTGCTCTTGCGGACGTGCAGTCCGACGCCCGAATAGCCTTTGCCGCCGTGCCAGTAGCACCAGTAGCCCTCGAGCTCGCAGATCGACGCCGGCAGCTGGTCGGTGGAGGCCTTCACCTCCTGCAGGCAGAGCACGTCCGGGTGCTCCCGCTCGAGGAAGTCGTGCACCTGGGCCGCACGCGCGCGGATTCCGTTCACGTTCCAGGTGGCGATCTTCATCTATCGTGAGTAGATCACGAACCACTTGTCGGTGAAGAGCGGAATCTCTTCTGCAGGCTTGAAGCCCGCAGCGGCCATCCAGCCCGCGGTCTGGGCCATCGTCACCTGCAGCTCCGGCTGATTCCGGTGCCCGCCCCGTTCGGGATAATAGTCGACGATCGCAATGCGGCCGTCCTGACCGACGTACGCCGCGAGCGCCTTCAGATACCCGGCTCGATCCCGGATGTGATGCAACACGTCGTTGATGAATGCCAGGTCCACGTTGCGTGCCGGAATCCCGGGATCGGCGAACGCGCCGAGCACTACCTTGACGTTCTCGACGCGGAGATCCGCGGCGCGCCGCGCGATGTGATCGAGGAGGCCCTGATCGATGTCGACGGCGTAGACCGTTCCGCCGGGGCCCACGGCCGCTGCGAGGGCTCCCTCGAACACCCCGGTGCCGGCGCCGATATCGGCCACGACATCACCGGGCTTCAGCCGCAGCTTCGAGACGGTCTCCTCGATCTTCAGCGATGCGATCCGCTGCGGCGAGTCGAGCGTCCTCGCCCATTCCTCCGCGGAACGGGCCCCAAGCTGCGCTGCCGCCGTCGCCGATCCTGTCCAGAGCGCCAGCCAGAGCAGCAGCGCCGGAAATCGCGTGCGAGTCATCGTCACCTCTGAGACGAAGCGTACTACGCCATACCCACGCCGCAGAAGGTTCGTGTCGCCGGCGTCACGGGGCCGCGCTACACTGCCGCCATGACGAAGCGCAGCGCCTGGGTCGCGGGCGGCGTCGGTCTGCTCGCACTCGCGGGGATTGGTCTGGTCGCGCAGCGGGCGGCGGGCCCGCCGCTGCGGCCCGGAGTGATGGGCGGCGGCGTGACGCTGCTTCCCAACGGCTGGCGCATCGCGCCCGCCGGCACGAGCCTGATGGTGGGCGACTTCCCGTTGTCGATGGTCAGATCCTCCGACGGCCGGTACGTGATCATCAGCAACAACGGCTGGTCGAAGCCGTCGCTGACTATCGTGGAGACCGCCACGCTGTCGGTGCGCCGTCGTCTACCGCTGGACCACGCCTGGCTCGGGCTGGCGTGGAGCCCGGATGGCACCCGTCTGTTTTCGTCAGGCGCCGCGCAGAACACGATCAACGAGTTCGCCTACGCGAAAGGGCAGTTCACGTTCGCCGGCCAGATCGTGCTCGGCCGGCCGGCGCTCGACCTGCCTCCGGGCGCCGACCTGGTGGGCACCGGCTTCGTGGGCGGGCTCGCCGTCAGCCCCGACGGCAAGCGGCTGTATGCGGCTGAAGTGATCGGCCAGGGCCTCAGCGTCGTCGATCTGGAGCACTCGGCCGTGCGTCGCAGCATCGACCTGCCGGCCGAGCCGTACACGACGATGGTGTCGCGCGACGGCGCGACGCTGTTCGTCTCGCTGTGGGGCGGCGGCGCGGTGCTGGCGCTCGATCCGGACACCCTGGAGACGAAGGGAGAGGTGCCGGTCGGCGAGCATCCGAACGCCATGGCCCTTTCCCTCGACGGGACGCGGCTGTTCGTCGCGTGCGCCAACACCAACCGCGTCTGGACGATCGACGTCGCGTCGCTCACAGCCCGCGAGCAGATCTCGGTTACGCCCTTCCCCGATGCGCCTCCGGGCACGACGCCGAACGGGCTGGATGTGTCACCGGACGGCAAGACCCTCGCGGTGGCGAATGCGGACAACAACTCCGTGGCGCTCATCGACATCAGCTCGCCCGGCGCGAGCGTCGTTCGCGGGTTCATCCCGACGGGCTGGTATCCCACCGCCGTGCTGTTCGACAGTAACGAGCGGCTGTTCGTGCTGAACGGAAAGGGGTTGACCGGCCAGGCGAACCCGCGCGGTCCGCAGCCGGCGAGTCCGCCCGCCGACGGGCAGTATTCGGGGCAGCTGCTGCAGGGAGCGCTGAGCGTGATTCCGATGCCCAACGAGGCCGAGCTGAAAGCGCTGACGGCGCGGGTGGTCGCGATCAGCGCCTACAGCGACGCCCACAGGCTCGCGCCTGCGAATCCGCCCGGCGCGTCGCCGATTCCGAAGAAGGTGGGCGATCCATCCCCGATCAAGCACGTGTTCTATGTGATTCGCGAGAACCGCACCTACGATCAGATCTTCGGCGACATCGCGGCGGGCAACGGCGACCCCACCTTGACGCTCTTCGGCGAGGAGGCCACTCCCAACGCCCATGCGCTCGCGCGCGAGTTCGTGCTGCTGGACAACTTCTACGTCGACGCGGAGGTGAGCTACGACGGCCATGCCTTCTCCACCGGCGCCTACGCCACCGACGTCGTCGAGAAGCTCTGGCCGACGAACTACGGCAACCGCGGCGCCGTCTACTACTCGGAGGGCGGCTGGAGCCTGAGGAATCCGTTCGGAAACCTGTCGGCGCCGCCGAACGGCTATCTCTGGGACGCCGCGGCCCGCGCCGGCGTGTCGTTCCGGAGCTACGGAGAGTTCGCCGGGCGCAAACGCAGGGGCGGGCCCATGGAAGCCACCGTGCCGGGGCTGGAGGGCAACGTGCATCCTGACTATGCGGGCTTCGATCTGAGCGTCCCCGACAACGATCGGATCGACGTCTGGCTCGCCGAGTTCCGGCAGTTCGAGCAGTCGGGCGATCTTCCGCAGCTCAACATCGTGCGGCTCCCCAACGATCACACCGCCGGCACGCGGGCCGGCTCGTGGACCCCCCGCGCGATGATCGCCGAGAACGACTACGCGCTCGGGCGCCTGGTGGAGGCGGTGTCGAACAGCCGGTTCTGGAAGGATTCGGCGATCTTCGTTCTCGAAGACGACGCCCAGAACGGGCCGGATCACATCGACTCGCACCGCTCCCCGGCGCTGGTGCTGAGCCCGTTCGCACGGCGGCACGCCGTGGACAGCACGCTGTACACGACGTCGGGTACGCTCAGAACGATGGAGCTCATCCTGGGACTGCCGCCCCTCAGCCAGTACGACGCGGCCGCCACGCCGATGTACGGGGCCTTTCAGGCCGTGGCCGACGCCATGCCGTATCGCGTGCGCGAGGCGCGCGTGTCGTTGACGGAACGGAACGGGGCGGCGGCGTGGGGGTCGGCCGCCTCGGCCCGCATGAACCTCGAGGAAGCGGATCGCGCGCCGGAGTACGAGCTGAACGAGATCCTCTGGAAATCGGTGCGAGGCGCCGGCTCGCCGATGCCGCCTCCCGTGCGCGCGGGGTTCATCCGCAGAATCGAGGAAGCCGACGAGCCGGGGGAGGACAACGATCTCTTCTAGCACCGCGGAGCCGTAGCAGCGCAGGAGAGCTGTCGCCCAGAGGCCCGATGCTGCTGAAGGATCTGGTAGAGACATCGCAGGCGGTTGCGGCGACGCCGAGCCGCCTGAAGAAGATCGCGCGGCTCGCGGACACGCTCGCACGCCTGGCGCCCGACGAGATCGAAGCCGGCATGGCGTTTCTCTCGGGACGGCCGCTTCAGGGCCGGATCGGCCTCGGCTGGGCCGCGATCTCTCGAGTCGAGGCGCCGCCGGCGGCCATCGGCACTCTCACGCTCCACGACGTCGACGAGGCCTTCTTCCGGATCGCGTCGTTGTCGGGCCCTGGCGCGGCTCGCGCCAGATCGCGTCTGCTCGCTCAACTCTTCGAGCGCGCCACCAGCACGGAGCAGCATTTTCTCAAGGGCCTGCTCTCGGGAGGCTTGCGGCAGGGCGCCGTCGAAGGCGTGCTCACCGAGGCGGTCGCGGCCGCGGCAAGCCTCGCGCCGGGGGCCGTCAGGCAGGCGGCCATGCTCAGCGGCAATCTGGCTGAGATTGCACGGGTTGCGCTGACCGGCGGAGGCCTTTCGCACTACGCGCTCGAGCTGTTTCGTCCGGTGGAGCCGATGCTGGCCTCGGCTGCCGGGACCACGAGCGAAGCGCTGGCCGTGCTGGGCGGAGAGGCGGCGCTCGAACTGAAGCTCGACGGCGCCAGAATCCAGGCGCACAAGCAGGGAAGCCGTGTGCGCGTGTTCTCGCGCAATCTGCGCGACGTCACGGAGGCGGTGCCCGAGATCGCGGCGGTCGTGGCCGGGCTGCCGGCGCACGAGCTGGTCCTGGACGGGGAGGCGCTGGGCCTGGCCGCCGACGGGGCGCCGCTTCCTTTTCAGGAAACCATGCGCCGGTTCGGCCGCCGGGTGGAAACAGCCGGGATTCCGCCTGATTCACAGCTGGTGCCCTTCTTCTTCGACTGCCTGTTCCTGGACGGCCGTCCTCTGCTGGATGACCCTCAGCGCGGGCGCTCTGCGGCCGTGCAGAGACTCACCGGTACGCGCGCCGTGCCTCAGCGGATCGTCAGCGACGCCCGGGCAGCCGACCTGTTCTTCGAAGAGACGATCGCCCGAGGACACGAGGGCCTGATGGCCAAGCGCCTCGACGCGCCCTATGCGCCAGGCGTGCGGGGGAAGTCGTGGCTCAAGATCAAACGCGTGCGCACGCTCGATCTCGTGATCCTCGCCGCGGAATGGGGCAGCGGCAGACGCCGCGGATGGCTGAGCAACCTGCATCTCGGAGCGCGCGACGAGGCGCGCGGGGGCTTCGTGATGCTCGGCAAGACCTTCAAGGGCCTCACCGACGAGATGCTGGAGTGGCAAACGCGAGAGCTGCTCTCGCGAGAGGTCAGCCGTTCCGGCCACATCGTGGTCGTGCGGCCCGAGCTGGTGGTGGAGACGGCTTTCAACGACCTCCAGGAGAGTCCTCAGTACCCCGGTGCAATCGCACTCCGGTTCGCGCGCGTGAAGGCGCATCGGCCCGACAAGGCGGCGGCGGACGCCGACACGCTCGAGACCCTTCAGAAGATTTACGAAGGAATGACGGGACGGCCCGCGCCGCGCCGGCGATGACGCGCTCCAGGCGGATCAGCTCTGCTCGGGCTGTCCGCTGATTCGCGCGAGCGCCTCGATGAGCTGCTCGGCGGAGACGCCGAGCAGCGCCGCGTCCTCGAGGACGCGCGTGGCGAACTGGCGCAGCACCAGGTTGTCTGGTGCGGAGTGCGATCCCGTGCTGACCATCCCGCTGAAGAACGTGCCGATGCCGCGTCTGGTCCGCAGCAGACCCTGCCGTTCGAGCAGCGAATAGACCTTCGCGACGGTATTGGCGTTGATGTCCAGCTCCGAGGCCATCTGGCGGACGGTCGGCAGGCGGTCTCCGGGCTGCAGCCGGCCGAGCGCGGCGGCTGCGCGGATCCCGCGTTCGAGCTGGGTACAGAGGGGCGTCCGATCCGACCGGTCGAGCTGGATGGCCAGCTTCGAAAGACGTATGTACACTTGTGCTAGTATACTAGCACAAGTATCTTGTATACTTTGGACAATGAAAGGGGGAACCAGCGCCGAATGTTGGAGGTCTATATAGGGTGGCCATGAACAAGAAGAACACTCAAGTCAAGCTGCAGTACGACGTGTGCGGCCGGTGCGGCGTGCTGTTCGACGATCAGGGCGAGAACGGCTGGTGGATGGAGCGCGGAATCTGGTGGCACGAGTGCAACGAAGATCAGCCGGCCAGAATCGTCGTCCGCAAGCTCCCGCGCGTCGCGTAAGACCGTCCGTACCGTTTCTCCTCCATACCGGTTCACGTCGTCATACGCTCCAGGGCCGCCAGGCGGCCCTGGACTCATTCCCGCCCGGGCCGGCGCGGCCCTCACCGCGCTGATGCGCCGTACAATCGCTCCATGATCGACCTGCGTTCCGACACTGTCACTCGGCCGTCCGCCGAGATGCGCCGCGCCATGGCCGACGCCGTCGTGGGCGACGACGTGTTCATGGAAGATCCGACGGTCAACGCGCTCCAGGCGCGTGCGGCGCAGCTGTTCGGGCGCGAGGCGGCTCTCTTCGTTCCCTCCGGCTCGATGGGGAATCTCGCATGCGTGATGGCGCACACGCAGCCGGGCCAGGAGGTGATCTGCGAGGTCAACGGACACGTCTACAACTACGAGATGGGCGCGGTCGCCGCGCTGGCGGGCGTGCTGCCGCGCGTCGTGGCCGGCCAGGACGGGGTGCTGTCGTGGGACGCGATCGCCCCCGCCATCCGGCCGAAGGTGTATTACCGTCCGCAGACAACGCTCATCTGTCTCGAGAACACGGTGAACATGGCCGGCGGCACGGTGTACCCGACCGGCACGGCGGCGGAGATTTGCGCGCGCGCGCACGAGCGGGGCATTCGCGTACATCTGGACGGCGCGAGGGTGTTCAACGCCGCGACCTACCTGAACGAGCCGGTGGCGGCGATGACCGCGACGTTCGATTCGGTGCAGTTCTGTCTCAGCAAGGGCCTGGGCGCGCCGGTCGGCTCGATGATCGTCGGCGATCGCGCCTTCGTCGAGCGCTGCCGCTCCATCCGCAAGATGCTCGGGGGCGGCATGCGCCAGGCCGGCGTGCTCGCGGCCGCGGGACTCGTGGCGCTCGAGCGCGGGCCGGCCCGGCTGCAAGAGGATCACGACAACGCCCAGCGTCTCGCGCGGCGGCTGTCGCGCATTTCCGGAGTACGGCTGACGCCAGCCAGGGTCCAGACCAACATCGTCATCTTCACTGCGAAGGACGCCGGGCTCCCGGCGGCCGATCTCCTCGCACGGCTCGCGGCCAGGAAGGTGCTCGCGGTGCCGGTGGATGCCGACCGCGTCCGAATGGTGACGCACCTCGACGTGGGCGCGGAAGACGTGGAACGGGCCGGCGACGCCGTGGAGGCCGCGGTTCGCGCGGGGGCTACTGCGGCGCAGCCGGCTGGCGGGTGAACACCTGCCGGTCCACCTTCTGGGGATCGCCGACGACGACGAACTGGATGTTGCGCATGTAGGTCCTGGCGACCCGCTCCACGTCGTCGGAGCTCACGGCACGGAGCCTGTCCAGCAGCACCGTGCTCGTGCGCCAGCCTCCGCCGACGAGCTCGTACTTGGCCAGCTCGCCCGCCTGAGCGGCGTTGGTCTCCTGATCGAGGTAGTGGCTGGTGAGAAACGACTGCGCCGTCGCCTTGAGCTCGTCGGCGCTGACGGCCTCGGTCTGCAGCTTGGCGACCTCGTCCAGCATCACCCGCACCGCCTGGTTGGCGTCGACCGCGGTGACGTAGATCCCGCCGGTGTTGGCGGCGAACTCGCTGAGGAAGGCGTCCGGGGCGTACGAGAGGCTGCGCCGCACCCGCACTTCCTCGAAGATCCGGTTCCGGAGGATCGACGTGGCCACCTGCATGGGATAGATGTCGGGCGAGGTGAGCGGAGGCGCCGCGTAGACCCCCTGCACGTAATTGGTCGGCAGCTCGCGCGGCGTCACGGCGACCGTCGGCGCGGCGAACGCGAACGGCGGCGGCGGCGCGTCGCGGTAGCTGCCGACCGGCACTTTGGCAAATGCCGTTCTGACGCGGCGCTGCACCTCGGCGGCGTCGATGTCGCCGACCACCACCAGGAGCATGCGGGAGGTCTGCAGCAGGCGGGCATGAAAGGCTTTCACGTCCTCGAGCGTGAGCGCCGAGACCGTCGCCGTGGTGCCTCTGGGATCGACCTGGTACGGGTGGCCCGCATAGACCACGCCCGCGGCCATCAACGCCAGGAGGGAGTCGGGGCTGTCCTGGTCGTCGCTGAGGCTGGTCAGCCGCCGCTGCTTCACGATCGCGAAGTCCTCGGGCGCGAGCCGGGGATGGAGCGCGGCGTCCACGAAGATATCCCAGGAGCTGCCGAAGTACTGACGGGTGGTCGCCAGCGAGAGCAGCGAGTAGTCGCGGTTCACGCCGAAGCTGACGGCGCTCGCCGTCCGCGCCAGCTCGCGCCGCATGCGCTCACGCGGGAAGCTCATGGTCGCTTCGGTGGACAGATCCAGGGTCAGCGCCTCGATGCCGGCGTTCGCCCTGGTGATGTTGCGGGCCCCGCCTTTGATGAAGAGCCCGACGGCCACCGTCTGGCTCGCCGGCCGCTGCTTGAGGAGCACCTTGAGGCCGTTGACCGTGAACTCTTCCACCGCCGCCGTTCCCAGATCGGCCGCCCGGACCGCCGTGAGGAGCGACAGTGCGGCGAAGACGGCAGCGAGCCTGCGGTGCGGGCCGATCATCGGGATGCGACTCGGCTGCCGCCCACGAGATCGGCGGTGGTGAGACCCGAGAGCCGCGCGGAATCAGCCGACAGGAGCGCCACGCCCACGTGCGGCTTTCCCTCGACGTAGCCGGTCACGAAGCGGGTGATGTCCTGCCGCGAGACCGACCGGAGGCGTGAGAGATACGTGCGGAAGTAGTCGATGCCCGCCGACGCCCACCAGAAGCTGATGGTGTGCGCGTACTCAGAGGGCTTTTCGCGATCGAAGAGATCCTCCGCCTCCAGGATCGTCTTGGCGCTCTCGAGCTCCTCGTCGGTGTAGTAGTCGGGGTCGGTGAAGTGGGCGATCTCGTCGTACATCACGCGCACCGCTTCGCGCGCCTTGTCCGGCGTGGTCTGGAGCGTCACCTGGATCGGGCCGACGTTCCGCTGCGTGTAATAGCCGAAGCTCACGTCGGTCACCAGGCCGCTGTCCACCAGGCGGCGCTGAAAGCGGGAGTTCGGCTGCCGCAGGATGAACGAGAACACGTCCGCCGCGTAGGTGGCGATGTCGTCCCGGCCCACCGACGGGCCGTGCCACCCGATCTCGACGATCACCGGCTGGATCGGACCGTTCAGGATGACGCCTTCGCTCGACGGGAGCGGAGGGTGCTCCACCAGCGGAAACTCGTCGAACGGGTCGCGCGGACGCCGCTGCCAGCCGGCGAAGAGCTCGTCGGCGACGCTGAAGGCCGTTCCGGGCGCCACGTCGCCGGTGACGATCACCGCCGCGTTCTGCGGCACGAAGTAGCGGCCCTGGATGACCCGCATCAGGTCGGTCGTGGCAGCCAGCACCGTCTCGCGCGTGCCGAGCGGGTTCTTCCGCGTCGGATACTTGTAGAACAGCCGCCGGTTCAGCTCGATGTTGAGCACGCCGTACGGATTGGACTGCTGCCGATCGATCTCGCCGATCACGACCTGGCGCTCCCGGTTGAGATCTCCCTCATCGAACGCCGGATACAGCGCCGAGTCCCGCAGGAAGCGCATGGCCGTCGGGAAGTTCGGCGTCGTCGTGGTCATGAAGTACTCGCTCTCCTCCTCGCGGGTCGCGCCGTTGTAGGAGATGCCCAGCTGATCGATCGTGTTCATGTACTCCGCGCCCTGGCGCGTGACCGTGTTCGGCTGGAAGAACATGTGCTCGTACAGGTGCGAGAGGCCGTTCAGCTGCTCGGTCTCGGTGAACGAGCCGTTCCGGATTCCGAGCTCGACGGTCACGAGCGGCACGGAATGGTCCTCGAACACGATGATCTGGAGCCCGTTCGGCAGGGTCCGGGAGGCCAGCGGCGCCGGTTCGGCCAGCGGGCCCCGCGGCTCGGCCGGTGCCGCGGGCGCCTGCGCGGCCACACCTCCGACCCCCGACAGCATCAGCAGCACGCCGGCGACGAGAGCGTGGGAGCGCCTCCACTTTCGCGGAAACATCACTGAATTCTAGCATTTGCCCGAGCGCCGATCGTGGGACCCACCAGGGCTGGCTGCTCGGTCGTCGCGTCCGGCCGCCCGCTTACGCTTTCGTAAGCGGGAGGGTCAGACCCCGGCCCGCGCGCTTTAGAATGAGGCCGATGCGGCCCGCAGGTCTGCGCCTCGCGTTATGCGTGCTCTCGGCCGGCGCCGCTCTGGGACCATGTGCCGTGACGGCGCGGGCGCAGCCGGCCGAATCGCGTCTGACCCACGTGCTCGCCGGCCTGGCGGCGAGAGTCCAGCAGGTACCTACGACAGAATCAGCACCATCGTCTGCGAAGAGCGCGTCGTCCAGCAGGAGGTGCGGCCGAATCTGACTCCGGTTGGACGCCCGCGCGTGACGGTGTACGAGTTGCGCGTCTCGCGCGACGAGAACGTGACCGCGGGCGAGGGACGGTTCCGCGTCGAGCGCACGCTCCAGACGGTGAACGGACGGCCGGCGAGGAACCGCGAGCGTGCCGAGTGCACCGACCCGAAGACCGGGACGCCGGAACCGCTCGAGTTCCTGCTCGCCGCCAACCAGCCCGGCTACGAGTTCACGGCGGCGCCCGCCGGTGATGAGCCCGGCACACAGGCGCTCGACTTCGCCGAGACACCGCCCCGGCGCGTGCGAATCACCTGGGATGACAACTGCTTCAACGCGCGGGGCGGAGGCACGCAGGGGCGCGTCTGGTTCGACCCGGACACCTTCGACGTGGTGAGGATCGACGCTCGTCTTCCCAGGCCGTTTCCGGTGCCGGTTCCTCCCGGTCTCGGCGGGATTCGGACCCAGATCCGGGTGGAGCGCTCCGATATCCGCCTGCGTTTCACACGTGTGAGATTCGAGGATCCCGAGGAAGTGGTGATGTTGCCGGAATCGATCGAGACCACCACCGTCTTTCGCGGCGCCCCGAGCCTTCACGTCATCCAGACACTGGGGAATTTCCGGAGATTCCTCGCCGAGACGAAGATCCGGCCCGCGGGATTCGACGGGCGATGAGCACGTGGCCCGGCCTTTGCTGTTGATGGGCTCCCAGTGACTCGCTGTGCATAGAAAGTCGACACGCTGGACGCTGGCCATCGGTGTGTGCGGCGCGCTTGCCGTTTCTCTCGCCCTCGGGTTTTATCTGATCGCCCGCGCGTATCGGCCCTCCGCGCTCAAGGGACGCATCGTGGCGTACCTGAGCGATCAGCTCGAGAGCGAAGTCACGCTCGATTCGCTCGAGGGCAGCTTCTTTCCCCGCGTCGTGCTTCACGGAAAAGGACTCACGGTCCGGAGCGGCGGGCGCACCGACGTGCCGCCGCTGATCGCCATCCGGGAATTCGAGATTCAGAGCGTCTCTCGCCGCCGTGATGCGTCGGCCGCGGCACGTGGCCGAGGTGCGGCTCTCCGGCACCCGCGTGGAGATTCCGCCGGCAGAGGATGACGCCGGCGCGGGCGCGGGCGCTCCGGAGTCGGGAACCGACGGCGGCACCGGCGCCGACGAGCGCCTGAAGCAGCTGGTGATCGATCGATTCGAGGCGCCCGACACGGTGCTGACCATCATTCCGAAGAAGCCCGGCAAACCGCCAAAGGTGTTCACGATTCACCATCTCGTGATGGAGTCCGTGGGGCGCGGGCAGACCATCCCCTACATCGCCGTGCTGACGAATCCGATTCCGAAAGGGCAGATTGAAGCATCCGGCACCTTCGGCCCCTGGAACGTGCCGCGGCCGGCCCGCACGAGCGTCCGGGGCACGTACACCTTCGCGAACGCCGATCTAAACACGATCGACGGGCTCGCGGGGATCCTGTCGTCGGAGGGGACCTTCGAAGGGCCGCTGAACCGGATCCGCGTGCAGGGACAGACCGCCACGCCCCAGTTTCAGGTGGATGCCGGCGGCGCGCCGGTGCCCCTGACCACCAGCTTCACGGCCGTCGTGGACGGCTCGGACGGCGACACGATTCTCGAGCGTGTCGATGCGCGTTTCCTCGATACCGGCCTCACCGCGACGGGTGCGGTGATCGGGCTGGAGGGGGTGCCCGGGCGGCGCATCGAAGTGGACGTGACGGATCTCCGGGGCCGGGTGGAAGACGTGCTGAAGCTCGCGATCGACGCCAGGCAGCCGCTGCTCCGCGGCGGCGTCCAGATGAAGGCGCACCTGGTCATCCCGCCCCGGAAAGCGAAGGTGCTCGACAAGCTCGACCTCCGCGGAGCGTTCGGGCTCTCGCAGGCGAAGTTCACCGACCCGACCGTGCAGAAGAAGATCGTGGAGTTGAGCCGGCACGGCCAGGGGAAGCAGGCGGACGACTCGATGGGCCAGGTCATGTCGAGCCTGCGCGGCAGCTTTGCGTTCACCCGCGCGGTGGCGTCGTTCTCGCGGCTCCGGTTCGGCGTGCCGGGTGCGGTCGTGGATCTCAAGGGCACCTACAGCGTGCGCTCCGAGAACATCGACTTCCACGGCCATCTCATCATGGATGCCCCGCTGTCGAAGGCGGCCGGAGGCGGGCTGAAGTCGTTCTTCCTGAAAGCCGTCGATCCCTTCTTCAGGAAGAATGGAGCCGGGACGGTGCTGCCGATCAAGATCGTGGGAAACCGGAGGGATCCGAAGTTCGGTCTCGAGCTGTTCAAATGACGGCCGGGCCCGGTCAGTGGCTCATCACGTACAGCATCACGTCGATGCCGATGGCGTACCCGTCGGGCGAGAAGCGGTAGAAGTAGTCGCGGTCCTCGCCTTCGCGCTCCCAGGTATCGGACACGTCGGTGTTGTGGGTCATGAGCACCATCAGACGGCCGTGCTCGTCGAAGATCCCTCTGGTATGGACGACGGCGCTGTCGGGTCCCCGCTCGGAGGTGGCCGGTCGCATCATGCGCCACCGCGAGATCGCCGGGACCTGCATCACTTCCCTGACGTTGAACATCGTGTGGAAGATCGGGTGCGTCGGAGGCACGTCGACGATCGGATAGCGGTCGGGCGGCAGCACGCGCGAGATCTGGGCAACCCAGTTCTCCCACGCGGCGGTGCCCCAGAAATCGTCGTTCCAGATGAAGCCACCCTTCAGCAGGTACTTCCGGAGCTGCACGACGTCGCGATCGCTGAGCGCGGCCGTGCCCGCATCCTCCATCGCGACGAACGGGCACTGGAACAGGGCGTCGTCGTCGCTGGCGCGGACCACGAAGTACTCGGGCTCGTCGTCGTGATCCTTGGAGACGGCCGTCTTCGTGAGCTCGGCGAACCGGATGCTGAAATTGATGTCGGCGCCGGGATAGTCGGTGCGCCAGCCCTGGCCGCCTGGCTCCCAGCGGTCGCTCTGGTACAGCAGCCGGCAGAAGTGAAAGCCGCCGTCGCGAAGCGCCGGGGTGGCGTAGCGCGGCGGCTCACCGCGCCAGCCGCCCCACATCCGGCCGGTCCAGATCTGCTGCGCGTAGACGGAGCCGGCGGCCACCGTGGCAAGGCACGCGATGAGCGCGAGCCGGGGTGTCGTCATCGAGAGGGCCGGTTCCGCGTGCCGGCACCGGCTATTTCGCGCTCTGCCCCTTCGACAGCGAGCGGTAGTACTCGGCCACGTAATCACGGAAGCCGCGCGGAACCTCGTCGGTGCTCGCGAGCGTCGGCTGGTCGGCGTCGGCGTCCTCCACCTTCCTCCTCAGCCCGAACTCGAAGCGTTTGAGCCCCTCCGCCGCGAGCGTCTCCAGGCTCTCCAGCTCCCGCGGATCCTTGTAGGCATGCGCGTCTTCGAGCTGCCGGAGCTGGCGCAGCGCCTCGTCGAGATCCGCCGTATTCACGCCGTCGTTGCGCAGCTGTTCCCGGAGCGACTGCGCCTCGTTGGCCCAGTACCGCGCCTGGTCCTGGAACTGACGAACCTCGCCCGGGTTGAACACGCGCTGGCCCCAGCCGCCCCAGTAGTCGCCGCCGGTGCGGGCACCGCCGGCGTAGGCGCCATCGCCGCCCCGCTGGCCGTCAGCGTTGCCGCCTCCCTGCTGACCCTGGCCCTGTTGACCTTGTTGGCCCTGCTGGCCCTGTTGTCCCTGTTGCCCCTGTTGGCCCTGTTGTCCCTGTTGTCCCTGTTGGCCCTGTTGGCCCTGTTGGCCCTGTTGTCCCTGTTGGCCCTGTTGGCCCTGTTGGCCCTGTTGTCCCTGTTGGCCCTGTTGTCCCTGTTGGCCCTGTTGTCCCTGTTGTCCCTGGCGGCCCTGCTGCCCCTGCTGCCCGCTCCGGTTCGGTCCCTGCCTGAGCTGGTTCTGCATCGAGTCGACGCCGCGCACGAGATTGCGCGCACGGTCCAGGTTGTTGGCCATGCGGTCCGTCTTGTTGCCCTGCCCGATGGCGGCCTGAGCCTGCCCGAGCTTGCTCCGGAGCGCGTCGAGGTTCTGTCCGATGTCCCCCTCGAGCGCGCCGTCGGTCTGCCCCGCGCGCAGCATGCTGGCGCTGTAATGCACCTTCTCCTTGATCTTGTTGTCGCGGATCGAGTCGGCGGCTTCCTGCAGCTTGCGCGATGCGTCGCGCTCGTTGCGCCGCATCTCGCCGGCCATCCGGTCGAGCTGCTTCTCGAGATCGCCGACCTTCGATTCGAGCTGGTTCTTGCGCTCGGTCAGCTGCGCGGCCTTCTGGCCGCGGGCCCCGTTCTGGCCGAGCTGTGACACGTCGTTGGCGATCTCACGCTGCTCGCGCGCGAGCGCCTCGGCCTGCTGCTGCGCATCCTGCATGTCGCGCGTGCCGCGCGCGTTCTGCTCCTGCTGCAGGCGCCGCTGCGCGTCGCGGATCTGGCCGAGCGCCGCGCCGGCCTGGCCTGCGCCGCTCGAACCCGACGCCGCCGCACGCCGCATGGCGTCGGCCGCCTGTCTGAGCTGCTGCGCCGCCTGCGCGAGATCCGGGCGGTTGCGCTCGCGCGAGAGGCGCTCGAGCTGCCGCGCCGCTTCCTCGGCCTGCTCGGCCAGCTGCCGCTGCGTCTCGCCGCCGCCCTGACCTGCCTGACCCGCGAGCGCCTGCTGGCGCTGGCGCTCGGCTTCCTGCTCCTGCCGCCTCGCCAGCTCGCGCAGCTTCTCCATCAGCGCGTCGACCTGCTGATCGGACTGCTGCTGCTGCGCGCTCTGGGCCGTCTCGTACTGATTCGCGAGCTTGTCGAGATCCTGCTTGAACAGCTCGGCGAGGTCCTCGGAGATCGATCCGGCCCCACCGCCGCCGCCTCCGCCGCCGCCCCGCTGCTGGCTCACCTGCTTCTCGTATTCCTCCTCCGCCCGCTGGAGCTGCTGGAGCGCCCGGTTCTCCGGGGGCAGCGCGGTATCGGGAGTCTGGGCCCGGAGCTCCTTCTCCGCCGACTTCATCTCATCGATGGCCTTCGGGAGGAGCTCGGCGATCCGCTGGAACGCCGGGTCCGGTTCGACGAGTCGGCTGTTCATGCGGCCGACGAGCCCTTCCACCTGCTCCCTCAGCTTCTGCTGCGAGAGCGACACCACCACGAGGTTCTCCCGCAGCTTCGCGGGCGTCATGGTCTTCTTGTCGCGGACGATGTTGTGCGTGGCGGAGATGATCTGGCGCTGCTGCTGCGAGAGCGCGTCGACGTTCATCTGTCCGCCGCCTCCGCCGCCGCCACCACCGCCCTGCGAGGTCGCCGCGCGGAACTGCTCGTCGAACTTGCGGATCCGGATGAAATACAGATCGCTCGAGACCGCCTTGCCGCCGCCCACGCCGTCGTTGTCGATCGCCCGTGCGTAGTACGACACCGAGTCGCCCGGCGCGAGCTTCAGCTCTTCGAGATAGAAGGTGTGCGCCGCCGAGACCTCGGGGAGCGCGCGGCTCCTGGCGCCGTCCACCAGCACCTTGGTCTGCTCGGGTCCGCCGTTGACGGAGTACACGAGCTGCAGCTGGCGGACGCCGAAGTCGTCGTCCGCCCGGGCTTCCACCGAGAACTCCTCGATGGGCGAGGCGGTGCTATCGCGGCCCGGCTTGGCGATCGAGACCGTCGGCGGCTGATCCTCGAGCACGTCGATGGTGAACTGCGGCGACGAGGGGACGAGCTTGTTCTCGGGACCGCCCTGGAGCTCGACGCGGTAGAACCCGTCCTTGTTCACCGTGAGCTGGGCGATGAAGGCTCCGGCCTCGGGCGCGAGCTGCACGGACGACCCGCCGTCGAGCACCAGCCGTCCCGACGGCGCGGCCATCGTCGGCACGATGCGCATGCGGACCCGGGTGCCCTGGAGCACCGCGATGTCGCCGCCGTTCTCGATCTTGCGCGGCGCCAGCCCCGTATACGCGGGGAACACGTACTCCATCTCGATCTGCTTTACGTAGGGCAGCTCTGCCGCGTGCATCGTGAACACCGACGAGCGCACGCCTCCCGACTCGATGAAGTAGTCGATCGAGGCGGGCAGGTCGAAGAGCATGCCGTCGAAGACGTGGGTGTCCTGGTTGAGCACCATCGGCACGCGGTCGAACGGCTGGTTCACCGCTTTGCGGATGTAGAGATCGGCCGCGTCGGAGGCGAAGCCCTGAATCCGCGCGTGAATCACCTGGTCCGACCCGCGCGGTACCGTCGTGTTGCCCGGCGTCACCTCGATCCGGTACGGGCTGGCCTCGACGGGATCGCCGGTGAGGAGCAGGAGCGCGGACGCGCCGTGGCGCAGATACGCCGGCCCGAGCAGGAAGATGAGCAGCGCGGCCGCCACGGCCCCGGCAATCGCGAATGAATAGCGCTTCACCGGCCTGGCTTCGAGCCGGCGCCCGTGCTGGATCTCGGCGCAGCGGGCCACCGCCTGTTCCACGAGCCGGCGGGCCAGCGCCGGCGACGCCGATCCCTCTGAAGTCGAATGGCCGTGGCGTTCGGCCTCGATGGCGCTGAGAATCGAAGCCTCCATCGACGGCTCGCACTCTTCGAGGTAGAGCGCCACCTGCTCGTCGGTGACGCGGCGCCACTGCGGCAGCACGAAGAAATAGCCGGCGAGCCCCCCGGCGATCATGATCATCGCGACGCGGAACGCGATGACGGATCCGGGGCTGAACTTCAGCCGCTCGAGGCCGTAGGCGGAGAGGACGAGGGCCAGCGCGCCGCCGGCGACCACGAACGCCGCCCCGCGCAGCGCCAGCTTCAGGCGCCACCGTTTGCGGATGTCGCGGATGATCTGCGTGAGCTCCGAACGATCGCCGCTGTTCCGGGTCTCCATCATGCTGGTGCTCCTGGTCGCAAACCCAGCTTAGCACCGGTGACAGCCCTCAGATCCGGGTCGATCCGATTTCTGCCACGGGCGTCGTCAGCGAGGCGGTTCGACGGTCGGGATCAGCGTGGTGCCCTCGATCGGGCCCTTCATGCGGTTCGAAATGAACGTTTCGAGGCCGAGCAGCGCGAAGCCGGCCATCAGGACGTACCACCAGAGGTTCTGGCGCCGCTCCTGGTCCTCCGGGGCGACGGTCACGGTCTCGCCCGAGGCCGCGCCCGCCGCGGCGCCGCCGGCCAGCGCCGCCCGCATTTCCTGCGTGTCCAGCTGGGCGAGGTTCGATTCCGACGTGTCGGGATTGCTCGCGATGGTCACGATCGCCTGTGACCCTCCGCCGTGCACCTCGTAGAAGCCGCTTTCCGAGAGCTGCACGGGTGCCGGCGCTCCCGCCTGCTCGATGCGCTGTCCGCCCGGACTCAGGATCATCGCCCCGGCCCCTGCGCTCAGCCCGTAGCCCGCGGCCTGGAGGAGCCGTCCCGGGTCGACGACCTGTCCGACCGTGAACCACTGGGCTGGCTCCTCGTACGCCGCCAGATGCTTCACGACCTGATGGACGAACGGCAGGTAGACCGGCTTCAACGCGAGGTCGTTCCAGTAGTTGTCCAGCGTCGAGGCCCACACGACGACCGTCCCGGCGCCGATCTTCCGCTCGGCCATGGCCACCGCCCCGTCGTCGAACCTCGCGATGACGCGCTCGTCGGGGGGCTGCGCCCCTGGCTTCGCTCCCGGGCTCGCCTGCGGCTTCATTCGGAGCTCGCGGTAGCGGAAGAACCGCGCGCTCGACAGATTGCCGCTTCGCGGCGCCTTGAACAGCTCGAGGATCGGATTGCTGTAGTCGAGCTCGGCGAGCGATCCGCCCCGCCCGGTGCGATCGACAACCGCGCCCGGCACCCCCGGCAGCAGGTCGTTCGAGTCGGTGCCCCACGCCGCGTGCTCTCCCAGGACGACCAGCAGCCCGCCGCCCTGGGAGACGAAGCGTTTCAGCGCGTCGCCAGAGCTCAGCGCCGCCACGTCGTTGAGGATGACGACCCGATGCCGGTCGAGATCGGCGCTCGCGACGTTGTCCGACTCGCGGAAATCGGTCTGGAACGCCGGGCTGGCGCCGATGGCCAGCGCGCGCTGCAGGTACAGGCTGGCCTCGCTCGTGGTCCGGGGCGGCTGCAGGATCAGGACCGGCAGCCGCTCGGCGGGCGAGACGACGAAGTCGAACGCGTCGTCCTGCTTCAGGCGGTCGTTCGCGATCGTCACCGCGCCGCGCGTGAAGCGGCGGGCGAGCGTGAAGGGACGGAACGTGACGGACGCGGAGCCGTCGGGCGCGATGGTGACGGTCTGGGCCTCGAGCGGCCGGCCCTCCAGCTCGAGCTGCACCTTCAGGTTCGACGCGGGCGCCCGCCCCCGGTTCGTCACGCGCGCGGTCACCGTGATCCGCTCCTGGCCCGAGAAGGTGGAGCGCTGCGGCAGCACCGACTCCACGGCGATGTTGGCTGGCTGCGGCTCGGCCACCGAGATCGGCGTGAACAGCGTACCTTCGGGCAGCTTGAGCGAGTCGTCGCGCGCCCATCCGCTGCGCTGGAAATCGCTGATCATCACGACCTCGCGCGTCGGCATGCGCGAGTCGATCAGGACGCGCTGCGCGAGCTTGAGCGCGGGAGCATAGCGGGTGGCCTCGGCGCTGAGCCGGGCCGCATCGATGGCCGCCAGCACGCGCCCGACCTCGGCGGTCGCCCGCACCTGGAGCTCGGCGCCGGTGCCGAACAGGACGAGCGTCGCGTGATCGCCGCGCCCGAGGGAGCGCACCACGCGCCGCGCCTCCGCGCGGGCGCGCTCCCAGTGATCGCCGTAGCCCATGCTGTACGACCGGTCGAGCAGCACCACGACCTCGCGCGGGCCGAGCGAGCTCGCCAGCGCGACGTCCGAGCGCTTGAAGAACGGCCGCGCGAACGCCAGCACGATCAGCACGATCGCCGCGAGTCGCATCACGAGCAGGGGCCAGTCGCGGATCCGGCGCCGGCGCACCGATTGATACGGAATGCGCTGCAGGAACATCAGCGACGGGAACTCGATCACCTGCTTGCGCTCGCGCTGCGTGAGATGGATCACCACCGGAATGGCGAGCGCGGCGAGGGCGGCGAAGAACAGCGGAGCGAGGAAGGCCATGTCAGCGCACCCGGCTGAGGCGCTGGCGCGCCGAGAGGTACTTGAACAGCGCGTAGTCGAGCGGCGTGCCGGTGTTCAGCAGGGCGTAGTCGACGCGGTTCTGCGAGAAGCGCGAGCTGAGCGCCGCGATATGCTCCTGCACGAGCTGCCGGTACTGCCCCGCCAGCGCGGAGGGCACCACGGGAATCTGCTCGCCCGTCTCGAGGTCCTGGAAGCTCGAGGCCTCATCGAAGTTGAAGTCGATCTCGGCGGGATCGAGCACGTGGAACACCACGAGATCGTTCCCGCGGAACCGCAGCGGCTTGAGGGCGTCGAGCACCGTCTCGGGGTCCTCGTAGAGATCCGACACGATCACCAGGATGCCGCGGCGCCCGAAGTGCTCGGCCATCTTCTGCATCGGTGCCTTCAGGCTCCCGGGCCGCTCCGGCTTCGCCAGGTCGAGCGTGTGCAGCACGCGCTCGAGGTGCTTCGCGGACGGCGGGATGAAGGTCACGATGTCGTTGTCGAAGGTGACGCACCCGATCCGGTCGCGCTGCTTCTGGGCGAAGTAGGCGAGACACGCGCAGATGTACTTGCCGTACTCGAGCTTGGAGATGCCGCGGCTCCGGAAGCTCATCGAGCGCGAGATGTCGAGGATCAGCGAGAAGTTCGTGTTGGTGTCGGCCTCGTACTCCTTCAGGTAGTAGCGGTCCGTGCGCGCGTACAGCTTCCAGTCGACGCGGCGGATGTCGTCGCCCGGCATGTAGCCGCGGTGCTCGGCGAAGTCCACCGAGGCGCCGAAATACGGCGAGCGGTGGAGGCCGTTGATGAAGCCGTCGACGACCGTCTTCGCGAGCAGCTCGAGGTTGCCGATGCGCGCGAGGACCTTCGGGTCGACGAAGCGGGCGCCGGGAAGGGCGTGTGGTTCCATTATTTAGTTCGCGTGGGGCCCCACCCCCACGCGCTGCCGTCGCTTACGCTCCGGATCTTGTTTCTGGCACCTATCTGCTTGTCGGACGCCTCGGTGGTCGTCCGGGCCCGCGCGTTGCCGTCGCTGACGCTCCGGACCTTGCTCACGCGAGTCCGCTACATGCCCGATCGTGGCGTGCCGACGGCTTCCAGCAGCTGATCGATGATCGAGTCGCTGGTGATACCCTCGGACTCCGCGTGGAAGTTCGTGAGCACCCGGTGCCGTAGCACGGGGTGGGCCAGCGCGCGGATGTCCTCGAAGCTGACGTGATAGCGGCCGTTGGTGAGCGCCCGCGCCTTGCCTCCCAGGATCAGGTACTGCGCCGCGCGGACGCTGGCGCCGAACGCCACCCATTTCTTGATGAACTCGGGCGCCTGCTTCGACCTCGGCCGCGTCGTGCGCACGAGCTCGAGCGCGTAGCGCATCACGGGCTCGGCCACCGGCACGCGGCGCACCAGCCGCTGGAACGCGATCAGGTCGTCGCCGGTGACCGGCCGTTCGAACTGCGGGTTCAGGATGGCCGTGGTCGTGCGCACGACCTCGTATTCCTCGTCTTCGGGCGGGTGCTCGATCACGATGTGGAACATGAAGCGATCGAGCTGCGCCTCTGGCAGCGGGTACGTGCCTTCGAGCTCGATCGGGTTCTGCGTCGCGAAGACGTAGAACGGCTCGTGCAGGGTGTAGGTGCGCCCCTGCACGGTGACCCGATGCTCCTGCATCGCCTCCAGCAGCGCCGACTGCGTCTTGGGCGGCGTCCGGTTGATCTCGTCCGCGAGCACGATGTTCGCGAAGATCGGACCGGGCGCGAACACCATCTGCCGCCTCCCGGTCTCCGGGTCCTCCTGGATGATGTCGGTGCCGGTGATGTCGGACGGCATCAGGTCCGGCGTGAACTGGATCCGGTTGAACTTCAGGTCCAGCACCCGGGCCATCGAGTGGATCAGCAGCGTCTTGGCCAGCCCGGGCACGCCGACGATCAGGCTGTTGCCGCCGACGAAGAGCGTGAGCAGCACCTGCCCGACGACTTCGTCCTGCCCGATGATCAGCTTCTTCAGCTCCGTGAGAATCTGCTCGCGGCCGCGATTCATCCGGTCGGCAAGCGCGACGTCGTCCTGCTGCAGGTCCTCGAGTTTGGTCGCGTTGGTCGTGTTCACGAAACGCCTCCTCTGCGCCTCAGGCGAGATGCCGCACCCGGCGGTAGCTCCATTCGGCAATCATGAGCGTCAGCAGCACGAAAAGAACGATGGGCATGTCCCAGAGATCGCGCTCTTCGATCGTGGTCACGCCGCGGCCCGTGTACTTCACGTCGTCGGGGAGCGCCGCGACGGTGTCCGACGTGTAGAACCGGCCGCCGGTCTCCTGCGCGATGCGGCGGAGCAGCGGCGCGCGCATCGCGGCGTCGAAGTACTCGCCGTCGCTCGGCGCCGCTTTGACGTGGGCGACCGCGGAGCCCACCGGGCCCGTGGATCGCGTGGCGTCGACGTGCAGCTCGTACACGCCCTGATCCGACGGAGTGAACGTTCCCCGGTACTCGCCGTTGCGCTCGCCGGTCCACTGCAGCGGAACGTCCGCCACGCTGCCGTTGGGGCCCGCCACGTGCGCATTGACGAC
Organism: Vicinamibacterales bacterium; assembly: GCA_963738315.1. Taxonomy (GTDB): domain Bacteria; phylum Acidobacteriota; class Vicinamibacteria; order Vicinamibacterales; family JAMQPK01; genus JAMQPK01. The sequence continues at coordinate 430,036 of CAVTVT010000004.1, read as the reverse complement.
CGCGTCGTTCACCTCCACGTAGCTCGCGTCGGCCACTTCGGCCATGAGGGTGACGGGATCGCCCGGCTCCACCTGCTCCGGCGCGGTCGTGACCTCCACCTGGTCGGGCACGCCGTCCACCATCCACCGGAGCAGCTGCCGCCAGAAGGTCTCGTGCGTCATGTCGTCGACGGCGATCTTCGCATTCAGCTGCCACGCGACGCCCGTGTCGTACGCGTTGAGCGCCATCGTCTTGCCGCGGCCGTAGCGCTGGTAGGCGAGCACCACCGACTCGCGCTTGGCCTCGTCGAACCCGTTCAGCAGGGCCGTGGCGCCCGGTTTCAGCCGGTGCAGCGCGTTGACGCTGACGATGTCGGGCAGGTCGGCCCATCGCTTCAGCGAGTCCTGTTCGGTCTTGCCGATCTGGGTCACCGGATGCCCCTCGCCCGCGCGCGTCGGCATCGCGTGGAGGCGCGTGAAGCTCTCCGGCGCCCTGGAGTCGAGGATCACCGGCAGCGCGTCGGCCACCGGGGTGCCCGCATAGCCGCCCTCGGCAAACGCCCGGCGGCCCCCGACCATCAGCAGGCCGCCGCCGCGCCGATCGGCGAAGTCGGCAATCATCCGGAGCTGGTCGCCGCTGAACGCGCTCGCCTCGATGCTGCCGAGCATCAGACCGCGGTAGGAGAACAGCTCGTCGCGGGTCTTCGGGAAGCCGGCGGCCAGCTCGTCGGCATTGTCGACGCTGCCGCGGAAGTACTTGTTGTCGGCCGTGCGTTCGAGCAGCACGAGCTGCAGGTTCGGATCCTCGGAGACGGCCCGGCGGATGAACTTCACCTCGAAGTGGGGCTCGCCGTCGAAGAACAGGATCTTCTCCTTCCGATCCATCACGTCGACGAGCGCTTCGTGCACGTTGTTCTGCGCGATCTCTTCGCCGGTCTGCGGCGGGATCCGGAAGCGGAGCGTGCGGGCGCCCGCCTCGGCGGCCGTGAAATGGACCCGCACGGTCGTCGGCTCGCCGCTCGCGCCGAGCGTGATCTCCTGCGTGCTCAGGATGCGGCCGGAGTCCTCGACGTTGAGCGGCACCTTCGCGCCCGCAAAGCCGTTGGCGAGCACGATGACGTCCACGGCGAGATTGGTGCCCTTGAGCACGCGGTGCGGCGTGTTGACGCGGCTGACCTGGATGTCCTTGCCCAGGCTCTCGCGCCCGACGCCGACCGTGAACACCGGCACCTGCGACGCCCGCAGCGCGAGCAGCGACTCCTGAATGGACGACTCCTGCGTGTCGGCGCCGTCGGTCACCATGACCAGCCCCGCCAGCGGGAGCCCGGAGAACTCGTCCTTCGCGCGCTGGAGCGCCTCGGCGATGCGCGTTTGCGTGCCGTTGTAGGTCAGATCGCGGGCCGACGCGACGCGTCCGGCCGACGAGGAGAACCGGAAGAGCCGCAGCGCGTAGCGCGAGCCGAGCGCCTTCAGCACCGGACTGTCGGCGCCGAAGGTGCCGGCGACGACGTCGCCGCGCGTGTGGCCGTTCTCGTCGGCCACGCGCATGCTCCGGGAGTCGTCGAGCAGCACGCCCAGGAAGTTCTGCTGCGGAACCGCGGCGCGCAGGATCAGCACCGGGCGGAAGAGGCAGAAGAGCACGAGCGAGGCGAGGCAGAGCCGCAGCGCGATCAGCACCGCGCGGTCGAACAGACTCGCGTCGCCCGGCGCGGAGCGATACGTCAGGACCGTGACCAGGGCGACGGCCGCGGCCAGCGCCGCCGCCACGAACACCGGCGAGGTCGCCGCCAGGCGGAATTCACCCTGCCGGAAGACGTACGGCGAATACTTGAACAGGAATGCAAACAGGGACTCGAACACGATCAGTTCGTCGACCTCTATTGTTCAGGATATCTGATTCTACTTCGGCTCGGACGCCGGTGCTTACATCTGATTGGGGAGATTTGAGTATATTTGACCGACTTGGGTCTCGAGCGCCTCACGCCGGCCGTCCTGGCGCTCTGCGTCGCCGGACTCGCGGCCTCCAGCGCCGCCGCGCAGCCGCCGGTCCTCCGCTGGGCCGGCGACGCCGAGGGGGGAGCCCCGTATGTCGAAGCCGACCCCGCCGATCCGTCGCGGCTCGTGGGCTTCGACGTCGAGATTGCGGGGCTGATTGCCACGCGCGCTCGGCAGAACCCCGCAATTCGTCGAGATCGCCTTCTCGTCCATCGATCAATCGATCGCGCGCGGCGATGCCGAGATCGCCCTGAGCGGCATCGAAGACACTCCGGCGCACCGGGCCGCCTTCGACGTGACGGTGCCGTACTACGAGTTCCGCGAGGTGCTCAGCGTCCGAGTGGCGGATGCCGGGCGCTTCAGGACGCTCGCCGACCTGCGGGGACGCCGGGTCGGCACCCTGGGCGGCACCATCGCATTCGAGATCCTCCGCAACGCCGAGCGGGTGCACGGCCTCCAGGCCGTCTCGTATGACGACGACGTGCATCCTTACTTAGATCTGGTGATGGGGCGCCTCGATGCCGTGCTGCTGGACAACGTCCTGGCCGATCGCCGGCGGGCCACCACGCCGGGGTTCGTCACCCAGCCGGAGCCGGTCGCCATCAGCCACTACGTGGGGCTGCTGGCGCGGGGCAGCGGGCCGCTGCGCGATCGGACGCGACGCGGCGCTCCGCCGGGCGATGGCGACGGGTCGCTCGAGCGGATCCTCCGCAAGTGGGGCGTCTGGAACGACGATCAGCGCGCGCTCTACTCGCGCGTGCTGGGCGGCAAATCCACCGAGCCGGTCGTGGTGATCGGGCAGGAGAGCCTCGCGCCCAGCATCGCGACGATGCCGCGCCTGGAGGCCACCCGTTTGTATCTCCCGGCGCTGCTGCGCGCGTCGGTGGTCACGCTCGTCGTGTCCTGCCTGGCGATGCTGATGGCGGTCGCGCTCGGGATGGCCATTGCCACGGGGCGGATCTACGGCAGCCGCCCCGTGCGGGCCGTGCTCGCCGGGTACGTCGAGCTGATGCGCGGCACGCCGGTGCTCCTGCAGCTCTTCGTGCTGTATTACGGGCTGGCGGCGGCTGTCCGGCTCCCGGCGTTCGTGGCGGCTCTGCTGGGCCTCGGCCTGAACTATGCCGCCTACGAGAGCGAGATCTATCGGGGCGCCCTGCTCGCGGTGCCGGTCGGTCAGCTCGAGGCCGCGCGAACCCTCGGCTTCAGCAACATCCAGACGCTGCGGCTCATCCGCGGACCGCAGGCGCTGCGCCTGGCGCTCGCGCCGATGACCAACGATTTCGTGGCCCTCCTGAAGGACTCGTCGCTCGTGTCGGTGCTCACGGTGGTCGAGCTCACGAAGGAAACGCAGGTGTTCGCCACCAATCTCGGCAGCTGGGTGATTCCGGGTGCGCTCTGTGCCGCCTTGTATCTGGCCATGTCGCTGCCTCTGGCCGCCCTCGCCCGCGTCCTGGAACGGCGCTGGCAGGCGGCGTCGGCATGAGCGCACCGTCCTTCGCGCTCCGCGGCGTCGAGGTTCGGCGGAGCGGCCGTGTGATTCTGACCGGCGTGAACCTGACCGCGCGTGCGGGCGAGCTGCTGGTGTTGAGGGGCGCGTCAGGATCCGGCAAGACGACGCTGCTGCGGGCGATGGCCGGGCTCGACGCATTCCAGGCGGGCGCCATCGAGATCGGCGACGCTCGCATCTCCGCGCCCGGAGTGGCGGGCTCGCCCGTCGAACGCCAGTGGCGGCGCCGCGTCGGGCTGGTCTTTCAGTTCCACTGCCTCTTCGAACATCTCAGCGCGATCGAGAACGTCGCGCTCGCCCCGGTGCACGTCTACCGGACCCCGCGCGCGGACGCCGAGCGCCGCGCGCGGGCCATTCTCGGCGAGCTCGGCGTCGAGCCGCGGGCGGCGGCGCTGCCGCGGCATCTGTCGGGCGGGGAGGCGCAGCGGGTGGCCATCGCGCGGGCGCTGGCCGTCGATCCTCCCGTGCTCCTGATGGACGAGCCGATGGCGTCGCTCGACCCGGCGCGCCGGCAGGAGCTCGGGCTGCTCCTGCAGCGGCTGGCGGGCACGGGGCGCACGCTGCTGGTCACGAGCCACGACGAGGGCTTCGCGGCGCAGTTCGGGAGCCGGATCCTCGAGATCGAGGGCGGGACGGTGGGGTAGGGTTCAGGGTTCAAGGTTCCACAGCCACGCCGCGCCGCGGACGCCGCTCGAATCGCCATGGCGCGCCGGGACGAGCGGCGTATCGACCCGATCCGAGAACACGTGCTTGGTCCAGCGGTCCGGCACCGATCGATAGAGGCGTTCGATCTTCGACAGTCCGCCGCCCAGCACGATGACGTCCGGGTCGAGCAGATTGATCACGCTCGCCAGGGCCCTGGCCATGCGGTCCTCATAGACCTCCAGGGCAGCCGCCGCAGCCTTGTCGCCTGCGCGTTCGCGCGCCGCGACGTCCGCGGCGTCCGTCCCGATGCCGGTCATCTGTTCGAATGTGAGCGCGAGACCCGGGCCGGACAGGAACGTCTCGATGCAGCCGCGGCGTCCGCAGTAGCACGCCGGTCCGGGCAGCTCGCCGCCCGCCGCGTGCGGATCGGGCCAGGGGAGCGGGTTGTGACCCCACTCGCCGGCGATGCGGTTGCGACCCTCCACCACGCGCCGATCCACGACGATTCCTCCGCCGGTGCCCGTGCCGACGATCACGCCAAAGACGACGCGTGCGCCGGCGCCGGCGCCGTCCACGGCTTCCGACAGCGCGAAGCAGTTCGCGTCGTTCGCCGTCCGGACGGGGCGCCCGAGCGCCTGCTCGAGATCGCGATCGAAGGGCCGTCCGATCAGCCAGACCGAGTTGGCGTTCTTCACCAGACCCGTGTGGGCCGAGATCGTGCCAGGGATACCCACCCCCACGGTTCCGCGGCAGGCCGTCTCCCGCTCGATCGCCTGCACCAGGCCGGCCACCGCCCGCACCGTGCCGGCGTAGCTCCCTTCGGGCGTTGGCCACACCAGGCGCCGGACGAGCACGCGGGATTCGTCGAGCGCGACCGCCTCGATCTTGGTCCCGCCCACGTCGACGCCGATGCGCACGAAAGGAGGATACTCGAAGGGGTAAGGGGTAAGGGGTCAGCAATAATGACGGGGATGCCCTACAAAACTCCGGCCGACACGACGATCGGCCACGTGCACCTCAAGGTGTCGGACATCGATCGGGCGCTCGCGTTCTACCGGGACGTGCTCGGATTCGATGTGGTGACGAGGCTCGGCGACAGTGCGGCCTTCGTCTCCGCCGGCGGCTATCACCATCACATCGGTCTGAACACCTGGCACAGCCGCGGCGGCACGCCGCCGGCCGCACGCCACACGGGGCTCTACCATGTCGCCATCCGCTATCCTTCGCGGCGCGACCTCGCGCGCGCCGTGCGCCGTGTCGTGGACGCGGGCGTTCCCCTCCAGGGGGTCGCCGATCACGGGGTGAGCGAGGCGGTGTATCTGGCGGATCCCGACGGCAACGGCATCGAGTTGTACCGCGATCGTCCGCGCGAGGAATGGCCGCGGAATCCAGACGGCACCATCGCGATGACCATGGCCGAGCCGCTTGATCTCCAGGCGCTGCTCGCCGAAGCGGGGCCCGGGGACCCGCAATAGAAATGCCCGTCGTCCGCGTGCACGAGGTCGACGATCCCAGGATCCAGGATACAGAACGATTGCCGACGCCGGCCTGGTGCGGAGCCGCGGCCGGTTCGTCGCGGAGAGCCGGCTCGTGGTTGCCCGGCTTCTGAGATCGCGGCATCGCCTTCACTCGCTGCTGCTCAGCCCCCCGGCGTTCCGGGCCCTGCAGCCGGACCTCGGCCTGCTCGGGGACGCGCCGGTGTACGTCTGTCCGACCAGCGTGCTTTCCGGGATCGCCGGATTCAACCTGCACCGGGGCTGCCTCGCCCTGGCCGAGCGCCCTCCCGCGCGCGAGGCCGGGGATCTGATGCGCCGCGCCGCGCGTCTGCTCGTGCTCGATCGGGTCGCCGACGCCGGCAACGTGGGGACGGCCTTCCGGAACGCCGCCGCCTTCGGCGTAGATGCGGTGCTGCTCATCGGATGCGGCGATCCGTTGTACAGAAAAGCGGTGAGGACGTCGATGGGCGCCGTGCTCGACCTGCCATATGCCGATCTGGCGGGAGGCGCGGACCTTCGAGAATCTGAAGATCGCGGGCATATCCCTCGTCGCGCTGACGCCGCGGCCACACGCGCGGGATGTCTTCGACTTCGCCCGCCGCGTTCCCCGCCGCTTCGCGCTCGTGGTAGGTGGCGAGGGCGCGGGCGTCTCACCGGATATCGAGGACATGGCCGACGCGCTCGTGCGGATTCCGATGCGCGGCGGCATCGACTCGCTCAACCTCTCGACGGCGGCCGGCATCGCGCTCTACCTCCTCACCCGGTGCGGCGCCCCGTGATACCTTGAACCCGCATGACCGCCCCGAAGCCGCGGCCCGCGGCGCTCGCCGTGCTGCTGCTCGCGGCGTGCATGCCCTACTTCGTGAATCTGGGCGTGTCCTCGATCTGGGACGCCAACGAGGCGTTCTACGCGCAGGCCCCGCGCGAGATGCTGGCCGCATCCGACTACGTGAACCCGAGCTTCAATTTCCAGCTCCGCTACAACAAGCCGGTGCTGTCGTACTGGGAAGTGGCGGGGGCGTACCGGCTGTTCGGGATCTCGGAGCGGAGCGAGCGGCTGCCGATTGCGATCGGCGGCCTGGTGCTCGCGGCCGTCGCATTCGGTCTCGGCCGGCTCGCCGGCGGCACCGGCGCGGGGATCGCGAGCGCACTGGTGCTGGCGACATCGCCGCGACTGATGCTGCTCGCGCGGCGCATCATCATCGACGTGCACCTCGCGATGTTCGAAGGGCTCGTGCTGCTCTCGTTCGCGCTGGCCGAAGCCCGTCCCGACAGGCGCAGGCGCTACCTGCCGCTGATGTACGCGGCCGCCGGACTCGGCGTGCTCACCAAGGGACCGGTGGCCGTCTTCCTGCCGGCCGTGGTTTTCTTCGTCTATCTCTGGTCGCAGCGGCGGCTCGGCGCCATCCGCCACATGATGCTGGCGCAGGGCGCGGCCATCGGGCTGGCCATCGTGCTCCCCTGGTATGCGCTGGTCTACCGCGAGCACGGATGGACGTACATCTCCTCGTTCCTGTTCGGTGAGAACCTCGGGCGCTACGCCGAAGCCGTCGGCGAGCAGTCGCGCAGCGTCCTCTTCTACCTGCCGGTGATGCTCGGCGATCTCTTTCCCTGGTCCCTGGCGCTGCCGGCCGCGCTCTGGTGGGGCTATCGACGACGCACGGTGCCGGTCATCGGACTGCTCCTGACCTGGATCGCCGTCATCGTGCTGTTCTTCTCCTTCTCCGGCACGAAGGAAGACCTCTACATCCTTCCGATCGTCCCGGCCGAGGCCGCGCTCGTCGGGTCGCTGCTCTGGGCGGCATTCGAACCGGCGGAGCCCGCCGGCGCGCGGCTCGCGCGCTGGTCGCTGGCGGCCAGCGCCGTGCTGCTGGGGATGGCGGGGGCGGCGCTCGTATGGGCCTTCGGCGTGGCCGGCTGGTACTCGCTCCGCGGGGCGGTGTTCTGCGGTGCGGCGGGCGTCGCAGGGGGGCTCGTCGCGCTGACCATGCTCGTGCGCCGGGCGCCGATGCGCGCGTTCGCCGGCCTCGCGGGCGCGCTGGCGGCGATCGCCTGGTGCGTCGCGCTCGTGGTGCTGCCCGACTTCGAGCGGTACAAGCCGGTGCGGCCGTTCGCCGATCTCGATTCGGCCGCGCATGAGCGCCGGCGGCATCGTCGGCTACTACCGGTTCGCCCTGCCGAGCATGGTGTACTACCTCAACCGGCCGATCATGGAGGTGGTGCACCCCGATCTCCTCCGGGCGGCGTTCTACTCGTCCACCGACGTGCACTTCATCATGCCCGCGCGCGACTACGCGCGGCTGAAGAGCGACCTGCCGGTCAGAACGTACGTGCTGGCGCGCCGGCCGATGTTCGATCTCCGCCCGATGAACTTCGTGCGCGGGTCCGAGCTGCCCGAGTTCGTGCTGGTGTCGAACCGTCCTCCCGCGCGCGACGTGCGATGACCCGCGGCACGCCCGACTGTCCGATTCCCTGCAACCTGTGCGGCGGCCTCGACGTGGAGGTCGTCGGCCGGTCGGACCGCAGCGGCCGGCCGCTCCGCACCACCATCTGCCGCCGGTGCGGGCTCGTCTGGTCGAATCCGCGTCCGGGCGAGTCGGACGTCAGGAGCTACTACTCCCGCCAGGTACAGGCTCCAGTACAAGGGACGCGCCACACCGTCGCCGCGCCACGTCGCGCGCTCCGCGCGAGGGGCGGTGAACCGGTATCGAGAGCTCCGGCCGCTGCTGGCGGCCGGCGCGCGCGTGCTGGACATCGGCGCCGGAGGCGGGGAGGTGGTGTACGTTCTGAGGCGGTTCGGCTTCGAGGTGCGTGGCCTCGAGCCCGACGAGGCGTACGCGCGCCATGCGCGCGAGGCGCTGGGCGTGCCGGTGCAGACCGGGTTCGTCCAGGACGTCTCGTTTCCGCCCGGAAGCTTCGACGCGATCACGATGTACCATGCCCTCGAGCACGTGGAGGATCCGGTCGGCGTGTTGACGGTCGCCACAGGGTGGCTGGCCGAACAGGGCGTCCTGCTCGTCGAGGTGCCGAATATCGAGGCCCGCTCTGTGCATCCCGCGCACCGCTTCCACTTCGCGCACTTTTACAGCTTCAATCGAGGGACGCTCGAGGCCGTCGGCCGGGCGGCCGGGCTGACCCCGGAGCGGACGCTCACGTCGAGCGACGGCGGCAATCTCACGGCGGTCTTCCGCGCGGTGCAGGCGGCGAGGCCCACGCGGGAATGGCGCGGCAACTACGAGCGCCTCCTGCCCGTTCTGCGGCGCCACTCGCGGGGGCGCTACTATCTCTCCGGCGCGCCGTATATCGGGCCCTTCAGCAGACTGCGCTGCTATCTCCAGGATTCGTTCGCGGCCCGAGGGCAGCGCGACGCGCGGGCGGTCATCGACCGCCTCATCGCTCACGTATGAATCGCACATCGACCAACCAGTACGCGATCCCGATCGAGCTCGACACGGAGCGGAAGATCCGGACGCGGAACAAGCTCCATTACCGCGTCAACCACTGGCCGCTCTGGATTTTCGTGTTCTTCATCGCCCCGGGTCCGCTGACCTTCGATCTCTTCGCGCGCGGCTTCGACTGGCGCACGGAAGCCTGGCTGGGCTTCGTCATGCTCTGCACGGGCATTGCGGGCCTGCGCGGCCGGCTCCCCGGCGTCGAGCCGGCGCCCTACATCATCCGGTTCACCGAAGACCGGCCCAACCCGCGCTATCGCCGCATCTGCTACACGTTCGCCTGGAGCGCCGCGATCACCTTCGCCGTCCTGAACATCGCGGGGCTGGTCGTCGCCATCGTGACGGGCACCTGGATGCTGAAGCAGATCTACGCGACGGCGTACTTCCCGATCGCCGGCACGATCTGGCTGCTCGGCCTGATGGGCCGACTGCCGAGGGTCATGCCGTCCACCAAGGGTGAAGGGCACGAGCGGCGGTACTTCTACGGGTCGGTCTGGGCCGTGGCCGTCGCGCAGCCCGCGCTCTGGTTCATGTGGCGCCTGCTGCCGCCCGGCCGGCCGGGCGACGTCGTGAAGCTGGTGGTGTTCGTGGGCATCCTGGCGTTTGTCGGCAATCTCGCGCGCCTGGGGCGGTTGCCCCGCACGCGGCCGATCGTGCCGGGAGAGCTGGCGGTCTCCGACTAGTCGCGCGTCCGCGGCACGCTCATCTGCATCTGCGCCGCCGCGAACGCCCATTCGTCGGCGAGCTCGGCAATGCGCTTGTCCGTCGGGCGATACCCGTGCGAGGCCTGCGTCTCGACGCGAATGAGAACCGGGCGGCCGCATCCCTGCGCGCGCTGCAGCGCGGCCGCGAACTTGAACGAGTGGCTGGGCACGACGCGATCGTCGTGATCGGCGGTCGTGACGAGCGTCGCGGGATAGCAGGTGCCCGGCTGCAGATTGTGCACGGGCGAGTACTCGATCAGATAGGCGAACTGCGCCGGATCGGAAGCCGACCCGTACTCCGTGACCCAGGCGCGCCCGCCCGTAAATCGATCGTAGCGCAGCATGTCCAGGACGCCGGCGGCCGGCAGCGCGACGGCGAAGAGATCGGGCCGCTGCTCCTCGGCCACCGCCGCCAGCAGGCCTCCGTTGGAGCCGCCCATGATGCCGAGCCTCGCCGGAGAGGTGTACCCCGTCCGCACGAGGTGCTCGGCGACGGCGATGACATCGTCGAAGACGTTCTGCTTGCGGCCGAGCGTGCCCGCCTTGTGCCACGCCTCGCCATATTCGGCTCCGCCGCGCAGGCTCGCGGTGACCCAGACGCCGCCCTGCTCCAGCCAGGCCGGCACGTCGGGCCGGTACGCAGGCAGCATGCTGATGGAAAAACCGCCATAGCCGTAGAGCATCGTGGGGTGGCTGCCGTCCAGCGCAAGTCCCTTGCGCGCCGTGAGGAAGAACGGAACGCGGGTACCGTCCCTGGAGGTGGCGAACAGGGCCTGGGTCTCGTAGCGGTCGGCCTGGATCGGCGCGTTCGGGGCCTCGAACGGCGTGGTCGTGCGGCGCGCCGGATTGTACCGGAACACGGTCGTAGGAAACAGCGGAGAGGTGAAGGCGTAGAAGATCTCCGCGGCGTCCGCCCGCCCGCTGATGCCGGCGACGCTGCCGGTGCCGGGCAGCGCAAGGTCGCCCCGCGGCGAGCCGTCGGGTCGAAACAGCGCGATGCGGCTCTGGACGTCTGCCAGGTAGTGGGCGACCAGAAGGTCTCCGATGAGCTCGACGTCCTCGATTGCTTCGGCGCGCTCGGGGACGACGGTCTTCCAGTTCGCGGCCGCGGCGCGAGACAGATCGATGGCAACGACCCTGCGGTTCGGCGCTCCGCGATCGGTCCGCACGTACAGCACCGTGCCGCTGTTGCCGACGGGATTGAACTCGGCATCGTCGTCTTCCACGATCGGGGCGATCGGGGCGGCGAGGTTCGGCTGCATCGGATCGCCAAGGTCGGCGGAGTACAGGCGGTTGTTGTTGTCCGAGCCGCGAGCCAGCGTCACGAGGAGATAGCGGCCGTCCTCGGTGACGCGGCCGCCCACGAACCAGGTCCGGAGGTCCTTCCGCTGATAGATCAGCAGGTCCTGTGCTTGCGGTGAGCCGACGCGATGATAGTAGAGCGCCTGGTCGGTGAGGGCCGCTTCGAGCGCCTTCCCTCTGGGAGGCTCCGGGTAGCGCGAGTAGAAGAAGCCTCTCGAGTCCCTGGTCCAGGAGAGATCCGAGAAGCGCATCCACTCGACCACGTCAGCGAGGTCGCGACCGGTTTCCGCGTCGCGGACGTGCAGCGTCTGCCAGTCGGCGCCCCCCTCGGAGAGGCCGTACACGATCAGCCGCCCGTCGGGTGACGGCTGCCACTCGGCGAGCGAGGTCGATCCGTCAGGCGACAGCGCGTTGGGATCGATCACGATCTTCGGTTCGGCGTCCAGGGTGTCCCGCATGAAGAGCGGGGCTTGCCGCTGGAGCCCGGAGTTCCTCTGATAGAAGTACCGGCCGCCTTCCCGCACCGGGATCGTGACTTTCGGATAGTTCCAGAGCTCGGTGATGCGGCGGCGGAAATGTTCCCGCATCGGCAGCGCCTCGAGGTAGCCGAACGTCAGCCGGTTCTGCGAGGCGACCCAGTCCTTCACCTCTGGAGCGTCGAGGTCTTCCAGCCATCGATAGGGATCCGGCACCTTCGTGCCGCCGTAGTCGTCCACGACCTCGCCCCGCATCGTGGGCGGATAGGAGAAGTCCTGCGGGTTCGGGGAGCGCCGGCAAGCCATTACGGAAACCAGGCTCAGACCGGCGGCCGCCAGCCGGGCGGCTGAGATCCATCGGTCGGTCGGGAGTGGTCGCAGCACACGTCGTCTCTCGCGGAGGCGTCTATCCTTGCGCCGATCGCGGGCAAAATACAACCGGCGCGCGCCCTTCTGGTGTAGCCTTCCTCGAACCCTGAACCCGAACCCCGAACCTTGAACCCCGAACCCCGAACCCGGAGAGAAGGCTGGCACGGCTGGGACGACTACGCCGACTTCTACGACTGGGAGAACGCGCAGACCCTCGATCGGCGCGACGTGCGGTTCTGGGAGACCCTGGCGCGCCGGACGGACGGTCGCGTGCTCGAGCTCGGATGCGGCACGGGACGCGTGACGCTGCCGCTGGCGCGCACCGGCGCGCGGATTGTTGGCGTCGATCGTTCCGCCGGCATGCTCAGGTACGCCCGGCGGCGGGCCTTGCGCGCCAGGATCGGCCCGACGCTCTCGCTCGTCCGCAGCGATATCCGCCACCTGCCCTTCCGGCGCTCCACGCGGTTCGATCTCGTGATCGCGCCGTACGGGGTCCTCCAGTCGCTTGTACGCGACGTGGACCTGCGCGCCGCGCTGCAGTCGGTGGCGCGCGTGCTGAGTCCGCGTGGCATACTCGGCATCGATCTCGTACCGGACCTGCCCGTCTGGAAGGAATACCGCAACCGCGTGCGCTTCCGGGGCCGCCGCCGCGGCGGCAAATCGCGGGTGACGCTCATCGAGTCGGTGCGGCAGGATCGCGCCAGGGGACTCACGCTGTTCGACCAGCGCTTTGTGGAGTCGACCGGCGGACACCGCGTGACGCGCGACTTCTCACTCGTGTTTCGCACGCTCTCGATCGTCCAGATGCGGCGCCGCCTCGAGCGCGCCGGGCTGCAGGTGAGCGCGGTGCTCGGCGACTATGACGGCCAGCCGTGGGACCCGCGCGCCGATGTGTGGCTCATGCTCGCCCGGCGCGGCTGAGCGGAGCGCTGTAGTAGAATCTCTGGAGCTTTCCCTAGGAGTTTTCCATGTCAGGCCATTCGAAGTGGCATTCGATCAAGCACAAAAAAGGCGCCGCTGACGCGAAGCGCGGCAAGGTGTTCACCCGGATCATCAAGGAGCTGACCGTCGCGGCCCGCGCCGGGGGCGGCGATCCCGACTCGAACCCCCGGCTCCGCACGATCATCGCCGACGCCAAGGCGGCCAATATGCCTGCCGAGAACATCAAGCGCGCGATCCGCCGCGGCACGGGCGAGGAGCCGGGCGTCAGCTACGAGGAAGTGACCTACGAGGGTTACGGCCCCGGCGGCGCCGCGCTGATCATGGACGCGCTCACCGACAACAAGAACCGTACCGGTGGGCGAGCTCCGCCATCTGCTGGAGAAGTATGGCGGCAACCTCGCCGCCAGCAATGCCGTCGCCTGGATGTTCTCGAAGAGGGGCTACATCGTCGTCGAGAAGGCGAAGGCCGACGAGGAGCAGCTGATGAGCGCCGTGCTCGAGGCCGGCGCCGACGACTTCCAGGACGACGAGGACAACTGGGAAGTGCTGAGCACGCCCGAAACGTTTACCGCCGTGAAAGAGGCCGTCCAGCAGCTCGGCATCGAGCCCGCCACCGCCCAGGTCTCCATGATCCCTCAGAACTACGTGAAGCTCGAGGGCAAGGCCGCCACGCAGATGGTGAAGCTCATGGAGGCGCTCGAGGAGCACGACGACGTGCAGCACGTCTGGTCGAACTTCGACATCTCGGAGAAGGAGATCGAGGCCTCGCTGGCGTGAGAGTCTTTGGGATCGACCCCGGCTCGGCGCGCACCGGCTACGGATGCGTGCAGACCGACGGCACCCGCCATCGTCTGATAGCCTGCGGCGCCATCGCGAGCCCCGCCGCCCGCCCGTTTCCCCAGAAGCTCAAGACCATCTACGGCGAACTGACGGCGCTCATGGCCAGGCTGCACCCCGATTGCGTGGCCATCGAGAACCTGTTCCACGCCTCCAACGCACGCAGCGCCCTCACGCTCGGGCACGCGCGCGGCGTCGCCATGCTCGCGGCGGTGCAGTCGGACGTGCCGATCGTCGAGTACACGCCGGCGGAAGTGAAGCAGGCCGTGGTGGGGTACGGCCGTGCGGAGAAGCGTCAGGTGCAGGCGATGGTGCAGCTGCTGCTCGGGCTTCAGGCGCCCCCCGCGCCGTACGACGCGTCCGACGCGCTTGCGATCGCGATCTGCCACGTGCACCGCGTGGGCGGGTCCGCGCCGCGGCCAATCGGGAAGCCTCCCGCCGGCAGCATGCCGAGCTGGCGCTCGTTCCGCCTTCTCCGCTGAGCGATGATCGCGCACCTGACCGGGCGGCTGCTCGAGAAGCACCCGAACCGCGTGATCGTCGACGTGCAGGGGGTCGGATACGAGGTTCACGTGCCCCTGTCCACCTTCTACGGCCTGGGCGAGGCGGGAAGCGGCATCGCACTGCGCATCCACACCCACGTGCGCGAGGACACGCTGGCGCTCTACGGATTCGCCACGCCGCTCGAGCTGCAGCTCTTCGATCGGCTCATCGGCGTGAGCGGCATCGGGCCGAAGCTGGCGCTCGCCGTGCTCTCGGGAATCGAGCCCGACGATCTCGTCGCGGCGGTCAGGCAGGGCGACGTGGCGCGCCTGACCGGAATTCCCGGCGTCGGCAAGAAGACGGCCGAGCGCATCGGGCTCGAGCTGAAGGACAAGATGGGGGCGTTCGCGCCGGGCGGAGCGGCCGTTGCGGCCGGCGCGCCCGCGGGCGACTCACTGCGGTCCGACGTGCTCTCCGCGCTGATCAACCTGGGGTATCATCGGCCGCTCGCCGAGAAGGCCGCCGAGACCGCGCTGAAATCGACCAGCCCCGCCACGGTCGAAGCGGTGCTCAAGCAGGCGCTCCGTGAGCTCGCCCGCTGACAGCTGGATCCCATGAACGAGCCCCGCATCGTGACCGCCAGCCGCGTGGACGAAGACGCGCAGTACGAGGCGGGCCTGCGGCCGCGGACGCTCGACGACTACATCGGCCAGGAGCGCGTGCGCGCCAACCTGGAGGTGTCGATCGCCGCCGCGCGGCAGCGCCACGAGGCGCTCGACCACGTGCTGCTGTACGGCCCGCCCGGACTGGGCAAGACCACGCTCGCGTACGTGATCGGCGCGGAGCTCGGCGTCGCCGTCCGCGCCACCTCGGGCCCGGTGCTCGAGCGGCCCGGCGATCTGGCCGCCATCCTGACGGCGCTCGGCGATCGCGAGGCGCTGTTCATCGACGAGATCCACCGGATGTCGCCGGCCATCGAGGAGATCCTCTATCCGGCGATGGAGGACTACGAGCTCGACATCGTCATCGGGCAGGGGCCCGGCGCGCGATCCATCAAGGTGCCGCTCCAGAAGTTCACGCTCATCGGCGCGACCACGCGGGCCGGCCTGCTGACGTCGCCGCTGCGCTCCCGCTTCGGCATCGTCCACCGGCTCGACTTCTACACGGAGACGGATCTTCAGGAGATCATCCGCCGCTCGGCGAGGATCCTCGGGGTCGACATCGAAGAGGGCGCGGCGGCCGAGCTCGCACGCCGGTCGCGCGGCACGCCGCGGATCGCGAACCGGCTGCTCCGGCGCGTCCGCGATTTCGCACAGGTGCGGGCCGACGGCGCGATCACCGCGCAGGTGGCAGCCGACGCGCTGCGGCTGCTCGAGGTGGACGAGCACGGCTTCGACGAGGTCGATCGCAAGCTGCTCAGGACGATCATCGACAAGTTCGCCGGCGGGCCCGTGGGCGTCAACAGTCTCGCCGCCGCCATCAGCGAAGAGCGGGACGCGATCGAAGACATCTACGAGCCGTTCCTCATCCAGATCGGGTTCATCGACCGCACGCCGCGCGGTCGCGTCGCCACCGCCCGCGCCTACAAGTATTTCGGCCTGGCGGCCCCCTCGAAAGGACTCTGGTGAATAGATCTGCGTTGTGCCGTACTCGGATCAGCGGGCTGGCGACGTACGTCCCTCCGCGCGTGCTGACGAACAAGGACCTCGAAAACCTGGTGGAGACCTCCGACGAATGGATCCTCCAGCGCACGGGCATCCGCGAACGCCACATCGTCGACCCCGGCACGGCCACGTCGGACCTCGCCAGAGAGGCGTCTCTGCAGGCGATCGAGCGGGCGAACCTCACGCCGGACGACATCGACTTCATCGTCGTGGGCACGACGACGCCGGACATGATGTTCCCCAGCACCGCGTGCCTCCTGCAGCACAAGATCGGCGCGCACCACGCCTGGGGGTTCGATCTCGGCGCCGCCTGTTCCGGCTTCACCTACGCGCTGACCACCGCGGCGCACATGGTGGCCGCCGGCACGCACACCCACGCGCTGGCCGTGGGCGCCGACGTGATGTCGAGCATCATCGACTACACCGATCGCGCCACGTGCGTGCTCTTCGGCGACGGCGCCGGCGCCGTGGTCGTCAGCCCGGCGGCCGACGCCGGGCTCGGCATCATCGATTTCGAGAACGAGATCGACGGCAGCGGAGGACCGGCGCTGTGCATGCCGGCGGGCGGCAGCCTTCGGCCCGCGTCGCACGACACGATCGAACACCGGCTCCACTATGTGAAGCAGGACGGGCAGGCCGTCTTCAGGTTCGCGGTCCGCAAGACGGAGGACGTCTGCCGCCGCATCATGGAGCGCAACCACCTCGCCCCCTCGGACGTGGACCTGTTCGTTTCGCACCAGGCGAACCGCCGTATCATCGCCTCGGCCGCCGAGCGGCTCGGCCTGGCCCCGGAGAAGGTGGTCATCAACATCGATCACTACGGCAACACCACCGGCGCCACGATCCCGCTGGCGCTCGATGATGCCGCGCGCGACGGCCGGCTGAAGAAGGGCGATCTCGTCCTGCTCGCGTCGGTCGGGGCGGGGTTCACCGTCGGCGCGGTGCTGTTGCGCTGGGCCATCTGACCTCCTCGCGGACGTCAGGTCCGCGGCCCCGCGGCCGGACGCCCCCTCGAGCCGTCATGGATGTTGCGGATTTCGACTTCGAGCTCCCATCCCAGCTGATCGCGCAGCGGCCGGCGCCCGAGCGCGGCGGCTCGCGGCTGCTCGTGCTGCATCGGGGGTCCGGCGAGGTGGAGCACTCCGCCGTGGCCCGGCTGCCGGATCTTCTCCACGCAGGCGATCGGCTGGTCGTCAACGATACCAAGGTGTTCCCCGCGCGGCTGATCGGTGCGCGGGAGCCGAGCGGCGGGGCGGTCGAATGCCTGCTGCTCTCCCGGCTGGATGCGGGGCGCTGGGAGGCGCTCGTTCATCCCGGCCAGAAGCTGAAACCAGGCGCGCGCATGCGGTTCACGCGCGCATCGCACGTCATCCACGGGGAAATCCTCGAGCGGCACTTCCATGGCCGTCGCACCATCAGGATCTGGACCGACGGCGGCGAGCCGCTGGAGGACGCCATCGACGCGATCGGCCACATCCCGCTCCCGCCCTACATCAGGCGCGAAGACGATGCCACGGATCGGGAGCGCTACCAGACCGTCTACGCCCGGGAGCGCGGATCCGTCGCTGCCCCGACGGCCGGTTTGCACTTCACGCCGCCCCTGCTCGAAGCGCTTGCGGACAAAGGCGTGGGCCGCGCGGCGATCACGCTGCACGTGGGCTACGGCACGTTCCAGCCGGTGCGGACGAGCAGGGTCGACGCGCACGCCGTTGCGGCGGAGCAATTCTCGATCGGGGCCGGCGCCGCGGCTGCCATCAACGAGACCAGGCGCGGCGGAGGGCGGGTCGTCGCCGTGGGCACCACCACGGTTCGGGCACTCGAGACGGCGGCACGCGGGGGCGATGCGGAGCTGAGGGCGCAGGCGGGCTGGACGGAGCTCTTCATCCATCCCGGGTTCGAGTTCCGGGTGGTGTCGGGGCTGATGACGAACTTTCACCTGCCGAAATCATCGCTGCTGATGCTGGTATGCGCCTTCGGCGGCCGCGACCGCGTGCTCGCCGCCTATCGAGACGCGGTGGCGCGGGGATACCGGTTCTACAGCTACGGTGATGCCATGCTGATCGTGTGACGGGGAACAGGTCCCCGGGGCCCGAGAGGTCTACCCGAGAGGTGTCCCGACCTGGTGCTGGGCCTGCTGTTCGTGGCGGCCTACGTCAGGACGCCGTCTGCGGCTTCTGCCTCGCTTCGCCGATAGATCCCGTGGTTCCATAGAGATGCCCCTCCGTCGCGCGGCCATCGCCGGCGCTCTCCTGCCGTTCGCCCTGGCCCTGCTCGCGCTGGCGGCCTGGGCGACAGGCGCTCTGCGCCTGGCGAGCGTGCGCGCGGAGTACATCCCGATGGCCCCGAGCACGGCCATCGGCTTCGTGCTCGTGGGCGCGGCCTGCATTGCGCTCTCGTTCGATGCTGGTCCGCTCGCGCGCATGGTGGTGCGCGGAGCGGCCGGCGTCGTCACGCTGCTCGCGCTCATCAACCTCCTTCAGTTCTTCACGGGTGCGGCCGCCCTGAACCTCGAGGCACTTCTGGTTGCGCAGCCCGGCAGCTTCGGCGACGTCCCGCTCGCCCGCATGTCGCCGCTCACCGCCGCCGGGTTCCTCCTCGCCGGCCCCGCGCTCGCCCGTCTCGCCGCGGCGCATCCCGGGTCGGCGCCCCCCGATGCCGCGGGCGCTCTGGCCGGGTTCATCACCGTCGGCGGGGCCACGGTAGGACTCGGGTACCTGTTCAACGCCCCGCTGCTCTACGGCGGACGCATCATTCCGATGGCGCTGACGACAGGGGTCGCATTCATCGGCACCGGTATCGCGATGATGTCCCTGGCCGGCTCGCGGGCTTTTCCGTTGAGGCCGTTCAGCGGCTCATCGGCAGGCGCGCGCCTGCTGCGGGTGTTCCTGCCGCTCACCGCCGGGGCGGTGCTCGCGACGGCCGTGCTGACGGACCTCACACAGCGTTTCTTCCCGGCAAATCCCGCACTCGTGGCGGCGGTGCTCGCGATGGGCGCCGCAGCCGCCTCGGGCGCCACGGTCTCGTGGATGGCGCGTGCGCTCGGCGGCGCGATCGATCGCGCGGAGCTGGTGATGCGCGAGTCGCGCGACGAGCTGGAGCGGCGCGTGAGCGAAAGGACGGCCGATCTCTCGGCGCTCAACCACGAGCTGGAGTCGTTCAGCTACTCGGTGTCTCACGACCTGCGTGCGCCGCTGCGGCACGTGCTCGGCTTCGCCACCCTGCTGCAGCACAAATCGGGCGCGGACCTCGATTCGCAGGGGCGGCACTATCTCGCGAGCGTGATCCAGGCCGCGGAGCGGATGGGACGATTGATCGACGATCTCCTGGCGCTGTCGCGCACGACCCGGACCGCGCTGCGCAGGCAGCTCACGAGCCTCGACGCGGTCGTGCGGGAGGCGCAGAGCGAGGTGCTGCCGCTCGCGGCCGGCCGCCGGATCGCATGGCGGCTGCACGAGGGTCTCCCCGAGGTCGGCGTCGACCCGGCGCTGTTCAGGCTCGTGTTCGTCAACCTGCTGTCCAATGCCATCAAGTACACGGCGCCGCGGCCCACGGCCGAAATCGAAGTCGGTACCGACGGGCAGCGGGGACGGCGAGGTGGTGGTGTTCGTCCGCGACAACGGCGTCGGCTTCGACATGAAGTACGCGGGCAAGCTGTTCGGCGTGTTCCAGCGCCTGCACGGCTCCGATGAATTCGAGGGCACCGGCATCGGTCTCGCCAACGTCAGCCGTATCGTTCAGCGGCACGGGGGCCGTGTCTGGGCCGAGGCCGAGGTGAATCACGGCGCGACCTTCTACGTCGCCCTGCCGGCAGGTGCGCCCGGCAGCCCGCCGCCGGGGTGTTAGAATCGACTGTTCCGCCGGTGTAGCTCAGTTGGTTAGAGCACGCGGCTCATATCCGCGGAGTCCGGGGTTCAAGTCCCTGCACCGGCACCACCTTATTCACCGTGAAGGGCAAGGGCGTGGCCCTTGCCCGTGATCCTGTTCCGCTCCAGCCCACGGCCATGCTCAGCGCCGTCCGGCGCACGATCCACCGGCACGATCTCATCCGGCCCGGCGCGCGGGTGGTGGCCGCGGTCTCGGGCGGCGCCGACTCGGTGGCGCTGCTGCTGGCGCTGGCCGAGCTGGCCCCCACCGGCGGCTTCGAGCTCGCAGGCGTTGCCCATCTCAACCACCAGCTTCGCGCGGGACAGGCCTACGAGGACGAAGCCTTCTGCCGCCGGATCGCGGCCGGCCTTCACCTGCCGATTGAGGTCGAGCGCGTGGACGTGCGCGGCCTGGCGGCCGGGGCGGGTATTTCGGTCGAGCACGCGGCGCACGATGCCCGCTACGCGTTCTTCGAGCGGGCGGCGGATCGCCTCGCGGCCAGCTGCGTCGGCGTCGCGCACACAGCCGACGACCAGGCGGAGACGCTGCTGCTGCGGCTGATCCGCGGGGCAGGGCCGCGCGGGCTGGGCGGGATCCATCCAAAGACGGGGAGGGTCGTCCGTCCGCTGCTGGATGTCACGCGCGGTCAGGTCCGGGAGTTCCTGGCGGCCCGCGGGGCAGAGTACCGCGAGGATGCGTCGAACGCCGACGTGTCGATCCCGCGAAACCGCGTCCGGCACGAGCTGCTGCCGCTGCTCGAGCAGCGCTTCTCCCCCCGGATTGTCGGGATCCTCCACCGCGAGGCGGCCATCGCGCGCGAGGATGCCGAGTGCCTGGAGGCGCTGGCCGCTGCCGCTGCCGCCGAGCTGGTTCGGGTGCACCACGATCGGATCGAGATCGACCTTGCCGGGCTCGTGGCCCGGCCGCCGGCCATCGCCCGCCGCGTGATCCTGTCGGCTCAGCGTTTGGTTGCCGGCCGCTCGTTCGTGCCGTTCGACGCGGTCGAAGCCGTCATGCAGATGGCGGTGTCTAAGCAGGAAAGGGGTGCGGTCGACCTGCCGGGGCACCAGGTGAATCGGTCCGGCGGCGCGCTCGTCCTAAGGAGCGGCGGGCGAAGAGCGGGGGCGGTCGCCCGCACGCGGCCGCCGGCGAGCCAGCGGGTTTCGCTACCGGCTGGACGTTCCGGGTTCGGTCGACGTTCCCGAGGCACGCTGTGCTATTTCCGCACAGCTCGAGGAGTTGTCGGCCGGACGGGTCGAGCTGCCGACTGGACTGGTCGCCCGGGGCGACGAGGTGGCACTCGACGCCGGGCAGCTGAACGGCCCGCTGGCCGTGCGCAGCCGGCGGCCCGGCGACCTGCTGCGCCCGCTCGGGCTCGGCGGGCGAAAGAAGCTGCAGGATCTGTTCGTGGACGCGAAGATCCCGCGCGAGGATCGCGACCGGATTCCGATCGTCGTCGATGCCGCCGACCGGATTGCGTGGGTGCCGGGAGTCTCTGTCGCAGAAGAGTTTAGGGTGACGGGCGACACGAGAGCCATGGTAATCTTGAAACGGAGGGACAGCCGGGAGCCGTCCCGCGGCCGCGCAGGCGAAACCGAGGTCGTCCGATAAGCAGGGTGGGAGGCAGAGGTTGAATTCCACGTTGAAGAGTCTGGTGTTCTGGATGGTCCTGGTCGTCGTGGCGGTGGCCGTGTGGAACTTCTCCACCCGGTTCCAGACGCGCGAGCGGACGGTCGCCTTCAGCGAATTCATGCGCGATGTCGACAACGACCGCGTCGAGCGGGTGACCATCACCGGCCAGGACGTGATCGGGGTCTACAAGGCCGACAAGGAAGCCTTCCACACGTATGCGCCCGCCCAGTACGAGGGGCTTGCGAACAAGCTCATCGAGCGGGGCGTCGCGGTGAACGCGAAGGAGCCGTCGCAGAGCCCCTGGGCCTCGCTCCTGTACTCCTGGGCGCCCATCCTGCTGCTGATCGGCTTCTGGATCTTCTTCATGCGGCAGATGCAGAGCGGCGGCAACAAGGCGCTGTCGTTCGGCAAGAGCAAGGCGAAGCTCTCGTCCACGTCGCAGAAGAAGGTCACGTTCAAGGACGTGGCCGGCGTCGACGAAGCCAAGGAAGAGCTGCAGGAGATCATCGAGTTCCTCAAGGAGCCGCAGAAGTTCCAGAAGCTCGGCGGCCGCATCCCCAAGGGCGTGCTGCTGATGGGCCCTCCAGGAACCGGCAAGACCCTGCTGGCGCGCGCCGTGGCCGGCGAGGCCAACGTGCCGTTCTTCTCGATCAGCGGCTCCGACTTCGTGGAGATGTTCGTCGGGGTCGGCGCCTCTCGCGTGCGCGACCTCTTCGAGCAGGGCAAGAAGAACGCGCCCTGCATCGTGTTCATCGACGAGATCGACGCGGTCGGGCGGCACCGCGGCGCCGGCCTGGGCGGCGGCCACGACGAGCGCGAGCAGACGCTCAACCAGCTGCTGGTCGAAATGGACGGCTTCGAATCGAACGAGGGCGTGATCCTGGTGGCGGCCACCAACCGCCCCGACGTGCTCGATCCCGCCCTGCTCCGGCCGGGACGCTTCGATCGCCGCATTGTCGTCAATCGCCCCGACGTGAAGGGCCGCGAAGGGATCCTGACCGTCCACACCCGCAAGATTCCCATGTCCGACGACGTGGACGTGTCGGTGCTGGCGCGGGGCACCTCGGGCTTTTCGGGCGCCGATCTCGCGAACCTCGTGAACGAGGCGGCGCTCAACGCGGCGCGCTACAACCGCAAGACCGTCCGGATGATCGACTTCGAGTTCGCGAAGGACAAGGTGCTGATGGGCTCCGAGCGCCGCTCGATGATCATCAGCGAGGCCGAGAAGAAGATCACCGCCGTCCACGAGGCCGGGCACGCGCTGCTCGCGGTGGTGCTGCCGCACGCCGACGACCTGCACAAGGTCACGATCATCCCCCGCGGGATGGCGCTGGGCCTCACGCAGCAGCTGCCGGTGGACGAGAAGCACAACTACTCGCGCGACTATCTCGTCGATCAGATCGCCATCCTGCTCGGCGGGCGGATCGCCGAGGAGATCACGATGTCGGGCGGCATGACGACCGGCGCCGGCAACGATCTCGAGCGCGCGACCGAGCTGGCGCGGCGCATGGTGTGCGAGTGGGGCATGAGCGAGGCGATGGGTCCCCTCACCTTCGGCAAGAAGGAAGAGCAGATCTTCCTGGGACGCGAGATCGCCCAGCACCAGGACTACAGCGAGGACACCGCGCTCAAGATCGATCAGGAAGTGAAGCGCTTCGTCACCGATCAGTACGAGCGCGCGCGGCGCCTGCTCGAGCATCACAAGGAGAGCCTCGAGCGCATCGGATCGGAGCTCCTCACCCGCGAGGTGCTCGACGGCGAGCAGGTGCGGCGCATCGTCGCGGGCCTGCCGGTGGACGAGCCCAAGTCGACGCCGCCTCCGCCGGTGCCGCACGAGGAGGAGCCCGGCCGGCGCGCGAAGGAACGGCCGTCGCTGGTGCCGCCGCTTTCCGATCCGCTGCCGCAGGAATAGAGAGCCGCACATCGACAGGGGCGAGAGGCGTCCCTTGCCCCTGACGTGATTGCCCCCCGCGCCTCTTTCACCGTCCCGCTCCCTCATGGGCGTGCCCTCGAGCTCGGATGCCGCACGCTCGTGATGGGCATCCTGAACGTCACGCCCGACTCCTTCGCCGACGGAGGCGCCCATCTCGATCCCGGCGCCGCTGAAGCCGCGGCGGTCGCGATGGAGGCCGCCGGGGCGGACATCATCGACATCGGGGGCGAGTCGACCCGCCCGGGCGCGTCTGCCGTGCCGGTCGAGGAGGAGCTCGCCCGGGTCCGGCCGGTGCTCATGCGCCTCGTCCCGCGTCTGAGGGTGCCGCTCTCGGTGGACACATCCAAGCCCGAGGTGGCGGAAGTTGCGCTCGGGGAGGGGGTCTCGGTGCTGAACGAGGTGAGCGGCCTGCGATATGATGCGGCCCTCGCAGACATCGCCGCCAGGCATGGCGCCGCCCTGATTCTGATGCACAGCCGTGGACGGCCGCGCGAGATGTACCGCGAGGCGCAGTACGCGTCGGTCGCGCGGGAAGTCCGCGACGAGCTGGCGGCCTCCATGGAGCGGGCCGTCCGGACGGGCGTGCGCCGGGAATCGATCGTGCTGGATCCGGGCCTTGGGTTCGCGAAGCGCGCCGGCCACAGCTTCGAGGCGCTCGCGGCGCTTCCCGATTCTGGCGCGGCTGGGACGTCCGCTGCTCGTCGGGCCGTCGCGGAAGTCCTTTCTCGCGGCGGCCGTGGACGAGGATCGATTGCCGGCCGACCGCGACCCGGCGACCTTCGCGGCCGCCGCCGCGGCCGTGCTGCTCGGTGCGCATATCGTTCGCGTCCACGCGGTACGCGAGGCACGGGACGCCGTCCGCGTCGCTGATGCCGTGCGTGACGCCATCAATCGAACCGGGACACCGTCGCCGACGCCGTCCGACTCCTGATGCCGACCTGGGTCTCCACGCTGCCGCTTCGCCTGCCGCCCATCAGCTGGTGGGATGTCCTCGACATCGCCATCGTGGCGGTCGGGATCTACGAGGTGCTCAAGGCGATCCGCGGAACGCGCACCGTCCAGATGGGGGTGGGGCTCGCGTTCCTGGTGCTGATGTTCTACGTCTCGCGCTGGGGACATCTGCAGACGATCGACTGGCTCATCCGGAATCTCGTCGGATACCTCGTGTTCGGCGTCATCGTGCTGTTCCAGTCGGACATCCGCCGCGCGCTGGCGCACCTCGGGCGTGCGCCGTTCTTCCGGTATTTTCTGCCGGCCGAAGGCGCGGAGGAGACCATCGAGGAGATCGTCGTGGCGGCCACTCAGCTGTCGGCGCAGCGGGTGGGCGCCATCGTCGTGGTCGAGCGGCAGATCGGGCTGCGCAACTACATCGAGGCCGGCCTCCCGCTGGACGCCCTGCTCACCTACGATCTGCTGGTGGGCATCTTCCAGCTCAAATCGCCGCTGCACGACGGCGCGGTGATCGTGCAGAACGATCGGGTTGCCGCGGCCGCCTGCTTCCTGCCGCTCACCGTCAACCCGCTGCTCGCCCGGCACCTCGGCACGCGTCATCGTGCCGCGATCGGGCTCACCGAGGAGAACGACGCCGTCGCGATCATCGTCTCTGAGGAGACCGGCAACATCTCGATCGCCCTCGACGGCCAGATCGAGGGGCCGTTCGACGGTCAGGGCCTGCGGGCGCGGCTCAAGACGCTCATCGTGAGGCGCGGGTGATGCGCTACCATCCATTCGCGCATTTCGGGCTGAAGCTGATCTCGGTCGCCCTGGCGGTTCTGCTCTGGATGATGGTGGCGGTGCAGCGCTCGCCGGTCGAGCGCGGACTGCGCATCCCGCTGGAGCTGCAGAACCTGCCCCCCAACCTCGAGCTGGTGGACGCGCCGCAGGAGTCGGTCGACGTCCGGATGCGCGGCGCGGCCGATGTCCTGAGCGGGCTGGCGCCGGGCGACGTCGTCGCGACGATCGACCTGAGCGCGGCGCAGCCAGGCCGGCGCCTGTTCCACCTCTCGCCGGATCGCGTCAGGGCGCCGTTCGCCGTCGAGGTGACGCAGGTCGCCCCCTCGTCGCTCGTGCTCCGGTTCGAGCCATCGGCGACCCGGATTGTTCCGGTGCACCCCGCCGTGGAGGGAGAACCGGCGCCCGGCTACATCGTCGGCGACGTCCAAGCCGACCCGAGCACGGTCGAGGTGATCGGCCCCGAGAGCGAGCTGCGGCGCGTCAGCGAGGCGATCACCGAGCCGGTCTGGGTGGGCTCGGCCAACGCGCCCGTGCGGGCGAGCGTGCCGCTCGGCGTGCCAGAGGCGGGAGTGCGCCTGAAGACCGTCCGCACGGCCACCGTGCGCGTCGACGTCGTACAGGCGCCGGTCGAGCGGCATCTGACGGTCGCGGTGCAGCTCAGGAACCTGGCCGCCGGTCTGACCGCCACGGCGGAGCCGACCTCCGTGTCGGTGCGCGCGCGAGGCACGCGGGCGGCGCTCGACGCGCTGCGCGACTCGGCCGTGGCCGCCTACGTCGACCTCGAAGGAATCCGGGAGGGCGACTACGGGCTGCCCGTCCGGCTCGACTCCCCGCCCGGCGTCGGCGTGGATCGCCCGGAGCCGGCCGTCATCCACATTCACGTGGAATAGCGCTCCCATCCGAGACGTTCGCCCCCATGAGCACACGACTCTTCGGAACCGATGGCATACGAGGGAAGGCCGGCGTGTACCCCCTCGACATTTCCACGATCCAGCGCGTGGGCGCCGCGCTCGTGAGCGTGCTGACGGACGGCGACAAGCGGCTGCTCGTCGGGCGCGATACCCGGGAGTCGGGAGAGTGGATCGAGCACGAGCTCGCCCGCGGCGCGGCGGCGGCCGGCGCGGTCGTGCAGAGCCTCGGCATTGCCCCCACGCCGGCGGTCGCGTATCTGACCAGCGCGCTCCAGTTCAACGCCGGGGTCGTGATCTCTGCCTCGCACAATCCCTACGACGACAACGGCATCAAGGTGTTTTCCGGTTCGGGCGTGAAGTACGGCGAGGAGCTCGAACGCCGCATCGAGCAGCTCGTGGCCGATCACGGGTGGCAGCTGCAGTACGACGGCGCGCCGGAGATCGACCGTGCCGATCACCTGCGCGTCTATCTGGCCCACGCGCGGTCGGTGCTGCCCGAGCCGGCACGGCTGGGAACGGTCCGCATCGCCGTGGATTGCGCCAATGGGGCGATGACGGCCGCGGCGCCGCAGCTCTTCCGCGAGCTGGGATTCGACGTCACGGTGGTGGGCGCCGAACCGGACGGCCGCAACATCAACCTGAACTGCGGCTCCACCCGTCCCGAGCTGCTGCAGGACACCGTCCGGGCGGGGGGGCACCGGCTGGGCGTCGCGTTCGACGGCGACGGGGATCGCGCGCTGTTCGTCGATCACGCGGGCCGCCTGCTCGACGGAGACCACGTGCTGCTCATGTGCGCGCGCCAGATGAAGGCGGAAGGCCGCCTGCGCGGCAACGCCGTGGTGGCGACGGTGATGAGCAACATCGGCCTCGAGCTGGCGCTGAAGTCCATCGGGGTGGAGCTGATCCGGACGAGCGTCGGGGACAAATACGTGATGGAGGAGATGCAGAAGCGGAATCTGTCGCTCGGAGGCGAGCAGTCGGGGCACATCATCTTCTCCGACTATCTCTTCACGGGCGATGGCCTGATCACGGCGCTCAACGTGCTGCGCACGATGGCGGCGTCCGGGCGTGAGCTCGGGGATCTCGCCGGCGAGCTGACGACCTACCCGCAGGTGTTGCTGAACGTACGCGTCAACGACAAGCCGGATCTGCGAACGGTGCCGGCGGTGGCTATTGCGATCGACGAAGTGGAGAGCCAGCTCGCGGGCCGCGGCCGGGTGCTGGTGCGCTACTCGGGTACCGAGCCGCTGCTGCGCGTGATGCTCGAGGGGCGCGACAAGGACGAAATCGACACGCTGGGGCGGGCCATCGTTTCTGCGGTGCGCCGGGCCGGTCTCGCCAAATGATCGCGCTCTCTGTCAACGTCAACAAGGTCGCGACGCTGCGCAACTCGCGCGGCGGGGACGTGCCGGGGGTGCTCCGGGCAGTGGAAGTGTGCGTGGAGGCCGGAGCGCCCGGAATCACCGTGCATCCACGCGCGGACCGCCGGCACATCACGCCCGGCGACGTGAGAGAGATCGCCGGGTGGCTCGAGGCCCGGCGCGGAGCGGTCGAGCTCAACATGGAAGGCGATCCCCGCCCGGAGTTCCTGGACCTGGTCGAGGCGGCGGCCCCCGCGCAGTGCACGCTCGTGCCGGTGCGGCCCGGAGAGATCACCAGCCAGGCGGGGTGGTCGCCGGACCTGCCGTACGACCGCGTCGCCGCGACCGTCGCTGCGCTGCGGGCGCGCGGCACCCGCGTGAGCCTGTTCATCGATCCCGCCGACCATGCGGTGCGCTGGGCGAAGCGCGCCGGCGCCGATCGCGTGGAGCTGTACACCGAGCCATTCGCACGAGCGTACGCCGCGTCGGTCGATGAGGGCCGCCGCAGTCTGGAGCTCTACGCGCGGGCATCGGAGCTGGCCCACGAGCTCGGACTCGGCGTGAACGCCGGCCACGATCTGGACCTGGACAATCTGCGGCTCTTTCGAACGCTTCCCCATCTGGCGGAAGTGTCCATCGGCCATGCGCTCATCAGCCACGCCCTGTTCGTGGGTCTCGGCGCGTCGGTCCGGGAGTACCTCGATGTTCTCGCGTGACCGGTTGCGGGGAGCCTGCGCGCTCCTGATACCGTTGGTCTGTGCGTTGTTCGGCGGCGCAGGCACCGAGGCGGCCGCCTCGCGACGAATCGGCGTGCGTACCTCCGACGGACTGGTGCTCGCCGGCGCCTATTTCGAGCCGGCGAGCCGGCCCGCTCCCGGTCTCGTGCTGCTGCCGATGCTGACCCGAACGCACGACGACTGGCAGGCGGCCGGGGCGCGCCTCGCCGATGCGGGCTATGCCGTGGTCGCCATCGATTTCCGCAACGGCGGCGATGCGCCGGCGGCCTCACTCTCCCTCGACGTGAAAGCGGCCAAGGCCTTTCTGGCGGCGCTGCCGGACGTGAAGCCCGGCCAGATCGGCCTCGCCGGCGCCTCCATTGGCGCCAACGTGGCGGTGATCGACGCCGCGGGCGATCCGGCGGTGCGCTCGATCGCGCTGATCTCTCCGGGGCTCGACTACCGGGGGCTGCGCACCGAGCAGCCGATGAGAAAGTTCGGCGCCAGGAGCGCCCTCTTGATCGCCAGCACGCACGATCCCTACGCCTGGAGGTCTGTACGGACGCTGGCGACGCTCGGCGCCGGGATCCGCGAAGTGCGCCTGAGCGAGGAGCTCGCGCACGGCACGATGCTCCTGCAGCGCGATCCCGGTCTCATCGGCGCATTGGTAGAATGGTTCAAAAGGACATTGGGTTGATATGATGCCGCAGCCTCGAGCCGAAGGTAAGGGGTGGGCTCCGCGACGTACTGAATGATGAAATCCGAATCCATCGCCTACGCCGTTGCCGGCGTGCTGTTTGGCGTCATCGTCGGCTGGATCATCGGGAGCCAGCAGGCGCAGGTCTCGCCCCGCGCGCGGCTTTCGCAGCCCGAGCCGGCCCCGCAGGCGTCGGCCCCGGCTCCCGAGGCCGGGGCGCCCCAGCCGGCGGTGCTCGACGAGACGAAGGTGCAGTCGCTCGAAGCCGTGGCCAGCCGCGACCCGAAGAACGCTGCCGCCCGCACCCAGCTGGGCGACCTCTACTACGACGCCGCGCGTTACGGCGACGCGATCAAGTGGTACGAAGCGTCGCTCGCGCTCAATCCCAACGACGTGAACGTCAGCACGGATCTCGGCGTGAGCTATTACTACAACCACGATCCGGACCGCGCCCTCGCGCAGCTCCAGCACTCGCTCGAGATCGATCCCAACCATGCGAAGACGCTCCTCAATCTCGGCGTGGTGCGGGCCTTCGGCAAGCGCGATCTGAAGGGGGCCACCGAAGCCTGGCAGAAGCTCGTCGAGGTGGCGCCGCTGACGCCTGAAGGTCAGCAGGCCAAGCAGGCGCTCGACAGCCTGTCGTCCGCGCACGGGAACCTCGGCCAATGAATCCGCGGGCCGAAGACGCCTTCAGGGCCGACATCGTCGAAGTCGGCCGGAGGATGTACGCGCGCGGGTACGTCGCGTCGAACGACGGCAACATCAGCATCCGGCTGGACGACGGCACGATCCTGACGACGCCGAAGAGCGTCTCGAAGGGGTTCATGACCCCCGACATGATGGTCGTGACGGATTCTCGCGGGAACGAAGCTGCGCGGCGTGCGGGACGCCTCGTCCGAGCTGCTGATGCACCTCGAGGTCTACAAGAACAGGCCCGACGCGTGCGCCGTCGTGCACGCGCACCCGCCGATTGCCACCGGGTTCGCCGTGGCCGGCATCCCGCTCGATCGGGCCGTGCTCGCCGAGGTCGTGACGACGCTCGGGAGCATTCCGATCGCCGAGTACGGCACGCCGTCCACCCCCGAGCTGGCCGACGCCGTGGGCCGGCACATCACGGCTCACGACGGGCTCCTGCTCGCCAATCACGGCGCGGTCACCGTGGCGGGCGACGTGTTCGCGGCGTACTACAAGATGGAGACGATCGAGCACTTCGCGAAGATCAGCCTCGTCGCGCGCCAGCTCGGACGCGAGCACCTGCTCTCGCGGCAGGAGGTCGAGCGGCTGCAGGCGCTGCGCGGGCGCTACGGAATTGCCTCGCCGGCGCCGATCTGCGCCGACGGATCGCAGAACGCGCCAGCCGATCCCGCGTCGTGCCAGGTGATTCAGGCGCCCACGGCCGGCGCCGCCCGGCTGATCCCCTCGGATCCCGCCGATTTGGACGGAGAAATTCGGCTATCATACCGCGAGCTCACGGCGCTCATCGAAGACGCGGTGAAGGCTCTGCTTGGAGGTCAGCATGGGTGAGGCGCTCGGCATGGTCGAAACCAAGGGGCTCGTCGCGATGATCGAAGCGGCGGACGCGATGGTGAAGGCCGCCAAGGTGACGCTCGTCGGATGGGAGAAGATCGGCGCCGGCTACGTGACCGCCATCGTCCGCGGTGATGTCGCCGCGGTGAAGGCCGCCACCGATGCCGGCGCGGCCGCCGCCCGCCGCGTGGGCGAGCTGGTCTCCGTGCACGTGATACCGCGCCCGCACTCGAACCTCGAAGACGCGCTGCCTATCGGAAAATCCGGCGTCAAGTAATGCTCCTCGCGAAGGTGGTCGGCACCGTGGTGGCGACCCGCAAGGACCCGCGCCTGGTCAGCAGCAAGCTGCTGATCGCCCGACCCATGGACCCGAAAGGCAAGATGGAAGGCAGCTATCTCGTCGCCATCGACACCGTCGACGCGGGGTTCGGCGAGACGGTCCTCGTCGTGAGCGGCAGCTCCGCGCGCATGGCGGCCGGCCTCAAGGACTGTCCCGTGGACGCCGCCATCGTGGGGATCGTCGACGAGATCGAAGTGAGTGACTGAGTCGGCGCCACGCGAGAGCGCCGGCCCTCTTCAGTGGCGCTCCGCGCCGGATCGATCATGCAACTGGGCAGAGTCATCGGTACCGTCGTGCTCAACAACCAGAACGAGGCGCTGCGCGGCGTGACGCTGCTGCTCGTCCAGCCGCTGTCGTCCGCGCGGAAGCCGGTCGGCCGCGTGATCGTGGCGGCGGATTCGGTCGGCGCCGGCGCCGGCGAAGACGTGTTCTACGTCCGCGGGAAGGAGGCGGGCTTCCCGTTCCATCCCTCCGAGGTGCCGGCCGATGCCGGGATCGTGGGCATCGTGGACCACTGGACGATCGGATAGCGGATGATCCTCGCGCGCGTGATCGGAACCGTCGTGGCGACGCAGAAACAGCGCAAGCTGGAAGGCGCAAAGCTGCTGCTCGTCCAGCCGCTCTCGCTCGACGATTCGCCGCGGGGCGGGGAGCTCTTGGCCGTCGACGGAGTCGGCGCCGGCGTGCACGAGAAAGTGCTCGTCGTGCTCGAGGGACGCTCGGCGAGCGACGCCATCGCCCGCAAGATGGCGCCCGTCGATGCCGCGATCGTCGGGATCGTGGATCAGGTCGATCTCCCCGGGGACTAGCGATGGACGAGCAGGAGATCCGGAAGCTCGTTCGCGACGCGATCGAGCGGCATCTGCACCGTTCCGGGTCTCCCGCGCGGGACGATCGGCCGGCCCCGGGCCGGTCGGCGCATCCCAGCCACGTGTTGCTGGCGGTCCGCTCGGGAGGCGACGCCGGCGACGGGATGTGCGTCATCGAGCCGGCGGTGCGCTGCACCCATTGCGGATTCTGTCAGTCGTACGGCCATTAACCGGCAGAGGTCGGAACCCGAACACCACTGCACACCGTGCCCAGACCAGCGATCTTCGTCACGTACAAGCTCCCGGCCGCCGCCATCGCCACGCTCGAAGCCGTCGGAGATGTGGAGGTGCCGGAAGGCGTGCTCGCGGCCGGCGATCTCCCCCGGCGCCTCCAGGGCAAACAGGCGGTCGTGGTCGTCGACCTGATGAGGGTCGATCGCGCGGTGATCGACGCGGCGCCCGACTTGAAGGTCATCGCAAACGTGGCGGTCGGCTACAACAACATCGACGTGGCGTACGCCAGGTCGAAGAACATTGTCGTCACCAACACTCCCGACGTGCTCACCGACGCCACCGCCAACATGGCGCTGGCGCTCATCCTTGCGGCGACGCGCCGTCTGGGCGAGGCCGAGCGACTGCTCCGGCGCGGCGACTGGCGCGGGGTGCGCTTCGATTTCATGGTGGGCTCGGACGTGCGCGACCGTCAGCTCGGTGTGGTCGGGATGGGGCGCATCGGCACGCTCGTGGCCGAGAAGGCGCGGTGCCTCGGCATGCACGTGGCCTGTCACTCCAGGAGCGGCCGCAGCGTTCCCGGCTGCCAGAGCATGTCCCTCGATCAGCTCCTCTCGACCTCGGACGTGGTCACTCTTCACGTGCCGCTGGTGCCCGAAACGAAGCATCTGATCAACCGCAAGAGCCTTTCGCGGATGAAGCGGTCGGCCTATCTGATCAACACCTCCCGGGGGGCGGTCGTCGAGGAAGAGGCGCTGGTGTGGGCCCTTCGCGAGGGGATCATCAAGGGCGCCGGGCTCGACGTCTACGAGGACGAGCCGCGCGTGCACCCCGGGCTCCTCGAGCTCGAGAACGTCGTGCTCGCGCCTCACATCGCGAGCGCCACGGACGGCACCCGGCTCGCGATGGCCGACCTCGCCGTGCGGAACGCCGTGAACGTCCTGACCGGCCAGCCGCCGCTGACGCCGGTTCCGTGACGCGCGGAGCATCCCGCCGCGCCCGCCCCGGACCCGGCCGCCGCGCGGCTGCCGCCGTTCCCGCCAGCCGCGTCGAACGCGTGATGCGGGCGCTGGCGAAGGCGATCACCGGGCTCGAGCTGCCGGCCGTCGAGAAGATCTCGAACTCGCGCGCGGAGGATCCGTTCCAGGTCACGATCGCCACCCTCCTTTCCGCGCGTACCCAGGACGCGACGACCTACGCGGCCGCGGAGCGGCTGTTCGCCAGAGCCGCGACGCCTCTCGCGATGTCGAAGCTCACGCCGCGGCAGATCGAAAAGCTCATCTACCCGGTCAGCTTCTATCGCTACAAGGCCCGATATGTGAAGGCTGCCTGTGCGAGGATCGTCCGCGAGTTCGGCGGCCGGATGCCGCGCACCATGGATGCCCTCCTCACGCTGCCCGGTGTCGGCCGCAAGACGGCGAACCTGGTGATGATTCTCGCCTATGGCAGCGCGAAGAACATCTGCGTCGACACGCACGTCCATCGCATTGCGAACCGTCTGGGCTGGGTGAGCACCAGGACGCCCGAGGAGACCGAGCAGGCGCTCTACGCGGCGATCGACCCGCAGTGGTGGCCGTACATCAATCTGTACCTCGTGACGTGGGGCCAGAACGTCTGCCGGCCGGTGTATCCTCGATGCCCGTCCTGCGCGATCAGCGACCTCTGTCCGCGCGCCGGGGTGAAAGCCGTGAGCCGCGTGGCCGGCCCGGCGTGAACCGCAGGAGTCCACAGATGACCCGGATGAACCGCAAGTCGTTCCTCCAGCTCGCCGCCGGGGCCGCCGCCTCGGCCGTCTCGCCGGCCCTTCCCGCCGCCGCACGCGCGTTCGCCGGAGGGCCGGACCAGCAGGAAAGCCACGGAGCCGAGATTCAGGGCGCCACCGACTCGGTGGCGGCGTTCATCGCGGGCACGCGCCTGGCGGACATCCCTGCCGAGGTCGTCCGGCAGGGCACGCGCTGCCTCGTAGACGGGTTCGGCGTGATCCTCGCCGGTTCGACCGTCCGCGGCAGCGCCATCGTTCGCGAGTACGCCCGCAGCATCGGCCAGAGGGAGGAGGCGACCGTGCTCGGCGCCGGCAGCTTCGGCGCGCCGGCGGCGCTTGCGGCGCTGGCGAACGGCGCGAGCGGACATGCGATGGATTACGACGACACGCAGCTCTCGACGACTCCCGACCGGACGTTCGGGCTGCTCACGCATCCGACCATCCCGGCGCTTGCCGCGGCGCTCGCCGCCGGCGAGCGCGCGGGCGCGTCCGGAGCGGCCTTCCTCGAGGCGTTCCTGATCGGCTTCGAGGTCGAGTGCAAGATCGCCGAGGCGATCGACCCCGATCATTACAACCGCGGCTTCCATTCGTCGGGCACGATCGGGACGTTCGGCGCCGCCGCGGCAGCGGCGAAGCTCGCGCGGCTGTCCGCTCCGCAGATCCGGCACATGCTGGCGATTGCGGCGAGCATGTCGAGCGGCATCCGCGTGAACTTCGGCTCCATGACCAAGCCGCTGCACGTCGCACGTGCCGCCGAGAACGGCGTCTTCGCCGCCGAGCTCGCGCGAAACGGGTTCACCGGCGGCGACCAGGGGCTCGACGGCCGGTGGGGGTTCTTCCAGGTGTTCGGCGGAGGAGCGGACCTCGGCCGCCTCGCCGGCGCACTGGGGAAGCCCTACAGCATCGTCACGCCAGGCGTGTCCGTGAAGCCATATCCGTGCGGATCGCTGAGCCATCCGAGCATGGACGCGATGCTGAAGGCGGTGATTGGCCGCGACCTGAAGCCGGAGCAGATACGGGCCGTGCGGCTGCGCGCCGGTTCGAACGTGCTGGAGCCGCTGCGCTACAAGACGGCAAAGACGGAGCTCGAAGCCAAGTTCTGCATCCCGTTCCTGCTGAGCGCGATCGCGCTTCGCCGCGGAGCCGGCGTGAGGGAATTCACCGACGAGTTCGTCTCGAGCGAGCCGGTGCAGCGCATGATGGCGCGCGTCACCACCGTTTTCGATCCCGCCATCGAGGCGCAAGGCTTCGACCAGATCCGAAGCGTGGTGGAGATCGACCTCACCGACGGCACGACACTCGTGCAGGCGTCCGACGATCGTTATCGCGGCGGGCCCGAGCGTCCGTTCACACGCGAGGAGCTCCGCGCCAAGTTCATGGATTGCGCCGAGCTCACGCTCGATCCGACACGTGCCGGGCAGGCGCTCGACCGGATCGAGGCGGTGCAGTCGCTCGCCGAGGTCCGTCAGCTCGCGCGCGCGATGCGAGGGTAGCGCGGGACTCCGTCTACAGCGATGTCAAGGGGCAGACGCCGCCGGTCGTGGTGTTCCCCTATCGGCAGGACGACCGTCTGGTATTCACGAGCTTCTACGTGAGAACGGCGGGGTCCGAGGCGGAGCTGATGCCCGCAATCCGCCCGCGGCTCTGGGCCTGTACGGTGTACTCGCGTACGCCGTGGGACAGCGGACGAGCGAATTCGGGCTGCGCATGGCGCTCGGCGCCGAGCGCGCCGGCGGCTGGTGCTCAGGCAGGTGGCGCGCATGACGCTGAGTGGCGGCGCCATCGGCGCGACGGCGGCGCTCGGGGTGGCCGGTCTGGCCGGGGCGCTGCTCTTCCAGATGATGCCGCGCGATCCGGTGGTGTTCGCCGGCGCGGCGGTGGTGCTGGCCGTGGTCGCCCTGCTCGCCGGCCTCATCCCGGCCGAGCGCGCCGCTCGGGTCGATCCGATGACGGCGCTGCGCTACGAGTGACCGGAACGCCGCCGTCTACAGCCCTTCCAGCCGCGTCTCCGCATCCCCGAACCGGTCGAGCTTGATGCCCATCCGGTCCATGATCCCCAGATACAGGCTGCACATCTTGCGGTTCTCGTCGCCGGCGTCGAGATAATCGAGCGATCGTCCGGTCTGCAGCGTCCCGCCGAGACCGCCCGCGAGGACCACGGGCAGGCGGAAGCTGTTGTGCACACGGCCCGCCCAGAGGTTCGACAGGAACATCAGGCAGGAATGGTCCAGCACGGTGCCGTCGCCTTCGGGCATCGCATCCAGCTTCGCGGCGAGGTAGGCGAGCTGGCTCAGGTGGAAGCGGGAGATCCGCTCGTAGCCGTCGGAGAGATTGCTGTGCGAGGCCGCGTGGTGCCCTTCCTTGACGTCGAGCCATGGATAGTAGAGCGCCGAGAGATCGCGGGCCAGCAGCAGCGACGCGACGCGCGTCTTGTCGGTCTGGAACGCCAGCGCGATGATGTCGCACATCAGCCGCGTGTGCTCGCGGAAGTCTTCCGGCAGCCCGTTCGCCGGCCGCTCCATCGAGAGCGCGGGCCGGTTCTTCAGCTTGGCGCGGTCCTCGGCCTGCTCCTGGTGCTTCCGCATGCCGTCGACGCGCGTCTCCACTTCGCGCACGCTCGTCATGTACTCGTCGAGCTTCTGCTGGTCGGCCGAGCTGATCTGCCGGCTCAGGGTCCGGGCCGCGTCCATCACGCGATCGAGGATGCTGACGTTGCGCGTGCTCCCGCGGTTCTCGAAGAGCGTGTCGAACGCCAGCGCCGGATAGACCTCGTTGGGCACGGGCGAGTCGGCGTTCTGCCACGAGATGTGGGAGCTGTACGCCATCGAGAAGTTGCTCTCGTGATAGCCCGTCATCGGCTGCTCGCAGGCGAGCACGATGCTCGGCTGGAGCGTCTCCTGCCCGATGCGATTGGCGATCATCTGGTCGATCGAGATGCCCGAGTGGATGAAGGGGCCCTTGGTGATCGGCGCGCCGGTCAGCAGGCTGCCTGTCTGCGCCGGATGGATGCCCTGGCCGGTGGAGTTCTTGTTGAACAGGCCGTTGATGACGTTGATCTTGTGCTTCAGCGGCTCCAGCGGGGTGAGGCTGAGGCTCAGCTTCATGTCGGGCCCGGAGCCCTCCGCGCCCCAGTGGTTCTCGTTCACGCCGTTGCCCATGAAGAGCACGGCGAACCGCTTGGGGAAGTCCGCTGCCGCCGGCCCCGCTGCCAGGACCGAGAGCGAGTCGAGCCAGGGCAGGCACATCGTCACCCCGACGCCGCGAAGTACCGTCCGACGATCCACCTTGGCCATCTCAGTTCGCCACCTTTCCGGACGCCGGCGCCGCCGAGCTCGCGGGGCGCCTGTTGAGGAACTGCGGGCTGGTCACAATCGCGTCGATCAGCGCGCTGATGTGGTATCCGCTCGAGGCGAGCCTCGTGCTCATCCGCTGAATCAGCGGTTCGTCGGAGAGCAGCAGCGAGCGGCCGAGGGCATAGACGAGCATCTTCCGGCTGAGATTGTCGAGAAAGTCGCGTTCCCGGTTCGCGTGGATGTAGGCCCGCAGCCCTTCGAGGCCGCTGCCCTGGCTGCCGCCGGGGAACGTGGCCTGCGTGTCGACGGGATGCCCCGCCAGGTCCGCGGCCCGCGCCTCGCCCACGGGGCCGTAATTCTCCATCGTGAGGCCGAACGAATCGAAGCGTGCGTGGCAGGACGCGCAGACGGGATTGCTGCGGTGCTGGGCCAGCACGTCGCGGAGCGGCGCGTCGAGCTTGGCTTCGTCCTTCGGCAGCTCGGGCACCACCGGCGGCGGCGGAGGAATCACCTCGCCGAGCACGCGCCGCGCCACCCAGTAGCCCCGCTTGACGGGGCTCGTGCGCAGTCCGGGTGCATTCTGCGTGAGGAAGACGGCCATCGGCAGCACGCCGCCGCGCTGGTACTCGCGGGCGTTGTCCACCCGCGCCCAGCCGTCCGGTGAACCGGCCGCGTCCGCCGGCTCCGGCATTCCGTAGTGCCGGGCCAGCACGGGGTTGACGAACGTGTAGTTGCCGTAGAGCAGATCGAGCACGGGCCGGTCGTTCCGGACCATGTCGAGGATGAAATGAAGCGGCTCCTGGAACATCGCCTCGCGGAGATCGTTGGTGAACGCCGGGAAGCGCTCGCGATCCACCGTGTTGATCTCCTCGAACCGCCGGAAGTCGAGCCAGTTGCCGCCGAACTCGGTTGCCAGACCCAGCACGCGGTCGTCCTGCAGCATTCGACGGACCTGCGCACGGAGCACCGGCTCGTTTCTCAGGTCGCCGGCGGCGGCATGGGCTTGCAACTCGGGGTCCGGCATGCTGGCCCAGAGGAAATAGCTCAGCCGGCTCGCCAGCGCGTAGCCCGAGAGGGGCACGCCGACGGCCGTGCCGGCCGCCGAGGCGCGCGGCGCACGCGCCGGCGCTGACGCGGCCGCCTGGCGGGCCGCCACCGGCGACGGACCGGCATCGGGAGCGCGCGCGGCGCCGGCGAGGTCCAGGCGGTAGCAGAAGTACGGCGATACGAGCACGCTGACGATCGCGTCGCGCATCGCCTCTTCGTGCGTGAGGTTGTTCTTCTCGCGCTGGGTGCGGTAGAACGCCAGCAGATCCTCGCGCTCGGCCTGCGAGAGCGGGCGCCGGTAGGCGCGCGCGGCGAACCTCAACAGGGCCTCGAGGTGGCGCGGCTCGGCCTCGACCCGCTCGCGCTGGATTCCGCGGATCGTCGCGTTCACGCGATCGAAGTGGTCCTTGATGGCCTGGATGGCGATGGGGTTGTTGCTGTCGTCGGCCTCGGCTTTGGCGAGATAGGCCGCCTTGAAGCCCATGATCACCGGTTCCTCGGTGACCTCCTTGTCCGACGGCCGCAGCGTGCCCGACTCGCGCCCCTTGCCCATCACTTCGCCGCTCTGGTTGAAGTAGAACTGCACGTACGTGCGGGCCGTGTAGTCGGCGACGAACTCGAACTGGTCCCACAGCGCCTCGAGCGCCTTCTGGCCCTGCTCGTCCAGGATGAGCTCGCTCAACGGCGTGTCGTCGCGGGTGTAGCCCATGACGTTGTGAAAGCCGGCGCTGAGCAGGCGGCCCTTGTCTTCGGAGTCGTCGGGGTAGAAGCGGCCGCGCTCGCGCACGTAGAACGTGTCCGGGAAGACGGAGGCGAACGCCGCGAAGGCGGCCTCGTAGCGCGCGCGCTCGCCGGCCGGCACCTCGAGGTCGGGGTTCTCCATGCGCGATGTGTACGCCTGCACTTCGGCCCTGAGCGTGGTGAGATCTTCGCCGTTGGGCCCGAGGCCGACCAGCCCGAGCTTCACCGGCTTGCCGTCCGGGCCGATTGGCAGCTCCGGGGCGGCCGGCGGCGGCTCGCCTGCGACGCGCAGCGCGGTCCGATCGAAGTCGCGGCGATGCGTCGCGTACTGGCGGTTCTTCCAGTTCATGAGCGGCTGCGTGGCCGGGTTCAGCCCCTTCACGATCGGGCTGGCGAACTTCAGGGAGGTGTCCTTGCGCATCCGCGCGACGAAGGCCCGCATCCGGATCGCTCCGTCGCGGGCGGCCCCATCGGCGTGCCCCCGCGACGGGGCCGGCAGCTCGCGCCACATCGTCTGCAGCTTCGCGAGGGGCCCGACGTCCGCCTTCGCCTCGAGCGCCTGCCAGATCGTCGTCAGATACTTTGCGCTGACGTGCGCCTGCGCGGCGATCTCCGCGAGCGTCGCCTTCGGCCGCCCCAGGGCGGCGCGATGCTTGTACGTCCACGCGGCCTGGAAGTAGTCGGCGTAGTCGGTGTTCTGGCGGCTGTAGAAGTCGACGATCTGCTGGATGGCGTAGTTGTCGCGATCCGTTTCCACGAGCATGGGATGCGGCGCGAAGCCGAATCCCTCTGCATTCAGGAACATGTGGTCGGCCACGCTGCGCGCCGCGAGCAGGTACTTGTTCAACAGCGCCGGCGACATCTCGAGCGATTCTCCCGAGTTGTCGAAGCCGGCCTGGTTCGCGGGATCGACCGGGAACTCCCGCGCCGGCCGCAGATCGACGCCCGTCAGGTCGCGAATGGTGTAGTTGTACTCGGCGTTGCTGAGCCGCCGGGCAAGCACCGGCCCGGGATCGCCGTCGTGCGTGCGCGCCTCCAGCGCCCAGGTGGCCTGGATCCAGTCGATCACCCGCTGCCGGGCTTCCTCGGGCGGCTGCTTCGCCTGGCGGGGCGGCATCTCCCTGGCCGTGAGCCGGCCGAGCACGCGGTTCCAGCGGCCGAAATCCTCCACGACCGATTCCGCCGTCGCGTACTTGCGCAAATCCAGCTGCGCCGGGGCCTTGTCGCCGCTGTGGCAGGTCGTGCAATACGTGTTCAGGAACGGCTGGACGGTTTCGTCGAAGCCACGCCCGACATCAGGCGCCGCCGGCACGGCGGCGTTCATGGGCACCGCAATGCAGCCGGCCACCACCAGAGGCGTCAGGAAGGTCCGCGACAGCATGGATCCGTCAATTTTAGCGCATCACCCCTCCGGCTGTCCCGGGCTGGGAGCCGGCTGCATCCGCCCCGGCACGGCCCCGGTGAGCCAGACCCGCAGGGTGCCGCGGCAGGGCGGCAGCGGGTCGCAGGCGAGCAGGTACAGGACCACCGTGGTCAGCACGATCAGCGCGTAGGTCAGCAGGGCGATGTGCGAGTGGAGCTGCAGGTAGACGAACGCGAGGGGATACCAGAGCACCAGGGACAGCGTCAGGAACGAGATGCGCAGGAGCGCGTCGCGCACGCGCCTGGGGTTCCTGAGCCCCTTCGAGACACGCCGGTAGGCCGCCTTCTCGTAGGCCTCGATCGGCACCTTCAGAACCGTCTTCGTCAGGACGTAGAGGAGGCCGGCGCAGAAGACCGCGATCAGCAGGCGGGGAGCGGCCTCGGTGCTCCACGAGAACACCGCCGCCCAGACGAAGTAGACCACGATGCTGAGATTGGTGAACTGCACGGCGAGCCAGACGTTGGTCTTTCCGGTGAGCAGCTGAAAGCGCCGGCAGGCGCGCTCGGTCAGATCGAGAATGAGCGAATCGACGTAGATCATCGTCGGTGCGGGCGCGCCGGCTATGTCACAATCGGAGCCGCCGCCGGCGCGTCCTTGCGTTCGATGGTATCGCGACATGTCCATCACTGCCGAGCTGGAGTCGGTTCTCTCCCGCTACTGGGGCTACAACGCGTTCCGGCCGCTTCAGCGCGACGCCATGGAGGCGGTGCTCGCCGGGCGCGATTCCATCGTCGTGCTGCCCACCGGGGGAGGCAAGTCGCTCTGTTTTCAGGCGCCGGCCCTGGTGCTCCAGGATCAGCTCGCGCTCGTGGTATCCCCGCTGATCTCGCTGATGAAGGATCAGGTGGACACGCTCGTCGGCAACGGCGTGCCCGCGGCCTTGTACAACAGCTCGCTTTCCGCGTCCGAGAAGACGTCGATTGCGGCGGGCCTGCGCGAGCGCCGGTACCGGCTGCTCTACGTGTCGCCCGAGCGCCTCGTGGGTGAGGGCGGCGACGGCTTTCTGTCGCTGCTGTCGTCGTGCCGGATCGGCTTCATCGCCGTCGACGAGGCCCACTGCATCAGCCAGTGGGGGCACGACTTCCGGCCGGAATACCGGCAGCTCGGACGGCTGCGCGAGCTGCTGCCCGGCGTGGCCCTGCACGCCTACACGGCGACCGCCACCGCGCGCGTCCGGCGCGATATCGCGGCGCAGCTCGGGCTCAGGAATCCGGTCGAGTTCGTCGGAGGGTTCGACCGTCCGAACCTCGTGTACCGTGCGGTTCCGCGCGCGACGTTGAAGAAGCAGCTGGCCGAGGTGCTGGCGCGGCACCGGGGCGAGGCCGGCATCATCTACTGCACCTCGCGGAAGGAAGTGGACGCGCTGGCCGCGTGGCTCACGGCCGCCGGCACCACCGCTCTCCCGTATCATGCCGGGCTCTCCGACGAGGAGCGCCACCGCAACCAGGATGCCTTCCTCGGCGAGCGCGCCGACGTCATCGTCGCCACCGTCGCCTTCGGGATGGGCATCGATCGCTCCAACGTCCGCTACGTCGTGCACGCCGGCTCCCCGCGCTCCCTCGAGCACTACCAGCAGGAGTCGGGCCGTGCCGGGCGCGACGGGCTGGAAGCCGAATGTCTGCTGATCTACTCGCCCGCCGATTTCCTGAGATGGCGGATGATGCTCGAGCGCAACGGCGAGCTGACCGACGCCGCGCTGGCGCTGATGCGCCACATGGAGCGGTATGCCGCCGCGGTCGGCTGCCGGCATCGCCTGCTGAGCGAGTATTTCGGGGATCGGTACTCGCGCGAGAGCTGCGGCGCCTGCGACTACTGCCTGGGCGAGCTGGAGACCGCGGACGACCCGGTGGTGCTCGCGCGAAAGATTCTGTCGTGTGTGGCGCGCGTCGGACAGCGGTTCGGGGCGGCGCACCTGGCGAACGTGCTCCGCGGCCATGGCGGTGAGCAGGTGCTGGCGCGCGGCCACGACAAATTGTCCACCTTCGGGCTGCTGCCGCACGCGTCGGTCCCGGAGATCCGCGGCTACATCGACCAGCTCGCGGGACAGGGGCTGCTGCGGCAGGCGGGCGACGCATACCCGGTGCTCGTCCTGACCGACCGTGGCCTGGGCCTGTTGAAGGATCCGGCGAGCGCGCCCGGCCTGGCGCTGGTGCGGCAGCGGACGCCGCGCAGGGACGAGAGACGTCCATCCTCACGCGTCGAGGCCGAGTCGTGGCACGACGTCGACCGGGAGCTGTTCGACAGGCTGCGCGCCGTGCGGCTCGAGATCGCCCGGGCCCGCAACGTTCCTCCGTACGTCGTGTTCCACGATACGACCCTTCGGGAGATGGCGCGCCTGCGACCGCGGTCGCTCGCGGAGCTGCTGGAGGTGAAGGGCGTCGGCGCGCGCAAGGCCGACGATCTTGGAGAGCTGTTCCTGTCGGAAATCCGGCGCGAGGAACCCGAACGGGCCTGAAGGCTGCAGGCGTGCCGGCCGATACGTTCGTCGTTTTCGCCTTCGCGATCGTCATCTGCACCGTCGGCGCCGCCGCTCTGGCGGGTCACTGGCTTCGACCGGCGCCGAAGGATCGAACCCTTCTCTGGATCGGGCTGTTCACGG
The DNA here is from genome assembly GCA_963738315.1 of Vicinamibacterales bacterium. GTDB lineage: Bacteria > Acidobacteriota > Vicinamibacteria > Vicinamibacterales > JAMQPK01 > JAMQPK01. Next base: position 387,565 of record CAVTVT010000004.1, on the reverse strand, counting down.
CCATCTACGGCGCTCGGATGTTCTGCAAGGCTCCGCTCGCCGGGGTCATCGCCATCGATCCCAGCCTCGGCGATTTCCTCGAGAGCGCCCTCAACTACTGCATCGTCATTCCCGCCCTGCTGTTCGCCGAGGAGTTCTACGGAGCTGGATGGAGGAATGCTCTTCGCTGGCTCACCGTCGGCACGGCGGTATATGCGGGATTGGCGATTCTGGCCGACGTGGCGGTGCGCGATCCGGCATTCGCGCCCGATCCAGCGCTCACGGTCATGGCGCCGGGCATTCTCGTCGTCGTGGCTGCGGGAGCCCTGGCGGGCTACCGGCCGCCGCCGTTTCCAGAATGGCGCATTCTGCTCGGCGGATCCGCGGTATTCATGCTGACGGTGCTCAACGAACACGCCGTTGCAGGGGGGCTCGTCCCCTGGCGGCTGCACGTCGAGCCGCTCGGGTTCCTCGCCAGTCTCGGCTGTCTTGCCTGGATCGCGCTCGGCCGCATCTTCTCGCAGAGCCGCCGCCTGGCGGCCGTGCAGCACGAGATGGCCGCTGCCACGCGCATTCAGCGATTGATTCTCCCGGCGACGCTGCCGGCGATGCAGGGGGTCCGCATGGCCGTGCGCTATCTGCCGCTGGCCGCCGTCGCGGGCGACTTCTACGACCTGGTGGCGCTGGAAGGCCGGGAGCTGGCGCTCCTGCTGGCCGACGTGTCAGGGCACGGCGTGCCGGCGGCCCTCATCGCGTCGATGGTGAAGGTCGCCTTCACTGCCGAGCTCGCGCGCAGCTCGGACCCGGCGCGGGTGCTGGCCGGAATGAACGCGACATTGTGCGGCCTCCTCGACGGAACGTACGTGACGGCCGTCTGTGCGGTGCTCGACCCGGCTTCGCGCGATCTCAAGTACTCGGCCGCAGGCCATCCCAGGCCCCTCCTGGTGGATGGCGAGGGACAGGTCACGACCCTCGAAGAAGGCGGCGTCATTCTCGGAATCTTCCCGGACGCTCAGTATCGCACCGCCGCGGTGTCGCTGGTTCGCGGGACGCGGCTGATTCTGTACACGGATGGCGTCACCGAGACCCGCAAGGGCGGCAGCGACGATCTGTTCGGACAGGAGCGGCTCGTCTCGCTCGCCGCGGCCGAACGCGGTCGTGAGCCCGACGACTTCGCCGACGCGCTGCTTGCGTCGCTCCGATCCTTCGCCGGCGGCGATCTCCTGCCGCACGACGATGTCACATTGCTGGTCGTGGACGTCGCGTCATCGGGAACAGGGCTCTGACTACGACGCGCTGGGTTATAGTGCCGTTCATCGAGGTGACCTGTATGCGACGGACGATGATTCTGGCCGCGGGGGTTCTGGCGGCTGCAGTCCTGACGGCCGCTCCGGCAAATCCGCCGTTCACGATGAACGGCTGGCAGTTCCACGAGTACGACATGCCGAAGCTGACGAAGGCCATTCAGGCAGCGCCGCAGTACGGCGTCAATTTCTTCATCTTTTCACACGGCCTGTTTCGATCGGTCGACGCGTTCCAGCAGTCTCCGGAGTGGCAGCGCGATATCAATCAGCTCGGGGCGCAGGCCGACAAGCAGGGCATCAAGTGGTACCTCTGGGTGCATGAGTTCGACGACATTCCCGCCCGGTTCCGGGTGCCCGCCAGGGAGACGGATCGGTTGTTCAACGAAGCGACGAAGCTGACGGGCTCGGGATCGTCGACGCTGGACCCGGCGCGCGGGCGCGTGAACATGGACGACCCGGCGCTCGTCGACTACCTGCGGAAGCGGTACGACACGCTGCTCGATCAGGCGCCGACGGCCGCGGGCCTCGTGCTGACGATTCATGAGAGCGAGAACAAGCCGTTCCGCGACACCGAAGTGCAGTCGAAGCTCCCGATTCCCGAGCGCATCTATCTCGTCGCCAAGCTCATCTACGACATCGTCCACGAGCACCACAAGCAGCTCATCGTCCGGAACTTCTTCTACGAGCCGAAAGAGATGGACTTCTTCAAGGACGCCATCAGCCGGCTCCCGGACGACGTGCTCATCATGAGCAAGGACACGACGCACGAGTTTCATCCCTTCTATCCGTACGATCCGCTGCACGGAAAGATGGGGAACAAGAAGCAGATCATGGAGGCCGATCTCGGCGTCGAGAAGGCGTGGGGGTCGCAGAGCATTTACGCGCAGCCGGACTACATCCGCCGGGATGTCCTGCGCGCGCGCGAGACGGGGCTGGCGGGCATCGTGGGGCGCGCGCATTTTTTCGAGCCGAACTTCCACGAAATCAATCTGTATGCGATGTCGCGATTCATGAAGGATCCGGATCTCGGCGTCGATGCCGTGCTCAGGGACTGGACGGCTCAGCGGTATCCGGCCGAGGCGGTGCCCTACGTGGCGTCCGCGCTGAAGCGGACGGAATTCATTCATCATCACGGCCGCTGGTTCCTGGGATTCTGGCTGACGCAGTCGATCGGAGGACAGTGGGGAGACTATCCGTATTATTTCGGCCACGCGCTGATGCGGAGCAACTACAAGTGGACGCAGGCGCCCGCGGACAAGGCCGTCGAGCAGGGGCTCTATCATCCCGACAAGGCCTTCTTCGACAGGCTGGTCGCCGAGAAAGATGATGTCCTGAAGGAAGTGCGCGCCGGCCAGGGCGATCTACGGCGCGCCGCGAGGTATCTGCCGCCGGAACAGCAGCGCCCGCTCGACGAGGCCTATGGCTGGCTGCTCGACGCGGCGCAGCTGCAGCGCGAGTGGACGCGCGCGTACTTCGGGATGCGCATGTGGATGGATCGCCCGACGGATGACAACGCCGCGCTCGTCCATGATGCGCTTGGCAGGCTGGAAGAAATGGATCGCGCCGGCCATCGCTACAACATCGACAAGTTCGTCCTCGAGATGCGCTGGCGCATGGCGAACCGCGTTCGGGCGCTGCAGGAAGACGATCACATCATCGACGAGGTCAAGCGCCTCGCCGAAGTGGAGCGCAACTGACGATCGTCCCACGCATCGGGATCGGGCCTCAGGGCCCGAGCCTCGGCATCGGGTCGTTCGGCTCGGGCCACCGCCTGCGGCTGAGATAGGCGAGCGCGAAGGCGACGCCGTACCGCCGCGGAATCGTCAGCACCAGCGGGAGCATCAGCGACCCGAAGAATGCGATCGCCGCGGGCCAGGTCGTGACGCGAAACCCGAAGTACAGGCAGACGATCCCGATGCCGATCGGGATCCGGTCTGTGACGATGAGCACCCACCAGACGTCGCCGTAGTCGCGCTCGTAGAGATAGCCGCAGACGGGGCAGTTGCGGTAGGGCGTATTCCACCGCAGGAACAGCGGTCCCTGGCCGCAGTGGGGACAGCGCTTGCGCCAGCCGCGGGCAATGGCTTCGCGCGCCGTCAGCGGCTCTCGTGGTGAACGGTCTCGGGGCTCCACAGATCGAGGTCCGCGGTCTGGACCAGGCCGGCCACCTGCGGATAGGCGTCGATGAACCGGCTGGGATACCTTCCAGGGATCGGCTCTCCGAGATAGCTCTTGATCATGACCGCGTTGACGGCGGCTTTCGCCGCGAAATGGTTGTTGAAGTACAGGTAGAACTTCTTCACGAGCCGGCGCGCGGCGCCGGCCGTATCCGCAATCGGCTTCAGCTCGTCGGCCGTGTACAGGTAGTTGTAGCGGTCTTCGGACTTGTCGTGCTTCCACCACTGGGCGGCGTTCCGCCCGTGCAGCCGCATGTAGTAGAAGGACGTCACGTTGGGAAGCTGATTCTGCCTGATCGACATGCGGAACTTCGGCTCGTCGATTTGCGTCAGCGCGGCGCCATGGGCGTTCAAGAGGCGCAGCGTTTCGCCAAAGCGGTCGCTCCAGCTCCGATGCCGCAGCTCGACCGCCAGCGGATAGTCGCCGAATCGCGCCAGGAGCGCGTCCAGGTAGTCCTCGGATTCAGGCGAGTGCTTGAAGCTCGGAGGGAACTGCGCCAGGAGCGCGCCGATCTTCCCGGCCGCGGCGAGCGGCTCGATGCCCGATCGGAACAGGTCGATCTCGGCCTGATCGGGGGCCGGCGGCCGTTCGTGCGTGAAGTGCCGGTAGAGCTTGAGGGAGAACTCGAATCCCGGCGGCGTCCGGGCGGCCCAGCTCCGCGCGGTCTCCGGCCTGGGCCGGCCGTAAAAGGTCGTGTTGATCTCGACGGTGTCGAAGTGCTCGGCGTAGAAGGCGAGCTCGTCGAACTTCGCCGAGCCGCCGCTCTTCCTGGCATCCGCGCCGCGCTGCGCCGGATAGAAGACGCCGTTCCACGTCCCTTTGCCCGCGGGATAGCTCCATCCGGCCGTGCCGATCTTCAGGTTCGACATGACGCTGGTTCAGTAACTGTAGAATTGCATATTGTGCTCACGGTGAACGAGATTTTCTTGTCCGTGCAGGGCGAGTCCACCTACGCGGGCCGGCCGTGCGTGTTCGTGCGGCTCACCGGCTGCGACCTGCGGTGCACCTGGTGCGACACGGCATACGCCTTCCACGAAGGACAGCGGATGTCGGTCGACGAGGTGCTGCAGCGCGTAGATGCATTCGGCAGCCCGCTGGTGGAGGTCACCGGCGGCGAGCCGCTGCTGCAGCGCGACGTGTATCCGCTGATGGAGCGGTTGCTCGAAGCCGGGCGTACGGTGCTGCTCGAGACCGGAGGGCAGGTCGACGTCAGCGCGGTGCCGGGCGGCGTCGTCAAGATCATGGACGTGAAGTGCCCCGGCAGCGGCGAATCAGACAGGAACGACTGGGGCAACATCGACCGCCTCCGCTCGCGCGACCAGGTGAAGTTCGTCATCAAGGATCGGGCCGACTACGAGTACGCACGCGACCTGGTCGGGCGCCACGCGCTGGATCGGCGCTGCGCCGCCGTGCTCTTCTCGCCGGTCCACCAGGTGCTGGACTCGCGCCAGCTGTCCGCGTGGATTCTGGAGGACCGGCTGCCGGTCCGGCTGCAGCTGCAGATCCACAAGTACATCTGGGGCGCCGAGGTCAGGGGCGTCTGATGTCCTCCGAAGGCCGTGGTCCTGTTGAGCGGCGGCCTCGACTCGTACACGGCCGCGGCAATCGCGCGCGAGGCGGGGTACGAGCTCTATGCGCTCACGGTGAAGTACGGCCAGCGGCACGCGCACGAGATTGCCGCCGCGCGCCGCGTCGCCGGAGCGCTGGGCGTCCGCGCGCATCGCGAGCTCGCCGTCGATCTGGCGCCGCTCGGCGGATCGGCGCTCCTCGGAGATGGGGAGGTGCCGAAGGGCGGTTCCGAGCCCGGTGTCATTCCCGCGACCTACGTGCCGGCGCGGAACACCGTGCTGCTCGCGCTCGCCCTCGCATGGGCGGAGGTGATCGGGGCCAGCGATCTGTTCATCGGCGTCAACGCGCTCGACTACTCGGGCTATCCGGACTGCCGGCCGGAGTTCATCGCAGCCTTCGAGCGGCTGGCGGCGCTCGCGACCCGGGCCGGCGTCACCGGGTCCCGCTTCCGCGTGCAGGCGCCGCTCATCGCCATGAGCAAGGCGGAGATCATCACCCGCGGCGTCTCGCTCGGGCTCGACTACGGCCTTACGCACAGCTGCTACGACCCGGGCGCGGAGGGGGCGCCGTGCGGCCGCTGCGACAGCTGTCTTCTCCGCGCCAGGGGATTCGCCGAGGCCGGCCTCGGCGATCCCCTGGTGCAGCGGACGTCCTCATGACCGAAGAGCGGCTCTACTACACCGATTCCTATCTGGCCGCCTTCGAGGCCGTCGTCCGCGAGTCGGAGCGGAAGGGCGATCGCTGGGAGGTCGTGCTCGACCGCACGGCGTTCTATCCGACCTCGGGCGGCCAGCCGCACGACACGGGCACGCTCGACGCCGCCCGCGTGCTCGAAGTGTTCGAGGACGAAGACGGCAACGTGCGGCACGTGCTGGATCGCGAGCTCGAGCAGGACGCGCGCGTTCGCGGCTCGATCGACTGGGGCCGGCGATTCGATCACATGCAGCAGCACACCGGCCAGCACCTGCTGTCGGCCGCCTTCGAGCGGGAGACGTCGGCGAAGACTTTGAGCTTTCATCTGGGGACCCACTCGTCGACGCTCGACCTCGACCGCGACCTGCCGGCCGACGCGCTGGCCCGCGTGGAAGACGCCGCGAACGGGATCGTCTGGGAGGACCGCGACGTCTCGGCGCGGTTGGTCAGCGCGGCCGAAGCGGCCACGCTGCCACTGAGAAAGGACCCTGCCCGCGCGGGCGAGCTGCGTCTCATCGAAATCGCCGACTACGATCTGTCGGCCTGCGGCGGCACGCACGTCTGCCGCACGGGCGCCATCGGCATGATCGCCCTCGCGGCGTCCGAGCGGTTCAAGGGAGGGCTCCGCGTCGAGTTCCTGTGCGGGCGCCGGGCCCTGCAGGCGTTCCGGCAGTTGAAGCAGGCGGTCGACGGCAGCGTTCGCGCGCTCTCGGTGCTCCCCCGGGATCTTCCGGCCGCGATCGAGAAGATCCAGGCTGCGAGCAGGGAACAGCAGAAGATGTTCGAAGGGCTGCAGGAGCGGCTCGCCGCGCACGAAGCGGCGGCGCTCGGGGCCAAGGCGCAGAAGGCGGGTTCGGTGTCGCTCGTCGCCGGGCAGCTGGCGGGCTGGGACGCGGCCGGCCTCAAACGCGTCGCATCCGGAGTGGTGGCCGGCGCGGCGGCGACCGCGGCGGTGCTGCTGTCCGCCGAGTCCCCCGCGGCGATTGTCGTGGCGCGCTCGGCCGATCTCCAGTTCGACGCCGGAGACGTGCTGAAGAAGCTCCTGGGCGAGTTCGGGGGCAAAGGCGGTGGACGGGGCTCCATGGCGCAGGGGGGCGGGCTGACCGCTCCCGCTCCCGCGGTACTCGAGCGGGCGAGACAAATCGTCAGCGAGCTTGCGTGAAGCCGGCGAGGCGGATGAGGGCCTGATCGGCGGCGGCGTCCATCTCTGCCGCCGGCCCCGAGAAGTTGTTGGCGATCATCGAGAACACCAGCGTGTCGCCGTCCGCGTCTTCGACGTAGCCGGAAATCGCGCGGACGTTGTCGAGCGTGCCGCTCTTCGCGCGAATCTCGCCCTTCGGCCGCCGTCCCCACGAGGCGCCGCGCGAGCGTGCCGTCGCGCCCGGCCACCGGCAGCGTCGGCGACGAACGCGGCAGCATCAGCCGGGCGCCGCCGAGAACAGCTGCAGCAGCCGCACGAGCGTCTCGTCGGTGACGTAGTTGTAGCGGGAGAGTCCGGAGCCGTCCGCCATGATGTAGCCGTCGCCGGCGATCCCCATGCCGTTCGAGCGCCGCGCGCGCCGCGTCCCGCCCGCCAAGCCGCCTTCAACAGCAGCTCCGCGTACTGATTCTGGCTCACCTTCATCATCGAGATGGCGAGCTGCCGAGAGCGGCGGAGATCGCCGGTCGCGAGCATCCTGGGCGCCGCGGAGATCGGGCTTCGGGACGACGTCGTCCATGTCGGCCGGCGCGTCCTGTCCACCTGCATGCCCCCCGCGGCAGCGCGCCGCTGAACGCGTTGGCGAAGAACTGCGTCGGGTTGTCGACCGAGGCGGTTCGCACGAACGGCGCCGCGCCGGCGGGAATCTGTCCACGCACGGCTCAGGAGCGTCGATCCCGGCAGCCGGTCCATCGTGAGCCGCCCGGGCTCCGCCGGTCGACCGTCACGAGCTGGTTCTCGAACCAGCAGGCCGCTGCCCGTCCGGCCGCATCTGAACGACGACGGGATCGCCGGCGAGCATCCCCGCCGCGATCAGCAGATCGACCGACCCCTCGTTGTATTCGAGCGCGGAGACCGGCGCCGAATAGCCGTAGGCAGGTTGTCCCAGGCCCATCCCTGGCCCAGCTCCTGGTCGTCCAACGCATCGTCGTCGCCCACGATGCGCCCTTCGATCTCGCGGATGCCCGAGTCCCGGATCTGCCGCGCGAGCCCGAGCAGTGGCTGCGGCTCGTCGCTCCGCTCGCTGATGCTCGGATCGCCGGCGCCCACGACGAACAGGTCGCCGTGCAGGATGCCCGACTCAACGGGCGCCGTGGCTCACGACCTTCGTCTCGAAGCGGTAATCCCACCCCAGCTGCTCGACGGCCGCGGCCAGCGTCAGGATCTTCATGTTCGAGCCCGGCATCACGAGCTTCGCCGGGTTGAGCGAGTACAGGTTCTCAGCCGATCGACCGGCCGGACGAGCACGCTCCAGATCGATCGGTGAAATTGCGGGCGCTTCGAAAATGGCGCGAGGTCTTGCTGAAGAACACGGCGGCGGTGCGGGGAGGACGGCGAACCGTGGCGACCGCACGGCAGCGGAATGGCGCGGGCCGCAAAGGTCCAGTGAGCGATTCGCGAGACAGCGCGGCGAGCGCTACTGGATGCTATCGAGCTTCTTGACGGCCGCGTCGAACTTGCCCATTTCCAGCTTCATGGCGCCGGGCTGGTCCGGCCGGGCGGCGAAGACGTCCGGACCGCTGCCGCCGAACTTCACGCTCTCCTGCTTCTTGCCATCGTCGAACTTCACGGTGACGGTGGCGGTCGGGTTGTCGAGCCCGGTGGTCGGGCCCGGATTGTCGACGAAGGTCTGCGCGCGGAGATTGGAGAATTCGAGCAGCGCGCCCTCGAAGTTGCTTGAATCCACGGTCTTCTGCCGGGGCGCCGTCTGCTTCCAGGTGTCGGACGCGTTCGGCCCGCTGCCCTTGACGCGCTCGAACACGCGGGTCTCGTTGCCGCGCGTGATCTCGAAACGCGTCGCGTTGAAGGGGCGGAACTCGAAGACTTCCTTCCGCCGGAAGTCGGACGGCGGCTTTGCGCAGCTCGTCCGCGAGCCCGTCGCCGATGCTGAACACGGCGGGCCGCGCGGGGTCGCGCGCCCAGAGCGATGCCGTCTTCGGCCTTCGAGCCGAGCTGCGAGCTGACCACGCTGGACCCGCCCGATGCCGATGGTGGCGGTCACTTCCGGCTTGTCGAGGCCGTAGATCCTTCAGATCCTTGAGGTCCTCGGGCTTGTCCTTGAGCGACATCATCTGCGCCGACTGGAGCTGCCCGATGAGGCCCTCGACGCTGCTGTAGTCCGCCGGCGCGCGATTGGGCTGCAGCATTCTCCAGTTCGTCGCCGCTCTTGCCGAGACGGATCGTCTGATTCTTCGATGCAGCTCGACCAGGTCCACCTTGTCCTGCTCGAATCTTCAGCGCGGTCTTGTCGCGCAGGTCGAAGGTCGACTTGTTGACGGAGGTCTCCAGACTGCTCGAGACGAGCAACACGCGCTTCTCGCCCGGCACCTTCGCGTACACGCCCGTGCCGGTGGGGCTCTTGTCGCCGACGAGCATCCGGCGTCGGCGACTTTCTCGCCGGCCACGTCGAACGCCACCTCGATCCGCGGCTCTGCCAGGCCGTACGGCTTGAGGTCGGAGGCGTTCTCGTCGACGACGCGGTCCTCTTCGAGCGAGGCGACGCTGGCGGCGACGTCCGCGGCGGTGTTCTGATCGGCGGCCGTCTGCACCGGCTTCACGACCGTCCAGCCGCCGGCGTCTTTCTTCAGCTCCGTCGTCTCGCCAGAGGCCGACTTCACCTCGAGGCTGATCGATGTTCGACGGCATCGACGGCGAACACCTTCTGCTTGGCGTTCTCGTCGGCGACGGGCTTCTTCGCGTCGATGAAATAGAGGTAGGCGCCGAAGCCGAGGGCGGCGACCAGAAGGATGATCGTCGAGCGAAATCCGCGCATGAGAACCCCTACCGGCTCTGCAGCCAGGCGTAGACGCCGGATCCCAGAATGAGCCCCGGCAGAGCAGCAGCGACAGCCATGTGATGCGGCGCTGCTGGTCGGCCGTGAGCGAAATCCGGCGGTCGTCTTCGCCCGGGGATGAATCGAGATGAGGTCTTCCTGCTGGGTCAGCCAGTTGTTGATGTTGACGAAGAGATCCGAGTTGCCCTGCATGCCGACGGCGGCGTTCGACGCGAAATCGGAATCGCCGATCGACGACGATCCGCGTCTGCGGCTTGCCGGGCGTGCTGCCCGCAGCCGCCGAGCCGGCGTGCCGCCGACCTCCTTGGCGTCTTCGCTCAGCGTCAGGCCGATGGTGATCGGGCCCTTGTGATCGCCTGATGCTTCGTCGAACGAGACCTTGCCGCCGGCCATCAAGGACTTGACGTCGGACTCGGACCAGCTCCGCTCGCTCGTCTGCAGCAGATTCTGCACCGCCTCGTTGGGATTCGCGCTGGCCTGGCCGCTGACCGACTGCGCGAGCGGAAACGCCGTCAGCAGCGTTGAAGTCCTTGGTAATCGGGTGCGACGGATAGGCGGCGTGACGACCGGCACCGACGCATCCGTGCCGAGCATCTGGCCGATGCCGCTGATGTCGAGCACCACGTCGTGCCCCATGGGACGCCCCATTCCTTCAGCAGGCCTTCGAGATTCGGCAGCGGGTGCATCGTCGCGCCGATCGACCGGGTCCAGCAGGAACAGCGCCTTGCCGCCCGCATGCAGGTATTTTCTGATGCGCGTCGATCTCCAGCGGCAGATAGTCCGCCGTCGGGCCGGCGATGATCGATCACCGACGCGTCCTTGGGCACTTCGGGCGTCTGCGCCAGCACGAGCTTGTCCACGGCGTAGTTGTCGCGCTTGAGCACGTCCAGGGCGCTGGATAGCCCGTCGCGCTCGACGCCCGTGCTGTCTCTTCTCGCCGTGGCCCTTCGACGAAGTACGCCTTGACGGTGCGGCCGGTGGTCGACTTTCACGAGGCCGTTGGTGATGTCCTGCTCGCGGTCGCTCATCACGTGCTCTTTGCGACCCTCGTAGTCGATGACGACCGTGCCGTAGTTCAGCACGTTGTCCTGCCTTCACGCGCGCGGGCTGCCGGTCGGCGTCCACGTACTCCACCGACACGTTGTGGCTGGCCAGCTTCGTACGGCGTCAGCGCGTCGCGGAAACGCGGGAACCCTTCGGGCTTCTCGTACACGGTGATCCTTGACCGGGCCCTTCAGGCCCCGCAGCACCTTCGTCGTCTCGTCCGACAGGCGTGAAATGCTTGCTGGCCGTCAGATCCCACTGCTTGTCGCGGCGGATGACCAGGTAGTTGAGGCCCACCAGGATCGCGAGCACGGCGGCGATGCTCACGATCGTCATGGCGCTGAAGCGCGTCTCGCGCTTGCTGAACGAACGGCGCGATCTCGCGCCACTGGCTCAGCGTGTACAGCACGACGCAGACGAGGCCGGCGATGGCGGCCCAGTACGCGTACTGGTCCCATGCGGGACGAAACAGGCGAATCGCCACGCCCGCAAACACGAGCAGCGTGCCGACCCAGCCGATGACTCCGAGAATGGTGTTCAGCATGATATGTTCAGTCCTTCCTCACCCGCGCCAGCGTTCGCTGTCGACCGACTTGGCCGTCAGGAAGAGGCCGAATGTGATGAAGCTCAGGTAATAGACCAGGTGCCGCAGCGCGATGACGCCCTTTGGAGAAATCGTCGAAATGATCGGTGATCGAAAGCGCCATCAGCACCTTCTGCATCGTCGGCCCGGCCGAGTCGGCGGCCCACGTGATGGTCCAGAGCAGCAGGAAGCACGGCGAAGGTCACCATGCCGGCGACGATCTGGTTCCTTGTCAGGCTGGAGATCAGCAGGCCGACCGAGATGAACGAGGCGCCCATGAGCAGCAGCCCGAGATAGCCGGAGGCGATCGGCTTCCACTCGGGATTGCCGTAGATGAACAGGACGGCGATGTGGATCAGCGTCACGGCGAGCATCAGCGCGTAAGCCCGACCGCACCCGAGGAACTTGCCCATGATGATCTGGAAATCCGTGACCGGCGACGTGAGCAGCAGCTCGATGGTGCCCGAGCGCTTCTCCTCCGAGTAGGTCCGCATCGTGATCGAGCGGCAGCACGAACAGCATGATGACGCTGACGTTCTGGAACAGCGGGCGGATCGCCATGTTGTTGATGTTGATCTGCCCCTGGCCCGGAATCGCCCATCTGCATCGGCTCTGCATGAAGAACTGATGGAGACGACAGTAGAACCAGCCGAAGACCAGGGCGAAAAAGCCGATGACGACGTACGCGATCGGCGAGGCGAAGTACGAGCTTTCAGTTCTTTCTGCGCGATCGCGAGCGATGTTACCCATGCTGTTCGACTCCGCGCGGCTGGCTCGGCGGTCTCTCTTCGGTCGTCAGGCTGAGGAAGATTTCCTCCAGGCTCATGCGCGTCGGCCGCAGCTCGAGCAGGCCCCAGTTGCGCGACACGATCGACCGCGCGAGGTCGCGCCGCACGTCGCGCCCCCGCTCGCTGCTCACTTCGTAGCCCGTGGCGCCGTCGTGCGCGGCCACCGGAGCCACGCCCGTCACGCCGGCGATGCCGGCCAGCGCCGGCGCGGCGTCCTCGCCCATCGCGTCCACCTGCACGTACATCGTCTCCGACGCCGCGGAGCCGCGCGGTCAGGTTGCCGGGCGTGTCCACGGCGACCATCCGCCCTTTATTGATGATGACCACCCGCTCGCAGGTCTGCGAGACCTCCGGGAGAATGTGCGTGCTGAGGATGATGGTGTGCGTCGCCGGCCAGCTCCTTGATGAGCTGCCGCGTTTCGATGATCTGCTTGGGATCGAGCCCGGCGGTCGGCTCGTCCAGGATCAGGACTTCGGGGTTGTGCAGAATCGCCTGGGCCAGGCCGACGCGCTGCCGGTATCCCTTCGAGAGCTTGCCGCAATGCCGTCCGGCCATGTCGTCCACGCGCGTCCGCCGCATGGCGTCGTCGACGCGGCCGCGCCGCTCGGCGCGCCGATACCCCCTTGATCTTGAGCTTCGCCACGAACTGCAGGTACTCGCGGACCGTCATCTCGGGATACAGGGGCGGGGTTTCCGGCAGGTAGCCCGTCCGGCGCTTGGCCTCGATGGGCTGATCGAACACGTCGAAGCCGGCCACCACCGCCTTTCCGTCGGTCGCCGGCATGTACCCGGTGAGAATCCGCATCGTCGTCGTCTTGCCGGCGCCGTTCGGCCCCAGGAATCCGAGGATTTCGCCGCGCTCGACCCTGAACGTCGAGATCGTCCACGGCCGTGACGCGGCCGTAGCGCTTGGTGAGGTGTTGGACCTCAATCAACGGTGCTCTCCATCATATTGATGCAGGTGCGAGGCGCAGTGCTGAAGACTGCGCGCCGTAAGCTCCGAAAATCCTAGTCGAATGACGCTGAGGGCGGCAAGCCGGGCCGCACCGGGCGCGCCACAATTCTTAGACGCGAGGCGGCGCCGTTCGGCCGGGAGGCATTTGGTCGATCGGCCGCGGAGGCGGATACTGAACAGGACGCGTTCCCGCTTTGGGCGGGAAATCGCCACACCGGAGGGCGGATGGCAGTGGAGATCGGCATGAGCGCGCCAGATTTCACCTTGGTGGACCAGGACCGGCAGCCGGTCACGCTCAGTCAGCGCCTCGGGTCGGGCCCGACGCTGCTGGCGTTCTTCCCCGGAGCCTTCAGCAACACGTGTACCAAGGAGCTCTGTACGCTTCGCGACTCGATGGCCCTGCTCAATGGCCTCGGCGCGCAGATCTTCGGCATCAGCACCGATACGTTCTTTGCGCTGAAGGGCTGGGCGGATCAGCAGCAGTTCGGCTTCCCGCTGCTGAGCGATTACAACAAGGAAGCCATCCGCGCCTATGGCGTCGTGAATCCGGACATGATCGGTCTCAAGGACATCGCCAAACGGTCGGTGTTCGTCATCGACCGGAAGGGAACCGTCAGGTACCGCGAAGTGCTCGACGACGCGCGGAACGAGCCCGATTACGACAGGCTGCGGGCGGCGCTGAAGGACGCAGGAACGTGAAACAGCCCGCGTGCCCCGTATGCGACGTCCACGCGGAGTCGACCTTCAAGATCGACGGCATGGATTGCCGCGAGGAGGTGGCGATTCTCGAGCGCCGCCTCAAGCACCTCGCCGGGGTGGAGGATTTCTTCGCCGACCTGGTGGGGCAGCGGCTGCGCGTGCGGTACGACGCGGCGAAGCTCTCGACGACGACGATCGCCGAGGCGATCGGGCAGACGGGGATGCGCGCGTGGCTGGAGCACGAGCACCCGGTGGGCCACAGCGCCGCAGCGGTCGCGCGGCAGGCGCTCGTCCTTGTCTCCGGGCTGGCGCTCTCCGCCGGGCTCCTGCTCCAGTGGTCGGCGGCGCCGACGCCGTTCGGCCGCGCGGCCTTCGGGGCGGCGATCCTGACCGGCGGCGTGTACACGGCACGGCGGGCGTGGGCGGCGACCCGCGTGATGTCGCTCGACATCAACGTGCTCATGCTCATTGCCGTGGCCGGCGCGATCGCGATCGGCCAGTGGTCGGAAGCCGCCACGGTCACCTTTCTCTTCGCACTCGCGCAGGTGCTCGAATCGCGCAGCATGGACCGGGCGCGGCATGCGATTCGGGCGCTGATGGACCTCACCCCCCCCGAGGCGCTGGTCCGCAGAGACGGGGGCGAGCTCCGGGTCGGCGTGGACGACGTGGGCATCGGCGAGGTAGTCGTGATCCGTCCGGGAGAGAAGATCCCGCTCGACGGCGTCGTGGTGGCGGGGGAGAGCCCGGTGAACCAGGCGCCGATCACCGGCGAATCGCTCCCGGTGGACAAGACGGGCGGCGACGAGGTGTACGCCGGGACCATCAACGGACACGGCGCGCTCGAAATCCGGGTCACCCACCTGAGGCGCGACACCACGCTCGCGCGCATCATCGCCCTGGTCGAGCTGGCGCAGTCGCAGCGCGCGCCGACGCAGGCCTTCGTGGAACGGTTCGCACGCTACTACACACCGGCGGTGATCGCCGTCGCCATCGCCGTCGCCGCGGGTCCCCCGCTCGTCCTGGGCCTGCCGTTCGGCGCCTGGTTCTACCGCGCGCTGGTCCTGCTCGTCATCTCCTGTCCGTGCGCGCTGGTGATCTCGACGCCGGTGTCGGTCGTCTCTGCGATCGCGGCCGCCGCACGCAAGGGCGTGCTCATCAAGGGCGGCGTCCACCTGGAGCGCACCGGAACCGTCGACTGCGTCGCCTTCGACAAGACAGGGACGCTCACCAAGGGCCTCCCGCAGGTGCTCGACGTCATCGCGCTCGACGGCCTCGGCTCGCGCGGCGTGCTGGCCATGGCCGCCAGCCTGGAGACCCGATCGGAGCATCCCGTGGGGCGCGCGATCGTCGCCGAGGCCCTCCATGTGGGGCTGGACGTCGAGCCGTCGAGTGCGTTCCAGTCGCTGCCGGGGAGGGGCGCCGAGGGGATTGTGGGCGGGCAGCCGGCGCTCGTCGGCAACCACCGGCTCATCGAAGAGCGTGGGCTGTGCACCCCCGATATTCATGCGCGCCTCGAGGCGCTGGCTGCGGCGGGGCGCACGGCGGTGCTCGTGGCGCGTCCCCGGGTGCCGCTCGGCATCATCGCGCTGTCCGATCGTCCGCGCGAGTCGAGCCGCGACGCGATCGAGATGCTCCGGCACCACGGGGTGCGCCATGTCGCGATGCTCACGGGCGACAATCAGGCCGCCGCCGATGCGCTGGCCAGAGAGCTGGGGCTGGACGAAGCGCTCGCCGAGCTGCTGCCGGCCGACAAGGTGGACGCTGTTCAACGGCTGAAGCGGCGGTACGGCACCGTCGCGATGGTCGGCGACGGTGTGAACGACGCGCCCGCGCTGGCCGCCGCTGACGTCGGGATTGCGATGGGAGTGGCCGGCAGCGACGCCGCGCTCGAGACGGCGGACATCGCGCTGATGGCCGACGATCTGCTCAAGATTCCGTTCGTCATCAGGCTGGGCCGGGCGACGCTCGGCAACATCCGCTTCAACGTGAGCCTGTCGCTCGCGCTGAAGGCGGTCTTCCTCGCGCTGGCGATCGCCGGATCCGCCACGCTGTGGATGGCCGTGCTCGCCGACATGGGCGCCTCGCTGCTCGTGATCGCCAACGGTCTGCGGCTGCTCAAAGCCGACTGATTCTCACCCGCGCCACTCGCAGGCCGTCCAGCGCGACGACTCTCAGCGTCTTCAAGCCGACCTCCACCGCATCGCCGACCTGCGGCTTGCGCCCCAGACGTCCCAGGATGAAGCCGCCGATCGTGCTGTAGGTCTCCTCGTCGATGTCCAGGCCGAACTGCTCGTTCACGTCGGAGACGAGCGTCAACCCGTCGATTTCGGCCGACCCGTCGGCGAGCTGCGCGATCTGCAGCGCCGGCGCGCCGAAATCGCCGCCGAGCTGCCCGACGATTCGCTCCATGAGCCGCTCGAACGTCACGAGCCCGGCCGTCCCGCCGTACTCGTCGATGACGATGGCCTGATGGGTGCGATGGCGGCGCATCTGGCGGAGCAGCTCGTCGGCGCGCATCGTTTCGGGCACGGTGAGCGCTTCCCGGGCGAGGGCGGCCGCGCTGAACGGCACGGCCGGCGACGCCAGGGCGCGCACCACATCGGTGACGAGCAGGATCCCGACCACGTCGTCCACGTCGTCGCGGTAGACCGGCACGCTGGTGTGGCGGCCGCGCACGACGACCTCCACCACCTGGCCGAGCGGGGCCGACGCCGGGACGGCGGTCATCTCCGTGCGGGGCACCATCATCTGCCCCGCGGTGTAGTCGGCGAAATGGAACACGCGATGGAGCATCTGCTCCTCGTCTTCCTCGAGGACGCCCGCCTGCTGGCTGGCGGTCACCAGCATCTTCAGTTCCTCTTCCGACAGCACGGATCCGTGGCCGCTCGGCGGCCGCAGCCCGAAGAGTTTCACGACCATCGCTCCGCCGCCGTTCAGCACCTTGATGAACGGGTTGAACGCCCGGAGGAAGAGCTCGACCGGCTTCGCGACGGCGAGCGCCGTCGCCTCCGGGTACTGCAGCGCAACGCTCTTGGGGGCGAGCTCGCCGAGCACGATGTGGAGCGAGGTGATGGCGGCGAAGGCGATGCCGACGGCAATCGAGTGAGCCGTGGCGGCCGACACCGCCGGCGGCAGCCAGTCGAACAGCGGCTGGATCATCTCGACGAGTGCCGGCTCGCCGACCCAGCCGAGGCCGATGCTCGCCATCGTGATCCCGAGCTGCGTGGCCGCGATGAACCGATCCGGCGAGCTCAAGGCTCTCCTGACCGGGCGCGCCATGCGGCTGCCCTCGGCGATGAGCTGATCGACGCGCGTCTTGCGCACGGTGACGATCGCGAACTCGGCCGCGACGAAGAACCCGTTTGCCAGCACCAGCGCCACTATGGTCGCCAGCCGCAGCGCGACATCCATGGAGGAGCCTCCGGGGGGATACTACAGAACTATTGAACTATTGAACTAGGGAACTAGAGAACTGGGGAACTGGGAACCCTGAAGTGGCGAACAGCGCGACCGGCGGTTCGCAGGAGCGGCTGGCGGCTCGGGCGAAGGGGCCCTAGTTCTTGCGGCTGTTGAAGAAATGGGCGTCGACGAACTCGTTGATCGCGGTCTGGTCGGCGTCCTCGAGCTTCTCGAATTGAAGGCCCATGCCGTGACGGCGATCGCTCCACACCACGCGGCCGTGCGCATCGATGTCGCGCTTGGAGCCCGGCAGCCGGAAGCGCAGACGCACCTTCGCCTCGTTGTCCAGCGGGCTGGTCGTCCGGATGGCCATGCCGCCGTGCCCGAGATTCAGCGTCAGGGCGGCCGCGATCGTGTTGCCGTGTCGGTAGGCGATGGGGATGCCGAGCACGACCCGCGGCCCGCCGCGCCGGTTGAAGTTGTCGGGGAAGAGGTGGGGGGCGAGCGACGGCAGGATGTGCTGCACGGCGCTGTATTCGTTGACATAGCCGGCCACGCCGAGCGCCGCCAGCTCACGGACCTCGTCGGCGCTGGTGATCGTGCCGCTGAAGATCAGGATCGGCAGGGTGCCGCCGTCGAGCTTCCGGATGCTGCGCACCAGGTCCACGCCGGCCGCGTGCGGCAGCCGCAGATCGACGACGAGCAGGTCGAGCTGCGGGAGGTCCGCCCGGACCCGGGCAAGGAGCTCCACGGCGCTGCGCACGGTCATGGCACGGTGTCCGGCGCTCTCCAGGGCCGTCTTGAAGCGGTCGCGGACGAACGCCGTATCGTCGGCGATGAGGACGGTTTTGGCGGCGGTGGCGGTGGTCGTCATGACTATGGTCACCCTGGCTATGTATCGGAAGATGCGCCGTTTAGCGTTAGCGTTCGTTGCAGATTCTACTGGCTTGTCGATATAATCCGTATCGAATGGCTACCTGCCCCGAATGCGACGCCGAGATCGAGGTTGACGAGTACGACGTGGACAAAGGCGACCAGCTGAGCTGTCCCGAGTGCGGATCCAGCCTCGAGGTCACCGGCGTGTCGCCGCTCGAGCTCGACCTCGCGTCCGACGACGATGACGACGACGACGACGACGATGACGACGAGGAGAAGATCGAGGACGATGACGACCTCGACGACCTCGACGACGAGGACGACGCCGAGGAGGAAGAGGACTGGGAAGAGTGACCCCGGCGCTGCGATCCATCCTCGCCGAGATGCGCTCGGTGATCGTGGCCTTCAGCGGCGGCGTCGACAGCGCGTATCTGGCCGTTGCGGCCGCTGAAGTGCTGGGCGAGCGGGCGCTCGCGGTGACGGCCGAAAGTCCCAGCTATCCCGCCCGTCATCGGGAGCTGGCACACCGGGTGGCGCACGAGTGCGGGTTGAGGCACGAGATCATCCACACTGGCGAAGTCGACCGGCCCGATTATCGCGCCAATCCCGAGAACCGCTGCTACTTCTGCAAGCACGAGCTCTACACCCGTCTCACCCGGATGGCCGCCGAGCGCGGATACGCGTGCGTGGCCGACGGCACCAACAGCGACGATCGCGGCGACTACCGTCCCGGCAGGCGCGCCGCCCGCGAGTTCGGCGTGCGCAGCCCGCTGGACGAAGCCGGGCTCACCAAGCGGGAGATCCGCGAGCTGGCACGCGAGGCTGGAGTGCCGGTGTGGGACGAGCCGGCCTCGGCGTGCCTCTCGTCGAGGATTCCCTATCATCACCAGGTCACTCCCGAGAAGCTCAGGCAGATCGAGCGCGGGGAGGCGGCTCTCCGTGCGCTCGGCTTCCGTGTGTGCCGCGTCCGCCATTACGACACCGCCGCCCGGGTCGAGATCGCGCGCGAGGAGCTGTCGCGGGCGCTCGACCCCGAAATGCAGCGGCAGATCGTCGACGAGCTTCGCTCGGCCGGGTACGAGTCGGTCACCATCGACCCGCAGGGCTACCGCACCGGCAGCCTGAACCATGGCGTGATCCTGCGGCCCGTCTGAGCCGCCCGATCAGTCTCCCGCCGCTGCGCCGTTCACCGCCCGACGAACCCCCGACAATGTGATGCCGTTCCGCTCGACCGCCCTCTGCGGCGCGGGCCCGCAGAGCGCAGACGTTTCTGCATCCCAGTCATACGACCAGCCGTAAGCCGAGGCGATACCCCGTCCGTTCACGCCGGGATGCGCCACGAGCTCGGTCAGCCCTTCCACGCACGCGAGAGCCTCGATGAGGCGGGGCGAATCGAGGTGCCCGGCGCAGGCCACCCCGACCGTGGCGGTGTTCGTCCTGAGCCCTGCCGCCGCCGCGCGCGCTCGCGCCCGCCGGCCGAGCTGGCTGAGGCAGGCGATGGCCGCCCGGCGCGGAGGCGACGCGCTCCAGGGCCCGCGATCGTCGACGATCCTCACGTACGGAATCCGGTGCTCGAGCGCGATCCTCGTCACGATCTCGAACAGCCCGGGAAGCAGGTGCAGGTGCTGGTGGCTGTTGAGATGCGAGGGCGCGAGATTCGCGTCCACGATCCGCGCGACTTGCGCCCGGAGCTCACGCTCCACGTCCGCGGCCGAGAGGCGCCCGAGCGCGTAGCGCGCGAGAAAGGTGCGGTACCCGCTGGCGAACCGGCCGCCGCCCGCGACGAGCGACGGCACCTGCGCGGGCGGCAGCAGCGGCCGCGCGTCAACCAGGGTGAGGTGCACGCCGACCTCCAGCGCCGGGCACTCCCGGAGCTGCTCCACTGCATGAGAAAAGGCCTCGCCGGTCGCCGCGAGACTGCACGCGGTGACGATGCCCTCGCGGTGAGCGCGGACGGCGCCCAGCGTCATCCCCTCGTGCAGCCCGACATCGTCGGCCGTCACGATGAGCCGTTTCACCCGGCGGCGCGCTCCTCGTTTCGCTCGGCGTCGCCGGCCGAGCCTCGCGGCGCGACAACGGGGCGGCGCATGCCAGGATAGAGAACGACGAGCTCGCGCAGGATCCGCAGCACCACGGCGGGAGACGACAGGTGCGACTGACCGAAGGCCCGGGGGAAGTAGTCCACGCCGATCTGCTGGACCACGAACCCGGCATTCTTCGCCTTGATGACCAGCTCGGCGTCGATGAGCGATCCCTCGGAGCGCAGCTCGATGCACTCGAGAACCTCGCGGCGGAGCAGCTTGCAGGCGAAGTTGATGTCGCGGAACGGCCAGCCGAACAGCAGGCCGATCAGCGCGTTGTAGGCGACCGAGTACACGGCGCGCCGATGGCCTTCCGGCACGCGATCGAAGCGATAAGCGGTGATGAGATCCGCCCGCGTCAGCCGCATCGCCCGCACCGCCCGTCCGAGATCGTGGGGGTCGATGGCGATGTCGGCGTCGGTGTAGAAGATCAGCTCCTTGGTGGCCGCGGCGAACCCGGTGCGGAGGGTGCGGCCGAGCTTCTGATTCCTCGCGTGGCGGATGAGCCGGATCTTCGGATTCTCCGCGGCGGCGCGCCCCACGATCTCCGGCGACTTGTCGGTGGAGGCGTCGTCGACGACGACGATTTCGTAGTCGCCGGCATGGCGCTCCAGCGCCTCCACCAGGAAGCGGAGGGCGTGCCCGATGTTCTCCTCTTCGTTGTACATCGGGATCACAGCGGAGACGGCCGGCGCGTCCGGGAGCGGAGGCCGCGGATGCACCAGCGGATTCCGGGGGCTCGCCGGCCTCATGCGGGCCGCCTGGCCGTGTAGAGCACGTGCGAGTGGGGGTAGCCGGCGTCGATCGCCCGCGCATGCGCGTCCACGAAGCGGGCCGCGGCGAGCCGCCGCCGCAGATCCCGCCAGCTCTCGTAGGCCAGGCCGGAGCCGAGGGTCAGCCGCAGCACGCGAATGGCGATCGCCTCCTGGGCGACGTTCCAGAGGAACTTCAGCCGCTTGTCGGGATCGATGTCCTTGATGAGGAGCGTGCCTCCGGGGGTGAGCCGCTCGAACAGCCGCGCGAGCAGCGCGTCGCGGTCGGCGAGCGGCACGCGGTAGAGGACGTCGCACAGCACGACCGCGCCAAACCGCCCGCGAACACACGCGTCGTAGCCCGCCACCCAGCGGATGGCCGGATGCCGAAGCGCGGCCCGTGCTTTGCGGATGTCCGGCTCGAGCGCCACGACCGAGGCGGCGCCGCGCTCCACCGCCAGGCGCGCGAACACACCGTGGCCGGCGCCGACGTCGAGCACCTGCGCGCGCGGCGGCAGCGCGTTCACCACCGGCACGAACGGACAGCTGAGATAGCGGCCGAGCACGTGCACGCGCGCCCGCACAGGCAGCGGCGTGGAGGACCGGCGGAGCAGCCGCAGGCCCGCCAGCCTGTCACTCGACATCGCGCGATTATAGAATGGCTCCCCGTGGCTGCAGCAGCGGCGCCCCCCCGCACGCACGCGATGGATTGTTCGGCAGCCGGCGCCGGCCGCTTCCTGCCCGCGGCGGTCCTGGCCGGCCTCGCGCTGCTCGTGCTGCTGGTCATGTCAGCTCCGCTGACCTTCTGGGAGTACGACGAGCTGCTCTTTGCGGCGGGCGTCCAGCGATTCGAGCCGCTCCAGCACCATCCGCATCCGCCCGGGTACCCGGTGTTCGTCGCGCTTGGAAAGGTCTTCCGTCTGGTGACGCCGGATCCGTTTACGGCGCTGGTTGCGGTGAGCATCACGGCCTCCGTGCTCGGGTGCATCGTCCTGGCTCTGGCCTTCCGGAACCTGCTCGGCGCGGATCGTCCGGCCCTGCTCGGCGCGCTCCTGTTCTGGCTCTCGCCGGGCGTGCTGCTCCACGCGTCGCTGCCGCTCTCCGACGCCGCGGCGCTCGCACTTCTCGCCTGGACCGTGTATGCAGCCTCGCGTGTCGCGCGGAGCGCGGGTGTCCGCGATGCGGCGCTGCTCGGGACGGCCGGTTCCCTCACCGTCGGCTGCCGTCCGCAGCTCGCCGTGCTGATCGTGCCGCTGCTTCTGCTCACCATGCTGCAGGACGCGTCCTGGCGCCGGCGGGGGCTCGTCCTGGCATCGTTCGGAGCGGTGTCGCTCTGCTGGCTGCTGCCGCTCGTGATCGCCACGGGAGGGCTTTCGGGCTTCCTGCGCTACGAACTGCAGCAGGCGTCGATCGTGGCCGCCAACGACGCCGACCTCGCCCGCGGCGGCCGCAGCACCGCGGATCTGCTGCTCCACTTCCTCGCGCATCCCTGGGGATCGAAGGTCTTGTCGATGCCGGTCCTGGCATCGGCTGTCGCCGGGTTTGCCGCGGCCGTGCGGTGGAAAGAAACCCGTCTCGTGCCGATCCTCGGCGCATGCGGGCTCTATCTGGCCTTCGCGCTGTCGACCATGGATCCGGCCGACGGCGTGAGATACGCGCTGCCAGGTTCGATGGCCACTGCGCTCCTCGCGGCGCGCGCCTGGAGCGGGCGCGGTCGTGCGCAGTGGGCTGCGCCCCTTTCCGCCGCGCTGCTCGGCCTCTACGCCATCGGCTCGCTCGTCTATCTGGCGCCCGTGACGCGGGCGCGCCACACCTCGGCGTCTCCGCCGGTCCAGGCCGCGCAGTACGCCGGAGCGCACCTCCCCGCGAACGCGGTCGTGATGTACGACCTGTCCCTCAAGCCGCACGCGCAGGCACTGCTGTCCGGCTTCCAGACCGCGCCCGCCGGCCCGGGCTTCGGCGAGTACGCGGCGCAGCCGCACGTGCCGGTGTTCATGCTCGCCGACGGCGGGACGGCCGCGCCCGGCGCGGTGACCTTCTCCTGGCCGGAGAGCGACGCGGTACGGCAAGCTGACCCGGAATCACTACCGCGTCGTGTCGCTCGTCGAAGTGCCGCCCCAGTTCCGCTTCCGGGCGATAGAGGGGATGTCTCCACCCGAGCGGACGCCCGCGGGAGAGGAGTGGCGCTGGCTCGCGAAGAGCGCCGTGCTTGCGCTGCCCGGTCACGGACCGAGAATCGTCATGGTCCGCCTCACCCTGCCGCACGACTTTCCGGAGCCGTCGAACACCGTCACGGCCTACATAGACGATCAAGTGCGCGCGACGGCCACCGTCCGGCCCTTGGAGCTGACGGAGATGGCCGTTCCGCTCACGGCCGGCCCCGCCACGCTGCGCGTCGAAAGCGAGCGGGCCCTCATTCCGGCAGCGGCAGGTGGGCCCCGTCGAGACCGGCGGAGCCTCGGGGTGATGCTGGTGGGAATCGAGCAGCGGCCCGCCGCGGCCGCGCGCTAGCCTAGCGCCGGCAGGCCGGCGGCCTGCGCCGCTCAGACTTTCCGTGCGAGGCACAGCACGGAGCTGCCGAACGGCATGTCGACTCCCGCCGCGATGGCGCGCGCCTCCACGGCCAGGGCGGCCGCGAGACAGGCATTCACCGGCGCGGGCGGCACGTAGAAATCGCCGCGCTCGCCCCCTTCCTCTCTGACGCCTCGCAGGCGCTGGACCGCCCGAACTACTGCCGCGACAGGAAAGAGGCAGGCATTTGTATAGGTAATCCGCTCGATCCTGAACCCCACGCGCTCCAGTCTCGACCGGAGGCTGCTGCACGAATAGCGGCGGAGCTCCGATACGAAGACCGAGTGATCGCCGTAGAGGATGTCGAGCGCGGCGGCGTTCACGACGATCGCGCCGCCCGGCCGCAGCACGCGGTGCATCTCTTCGATCGCCCGCCGCTCGACTGCGTCCGGCAGGCAGACGAAGACATCGAATGAAACGGCGACGTCCATGGAGCTGCTGGCCACGGGCAGCGCGTCGGCGCCCGCCTGCGCCACGCGGGTCCGTCCGTGCGCGCGCGCGAACTGCAGCCCGCGCCAGGTGAGATCGATGCCGAATGCGGAGCCGAACTGCGACAGCAGCGCGAGGTTGGCGCCGGTGCCGCACCCGCAGTCGAGCAGACGCGGTTTCTCCATGCCCGCGGTGGCGCGACAGAGCAGCGGATATACGAAACGGCGGAACCCGCGGAACCAGAAATGCCGCTGCTCCGCGCGGTACGTCGCTTCGAGCATCCGATCCACGGCGGAATTTTATGGTACTCTGTGCTCGCTTTCGTTCGAGCACAGCACAACTCAAACGAGGAGAGGTTCATGCGACGTCTTCTGATCCTCGGCGCGATCTGCGCCATTCTTGGTGTCACGGCCGCTGCGTGCAAGCGACCGGTGCCGCCACCTGCAGCCGCGCCACCGCCGCCGCCGGCGGCACCGGCGCCGCCGCCGCCACCGCCGCCGCCACCACCGCCGCCGCCCCCACCGGCGCCAGCACCGCTCACCGAGGAGGAGATCTTCAGCCGCAAGACGCTCGATCAGCTCAACGCCGAGCAGCCGCTTGCGGATGTATTCTTCGACCTCGATCAGTCAGCGCTGCGCGACGACGCGAGGGGAACACTGGCGACGAACGCAGACTGGATGAAGAAGTGGCAGTCGACGCGCGTGACGGTGGAAGGACACGCCGACTCGCGAGGCACGGCCGAGTACAACCTCGCGCTGGGCCAGCGGCGCGCCGCGTCGGTAAAAGACTACCTCGTCCAGCTCGGCGTGGCCGGCGACCGCATCGTCACGATCAGCAAGGGCAAGGAGGCGCCGGTCTGCACCGAGGAGAACGAGTCGTGCTGGCAGCGCAACCGCCGGGGACACTTCATCATCACGGCGAAGTGATCGACTAGGGATCGAGGGAACTGGGGAACGGCACTCCCCCAGTTCCCTCGTTCCTCGTTCCCTCGTTCCCTAGTTCCAACTGTCTTTTCAGCGCCTCGCGCGTGATCCGGTACTTCGCCGCCTTCTTCCCGTCCACCAGCAGCACAGGAATTTCCGTCCCGTACCGCTCGAGGAGCTCCGGCTCGATAGAAATATCGATTTCTTCGAGCGTGGCGTCCCGGCCGCGGATCTCGTCGCGGACCAGAGCCTTCATCTCGTCGCACAGGTGGCAGCCCGGCTTCGAGTAGATGATGAGGTGGCGAGGCACAGGCCGGCAGGCTGGAATAGCGCTGTTCAGGAGCTCGTGAGCTCGCAGGCCGCCCTGAGCTCCTCGATGGCGTGCACCGGATCGGCGGCCGCCAGGATGGGCCGGCCGACGACGATATAGGTGGCGCCCGCGCGCAGCGCCTCTCGCGCGCTCAGGCTGCGGGCCTGGTCGTCGGCGGGCGCGCCCGCCGCTCGAATGCCCGGAGTGACAATCGTCAGTTCGGGAAAGCGCGGACGGAGAAACGGCAGCTCGCGGGGCGAGGCCACGATGCCGTCGGCTCCCGCGCGTGCGGCGAGCGCGGCGAGCTCCTCCACCTGCCGGTCCATCGGCCGGCTCACGCCAATCTCGGGCAGGGCGGCCTCGCGGAAGCTCGTCAGCACCGTGACGGCCACGATCAGCGGCGGCGGCACGTGGTGCGACGAGGCCGTGCCGTCGGCGGCCCGCCGGGCGGCGCGGATCATTTCGGTGCCGCCCGCGGCATGGACCGTGAGCATCCAGACGCCGAGCCGGGTGGCGGCGCTCACCGCCGAGGCCACCGTGTTCGGAATGTCGTGATACTTCAGATCCAGGAAGATGCGGTGCCCCTGGTCGATCAGTCGTCGGACGAGCGCCGGCCCCTCGGCGGTGAAGAGCTGGCTCCCCACCTTGAGCGCGCCCACTCTGCCGCGCAGCCGCGCCGCCATCTCGATGGCCTCGATCCGGTGGTCGAGGTCCAGGGCGACTATGAGCTGATCCATTCCTGCTCGCGCGCGCTCGTGTCGAGGCTGCCGGTCAGCTCCCGCACGGTCGCGATCCCCTGGCGTTCCATGTATTCGGCGATCCCCTGGCGCAGCTTGGGCCAGATCATCGGATCCACGAAATTGGCCGTGCCCACCTGCACTGCCGCGGCCCCGGCGATCAGAAACTCGAGCACGTCGGCAGCGGAGGTGATTCCGCCCATGCCGATGATCGGGATGCCGATCCGCTGCCGGCACTCGTAGACCATCCGGACGGCGATTGGCCTGATCGCGGGCCCGCTGAGGCCGCCGACCACGTTGGAGAGACGGGGACGGCGCGTCTCGACGTCGATCGCCATCGCCAGGAACGTGTTGACGAGCGAGATCGCGTCGGCGCCGGCGTCCTCGGCCGCGCGCGCGATCGAGCTGATGTCGGTGACGTTGGGGGTGAGCTTGGGGATGACCGGCAGCGTCGTGGCCGCACGCACCGCGGCGACGACCTCCGCGGTGCCGTGCAGGCTGCACCCGAAGGTGATCCCCCCTTCCTTGATGTTCGGGCAGGAGATGTTGAGCTCGAGCGCGGCGACCCCCTCCGTGTCGGAGAGGATGCGCGCCAGCTCCACGTACTCCCCGATCGTCGTGCCGCAGATGTTGACGATGACCACTGCTCCGCGGGCACGGAGCTCGGGCATCTTCTCCGCGATGAACCGGTGCACGCCGATGCCCTGGAGCCCGATCGCGTTCAGCATCCCGGCCGGCGTCTCCACGATCCGGGGCGGCGGATGTCCCTCGCGCTCGGCGAGAAAGAGTCCCTTGACGGCCACGCCGCCCAGCGAGCGGAGGTCCACGATGTCCGCGTACTCGGTGCCGTATCCGAAGCAGCCGCTCGCGGCGATCAGCGGGTTCTCGAGCGCGAGCGACCCGAGGCGCACCGAGAGATCTACCGCCATTCGATCTCTTCTCCCCGGAAGGTCGGGCCGGCGATGCACGATCGCACATAGTGCGGCGCCGCGCCGGGACGGCGGACGCGAATGACGCAGCTGTAGCAGCCGCCGAGACCGCACCCCATCACGCGCTCGACCGACACCTGCGCGGGCTGGCCGTGCTCGGCCGCCAGCCGCGCCACGGCCTCGAGCATCGCCTCGGGCCCGCAGGCATAGACCATCACGCCCGACTCGGGCGGCAGCGCGCGCAGATCGCGCTCGAGCGGCAGGGTCACACGTCCCCGCTCCACGGGCCAGCCGGCAGCGGCTTTGCCGCGCCCGCCGCCCGCACCGCTCCCATCCTCGGTCGTCAGCCGCAGCTCGACCCCGGACGCCTGGAAGTCGTCGAGGAAGAACAGCTCGGCGCCCGTGCGCGCGCCGTAATAGAGGCGCACCGCGCAGCCTTTCTCGAGCAGCGCGCCGGCGAGCGTCGAAAAGGGCGCGAGCCCCACGCCGCCGGCCACGAGCCATGCCTGTTTGGGAGGAGCGACCGGAACGAACGGACGTCCGAGGGGTCCGAGACACTGCACCTGGTCTCCGGGCCGCAGGTCGAAGAGCAGCCGCGTGGAGGGCCCGATGCGTTTGTTGAGGATCGACAGCCCCTCGATCCGGCCGTTGGATCGGAGCACCTCGAACACCGAGAAGGGCCGGCGCAGGAGCGGCTCCGAGTGGGCCGCCGTTTTCACCATCACGAACTGCCCCGGCCGCGCCGCGGCCGCGATGTCGGGAGCTGCCAGGCGGACGACGTTGTAGTCGTCCGAAAGCCGGGCGTTCGACAGCACCGCGGCCGAGACGTCCACCGGCATCAGCAGAGTATAGTCGAGGCGATGCCATACCTCCGCATGCTGACGAACGCGCTCGTCGGCGGCGCGCTGGTCGGCGCATTCCTGGTCGTGCTGGTGCTGCAGCTGAATCCGGCGGTCCCGCTCGGCGGCGCCACCGTGCCGGCCGCGGCGGCGATTGGCGTCTTCTACGGCCTGCAGGCCGCCGTCATCTTCTACGCCATCGTCGTGCTGCGCCGGCTCGTCGCGCCGGAGATGCGATCGCCGGGATGGCTCAGCCTGCGCCTGCTCGCGCAGTTCGGCGCCGTGGCCGCGTGCGGCGCGGCGGCCGTGACGTGGCTGAACATCGGCAGCTTCGGCGTCGTCCTGGGACCGACGGCGGTCGGCGCGATGCGGGCCGCCGCCTGGGCGCTCACCCTGTGTGCCGCGGCCTGCGTGATCCTGCTGGCGGTCCAGCTCCCGCTCGTGCGCGGGCGGCGTCTGGTCGGCTGGCTCTTCGCCGCTGTGATGCTCGCCGCCTTCGGCGTGCCGCTCGCGATCCGCCAACGAAGCGGACCGCTCGAGCCGCGAGGCGCGCCGCGGGACATGGCCGGGATCTCCCAGGTGACGCCCGCCGCGCGCGTGCAGCTGATTCTGCTCGACGGCGCGTCGCTCGATTTCATCGCGCCGGCTGCCGCCGGTGGCCGCGTCCCCAACTTCGGCCGGATCATCGAGAGCGGGGCCGTGCTTCATCTTGCGACGATCCGTCCAACGCAGCCTGCCAGCGTCTGGTCGGCGGTGGCCACGGGCAAGCTGCCGTTCAAGACCCGCATCTACTCCGCCGCGCAGTACCTCGCGCCCGGATCCGCGCAGCCGCTCGACGTGCTGCCGGACTTCTGCTTCGCGCAGTCGATGCTGCGGGTGGGCCTGCTCACCGAACGGGAGCACGACTCCGAGGCGGTGGCGGCGCGGCCGCTGTGGGAGCTGCTGAACCGCTTCGGCATTCGGACAGGCGTGGTCGGCTGGCCCGTGACGTATCCCGCCCGGCCGGTCGACGGCTACCTCGTCACCGAGCAGCTCGTGCGAATGCCGGGACGCACACCGCCGGAGCTCGCGCGCAACGCCGCGCTGGCCTGGCCGCCGGACGCGCTGGATATCGCGCTCCGGGCGGGAGCCGCGATCCCGGCGGGAACCTTCGCCGTCGACTCCTTCGTGGAGCGGACCGCAGGGGAGCTCGCGCGCCGCTTCCCTGTGATGTTCACCGCCGTGCGCTACCCTGGCCTGGACGCCGTCGGGCACTACTATCTCCGGTACGCGGTGCCGCGCGCCTTCGGCGATGTCTCCGATGACGAGCGCGGACGGTTCGGGCGGGTGCTGGAGCGCTACTACACCTACGTGGACGGCATCGTCGGACGGGCGATCCAGTCGCTGGGGGCCGACGACCTGCTGCTGGTGGTATCGGGGTTCGGCATGGATCCGCTCGGGCCCGGCAAGCGCGCGCTCGAACGGATTGCCGGGGATCCCAAGCTCAGCGGCACGCACGAGAATGCGCCGGACGGCTTCCTGATGGCCTACGGCCGCAGCGTCGCGCCGGGGGCGTTTCCCCGCGCCTCGGTGGTCGACGTGGCGCCCACCATCCTGTATTTTCTCGGCCTGCCCGTCGCCCGCGACATGGACGGGTACGCGAGAACCGACATCTTCACGGCCGGGTTCACCGATCAGCGGCCGATCACGTTCATCCCCTCGGTACAGACCGCTGACCTCGACCGCCGGGTCCCGTACCGGCCGTCACCGTTCCCAACTTCTGCTATACTCCAGATGTCTCTTTAAGTGCGGCCCTGCGAGGTCGACAAGAGCCATGATTACCAGCCCCCGATCCCTCCACTCGCGTCCGGTTTCCCTCGAATCAGTCGTTTCCGGCCCGGCCTCGGCGCGCTCCGTGTGTCGGCGCCTGCCTGTCGAGCTCCCGCGCGCCGGGAGGGCTCCCCGATGCCGGTGATCATCGACGCCGATCGGATGGGACGGACGCTCACGCGGATCGCGCACGAGATTGTCGAGCGGAATCGCGGGGTCGAGGACGTGGCTCTCATCGGCATCCGCACGCGCGGCGTGGTCATCGCCCGGCGGCTGGCGCAGTCGCTGCAGCAGATCAGCGGCGAGCCCGTGCGGACCGGGGCTCTCGACATCACGCTGTACCGCGACGATCTGATGCGGCACGCGGTCGGGCCGCAGCCCCTCGTCCGGCGCACGGAAATTCCGTTCTCCATCGACAACCAGAAGATTCTGCTGGTGGACGACGTGCTGTACACGGGAAGGACGATTCGCGCGGCGCTCGACGCGCTGATCGATTTCGGCCGGCCCAGGGAGATCCAGCTGATCGTGCTCGTGGACCGCGGGCACCGCGAGCTGCCGATCAAGGCCGATTACGTCGGCAAGAACGTGCCGACGTCGCTCAAGGAAAGCGTTCACGTGCGGCTCACCGAGGTCGACGGCATCGACGAAGTGACGGTGGAACATGATTGAGCACGTGCAGACGGAACCGGCGGTGTCGGCGCTCCGGCACAAGGATCTGCTCGGCATCGCCGACCTCTCGCCCGAGGAGATTCTGCTCATCCTCGACACGGCGGAGGCGATGCGCGAGATCGGGTACCGGCCGATCAAGAAGGTGCCGACGCTCAGGGGCAAGACGGTCGTCAATCTGTTCTTCGAGAACAGCACGCGCACGCGCACGTCGTTCGAGATCGCCGAAAAGCGGCTGAGCGCCGACACCCTCAACATCGCGGCCGCCACCTCGAGCGTGGCCAAGGGAGAGACCCTGCTCGACACGGCGCTGAACCTCGAGGCGATGGCGCCCGACATGATCGTGCTGCGCCATTCCTCGTCGGGCGCCTGCCACATGCTCTCGCGCGTCTGCCGGGCGGGCATCATCAACGCGGGCGACGGCATGCACGAGCATCCCACCCAGGCGCTGCTCGACGCCTTCACCATCCGCGAGCACAAGAAGCGGATTGCCGGGCTGAAGATCGCGATCGTGGGCGATTTGCTGCACAGCCGCGTGCTGCGGTCGAACGTCCACCTGCTCACCAAGCTGGGGGCGGAGGTCTGGGTGAGCGGACCGCCCACGCTGATTCCGCCGGGCATCGAGCGGGAAGGCGTGCGGGGCACGACCTCGGTGGATGCGGCCGTCGAGGGCGCCGACGTCGTGATGCTCCTGCGGGTGCAGCTCGAGCGGATGCAGAGCACCTTCTTCCCCTCCCTGCGCGAGTACTTCACCGTGTTCGGCATGACCCGCGAGCGGCTCGCGCGCGCCAAGCGCGACGTCATCATCATGCATCCGGGGCCGATGAACCGCGGCGTGGAGATCGCATCGGAAGTGGCCGACGGACCCTATTCGGTGATTCTCGAGCAGGCGGCCAACGGCGTGGCCGTCAGGATGGCGGTGCTCTACCTTCTCGCCGGCGGAGCGGAGCATGAGACGGCTGCTTAAGGGCGGACGGGTGGTCGACCCCGCCAATGGACGCGACGGGACGTTCGACGTGCTGATCGACGGCGGCATCATCGCCCGCGTGGCGCGCGACATCCCGCCGGACGGCGCGGAGGTGGTCGAGGTGCCCGCGGGCTTCCTGGTCTGTCCCGGGTTGATCGACATGCACGTGCACCTGCGCGAGCCCGGCCAGGAGCACAAGGAGACCGTGGCCACGGGCGCGGCGGCGGCCGTCGCCGGCGGATTCGCCGCGGTGGCGTGCATGCCGAACACGGTGCCGGTGAACGACAACGCGGGCGTCACGGAATTCATCCTCAAGAAGGCGGAAGAGGCGGGCCTCGCGCGCGTGTACCCCATCGGCGCGGTATCCCGAGGCTCGGACGGCGAGCAGCTCGCCGACATCGCCGAGCTGAAGGCGGCCGGCTGCGTGGCGATTTCCGACGACGGCCGGCCGGTGAAGACGGCGCTGCTGGTGCGCCGCGCGCTGGAATACGCCGGCATGTTCGCGATGCCCCTGCTCGAGCATTGCGAGGATGCCTCGCTCAAGGGCGACGGCGTGGCGCACGAGGGGTATCAGGCGTCGGCGCTCGGTTTGCGCGGCATTCCGGGCGTGGCGGAATCGATCGTGGCGCAGCGCGACATCGCGCTCGCCGAGATGACCGGCGCGCCCGTGCACGTCTGCCACATGAGCGCGGCCCCCACGCTCCGCGCCGTGCGCGAAGGCAAGCAGTGCGGCGCGAAGGTCACCTGCGAGGTGGCGCCGCATCACTTCACGCTCACCGACGAGGCGCTGGCCCGGCCCGTGAGCTACGACACCAACACCAAGATGAACCCGCCCCTGCGCAGCGCCGCCGATCGCGACGAGATGCTCGGCGGCATCGCGGACGGCAGCGTGGACGTGATCGCCACCGACCATGCCCCCCACCATTACGACGAAAAGAAGGTGGAGTTCGATCGGGCGCCGTTCGGGATCGTCGGACTGGAGACCTGCGTCGCGCTGTCGTTCGACCGGCTGATCCACACCGGTCTGATCCGCGTCGGCCGGCTGATCGAGCTGCTCTCGGTGAACCCGGCGCGGATCCTTCGGGTGCGGGGAGGCGCCCTCAGCGACGGGGCGCCCGCCGACATTTCCGTGCTCGCACCGGATGTGATGACCACGGTCGCTCCGGACACCTTCCGATCCAAGTCGCGCAACACGCCGTTCGGCGGGTGGCAGCTGCGCGGCGCCGTCGCGGCCACCATCGTCGGCGGCCGCACCGTGTACGCCAATCCGGCGATCGATGGCGCCGCGCGCTTCCGCTGAGCCGGCCCGATGTCGGCGTCCGGCGGGCGCCGACGGCCTCGGCCCCGCGCTCGACGCGCTGTACGCGGCGTTCAACTACGCGGACTCGGCGGCCGATCCGATTCAGATCGTGCGGAGGTACCGCGATCCGGCAGACCGCGAGGTGATCGGATTCTGTGCGGCTGCGCTCGCCTTCGGCCGCGTGGCGAGCGTGCTCCAGTCCATCGAGCGGCTGGCGGCGGAGCTCGGACCCTCCCCGGCCGCCTTCGTGAGGGAGTTCGACGTCGGCCGCGACGGCGGGCGCATCCGGCCGCTCGTGCACCGCTGGACTCGGGGAGAGGACCTGCTCGCCCTGCTCGTCGTGCTTCGCACGATGCTCGCGCGCGGGTCCATCGAGCGCTTCTTTCTGGACGGCTGCGATCCCGATGCGCCCGACGTCTCGGGTGCGCTCGAGGCCTTTTCGCGGCGCGCGCGCTCGGTCGACGTGCGTGAGGCGTACGGCCGAGGACCGCGCGGCCGTCCGGGCGTCGCCTACTTCTTCCCGACCCCGTCGAGCGGCAGCGGCTGCAAGCGGCTCAATCTGTTCCTGCGCTGGATGGTGAGGCGCGACAACGTCGATCTGGGCGTGTGGACCGCCGTCTCGCGCGCGCAGCTCGTGATTCCGCTGGATACGCACGTGATTCGCGTGGGCCGGTGTCTTCGCCTCACCCGCTACCGAAGTCCGGGGTGGAAGATGGCCGCCGAGATCACGAACGCCCTGCGCGCGTTCGATCCGCAGGATCCCGTGAAGTACGACTTCTCCCTGTGTCACCTCGGCATGGCGGATCAGTGCGGGTCGGGCCGCCGGCAGGGCGATGCCCTCTGCCCGCTCAAGGGGTGGTGCCGGCCGCAGCGGCGGCGTGCCGCCCGGCGCGGGAACGATAGACCGCCAGCGTCTGCTCGACCATCCGATCGGCGCTGAACAGCGTGCGGACGCGCTGCAAGCCCGCGCGTCCCATGCGCTCGCGCAGGCCGGAATCCTTCAGCAGCTCCACAATCGCCCGGGCGAGGGCGTCGTGGTCGCGCGGCGGCACGAGCAGACCCGTGACGCCGTCGGCGACCACTTCGGGAATGCCTCCGGTCCGGGTCGCCACGGTGGCTTTCGACGCCGCCATGGCATCGAGCAGCGATGTGCCGAGCCCTTCTGCCAGCGACGGCATCACGAAGACATCGAACGATCGCAGGAACGCGAGCACGTCGGCGCGGAATCCCGGCAGGAAGACGTGCTTTTCGAGACGGAGCTGCCTGATCTGGCGTTCCAGCGACGAACGCAGGTCGCCTTCGCCGAGCACGACGAACCGGGCGTCCGGCTCCTCGCGCACGACCAGCGCGGCGGCATCGATGAGGTGGCGATGTCCCTTCTCGGCGGTCAGCGCGCCGATGGCGCCGACGATCGGAGCGTGGGCCGGCAGCCACAGCTCCTTGTGGATGCTCGCGGGCGGCTCCGCCTGGATGCGGTCGACGTCCACCCCCTCGTACACGGTTTCGACTCTGGCCGGCTCGATGCCGTCGCCGAGCAGCATGTCCCGAATCGAATCGGACGCCGCGATGAAGCAATCGACCTGATGATATTTCCACCGGGAGAAGGCGTGGGGCTTGAGGTGGAAGGCCACGCGGCGCGATGCGATGAGCGGCGGACACTCCGCGGCGGTCACGAACGCGAGCGCCAGCGACGCGGCCGCCACCGCGTGGGGATCGTGGGCGTGCACGATCGCGGGCTTCAGATCCTTCAGGATCCGCGAGAGGCGCCATCCGGCGCGCAGATCCACCTCGGCGCGCGGGGCGAGCTTGATGAGATCGTGGCCTTCGGCCGCGCGGCGCGCGAGCTCTCCGTCGGGATGAGCCACGAGAACCGCCCGGTGGCCGCGCTCCCGCAGGCCGAGCACGGTCAGGAGCACCTGGCGCTGGCCGCCGCGCCACCCGCGCTGGGTGTCGATATGGAGGGAGAACACGGGCTAGCCGCAGGCCGGAGGCGACAGGCGCGACATCATCGTCAATCGTTGGCGCTCGGTCGCTGAAGCTCCCAGAGCTTCGCGAACTTCAGGAACACGTAGTAGGCGTTGACGAGTGAGATGATGAAGCCCGCCTTGCCGTCGCGAAAGCCCCCCTTCACGACGTAGTTGCGCAGAAACGCGAGCTTCGGGTGGAGCACGAGGTGGACGACCGTCGCGCGGCGTCCCTGCTCGTGCATCTGGCGGGCGGCCAGCGTCGTGTAGCGATCCATCCGCACGAGGTGCTCGGAGAGATCCCGATACGGGTGGTGCTGCAGCTCGTGGCGCAGCCGGCCGGCGTCGCCTTCCACGCGCACCGATTCGTGCACGTACCGGCCGGTCCACTGGCCACGCCGCCGATCGTAGAGACGGAGCTGATAGTCCGGATACATGTCGGTGGTGCGCATCCACCTCCCGAAGTAGAACGAGACGCGCGGCACGCGGTACCCGGCGCAGGCGGGATCGCCGGCGAGCACCTCCCGAATCTCGGCGGCCAGCGACGGCGGCACGCGCTCGTCGGCGTCCAGCGAAGAGATCCAGTCGTTGGCGGCAATCGCCGCGGCATGGTTCTTCTGATCGACGTACCCGGTCCAGGGCCGGACCACCACCCGATCGGTGAACTGCCGCGCGATCGCCACCGTCTCGTCGGTGCTCTCGGCGTCGACGACGACGATCTCGTCGGCCCACGACACCGATCTGAGGGCGTCGGCAATCGCGTCGGCCTCGTTCTTCGCGATGACCGTGACGGTAACGGGCAGCACCGGGGCCTCATCGTATACTACGCGTTGCCCGATGCAACAGAACGATGCGCTCGCGATGTTTCGCGAGGCCGGCGCGTACCTCGAGGGGCACTTCCGCCTCACGTCCGGCCTGCACAGCCCCGGATACATGCAATCGGCGCTGGTCCTCCAGCACCCGCGGAACGCCGCCGCGCTGGGCGCGGCGCTCGCCGGCCTGCTCGAGGGGCTCGGAGCGCGCGTCGTGCTCTCGCCCGCGCTCGGCGGCATCGTGATCGGGTACGAGGTCGGACGCGCCCTCGGCGTCCGCGCGATCTTCGCGGAGCGCACGGGCGGCACCGCGCTCGCGCTGCGCCGCGGGTTCACCCTCGCTCCGCGCGAGCGGGTGCTCGTGATCGAGGACGTGTTCACGACGGGCGCATCGACCAGGGAAACCATCGAGCTGGCCCGCGCGGCTGGCGCGGAAGTCGTCGGGGCCGGCGCCATCGTCGATCGATCCGGCGGGACTCTCGATCTGGGCGTTCCCTATCGCGCCGTGGTCGGCCTGGCGCTGCCCACCTACGATCCGGCCGGCTGCCCGCTGTGCGCCGCGGGTGTGCCGCTGGTGAAGCCGGGATCGCGGCCGACGCCGGTGGATGGGTAACCGCCGCAATGCACTATCTGCTGTTCTACGACGTGGTGTCCGACTACACGGCCCGCCGCGCGCCGCATCGGGCGGCGCATCTGGCGCACGCGTGGCGGGCGGTCGACCGGGGAGAGCTGGTTCTCGGCGGAGCGCTCGCCGACCCCGCCGACGGCGTGGTACTGCTGTTCCGCGGAACGTCGCCCGAGGCGGCCGAGCGCTTCGCGTGCGACGATCCCTACGTGATCAACCGCGTCGTGACGGGCTGGCGCGTCCGCGAGTGGACGACCGTCGCGGGTCTCGACGCCTCGAACCCCGTCCGGCCCGCGGACCTCTGAGCGTCGCACCGCTTCGCGGCTCATCCGCCGTGCGCACCTTCAAACTGACGATCGCCTACGACGGCACCGACTTCGCCGGCTTCCAGCGCCAGGTCGGCGTCCGGACGGTTCAGCAGGTGATGGAAGACACGCTTGCCGAGATCGAGGGGGCGGCGGTGGTGCTCGCCGGAGCCGGCCGGACCGATGCCGGCGTGCACGCGCTCGGCCAGGTGGTGAGCGTGAGGCTGACGAGCCGGATCGCGCCAGGCGATCTCCTGCAGGCGCTCAACGCGAAACTGGCCGCGGCCGGATCCGGCGACCTGCGCGTGATCGCGGCGGAGGAGCAGGGGGAGACATTCAACGCGCGCTTCGATGCGCGGGGCAAGCTGTACCGCTACCGCATCGTGAACGGCGCGGTGATCAGCCCGTTCGAGCGGCGGTTCGCCTGGCACATTGCGCGTCCGCTGAGCCTCGAGCGGATGCGTGAGGCGTCCGCGGCCCTGCTGGGAAAGCACGACTTCGCCGCATTTCGCGCCGGGGGCGGAGCGCCGGGCAGCGGCATCCGCACCGTCACGGCGGCGCGCTGGTCCGAGGCGCCGGCCGAGCCGGACGGTCGGCTGCTCGCCTTCGAGATCGCCGGCAGCGGGTTCCTCAAGTACATGGTCCGCGGCATCGTCGGCACCCTGGTCGAGATCGGAGGCGGGCGGCGCGAGGCCGGCTCGATCGCCGATCTGGTCCGCGCGGGCGTGCGGGCCGAGGCGGGTGCAACCGCGCCGCCGCACGGGCTCTATCTCGTGCGCGTTGATTACGATGCGGCCCGTCCGGTATCCTTCTCCTGAACATGTCCCTGGACCAGCTCCTGGAGGCGATTCCGCGAGGATCGCCCGACGAGCGCCTCGCCCGCGAGCTCAACCCCGACGCCCTTCCCTCGCACATCGCGATCATCATGGACGGCAACGGCCGGTGGGCGGCGCAGCGGCACCTCCCCCGCGTCGAAGGCCATCGCGCCGGCATCGAGTCGGTCCGGGAAGTGGTCGAGACCTCGGCCCGGCTCGGCATCAAGGTGCTGACGCTCTACGCCTTCTCGGTGGAGAACTGGAAGCGTCCGCGCAGCGAAGTGACGATGCTGATGACGCTGCTGAAGCGGTACCTGCGGCTGGAACTGGACACGCTCAACCGCAACAACATCCGCTTCATGGTGATCGGCCGCACCGACGAGCTCGCGCCCGATGTGCTGGAGGAGCTCGCCGCCGGCCAGTCGGCGACCGCCCGCAACTCCGGCATGCTGTTCAACATCGCGCTGAACTACGGCGGGCGCGCCGAGATCGTCGATGCCGCCCGGCGCGCCATCGACGCGGGCGTGCCCGCCGGAGATCTGGACGAGCGGAAGTTCGCCGAGTTTCTCTATACCGCCGGCCAG
Organism: Vicinamibacterales bacterium; assembly: GCA_963738315.1. GTDB lineage: Bacteria > Acidobacteriota > Vicinamibacteria > Vicinamibacterales > JAMQPK01 > JAMQPK01. The sequence continues at coordinate 350,087 of CAVTVT010000004.1, read as the reverse complement.
CCCGATCCCGACCTGCTCATCAGAACGAGCGGCGAAATGCGGGTGAGCAACTTTCTCCTCTGGCAGATCGCCTACGCCGAAATCTGGGTCACCGACACGCTGTGGCCCGACTTCCGCCGCAGCCATCTGCTCCAGGCCATTCTCGCCTACCAGAAGCGCGACCGCCGGTACGGCGGCATCAAGCCTGCTGCGGTGCTGAGTCGCTAGCCGCCCGGTGACCAGGGTCATGAGCGGCGCGGGGCTGCTGGCCACGGCGCTGGCCGCCCTGTGGTTCCTTCCGGCGCCCTTCCTGCTGGCGATCGCGGTGCTCGTCTCGCTCCTCGCGTTTCGCGAGTACGCGGATCTCGCGGCCAGGGCTGGCGCCCGGGTCTCGCGGCCCGTTGCGGGCGCGGCCACGGCGCTGGTGTGTGCCGCTGTGGGCGCGCCGGGGATGCCGATTGAAGCGGCTCTTGCGGGATCCCTCGTGGCGATGGCCGCCATCGTCCTGTCCGGTGCGATGATGGACCGACGGGAGCAGGGCGCGCTGCACGACATGGCGGCTTCGGCTCTCGCCCCGCTCTACCTCGGCGTGCCGCTCGGCACGCTCGCGGCGACGCGCTGGGTGCTCGGACGGGAGGCCACGCTCCTGCTGATCGTGACCGTGGCGACGAGCGACACGCTCCAGTACTACGCGGGACGGCTCTTCGGGCGGCACCCGCTGGCGCCGCTGGTCAGCCCCAAGAAGACGATCGAGGGCGCCATCGGCGGCTATGCCGGCGGGCTGCTGGCGATGGGGCTCCTGGGCCAGCGCTGGCTGCCCGACCTCGCGCTGGGCTGGCGTCTGATGCTCGGGCTCGCGCTCGTCACCGTGGGCATCGTCGGCGATCTGTTCGAGTCGCTGCTGAAGCGGAGCGTCGGCGTGAAGGATGCCGCGGCGGTCATTCCCGGCCATGGAGGCGTCCTCGATCGGATCGACGCGCTGCTGTTCGCGGCGCCAGTTTTCTATGTGTTCATCCGATACAGGTTCTGACGTGCCGCGGCGGTGCCGGCCATGAAGAAGCTCGCCATTCTGGGATCGACCGGCTCCATCGGTCAGAGCACGCTCGACGTCGTCCGCGCGCACCCGGACAAGCTGCGGGTGGTCGGCCTCGCCGCCGGCGCCAACGCGGCGAAGCTGCTGGAGCAGGCCCGGGAGTTCAGCCCTCCGGTGATCGCCATGGCCACCGAGGAGGCGCTGCATGATGTCCGGGCCTCCTATCGAGCCGAGCGCGCGGCGGCGGGCACCGACGGCCTGATTGCGGTCGCGGCCGGAAGCGGGGCAGACCTGGTCGTCTGCGCGTCGTCGGGGACGGCGGCCCTCGAGGCGGTGCTGGCGGCGATCGACGCGGGCACGACGATCGCCCTGGCGAACAAGGAAGTGCTCGTGATGGCCGGGGCCCTCGTGACGGCGCGCGCGCGGGCGCGCGGCGTGGCCATTCTGCCGGTGGACAGCGAGCACAACGCGATTCACCAGTGCCTGCACGGGCGCCGGCGCGACGAGATCACGCGCATCATCCTGACGGCCTCGGGCGGCCCGTTCCGGGAGCTGCCGACGGCATCGCTGGCGGGCGTCACGCCCGAGGCGGCGCTCCGCCATCCCACCTGGCGCATGGGCCGGAAGATCACGATCGATTCGGCGACGCTCATGAACAAGGGGCTCGAGGTGATCGAGGCGCACTGGCTCTTCGATCTGCCGGCCTCGCAGATCGACGTCCTGATTCATCCGCAGTCGATCGTGCATTCCATGGTGGAGCTTCGCGACGGGTCGATTCATCGCGCAGCTCGGCGGCGCCGACATGAAGCTGCCGATCCAGTACGCCTGCTCGTACCCGGAGCGGTGGAGTGCGCCGGTGCCGCGGCTCGATCTCGCGCAGGCGGGGCCGCTGACCTTCGACAGGCCGGATCCCGGCCGGTTTCCCTGTCTGGGGCTGGCGTATGCCGCGCTCGACGCAGGGCCGAGTCATGCCGTCGTGCTCAATGCCGCGAACGAGGTCGCCGTCGCCGCGTTCCTCGAGGGCAAGATCGCGTTCACGGCGATTCCACGGGCGATCGGGCAGACGCTCGAGGTGCACACGGCGTCTCAGGTTCGCACGGTCGAAGAGGTGCGCGAGCTCGATCGGTGGGCGCGCCGCTATTCCCAGGATCTCGTCGGGGGGTTAGAATTGAAGGTCTGAGGGCATTCTGTTGATCACCATCCTCGCGTTCGTCTTCGTGCTGGGCGTGCTGATCTTCGTGCACGAGCTGGGGCATTTCCTGATGGCTCGCCGGATCGGCGTGCGGGTGCTCCGGTTCTCGCTCGGCTTCGGCCCGCGTCTGGTCGGCTTCACGCGCGGCGACACCGAGTACTGCATCAGCGCGATTCCGCTGGGCGGCTACGTGAAGATGGCTGGCGAGAACCCCGACGATCCCCGGACGGGGCGCCCTGACGAGTTCCTCTCGAAGAGCAAGTGGCAGCGCTTCCAGGTGCTCGTGATGGGCCCTGCGATGAACCTGATTCTGGCGGTGGTCGTGGCCGCCTTCGTGCTGATGCGGGGCGCCGAGGTGCCCGCGTTTCAGTACAAGGCGCCTGTCGTCGGCAAGGTCGTGACCGGGTCGCCGGCGGAGAAGGCCGGCATCCAGGCCGGAGACCGCCTGCTGAGCGTGGCCGGACACGACGTCGACACCTGGGAAGACCTGCTGATTGCCGTCGGCACGCGCCCGGGGCGGGCCACGCCCATTGCGCTGCTGCGGAACGGGCGCGAGCTCACCGTCACCGTCACGCCGACCTCGGAGACGAAGTACGAAGTCGGCGACGTGGGCGTACTGCCCGACGTGCACCCGCACGTGAACGCCGTCCTGCCGGGCACGCCGGCGGAAAAGGCGGGTCTGCAGACCAACGACGTGATCCTCGCCGTCAACGGCACGCGCATCGCGGTTCCCGGCGAGCTCATCGAGATGATCTCGTCCAAGCCCAACGTGCCGGTCACGCTGACCATCGCGCGCAACGGAAAGCGGCAGGACGTCGAGGTGACGCCGCAGCTCGAGGGCAAGACGGCGCGCATCGGGATCAACATCGCCGAAGACACCACGATCATCAAGCCCGGCCCCATCGGGGCCTTCAAGATGAGCCTGCAGAAGAACTACGATTCGGCCAAGCTCATCTTTCAGACGGTGGGACAGCTCATCACGCGCGAGACCTCCACGCGCCAGCTGATGGGCCCGCTGGCGATCGCGCAGCTCTCGGGGGAGTCGGCGCACGCCGGCCTGATTCCCCTTTTCTCGCTCATGGCGTCCATCAGCCTCAACCTGGGACTGCTGAATCTGCTGCCCATCCCGGTGCTGGACGGCGGACACATCTTCATCATGGCGATGGAGGGCCTGGCGCGGCGCGACTTCAGCACGCGGGTGAAGGAGAAGATGCTGCTGGCCGGCTTCGCGCTGCTGCTGATGCTGATGGTGACCGTCATCTATAATGACCTCACGCGGATTCCGCTGTTCGAACGCCTGATGCCCTGGAGACAATGAAGGCGCACTGCCGCCGGACAGTCCTGGCGGCGGCCATCTGCCTGCTGCCCGTCGTCGCTTCCGCTCAGACCAGTGGCGCGCCGGACGGCGCCACGCTGTATCGCCAGCGCTGCGCGCACTGCCACGGCGAAGCCGGGCGCGGCGACGGCGATGTGGCGGCTCTGCTCTACCCGCGGCCTCGCGACTTCACGTCCGGCAAGTACAAGTTCCGCACCACCGATACGGGAAGCCTTCCGACAGACGACGACCTCGCGCGCAGCATCACGGGCGGTCTGCACGGCACGTCCATGCCTGCCTGGGAGCGTTATCTGTCGCCGGCCGAGGTCGCCGCAATCGTGGCGCAGCTGAAGTCCTTCTCTCCACGATTCGCGTCCGAGCGGCCTCAGCCGATCGCCATCGGGCCCGAACCTCCCGAAAGCCCGGCGGGCGTAGAGGCGGGGCGCGCCGTGTACGAGAAGCTGAAGTGCGCCGCCTGCCACGGCACCGACGGCCGCGGGGCGGGAGCGATCGCACAGGAGATGAAGGACGACTGGGGACGGCCCGCCCGCGCCACCGACCTGTCGGAGCCCTGGACGTTCCGCGGCGGCGACGCCGTCCGCGACATCTTCCTTCGATTCCGGACCGGCATGAACGGCACGCCGATGCCCTCGTTTCTGGGCGCGGCTTCCGAAGCCGAGTTGTGGCAGCTCGCGCAGTTCGTCAAGTCGCTCGCCCGCCGCCCGCTCTGGGACCTGAAGGGCGCGGAGGTGGACGCCTTCTATCGGGACCAGCACGAACGTGCGGTGAAGGATCCGATCCGCCACGGCGAGTACGTGGCGACCAACGCCGGCTGCGCGATGTGCCACTCACCCTACCGCGCCGACAACACGATGATCGAAGACTTCAGGCTCGCCGGCGGCCAGAAGTTCGACGTCGTGCCGTTCGGCACGTTCGTGAGCTACAACCTCACTTCCGACAACGACACCGGCCTCGGCGCCTGGACCGACGAGCAGATCAAGACATTCGTGACCACCGGCACGAGGCGGGACGGCAGCCGCATGCTCCCGTTTCCGATGCCGTGGCCGCAGTACGCGCACATGAAGCCCGAGGACCTCAACGATCTCATCAAGTTCCTCCGGTCCCTGCCGCCGGTCCGCAACCGGATTCCTCCGCCCCAGCGGCCGAACATCGTCTCGTATTTGACCGGCAAGTTCCGGATGCTCATCCTGCATGAGGACCCGCCGATGTACGCCTACCCGGGCAATGCCGGTGACGGAGGCGGGCAGTGAAGCGCGTCCTCAAGTGGATCGCCGTCGTGGTGCTCGGACTTGCCGCCGCGGCGTTCCTGGCGTTTCTGTACTTCATTCCGCCGTTCACGATTGCCAAGCCCGAGACGTTCTCGGCCCCGCTCGTCTCGGCGGGTCCGGATCTCTCCGGTATCGCCGATCCGGCCGAGCGCTCGGTGGCGGAGCGGGGGCGGTACCTCATGACGCTCGGTGCCTGCTCGGACTGTCACTCCACGCCGGGACCCCAGGGACCGCGCATCAACGACATGTACCTCGCGGGCGGCTTCAAGATGGCGCGCGCCCGGTACGGCACGTACGTGTCGATGAACCTGACACCGGACAGGGAGACGGGCATCGGCGCGTGGAGCGACGAGGACATCAAGCGGGTGCTGCGCAACGGGCTGGCGCCGGACGGCCGCCGGATTCCAGGCCACCTCATGCCCTGGCCTGCTTATAGCAATCTGACCGACGAAGACTTGTACGCCGTGATCGTGTATCTTCGGAAGACGGCCCCGATCGTGCACCGCATTCCGAAGCCGGCCGATCCGATGATCGGCGATCCGGCGGCAGTCGAAGAAGATCACGGGGGCGCCGACTACGCGCTGCCGGCCGGCCCCAGGTAGGAGACACCATGCGCCACAAACTGATGACACTCCTGCAGCTCGCCGCTGCCGCCGCGTTCGTGTGCGGGTTGTTCCCGGCGGCAGCGGCCGCGCAATCAGGCGCCTCGCAGGGCGGGCGGGTCACCGCCGCGGACATCCAGCGGCTGCAGGATGCCGCCTACGACGCCGGCCGCGACGTGTCGGCCGTCCGGGGGCGCGACGCGCGCCTGGCCGACTCGCTGCAGTCGCAGCTCGACGATCTTCGCGACGAGGTCATCTATCTCAAGGTCAAAGAGCGCAAGGAGGGGAGCGTGTCGCGCGCCGAGTACGACGATCTGCGCGACCGCATCGAACGCGTACGCTCTCAGGCTCGCGGAGAGCCGGCGGCGCGCACCGCCGCCGAGACCAGCACGAGCCCGACCGAGATCCCCGTCGGCACCGAGTTCGACGTGCGGCTGCAGAGCCGCCTGAATTCGGGGACGGCGAGGGTCGAAGACCGCTTCGATGCGACGACGCTCGCGCCGTTCGAGAAGAGCGGACGCGTGCTCGTGCCGGCCGGCTCGGTGATGAGAGGCGTCGTCAACTCCGTCACGCCCGCCACCCGCGGCCTGAACCGCAAGGGCGAGATGACGCTGCTCTTCGACCGCTTCACGATTCAGGGCCGGACCTATTCGATTCACGCCACGGTGACGCAGGCGCTGGAAGCGCAGACCGATACGGGTAAGGTGGCGGCGGGCGCAGGCGTGGGCGCGATCATCGGCGGCATCCTGGGCGGGTTCAAGGGCGCGCTGGCGGGCATCCTGATCGGCGGTGGCGGCACCGTTGCAGCCACCGAGGGCAACGACGTCGACCTGCCGCCGGGCACGATTCTTCGCGTGCGCCTCGACGCCCCGCTCGATGTGGGGCAATAGCCGGCCTCGGCTGGATCAGATCGTCTTTCATGGCGGCGCGGGCCGCCCGTATGGTCCGGTCGATGTCGCGCGGAGTGTGCGCGGCCGAGATGAACCAGGCCTCGAACTGCGACGGGGGAAGATAGACGCCGCGCGCGAGCATTCCGCGGAAGAATGCGGCGTACCGGGCGGTGTCGGCGCGCACGGCCGACTGGTAGTTCCGGACCGGCATCGACGTGAAGAAAGGCGTCAGCATCGACCCGAGGCCGTTGACCTGCAGCGGCACGCCGGCGTCCCGTGCGGCCGACGCGAGGCCGGCGGCGAGGCGGGCACCGAGATCGGAGAGTTGCCGGTACAGGCTCCGGGAGAGGTGCCGCAGGCTCCACAGCCCGGCCGTCATCGCGAGCGGATTGCCGGAGAGCGTCCCCGCCTGGTAGACCGGTCCGGCAGGCGCGACGAGATTCATCAGCTCGAGGCGGCCGCCGTACGCGCCGACGGGCAGGCCGCCGCCGATGATCTTTCCGAGACACGTGAGATCGGGCGCGATGCCCGACCATCCCTGCGCGCCAGAGGCCCCGACCCGGAACCCGGAGATCACCTCGTCGAAGATCAGGATCGATGCGGTGCCGTGTGCAGAGTCTCGCGGATCTCCTGGAGGAACCGTGCGCTCCGGCAGCACCACGCCCATGTTGCCGGCCATCGGTTCCACGATGAGCGCTGCGATCTGATCGGGAAACGCCGCGCACAACCGCTCGACCGACGCCGCGTCGTTGTAGGTGGCGATCAGCGTGTCGGCGGCGGCCGCGCGTGTCACACCCGGGACTCGTCGGCATTCCGAGCGTGGTGAGCCCGGAGCCCGCCTGCACGAGGAACGGATCGGCGTGTCCGTGATAGCAGCCTTCGAACTTGATGATCTTCTCGCGGCGCGTGGCCGCGCGGGCGACGCGCACGGCGCTCATCGCGGCCTCTGTGCCGGAGTTCACGAACCTCACGCGCTCGAGCGACGGCATCAGGCGCCGCACCTGCTCGCCGAGCTCGATCTTCGCGCGCCGTCGGCGCGCCGAAGCTGGTGCCCGCGCGCGCCGCCGCGGCCAGCGCCTTCACGAGCCCGGCCGGGGCGTGCCCGTGGATGAGCGGGCCCCACGACATCACGTAGTCGATGTACCGGTCGTCCGTCGGCGTCGGTGATGTGAGCGCCCGAGGCCTCGCGGATGAAGAGCGGCGTGCCGCCGACCGCCTTGAAGGCGCGGACCGGACTGTCGACGCCGCCTGGCAGGATGTCCTGCGCGCGGGCGAACAGCTTCGCTGATCGGTGTGACGCCGCCCGCCGTCCGCGGAGCCTCACCGGAGGGCGCCGCCGAGGACGCGCGCGGCCTCGCGTGCGTAGTAGGTGATGATGATGTCCGCGCCGGCCCGGCGATCGCTCGTCAGCGATTCCATCATGATGCGGCGCTCGTCGAGCCATCCGCGCGCCGCGGCCGCCTTGATCATCGAGTACTCGCCGCTCACCTGGTAGGCGGCCGTCGGATAGCCGAAGCGCTCCTTGACGCGCGCGATGACGTCCAGGTACGGCAGCGCCGGCTTGATCATGACGATGATCCGCGCCTTCCTGAATGTCGAGCTCCACTTCGCGGAGCGCTTCCGCGCCGTTGGCCGGATCCATCTGATGCGTGCGCCGGTCGCCGAACTGCGGCGCCGAGTCGGCCGCGTCGCGGAACGGTCCGTAGAAGGCCGAGCAGTACTTCGCCGCATACGACATGATCGCCACCTGCTCGAAGCCCTGCTCGTCGAGACCCCGCCGGATCGCTCCGACACGCCCGTCCATCATGTCGGACGGCGCCACGATGTCGGCTCCCGCCGCCGCGTGCGAGACGGCCGTCCGGACGAGCTGCTCCACGGTGGCGTCGTTCGCCACGTCTCCGCCCGCGAGGATGCCGCAGTGGCCGTGGGAGGTGTACTCGCAGAGACAGACATCGGTCACCACGGTCGTGTCGGGCGCGGCGCGCTTGATGGCGCGGATCGCCGCCTGCACCGGCGCGCTGTTGTCATAGGCCGCCGAGCCGTCCTCGTCCTTGTGCGCCGGCAGGCCGAAGAGCAGCACGCCCGGAACGCCATCGGCCCGGGCTCCCTCGGTTTCCCTCACCGCCTCGTCGACGGAGAGCTGATACACGCCAGGCATGGAGGCGACTTCACGCCGCACCGCGTGCCCCTCGCAGACGAAGAGTGGATAGAGGAACTGTTCGGGCGACAGCCGCGTCTCGCGCACCAGGCCTCGGATGCCGGGCGTCCGCCGAAGCCTGCGTGAGCGGTGAACCAGCTGAAGCGCGCGGCTCGTTTCAACAGCACTCATGGATGCAATTCTACCGTGGCGCGGGCGCGCTGCCAGCCGGCCTCAGGCGACCGGCGCGCGGTCGCGGATCCGGAAGTGCTCGACGATGGCGGCGACCAGCGCCGGAATCGTGTATTCCTGCGGCATGATGGACGTGGCGATGCCGTACTGCTCGGCCGCCTGGGCGGTCACAGGGCCGATGGAGGCGACCAGGGTGGTGCGCAGCAGGTCGGCGGCCTGCTCGGCCCCGAGGACGCGCACGAAGTTCCTCACGGTGGAGGCGCTCGTGAACGTCACCACGTCGATGCGCTTCTCGAGCAGCATGCGGTAGATGTCGGGATCCCCTTCGCGCTCGATCTCCGTCAGGATCGTGCGGTAGGCGGTCACTTCCGATACGTCCGCGCCGGCCTTGCGCAGCTCGTCTGCCACCACCTCGCGCCCGATGTCGGCCCGCGGCAGCAGCATGCGCTGGCCGGCGAGCTGCCCGCCCGCGGCGTCCCGCAGCGCCGGCACGATGGCCTCGGCGCGGTACTCGGCAGGAGCGAGATCCACCTTGAGCCCGTGTCTGGCCAGCCGATCCGAAGTGGCCGGGCCCACGGCGCACAGCCGTACGCCCTTGAGATCCCGGACGTCGCCGGGACCGGCCGCCACGCGCCGCATGAAGGCGTCGACCGCGTTCGCGCTCGTGAAGACGATCCAGTCGAACGATGCCGGCCTCGGCCACCGCCGCATCGAGCTGCCGGTAGTCCTCGGGCGGGGCGATCGCGGATCATCGGCGCCTCGACGGCCTCGGCGCCGAGCGTCTCCAGCCTGTCCACCAGCTCGCCGGCCTGTTCCCTCGAGCGCGTGATCAGAATCCGGCGGCCGAAGAGCGGCCGCTCGTCGAACCACCGCAGGTGCTGCCGCAGGCCGGCCACGCGGCCGACGACGAGCAGCGCGGGGCTCTGACGGAGCGTTTTGGAGAGCGCGAGATCGGCGAGGGTGCCCTGCACGGTGTCCTGCGACGGCAGCGTGCCGTTGTAGATGGCCGCAGCCGGTTCGTCTTCGGAGAAGCCGTGCGCGAGCAGCGCTTTCAGGATTTCGGGCAGCTGCTGCGGACCGCTGTAGCAGGCCACCGTCCCGCCGAGCCGCGCCAGCGCGGACCAGTCGACTTTCGGGGCGACGCTCCGCTCGTCCTCGTACCCGCGAACCAGCGTGAGCGTGTCGCCGCCGTTCGGGTACGTGACCGGGATCCCTGCGTATGCCGTGGCCGCGATGGCGGCAGGGATGCCCGGGACGACTTCGAACGCGACGGCCTGCTCGTGGAGGAACAGCGCCTCTTCGCCGCCGCGGTCGAACACGAACGGGTCGCCCCATTTCAGGCGCGCCACCGTCTTGCCCTCCCGCGCCTTCTCCGCGAGCAGATAGCAGATGGCTTCCTGATCGAGCGGCTGCGGGGCCGCCGATCCGACCTCGATCTTCTCCGCATCCTGACGCGCGAAGCGCAGGAGCCGCGGCTGGACGAGCCGGTCGTACAGCACGACGTCGGCCGATTCGAGCGCGCGCAGGCCACGGACGCTAATCAGGCTCGGATCGCCGGGCCCCGTTCCGATGAGGTAGACCAACGGCTTCATGGCTGGCTGGCGGGCATGGGCGGCAGGGTCTTCAGTGCATCGCGCAGAAGCGCGTCCGCGCCCGCGCGAAGGAGCTCGTCGGCGACCTCCCGGCCGAGCGCCGGCGCATCCGCCCGCGCTCCCACTTTCTTATCACGGATGGCGCGCGATCCGTCAGGCGAGGCGACCACGGCGTGCAGTTCGAGCGAGGCGCCGCCGGCCGGCAGGGCCACGGCGCCGATCGGCATCTGGCATCCGCCACCCAGCGCGAGCACGAGCGCACGCTCGGCCGCGAGCGCCGACCAGGCGTCCGCGTCGTTGACGGCCGCGACGACGGCCGTCGTCTGCGGATCGTCGCTGCGCGTCTCGATGGCGATGATGCCCTGTCCAGGCGCGGGGACACAGTCGTTCAGGGAGATGGCGCGCGAGATGCGGGCGCCGAACCCCAGCCGCCTCAAGCCGGCCGACGCCAGCACGAGCGCATCGTACTCGCCCGCATCCAGTTTCCGCAGCCGCGTATCGAGGTTTCCGCGGACGTTCTGGAACACCGCCCCGGGCAGCAGCGGGCGAAGCTGCGCGATGCGCCGCACGCTTCCGGTGCCGACGACGCGAAGGCCCGCCTCGCGGGGCGGGCCGGCCGAGGCGGGCAGCACGAGCGCATCGGACGGATCCTCGCGGGGCAGAACGGCGGAGATGGCCAGGCCGTCGGGAAGCACGGCCGGCATGTCCTTGCTGCTGTGCACCGCGAGGTCGATCACGCCTTGTGCCAGCGCCTCCTCGATCTCCTTCACGAACAGCCGTTTGCCGCCCGCTTCGGCGAGCGGCCGATCGGCCAGGCGGTCGCCCGAGGTGCGGATCACGACGATCTCGCAGGGTGGTCCTCCGGATTCCTCGATCCGCCGCGCGACCAGGCGCGCCTGGAACAGCGCGAGCTGGCTGCCGCGGCTCCCGAGGCGCAGTGCAGTCACGAAATACGCTTGTTGGAGGAGCCGCGGCGCGCGCCGGTGAGGGTCGGGACTTCGCCACGGCCCTCCTCTCCCGGCGACAGGCCGAACAGGCGGTTGAGCGTCTCGGTGTACGTGGCGATCGTGTCGGCGTCCGGCAGCGACTTCAGCTGCTCGGTGGGATTGATCAGCAGCTTTTCCACGATGAGCCGCGTGATCTCCTCCACGCGGGCCCGCGCCTCGGGATCGAGCGCCGCCAGCTTCGGCTCGAGGCGGTTCAACTCGGCCTGCCGGATCGTTTCGAAGCGCCGGCGCAGGGCGATGACGGTGGGCACGGCTCCGCGCGAGCTCCACCACGCGAGAAACCGCTCCACCTCGTCGGCGACGATGGTTTCTGCCAGCGCGGCCTCGCCGCCGCGCTTCGAAAGGTTCTCCTGCACGACCGCCTGCAGGTCGTCGATGTTGTACAGGAAGACCTGTTCCAGATCGCCGGCGCCGGCCTCGACGTCGCGCGGCACCGCGATGTCGATGATGAAGAGCGGCCGCCGCCTCCGGGCCCGCATGAGCTGTTCGATCGCGGCGCACGACACGATGGGCGTGCTCGCGCCGGTGGCGGTGATGAGGATGTCGGCCTCCGCGAGCGCCGCCGGCATTGCCTCCCAGGGCAGCGCCGTGCCGCCGATCGTCTGCGCCAGCGCCGCCGCGTGGGCGGCGGTGCGGCTGAGGATCGCCAGCTTGCCGATGCCCTGCGAGTGCATGTGGATGGCCGTGAGCTTGCCCATCTCGCCGGCGCCGAGCACCACCACGGTGCGGCCGCTCAGGTTGCCGAAAATCTTGCGCGCCAGCGAGACCGCCGCGTAGCTCACCGACACCGCCCCTGCCGACAGCGCGGTCTCGGAGCGCACGCGCTTGCCGGCGGCAAATGCGGCGTGGAAGAGCTTGCTGAGAAGCGTCCCGGTGCAGCCGAGCTGGGAGGCGGTCGAAAACGCGTCCTTGAGCTGACCAAGTACCTGCGGCTCGCCGACGACCAGCGAATCGAGCCCGGCCGCCACCCGGAACAGGTGCCGAACGGCGTCGGCGCCGCTCTTGGCGAACAGGTGCGGGACGAGATCGGCCCTGGCGACGCCGTGGAAATCGGCCATGAAGCGCTCCAGGCTGGCCCGGGCGGCTTCCGGATCCCGGCACGCGACGTACAGCTCCACCCGGTTGCAGGTGGACACGATCGTCGCCTCGTCCTGCGGCGCCGCGCCGGCGAGCGCCGCCAGGGCGCTGTCGAGTCCGCGCGCGGAGAAGTCGAAACGTTCGCGCAGCTCGACCGGCGTGTTCCGGTGACTGACGCCGACCAGCAGCAGGTGCATCAGAAGTTGTGGCTGCTCGTGAAGAAATAGCTTACCGGCACGAAGTTCAACAGCACGATTCCGAAGCCGACCGCCGAGAGCCAGGCGGCGCGGCGGCCGCGCCACCCGATCGCACGCTGGGCGTAGAGCTCGAACGAGTACACCGCCCACGAGAGCACGGCGACGAAGATCTTGGGATCCGCCAGCGACATCGACTGGACGCGCGGGTCGGTCGACTGGCCGAGCTGGGAGGCCCAGATGGCCCCGGCGATCAGCCCGAGGGTCAGGAACAGCCAGCCCACCTTCACGGCGCGCACGTTCATCTCGTCGAGCGTCTGGAGCGGCGGCAGCCGCGTGTAGAAGAAGCCCAGGTGCTTGGCTTTGATCTCCTTGAACTGCAGCACGTACGTGATGCCCAGCACGCACGCCAGCGCGAAGCTCGCATACGCGAAGAGCAGCGACGAGACGTGGACGCCGAACCAGGCCCCCTCGAGCAGCGGCGAGCGATCCTCGACCATCGGCCGGAGGGCGGGGATCGCCTGCAGCGCCACCAGCAGCGGCAGGATGAACACGCCCATCGAGCGCTCGCCGGTCGTCAGCTCGATGTAGAGATACGAGAGCGCCAGCAGCCAGACGAAGGTCGAGATCGCGGGCGTCGCGCCGGCGAATGGCACGTGCCCCACCCTCATCGTCTCCATGCCGATGATGAAGGTGTGCGCGAAGGCCGCAAGGACCAGCCAGGTGCTGGCAGCGCGGCTGGTGTCGAAGCTGCGGCGCGTGAACTGCATGGCATAGCGCAGCCCGGCGATGGCATACAGCACGAGCGGAACGACGTTCAGCGACAGGGACGCCCCCTACTTGACCGGCGCAAAGTAGCCCTGTTTGGTGCGGGCGCTCGTATTCGCCCGGCTCACCCGGACGACCAGCCGGCGCCAGGCGCCGTCATGGCGCGTGTTCTTCGACGTGTAGCCGAGCGTGTACTGGCTCGAGAGCTCGTCGTAGATCTGGCCGTAGACCGAGGCGAGGTTCCGGATATCGGTGGGGAAGAAGGCCCGACCGCCCGTATCGGTCGCGAACTGGCGCAGCGCGTACGTGGCCTCGCGGAATCCGCGCGACCGCGACGAATCCTCGCCCATCAGTCCGATGGGATAGATCGCGGTCTCCGAACGGCGGGCGAGATCCATGACGTCGTCGAAGCCGATGGCGCTGGAGGTGTCCTCGCCGTCCGAGAGCAGGATGATCGCCTGACGGCGAATCTCGCCTTCCTCCATCACCGGGAGCTTTTTCAGATCCTTCAACGCGATGTAGATGGCGTTGTACAGGGAGGTGGAGCCTCCGGCCACGGTCTTGCGGATGGCTTTTTCGAGCTCGCCGGTGTCGCTCGTGAACTTCTGCAGCACGACGACCCGGCTGTCGAAGCCGAGAATCTCCCCCGTGTCGGCCGGGCGGAGCTTCTTCGTGAAGCCGACGGCCGCATCCTGCGCGGTCGCCATCCGGTCTTCCATGCTCGAGCTCGTGTCCATCAGGAGGCAGAGCGCGACCGGCAGGTTGCTCCGGTTGAAGAGCACGAGATCCTGCTTGACGCCGTCCTCGTAGATCTCGAAATCGTCCTCGCCGAGGTCGGTGACGTACCGGTTCGAGGAGTCGGTCACGGTCACGTTGAGCGACACCACGTCGACCGCGGATCGGAACGAGGGCTGCTGCGCGCGGATGGCGTATGGAGACACCAGCGCAGCGGTCAACGCCAGGAAGAACCAGACGTGGAACTTCATGAGAGGTCCAAAAAGCCAGTATAGGTGCCGGCACACGGGTCGTCAAGTCGCCGAACCCCGGAAATCGTTGTAGATATTGAATTTGCAGCGACCGATCGCTCCGGTGAGCCTTTGTCCGGTTTCTTGACGCTCTCTTCATGCGCGTGTTATAAACACGCGTTTCCCAAGGTCCCAAGGGCCCGCGTGTCCGCCACGATGCTCAACGCGTACATTCCGATTGTTCTGTTCCTGCTGATCGCGATCGGTTTCGCGTGCTTCACGCTGATCGTGTCGCAGCTCGTGCAGTCGAAGAAATACAACAAGGTGAAGCTCGAGCCGTATGAATGCGGCATCGAGCCGCGGACCGACGCGCGCGACCGGTACAGCGTGCGGTACTACCTGGTGGCCATGCTCTTCGTGATCTTCGACGTCGAGACGGTCTTCATGTTTCCCTGGGCGGTCATCATGGACAGGCTCGCGCTGTTCGGGCTGATCGAGATGATTGTGTTTCTCGCGATTCTCGTGGCCGGCTACGCGTACGCCTGGAAGAAGGGCGCGCTCGACTGGGCCTAGCGCCCGCGCGGCGGGTGCGCGTGCGCCGCACGGCCGGACGATGACTGATGGCTGAACCCAAGGATCCTGCGACACCACCGACATCCGGCGGCGACAAGCCGTCGAGCGGCGCACCCGGCGAGCCTCTCAAAGGCGAAGTCTCGCGGACCGACTCGCCGGGAGCCGGGGCGTCGGCTGCGCCCGTCGGGCCGCCGGCGGCAGAGGCGCCGCCCCTGCCGGCCAGCGAGCCGGCGGCCCAGACGGCCGTCACCAGCGAGACGAGCTCGGCGACCGGGCAGCCGACGGCGCCGGCCGGGGCCGCGAAGCCCGCCGCCGCGCCAGCGACGCCCGCCAAGCCGGCACCGCCCGCGGCCGCGAAACCGGCGGGGCCGGCCGTGAAGCCGGCGGCTCCCGCCGCAAAAGCCGGTGCGCCGGCCGCCGCGCACGACACCAGACCAGCGCCTCCGTCGGGTCCTCCCGATCCGCCGCCGCCCGCCGGGACGGCGCCGCCGGCGTACGTGGATGCCCTCCAGAAGGCGTTTCCGGATGCGATTCAGCAGGTCAGCTTCTGGGTCGGGGACTGGACGCTCATCGTGGCGGTGGGCCGGCTGCTCGAGGTCGCGCGCTTCCTCCGCGACACGCCCGAGTTCGCGTTCGACTTCTGTTCGGACGTCACGGCGAGCGACTGGCCGCCGCGTCCGCAGCGGTTCGATGTGATTTATTGCCTCTACTCGACGAGGCACCGCGCCCGGGTGCGATTGAAGGTGCGCGCGGCCGACGGAGAGCCGGTGCCATCGGTGACGGGCCTCTGGCCGGCGGCGAACTGGCTCGAGCGCGAGGTCTACGACCTGTTCGGCGTCAACATCGTCGGCCATCCCGACCGCCGCCGGATCCTGATGCCGGACGACTGGCAGGGATTCCCGCAGCGCAAGGACTACCCGCTGGAGGGGCCCGGCGAGCTGCTGATGGAGAACCCGCTCGACTGGCTGCGGCTGAAGCAGGCCCGTGAAGAAGCGGATATCGAGTAAGGGGCGAGGGGCAGGGATAAGGGGTAAGGGGTAAACGAATCATGGTGACGCGAAGTGCGTCCGATGTTCGACACCGAGGAGCTGGTCATCAACATGGGTCCCCAGCATCCCAGCACGCACGGCGTGCTGCGCGTCGTGCTGCGGCTCGACGGCGAGCGGGTGGTCGACTCCGACGTGGTGATCGGCTATCTGCACCGCGGGATCGAGAAGCTCAGCGAGAACCGCAACTGGACGCAGATCGTGCTCCTCACCGATCGCATGGACTACGTGGCGGCCGCGACCAGCAACGTGGGCTACTGCGAGACCGTGGAGAAGCTGCTGCAGATCGAGGTGCCGCGGCGCGCGCGGTTCGTCCGGACGGCGCTCTGCGAGCTCCAGCGGATTGCGAGCCACTGCCTGTGGCTCGGCACGCACGCGATGGACATCGGTGCGATGACGGTGTTCCTCTACGCGTTCCGCGAGCGCGAGCTGATTCTCGATCTGTTCGAGGAGTACTGCGGCGCGCGCCTCACGTACAACTCGATGCGGATTGGCGGCCTGCCGCTCGACATCCCCGTCGGCTGGGACAGGAAGGTGCTCGAGTTCTGCAACATCATGATGCAGAAGGTCGACGAGTACGAGGAGCTGCTCACGCACAACCGCATCTGGCTCGAGCGCACGCGCGGCATCGGGGTCATCCCGGCCGAGGAGGCGGTGGCGATCGGCCTCAGCGGCCCCCCGCTGCGCGGCTCCGGCGTGCCGCGCGACATCCGCAAGGACGAGCCGTACGCCGCGTACGGCGAGATGCAGTTCGAGGTGCCCATCGGAAGCGTCGGAGACACCTACGATCGCTACCTGGTGCGGCTGGAGGAGTTCCGCCAGTCGGTCAGGATCATCCGTCAGGCCATCGAAGGGCTTCCCGAGGGGCCCATTGTCGGCAAGGTGCCCCGTCTCATCAAGCCGCCGGCGGGCGAGACGTACCACGCCATCGAGTCGCCGAAAGGGGAGATCGGGTACTTCATCGTGAGCGACGGCAAGTCGACGAACCCGTACCGCTTCCGGGTGCGGCCGCCGTCCTTCTGCAACCTGCAGGCGCTGCCCCGCCTGATCAAGGGCCACATGGTGGCCGACGTCGTGGCGCTCATCGGCTCGATCGACGTGGTGCTCGGTGAAGTGGACAGATGATCACATGACCGACACCCTCCTGATTCCGCTCATCAAGATCCTGGTCGTGCTCAACGCGACGCTCGTGGGCGTCACCTACATGGTGCTGCTGGAGCGGAAGGTCATCGCGTGGGTGCAGGTGCGGCTCGGGCCGATGCGCGTCGGTCCGTACGGCATGCTGCAGCCGATCGCCGACGCCATGAAGCTCCTGCTGAAGGAAGACATCACGCCGACGCGGGCCGACAAGTGGGTGTTCACGGCGGCGCCCATCATCGTGATGGTGCCCGCGCTCATCACCTTCGCGGTGATTCCGTTCGGGCCGGCGGTGCGGCTCTTCGGCCGCGACGTCACGCTGTACATCACCGACATCAACGTCGGGCTGCTCTACATCGTCTCGGTCGCCTCGATCGGCGTCTACGGCATCATCCTCGGCGGGTGGGCGTCCAACAGCAAGTACCCGCTGCTGGCGAGCCTGCGGTCGTCGGCGCAGCTCATCAGCTACGAGGTGGCGGTGACGATGACGCTCGTGAGCGTGATCATGACCGCCGGCACGCTGAGCATGGTGAAGATCGTCGAGTCGCAGTACGCCGCCGGATTCTGGTACGTGTTCGTGCAGCCGGTGGCCTTCGTCATCTTCTTCATCGGCGGGCTCGCCGAGACCAACCGGGCGCCCTTCGACCTCGCCGAGGCGGAGCAGGAGCTGACCGGCGGATTCCACACCGAGTACAGCGGCATGCGGTTCGCCCTGTTCTTCCTCGCGGAGTACGCCGAACATGATCGTGGTCTCGTCGGTGGCGACCACGCTCTTCCTCGGCGGCTGGCTGCGGCCGTTCCCGAACGTCGCCGCGCTGTCGTTCCTGGGCTTCGTGCCGTCCTGGATCTGGTTTCTCGTCAAGACCTTCGTCTTTCTGTACATCTTTCTGTGGGTGCGCGCCACGCTGCCGCGCTATCGCTACGACCAGCTGATGCGTCTCGGGTGGAAGGTGCTCATCCCGCTCGCGATCGCCAACGTCGTGGTGACCGGCATCGTGAAGGTGCTCTTCTAGGCAGGGTGCTGCTCGAGCTATGGGTGAGGCCGTCGCCTTCTACGTCATCTCGGCGCTGATTCTCGGGTTCGCCGTGCTGGTGATCAGCACGCGGAACACCGTGCACAGCGTGCTGTTCCTGGTGCTGAACTTCCTGGCGGTGGCCGCGCTCTACGTGCTGCTCACGGCGCAGTTCCTGGCCGTCATCCAGGTGCTGGTGTACGCCGGCGGCATCGTCGTGCTCTACCTGTTCGTCGTGATGCTGGTGAACCTGAAGCGGCCGCCCGAGGACCATTCCGCGCCCCAGCGGCGCAGCTGGGCGGGCGGGGCGCTCGCCGCGCTGGTGCTGGCCGAGCTGGCGGGGATCGTGGCGTGGGGGCGCGCGGCGCCGGCCGCCTCGCCGATGCAGAACACCGACCTGGCGATCAACAACGTGGAGCGCGTGGGCATGCTTCTCTACACCGACTATCTCATTCCGTTCGAGGTCGCCTCGATGCTGCTGCTCGTCGCGATGGTGGGCGCGATCATCCTGGCGAAGCGGGAGCTCTGATGATCACGCCGGCCCATTACATGCTGCTGTCGGCCGCGCTCTTCATGATCGGCGTCGCCGGCGTGATGCTGCGGCGGAACATCATCATCATCTTCATGTCGATCGAGCTGATCCTGAACGCGGTGAACATCAACCTGGTCGCGTTCTCCTACAAGCTCCAGAACGGCATCGGGCAGGTGTTCGCGATCTTCGTGATCGCGGTGGCTGCGGCCGAGGCCGCGGTCGGCCTCGGCATCATCCTGGCGTTCTACCGGAACAAGGAGACCGTCAACATCGACGAGATGAGCGTGCTGCGATGGTGACCACCGCCAGAGCCGGGAGCCCGGAGCCTGGAGCCTCATGGATCTGATCTGGTTAATCCCGCTGCTGCCGCTCGCCGGCGCCGCCGTCAACGGTCTGGTGGGCGTGCGCGGCTTCAGCAAGACGATCGCCGGCATCATCGCGTGCACCGCGATGGGCGCCGCGCTCGTGCTGGCGCTGAACGCGTTCTGGCAGATGCTGGGCCTCCCGCCGGAGGCGCGCGACCACGTCGTCACGCTCGCGCCCTGGATTCCTCCGATTCCCGCCGTCACGGCGCACGGCCTCGGCGCGTTCCAGGTGCCCTGGGCGTTCAGGCTGGATCCGCTCTCGGGGATGATGATTCTCGTCGTCACCGGCATCGGCTTCCTGATTCACGTCTACTCGACCGCCTACATGCACGACGAGCCGCGCGGCGGGTACGCGCGCTTCTTCTGCTACCTGAACCTCTTCTGCTTCTTCATGCTCACGCTCGTGCTCGGCAGCACGTTCCTGACCATGTTCGTCGGGTGGGAAGGCGTCGGGCTCTGCTCGTACCTGCTGATCGGCTACTGGTACGAGAAGAAGACCGCCTCGGACGCCGGCAAGAAGGCCTTCATCGTGAACCGCATCGGCGACTGGGGGTTCGTGCTCGGCGTGTTCCTGGCCTTCTACACCTTCGGCACCCTCGACTTCCGCGCGGTCGCGAATGCGACGGCCGCCATGCCGGTCGAAACGGCTCATTTCGGGGCGCTGTCGGCCATTGCCCTCCTGCTGTTCGTCGGCGCGACCGGCAAGAGCGCGCAGATACCGCTGTACGTGTGGCTGCCGGACGCGATGGAAGGGCCGACCCCCGTCTCCGCGCTGATTCATGCCGCGACGATGGTCACGGCGGGCGTGTACATGGTGGGCCGCAACGCCGTGCTGTTCTCGCACGCGCCGATGGTGCTGCAGGTCATCATGATCGTCGGCGCCCTGACGGCGTTCATGGCGGCCTCGATCGGGCTCGTCCAGTACGACATCAAGCGCGTCCTCGCGTACTCGACCGTGTCGCAGCTCGGCTACATGTTCCTCGCGATGGGCGTCGGCGCGTACGCCGCCGGGGCCTTCCACCTGATGACGCACGCCTTCTTCAAGGCGCTGCTCTTCCTCTGCAGCGGGTCGGTGATCCACGCCATGGCCGGCGAACAGGACATGCGCCGCATGGGCGGCCTGCGCCGGTACCTGCCGGTGACGTTCATCACGATGATGATCGGCACGCTGGCCATCGCCGGGATTCCCCCGTTTTCGGGGTTCTTCAGCAAGGACGAGATCCTCTTCCGCACCTTCCTGGCCAACAAGTTCATCTGGGCGCTCGCCGTGGTGACGGCCCTGATGACCGCGTTCTACATGTTCCGGCTGATGGCGATGACCTTCTTCGGCGACTACCGCGGTCCCGCCTGGGAGCACACGACCCCGGCGGCCGCGCTGACGGCCGCGGTTCACGGCGCGCCGCATCCGGCCGATCCATTCGCGCACGGGCAGGCCCAGCGGGCGGACCACGAGGTCAGCCACGGCCCCGCCGAGCCGCACGACGACGGCCATGACGCCGCGTCGCACGGTGCGGGGCACGGCCATGGCCCGTGGCACGGTCCGCACGAGTCGCCCCGCCCGATGACCGTGCCGCTCATGGCGCTGGCCGTGGGGGCGATCGTGGCCGGGTTCGTGGGCATTCCGCACGCGCTCGCGGGCAGCAACGCGATCGAGAGCTTCCTCGAGCCGAGCTTCACCGCCCAGGCGGCAGCGGCCGAACCGGCGGGTCTCGCCGGCGGGGCCGTGGCGGAGCCGGCTGGGGCCGAACCCGGGACGGCGGAGGGGGAGCACGTCTCGACCGCCGTCGAGCTGGGACTGATGCTGCTCTCCGTCCTCGTCGCGATCGCCGGCATCGCCATCGCGTACCGCTTCTACGTTCGCGCGCCCGAGATCGCCGAGCATCTGCGGCACCGGTGGGCCGGTGTCCACGAGACGCTCTACAACAAGTACTACGTGGACGAGCTCTACAACGCCACGTTCGTGCGCGGGACAATGGCATCCGCGTTCGGGTTGTGGAGCTTCGACCGCCGGGTGGTGGACGGCGCGGTGAACGGCTCGGGCTGGTTCACCGTCTTCGCGGCCTGGGTGTCGAGCCTGATCGACAAGTACATCGTGGACGGCGCGGTGAATCTGGTGGGCCGCTCGGCCGAGGAGTCGAGCTTCGTGTTCCGCCGGATGCAGACCGGGCTCGTCCAGAACTACGCGCTCCTCATGCTGTTCGGCGTCTTCGCGTTTGTGAGCATCTATCTGCTCGTGAGGTAGTCCGTGACCAACGTTGCGAATTTTCCGCTGCTCTCGCTGATCCTGTTCCTGCCGCTGGCCGGCGCGGCCATCCTGCTGTTCGTGCCGAAGGAGAACGGCGGGGCCATTCGGGTCATCGCGAACCTCTTCGGGCTGGCCGGCTTCCTCGTCTCGCTGCCGCTCTGGTTCTGGTACAACGTGCAGGACGCGCAGTTCCAGTTCGTCGAGCGCGCGGCGTGGATTCCGTCGATCGGCGCCGAGTACTTCCTGGGCGTGGACGGGTTCAGCTCGCTGATGGTGCTGCTGGCGACGCTCTTCGGCTTCATCGCCATTCTCTCGTCGTGGACCGCGATCACCGAGCGGGTGAAGGAGTACTACATCTTCCTCCTCGTGCTGCAGACGGGGATGATCGGCGCCTTCGTGAGCCTCGACTTCCTGCTGTTCTTCCTGTTCTGGGAGGTCATGCTCGTTCCGATGTACTTCCTGATCGGCATCTGGGGGAGCGACCGGAGGCTGTACTCGGCGATCAAGTTCTTCCTCTACACGCTGGTGGGCAGCGTCGTGATGCTGCTGGGCATCCTGGCGCTCTACTTCTACCAGCACAGCGTGACCGGCGTGTACACGTTCGACGTCACGCAGTTCCAGCAGTTGAACCTGCCGTACAACCTGCAGTGGTGGGTCTTCCTCGCCTTCTTCCTGGGCTTCGCGGTCAAGGTGCCGATGTTCCCGTTCCATACCTGGCTGCCCGATGCGCACACGGACGCGCCGACGGCCGGGTCGGTGATCCTGGCTGCCGTCCTCCTGAAGATGGGCACCTACGGCTTCATCCGGTTTTCGCTGCCGATCCTGCCCGATGCCACGCGCCACTTCGTGCCCATGATGGTGACGCTCGCGATCATCGGCATCGTCTACGGCGCGCTCTGCGCGATGGCGCAGCAGGACTGGAAGCGGCTGGTGGCCTACTCGAGCGTGAGCCATATGGCGATGGTGATGCTGGGGATGTTCGCGCTGAACCCGCTCGGCATCATGGGCAGCATCGTCCAGCAGCTCAACCACGGCATCTCGACCGGCGCGCTCTTCCTCATCGTCGGCATCGTGTACGAGCGGCGGCACACGAGACAGATCTCCGAGTACGGCGGGCTCTCGAAGGTGATGCCCGTCTACGCGACGATCTTCCTGATCATGACCATGTCGTCGATCGGGCTGCCGGCGCTGAACGGCTTCATCGGCGAGCTGCTGATCCTGCAGGGCGCCTTCCTCGCCAGCCGGATGTACGCCGCGTTCGCGGCCAGCGGCGTGGTGCTGGGCGCCGCCTACATGCTCTGGCTGTATCAGCGGACCATGTTCGGCAAGATCGAGAACCCGAAGAACGAGCACCTGAGGGATCTGAACCTGCGCGAGCTCGCGACGTTCGCCCCGCTCCTGGTGCTCGCCTTCTGGATCGGCCTCTATCCGGCGCCGTTCATCCGGCGGCTGGAGACATCGGTGAACCGGGTCGTCGCCCGGGTCAACCCCGAGTACCGCGCTCAGCCGCCGGCCGCGGCTGAGGCCGCGCCCGCGCCGGCGGCGGCGGCCGGCGGGTCGGCGGCCCCCTCGCTCCAGGCGGCGGCCAACGGAGGCCAGCGGTAATGCCCAGCGGCCTTCCCGCGCCCGGCGACTTCTGGTATCTGCTCCCGGAGCTGGTGCTCACGGCCGGCGCGCTGCTCCTGCTGCTGGCGGATCTCGTGGTGCCGCGCGACCGGCCGTCCACGCTCACGTGGGTGACGCTCGGCGTGATCGCGGCGACCGGGGCTGCCCTGGTGCCGGTGGCCGACGCCCAGACGCAGATCGCCCACGGACTGATTGCCGTGGACCGCTTCGCGCTCTTCTTCAAGGTGTTGTTCCTCATCGCCGCGGCGATGACCGTGCTGATGTCCGACCACTATCTGTCGATCGAAGGCATGCGGGCCGGGGAGTACTACTTCCTGATCCTGTGCGCCACGCTCGGCATGATGTTCATGGCGGGCGGCACCGATCTGATCACGCTGTTCATCGGCCTCGAGACGATGGCGATCGCCTTCTACATCCTGACCGGCTATCTGAAGCCGAGCCGGCGATCGAACGAGGCGGCGGTCAAGTACTTCCTGCTGGGGGCCTTCTCCCTGGGCATCCTGCTCTATGGCATGTCGCTCCTGTACGGGCTCTCGGGGACGACGAACCTGCGGACGATCGCGACGGCGCTGGTAGGGCAGGAGCGCGACCCGCGGCTGGTGCTCGCGGTGGTGATGGTGGTGGCGGGGATGGGGTTCAAGATCGCCGCCGTGCCCTTTCACATGTGGGCGCCGGACGTCTACGAGGGGGCGCCGACGCCGATCACGGCGTTCCTTTCGGTGGGGTCCAAGGCCGCGGCCTTCGCCATGCTCCTGCGGATCTTCGTCGAGAGCCTGCCGTCGATGAGAATCGCGGAAGCGGCTGGCGGGCCGGCGATCGGCTGGAGCACGCTCTTCTACGTGCTCTCGGTGGTCACGATGACGGTCGGCAACTTCGCGGCGCTGACGCAGAGCAACGTGAAGCGGATGCTGGCGTACTCGTCGATCGCGCACGCCGGTTATCTGCTGATCGGGGTCGTGGCGGGCACCTCGCGAGGCATCACCGCGATGCTCATCTATCTCTTCATCTACGCGTTCATGCAGCTGGGCGCCTTCGCGGTGATCACGCTGCTGCGCCGCGCCGATGTGGTCGGTGACGAGCTGAAGGATTTCAACGGGCTGTTCTTCCGGAACCCGTTCGCCGCGATTGCGATGCTGCTGTTCATGCTGTCGCTGGGAGGGGTGCCGCCCACGGCGGGGTTCATGGGCAAGTTCTGGCTGTTCGGCGCGGCCATCGAATCGGGCTATGTCTGGCTGGCCGTCATCGGCGTGCTGAACAGCGCCGTCTCGCTGTACTACTACCTCCGCATCGTGGTCTTCATGTGGCTGAAGAACGAGCCCTCGGGGTCCGAACCGGTGACGAGCCCGGCCTTCGGGTTCGTGCTGGCGGTGGCGGTGGTGGCCACCCTGGCGCTCGGGATCTACCCGCGGCCGCTGTTCGAGTTCGCCGAGGCGTCGGCGGCGACGCTCGGGGCGTCGACGGCGGCCCAGCTGACGCGCTGAAAGCCCGATTCTCCGCCGGAAACGCGCTCCCTCCTCGCTGGTGAATGTTTTCACAAGGTATGCTATAGTCACGATGCCAAAAGACGACGGGAAGGATTTCCTCGCGCGCTCCGCGAAATCTCTGCAAGACAATGTGGTGAAATCGGGCTCCGTAGCTGGCGCCAGCTACACCCTGATCGGAGCGATCATCCTGCTCGGCGGCATCGGTTACGCGGTCGACGCGTGGCGCGGCACGTCGCCGGCGTTTCTGCTGGGCGGGCTGCTGCTGGGGCTGATCGTCGGCTTCTACGAACTGGCGAAGACCGTATGGCCGCGAAAAGACTGATCGGGATGATGTGCGCCGCCTGCGGGGTCTCGGCCGCCGCGGCGGCGCTCGCGACCGGGGCCGGGCGCGAGGTGTGGCTGGGGATGGCGGCGCCGCTCGCGGTGGCCTGCGGATCGTGGCTGCTGATCGTGCGCACCTACCGCGCGCACCCGGAGCAGCTGACCGGCGTGATGATGGGAGGCTTCTTCGTGAAGCTGGTGTTCTTCGGCGCCTATCTCTGGATGGCGGTGGCACTGCTGCACGTGCGGCCGGCCGCGTTTGCGGCGAGCTTCGGGCTCTACTTCATCGCGCTGCACCTGACCGAGGCGGTCTGCCTGCGGCGCCTGTTTGCGGAAAGGATGCGCACGGCCTGATGCTGGCCCAGGAACACGCCGCGGCTCCGTCGGAGACGTTCAATGCCGGCGAGGTCATCATCGAACACGTGTCGAACAGCGGCCACGATCACCCGCTGATTCACCTCCCGACGGTGCTCGGCATCGATCTCTCCGTGACCAAGCACGTGCTGATGCTCTGGCTGGTGGCCGGCTTCGTCTTCCTGGTGGCGACGTACCTCGTGCGCCGGTACCTCCGGAGCGGGGGCCGGGTGCCCACCGGGGCGATGAACGCGCTCGAGGCCGTGGTGGTGTTCGTGCGCGACGAGATCGTGCAGCCGAACGTCGGGCGCAAATGGGTGAACAGCTGGACGCCGCTGGTCCTGACGTTCTTTTTCTTCATTCTCTGCGCGAATGCGGTGGGGCTGATCCCCGTCTTCGAGGTCGTGGCGCTGGCCGATCGGTACCTGCTCCACACCGGGCCCGACTCGTTCCTGAAGCAGGTCATCCATGGGGGGACGACGGCGACCGCCAACTTCAATGTGACGGCGGCGCTGGCCACGATCACCTTCGGGGCCATCATCGTGGCCGGGTCGAAGGCGCACGGCGCGGTGCAGCACTGGAAGAATCTGGTGCCGCGCGGCCTGGCCTGGCCCATCTACATCCTGCTCATCCCGATCGAAATCATGGGCATGTTCGTCCGCCCCTTCGCGCTCACGATGCGACTCGCGGCCAACATGACGGGCGGCCACATCGCCATTCTGGCGATTCTGTCGTTCGTCTTTCTCTTTGCCGAGATGTTCGGGCGCGCGGTGGCCGGTGTCGGCGTCGGCATGGTCGTGTCGGTGCCCCTGGCCGTCGGCATCTCCGCGCTCGAGATCATCGTCGTGCTCGTGCAGGCGTACGTCTTCACCCTGCTGACCGCGGTGTTCATCGGAATGGCCATTCACGTTCACCACTGAGGCGCTCGTCTCCATACGAAAGGACACAGGAATGAACAGCGTACGTTCTCGTAAGACAGGTGCGGTGACGATGCTGACGCTCGCGTTTGCGGCGCTCGCCTCGAACGCCGCGTTCGCGCAGGAGGCCGCCGGAGGAACCGCCGCGGGCGGCCCCGTGCTGCACTATTTCGGCGCCGCCATCGCGCTCGGGATGATCGTCATCGGCGCGGCGCTGGGGATCGGCAGGTTCGCGGCGGCGGCGGCAGAAGGCATCGCGCGCCAGCCGTCGGCCGCCGCGCAAATCACCGGCGCCATCAACCTCCCGCTCTTCCTGCTCGAAGGCGTGGCGATTCTGGCGGAGGTCTTCTCGCTGCTGGTCATCCTGATGAGATAGGAACGCCGATGAATAATCCTCTCGTTCAGCCCGATCCGGGACTGTTCATCTGGACGATCGTCACCTTCCTGGTGCTGCTCGCGCTGCTGGCGAAGTTCGCCTGGACGCCGCTGCTCCAGGCGCTCGACGCGCGCCAGGAGACGATCCGCAAGTCGCTGGACGACGCCGAGAAGGCCAGGGCGGAGCTGCAGCGGCTGAACCAGGAGTCGGCGCAGATCATCCGGCAGGCGCGGATCGACGGCGAAGCCATTGTCGCCGCCAGCCGCGCCGACGCCGAGCGGTTGCGTGAGGAGATGCGGCAGAAGGCCCGGGCCGAGGCCGACGGCATCGTGAAGAACGCCGAGCGGCAGATTCAGCTGGAAACGGCGCGCGCGCTGGAGCAGATCCGCCATGAGGTGGCCGACCTCTCGGTGGCCATCGCCTCGAAGCTGATCGGGCGGAACCTCTCGGCGAAGGACAACGAGCGGCTCATTGACGAGGCGCTGGCGCAGCTCCGGTGAGCAGCGCCTTTGCCTGCGCGGCATCCGGCGATTCGGGGTCGATCGTGACCACCTGCTGCAGATAGGCCGATGCGGCGGCGCCGTCGCCGCCGGCGCGCGCGAGTTCGGCCAGCCTCATCAGCGGCTTCGTCCAGGAGTCGTCGGCCGCCGCCGCTTTCTGGTACCACGCCCGAGCGTCGGCGGCATTACCCTGCGCTTCGCGCAGCCGCCCCATCGCGAAGAGACCGTTCGGCTCCTCCGCGTTCGCTTTCAGCGTTTCCTGGTAAGCCGCCTCCGCCTCCGCATACGCCCCCTGCGCGAAATACGCGTTCCCGATTTGCAGGCTCACGAGCGTCAGCGCGGGCGCGCGCCCTTTGATCTCACGATAGGCCGCAATCGCCTGCTCGTACTTGCCCTGGTCCAGGAGCGCCGCCGCTGAGGCGAGCTGGGTGGAGAGCTGCCGGGCGTCCACGCCCGCCATGGCGCCGGTCAGCTCCGGCGCCTCGCGCCGTTCGAGCTTGATGTCGAGCGTCGGCGGGGTGCTGCCGAGGCGCACGGGCGCGGCGAGCGCCATGGTCTCGAACCCGGGTGCGTCGAAGGTCAGCCTCCACTCGCCCGAGCGCGCCACGACGAAGATGAACCGCCCGCGGTCGTCGGTGGCGGCCGTCAGCGACAGCGGCGCCGTGTTCGGGGCGCCGATCTCGGCCCGGACGATCACCCCGCGGACGGGGGCGCCCGTCTCGTCGCGCACGACGCCGGCGATACGGGAAATCGACTGGGCCCAGCCGAGCCCCGGCAGGAGACACAGGCAGGCAACCGCCACCACGCGTTTGAAGAGCATGGGGAGAAGTATAAGAAAGTTTTGAAGTTTTGAACTAGGGAACTGGGGAACTGGTACCAGACGCCCCGCGGCATCTCGGCCGTCGGGGCGGGCATGAACCTCCAGTCCTGATGCCGCCCGGCGCGTGACCGGCGAGGGCCGCCCCCACGCCCGCCGCCGACCTTGAACCCCCTCGATCGAAGTGCCATACTTCGCGCTCGCGTGTTCTTCGACCGCATCGCACGTGTCGGCTCTGCCGGCCTCGACCGGGCGCGTCGAGAAGAAGGAGGATCAATGACCTCGAGACGATGGATGTTCTTCGCGGGAGCGTTCGTGCTCGCCTGCGTGATGATGGCCACGATGCAGGCGCAGGGCGGCGGCGCCCAGGGGGGCGGCCCGATGCCAGCCCAGGGCGGACGCCGCGGCGGCGGGGCCGGGGGCGGCAGCAACGCCGTGGCCGCCAAGGGCACGCTGACGCCGCTCAAAGCCGACTCGCGCGGGTGGGGCTTCATGAGCAAGTCGATGGTGGATCCGGCGCACCTGCCGCTCTACAACCTCGCCAAGCAGCACCTGTTCGAGGACAAGCAGGTGACCAGCTACACGATCTCGCGGTTCGATCCCGAGCTGTACTGCGAAACGCGGAAGCACTTCGACTACATCTGGTTCGAGATGCAGCACAGCACGATGTCGTGGGACGAGGTGGCGAAGATGATCGCGGCCTGCCCCGGCATGGGGATGGCGGCCCCGATGGTCCGCATGCCGGACGCGCAGGAAGCGAACATGCAGAAGGTCGGCGACATGGGCAACCTCGGGTTCATCGTCCCCACCGTGGATGATGCCATCGAGGCGCGCGACGCGGGCCGCTTCGCCCGCTTCCCGCCGATCGGCCGCCGCAGCTCGGGCGCGGGCCAGGCGGCGCAGGTCTGGAACATGGTGCCGGGCGGGTACGCGAATACCATCAACGACAACATGCTGGTCGTCGTGATGATCGAGACGATCGAAGGAACGATCAACGCCGCAGAGATTGCATCGCAGTACGGCGTCGACGTGATCATCGAAGGGAACAACGATCTGTCCCGCTTCTCCGGCTGGAGCCAGAACGACGACCGCTATCAGGATTTCCGAATCAGGATTCACGACGCAGCGCTGAAAGCGGGGAAGTACTACGGCTCCGCGGGGCAGCAGTATCTGACCGGCAACATCCTGAGCCCCGACGTGCGGTTCGTGCAGAACGGCCCGGCCAAGGACGGCTGGACGCCGCCGGCGCGCGGACGCGGTCCCGCGAACAATCCGAACGAGGAGCCGGTGATCGGGATGCCGGGGCGGGGGCGGTGATAGTGGTAATTGCTGAATGGAGAATTGTGACTGCAGGATGATCTGTCTAGAGACACACGTTTCTAATCATCGACAGAGGCTTCGGATCGTGCTTTAGGTACTTGCCAGGGTTGCGGCCGCCGTGTAGCAATTCGCGGCGGCCGAATTTCCTTCCGGGTGAAACGCGCTTCTACTGATTCGCCTCCCGTGCTATAAGGCGCTCTCACCGACACCGCTCGTGCTTTGGTGTCGATCGAGGGTGTATGGCGCGACTCCACCGAATCTCCACTCCAGCGCTCGTGGTCCTGTGCTTCGTCATCGGCGCCGACTCGGCCGTCGGCGAAGCGCCGTCGCGGATCCTGACCGGCTACAACATTACATCCTGGGGAGCGGCGGATGGCCTGCCATATGGCGACATTCATGCCATCGCGCAGGATCGCGAGGGGTATTTGTGGCTCGGCACTATGTTAGGCCTAGTGAAATTCGACGGGCTCCGCTTCACAACCTGGGCCGCAATGGACGGCAACCCGATCCCCACACAGTCTGTGAATGCGCTTCTTGTCTCGCACAGCGGGGACCTCTGGGTCGGCTTTGCGGGGCGCGGCGGTATCGCCCGGATCCGACGGGATGCTTCGCGCCAGTTGAGGAATGTCCGGCCGTATCTCGAGCATGACGGATTGCCACAGGGAACGGTAAGCGCGTTGCTCGAAGATGGTCGGGGCACGATATGGGCCGGAAGTTCGGCTGGGCTGTTTTGGCTCGACAACGATAGATGGCAGCGGTGGACCGGTAGAGGGCTGCCGGACGGCGCCATTCACGCGCTGTATTTCGACAATCGAGATCGACTGTTCGTCAGCACTTGGACGGGCGTCTTCGCGTTGTCCTCGGAACGGGCTGGGTTTGAGCGTCTAAAGGGGACCGAGCGGGAGGGCAAGGCTTTCCGGCGAGGTGATGGGCCGCCCGACGATTGGATCGGATCGATCACTATCGACGAGCGTGATCGCGTGTGGATCGTGGATCGACTTGCGGGTTTCAAGATCATCGACGGATCAGCCGTTCTCTCTGGAAGAGAGAGTGGGCGTGGACGCTGCTTGTTGCAGGACCGCGTGGGCAATCTCTGGGTCGGAACGGCAGGACAGGGTTTGTGGCGAGTCAAGTCTATCGACTCACCGAATAACGTGATGGTCGATCGTGCCACGGAACTGACTGGACTGCTTGGAAATGGCGTGTTGTCATTGTTCGAAGATCGTGACGGCAACATCTGGGTTGGAACCATCGAAGGACTCAATCGCCTGAGACCTGGGCGGGCAACCGCCCTCAGCAGTCTGGGTCTCGTCTCCGGTCTGGCCGCGGAACACGATGCCGTGTGGGTTGTGGCTTCCGGCTCCGTGTCGCGGGTGAAGGCGGCGGCAATTCCCCAAGGAATCGGTAAGCCTCCAGATTGGCCAGCAACGATAACGGCTGTTCACAGCGACGAGCGTGGGCGGGTATGGATCGCGAGAGGCAACCATCTCGTTTTGACGACGGGTACACATTCTGAAGAAGTGAACTTTGGAGGCGCGTTGGGAGGCGTGATTGATCTGCTTGCCTCGGATAGGAAGGGGGGGGTGTGGTTGCACGATTCCTTGGCTGGAGTTCTACATTGGAATGGCACGCAACTCCTGTCGTCCGGATTGTCTCACGGCGAGGAGCCAAGCCCGCTCCTCTGGATGAACACACAGCGCGATCAAACGCTCTGGCTGCTGGGTGCCGAGGGGCGCGTACTGGTGGTGAGACCAGATGGCGCCCTTCGACAATATGGCCCCGCCGATGGCTTGGAGCCAAATGCCTACAGGACGATGTACGAGGATGCTGCAGGGGCGATCTGGCTCGGAGGGGCTCGCGGACTCGCGAGATTTCGAAACGGAAGATTTCAATCGCTTCGACAGATGAACGGTCACGCCCTCGTGAATATGACCGCGATTATTGAAGACGAGTCAGGACTCTTGTGGTTGGGCACCGGGTCCAGCGTGGTGGCGTTTCATCCTGCCGACTTCGATCGAGCCATAGCCTCGCCAACTAATCGCATTCCGTTTCGTCTCTACACGTCCGAGAGCCTCGCCGGCAATCCGCGTTGGTACGGTCAGAACGCTGGAGTGCGTGCCGCCGATGGACGCCTCTGGTTCGTGACGAGCCAAGGCATCGCGGTGGTCGATCCACGCGTAGTGCCTGTCAAGCAAGACCCAACAGGCGTCGGTCTCGACAGCGTTATCGTGGACGGAGACGCCGTCCAGCCGCGCGATGGCGTTCGGCTGCGGCCTGGCACGAAGAAACTTGAGCTCGGGTTTGGAGCGCTGGCGCTCAGCACGCCTGAGTGTACGCATTTTCGTTACAAACTCGACGGTTTCGACGCTGCATGGGTGGAGAGCGGCACGAGACGACATGCAGCGTACACGAATCTGCCGGCCGGCCATTACAGGTTTCATCTCATGGCGAGCGGCGCCGACGGTACTTGGCCCGACGCTGATGCGGTTTGGATATTCTCCATCGCTCCGATGTTCTACCGAACGCCCTGGTTCCTCGGAGGCTGTGTCCTATTCGCTGCCGTGTCGGTCGTCGGTGCCTGGCGCATGCACCTGCGTCAAGTCCGAGCGCGTTTTTCGCTAGTGTTGGCAGAGCGCACGCGGCTCAGTCGCGAAATTCACGACACGCTGCTCCAGGGTCTGTTCGGCGTGGCGCTTCGCTGTGATGCGATCGCAAGCGACATGGAGGCGCCGAGTCCTCGGCTCCGAGAGCACTTCATCCAGATGCGGAGGGATGTGGAGCAATATATCCGAGAGGCCCGACAATCAATCTGGAATCTGCGGTCGGCATTTCTTGAACAGCGAGGCATAGCGTCGGCGCTGCGCCGCGCCGGCGAGCACGCCACATCAGGCCACCCGGTTCATTTTGTTTTCACAGTGGAACGCGAACCGAAGGCCTGTACTCGCGAGATTGAAGAGCATCTACTCAGAATCGGTCAAGAAGGAGTGGCAAACGCCATCAGGCACGCGCATGCCAGTGAAATCCGAATGGTTCTCCGTTACGAAGACGCTGGAGTGATCCTGCGAATTGGTGACGATGGGCTGGGCTTCGATCCGAACTTGGCAGAGGAGAACGGTCACTACGGTCTCGTAAATATGCGAGAACGCGCCGAGGCCGCAGGCGGCCACGTGCGAATCGAAAGCTGTGTGGGCGGCGGGACTGTGGTTGAGGTGAGAGTGCCATATGAGCGAGCAGCCGGCGAAGCCTGAGTCTCACATTCGTATTCGTGTTCTGTGCGTCGACGACCATCGGATCGTGCGCGAGGGGATCTCGTTGATGCTGGATCGCCAGCCTGACATACAGGTAGTTGCGTCAGCGAGCACGCCGGAGGAAGCGGTGAGGACGTTCGAACGCGTCCGGCCCGACGTCACTATCATGGATTTGCAGCTCGGAACGATGAGCGGGGTGGACGCAATTCGAACCATCCGAAACCGCGACCCGACCGCTCGCATCGTCGTGCTGACCATGTTTCAGGGCGATGAAGACGTTCATCGAGCCATGCAGGCCGGCGCGGCCACGTACCTGTTGAAGGACACCGCTTCTGAGGACCTCGTGCGTGTCGTTCGTCAAGTGCATGCGGGTCGGCAGCCCGCGATGAGTCCGGAGGTGCGCGCGAGCTTGGCAGAGAGGGAGAGGCGTCCCACGCTGACCGACCGAGAGATTGAAGTGCTGTCGCTTGTACGGCGCGGGCTTCGGAATCGCGAGATCGCCGTGTCCCTGGGGATTAGCGAAGAAACAGTGCAGAGCCATATTAAGAACATCCTCGTGAAACTGGACGTCCAGGATCGGACTGCCGCAATTGACGTAGCTCTGCGTCGCGGTATTCTCCACATCGCATAGGCTCACGAAGCCCTGCCTGATTTCAGGGATGTGCAAGTCGCAGCCGCGAGTGTAGCATCCCCCCTCTCTGATCTGTCCGCCGTGAATGCCGATCTACTTGATGGTTTCGCACGAGGAGCAAACGTCATGATGGGACAACCGTGGGTGTGTTTGGGTAGGCAACGGGCGATTTGGGCTGTCGCGGCGCTGGTCGTTGGGATCGCTCAATTCGGTGCGGCTTCACGCTTGTCGGCGCAGAGTGCCACATCGAGCACCATTCACGGCACCGTGTCGGACGAGAGCGCGGCAGCACTCCCCGGCGTGACGGTAACCATCAGCAGCCCAGCGCTGCAGGTCGGCCGCACGACGCGAGTCACAGAAGCCGACGGGACCTACCGCTTCGGTGACTTGCCTGTCGGGGTATACCGTGTCGCGTTCGAGTTGAGTGGGTTTAAAACCTTTGTTAGAGATGATCTCCGGCTTCCGGTCGGCTTCGTCGCGCGTGTCGACGCGACCCTCGCCATCGGTGCGCTGGAAGAGACGATTACCGTCAGCGGCGTGAGCCCGGTCGTTGATCAGAGCACCACAACGACCAGCGTGAATCTCACGCGCGACACGATCGAGTCGGTACCGGCCGGTCGAGGGTATCAGCACCTGTTCGCAATGACGCCCGGCGTCACGACCTCGGGTTCACCTGACATCGGCGACAGCGCGCTTGCGAGCCGAAGCAACGTGCAAAGCTACGGCGCGACGGCGCAGGCCAAGATCGAAGTGGAAGGGATCAATATCAGCGCGGGCAACAGCGCCTCGGCTTATCTGACGACCTACTCGTTCGAGGAAATTCAAATCAGGACGTCGGGAAACGACGCTGAGGTGTCGTCGCCAGGCATATCGATGGTATCCGTGCTGAAGTCCGGCTCGAATCAGTTCCACGGCACCTACCGCGGCGGGTACGAGGGAAGCGGGTTTCAAAGCGAAAATCTGACGTCGAAGTTGCGGGCACAGGGCCTTTCAGCAACCACGCCGCTAAAGTATTACTACGAGTACTCCGCCGATCTTGGTGGCAGGATCTTCAAAGACAAGCTGTGGTTCTACGTAGCAAACAATAAACAGAAGCGCGTCTACAATCCGCTTGGGTTCGCTGCCGGTCCAGGACCCGATGGCGCGTATCTCACTGGAGACGAGCCACTAGCCTATTTCGACAACAACCTGACTGACTATGCCGTGAAGCTTTCGTATCAGGCAACTGAGAAGCACCGTTTGATCGGAGTCTGGCAGAACGGGATTAAGTATCAGCCGCAGCGGGCCGGCACCAGATTTAGACCGTTGGAGTCCACAATTGATTACCGGAATCCAGGAGGGGTCTACAAGGGCGAGTTGCAAAGTACGCTTTCGAGCCACATGGTGGGTAATCTCGTCGCTGGGTGGGGCGGGAATCATGAGGACTACTCGGTTGACCGATCAAAGTTCGGGTTGACGGGGCCCGGCAATCCGAGCAAGCTCGACCGGAACACCTCACTCGCGACGGGTTCGGGAACCGGGGCGAACAAGAGCAACAAAGACCGCTACCAATTCGATGGGAGTCTCAGTTACTTTCCCGAGCGCTTCCTCGGTGGAAAACATGAGTTGAAAGGCGGTTCCACGCTTTACTGGCAGCGCCTCTCTGGAGGAAATCAGACGAATTCCGCCGGAGACTACATCCTGGTGTATGACGGAGGTCAGCCGGCAGAAATCCGTATCCTGAACGCGCCGATTGATGCGCGCAACGCACAGAACATCTTCGCCGGATATGTCAAGGACACGTGGCGGGCCAGAAATGGTCTGACCATAAATCTCGGCCTTCGGTATGAATATCAGCATGCGTGGATTCCTGAGCAATCGAAAGCCGCAAGCCCAGGGTTTTCCATGCTGTTTCCAGCCAAGAACTTCTCTCATCAGGATATAGAGACATGGACAAGCTTGGTTCCGAGGGTCGGATTGGCCTGGAGCGTGGGACCCAAGTCGGTCGTGAAGGCGAGTTACGGCCGGTTCAATGCGGGAATGCTCACCGTGGCTGAAAGCGGATTCGGGGCTGCGTAAACGAGAATGGCAACGTAACGGCCACCTTCCGCTGGTCCGATCCAGATCGAAACGGCGACTACACGCCTGGCGAGGTAAACCTGGATGTCAACAATGGTGGCGATTTCCTGAGCATCTCCGGATCCACGAACAACATCCTCAACCCTGATTTGCGTCAGCCGATGACCAACGAAGTCACAACTGGTTTTGAGCAAGAACTGGTCTCGAATCTCGGATTTCGCGCTCTATACGTGTTTAGGGATTTCCGCGATAACGTCGTGACCACGAACGTCTTGCGTCCGAGGAGCGCGTACAATGCTGCGCTCACGCGCCGTGATCCTGGGCCCGACGGCGAGCTCGATACGCCTGACGACGGTGGGAAGGTAACGATTTGGGATTACGCAGCCGCCTACCGCGGAGCGGCGTTCGTTGGCAACCAACGGCTAAACAGTCCGAGAACAGATTCCTATCAGTCGGCCGAATTCACACTAACCAAACGCAGCTCCGGCCGTTGGTTTGGTCTTGCTTCTTACTGGATGACGAAAAATCATCGGTGGGACGCACCATTCCCGCAGGACTCTCCCTATGGAGATCCCAATTCCGATCAGTACCGCTGGCGGACTTTTGGACGTGGGGCGGGAATCTGAGTGGAAATGTTCGTATTCCGTGGAATATCAATGTTGGCGCATTCTTACAGGCTCGCAGCGGTGTCCAGGGGCAGCGGACCTACGTGTTCCGGGCCACCGATCCGGACGGTGGCCCCGCCCTGCGCCAGCTCAGCACGGTAACATTGAAGCTCGAGCCCTTCGGAACCGAGCACGGACCGGCCACTCGCATTCTAAACCTGAAAGCAGGCCGATCGTTCAAGCTCGGTGCCGGCAGCATGGTGGAATTCAACGTCGAGGCGTTCAACGTAATGAACTCCAGCGCTCCAACGCAGGTTGTGTACGCCTCAGGGCCGACTTTTGGCTGGTTCGGCACGACCAGTGTCAGCGCTGCTGATAGCGGGGTGCTTCCGCCGCGCGTGTTGCGAGTTGGCGCTCGCTACAGTTTCTGAGCTTGATCCGTGAAACGGTCGCTGATGCTGGCGCTCACGGCGTCTATCCTGAGCGCCAGTCCTTCAAAGACGCAGGCTCCGGATCAAGTCTTCGCCGGCAGAATTTCTGATAGCTTCTGCGGGGCGTCGCATCAATCGCGCGCGGGAGCTCTAACAGATCGCGAGTGTGTCTTCGAGTGCTTGAGAGCGCTCGCGACTTGGACGCTCGTCGATCGAGACGGTAAGGCAGTAGAGATTTCCAACTACGATTTCCCCGGACTGCCGTTGTATGCCGGTCGGCCGGTACACATCACAGGAGAATTACAAGACGGCGCAATCGTTGGATCGCGGATTCAAGCGTATCCGCCACATCTGCACATTCTCCACCTCATGACGAACTGGCGGGACACGCCTGGTGGCGTCGGGCTGTTGATTGCGGCGCTGAGCGACGCGAAAACCGCGGTTGCGCATTCCGAGCTGGCTGCGCGGAGTCCGACAAATCTCGCGTCGATGAAGACGCATGCAGGTCACGTTCTACATGCGCTGGATCCCACTATCGAGGCTAAAGGACCCGCGTCCGGGTACGGCGTGACACGCGCGACAGCCGGAGCCAGTCAGCACCTCCAACTCGCGGTGAAGAGTGAAGGCGCGTCGGCGCGTGTGAAGGAACGAGCGGTCCGGGTGGCGACGTGCCTGACCAATGCCGCTCGCTGGGCGGCGCAGGCTGTCGACCTCGCAGAGCAGGTGCAGATGGCAAGCAACCCAGCGGATGCTACTGAGCACGTGACGGCTATGCTAGTGGCGACAAGGCAGCTGCTCGATGGCGCCGGGCCCAATCAGGGGGGGTTGGCTCAGGCCCATGCGGAGATGCTTCTGATGTTGAAGGACGAGGGCCTTGAAAACGCTCCCAGATGAACGCCTCCTCCCTGTTTGCAGGGATGACCGCCTAGCCGCCACTTCCTAAACTATTTATCGCTGATGTCACATCGAGCTAGTTTGAGGGTAGTTCTCGCCGCTGTCGCCACGCTCCTGGCTAACGACGGTCGATTGTGGTCTGCTGGCGCGCCACCTCATGAGCAGAGCCGCGCTCCAGCAACCCCTCAGACACAGGTAGCGTCGGTCGTCAGGCAATACTGCGTGACTTGCCACAACGAACGGCTCAATACGGGGGGGTTGTCACTGGACTTGGCCGATCACACCCCCATAGGAGAGATGCCCGACATCTGGGAAAAGGTGGTGACCAAGCTGAATTCGAGGGCAATGCCGCCGGCTGGTGCGCCGAGGCCAGAGGCGTCGACTTACGTGGCGGTGGCCCAGGCTATCGAGAGGTCTTTGGACGCCGCGGCGCTCGCCAGACCGGTGCCGGGCCGCGTAGGCGTACATCGCCTTAACCGCATCGAGTACACGAATGCCGTTCGTGACCTGTTTGGAATCGATGTCGACGGCCGCGCTCTGCTACCCTCCGAGCAAGACGCGCAGGAGGGCTTCGACAACATGGCCAACATGCTGTCGCCGTCAGCGGCGTTGATGGAGAACTACCTGTCGGCGGCGCGCACGATCAGTAGGTTGGCTTTGGGATCTGCGCCACAGGATCCGATCGTGAAGACCTTTAAAGTTCCAAAGAACCTCGCGCAGGACGACGAGATGAACGGGCTGCCGCTTGGGTCACAGGGCGGCGCAATCGTGCGGCACTACTTTCCAGTCGAAGGGGTCTACACCATCAAGGCGATCCTGCGTCGCCAGTTGTACGACTACATCATCGGTATGGGCGAGCCGCATCAGGTTGATATTCGCCTCGACGGGGCACGCCTGCAGCGTTTCACGATCGGCGGGGCCGCGAAAGGCATGCCGATGCCGCTTACCTATGCCGGCAATACGCAGGGCGATCCTGAGTTTGAGATCTACATGCACGAGGCTGATGCCAACCTTGAGGTGAAGGTGCCCGTGAGCGCTGGATCTCATGAAGTCTCGGTCTCGTTCGTGCGGCAGTTCTGGGAATCGGAGGGGTTCGTCCAGCCGACGCCAACCGGATTCTTCAAGGCTACCAATGAGGGCTACTACACCAGTCCTGCGGTCGACCGGATCATCATCGGCGGTCCCTACGGGCCAACAGCGCCAGGCGAATCGACTGCGAGACGCAAGTTGTTGGTCTGCAGCCCTGCCGATGGGTCCACCGAACTATCGTGTGCTATGGCGATCCTGCGGACTGTTGCAAAGCGAGCGTACCGTCGGCCGCTGACCGGGGCGGATCTCGCGAAGTTGATGAAGTTCTATGGCGCTGGGTACCGAGACGGTGGCTTCCAGGAGGGCGTCAGGCAAGGGCTTGAGTGGATTCTCACCTCGCCGAGTTTCCTGTTTCGCATCGAGCGCGAACCGTTGGCTCTGCATCCCGGTTCACCGTACAAGTTGAGCGATCTCGATCTAGCCTCGCGGCTATCGTTTTTTCTCTGGAGTAGCATCCCGGACGAGGGACTCCTGGATCTGGCCGCCAACGG
The DNA here is from genome assembly GCA_963738315.1 of Vicinamibacterales bacterium. GTDB lineage: Bacteria > Acidobacteriota > Vicinamibacteria > Vicinamibacterales > JAMQPK01 > JAMQPK01. The sequence continues at coordinate 311,782 of CAVTVT010000004.1, read as the reverse complement.
CCGTTTGCATGACCCAGCGGTGCTGGATCGGCAGGTCGCCCGCATGCTCCACGATTCACGGTCGCGCGCACTGGTCGAGAATTTCGTCGTGGATTGGCTAGAACTCGGAAAGCTGAATGCCGCCGTGCTCGATGCCGATTTGTATCGGACTTCGACGAGAACCTCCGCGACGCGATGGGCCAGGAAACGCGACTATTTGTTCTCGATCAAATCCGGCGAGATCGAAGCGTGCTCGAGCTTCTTACCGCTGACTATACGTTTGTGAATGAAAGACTAGCGCGACACTACGGAATCCCAGATGTGTATGGCAGCCGATTCCGGCGCGTCCCGCTTTCGGACGACCGAAGGGGCGGTTTGCTGGGCCAAGCTGGCATCCTCACGGTCACGTCCTACGCCAACCGCACATCGGTCGTGCTTCGTGGTAAGTGGGTCCTGGCCAATCTTCTCGGCACGCCGCCTCCGCCGCCGCCGCCGAACGTCCCGGCGCTGAAGGCCGCCGGCAGGGATGGGCAACCGCGATCCATGCGCGAGCGCCTTCAGATTCACCGGAGCAATCCCGTGTGTGCCAGTTGCCACGTGCGCATGGATCCAATCGGCTTTGCGCTGGAACAGTTCGATGCGGATGGGAGCTGGCGTACAGAAAGTGACGGCGTTTCCATAGACGTATCGGCATCCATGCCAGATGGCACACAGTTCGAAGGCATCGGAGGGCTTCGGCAGTTTCTCACGACGCATCGTGAGGAATTCGCACGCACCCTCACCGCGAAGTTGCTGTCCTACGCACTCGGGCGCGGGGTGGAGCACTACGATATGCCCGCGATTCGCAAGATCGTGCGTGATTCGGCTGCAGACGAGTTCCGCTGGTCGTCCCTCATCCGCGGCATCGTCAACAGCACGCCGTTTACGATGAGCACGGCTCAAGGCACGGCGGTTGTAGACCGCTAAGCCTCAAGGAGATTACATGTTCATTTCGAAGAAGGCAGTGTCCCGGCGAACCGTCCTTCGTGGGCTTGGGGCTGCGGTGGCTTTGCCGCTGCTCGACAGCATGGTGCCGGCATTGTCTGCGATGGCGAGAACGCCAGCGAGACCGATCAACCGCTTCGGCGTGATATATGTGCCGAACGGAATGATCATGAAGAACTACCTGCCTTTGGTCGAGGGCGCCGCGTTCGAAATGACCCCGACCCTGACAGCGCTGGAGCCATTTCGGCAGCACATGCTCGTCGTGAGCGGCCTCAGTCATCCGGCAACGCCGGGCCGTCCTGGCGGCGGACATGCGAAGGCGATACCCGCTTCTTGACAGATGTTTCGCCGCCGACCAGCGAGACCTGGCTCGATGCAGGCCCTTCGCTAGATCAGATCTTGGCCGAGCAAGGAGGCAAGGAGACGCAGCTCGGCTCGTTGGAGTTGGCGCTCGAGTCGAGCGAGACGGCCGGCGCGTGTGACGTTGGGTATGCATGTGCGTACACGAATACTCTTTCCTGGAAGAGCGCAAGCACCCCGCTACCTATGCAGAACGATCCGCGGGTGGTGTTCGAGCGGATGTTCGGCGACAGCCTTGCCACCGATCCGGCGGTGCGTGTTGCTCGATTACAGCGGCGCCGGAGCGTGCTGGACGCCGTCGGCGAGGAACTGGCGCGTCTGCAGGGAGAGCTCCCCGCCTCTGACCGAACCGCCCTCACAGGGTATCTCGACGCGATTCGCGATGTGGAACGTCGTATTCAGATTGCAGAGGCACAAAGCGATCGCAAGCTGGCACTCGGAGAGCCTCCGTCTGGCATACCGGATGACTGGGAAGAGCATCTGATGCTTATGTTCGACATGATGGTGCTCGCGTATCAATGTGATGTCACCCGCGTGATCACTCTGATGATGGGACGAGAGCAGAGTGGGATGACGTATCCGCAGATCGGGATCACCGACCCGCACCACCCGATTTCACATCACCAGCAGGAGCCAGAAAAGGTCCAGAAGTGCGCGACCATCAACGCGTATCACGTCAGAATGTTCAGTCGGCTCGTCGGCAAGCTCAAGGCCACAGCCGATGGAGACGGCACGCTGCTTGACCATCTCACGATGATGTATGGAGCCGGCATGGCCGACAGCAACGCCCACGCACCCAGAGATCTCCCCATTGTCCTCGTTGGGGGCGGGGCGGGAACGCTCGAAGGCGGGCGTCATGTTAGGTTCAAGGATCTGCCGCTTGCGAACTTGCATCTCACGCTGCTCGACCATTTCGGCGTTCACCTCGATCGGTTTGCGGACAGTTCGGGACGGATCGATGACAAGCTGCTTTCGCTTTAGTTCCTGGCGCGTCGTCCTCGTCGTGATCTTTGCCCTGGGAGCTGTCGAGATTGCTGCGGCCGCGCCAGATCAGCGCCTAGCCCAGGCTGCCAAAGCTGGAGACGCCGAAGCCATTCGAACACTGCTGCAGTCGCGCGTTGACGTTAATGCCTCGATGCCGGATGGCTCCACCGCGCTGCATTGGGCTGCGTACCACGACGATCTGGCGATGGCTGAGGCGCTGCTCAGATCGGGTGCTAGGGCAGATGTCGCCAACGATCTCGGAGCGACGCCGCTGCACCTGGCATGTATCAACCGCAACGCCGCGATGGTGGAGAGACTTCTTGCTGCAGGCGCCGATGCGAGTGCCGCCCTTGTCAATGGCGAAACGGTGCTGATGACCTGTTCCCGCACTGGGAATGCGGCGGCCGTGAAGGCGTTGCTGCGCCGCGGGGGTGAGGTGAATGCAAGAGAGCGCGCGCACGATCAGACGGCGCTCATGTGGGCGGCTGCCCAGCGGCACTCGGATATTGTACGGCTGCTCGTGGAGGCTGGTGCCGATCCGAACGCCCGCTCCAAGATCTATTCGGAAGTCGTTGCTCCCTATGAGACGCAACGCGCTGGCCGAGAAGAGCTGAGCTATACCGTACGAGCCGGTGGACTAACGCCTCTTTTCTTCGCGGCGAGATCAGGTGATTCGGCGTCTGCCAGACTGCTGGTCGCGGCAGGTGCGGACCCGAATGCGCACTTGCCGGACGGTACGACGCCGCTCATTATGGCGGCGTACAGCGCTCGCGATGATTGTGGCGTGGCGTTGCTCGAATCTGGTGCGGATCCAAATGACTCGGCAGCGGGCTATGCACCGCTGCATGCCGCAATACTGAGGGGGCAGATCGATCTCGTGAAGGCGCTGCTGGCGCATGGCGCGGATGCAAATGCAAGAATCGCGAAGAGCATCCCGAAGCGACGTCGCGGTGAGGACTTCGTGATAGCCGGCCCGCTCATTGGGTCAACGCCGTATTTGTTGGCCGCGCGATTTCTCGAGCCGGAGATTCTCGCGGCGTTGAAAAGCGGTGGCGCCGATCTCGCCATGACAATGCCAGACGGAGCGACAGCTCTCATGCTGGCAGTAGGTATGGACTCCGTCCCCACGGAGAGTCGTCGAGGAGTTAGATCGGTCGATTTCGGAAAGCCGGAACCCGAAAGCCAAGTGATGGAAACTGTCGAGGCTGTGCTGGGTTTGGGCACGGACCTGAATGCCACAAATAGCCGGGGCGACTCCGCTTTGCACGCGGCGGCTGTCTTGATGCACGATGCGGTCGTGCAATATCTCATCAACCAAGGAGCCGAAGTAAACGTGAAGAATGCCCGCGGTCAGACGCCACTTGGCGCATTGCTCGCAGCACAGAAGGGGCGCCGGCCAGTGGCGGCGGACGGGGACGACGTGGAGGCCGGCGGCGATCCTGCGAAAACCGCAACCTTGTTGCGGAAACTCGGTGGCAACGAATAGCGGCTACACCGGCCAGTGATGAATCGTCGAGAGGCGTGCGGGATCCTGCTGGCAGCTGTCCTGGCTAAACCTGCACGCTCTGAAGCGGCAGTTGTTTCCACCATCATCGGCGACGGCGCGCCGGGCCGCTCCGATCGGCAGGTGAACAACCCCTACGGTCTGGCCTTCGGTAGGGACGGAGCTCTCTATTTCTGCGACCTGGACAATCAGCAGGTCAGGCGGCTCGACCTCGGGCGTCAGCGGACGGCCGTCGTCGCGGGCAGCGGCGAGCGCGGGTACTCCGGTGATGGCGGAGCCGCGGTGGATGCGGCGCTCAACATGCCGCACGAGGTTCAGTTCGATCGCGCGGGCAACCTCTATATCGTTGAGCGCGACAACCACGTGGTGCGCAGGGTCGACGCCGGAACGGGAGCGATTTCCACCTTCGCCGGTACGGGACTCGCCGGGTTCTCCGGTGACGGCGGCCCTGCCGCACGCGCTCGGTTGAGCCGCCCTCACAGCATCGTCGTCGATGGCCGGAACGCCCGGCTGCTCATCTGCGACGTCGGCAACCAGCGCATCCGATCCGTGGGGCTCACGAGCGGCATCATTCAGACCGTCGGAGGCACGGGAGAGGCAGCACCGTCACCTGACGGGGCGCCTCTCATGGGCACCCCCTTGAACGGCCCCAGGACGATGGTGCTGAGCCCGTCAGGCGATCTCTACCTGGCGCTCCGCGAAGGCAATGCGATCTATCGGATAGACGGTACGGCGGGCACGCTTCACCGGGTGGCCGGCACCGGGGAGCAGGGCTACGCGGGCGACGGCGGCCCGGCCCGCCTCGCGAGGCTGGCGGGACCGAAAGGGCTGGCGCTCGCCACGAGCACCCTGTTCATCGCCGACACCGAAAACCACGCCATCCGCGCCGTCGATCTCGAGACCGGCCGCATCAGAACCGTGCTCGGCACCGGCCGACGCGGCGACGGACCTGAGACCAGCCCGCTCCAGTGCAGCCTCTCGCGTCCGCATGGGGTCTGCCTCGACGGCGCGGGATCGCTGTTCGTATCCGACAGCGAGGCGCACCGCATCCGGCGGCTGACGCTCTGAGAATCTCAGAACGCCATCCGGTACAACATCCAGTACACCACCACCCCGGTTACCGACACGTACATCCAGATTGGAAGCGTGCGCCGGGCGATCGCGCGGTGCCGGACGTACTGCGCGCGCAGCCCCCTCGTGAGCGTCACGATGGCCATCGGCAGAATGACGACCGCCAGGATGATGTGGGAGATGAGCACGCCGAAGTAGACCGTTCGAATCGGGCCGGTGCCCGGAAACGGCCTCGAGCCGGCATGCGCGTGATAGACGACATAGGAGATCAGGAACAGCGTCGACGAGAGGAAGGCCAGGAGCATCGCGTTTCGATGCGCGGCGATCTGCCGGCGCTTGATCAGCACGTAGCCGATCGTCAGCAGAATGCCGGAGGTCGCGTTCAGCGTCGCATTGACGGTGGGGAGCAGGGAATAGTCGAGCAACCTCTCAGGCCCTGTCGAGCACCAGCAGCACCCAGAGGAGCGGCAGGTAGCCGATCGATCCCAGGAAGAGCCGGCGCGCGCGCTGGTCGGTTCGTTCAGAGGCGAACGCCACGGAGGCGAAGAGCATCCCCACGCCGCCCACGACGGCGCCGAGAAGGTACAGGCTTCCCGCCATGTGCAGGAAGAAGGGCGCGGCCGCAGCCGGTATCAGCATCGCCGAGAAGAGCACGGCCTGCCGCGCCGTGCTCCGGCCGTCAGGCTGCAGCACCGGCAGCATGGGGAAGCCGGCTCGACCGAAATCCTCGCGGATACATCCAGGCGATGGCCATGAAGTGAGGAATCTGCCACACGAAGACGATTGCAAAGAGCGCCCATGCGCCCGCACCGAGGCTGCCGCGTGCGGCAGCCCACCCGATCATCGGCGGAAGGGCGCCCGGCACCGCCCCTACCAGCGTGGCGAGCTGCGAGCGGCGCTTCATCGGCGTGTAGACGATGTTGTACGAGAGCACCGTCGCGGCGGCCAGCGCCGCGGCCAGCCAGTTGGCGCCGGCGGCGAGCATCAGCAGCCCTGCGGCGACGAGCGCCGAGGAGAAGAGGCCTGCGGCGGCCGGCGTCAGCCGTTCGGCGGCGATCGGGCGGGCGCGCGTGCGCCACATGAGGCTGTCGGTATCGCGCTCGTACACCTGGTTGAGGCCGGCCGCGCCGCCCGCGACCAGCGCCGTGGCGGCGATCGCCCAGGCCCCGTGCAGCAGGCTCAGTTCGCTGGCGCCGAGGTAATAGCCGACGCCGGCCGTGACGATGACGAGGAAGTTGAGCCGTGGTTTGGTCAGGCTCAGGAAGTCAGCCGCACGCTGCGCCGCCGCCGTGCCGGCCGGCGCCGAGTACGTGAACGCCGGGCGCTTGAGGTGGACCGCGCCCGCGAAGGCGCCGGCACGCTTCTTCACGCGCGCGCCTCCGAGCGCTCGAAGGCCGCAACGCGTCCGGGCGAGCGCGGCCGGACCGCCGAGGGAGTCGGCGAACCGGACGCGATAGGAGCGCAGCGTCAGCACGAGCGAGCTGGCCAGCACCAGCGCGCCGTTGACCACGTGAATGGTGTTGATCGCCACGTCCTTCCTGGTGAGCACGACGAGCCCGCCGAGCGCGATCTGGATCAGGACGAGCGCTGTCAGCAGCCTTGCCGGCCGCACGAGGTCGCGCCGCCCGCCATGGTGGAAGAACACGTGCCCGGCGGTGGCCGTGATCGCCGCGGCCACCAGCAGCGCACCCGCACGATGCGCGTAGTGGATCGCAATCTGCGGCGTCCAGTGAGGCGGCACGAGGCCGCCGAACACCAGCGGGAAATCTGGAATGGCCAGCCCCGCGTCGGCATGGCGCATGGTCGCGCCCACGATGATCTGCAGGTAGATGATCGCGGTCGTCGCGGCCGCCGTGCGGCGCAGCATCGCGTCGTCCACCCAGCCGCCCGCGGCCGGCCTGTCCCAGTTCGGCGACGTGAACAGCGCGATCGAGACCGTGAGGCAGAAGAAGATCTGCGCGAGCCCCGCATGCGCGGTGGAGATGGCCGTGGGCAGGAAGAAGAGGACGGTGATGCCGCCGAGCACCCCCTGAAGAACGACGGCCCCGAGCGCGGCGAGTCCGAGCAGGCGCAGCCAGCGGCGCGGCTCCGCGCGCCAGAGCCAGATCGCCAGCACGATGGTGAGGAATCCGACGCCGCTCGCGATGAGCCGGTGGCCGTGCTCGTAGAAGATGCCGCCCACCATGTGGCGCATCGGGAAGGTGAACATCGACCAGCCGTAGCTGGTGGGCCAGTCGGGAACGGAGAGGCCTGAGCCGGTGCTCGTCACCAGCCCGCCGGCGACGATCAGCAGGACCGTGCAGGCGGAGACGAACGTCGCGTAGCGGTGGAGCCACATGGGGAAGGCTCAGGGCTCAAGGCTCAAGGCTGTGGGCCGCGGACCCAGGGCCCGACGCGACGTGCGCCATGAGCCCTGGGTCCTGAGGCGTAACGCTAGTTGCCCGACGCGGCGCCGGCGGCCTTGAACGTGAAGTTGTTCTCCTTCTCGTCCTTTGCGGCCAGCGTGATGTCGGCGGTCTGCGTGCCGAGCTTCTCGTGCCAGGCCGTGAGCTTGTAGGTGCCAGGCGGCAGGTTCTTGATCTCGAACGTGCCGTCCTCGCCGGTGACGGCGAAGTACGGATGGTCGAGCACGCCGGCGTATGCGTTCATCCAGCCGTGCACGTCGCACTTGAAGGCACCATCGTCTTCGGCCGCCGTGAACATGTGATCGGTCTTCATGCCCTTGATCGGCTGGCCCGGTGTTGAACTCCTGGTTCTTCGTCGGAATCGCGTGAATGTTGTGCAGCGTGCCGTCGCTGTTCACGATCTGCAGCGGTTGGCCCGACCATGATGCCCAGCACGTGGGGATGGTAGCGGCAGCCCTTCTGGTCGATGATGACGGGATCCTTGGGCGCCTCGAACGTGCGGTCGCCGAGGCCGTCCGAGATGTAGACGAACACGTTGCCCAGCTCACCGCCGCTTCCCACCATGAAGGTTTCCTGGGTCTGCGGGGTCTTGTTCGCCCGCAGACAGACAGGGTCGGCGTTCATCTTGATGGGCGCGTTGGCGGGGGCTGTCCCGTCGAGCGTGATCTTGCCCTTGATCGTCGCCGCCGTGGCCGGGATCGATCGCCGCGGCCGGCGCGGTGGACTGTTCCTGTCCCTGCGGCTCGGGCGCAGGACTGTTCCCCCGCACGCGGCAGCCGCCAGCGTGAGGAGGAGAGGCAGACCGAGCAAGCTTCGTGAATCCATTCGAACTCTCCTGAACGTGGAAGACGACAATGCGATCACACCCGGAACCTCATATGAATATCACAGGGAGGCGGGCTGTGTCTTGGCGCTGTGACCGCTACGGGGATTCGAACCCCGGTCCCGTGGCTGAGAACCACGTGTCCTGACCCCTAGACGATAGCGGCCCCTCTGGCGAACCACGAGGCGTGAAAGAACCTCCATGGTAGCACAGCGGTCGGCGCACTTGCGCCGCCGTGCGGCGGAATATAGAATCCCTCATCGACACCGAGCAGCCGTCGCTCGCCGCGTGGCGCGCGAGCGTCGGCCCGGGTTTGGATCCCGCCCCTGAACGGATTATCTCAAAGGCCTCTAAGAAGGAGTCACGCAGTTGGATAACGTGACGACGGCTGGACACGGCGCCGCCGTGGGCGCTCACGCGCACGCCCACGCGCATGGCCACGAGCACGAACAGAGCTTCGTAGCGCGATACATCTTCTCGCAGGACCACAAGGTCATCGGCATCCAGTACACGATCACGTCGCTGCTGTTCCTGCTGTTCGGGTTCAGCCTGATGGCGCTGATGCGCTACCAGCTGGCGTTTCCGGGATCGCCGATCCCGGTGATCGGCGGGCTGCTCGGCCAGGCCAACGCGCCCGGCGGCATCATGCTGCCGGAGTTCTACAACCAGCTCGGCGCGATGCACGGCACCATCATGGTGTTCCTCGGCGTGGTGCCGCTCGCGGTCGGCGGGTTCGGGAACTACGTGATGCCGCTGCAGATCGGCGCGCCCGACATGGCGTTCCCCAAGCTCAACATGGCGAGCTACTGGGTGTACTTCGTCGGCGGCGTCATCATGCTCACCAGCTTCTTCCTGACCGGCGGCGCCGCGCAGTCGGGCTGGACGTCGTATCCGCCCCTGTCGGTGATCACGGCCACCGACGGCCAGACGATGTGGCTCGTCGGCATGGTGTTCCTGATCACCTCGTCGCTGCTGGGGTCGGTGAACTTCATCACCACCATCATTCAGCTGCGCGCCAAGGGGCTCACGTTCTTCCGGCTGCCGTTCTTCGTGTGGGCGCAGTTCGTGACCAGCTTCCTGCTGCTGCTCGCGTTCCCGCCGCTCGAGGCGGCCGGCGTGCTGCAGCTGATGGACAAGGTGGCGCACACGAGCTTCTTCCTGCCGAGCGGCCTGGTCGTCGGGAACAGGGTGCTCCCGGTGGCGGGAGGCGGGAACCCGCTGCTCTGGCAGCACCTCTTCTGGTTCCTCGCGCATCCGGAGGTGTACGTCCTGATCCTGCCGGCCATGGGCATCGTCACCGAGATCATCGCGAACAACACGCGCAAGCCGATCTGGGGCTACCGGATGCTGGTCTACGCGGTGATCTTCCTCGGCTTCATGTCGTTCATCGTCTGGGCGCACCACATGTTCATGACGGGCATGGGCACGGTGATGAGCACGTTCTTCCAGACGACGACGATGATCATCTCGATTCCCTCGGTGATCATCCTGAGCGGGCTGTTCCTGTCGCTCTACGGCGGGTCGATCCGGTTCAACACGCCGATGCTCTTCGCGCTGGCGTTCCTGCCGATGTTCGGCATCGGCGGCCTGACGGGCCTGCCGCTCGGCCTCGCCCCGAGCGACATCCACCTGCACGACACGTACTACGTGATCGGCCACTTCCACTACGTCGTGGCGCCGGGGACGATCTTCGCGCTGATGGCCGGCATCTACTACTGGTTCCCGAAGGTCACGGGACGCCGCATGAGCGAGCTGCTCGGCAAGATTCACTTCTTCGGCTCGTTCATCTTCATCAACGGCATCTTCTTTCCCATGTTCATCCAGGGGCTGCACGGCGTGAACCGCCGCCTCTACGACGGCGGCGCCACCTACGCGCACGCGGCAGCCGGTGCTCCACTGGAACCAGTTCATGTCGTACTCGGCCTGGGGACTGATGGTGTTCCAGGTGTTCTTCATCATCAACTTCTTCTGGAGCATCAAAGCGGGAAAGCCGGTCGGCTCGAACCCCTGGAACGCGACGACGCTCGACTGGGCGGCGACGACCTCCCCGCCCCTCGCGCACGGCAACTTCGAGACCGCGCCGGAGGTGTTCCACGGGCCGTACGAATACAGCGTGCCGGGTCACGCCACCGACTTCATTCCGCAGAATCAGAGGGCTTAGGACCGCATGGAGATTCCATACACCGCTCGATGTCCGCCCCGACACGGGGCTGACGAACGGCAAGCTCGGGGTCTGGCTGTTCCTGGCCTCGGAGGTCATGCTCTTCGGCGCGCTGTTCTCCTCGTACATCCTGCTGCGCGTCGGCTCGGTCGAGTGGCCGCACGGGTTCCAGGAGCTGAACGTGCCGATGGCCGCCTTCAACACGGTCGTGCTCATCACCTCGTCGGTGACGATGGTGATGGCGTGGGCGTCGCTGAAGATGAACGACTTCGGCCGGTTCCGGATGCACCTGGGCCTGACCATCCTGCTCGCCCTGGTCTTCCTCGTGGTGAAGTACTTCGAGTACGCGCATCACCTCGAGGCCGGCGAAGGGCCGTGGCACAGTACGTTCCTGGCGATCTACTTCACCCTCACGGGGCTGCACGGGCTGCACATCCTTGGCGGCATCGTCGTGAACGGGTATCTCTGGGGGCCCGGGGCCGCGATGTGGAAGACCGAGCCCGAGCGGTTCACGAACCGGATCGAGATCGCGGGACTGTACTGGCACTTCGTCGACCTGGTGTGGATCTTCCTGTTCCCGGTGCTCTACCTGCTGTGACAACGCGAGTCCGGCGTGCCGGACTTCGAGGAGACCATGGACCACGCACACGCTTCCGACGACATCCGCCATCACGTCAGGACCTATTTCATGGTCTTCGGCGCCCTGATGGTGTTGACGGTCATCACCGTCGGCGTCTCGTACCTCCACCTCGCGCTGCCGCTGGCCGTGCTGGTGGCGCTGGTGATCGCGTCCATCAAGGGATCGATGGTCGCCCTGTTCTTCATGCACCTGCGCGACGAGCGTCGGCTGATCTACTCCGTGCTCGCCCTGACGGCGCTGTTCTTTCTGTTCCTGATGTTCATTCCGCTGTTCACCAATCTCGACAAGATCGTCTTGGCGTCGAGGTAGCCGTATGTCCTTGAAGTGGTTTCACATCGCGTTCATCACGCTGTCGATGCTGATGGGCATCCTCATCGGCGTGTGGGCGCTGTACACGCGGCTGCCGGTGCTGGGCGTCGGCTCGCTGGCCGCTTCGGCGGCGCTGTGCGTGTACGGCAACTATTTCCTGCAGAAGGCCCGGAAGGCAGGTCTGGCATGAACGTCCTCGTGGCGTGCGCCGTCTGCTTCGGCGCGAACGACTCGCTGCAGTTCAAGGCGATGCAGGCGGGCATCCTCGTGCTGCTGGCGTTCACGGTCTGCATACTGGGCGCGTTCGGAGCGTTCTTCCTGCATTTGCGGCGCCGGCAGCTGGCGTCTGACGCGGCGGAGGGAGTGTAGATGAAGGAATTTCTTCAGTTTCCGGTCGAGGCCTCGGCGCACGCGGCGCAGATCGACCAGATGACGGCGCTCGTTCACTGGCTGATGCTGGTGCTGTTCGCCGGCTGGGGGGCCTACTTCGTCTTCGTCCTCTTCCGGTTCCGGGCGGGCGCCAACCCCAGGGCCAACTACCAAGGGGTCAAGAGCCACCTGGCGAGCTACGTGGAGTGGGCGGTCGCCGGCATCGAGCTCGTGCTGATTGTCGCCTTCGCCATTCCGGCGTGGGCGTCGCGCGTCGACGCGTTCCCGCAGGAGAGCGAGGCCACCGTGGTGAGAGTGGTGGCGGAGCAGTTCGCGTGGAACGTGCACTACCCGGGCGCCGACGGTCAGTTCGGCCGCGTGGATCCGACGCTGATGAGCGCCGACAACCCGCTGGGCCTGGACCGCACCGATCCAGCGGCCAAGGACGACATCACCACCATCAACCAGCTCGTGCTGCCGGTGGACAAGCCGGTGATCGTGCACCTGACGAGCAAAGACGTGATCCACAGCTTCAGTCTCATCCAGATGCGCGTGAAACAGGACGCGATTCCAGGCGAGACGATCCCGGTGTGGTTCACGCCGATTCTCACTGGCGACTGGGAGATCAACTGCTCGCAGCTGTGCGGCCTCGGCCACTTCCGCATGCGCGGCGCCTACTCGATCAAGTCGCAGGCCGAGTACGACGCCTGGATGAAGGAGCAGGTGGCGGAGCTGGCGGCGCAGCAATAGGCTCAGGGCTCAAGGCTCAGGGCTTAGGGCTCAGGCTCTGGATGAGCGCCACGAGTGCTCCGGGCACTTTGCCGTAGTCGGCTTGAAGGGATTCCCCCTGAGTCACGTCCAAGAACCCCAGCCGGCAGGACAGACCAATCAGGTACCGTGCCTCGGCTGCGGAGCCGGCCGCAACGTTGAGGAAGTGGAGGTACTCCCGTTCTCCCCGGCGTGTCGATCCCTCGACGATGTTGACCGCCACAGACACGGTCGCGCGCCGAATTTGCGCCTGAAGGCCGTAGCGCTCTGACGCTGGAAAGTCGATGGTGGACCGATAAACGGACTCTGCTCATGATCGCACCGGGAGCAAGACACCTGCCCTCGCGACGGAACTCCGATGCAAAGGAATCCCCGCTCAGACCCGCTCTGGTTGTGAAATCCGCCATTTCATGTGGCACGTCAGCCGTGCAGAATCGGCCACGGTCCCCTAAGCCCTAAGCCTTGAAATCCTTCTCCACCCTCGACGCGCACGTCGCCGGCGAAGCCGTCCGGCTGATCGTGAGCGGCGCGCCCTCGCTCGGCGGTCGCACCATGATGGAAAAGCGCGAACGGCTGCGCCGGCAGGGGGAAGCCCTGCGGCGCGCGCTGATGCTCGAACCGCGCGGGCACGCCGGCATGCACGGCGTGCTCATCACCGAGCCGGTCGCGGAGACGGCCCAGCTGGGGCTGCTGTTCATGCACGCGGCGGGGTTTCCGCTCTTCTCGGGCGAATCCGTCGCCGGCGCCGTGGCCCTCGCGCTCGCCAACCGGACGCTTCACACATCAACCGAGGATCTGCGCGTCGATACCCCCGGGGGGCAGGTCGGCGTGCGAGCCGGGCTCCGCGAGGACGGGACCGGCACCGTCGAGCTCGCCGCGATGCCGTCGTTCGTGCTGGCGCCGGCGGCGGCCGTCCGCGTCGGCTCGCGTGCCGTGCGTCTGGACGTGGCCTTCGGCGGCGAGCTCTACGCGATCGTGGACAGCGAGAGCGTGGGCGTGCCGGTGGACGCGGCGCACGCCCATCAGCTCGTCAGACTTGGCCGCGAGATCATGGCCGCGATCGAGGAGAGCGCGGTGCTCGCGACCACCGGCGGGGCGGCATCGAAGGGCGTACAGGGGGTGGTCTTCACGGCGCCCTCCAGAAGCGAGGCCGATCTCAGGACCGCGACGGTGCTCCAGGGCGGTGTGCTGCAGCGCTCGCCGGGACTTGCGTCCATCTGCGCCGTGCTGGCGGTGCTCGACGCCATGGGAATCGTGGCCGCCGATCGGCCCTTCACCACCGAGGGGATCGCGGGCACGACGTGCGCGGCGCGCGTGATCGAACGGCGCGTCGCGAACGACACGACGTTCGTCCATCCGGCGGTCCAGACCACGGTGTGGCCGACCGGCCGCCACGAGTTCGTCGTGCACGACGAACTGACTATCGAATTGAACGAGTAGGTCGGGGCCTACTTCTCGGCCAGATAGCTGCGGCGGGCGCGCACCGAGACGCCGGGACGCTTGACCCTCACGGTCAGACGATGGACCTTGCCGTCGAGTACGGAAGGCGTGAAGCCCAGCACGTACTGGCTGTGCAGCTCGTTGGCCACGCGCGTGAAGGTGGGCGCCAGATCGCTCGTCTTCTCGAGCTCGAAGTAGCCGCCTCCGGTCTCCTCCGCCAGCCGCTTCAGCCCTCCATCGGGCTTGCTTCGTACCTGGCGCTGGCCGTTGAAGTAGTCGCTGCGCAGCCCGATGGCGTAGATCATCACCTCGTGCGTGCGCGCGTCGTCGAGCACCGTTCCCGAGCCGACCGAGCTGTCGGTATCGTCGCCGTCGGTGAACACGAGAACGACGCGGCGTCCTTCAACCGTCAGCAGCCGCTCGATGCTCGCATGGATGGCGTCGTACAGCCGCGTGGGATTCCCGAAGTCGAGGTCCTTGAGCGAGCGCACGAGCCGGTCGCGGTCGTCGGTGAAGGAGGACGGAAAGAACTCGATCTTGTCGTTGAACGATCCGACCATGCCCTTGTCCTTCGGCAGGAGCCGGAGCACGAACTGTTCGGCGGCCTGGTCGAGCAGTTCCAGGTTGCCCGTCATGCTCGCGCTGGTGTCCAGCATGACGACCACGGTGATCGGCTGCACCTCGTTTTCGAAGATCTCGAGCGTCTGCGGCTTGTCGTTGTCGAGGATCTCGAAGTCGTCTTTCGCGAGGTCGGATACGAGGCGCTTGTCGGCGTCGATGGCCGTCGCGAACACCGGGACGATGCGGGTGGCCGAGCGGAAGATCCCTTCCTGGGCGCCGAGGGCCGCCACGGTCCCAAGCGTCAGCGCCGCCGCCAGACCGTATTTTCTTAAAGCCATGATGCGCATCAGTTTATCTCACGTTTGAGCCGCGGGCTCGAAATCCGACTTGACCGGTCGCCATTTTGGCCGATAGACTTCATTCATCCGATCATCTGGCGCCACCGAGGAGTGTTCGCGGAGATGTCCCAGGGAATGTTGCAGGCGTTCGTCATCACCCTCCGGGAAGGCCTCGAAGCTTTTCTGATCGTGGCCATCAGCATCGCCTATCTTCGCAAGAGCCAGCGCCCGGAGCTGATCGGAGCCGTCCGCTGGGGCATCGGACTCGCCGTGCTGCTGAGCATCGGCGCCGCCGAGTTGTTCTATCGCGCGGCGAACCAGGCGCTCTGGGAAGGCGTGCTGGCGGTCGCCGCCGCGATATCGGTCGCTTCGCTCACGGTGCACATGTGGCGCACCGCCAAGCGGATCAAGCGGGACATCGAAGGGCACCTGCACTCCTCCACGCTCAAAACGGGAGCCGCGGCCTTCACAGGCGTGTTCCTCTTCACGCTGCTGATGATCACGCGCGAAGGGATGGAGACCGCGCTGCTGATGGGGACGCTGCTGTTCCAGGTCAAGCAGGCCGACATCCTGGTGGGCGCAACGCTCGGCATCTGCGTGGCGGCGTTCGTGGCGTCGCTCTGGTCGCGGTACGGCCACCGGGTGAATCTGGGACTGTTCTTCCAGGTCACCGCCGTCTTCCTGCTCGTATTCGTCGTGCAGCTCATGATCTACGGCTTCCACGAGCTGACCGAGGCCAACATCTTCCCCTACAGCGCGCCGCTCCATGAAGCCACCGAGCCGTACGGGCCCGATGGCATCTACGGGCAGTACCTCACGTACATGCTCGTGCTGCTGCCCATGGCCTGGCTCGCATTGTCATCGCTGGTGGGGGGCCGCAAGAGGATGAGCCCTGCTGCTTCTTCCTAGCCTGCTCGCCTTCACCGTGCTCGGCCGGGCGTCATCGCTGCCAGCGGGGGCAACCCTGGTGGTGGAAGAGGTGCGGTCAGGGGACCGGCTCGCGATCTGCGCCAGCACGGGCGAAGGTCCAATCAAACGCGGCGCGCGGGAGATCGCGGCGACGGCGGTCTGGGCAGGCGAGGGGGGAGACCTCCGCAAGCTCGACGCCGGTCCGGGCGCCTGCCATCCAGCCTGGTCTCCGGACGGCAGGCGGCTCGCGGTGACCTCGGCCGACGGGCTCTGGGTCTTCCAGGCCGGCTCCTGGAACGGCGTGCTTCGGGTGCGAGCCCAGCCGCCAATGGGGGCGTTGACCGAATTCAGCTACCGTGCGTTTGCCGAGCCGAAATGGTCGCCGGACGGTGCGCTGCTGGCGATGCTGGTGTCGAACGGCGGCACCTCGTGGGTGGAAGTCATCGAAGCTTCCACGGGACGGCTGTTCTACACCTCTCCGCCGGCGATGCGCTCCTTTTCCTGGGGAACCACGGCACGCGATCTCAAGGTGGGCGAGCTCGATGTGCACCTCCCGCCGCATCCCTGACCACCCGAAGAGACACGGCCAATCAGCTCGCGAGGCATACCTCGATCGCGTGCGCGGTATCGCCGTCCTCATCATGATCGAGGCGCACCTGCTCGACAGCTGGACCAGGACAGCCGATCGAGTCAGGCCGGCGTATGGCGTGGCCATGCTGATTGCGGGGTTCGGGGCGCCGTTGTTCCTCTTCCTGGCGGGTGTCAGCCTCATCTTTTCGTTCGAATCCAAAGTGCGGAAATCGGGCGACCCGGCGGCGGCCTGGTCGGCCGTCAGGCGCCGGGGATGGCAAATCTTCGGGCTCGCGTTCCTGTTCCGCCTGCAGTCGTTCGTACTGACCGCAGGCTACAGCGCGTCGGATCTGTTGAAGGTCGACATCCTCAACGTGATGGGACCCGCCATCGTGCTCGCCGGCGCCCTCGGTTCCTTGACCAATGGCCGCCGGACGAGGGCCGTCATCTTTCTCGCCGCTGCCATCGCCACAGCCATGCTGACCCCAATCGTCCGGACGGCCTCCATCGGCTGGCTGCCCGATCCGATCGAGTGGTATGTCAGGCCCAGGCCCATGCGGACGACGTTCACGATGTTCCCCTGGGCAGGGTTCCTATTCGCCGGTTCGGTCACCGGCGTCGCCGTCGAAAGGCTGCGCAGGATGCTCCGCCCGGGCGCGGTACAGACCGCGGTGGCAGCAGTGAGCGTCCTGACGGCGCTCGGTGCCTGGGAGGCGTCGTTCCTGCCCTCCATCTACGGCCGCTCCGAATTCTGGACGAGCTCGCCTACGTTTTTCTTTCTCCGGGCGGGTCTCATCTCGGCCACTCTGCCGGTGGCGTACTTCTGGGAGCGGGCACCATGGCGCGGTCTCCTGAGCCGGTGGAGTCCCGTAGAGACGCTGGGACGCTCGTCGTTGTTCGTCTACTGGATTCACGTGGAGATGGTCTACGGGGTGGTCAGCCGCCCATTCAGGCGGGCGCTCACTCTGGACACGGCGCTCGTCGCTTATGCCGCGTTTTCTGCCTTTCTCCTCGCGCTGGTCCTTCTCAAAAATCGCATCGTTGCGGTCCGCCACGGCGAGCCGCGGCTGGCCTCCGAGCCGACAAGAGCCTCTATCTGATTGTAGCGTCACAACTTAGCTCACAGGTCCGATATCGGCCGGCTTATTGCTCCGGGCCGCGATCGCGGAAAAAGGGGTTGAGATGAGGCAGGTGGCTCAGTAAGATTTGCGTTTCTTATGATCAACGTTGCCGCCATCAGGATGCAGCAGTTCGGGGTGCAGTTCTATCAGGCGTCGCTCACCGCTGCCGACATCGAGAAGCTGGTCCGGTTCGAGGTGCTCAGCTACGGCCAGCAGCCGGCGGCCGAGAAAGCCGGGAAGGGCAGGGGGTCGCCGTCGAAGGTCAACTGGGACCTCCTCGAGCGGCGGATCGCCTCGAGTGAGAAAGCGTACCAGCGGCAGATCATCCGCCGCAAGATCGACGAGCTCGTGCAGTATTACGAGCAGTGCCGCCAGGCCCGGGACCTGCCGTCCATTCCCGGGGCCGTGATCATTTCGTGCGACGAGAGGCTGGCGTTCCAGCCGGTGGAAGACAACTCACGCGTCGGCATTCTCAAGGTGCCGGAGCGGGAGGGCATTCTGCGTGCCATCGACGGGCAGCATCGCCTGCTCGCCCTGCATGCCGACATCGAGCGCTTCGGGTCCGAGGAGTTCGCTGTTCCGGCGATCATCTTCGATCGGCTGCCCGAGGACCATGTCGTTCAGATGTTCGTCACGATCAACGCGAAGCACACGCGCCTGAACGCCTCGCACCTGGTCAGCCTGTCGGGCCGTCAGCTGTACCGCGACGACAGCCTCGCTGCAGCGCACGATATCGTTCGCGCCTTGAACGATCGTGAGGATTCGCCGCTTGTGGGTGAGATCAAACTGCTCGGTGTGGGGACGGGACGTGTGGCGCAGGCGCCGCTCGCGCAGGAGTTGAAGAAGCTGTTTGCCGCAGATGCGTTCGGCTCGCGGCACGGGGCCGATTTCTACGATGAAGTGAAGAAGTTCTTCGTCAACTATTTCAAGCAGATCGCCCAGCTCTTCGGCGGCGCGTGGAACGGACGCAAGTACAGCATCAAGAGCGCCACGGCACTGCGTGCGTTCATCCGGGTCGCTCCCGACGTCGTCCGGCGCCTGGACCAGGAACATGCCGATCGCAGCGACTTCAGGGCCATCGGCAGGGTGATCTCCCCCTGGGGCCGGCGCATTGGCGATCTGCGGTTCGAGACCGAAGGGCAGTGGAAGCGGAGCGGCACGACCGTGGAGGCGCTGGCCAAGGAACTGCGGCTGGCCTTGCAATATCCCGAAGGCGCGGCGATGTAGGCCGCGCATTTTCAGAACTGTAATGGCACCCACTAATCGCGTGGGCCTCCAAGCAAGGTGCAGAGGCAGCTGGCGCGATACTGGCGATCTTTCCTGACTCTTCTCAGGCACGCCCATTGCGACAGGGTGTCCCGTCGTCAGCCTGTAAAACGCGGCAGGTGCCGTGAGCTGGGGGAGCCGGGTTGGCGATACCTACAGGGGCATCTCACGGGGTGCCCCTGTTTTTTTGCCCACCGCTCCGATCCAGGCGTCGAACCTTCGGCTCGCGCTCTCGCGACTATAATCCGCTGATGCCCGACGCTCAGCGGCTCATCGTGGCCATCACCGGCGCGACCGGCGCGATTTACGGCGTTCGGCTCCTGGAACGGCTTCGGGATACGCCGATCGAGACGCACCTGGTCGTGAGTCCGTGGGGCCGCCGCACGCTCCTGCACGAGACCAGCTACAGCGTCGAGCAGGTACTCCGGCTCGCAGACGCCAGCTATCTTCCGAACGACCAGGGCGCCTCGATTTCCAGCGGATCGTTTCTGACGATGGGCATGGCCGTGGTGCCGTGCAGCATGCGAACGCTTGCGGCCGTCTCGCACGGCCTCGGCGACAATCTGGTGCACCGGGCCGCCGACGTGGTGTTGAAAGAGCGGCGCCGCCTCGTGCTCTCGCCCCGCGAGGCGCCGCTCAGCGACATTCATCTCGAGAACATGCTGAGGCTGTCGAGAATGGGGGCCGTCATCCTTCCGCCGATGCCGGCTTTCTATCAGCGGCCGGAATCGCTGGACGACATCGTGAACCAGACGGTGCTGCGGATCCTCGATCAGTTCGGCGTTCACGCCGATTCGCCCGGGCGATGGGGCGTGACCTACGAGCTCGGCCTCGCGGGCAAGCTGCCGGACGAAGACGACGGATATTAGCGTGCCCGGCGCCGCCGTACGCGTCGATCTGAACGCCGATGTCGGCGAGGTGCCCGGCCTCGACCTGCCGTCCCTCTTCCAGAGCATCACCTCGGCAAACATCGCCTGCGGCGTTCACGCGGGAGATCCCGCGGCGATGCGCGCCTGCGTCCGCGCGGCCGCCGCGAGGGGCGTTGCCGTGGGCGCGCATCCCGGGTTCTGGGACCGCGAGGGCTTCGGGCGGCGTGAAGGCGCGGCCGATCCGGGCGAGACCGGCGCTCTGGTGCTGTACCAGCTCGGCGCGCTGGGAGCGATCGCCCGCGCGGAAGGGGTGGCGCTCCGGCACGTGAAGCCGCACGGCGCCATGTACAACATGAGCACGATCGACGCGGGCCTTGCCGACGCGATCGCCGGCGCGATCGCCGTCTACGATCCCACGTTGATTCTCCTGGGCCTGCCGGGATCGGAGCTGCTCGCCGCCGGCCGCCGCCGCGGCCTGCGCGTGGCGGCCGAAGGGTTCGCGGATTGCACGTACCAGCCGGATGGACGCCTCGTGCCGAGAGCAGCCGCGGGCGCGCTCATCGTGGACCCTCGGGCCGCCGCCGAGCAGGGCGTGCGCCTCGCGCGCGACGGTCTGGTGGTCGCCCGCGGCGGCGCGCTGGTGAGCGCGCCGGTGGAGACAATCTGCGTGCACGGCGACACGCCTGGGGCCGCGGCCATCGCCGCCGCCCTTCGCGAGGCGCTGGAGCGCGCAGGGGTCGCAGTCCGCGCGCCCGGCTGCTCTGGTGGGTGACTATTTCAATTGATCCGCCGCGGCCCTGGCGCACTGGCCATCCTGCGCCGAGGTGCCCCCCGACACGCCGATCGCCCCGACGATCTTGCCGCCGCTGATCAGCGGAATCCCGCCCTCGGCCGGCATAATGCCCGGCAGTGCGAGGGTGCGGAGTCCCACTCCGCCGGCGGCCACGACGTCCTCGAACGCCTTGGTGGGCCGCTTGAACCTTGCGGCCGTTCTGGCCTTCGCGATGGCGATATCCACGCTCCCGAACTGCGTGTCGTCCATGCGCTGGAAGTGGACCAGCTCCCCCGAGATATCGACGATGGCCACCGCCATCGCCCATCCGTTCTTTCGGGCTTCCATCAGAGCGGGGGCCGCAATCCTCTCCGCTGTCTCGAGCGTCACGGAGGTCCCATACCCGGGCGGCTGCTGGGCGAGCACGGCGGCGGCCGCACACACGGCGAACGTGATCGAAAGCAAAATCCTGTTCATCTCGTCTCCTTGTGGTGGTGAGATTCATCGCTCCGAGAGATACCCCGGCCGCGCCCGCACCGTGAGCCTGCGGTCCTTCACGCGGACATCCAGACGATGCCAGCCGCCGGCGGGCACGCCCTGCGGCGAATAGCTGACCAGGTACCGGTCGCGGAACTCGTTGAGGATGGCGCGGAAGGTGGCGTCGAGATCGCGCGTCGACTCGACCTGGAGCAGCCGGCCGCCGGTGGCGGCGCTCAAGTCGCGCAGGAAGCCGGCACGGCTCCTGCCCGCTTCGACCCCGTACACGACCACGTCGCAACGCCTCGCGGTGTCGAGCACGCTGTCAGCCGTCAGCCAGCTGCGTGTGTCGACGCCATCGCTGAAGACGATCAGGAGGGAACGGCCGACGTCCGATTCACCGATCATCATTCCGGCGAAGCTGGCGTCGACGAGCGAGGTCTGTCCGGCCGCCCGCGCCGCGTCCAGTGCGTCACGCACGCGGCTGAAATCGGAACTGAGGGGCGCGTCCATCGAGACGACCTGGCTGAATGTGACGAGCGCCGCCTGGTCGGTATCCTTGAGTCCGTCCAGCAGCGTCCGGCCGGCGGTCCGGAGGTTTGCGAGCTGATCGGCGTCCAGGCTGGCGCTCATGTCGAGCGCGAGGATGACGTTGAGCGGAATTTCCTCGTAGCTCGCGAGGTCGACCTTCTGCGGCACGCCGTTGTCGAGCACTTCGAAATCGCCCGGGCGCAGTCCCTGCACCGGCCGTCCGTTGTCGGTGACGAGCGCGTCGACCCGAACCGCTTCGATCCGGCTCGAAAAGGAGGGCGCCTGCGCGAGCACGGGAGCCGCCAGCGATCCCGCCGCAAGGCAGAGGAGCAGCCGCCGCATCATCGTTCGCCGGCCTTCGCGATCGACCGCATGCGGCTCATCAGGCGCTCTGCATCGTCACGGTGGCACTCATAGTATTCCCACCAGGGATCGATGCGGGCGAAATAGGCGGGCGAGCGGTCGGTCAGGCTGCGGAGCTCCCGCAGCGCGCGGGCGCGGTCGCCGCCTTCGCGCGCGAGCTGGCCGGCCGCCAGGCGGGGCGCCTGTGCGTTCGGGTACAGCTCGGCGGCGTTCTCGTAGTGGCCGAGCGCTTCGGCGTGCGCTCCGAGCGCCTGCTGTTCTCGTCCGAGGAACAGCTCGGCATAGTAGAGCTGCTTTCCATCCGGCGATGCACCGAGCGCCCGGATCAGTTCGGCCGCGGCCTCCTCGTGCCGGTTCAGCTCGCCGAGAATGCGCCCGAGCCGGATGCGCCCCTCCGTTTCATCCGGAGCAAGGACGAGGGCCTGCCGGAACTCGCGCTCGGCGCGCTCCAGCTCCAGGCGTCGGGTCCCGACCTCGGGAACCAGTACCCGTCCTGCCCTGCTTTCCGCTGCCCGCTGCTCGTCCATGGCCGCCTGGATGCCGGGAGAGGAGAACACTTCGTGGAGGCGGCCGCTGTCGAGCAGGAACGCCGGATCATCGGCAAAGATCTGCCGGGCTTTCTCGATGTGCTTGCGTGCTTCCGGGAAGGAGCCGGTGCGGAGCAAGTACGCCGATACGGATCGATACCAGAGCCGTGCATCGGAATCCGCTCCCGGAGCGGGCGCCAGATCGTCGAGCAGGCGCCGCCCGATTTCCCAGTGCATCGTTCCATAGCGCACACCGCGGGGACGCCCGTCCTCGACGACGACCTGGCCTGAGCCATCCAGCGCGCCGCCGTGCTGGGTTCGATTGTCGGCGACGAAGGTCGCGATATCCGCGTGCAGAACGGCGGCGCGCTTCAGCGTCTGGTTGCCATCGAAGAGGCGCGCGAGCTGGTCTCGCGTGAACAGCCTGTCGTAGAGGAGAAGCGTGTCGTCTTTGCGGGTGCCCTTCCTGTCGGCGGCACGAAGAAAGCGGGATATGCGATGGACATCGTTCACGAGCACGTTCAGCTCGCCCCGGGACCAATCGGCGACTTCGAGGGCGGCGAGGTCGGCCGTTCCCGGCTCGTGGCGGTCGACGTGCTCGAGCCACTGCAGGAGACGCGTGAGCTCGGGATTGTGCGGAGTGCCAGGCTGCGGCGCGGCGGGCGACCCAGCGGCCAGCAAAATCGCCGCGGCGAGGGCCAGACTGCCGGACCGGGAATGCCGAGCCACGTTGGCATCGTCGCATAAGATACGGTGCTGTGCACCTCGGCTGGAGCGCCGTGATTGCGGCCACGGCGGTGATGACGGCAGGCGCGATGCTGCAGGGCGCGGTCGGGTTCGGCCTCGCGATGCTGTCGGGCCCGTTTCTGGTCGCGCTCGACCCCCGGCTCGTGCCGGGGCCGCTCCTGGTGGCCGCCTTCCTCATGCACGGCCTGGTGACCTACCGGGACGGAAGGGAAGTGGACACGTCCGGTCTCGGCCTGCTCCTGGTCGGCCGCCTCGCGGGAGCCGTGCCGGCGGCGGTGCTCGTGTCGCACGTGCCGCTTGTGTCGATGAAGCTCGTGGTGGGCGCGGTGGTGCTGGCGGGCGTCGCGATGACCGCGCTGCGCGGGGACGTCCGCGCGACGCGCACCACCCTGGTGGGTGCGGGGACAGTGTCGGGGTTCACCGCGACCGTGGCGGGCATGGGCGGTCCGCCCGTGGCGCTGTTGTACCAGCGCGCGGCCGGGCCCCGGCTGCGGGGAACGCTGGCCGTGTACTTCGTGATCGGCACCATCGTCTCACTGTGCTCGCTCGCGGCGGTCGGACGCTTTGCCTGGCCTGAGCTGCGGCTGTCGCTCCTCCTCCTTCCCGGCGTGGTGCTCGGCTACTCGTTCTCGCACCGGCTGGCGCTGTACCTCGACGCGGGCTACACGCGCCGGGCCGTGCTTGCCGTCTCCGGGCTCGCGGCGCTGAACGCGATCGCGACCGCGCTCTTGTGACGCCCGTCATTCGCGAAGCGCCCGTCGCAGCACTTTTCCCGTCAGCGTCTTCGGCAGCGCGTCGCGGAACTCGACCTCCGCCGGCACCTTGAACGGCGCCAGCCGCTCACGGCAATAGGCGCGCAGCTCGTCGGCCGTCACCGCGGCTCCCTCGCGGCGAACGACCCAGGCCTTGACGGCCTCTCCGCGCACCGCGTGCGGCACTCCGGCGACGCCGACTTCGGCGACCGCCGGGTGCGCCGCGATCACTTCTTCGATTTCGCGCGGCCACACCTGCAGCCCGCTCGTCTTGATGAGGTCTTTCTGGCGATCCACGATGAACAGGTACGAGTCGGAGTCGAGGTACCCGAGGTCGCCCGTGTGCAGCCACGGGCGTCCGGGCCCGTGCCGCCGGAGCGCGCGGGAGCTTTCCCCGGGATTGTCGAGTACCCGCTCATGAGCTGGGGCGCGCGATCAGAATCTCCCCGATCTCCCCGTTCGGCAGGAACCGCTCGCCATCCTCGGCCGCCAGGATGGAGACCTCCACGTCCGGCAGCGGCAGACCCACCGACCCGAGCTTGTTCGGTCCCTCGAGGGGGTTGACGACACACGCCATCATCGCCTCGGTGAGCGAGTAGCCTTCGACGATTCGTCCTCCGGTGAGCGCTTCGAACTGCGACTTGGTGGCGGCCATGAGCGGCGCGGCGCCGGAAAAGCACGCGCGGATGGATCTGCAGGTCCACCCGGCGCGCCCTGACGCGCGGGTGGTTGAGCAGGGCCACGAACAGCGCCGGCACGCTGGTGAACAGCGTCGGCCTCACGCGGTGAATCGTCTTCAGCAGGTCGTCGATGTCACGCGGGTTGGGCACCAGCGCGAGCGGCGTCCCGCAACCAGCGCATGGGCCTGCGCGCCCACGCACGCGTACACGTGAAAGAGCGGCAGCGGTACCAGCGCGACGTCGCTGCCGGCATATCGCCCCTGCGGGTCGAGCCAGGCTCGCAGCTGGGTTCCGGCGGCAACGAGGTGCGCGTGCCGTCCGACGACGATGTTCGGCGCGCCGGTGGTGCCGCCGCTCAGCAGCAGGACGGCATCGTCGTCGGGGAGGGGGTCGCGAAGGGGCGGCGCGCCGCGATCAGGCGCGGCGTGGAGGCAGTCGTGCAGCCAGAGGTCGCCGTGCTCCAGCTCGACCCGGTGGCCGTCCTTCTTCTCCTTGAAGAGCGTGAACAGCAGACGAAGCGGGGCGGAGAGATATTCCTTGATGCTGGTGGCGACGATCGTCCGGAGCGCGGTTCTCGGCTGGATCGACTTCACGCGGCGGTAGAACGGCGTCAGGACGACGGCCACCGATGCCCTCGAGGCGGCGAGCGGGACGGCGAGCTCGTCGGCCGTATAGAGCGGATTCAGCGGCAGCACGGCGGCGCCGGCCTTCCAGGCTGCCATCTCGGCGATCAGGAACTGAGGCGAGTTGGGCAGCACCAGCGCGACTCGCCCGCCGTGCGCGACGCCAAGCCGGGCCAGATGCGAGGCGAACGATCGCTCAGGCGATCGAGCTCGGCGTAGGACACCTCCGCGCTCTTGAAGATCAGCGCGGGCCGGCGCGGACGCCGCAGCGGCGCGGCTGCGGACGACATCGACGAGCGTCTGTGTCGGGATAGGGCGCGAGAGTGTCGGGAACGCCGGGATCGTAGCGCGCCACCCAGGGCTTGCCACGCACTCACGGCCGCTCAGCCCGACGCACCGCGATCGCAGAGCAGCATGTGGAGCAGCGCCTTCTGTGCGTGCAGCCGGTTCTCGGCCTGATCGAAGACGACCGACGCGGGCGACTCGAACACGTCGGCCGAGACCTCTTCGCCGCGGTGTGCCGGCAGGCAGTGCAGGAACAGCGCCCCGCGGCGCCGCATGTCCCATCAGGCGGGCCGTCACCTGATAGCCGGCGAACGCGTCGCAGCCGCTCCTCGGTCTCCGCCTCCTGCCCCATGGAAGTCCAGACGTCCGTGTAGACGGCATCGGCGCCGGCGACCGCCTCGACGGGATCCTGGAATTGCCGCACGTCTCGCGCCGTGCCGCGCCACCCGACGCGGCGCCGTCGAGAATCGCCGCCGGCAGTTCGTAGCCTTCGGGCGAGGCGATGTGGACGCTCACGCCCAGCATCACCCCGGCCTGCGCGAGCGACGTGGCGACGTTGTTGCCGTCGCCGACGAACGCAATCGTCCGCCCGGCCAGCCGTCCCCATCGCTCCTGCAGCGTCAGGAAGTCCGCCAGCGCCTGGCATGGATGCTCCCGATCGCTCAGCGCATTGACGACGTGCAGGCCGCGGCGCCGCGCCGGCGAAGTCTTCGAGGGTGCTGTGCGCGAACGTGCGGATCACCACGCAGTCCACCCACCGCTCGAGGTTGCGCGCGACGTCGACGGCCGGCTCGCGGTCGCCCAGGACGACGTCGGGAAACGGCGTGATGACGTGGCCGCCGAGCTCGCGGACGCGCGATCTCGAACGTGGATCGCGTCCGCAGCGACGGCTTGTCGAAGAGCAGCGCGACGTGGGCGCCGCCGAGCGCGTTCGCCGTCGGCGCGTTCTGTCCCAGCGCGCGCTCGCGCTTCAGACGCGCGGCCAGCGCGAGACAGGCTTCGAGCTCGGCGGCGTCGAAATCGAGCACCGAGAGGAAGTTCTTCGGCCGAATCGAAAGCTGCGGCGTCATGCGGAAGGCGTCCTCACGTGCGGTAGTCGGCGTTGATCTTGACGTACTCCGCGCTCAGGTCGCACGTCCAGATCGTGGCCTGTTCGGATCCGCCGGTTCCGAGATCGACCTCGATCTCGATTTCGGTGCCGGCGAGATGGCGCGCCGCGTTCGGGGCGTTCGCATCGTGCGGCTGGCCACGCTCGAAGAGCACGATCCCGCCGATCGTCACCGCGGCGCGCGAGAGCTCGAACGGCACCCCGGCGCGTCCGGCGGCGGCGATCAGCCGGCCCCAGTTCGGATCGCCGCCATGGACGGCCGTCTTCACGAGCGGGGAGTTGGCGATCGTGCGCGCCGCCCGTTCGGCGTGCGTCCATTCGCGGGCGCCGGTGACGCGGACGGCGACGAGCTTGGTCGCGCCCTCGCCGCCGCGCACGATGCCGAGGGCGAGCTCGCGGCAGACCGCCCGCAGGCCCGCCTCGAGAGCGGGGCGCAGCGGCTCGCCGACCGACACGCCGGACGCGCCGTTGGCGAGCACGAAGACGCTGTCGTTGGTGGAGCACTCGCCGTCGACGGTGATGGCGTTGAACGTGTCGCGGACGGCCGACACGAGCGCGCTCCGGAGCAGCGCGGGCTCCACCTTCGCGTCGCAGGTCAGAAAGCCGAGCATCGTGGCCATCATCGGCTCGATCATGCCCGAGCCCTTGGCCATGCCGCCCACGTGGAATACGCCCGCCGGCGTCTCGACCTTCACGGCGAACTCCTTCGGCCAGGGGTCGGTGGTCATGATGGCGCGCGCGGCTTCCTGGTGGTGCTCACGGCTCAGCGACGCCCGCGGCCTTCGCGATCCCTTCCGAGACCTTGCCGAGATCGAGATCGACTCCGATGACGCCGGTCGAGGCGACGAGCACCTCCTGCGGACGGCAGCCGAGCAGTCGCGCCGCGATCTCGGCGGTCGAGCGCGCCACCTCCAACCCGGCGTCGCCCGTGCAGGCATTGGCGCACCCGCTGTTGCACGACGATGGCGCGCGCCCTCCCTTCCGAGCGCTCGAGGTGCATCCGCGAGAGCACGACCGGAGCGGCCTGGGCGCGATTGGTCGTGAAGACCGCCGCGGCCGACGCGGCGGCGTCGGAGACGATCAGCGCGAGATCGAGCTGCGGCGACGCCTTGATGCCCGCCAGGACGCCGGCGGCCCTGAAGCCGGCCGGCGCCGTGATGCCTCCGCCGATCTGGTGAATGCGCGTGTCCGAGGCGGCTGCGGTGTCAGACATGGAGCCCCTGCTCCGCCGGGGCGGCATCGGCCGCCGCGTCGAGATCGGTGACCATCGCATACTGGCCGCAGCGGCGGAACAGCGCGCACGAGCGGCAGTCGGCCGCGATCTTCTCCGGCAGCCACGTGTGCGGCACGATCGAGAAGCCCATGTGCGCGAAATACGCCGGCTGATGCGCGAAGCACGCACAGATCGTCATAGCCGGCGGACCTGGCGCGCTCGCGTCAGCTCGGCCGACGATCCGCCGGCCGATGCCGGCGCCGCGACGCCGGCCGCTCACGACCAGCGACCGGATCTCGGCCAGCGTGTGGCTGAGCGGCGCGAGCTCGCCGCAGCCGACGATCGAGCCCCTGCCGTCGACGGCCACGACGAAGCGCTCGGCGTGTGCGCCGATCTCCTGCGGCTGCGCGCGGCAGCAGGTGCCCCTCCTGCGAGGTGCTGCTCGATCAGCTCGTGGATCCGCTTGGCGTCGCTCGCGCCGGCCGTCCGGATGACCGGCGGCTTGCCTCGGCTCTGTCGTCTGCTCATGTCGTGGCTCCCTGCGTAAACCTCGCTGAATGCGGCGTCGAGCAGTCCAACGGCCCGATCGATCTCGGCTTCGGTGATGATCAGCGGCGGCAGCAGCCGGATCACGCGTTCCGGCCGTGCGGTTGACCAGCACGCCCTGCCCGAGCGCGGCCTCGTGGACGGCCGTGGCGTCCGTCGTTCAGCTCCAGGCCCCACATCAGACCGGCGCCCCGCACCTCGACGATCGCCGGGTGCCTCGCCGCCAGCGCGCGCAGCCGCCGCTCGAGGTGCGCGCCACCTGCTTCACGTGGTCGATGACGCCGCCCAGCAGCGCGTCGAGGCAGACGAGCGCGGCCCGGCAGGCGAGGAGATTGCCGCCGAACGTCGTGCCGTGATCGCCGAACGACAGCGCCCCCGCGACGCGCTCGCTCACCAGCGCCGCGCCCATCGGCACGCCGCCCGCGAGCGCCTTGCCGACCGCCACCAGATCCGGGGAGAGGCCGAGCGCAGTGAAATGGAACGGCCGGCCGGTCCGGCCGAGCCCGCACTGCACTTCGTCGGCGACCAGCAGCGCTCCGCTCGAGGCGCAGACCTCGTTGACCGCGGCCGCGAACTCGGGCGTCATGGGACGCACGCCCCCTTCGCCCTGGATCGGCTCGAGCATGAGCGCCGCCGTCCGCTCCGACACCGCCGCCCGCAGGTCCGCGGGATCGTTCCGCCGCACGAACCGGACGTCCTGGCAGCAGCGGCGCGAACGGCGTGCGATAGTGCTCGTCGAAGGTGAGCGACAGCGCGCCGAACGTGCGGCCGTGGAAGTCGCCTTCCATGGCCACGAACTCCGGGCGCGGAGCGCCCTGCGTGTACCAGTAGCGCCGCGCGAACTTGAGGCAGGCCTCCACGGCCTCGGCGCCGCTGTTGCAGAAGAAGGATCGGGGCAGACCGGACAGCGTGGCAAGCCGCTCCGCCACCTGCCCCTGCAGCGGGTGGAAGTAGAGATTCGAGCAATGGATCATCTCGCGCGCCTGATCGGCGATGGCGGCCGCCAGCCCCTGGTGCCCATGGCCGAGCGCGCCGACGCCGATCCCCGCGAGCAGATCGAGGTACTCACGTCCCTCCGCATCGAAGACGCGCACGCCGTTTCCGCGCACCAGCACGATGGGCGTCCGGCGGTAGGTCTGGACGATGAATCTCGACTCGAGCTCACGGACGTTATCGGCCACGTGCGGTCCTCCCTCTCACTGCCGGCGCGCTGCGAACGATTCGCGTCCCCGTGCCGGATCCGGCACGGCCGCTCCGCGCGATCGCGGCCAGTCCATCGGCGTCGCGGCCGTCGGCGATCACGACGTCGCGCGCGCCCCCCGCGAGCGCGGCACGACACGCCGTCAGCTTCGCGATCATCCCTGCACTGGCCTGGCCGCCCCGGATCATCGTCCGTGCGGCCGGCAGCGTCAGCTCGGGAATCGTGGCGCCCCGCTCGTCGTACACGCCGCGGGTGGCGCCTGCAATCACCAGCCGTGGAGCCGTCAAGCGCGCGGCCAGGCTCGCGGCGAGCGTGTCCGCGTTGACGTTGTACAGCCGGCCGTCCCTCGCGACGCCGATGCTCGCCACGACCGGCACGTATCCCGCTCGGCACAGGTCATCGAGCAGCGCCGGCGGCCCGCCGCCGGCGGGCTCGCCCACACGTCCGAGATCCACGACGGCTCCGGCCGCCGTGCGGTGCGGCCTGGCCGGCCGCACCAGCCCGAGACGCGCATCGGCTCCGGTCAAGCCCACCGCCGACACCCCCGCGGCCCCGAGGGCGGCGACCAGGCGCGTGTTGATCGCGCCGGCCAGCACGGCGACGACCACCTCGAGCGTCGCCTCATCGGTGATGCGCAGCCCCTCGACCTGACGCTTCTCGATGCCCGCCCGGACGAGCGCCGCGTCGATCTCGCGGCCGCCGCCGTGGACGATCACGAGCGGCGTGGCGCGGGCGAGGCGTGACAGGCTGCGCGCGAGGCGTCGCACGTCGGCCGGCTGCTCCAGCAGCTCGCCCCCGAATTTCAGCACCACCGGTGCGGTTGGCCGCTTCGCCATCCATCTATTTCAGCGGCAGCAGGCCGGAGCGCTCGTCGAGGCCGAAGACGAGGTTGAAGTTCTGCACGGCCTGTCCCGCTGCGCCCTTCACCAGGTTGTCGATCGCCGCGACGATCAGCAGCCGCCCGTCCGGCGCCACGCGCCAGCCGATGTCGCAGAAGTTGGTGTGGGCGACGTGCTTGATCTCGGGAAGCGCGTCGCCCGAGAGGCGCACGAACGGCGCCGCGGCGTACGCGCGCTCGAGCGCGTCCTGTATCTGGACGGCCGTCACACCGGGCCGCACGCGGCCGTAGATCGTCTCGAGAATGCCGCGATCGAGCGGCACCAGGTGCGGGACGAACGTGATCGGCGCTCCCAGCTCCTGCTCGATCTCGGGCTGATGGCGATGGCCGAACACGCCGTACGCCGCCACGCTGCCATGGTTCTCCGAGAAGTGGGTGCGGTCGCTCGGCTTCTTGCCGGCACCCGAGATCCCCGACTTGGCATCGATCACGATGTCGCCGGCGAGCAGCCCGGCTTCGGCGAGCGGCTCGAGCGCCAGGAGCGCGGCAGTCGGGTAGCAGCCGGGGTTTGCGACCAGCCGGGCGTGCCGGATGGCGTCTCGATGACGCTCCGTCAGGCCGTACGCCGGCTGGAGCCCGGCGAGGGTCGTCGCCGGATACCACCGTGCCCGGGCGGCCGCGTCGCGCAGCCGGAACGCGCCCGAGAGATCGATGACGCGCACTCCGCGCTCGACCAGCGGCGGCGCCACCGACGCGGCGGCCTCTTCGGGCAGCGCGAGGAAGACGGCCTCCGCGGCGTCGGCGAGGCGATCGAGCGCGAAGGGCTCCACCGCGCCGTCCCAGATCCGGCGCAGCGCCGGCAGCGTCCGCGGCGGGCCGTCCGGCGACGACGACATGGCCGCCGTGAGAGACACCGCCGGATGGCCGGCCAGGAGCCGCACCAGTTCCTGGCCGGCATAGCCGGTCGCTCCGGCGATGGCGACGGGGATCGCCGCGCGGGGCGGCCGAGCGGCGCCGGCCGGGTCGTGCGGCACGGCCGTGGTGTGGCTATCCATCAGAAAGTATAAATATACATGAAAGCTCGGAGACGTGTGTATTATAATTCCCAGCCTTGTATGGTTATGAAGGCCAGGCGCCAGGCGGCGCTGCTCGAGGTGATCGCGCGAGAAGAGGTGCGCAGCCAGGAGCAGTTGCGTGCGCGCCTCAAGGCGCGCGGCTTCGACGTGACCCAGGCGACGCTTTCGCGCGATGTGAGGGATCTCGGGCTGGTCAAGCGATCGGCCGACGGCGCCTACCAGCCGCCCGGCGGCGAGCCGCCGGTGCCGGCGAGCGCCGGCGTGGCGCTCCAGCGCGCCATGGCGGAGTACGCCTCGGGCGTCGACTGCGTGCGCGAGTTCGTCGTCGTGCGCACCGGCGCCGGCCAGGCGCAGCCGCTCGCGCTGGCGATCGACCGCGCCAAGCTGCAGGAGGTGGTCGGCACGCTGGCCGGCGACGACACGATTCTCGTGATCTCGCGTGACGCCCGGCACGCGCGCGCGCTGGCGCGGCAGCTCGAAGCGTGGTCCCAGTTCGCCTAGTGGCGCCGGCACTGAAGAAATACTGAACAAGGAGACCAGATGCGTATTGTTCTCGCGTATTCCGGTGGGCTCGACACGTCGGTGGCGATCCCGTGGCTGAAGGAGAAATACAACGCCGAGGTGATCGCCGTCACGCTCGACCTGGGGCAGGGACGCGAGCTCGCGCAGATCCGTGAGCGCGCCATCGGCGCCGGCGCCGTGCGCTGCCACGTCCTCGACGTCCGCGAGGAGTTCGCCCGCGACTACATCCTGCCGGCGCTGCAGGCCGGCGCGCTGTACGAGGAGCGGTATCCGCTCGCCACCGCGCTGGGGCGGCCGCTCATTGCCAGCAAGCTCGTCGAGATCGCGCAGATGGAGAACGCGGCGGCGATCGCCCACGGCTGCACCGGCAAAGGCAACGATCAGGTGCGCATCGACGTCTCGGCGCGTGCGATGGATCCCGAAGATCCAGGTGATTGCCCCGGCGCGCGTGTGGGGCATGAGCCGGCCGGAGGAGATCGAATACGCACGCGCGCACCACGTGCCCGTGCCCACCACCAAGGCCAGCCCGTACAGCACCGATGAAAATCTCTGGGGCCGCTCCATCGAGTGCGGCGTGCTCGAGGACCCGTGGAACGAGCCGCCGGACGACATCTACGCGCTGACGAAATCGCCGGCGGAGGCCCCCGACGCGCCGGCATACGTGGAGGTGGAGTGGGTGAAGGGCGTGCCCACGGCCGTCAACGGCGTCGCCATGCCGTTGACCGAGCTCATCGGCAGCCTGGAGACGATCGCGGGCGTGCACGGCGTCGGCCGCATCGACATGGTCGAGAACCGCCTGGTCGGCATCAAGTCCCGTGAAATCTACGAAGCGCCCGCGGGCATCGTCCTGCACAACGCGCACCGGGAGCTCGAGGGGATGGTCATCCCGCGCGATCTGCAGCGGCTGAAGCAGCGGCTCGCTCAGGAGTACGCCGACATCGTGTACAACGGCCTGTGGTTCACGCCGACCAGGGAGGCGATCGACGCCTTCGTCGCCAACGTGCAGCAGCGCGTCACCGGCACCGTGCGGCTGAAGCTCTACAAGGGGGACTGTCGCGCGGTCGGGCGCAAGTCGCCGTTCGCGTTGTACGACCAGGGGCTCGCGACGTACGACGAAGGCGACCGCTTCGACCACAGCGCGGCCGAGGGCTTCATCAAGATCTGGGGGCTGCCGGTCGAGACCGCCGCGCGCCGGTCGCGCCTGGGCGGCGTCGGGCACGCCGAGCCGGCGGCCAAGCAGGCCTGATGGCGAACCTCTGGTCGGGCCGCTTCAGCGGCGAGCCGGACCCGACCGCCTTCGCCTTCGGCGCCTCGTTCCGCTTCGATCGGCGCCTGTTCGAGGACGACGTGGCAGGCAGCCTCGCGTATGTCGAGGGTCTGATGCGGGCCGGTGTGCTGGATCGATCCGAGGGGGAGCGGATCGGGGCCGCGCTCCACGACATCCTGGCTGCGGCGGAGCGCGATCCCTCGTTCGTGCAGGGGCCCGACGAGGACGTGCATGCGTTCGTCGAGCGGCAGCTCGTCGCGCGCGTGGGCGATCTCGGCAAGCGGCTGCACACCGGCCGGTCGCGCAACGAACAGGTCTCGCTCGATCTGCGTCTCTACCTGCGGCGGCGGATTCCGTCGATGCAGCGTCAGCTCACGGCGGTGGTCGCGGCGCTCGCGCGCAAGGCGCGGCACGCCGGCGGCGGGCTGATGCCGTCCTACACGCACCTGCGCCGCGCGCAGCCGGTGCTCATCGCACACTTCTTCCTGGCGCACGCAGCGGCGCTCCAGCGCGACCACGCGCGGCTCGGCTGGGCGTCGAGCGAGGCCGATGCCATGCCGATCGGGTCCGGCGCCGTCGCCGGCACCAACTACGCCATCGACCCTTCCGCGGTCGCTTCGCGCCTCGGCTTCAGCAAGGTCGCCCTGAACAGCATCGACGCGTCCTCGGATCGCGACTTCGTCGCCGCCTTCCTGCACGCGTGCGCGATGACCTTCGTGCACCTGAGCCGGCTCGCCGAAGACCTGATCATCTTCTGCGGCGAGGAGCACGGCTTCTTCCAGCTCGCCGACGCGTCCAGCACCGGCAGCAGCATGATGCCCCAGAAGAAGAACCCGGATCCCCTGGAGCTCATCCGGGGGAAGACGGGGCGGCTCATCGGGCATCTCGCCGGATGGCTGACGACGATGAAAGGGCTGCCGAGCGGGTACAACAAGGATCTCCAGGAAGACAAGGAGCCGGTGTTCGACGCCGAGGACACCCTGACCGCCGCCCTCGATGCGCTCGTCGGCGTCATCGACGGTCTCGAGATTCACCCCGATCGAGCCGGCCGGGCGGCTTCCGGACTGCTGCTCGCCACCGACGTCGCCGATTATCTCGTCGGGAAGGGGATGCCGTTCCGGCAGGCGCACGAGGTGGTCGGCGGGATGGTCCGCGATCTTCTGGCCTCCGGACGCGACTTCGGCGATCTGTCGGCGGACGAGTGGCGCCACCACAGCGCGCTCTTCGCTCCCGACGTGGCCGCGAGGGTCACGGCCGACGCGTCCGTGCGGGCGCGCCTGACGCCGCAATCCACCAATCCCGACTCGGTCGCCGCGGCCCTGGCCGCCACCGAGCGCTGGATCGAGGGGGCGTAGGGCGCCTGCGAGATCCTGCGGGGCCGGATCCGCGTCTATGGTCGGAGACACGGCCGGGACCAACGGGCGGTTGCCGGGGCTGGGCGGCTCTGGTAGACTTGGCTTCCCGCGAAGATCCCATCCAGGCCCATAGGCTTTTTCGGAGATTCATGCAGCAGCGTCAGCTTCGGCTCGGTGACATCGTCGATGACTACTGCCCGCGCGAGCGCCGCCTCGCGAATCACACTATTGTGGCGATGGTCGGCGACGAGATCCGTCTGACCCGCTGCACCACGTGCGATGCGGAGCATCCCTACAAGGGCGGCAAGGCGCCGCGCCAGCGCAAGAAGGGTTCGGCGCAGGCGGCTTACGATGAGGTACTCGACACCGTGAAGAAGGAATCAGAAGTCCCGGGCACGCTCGTGCCGCACGCGGGTGCGGTCCCGCCCGGCGAGCCGCAGGCGCCGGGCGACGCTCCCGGCGAACCCGCCGCGGAGGACGCCGCCGCCGCCCCCGCGCCGGAGGACGAGATTCGGCTGCACCGGCCGCTGATTCGCGCGAGCCTGCCGCGCATCGAGGCGCAGCCGCCGGCCCGGCCCATTCCCGAGTTCACGATCCGGCAGGCCAACCGCCACGGACGGTTCCAGAGCTCGCGCGCCGCGCGATTTGCGAAAGGACGGGGCGGCCCCGGCGGCAATCAGGGCGGCATGCGCGGACCGGGGGGCGGCTCCGGGGGGCGCCACAGCGGCCGGCCGCAGGGACACGGTCCGCAGGGACACGGCCCGCAGGGCCGTCCTCCGCAGGGCGGCCGACACTCCGGCCAGCACGCCGGCAAGAAGCGCTCGCGTTGAGCGCCGCCTCCACCGTGCCCGACACTCCTCCAGCTTTTTCCGGAAAGCACGCGCTCGTCGTCGGCGTCGCCAACAAGCGCTCGATTGCCTGGGCGATTGCGCAGGCGCTGTCATCGGCGGGCGTGCGGGTGGCGCTCACGTACCCGAGCGCGCGGCTCGAGGAGAACGTCCGCGATCTGGCTGCCTCGCTGCCGGATCCGCTCGTGCTGCCGTGCGACGTGACGAGCGACCGGCAGATCGCCGAGCTGGGCGCCTCCCTCGACCAGCAGTTCGGCGGACTCGATTTCCTCGTCCACGGCGCGGCGTTCGCGCGCTCGGAGGAGCTCGACGCGCCGTTCTCGCAGACCACCCGCGAAGGGTTCCGGATCGCGCTGGATGTCAGCGCGTACTCCTTCGTGGCGCTCGCGCGCGAGGCGCGTCCGCTGATGCAGAAGCGGGGCGGCGGCAGCATGCTCACGCTCACCTATCTCGGCAGCTCGCGTGTGTTCAAGAACTACAACGTGATGGGCGTCGCGAAGGCGGCGCTCGAGGCCTCGGTGCGCTATCTGGCCGCCGAGCTGGGCGCCGACGGCATCCGGGTGAACGCGATTTCAGCGGGACCGATCAAGACGCTCGCCGCGATGGGGATCTCGGGTTTCTCGAATATCCTCGGGGTGTACCGTGAGCGTTCGCCGCTTGGCCGCACCGTGGACGCCGGCGAGGTGGCCGAGGCGGCCATGTTCCTGCTCGGCCCGGCCGGCCGGGGCATCACGGCCGAGGTGCTGATGGTCGACGCCGGCTTCCACGCGATGGGGTTCTGAGGCGGCATTCGCCTCCGTCCTAGCGCCGCTCGCCGCTCGCCTCCCGCCTCTCGACCCCTGTTTCCCACTGCTCCATCAGGATCTGATCGTCCCGCACTCCCAGCGCCGTCAGCAGGCGGGGGAGCTCGCCGATGAGGGCCGGCGGGCCGCAGACGAAGCAGAGCGTCTCGCCCGGCGCAATCAGCGGCGCCACGCACGCCGCGTCGATGCGTCCGCGCCGCCCCGTCCATCCACGGTCGGCGCTCCGCGTGACGGTCCGGTACAGCGAGATCCGTCCGGACGCGGCGAGTGACTCGAGCTCGTCGATGTAGGCGAAGTCGTCCGGCGATCGGCCGCTGTAGACGACCGCGATCTGTCCGTTGCGCTCGGTGAGCAGGGCGTGCCACAGCATCGAGCGGAGCGGCGCGATGCCGATGCCGCCGGCAATGAACAGGAACCGGCGTTCGGCCGGATGCGCGGGGAACCGGAAGACGCCGATCGGGCCTTCGACGTCCACGAGCGTTCCGGGCTCGAGATGCGCCCGCGGGATGGGCGAATCGCCGCTCGCATCGGTCTGGACGAGGAATTCGAGGAGGCCGTCGGCAGCGGTCTGCTCCGGCGCCGAGGCGATCGAGAATGGCCGGCGCTTCCGTTCGCCGTGCGGCCGCAGATAGGCGGCCTGTCCCGCCCGGTACCGGAAGCTCCCGCCCCGGAGATCGAGCCGGACGATCGCCGCGCGTCGAGTGGCAGCGATCGTGTCGCGAACCGGAATCGTCAGCATTCCGCTCGTGCCATAATCCGACAAGCTATCACAGTGACGGTGCGTGCAGGACGGCGGGTGCGTGGCTGGGTGCTCCGGCTGGTGCTGAACCGGGCGGCCGCGATTGCGTTCGGCGTGGTGCTGCTCGCTCCCGCGGTGTGGCTCTTCGCCGCCGACTATCGCTGGGAGTCGGCCGCCACCGATGGCATCGGACTCGTGCTCGGCTCGACGGGGATTGC
This sequence comes from Vicinamibacterales bacterium, assembly GCA_963738315.1. Classification (GTDB taxonomy): domain Bacteria; phylum Acidobacteriota; class Vicinamibacteria; order Vicinamibacterales; family JAMQPK01; genus JAMQPK01. The sequence goes on along the minus strand of CAVTVT010000004.1, from coordinate 274,860 downwards.
GCTTCTCGCGGCAGGCGTCGGTGGCCGCCGCCCGGACTGGCACGACGACTAGGCCTGTCCTCGCTGAAGCACTACCGCCTTCCGGGCGGGGGATCCCGGCTGGCTGCGTTGCGTCTCCCTCAAATACTCCCGGTATTCTCGGTCGTCGCGCCTTGCCATCCGGGCGCCGCGCTCCGGAATCCAGTACCTGCTTCAGCGAGGACAGGCCACTAGTCGAGATCGGGGCCCGCGCGCCCTGGAGAGCGCCCTCTACGCGTCGGGAGCGGCGCTCACGGTCTCGGAGCGCGAGACGAGCTCGGGGTTGGTGAGCGCCAGCTTGCGCTTCCGGTCGGTCTTGTCGCGGTACATCCGGCTGTCGGCGGTCGCCAGCAGCGTCTCGTACGTGTCGCCGTCGTGCGGGAAGATCGCCGCGCCGATGCTGATGCCGAGCTGCAGCCGTCTTCCGGGCCTCACCTCGAAGACGACCTCGTCGATGGCCGTCTGGAGCTCCACCCGCTTGAGCTCGGCCTCGACGGCGTCGCACCCCGACAGCACCACGATGAACTCGTCGCCCGCATAGCGGACGCAGATGTCGTACGGGCGGATCGCGGCCCGCAGCACGCCCGCCACCTCGCGCAGCGCGCGGTCGCCCGTGTGGTGGCCGTGGCTGTCGTTGATCGTCTTGAAATTGTCGAGGTCCATCACGAGCAGCGACACTTCGGTGCTGAGCCGCTCGGCCCGCGCCAGCTCGCGCGTCAGATGCATGAACATGAAGCGCGTGTTGGGCAGTCCCGTGAGCGGATCGGTGAGCGAGTCTTCCTGGGTCTGCTCGAACACGATCGAGTTGTAGATGACCGCCGCGGCCTGTTCGCAGACACGATCGAGCAGGCGGCGATGGTCTTCGGTGTAGCAGCCCGGATCGATGTGGTACACCGAGAGCGTGCCGATGAAGCGCTCGTTGAACACCAGCGGACAGACGAGCGCCGACTGGAGCGAGGAGGTCATCGACACGCCCGCCGCTTCGAGGTCGGCGCTCGGCCGGGCGTTCACGAGGGTACGGCGGTTCCGGGCCACCCAGCCCGTCAGCCCCAGGCCGCTCTTCACCGAGATCTGCTGGATGACCTCGGCATCCGTTCCGGTGGCGAACCGGCATCGGAGCGTTTCCGTCTCCTCGCTGTGCAGGAACAGCGCGCAGCAGGAGAACGGAACCAGATTGGCGAGCTTGGACGCGATGAGCGCCATCGTGTCGGCGACCCCGAGGCTGGTGCCCATCGCCTGCGCGATCTCGTAGAGCGCGTAGATCTCCCGGTGCGCCAGCGCGATGTCGTCGAACACCGTCTTGTGCGAGGGCTCGGGCAGCAGCCCGGCGGCGGGACGTCCTTTGTCGGAGGGGCCGGCGGGGACCGACAGCGTCCGGACCGTGTCGGTCATCTCCTCGGCCTCCGCCTCGAACGCGGCGAGGTTCTCGACGAAGATGTTGACGAGCACTGCGTCCAGCGCCTTGCCCGCCTCCTGGCGCAGAAGGCCGATCGCGCCCTCCACGCTCATCGCCTTGTGATACGGCCGCTCCGAGGTCAGCGCGTCGAAGTAGTCCACCACCGCGAGGATGCGCGCGCCAATCGGAATGTCCTCGCCCTTGATCCCCGCCGGATAGCCCTTGCCGTCCCAGCGCTCGTGGTGGCAGAGAATCAGCGGCGCCACCGGATACGGAAAGGGAACCCCGGCGATGATTTCGGCGCCCACCTGCGGGTGGATGCGGATCTTCTGGAACTCCTCCGTGGTGAGCGGCCCGGGCTTCGAGAGAATGTGCTCGGGAACCGCCAGCTTGCCGATGTCGTGCAGGAGCGCCGCCGTCTTGATGCCGCGGACCTCGTTCTCCGAGAGGTTGATCGCGCGGGCCAGGCCGGCCGCGAACACCTGCACGCGGCGGATGTGCGAGTTCCCGGTGCGGTCCTTCGCGTCGATGGCGAGCGCCAGCGCCTCGATCGTGGCGAGGTGCAGGTCCGAGACTTCGCGCACGTGCCGCTGCTCGTCCTCGATGCGGCCGAGGTAGATCTTGTAACTCCGGTAAGTCAGGTAGATCGGGGCGGTCGCGAGCAGCGTCATCCAGAAGTTCGAGCCCGAGCGCCCGATGACCATCGCCACGGCGGCCGCCGCCAGGGCGCCCACGAAGTAGCTTGGCGCGCTCCACAGGAAGTTCTCGTTCCACACTTTCCAGACCGGCTGCCGCGTGGACAGCGCGATCGCGGACGCCACGAGCAGGGTGTTGGAGATGAAATAACCGAACGCCGCCCCGACCAGCGGCCGCGCCATCGCCGAGATGCTCATCCACTCCAGGCCCGGCGTCCCCCCGAGCCGGAAGAAGATCTCGCCGGCCGCCTGGACGCTGATGATCAGGCTCGCCATGCTGAACAGCGTCCGGTACAGAGGATTCTTGGACGCCATCCGGAACGTGCACTGGCTCCAGGCGCTCGCGGCGCCCACGACCATCGTCTGACTCGGGCCCAGGAGAATGAGCGAGAGGAAGTCGACCGCGTACGACACCGACATCGTCGATCCGCTCCGCGCGAGCGGCAGGTTGACCTTGAAGGCGGAGGTGATCGACGAGAGCAGCAGCAGCCCGCCGAACCAGACGGGGTGCGTGAAGCTCTGCGCGGGGAAGAACCGCACGAAGAGCACCCCGCCGAAGCCGATGACCACGGCGACGTACACGCGCGCGGAAAGCGACAGCTGCTTCATGCGGCGGCGCTGGGGCGGCGCAGTGGAGGCATGGATCTGCGCAGAGATGTGCAAGCCGCCGGCCCGGCCTGACAGGCCTCCTGGCCGGACGCTAAGTCGTGCAGAAACAAGCGCCTGTCCCGGGTGCCTGCGGCCGGCCGGCCGATCCGGCGGATCTCACGCGCGCGAAAATCGCACATTCGTGTTCGAAAACGGCGCGAGGCGGGCCTAGGTGGCGACGAGACGCCGTGGGCGCGCGCGCCCGGAGCTGAGCTGCGGCTCGAGCCCGAATTCGAGAATCTTCCTGTAGAGTGTGCCCCGGCTGATTTCCAGGATGCGGGCCGCCTCCTTCTTGTTCCAGCTCACGGCATCGAGAATGCGGATGATGTGCGCGCGCTCGGCCTCGCGCAGCGACGGCAGCCGCTCGCCCGTCTCGCCGGAGGTCGGCTCGGCCACGTGCAGGAACTCGACGTCGGCGGCACGGATGCTCTTGCCCGGCGCCGACAGCGCCGCGCGCGAGACCGTGCTCTCGAGCTCGCGGATGTTGCCGGGCCAGTGGTACGTCAATAGCGCGTCCACCGCGTCGCGCGCGAAGACCTTGGCGTCGAGCGGCAGCCCGTTGGCGGCGCAGTAGCGGGCCAGGAACCGCTGCGCCAGCACCGGGATGTCCACCTGCCGCTCTCGCAGCGACGGGAGACGGATGGAGAACGCGTTGACGCGGTAGTAGAGGTCTTCGCGGAAGCGCCCGTCCCGCACGAACTGATCGAGAGGACGGTTGGTGGCCGAAATCAGGCGGAAGTCGACGTGGATCGAGCGGTTGCCGCCGAGCCGCTCGAACCGGCGCTCCTCGAGCACGCGCAGGAGCTTGGCCTGGGCGATGATCGAGAGGTCCCCGATCTCGTCGAGGAACAGCGTGCCTTCGTTGGCCATTTCGAGCCGCCCCGGCTTGCGATCGTGCGCGCCGGTGAAGGCGCCCTTCTCGTAGCCGAAGATCTCCGATTCGAACAGCGTGTCGGGCAGCGCGGCGCAGTTCACGGCCTGGAACTTGGCCTGCTGGCGGCGGCTCAGCTCGTGGATCATGCGCGCCACGAGCTCCTTGCCCGATCCGGTCGGCCCCAGGATGAGCACCGAGATGTCCGACTTGGCGGCCGTGCGGATCCACTCGAAGACGATCAGCATCTTCTCGTCGCGGCCGATCATCTCGCGGAAGCGCTGGACCGACGGGGACTGGTCTTCGGTGCTGACGGTCGCCCGCCGCTCCAGGAAGTGATCGAGGAGACGCTCGACGGCCGGGTTCTCGACCCGCGCGGCGGCGTACCGCACCGGGCTCCCGCCTGCGGCACGGACGAGGCCGAAGGCGACGAGTTCGCGGACGCAGTTCTCGACGTCCAGCCGCAGCCGTCCGAACGTCTGCATCAGCTGGTCGCCGTCGAAGCTCTCGTCGGGCCTGGCTGCGAGATAGCGCAGGATCCCGGCGCGAAGCGGAGATTGCACAAGGTTGCGGAAGCGCGCCTCGAGATCGTTCTCGGTCTCGGGACGGCCGGCGGTCGCGCGCCGGGCAGCGTAGGTCAGATCGTCCACAGGATTATCACCGGTCTCATTATCGGACGCGGGGATTGGGACCGACAGGGCCGGACTCCGGCGTCCGCGGGCACGCTGGATCGCGGCTACGCCGGGGCACTTCCGCCGGCCGCGGGCGCGGCCGGGCGGCCGCCGTAATACTCGGTCTGGTAACGCTCGATGAGCTGGTGCATTCGTACGGCGTCCGCCTTGCGATGTCCGTGACACCGGATCGGGCTTGCGCCGCCGGTGGTCTCGATGTAGAGATCCGAGAAAAACATGTTCGTGTCGATGCGCACCGACGCGACATGTGCCATGTGGATCGAGTGCTCAAGGCGGCCGAACCACTGCGGCGTGTAATGCATCACGCTCGTCGGCGTGATCTGGACCTGTGTGGGAAACAGGTGGTTGCCCGAGCTGAGGCGGCTCGCGCGGAACACCGTTCCTGAGGCGAACGGCCTTCCCTTCCGCCAGACGACGAGGCCCAGCGCGCCGCCCAGGAGGACCGCTGCGGCGATCGCCCACAGCAGGGGTGCGTGTGTCAGCGGCTCCAAGGACGGCCGCTATTATAAAATACGCGCATGCCGCACCGTCATCCCGGCGCCCCTCCGGTCCCGGGGCCTCTGTCCGGAAAGCCGATCACCTTCTATCGTCCGCGCGGGAGCCAGGAAGTCCGCCACCTCATCGACGAGGGATTTCAGGCGTTCAACGCCGCGCGCCTGGGCGAGGCGTGCCGCATCTTCGCGGAGAAGATGCTGAGCCCGGACGAGGACACGACCATCGGGCTCACCATCGCCGGCGCCATGACGCCCGCCGGAATCGGCGGCTGCGTGGTGGAGATGATGGACCGCGGGCTGGTGGACTTCCTCATCAGCACCGGCGCGAACCTCTATCACGATTTGCACCACGCACTGAACTTCCAGCTGCACCGCGGCTCGCCGTTCGTCGATGATGTCGAGCTGTACGAGCAGGGGATCATCCGCATCTACGACGTGCTGTTCCCGGCCAAGGTGCTCCTCGAAACCGACGCGTACATCCGCGAGTTCCTCGTGCGCGAGAAGCTCGAAGGGCCCATGGCCACCGCCGAGCTGCACTACCGGTTGGGGCTCGACCTGCTCAAGCGCTATCCAGGCTGCGAGGAGCACTCCGTCGTCGCCAGGGCGGCGCTGGCCGGCGTCCCGATCTACACGTCCTCGCCCGGCGACAGCTCGATCGGAATGAATCTGGCCTATCACGCGCTGCTCAACGAGAGCAGCCTGATGATCGATCCGAACCGCGATGTCAACGAGGTCTGCGCGATCGTGCTGGCCGGCAGGAGGAACGGCTGCGTGATCCTCGGCGGCGGCTCGCCGAAGAACTTCTATTTGCAGGCGCAGCCCACGCTGTGGGAGGTGTACGGCATTCAGAAGGGGGGCAACGACTACTTCATTCAGATCACCACGGATCAGGTGGTCTGGGGCGGACTCTCCGGCGCCACGCCGGCCGAGGCGGTCAGCTGGGGCAAGGTGAACCCCGGCGTGCTGCCTGACACCGTGGTCGCCTATTGCGATTCGACGATCGCCTTCCCGCTCTTCTGCGAGTATGCGATCGGCTCCCCGCAGGGGCGCCGCCCGCGGAAGGAGCTCCTGCACAAGCGCGAGGGGCTGCTGGCGGATCTGCGGGCCCAGGCCACCGCGGCCCGTGGAACGGGCTCGCGCGAGACAGATGCGCACGCTCGCCTCTGAGCTGGGGGACGTCGCCGCCCGGCTCTGGGCCGCGCCGCGGATCTACGCCGACGCCAATCTGCCGGCCGGGCTCGTGCGTCTCATGCGCGAGCAGCTGCGGTGGGACGTGCTGTTCGTCGTCGAGGAAGACGACCTCAGGCGGGCCGCCGACGCGCGCCACTACCGGCTGGCCGCGCAGCTCCACCGCACGCTGGTGACGCTGGATCGGGATTATCTGGACGACATCAGGTTCCCGCCGGGCGAGGGGGGCGGCACGGTCGTGCTGAGCGCGCCCGACGAGCAGCAGCTCGCGCGGCTCCTCACCCGCCTCGATCGCGTGCTGTTCCAGGACGGCGCCGCGATGCCGCTCTCCGGGCGCAAGCTCCAGGTCCATGCGGACTGGACCGGCGTCATCGAGACCGGGTGAACGGGCGGCTCGGCAGGCGCATGCTTCGCGGCGGTCAAGCGGCCGGGCGCGGACTGGGATTCGCGTACGCCGTCGGGTCGCCCACGCCCGCCTCGGCGAAGGCGTCGCGGCGCTCGCGGCATTTGCTGCAGAGGCCGCAGTGGACCATCCCTTGCGGGTTCATGCACGAGAGCGTCCATTCGAACGGGACGCCCAGGTCGCGGCCGAGACGGATGACCTCGGGCTTGTGACAGCCCGAAAAGGGCGCCGTGATGGTGAGCGGTGCGTCGAGGCCGAGCGACAGCGCGCGGCCGAACGCGCCGAAGAATTCCGGCGTGGCGTCGGGGAAGGGGTTTCCGGCGAGCGCGGCGAGGACGATCCGCCGAATGCCCCGCATCGCAGCGTACACCGCCGTCTTCGCGATGAGCGCGATGTTCCGTCCGTGCAGGTACACGTCCTCGTCGGGCGTGTCATAGGCCGGCGGCGTGCCGGTGAGCGCCCAGTGGCGCGGAGAATACACGTCGCGCATCGTCAGCTCCAGCCGGACGAGCGGCGCCACGCGGCCAGCCAGCGGAGGATTGGCGAGCAGTCCGTGCACCATTTGCAGCTCCGCCTCCTCCCACGCCAGTCCCGCTGCGACGTACACTGGATGGACGTGCCCGCGCCGCGATTCGTCGGCCGCGAGCACCGCGCTGTCGAGGCCGCCCGACAGCAGTACCAGAGACGCCTCCCCGGACTGCGATGAAGCGGTGCGCGACGCGTCCACGGTCCGGAGTGTGTCATGTATTCAGTCACGAAGCGAATCGAGTTCTGCTACGGCCATCGTCTGCTGGATTACGACGGCATCTGTAAACATCCGCACGGCCACAACGCCGTCGCGGAGATCGAGATCACCAGCGGTACGCTCGACGGCCGGAACATGGTGTGCGATTTCTCGGATATCAAGCGCATCGTCAAGGGGTGGGTGGATCGGGAGCTGGATCACAAGATGATTCTCCGCCGCGACGATCCCCTCGTCCAGCCGCTGCAGGCCCTGGGCGAGCCGGTGTTCGTCGTCGGCAGCAATCCAACCGTCGAGCATATCGCCAGGCTCCTGTTCGACTACACGAGCTCGCAGGGGTTTCCCGTCGTGCGCGTCACCGTGTGGGAGACGCCGACCTCGTTTGCGACCTACCGGGGCGGAGCGGCCGGCGACTGATGCTCGCCCTGGCTGTCTTCGATCTCGACGGCACCCTGATCGACTCGCGCCGCGATCTGGCGGAGAGCGTCAACGAGCTCCTCGACGGGTATGGCGCACCGCCACTGGCCGAACGGGAGGTCGGCCGCATGGTCGGGAGCGGTGCCGAGCGTCTGGTTGCCCGAGCGCTCCGGGCGGCCGGTGTGAACGCGCCTCTGGAGGAGGCGCTCGATCGCTTCCTCGCGATTTACGATCGCCACCTGACGACGCACACGCGGCCGTACCGGGGCGTGCCGGAGATGCTGGGCGAGCTTCGGGCCGCAGGGGTCCGCACCACGCTCCTCACGAACAAGCCGCTGCGGCAGTCATTGACGATTCTGGAGCGTCTGGGGCTCGCGGGGTTCTTCGAGCGCTGCGTTGGCGGAGACGGGCCGTGGCCCCGGAAGCCGGCCCCCGAGGGACTGGAGTCATTGATCAGGGCCGAGGCGGCCACCCGCGGGGCGACGGCGATGATTGGTGACTCTCCGGTCGATCTGCAGACGGCACGGCGCGGCGGCGTGCGTGCCGTGGTGGCACGCTACGGGTTCGGGTTCGCCGGCTTCGCGCAGGGCGACCTGACCGCGGAGGACCTGGTGGTGGACGAGCCGGCGGAGATCTCCGGCGCGCTGCGGAGTCTCGGTCCAGCGGCCGCGCGATGAGCCTGCGACTCGACACGGCCTCCTGGTCCGGCGAGGGCGTCTTCACACAGGTGCTCGTGGAGAGCCTCAGCGCCATCGGCCAGATTACCGCGGTGAAGGTGGAGGACGCGCCCTCCACACGATCGGAGGCCGACTACAACTTCATCAGCAACGAGATCTTCGTCGTGTTCGCGACCGCGGAGCGCGTGGAACCGATCAGGCGGCTGGGCGTTTTCCCCGGCAGCCGCAGGGTCGCGGCGAAATCGCTCACGCTCGATGGTCTGCGCGGCCTCCTGGAAGGCCTCGACGAGATCGGCGCCCCCGACTACAGCGACGAGGGCATGCTGCAGTACCCGAGGACCGAGCGCGTCATTCCGCCTTACCAGACCCGGGGGTACAAGATCGTGGAGCTCGTCCGGATCTACGAAGCCGCGGGCGCTGGGCCGGACGGCTGAGTCCGCGTCCAGCCGCTGCGGCCTCTGTTGCACGCTGGAGATCCGACCGAAAGAGTGGGGGACGCCTTTCCTCATGAGTCATTCGTGCCGATCGTAGAGTCACTGCTCACCGCCATCGTCCGGGTCAACGGCGATGCACTCGTGCTCCACGCCGGGGAGCGGCCCTACGTCGTCACCCCGACGGGCCAGACCGAGCTGGCGTCGCGGCCGCTCACGCTCGAAGCGATGACGGGAATCCTGAACGAGTTGCTGCCCGCATCCGTCCGGAGTGCGCTCGAGGAAGATGGCGCGGTGCAGCACCACCTGGGGCCCATCGCCGCGTCGAAGGGAGACGGGTTCACCGTGGTGGCCGCCCGGGGCGGCGGCGACATCTGGATCGAAGTCCGGCGCCGCCGGAAATCCGCAGAGGTGCCGGCGCCCGAGCCAGCGGCCGAGCCGCGGCCGGAACCGGAGCCGGAACCAGAACCGGCCCCGATTGACGCGTCCGTTCCGCCCGAGTACGAGCCTGCGCCCGAACCGCCGCCGGCGCCCGCCATGGAGGCGGAGCCTCCGCCGGCGCCGTCGGCTTTCGGCGAGTCCGGCGAGCGTCCGCTGTCGGCCGCCTTCGTCCACGCAACCCAGACGATCGTGCAACGAGCCGAACTGTCCGGCTTCAGCCGTATTGACGAGGAATACGAGGAGATATCCCTGGACATGCCTGAAATCGTCGAACAACACACCGAGCCCCTGCACGCAGCGACGCAACCTCGTCCCGACCTGAGCCGGCGGCCCACTGCCGCCGACGAGGAGCCCGCCACCGGCCGTGAGATGCCGCTCCGCGTCGCACCGCCGGCGCAGGCAGCCGGCATCGTGCGGCTGCTCAAGGCGGCGGCGGCGATGGGCGCCTCAACCTTGTATCTCACGTCACAGGCCCGGCCGTCCGTGCGCGTGGACGGCGAGATCGCGCCGCTCGAGGGCGAGGCCGTGCTGAGCGCGGCCGAGGTCGAGCCGCTGATGCTCGAGATCGTTCCGCAGGGCGGCGAGCGCGGCGATATGGGTGGAACGGAGTGGATCTGTGACGTCCCCGAAGTCGGCCGCGTGCGCGGCGTGACGTTCCGGGATCATCGCGGGCCCGGCGCGATCTTCCGGATGATTCCCGCCAGGGCGATCTCGGCCGAGCAGCTCGGATTGTCGCGCGACATTCAAGGCCTCTCGACCGAGCCCGACGGCATCGTGCTGATCACCGGGCCGCGCGGCAGCGGGAAGTCCACCCTGCTGACGGCATTCGTGGATTTGATCAACCGCACGCGCAGCGATCACGTGATCACGCTCGAGAGCCAGATCAAGTTCGTCCATGAGAACCGCCTGTCGCTCGTCAGTCAGCGCGAGCTCAGGGGAGACGCCGATGAGCTTCTGAAGGCCGCACAGACGGCGCTGCGGGAAAATCCCGATGTGCTCGTGCTGGAGGAGCTGCGTTCCCCGGGCATCGTCGAGCTCGCGATCGAGGCGGCGCAGTCCGGGCGCCTGGTGATCGGGGCCGTGACCGCGCACACGACCGTGGAAGCGCTCGAGCGCATCATCGATCAGACGCCTCCCGATCGCCGGCCGAAAGTGCAGATGGGCCTCGCGGAATCGCTGCGAGGCGTCGTGGCGCAGGTGCTGGTCCGCAAGACCGGCGGAGGACGCGTCGCCGCGCGTGAGGTGCTGCTCAACAACGGCGCCGTCGCCAGCGCCATTGTGGAAGGGCGCACGTCGCAGCTCCCGGCGGCCATCGAGAGCGGCCGGCGGCGCGGCATGGTTCCGCTCAACGACGCCCTCGCGACCTTCGTGCAGAGCCGGGTCGTCGACGCGCGCGAGGCCTACCGCCACGCGGCCGACCGGCAGGGCCTCCTGGCGCGGCTCGAGCAGCAGGGCGCCGACACGTCGTTCCTCGAGCGGCTCGCCTAGCGGCGGCCCGCGCCGGAACAGCACACGCCGCAAGTCCGACGGGCCGCTAGCGTTCGACCAGCGGCCCGATCTCTTCCAGCAGGGCGTTCAGGACATCTTCCTCGGTGAGCTGATCGATCCGCTCCTCGCCCCGGATCGGGCGCTCGTGCTGCATGACACGTCGTCCGCGCGTCCGGCTCACCCGCAGAAGCGCGACAGGGTGGGGCCCGGCGGTTTCGAGCGCCAGCTCCAGGTAGTCGTCTCCCGAGCGCCCGGACGCGAGGCGGAGCCCGCCGGCCGGCGTAAAGAGGGTGAACGGCAGCCCCTCGCCTCTCAACACGTTTGCCAGCATCTGGACGACCGGGCCGGCCGTGTCGCGCAGGAACCGATCGTAGGCGGCCTGCGCCTCGTCCATTTCCGCGCGCCGCGCTGCCGCGGCACGGCGGCTGTGTTCGATCGCGGCCCGCAGCCGCTTGCGCACCTCCGAGACTTCCAGGGCCGTTCGATTCGCCATCGAGCAGTATTCTACGGCGCCGCGCTGTCGTGCAGGCACCGAACCCCGGCGCGGTCGTAGAATGGGAACATGAGACACCTACTGCTCGCGTTGGCGCTCGCCGCGCCGTCCGGGGCGACGATGGCGTACGCGCAAGAACCTCCTCCTGCGGCCCCGGTGCCGCCGGTCGTCGTGACCAGGGGCCAGTCCACGATCACGGCCGCTCCGGATCGCGCCTTCGTGTCGATTGCGGCCGAGTCCCGGTCGAAGACGCCGGCCGACGCGCAGCGGCAGAACGCGGACATCATGACGGCGGTGCTGCGGCAGCTGGAGCAGGCGGGCATCCGGAAAGAGGCTATTCGCACCATCGGGTACGACCTCCAGCCGGAATTCGACTATGCCAACGGACGGCAGACGCTCCGTGGGTACGTCGCGCGCAACACGATCGAGGTGCGCGTGGACGATCTGGACAGGATGGGCTCGGTGTTCGACGCCGCCGGGTCCGCAGGCGCGACCTCGATCGGCGGAGTACGCTTCGACGTGCGCGCGCGCGACCAGCTGCAGCGCGATGCCCTCCGCGAGGCAGTCGCCGACGCGCGCGGCAAGGCGGAAGCCGCCGCCGCGGGCGCCGGTCGGACGATCGATCGCGTCGTACGCATCGAGGAGGAGGGGGCGCCCGAGATGCCCCGGCCGATCATGCGCATGGCCGCCGCCGCCGAACAGGCGGCGGGCGCCACGACGCCGATCACGCCGTCCAGCGTCGAGATTCAGGCGCGGGTCACGCTCACCGTCGCGCTTCGATGACCCGGGTTTGATCCACAAGGCGTATAACCTGTGAAACGTTGCCGGCCCGCCCGCGGTATGGCCGCGAGAGGAGAGCGAACGATGAAGATGCAGAGCCGTCGCCATGTCGGCATGCTCGGGCTGGCGGTCATCGCGGCCCTGGCGGCACTCGGCGCACAGACGAGGTCCGGCGAGGTTCCGAAGCTCGACGTCGAGAAGTACACGCTGCCCAACGGTCTCGAGGTGATCCTGTCGGAGAACCACAAGCTGCCGCTGGTCGGCGTGGACCTCTGGTACCACGTCGGGCCGGTGAACGAGACCGAGGGCCGCACCGGCTTCGCCCACCTGTTCGAGCACATGATGTTCCAGGGCTCGAAGCACACCCCGAACGACGCCTTCTTCAAGATCCTGCAGGGCGCCGGCGCGACGAGCATCAACGGCACCACGGACTTCGATCGCACCAACTACTTCGAGACCGTGCCGTCGAACGAGCTCGAGCTCGCCCTCTGGCTCGAGTCCGATCGCATGGGCTACATGCTCGAGAAGCTCGACCAGCAGCAGCTCTCCAATCAGCAGGACGTCGTCCGCAACGAGCGCCGTCAGAGCTACGAGAACCGCCCCTACGGGATCGTCGAGGAACAGGTCACGCACCTGCTGTTCCCGCCGGAACACCCTTACTACGCGAACGTCATCGGCTCCCATGCCGACATCCAGGCCGCCCGCCTCGACGACGTGAGGCAGTTCTTCAAGCTGTACTACCGGCCGAACAACGCGACCCTCGCGATCGCCGGCGACATCGACAAGGCAGCGGCGCGTCGGCTGGTCGAAAAGTACTTCGGACCGCTGAAGCAGGGGCCGGCCGTGCCGCGCGTCGACGTGCAGACGCCGCCCCTCACCTCCGAGCACCGCGCGGTGGTCGAGGACCGCGTCGAGCTGCCGCGCGTCTACATGGCCTGGATCACGCCGCCGGCGTTCCGTCCGGGAGACGCCGACGCCGACCTCACCAGCTCGATCCTGGGCGGCGGCGACTCGAGCCGGCTGTACAAGGCGCTCGTGTACGAGAAGCAGATCGCACAGTCGGTGAACGCATTCCAGGTACTCGCTCCAGCTCGGCTCGATGTTCCAGATCGAAGCCACGGCGCGCCCCGGCCACACCCCCGAAGAGATCGAAGCCGCCGTTCAGCAGGAGCTCGATCGCCTGCGCGCCGAGGCGCCCGCAGCCGCCGAGGTGGAACGCGCGCGGAATCGCCTGGAGACGGAAATGGTCCGGAACCTCCAGCGCTTCGGCGGCTTCGGCGGCGTCGCCGATCAGCTGAACTACTACAACCACTACCTGGACACCCCCGACTACCTCGCGCAGGACATCGCCCGTCACCGCGCGGTGACGCCCGATTCGGTCCGCCAGTTCGTCCAGCGCTGGCTTCGGAACGACGCGCGCGTGGTGGTGTACGGCGTCCCCGGCACGCAGAAGCTGGCGCCGGAGGCAGCGCCCCACTCGGCGGCCGATGGCGCTCAAGGGCAGGCGGCCGTCGAATCGATTAACGAGGACGAGCCATGGCGCGCCACCCAGCCGAAGAGCGGGCCGGCCGTGCCGCCGCGTCTTCCCGTGCCGCAGACCTTCACGCTGGCAAACGGCCTCACCGTCATCCTGGCCGAGCAGCCGTCATTGCCGTTCGTGTCGGCCCGGCTCGTGGTCGGCACCGGCAGCGACGCGAGCCCCGTCGATCGCCCCGGTCTGGCGAACTTCGCCGTGGCGATGCTCAACCAGGGAACGGCGACGCGCAGCGCGCTGCAGGTCGCCGACGATGCGGCGCAGCTCGGAACCACGATCGACGTCGCGTCCACCATGGACGCGTCGACGGTGACGACCAGCGCCCTCTCGCGCAACTTCCCGGCCGCGTTGAACCTCCTCGCCGACGTGGCGCTGCGCCCCGGTTTCCCGGCGGCGGAGGTCGAGCGCCAGCGTACCGTGCGCCTGGCGAACATCGTTCAGCAGCGCGGGAACCCCCAGGTCGTCGCGTCCGCCGTGTTCGCCGCCGCGCTCTACGGGCCCGCCCATCCATACGCATTCACGGAAATTGGCACGGCCGAGGCGAACAAGAGCATCACCAGGGACGAGCTGCAGGCGTTCTGGCGGCGCCACTTCGTTCCGCAGAACGCCGCGCTCGTGGTGGCCGGGGCCATCACGCAGGCGGAGCTGAAGCAGCTCGCCGAGAAGGAGTTCGGTGCGTGGATGCCTGCGGGAGTGGAGCGTGCCGGTCTGGGAGCGGGCGTGCCGACGCGTGCGAAGCTGGTGATCGTCGACCGGCCGGGTTCTCCGCAGACGCAGTTGCGCGTGGGACTGATCGGCGCCCCCCGGTCGACACCCGACTACATCGCCCTGCAGGTCATGAACGAAGTGCTCGGCGGATCCTTCTCCAGCCGGATCAACATGAACCTCCGCGAAGAGCACGGATACACGTACGGCGCCGGCTCGCAGTTCGTGTTCAGGCGGAGCGCCGGGCCGTTCATGACCGCCGCGGGCGTGCGGACCGATGTCACCGCTCCCGCGGTGGCGGAGATCCTCAAGGAGATCGACAGGATGGTGAACACCCGCGTGACGGCGGACGAGCTCACCCTGGCGAAGGACTCGCTGACGCGATCGCTGCCGGGAAACTTCGAGACCACCGACCGAACCGTCGCGAGCCTGTCGTCGATCTTCATTTACGGCCTCCCGCTCGACTACTACTCCACGCTGGCGCAGCGGATTCAGGGCGTAGAGGTTCCGACTGTTCAATCAGTTGCAAAGAAATATCTCATCCCAGACAAGCTGCTGGTGGTGGCGGTGGGCGACCGGGCCAAGATCGGCGCAGGTCTCGAAACACAGCTCGGGCCCGCGGAAATCCGGGATCCGGACGGGGTGATCGTCCGGTAGGCTCCAGGTGGGCTATAATTCCGACTAGAACGGTCGTATATCTCGCATGAGCGTTCCCGCCACCGATCACGCGCAGAAACGGGGGAGCACGGTCCTCGATCTCATCGGCAATACGCCGCTCCTGCGGCTCCGCCGGTTCGAGCAGGGTCTTCGCGGCGTGGAGCTCTATGGGAAGGCGGAGTGGTTCAATCCCGGTGGATCGGTCAAGGACAGGCCGGCGGCGAACATGGTGAAGGAAGGATGGCGCTCCGGGGCGCTGCGGCCCGGCAAGGTGCTCCTCGACGCGACCTCGGGCAACACCGGGATCGCCTACGCCATGATCGGCGCCAGCGCGGGATTTCCCGTCAAGCTGTGCGTGCCCTCGAACGTGACGGTGGAGCGGAAGCGTCTGCTGCACGCCTATGGGGCCGAGCTCATCTTCACCGACCCCATGGACGGCTCGGACGGGGCGATTCGCGAAGCGCGGCGGCAGGTGGCCGCCGACGCCGAGCTGTACTTCTATCCAGACCAGTACAACAACGACGCCAACTGGCGGGCGCACTACCAGACGACCGGACCGGAGATCCTGGCGCAGACGGAGGGGCGGATCACGCACTTCGTGGCCGGTCTGGGGACGAGCGGCACGTTCATGGGAACGGGCCGGCGGCTTCGGGAGGCCAATCCGGCAATCAGGCTGATCTCGTTCCAGCCTGATTCGCCGCTGCATGGGCTCGAAGGGCTCAAGCACATGGAGACGGCCATCGTGCCCGGTATTTATGATCCGGCCCTTGCGGACGAAGACATGCGCGTGAGCACGGAAGACGCGTATACCATGGTGCGGCGGCTCGCACGCGAGGAGGGGCTGCTGGTGGGCATCTCGGGGGGTGCGGCGCTCGCGGCCGCCCTGACGGTGGCTGCCGGCGTCCACGACGCCGTCATCGTCACGGTTTTTCCGGACAGCGCCGACAAGTACATGTCGGAGCGATTCTGGCAGCTGCCCATCTAGGGATCCTGCAGCCGAACACGCATGTCTGAAGAATTGCGACTCGAAGAGGGCATTGCGGAGGCCATCCGCCGGCACGGGGTGGAGACATATCCGAACGAGTGCTGCGGCGCGCTGATCGGCGCCCCCGGCGTCGTGCGCCATACCGCGCCGCTGCCGAACACGACCGAGGAAGGCGCGCGGCGCCGGTTTCTCGTGCGCTCGTCTGATTACCGCGAGGCGGAGGCCGAGGCGCGCCGGATGAACGCGGATCTGCTCGGGTTCTACCATTCTCATCCCGACGCCCCGGCGCGTCCCTCGCAGTACGACTTGGACCACGCGTGGCCCTTCTTCTGGTACGTCATCGTGTCCATTCAGCAAGGCCGGCCGGAAAACATGACGGTGTGGCGTCTGGCCGAGGATCGATCGCACTTTCGCGAAGAGTCGTTACGAAGCGGGCCCGGCGCCCGCGCATGACGGGTGACTAGCACATATGCCGAACAAGATTCTGATACCCACACCGCTCCGGCCGTTCACCGGCAAGCTCGACGCCGTCGAGATCGATGGCGCCACCATCGGTGAGCTGCTCGCGAACCTCACCAGCAAGTACGCGGGGCTGAAGCCGCACCTCTACAACGACCAGGGCAAGCTGCGCAGCTTCGTGAACGTGTACCTCAACGACGAGGACATCCGCTACCTGGAGAAGGAACAGACGCCGGTGAAGCCAGGGGACACGATCAGCATCATCCCATCGGTGGCCGGAGGCGCGCAGGCCGGCGTCGCCGAGGAGGCCAGGCTGACCAACGACGAGGTGCGCCGGTATTCGCGGCACCTCATCATGCCGGAGGTGGGCGTCGAGGGGCAGCTCAAGCTGAAGGCGGGCAGCGTGCTCTGCATCGGCGCCGGCGGTCTGGGCTCTCCGGCGGCGCTGTATCTGGCTGCGGCCGGCGTGGGGCGCATCGGCATCGTCGACTTCGACGTGGTGGATTTCAGCAACCTGCAGCGGCAGGTGATCCACGGGACCTCCGACGTGGGCCGCTCCAAGCTCGCCTCGGCCAAGGACAGGCTGCTCGGGCTGAACCCGAACATCACCGTCGATACCTACGAGACGGCGCTCTCGTCGAAGAACGCGCTCGATCTGTTCAAGCCGTACGACGTGATTCTGGACGGCACCGACAACTTTCCGACCCGGTACCTCGTCAACGATGCGTGCGTGCTGCTCGGAAAGCCCAACACGTACGGCAGCATCTTCCGGTTCGAGGGGCAGGCCTCCGTGTTCGGAACGAAGGACGGACCGTGCTACCGGTGTCTCTATCCCGAGCCGCCGCCGCCAGGGCTCGTGCCGAGCTGCGCCGAAGGGGGCGTGCTGGGCGTGCTGCCGGGCATTATCGGGACGATTCAGGCGACCGAGGCGGTCAAGCTGATCATGGGCATCGGCGAGCCGCTGATCGGCCGCTTCCTGATCTACGACGCGCTTCGCATGAAATTCCGCGAGTTCAAGCTCAAGAAGGATCCGGACTGCCCGGTGTGCGGCACGCACCCGACCGTGACCGAACTGATCGACTACGAGCAGTTCTGCGGGCTCGCTCCGGTGTCGGAGCCGGAGGCTGCCGCCGCGAAGGGCGGCGGGGCGGGGAACGAAACCGAGATCGACGTCCGCGAGCTGAAGCGCAAGATGGACGCCGGAGACGACTTCTTCCTGCTCGACGTGCGTGAACCGAACGAGTTCAAGATCGGTCAGATTCCAGGGGCCACGCTGATTCCGCTCGGCGAGGTGCCGCAGCGCTACCAGGAGGTCCCGAAAGACAAGGAAGTCATCGTCTTCTGCAAGATGGGCGGCCGCAGCGCGAGGGCCGCGTCGTTCCTGCGGCAGCAGGGGTTCGGGCGTGTGAGGAACCTGAAGGGAGGCATTCTCGACTGGTCCGACAAGATCGACCCCAGCGTGCCGAAATATTGACCGGTCGGGGGTCGGGTCGTACACTGGTCGTGTCGCCCCAAAACAGATGCTGAGGCTTTCAAAGAAAGCGGATTACGCGCTGATCGCGATGAAGCACCTGGCGCTGCGTCCTGACCAGGCGGCGTCGAGCGCGCGTGAGATCGCCGAGCAGTACGACATTCCCGTCGAGCTGATGGCCAAGGTGCTGCAGCGCCTCGCACGAAAGGGGCTGCTGGCCTCCCATCAGGGCACTCGTGGCGGGTATCACCTCAGCCGTCCGCCGTCGGCCATCTCGGTCGCCGATGTGATCCAGGCGGTCGACGGCCCGTTGACGGTCACGGCCTGCTCGACCGAGGAGGAGAACTGCGATCAGTTCTCGAAGTGCAGCGTGCGCGACCCGCTCTGGAAGATCAAGGAGCGGATCGTGCTCGCCCTGCAGGCCTGCTCGATCACGGAGCTCGCCTCGGACAGCTCGGCTCCGCCGCTGATCACCATCTCGCGATCTCCTGTACACGTTATCTAGCTGTGCGCGGGGCCCCACCCCCGCGCACCTGTCACCGTTCGCCGTTGGCTCGCGGCGGTTTCTGGGGCGACGTTCTGCTCAGTGAGGAGGTCGGTCGAGCAACGCGCTGACGCACTGTCACCGCTCGCCGTTGGCTCGCGGCGGTTTCTGGGGCGGCGTTGTGCCTAGTGGAGGGATTCCGCGGAGCGACGCTCTGGCGCACCGGTCAGTGCTCGCCGTTGGCTCGCGGCGGTTCCTGGGGCGACGTTCTGCGTAGTGGAGGAGTTCCGTCGAGGGACGCGCTGGCGCACTGTCACCGTTCTTTGACTTTCCCTCCGCGACCCTCTACGTTTGATCTGCGGTGATCTACCTCGATTCTCACGCCACGACGCCGGTCGACCCGAGAGTGCTCGAGGCGATGCTGCCGTACTTCACGGAGCAATTCGGCAACGCGTCGAGCCGGAACCACCCGCTGGGATGGACCGCGTCCCGGGCGGTGGAGCGAGCGCGCGAGCAGGTGGCCGCCCTCATCGGCGCGCGCCATCGCGAAATCGTCTTCACGAGCGGCGCCACCGAATCGAACAATCTGGCGATCAAGGGCGTCGCGGCCTGTGCCCCGGCCGGCCGCCGGCAGATCGTGACGCTCGTCACCGAGCACCGCGCCGTACTGGATAGCTGCCGCGCCCTGGAGAAGCAGGGATTCACGGTCACCTGGCTGCCGGTGGAATCGGACGGATTGGTCGACCTCGATCGTTTCACGAGGGCCGTATCGGACCAGACGCTGCTCGTCAGCGTGATGGCGGGCAACAACGAGATCGGGGTCATACAGCCGCTTCGCGAGCTCGCCCAGATCGCGAGGAGCCGCGGCGCGCTGTTCCACTGCGACGCCGTGCAGGCGGCCGGTGTCGTGCAGGTCGACGCGCCGTCGCTCGGCATCGACCTGTTGTCGCTCAGCGCGCACAAGATGTACGGACCGAAGGGAGTGGGCGCGCTCTACGTGGCGCGGCGGCGGCCGCCGATCCCGGTCTCGCCGCTCCTCGACGGTGGGGGGCACGAGCGGGGGTATCGATCCGGAACCCTCAACGTGCCGGCCATCGCCGGCTTCGGGCTCGCCGCCGAGCTCTGCCGCCGGGCGCAGCCCGCCGAGGCCGTCCGTCTCGGCGCGCTCAGGGATCGGCTCTGGGCCGGTCTTCGTGGTATTCCGGGCCTGCGGATGAACGGTTCGGCGCAGAAACGCCTGCCTCAGAACCTGAACGTGCACATAGAGGACGTACCCGGCGAGACACTGCTTCGGGATCTCTCGGCCGGCGTGGCGCTCTCATCTGGCGCGGCATGTGCAACCGTCAGCTCAGAGCCATCACACGTGCTGCGCGCGATAGGGCTGAGCGACGAGCAGGCCCGCGCTTCTCTGCGGTTCGGGTTTCATCGATTCAATACCGACCAGGAGGTCGAGCAGGTCGTCTCAATGGTCGCCACGAGCGTCGCCTGCTTGAGGAGCCGCGCCTCATGATTCGAGAATATCTCGTCGCCGCCTGTCTGGCGCTGCTGCCTGTGGGAGCCCGGGCGCAGACCGCCCGCAACCCGGACGCGACGCCTCCCGCGCCGAGGCCGCCGGACGTCATCGCCGCGCTGCCGGCCGGCGCCGCCGACGAGTCGATCGATCCCACGAAGCTCGGCATCTCCTTCGACCGCGTACGAATGGAGCTCGCCCATCCCGCTCCTGCCCGGGCCAACGCCCTGAAGATCACCGAGACGGTCGAGGTGGTCGGCAAAGCGCCGGCGCTGCAGTTGTGGAATCCGAAGACGGCGGATCTCACGAGCGCGGCGGTGCCCTTCGGCGCGCCGACGCAAAAGGACATCATGAAGCTCATCGTGCCGAAGGAGTTTCAGACCTATCCGATGGATCTGAACGCGCTCATGGCGTGGCTGATGGAACATCTGAACAACAAGAAGTCGGCCGAGTAGGCGTGTTATATTCGCACGACGATGAGGTCCTACTACATCGCCATCGCGGCAGGCCTCGTTCTCATCGTCAGCGCATTTCTCCCCTGGATGTTTCTCGGCGACGTGAGCATCGGCGGCATTCCGCATCCAGCCGGGTTCTGGGTGCTCGGGCTGGGCGTCGCGGCGGTGACGCTCGCAGGGCTCAGCCTCTGGACGCGAAAGAATTCGCGTCATCCGCTGCTGCTGGTCGGCCTCGTCGCCTTCGCGATCACCTTTCTCGGCTATCAGTGGCTGGCGCGCTCGGTGCGCGAGACCGCCTGGGCGCGCTCGCAGGCGAGGGCGATCGTCGAGAACACCGCCGCGCCGGAGCCGCCCGACACCAGCGTGGGCGTCGGGCTCTATCTCGGCATCGCCGCGTCACTCACCCTTGTCGGCTTCGGCCTCACGATCGTCGTCAAACGGATCCCGCGGCCGTACGCGCCACCGGAAGACGACGACGCCTAGTCTGCATGCGGATCACAGTCGCTCACAGTCCCGATTCGGACGACGCGTTCATGTTCTATGGCCTCGCGAGCGGAGCGGTGCCGACCGACGGCATCGCGGTGGAACACCTGCTCGCCGACATCGAGACGCTGAACCGCGCCGCGTTCGAAGGCCGGTACGAGGTCACCGCGGTCTCCTTTCACGCCTACGCGCTCTTGACCGACAGGTACCTCCTGCTGAGGCATGGCGCGAGCATGGGCGATCGCTACGGTCCGGTGGTCGTCGCGAGAGCCGGCGCCACGCCCGCGCTGCGTGACATCACGGTCGCCGTACCGGGTTTGTTGACCACGGCGTACCTGGCCCTGAAACTGTACGCGCCGGACGTGCGGGTCGAGGTCATGCCGTTCGATCGCATTCAGGAGGCCGTGAAAGACGGAAGCGCCGATGCCGGCCTCATCATCCACGAGGGGCAGCTCACCTACGAGTCCGAAGGGCTGACGGCGCTGGTGGATCTCGGCGCGTGGTGGGCCGGGCGCACCGGCGGTCTGCCGCTGCCGCTCGGCGGCAACGTGATCCGGCGGGATCTCGGCTCCGCGAATATCGCCCGCATTTCGCGCATGCTGCATGCCAGCATTGCCTACGCGCTCGCGCACCGGACAGAGGCGCTCGACTACGCCATGAAGTACGGACGCGGCCTGGATCGCGCGAAAGCGGACCGGTTCGTGGGCATGTACGTGAACGATCTGACGCTCGACTACGGCGAGCGCGGCCGGGCCGCCGTTGAGCGCTTGATGGCCGACGCGTTCGCCGCGCGGCTGATCCCCTCCCCCGTGACGGTGGAGTTCGCTGCGGAGTGACGCCCCGCGGCGATCATCTCCCGCCCAACACCAGGTCCGCGAACACGAACCCGTCCCGCTCGACGGTCTCCCCGACGGCCAGGGGAATCGGGCGCGAGAACATCGGACCCGCGCAGGCAAAGGAATGAAACTCTCCCCGCTCGCCGCACGGGTCGACCCCGGCCGGCAGATCTCGCAAGAGCAGTCGATCGAAGCGGCGCCCTGCGAACGACGCCGCGACGTGCTTCGGATTGACGCAGGTCAGCACCGCCTGTAACCCGCCCTCGATCATCTCTTCCGCCAGTTCACCGGTCGGGATGCCCCACAGCGGAAAAAGCGGCGCCAGCCCCGAGCCCGCGAGGCGATCCTCACGGTACCGCCGGACGTCTTCGAGAAAGAGATCGCCAAACGCCACATGGGTGAAGCCGTCGGCGACCGCCTGCCGGACTTCGGCCTCCATGAGCTCTTCGTACTTCACGTTGGTGCATGGCCACGGCAGCGCGACGGAACGGAGCGGAAGCCCGGCCGCGGCGGCCTGCGCCTCGAGAAGGCCGCGGCGGACGGCGTGCATGGCAACACGATCGAACTCGCCGTTCATCGTCGTCAGCAGCGCGCCCGGCTCGATCGACGGGTCGCGTTTCAGCTTGTGCAGCATCCAGGCGCTGTCCTTGCCTGAGCTCCACGACACGAGCACCTTCATCGCGCTTCCCGTCCGGCGTCCGACGCTGGCAGTTGCGCCCGCCCCGGGTGCAGCGCCTCGGCCATCCTCGCGATGGCGAGCGCCACCCGCGGTCCTGGCGTGACCATCTCGTCGCCCGAGAGGAGGAAGATTCGATGCGAGCGGACCGCCGGCACCGCGGCCAGGACATGCCACGCACCGAGGTCGCGGTGTGAGGCAGCCTCACTGATTTCGAGAATCACCTCCGGCGAGCGGAGCAGCACGAGCTCGGTGGTCGCCTGCACGCTCTGGCGGGGCACGTCGGCGAAGACGTTGGCGCCGCCGGCCGCCTCGAGCATGTCGCTCAGGAATCCGGCGCCACCGCTGGCGTAGATCCCGCGGAGCGTGTCCGAATCGCGCCCGAACACGAGCAGCGTTCGCGGGCGCGGCAGTCCCGCGACGCGGCGTCTGATGCGGGAGATATCGGCCTCGATGCGCGAGGCCAGCGCGTCCGCCGCCGGCTGGCTGGCGGTTCGCCGTCCCAGCGCGCGGATGGTGGCCGTGATGTCGGCGAGGCCGGCGTGCTCGTAGGAGAAGGTGGGTACGTGCGCGCGCTCCAGCTGTGTGAGCAGGTCGGACTGGGTGCCGTACGCGATCACCAGGTCTGGCCGCAGCGACAGGATGCGCTCGAGATCGGGGTCGATGAGGCCGCCGACTTTCACGCGCGTCTGCACCTCGGGCGGGTAGTCGTCGAAGCTGCTGACGCCCACCACGCGCGGGCCGGCGCCGAACGCGAACAGCATCTCCGTGACCGACGGCACGAGCGAGACGATGCGCTCCGGTGCCGGTCCGGCCTGCGCGCGCAGACGACCGGGTGCCCCGATGGGCCCCTCGATCCAGGCGGCGAGCAGCCCCGCGAGTACGAAGGCCCGAATCAGCGTTTTCGTATGAGCAGCCATAGGAAGAAGGGCCCTCCGATGAGCGCGGTGATCACCCCGACCGGAATTTCGAGTGGGGAGAGCGCGGTGCGCGAAATCGTATCGCAGGCGATCAGAAATGCGGCGCCACCCAGGGCCGAGGCGGGCAGCACCAGCCGGTGATCGCTGCCAACGAGGAGCCGCACCAGATGCGGCACGACAATCCCGATGAAGCCGACCGGCCCGCCGAGCGACACGGCGGCGCCCGTGGCGAGCGAGGCGCTGAAGAAGGCGAGCCGTTGCGCGCGGTGCACGTCGACGCCCCGGGCCGCGGCGCTCTCCTCGTCGATCGACAGCAGGTTCATCGCCTTCGGCAGGACGGCGAACGCGGCGAACGAGAGGACGAGCGGCGGAATCGCGGCGACCAGCGGCCGGTAGCTGCTCACGTCGAGGTCGCCCATCAGCCAGCGCACGGTGCGAAACGTCTGCGCGTAGTCGGTGAGGAACTGCACCAGCAGGATCAGGGCCGAGAAGAACGAATTGAGCGTCACCCCCGCCAGCAGCAGCACGTTGGTCGAGATACGGCGGCCTCTCGCGCGTGCCAGCGCGTAGACGACGGCCACCGCGCCGAGCGACCCGGCGAAGCTGGCCACTGCGACGGCCGACACGCCGGCCACGCCGGCCGGCAGACGGAAGCTCAGCGCCAGCATCGCGCCCAGCGCGGCCCCTGCCGAGACGCCGAGCGTGAAAGGGGTGGCGAGCGGGTTGCGCAGCAGCGCCTGGAAGACCACGCCCGCGGCCGCGAGGGAGGAGCCCACCATGGCCCCCGCGAGGACCCGCGGCAGCCGCGCGATGAAGAAGATCTGCGCGTCGAGATTGTCGGCGAGCGGGATGGACGGGTTCAGCGCGCGGGCGAGGCTGATCGGCGCGGGGCCGATCAGAGGCGCCGTCAGGCACGCCGCGGCCGCGGCGGCCCCGAACGCCAGCCAGGTGGTCGCGATTCTCCGCCGAATCTGCGCGTCATGCATGGAGGCGCGCCCGCGCGACGGGCACGACCGTCAACCGCCCCGTTCGCGCGTTGGTCGTGATGTCGGCCTCCACCCCGTAGAGCTCGCGCACGAGATCCGGTGTCAGGGTGGAGGCGAGCGGACCGGATGCGAGCACGCGCCCGTGCTGCAGGAGAATCAACCGATCGCACAGTCCGGCTGCGAGGTTCAAGTCGTGGCTGGAGATGACGATCGTGAGCTCGCGCGATCGGTGCAGCTCCAGCAGGATGGAGCGGATCTCGAGCTGGTAGGCCGGGTCGAGCGAGGCCGTCGGCTCGTCGAGCAGCAGCACCTCCGTTCGGCCCTGCGCCGCCGCCGCGAGGCGGCCGAGCTGTGCGAGGGCGGCGGCGATCACCACCCGCTGCTTCTCACCTCCGGACAGCGTGTTGAACAGCCGCGATTCGAGGTCGAGCGTGCCGGTGGCGGCGAGCGCCCCGCGCGCCAGGGCGATGTCTTCCGGACCCTCCACGGCGAAGGTGGCGAGATGCGGATAGCGGCCCATGATCGCCATCTCCAGCACCGTGTAGTCGAAAGCGAGATGCGTGTCCTGCGGCACGACCGCGATGCGCCGCGCCGACTCCGTGCGGCCCAGGGCGGCGAGCGGCACACCGTCGAGCGCCACGCGTCCGCGCCAGGGACGCTGCACACCCGAGAACAGGCGCAGCAGAGTCGTCTTGCCGGAGCCGTTCGGGCCGAGGATCCCGACGATCGCGCCACGTGAGATTTCGGCCGTGACGTCGTGCAGGACCGGCCGTCCCGTGACGTAGCCGAAGGAGACAGCCTCGACCGCGAGCCCGGGCTCAGTCATCCAGCACCAGGTCTTCGGCGGCGCAGCCGCTGTTCACGGCGCGTCCGGCGGGCCGCACGCGCAGCGGCGACGCGAAAGCGGGACAGTCGGTGACGAGCGTGTGATATTCGCCTCGCTCACCGCACGGATCGACCCCCCGCTCGGTGAGCGCCGGCAGCAGCTCGGCGCTCAGCTCCCGTCCCAGGAAGGTTTCGTCGAGCACGCTCTGGCGCACGGTCACGATCCGGGCGCGTGCCCCGAGGGCGAGGAACTCGCCGTACAGCTCGGCCGTGGGGCGGCGCCATAGCGGCTCCACGGCCTGCAGGCCCCTGCGGCCGGCCATCCGTTCGGCCCAGGCCTTGTGTTCGTCGAACAGGATGTCGCCGAACACCACGTGTGTCACACCGCGCGCCGCCGCTTCGGCGAGCGCGAGATCGAACGCAGCGTCGTAGGTGGCCCAGTCGCAGCGCCCGGCGATCGTGTCGAGCCCGAGCCGATCCACCTGCGCCTGCACGACCTCGGGCCGCAGCCCGTGCGAGCGGCTGCGGCTTCCGGTCCGATCGAACATCGTGATCGCACAGACGAGCTCGAAATGGGCGAGCGCGCGGTGGTAGGCCGCGCAGGAATCCTTGCCGCCGCTCCAGGAGATTGCTGCTCTTGGCATCAGAACCTCGCCCGCACCCCCGCGCGCAGCGTGCGGCCGAGCGCCGGATATCCGACAGGATCCATGTAGTCCCGGTTGGTGAAGTTCTCCATCGTCACGAATCCGTAGGCGCCCGCTCGCAGCCGCGCCTCCGCGCCGAGGTGCCACGTCGCATAGGCCGCGTCGGCATCGATGGACGGGAAGTAGAAGTCGGTGTCCACGCGCGAGCCGACGAACACCGCTCCCAGCGTGACGCCGAACCGGCCGCGCGAGTATCCCGATTCGAGCGAAGCGGAGTGCCGCGGCCGCCGGTATAGAGGCCGCCCCGCGGCGAAAATGGGGCTGCTGCTGATGCTGCGGACGACTGTGGAGTCGAGCCAGGCGTACGAGCCCGACAGCCGGAAGCCTCGAGCCGACGCCTCGCCGGACAATTCGAGCCCCGAGCCCCGCGTTTCGCCGATGTTCTCGTAGCGGCTCGCGAAGGTGACCGGGTCCGACGGTCCGAGGCTGATCAAATCGTCGAAGTGATTGGCGAACCAGGTGACGTCGACCCGCGCACGGCCGCCCAGCCAGGTCTGTTCCACCCCGGCGTCCACACCGCGCGATCGCTCAGGCTTCAGATCGGCGTTGCCCTGGAACGACGGCGCCGGGCTGAACGACTGCAGAAACGTCGGCTCCTTGATGCCCAGCCCGCCGCTCGCATGGATGCGCAGGCCTCCCTCGTCTCCATGAAGGCGCGGGACGAGCCACGACAGCGACGCGCGCGGGGCTGCGTGGAATCCGAAGCTCCCGTTGTGTTCGAGGCGGATGCCCGTCAGGATCGATGCCGGCCCAGCCGTCTGCTGATACTGCAGCGTGACGCCGGTGTTGTTCCGCGAGGGTCGCTGGGCGGCCTCGGTGCTCAGGTGATCCGTCAGGACGCCGCGCTCGCTCTCGAACGAGACCGCCGCGGTGAAGGTCTGCGACGCGTTCGGGCTCGCATCCAGCCGGTAGTCGAGCCGCTGCCGGTGAAGCGAGGTTTCGGAATCGTACAGAAAGTCGAAAGCCGTGAAAGACGAGCTCAATGCGCCCAGCCGCGGGACTGTACGGCGGATCCGCCAGCAGATTCGTGGAGCGCTGATCGGTCGCGGCAAAGCTGTAGGCGGCATGCTGAATCGCCCGCGTGCCGAGCGGCTGGTCCCAGCCGAGGAACGCAAGGCCGTCGTGGTGCTCGAACCGGGCGTCGCCGTCGGGCCGGCCGTACGCAGACGGCCCCGGGACGCCGGTCCGTCCCCGCTCCCCGCGGGCGACGAGCCTGATCGATCCGCCCGAGTCGCGGCGGTGCAGCGCCGTTCCGGAGAGCGTCGTGGCGCGTTCGGTGTTGTTCGGCTCGCGGTTGTCGGTCGTCAGGCGTGCTGCGAACAGCGAGTACTCGTGGCCGGCCGCGACCCCGCTGAGGCCGGCGGAGGCATGCCCGGTGTGATACGTGCCGCCGTCGGCGGTGATTGTCGCCCGCAACGGCCCGCCGCGCGCATCCGGGCGCGCCGTGAAAATCTGGATCACGCTCGCCATCGCGTCCGATCCGAAGAGCGCCGAGTGCGCGCCGCGGACGATTTCGATGCGATCGACGTCTTCAGGCGCGAGCGAGGCGAAGTTGAAGAAGCCGCCGGGCTCGTTCAGCGGAACGCCGTCGAGCAGCACTTTGTTGTAGGTGCTCTCGCCTCCCCGCACGAAGACGGACGTCAGATTGCCGACGCCGCCCGTGCGCACGGCGGCGACCCCGGGAGACAGGCGGAGCAGATCGACGAGCGTGAGCGCGTGACGCTGGTCGATCTCGGCGCGATCGACCACGGTGACCGCCGCCCCCACCTGCGAGGCGGGCTCTTCGCGGCCCGTGGCAGTGACGACGATGGACTCGCTCAAATGGGGCGGCTGCGCGGCAGCCGGCGGAGCGCCGGCGCCGCTTTGCGCGCGGACGGCGGCGGTGGTTAGAACAATGGCGAACGGGATGATGGCGAAGCGGGACCGGTGCGGCATGCGCCCTCCTCCGGCGTCTGTCGCGCCGGCGTCGCGTGAGCGACAAAGGGACGTCCCGGAACCAGTATCCTGACTCGCGGATCCACGCGGCCGCTCGCGCCTTCCCACGTTCCCCCTGGAACCTAGTGGCGTGTTCGCCCCGGCTCGGGCCGGGGCGGAGCGGACGCTCCCCGCTTACAGTGGCGTGACCGTGTGGGCATCTCACCCACTTCCGTGGCCGCCGGGAGACGTCGTTTAGGGCCGCGAGTGTAGCAAGGCCGCCGGGTGGAGGCAAGCGCCCAAAGCTGCGATACGATCAGGTCTCGTGAGCGGAATCGACGACATCGCCCGCAGGCTCGAGCGGCGCGAACGCCTGTCCCTCGAGGACGGCGTCCGGTTGTTCGAGCACCCCGACCTGCTGCAGGTCGCGAGTCTCGCCAACCGCGAGCGCGAGCGCCGGCACGGCGACCGCACGTATTACAACTTCAACATCCGAATCGAAGCGACGAACGTCTGCGTGGCGAGTTGCCTCTTCTGCTCGTTCGCGCGGCTGCGGCCGGGCGATGCCGGCTCGTACACCATGTCGCTGGAAGAGGCCTGGGGGAAGCTGCGGCGGCGGGAGCATCAGCCGCTCACCGAGATCCACGTCGTCAACGGCCTGCATCCTGAGTTGCCGTTCGACTATTACCTCGAGCTGCTGCGGGGGTTCAAACGCATCCGGCCGGAGATCCACCTCAAGTGCTTCACCGCCGTCGAGATCGCGTTCTTCTCGGACCTCTACGGCAAGACCGACGAGGACGTGCTGCGCGAGCTCATGGCCGCCGGGCTGGCGTCGCTCCCGGGCGGCGGGGCAGAGGTGTTCGCCGATCGCGTGCGGCGGAAGATCTGCCACGACAAGTGCGGCGCCGATCGGTGGTTGAACATCCATCGGCTTGCGCACGGGCTGGGGATGAAATCGAACGTCACGATGCTCTACGGGCACATCGAGACCGCGGAGGAGCGCGTCGACCACATGCTTCGCGCGCGCGCGTTGCAGGACGAGACGGGAGGCTTCCAGGCGTTCATTCCGCTGGCGTTCCACCCCGACAACAATCAGATGCGCAAGCTGCCCGCTCCGGCTGGGGCGGACACGCTGCGGGTGCATGCCGTGGCGCGGCTGATGCTCGACAACATTTCCCACATCAAGGCGTTCTGGATTGCGACGGGCGTGGAGCTGGCGCAGGCGGCCCTCTGGTTCGGCGCCGACGATCTGGACGGCACCGTGCAGGAGGAGAAGATCTACCACATGGCCGGGTCGCGCACGCCGGAGGCCCTTTCGACGGGCGATATCGAGGCGCTGATCGTGGCGGCGGGCCGGGTGCCGGTGGAGCGCGACACGTTCTACAACCTGGTCCGGGGGCGGCAGGACGCCCCGCCGGCGGCCGCGCGCGCGTGACGCGCGTACGCTATACTTAAGTTAGTCAAGCTCCATCACCACGAGAGTGGGCGCGGCATGCGCGATGGGGTTTGGCTTTTTCACGTGCCTGGCTGGTGAAATTTTTCACAAGCCGGCGCCGGCGCGGAGCCGGGCGGGCGAGGCAGGACAGCCGATGACCGTGACGCTGCTCACAGACTACGAAAAGACGCAGATCGCCGGGCGTCAGCCGCTCCCGGAGCAGTACCTGGGGCTGCCGGACGCAGAGCTCGATCGCCGCATCGCGGCCGCCAGAGCCGCGCTCGGCGCCCGCCTCGTCATCCTCGGACACCATTACCAGCGCGATGAGGTGATCAAGTTCGCGGACTACACCGGCGATTCCTTCCGGCTCTCCGGGCAGGTCGCCCGGCACCCGGAAGCCGAGTTCATCGTGTTCTGCGGCGTGCACTTCATGGCGGAGAGCGCGGACGTGCTCTCGCTGCCGCACCAGAAGGTCATCCTTCCCGATCTGGCCGCCGGCTGCTCGATGGCCGACATGGCCGCCATCGATCAGCTCGAGACCTGCTGGGAAGAGCTCGCCGTCATGGGCGTGGACGGGGTGGTGCCGGTCACCTATATCAACTCGTCGGCGGCCATCAAAGCGTTCGTCGGCGAGCGTGGCGGCGTCGTCTGCACCTCCTCGAACGCCGCGGCGGTGATCCGGTGGGGGCTCGATCGCGGCCGCCGCGTCCTGTTCCTCCCCGATCAGCACCTGGGCCGGAACACGGCGTATCGGATGGGCATTGCGCTGGACGACATGGTCGTCTGGGATCCGAACGAGATTGCGGGCGGCCCGTCCGCCGGCCGCGTGTCGTCCTCGACGATGATCCTCTGGAAAGGACACTGCTCCGTTCACGAGCGATTCACCGTCGCGCAGGTCGAGCGGGCGCGGGCCGCGCATCCCGGCATTCAGGTCATCGTGCACCCCGAGGTGCCGTTCGACGTCGTCCAGGCCGCCGACGACAGCGGATCCACGGAGTACATCATCCGCAAGGTATCCGGGAGCGCGCCAGGGTCGGTCTGGGCGGTGGGCACGGAGTTGCACCTCGTGAACCGGCTCGCCCGGACGCTCGAGCCCGAACGTACTGTTCTTTCACTCGATCCCATCGGGTGCTTGTGTTCGACGATGTTCAGGGTTTCGCCCAATCATCTCCTCTGGGTCCTCGAAGGGCTCGTGAACGGCGAAGTGCACAATCGCATCGTGGTTCCGGACCACCAGAAGCACTGGACGCGGATCGCGCTCGATCGCATGCTGGCGATTCACTGATCGTTCGCGCCCGATTGCGTCCGCCCGTCCTCTCACCCTCTGCGGTAGAATCAAGGTTTTGACCAGCGACGGATGCGCGCTGAGAGCCAGGTGATGCATCCATCCGCCCTCGAGCCGACGGCGAGGGGGTGACAGGTCGCGGGGGTGGCGCCCCTGCGGCAAACCAACAGAGGAGGGATTGTGGCCCATCAACTTCCGCCCCTGCCGTACGATTTCGCGGCGCTCGAGCCGCACATCGACGCGCAGACCATGCAGATCCACCACGACAAGCATCACGCCGCCTACGTGAACAACCTGAATGCCGCGCTCGAGAAGCATCCCGATCTGCAGTCGAAGAGCGTGGAAGAGCTGCTTCGCGACATCAGCACGGTGCCAGAGGACATCAGGACCGCGGTCCGCAACAACGGCGGCGGCCACATGAATCACACCATGTTCTGGCAGATCATGGGACCCAAGGCCGGCGGTTCTCCCTCCGGTGCGCTCGGCGATGCGATCAAGGCGTCCTTCGGCAGCTTCGACGGTTTCAAGGACCAGTTCACGAAAGCGGCGACCGGCCGGTTCGGCAGCGGCTGGGCCTGGCTGATCGACGGCGGCGGCAAGCTGAGCGTCGAGAGCACCGCGAACCAGGATCAGCCGATCATGGAAGGGAAGAAAGCCATCCTCGGCTGCGACGTCTGGGAGCACGCCTACTACCTGAAGTACCAGAACCGCCGCCCCGACTACGTCGCCGCCTGGTGGAACACGGTCAACTGGTCGGCGGTCGCGTCGCGGCTCGGCAAGTAAGACCGCGGTGTCGCTGTCTTCCGTGCTGTTTCTCTTCCTGACCCATCTGGGCGTCGGCGTCGTGCTCGTGCTCGCATGGGTCGGGAAGGAAGCAGGCGTCAAGTTCTTCAGGTTCAACGCGGGCACGGCCGCCTTGCTCATCGCCAGCGGGTTCGCGCTGAGGCCGTCGTCCGCAGCGCCACCGACGCCGGTACACGCCGTCGCCATCGCGGCGCTGATCGTCTGCGAGTCGGCGCTCGTCGTGTACCTGGGCCACCGTCGGCAGGGCGCTGGCGGGCATCCGGCCGCTGCTGATGTGGACGGCGCTCCTGGCCGGCGCCGCGGGGGTGACGGGACAGGCGCTGGAGGTGTCGGCCGGCGCGCCAGGCCTGGCGCCCCTGCTCACGGCGCTGAGCTTCCTCACCTCCTGCGCGCTGCTGGGAGGAGCCTGCGGCGCCATGATCCTGGGGCACTGGTATCTGGTCGTCCCCTCCCTGAACGTCGCGCATCTCCAGTCGATCGTCAGGCTGCACATCGTGTCGCTCGTCGTGCGTATCGTCGTGGTGGTCGCCGCGGTCGTCATCGCCGTGATTACGTGGCAGCCGGGCATGGGACCCAACTTCGAGCGCTACATCCTCTCGACAGCGGGCATCTTCTTCTGGCAGCGGGTGCTGTTCGGGCTCGTCGCACCGGGCGTACTCGCGTACCTGACGTGGGAAACGGCCAAGATCCAATCCACCCAGTCGGCCACCGGGATCCTCTACGTCGATTTCTTCACGGTGATTGTCGGCGAGGTGCTCGCAAAATACTTGCTGCTCGCCACCACGGTTCCGGTGTGATGACCACCGACGCGGACGCAGCGGCGCCGCAGGCGGGCGGGCGGACGACGATGAGCATCGTCGCGCGATGTCCGAAATGTGACGCCGGATTGCCGGTGATCGCCGCCGAACTGGCACAGGCGATCCGGTGCGGAGGCTGCGGGCGCGAGCTGACGCTGCGCTTCAGCGACGCGCTGCGCGCCGACTCGGCGGTGGATGTGTGCCCCCTTTGCGGCGGAGCGGACTTCTACGTTCGAAAGGACTTCGATCCCAAGACAGGGCTGACCGTCGTCATCATCGGCGCGCTCGTCAGCGCCGGGTTCTACTGGTTCGGGCGCGACCTGATCGCCTACGGCATTCTCGCCGCTGCCGTGCTCGTGGATCTCGTGGTGTACGGACGGCTTGGCGACCTCACCGTGTGCTACCGCTGCCACACGGAGTTCCGCGGAGGCTATCGCCGTACGGCGGCCGCGTTCGACCTGCACACGGCGGATGTGCTGGAACAGGAGTACGAGCGAAAGATCGGGCGGCGCTGAGCCGCCCGGCGCGGCCGCTGTCGAGGGCTATTCCAGCGTTACTGCGGAGACGGCGCCAGCCTTGACCTCGACCGGCTGGTGGCGTTCGGCGCCGTCCGGCCGGCGGCCGGAGATGTCGTGCGTGCCGATCTGCACCATCAGTCCGGTCAGCGGCGCCGTCCCGACCGAGGCGCCGTCCACGAGGATTTCGGTGCCGTCGGGCGCGTCCACGTTCACGGCCGCTTTCGGCAGCGCCACCGAGTACCGATTCCACCTTGCCGGGTTCGATCTTCACGTTCTTCGATTCGCTGAATCCGAAACGCTCGCTCGTGAGCCCGACCGTGTAGGTGCCGGGCGGCAGCATCAACTGCCCGTCCTGGGTGGTGCCGCGCGGCTGGCCGTTGACGCTGATTCTTGAGCGGCACGGCGGAGAACACCGCGAGCCATCCCGAGAAGATGCTCTCCGACACACGCGTGACCTCGCCGGGCCGCACCGTGATGCGGCGCGTCACGCTTCCGGCAGCGCTCTTCAGGACGACCGTGTGCCGGCCGGGCTTGATGGCGTAGAGCTTCAGGGGCGCGGCGCCGACATCGGATCCGTCCAGCAGCACTCGGGCTCCGGCAGGGTCCGCGTCGATGTGGAGCTCGCCGAGCTTGACGGCGGGCTGTGGGGGGGGCGCGGGCGCCGGATTGGGGGTGGCGGGCCTCGCGGCTTCGGCCGCCGTGTCGGTCCGCCATGCGCGTCCCAGCGAGAGTCCGTTGTTCAAGATCAGCAGGGCGACGGCCGCCAGAGGCAGCGCCCATTTGGCGTGCTTGAGGCTGACGAAGCTGCGCGGCGGCTGCGGGAGCTCCGGCGCGGGGTCGGGGGCCGGCGGCGGCCCGGCGGTTTCCTTCTGCCAGAGGCTGTAGTAGCTGCCTCCCGATTCGGCCTGCGCGGCCGGCTGATCACGCGCCTCGGCGCGGGCGGGCGTCTGAGGCGGAGCGAAGGCCGGTGGCGGCGCGGACGTCTGCGACGGCTGCTGGCCGGACGGCACTCTCACCACGGCGACGGCCCGGACGTGTGAGCTGGCCGCCTGGCGCATCTGCGCGGCCTGCTGGCGGATGTCTTCGAGCTCGCTGAGCCGCTGCTTGTCGGCATCCGCACGCGCCCGGGCGAGCTCGGCTTCGAGGCGCGCATCCGCTTCGGCGCGCACGCGCCGGAGCTCGGTTTCGAGCGTGTGGTTCGCGGCTTCCGCGATTGCCTGTGCGTCCCGGATCGCGGCCTCTCGGTACTTTTTCGGCGGTCTGGCGCGCCTCTTCGGCGGCCTGGCGGGCCTCGAACTCGCCGGTGCGCCGGAGCTGCACGGCCTCCTCTCGAATCGTCTCGAGCTCCTGCTTCAGCCGCGTCTCGGCCTCGGCGCGCACCCGCGCCACCTCGGCCTCGAGCGCGTGGCTCGCCGCAGCTTCCGCCGCGGCGCGGGCCTGCTCGGCAGCGGTCAGCCGAAGCGCGTGCGCTTCGGCCTGCACTCGCGCGAGCTCCGCTTCCCTCAGGCGATCGGCTTCGGCACGGGCGTTCTCGAGCTCGGCGGACAGGCGCCCTTCGACCTCGGCCCGGACGCGCGACACTTCCTCTTGGCGGAGCTGCTGCATCTCGGCCGCAAGCGCGCGCCGCGCCTCTGCCTCTGCCTCGGCGCGCGCCGCCATCACCGCCCGCAGACGCTCTGCCTCGGCTTCAGCCTGCAGACGGGAGAGCTCGGCCTGCTGCCGCTCTTCCGCCGCGCGCTGCACCCGCTCGACTTCCGCTGCGAGCCTCGCCTGCGCTTCCGCCTCGGCGCGGGCGAGCTCGACCTGGCGCAGCCGGTCTGCCTCCTGCTGCGCGCGGGCGAGCTCGGCTTGACGGAGACGGTCGGCCGCCTCTTGCGCCCGTGCGAGCTCCGCCTCGCGGACGCGGTCCGCCTCCGCCTGCGCGCGCGCGAGCTCTCGCTGGCGGACCAGCTCGGCTTCCTGCTGCGCCTGCGCGATCGCGGTTGCCCGCACCCGGTCGGCTTCTTCCAGCGCGCGGGCCAGCTCGAGCTCGCGGATCCGCTCGGCTTCCTGCCGGGCGCGCTCGAGCTCCGCCGCAAGCTGCGCCTCGGCGGAGACCCCCGGGTGCCCGGTCGGTTCGGTCGCCGGTGCCGCCGGCGTCTCCGCTGAACGCGCGTCTGCCTGAGGTGCGCCCGGTTCGAGCCCGAGATGATGGACCAGCTCGTCGAGGCCCACGTCGATCCAGCCCTGGCGAACGGCTTCGTCGACGGTCAGCGGGTGCTCCCCCGCTGCAGGCGGGGCCTCTTCGCTCCGCAGAGGCTGCGCCGCGAACAGGGCGTCGGTCGGGTCCATCTCGGCGGAGGGAGCGAACGGCACCGCCACCCGGCCGTCGACGATCGCGTCCGGAGGCTCTGGTGCCGTGTCGCGCCACTCAGGCTCCGGCGGCGCCGCCTCGTCTGCGGCTGGTGCGGACGCCGCTGTCTGGTGCGGTGGCTCCGGCAGGCGTGCGGCCGGCGCGGCATGCGTTGTCTGGCTGTGCAGTTCGATCGCGCGCGCGAGATAGGCGGAAACCTCTTCCGCGAAGACGTCCGGATCGCAGCCCGCAGGCGCGGCCTCGACTTTCTTCTTCTTGCGAAAACTGAATCCGGAGCTCTTTTTCGCCGCCGGTGCCCGCCGC
Source organism: Vicinamibacterales bacterium (assembly GCA_963738315.1). Classification (GTDB taxonomy): domain Bacteria; phylum Acidobacteriota; class Vicinamibacteria; order Vicinamibacterales; family JAMQPK01; genus JAMQPK01. Next base: position 239,887 of record CAVTVT010000004.1, on the reverse strand, counting down.
TGCAGCTGGGGGATGGTGAGCGTCTGAATGTGCGCCGCATCGCTGAGCGTGCGCAGATGTGAGAAGAGTCCGTCCTCGTCCCGCGGCGACAGCAGCACGCTCACGAGGATGAGATCCGGCGTGCGGCGGTCGATCGCCTTGATGGCGGCCTCGGTCGTGGCGACGACCACGAGCTCGGCGTCAATGCGGCGAGTCACGATCTGGCGAAGAACCCGCGCCTGCGAGGCGTCTGGCTCGACGGCGAGCACGAAGCTCATATCAGGTTCTCAGCATCATGACGAACAGCACCGAGGCGACGACGATGAAGGCGAAGAGCAGGGCGTTTTCGCTACTGAACGCCTTGACGGTATCGAAGGCGCCGACCGCGGCGTTGCCGATCGTGCTCGCGGGCGGCATGTCGCTGGCGCTGGCATCGCCTCTGATGGAGCCCACCACGCCGTGTCGAAGGCGCGGGCTGAGCATCATGGACGAGGCGACGAGCACGCTGAGCGCCAGCACGAAGGCGGCGAGGTCGCGAAGTGATCTGAGCATTGATGGACCTGGCCTTGCGACGACAGCTTCGCAAGTGGCATGCCCGCGCCTTCTCGAGCGGGTAAACCTCCGTCAACACGAGAGTTCACCATCGTTTGCGGCTCCTGGTTCGCGTGCCCGGCCATCCCTCACCACACGATCGCGTTGCCGCACTTACAAAGTTGCGCGTCGGCAGGGGATAACAAACTCAGCAGGTCTGTACGCGAGTTTGGTGGGTGCGCGGCGTGCCAGGCGTGTGGCGCACGGTTGCGCGCCAGCGCACGGGAGGTCGGTATCTCCTTCATGGCCGTGGGACTTATCGGTGTGCTCCAGCCGATCCGGCGTCCGTGGTACGGCGGTTGCGTTTACAGGCGGCGTTCATGGACTGCGCTGCAGGCGCGGCGCGCCCAAGGAGGAGGACAGATGATGATCCGCATCGTTTCGTTGATGAACTCGCTCGGCCGGCGTGAAGAGGGGCAGGACCTGCTCGAGTACGCGCTCCTGATCGCACTGATCGCGCTGGTGGCCGTCGGAGCCGTGGGTGCGGCGGGCATTCAGGTGAATGCGGTGTTCCAGGACATCGCCGGCAAGATCCCCGGGTAAGGCGGCTGCGCGTCAAGTTCATGCGGGTGATCGGGCCGCCAGCGGCGGCCCGGTCGCCCGCGGCCAGCCTTCATTTCTCCGTTCGTCGTCACCGGCGAACGCTGCAGAGGATCAGATGCTGAAGGTGCTCAAGCGCGAGGACGGTCAGGATTTGCTCGAGTACAGCCTGCTGGTGACGTTGATCGCGATGTTCGCGCTCGGCGCCGTGAAAGTGCTGGGCGATCAAATCACGAGCTTCTACTGGACGCGTATCGGGAATGCCTCTTTCTGACGTGCTTGTTCTGACGGTGTTGTGTACCGGCGGCGGCGCCGCCTCGGCCGTCGATGTCGCCAGCCGGCGCATCCCGAATGCGCTGTCACTGAGCGTGGCGGCGGTCGGGCTGGCGCTCGCGGCGGCCGGCTTGAGCGGCGTCTCGATCGTGTCGGCGCTCATCGGGTTCGGGCTCGGCCTGGCGCTGATGCTGCCGGGTCACCTGCTCGGCGCCACGGGAGCGGGGGACGTGAAGCTCTTCGCCGCTGCCGGCACGCTTCTCGGCGCCGCACGGATCGTCGAAGCGTTTCTGCTCGTCGCAATCGCCGGCGGCGTCCTCGCGATCGGGTTTGCATGGCACCGCGGGCGGCTGGGCCGGACCTTGTCCAACACGGCGCGCCTGTGCGGCCAGCCCCGAACCACGAAGACGCTCGTCGAAGCGCCCGGCGAGCACAACAGGTTTCCCTACGGGCCGGCCATTGCACTGGGGTGCGTGGCCGCCATGTTCGTGTGAGTGAGCGGGGGTTGAAGATGCGAACCATGCTTCGTTCCGACCGCGGCACCGCGCTCATCGAGGCGGCGCTCACCGTGCCGATCGTGCTGCTCATCACCGTGGGCATCTTCGAGGTGGGCCGCGCGTATCAGACGTGGCAGGTGGTGACGAATGCCGCGCGCGAAGGCGCGCGCGCCGCCATCCTCCCGAACACCACCCAGGCCACCGTGACCGGCATCGTCCGCACGTACATGGCCAACGGCTCTCTGTCGCAGTCCAACACCGCCACCGTATCCGTGAATCAGGCGGCGACCCTCACGGTCAATGGACAGAACATGTCCGCTTCGCTCGTGACGGTGGACTACCCGTACGACTTCATGGTGCTCCAGCCGGTGGCCAGACTGGTGGTGCCCAACAGCACCCTCGGCCAGTCGTTCACGATGCGCGCGACGGCCATGATGCGAAACGAACAGTAATCGAGGTGATCCGATGACCCGCATACGCATTCTCATCGTGCTGCTCTTCGCGCTCGTCTGCGGCGGGGGGCTCGCCTATGCCACCCGCAGCTACATGCAGAACGTCCCGGTCAAGACCGTGTCGATGCCGACCCGCCCGGTGGTGGTCGCCAGCAGCAATCTGGCGCTCGGCAGCGAGCTCCGCCGGGACGACGTGGCGGTGGTCGACTGGCCGGCGTCCGCGGTGCCGGAGGGCTCCTTCGATGACCTGTCGACGGTCGTCGGGCGCGGCCTCATCGCCTCGGTCGTGAAGAACGAGCCGATTCTGCCCGGCAAGCTCGCGTCGAAGGAGGCGGGCAGCGGCCTGCCGCCGATCATCCCGACCGGCCAGCGTGCGGTGTCCGTGCGGGTCAACGAGGTCATCGGCGTAGCCGGATACGTCCTGCCCGGCACGCACGTGGACGTCGTGGCCACCGCCAATCCGAGCAACCGGAGCGAGGACGTCACCTCGAAGGTGGTGCTCTCCAACGTGGAGGTGCTGACCGCCGGCACCCGGCTCGAGCAGAACGGCGACGAGGGCAAGCCGGTGCAGGTCACGGTCGTGACGCTGCTCGTGACCCCGGAGGAGGCTGAGCGGCTCACGCTGGCCAGCACCGAGGGCAAGATCCAGCTCGCGCTGCGCAATCCGCTCGACTCCGCTACGCCCGTCACGCAAGGCATTCGTCAGAGCGCGCTCGTCGGTTCGGCGCCCATGCCCCGGGCGGCCGCGCCTCGCCGGTCGAGCCCGGCCGCGAAGGGGACGCAGGCAGCCCCTGCTCCGATCGCGCCGCCGCCCCCGACCGTGGAGATCATCCGCGGCGACAAACGCGTTCAGGTAGTTGTCGGATAGGAGCGCCATCATGTTGAGGTTCAATCGCGCCGCGGTCTGGTTCACCGCTCTCTTCGTGCTCATCGTCATGCCGCCGGTGCTGCGGGCGGACCAGCTGGCCGCCAGGGTCGAGGGCGCGGTCGGCGACGCCAGGACCGAGCGGCTGGACATGCTCGTCGGGCGGTCCACCGTGGTCCGGCTCGATCGGCCGATCACGAGAGTGTCGCTGTCCACGCCGGACATCGCCGACGCCGTGGTCACGTCACCGTACGAGTTGCTCGTGCACGGGAAGGCGCCGGGCACGATCTCGCTGTTCGTCTGGGCCGACAACGGCCGCATCAAGACGTACGACGTGGCGGTGCGCCGCGATCTCACCGCTCTGGAGGAGCAGATCAAGCGGCTCTTCCCCGGCGAGCCGATCGCCGTGGCGAGCAACGGCAAGAACGTCGTGCTCTCCGGCGTCGTCTCGACCAAGTACGCCGCCGATCGCGCGGCGTCGGTGGCGGTCGGGTACGTCGACAAGCCGGAGAACGTCGTGAACCTGCTCCGGCAGCGCGAAGGCGTAGCTACCGACCAGGTGATGCTCCAGGTGCGGTTCGCCGAGGTCAGCCGGAGCGCCCTGCAGGAGCTCGGCGCCTCCTTCTTCACGGGGCCGAACGGACACGGCGACTGGATCGGCCGAGGCTCGACGCAGCAGTTTCAGGCGCCGGATTTCGACGATCAGAAGGGGCTTGTCTTCAGCGACTTCCTCAACATCTTCGCGTTCAACTCGAAGGAGCAGATCGGCACGGTCGTCAAGGCGCTGCAGCAGAAGGGACTCTTCCAGAGCCTGGCCGAGCCGAACCTGATCACCCAGGACGGCAAGGAAGCGAGCTTCCTCGCCGGCGGCGAGTATCCCTACCCCGATCGCGCAGCCCTCGAACACCGGGACGACGGTGACGATCGTGTTCAAGGAGTTCGGTATCCGGCTGCGCTTCACGCCGACGATCCTCGCCGACGACATGATCCACCTCAAGGTGGCGCCGGAGGTGAGCACGCTCGACTTCAGCAACGCCATCACCCTCGAAGGGTTCCGGATCCCGGCGCTCTCGACGCGCCGTGCGGACACGGAGGTCGAGCTCCGCGACGGCCAGACGTTCGCCGTGGCCGGGCTGCTCGACAACACGGTGAACTCGACGCTGGCCAAGGTGCCGGGCATCGGCGATATTCCCGTGCTGGGCTACCTGTTCCGCAGCCGCGCCTACCAGAAGAACTCGACCGAGCTCGTGGTGATGATCACGCCGCGGATCGTGCACCGCGATTCGCCCGGCGTCACGCCCAACCTCCCGGCGCCGATCGAGCCGTTCATGAAGGACCAGAAGCGGATCGCGCCGCCCCCACCCGCGTTCTCGGGCGCTTCTTCGCAGGTGCAGCAGGCTCCCGTCCCGGCCGCGCCGCCGGCGGCCGTCGACGCGCCCGGCGCGGCGGCCGCTCCGGCCCCGGCCGCCTCGACGGCCGCCGGCGCGCCGGCGAAGACCGAAGCCGAGGCCTTGAAGCAGGCGCAGAAGCAAGCCGACGCCGATGCGGCAGCGGCCGCAAGAGCAGCGGTCGTCGACGCGAGGAAACAGCGCGAGCAGGCCGAACGCGATCGGAAGGCGGAGGAGAAGCGGCAGGCCGAAGAAGCCAAGGCGGAGCAGAAGCGGGCCGAAGAGCAGGCGCTGAAAGATCGGCGCGCGGCCGAGGAGCGCGAGAAGCAGGAGAAGGCGGAGAAGCAGAAGGCGGCGCTGATGGCCAAGGAAGAGGCCCGCAAGAAGGCCGAGCGCGAGAAGCTCGAGGCCGAACAGCGCGAGGAAGAGCAGAAGCTCGCCGAGAAACGCCAGAAGGCCGAGGAGCGCCTCGCGCGCGAGCAGGCGAAGCGCGACGAAGAGATTCTGAAATCGATCAGCCAGGGCGTTCGATAGCGCGCTCCCCGAGGATTCCGGAGATCAGCCATGAGCATGAAGCCTCGTAACGCACGCGATGAGCGCGGCATGATGCTGGTGTACGTTGGCCTCGGCACGATGGCCTTCATGAGCGCCACCATGCTGGCGCTCGACGTCGGCAACCTGATGGTCGCCCGGACGCAGGCGCAGGTCGCCGCCGACGCTGGTGCGCTCGCGGGCGCCACGGCGATGGCGTTCGACGACTTCAACGATTGATCCACCGGCGGGCCGGCGGTGCAGAACGCGATTGCGGCGGCCAGCTCCGCGCGCAACCCGGTCGTGAACCTCTCCGCGTCGGTCCAGCCGCAGGACGTCACCTTCCCGACCATCGACCGCGTGCGGGTCGTGGTGAACAGGACCACCGCGCGGGGCAACCCCGTGTCGACGTTCCTGGGGCCGCTGGTGGGCATCAGTACCGTCGACGTCGGCGCGACGGCCACCGCGGAGGTGGCGCCCGCCAACGCGCAGACGTGCGTCAAGCCGTTCATGATTCCGGATCGCTGGCAGGAGCACCAGGACCCGGCCTGGGATCCCGCGCAGCAGCACGTTCGACGCCTTCGACAACAACAACACCCGCTCGCCAATCCCGACAGGTACATTCCGGCCGATCAGCCCGGCTACACCGGCTACGACGCCGAGCGTGACAAGGGGATGCAGCTCATGATCCGCGCGGGCACCGGCAACAACATCGAGCCCAGCAGCTACTTCTCGTGGTCGATGCCCGGTGGCACCGGCGGCAGCTTCTATCGGAGCAACATCAGCGGCTGCAACCAGACGGTGGTCCACTGGAACGACATCATCATTCAGGAGCCGGGCAACATGGTCGGCCCGACCAATCAGGGCGTGGACGACCTGATTGCCCTGGACCCCAACGCCTACTGGAGCACCAGCTGCAATTGCGTGAAGGGGAGCGCGTACGGACAGAGCCCTCGGGTGGCGCCGATTCCGCTGTACGACCCGATGTACTACGCCAGCGGAAAGAAGAACGGGCGCACCGCCGACTTCCAAGTGGCGAACTGGATGGGGTTCTTCATCGACCACCGTCAGGGGAACAACGTGTACGGGCGCATCACGCCGATACTCGGCATGGTGGACGGCAACGCGGGACCGTCGCCGAGCGGCATCTTCCCGAAAGTCATTCGACTGGTGCAGTAATGGCACACCTTTCAGCGGTCATCGCCACGTCCGACAGCGAGCTCAGCGGCCGCGTCACGCGTCTGCTGCGCACGGGCGGCCTGCCGATTACGGTCGTGGACGAGAAGCTCTCGGCCGGCCGGCCGGCGCCGGATCTGGCGGTCGTGGACATCCGGGTCGGCAGCGCGGGGGTCGGTACGCTCGAGCAGATCCGGCGCACCTGGCCGTCGGCGGTCATCATCGCGATCGCCTCGAGCTCCACCCCGAACGAGATCATCGAAGCGATGCGCGCCGGGGCCAACGAGTTCCTCGACTGGAGCGCCTCCCAGGGTACCGGCGCCGACGACGTGTTCCGCGCCGCGCTCAAGCGCACGGCCGACAAGATCCGCGCGAACCGCGGCGGCGCGAAGTCGGGCGTCACGCTGTCGTTCTTCGGCGCCAAGGGCGGCACCGGAACGACGACGCTGGCGGTGAACAGCGCGATCGAGATCGCGCGCGTCACCAAGCGCCCCACGCTGATCATCGACATGCACCCGTTTCTCGGCGAGGTCGCCCTGTTTCTCGGCGTCCGGCCCCGCTTCACGATCATCGACGCGCTCGACAATCTCCACCGGCTCGACCAGGACTTCCTGCGCGAGCTGGTCGTCAAGCACAAGTCGGGGCTCGAGATCCTCGCGGGCGGCGACCAGGTCGACCGGCCCGGGCTGCAGGACGTGACCGCCATCGAGCACCTGCTGCAGCTCCTGAGCCGGAGCTACGACTTCATCATCATCGACGGTTCGCTGGTCGGCCCGTGCGCCGAGGCGGCGGTGTGCGCCGCCGACACGGTCTTTCTGGTGGCCAATCCCGACGTGGCGGCCATCAGGAACGCGCACCGGCTCGTTGACCGCGTGGGGCAGTTCGGCGCGAGCAAGGAGCGGCTGCGCATCCTGCTCAACCGCATGTCGGAGCAGCACCAGATCGCCCCCAAGCAGATCGAGACCGCGCTCGGCCACAGCATCTACATGACGTTCCCGAGCGACTACACGACGGTCTCGACCGCGCTCAACTCGGGCGTGCCGCTGACGCTCGCGAATCATTCGGAAATGGCAGCCCAGTTGACGCGGCTCACGCGGGAGATCGTGGAGCTCCCGGTGGAGGAGGAGGCCCAGGCGGCCGCCAAGGCCAAGTCGCACTTCCTCGGGCTCTTTTAGCGAGAGATCATGAGCATCGTCGCCAATCCGCCGGCCCCCGCGTCTTCATCCACGCGCACGATCGCCGATCCCCGCCGCACGCAGTACCTGGAAGTCCGCGGCGCCGTGCACCGGAAGCTGCTGACGCGGCTCAACCTCGAGAAGCTCGCGACCGCGGAGCGATCGCGCGCGGAGGCCGAAATTCGCGCGCTCACCTCGTCGCTCATCGCCGAGGCGGGCGTGCCGTTGTCGGTGTCGGAGCGCGAAGCGATCCTCGGCGACGTGCTCGATGAGGTGTTCGGGTTCGGGCCGCTCGAGCCGCTCCTGCGCGACAAGACGATCAGCGACATCCTCGTCAATACGTACAAGCACGTCTACGTGGAGCGCGGCGGCCGCCTCGAGCGGGTGCCGGCCGCGTTTCAGGACGACCAGCACCTCCTGCGCGTGATCGATCGCATCGTCAGCGGCGTCGGCCGGCGCATCGATGACAGCTCGCCCGATGGTGGACGCGCGGCTCCCCGACGGATCCCGCGTCAACGCGATCATCGCGCCGCTGGCCGTCGACGGTCCGCTGCTCTCGATCCGCCGGTTTCCCGCCGAGCGTCTGAAGTCCGACGATCTGATCGCCTTCAAGGCGCTGTCGGCGAACATGCTGGCATTCCTGCGCCACTGCGTGCAGGCGAAACTGAACTGTCTGGTGAGCGGCGGCACCGGCGCCGGCAAGACAACGCTGCTGAACGTGCTCTCGTCGTTCATCTCCGAGCGCGACCGCATCGTCACGATCGAGGACGCGGCCGAGCTGCAGCTCCATCAGGAGCACGTGGCCCGGCTGGAGACACGGCCGCCGAACGTGGAGGGCAAGGGCGCGGTGCGCCAGCGGCAGCTCGTGATCAACGCGCTGCGTATGCGGCCCGACCGCATCATCGTCGGCGAGGTGCGAGGCGAGGAAGCGCTCGACATGCTCCAGGCGATGAACACCGGCCACGACGGGTCGCTCACGACCATTCACGCCAACACGCCGCGCGACGCGCTCGCCCGGCTCGAGACGATGATCGCGATGGCCAACGTGAATCTGCCGGACAAGGCCATGCGGCAGCAGGTGGCCGCCGCCATCCAGATCGTCGTCCAGCAGGCGCGCATGAGCGACGGCTCGCGCAAGGTCACCAGCATCTCGGAGATCACCGGGATGGAGGGCGAGATCATCACCATGCAGGAGATCTTCCGCTTCGACAAGCTCGGGCTCGGCCCCGAAGGCAGGGTGATCGGCCGGTTCGTGGCCACCGGCGTGCGGCCCAAGGTCTGCGACCGGCTGCGCGCCGCCGGCATTCAGGTGCCCACCGACATGTTCGAGGGCGTGGTCGAGGTGCGGTGATGGCGAGACTCCTACCCTTCGTCGTCTTCCTGGTCACGACAGGCTTCGTATTCGGGGCGTACATGCTCCTGGGACGCCGTTCCCGGTCGGCGCTGCAGAAGACGCTCGATGCGCGGCTGCAGGAGGTCGCCGGCTTCATTCCCGAAGAGGACGAGTCGCTGCTGCGGGCCGAGACGCACGGCGCGCTGCCGAACGTCGATCGGGTGGCGCGGCTCGCCATCAAGGGCTCGGTGGTCGAGCAGTGGCTCGAGCAGTCCGGCACGGGGATGACACCCGGCGCGTTCCTGCTGCTGACGGTGGTCGCGGGCGCCGTCGGCGCGCTGGCGGCGGTGGTGTTCGGCCATCACATGTGGATGGCGCCGCTCGGGTTTCTCGGCGGCGCCGCGCTGCCGGCCCTGTACCTGCGCCGCCGCCGCACGTCGCGGCTGTACAAGTTCGAGGAGTTCTTTCCTGAAGCGCTCGATCTGCATGTCGCGGGCGATCCGGGCCGGCCACGCGTTCAGCGCCGGCATGAAGATGGTGGCCGACGAGATGCGCGACCCGATCGGCCCGGAGTTCCGCAAGGCGTTCGACGAGCAGAACTTCGGGCTGCCGCTGAAGGAGTCGCTGAACAACCTGGCCACGCGCGTGCCGCTGCTCGACGTGAAGTTCTTCGCGACGGCCGTGCTGATCCAGCGCGATACGGGCGGCAACCTCGCCGAGATTCTCGACAACCTGGCGAACGTGGTGCGCGAGCGCTTCAAGATCCGCCGTCAGGTGCGCGTGCACACCGCGCACGGGCGGTTCACCGGCTACGTGCTGCTCGCGCTGCCCGCGTTCCTGGCGCTGGCGCTCTCGTTCATCAACCCGGATCACATGAACATGCTGTTCCGGGATCAGCTGGGCCGCATGATGATCATGGCGGCCATCGTGATGCAGGCGGCCGGGTTCGTCTGGATCAAACAGGTCGTGAAGATCGAGGTGTAGCGTGACGACACTCCTGCCGCTGCTCGCGTTCGTCACCGGATCGCTGCTCGTCAGCGCGATCGCCTATGCCGTGCTCGCCGCCAGGCCCGCGAACGTCGACCAGCGGCTTCGCGACGTCATCGACGCGCGGATGCAGGACGCGCCGGAGCGCGACGGCCGGCAGAAGGTGGTCGGCTTCCTGAAGAGCATCGGCGAGCGGGTGCCGAAATCGCCGCAGGAAATGACGCAAGCTCCAGCTGCGGCTGGTGCAGGCGGGCTACAGGCAGCCCGAGGCCATTTCCGTGTTCCTGGCGATTCGCGTCGGCTGCGGCCTCGCCGCGTTTGCCGTCTGCATGACGTCGCTGTTCGTCCGGCCGAGCCTCGTGCTCGCCGTCGCCGCCATGGGCATGGGCTACATCCTGCCGGGCATCGTCCTGGCGCGGATGGCGAGGCGGCGGCAGCATCGCATCCGCCTGTCGCTGGCCGACGCGCTCGACCTCCTCGTCGTCAGCGTCGAGGCCGGGCTCGGGCTCGACCAGGCGCTCGCGCGCGTGGCGCAGGAGCTGGCCTTCGCGCATCCCGACCTCTCGGGCGAGCTGCGGCTCGTGAATCTCGAACTGCTCGCGGGCAAGGCGAGGGTCGAGGCGCTGCGCAATCTGGCGGATCGTACCGGCGTGGACGACCTGAGCTCGCTGGTGGCCATGCTCGTGCAGACCGACAAGTTCGGCACCAGCGTGGCGAACTCGCTGCGCGTCTTCTCCGAGACGCTGCGGACCAAGCGGCGGCAGCGCGCCGAGGAGGCGGCGGCCAAGACGGGCGTGAAGATGGTCTTCCCGCTGGTGCTCTGCATCTTTCCCGCGATCTGGATCGTCACGATTGGACCGGCGGCCATCCGCTTCATCCGCGTGCTGCTGCCGATCGCGCACGGCATGAAATAAGAGGCGAATGATGCTCACCCTCGAGGAGGAGGCCGTCACACAGGAGGTGCTCGCCCCGGTCAAGCCGGTGACGCTGGAGGACACCGGCCTCTCGGGCGACCTGCTCCTGTCGCTGATCGTCAAGTGGCTCAACAGCGGCGAAGCGAGCGGCATGGAGATCGCCGATCGCCTGCGGCTGCCGTACAACATTCTCGAGCCCATCATCGAGCACCTGCGCGTGGAGCACCTCGTGCAGGTCCGCACCGCCTCGGGCACCGGCACCGCGGGCTATCGCTATTCGCTGACCGAGGACGGACGCGAGCGGGCGCGCCGGTACTTCGAGGCCTGCGGCTACGTGGGACCGGCGCCGGTGCCGCTCACGCAGTACACCGGCTACATGGACCTCGTCCGTCAGCAGTCGAGCGCGGTGGGGCACGAGGAGATCGCCGCCGGCTTCTCGCACCTGATCATGGACGCGGAGATGGTCGAGCAGCTCGGGCCGGCCATCAGCTCCAAGAAGGCGGTCTTTCTCTACGGCCCTCCGGGCAACGGCAAGAGCGTGATGGGCGACGGGATCGGCCGTGCGCTCGGCGGCGACATCTACGTGCCCCATGCCATCGACCTGGACGGCCAGATCATCGTCCTGTACGACCCGGTGACGCACGAAGCGCGCGCGCGCGACGAGGAGTTCTCCATCGTCCGGTCGACCGCCGCCGTCGACGAGCGCTGGATCCGGATCAGGCGCCCCTCGATCACCGTCGGCGGCGAGCTGTCGCTCGAGATGCTCGACCTGCGCTTCAACGCGTTCTCGTCGTTCTACGAGGCGCCGGTCCACTGGAAGGCGAACGGCGGCGTGCTGCTGATCGACGACTTCGGCCGCCAGCGCGTGCCGGCGCGCGACCTGCTGAACCGCTGGATCGTGCCGCTCGAGGCGCGGCTCGACTACCTGACGCTGCACACCGGGCGGAAGTTCCAGATCCCGTTCGACGTGATGATCGTGTTCGCGACCAATCTCGACCCGCGGTCGCTCGCGGACGAGGCGTTCCTGCGCCGCATTCCCGTACAAGATTCTGGCGAAGAACCCCACCGAGGATCAGTTCGCGAAGATCTTCGAGATGAACTGCAGGCGTCACGGACTGACGTACGATCCGGCCATCGTCGCGTATCTGCAGCGGCGCTACTACGGCCAGCGCAAGATCCAGATGCGCGGCTGCCATCCCCGCGACCTGATCGATCACGTCGTCAGCATCTGCCGGTACCGGAAGATCAAGGCCGAGCTCACGCCGGAGCTGCTCGACGCAGCGTGCCGGACGTACTTCATCGACGAACCGCAGCCCGCGGGCACCCAGGCCTCCTAGATGGCGACCGTCACCTCGTCCCCGGCTCCGGCAGCCGGGCTGCACAAGCCGTTACTCGACTCCGATCGGGCCGAGCTCGGCGCGCGCGTCCTCACCGGCGCCCTCTTCCTGAGCCTGACGTGGCGGCTCGGGATCGACTTCGTCAATACGCACCGCGCGACGGATCTGCTCCTGGTCGTCGGAGAGGCGCTGGTCGTCGTCTTCACGGTGCTCAGGCGGCCTGCGATCGAAGTCGATCGGGGCGTCCAGGCGAGGCTCGTGACCGTGGCCTCGATGCTCTCGGCGTTCCTCGCGCGTCCCGGGCCGGTCGGCGGCATCTTTCCGGAGGCCGCCTGCGCGGCCATCAGCGCCGCCGGCGTGGCGGTGACGATCGGAGGCAAGATCTCGCTCGGCGGCAGCTTCGGGCTCCTGCCGGCCTGCAGGGGCCTCGTCGATCGCGGCCTCTACCGCATGGTGCGGCATCCCATCTACCTCGGCTATCTGATCAGCCACGTCGGGTTCCTGCTCTCGCATCCGACGATCTGGAATGTCGTGGTGTTCGGGATTGCCGATGCGGCGCTGGTGGTGCGGGCCGGCTGTGAAGAGCGCGTCCTGGTGCACGACGCGAGGTACGAGGAGTACAGGCAGGTGGTGCGATGGAGGCTGGTGCCGGGAATCTGACTGAGCTCTGCTTCTTCATTCGCCGATCCTCGAGATACCCTCGTCGGTGACGCGGCGTTCGGTCTTGGTCGCGAGCACCACCCACCTGTCATCCCTGTAGATCGCCGGCCACCCGTCGGCTTCGAGCCGCCGCGCCGTTGGTGAGGTCGGCGGGAGAAAGGCGCAGTGGATGCCGTAGCGCGCGAACAGGTCTTTGTAGTCGCCCGAGTTCTCCCGCCGGATGTGCTCCTGCATGAACGCGAGCGGATACGGTTCCTGCCTGTTGTCGATGAAGACCTTCCGGTCCGGCACGAACCACAAGAGATAGCCGCCATCGTCGAACCTGTTGTAGAGGCGATCGTCGCAGCGGTTTACGGCAGCAATGGCGGCAGGCGAGACCGGCGTCCACTGCATGCGTGCGAACGGCCGCGACCAGGCGGATGCCACGACGCCGGCAACCAGCAGGCCTGCTGAGGCCAGGATGGCGCCGTTCAGCGCGTTCCGAGCGGGTGCCGGGGCCTTCGAGGACTGCCACGATGGCCGCCGCCCTCTCGAACTGCTGCTATCTCGTTTGTCTGGCCACCGCGCGGCTCCAAGCATCATTGGCCAACGCCGCTCGTTCTGGGTCGCGACTCGTCCTCTCTGACTGCAATAACTCAAGAGCTTCAGGCGTCCCGATTCTTCCAAGCGCAGCCATAACCGCAGAATCGCTTCGGTGTGACCGCTTCAAGAGGTCGCTCAAGAACGGAATGATGACCGGATCATCAGTGGAGGTAAGGGCATGCTCCGCGGAGCGTCCCTTTTCAGTGTATGGATTGGAAAGGATCGCGGCCGTAAGCTCCGCATAACGCTGCCGCAGCGCCTCTACGTTCCGGGCCGTCACAGTGACCGAGACGGCTGCATCAGGCAATGGGCCAGCCTGCCCGCTGTCCGTGTTGAAATGACGGGTGAATGCTAGTGCGACTTGATACGTACCGACTTCGTCAAACCGTACCCAATCATCCAATAAGAGTTCCTGAACGTATGTGGCGCCGGGACGGACCCTTATCAACCCGGTTCGGGTTACTCCCGCTTGCGGGGGTAAGGACACCGTTCGCGACGCTCCTTGCGGACGCGTAACTGTAACTACAAGATTCGTTCTACGGTCGACGCCTAAATCGATGCTGATAGGCTCAGCGAACGTATTCGCAATCGCAAGTTCCGCAATGACTGGTTCTCCCATGGTTACGGGACTTGTGACGGAAGTGGTGATCCTTACCTCAGCCCCGCTGGAACTCGCAACTAGCAGAATTCCAAACACCGATGCAATTGTTCCTTGAGAACCGGTGCCGAGTTGGAAAAGCGTCGACATCATTGTGGCTCCATTTAGGCTGGTTCACGGCGACGGATTCATTACAAGCGAGAGTGCAGCGTAGCGGTTTGTCCGACGGTTAGTCCCGTAGGTCCCTGGTTGCTCCACTCGCCCCCATCCGCTTCCACAAGACCACCCACCTGTCATCCCTGTAGATCGCCGGCCACCCGTCGGCTTCGAGCCGCCGCGCCGTTGGTGAGGTCGGCGGGAGAAAGGCGCAGTGGATGCCGTAGCGCGCGAACAGGTCTTTGTAGTCGCCCGAGTTCTCCCGCCGGATGTGCTCCTGCATGAACGCGAGCGGATACGGTTCCTGCCTGTTGTCGATGAAGACCTTCCGGTCCGGCACGAACCACAAGAGATAGCCGCCATCGTCGAACCTGTTGTAGAGGCGATCGTCGCAGCGGTTTACGGCAGCAATGGCGGCAGGCGAGACCGGCGTCCACTGCATGCGTGCGAACGGCCGCGACCAGGCGGACGCCACGATGCCGGCAACCAGCAGGCCTGCTGACGCCAGGATGGCGCCGTTCAGCCTGGCATGCGGGCGGCGTTCGAGCGGAAAGGACAGCACGAACGCGGGCGCCGGGTGGCCCCACAACAACACGCTGACCGCAGGTACGGCGAACAGCGCAAAAGGAGATTCGTTGCGCCCGTTGCGGATGGCCGCCGCGAGCAGCATCAACGCGGGGAAGAGGAGCGGCCAGTCACCTCGATTCTGGAGAAGCGCATGGCGTCGATGCACGCAAAGACCCAGCAGCAGGGCGCCCAGAATCCAGAACGGCGCTTCCGCGGGCGCGCCGAGCTGGGCGGGACGCCATTCCTGGATGCCGATGGCCAACCCCTTCGAGACGGCGACGGGGATGGAGGTCCACAACCGCACGCCCAGCGGATTGACGAACGTGATCGCAACGGAGCCGAGGAGCGCGGCCGACAGCGGGAGCGCCAGGCGTCGATCGCGCAGCACCATGCCGGCGGCGATCACCCCCGCGACGGCGAGCCCGAGCACGAAGGCGCCGTGCAGGTTCGCCCACACGAGGAAGATTGCCGGCAGCCAGAGGAGCCGCCTGCGCAGCAGGCACCAGGACGCAAGCCCCAGGAGGAGCAGCGTGAACGCCTGTGGCCGGACCGTCCATACCGACGAGTACACCGGCAGCGCGAGCGCCATGAGCAAGACCCGTGCGAGCGGCGGGCCGGCGGTGAGGCGCCAGGATATCGCCGCCGCGCTCGTGAGCGCGAGCGCAGTGACGCCCACCAGCATCGGCAGCCCGCCAGCCCGATAGAGTCCGTAGAAGATCAATTGGCTGAGCCACTCGTGATTCGACCAGAAGTCGCCCGCGGCCGTATAGGAGAAGGTTTCGGTGAACAGCAGATGGCCCGATTCCCACATCTGCCTGCCCGTGCGCAGATGCCACCAGGTGTCGCTCTGAATCGGCATCAGACACGCCGAGCCGAACAGCCCGAGAAAGAAGAGCCAGACGGCGAGCCGGTCGAAGCTCAACGCGATCGGCGTGCGGGTTTGCATATTCGTCGATGCCCCCACGGATTCGTCAGCGCGGCCCATCCCGACGCACGAAAACCGGGCCGATTCGCGACCGCGGAGGATCGGAGCGGAACTCGGTCAAGAAACGTACCGCAAGAGGTGCATGAACTGACGACACCTGAGGGATGTCAGCTTCTCGCGAGATGCCCATAGTTCTTCAGCAGTCGAAGCTCGTTGCAGCGGCATTGGTCCTGCATCGAACGACATGCAGGAGGAGTCCATGTTCAACCGCGATGAAGTCAAAGGCAAAGCTGAGGAAGTCAAGGGCCGCGTGAAGCAGGCGGCCGGCGATGCGATGGACGATGAGAATATGCAGGCGGAGGGCGAGGCTGAAGAGCTCGGCGGCAAGGTGCAGGGTGGGTTCGGCAAAGCCCGCCGCAAGGCCGGTGAAGCCATCAAGGACATCGGCGACGCGGTGAAGAAGTAGGTAGGGGCTCGAGGCTCAGGGCTCAAGGCTCAGGGCTCGAAACTCTGAGCCTCGAGTTCCTGAGCCCTGAGCCCTCAGCCCTGAGCCTGAAGCCTAGAACAGCGTCACTTCCACGGTCGTCCCCGCCTCGAGCGACTCCACGTCTTCTGCGATCTCGATGTAGCCGTCAGCCTGCGACATGCTCGTGATGTCGCCGGAAGCCTTGAACGCGGGCACGGCGCGCCCGTCGGCCACCCGCACCGTGAAGAACTGACGCCGGTTCCGCGCGGACGCGACGCGCTCGGCGAGGGGCAGCGCGACCGTGCGGTGTGTTCGCGGGCCGATACGGGCCATGCGCCGAAGGAGCGGCACGAGCAGGATGTGCGCGTTGGTGAGGCACGAGGCCGGGTATCCCGGCATGGCAAACACCGGCCTGCCTTGCACCAACGCGAATCCGGTCGGTTTGCCGGGCTTGATCGAGATTCCGTGCAGCAGCACTTCGCCCCTGGCGGAGAGCGCGTCCATCATCAGGTCGCGTTCCCCTACGGAGCTGCCGCCCGAAAAGACGATGATGTCTTCCCTGGCGCACCGGTCAATTGCCGCGATGAGCGCGTCCAGCGTGTCGGGTGCGGGCTGATGCGGCACCGGAACGCCCCCGTTCTCGGCGACGAGCGCCGCCACCGTGAACCGGTTGATGTCGTAGATCTGGCCGGGCGCGAGAGGCCGGCCGGGCTCCACGATCTCGTTGCCGGTCGAGAGAATCGCGACGCGCGGCCGTTCGTACACGTCCACGTGCGACACGCCGACGGCCGCCAGCGCGCCGACGCGGCTCGCGTTTATCGGCTCGCCCGCGGTGAGCACGGTCTGTCCCGCCCGCAGGTCTGCGGCGCGGCGGCCGACGTTCTGCTGCGGCTGAACCTCGGAGAAGATCGTGACGCGGTCGCCAGCCGCCGACGTCTCCTCAACCATCACGACGGCATCGGCGCCCTCCGGCAGTGGCGCGCCCGTGGCGATCTCGATGCACTCCCCCTCGCCGACGCCAATCTCGGAGACCTGTCCTGTGTACAGCGTGCCCACGCGGCGCGCCGCTCGAGGCTGTGTCCGGCTGGCGCCCCGCGTGTCGATCGCCCTCACGGCGTAGCCGTCCATGGCTGCCCGCGAGAACGGCGGCACGTCGCTCGCCGCGACGACATGTTGCGCGAGCACCCGTCCGACGGCGAGGCCGATGGCGACGCGCTCGACGCGCTCGATCGGGGCGCCGTGGCGGTCGATGATGGCGCGGGCCGCATCGAGCGAAAGCGTCTCTCCGAACGGCCGCATCCGGCTCCCAGGCTTCGTCATCGGGAGAGCTCGCGCACCAGATGGCCGAGCTCGGGCAGGATGAGCTTGGTCATCGCGAGCCTGACGGCGTTCTGCGATCCGGGCAGCGTCAGGATGAGCTTGCCCTTGCAGGTGCCGGCGCACGCGCGGCTCATCATGGCCGCCGCGCCGATCTGGTGATAGCTGAGCATCCGGAACAGCTCTCCGAACCCGTCGAGCTGCTTGTCGAGGAGCGCCGTCACGACTTCGTACGTCGAGTCTCGAGACGTGATGCCGGTGCCGCCGGTCGTGATGATCGCCTGCGCGTCGGCCAGCGCGAGCCGGACCTCGATGGCCGCTTTGATCGCGGGGGGATCGTCGCGGACGATGCCGCGCGCCGCGATGCGGTGCCCCTGGCTCGTCAGCAGCTCGACGATGGCATCGCCGCTCGTGTCGGTGGCCTCGGTGCGCGTGTCGCTGATCGTGAGGATGGCGCAGGTGATCGATGCGGGAGCGGTGGCCTTGTGTTCCAGGTGGCTCACGTGGTCATAGTAGCTGAATCGGCCCCGGCTTGACCCGCAGCGCCCATTGGAGGCAGGCTAGGCGCCTCCGTTTCAGAAATGGGAGGTTGAGCGTATGAAGAAGATGAGGACGTCCTCGCCCGGGGCTCTTATTCTCGCTCTCGTCGTCGGCGTCGTCGGCGTCGTCGCCCGGGCGCAGGGGCCGGCGCCCAAGCCCAAGCACATCAACCGCGTGATCGAGCTGCTGTCGCAGGATCAGCCGGTCTATTACACCGGGTCGCACAGCGGTACGACGGGCACCTTCGAGCAGGGGAAGGCGGATGCCCAGACCTACGCTGACTATCTCAGCTACGACATGGAGCACGCGCCGTTCGACGTGCACGGGCTGTCCGAGTACATGAAAGGGCTCGCGGCCGGCGGCCCGACCAAGAGCGGCCACCGGACGCCCGCCGTGATCGTCAACGTGCCGGTCAATGGCATCGACGCGGCCACGGTGCGTGCCAATGCCTGGATGTTCCAGCAGGTGCTCGCGACGGGCGTGCACGGCATTCTCCTCTGTCATGCTGACGACCCCGGCGCGGTGCGTGCGTTCGTCGAGGCCGTGCGGCTGCCCATCCACAAGGAGGGTGTGGGCGCCGGGCTCAGCGAAGGACGCCGCGGGGCGCACGGCAGTCCCACGGCGGCGCCGATCTGGGGCATCACGCCGGAGGAGTACAACCAGAAAGCCGACGTCTGGCCGCTCAATCCCAATGGCGAGCTCGTGCTCGGACTGAAGCTCGAGGACAAGTACGCGCTGGCGAACGCCGAAGCCAACCTCGAGGTGCCGGGCATTGCATTCGCCGAGTGGGGTCCGGGCGACATGGCGTTGTCGCTCGGCGTGATGGGACGCAATGCGGCTCAGTCGCCCGAGATGCGGAACGCGCGCAACCGCGTCTTCGCGGCGACGAAGGCACACAAGATCTTTTTTCTCGAATCCATGAATCCGGAGAACGTCGTCGCCGAAATCCAAGAAGGCGTACGGATCGGACCGGCCAGCCCGCAGGCGACCGAAATCGGTCGGAAATTCACGAAGCGCCAGCTGCCCTGGTAACGTCGTCTATCCGACCTTCTGGATCGCATTCCGCAGCGGCCGGCGCGCTCGCGCCGGACCGCTGCGGACTCCTGTTTTGCCATGATTTTTCGTCAGAATCCGCTTGACGTCCAGTCTCGGCGGGCCTAATCTTCCATCCTCCGTCCGTCAGATATCCTAGGAATCCGGTATGAGGTGCGCATGCCGTGGTACGGGTATCGATTCCCTCGTCGCTCCGTTCCCCTCACCAAGGAGACTGCCATGCGTCGAAGCCTGTTTGCGGGGTTCGTCTGGCTCCTGCTCTGCGCGCCTGCCTTTGCGCAGACCCTCGGGACCATCACGGGTGTGGTGAAAGACTCGTCCGGGGCGGTGATCCCCGGTGTGACGGTCACGGTGACCAACACCGGCATGAATGCCGCGCGCGACGTGCAGACCAATGCGTCGGGTATCTACAGCTTTCCGGCACTGCCTCCCGGCAACTACTCGGTGAAGGCCGAGCTGCAGGGATTCAAGACGAGCACGCTGCCGGCCGAGCTGCACG
Source organism: Vicinamibacterales bacterium (assembly GCA_963738315.1). Lineage (GTDB taxonomy): Bacteria > Acidobacteriota > Vicinamibacteria > Vicinamibacterales > JAMQPK01 > JAMQPK01. The sequence goes on along the minus strand of CAVTVT010000004.1, from coordinate 220,486 downwards.
TCGAGCAGACGCTGCGGGTGGACTTCGGCCTCGAGATCGGCACGGTGTCGGAGACCACGATGGTCACCGGTGTGGCGCCGCTCATCACAACGGAGAACGCCACGGTCGGCACCGTCATCGAGAACCGGCGCATCGTGGAGCTGCCGCTCAACGGCCGCAATTACCTGCAGCTCGTCGCGCTCAGTCCCAACGTGAGCGCGGAATTTGCGGATGCCGGGCAGGCGGGCAGCCGCCAGGGCGGCACGCGGGCGAATCAGCAGTTGTCGGTCGCCGGTCAGCGGCGGGAGTTCAACAACTTTACGCTGGACGGCGTCGACAATACGGACGTCAACTTCAACACCTACATCTTCCTGCCGTCGGTGGACGCGCTCGAAGAGTTCAAGGTGCAAACGGGCGTCTACTCGGCCGAGTTCGGACGCGCGGCGAGCCAGGTGAACGTTGTCACCAAGTCGGGCACGAACTCGCTGCACGGGACGATCTTCGAGTTCCTCCGCAACGATGCGCTCGACGCGCGCCCCTACGCCTTCACGGCCTCGCAGGCGGCCGCGCCGAAGGCGCCGTTCAAGTGGAACCAGTACCGGCTACACCGCCGGCGGACCGATCTGGACCAACAAGCTGTTCTTCATGTCGAACTTCGAGGGCTACAAGGACCGCAAGCAGTTCCAGAACCTCTTCAATGTGCCGACCGACGCGATGCGGGCCGGTGACTTCTCGGCGCTTTCCCAGCCGCTGATCGATCCGGCGACCTGCATCGGTGCGGCGCGCACGACGTGCCAGGCCTTCCCCGACAACAAGATTCCGGCGAATCGGATCGATCCGCTGTCGACCAAGCTGCTGGAGTTCTATCCTGGGCCGACCGTGCCGGGGGCCACGGTCAACAACCTGCTGTCGATTCAGAATCGAGTCATCAACAAGAACCAGTTCACTCAGCGTATCGATTACGTGCAAAACGCGGCGTCCACCTACATGGGCCGGTACAGCTACGGCCGTGAAGATGAGCTTCAGCCGAATTTGAAGCTGAACGGATCGAAGCTGCTCAACCACGTGCACCAGGTGATGATCGGCAACACGCGCACGCTGACGCCGACGGTCGTCAACGAGTTCCGTTTCGGGTACAACTACTTCTTCAACACCTACGGCCGCGAGCTGGCGTTCGTGCGCGACGTCCTTTCGGAGCTCAAGATTCCGGGCACTGTGTCCATTCCGCCGGAGGCGTGGGGCATTCCGAGTGTCAATCTCACTGGCTTCAGCGGCTTCGGCGACAGCACGGAAGGCCCATACACGAACAAGAACCACGCCTTCCAGTTCATCGACAACGTGTCCTGGATCCGCGGCAAGCACTCGTTCAAGGTGGGCGGCGAGATCCGATACGACAAGTTCAATCAGGTGGGCAACCAGTTCCCGCGGGGCAGCTTCTCGTTCAATGGCACGGCAACGGCGCCGGCCGGAACGACCGCCGCACCGGGAAATTCGTTTGCGGACTTCCTGCTGGGGTACATGCGCCAGACCGAGCTCTCCGTCGCCCTGGCGGTAACCCAGTTCCGCGCCCTGAGCCAGGCGTACTATTTCACCGACACGTGGCGCGTGCGCGGCGACATGACCTTCGACCTCGGCCTGCGCTACGAATACACTCCGCCGTGGCTCGACAAGAGCGGAACGCTCATCAATGCCTACCTGCCGTACCACGACACGGGGGGACCGGTGGCGGACCCGGCACGGCATCCCGTGCTGGTGCGAATCGGAGAGGGGGACTTCTACGAGAATTTCCCCATCCGGTTCAACCCGGCGATTCAGACAGCTCGCGACGGCACGCTGGGCGGCCGACTGATCGCCGATGACAAGAAGAACTTCGCCCCTCGCGTCGGATGGGCGTACACCCCGAGCTCGCAATGGTCCATTCGTGCCGGCGCCGGCGTATTCTTCATGCAGGACACCGGGAATCCGCGCTTCGACATGGCGCGCAACGCCGCGGGCCGCCGGCAGGACACGGCCAATCTGCTGGATCCCAATGCCACGCTGACCTGGAGCAGCCCGTTCATCGGCGGCGGCACGAGCAACGCGTGCGGCGTGACTGCACCATTGGTCTGCATCACGCAGCACTACGTGCTCGGCAACCTGTACGACCGCAAGACCCCGTACATGGTGCAGTACCTCTTCAACGTGCAGCGCGAGCTGGGCAGGTCCACCGCGCTGGAGGTTGGGTACCTCGGCTCACGCAGCTACCGCCTCGAGCGGATGTTCGACGCCAACGAGGTCACGCCGGGCTCCGGTGCGGTCACAACGCGGCGGCCCTACCCGGAGTTCTCCAAAATCCAGGAGATCGGCAACGTCGCCGAAGCACGGTACAACTCGCTGGCGATCAAGCTGACCCGCAGGCTCGAGAACGGATTCTCGTTCCTGGGCGGCTATACGTTCTCGAAGTCGCGCGACAACGGCAGCGGCATCCGCACGCTGGGCGGCGACCCGCTGTTCCCGCAGAACAGCAACTGCTTCGAGTGTGAGTGGGGGCTGTCGATCTTCGACGTGCGGCATCGGGGCGGCGCGTCGGTGCTCTACGAGCTGCCGTTCGGCGAAGGCAAGCCCTGGATGCAGACGGGCCCGGGAGCGGCCATCCTGGGCGGCTGGCAGGTGACCGTGATCGCCGGCCTGTCGAGCGGGTTCCCGCGCAACGTGACGAGCGGATCGGATCGCACCAATACGGGCGCCGGCTATGACCGCCCGAACCTCGTCGCCGGACAGGATCCCAACAACGGCCCGAAGACGATCGACGAGTGGTTCAACACCGACGCGTTCGTGCTCAACGATCAGCTCGCCTACGGCAACGCGCCGCGGAACTCCATCTTCGGACCGGGGATCTTCAACTTCGACTCGTCGATCATCCGCAACTTCAGGTTCGCCGGCAGCAAGAGCGCTCAGTTCCGGCTGGAGGCGTTCAACGTGTTCAACCAGCCGAACTGGAACGATCCCAACGGGTCGATGTCGAACCTGGCGAACTTCGGCACCATCACCAGCACCAGAAAGCCGATGCGCGAAGTGCAGGTCGGCTTGAAGTTCGTCTTCTAGTCAGCTTCCTCGCTCTGACCACGGCCGGCGATTGCCGCTGAGGCAAGCGCCGGCCGCTTCTCGTTCAGCTCCACGGGCGCTCCATCCCGACTGGACATGATGCCTGGGGGCGGCTTCCTCCAGGAATTCTTCTTCGCTCCCGCCTCGACGCCGCTCAGGCAAGCGGTTCCTTACGGGGATTTCCGCCGGGGACGGAACTCCCGGAGGGCGCTCTTCGTGCGTCCTGATTGTCTGGAGCGCAATTACAGCCCGGACAGGATGTTCGCCAGAGCAGCACACCAGCAGAATCAGCCACCTTTTCAGTCGTGAGATATCCCAGTTTCCGGTAGGAGGCACGCTGCCGTGTGGATATCGCGTCGGCTCTCGCCCGGGTTGCGCCGTTTCCCTCAGAAGGAGATCGTCATGTATCGAGGCCTGCTTACGGGGTTCGTCTGGCTGCTGCTCTGCGCGCCCGGCGTCGCGCAGACGCTCGGGACCATCACGGGTGCGGTGAAGGACTCGTCGGGGGCGGTCATCCCCGGCGTCACGGTCACGGTCACGAACAACGGCACCAACGCCGCGCGCGGGGTGCAGACCAATGCGTCCGGCATCTACAGCTTTCCGGCGCTGCCGCCCGGCAATTATTCGGTGAAAGCCGAGCTGCAGGGGTTCAAGACGAGCACGCTGCCGGCCGAGCTGCACGTCGAGCAGACGCTGCGGGTCGATTTCGGCCTCGAGATCGGCACGGTGTCGGAGACGACGATGGTGACCGGTGTGGCGCCGCTCATCACGACGGAGAACGCCACGGTCGGCACCGTCATCGAGAACCGGCGGATCGTCGAGCTGCCGCTCAACGGCCGCAACTACCTGCAGCTCGTGGCGCTCAGCCCGAACGTCAGCGCGGAGTTCGCGAATGCGGGCCAGGCCGGGAGCCGGCAGGGTGGAACGCGCGCCAATCAGCAGCTGTCGGTCGCCGGTCAGCGGCGGGAGTTCAATAACTTTACGCTGGACGGGGTCGACAATACGGACGTCAACTTCAACACCTACATCTTCCTGCCGTCGGTCGACGCGCTCGAAGAGTTCAAGGTGCAGACTGGCGTCTACTCGGCCGAGTTCGGACGCGCGGCGAGCCAGGTGAACGTTGTCACCAAGTCGGGCACGAACTCGCTGCACGGGACGATCTTCGAGTTCCTCCGCAACGATGCGCTCGACGCGCGCCCCTACGCCTTCACGGCCTCGCAGGCGGCCGCGCCGAAGGCGCCGTTCAAGTGGAACCAGTACCGGCTACACCGCCGGCGGACCGATCTGGACCAACAAGCTGTTCTTCATGTCGAACTTCGAGGGCTACAAGGACCGCAAGCAGTTCCAGAATCTGTACGACGTGCCGACCGATGCGATGCGGGCTGGCGATTTTTCCTCGCTCTCGGCGCCGCTGATCGATCCCGCAAGCTGCACGTTGGGCGGCGGCAGCCGGGTCTGCGACACGTTCCCGGGGAATCAGATTCCCGCCAACCGGGTGAATCCCACCTCGAAGAAACTGCTGGAGTTCTATCCGGGCCCGACCGTGCCGGGAGCCACGGTCAACAACTACCTGTCGATCCAGAACCGGGTGATCAACAAGAACCAGTTCACGCAGCGGATCGACTTCGTCCAGAGCGCCTCGTCGACCTTCATGGGTCGCTACAGCTACGGGCGTGAGGACGAAATCCAGCCGGCTCTCAAGCTGAACGGCACGAAGCTGCTCAACCACGAACACCAGGTGATGATCGGCAACACGCGGACGCTGACGCCGACCGTGGTCAACGAGTTCCGGTTCGGTTACAACTACTTCTTCAACACGTACGGCCGCGAGTTGGCGTTCGTGCGCGACGTGGTCTCGGAGCTGAACGTCCCGGGGACGGTGAAGATTCCGCCCGAGGCGTGGGGCATTCCGAGCGTGGGCATCACGGGGTTCGACGGATTCGGGGACAGCACGGAGGGCCCATACACGAATCGCAATCATGCCCTGCAGTTCATCGACAACCTGTCATGGATTCGGGGCCAGCACTCGTTCAAAGTCGGGGCGGAGATCCGCGCCGACCAGTTCAACCAGGTGGGCAACCAGTTCCCGCGCGGCGGCTTCTCGTTCGACGGCAGGGCGACGGGAACCATGGGGGGCACGGCTCCGGTTCCGGGCCCTAACGCGTTCGCCGACTTCCTGCTCGGCTACATGCGTCAGTCGGAATTGTCGGTCGCCTTGGCCGTCACACAGTTCCGCGCGCTCAGCCAGTCGTACTACTTTACGGATACCTGGCGGCTGCGCGGCGACATGACGCTCGATATGGGCCTGCGATACGAATACACGCCGCCGTGGCTGGACAAGAGCGGCACCTTGATGAACGCCTCCCTGCCGTACCGGGACACCGGCGGACCGGTGGCGGACCCGGCGCGGCATCCCACGCTGGTGCGGATTGGGGAGGGGGACTTCTACGAGGACTCGCCGATCCGCTTCAACCCGGCCATCCAGACCGCCCGCGACGGGCGCATGGGCGACCGACTGATCGCGGACGACAAGAAGAACTTCGCGCCGCGATTCGGATGGGCGTACACGCCGAGCTCCGCGTGGTCGATCCGCGCGGGCGCCGGCGTCTTCTTCATGCAGGACACCGGCAACCCGCGGTTCGACATGGCGCGCAACGCGGCCGGCCGCCGGCAGGATACGGCGAACCTGGGGAACGCCGACACCACGCTGACTTGGGGGAGCCCGTTCATCGGCGGCGGCACCTCGAACGCCTGCGGTGTGGCGGCGCCGCTGGTCTGCATCACCCAGCACTATGTGCTTGGCAACATGTACGATCGAAAGACGCCGTACATGATCCAGTATGTCTTCAACATCCAGCGCGAGCTCAACCGATCGACGGCACTGGAGGTCGGCTACCTCGGCTCGCGCAGCTACCGCCTCGAGCGCATGTTCGACGGCAACGAGGTGACGCCAGGTCCCGGCCTGGTCACCACCCGGCGGCCCTATCCCGAGTTCTCGAAGATTCAAGAGATCGGCAACGTGGCGGAGTCCCGGTACAACTCGCTGGCGATCAAACTGACCCGCCGCCTCGAGAACGGCTTCTCTCTGCTCGCCGGCTATACGTTCTCGAAGTCGCGAGACAACGGCAGCGGTATCCGTACCCTGGGTGGCGACCCCTTGTTCCCGCAGAACAGCAACTGCTTCGAGTGTGAGTGGGGACTGTCGGTCTTCGACGCGCGGCACCGCGCTGGCGTATCGGTGCTCTACGAGCTGCCATTCGGCGAAGGCAAATCGCATCTGCAGTCCGGCGTCGGCGCGGCGGTTCTCGGCGGCTGGCAAGTGACCACGATCACGAGCGTGTCGAGCGGCTTTCCTCGGAATGTCACGAGCGGATCGGATCGCACCAATACGGGCGCCGGCTATGACCGCCCGAACCTCGTCGCCGGACAGGATCCCAACAACGGTCCGAAGACGATCGACGAGTGGTTCAACACCGACGCCTTCGTCCGCAACGATCAATACGTCTACGGCGCCGCGCCACGCAACATCGTCATCGGGCCGGGTATCTTCAACTTCGACTCGTCGATCATCCGCAACTTCCGATTCGGCGGCACTCGGAGCATCCAGTTCCGGCTGGAGGCGTTCAACGTCTTCAACCAGCCGGTGTGGAACGATCCGAACACGTCGATGTCGAACCCGAACACGTTCGGCACCATCACGAGCACGCGGAAGCCGATGCGCGAGGTGCAGGTGGGGCTGAAGTTCGTGTTCTGATCGACAGCATCGGATTTGCGCGGGCCGGCGGTCGCCTCGTGGGCGATCGGCGGCCCGCGTGTCTGCCTTCGCGCCCGTCGGACCGTCCGTTCGCCGCGAAGTCCAGGTTTCGGTCTGTGTTAGAGTTAAGGGTCGTTCTCGTCGCGCCCTTAGCTCAGTTGGATAGAGCGTCTGGCTACGAACCAGGAGGCCGCAGGTTCGAGTCCTGCAGGGCGCACCACCTCGCTGCCGCGAGGTGGATCCGCCCTGCCGTCCATCGGTCACGCCGCGGCGCGCTCACGCCGCAGCTCGCTGACGCGCCCCGCTCTCCATACACACGAAGATCCGCGCCTGCTACTGGCCATTCCTTCCCCTGCATCCGTCACGCCAGCGCTGACTTTCGTGCCGAGACGGGATTGACCCGGTCCTGTCTATCCCCGACCATCGCATCTCTCAACCCTCTCCTAATCGAACCTGGCGCCCGCTGGACGCCGCTCGTGTCGGCACCGAGCGGTCCGGCTGCCAGGGGCGGTGCGCGCCGTCGAAGGAGCGGAATGCGATTCGGTCGTCCGTCTGGAGGGATGTATGCGAAAGACAATGCGCGCTGGAATCGGAGCGGCAGCGTGGCTCCTGTTCGTTCCAACGCTCGCGCTGGCCCAGGCGGCCATCGTCGGCCAGGTCAGAGATGAATCCGGGGCCGCGCTACCAGGGGTGACGGTGACCGCGGCCAGCCCGGCGCTGATCGAGCAATCGAGGACCACGGTGAGCGACGGCCAGGGGCGGTATCGGCTCGACGCGCTCCGTCCCGGCGTGTACTCGGTCACCTTCACGCTCGCCGGGTTCAGCACCGTCGTCCGGGACCGCATCGATTTGCCGGCCGACTTCATGGCGACCGTGAACACCGAAATGAAGGTCGGGGCGCTCGAGGAGACCGTCACCGTCTCCGGCCAGGCGCCGCAGGTGGACGTGCAGCAGGCCTCTCGCACGCAGACGATCTCGCGCGACGCGATCGACACGCTGCCGGTGTCGCGCAACGTGATGTCGATTGGTGTGCTGTCGGCCGGCGTCCGCCAGAGCACGCCGGACATCGGCGGATCCCGCATGACCGAGCAGGTGGGACTGCGTGCGCACGGCCTCGCGGGCAACGATGCCGAGCAGCTCGTCGAAGGCATGTCGATTCAGAGCCTGGAAGGCGCGTCGCAGAGCTACTTCGACGACATGCTGCAGTCGGAGATCACGGTGATGACGAGCGCCATCCCGGCCGACACCTCCGGCGGCGGCATCCGGCTGAACAGCATCCTGAAGGACGGCGGGAACGTGTACAGCGGCTCGGCGTTCCTCGGCTTCAGCAGCGGCGACTGGCAGAGCAACAATATCGACGCCGCGCTGCGCGCCCGCGGACATCCGGAGCGCCAACGGCGTCAAGCACATCCACATGTTCGCCGCCTCGCTCGGCGGCCCCATCGTGAAGGATCGCTTGTGGTGGCTGATGACGGCGCGCCACCAGTCGTCGGACGAAATCGTGGCCGACGTTCCCGTGCAGATCGTCGCCCCGGACGGCGAGGTCATCAACTCGTACATCGACACGTACGTACGCGGTCCCTCCCTGCGGCTCACCTGGCAGGCCGCCCAGAAGCACAAGATCGCCGGCTTCGTTCAGCGCTGGTGGAAGCGGAAGGGCAAGACGTTCTCGTACGGCGGCGACCCGCGCTCCGGCCAGTTCCGCGACCCGCATCACGCGCATCACACGGTCGGGAACCTGAAGTGGACCGCGCCTCTGACCGCGCATTGGCTGGTCGAAGGCGGCTATTCGTGGACGAGCTTCGACTGGCTGGGCGGGCCGGCCACCGGCCGGCTCAAGGAGCGGGGCACGCCCGAGTGGTATCAGTACGCCGAAAAGACCGACACGGCGCTCAACGTGAATTTCGACTGCGCGTACGACTTCGGCTGCACGCAGTGGATGTCGCGGCTGAGCCAGCGCCAGGACAACACACGCCATGTGTTCGATGGGCGCATCTCATATGTGACCGGCACGCACAACGTCAGGTTCGGCTATACGCACGAGATCGGCCCTGACGGGCGCATGGCGAACGAGTACAACGGCGACATCCGGTTGAACTACCAGAACAACAAGCCGAGTTCCGTCACGGTGTACAACACGCCGCTCGACGCGCCCGCGATTGTCGAGTACGACGCGGCGCTGTTCGTGCAGGACTCCTGGACGCTGAAGCGGTTGACGGTCAACCCGGGCCTGCGCATCGAGTGGTTCAGCGCCGGCATGCGCGAGACGGGCGCGCCTGCCGGCCGCTTTGCACCGGCGCGGTTCTTTCCGGCGCAGCAGGGGCTCATCCGGTGGGGACCGGACTACGCGCCGCGGTTCAGCGCCGTGTACGACCTGTTCGGCGACGGCCGCACCGCCCTCAAGTTCAGCGCCAGCAAGTACCATCGCCAGTACGACGCGGACCCGGCGGCGCGATACGCCGACGCCGGACTGCGCAGCGAGAACCGGAACTGGTTCGACGTCGATCTCGTGCCGGGCACCGTCGGCACGCGGTCGGGCATTGCCAAGCCGACCGACAACGACGGCATCGCTCAGGACAACGAGATCGGCACCGGCACCGACACCTTCGGAGAACGGGCCGACCGGAATCCTGTGGGGCTGAACCGGCAGTACAACACCGAGTTCACAGCCGGCGTACAGCACCAGGTGCTGCCGCGGCTGGCCATCGGCGCCATGCTCTACAAGCGGACGATTTACGAGATCGAGCTCATGGATCGGTCGCTGATCTCGCTCGACGACTACACACCCTTCACCATCCCGATGCCCGATTTCTCGAACGATCCAACGCTGACGGGGGTGCTGGACCCGGACGAGGTGCTCACGGTCTACAACCTCAAGAAGGAAAAGAACGGCGTCTACAACAAGGCGCTGATCGACCGGAGCAGCAGCACGAACCGCTCGTACTACACCGGCACCGAAGTGTCGTTCAGCATGCGGCCGTTCGGCCGCGCGATGCTGTTCGGCAGCTGGACCGCCGAGCACAACCTGTCGTACTTCTGCGACTCGAACGACAACCCCAACGGCCCGACGACCGGCGACCTCTACCAGGGCAGGCCGGTAGCGCAGGGCGGCCGGTTCTGCGATCAGCGGCAGTTCAGCATCCCGTTCAAGCACGAGTTCAAGGTGGCCGGCAACCTGCCGCTGCCGGCCGGGGTGGACTTCGCTGCCGTCGTGCAGAGCTTCCCCGGTCTCGAACGGGTGATCACGTACGGCGTGCCGTCGAGCCTGTTCCCGGGAGGCCGCACCCAATCGCAGACGATCGTGCTCAACGAGCCGGGCTCGCTGTATCAGGAGCGGTGGAACCAGGTGGACGTGAACTTCAAGAAGAACTTCCGCAGCGGCCGGAAGCTCTTCACGTTTCAGGTCGACGTGTTCAACCTGTTCAATAACAACACGATCTTCTCGACCACCGATTCCGTCGGCGGCTCGCTCGGACGCGTCAACTCGATTCTGATGGGAAGACTGCCGCGGATCGCCTTCCAGATGAGGTTCTGAACCCGCAGATCAGGCCGGCCCGGAGGGCGCCTCGCCTCCGGATCGGCCGCGCCGGTCTCGATTGCCGCTTTAGTGTTGCAGCGCCCCGGGACGTTCGGGGATGCCTGTCTGATCCAGGAACTGCGCGGTCGTGGCCGGTCCCAGGTTCTTCCAATCCTGCAGGACCCATACGACCTGCTTCTGCGGCGTCACCTCGACAGCCTGGATGATTGTCGGCCGCTCCTGGAGCGTGCTGCCGCCGGTCGAGCTGAAGATCACCGTGTTGCCGTTGTCGAGCCGATCCGCCGTCTGGATGTTGTGAAACACGATGCCGGCAGGAAGATCCGCCGGTGTGAATTCCCAGACCGTCTGCCTGGCCGGATTCACCTCCCGCACCGTACGCTCGTGCTCGGCCACCATCAGCGTATTGCCGTTGCGGAGCCGGATGGCCGCCCAGGGCGTCGGGATGTCGTACGTCCAGATGGGATTGAACGCCTTGTCGAACTCGGTGACCCTGTTCATGCGCAGGAACGGCAGCAGATACGTGCCGCCGGCCGTCATGCGGATGCGGCGGAATTGCGCGTGGACCGTCCGCGGATCGGTGAGGCTCTCGGCGGGAAGCGCGTGCTCCATTTCCACTGCGCCGGTCGTCTTGTTGATGATGATGGCTTTCGGCGGAAGCCCGTTCTGCACCAGGAGGACCTTGTCGAGGCCGATCGGCTGTGCGCTGTGCACCTCGGTGCCGGGCGGGACGTCGTAGCGCCAGACGATCTCCTTCTGCGGTGTGATCTCTTCCACCTTGAACTGCTTCGCATACAGGACGTGTCCATTGCTCAGCAGCCAGACATCGTCGATCTCGCCTCCCCGGCCGGCCGAGTAGGTCCAGATGACCTTCCCCCCGCTCACGAGGAAGATGGTGTTGTAGCCCTCGCCGGCGTACAGCATCGGGTGCTGCGCCAGCCCGCGGCCGGGGAGAGCGGGTGGTGTGCCGGCCGGCTCTGGCCAGTTGCGCGGCGTGGGACCGGGCTCGTAGGGACCGAGCACCGGTACGCCGGCCCCGGTGAATCGCCCCAGGAGATCGATCATCGGTGTATCGCCGGGCGGCGGGCCGCTCGCCGCGGGTCCGCCCTGCTGAGTTCCGACGCGCTGCCCGACGCCGACTACCACGACCGCCGCAAGGATCCATGCAACAAGAGGCTGCCATCGGCTCATGAGACTCTCCCCCGCTATACTACCCATATGGCCGACAAGAAAGACCCCCTCCGCGAGCGCATCGAAGAGCTTGGCAGGATGAACACCATCTACGGCGAGCGCCCCTGGCACGACTGGCGGCCCAGCAAGCCGCCGGTCCACGATCACTATACGCACGACGTGCCCCCGGCCCCCGACGACGAGCATCCGGCCCTGCCCGATCGGGATTAGCGCGCCGCGGCCACGGTTCGTCGCCGATGCCGCAAGGAGGATTGCTTCGTGAAGCTCAACACCATCGTGGCGATCGTGCTGATCGCGTTCGGATTGTTCGTGCTCGCCTACGGCGGCTTCTCCTACACGAAGAGGGAGAAGGTGCTGGACGTCGGGCCGATTGAGGCCACCACCACCACGCGCGAGCACATCCCGTTGTCGCCGCTGCTCGGCGGCGCAGCTCTCGTGGCGGGCATCGCCGTACTGGTGCTGTCGCGCAGGCGGGGGTGAGCGGGTCCGGGGCTGCGCCTCGTCCCGGTCAGCGCGGCGACAGCACCGTGAGCACGCCGGAGACGGCCAGCAATGCCGCATCTCTCAGCAGCGTCCGCACCGACAGCGCCTCGCCCACCCCGAAGCACCCGCAATCGATCCCCGCGCCGCGCGTGTAGGACGCCGCCATGAGCGTGAAGAACACGGCCAGCAGCGCGGTCGCCACGCCCGCCGCGTACCGCACCTTCCAGCCGAGCACGAGTAGCATCCCGACGAAGAGCTCCACCCACGGGAGCGTACGGGCCACGGCGAGCACGGCCCATTCCGAAAGCAGCTGGTACGAATCGATCGACAGGGCGAACAGCAGCCATGGCTGCCGCAGCTTCGTGTAAGCGGCATAGACGAACACGCCGCCCAGCACCAGCCGCAGGGCGAGCCGGAGCGTCGCGCGCATGCGGTCAGTTGCCGAGGAGCTGGTCCAGATACCGCTTGAAGATCGCGTAGCTCACCGACCCGACGACCCGATTGGACTGCATGTTCTTGGTGATGATGGTGGTCGGCGTCGAGGTGATGTTCAGCCGCCGTCCGAGCTCGAGATCGCGATCGACGAGGGCCGCAGTGGCGGGGTCTTTCGCGAGCTCGTGCACACGCTTGGCTTCGGCCGGCGTCAGCACGCTGTCGACGACCTGCTCCACGTTCCCGCTCGCCGCCCAGGCGTCCTGCTGCCGGAAGAGCGCGTCGGACACCTGCTGGAACTTGCCGACCTTGTCCGCCGCGGCTGCCAGGAGCGCCGCCTGCCTCGCGTATGCGTGTATCGAGAGCGGGAAGTCATGGTGTACCAGGCGGATCTTGCCCTTGTCGGCGTACTCCTCGCGGACGCGCGAGATGGTCTGTTCCTCCAGCACCTTGCAGTGTGGACACTGAAAGTCGCTGTACACCTCCACGGTGACGCTGGCCGTGATCGGCCCCACCGACCGGCCCGAGGCCGTCGACTGGGCGAAGGCGGGGGAGGCGAGCAGCATGAGGGCGGCGGCGAGTCGTCGATGCATGATTCCATAGTAACCTGCTTCATCGCCGTGGCCATCCAACACGAGCTCCTGATGCGGCGCGCGCTCGAGCTGGCCCGCGAGGCGGCCAGAGCCGGCGAGGTGCCGGTGGGCGCCGTGGTGGAGATCGACGGCCGGATCGCGGGAGAGGGCTGGAATCAGCCGATCGGGACCTCCGATCCGACCGCGCACGCGGAGATCGTCGCGATCCGAGCCGCCGCCCGGGCCATCGGCAACTACCGGCTGACGGGCGCCACGCTCTGCGTGACGGTGGAGCCATGCGCGATGTGCGTCGGGGCGATCGTCCACGCGCGGATCGGCACGCTCGTCTACGGCGCGGCGGAGCCGAAGACCGGGGCGGTGCGATCCACGATGAAGCTGCTCGACGATCCGTCGTGGAACCATCGGCTCGTCGTGGTGGCTGGTCTGATGGTTGACGACTGTCGAGCGGCGCTCCAGGACTTCTTCAAGGTGCGGCGGTAGGCGAGAGCCGGATCTCTCCCCTTACGCGAAATAGTCCGCTTCCACCGTTTCGTCGATCGGCGCCGCCGAGGCCATCATCCGGAAGACCGGCGTGAGGACGAGCGCGAGCGCGAGATTCAGGATCAGGGTGTACAGCGCGGAGTAGCCGGGCAGCCCGAAACCGCCGATGGTGAGCGGATAGACCGACGCGAAGTTCACCGACACCGCCATCCAGGTGCCGGTGAAGGTGCCCGACGGCCCAGCCGACGAGCAGCGCCCATTCGTCGAACCAGCGCGTGTAGGTCCCGAGCATCACCGACGGCACCGTCTGGATGATCCAGATCCCGCCGAGCAGCTGCAGCTGGATCGCGTACTGCGTCGGCACGAGCAGGATGAAGATGAGCGCGCCGCCCTTGACGACGAGCGACACCCATTTGGCCATCTGGGCCTCGTCCTTCGGCGTGCAGTTCGGGCCGGATGAACTCGCGATGGATGTTGCGCGTGTACAGATTCGCGGACGCGATCGACATGATGGCCGCCGGCACCAGCGCGCCGATGCCGATCGCGGCGAACGTCACGCCCACGAACCATGCGGGAAAGCTGTGCAGCAGCAGCGCCGGGACGGCGAAGTTCGCGCCGTACCTGCTGAACCCGGCCGCGTACTCGGGCATCTTGTCGACGCCGGCCGCGAGCGCCATGAAGCCGATCAGGGCGAGAAATCCGAGCATCAGCGAATAGCCCGGCAGGATCGCCGCGTTGCGGCGGATGGCATGGCCGCTGCTGGCGCTCAGGATTCCGGTCATCGAGTGCGGATAGATGAACAACGCGAGCGCCGAGCCGATGGCGAGCGTGGCGTACGCGCCGTACGCGCCGGTCGTGTGCGGTCCCGGCGGCGCCAGAATCAGCTTCTCGGGCGGAATCGCGGCGAAGATGTGGCCGTAGCCGCCAAGCTTGATGGGCACGATGATGACGGCCGCCAGCGCGGTTGCGTAGATGAGCAGATCCTTGACGATGGCGATGGCGGCCGGCGCGCGCAGGCCGCTCGAGTAGGTGAAGGCCGCAAGGATCACGAAGGCGATAATGAGCGGCATGTCGCCCATCAGCCCCTGCCCCGACACTCCGAGCGCGCCGATCATCACCTGAATGCCGACCAGCTGCAGCGCGATGTACGGCATCGTCGCGACGATGCCCGTCACCGCCACGGCGAGAGCCAGCCAGCGGTTGCCGAAGCGCCCGCGCACGAAGTCTGCGGCGGTGATGTAGTTGTGCTTGTGCGACACGTGCCAGAGCCGCGGAAACACGAGAAAGAGGATGGGGTAGATCACGATCGTGTAGGGCACGGCGAAGAACGCCAGGGCGCCTGCGCCGAAGGCCAGCGCCGGCACGGCGATGAACGTGTAGGCCGTGTAGAGATCGCCTCCGACCAGGAACCAGGTGACGATCGTGCCGAAGCGCCGTCCGCCGAGCCCCCATTCGTGGAGCTGATCCATGTCGCCTTTGCGCCAGTGCGCGGCGGCGAAGCCGAGCCACGTGACGAAGCCGAAGAGCAGCACGAAGATGCTCAGCGCAGTCCAGTTGAGGTGCTCCATGATGTGTCGGTGTCGGGCGGTCGATGTTGGCCTAGCGCCGGATGGTGGATTCGGTGGCGAAGTACACGACGGCCGTCAGCACGGCGCTGATCACCACCCAGAGCAGTTGGTACCAGTAGAAGAACGGGATGCCGTGCCATTCCGGCTCGAGCCTGTTGTAGAACGGAGGCCACAGCACGGCGACGCACTCGACGACGAAGAGCAGGTACCACCAGCTCCATTCACGTCTGGGCGAAGGCCTGTTCACGGCCGGTATCCTCCTGGAGCCTGCATGGCTGTACGGGGCGTGCCGCGATTCTATACGAGCACCGCGCGATCGGCCAGGAGGCGGGGCTGCGCTCGCCGGCCGTCATTCGATGGATAATCAACGTCTCATGGACGAACACTTGCCGCAGAATGCCGCGAAGCTGTTGAAACGCCCGAGCGCGTTTCTCCCCCTGGCCATGTCGGCTGCCGCGATCTCCGTGCTGCTGAGTTTTCTGGCCGTCTACGGGGTCGTCCACCAGGAGGACGAAGGGGCCGCCGCGCGCCTCTTCCAGCTGCTGATCGGCCTGCAGATCCCGGTCGTGGCGTTCTTCGCGCTCACCTGGCTGCCCCGGCGGCCGCGGGCGGCGCTGGCGATTCTGGCGCTGCAGCTCGGCGCGGCCGCGGTGGCGCTCGCGCCGGTGCTGTACTTCGACTGGTAGCGCCGGACGCGGCCGCCGGACGGCGGCGAGGGGCGGATGCGCTAAAATAGTGTGTTCGCTCTGCCCCGATCCTCTGCGGAGAGGTACCGAAGTGGTCGTAACGGGGGCGCCTCGAAAGCGTCTTGTCCGAAAGGGCACGTGGGTTCGAATCCCACCCTCTCCGCCACATCAAAACATTAGTAAAAACGCTGATTTACCTGAAATTAGCCGCTTCCAGCGGGTAATAGCGGGCAATGGTGCTAGAATCCGTCCGTGGCGCTGAACCTCTACCGCCGCCATCGGAAAGACTGCGAAGCCGGCCGCGCGGAGGATTCGAACTCGGGTGAATTCGCCGAGCGTACCCGTGGCTGGAAACGTTGCGCGTGCGTCATTTTCGTCTCCGGCACACTTGCCGGACGCTTCAGCCGCAAACGCACCGGCGCGACGACCTGGGACGAAGCCCGCGCCTACGCGGCAGCCATCGAAGCCGTCGGCAACTGGAGCGATCAACCGGCACCCGCGGTGCCGGCACCGGACGCGCCTGCGACGCCGGCCCGCATCACCATCGAGGAAGCCACCAGCATCTTCATCGCGAATCGCGAGAGCGCGCCAGATTGCCCCCGCGACCCTCCGCAAGTATCGGACGTTCACGAAACAGTTGACGGCATATGCCGACGGTCGCGGCTACGTGATGATCGACCAGTTCACGCCGGCCGATGCCGACCAGTTCTACGCGGGACTGAAGCTCGGTCCGCGCACGAAAGGAACCCGCCTCGGCGTCCTGCGCGCCTTCTTCCGCTTCGCCGTCAACCGGAAGTGGATGTCCGAAACGCCGATCAGCTCCGACATCAAACCTCCGGTCGGCTCCAGTAAGAGCGCCGACAAGATGCCGTTCAGCGATAAGGAACTGAGCCGCATCATGAGGGCGTGCGACAACCCGCCGCGTCCGATGCGTCAGCGAGACCGCAGTCCCGGCCACGTCGGCTGCGAGTACAAGAACGCGCAGGGAGCGGGCTCGTGGACCGGCGAAGACTTGAAAGACTTGATCGAGCTGATGGTGCACACGGGCTTCCGCATCTCAGATGCGACGCTGTTCGACATGAGCCGATTGCAGGGCAATAACGTGATGATCCGAGCGCAGAAGAATGGCCATCATGTGTTTGCGTGGCTTCCCGACCGTGTTCGCGACCGATTGACCGCACGCGCCAAACTGCATGGGTCGCGGCCGTTCATCATCGGCCAATCAACACGCCTTGAGACCGTCACGAACGTCTGGCGGCGGCGTCTTGCTCAGGCGTTCGAAGCCGCTGGCCCCTTCGAACAAGAGCCGACCCCACACCGTTTCCGTCACACCTTTGCGCGCCGTCTCCTCCAGGATGGAAACTCCATTGACGATGTGGCGATGGCGCTCGGCGACGATCCGAAAACGGTCGCGCTTCATTACAGCGCCTGGGTCCCTGAGCGGCAGGAACGCCTGACCAGAATGTTCAAGAAAGCCTACAGAGAGAAGCCGAAGCTGGTGGGAATCTCCGGGGGTCGCAAATAACCCGAGTCGCTCACGCAGGAGACGCGTCAGTCTGCGCGGCGGCCGCCGTTAGCGGCTGTTGAGCAGGCGCGTGTGGATTCGTACGGCCACGGATTCCGGCACGGAGTAGATCGTGTGCGCCTTCTTGCGTCCGAGGCGAATCTTGATGACGCCGCGTTCGTCTTTCACCAGCAGGCGTACTGTCTCCCGGCCAAGCTGCCACTTCGCGGCGAGTTCTCCGATCCGATAGTGACGCTCGAATGCCGGGTCCTCCGGCGCGGACGATTCCGTGATTCTCGTCGGCGTTGCGGCTTGCGCGATCTCTTGATCGCTGAAACGCCGGCGCTCTGTGGACGTCATCGGGTTGCCGCGGCCGTTCGGGGTGATCTTCACCGTCATGCTGTCTGTCGCCATTCTTCTCGCCCGCGGTTATCGCGGCTCCTTCGCAGCCAAAGGAGCCCGTAACCGCGAGAGGTAGCGAGCCGGTGCCGCCGTAGGCTGGAGCCAATGGCGAGGGCGTGACAGGCGCTTTCCAGACTGGCGCGATCCGAGACGGCGGAAGCCGTTAAGCGGCGGTGCCGGTGAGCGTAAAGGCGAAGGCAGAGACATGAGGTGGAGAACGGCTAGGCGAGACTGACGTCCTCTTGAGCGTGCGGTTCTAGTTCTGAAAGCGTCCATCAGGCATCGACAGCTTCGGCTCAGCCTTGAGGTCGCGCGCAAACCTCCTCGAGGACGAGGCGGCTGGCCTCTCGGGAAGACGCTGCGCTGAACAACAGGCCGCTCGATCTCGGGCAAGCGGCTTGAACCGATCGCGGTAAACAGGAGCCATCTTCACGTGGCCCTAGGGGCCAGTCGCGTATGGCGGCTAGGTGCAGCGTTACACTCCAAGAGGTGCTCGGAAACCGAGAAACTGTATGGTGCCGTCTGCGGAAAAAATTGCGTTCGACGTGGCGATCAAAAGTCGGAACAATTTTGACTACCGCGGCATCGCCGATCTCGAGGAGCTTCGACAACGAGATTCGTCGCTCAGCACGTTCATCGACAAATTGGTGGAGATTCGCCAGTCGTTCAATGGTGCATTGGCAGTCGAAGGACAGAACATCAACGGAGATGCCCCACACTCGCCGCTCTACTTGGACTTCATCGATTCTGACCGGTCGAATGCGCTGGCGTTCAAAGACGCGAACCACTCGTTCATCGGGTCACCGTTCCCCTCGTCTTCGACGTGGTGAACGTTGCATGGGCGCTTGCCGCATCCGACGCGGTCGTATCCGGCATCGGCTTGTCACTAGCGAGTGATCGCGATGTGCTGCGCACGTTGCTCTTCTGGATGTTGCTGGGTTTTGTCATCTCACACGAATACGCCCATCACGTGCATGGACACTTGGATGGAGCATTCGACGTCGAGGAAATCATCGGTGGTGCACTGACTGGCAACTTGAGAAGACAAGCTCGGGAGCTTGACGCCGACGGTTGGGCGGCTTACTTGGCTCTTGCGCATTGGATCACGGCGAGTGGACGACAGGCTGCCTCGGAGGTTCTGAATATCGAAAACTCACCATCTGAGGTTCAAGACGACGTTGTCTTCGCTTGTTTCATCGTCGCACAGGCGGGCTTCACTTTTCTTCGCGAGCCTGAAATGCTCACGCGGGACACGGTGTATCGGCGAACACATCCGCCACAGCTTGTGAGGCTTCAAGTGATGTCTCGGTACGTGCTGAAGTTTAGCAATGAAAGTCGTCCTGCTCTTCGCAAAACGATGACGCAGGCGCGCTACCAATCGCTCATGGACGCGGTTTCCGCAGTCATGTGGACAACGGGCGCACATGCGGCAGGCTGGAAGGCGCAAATGGAATTCCTCCGCTCAGCCGATGGTTCCGCGTACGTCGAAGCCGTCATTGCGGAACTCGACGCGTTTCGAGCCACGTTGCGCGGACTGGGTGGCGGCCCACGCGGGCCGAACGCCCCCGCGTAGGCTGCCAAGTACACAGGAGAGGGACATCTAGGGTAGGCCCATGACCATCGAACCGATTACGTATCCGCCTGTCACCGCGCATCGGGAGTACGCCCGGCTGTCGTCCCATCGCGGCTCGGCCACGTTTCGCATGGGGGAGACCGTCTATTCCGGTTTCGCTGAGTTCCTGTTGCCCGCTGACGGGCAGGCCATCGTCGCCTTCCACACAGCCACCGACCAAACGTCGCAGGATTTCGGGACCGACCTAGTCATTGACGGCGGTAGCGACTCCGGTCCCTTCCGCATGGAGTGCCCACGATGCTATGTCCATGGTCAAACCGACGGCGCTTCGGGGCCCGGCGGATGGAGCCTGATTTCCCCTGTCAACTGCCCGGCGCGTGTGCAGTACGGTCCTGCGCGTCCGGCGGCCACGGCCACGGTTCTGCTCAACAACTTCGACTATAGGTGTGGGGACGCAATCACGGAAGACAGGGGCTTCACGAGAATCGGCACGCCCCTGAGCGTCGATGTCGACGATCGCCGCGTCGCGTTTCGCCATCACCGCCTCCGCAAGGATATCCTGCCCCTCGTCAAGGCCGGGATTCTGCAGGCGGCCTCCCTTACGGAATTTAGCGTCGATTTGGCCCCCGGCGAATCCGACGATCAGGTGCTGGCGTTCAGCACCGACGTCGCGGGCCTGTGTACCTTCGCAGCGGGTGCGGGCGTCTGCGTGCCCATGGTCGACTTGCTGGACGGTGACGGTGCGATCGTCCGCCGCGTGCTTCCGCAGCCCGTAACATCGCACTACCGGAGCAACGGCATCGTCGACGACATCCATATTCCCGAGTTCTTC
Source organism: Vicinamibacterales bacterium (assembly GCA_963738315.1). GTDB lineage: Bacteria > Acidobacteriota > Vicinamibacteria > Vicinamibacterales > JAMQPK01 > JAMQPK01. The sequence continues at coordinate 200,390 of CAVTVT010000004.1, read as the reverse complement.
CGCGTGGCCTTTAACGAATACGTGAAGATGAAGCGCGCCCATCCCGCATGGCGACGGCTGGCCAGCCATTGCGGGTCGCTTGAGGACGCGCCCTATCTGGAGCAGAAATTCGCCTCACTGATCATGGCGCTCGAGTTCTTCATGAGGAACTGCCTTGTCGAACAGGGGCAGCCTGAAGAGTGGGTGGCGAAGCGAGACTTCCTCGAACTGATTGGCGCGGCCCGGAAGCATCTCGGTTGGGATGTTCCGAAGCACTACGTTGCGCGACATACCATACGGCTCTTGAGAAACGCCGTCATGCACGGTGGGGAGCTGCCGACGAAGGACAGCACGGAATTCCGTCTGCTCTTTGACAAATGGCGGCTCTTCTTGTTTCGGCGCGTGCTGATGCGACTCGGCTATGCCGGGAAGGTTGTCGCGCCGCATAAGGGTTGGCGATCCAGCTCAGACGTCGCCGACTTCTCGGAGGAATGGAATTCCTTCATGCCGGCCGACCAGGAGACTGATCCTTGGGCGCTCTTCGTGATGAAGTTGCGGGAACGTCGCGCATGTACAGCTGGCGAGCAGACGTGAGCAACGAGAATGACCGACGACGAACTCTCGATGTGAACGCTCTCGCGCAGGAGCAGCGTGATCGGCTACCGGGAATCGTCTCCGAAATTGAGGCGCTGCTTCGGACCGTAGATCCAATTGAGCTGCTGTCGCATCTGACCGTGCTGTATCAAACGCACGCGATTGACGCGGCGAACGATCGGAATGAGAGGGCTCGATGGCAGGCCAAAATCGAGTGGCTTGCGTGGTTGGCGCTATCGCGCAAGATCGCTTCACCGGAGCGGCCAGCTGTCATCGACGGAGGATTTCTAAGCGCGCTCGAGCGGTTGCTGGACGATTACTTCAGGACCGTTGTCTTCTCGCTCATGGGCCGAGATCCGGCCCTTGACGCGCAGCAGAACGAGCTTCGAGCGAGGATCCAGACCGAGGCGGTGTTCGTTCGCGGCCTCGGTTATGCCAACGAGATCGAAGGGCTCGCGGTCGAGCTCTATTCACCTCATGAGGCGTGGTGCCTAACCAACCTTGGCCTGCCGGTACAAGACGCGTTCGAAATTGCCAAGATCATCGGCGAAGGCGTATCCGACAAAATAGCCGATCTTCGAGCCCGCTCGCGCGAAATTGAAAAGGATGTCGAACACAATCATGAGTCCGTGACGCATCATCTTGAGGGGTTTCCCGTTGTGATTCGCGAGGCTGTTGCAGATGGCAGTCTGATCACAGGTGGATCTCAATTCGCAAAGACCCTAAGCATCATATGGTTGTTCTTCAAGGCGCCCACCATCATCAGCTTCACCGAAGACGAGCTGCGCGGGCGTTGTGAAGGACGAGTCGCCGCGGAACGCGTTCTGCCGTTCTTGACGCTGCTTAGCGTCGCCGGCGACAAGATCAGCGGTGAACCGAGCGCGGTCGAGCTGAATCCCTTTGCTTTTGCGCCGTTCGTCAAGTTCGGGGACCGATACTACTTGTTCGTGCCGCCACGGCTTTCTGAGGCGATCTTCTACGCATTTCATACGAAGTTGTTTGCAGACAAGAGCTATCGCACAACGTATGACAATGCGCGCGCAGAGTGGCTGGAGTCATCTGCAGTCTCTGCTCTTGAGCGGCTTCTTCTGAGAGCCGAGTGCGGTTGGGGTCTCTACTATGGGCCGAAGAAGGAGAGACTCGAGCTGGATGGGATCGCGGTTTACGACAACAAGTTGATCTTGATCGAATGTAAATCGAAGAGCCCAACGCTCGCCGCACTGGCGGGTGACGTGCCCGCGATCCTTAACGATCTGGCGAAAGCGATCCTAGAGCCTTTCGACCAGGCCAAGCGGGCTCGTGATTACATTCAGGGGGCGGCGTCTGTCGAGTTCGAGGAGAAGAGGACCGGGCGTAAGATTGTCGTACGCCGCGCTGAAATCTCGGAAGTGTTCTTGGTGACATTGGTGGGAACCGGCGCGTGGGCATCCATCGCAGCCAATCTTCCGAGCCTCGCTCCACTTGGTCTTTTTGTCGACCGTGCATATCCTTGGGCGCTATCGCTCGCGGATCTCCGTGTCGTGACAGAGAGCCTTGAACTTCCCTCCCAGTTGTTCGACTACCTTTATCGCCGATACGCGGTTCAAAAGGATGGGCGCTTCTATCTCCACGACGAATGGGACTTTTTGGGGGTGTACTTCGCAGGGGTTCTCGACCCGAACAGTCCGAGTTTTGCTGAGGCGTCCGACGCGAACAGCATCGCGCTCGATGGATTCGATGATGAACTTCAGGACTACTACTACGCTATGCTCAGTTTCGAGCGCAGGTCGACCGCCTCCATGAGGTGAACTGGCCAGCGGTCCAAGCGCACGACTTTCGGTCGCCCGACGTGAAGGAGGGCAAGCAAGCCGAGTTCCTGGTGCATGAATCTTTCCCTTGGGAACTGGTTCGCCGGGTCGGTGTCAGGTCACAACAGGTTGCGCAACAGGTTGCAACTGCTCTCCGTGGGCTGACCCATAGACCACCCGTCGAGATCCTTACAGATTGGTATTATTGACCGGGGCAACCGACATGATTGAGTTCAAGAGCGGAGACATTCTCAAGACGCAGGCGGAGGCCCTCGTCAATACCGTGAACTGTGTCGGGATCATGGGACGCGGTGTGGCGCTGCAGTTCAAGAACGCGTTCCCGGCGAACTTCAAGGCGTACGAGGCGGCGTGCGTACGAGGCGAGGTGCAGCCCGGTAAGATGTTCGTTTTCGAAACGGGCTTCATGTCTGATCCGAAGTACATCATCAACTTTCCGACGAAGCGGCACTGGCGCGGCAAGAGCCGGATTGAGGACATCGATGCAGGGTTGGTCGATCTCGTGCGGGAGATCCGCGCCCGAGGAATTCACTCGATCGCCGTTCCACCACTCGGCAGTGGGCTGGGAGGCCTGAACTGGTCTGACGTACGACCGCGAATCGAAGCGACTCTGGGTGCGCTCCCTGACGTGCACGTGACAGTGTTCGAGCCTCACAGTTCGCCATCTTCGACGCCGGCCAGAAACACCGGCAAGGTGCCGACGATGACTCCTGGCCGCGCAGCGCTCGTGGGATTGGTGCGTCGGTATCTCGGTGGCCTTCTGGATCCGTTCGTGACGCTGCTCGAGGTCCACAAACTGATGTACTTCATGCAGGAGGCTGGCGAACCCTTGCGGCTTCGCTTCGCAGCGGCCCCTTACGGTCCGTACGCTGAGAATCTTCGCCACGTCCTCAAGGAGATCGAAGGATATTACGTAGCGGGTTACGCCGACGGAGGAGATGCTCCAGACAAGGAGTTGACGTTGGTTCCTGGCGCTGTCGATGAGGCCGAAGACTTTCTCGCCCGGCACGCCGACACGCACGCTCGCTTCGACCGCGTCGCGGACCTTGTTCAGGGTTTCGAGTCTCCGTTCGGGCTGGAGCTCTTGTCGACGGTCCATTGGGTGTCGACGCGCACGTCAGCGCGAACCGATGCGGAGGTGACGGCCGCTGTCTACGCTTGGGGCGAAAGGAAGAAACAATTCTCGCCTCGACAGGTCGGACTTGCGCTCGGCGTCCTCACCGCGCGGGGATGGATAAAACCACTCACAGATGCCCACTGACACCAGCGAACGCGGCCTGGAGCAACTCATTTGTGTTGCGCTCACAGGCGGCGTTTGCGATCCGGTCCCGATCTCTCCTGATGTGGAGAGCGAGACCTCCGTCGCGGTCGGTGGCGCAGGTTGGCTCTGCGGCAATCCGAACGATTACGACAGGGAGTACACGGTCGATCTCGTTCAACTCCTGGCCTTCCTGATCGAGACCCAGCCAGATGCGTTCGACGGCCTCAACCTCTCAGAGGATGGCCCGTCCCGACGGAAGTTCCTGGCGCGGCTGCAGGGCGAGATCAGCAGACGGGGCGTGATTGACGTTCTGCGCAAGGGGATCAAAGACGGTCCGCATCATGTGGAGCTGTTCTACGGAACCCCCTCACCAGGTAACGCAGTCGCCGTTGAGCGCTTCGCCCAAAATCGCTTCTCCGTCGCGAGACAACTCCGTTACAGCCGCAACGAGACTCAACGGGCGCTTGACCTCGGCCTCTTCATCAATGGCCTGCCGATCGCGACCTTCGAGCTGAAGAACAGCCTGACGAAGCAAACGGTGGACGACGCGGTGGAGCAGTACAAGCGCGACCGCGACCCGCGCGAGAAGCTCTTCGAGTTCGGGCGATGCATTGTTCATTTCGCCGTCGATGACCACGAGGTGCGGTTTTGCACGCACCTGAAAGGCAAGAGCTCGTGGTTCCTGCCGTTCAACCTTGGTTGGAACGATGGCGCCGGCAACCCGCCGAACCCCGATGGCCTGAAGACCGACTACCTGTGGAAGCGCCTGCTCACCCGGGAGGGCCTGACCGACATCCTCGAGAACTACGCGCAGGTTGTCGAAACGAAGGACGACAAAACTGGCAAGAAGAAGGCCGTCCAGATCTGGCCGCGGTACCACCAGCTCGACGTGGTGCACCGGCTGCTCGCAGATGTCGCAACAGCGGGGCGCCGGCCAGCGTTATCTGATTCAGCACTCCGCCGGTAGCGGCAAATCGAACTCCATCGCCTGGCTCGCACATCAGCTCATCGGCCTCCGCAAAGACGATGCCTCGGTCTTCGACTCGATCATCGTCGTCACCGACCGTCGCATCCTGGACAAGCAGATTCGCGACACGATCAAGCAATTCGCGCAGGTGGGTGCGACGGTTGGCCACGCCGAGCACTCGGGCGACCTCCGCAAGTTCATTGAGAGCGGCAAGAAGATCATCATTTCGACGGTCCAGAAGTTTCCGTTCATCCTGGACGAAATCGGCAACGAGCAACGCAGCCGCCGCTTCGCGATCATCATCGACGAGGCGCATTCGAGCCAGGGCGGTCAGACCTCGGCCGCTATCAGCATGGCGTTGTCCGTCGCAGGAGCGGAAGAAGACGACGAAACGACGGAGGACCGTGTCAACCGCATCATGGAAGCGCGGAAGCTCCTACCGAACGCGAGCTACTTTGCTTTCACCGCCACTCCCAAGAACAAGACACTCGAGATCTTCGGCCGGCCTTTGCCCCCGATAGACGGAAAGGTGCGCCACGAGCCCTTCCACAGCTACACGATGAAGCAGGCCATCCAAGAAGGCTTCATCCTGGACGTGCTGAAGCAATACACGCCGATTGGCAGTCACTACCGGCTGGTCAAGACCGTCCAGAGCGACCCCGAGTTCGATACGAAGCGCGCGACCAAGAAGTTGCGTCGGTACGTTGAGAGCCACGATCATGCCATCCGTCTCAAGGCGGAAATCATGGTCGACCATTTCCACGAGCAGGTCCTGGCGCTCAACAAGATCGGCGGGCAGGCGCGGGCGATGGTGGTGACAAGCGGCATCGAGCGCGCCATCCAGTACTATCATGCGTTCCGCGATTACCTCGTGGAACGCAAGAGCCCCTATCGCCCCATCGTGGCCTTCTCGGGCGAACACGAGTACGGCGGCGCCAAGATGACCGAGGCGTCGCTGAACGGGTTTCCGTCCAGCCAGATCGCGGACAAGATTCAGGAAGATCCGTACCGCTTCCTGATCTGCGCCGATAAGTTCCAGACTGGCTACGACGAGCCGCTACTACACACGATGTACGTGGACAAGGTGCTCTCCGGCATCAAGGCCGTCCAGACCCTCTCGCGCCTCAACCGCGCCCACCCGCAGAAGCACGATGTCTTCGTCCTGGACTTCATGAACGACACCGACACCATCCAGGCGGCGTTCGCCGACTACTACCGAACGACGATTCTGAGCGAGGAGACCGATCCGAACAAGCTGCACGACCTGCAGGCGGCGCTCGACGGGTATGAGGTGTACGCCCACACCCAGGTGGACGAGCTCGTAGGGCTGTACCTCGGAGGGTCAGACCGCGACAAGCTCGACCCGATTCTCGATGCCTGTGTCGCCGTGTACAAGGCGCAACTCCGCGAGGATGGGCAGGTAGATTTCAAGGGCAAGGCCAAGGCGTTCGTCCGCGCCTACGGTTTCCTCGCGTCAATCCTCCCGTATACGAATGCCGAGTGGGAGAAGCTCTCGATCTTCCTGAACTTCCTGATCTCCAAGCTGCCCGCACCGATCGACGAGGACCTTTCCAAGGGCATTCTCGACGCCATCGACATGGACAGTTATCGCGTGGAGAAGCAAGCCGCGCGGCGGATCCAGCTGCCGGACGAGGACGCGTCAATCGAACCGGTGCCCACCACAGGCGGCGGTCGAAAGCCGGAACCGGAACTGGACCGGCTGTCGAACATCATCAAGACCTTCAATGACCAGTTCGGGAACATCACGTGGACCGACGGCGATCGGGTGCACAAGCTGATCACCGAGGACATCCCGAACCGAGTGGCTGCCGACAAGGCATATCAGAACGCAATCAAGAACTCCGACAAGCAGAACGCCAGAATCGAGCACGACAAGGCGCTGGCGCGCGTGATGACGGCGGTTCTGAAGGATGACACGGAGCTGTTCAAACAGTTCATGGACAACGAGTCGTTCAAGCGCTGGCTGACCGACACAGTGTTTGGCCTCACGTACTCGCCCGAGTCTGCGCCGCAGTAGCACCGCGTGAGGTGGTTCGGCACACCGGGCGCCAGAATTTCAATCCCACCCTTCGTTCTCAGAACACATGGACTCGGGTCACGGCAATAATCCATCGATTTCCTGACGCCGACGGCCGATCTACCAGGAACAAATTGGTGGCACCGGACACTGCAACTCGCCGCGTGGGTGCACAGGTGATTTCGTGACGTGGAGAACGCCACTATCGACACGGTCGATGTGACGTTCGGTGGATCGATTGCGATGACGGCGTCGGCGGCGTCCGGTTAGCGTTCAGCGGCCACATTCGAGTGACGAAGTAAGTCACCGTCAGGCTCCAGATGGCAGGAACGTGCGAAGGCGAAGATCGATGCCTGCGGCATCGGCAAGCATGAGACACGTCACCCCCGCTGGGAGCGCTGTAGAGCGCTATAGAGCGCTCTATAGCGCCCCGTTTGTTTTCAGGGTTTAGCCGGATCCTGGCGCTCCAGAGCGCTGCGCCGTTTTGATGAGGTGAGGACGACGTACGGGAGGGCGAAGCAGCTTCGTGACGCCGCCTACGCGCCGCGCGGTGGGGGCCGTGCGGTCGAACCCCGGCTGACACACCTACTGGCTACCTTCCGCTAGAATCGCGGTCACGACGATGGCCCTGCACCCCGACTTTTCGAAATCGTCCTACGCCGAGTTGGTGCCCGACCATCGATGGTTCCCGGCTGACGAGGCGCTCCGCGAGACCTTTTACGAGCGGCTACCACCTCTCGTCGCGAAGGTCCGCGAGGTGTTCGCTTGGCGCCGCCCCGGACACACGGGCGCCTCGGCGACGTCGATCAGCCTCCTTCGCTGGTGGTTCTTGTAGGTCGCGCGCACACGGCCGAGGGATGCGTTGACCGTGACGGGCTTGAGCCGGCGAGTAAGTTTCTGGCAAACCTTGCCACGCCTATTCTAAGGATGGCGAACACATGAATGTTCCCAAACTCGATGCCATGTTAAGGCCAATTCTGGCGCTGTCGGTTGACGCGCCGGTTACGCGAGTCTCGGCCACTGAGTCGATGGCTCTGCATTTCGGGCTTTCTGCAGAAGATCGCCAGGTGCGAATTCCCAGCGGCAAGTCGACCTACGTCCGTAACCGTGTGGGCTGGGCCATGACGTTTCTCACCAAGGGCGGACTGATCGAGAAGGTGGCGCCCAGGCAGTACCGGCGTCACCGAACGTGGTCGCGAATTCCTTGCGGCGCATCCCCTGGAGATTACGACGAAAGACTTGGAGGCCATTGACGGATGGGAGGAGGCGTGGCATGTCGATAGGCCCGAAAGCAGCAGCACTGAGGCTAAGGTTCAACGACGACGACGACCCGACGGACGCCGATCCAGAGATCATTGAAGCCCGGATCAAACGAAAGATCGAACGGGCCCTTCCCGAGCCGTCAATCCGGGCTGCCGTGCTGGAGTTTGTTGCCTATGCAGTCGAGAACGTTGACGAGGAGCGGAGCGACGCGTGGCGGTTCAGTGAGACGCGCCGCGGGTTTGAGCTGAAAGCCGGCCGCATGCTGGCGTTGCAGATCAAGCCGAATGACTTCGGTGTCAGCGTGCTCGGCCCACTTTCTCCAGAGACATCATCGCTGCTCGGTGTGGGCAGCGAAGACGAGGAGCCGTGGAAGCTGGTTGCAGGCGGCCTCTATTTGTCCCTTCGGCCAGATCGAGTCTCAGCGCATTTGGGCTTGTTGAAGGATCCGTTTGCCAAGTTCGTTGACGCGGCGATTGCGCGGGTACGCAGAGACGTTGACTTGGACGACCACGCGCCTGAGGTAGTCACCTATCTGTCGAAGGTGGTCGGAAGGGAGCTGCCTCAGCCAGAACCGAGGCAAGCGGCGGAGGAGGTCGACGAACCGGAAGTTGATGACGATGCACCCGAGCTGTCGCGCGAGCCCAAAGAATGTGGTCGCTCCGCAATTTTCGAGTTGGGACAAAGGGCTGTCGGGGCTCTGATTGAAGAGATCGATCCCAGCCGCGGCGTCATTGCGCTGCCGGACCTGCAGCGTCCATTCGTGTGGGAAGACGCCAAGGTCCGGAAGCTCCTGGATTCGCTGTTCATCGGGTTTCCGGTCGGGACACTGGTGCTCTGGTACACAACGGATGAGCGGGAGGCCCGCGCGCTTGGCGCGTCCAATCGTGCCCTCCGCGCCACGACTCTGGTCATCGACGGTCAACAGCGACTGACATCGCTCTTTGCGGTGATGCGAGGCGTTGAGATCCAGGACAAGGACGGAGAGAAGCGGGTCATCTCCATCGCGTTTCGACCCCGGGATGGACGTTTCGAAGTGTGCGACGCCGCCATCAGAAAGGATCCGGAGTTCTTGCCAAATGTGACCGAGCTCTGGCGAGGTACTAGAACAAACTCTCAGATACGCAAAGACATGGTTAAGGCGCTTGAAGAACGGGGTCGTGTCATCGATGACGCCTACAGAGATGCGATGTATGTGAATCTCGAGCGCGCTAAAGGTATCGCGGACTACAGATTTCCCACGGTCGAAATCCGCAAGACCGCAACTGCGGAAGAGATTAGCGAAGAGGATGTCGCGGAGATTTTCGTCCGCATCAATAGCCAGGGTACGCGCCTTGGCCAGGCGGACTTCGTGCTTACCCTGCTGAGCGTGTTCCATGGTGAGTTGCGTGATCGAATTGAGGCCGGCGCACGCGCGATGTCGACGAATGCAATCGTGCCTGTCGATACGCAGCAGATCCTACGCACGGCATGCGCGGTCGGATTTCAGCGGGCGCGAATGTCGTCCATCTACAAGTACTTACGCGGGATTGATCCGGTTACTGGAGATCCTGATCCTGCGGGACGAGTCGAGCGCTTGAAGGTGCTCGATCAGGCGGTCGATCAGTGCCTCAATGAGACGCGCTGGCGAGACTACATGCTGCGCGTCATGCTTGCGGGCTTCGTCAGCCCCGGCCTCGTGGCATCAACGAACGCCGTTACGAACGCCTACGCGTTTTACGTCATGGGGACGACCTCTAATGTCCAGCGGCAGCGGTTGGAAGAGAGTGTGTGCCGCTGGATCTTCGGAACGCTTTTGACGGCCCGCTATTCGGGGTCGTCTGAGACGAAGTACGAAGAAGATCTCGGGCGAGTGCGCGACGCGTCGAAGGACGACCCGACGGCATTCGTGCAGACTCTGGACGACATGCTTGGCGATGTCTTGACGAACGACTATTGGAACCAGACTCTTCTGTCTGCGCTCGACACCCAACGCGGGCGCGCCCCTGCCGCGCTGGCCTTCCGAGCCGCCCAAGTCGTCCTCGGCGCCAAGGCGTTGTTCGGCGATCAACCACTGCGAAATCTGCTCGCAGCTCCAGGCGGGGGCGGGCGCGCGGCGAGTGAAATGCATCACCTGTTTCCGAAGGCGTGGCTGCATGGGCACGGGATCACTGAGCGGAGGAAGGTGAATCAAGTTGCGAACCTCGCTGATGTCGGTTGGTACGACAATAGCTCGATGGGAAGCCAGAGCCCCGCAACATACGTTCCCCGTTTACGCGCGAAGTTCGAGATCAGCGACGACCTGTGGGGCAGGATGTGCGCGGAGCACGCGCTGCCACCCGCTTGGGAATCGATGAGCTACGAAGAGTTTCTGGCCGCGCGCCGCCCGCGCATGGCCGAGATCATTCGCATCGCGTTTCGGAAACTTGGCGGAGAAGCCAGCGCGTCGCCCCTCCTGCCGCCCTGGTTCCTGCCAGGAGCCGAAGTTGTGTGGCAGCGGATTGGTGATGTAGAGCTGAGGCTCCGTGCCATCGTTCGAGACGTTTATCGCGAGCGTTTTGGGGACAGTGCGGCGGCGGCCATCGAAGGCGCACTCGACGCTCGCGAGCGAGACGTGTTGGCCCGTGCAGCTCGGAATCGGCCGGCCGGTGCAGATGGTCTCGGTGTTGTCGATTATCTTTATCTGGCACAGCTGCCAGCGCTTCTCTTCAAACCCGATGTCTGGCAGGATGCCCGCGCTAGGTTCGGCGGCGACGCGGAGGCCAAGAGGAGGCTGCAGAGCGCCATCGATCAAATAACTCCGGTCCGAAACGAGATTGCTCATGTACGGGAGGTCGCCCCAGAAAAGTTGCAGCGGGCCAATCTTGCCTGCGCGGACGTTGTCGCAATGTTGGCGCCGGCCTAGGTCCGACGGGTGAATTTCCTTCAGCTGGATGCTGAGAACCGCCGTATCGCCCGGTGGCCGGATGACGCCCTCAAGTTCGAGTCGCTCGGACTCCGATCGCGGTCGCACCTGGCCGTCGAGAATCTTTTTTGAGCAAGCAGCCGGCATTCTACCAAGAGCGGCTCCATCGGGTAAAAACGAGCAAGGCCCCACGGCAACGCTGGCATTCCTGGCATCGTCGGCAATTTAGAATCTGTAAGTTACAGATTCTACAGGAGCTGCTAGGGTTCGAATCCCACCCTCTCCGCCACTCTCTCGCTGCGCTCGGTCGTGCCGTCGAGGCTGGTTTCAGGCTTCGGGACGTCAGTCCACTCAGTTTCGCGTGACAAGGCCGGCCACTGGGCGCAGAATCGCCGCGCGAGCAGGTGTCAATCCGCGCTGTCGGAGAGGGAGGGCGGCTGATAGGGCACTTCCGCTCACTCCCAGCCCCCGCTAACATTCCCTATCGTCCTCCAGCAAGAAGGCGTAGACTGCACGCCACCGGAGGGGACTGGAATGCCATCTATTCCCAGCACCAACCACCTCGAGTGCCGCTTCGTGCGAGTGCTCGCCTCGTTCGTCACGGTGGCCATGGTCACGACAGCAATGACCCCCGCCGCTCTCGCCGCCGGCGTGGACCGCGAGCTGGTCGGCACCTGGCAACTCAATTGGCCGGGGTCCGCGCTGTACTGGACGGTGCGCGCCGACGGCGTGTATCGCATGCACGGTCCGGGCGCCAATCCGCGACAGCTTGGGCGCCTCGATGCGCAGGGCGGGAAGTTCTCGATGGCCTCGGCCGTCTGGATGGACTCGGGCTCCTATCGCGTCAACGGCAACTCACTCAGCATTACCGGGAAGCTCGGCCCCGGAACGTGGAAACGGGTCTGGGCTCAGGGGCAGAGCGCCGGCACACCCAGCGGACCGGGCGCCTGCTCCCTGGTCAGCCCGGAAGACGCCGCCCAACTGCTCGGCGCTCCGGTAACTGGCGGTCCGGACGTGCGCGCCGGAGACAACGGCTGCCTGTTCCGCTCCACGCTCAGCAATCTCGACAGCCTCACGATCCAGATCCGGCGGAACCAGGGACAGTTCTTCCAGAACGTCCGCAAGGGCGCGACGACTTCCGCCATCGACGTGCCCGGCGTGGGCGAGCAGGCCTGGGCGAAGGCCGGCGGCGTGGATTCGATCGACCAACTGGCCTTCCTGCGCGGCGACACATGGGTAACCATCTCAGCGTCACTCCAACCGGGCATCACGCGCAGTGACCTGCCAGCGCTCGCCACGCTCGCGCGCGCCATGGATCGACGATTGTCCGGCTTCAGACTGCCGGAGCCTCAGCTCACCGACAAGCAGCGCGGAATGATCGAGAAGCTGGAAGAGAAGACGCGGCGACACAGCGGCAAGTGAGGTGCGCCATGTCTCACCGGTTGATGACATGGCTGGGCCTGCTGGCAGCCGGCGCGGTCATGACGGGTTGCGGGCGGGCAGCTGAGGTCACCAGCTGTGAGGGGGTGATCGGCCGCTGGTCGTGGTTTATTGGCGGCGACGTGGATGTCACTCGCGACGGGCAATTCACGCAGCAGTCTGGTAACTCCGGGACGTGGGAATGTAGTGATGCCGGGCGCGGCGAGGTCACCTTCCGCTGGCGTGCCGGCGGATTCGTCAATCGGATGGTGATGTCGGCCGATGGCGCGAGCCTCACCAGTACCGACCCCGCACAGGCCTTCGTGACGGCGCGACGCGCAACCCCCAGCGGCTCCGCCGCATCGACCGCGGCGAATGCCACTCCGGCAACCCCGCCCGACCCGGCGCCGACCCCGGTTGCGCCCGCGCCGGCCAACTCCGAGCCGGCGCGGCTTGCTGCATTGATCAATGACGACTACAAGAATCTGACGCTGACGCTGATCTCCAAGGACTTCTTCGGCGACAACAGCGTGATTCGCACGCAGGATCTGCAGCTCGACCAGGGCTTCCATCTTGTCAAGCGTTTCGAGCTATGCGATGTCGGCTGGGCTGAGGAATTCCTGAGCGGCAAGTACAAGGTCACCGAGCGCACCCATCTGGATTGCGACGCGCACACACACGACCTCAAGTGGGACACACGCACAGAGAAGATCGATCTGACAACGATCGATCCCGGCTCGATTGAGGCACAGGGCACGCCCGCGCACCGCACACGTCTGCGGTTCGGTTACCGCGGCAATAAGTTCGCAACGTCCTATCTCGAATGCAGGAACCATTCGGCCTGCGTGCGCATGCTCGGAAACTTCACGGCATTGGTGCGGCTGGCTGCGTCGGGTGCTCAGGACGCGCAGAGTGCGCCGGCCACGGCCGGGTCCGAGATCGAAACGCTCGGGGCTCGCAACATTCATTCAGCACCATCGCGTACAGGGCCCAGTCGGCCGTGCTCGAACCGGGTGACGTGCTCGCGCTTCGCGACTTGCGATGTGATGGCGACGGCATTCCCCGCTTCAAGGAACTGGAGTTCGTGATCGCCAGCGCCCAGCGGACCAGGCTCATGAGCCAACTGGTAGCGGACTGCGACGCCAGGCGTGACGGGCTCGCCTGGCAACCCACCGTCAAGCGCCTGCAGTTTAAGCAAATGCGCTATCCGAAATTCGAAGTCGTGACACACACCAATGGCGACCTCGACACGCACGGCATCAGGTTGACGACATTGCAGACAGGCGTCGAACGTTTCCGCCCGGATGACGTCGCCGAGTCCACCATCAGCATTGCATGCAAGGACCAGCGCGGCTGCGAGCAGATGGCGAAGGACCTGGACGCGCTGGTCAACGCCATCGGCGTGCCGCGCGGAACGTATCAGCGGCCGGCAGAACGATGATGGGTGGTGAGGATCGGACTGCCGATCAGACACCGCCGATCACGGCGTGTCCTCAGCAGCCGTAGTTCGAGTTGTCGCTCCACGAGCACTCTCCGTTCTTGATGCGCTCGTAGGCGCCGGGCGGACCATTCCAGTAGGCCGCATCTTCGGCAACTTCGCGCCGGTAGTCTGCGTCCGTGTAGACGTCCCCCGATGGTTCCTGGCCCCCCGGGCTGTCGGCTCCTCCGCCAAACTGAATCGGCGCGCTGTGGTTGCGGGATCCACTGTGGAGCAGCGCGCGCAACGCCCTGGCCGCTCGCTCGGCCTGCGCATTGTAGGCGTCGATGTAACCGGTCACATCGAAGGTGATGATCTCGCCGTTGGCGCCGTTGATCGTTGCGCCGGCCGCCCCGGCCGGGTGCACCATCCACGCGAGGATCGGCGCTTTCCGTGATGGATTCCAGACTCTGAGGTCTGCGCGCGTGAGCGAGCCTTTCAAGCCGTGATTGCGTGCAATCTGAAGGACGGCCGGCAGGTCCACGAACACTGGTGGCACAGGCTGCGTCCCCCAGTTGACACGCTGGCGGAATTCGAACGTGCTGGAACCTTTTCGATTGACGGTGATCTGGAAGCCGCCCTCGGTCGACGGCGACAGGAAAGACACCTTGATTTGAGGTCCTCTCAGGTCAGGATTTGGAACGTCCAGGTCCTCGAAGTTGATCGACACGGGTACGGCATCGGCCTTCCATGCCCGCGCACGCGTGGTGGCCGCGGCCATCAACTCGGGCACGCCCTGCGGCACCAGCTGCGCGTTGACGGTTCGCGACGACAACACGAGGCTGCCCGTCGAGGCCCTGGCCGCTGGCGTCGTCGGCGCCGCGCCCACTCGACTCCACCTGGCGGGACCAAGTTTCCCCGTGCCCACGAACGTATTGTCGTCCGCGAGCCGGTAGGTCCCTCCATCCTCGCCCCACGTCGAGGACTTCAGGCTCCACCGGCCGGATCTCCCATGTCATCACGCCAGCGGCCGTCGGCAGCTGCCATGTTCCGACGAGCCCGGGATCGACCCCTTGCCCGGTGCATGCGCTCGGTGAGATCAAGAGCAGGCACGCGAACAGTGCCGTCTTGAGGAAGGCCCCCGATAGGTGCCGTGCCCGCAATCGAATTCCGTCTGGTGAGAAGCTCATACCGTCCCCCCGCAGTCGCGCGCCATCTGGTCGATCAGCCACGGCGCTCCGCTGGCGTTCCGGACGTGGTGGTTGCAGTCGGCGAGCGCGACCATGCCCGGGTCGCGGCCAGCCTGCAGGAGCCGGCCCTGTTCCTGCTCCTGACGCAGACGCTCGCCCACGGCGATCGCCTGGCCGGTAGTCACGCTCGCCTGGTTTCCGCCGGGATAGGGACCGAGCGGCTCCATCCGCGCGTCTTCTGCGTTCCCCAGAACGAAGAGCGCGACGAGGCCGATGACCGCCGGGTACGCACATCGCCAGGCCATGACGTGTCTCCTCCCTCGCAGGTAGCCGGTGCGCGCCTAGGATAACCGTGTTCGGTGTAGCTGGGAAGAAGTCTTGTGTCCTTCCAGCCTACACGTCTCGTCGTCGAGATAGCCCAGGTCGCCCTGCTCGTTGTACCTCGCCGTCGGGCGATCGACCAGCCTCGTCATCGTCCGAAGATCCTGGCAAAAAACGAGATCCAGTCTCCGAGCGTACTTTGGAACCTGATGAGCAAAAGCGCGGTGGCGATCGACCCGAACGTGGATCCCAGCAGGTGGCCGGCTGACCGCAGGTCGAAGGGCACCACGCGCATCTGCTGCATCCGGTCGAAGATCTACGAACCCTGATCACGATCACCTACGGGCGACCATTTTCATCGTATTTCGCGGGCTGAAGGCCCAGGTCTAACCAGTTGCGGAAATCGTCCAGTGCGGTGAACAATTTCCGACATCCATTCCCGGACACTTCATATGACCCCGGCGATCACGTCTTACCATGTTGTGGCCGACATGTTCGACGACCTGCCACTCCTTACCGCCCTCAGCGCGACACGTCCGTTTGCCTGGACGGCCCGGCACTGGAACCGGGTGTACCATCGGCCGAACGTGAAGCGGTTTGAAGCCGGGGACGGGCCGCGCTTTCTTCTCGAGCTGCTCGTTCACGCACCTGCCACCCAGCCCGACTGCACCCTTCGTCCGTTCCTCCCCTTGGCCATACGCGATGTCCGGTGACGTCGTAAGGGAGCATTACGGGCCGATAACCCCCAAACAAAAGGAGAGAAAGCCTTGCGAATCATCACTCTTGCCCTCGTGCTCTTCGGCGCCGTTCCCGCGTCGGCTCAAATCGCCGAGTTCACCCTCGAGCAGCGCATGATGGGCGCCCTTGCTGGCGCGACCACGGATCTCGCCGACTTCGTGGAGCGCGGCGAACGTCCGAACGACGAGTCCGTGGACTGGTTCCTCGGCGAATCCGGATTCGGCCCGCGCGAGCTCGCCGACGGCTGGCACAGCTTTCCGGTGGACTACGGCAAGGCTGGCGGCCGCGCGGGCGTGCAGGTGAAACTGACTGATGGAGGAACGAAGCTGAACGTGCGGCTTGTCCAGACCCTGACGGTGCGCAAGAGCCCGCGCAGCCAGGGCCTCGAGCCCTCGCCGAATCCGCGCACGCCGGAGCCGACGGGCGTGTTCCGCGCGCCCACCTCGAGCTTTGCTGGCGTGACGCTCGCGACGAAGGGACTCACCGACGCGATGCTGCATCGCGCGATTCTGTCCCTGATGGACCAAGCGCAGAAGGGACGCTAATGGCGAACGCACTCGATCCAGCAACAGCCACGCTCGCCGAAGTGGCGGGGGCGAGCAAGGGTGAGCGCAGGGCGGTCCGGCTTGCCAGCGTCGCCGGCCCCGCCGCGGCGGGAGTGGCGCTGTGGCTGATGAACGAAGTCGACCTTCTCGGAGTGCCGTCAACGCAGTGATCGTGGATATGCGGATGATGCCGCGCAAACTGCAAGAGCGGGCCTACCGCATTAGTCCAATCGACGACGCCGATGTGGCTGCGCATCAGGCCGGGTGCGCGATCGTCGGTCAACTCATATCAGGCCACGGACGGACATACTGCCAGTCCCTCATGAACGGTGCCAACCGATCGAAGTCGCTGTCGCTGGTGACCAGGGTGATTCCGGCCTCGCGGCAGGAGGCGGCGAGCAGCGCGTCGTTGAGGAGCGATGGGTTGTCGTGGATCGCGGGCCAGCCCTCCCGTGCCGCCAGCGCTGCGAGCAGCCGTCCACTCCGAACGAACGCCATCGTCATGGGCGCGAAGACGCGGCGGCGGCGGACAAACGGCTGGAAGACGGATCGCTCGAGCTCGCGCACTCGAGTATGCGTGCGCGCGCCTGCTGCGAGTTCCTGCATGACGACAGCACTCAGGAATGTGAACGGGAGCGCACGCTCGAGGAAGCGAAGGAGCGCCGCTTCAACGGCGGGATCGTGAAACGCGTCGATGTAGATGTTCGTGTCGAGGGCGTACTTCACTGGCGGCGGTCAGACTCGAACACATCGTCGATGCCACCGGCGCGTCGCATCGCCGCGAGCCCCTCAGCGACTTCTCGGCGGAACGCCACGAAATCGAGCGCGAGGTCGATAGCTTCCGTCTCCGTGTCGACGCCGAGCGCGCGCCGCGCGGCGTCGAGCTTGCGCTGATCCATCACCACGTTCTTCCGGACCCACCCTGCCCGCCTCGTGCGCGTGCGGGGGGCCGGCCGAGTGCCGCGCTTCTGCTGCCGCACGGTGAGTTTCGCCATTCGCTTCTCCATCTGTATGAAGGATAGCATACATCTGTATAGAGATGGATTCGGCCGGCGCCGGCATTTGCGGCAACGTCGGCAGAGCATCCGGAGCCAGACGCCGGCCAGACCTGCCTTGCGATCGAGTCGAAATCGCTGCTGTGGTGTCGCTCGCCGAGACGAAGCTCGCCAGAAGAGGCGAGCAAGTCTGGCGGGGTCGACGGGACTCGAACCCGACGGGCGATTCTCTCAAATTGGAGATGGCGGAGGACTCTGGCACAAAGCCCTCAGAGTCATCGACGTGCAACGCGCATGACGTTCTCAGTGATTCTCTCGAATCCTCTGGGATCCGCTCAGGCGTGGCAACATCGTGGCAATGCCAGCTACCAGGGAGGCGCGGTTCGCACTCGAACGCGAACAGTGGTTTGCTGTCGTTCTGCTACGGCGATGAACGGCGGTTGGACGTCCACCGTGGACGCGCGCGGTAAGGAGACGCTCACGCCATCCGTGAGCGCGGATCAGAGCTTGCCAGCAACGAGCCGGGCAACCGCCAGCGCTTTGCCGGCGCGGCCGCGGATGACCTCGACCTTGACCAGCCTTCCGCCCTTGACGAACCACATGTCTTCCGTCCGCTGTCCGGCGGCGGCGTCGAGCTCGTAGCCGCCCTCGGCGACCGCCGCGTCCCGCAGTGTGATGCCGGGCAGACCGGCGACCTGATCCTGATCGCCCGCCCGCTGTTTCGCGAGCTGACTGAGCGCCTCACCGCCGAATGTATTGGTCTCGATATCGATCGCGGCACCGACGCCTGTGTTGTCCTCTGTGTACAGGCAGGCGTCGTGTGCGCTGGCGCCCCGCATGCCCGCGCTCGTTGCGCCCGTCATGAACGGCAGATCCATGCCGACCGCATCATGCCGGTCGGCCGGCGACAGGAACCCGCAGAGCTTGCCGGCCAGCACACCGGCGTCGGCCTGATCGGCGGACGCCTGGGCCGATTGTTGCGCCGTCTCCGATGACGTCGTTGAATCGGACGCTGAACACCCGGCCAATCCCCCGCCCAACAGGAACACGACGCCAAGCGCAGGGATGAATGATCGCCACATCGGAATGTCCATGTGCGCCCTCCTCTTACAGTTTGGCGAGGGCGGCTTGGGCGACAGCCTTCTCGTCGTTCTTGACGTCGTCCGCGGAGATGCCGCCGCCGAACACACGGACTGTGAATGCCGTCGATCCCTTCTTCACGCGCAAGGTCGTCGTGTCTGGCTTCGCCATCGTCGAATAGTACGCATCCTCACCGAGGCCGCCGACTGGCGTGCTGGTGATCGGGCCAAACGATTTCTTGGCCGCGTCGAAGCCCCTCATGCCGAGCGCTGTGGCGACCTCCTCCGGTGTGAGCAGCGCACACGCATCGATTTCCGGTGCCTGGGCAAACACTGCAGCGGAACTGGCGAAGGCAACCACGAGGATCGCGAGAACTGACCTGGCGTTCATGGGCGAGTCTCCTGTTCCCTTCGCGATCTTCGGCCCTCTCAGACTGTTAGTCCCCCGATCCTGTTCACGAACATTGCGAAAGCACCCCCAGCGGGCTCACCGTCGTCCTCTCCGAAGATCACTCGAGCGTGGAGATCCGGTACTGGATCCGCGGCGGTCTGACGGCCGCGGGCGCCGGCAGGGACGACGCCCGCAGCGCGAGCGCGGCCAGCAGGCCCACGAGGCGGGCGCCAGGGCGGCGCCGCCGCCGGCCCGCGTCGAACGCGTTCATCGCATCGACTATGGCACGAACCTCAGGCGCGGCTCGGCGCGACGAGAGTAGAATGCTGCCGTTCCTGCAGGAGGCACATCCGCCATGACTCGGAATCGCATGATGATGCTGGCTCTGGCGGTCGTCGTCGCGGCGGCCGCCGTCGTCTGGTTCGCGCGGCGGCCGTTCCTGCCGCCGAACTCCTCGACGGCCTCGCCACCGCCGGCCCCGCCTCCCGCACGGTCGCCGGCTGCGGGCTCGCCCTTCGCTCCCGGCGAGGAGCAGTCGCAGCGTCAGCTCGTCCACGACATCATCACGCAGGGTCTCACGCCGATCCGCGCGGCGTGGTACTTCAGCATGGAGCTCGGGCCGTTGCCCGGCATCGATGTGCCGGCCAGCGTGACGCGCGACCCGTCCGACTGGGACGGGTCGGCCGCCGTCATGGACATCTACAGCGTCTGGGACTCGCTGACGACGGAGCAACGGCAGGCCGTCGATCGGGTGGTTCGCGGTCCCAGTCCCGCCTCGGCTGCGCACGCCGCACTGCGCGGACAGTCCAGATTCCTGCTGACGCCCGTGGTCTACAACACGCCGGTCCGCCTGAACGAGTCCGGATTCGATTACGACGGCGCCGCCAAGACCGCCAGCGAGAGGCTGTCGACGTACTTGAACCGGCCGGTGCTGACGAAGTATTACGTCGACGTCGTGGACGAAACGCCGCCCGGCCCCGGATGGGCAGAGACAGACACCTTCCTGGTCAATGGCGGCCGCAACCAGGAAGGCTGCCATCTGAAGTTCTGGGACAAGGTGGTCGGCAAGTGGGGGCCGGCGGTGGCCACTTCGGTTGTCACCCACGAGATGTACCACTGCTATCAGGACGTCGAGGTGACCGACTTCGGCCAGCGGAAGAGCATCCGCCCCTGGATCAACGAGGGGGCGGCCGACTGGGTGATGGTGACCGTAGTGCCCGAGGCGCCGTCGGTCGTCCAGCACCACTGGACGCCGTACATCGACACGCCGCGAACGAAGTTCAGCGACCGCGGATACGACGGCGTGGGCGTGTTCGGGCACCTGTCGGACATCATTGGCGAAAACGCGACGTGGCCGATGCTGCTCGAGTCGTTCAAGGCCGCGATTGGCGGGAAGGACGTGCCAGCCCTGAACACGCTGATTCAGGGCCATCGGGACAAGTACCTCTCGAGCTGGGCCTCGAGCTACTTCCGGACCGCGAGCATCCCGTGGAACATGCTCGGTCCGGGCTCACCCCAGGAGCGAGGGCCGGATCCCGAGGAGATCACCGTCGGCGACGGCGAGTTCCTGCTGCTGCCTGCGGCGGATCCCTACACGGCGAGACTGTTCGGGATCACGAGCGCTCCCGATCTCCTCAGTGTCTCGCTCCTCCGGGGCTACGCCCGGTTGCACGACAGCGGCTTCGGGATCGACACGCAGCTGGTGCATTCGGCGCCGCTCGCGCTCTGCCTCAAGCCGGGGGCCTGCGCATGTCCCGACGGCAGCGCTGGCGCGTCGCAGCTGACGAAACCAGCGCGGCTGCCGCTGTCGATTGGCCTCGAGGGGGGCGAGGTGCTCGGGCAGATCGTGGTTGCTGGCAAGTCGCTCGACGATTTCTGTGACAAGCCCGAGGACCCGCGAATGTTTCCGTTTCCGCCGCCCGGCGGGGGAGGCGGAGGCGACGGCCAGGAGGAGGAGCGCAAGTCGAAGCCCAACGACCCCGGCGAGACCGCCAACGACCCGCACGTGCGCACCTTCGACGGCTCGCTGTTCGACTTCCAGCGGGTGGGCGAGTACACGCTCGTGCGCTCCACGAAGGACGACTTCGTGGTGCAGGTCCGGCAGGTGCCGGTCGGGCATTCCAGGGCGGCCAGCGTCAACCAGGCGATGGCGACACGGATTGGCGGACACCGGGTCACGGTCACTCTCGAGAACGGCCAGAGCGTACTCCGACTCGACGGCACGCCGGTCTCCGGCGACCCTCCTGCACTCGAGGGCGGAAGCATCACGAGGGCGCTCACCAGCTACGGTGCAGCCTATACGTTCGAATGGCCCGACGGCACGATTGCCCATGCGGACCAGGTGGGGCCCTTCGGCATCAGCGTCCAGGTCAGCCCGTCGGCCGTCCGGCGCGGATCGCTCGAGGGCCTGCTCGGCAACGCCGACGGCAAGCCGGAGAACGACGAGCAGTCAGGTGCGGCGCTCGCCGGCAAGTGGCTGATTGCCGGCAACGGCTCGTTCTTCGACTACGCGCCCGGACAGTCGTCGCAGACCTTCGTGGATCCGTCCTTCCCGGACCCCAACGCCGCGGTGCCGAATCGCGAGGCCGCCGAGCGGGACTGCCGCGAGGAGGGCATCACCGATCCACGGCTCCTGCACGACTGTGTGATCGATCTCGGAATCACCAACGGGTTCTTCTTCAAGGGCCTCTACGCGCACCAGCAGGCGGTGCTCGCGTCGCGCGCGGCGCTGATGCGCCCGGCGGCCACGCTCCCCGGCGCCCGGGTGCTCCTGATGGCGGGCGCGATCACGGACATGCACGCGACGCCGGAGCTCCGGTTGCAGGCGGACGCGGGCGACGTGTTCTACGTCTCACCGACGCCCGATTGCGTGGACAGGGCGAAAGACTGGGGCGAGAAGCCGGAGTCGGTGATCTTCCTCACGCTGTTCGACCCGGCCGGCCAGATGATCGAAGGCCACCCCGGCTGCGAGATGGGGCGGTACGCGTTCCCGGCGCCGGGTTCGTACACGCTGCGGGCGAACGTGGGCAGGAATCAGCTGGGCGCCTATCACGTGCCGATACACTTCGTCCGGCACGATCGCGTGACGCCCGTTGCGTACGGCGCCATCGTGTCGGGGACGATCGAGATGCCGGGCGCGCACGACGTCTACACGTTCACGGCGAAGGCTGGCGACATCATCCAGATCGCCGGCGAGGGCTGCAGCCTCGGCAACATGCTGTTGAGCGTCGTGTATCCCGACGGATCCGACGTGCTCGGACCGATGTGCCGCGAGGGAGCGGTGACGCCGTTGCACGCCGACGGTCAGTACAGGCTCGTCGTAAACGGGGACAACCGGGGGTCGGGCGCGTACCGGTTCGTCTTCCAGGGCGTCTCGGGCCGATAGGCGGACGTCCGCGCCTGAGTAGCATTCGCGTCTCCCGTCCGAACATCGCGCCTCCGATCGAGGATAGGCCGCATTCAAGGTGGCCTAACAATCGGTTGCAGCGGACGGTCCGCTGCGCGATTGGCGGCGACGACTTCATTCGGCGCCTGTTCCTCCACGAGCCTGGCGTCGTCGTCTTCTACCACCAGCGTCCGCGCCGGCGCGTCTATCGGACGCTGGGGATTCCCGAGTCGGTCGCAGCGCGTCCACACCGGGTTGCGGACTTCGTGGGCATGCCCCTCCTCCCAGCGGAACGTGACGCGATACCGTCGGGGAATCGCCTGGAGGCGTTGAAGGGGGATCAAGCGGGGCGGCACAGCGTTCCAGTCTCGTTCCAGTAACCGGCGCGCGACACGCGTTCCGCTCGTCGCGCTCGGCACGAATCCCACCCTCTCGTCAGAAGTTCATTTGTTGGTCTTCACCGCAAACGGCGGGATGTACCAGGGGCCTTTCTGAGGAACGTCCTGTCCGACGATCTCGTGCTCTGGCAGGAACCATCCCCACAGATTTCCCTCGGGTGCTTTCTCGCTGTTGATCTGCACGTATAACTTGCCGCTCCGGAGCGCAGCAATCTGCGCGGGATCGAGCTTGAATTGCGCGGTGAGTTTGCCGCCGGTGTCCGCCGCGACATCGAGCTCCTTGACGACCGTCTTTCCCGGGATTCCGGGGCCGGCGCTGAGTAGCACGAGCGCCTTGACGGCCGGCGATGGGAGCCCGGCAAATGTGCCGGTCATTGACACGGTCGTCCCCTCGAGCGTGATCGTCGCGGTTCCCTTCCCTCTGACGTCATCGAGGGTCGCCTCGTTATGGGGCACTGGCGACAGATACGCTTGATACCGTTCAGCGGCCGCGGCTGCCGGCAAGGCGAGCAGACCCACAAGACCTCCAGCGGCCAGCGCAGCGAATATCCATCTGCACGCCATCGAAATCCCCCGCTGAATCATCTTCCCGACGACTGCGGCAAGGCGAACACGTACACCCCGTGCCCGAGCATCGGACGGCTGACCTCTCCCCGAAGCATCGTCGTCGGCTTCTGTTCGGGGCTGCCGCCGTTGTAGCCGGTCGGGACCGCGACGAACTGTTCGCCGCCGACGCTGTAGGTGACCGGATACCCCTGCGCGGTCGTGGGCAGGCGCGTTTGCCAGAGCGTGGCCCCGGTCTTCAGATCGAACGCGCGGAACGTCCGATTGAAGTCGCCGACGAACCCGACGCCGCCGGCCGTGGTCATCACGCCCGTCAGGAACGGGCTGCGCTGCTGGAAGGTCCACACGGGCCGCAGGGTATTGGTCTCGTAGGCGGAAATCCGGCCAAGGTTCCCATCGGTCCCCGGCATCTCGTAAAACAGCTGGCCGCCTCCGCCCATCATGGCGCAGGTCTGACTGAGCGGGATGATCAGCAGATCGTCGGCCGGCGAGTAGCTGCTCGACGTCCAGTTGTGGCCGCCCTCCGGGCTCGGACACGAGGCCACCGCCTGTCCCGGCCTCGCCTCGAGAATGTCGTCGCGGTAGGTGGTGCGGCCGGTCTTCATGTCGATGGACGCCCAGACGTTCTGGAACACGGTTTCCGTCACGTCGAGGAACCGCCCGGTGACCCGGTCGAGCTTCCACAGCAGGCCTGATTTGCCCACCGTCATCAGCGTCTTCTGGGATCCATGATCGACGAGCACACGTTCGAAGACCTCATCGAGATCGAGCGCTTCTCCCGGGGCGTTCTGGTAGTACCACTTCAGCTGTCCCGTATCCGGATCGAGCGCCAGCGTCGTGCTGGTGAAGAGTGCGGCCGCGTTGCCGCGCTCGGAGCGGGGCGCCCCCTTCGGCTGTCCGGTGCCCCAATACATGAGGTTGAGGGCGGGATCGTAGGTTCCGGAGATCCAGGCATCCGCGCCCGAACGCCGATCGTCCGGCAGCTGGCCCCAACTGTCGCCACCCGGCGTGCCGGTCCGCGCAATGGTGTAGAACTTCCAGACCTCCTTGCCGCTGGTCGCGTCGTAGGCAGCGATGAAGCAGTGGTCGTCGACTGACGGCTCGTCGCAGCGCGTGAGCCCGACGATCACCTTGCCATGGACCACCATCATGCCGCCGATCTTGTCGCCTTCGTTCCTCGAGACCTCCGTCTGCCAGACGATCCTGCCAGTGCGCGCCTCGATGGTGTACAGCCTGGCGTCGGTCGCCGGGTAGAACAGGAGGTTTCCGTAGAGCGCCATCGTGCGCGTTGCATTTTGTCCGGGTGTGCCGATCGGACCGATGCGGTGTTCCCAGAGCAGGTCGCCGGTGCGGGCATCGAGCGCCTGCACCGTGTTGGTCATATTGGTGGAAAGGAACATCACGCCGTCGTGAACGAGGGGCGTGATCTGCTGGCGCGCCCCCTCGTCGAGCGGCCAGGCCCAGCGAAGCTGGAGCAGGCCGGCGTTCTTCGGCGTGATCTGACTGAGGGGGCTGTTGCTCCATCCTGCGTAATTGCGGTAATGCATCAGCCAGTCGCCGTCCGGAGGGCGCACCATCATCTCGTCGGTGATCGACGTGTAGTTCGTGATGTTGCCCTGCAGCGTGAGCCCCTGCCGCGCCGGTGCAGCGACCGCGGCGTCCTCATCGCCGCCGCGACCGCGACCTCCTCGTCGTCCGCGTCCGCCAGCGGCGCCGCCGGACCCCTGCGCGGGGGCTGACGCATTCAGCCCGGCCGCCGTCGCACCCGTCGCGATCGATCCCACTGGAACGGCCGTGTCCGCTGTCAATGCGGTCTCTCCGGCCTGTGCACCATTGGCTCGGAGAATGAACGCGCCAATTGCGGCATACGTGTCTGCGCTCAGACTGTTCGGCGCATCGGGGGGCATCGACGTCTGGATCTGCGTCACCAGGGCGCCGCTCGAGCGTCGCGCCCACTCCTGCACGAAGCCGACGCCTGCCAACGGGGGCGCTTCGCCTGCGCCCAGCAGCGTCCGGCCGTGGCATCCCGCGCAGCTCCGCGCGTACGCCGCCTGTCCCGCAGCTACCTGCGGTTCGGTGAACGGACCGGCGGGCAATGGCTGCTGCGCCCGTGGCGCCGCAGCCCATCCCCACAAGACGGCGGCACCCGCGATTCCAGCCAATCCGACGGCGTGCGTCGATCTCATTTGCCCGGCGCCTCCCGTGCCGCTGCCGCTCGTCCGCTTGTCCTTCGTGCGCCTCCCACTGGGGCGTCAGCCTGCGTGTAATGCACCTGGCCCTCCTTGTTGCGCGGGGTAACCGCGAGCCGCGTCGCCATGCCGGTGCCGGCAAAGCTTGCGCGATGCCAGCGTTCGTTCGGCGCCTGGACGACGTTGCCGAGCGTGCCGTGGATGAGCGGCTCGCCTGATGAGGAAGTCGAGCTCGCCCTCGATGCCGCCCGTCTCGGTGATGCGCACCGCGAGCTGTCGCTGAAGAGCGCCGACTATACCAGAAGAGATGCGGGAGGCTGCGAACATTTTTCGTCTTGAAATCAGGAGGTCAAACCACTAGACTGCCCGCTCTTTCACGCGAATCCGGCGGCCCCGTTGGTGCGTCGCGGTCACTACCCAAGTGTCAGCGCAACGAGGAGAACGCTATGGTCATCTTCAGGCGAAACACGACGTCGTCGCTGCCGTGGCTCGGCATCGTTCTGATCGCTTCAATGCTGGTGGGCATCGCGGCCTCGGCCGCATCGGCGCAGACCTTTGCGCAAATCACGGGGGTGGTGACGGACACGAGCGGCGCCGTCATGCCAGGGGCGTCGGTCACCGTCACCAACACGCAGACGAACGACATCCGCACGGTCGTCACCAACTCGGCGGGCAACTACGTGTTCCCGACTCTCCTCCCGGGTGTCTACAACGTGAAAGTGGAAGTGCAGGGCTTTCAGACGAAGGTCGCCAATGCCATTGAACTGCAGGTGCAGCAGACAGCGCGGCTGGACTTCTCGCTCGAGGTCGGCACCGTCGAGGTGGCGGTGGAGGTCACCGGCACGGCGCCGATGATCAATGCCACGAATGCGACCGTCGGGACCGTCATCGAAAACAAACAGATCCTGGAACTGCCGCTCAACGGCCGCAACTTCATCAACCTGGTATCCCTCAGCCCGAATGTCAGCTCGGACTATGCGGGAGGGGGCGGAGGGGGGGCCGGCAGCAGGCAGGGTGGCGACCGCGCCGGCCAGAATTTCTCGATTGCCGGCCAGCGCCGCGAATACAACCAGTACACGCTCGACGGCATCGTGAATCAGGACGTCAATTTCAACACCTATGCCTTCCTGCCCTCGATCGACAGCATCGAGGAATTCAAGGTGCAGACCGGCGTCTACTCCGCCGAGTTCGGCCGCGAGGTGGCGCAGGTGAACGTCTCCACCAAGAGCGGCACGAACGTCTATCATGGGTCGATCTTCGAGTTCCTTCGCAACGATGCGTTCGATGCCCAGCCGTATCAATTCACGAGCGTCCAGACCCCGGCCTCTCCCTTCAAGTGGAATCAGTACGGATTCACGCTGGGAGGTCCGGTGCAGATTCCAGGGTGGTTCAACGGCGCGAACAAGTTGTTCTTCATGTCCAACTTTGAAGGATTTCGTCTCCGCCAGCAGCAGCAGGTCGTCTTCAGCACGCCGAGTGTGGCGATGCGGAACGGAGACTTCTCCGCGGCCGGAAGGACGATCATCGATCCGCTGACGGGGCAGCCGTTTCCCGGCAACCAGATCCCGAAGAACCGATTGGATCCAATCGCCATCAAGCTGCTGGAGTTCTACCCCGAGCCGAACATTCCCGACGCGGGGCTCTCGAGGAACTACCTCGCGCTGCAGAACCACAGCACCGACAAGGATCAGTTCACGCAGCGTGTTGATTTTGTCGAAGGTCCGAGGTCGTTCTGGTTCGGCCGCTTCAGCTGGACCAATGAGCATGTGCTCGACCCGAACCTCAAGGACAACGGCCAGGTGGTCGATACCAACGTCAAGCAGGTGATGGTGTCCAACACGCGGACGCTGTCGGCCAGCCTGGTCAACGAGGTCCGCTTCGGCGCGACGAAGTTCTACAACAATCTCGCGCAGGAGTTGCAGTACAAGCGCAACGTCCACGAAGAGGTGGGGCTCGGCCTGTTCATCCCGCCACCCATCAGCTGGGGACTTCCCAACATCTCGATCTCCGGGTTCAGCGGTTTCGGCGACAACCCGTCGCTGCCATTCACCGGCAACAATTCCATCTACCAGTTCATCGACAACCTCTCCTGGATTCGCGGCAACCATTCCATGAAGATCGGCGCCGAGGTCCGCCGCGATATCTACAACATGATCGGCACACAGGAAATCCGCGGCTCGCTGAACGTCGACAGACCTGTCACGGGCTACGCCTTCGCCGACTACATGCTGGGCATGATCTCGGGAACGCGCAGCGCCGGTGCGCTCGGTGAGGGGTGGTACCGCGCGACCAGCCAGGCGTACTTCTTTCAGGATACGTGGAGGATGCGGTCGAACCTCACGCTCGATCTGGGGCTGCGTTACGAGTACACCCCGCCGTGGCTGGACGTGAAGGGCGAGATGATGAACATCTGGGTGCCTCCCGGCTTTGGCACGCCTTCGCAGCAGGGACAACCCTGCCTGATACGGGTCGGCAGCGGCGACGTGTACGAGAACGTCGCGACGCGGTTCGATCCGGCGATTTGCGTCGCCCGCGACGGGCGCCTGGGAGATCGATTGATCAAACGCGACAAGACGAACTTTGCGCCGCGCATCGGCGTGGTGTGGAGCCCGTCGCCGAAGACGAGCGTGCGAACCGGTTACGGCATTTTCTACGCGCAGGATTCGACCAATCCGGTGTTCGACATGAGCCGGAACATTCAGGGCCGCATCACGGCGCAGAGTTCGGGCTTGACGCTGGCCCAGCCTTACGACGGCGGCGCAACGAACCCCTGCGGGGTCCAAATGCCGCCGCAGGTGTGCGTCACGGCGCCGCAGGTGCTGGGCAATCAATACGATCGCCGCACGCCTTTCGTCGAACAGTATCTCTTCAACGTTCAGCGGGAGGTCGGCGCCAGCACGGCCGTGGAGATCGGGTACTTCGGCAGCCGTGGGCACCGCCTGCAGCGGTTCATCACGCTGAACCAGCCAGTGCCCGGCACGAGCCTTCCCATCCTTGCCCGGGCTCCCGCACCGGAGCTGGGCAACTGGCAGATGATCAGCAGCGTCGGCCATTCCGATTACAACGCGCTGGCCACGAAGCTGACGCGCCGGTTGTCGAACGGGCTTTCGGGCCTGGTGTCCTACACCTTCTCGAAATCCACCGACAACGGCAGCGGCCTTCGCAGTCCGGGCGAACCGCTGAAGCCGCAGCAAGGTGACTGTTGGGAGTGCGAGAACGGCCGGTCCGTCTTCGACGTTCGGCACCGGCTGACGGCGTCGTTCCTGTACGAGCTGCCGATCGGCAGCGGGCGCAGATATCTGTCGCGGGGGGGCGTGCTCGACGCCGTCGCAGGCGGGTGGCAGCTCGGCGGCATGCTCAGGATGTCGTCAGGGTTCCCGCTCACCGTCACGAGCGGTGTCGATCGATCGATGACGGCGCACGGCTACGATCGTCCCAACGCCGTCGCCGGGGTCAGCCCGGAGCTGGACCATCCCACCCCCAGCGCCTGGTTCAACGTCTCCGCATTTCAAATGAACGCGCTCGGCACCTTTGGCAACCTCGGGCGCGCCACGCTCACGGGACCAGGCGTGTTTACGATCGATTTCTCCGCGCTGAAGAACTTCAATCTTGGCAGCGGAACGTACGCGCAGCTTCGGATCGAGGCGTTCAACTTGTTGAACACGCCGAATTTCGCGGATCCCAACACCAATCTCGCTCAAAGCAACTGGGCTGCGGCCGGGCACGACTCAATACCGACTCCCGGCGGCGGCGCATTCGGCACGATCAATGCGATCAGAGGTACCGTGCCGATGAGGCAATTGCAGTTTGCTCTGAAGATCGTCTTCTGATGGCGGCCAGTCGGTGCGTCGCGATCACTGGGTCGAGCGCCAGCGGTGATCGCGACGGCCGGCCCTTCCTTCGCCTGTGCCTCATGTCCATATTCATGTTCGCTCTCGAGCCCGAAGACCAGTCACTGCTGATCGGCCGGCGCACCGCTAACACGCCGTGGGGGAGGCGGCGGCGGGACGGTTCCCTGTCTCGTCAGGAACGCCATCAAGTCTCCGAACTCGCCGGGGGTGAGGCGCTTATCATAGTCGGTGGGCATCAGGCTCTGCGGATCGATGACGAGACGCCGCAGCTTCGTTCGATCGAACAGATGGAGCTGTTGGTTGGTTCCAAGCATCTGAATCGAGTAGCTGTCTTCGTTCAAGAGCACGCCGTCCATCGTCGTTCCGTCGACGGTCGTCACGTGCACCGGGAGATATCTGTCGTCGGGTGGCAGCGCCGACAGGTGCGCGCCGCCGCTTCCGTATTCGCGATGCTGGCTCTTGGTCAACGCTGCCGCAATCGTGCTCGACTTCCGCATGCTGGCGATGTTGGTCAAATCAGGAGCCATAAGACCGCCTTTGCCTCCCAGCATGTGACACGTGCCGCACTGACCTTTGCCCCAGAAGACCTGTTCGCCATGCGCCATATCGCCCGGCAGCGGATTGTCGATGGCTGTTCCGCGCAGCGCGTGGATGTACGTCGTGATCCTCCAGATCTCGTCGTCGGTCAGCCGCTGTGCCGACATCGGAGTGCCCGGCACACCGTTCTTGATCGTGTTGAATGTCAGTGCATCGTCGACGCCCAGCGGCGCGCGATCGCTCGGGACGATGGCCGGACCGATTTCGCCGGGACCGCCACCGGGCCCATGACAGGTCGTGCAGGACGGTATAGAGGGTCTCGCCCTCGCGCACCGCCTGCGAGCTGCCGGCGAACGGATTCGCCGGACCCGGCTCGCCGCCACGGCGCTGCGCGACAGGCGAGATGGTCGTGCAGGCAAAGAGCAACGCTGCGACCGAAGCCACTCGCTTCATGACTGACGCTCCTTACCCCGATTCGTCCAGCGCGAAGGCGAACACGTTGGTGCCGGATGCGATAGCGAAGAACTGCTGGCCGTCCACGCTGTAGGTCGCCGGGGCGGCGGTAATCAGATCGCCGGTATTGAAGTGCCAGAGCGACTGGCCTGTCCTGGCATCCAGGACGCTTACCTGGCCGAACTGCTCCGGCGCAAACACAATGCCCCCTGCCGTGGACAACAACCCTGGACCATAGTGGTTCGATCGAACCGCTTTGTACTCCCAGACTCGTTTGCCGGTGACGGCATCGATCGCGCGCACGTACTGCTGCCAGGGATCGCTTGCGCTTTCGAAATAGCCGGTGCCCGACTGCGGATCGGTGCTCGACGTGATGGTGTTCACGCCGCATCCTTCATGCACGACGACGTAGAGGTACCGCGTGTCTGGACTGTAGGTTGGGGGCGGCCAGTTGGTCGCGCCGGCGGTCGAGGGACAGGTGACCGTGCCTCGAACGCTTGGTTCGTGCCCGGGAGTCAGAATCGGCCGCCCTTCCGGCGTCAGGCCGGTCGCCCAGTCGAGCTTGTCGATGAATGCGGCTGACCACGGAAAGGCAGGTCCACCAGCACCGACATCTCCATGGAGTCCCAGTCGTGCACGTCATGCGGTGTGTTCTGGAAGTGCCACTTCAGCGTGCCCGTCTTCACGTCGAGGGCTACGATCGAGTCGCTGTAGAGGTTGTCCCCTTCACGGCCCTGTCCCGTCCACTGCGGGTTCGGTTGCCCGGTGCCGAAGTAGAGAAGCCCGAGTTCCGGATCGTAGGAACCGCTGAGCCAGATGGGTGCGCCCTGAGGTGTGGCTCCGCCCCAGGTCTCATATGCCGCATCGTTCACCGCAGGCAGCGCCGACCAGGTCCAGATGTGCTTTCCCGTTTCGGCGTCGTACGCCTGAATGAACCCGCCCGGACGGTTTCCACTGACGATCAGCTTGCCATCCGCGACCAAGGGCGGCGGACTATACCAGAAGACGTGCGGGCAGCAAGTGACGAATTGCGGAAAGTGGGTGGGCGAGCCTCGGGACCGCGGGGCGAGCGCTACAGGTGGGCGGATGCACTGCGCGCTTTGGAGGGCTTCAGGCGCGCACGGTGCCGACGAGCTCGGCCCGGCGTCGATCCACCGACCACTACAGGCGAAAGAAGCGGGTAAGCTTCACCGTGAGAGCACGGTTCTGGAGCGTCGGGAAGCCGTGGTTCAGCGTGCTTCTGCCGTCTGAATACACGACGAAGAGATCGCTGCCAGGCCGGTACTCCCAGCGGAACCTGGCGTTGAGGCCGATGAGATTGTCGCTCGAGTTGTACTGGACCAGGGCGCTCGCGTACGCGCGGGGCGACAAGGTATACACGATTCGGCTGTTCAGCACCTTTGCGGTGAAGCGGCCCTGGGGGATGTCGACCCAGTTGATCGACAGGCCGGGCTCGACGAACAAACTCGGCACCGGCTCCACGCGCCCCCGGGTCACATCGATGCTGTGCTTGCTCCCGCCGTAGAACCCGCCATAATTGTATTTCACCTCGCCCGACAGATAGTGCTGGTTCCCCAGCCGGTAAGCCGTGCTCAGCGTTCGAAAGTGATACCGACCGACGGGAATGGCGACGATATCGAACAGATCGAAGCTCTCCGGCAGGTCCTCGACATAGTCGGAAAATTCCACTGTCAAATCATCGCTGCTCTCGAATTCGATGCCCAGCGACCCGCTGATGGTCCTGGTGTCGATGTCGCCATCCGAGAGGCGAATGAAGCGGTCGACGCCGGCAGTCAGATTGAACCGCCGGACAACGGGGTTTGATCGCGGCCGAGGGCTGAATCGAAACTGGGCGGCATTGCGGTGAACGTCGGTCCGCCGCACATAGCCCACCTCAGGGTTGAAGTTGCGGCCGATCCGCATGTCCTCGAGCTCGGCGCCGTACCGATCGGCGTTGTACTCCAACTGCACGCGATGGCTGAAGTCGTCGCCTCGAAGGCCCGGGGTGGCCGTGCGCGCGATGTACGCATTGAGATTGATGTTGTCGAAGAACGAAAAGACGCCGTCGGCGCCGTAGACCTGGCTGGCCGACAACCGCGTGCCATAGGCGGACCGGTTCACGAAGATCAGGCCCACATTGCTGCGGGTGAGGACGTCGCGACGGAGGCGGACGACGGAAAAATTGGTCGACGGCTCCCGGGACATGTCGTCTTGCTTGGTTTGGATGTTGACGACGCCCATCGAATAGTTTCCGGCACGGCCGGTCAACCGCCCGCCTCCGAGAATCGGCACGGGGTTGCCGTCGTCGTCGATTCCGATGCGGCGGCTGAAGAACGGCAGCGGCACCTCGCCGGGCGCGCCGCCGCGTCTCTGCGTGAAGCCACCGAAGGCGAAGATACCCTGTCCCTCCAGGAAGAACTCGCGCTTCTCCGGGAAGAACAGGCTGAAGCGCGTCAGATTGACCTGCTGTTCGTCCTCTTCGACCTGGGCGAAGTCGGTGTTGTAGGTGAAATCGGCGACCAGTCCGCGCGTCACGCCGATCTTCGCATCGAGGCCGGCAGCGGCCGAACCCTGGTTCGAGAACGGCGCGTCCGCGCCGAGGTCGGTCTTGAGCGACGAGATGCCGTACGGCTTGACCTCGAACAGGCGCGATTCGGGAGGCGCGGCAAGGCCCGCGAGCGTGGCGGCCGATGAGAAACGGAACAACCCGAACTGGGGCGGCAGCTGCCCGGTCGGCGGCACGGAGTTCAGAAACGAGATCTCGTTCTTCCAGCGCACCGTGCGGCGGACGTTGATGCCCCACGTCTGCTCACCGGGCGTGTAGCGCAGCGACTTGAACGGAATGGCCAGTTCGGCCGTCCATCCACCATCGAAGCGGCCCGTGCGCGTGTCCCAGATCGTGTTCCAGTCGCGATTGCTGTCGCGCTCGTCGGTGATGGCTGAGTCCGAGAGGCCGCCGTCCGGATTGATGCCGAAGGTATAGCCGTTGCGCTTGTCGTTGAATGTATCAAGCGCCACGGACACGCTCTCGGCGCCGCCGAAACCAGGTGCGTCGCGGCGCTGGTCGAGGTTGGTCCAGAGGTCGGGGCGGGAGTCGAAACAGCGAAGCCCGATGTACACCGCTCGATCATCGAAGAACACCCAGAGCTCGGTCTGCTCGGTCGCCGGCTCGTTGTAGTGGGGTTCGGCCTGCACGAAGCCGCCTGCCGGCCTGAAGCGCGCGTATATGGATTCGTCGAGATTCCCGTCGATGGTCAGTGCTTCCCGCAGGCGCTGCGCCCGTATGACGAGCTGGCCGCCGGCGTCTCGTGAACCGATCTCGGCCGGCGACACAGCGACGGGCCGCAGCCGAGGCTCTCGCTCCGGAGGCGCCTGCGGATGGGCGGCCGCCGGCGCGGCGACAACCGGCGCCAGGAATGCCAGGAGTACCGACGGCGTCCACTTCGGCCAGTATCCCTGGAGCATGAACTGAAAATGTTAGCTCACCGCGCCCGCATGGCGCATCGTGGCGAGTGTGGATGCCGGACCGAGATTGCCGCGCGCCGGCTGAAACGCGATGCGAACCGGTCGCGCCGGTGCTAAGATGACCTCGCCAGCCTGACTGCCTGCCACGAGGACGCCATGTCTATTGGAGGCTGCAATGCCCCTGAGGAAGATTGCCTGCGCCGCTGTCGTGCTCTGTCTGGCGGCCGCCACCGCCGCGCATGCTGACCAGAGGTCCGCGCGCCACCGCACCCGCGGGCGCGGCACCGTCATCGTCCGTCCCCCGATCGTTGCGCCTCGGGTGATCGTCCGCCGGCCGTTCGTCGGCGCGCGTCCGGTCGTGCGTCCGTTCTCACGCCGCGCCTATGGTCCGGTGTACCGGCCAGGTCTCGGGTTCGGCATCTACATCGGCGCCCCGCTGCGCGTCGCGCCCTACGCTTACGGGTATCCGGCGCCCTATTCGTACAACGCGTACGGGACGTACGGC
This sequence comes from Vicinamibacterales bacterium, assembly GCA_963738315.1. Lineage (GTDB taxonomy): Bacteria > Acidobacteriota > Vicinamibacteria > Vicinamibacterales > JAMQPK01 > JAMQPK01. The sequence goes on along the minus strand of CAVTVT010000004.1, from coordinate 166,160 downwards.
TACGCGTACCCGGCCCCGTTCGGCTATGGCTACCCCCGGACGGCGATCGTCGCGGCGCCCCCGGCAGGGCCGTTCTATGGCGGCGTACGCCTCGACGTCACGCCGCGCGATGCCGCGGTCTATGTCGACGGCTATTACGCCGGCATCGTGGACGACTTCGATGGCACCTGGCAGCGAATCGCGCTCGAGCCCGGGCCGCACCACTTCGAGATCGAGGCCCCCGGCCACGAGACGCTCGCCTTCGACGTGAACGTGCGCCCGGACCAGACGGTACGGTATCGCGGTGAGATGCTGAGAACCGCCCCCTGATTGCCACGAACAGGGCGAATTCCGCATCGAGAGGAGAATATCGATGAAGCGCGCAGGCGTTTTGGTGGGCTCGCTGTCGGCGGTTCTGCTGGGTGCCATCGCGGCGGCGCAGGCGCCTCAGAGCGAGGTCGACGCCCATGTCGCCGCCGCCAGGGCGGCTGCCGGACTGGAGTTCCGGAACACGTTCGTCAACCTGTGCCTGCCGCCCGCCGGCGGACGCGCGGGCGCCGGGCGCATGGGAGCTGCCGTTCAGGGGACGTCCGCTCGTGGTGCGGCCGGGCGTGGGGCCGGTGGCCGCGGTGCCGGCGCGGGGCAGACTCCGGATCGCACGACCTGGTACGCAGCGCCCTTCAAGGTGTTCGACAATCTCTACTGGCTCGGAACACGTCAGCACTCCAGCTGGGCTCTCCAGACGAGCGGCGGCATCATCATCATCGACACCAACTTCGCATGGGCGACCCGGCCCGAGATCATCGACGGCATGGCCACGCTCGGGCTCGACCCGCGCGACATCAAATATGTCGTCATCAGCCACGCGCACGGCGATCACGATCAGGGCGCCGCGGAGCTGCAGGAGCGGTACGCCGCCAAGGTCGTCATGGGCGCACCCGACTGGGAGTCCACGTTGCAGCGGCCGCCCAGCGCGCCGGGCGGCGTGCCGACGAAGGACATCGCCGTCGGTCCCGAGGGCTACAAGCTGACGCTCGGCGACACCACGATTGACATCGTTGCCACCCCCGGCCATACACCGGGCACCCTGTCCTACGTGTTTCCGGTGAAGGACCAGGGCCGGACGGTGATGGTCGCCTATTCGGGCGGCACGCTGACCGGCGCCTTCGGCACCGACGCGCGGCGGTGGGACGAGTACATCGCCTCGCAGCAGAGAATCGCCAGGGCCGCGGCGGCTGCCGGCGCCAGCGTGATTCTCTCGAACCACAGCGAGTACGACGGCGCCTACACCAAGGCGCGCCTGATAGCGGCGCCCCGTCAGGTTGGAGAGGATCATCCGTTCATCGTCGGCGCCGAGGCCGTGCAGCGTTACTTCACGGTGATGAGCGAGTGCGCGACGGCGTCCAAGCTGCGGGTTGGCGCGAAATAGCCTCACCCGAGACGTGCTCGGCGGTTAGAGCGCCGGATCGCCGGCGGTCGGGTCGGCGCGCTACTTCAGCTCGACGATGACCGCCCGTGCCTTGCCCTGGACGAGCTGTTCGGTGTGCACCCGATTGCGGGGATTGAACTTGGTGAAGCCGTCATAGTGCGGGTTGACCACCGTCGCCCCGGCAGGATCGGTCGAACGGAGCGCGCCGTCGGCGAGGTACACCACGATCACGTCCTTGTCGTGGAAGTGCATCGGTGTCGGGACGCCTGCCGTCCATGTGTAATCCCAGACGATGACCCGATCGTTCTCGAGGATCTTCTTGACGCCCGGCCTCGGAAACGCAAGCGGATATCCTGATACGTTCGCCAGCGGCGCAACCATCGCATCCTTCAGATCGATTTCGACTGTACGCGCCCCAGAGCCCGCCGCGCGGTCCGATATCGATGCGTCCGTCGAATACGACGCGCGGCCATCGGCTTCCGCGATGCGCACACGCCCGACGGTCTTTCCCTGGTAGGTCGCGGCCGAGCCGTCATCGAGCCAGACGTGCACGCGCTGGTTGTCAATCGGTCCCCAGGGCCTGGGGGCGGAGTTGTCCCGAGGCGCGGCTTGCGCCACCAACAGCGACAGGAGCAGCGCGGCGGCAGATCTCATGCGCTCATTCTAGATTCATCGCCGCCATGTGATGCTCAGATAGGCGCTGCGCCGGATCTCGATGTTCGCGCTGGCGCCGCTGGGCCACTCCAGGTGGTGCGCCTGACCGAGATCCTGGCCCGCCAGCGCCACTTCGAGCGCCGGCGTGGCCCGCCACGCGGCGCGCAGGTCGAACGTGGTGTAGGCGGGCACCTGACTGGCGGGCAGGCGCGAGATGTGCCGCAGAAAGGCGTCGATCATCCACCCGCGCGGCAGGTCGACCGATGATTGCACCTGCAGCTGATGACGCGGGCTCTGCCCCTCGTTCCGCCGTTCCTGTGAGACGTCGCCGCTTCCCGGCTTCTTCGAGAGCTGAATCACCAACAGGGAGTAGCTGCCCGTCAGGCGCCAGCGGGCGCCGGGCCTCACATCGGCGGAGAGCTCCGCCCCGTAGCTCGCACCCTCGAGACCGTTGCCGAAGGTGACCGGTATGACGACCCGCACCGGATCGGCGGCCGGCTCGGTGAAGGCAGGCGTCGCCTCGGTGCTGAGCACGTCATCGATCCGATTATAGAAGCTGGCCAGCGAGAGGAACATGGGTGCGGCAGGCTGCACTCTGTACCCTGCCTGGTACGCGGTGAGCTTCTCGGGGACGAAGGCCGGATCCGGGATCAGCCGCACGAACACGGGGCCCGTGGCGCTCACGAGGCTCGTCGTGGTGTAGTCGGTCTCGACGCGCGACGGCGTGCGGACCGCGCGGGTGACGCCGGCCCAGGCAGCCTGACGCGCAGTCGGCGTCCAGAGCAGCCGGATGCTCGGCTGCACTTCGAACCCGCTGTAGCCGTTGTGCTCGAACTTGGATCCGAGGGTCACGCGGACGCGCGGCACGACGCTCAGCTCATCCTGCGCGAACCAGCTGAACAGGTTGTCGGTCCGGCGAGGCGGGAAGAAGGCCGTCGGCGCCACGGCGACGATGTCGCCCGACGTGACGCGATAGCCCGCGCCCCACGTGATTTGATGCCCGCGCCAGCGCGGCGGCCGCTGCTGGAAGTCGAGGTCGGCGGTATCGCGCTTCTCCGTGACCGGCAGCTCGGAGCGGCTGGTTCGCGAGTAATACGCCTGAAGCTGGAACGAGCCGGCCCGGCCGAGGCCGTCGGACCAGCGCGTCAGCAGGTCTCCGCCTGAGAGCGGCGCATCCAGGTCGGAGGTGTTCGCATACGGTGCCGTGTAGCTGGTCACCGTCGGGCGCTCTCCCAGCCTGGCGTCGTAGACGTCTCCCTGCAGCGTCACGCCGCGCCTGCTGGTGGGGTTCCAGTCGGCACGGAAGCCGCCCTGGCCGAGGCGCAGTCCGTCGAAATCCAGGCCGTCAGAGTGGAACTGCGACGTCCTGTCGAAGGCCTTGCCGTAGACCCTGTAGTTCCAGGCCTCGCCGGCACGGCCGCCGTATCGGACTCCGAGGAAGCCGCGCTCGCTCGATCCCGCGCCCGCCGAGGCGAGAGTGCCGGCTGTGGCGCTCGCCGGCTTGGTGATGATGTTGATGATGCCGTTCACCGCGTTGGCGCCCCAGAGCGTGCCGCCGGGGCCGCGAATCACCTCGATGCGGTCCACGTCCTCGAGCAGCGTGTCCTGCGTCTCCCAGTACGTGCCGGCGAAAAGCGGCGAGTAGACCGCGCGGCCGTCGATCAGCACCAGCATCGAGCGGGCGAGGCGGTCGGCGAACCCACGCATGCCGATCGCCCAGGTCCCGGCGTTGATCCGGGCCACCTGGACTCCCGGGGCGAGGCGCAGCGCTTCGGGAATGGACTGCGCGCCGGATCGGCGGATGTCATCCGCGGTGATGACGAAGACCGCCGCCGGCACGCTCATGGTGGGCTCCGGCGCGCGGGAGACCGTCGTGACGTCGACGTTCAGCAGCTCTTCGAGGCTCATGCGCTTCAGGTCCTGCGTCGTCTGGGCCCGCGCATTTGCCGCGCCGAGCGCCAGGACGCAGCCTGCCGCCAGAGTCATCCATCTGCTCTGCGACATTCCCGTTTCTGCTCCCGGGTTTTCGCGTGTGCGAGCGCGCTCCGCACGTCCCAGCTCGCCGACGTGGACCGGTTCGGTAATGGATCTTCGGGAGGCGGGTGGCTCGACAACGCGCGCGGATTGTACCAGCGTACGCGCGCCCGGCGCTCCGTTCGTGACGCTGAATCGATGAGTTCAGCGGATCTTCCGGCTGGCAGGCGCTGACTGTGTATCGAATGAAGTCACTGCGCCGCCGAGCGGGCTTTGCTGGAGATGCGTGGGCGACGACTACCTCATCGCGTGCGACGCGAACCAGGCGAACCCGGCGGGCACCAATTTCCTGCAGAGCGGAACGTCGTGGGATTTCGAGCGCGCGGTCGCCTGTGCCCGCGCGTATCAGCAGACGAACGTCTTCTGGCTGGAGGAGCCGCTGCCGCGCTATGACGTCGACCACATCGCGGAGCTGAACAGGCTCGTGGAGATCAGAATCGCCGGCGGCGAAGCGAACCACGGCCTGCACGAGTTCCGCATGCTGCTCGATAGCGGCGCGTACGACATCATCCAGCCGGAGGTCATGACCGAGGGGCCCACGCTGATGCGCAAGGCCGCGGTGCTCGCCGAGTCCATGAGCAAGCTGTGCATCCCCCACGTGGGAAACCAGCTCGGCAACATCTGCTCGATGCACCTGGTCGCCGCATGGCCGAATGCGCCCGTGTTCGAGATCTTCAACGATCCGCCGGGGTCCGAGATGCGCTACTCGAACGCGATCTACGAGAACCCTCCGGAGTTCAAGGACGGATATCTGACGATGCCCGAAGGGCCCGGGCTGGGCGTCACCATCAGGAAGGATCTCATCGCACGCTGACGCCCGGGCTGCCGGAGGATCGGCGTGCGCCTATCTGGGCGTGAGCTTCAGCAGCTTGCTCGTCGGCGGCGTGCCGAAGCTCATCGTCGGCGTGCCGCTGTCGGTGAGCACGTAGACGGCGCCGTCGGGGCCGATCTTGACGTCGCGAATCCGGGTGTGCAGCTCGGTCAGGAGCGGCTCCTCGGCGACCACCTTGTCGTTGACGATCTCGAGCCGGGCCAGCATCGCGCCGCGCAGGCCTCCCACGAACAGGCTGTTCTTCCACTGCGGAAACAGATTGCCGTGATAGAAGGCGAGGCCTGAGGGCGCGATCACGGGATCCCAGTAGTAGACGGGATCCGCGAGCCCTTCCCGGTGCGTGATGCCTTCGCCGATGGCATTGCCCGGGTAATCGATGCCGTGTACGACGATCGGCCAGCCGTAGTTCCTGCCCTTCTCGATGATGTTGAGCTCGTCGCCGCCGCGCGGCCCGTGGTCCACCTCCCACAAACGTCCGGTCGCGGGGTCGAACGTCAGGCCCTCGGGACTGCGCACGCCGTACGCCCAGATCTCCGGGCGGACGTTCGGCTTGCCGATGAACGGGTTGTCGGGTGCCGGCGCGCCATCCACCGTGATGTGAATCACCTTGCCGAGATCGTTGTCCAGGTGCTGGGCGACGTCCCAGGGGGGCGAATCCGAGCGATCGCCGGTGGTCATGAACAGCGTGCCGTCGGGCGCAAAGGCAAAGCGTCCGCCGGTCTTTGCGCCGAGCCGCTTCGACGGGATGTCTGGCGTCCCCCGGAAGATCACCGTGGCGTCGGTCACCGCGAGCTTCGCTTCGTCCAGCCGCGCGCGCGCGATGTACGTGTTCGTGTTGGTGCCGTCGACGACCTCGAAGAAGCTGAAGAAGATCCGGTGGTTGGACGCGTAGCGCGGATCGAGCACCACCTCGAGCAGGCCGATGTCCTTCGCTCTCGGAGAGGCGACAGCCGACACGCCGGCCAGCGGTGCCGACAGCTTGCCATCCGCTGCGTGGAGCATGCGCAGCCGCCCGGGCAGCCGCTCGGTGAGGATGATGTTGCCGCTCGGCAGGAACGCCAGGCTCCACGGCACCTCGAGGTTGTCGACGAGCGTCTGGATCTCGAAGGGCGCCGTCGCGTGGTATGGAGCCCGGGTCTGCTGCGGGAACTCGGGAGCGTTGTCTTTCTTTTCAGGCGGGCGCGTCTCGATCGGCTTGCCTTCTTCGGTCCTCAGCCACGGCGCCCCGGCTGGCTGCTCGGGGGTGGCCGGCGGCGTCTGGGCTGCCGCGATACCGTAGAAGATCGTCAGACACGCCGCCGCGCCGCCTAACCGCCAATGCATCAGATGCCTCCCGGTTCGGGTCGATTATAGGTTCCGCGGGGCCCGGCCGTCGATGAGCCTGACGGGCTGCAGCATTCACCGCCGGCCGACGGAAATCGGTGTTCGATCCTGATCCACGCTCGAGATGCCGTGCTCAGGGGCCCGCAACTGGCGCTTCTTCAGGAGTTTACGATAGCCGCGCAGGTCTCGCGCGCGGGCACCCCATTTGCTCTGTTCGGCGCGAGCTGACACTCGGCAACCAAAGGAGGGTGTGCGTGCGCGCAAAGAAGACCAAGCGGGCGCCGCGGTCGATTCGCTACCTGTTGTCGATCGACCAGCACTTCAAGAAGATCTCTTTGAAGAAGATATCCGAGCGGCTGAAGAAACGGCGGCAGCCGCCGAAACCTTCGCGATCGGCGAAGGGCGCGCGCGGCGGACGCGCGGCCTCCGCCAGAGCGGGATTTCCGGGTCCCCTCAGCCCGCGCGTCCTGGCCGCCGGCGCATTCTGTCTGCTCGCCGCCACCGCCTTGATCGTCGCTCGGCAGCCGGTGTCCCGGCCCGCGGCACGGACCACGGACCTCCAGCTCGATGAGGCCCCTCGTGCGGTCCCGGCGCCGTCGCGGTCTCCCGTTGTGCCGAGAACCGCGTCTCCCGCTTCCGCGAATGCGCCGAAACCCAAGTCGATCGAGGCATTCGTTGCTGAGGGCCTCACGAAAGCGGCGGCGGCTCCCGCTCCGGCCGCTGTCTTCGCGGAGCCCGAGGCAGGAGACGTGGTCTCGAGCGCCGAATCGATCACGGTGACCGGCTGCCTCGCCGGCGGTCGCGACGCGTGGTGGCTCAACGACCCGTCGGGCATCGCCATGCCGAAGGGACGGAGCTGGAAATCCGGATTCCTGCGCAAGCGTTCGCCTCGGATCGAGCTGGTGGACGCCGCGAACACCCTGAGCTTCTCCGGGCATTTGGGAGAGCGTATCTCCGCATCGGGGATTCTCGTCGATCGCGAGCTCCGCGTTCGCTCGCTGCAGCGGATCGCCGCCTCCTGCGACTGAGGGGGCTCACGGCCGCGAGGCTCGTGTTACCCTCCTCAGTCAGCCCGGAATGCGACGAGGCGAATCCATGGTCCGACGCGACCGCCGCGAGATCAATCGGCGCGATTTTCTGAATGCCGCGGCGGTCGGCGCCGGCGGCGCGGCCCTGATGGCGTTCTCGCCGGACGCCGCTTCCGCTCAGGCACAGGTGCCCGCGTCGCCGCGGGCAGGATATCCCGCACGCACAGCCGGCAGGATCGACATTCTGTTCAAAGCCCCGGGCTCGTCCGGCAACGGCATGCAGTGTACGGAAGAAGGGATCTGGACCATCGACGTCGCAGGGAGCCGCACGGATACGCCGGGGCGCTGTAAGGTGTACCTGTCGTCGTACGAGGGCAGACCCCTGCGGGAGCTCTCCCCGGAGGGGACGGGGCCGAGCGGCATCGGCGTCGACCAGGAGCATGGCATCCTCTGGATCGGTTCGACGTACAGCCGCGAGATCATTCGAGCGGACGCGAAGACCGGTGAGACCCTGGAGAAGCACTTCACGCCCGGTGCCGGCGTCATCTACCACCATTCGCAAGACATTCCGCCGCGGCCCGACACCTACGGGCGATTGGCGCGCACCGCCGCCGGCCGGCCGGAGCCGAGCCGCGGCCGCGCGGATGGCGCTCCCCGAGGTGGGCGGGTCACAGGCGCCCGTGGCGTGAGCGGACAGAACACGGGGCAGGCAACCTCGGATGGGCTTGGAGTGGGTCGCGGGGGCGCGATTCCGGGAAATCCAGGGCCGCCCGCGCCCGGCACGGGTGCGCACGGGCAGCAAGTGCAGAACGGCAAGCTCTGGATGGCCGTGCCTCCCGCGCGGATGATCTACCGGGTCGATCCCGCGACGTGGACGGTAGAGCACATGTATCCGACGGTGGGGTACCGGCCGCACGGGATCGGCATCGAGACGCCCGACGCCGCACATCTCTGGGAGGCCGACAGCAACATGCTCGCGTTCTTCAAACGCGACATGCTGACCGGAGAGATCGTGGATTCCATCATCCTGCCAGACGGCGCCCCCTGTCCGCACGGCGCCTCCGTGTGGAACGGCTATATCTACTGGGTCGACGATATCGGCGGCGGCATCGCGCCTGTCTGCCGAACGAAAATCTGACAGCGCGGACTGGGGATCGGATCCTGCATGCGCCAACTTCAGCCACGCAAGACCGGACTGGAGGAGTGCGATGAGAGCGCGCATATTGACCACGCCCGAGCTGGTGTTCATCGCCGGCACCCGGGGCATGCTGGGTGCAGGCATCGGATTGCTGCTCGGAGAGAAGCTCAGCGATACGAAGCGCCGAACGATTGGATCGGTTCTGCTCGCCGTCGGGGCGTTGACGACCATTCCCGCGGCCATGGCGGTATTCGGCCGCCGCCGCCGTCTGATCGAGCCGGTTCAGTCTGCCTTGTAGCCGCCGGAGCGCACGAGTCGGAATCGGCGTCTACTGAAGCGCGCGGCGGATCGCCGCTTCAGCCAGCGGCGCCATCACCGCGTAGCCCGCCGCGTTCGGGTGCAGGTCGTCCGCGCTGAGCTCCGCCCGCAACAGGCCGCGGGCATCGACCATGGCCGGAACGTAGTCGAGGTACACGTCGCCGTGCGCCGCGGCGTACTCTTTCATCCAGTCGTTGATCGCACGGATTCTCGCCATTGGCCGCTGCGTCGTCTGCGGTGTGCCGTTGGGGGCGGTGTGATACTCGCTCACCGGCGTGATGCTCGAGAGCACCACCTTGACGCCGTGCGCGTGCGCCAGCTCGCTCATGGACGCGAGATTGCCCTCGATCTCGTGGTCGGTCGTCGGGCCGGTGTTCCCGGCGATGTCATTGGTTCCGGCAAGGATGACGGCCACCCTGGGATTCAGATCGAGGACGTCGGGACGGAACCGCACGAGCATCTGCGGCGTCGTCTGGCCGCTGATGCCGCGATCGACATACGGCTGGCCGGGAAAGAAGCCGCCGAAGCGCGGCTGCTGCCAGAAGTCGGTGATCGAATCGCCCATGAACACCACTTGCGGGCTCTTCACCGACTGATTGGCGGTGCGATACCGGCCCAGCTGCGCCCAGTCGCGCAGCCGGCCGTCGTTCGCCGCTACGCGCGTGAGCGCCACTCCCAGCTCCGGACACGTGAGGTCGGGCAGCGGATTTGGCGTCTGCGCCGGCGTCCGCGCGCCGGACAAGCCGACGACGCCCGCGGCCAGAGCGGGAATCAGCATCTTCTTCACCGCATTCATCGTGGGCCTCCTGTCCGTGGGGGCGGCGTACGGCGCCGCGGCAGGCGGGGATGTTAGCATCAGCACTGGAGCAGCCGCCATGGACCAGCCGATCCCTTCCGCGACCCGGTGGGCGCACATCGTCTATGCGCTTCACGCCTTCAGCCTCCTCACCGGCATTCTGGGAGCGGCGACCGTCGTGGGCGCGTTCCTCACCGGCTGGCCGTCGATCATCGCCGTCATCCTCAATTACGTGAAGCGCGGCGATGCGCGGGGCACGTGGGTGGATTCCCACTTCCGCTGGCAGATCCGGACCTTCTGGTACGGCCTGCTCTGGATCTCGATCTGCCTCGCCTTCGTCGTCCTCACGCTCGGCATCGGCATCATCGTCGCGTGGCTGCCGATGCTGCTGGTCGGCGTCTGGTTCATCTATCGCGTGATCCGCGGATGGATGGCGCTGAACGACGGCCGGCCGATGTACGCGTAGAGTGTCCACGGCTCCGGTCGATCGTCTGTCACGCTACGGTAACTGCTGAGGAGTTCTGTCGACTCCCGCTGGCACCGGCCTTGCTGAGCCGCTGGCGGAAAGCAACCAGGCACGTCAAAGAGAGGAGCCCGCGCCATGCGAGTCGCGCCGTACCTGATCCTGCTCTCGGCGACCGTCGGCCTCGCCGCGCAGGGCCCCGCTGCCGAGAACCAGACCGACCGCTCTTTTCAGACCGACGTCAACTACGTCCGCGTCGACATGTATCCCACCGCCGACGGGCGGCCGGTCACCGACCTGCAGCAGTCGGAGATCGACGTGCTCGAGGACGGCAAGCCGCAGGCAATCGCGCAGTTCGAGCGGGTGTTCATCTCGGGGCCGCGCGTGCAGACGGCGCTGCCCGAGCCCTCCTCGGTCGGCGACATGCGGCGCGCCGCGCAGGATCCGCACGCGCGAGTCGTCGTGCTGTTCCTGGATCCGCGGCATGTGGATCGCGACGGATCGATGAAGATCCGCAAGCCGCTCGTGGATGCGCTGAACACGCTCATCGGCGGCGACGATCTCATCGCAGTCATGACGCCCGAGATGTCGGTGCACGGGCTCACGTTCGCGCGCCGGCCGGATCGCATCGAGAGCCTCCTCGAGCGCTACTGGGGCGAGGAGACGTGGCCCGGGAGCAAGGACCCTGCCGAGTTCAAGTGGGAGTCGTGCTACGACACGCCGATGATCTCCGAACGTGATGCTCGTACCGGCCAGGTGATCGACGGCCCGGCGATTACCCGCGAGATGATCGCCCGTCATCGCGAGGTGCAGGTGCTGGACGCGGTGCGGGATCTCGTCGGGTATCTGGGCGAGCTTCGCGACGAGCGGAAGGCGGTCATCGCCATCACGGATGGATGGGCGCTGTACAAGCCGAATCGCACCCTCGCGAAGCAGATCGTTGCGCCGAAGATCGACGACCAGACGCCCACGCCGCCGCCCGCCTGGCCCGTGCCGATTCCCACTCTAATCTCGGATCCTCACACCGGAAAGCCGACCTTCAACCCGGATCCGAATACGACGACCGTCTCCAATGACGGCGTGGGGAGCGTCGATCGGATGGGCTGCGAGGCCGATCGCACGGCCTTGTCGGAAATAGACGACGAGCCGCGGCTCATCCGGCTGATGCAATCGGCCAACCGGGCGAACGTGTCGTTCTATCCGGTGGCTCCCGGCAGGTTCGGTGCGATGTACACGCCGGTGAACGCGCGGGATCGCTCACTGCGCATGCTGGCCGACATTACCGACGGCCGCGCGGTGCTCCAGCCGCAGGATCTGGACGCGGGGCTCCGGCGCGTGGTCGAGGACCTGAAGCTCGGTACTACCTGCTTGGCTACTACTCGAACGCGAAGTCCGACGGCAGGTTCCACCGCATCACCGTGCGCGTGAAGCGGCGCGGCATCCAGGTGCGTGCCCGGTCCGGATATCTTGCCGCGTCGCCGCCGTCCAGGTCCTCCCGTGCCGCGCCGGCGGCTGGCACGTCTCCGGCGGCCACGGCGTCTCCGGCCGCCACACCGGCGTCGCCCGAGACCGCCGAGGCGCAGATGGTGGCGCGCGCGCTCAACCCGCTGGCCGCCGTCGGCCGCGACCTGCCGCTCCGCGTGCAGGCCGCCGCGGCCTGGTCCGCGTCGGGAGCGCCCGTGATCCAGGTCGTGACCGAGCTGTCGCGGCAAAGCCTGCACGGCGACGACTGGAGCAAGGGGGCCGATGTCGACGTGACGCTGGTGGACGCCTCGGGGAAGCCCGTGGCGAGCGCGCAGACGTCGATTGCGCCGGGTGCCTTCGTGTCGCCGCTGACCCTCGCACCAGAGACGGCGCTCGCGCCGGGCGAGTACCGAAGTGCGCGTGCGCGCGAAGGGGCGCGACGTGCTTTCGCCGGGCATCGAGCGGCTCCGGCTCACCATTCCCGCGGCTCCGGGCGGCGCCGGCGCGCTGTTCATCCGGCGCGGGCCCGCCAGCGGCAACCGGGAGGTGCCGACGGCAGACGTGCGGTTCCGCCGCACCGAACGGCTGATCCTCGAGACGCCCGCCTCTCCGGGTGTTCCGGCGACGGCCCGGTTGCTCGATCGCACGGGCAGTGCGCTCGGGGTACCGGTGAACGTCACGATCCGAAGCGACGCGGGCGGCCCGACATGGCGGCGCGTGGAGATCGTGCTCGCGCCCCTCGGCCAGGGGGACTACATCGTGGAGACGACCGCCGGAGAGGAGCGCTCGCTGACGGCCTTCCGCGTCGTGCCGTAGCGCGCTACTCGCTGGCGAGCGCCGCGACCGGATCGATCCGGCTGGCGCGCCGTGCGGGCAGGATGCAGCCGAGGAGCGCGGCCGCGATCAGCGCGGCGGACGCGGTCAGCAGCGTGGCGGGATCGGCCGGCGAGACCTGGACGAGCTCGGACCTGAGAATCTGGTTCACCCCGGCCGAGGCCGCGAGGCCGATGGCGAGGCCGGCGGCCACCGGCGCCATGCCGTCGCGCAGCACCAGACCGACCACCTCGCGCCGTCCGGCGCCCAGCGCCATCCGCACGCCGATTTCGCGCGTGCGCCGGCTCACCGAGTGGGCCGTCACGGCATACAGCCCGCCCGCCGCCAGCAGCAGCGCGATGGCCGAGAAGAGACCCAGGAGCACGCCGTAGCGGGCCTTGTCGGCGTAGAGCCGGCCGACCCGCTCGGTCAGCGGATACGGCCCGAGCCAGATTGGCAGCTGCGGATCGATGGCCTGCGCCTCCACGCGCACGAGGGAAGCGAGGCCCGCGGGTGGAACCCGCGTGCGCAGCAGGATCCACATGTCGCCGCGCGGCGCCTGGCGATACGGCACGTAGACGAGGGGATCGAAGGTCTGCAGGACCCGGGTGTTCTGCACGATGTCCGGCGCGACGCCGACGACCGTGCGCCACTCGCCCGCGGTCTTCCCGTCGAACAGACGGAGCCGCTTGCCAATCGGATCCTCGTTCGGCCAGTGCGTGCGTGCGAACCGCTGGTTGACGATGACCGCCGGCAGTCCGGAGGCGGAATCGGCGGCGGTGAACGATCGGCCCGACAGAATCGGGGCTCCCGCCGCACGGAAGTAGTCGGAGCTCACGGCCAGCCATCCGATTCTGGGCCGCCGGGCATCGTCGATGGACAGAACCGGTGAGGCCCCCTCCACGTCGTACAGGCGCTGTGGAACTCCGCCCGCGGGATAGCCGGTGGCGACCGCCGCCGCTTCCACGCCAGATTGAGCTTCCAGGTTCGTGGTCAGCCGGTCGAAGAACGCCGTCTGCTTCTCAGCGCCCGGGTACCGGCTGTCTGGAAGATTGATCAGCGCGATCGACATCCGGTCGGCCTGCACTCCGAGCTCCGCCGTGTAGACCTTCAGAAAGCTGCGGATCATCACGCCGGCGGCCCCCAGCAGCAGGATGGCGAGCGCCATTTCCCCGGTAATCAGCAGCGACGACCAGTGGCGCCCCCGCGGCGCGCCCGTGGCGCCGCGGCCGCCGTGCTTCAGCGCCGTCCACACCTGGAGCGCCGAGAGCCGCCATGCCGGCGCGAGCCCGACCAGGATGCCGGCTGCGACGGAGATGGCGGTCAGGAACAGAAAGACGCGGGCGTCCATCGAGTAGTCGAGGACGTGATCGAACCATTCAGGAGGACTGGCGAGCGCTTCGTAGCTGCGCAGGCTCCAGCGGGCGATCACCCAGCCGGCCGCGCCGCCGAGGATGGACAGCATGAGGCTCTCGACCAGGAGCTGCCGGACGATCCGCCAGCGATCCGCGCCCAGGGCCATGCGCACCGAGAATTCGCCGGAGCGATCGACAGCACGGGCCAGCGTCAGATTGCCCAGATTCGCGCAGGCGATCAGGAGCACCAGCCCGACGGCGCCCAGGAGCGAGCCGTACATCCGCCGCGCGTTCGGCCCGACGAAGAACTCGTCGAACGCGGACACGATCGGCGGCGCGCCGGTGTTGGTGTCGGGGTACGCGCTCGCCAGACGGCGTGCGATCGTGGCCAGTTCGGCGGCCGCGCCTTCCCGCGCGGCGCCGTCGGCGAGGCGCCCGAACGCGAACCACAGGCCGCGAGCCTCGCGCCGCCGGATCTGCGGCGTGGGCGTCAGCGGCACCCAGAGATCCACCTTCTGCGGAAACGAAAGTCCCTGCGGCATCACGCCAACGATGGTGGTCGGGGTGCCGTCGAGGCGGATAAACCGGCCGATCGCAGCCGGATCCGCGGCGTACCGCTCGTTCCAGAACCCGTAGTTCAGAATCGCGACCGGCGGAGCGCCCGGCAGCGCGTCGGCCGGCGTGAAATCGCGGCCAACGACGGGGCGTTGCCCGAGCAGGCGGAAGACGTTGGCCGTCACGCGCGTCGCATCGCGCCGCTCGACGGGATGTCCGACGTCGTCGCCGAGGGCGACCTTGAGATCGGCCACCGCGCCGACGTCCTGGAAGGATCGCGCCTGGTCGCGCCAGTCCTCGAAGTCGGGATAGCTGACGTCCCCCTGGCCGCGCGGGCCGGTGATGTAGAGGATGCGGTCGTTCCGGGCGACCCCCGGAAAGCCTTTGAAGAAGATGGTGTTCGCCAGTGTGAACACCGCGGCGTTCATCCCTACGCCGACAGCGACGGTGGCGATGGCGGTGAGCGCGAAGCCCGGGCTGCGGCGCAGCCCGCGTGCGCCGGCCCGTGCATCCTGTGCCAGCCCCGAAACGACGGCCGCCCAGCAGCTTCGGATTCGCCCCATGGACTCACGGTTCTATCACATCGCCCGGCCACCCATCCTGCTTGACTTGGAGTCCTCTGTTGCGGATGCTGTCCCGGTCTCGCTCGAACAAGAAGGAGATCTCATGAACCGCATGCTCGTGATCTGCGCCCTGGTCCTCGCGGCGCTGCCATCGTTCGCCCGCGCCCAGGCGACGGGAACCTATCAGACCGTCGAACACTGGGCTCAGTTTCCCGACGGCGTCACCGAATGGAGCCCGGCAACGGGCGTGGATATCGATGCCAGGGGCAACATCTACGTCTTCCATCGCAACGAGGCCATGCCGATCATGGCCTTCGACAGAAACGGCCGGTTCCTGCGCGCCTGGGGGCAGGGGATGTTCAAGACGACCCACTTCCTCCGCACCGCCCCGGACGGGAGCGTCTGGGTGACGGACCGCGGCCACCATCAGGTGTTCAAGTTCAGCCCGGAGGGGAAGCTCCTGATGACGCTCGGACAGCAGGACGTCATCGGCGACAACGAGTCGCGGAACGCGTTCAACGGCGTGGCCGATCTCGTCATCGCGAAGAACGGCAACATCTTCATCGCCGACGGCGAGAGCACCAATACGCGGGTGGTCGAGTACCCGAAGGACGGCGCGTTCGTCAGATGGTGGGGCGGCAAAGGCACCGAGCCCGGCAAGTTCGACGAGCCGCACAGCATCGCCATCGACGGCGCCGGCAGGCTCTACGTGGGGGATCGGCGCAACAAGCGCGTCCAGGTGTTCGACCAGCAGGGCACGTTCCTGCGGCAGTGGACGGATCTCGGAACGCCCTGGGGCGTCTACGTCAAGGGCGATCGGTTGTACGTGGTGGACGGCACGGAGAACAACTGCCTGCTGATCGTCGACATCCCGAGCGGCAAGGTACTGGAGCGGGTGGACGGGCTCCGCAACCCGACGGCCGTGACGGTGGCCGACGACGGCGCTATCTACATCGGTGAGGTGAACGGCGCCAACGTGAGAAAGCTCGTGAGGAAATAGCTACCCCATTTTCAGCCGGGCGCGGCACTGCCGCTCGCCCGTCCGTCAAATGCGGCGTCCGTCAATCGAGGGCCCCGGATTACCGCCCCCTTCCCATGCCGCGTCCGCGCTCGGTCGACGGCGGCACGATGTTCTTGGTCCGCAGGTAGACGGTGATGACGCCGTACTCCTCGTTGCTGTGCGCGACGAGGTTGGCCAGCACGGCGCCGCGCGCGATTTCGTTCTGTCCCTGCTTCACCATCTCCAGGGCGCTCTGGTCGGTCAGCGCCGCAAACACCGGGTCGCAGTACCGCGAATGAGTCGGCCAGCGCCTTGATGATGTCGGCACGGGTGGTCTTGGTCTGCTCCAGATTGCTGCCGGCATTGGGGCTGGGCTCACCCTTGGCCGCCGCGCACGCATTGAACTGCGAGTTCGCGGTATGCGCGAACTGGGCGCCGAACGGCCGGATCTCCGGCGAGGGGCGATAGGTGTAGTCGGCCTCCTCGAGCTTTTCGGCGGCCGCCGTGAGATTGGCCTTGATGCCGGCGTACGACCGCTGAAGGCCCATGGCCAGGGAGATCTTCTGCCCGCCCATCTGCCCCTGCGCACCGGCGGCAGAGGCCGTCAGCACGAACGTGATTGCGAGACACCATGTCGACTTCATACGTCACCCTCCTGAGGGGAGAAGCGGATCGGTTGACGAGAAACCCGCTAAGCATACTCCGGGGCCGGGCGCGGACGTTCACTTGTACACAATTGCTGCCATAGCCGGCGCCTCGGCGCTGGGCTTCCCCGGCTGGCCGGCTATTTGCTCCCCCGAACCTGCGTGGAAGACCTGACCTCCGCCGAAACGCTGGAGCTCGAAGAGGATCTTCGCTTTCAACAGGGCGAGTGGCACGCCGCCCGGGTGCTCTGGGTCGTGCTCATCCTGCTGATGGCGGCCACCGCCCTGGGGCTCTTCGGAAATGGCCCCTTGAGCCGCGCGCGCGCGCAAGCGCCTGCGGGCGGGCTCTGGGTCGAGTACCCGCGGTTCGCCCGGTTCGGCACCTCGGAGCGGTTCGAGGTCCACACCCGCCCAGGGCCGGACGGCCTCGCGCGTGTGAGCATGAGCCGGTCGCTGCTCGATCGCCTGCTCGTGGTTCACATCACGCCGCGTCCTCGCAGCGCAACGGTCACCGCCGAGGGCGTCGAGTATCAGTTCGACGTCCAGCCGGCGCCCGATACGCCGATTGTGTTCGAGGTGCAGTCGTCCCGCGCCTGGGTCGCGCGGGGGCGCATTCGATCCGGCCGCGACGCCGTGCAGATCGAGGAGCTGATCTATCCCTAGGGAGGCCGTCATGCATACGCTGCTGCGTGCCGTCGCGATGTATCTGGCGCTGCTCGTGATTCTCCGGTCGAGCGGCCAGCGTTCGCTGGCACAGATCACCACCTTCGATTTCGTGCTCCTGCTGATCCTCGGCGAATCCACTCAACAGGCGCTCACCGGGAACGACTTCTCGATCACGACCGGCGTGCTGCTGATCGCATCGCTCGTGGGCATCGACATGACGCTCTCCTTCCTCAAGGAACGGTTCGCGTCGTTCGGCAAATGGATCGACGGCGTGCCCGTGGTGATCGTCGAGGAGGGCCGTCCGCTGCGCGCGCGCATGAAGAAAGCACGGGTGGACGAGGGGGACGTGCTCTCGGCCGCCCGCAAGCTGCAGGGGCTCGAGCGGATGGATCAGATCAAGTTCGCCGTCCTGGAGCGGAGCGGGGGGATCTCGATCATTCCCAAGTAGCAGCCGGCTAAGGCACAATACCCGCGCCGTCCCGGCGGCCGTCTGCCGCGGATGGCCGCCCGTCATCCACGACAACGCCAAACGATCGTGTCCCACCGAACGCGCACCGTACGGCGTCTCCGGACGCCCGGAATCGTGGGGGCGCTCGCCCTGCTCTCCGCCGTGCTCATCGGCGGCACGGCGGGTTACGTGCTGATCGAGGGATGGGGCGTGTTCGACGCGGTGTACATGACGGTGACGACCATCTCCACGGTCGGCTTCCGCGAGGTGCATCCGCTCTCCAGGGGCGGGCAGGCGTTCACCATGCTGCTCGTCGTTGGAGGTGTGGGGTCGGCGCTGTATGCTTTCTCCGCGGTCACGGCGGTCGTCGTGGAAGGCGGCTGGCGCCCCTACGTGGCCGAGTGGCGGCGCACGCGCATGCTGGAACAGCTGTCGGGCCATTACGTCCTCTGCGGCTACGGCCGAATCGGCCGCATCATCGCGGACGAATTCCAGCGCCAGCGGATTCCCTTCGTCATCATCGAGCGGGATCCGGCGCTCGTGGCGGCGGCGAGCGAGCGTGGCTGCCTGGCCATCGAGGCGGATGCGAGCAGCGAGGACGCCCTGCGCCGCGTCCACATCGACCGCGCGAGGGGGCTGGTCGCGGCCGTCGGCACCGACGCGGAGAATGTCTACACGGTGCTGACCGGCCGTGTGCTCAACAGCCGGCTCTTCATCATCGCGCGGGCCGAGTCGGAGGATTCCAGCGCGAAGCTCAGGCGCGCCGGCGCCGATCGCGTGATCTCTCCCTACCGCATCGGTGCGGTGCAGATGGCGCAGACGGCGCTGCGTCCCGCGGTCGTCGATTTCGTCGAGATCGCCACCAGCTCGGACAACCTCGATCTCTCGATGGAGCAGGTGAAGATCGAGCCGGGCTCCGCGCTCGGAGGCCGTTCGCTGACCGAGGCGAACCTCCGCCAGCGGTTCGGCGTCGTCGTCGTCGGCATTCAGCGGGCTGGCGGGCGCATGGAGTTCAACCCGCCGCCTGAGGCGCTCATGCAGCCGGGAGACCATCTCGTCGTGCTCGGGAGCGCCGGACATCTCAAGTCGCTCGAGCGCGCCGCCGCCGCAGCCGAAACCCCGGCGTAAGCGGAAAATTTCGCACCGTCCGAGCGTAAATCGGGCTCTTCGCGGTGAAGTCCGGCCGAGGATATGGCGTTTGCGCGCGCGGGCAGAGGCGCACGGGCGGCACGGGTGTTGCCACACCTCAGGCATATGCGAAGAACGATGTTGCTCGCCGGTTTCGCGGCAGGTCTGCTGTCTGCCGGGTGCATGCACATGCCCACGGTCGCGCTGGACGCCACGCCGGCCGACATGGAGGTACTCGCCGGCCGCTGGGCTGGTGAGTACTCGAGCGCCGCGCTCGGACGCCGTGGCTCGATCGAGTTCGAGCTCTCCGCGGCCGAAGGGCAGGCGCGCGGCGGGGTGGTGATGACGCCGCAGAACTCCAGCCGGCCATACGCCCCGGCCTCGCTCGGGCGGCCGTCCGACACCTCCACGACCCAGCCCGCGTCACAGCTGCTCACGATCCGGTTCGTGCGCGCCTCCTCCGGCGAGATCAGCGGGATGCTCGATCCCTACTGGGACCCGGATCGGAACTGCGAAGCGATGTCGGTGTTCCGGGGCTATCTCGCGAAAGATGCCATCGAGGGTACCTTCACGACCAGATTCGACTGCGGCGCGGGAGAGGCGAGCGGCACCTGGCGCGTCACCAAGCAGAGAAAGTAGCTCCGGTCGTATACTGGCTCCATGCGACCATTTGCCTTTCCTTCAATCGCCGGGGCCGTGCTGGTGACGGCATTCGGCGTCACGCTGGCGGCCCAGAAGACGACGCAGATTCACGAGGGACGTGGCGGAAGCCCGCACGTGCGCACGGAGTGGAGCGTCCACGACGCGAACATCGCCATCGAGTACGGCCGTCCATTGCTGAAAGGCCGCGCGGACAGTCAGATGATGCCGGCCGGAGCTCCCTGGCGCACAGGGGCCGACGAAGCGACGACCCTGACGACCAACAAACCGTTGGTCTTCGGGTCTCTCCATCTGGCGCCGGGCACGTACACGCTCAATACGCAGCCGGGTCCGAACGGCTGGCAGTTGATCGTCGGAAAGCTCGGCAAGCCGGGCCAATGGGGCATTCCGTATCAGCCCGCCCTCGAGATCGGCCGCGCGCCGATGACCCTCGCCAGGACGAGCGCGCCGGTCGAGCAGCTGACGATCTCCGATCGACCCGACGCCCGCTGGGGGCACGCTTCGTGTCGAATGGGGCATGGCGAGCGCACGCATCCCGTTCACGGTCGGGTAGACACGCTCACCGTCCCCGACTGGCGCCAGGCAGGCTTCCCACCGTCGACGGCGGCCCCACGCGGGCTCGCGCGTCGACGATCTCGCATCCATCGCCCGGGGGTCCTGCCATGACGGGGTTGAGGTCGAGCTCGAGCAGCTCGGGGACCTGATCCCCCAAGTACGAGACCCTCAACAGCAGGTCGCGCAGGGCAGGGAGATCGGCGCCCGGCCTCCCCCGATGTCCTTCGAGGAGCGGCACGCCGCGGATGCCGTGCAGCATGTCGTCGGCGTCGCGGTCGCTGAGCGGCGCGATCCGGAACACGACGTCGCGGAAGACCTCGACCGCCGTCCCTCCCAGGCCGAATCCCACCAGCGGCCCGAACTGAGGGTCCTCCGTGAGACCCACGAAGGTCTCGACGCCCGAGGCCATCGGCTGCACGAGCACCGGCTCGCCGCCGCCCGCGCGCGCGATCTGTTCGAAGGCATCCCGCACGGCTTCGTCGGTTCGAAGGTCGAGCCGCACGCCGCCGGCCTCCGTCTTGTGCAGGATGCGAGGCGACACGATCTTCAGCGCGACCGGGGCTGCCGCCGAGCGGGCCAGCGCCACGGCTTCCTCCGCCGTTCGGGCGAGCGAGCCCGGCACCGCTGTGAGGCCGAAGGCGCCGAGCAGGTGGCGCAGCTCCTCGAGATCGAGCCAGGTATCTCCCCGCCGCCGCACGATGTCCTGGACGAACGCTCGCGCAGCCCGTACGTCGATCTCCGCATACGCGGGGGCGGTGCCTGCGGGCGCCGCTCGCCACGCGGCGTGGTTGGCCGCTTCGCCGAGCGCTCTCGCCGCCTGCTCGGGGAACGCGTAAACCGGCAGCGTCTCGCCCGATTCGTTCAGCTCGATGCCCTGCGCCGATGCCATGGTGACGACGAGCACCGGCTTGCCCTTGCCTCCGATCCGGCGCCCGGCGCGCACACCCTCCTGGATCGCGGTGAGGATCTCTTTCGATCGGCGCCTCTCGATCGGCGTGTAGACGACCAGCAGCGAATCGACCTCGCCGGCGGCGAGGAGCGTTTCGACGCTGCGCTGGTACTGATCGGGCCCCGCAGAGGCGATCATGTCGATCGGATTCGCCGCCGCGGCCGATGCCGGCAGAATCTCCCCGAGTGCGGACCGCGTGGCCGGCGACAGCTCCACCACGTCGAGTGCGGCGCCGGCGCACGCATCCGCGGCCAGGATGCCGGGCCCGCCCGCGTTGGTGAGAATGGCGACGCGGCGCCCGGCCGGCAGCGGCTGCGCGTTCAGGCAGGCGGCGATGTCGAACATCGCGTCGATGCTTTCGGCGCGGATCACGCCGGCCTGCCGGAAGAGCGCGTCCACGGCCACCTCGCTGGCCGCGAGGCCTGCGGTGTGGCTGGCGGCGGCGCGAACCCCGGATGGCGTGCGTCCCGATTTGACCACGACGATCGGTTTCTTGCGCGCGATGCGCCGGGCCAGCCTGGCGAACCGGCGGGGATTGCCCATCGACTCGAGGTACAGCAGGATGACCGAGGTGTGCGGGTCGCTCTCGGCGTACTGGAGCAGATCGTTGCCGGACACGTCGGCCTTGTTGCCGAGGCTGACGAAATAGGAAAGTCCGATCAGGCGGTTCGACGCGAGCTCGAGGATGGCCAGACCGAGGCCACCGCTCTGCGAGGCGAGCGCGATTCGGCCCGCCGGAGGCATCCGCTCCGAGAAGGTGGCGTTGAACCTGAACGGCTCGCGCGTGTTGAATACGCCCATGCAGTTCGGGCCCATCATCCGCATTCCGTAGCCGCGCACTTTTTCCACGAGCCGGTGCTGCAGCGCGCGTCCCTCGGCTCCGACCTCGGCGAACCCCGCCGAAATGACGACGATCGCCCGCACGCCGGCGGCGGCGCAGTCGTCCACCACGCCGGGCACCGCGTCGCGCGGGACGACGATGACCGCGAGATCGACGCCCGCCGGCAGCTCCCGGGCGGACCGATGACAGGGCATGCCGTCGACGGCGTCGACGGCAGGATTGACCGCGTAGACGAGCGGCCCCGCCATGCCGGCTTCCTGCCGCGCGGCGGTGGAGGCGCGGAGCGCGTCGAACAGGCGGCGTCCCAGGCTCGAGGTGTTCCGCGACACGCCGATCACCGCCACGGCGCGCGGCTCGAGCAGCGGACGCAGCGAGGCCACCGTGGCGATGCGGTCGCGCTCGTCCGCGGCCGAGGTGCTGGTGGGGGAGCTGGCCAGCCTCAGCCGGACCTCGACCGAGCCCTCTTCGGTCGCCGACTCCACTTCGAATCCCGAGTGCCGGAATACGTCGAGCATCTCGAAGTTCTCCGGCAGCACGCTCGCCTCGAACGACGTGAAGCCGTTGTCGATGGCGAGCGGCACCAGCCCTTCGAGGAGCGCCGTCCCGATACCCTTTCCGTGCAGCCCCTCGGCGACCGCGAACGCTACCTCGGCGCTCGCCGGGGCCGCGGGCACGGCGAAGTACGAGCCGACACCGATGAAGTGCGTCCCGGCCGGCCCCAGGCGGCACACGACCAGGGTGGCGGCGCGGCGAGGGTCGGCGGCGTCGGAGAGCCGCTCGATCAGCCCCTGGTCGACGCGGGTGGACCCGAGAAAGCGCCGGCGCAGCGAAAGCGGCGAGAGTGCGGCGAAGAAGGCGCGCATCGCCTCGCGGTCGCCGGCGTTGGCCAGGCGGACGCCGGCCGTCGTGCCGTCGCGAAGCACGAGGCGAGCCGTGCCCGGAGGCTCCGTCCCGGGCAGCGGTTCGCTTGGGGGAGAACTCATCTCTACAGTTTAGCGACGGCGACCCGCTGCAGGGCGTCGGGCAGGACGAACTCGCGCTCGTGCGCGTGGACCGTCAACACCGGGCACGGAGCGACGCGCACCACCTTCTCCGCCACGCTTCCCATCATGAGATGGCCCATCGCGCCGCGGCCGTGGGTGCCGATCACGATCAGATCGGTCTTGGCCTCGGCGGCATACGCGGCGATCTCGAAAGCGGGAGCGGTGCTGGTCCTGACGACCGTCGTGGCGTGCAGATCGCGCCGATCCTCTTCGGACAGCAGGCTTCGAAGCCGATCGCGCGCCGCGTCGTGCATCTCGGCCTGCAGCATCCCCAGGTCCACCGCCTGCCCTTCGAGCCCCGCCCAGAGCAGCGGGTTGTCGACGACATGCATCAGATGCAGCGTGGCCCCGAACATCCTGGCGATCTCACGTCCGTAATTGAGCGCCGAATCCGACGCCTCGCCGAAGTCTGTTGCGACGAGAACATTTTGTATCTTCACCATGACGCCCTCGCGGACCGAGAGAGCACGGCGCATGCCAGGGAGCGGGCCGCGTAAATGCCGCAAAACAGGCCCTCGAAGGCGGGACCGATCGGCGGATGAATCCGCACACATGTGGAATCTTTCGCGCCGGCCCGCCGGCCAGCCTAGCGCGCGGCCGGCAGGGTGATCGAGACGACGGTGCCGCCCGCGCCGGGGACGTCGATCCGGATGGTGCCGCCGTGCGCCTCGATGACGCGCCGCGCGATGGGGAGCCCGAGGCCGGTGCCCCGGTGCTTGGTGGTGTAGAACGCCTCGAACGCGTTCTGGCGCACGTCTTCCGGCATGCCCGGACCATGGTCGGCGATCTCGATGCGGCACGCGTCGCCCTGCTCGCTCACCTGCACGTCGATCCGGCCCTGCCCCTCCATCGCCTGCGCCGCGTTCATGAGGATGTTCTGGAAGACCACCTGCAGCATTTCCCGATCGCCGGTGATCGCGGCCGCGCCCCGCACGTCGATGTCGAGCCCGGCGAGCGCCGGATCGCGCTGAATGAGCGCCGCCGTGTCCGTGATCATGGAGCCGAGCGGCACGGGCTCGCGCCGGGGGGCACGCGGGCGGGCGAACATCAGCATGTCCTGCACGATCCGGTTGAGGCCGTCGAGGCGCTCGATGATGTCCACGAGCACCGCACGATCGCGCTGGCCGGACGGCATGCGCGAGGTGATCACCTGCAGCGCGCCGCGGATCCCTGCGATGGGATTCTTCACCTCGTGCGCGACGACGGCCGCCATTTCGCCCAGCTTGGCCAGCGACTTCTGCTCGGCGAGCCGATGCTCGAGCGCGACCCGGTAGCTCAGATCCTGCAGGATCCCCGTGAAGAAGCGCTGTCCTTCCAGCCGCATTTCCCCGACCGACAGGTGCAGGGGAAAGGTGGTGCCGTCCTTCCGGAGACCGCGGACTTCGCGGCCGATGCCGATGATTTTGGCATGCCCCGAGGTCAGGTAGTTCCCCACGTAGCCGTCGTGCTGCTCGCAGTCGGGACTCGGCATCAGCATGCTCACGTTCTGACCGATGACCTCCGTCCTGCGATATCCGAACAGGCGCTCCGCCGCCGGATTGAAGGACTGGACGAGGCCGTGCTCGTCGATCACGACGATCCCGTCCACCGCCGACTCGACGATCGAGCGAAGCCGTTCTTCGCTCTTCCGGAGCTGGATTTCGATCTCTTCGCGTGCGCTGAGATCGTGGAGAATCCCCGTGAACGCCCGCTTGCCGCCGAGGGACATCTCGCCCACGGAGAGCTGCAGAGGAAAGGTGGTGCCATCCTTCCGCCGGCCGCGGACGCGCCGCCCGCTGCCGATGATGCGCGGCTCGCTCGTCGCGAGATACCGGCTGATGTAGTCGTCGTGCTGCTCCCGGTCGGGGCTCGGCATCAACCGGCTGACGTTCTGGCCCATCATCTCGGCGGCCGAATAACCGAACAGCCTCTCGGCGGCCGGGTTGAACGCCATGACGTGTCCGCTGTCGTCGATCACGATGATCGCGTCCACGGCGGACTGGAGGATCGAACTGAGCAGTTCCGCGTCGGGAGTCGGATGGGGGTCAGCCATAAGGTTCGCTGGTCGGTCTTCCAGGCTGGCGCGGAACTTGAATCGCCTGACGCGGAGCCAGGAAATGTTAGCGTATCTGCCCGGAAATCGCGTGTCCCGCCCGGCCGCTCCGACAGAGTCGGGAAAATTCCCCCACATGATGAAAAATTCCGCGACCGTGCTCGTCGTCGATGACGAGGCTTTGATCCGATGGTCGCTGTCGGAAGCCCTCGGTGACCAGGGGTACCTGCGTCACCGAGGCCGTCGACGGCCGCACGGCGCTGGAGGCCATGAGAAAGGCCGAACGGCCGTTCGATGTCGTGCTGCTGGATTACCGGCTGCCCGACTCCGCCGATCTGGGCCTGCTGTCGCGCATCAGGCTTGCCGCCCCCGGACTCCCAGGTGATCATGATTACCGCTCACAATACGCCGGAGCTCGCTCAGGACGCCATGGCGCTCGGCGCGTTTCGGTGGTCAGCAAGCCGTTCGAGGTGGGCGCGATCGCACTCGCGTCGTCGGGCGGGCTCACGGCCAGACAGTCATCAGCGATGAAACCCACCATCCTCGTCGTCGATGACGAGCAACTGATCCGCTGGTCGCTCGACCGATCGCCTGGGACAGGAAGGCTATCGCGTGCTGGAGGCCGGCACTGCGGCCGACGCGCCTGGAGCGCGCCAGCGGAAGGAGTCGATCTGGTGCTGCTCGACTACCGGCTGCCGGATGCCGACGGCCTCGACGGTGCTGAAGCAGATCAAGGAGAGCAGCCCGGACACGCTGGTGATCCTGCTGACCGCCGTGTCGAGCGTGGACACGGCCGTCGAGGCGATGAAGGCAGGGCGCGTACCACTACGCGAACAAGCCGTTCAATCTCGACGAGATCGTCGCTGCTGGTCGAGAAGGCGCTCGAGACGACGCAGCTGCGCCGCGAGGTGCGGACGCTCCGCGCGAGCCAGGCTCAGCCCTACAGCCTCGATCGCATCGTCGGCGACAGCGCCGGCCATCGTGCAGCTGCAAGAGCCGCTCCTGCAGAAGATCGCGTCGAGCCCGGCCTCCACGGTGCTGCTGACGGGCGAGAGCGGCACCGGCAAGGACCTCGCGGCGAAGGTGCTGCACTACGCGAGCGACCGCGGCGGCGCGGCCGTTCATGAACATCACCTGCTCCGCGCTGCCCGAGACGCTGCTCGAGAGCGAGCTCTTCGGCCACGAGCGCGGCGCCTTCACCGACGCGCCGCCAGCAGAAGCGGGGTCTGTTCGAGATGGCCGACGGCGGCACCGTCTTCCTCGACGAGATCGGCGAGATGGCGCCGGGGCTGCAGGCCAAGCTGCTGCGATTCCTCGAGGAGAAGACGTTCAAGCGTGTCGGCGGCCCGCTCGACATCCGCGTGGACGTGCGCGTGATCGCCGCCACCAACCGCAACCTCGAGGACGAAGTGAAGCAGGGCCGGTTCCGCGAGGACCTGTTCTACCGGCTGAACGTGCTGCCCATCGCGCTGCCGCCGCTGCGCGCGCGCGCCGAGGACATTCCGCGGCTCGCGCACTACTTCATCGATAGCGTACAACACGGAATTCCGGAAGCGCGTGCGGCGGATCGCCCCGGAGCGATGAAGCAACTGCAGGCCTACGGCTGGCCTGGCAACATCCGCGAGCTGCGGAACGCCGTGGAGCGGGCGATGCTGCTGGTCGACGGCGAGGAGCTGCACCGACAGCGACTTCCCGCTTGGCGGCACGACGGCGCCCGCGCCTGACCGACGGAGTTCGGCTGCCGCCCCACGGCGTCGAGCTCGAGCAGCTCGAGCGGTCGCTGGTGATCCAGGCGCTCGAACGAAGCGGCTGGAACCAGACGCGGGCTGCCGCGCTGCTGGGGCTGAACCGCGACCAGATCCGCTACCGCATCGAGAAGTTCAAGCTCGAGCGCGCCTCCGCCAGCTGATCCCGCAGGCGGCCTGAAAACGCTCACACCACCGCGACTAGTTCGCAGTCTTCGTTCTCCTGCCGCCAGCCGCGCAGAAGGCTCTCGGGCTCATGGCCATGGGCTACGGCCACGTGTACGTGGCGCAGGTCGCGCTGGGCGCCAGGGACTCGCAGACCCTCAAGGCGCTCATCGAGGCCGCGCATGGGCACGACCTCGCGCAGGCCTCGACCACCACAAGCTCGCGGTGGAGTCGGGATACTGGCCGCTCTATCGCTTCGATCCGCGCCGCGCAGCAGCCGGAGCATCGCCCCTCGCGATCGACTCGCTGCCGCCCAAATTCGACGTTTCGAAGCTCATGTCGGTGGAGGGACGCTTCCAGATCACCGCGCGCCAGGATGCGGACCGCTACCAGGCGCTTGCCGGCCGCCTGCAGGAACACATTTCGGGCCGCTACCTGCGGCTCCAGCAGGTGAGCAACGCGGGGACCTTCACCTGATCGGCGTCCAGCGCAGGCCTGCCTGGCCGGTCACCGCGCCATCCGCCGCCGCGTGACGTAGCTGTGGCAGCCGACGCAGCTGCCAATGAGCTCCACTTCCGCCTTCGAGGCGGCGTCGAGGTCGCGTTTTGCCGAGGCTTCGATCAGACTCTGCAGCGATCGCTGGAACACGTCGCTCTGACGCAGGTACTCCGGTGCCGTGAGCACGACCCAGGCAGGATCCTGGGCGGCGCGTGCCAGCGCACGGCTCTCGCGGTCCAGCGTGGGCCAGTCGCTCGTCACGACGGCGCCGAGGATTGCCTTCGAGTGGTCCAACTTCTCCCGCATCACGCGGCTCAGCTGCGGACCCTGGCTCGAGACGGCTGTCACGCTCAGCAGGGCCGTCACCGCGGCCAGCACCGAAACCCGCAGACCATTGGTCATCACAATCCTCCGTGCGGAATGGAGCAGATAGCGTGCCACAGCTCATGCTGTGGCTTAGTCGAGCCGATGCGGCGTGATTTCCGGAGCCGCGGACTATTCCCGCCTCGAACGAGCGAATTCTCGCATTCGACCGCCTGGCTGGGCCAGATGGCGGGCGATTCGGAGCCGGGGAGACGGGCACATGCCTTGCGTGCCATGGGCACAGCACCCGTACTTTACAGGAGGCACCGATGAAAGCTGCTCGGCTGCACGAATACGGCAGACAACTGGTCATAGACGAGGTACCCACGCCGCGGCCCGATCGCGGAGAGGTGCTGGTCAAGGTCGAGGGTGCGGGGTTCTGCCACAGCGACATCCATGTCATGGATGGCGAGATTCGCGTGCTGCCCAGGCTGCCGCTGACTCTCGGACACGAGAACGCCGGGCGCGTGGCGGCCGTGGGCGGCGGCGTGACGAGGGTCCGCGAGGGAGACGCGGTGGCGGTGTATGGAGGGTGGGGCTGCGGTACCTGCGATTACTGCGTTACCGGACACGAGCAGCTCTGCGAGACGCCGCAGTGGGTCGGCTTGTCGCAGTACGACGGCGGATACGCCGAGTACCTCCTCGTGCCGCACGAGCGGTACCTCGTGAAGCTCGATCGGCTGAAACCCGAGGAGGCCGCGCCGCTCACCGATGCCGCGCTCACTCCGTACCGCGCCATTCGGAAAGCGCTGCCGCTGCTCGAGCCCGACCACTACGCGCTGGTGATCGGCGTCGGCGGCCTCGGCCAGTATGGGCTCAAGCTGCTGCGCCTTCTCAGCGGGTGTCCGATCATCGCCGTCGACGTGTCGGTCGCCAAGCTCGAGCTGGCGCGTCAGCTCGGCGCGGACGTGGTGCTGAACGCGGGCGAGAGCGGCATCCAGGCGCACATCAAGGAGCTGACCGGCGGGCATGGCGTCACCGCGGCGTTCGACTTCGTCGGTTCGGACGCGACGCTCTCGCTGGCGATCGGCGCGACGCGCGCGCTGGGGAAGGTCACGCAAATCGGGCTGGCCGGCGGCGCGGCCCGGTTGAAGGTGCTCGAAAACTCGGCCTTCGAGGTGCTGTTCGAGACGACGTTGTGGGGCACGATCAAGGAGCTCCGCGAGGTGCTCGCGCTGGCCGAATCCGGGCTTCTCTCCTCGATTCCGCTCGAGTTCGAGCCGCTCGATCGCATCAACGACGTGTACACGCGCCTCAAGCAGGGGAAGATCGCCGGCCGGGTGGTGATCCGGCCGTAGCCGTCCCGTCGACGGCGCGCGCCGTCAGCTGATCACGAGCTTGCGTGGAAACTGCGAGTTGTCCTCGAGAAACGTCTTCTTGGAGGCGAGCTCCTCGGCGGTCGGCTGCACCCGGCCGGCGGCGTCGGTGACCCGCGAGACGAGCGTGTGCTCGCCGGGCGCCGCTCCGGTCCAGCGGTAGGTGAACAGCTTCCACGAGTACTTATCGCGCGTGGCGGGGTCGAGCGCCGCGGGCTGCCACGCGCCCTCGTCCACCTTCACCTCGACCGACTTGAGCGGCGTGCCGTCGTTCAGCACCACGCCGAGCACCGTGTACTCGCCGCCGGCGCGCGTCACGCGGGCGATGAACGACTTCAGCTGCATCTTGGTGATGGCGGTCTCGGTGTACTTCTCCTCGCCGTCGATGATCTCGCTCCGCAGGGTCCGGTACCACCGGGCCTGATACTTGCCGAGATACTGCTCCTGCTGGACGTGGATCTGCGACAGCCATTTGACGTTGGCCACACCGTACCAGCCGGGGACGATCAGGCGCAGCGGCGATCCCTGATGGCGGGTGAGCGGCTCGCCGTTCATGGCATAGGCCAGGAGCGGGTCGGGGGCGAGCGCCTGCTCGCGCGTGAGGCTGCGTCCGAAGGGCACGTCCACCTTGAACTTCTGGGTGCGGAACTCCACCTCCTCCTCGGCGTGATCGGCGCCGAAGAAGACGAACTCGCGGGCTTCCGGCTTCACACCGGCATGGTCCAGCACCGTCCGCAGGGTGACACCGGTCCATCGTCCGTTGCCCGAGAGCCCCTGCAGCGGCCGCCTGTTCCCGGAACACTCGAAGCCGGCGAGGAGCTCCGTCGCCCGCATCCGCTTGAGATCGTCCAGCGAAAGGGCGGCCGGCCGCTGGACCAGCCCGGAAATCTTCAACCGGAACGCGGCAGGATCCACGACCGGGTGACCGTAGTGCTGCGTGGTGAAGAACGCGTCCTTCGGGGTGAGCGGGCCGTCGATGGTGCGGACGTCGAGGATGCGCCGGTCGACCCCGGTGACCGTCGGGAAGCTCTGAGGGATGTCCGTGAAGGGCACGACGGTCTCGCCCTGGGCGAGCGCCGGCAGGGCCCATTCAGGCACGCCGAACGCTGCCAGACCGGCCGCGGCCATTCCGGTGCGAATGAGATCCCGGCGCGTGTACTCGGTAGTCATGGTGGGGAAGTGATACCACGAACCGGGTACGGGAGGCCACGACTATCTGTGGTCCGGCCTGTTGGTGCTCAGACACCCCCAACTGGCGCTGTTCTCGATATGGACGGCGGCGAGCGATGCGGCGCGCATAATCGATGGCGGTGCATTTGCACCGGGTTCAAGAGGTGCTCGCGGTACTTCGAAATGCCGATCGGCTGGCCGGAGCTCGTAAAGCGGACGGTCAGGGAGACCCGCGCGGACAACGGCCTCGGGCTGGCCGCTCAGCTCTCGTACTACTTCTTTCTGGCGCTCTTTCCGGCGCTGCTGTTCCTGCTGGCGCTGACCAGCGTCTTTGCGAGCTCAGACCTGATCGCCCGGATCATCACGATGCTCAGCGGGGCGGTGCCGCCTGCTGTCGCGAACATCATCCAGAACCAGCTGACGAAGATTTCCCTTGGTGAAAACGAGGGACTCCTGACTTTCGGCGTCGTGGCCGCGCTCTGGAGCAGTTCGGCCGCAATGGTGGCGCTCATCGACGCGCTGAATCGCGCCTACGACGTGGGTGACGAGCGGCCGTGGTGGAAGCAGCGGGCGGTCGCCATCCTGCTCACCATCGGCGTGGCGCTGTTCATCCTGATCTCCATCACGCTCGTCGTGGCCGGTCCGGAGCTGGCCGCGTTCGTCGCGCGCCGGGTCGGACTCGGCGCGGCCTTCGAGTGGACGTGGAAGATCCTGCAGTGGCCGCTCGTCTTCGTGCTGATTGCCACCGCCTTCGGAGGCATCTACTACTTCGCGCCCGACGTGGAGCAGGACTTCGTCTGGCTCACGCCGGGAGCGCTCGTCGCGACGGCCCTCTGGATCGCGGGCTCGCTGGGCTTCCGTTTGTATGTCGTCCATTTCGGGTCCTACAACGAGACCTATGGCGCAATCGGCGGGGCTATGGTGCTGCTCCTGTGGCTCTATCTCTCGGGGCTCGTGATTGTGGCCGGTGCCGAGATGAATGCCGAGATCGAGCACGCGTCGCCGCACGGCAAGGCCGCCGGCGAGAAGATTCCCGGTCAGAAGAAGAAGGTCGGTGCCAGGGCCGCGCGCGAATTCGAGGCAAGACAGCGACGGCGCCCTGACAAAGAAGAAAGGACGGACCCGATGGCAGACCACGATCAGTCGATCAGCGATCTCATCAGAGCGGCCGTGCGGGACGCACAGGATCTCGTGGCCAGCGAGATCGCCCTTGCCAAGGCGGAGTTCCGCGAGGAAGTGCGGCGGCTCGGCCTTGCGGCGGCTTTCCTCGTGGCGGCTGCCGTGGCGGGGGTACTGGGGCTCACGTTCCTGTTGAGCACGCTCGCCTGGGGTCTGGCTACCGCGTTCCAGTGGCCGGTCTGGGTGGGATTCGCCATCGTCGCGGTTCTGACGCTGCTCCTGGCGGCGATTCTCGCTTATGCCGGGCGCCGCAAGCTCATCGCCGGGCGGCACCTTCCGCAGACGACGGATACGTTGAGGGAGAACAAGCAATGGATTCGAGCACGGACGTCTTAGCGGCGAAGGTCCGGACGAAACGGCACGCGGTCGATGACGATCTCGAACGGCTCGGCGCCCGACTGAAGGCGGTGAGCTCGCGCCGGCTGGCGTCGCGCTGGCGTTCGGCCGTAGCCCCGGTGGCGGCGGGCGCTGCCGCAGTGTGGCTCTGGAGGCGGAGTCGATCGATTACGTCGCTTCGCGATCTGCTCGTGGATCGCCTGAGCGATCTGTACCGCGCCGAACGCCAGCTCCTCCCGGTGCTCGACCGCATGCGCAAGGCGGCGTCGAACCCGGACCTGGCGAGCCTGCTCCGCCGGCATGCCGCTGAGAGCCGGGCCCAGATCGAGCGCCTGAGGCGCGTGCTGCGGTCGGTCGGGGCCAGACCCGGGCGCGGGAAGTCATCGGCGATCGCGGGGCTCGACCGGGCCGACAGGCGTCTGCTCAGGAGGCCGGCAGATCCCCGCGTCCGCGACGCGTGGCTCATCGCGATGGCTCAGCGAGCCGAGCACGTCGAGATCGCGGCGTACGGAACGGCTCGCACGTTTGCAGAGACGCTCGGGTACACGTACGCGGCGCATCTGCTCCAGCAGACGCTCGAGGAAGAACGGGCCATGGACGAGCAGCTCACCCGGCTCGCCGAGCGGTTCGTGAATCTGCAGTCCATCCGGTGAGCGGGGCGGCGCGGCGCCTCAGGCGAGAAAGCCGCGCGCGAAGGCCACGAACGCGTCGACGTCGGCTCGATTGCTGGCCAGGCCGAGCGACACGCGCACCGCCCCGGTGCTCTTGCCGTCGATGCACAGCCGGAAGTCGTCGACGGTGAAATGGGTCTCGTGCTCCGGTTGATGGAAGCAGGACGACAGCTCGTCGCCGGTGAGGCCGAGCGCGATTTCGCCGCCGCCGGGATTGCAGAAGCAGCCGGTCCGCAGCGAGATGTTCGCGCCGTTGGCGCGCGCCTCGACCAGACGATGGTCGATCGGCTGGCCGGAGGGGTCGTAGAAGTTGAACGCCACCGTCCCTCCCCTCCGATCGGTGGATCGCGGACCGTAGATGCGGGCCAGCGGAGCGCCGTTGGCATGACAGAGCGGCACCAGGCACTCGATCAGCCAGCCGGTGAGACAGCGCACCCGCTCGTGGATGAGGTGCAGGCCGACACGGTCGATGTACTGGAGCCCGATCTCGACGGCCGGCAGCGCCAGGTAGTTCGGGGTGCCGTCCTCGAATGCCGCCTCTCCCGCCGCGAGGTAATGGCGATCGCCCTGGACCGAGGCGACCGTGATCGTGCCCCCCGAGAACCAGGGCCGGCGCAGCCGGGCGAGGGCCGTCCTGCGCGCGAGCAGACAGCCGACGCCGGTCGGATAGCCGAAAATCTTGTAGAAGGACTGCGCGACGAAGTCGGGCTGCCAGCGCGAGAGGTCGAGCCTGTTGGTCGGTGTGAACGACGCCGCGTCCAGCAGCACGTCCCAGCCGCGCGCCCGGGCGGCGTCGATCCACTCGAGCGGATGCTGCACCCCCGAAAAGTTCGACTGCGCCGGGTACGCGAAGAGCCGCGCCGCGCCCGAAGCGGGCCGCCCGAGATGCGCCTCCAGCTCCGCGGGCCTGACGCGCATCTCCGGCAGCTCGATCGGCACGTAGGTGACGCGCGCACCCTTCGCCCGCGCGAACTCGCGGATGCCGTTGACCGAGTTGTGGTTGTCGAAGGTGAGCAGGTACTCGCCGCCCGGGCCGAAGGGGTACGCCTCGCCGACCAGCTTGAGCGCCTGCGTGGCGTTGGCGGTGAAGACGACCGCCCATTCGTCGGCCTCCGCGTTGAAGAAGCGGAGCACGGCCGCCCGGGCGCGATCGACCAGTGTCGTGGTGTCGGCCGATGCGGGGTTGGTCGAATGCGGGTTGCCGAGCAGATGCGTGCCGAGGATCTCGAAGTGCTGCGCGAGCTGGCTCGCGGCGCAGAGGTTGCCGGCCGTGTAGTCCAGGTACACGTGCCCGCGCGCGTCGAGCAGCGGATACTCGCGCGCGCGCAGCTCGTCGAGCAGCGCTGTGCCCTCGTACGACGGATACGCGGCCGGAAAGTCGCTCACCCGTCAATTGTACGGCCGGTCAAGGCCCCGCCTGCGGCGCGTCCGCCGCACGTCAGTCGAGGCGGGCGAACAGGCCCCCCACCATCATCAGCACACCTATCACAGCGACGACCACGCCGACCGGCAGCATGATCATCGTGACGCCGAGGCCGAGGCCGACGATCGTGAGGACGAAGCCGATCCCGAAGAATGCGGCGTGCTCGAACACCTGCACGAGCGTCCCGACGAAGTGGCGAACCGCGAGCGCTGTCATGTCACACCTCCTGTGGCGATCCTGATTTCTCGTTGTCTGCGGCCGGGGCCGCGCCCGGCGCGTCGAGTACCGGCTCGTTGAGCTGGTACCGGGCGCGCACGGCCTGTGCGATGTCCGCGGCGATATCGGGGACATCCTCGGACCCGAGCCGCCGCTCGATCTCCCGCACGCGGACGGCGAGCGGCCCGTCGCGGAACACGTCGTCCAGCCAGCGCGACATATCGTGCCGGCGCACGTGCGGTTCGATCTCGTCGTCCGGCAGCGTCTCGAGCAGCAGGATCAGCTCCTTGAGCGACTGCGCGCGCGAGGTCGGACGCCCGTTCCGGGTGAAGACGAAGGCCTGCGGCTCCGCGACGGGCATGTCGAAGTACTTGGCCCGATGCCGCACGTGCGAGGTGAGCCGCGGCCCGATCTGGAACCGCCGCAGCACGCCGCCGGCCTCCTGCGCCCCCGGCAGCAGCGCCGCCTCGCTGAGGCCGAGCTGCTGGAACACGTTCTTGTCGATCTCGCGGCCGCCGGACGCGCAGATGGATCGCAGCGTCTCCTGCTCGGCGGGATCCGTCTCGCGCGTGACGAGCACCACCGTGTCGGCGGCGGTCCGCAGAACGGGATCGATGCCCGACACGCGATAGGTCACGAGGATGTAGCCGGCGAGCTCGGCGTCGATGAGCGTCCGTCCCTCGGGCGGGCCGAGATAGTAATGCGCCTCATCCAGCACGATCTTGTGCGGCAGCCCGGTGCGCCGCCGGAGCGCGGCCAGCGTCGGGAGCAGCTCGTGCAGGTAGCGCCGCTTCTCCTGATGGGTCGCCTTCGACAGATCGATCAGGAGCGTCACGTCGGGGTACTGCAGCGCCTGGGCGAGCTCCCGTGTCCGCGGAGGCGGATCGTCGCCGCCCATCCTGATCACTCCAGGCAGCGCCTCGAGCGCGGCGTAGTCCCCCTCGGGATCCACGATGCAGAGGCAATAGCCCTGGAGGATCAGCTGCTCGCAGAGCAGCCCGGCGAGCCACGACTTGCCCGACCCCGGCTCCCCGGCGACGATGACCGTGCGTCCGCGGATGGCCAGGTGCAGCGGCTGACCGTCGTACTGATCGCCGAGGAACAGCCGCCGGCGGCCCATCTGCTCGGTCGAGAGCCTGATCTGGCCCGCAGCCTTCTGCAGATACGCTGCGACGGCCGGGGGACCGCTGCCCTCGATGACTTCGTCGGCCACCACCCGCAGCGCGGGGCTTCCCCAGGCGACGGCGACGCCGACCTCGCACGCGTCGAGCAGGTCATGGTCGTTTTCCGCGTCGCCGATGCCGATTGTGTTGTGGACCGACAGGCGCAGCGTCGAGAGCACGCGGCGCAGGCCCACCGACTTGGCGATAGCCTGCGGCAGCACCATCAGCCGGCCGCGATTGAACGCGAGCACGAGCGGCTGCTCGAGCTCGCGGACCAGTTCGAGCACCGGAACGGCCACCGAGGCGTCGGTCTCCACGACCGACTCTCCGACGCTGAACTGGATGCCGCGGCGCCGGAGCGCGTCGAGAAACGGCGCAGGAGGCGCGTGTCCCAGGACCGCCTGCCGCCGGCTCTCGGGGAAGTAGAGGACGGCGCCGTTTTCCGCGACCACGGCGTTGAAGCAGCCGAGATTTCCGGCGACCCGCCTCAAGTCATCCAGCCGCCGGCCAGTGACGAGAATGACGGCAATCCCCCGGCGGCGCAGATCGGCAATCGTGTCGCGCACGCGCGGATCGAACACGCCATTGGCCGCGATCGTGCCGTCATAGTCGAGGGCCACCGCTCCCAGCTTCATCCTGAACCTCTGTCTCTCGTCTCGCCCACGCCCAGTCACAGCAACGCCAGTGCCACGGTGCGAAGCGAGATTCGCCGCCGCCCGCGACCATGCGGCCAGGAAGCGCCGGGGCATTTTCCCCAGTCAGTGGAAAACTCCGCGTTGTGGCCAGCGGACGAATTGCGGCGATCGCCATTTCTCGATGCCCGCCGAGGCAGCGTTCTTGCAGCCCGCCGCAGCGTCGCGCCGACGCGCGAAGGAGGCGTATGCAGAGCATCGAAATTCCAGCGACGGATTGGACCCGAAGCCTGGACGCGTTCAGCAAGCACCACGACGGATGGCTGGTATCGCTGGAGATCTTCTCCCCGGCATCAGGTCTGCTTCGCGAGTTCCGCCGGATGCCCCTCGTGGGCGTCACCGCCGAGTCTGCTGGCGGTCGCGCGATCTCGATTGCCGTGGCGGAGGCCACGGGCGGGCATCTGTCGCACATTGTGCTGGCACCAAAGCAGGTGTTCCTGGAGAAGACCGACACCGGTGCGGATGCCGCCCTCGAGATCGTCGGAGGAGACGGCGGGCGATCGATTCTCCGTTTGAGGACGACGCGGCCCGACCGGCAGGAGGGCGTATGAGGATTCTGCTGGCGGTCGACGGATCCGAGGGCGCGGAGGCGGCGATCGAGGCCGTGCGCGCGCGCTTTCCGCCGAAGGATGTCGAGGTGCGCGTGCTGCACGCGGTGGAATGGCTCAAGGAGATGCCGGCCTCGTTCGCCTTCGGCCAGGGCCCCACCTATGCCCACGACATCGTCGAGAGCCGCAGACGCAGCTTCGAGCGCGCCGAGCAGCTGGTGTCACGGATCGTGGGCGAGCTCGCTGCGGCGGGATTTCGCACGACGGTCACGACGCCAGACGCCGATCCGCGGCACGCGATTGTGGACGGTGCGCGCGAGTGGAGCGCCGATCTGATCGTGATGGGCTCGCACGGCCGCCGCGGGCTCGATCGCGTGCTGCTCGGCAGCGTCGCGGAATGGGTGGTGCGGCATGCACCGTGCTCGGTGGACATCGAGCGGCCGCGCCCGTCCGCGAGGAGCAGCTCGCGCGACGTGGCCTGAGGCGAAGAGAGGGCCCGGCGGCCGCGATTACCAGGCGCGGCCGCCGCGATGCTGTTTCCGGTGCGGAACCTTGTAGTGGATCGTTGCGCGCGCGGGTTTGGCCGGGCGATCGCGTCCGTGCCCGATGACCTCCAGCAGGTCTGAGACGGTGAGGACGGCCGCGGCGCCCGAGGTGGGCCCCTTGTCGAGCCTTTCGCTCGGGCCGGCTTCGAATTTTCCAGATCCGGTGGGGAATTGTTCCCACGCCGGCCCGGAGATATCCGTGCGGCGCGGGGGCCCGCAATGCCCAGCCGGGCACTGGCCTTGCAGCCCGATCGAGCATGAAGATCCAGTGGCGCCGTTCCGCGGTGTGGGGCTTGATGCTGATCTCCGTAGCCGGCGCTCCGGCCGCCGCGCAGGAGAGCTCCCGTCCGCTGCTCTGGGATGTCGCCAGGCAGGTCGCGCTCGATCCGACCACGTACGTGCCGGCCGCCGCCGGGTACGGCTCCACGCTCTGGGACTGGAAGACCTCGCAGCCGCTCTTCGAGCACGGCTGGCTCGAGCGCAACCCGCGCTACACAGTCAGCGGCCGATCCGACGATGTGCCGCTGGACTATGCCGCGGGCAGGCGGGAGATCGCGCGTCAGTCGCTCGGGGTGTTGCAGCGGTCGCTGCTGAACAACGCGGCTGTCATTGCGAGCGAGCGCCTGCTCGCCCGCAGGTATCCGGAGCACCGCAAGCTGTTGCGCGTGCTGAGCTGGAGTGAGCGCATCGCGTTCGGGTCGTACCAGACCTACGTGGAGTCCATCAGCCATATCCGGCAGGCGCAGCGAAACGGGGATCTGGCGCGCGCCTATGGCTACTGAGCGTCGTCTGGCGATCGTGGCAGTGCTGGCAGCGGTGCTCGCGCTCGGCGGGGGTCTGGGGCGGGCCGCGGGCGATCCATGGAATGCGCCGGAGCAGCGCGACGCCCGCCGGTTCTACGAAGAGCGGCAGTTTCGTCCCGTCTGGATCGATGAGTTCGGCCGTCCCACCGACGATGCGCGGGCTGCGCTGGCGCTGCTGCGCGACGCGGCCTCCGAGGGGCTCGACCCTGGCGATTACGAATCGTACCCGCTCGACTGCAAGGCGACGTCGCTCGGCATGGTGCCGCAGCCGCTCTCGTCCGACATCGCCGCGTTCGACGTCCAGCTCACGCAAGGACTGCTGAGATACTTCCGGCACCTCCACCTCGGGCGCGTCGATCCCCGCTCGGTCGGCTTCCACATGGATCCGGAGCCGGAGCGCCACGATTTCGTCCGCCTGCTCCAGACGGCCCTGTCGGAGCATCGCATCCCCGAGGCCGCGGCCTCGCTCGAGCCGCCGCTCGCGCAGTACCGGCTCTTGCGCGGGGCGTTGATGCGCCTGCGGCTGGACCCGGTGCGCAGCCACCTCTGGGCGAGCCACGTCCGCGGGATCGAGCTGGCGCTCGAGCGGCTTCGCTGGCTGCCGGACCTGCCGGCCGGCCGTGTGCTCGTCGTGAATATCCCGACCTTCACCCTGCTCGGATGGGATCGCGGATCCGATGCGCCGGCACTCAGCGCGCGGGTGATCGTGGGCCGCTCGGTCGGGCTCGAGACGCCGGTGCTCGTCTCCGACGTGCGCCAGATCGTTTTCAGGCCGTACTGGAACGTGCCGGCGTCGATCCTTCGGAACGACATCCTGCCGGCCATGGCGCGGAACCCGGCGTATCTCGCCCGAGAGAACATGGAGATCGTGGACCGGCTCGGTGAGGTCGTGCCGGCGACGGCCGCCGCGCTCGCGCGGCTTCGCGCCGGCGAACTGCGCCTGCGGCAGCGGCCGGGCCCTGCCAATGCGCTCGGGCTGGTGAAATTCGTCTTTCCCAACGAGTTCGGGGTCTACATGCACTCCACCCCGGCGCCCGCGCTGTTCGACCGGGCGCGGCGAGATTTCAGCCATGGATGCATTCGCGTGGACGAGGCCGCGGGGCTGGCCGAGTGGATGCTGCACGATCAGCCGGGCTGGAGCCGAGAGTCCGTTCTCGAAGCCATGGAAGGCCCCACGCGGACGGTCGAGCTGGCGAGTCCGGTTCGTCTCATCGTGTTCTACACGACCGCGGTGGTCGATCCGGCAACCGGAGACGTTCGCTTCGCGGCTGACATATACGGGCACGACCAGGCGCTCGAGCGCGCGCTACAGTTGAAGGCGGGAGACCGCTGAAGATGCTCGAGCTCTCGCCGCCGGTCGTGCTCGGCCGCCTGCTCCTCGCCGTCGGGCTCGGCGCGCTGATCGGCCTCGAGCGCGAGTACCGGCAGAAGCCCGCCGGCCTGCGCACGAACATCCTGATAGCCCTCGGCTCGGCGATCTTCTCGGTGCTGTCGCTCCAGTTCCACGCTCCGGACGCTTCCGCCGACCGGATCGCGGCCCAGGTGGTCACCGGCATCGGCTTCCTGGGTGCGGGCGCCATTCTTCGGACCGGCGCCAACGTCCATGGACTGACGACGGCGGCCACGATCTGGGTGAACGCCGCCATCGGGATGGCAGCGGGGATGGGGCAGTATCTCGTCGCCGTCGGCAGTGCCGTCATCGCGCTCGTCGTGCTGCTCGCCCTGCCGTTCATCGAACGCGTGTTCGAGGAGCGTGGCGGCCCGCCGGCGACCTGAAGCCTTCAAGAAGACTGACGTGGCCTGGCGGAGCGCCGGCCGGTCGCAAACCCAGGAGCGACCGACCGGTATGCCTCAGCGGCGGCTGCCGCCGACGGCGTGCTCTTCGACGTGGTACGCGAGCGAGAAGTCCACCATCGTGACGCGGTAGACGTCCAATCCGTTGGTGACCAGGCGCAAGGTGACCTCGGGCCGCACGGAGACGTGACGCGCGAGGTAGACGTTCAGCCCGCCGCCGAACACGAACGACGGGTCGGTGAAGCTCGTCCGCGCCGCGTCGGAGATCTCGAGGCGCTGCGCGTAGAAATGGGGAAGCGTGGCCGCGCTCTTGTCGAAGGTTGCGCGGTACATCCCCAGGCCGGCCGTCGCATACGGGACGATGCGAGCCGGCTGCATCAGATTGACGAGCCCCTTGAATTCGGCCGTGAAGGCGCTCGCCCCCCGACGTTCCGCCAGCCACGCCCCGAGGCCTTCCAGCTCCACGAAGTGGTTCAATTCCCAGCCCACCGCCGCGCCCACGGCGGTGCCCGTGTTCGGGGGGGCTTTCGCGGCGCCGGCAAACAATTCCAGTGTCGTTCCCCGGCTCCAGGTATTGGGCGGCGAGATGCCCTGCGCGGCTGCCTGGCCGGTCGCGGCGAGCATGGCCGCCACTCCAACGACAACCACCAGCTTGGTTTGCATATTCGTTCTCCTCGATATCCGCGGGAGCAACCCACGTGCCGCGGCATTGGGTGTGGGCTGCCCCCGCGGCGGGGCGATGCGGCGCTGCCGAGCGCGAGAGTTTCCACGCGGACCTGGAAACTGCTGAGCATGGATCGCGAAATCATGTTCAGCCGCGGGCGTGTTTTCCCGCGGCCGCGTGCGGAAATATCCCCGCACCAGGCCATGTCGCCGCGATCGCGCCGCAAAGACAGGCCAATTCCGGTGTCCCTTTCTGGCACACGGTTGGATTGCAGAATCGTCGAGGAGTTGACGAGGTCATGCCATACGCGATTGCGTCGGCACAGGAACCCTCGCCGGGCGTCTGGACTCGTGACTGGGAAGAGTGCGATCTCGGCGACTGGATCCGCTTGATCAAGTCGGAGTACCTGGAGATGCCGGGCTTGCATCTCACGAGCCGGCAGGTCGAGCGCCTCTGTGGCCTGACGTCGGACAGCTCGGCGATCGTGCTCGCAGCGCTCGAGGCCGCGCGCTTCCTGCGGAGAACCGAGAGCGGCGCGTACGTCCGTGCCGACGCAACCGTGTAGAAGAATCGTATAGGAGGGCATCGTGAACACCATGATCAGGTGGAATCCATTCCAGGAGCTCGAGGACATGCAGGCGCGGCTGAACCGGATGTTCGGCGAGACGCCGGCGCGTCAGACAAGCGACCCGTACATGCTGGCCGACTGGGCGCCGGCCGTCGACGTCCAGGAGAACGAGAAGGAGTACGTCGTCAAGGCGGATCTTCCCGAGGTGAAGAAGGAAGACGTCAAGGTGCAGCTGCTCGAGGGCGTCCTGACGATCGAGGGGGAGCGCAAGCAGGAGAACGAAGAGAAAGGCAGGAAGTTTCACCGCGTGGAGCGTCAGTACGGCCAGTTCCTGCGGCGATTCACGCTGCCGACCGAGGTCGACGCGGCGAACATTCAGGCCGAATTCAAGGACGGGGTGCTGAAGGTCCGCCTGCCGAAGACGAACAACGGCAAGCCGAAATCGATCGACATCAAGGTTGCCTGACAGCTTCTGGTCGCTCGACTCCGGGGAGCTGGCCCGGCGGCTGAAGTCTCGGCCGTCGGGTCTCTCCTCGGAGGAAGCCGCGAGCCGGTTGAGCCGCGTCGGCCGCGGCGAGATCGTTCCCCGTCATCCCCTCACGCGTACCCGTCTGCTGCTGCGCCAGGTGCGCAGCCCGCTGTTGCTGCTGCTCGTGTTCGCCGCGACGATATCGCTCTTCGCGCGCGAATGGAGCGACGCGGGGATCGTGCTGTTCATCGTCCTGGCCACCATCGCCATCGGGTTTTCCCGGGAGTACAGCGCACACAAGGCGCTGTCGGTACTGGCATCCCGGGTGCGCTTGACGGCGACCGTGCTGCGCGACGGCCGGCGGGTCGAGGTCCCGCGCGAAGAGGTGGTTCCCGGCGACGTCGTCCTGCTCTCGCCGGGCAGCCTGGCCCCGGCCGACGGGCTCCTGCTCGAGGCGGCGGACCTGTTCGTGACCGAGTCGCCGCTGACGGGTGAGAGCTTTCCGGTGCTGAAGACGCCGGGCGTCGTCGCCGCCGGCGCGCCGCTCGCGCAGCGGACCAATACGGTGTTCCTGGGCACCAGCGTGCGGAGCGGCACCGGGCGGTACCTCGTGGCCGAGACGGGTGTCCGGACGGTCTTCGGCGGCATCGCACGCGGGCTGGAGCAGGAAGCGCCCGAAACGGACTTCGACCGCGGCATCCGCCGCTTCGGGTACCTGCTGACGAGCGCGATGCTCGTGATCGTGGTGCTCGTCTTCGCGGCGCACGTGTTTGCCGGCCGCTCTCCCGTCGAGACCTTGCTGTTCTCGATCGCGCTGGCGGTGGGGCTCAGCCCCGAGCTGCTGCCGGCGATCCTCAGCATCAACCTGGCACGCGGCGCGCAGTTGATGGCGCGCGGCGGCGTCCTCGTGCGGCATCTCAGCGCCATCGAGAACCTCGGCAGCATGGACGTCCTGTGCACCGACAAGACGGGCACGCTGACCGAAGGGGTCGTCTCCCTCGAGGGCGCGTACGACGTCAGCGGCCGGCCCTCGGCGCTGGTGCTCGAGCGGGCTGCCTGGAATGCGGCGCTCCAGACGGGGCTGTCCAATCCCCTCGACGAGGCCATTGTCGCGGCCGCCCATCCGTCGCTCGAGGGTATCCGCAAGCTCGGTGAGATCCCTTTCGACTTCGTCCGCAAGCGGGTGGCCGTCGTGCTCGAGACCAGTGGCGGCGAGACGCTGCTCATCAGCAAGGGGGCCTCAACGGGCATGCTCGAGGCCTGCGCGTCCGTGCTCGATCCGGCGCTGCAGAGCCAGCTGGAGGAACGTATCCGCAACTGGAATCGCGAGGGCGTCCGCGTCCTGGCCGTCGCGGTGCGCGCGATTGAGAACCGCGATCGGTACACCCGCGAGGACGAAGAGGGGCTGTCGCTGCTGGGTTTTCTCACGTTTGTCGATCGCGTCAAGGCAGACGCCGCTGCGGCGGTCGCCAGCCTCGGGCGGCTCGGCGTCGGCATCAAGATCGTCACGGGCGACAGCGTGCTCGTGGCCGAGCACGCGGCCCGTCTCGTCGGTGTGCCGGTCGGCTCATCGCTTACAGGCTCGCAGATCG
This sequence comes from Vicinamibacterales bacterium, assembly GCA_963738315.1. GTDB lineage: Bacteria > Acidobacteriota > Vicinamibacteria > Vicinamibacterales > JAMQPK01 > JAMQPK01. The sequence continues at coordinate 123,530 of CAVTVT010000004.1, read as the reverse complement.
CCGAGCTCGACGGCATCGCGCTCGCTCAGGCCGTCACCCGCACCGCGATCTTCGCGGAAGTCGATCCCAATCAGAAGGAGCGCCTGATCGTCGCGCTGAGGCGCAGCGGGCACGTGGTCGGCTTTCTGGGAGACGGTGTGAACGACGCGCCGGCGATGCACGCGGCCGACACGAGCCTTTCGGTCGAAGGCGCGGTGGACGTGGCCAGGCAGGCGGCCGACTTCGTGCTGCTCGAGCGCGACCTCGACGTGATCCGCGGCGGCATCGAGGAGGGGCGCCGCACCTTCGCCAACACGCTGAAGTACATCCTGACCACGACCAGCGCCAACCTCGGCAACATGATCAGCATGGCCGGCGCGTCGCTCGTGCTGCCGTTCCTCCCGTTGACCGCCGGTCAGATCCTGCTGAACAACGTCCTCTCGGACGTTCCGGCGATCGGCATCGCGGACGATGCGGTCGATCCGGAGCTGATCGAGCGGCCCCCGCGCTGGGACGTGCGGTTCATCGGCCGTTTCATGGTGCAGTTCGGGCTGCTGAGCTCGATCTTCGACGTGTTGACCTTCGTCGTGCTGCTCCGGCTCTTCGGTGGCGGCGTCGCGCTGTTCCGCACCGGCTGGTTCGTCGAATCGCTACTGACCGAGCTGGCCATCGCGCTGGTGGTGCGTACCAGGCGGCCGCTCTTCCGCAGCCGTCCCGGCGGCGTTCTCCTGTGGACCACCGTCGCGATGACCGCCGTGGCGTTCGCGATTCCGTACGGCCCGATCGCCGGCGCGCTCGGATTCGTGCCGCTGCCGCCGGCGCTGCTCGGTGTGATGGTCGCCATCACGGCCGCCTATGTGGCTGCGGCCGAGACGGCCAAAGGGTTCTTCTACCGCCCGCGCACGGCTTTTCCCGCACCAACTGCGGAATAGTCCGCCCGCGCGCGGGCCGAGCCGCCCGCCGCGCCTGAAGATTCGCGGCAAATCCACCGAATTCCGACCGGCACACCGGTTGCCATGCACGCGATCCGGAGGGTCTATGCTGACGCTGACCGACTATTTCTTTCTCGTGGCCGTGGTCGCGCCCCCCGTCGCGCTGGCGGTGGGTTTTCTCTATCTCGTGTCGCCGCGGCACCTGGCCAAGGCCGAGCACGCCGTGGCCGAGCCCGCCAAGGCGCACTGACGTGACGACCGCCGTCAAGTGGCCTGTCCTCGCTGAAGCAGTACCTGGATTCCGGAGCGCGGCGCCCGGATGGCAAGGCGCGACGACCGAGAATACCGGGAGTATTTGAGGGAGGCGCAACGCAGCCAGCCGGGATGCCCCGCCCGGAAGGCGGTGGTGCTTCAGCGAGGACAGGCCACTAGGCGAGCCCCTTACCCTCGGTCCAGACGTACGCCCGGCCCGTCGCGACGTTGCGGAACTCCTCGGTCCGTCCGCTCGGCCAGGCGGCCACCACGCGATCAATTCGATCGCGGGAGCCCACGCCGAAGGTGACCGGGAGCTCGGACTGCGAGAGATAGCTCGAGCCGCTCTTCACCAGCCGCGACTGCGACCCGCCGTCGTAAAAGATGCGCACGGTGGCGCCGATGGCGTCGCGGTTGGAGCGCGTGCCGATCAGGCGGAACCGGATGCTCCGGTTTCCGGCCGCCTGATCGTTGCGGAAGAGATAGGCCGGGCCGTTGTTGGTGGTCATGAGCAGGTCGAGATCGCCGTCGCGGTCGAAGTCGCCGACCGCCAGGCCGCGGCCGACCTTCGCCGCCGCGAATCCGGCGCCCACCTCCGCCGCGACGTCGCGGAACGCGCCGTTGCCCAGGTTGAGGAAGAGCTGCGGCGGCTGGGCGTAGCCCACATTGCCGCGAATGGGCCGCACCGTCTCGTCGATGTGGCCGTTGGCCACGATCAGATCGAGCCAGCCGTCGAGATCCATGTCGGCGAACACGCAGCCGAAGCCGAGCGAGTTGCGCGAGGCGGCTCCTACCCCTGCTCGAACGGCCGCGTCGGCGTACGCGTCCGGACCCTGAGGCCGGTACAATCCGATCATCTCGTTGTCGAAATTCGTGATCGCGAGCGACGAGCGTCCCGTGTTGTCGATGTCGCCCGCGTCGACCCCCATGCCGGCGCGCGCCCGCCCCTCGGCGCTGAACGCGAGACCTGCCTCGACCGCCCCCTCCTTGAACGTGCCGTTGCGCTGGTTCCGATAGAGCTTGTTGGGCTGAGTGTCGTTGGCCACGAACAGATCGGCCCAGCCATCCGCGTCGTCGTCGAGCATCGCGACGCCGAGCGATTTCGAGCTGGTGTCGAAGATGCCGCTGGTGGCGGTGACGTCTTCGAACGTCCCGTCGCCCCGGTTCCGGAACAGCCAGCAGGTGTCGCCCCGATACGCCTCCGGCGTGCAGTAGGACTTCTGCCGGCCGTCGCGGCTGCAGAACACGTCGTGTTCGGGCGTCCATTTGACGTAGTTGCAGACGAACAGGTCGAGGTGCCCGTCGCGGTCGACGTCCATCCAGAGCGCGGATGTGCTGAACCCCGAGCGGCCCCCCAGCCCGCTGGCGGCGGTGACGTCCACGAAGGTTCCCCGGCCCGTGTTGCGGAACAGCCGGTTCTGGCCGACGCAGGTGACGAGCACGTCGGGAAAGCCGTCGTTGTCGTAGTCCCCTACGGCCACCCCCATGCCGTAGAGCCCGACGTCGAGCCCTGCGCTGCGCGTGACGTCGGTGAACGTGCCGTTCCGGTTGTTGCGGTACAGCTGCAGCGTGGAGCGGCGCCGGCGATGCCCGGGCCAGTCCGCCCCGTTGACCAGCAGGATGTCCTGCCACCCGTCGCCGTCGTAGTCGAGGAACGCGCAGCCGGAGCCGAGTGTCTCGGGCAGGAGCTTGCTGCCGAAGCCGCCGTTCCAGTGGCGGAACTGGAGCCCTGCGCCCGCCGTGACGTCCACCAGCCGGAATCCGGCCGCCCGGGCCGGCTGCCCGGACGCGGTGCGCGGCCAGAGCGCGGCGGCCGCGCCGCCGCCGGCGAGACGGAGAAAGCGGCGGCGGTTCACGGCAGGTTCACCAGCCCGTGCTGGAGCGCGTAGACCACCAGCTCGGCCGTCTTGTGCACGCCCAGCGTGTTCATGATGTTCGTGCGGTGCACCGAGACGGTGGCCGCGCTGAGCTCGAGCTCGGCGGCGATCTCGCGGTTCGACAACCCGTCGCAGATGAGCTTCAGCACCTCGAGCTCGCGGGGCGTCAGGCCCCGGCGCGGGTCTCCTTTCGGCGCGGGCGACAGATCGATCGTCGGATCGATCACGCGCCCGCCGTCCGCGACCTGCTTGATCGCGGCCGCCAGGTCCAGATCGATGGCGTTCTTCAGGATGTATCCGCGCGCGCCGGCGGCGAGGGCCTGCCGTACGAGCGTCTCCTCGGAGTGCATGCTGAGCATGAGAACGGCGGCCTCGGGCGTCCGCTCCAGGATCCGCCGCGTGGCGTCCAGCCCGCTCATGCCGGGCATCGCACAGTCCATCACGATCACGCGCGGCGTCAGCTCGAGCGCGAGGCGGATCGCCTCCTCCGCGCTGCTGGCTTCGCCGACGACCGCGAGCGCGGGGTCGTCCTCGAGCATGCGGCGGAAGCCGCGCCGCACCAGCGCGTGATCATCCGCGAGCAGGATGGTGATCTTCATGGACCTCGCGCAGGGCGTTGTTCGTGGCCGGTGCGGTGCCCGGCGCGCGCTCGGCGGCGCCGCCGCCGAGCGGGACGCGCAGGCGCACCAGCGTGCCGCCCGCAGGCGGGGCGACGAGCTCGAGCGCTCCGCCGAGCAGCGCCGCGCGCTCGCGCATCGTCGTGATGCCGAGGCCGCGCGGATGGCCGGCCTGCAGTCCTTTGCCGTGATCCTCCACTTCGAGCTGCAGCGAAGCGGGCTCGACGATCAGCCGCACCCACGCCTCGGCGGCGCCTGAATGGCGTGCGGCGTTGTTCAGCGCCTCCTGGAGGACGCGGTACACGTGGATGGCCAGGGTCGTGCTCACCGGCGGCGCCGGCCCGCGCCGCTCGTACGCGATCGCCAGGCCGGTCTGCCGCTCGACGGTCGACAGGTACCAGTCGATCGTGCCCTCGAGGCCCACCTCCTCGAGAATCGACGGGTGGAGCGCCTGCGACAGCCCGCGGACGTGCTCGAGCATGCCTTGCGCGATCTCGCCGATCTCGCGCAGCTCCGACTGGAGCGGCTCGTCGGAGGTCCGCCGGGCCGCCCGCGTCAGCATCGAGCCGATGGCGGTGAGGGTCTGGCCGAATTCATCGTGCAGCTCGCGCGCGAGGTGCCGGAGCGTCGTTTCCCGCGCGGCGATGAGCTGCTGCGCCACCTCGCGGCGCTCATCGGAGAGCGCAGCGATTTCGGCGAAGATCCGGCGATTCGACCGGATCAGGTACACGCCGGTCAGCATCAGGGCGGCGAAGGTGGCCGCCAGGAACAGGGCCACCTGACGCTCGACCTCGGCGTAGATGCCCTGCACGCGTGCCGCGGTCTCCGCCTCGCCTTCGTTGTTCTCGACGAGCAGGCGGGCCACCGCCGTCACGAGGGCGGCCTGGCGGGCCTGCAGCGAGAGCCTGATCTGGTCCCGCGCCTCGGCGTCGCGTCCGCCGGCGGCCAGCGCGAACATGCGGTCGGCGGCGCCCCAGAACTGCGCGAACGAATCGGCCAGATACTGCCGCTGTGCGGGCGTGCGCTCCGCCACCGTCAGGCCCGCCTCCCGCCGCAGCGCGTCGTCCAGATCGGTCCTGATCCGCTGGAACTGCGACGACCAGGCGGTGAGCGGGTACGGCTCGTCGCTGTCGAGCATGTCGCGCATGGCGAGCCCGAGCGAGTTGAGATCGTTCTGAATCCGCAGGAGCTGCAGCGAGTCGCCGCGGCTGCGATCGGCCAGGTCGGTCTGCAGCGCGCGGAGGCGGCCGATCTGCCGCGAGACGTAGTACGAGTCGGCCACCACCGCCGTCAGCGTGATGATCAGGCCGACCAGCAGCCCCCGCGTGGGGGTGGCGCGTGCCGGCACCGGCCTACTGCGGCTTGTGCGCGTTGACGTAGTCGCGCGCGAACGCCTTCAGCCCCGGGCTCGTCAAGCCCAGCGAGGCGGCTTCGGCTTCGGCGCGGTCGAAGTCCCAGTGGTCGATCACCACGCGCTTGATCAGCCACATCGCCGCGGCGCGGTTGCCGCTGGCGCAGTGGATGAACGCCGGCTGGTTGGCCGGATCGGTCACGGCTTTGAGGAAGCCTTCCACCACGGCCGGATCGGGAGACGACGAGTTGAAGGGCAGGTGAATGAAGGTGATGCCCGCCGTCTTCGCCGCCGCGGCTTCATCGTCGATGTTCGCGCCCGCTTCACCGGCCTGGCGTAGATTGATGATCGCGGCGTACCCGAGCTTCTTCACCTCCAGCACGCCCTCGGGAGTCGTCGCGCCGGCGCAGGCGATCGTCGTCTCCAGCCGGGCGAAGTTGGTGACGCCGGGGACGCTTTCCTTGATGGCGAGCCCCTGCGCGGCGAGCGCCGCGGCGAGCGCCATCGCCGCCGAAATCGAACAGAGTAGCCGTCTCATGCTGAGCTCCTCTCGATGCTTGCCGGTTTACACGCCGTGAGCGAGCGAATACCCGCGCTCCTGCGCACGGCTGAGCGCGACGATGCCTGCGGGCACCAGGTGTGCGTTATCGAAGAGATGACCGGCGATCTCCTGGTAGACGGCCTCGGCCGTGCCGCCGGCCGCCGCCGCGGCCCGGCCGGCCAGAAACCGCGTCGCCATCTGGCAGACGGCGAGGTGCGCTCCCCGTTTGACGAGCCGCTCGATTCTGGCGCGATGGATGTTGGCGCGTGGCGGCTGCTTCGTCGCGGGATCGGCGAAGCCCGCCGCGCGCACCAGCGAGGCCCCGTATTTCTCCCAGATCGCGTCGGTGTAACCGAACGCCGTCGAGTCGTGCCGCACGACGATGACGACGGCGAGGTCGGCGTCGGCGAGGGCGTACGCGTTCCGGTTGGCCGAGAAGAAGTTGTCGGCGTAGAGCAGCGCCTCGTCGAAGCCCTCCGGCGTCGTGGTGTCGATCACGAGCCGATGCACGCCGGGAATCCGATCGAGCCAGTCGTCCTCCGCATGACGTGCGGCATGCCACACGCCTGCCCCGCCGTCCGGCTCCGACGGAGCCGCCGGCCGGGCTCCTGCCGCCGGCGCCTGCGCGGCGGTGCGTGAGGCCGCGACGCCGGCGACAATGCTGCCGGCGCCGACCGTCAGAAACGTGCGCCGGGCGTGGCTCTTTCCGGCCGTCATCGAGTATCTTGTCCGAACCGCATGGTAAGCTGCCTCGGCAGGCCGGTGCAATCATGACCTGTTTCGCACGCCTCCGCACTTCGATTCTGCTGGCGCTCGCGTGCGCCGCCTGCGGCCCTGCTTCCCCCGCCCGTCCGGACCGCATGGCGGGGCCGCTCATCTCCTCCAGGACCACGATGGTGACCGCGTGGGAGTTCCCGAAGAGCCCCGCGGCGGACGCGACGCTCAACGACTCCCGCCTGTCTCGCGACATCCGCTGGGGATTCCAGATCTTCACCAACACGCCGCGCGAAGCGGCCCGGTTCACGCCTGGACGGATGTCGTGCAACAACTGTCATCTGAACGCCGGCCAGCGCGAGCGGTCGCTCCCGCTGGTCGGGATCGCGGGGATGTTCCCGGAGTACAACCGGCGCTCGGGCCGGCTCTTCAGCCTGGCCGATCGCATCGTCGACTGTTTCCTGCGGAGCCAGAACGGAGCCAACGCACCAGCAGAACTCGAGCGCCCGACGCCGACCTCGCCCGAGGTGCTCGCCGTCGATGCGTACCTCGCCTGGCTCTCGAAGGGCTACCACGTCGGCGAGAACCCTTCCTGGCGGGGCCGCAACGTGATTCCCGCCGCCAGCCTGATCCCCGTCGATCGGCTCGATCCCGCGAAAGGCGAAGCGCTGTTCATGGAGCGCTGCCGATCCTGCCACGGCCCGGACGGGCAGGGCGTGTTCATCGGCGATAAGCGCGCGGGGCCGCTGTGGGGACCCGACTCCTGGAATGACGGCGCCGGCGCGGCACGGATCTACACGCTCGCGGGGATCATCAGGTTCTCGATGCCGTATCTCGACCCTGGCAGCCTGACCGACGAAGAAGCGCAGCAGCTCGCCGCCTTCATTGATTCGAAGCCCCGCCCGTCCTATCCATTCAAGGATCAGGACTACGCGACCGAGAAGGTACCGGTGGATGCCGTGTACTACTCTCGGCCGTCAAACTGACTCCTGCTTGCGATCTGGCGTTTTCACCCAAGCACTGGGGAAAAATTCACGGCGTCCGGACGAGCCTGCACGTTGCCGATCGAGCTTTCCACGGGTTTCTTCTCCGTCCGGCTGCCGCATGACTGGCATGCGGGTTGCGCTCGGGCCGACCGGAATCACAGTCCACTCACATGATGCAGCGCCTGCTTCGACTCGTCGGTGTCGCCTTTGTCCTCGCGTGTCCGTTCGCGCCCGCTCTTGCCCATGCCGACACCGCCCGGCTTCCCAATGCCGTCGCCGCCCATGCGAACGTCGTGGATGCGGCCGCGCAGGCTCAGGGGTACGTCGGCTCGGAGACCTGCGTGTCGTGCCACGGCTCGGAAGGCGAGAGCCTGGCGCGCACCGAGCATGCGCGGGCGGCGAACCCCCGGACACCGATGGCCTCCATGGGGTGCGAGTCGTGCCACGGTCCCGGCAAGGCACACGTCGACGCCGACGGCGATCCGACGAAGATTCGCAACTTTCCCAAGATGGCGCCGCGCGACGTGAACGACGTCTGCACGTCGTGCCACAACCGGAAGGAGCACGCCCTCTGGGAGGGGAGCGCGCACGAGACGCGGAACCTGTCGTGCACGACCTGCCACAGCGTGCACGACCCGAAGTCCGAGCACGCGCAGCTGAAGAAGGCCTCGCAGATCGAGCTGTGCGCGACCTGTCATCGCACGCAGGCCCTGAAGGTGCAGCGGACGGCGCACATGCCGGTGCGCGAAGGCAAGATGGAGTGCACGACGTGTCATAACCCGCACGGCTCGACCAACCTGCGCCTGTTGCGGACGGGCAACTACATCAACGAGGCGTGCATCAGCTGTCACGCGGAGAAGCGCGGGCCATTCCTGTTCGAGCACCCGCCCGGGCGCGAGAGCTGCATCACGTGCCACGATCCGCACGGGTCGTCCAATGAACGGCTGCTCGTCGCCAAGGTGCCCATGCTGTGCCAGCGGTGCCATATCGGCACGCGGCATCCGTCGACGATCTACGACAACGCGGCCGTGCGGGCCGGCAACGTCCGCATCGTGGGACGCGCCTGCGTCGCGTGCCACGAGAACATCCACGGATCCAATTCCCCGTCGGGGAACACCTTCCACCGTTAAGAAGGCGAGAGGCCATGCCACGATTGAGCAGCATCACACTCGCCGCCGCACTTGCGCTGGCGGCTTCAGGCATGGCCGCGGCTCAGCAGGCCACGCCGATCGAGATGGTTCCGAGCACCGGGGGCATGGTGAACTTCGGTATCCGGCTCGGCGCCGGCACGGGCGATCCGGCGCGCAACGAGCGCTATCGCGACCTGCGCGACGGCCCGACGGTGGACGCGTTCCGCTACTCGCACGACGACACGCGCCGGGTGTTCGACGCGGGCATCGACCACCTCGGGTACCGGGATCAGCGCTACTTCGCCGGCTTCGAGCAGGCCGGCAAGGTGAAGATGAACTTCGAGTGGGACCAGATTCCGCTGTTCAACAGCGCCGTCAGCCGGACGCTGTACACGAGTCCGGCCGAAGGGGTGTTCCGCATCGACGATTCCATTCAGCAGAAGATTCAGGCCGGCGCGCTGAAGCTGTCGGATGTCGCCGATTCCGCGACGCCGTTCGATCTGCGCTCGCGGCGCGACATCGCCTCGTTCAACCTGGTGCTGACGCCGGCGCCCGATCTGGACCTGTCGCTGAACGTGAAGTCGACCAAGCGCACCGGGCAACAGCAGTGGGGCGTGGGGTTCGGGTTCAGCAACGTCTTCGAGGTGCCCGCGCCCCTCGACCATCGATCCACCGACGTGGACAGCGCGCTCGAGTGGGCCAACGACCGCGGCATGCTCCGCGTGGGATACGACGGGTCGTGGTTCCGCAACGATGTGGAGGCGCTGATCGTGGACGACCCGCTCGTGGCCGTCGACACCAGCGGCGCCACCTCGCAGGGAAGGATGGCGTTCTGGCCCAGCAGCCACCGGAACGGCGTGAACACGTCCGGCTCGCTCAAGCTCCCGGCGCACAGCCAGGTCACCGCCTATGTCTCGGTCGACAGCTGGCGCCAGAACGAGCCGCTGATTCCCTTCACGATCAACCCGGCCCTTCCGACGATCCCGCTGGATCGACCGACAGCCGAGGCCGAAGCGCGGGTGACGGCCATGAACTACACGGCTTCGTCGCGGCCGCGGCGCGACCTGTCGCTCACCGCGCGCTTCAAGCGGTACGACTTCGACAACCGGACGCCGCATTTCGCGGTGACCAATTACGTCCGGACCGATCAGGCCGTGGCCGCGTCGGCGATCGGCGGAAACGAGCCGCTGGGCTACGTGCGCGACAACTTCGACGCCGACGCCTGGTACACCCCGCCGGCCGTGCGCTTCACGGCCTTCCGCGTGGGCTACAGCCGCGAAGAGGTGGAGCGCACGCACCGGTTCCTCACGACGACCCGTGAGAACACGCTGCGGGGCTCGGTCGACGTGAGCGGGAACCAGTACGTGAGCGTGCGAACCGGGTTCGAGCGGTCGGTCCGGACGGGCGTCGGACTCGACGAGGAGGTGCTGGACGAGGTCAACGAGCAGGTGTCGCTGCGGCAGTTCGACATCTCCGATCGCGACCGGAACCGGTTCTCGACGATCGTTCAGGTGACGCCGATCGCGCCCCTCGGTCTGACCGCGACGGTGGCCACCGGCAACGATCATCGTCCGGACGCGGCGTTCGGGCTGCAGCAGCTGAACAACCGCACCTACGCCGTGGGCGCGGACTATGTCGCGTCGGCGGGCATGTCGTTCGGCGCGAACTACGGCTATGAGGACTACACGAGCCGGCAGCTCTCGCGGCAGGCGAATCCGGGCGACCAGTTCCTCGATCCTTCGCGCAACTGGTTCACCAACGGCTCGGAGCGGGTGCACACGGCCAACCTGAGCGCCGACCTGCTCACGCTGGTCCCGAAGGTCGAGCTGAGGATGGCCTACGATTTCACCCGCTCGCGCGGGCGGTACGAATACGTGCTCGGGCCCAATACGTCGCTCGGGCCGATCGAGCAGCTGCCGCGGCTGATGAACGAGCTGCAGCACGCCACGCTCGACGCGCGGTACCGGCTGCGCCGCGACATTTCCCTGGGTCTGCTCTACTGGTACGACCGCTACAAGGTGGAAGACTTCGCCCTCGGGCTGTCCGCGCTCGACAGCATCGACATCGCCAACGGCTCGCTGCTGATCGGCAATCCCTACTGGCCGTACACCGATCACACCTTCATGCTGCGCTTGAACTACGCGTGGTAAGCACCGCCCGGCCCGGCGCGCGCCGGGCCGGCGGAGTCGGTGCCTCAGCTGTGCAGCGTCCGGATCTTCAGTGCCAGCGCCACCACGAACAGTAGAATCGCGCCGAGCGCGACGAACAGGCCGCGGCGCCGGTAGCGCAGCTCGGTCAGCGCCTGCTCGCCGCCGCGCCTGACCTGCGCGACGATTTTGGTGCCGTCGGCGACCACGGCGTCGAGCGACGCCGGGTCGAAGGCGTGCATCTCCGTGCGGGCCAGAATCAGCTTCGTCTCCGCCTCGTGCAGCGCCAGCTCCTGGTCGCCCACTTCCATTCCGGCGACGTGCGCGCGTTCGATGAGGGCGGTGTCCGCCTCGATTCCCTGCCGCAGGCCGTCGATGCTCGCGCGCATCCGCCGCGCGGCCACGAACCCGGGATCGTCCGCCTCGCTGTGGCACGAGGCGCAGAGCGTGCCGGCGCCGGTGCCCAGCATCGCGTCGCTCGGCGGCTTGATGCCGTGATTGCCGTGGCACTCGACGCAGGCCTTCTCGAAGATCTGCGCGTGCACGCTCGTCTTGAACTTGTCGTTCAGCAGCGCATGACACGACGCGCACAGGGTGGCCGGATCCGGCTTCTTCCAACCCCGGGCAGCGTCGTGGGCCGCCGCCTCGGCGGTGGCCGCCGGATCTCCGCCGTGGCAGTCGGCGCAGGCCACGCCGGCGTTCTGATGGACGTCTCCCCGCACGGCGCCCGGCGGATTCGAGAGCCGCGGATCGGGGAGCGACGCATGGCACGTCGCGCAGCTGTTCGGCTTGGCCGTCTGCGCGCTGGCCACTGACGGCCATGCGACGGCTGCAGCGGCAAGCGCGAGTGCCGCCGCCGACAGGCGGATGGAACGGGATCGTCCGATCAGGGCCGTCTCCTTGTCAGGATGCGTAGTAGCCGATGATGGTGAACGCCACCATGTAGATCAGCGCCGCGACGCCCAGCGCCGTGAACGCGGGGCTCGGCTCGTCGTGTGAGGCGCGCCGGTCGAGAAACGGCACCACGATCAGCACGAGAGCCGCCAGGCCGAAACCGATCACGCCGAGCTGCTCGCCTTCGATGCCGAGCACGTGGCTCGGCAGGAGCTTCAGCGTGTGGAACATCGCGAGGAAGTACCACTCCGGGCGGATGCCGGCGGGGACCGCGGCGAACGCGTCCGCCTTCTTCCCCAGCTCCCACGGATAGAAGGCCGCGAGCGCCGCCAGGATCGCCAGCGCGATGTACCACACGAGGACGTCGCGCAGGATGTAGTCCGGGAAGAACGGCATCTGCTTCAGCGGCTCGCCCGCGCGCTGGCGCCGCGCGATCCGAATCGGCACGCTCATGCCCTGCCGCTGGACGAAGAGCAGATGCAGCACCACCAGCGCCGTCGTGATCGCCGGGAGCACGGCCACGTGCAGCGCGTAGAACCTCGACAGCGTCGCGCCGGTGACATCGTCGCCGCCGCGCAGGAAGCGCAGCATCGGGCGTCCGACGAGCGGCACCGCCCCGGCGATGCCGGTGCCCACCTTGGTGGCGAAGAACGAGAGCTCGTTCCAGGGCAGGAGGTACCCGCTGAACCCGAAGCCCAGCATCAGGAACAGCAGAAAGACGCCGCTCACCCACGTGAGCTCGCGCGGCTTGCGGTAGGCCTTCAGGAAGAACACGCTGAACATGTGCGCGAACGCCACCAGGATCAGCAGGTTGGCCGACCAGCTGTGGATGTTCCGGACGAGCCATCCGAACTCGACCTGCGTGACGATGAACTGCACGCTCTCGTATGCTTCGCTCGCGCTCGGCCGGTAGTAGAGCAGCAGCAGGATCCCGGTCGCCACCTGAATCATGAACAGGAACAGCGTCATGCCGCCCAGGTAGTACCAGATCTTCTGCGTGTGGACCGGCACGCCCTTCTCTTGGACGAAATGCCGGATCCCGCTGAGGTTCAGCCGTTGGTCGACCCAGTCGATGATGGCAGCGACCATGGGCGCCTAGCCTCGCGAGACGACGATATCGTCGCCGCGCTGGTTGACGGTGAACGGCTCGAGCGGACGGGGCGGCGGGCCCGACACGACGTTGCCGTGCAGGTCGTAGATCCCGTTGTGGCACGCGCACCAGATCTGCGACGTGTCGGCCTTGTACTGCACCGTGCACTCCAGGTGGGTGCAGACCGCGTTGAAGGCGCGCAGCTCTCCCTCGGGCGTGCGGATCAGGATGGCCGGCTTCTGCCGAACTTGAACACGAGCCCCGAGTTCTGCTGCACGCTCGCCGCCTTCGCCGCGACGACGCTCTGCGTCGCCGGCTCGCCGCTCACCGGCGGGATGAGGTACCGCCAGACCGGATAGGCCACCGCCGCCAGCGTGGAGACGAAGCCGGCGCCCAGGATGACGTCGAGGAAGTTGGCCTGCCGATCGAAGACCGAGGTCGCCGGGTCACTTCTGTTCTTCAACGAGACGAATACGCGACGAGCGCATCCAGGTCGGCCTTCGGCAGGGACGCGAACGACTTCATGGCCGGCTTGCGCTCGGCTCCGTCTTCTGCCGCATCTCGTCGGGGTGGACGAGCCATTCGCGAATCTCGTCAGCCGACAGCTTCGACGCCGCCTCCTCGAGCGGTCCCTTCGGGTTGCCCTTGCCGGCCACCGAGTGGCACATCGAGCACTTCTGATCGGCGAAGACTTTCATCCCTCGCTCGACCTGCGACTGGGCGAACGACGGTGCGGCCAGAGCGGCCACGCACGCTCCCATGATGATGACGACGCGATACCGCATGGATCCTCCTCGCGCGCGCCGGGACGCGCAGTATTTCGCCGGGTAGGGGAATATTCCCCAAGTGACTATCGATCCGCAAGAAACTTCGGTGTTTTTCTCCAAAAATGCGCGTATCTTGCGGCACACCGCTTGCTCTCCCGTTCCGGCGGAGGGATAAGCGAAATGAGAGCCAACTCGTTCTTCTATCGCCACTACCTGGCGGCGGGCGAATCGTTCTCGACCCACGCGGCCGCCGTGCTCGTCGGCGCGGTGCTGATGGCCGTGGGGGCGGCGCTCGTCTTCACCGTGGCGTTTCTGCCGGTCGGCGTCGCCATCGGCCTGCTCGGGCTGCTGATCTTCGGCGGCGGAGTATTCGGTCATATCCAGAGCCCGGTCAAATTCCGAGACCTGCTCGACTCGGTTGTGAGCCTCTCGGGGGCCGCGATCGGCATGACCTTCGCGCTCGCCGTGATGCTGTTCCTCGTCGTCGTCGGCTTCGGGATCGTGGCGGCGCTGGTCGAGTGGCTGCGGCGGATGGCCTGACCCGTCATTCCTTCCCGTGCAGCCGGCGCAGGTAGTGCGACCGTGCCTCCACCTCGGTGAGACGGTCGCTCGCGTAGCGTGAGGCCTCGACCAGCAGCCGGCGGGCCGCTTCGTCGTCGCGCGCCATGAGATCGTGCAGGTTCTCGCCGGCGCCTGCCACATAAGCCGCCATCAGCTGTCGTTCGAGCTCGGCGAGCGGATCTTCCAGCGGCCGCCGTTCCCTCTCGTTCTCCGTCATTCCGTTCTCCTCCGGCGGCATCCTGCTGGATCGATGTGCCTCAACCGGTCACGAGGCGTCGGTCCCCGACGCGCCGTCGTCCTTCAGGATACGCGCACCGGCCTCGAAGTCCGGCGGGGTTTCGCCCGGCTGCCGGCGCTCCCAGCGGGCGCATCCCTGGCAGTAGTCGCCGTTGGAGAGCAGTCTCAGCCGCCGGTCGAGCGCGCAACTCCAGGGCCAGGAGCCGGCGTCGAGCCAGAACGGCCAGTTGAGGAACATCGTCGGCGTCGCCCAGCGGCATGTCTGCGGGCCGGTCGAGGTGTGGCAGATGATCATGATTCGGCTCCATGCGCGCGAACCGCCTGCGGCGGCCGGACGCGCGCGGGTTCATAGGGGCAGAGCGGATCGGAGCCGAGCGGGTCGCCCGTCGCGGCATAGGCCCGGGCGCGCGAGCCGCCGCAGATCTCGCGGAACTCGCACCACCCGCACCGGTCCTTGAAGCCGTCGGTGCATCTCAAGCTCTGGAAGAGCGGCGAGTTGCGGTAGATCTGCAGCGGGCTCTCGGCCCGGACGTTCCCCGCGACCAGCGGGAGGAACCCGGATGGCTGCACGTCGCCGGTGTGTGAAATGAACATCACTCCGTTGCCGTCGCGAATACCGAGACCGCGGCGGATGACGCGCCCCGGCCCGTCGACGGAGCCGTTCGCCGCATGGCGGCTTACCGCGATGCGCCGGTAGTGCGGCGCTTCGGTCGTGGTGACGACCGGCTTCGTCTCGCCGGACCGGTCGAGCGCCCAATTCAGGACGCGCTCGGCCGCCTGCGGCGAGATTTGTCTCAACGTATCGCCGCGTCCGGTCGGGATGAGAAAGAACAGGCACCAGCGATCCGCCTCGACGCTCGCCACGAGGCGGTGAATGGCCGGGAGATCGGCGAGCGTGTCGCGATCGACCAGCGTGTTGATCTGGAGCGGGATCCGGGCGGCCACGATGTCGTGTGCGGCCGCCACCGTCCGCGCGAACGTGCCCGGAACGCCCCGGATGGCGTCGTGGAGCGCCGCGGTCGAGCCGTCGAGGCTGAGCGACATGGCTTCGACGCGCATCGAGGCGAGCGCCCGGATGGCCTCCCTGGTCAGCAGAGGGGTCGCGCTGGCCGCCACCAGGCATGGAAGCCCGATCGCGACCGTGCGCTCCACGATGTCGAACACGTCGGCGCGCTTGAGCGGATCGCCGCCCGTGAGGATGACGTGCGGCGCCGCGCCGTCGGCGAGTTGATCGAGGACCCGGAAGATCTCCTGCGTCGTGAGCTCGCCCGGATGCCAGCCCGGCCTGGCGTCGGCGCGGCAGTGGGTGCATGCCAGATCGCAGGCTCGCGTGAGCTCCCAATAGACGCGAAGCGGCGCGGCGTCGAAGAGGAAGGCCATTGCCGAACGGGAGCGGAGCAAGATGCACACCACTCCTGTGCCGCGGCGCGCCCCGCAGACGGCGCGCCGGACTGGGACCTGCGCGCGCAATTTCCCGCGCCGCCAGCGGATTAATACACAGCCGTCCGCAGAGAACGCCGGCCGGAGCCGCCAGGCGAGGGACGGCCGCGGCACGATGGTTGCTCGAAGGCGCGTGCTGCCATGGGGTGGATTGTCTTCTGGCTGCTGATTGCGGCCACCGGAACGGCCGGCACGATCGCGTCAACCAGCAGCTGGCGGTTCCAGCGCATGGTCGCGCGTGAGGTGCGGGCGCAGCGGGCCGGACTCGGGGAGTCCGTCCCCATCGATCGCCGCGGTCCGGACGCGCTGCCGCCGCCGGTCCGGAGATATCTGGACGCAGCTCTCGGAGACCGCCGGCTCGCGGTGAGGACGGCCGACCTGCGCCAGCGCGGCACCTTCCGCACCTCGCTCGACGGATCGTGGGTGCCGATCGCCGCCGAGCAGCACTTCACCGCCGACCCGCCGTCGTTCATCTGGTGGGGCCGCATCAGCATGGCGCCGGGCGTCTGGGTGGATGCGCGCGACCGGTCCGTCGGCGGCATCGGCAACATGCTCGTCAAGGCCGAGTCCACCGTGACGCTCGCAGACGCCCGGGGCCGCGACCTCGATCAGGGGGCGCTGCTCCGGCTGCTCGGCGAGCTCTTCTGGATCCCGACGGTCTTCCTCGACCGGCGCTACGTCGGGTGGACGGCCATTGACGACGGGGCCGCTGCCGCCACGCTGACCGTCGGCGGGCTCTCGGTGACGGGGCGCTTCGATTTCGACGATCGCGATCTGCCGTACCGGTTCACGGCCGATCGCTACCGGGATCTGGGCGGCGGCAGGTCCGCGCTCACGCCGTTCGTCGGGCGGAGCGCCGATTTCCGCCGCGTGGACGGACTGCTCCTGCCGCATTCGGTCGTGGCCGCCTGGGTCGTGGACGGGCGCGAGATCGAGTACGCGCGGTTCGGCGTGACGGAGGTTCGGATCGGGCCGGGGAACGCGCCCGTTCGATGACAATGGCGCGTCTTCATCGGCACCGGTCGTGCCGGCGCCGCAGGCTATCCGGCCTGCTGATGCGGGTCATCGCCGCGCGCTTCGGCGCTCTTCCCGGCTTCGGGTTCGACGCGCTCGATCTGGATCGTGCAGTCCTTCAGCATCGCGACGATCGCGGCAATGGCGGCCAGCACGGGCGCCAGCACCGCTCCCACGACGCCCGCCGTGAGCGGAAATTCGGCCACGGTGCGGTTCTTGTGGACCACGACGATGCGCCGCACGTTGCCCTCGTGCACGAGCGCTTTGAGCTTCTCGAGGGCGATCTGCCCGTCGCCTTTCAGCGTCTCCCACCATGACTTGTCGGTCATTACGTCCTCCTGCACGCCGGTGGATGCTCCAGCGGCTCTGTTGCGCGAATCGGATTTCCCGCCGAGGGCGTTGCCGCGGCTCACGCCCGCTTGCGCCTGGGCCTGAGCCCCGCCGGCAGCAGTCCCACGAGCCCCTTCGCCTTCGGCCGGGCAGGCGGGATCACCAGCACCGGCACTGGCGCGTTGCGCAGTACGCGCTCGGTCGTGGATCCCAGGAACAGCCGCGTGGCGCCGGTCAGGCCGTGCGAGCCCATCACGATCAGGCTGCATCCCAGCCGGCGGGCGGCCGCCTGGATCTCGCGGGCCGCGTTGCCGACGGCAACCTCGCAGGTGCATGGGGCGCGCCGGCGGCCGCGCGAGGGCAGGGCGCGCGCCGCGAACCGCTCCAGCCTCTCCTGCAGCACCGTCCTGCCGCGCGCCACGTCGCCCCCCCACTCGGCCGAGAAGAGCAACGCGTCTTCCACGAAGAGCGCGACGAGGGGGGCGCGGTTTCGGGTGGCCACCGCCGATGCGTGCTGCAGCGCATGGCGGGCATGGGCTGAAAAATCGACGGGGCAGAGGACGCACGGCGTCATTTGTCTCCGCCCCTGGCCGGCCCGAAGCGCTCCCAGAGCCTCAGCAGACGCATGATGAACGCGTCGGTGCGCATGGTCCTGGTCCGGACCGTCGAGGTCACCGTACCCACGTCGTCGAGAATCGCCTGCACGCGGGCGGCGGTCGGCTCGATGTGCTGCTTCTCCATCCGCGCGACGAACTGCATCAGCCGCCAGCAGAGTACGCCGATCAGGCTGCAGACCACCGCGATGGCAATCAGCTCGAGCACGCCGGTGGCGGCGATGATCCCGAGCATGATGTTGGTCGTGGACAGGCCGGTCATTGGCCGCCGGAGAGCTGCGGCCCGAACAGGAGGCCGATCACGACGGCCATCGAGCCCGCCAGCAGCCAACCGAGCAGGCACACGAGGATCGCGCGCCGCGTGTGGAGGAAGTCGAGCGCCTGCCGGACGGCGACGATCATCGCCAGCAGCATCCAGACTGCCGTGATCACGAACACCACCGTGGTGCGGCCTGGAATCAGTCCGGCGATCCTGAAGATGCCCGGCGCGCTGGAGAACCCGATCGTCCGCAGGAGCTCGGCGAACGAGACCTGCGTCTGCGGCTCGGGCAGAATCCATCGACCGATTTCGAGGGTCAGGATCGTCCAGAGAATCCAGGCGGCGAATGCGAGCGCCGAGACGAAGACGAGCGTGCCGGGGTTGTGCGAGAGCCTGAAGACTCCCACGCCGGCGGCGAGGCTCGAGAGCAGCACCACCACCGCGGCCTGAGCCGTGGCAGCTCCGTCGTGCTCGATCTCCTCATACGTGTCCGCTCTCAGCGTCAGGGCGCCCGCGAGCCGCCAGAAGAAATTGATCATTGGTGTGTCCCGCGTCGCGGAGAGCAAGGTATGTGCCCGCGTGCTGCGGCGAGATCCGCGTGATTTTCCTCCTTTTGCCTGCCGCGGTGTGAGAGATTCCGGCGAATGGGGAAATTTCTCGCGGGATCCCGCCTCGTTTCGAGCGCGAGTGCGAAGGGAAAGAGAGGGCTCAGGATCTGGCCTCCTTCACGAGGCAAAAGTCTGCCTCTGGGCTGCCGCGCGACCAGGGCAGCCTTGAAAATGGCGGATTTCCCGCGGTATTTCCAGCAGAGAAACCCGGCCGCGCATTGGTGGCAATCTTGCACGATGCCGGGCCGAACGTTACCGTTGATTCAAAGGAGCGGACTGACATGAAAGCTCTCGTAGCGGGATTGATCGCCGTCGGCGCCTTCACGGCCGCCGCTGGTCGTGCCGACGCGTTTCCGATCGCGATGCCCGGAACCGAAGGTTTCCAGATTTACGTGACTGGCACCGATCCGATTATTGCGACCTATCAGGGGAACTCGGCCAACTACAGCAATGACCTCTACCTGCTGCTGGATGGCTCGGGCCAGCCGGGAGACGATGGCGACACCGGCAACGACCTCTTCATCTTCAATAACCATACGTCGGCCGTCGGTTCGACCGCGAATCTGGGGTCGTACGCGCTTGGGACCGAGCTGGAGTTCAGGCTCTACGTCAACGATACGGGCTACGACTACTTCACGGGGCCTGGAAGCCGCAATCCTGATCTGCAGCCGCACGCGCGGGTGCAGGCCGACTGGGCGCCGAATGAGTCGCTGGTGAGCTTCGAGGATCTCTTCGACGGACCGTTCGACTACAACGACCTGAGCTTCTCCTTCACCAATACGTCGTCGGACCCCAGCCCGGTGCCGGAGCCGGCGTCGGTCGGCCTCCTTGCCAGCGGCATCGCGACGATCGTCGCGCGCCGCCGCGCGCGTCGGCGGTAAGCCTTGTCGAGAGCCCGGGCCGTTCGGCCCGGGCTCTTTCACGTTCCCGTCTGTCAGCCAGGCTGCCGCCTGGCGCGTCTACTTGATCGTGTCGATCGTCACGGTCTTGATGACCACGGGCGTGACCGGCCTGTCGTCGCGCCGGTTCCGCGGCACCTTCGAGATCGCGATCACGTGCTCCAGCCCCGCTACGATCTCGCCGAAGATCGTGAAGTGCCCGTCGAGCGACGGATACGGCGCCACGGTGATGAAGAACTGCCCGCCGTTGGTGTTCGGACCGGTGTTGGCCATCGAGAGAATGCCCGCTTTGTTGTGCCGGTGTTTCGGGCTGATCTCGTCGGGGAACGTGAAGCCCGGGCCGCCCGTTCCGGTACCGGTCGGGTCGCCTCCCTGGATCATGAAGTTCGGCATGACGCGGTGGAAGAGCACGTTGTTGTAGTACCGCCGGTGCACCATGGCGCCGGTCCGCGGATCCCGCCACGCCTTGCGGCCGGTGGCCAGCCCGACGAAGTTCTCCACGGTCTTCGGCGCGTCCGCGGTGAAGAGCCGCGCCGTGAAGTTCCCCATGCTCGTCGTGAACTGTGCGTACGTGCCGGGCGGGAGCTTGCCGGGCTGTGCGGCGGGCGACGGGCGCGCGGCGGGCACGGCCGGTTTCGGGGCCGCTGGCGGTGCGCCGCGCCTCGCCGGGGGCGCGGTCTGTGCGGCCGCGGTGGAGACGGCGAGCGCAGCGACGGCTAGCCCGAAGATCCAGCGAAGCGGACGCATATTCGGTACTCCTTTTAACTAGAATGGGATCATCCTAGCATGGCGCTAGAGGGCGTCATCACCCGGGTGCGGGTCGGCGGCACTTCGGTGTTCGTCGCGGAAGGAAGCTTCGAAGCATGAGCGAATCACGCGTCATCAGCGAGTTCGATCTGTACCTGTTCGGCGAGGGGACGCTCCTGCGCGCCTTCGAGAAGCTCGGGGCGCATCTCCGGAGCATCGACGGCGTCTCCGGCGCGCAATTCGCGGTCTGGGCGCCGAACGCCCAGGGCGTGAGCGTGATGGGCGATTTCAATCGCTGGAACCCGCTCGCGCATCCGCTCACGAACCTCGGCGCCAGCGGCATCTGGAGCGCGTTCGTGCCGGGCGTGAAGGAAGGGGATCGCTACAAGTACGAGATCACGTCGCGGGCCACAGGCGCGCGGCTGCAGAAGACCGACCCGTACGGTGTCTTCTTCGAGTCTGACGGCGCGGGCGCCGCGATCGTGTGGGACCTGACCCGCTACACATGGCGGGACGCCGACTGGATGGCGCGCCGGCGCGGCGGGGGAGGCGGGCTCTCACGGCCGATGTCGATCTACGAGGTGCACCTCGGTTCGTGGAAACGCGCCGCCGAACGGGACAACGCGCCGTTGACCTACCGCGAGCTGGCGCGGCAGCTCGTGCCCTACGCGAAGGACATGGGCTACACGCACGTCGAGCTGCTCCCGGTCATGGAGCACCCGTTCGCGGGATCCTGGGGATACCAGGTCACGGGCTTCTTCGCGCCGACCAGCCGGTTCGGGCCGCCGGAAGACTTCAAGGCGTTCATGGACGAGTGCCACCTCGCCGGCCTGGGTGTGATCCTCGACTGGGTGCCGGGGCATTTTCCGAAGGACGCGCACGGCCTCGCGCAGTTCGACGGCACCGCTCTCTACGAGCACGCCGATCCGCGCCAGGGCGAGCACCGCGACTGGGGAACGCTGATCTTCAATTACGGCCGGCACGAGGTGCGGGGTTTCCTGCTGAGCAACGCGCTGTTCTGGCTCGAGGAGTACCACGCCGACGGCCTGCGCGTGGACGCGGTGGCCTCCATGCTGTACCTCGACTACTCGCGCGCGGAAGGGGAGTGGGTGCCGAATCAGTACGGCGGGCGCGAGAATCTCGCCGCCATCGATCTGCTCCGGCAGATGAACGTGGAGACGCACGCGCAGCACCCCGGCACCATCACCGTGGCGGAGGAGTCGACGGCCTGGCCGGGCGTCACCAGGCCGGTGCACCTGGGCGGGCTCGGCTTCACGTACAAGTGGAACATGGGCTGGATGCACGACATGCTGCAGTACGTCGGCAAGGATCCGGTCTACCGCCGCTGGTCGCACAACGACCTGACGTTCTCGCTCCTGTACGCCTTCAGCGAGAACTTCGTCCTGCCCTTCTCGCACGACGAGGTCGTCCACGGCAAGCGGGCGCTGCTCGACAAGATGCCCGGCGACGTCTGGCAGAAGCGCGCGAATCTGCGCGCGCTCTTCGGCTACATGTTCGGGCATCCCGGCAAGAAGCTCATGTTCATGGGCGACGAGTTCGGCCAGTGGCGCGAGTGGAACCACGACGAGAGCCTCGACTGGCATCTGCTGGACGACGCGGGGCACGCGGGGATCCAGCGCTGGGTGCGCGATCTCAACCGCTCGGTCGCCAGCCAGCCGGCGCTGCACGAAGTGGACTTCGAGCACACCGGCTTCGAATGGATCGACTGCTGCGATTTCGAGAGCAGCGTGATCTCGTTCATCCGGCGCGCCCGCGACCCCCGGGACTTCCTCGTGGTGGTCGTGAACTTCACGCCCGTGCCGAGGCAGGGCTACGTGATCGGAGTGCCCGAGGCCGGCCGGTACACCGAGCTGTTGAACAGCGACGCCGCCCTCTACGGCGGCGGCGACGTGGGAAACGGCGGCGCGGTGGAGTCGCAGCCGGTTCCGGCCCACGGCCGTCCGCACAGCCTCGTGCTCACGCTTCCGCCGCTGGCATGTCTGTTTCTGGCGCCGGACAGGTAGAGGGCGAAAGACCGCGCCAACGCCTGGCGGAGAGAGGGCTCGTCCTCGCCTGCATCACCACCGCCACCTTCACCGACATGGTGGCCTACTCGGTGGCCGTGCCGGTGCTGCCCGACTACGCCACGAGGTTTGCGGCCAGCCCGACCATGGTCGGACTGCTGTTCGCCTCCTTCGGCGTGGCGCTGCTCACGCTCTCGATACCGATGGGGGCGGTCTCCGATCGTCTCGGACGGCGGGGACCGATGATCGCCGCGCTGGCGCTCCTCGCCGGCGCCACGCTCCTCTTCGCCTACGCCGGCTCGATGGCGATGCTGTTCGCCGCGCGGATGCTGCAGGGGACCGCCGACGCCATGACGTGGGTCGTCGGGTTCGCGCTCATCGCCGACCTCTACGCCGAAGACGAGCGCGGCCGCGCGATGGGGCTGGCGATGGCCGGCAGCACGCTCGGGATCATCGCCGGGCCGCTCGCCGGCGGCTGGCTCTACGAAATCGGCGGCATCCGCCTCCCCTTCATCATCGTCGCGGCCCTCGCCGCCGCGGATCTCGTGCTGTTCGCCGTCGTCACGCCGGCGACGTCGCGCCTGCGGCGCGCGCCTGCGTCGATGTGGGCCGTGCTCCGGCTTCGCTCGATCCGAATCTGCGCGCTGATCGTCGCCGCCGGCGCCGCCACGGGCGCGATGCTCGAGCCGGTCCTCCCGCTGCTGTTCGAGTCGAGGCTCCATCTCGGCCCCGCCTCCGTGGGAACGCTCTTCGGCATGGCCGCGCTCGCCTCGAGCGTGCTGCACCCGCTCTACGGGCGGCTCAGCGATCGCTGGGGAGGCCGCCCGCTGATGCTGGCGGGGCTGCTGCTCTTCGCGGCGATGCTGCCCGCGCTCAACTTCGCGCGCGGCTTCTGGTCGGCCGCGCTGGTGATGATGCCGCTCTGGATGGTGTTCGGGATGTTCATCACCCCGTCTCTGACGTACTTCGCGCAGCTCGCCTCGCGGGCCGGCGTCGAGGCCTATGGCGTGGTGTACGGCGTCTACAACGTCGCCTGGGCCGTGGGGCTCATGGCGGGCCCGGCCGCCGGCGGGTTCCTTTTCGAGCGCCTCGGGTTCGCGACCCTGACGATTGGCTGGGGCGTGCTGCTCGCGGCGGCGAGTCTCCTCTTCCTCAGGCTCCGGGCGTGAGCGCCCATCGGCTATCTGTTCTTCGCCATCTCCACGATCGCGTTCCATTCCGCGTCGCTGACCGGCATGACCGAGAGCCGCGGCAGCCGGGTGAGCGGGAACGAGGCGAACGACTTGGACGCCTTGATCTCGGCGAGCGTCACGGGGCGAGGCAGGCGCAGGCGCGGCTCGATGTCCACCACGGACGCCTTCCCCGTCTTGTCCTTGGGGTCCGAGTAGGCGTCGCTCGCCGCGGCGGCGACGCCGACGACGGCCTTCTCGTTCCCGGTGTGGTAGTAGAAGATGCGGTCTCCTTTCCTCACGCCCCGCAAGTGCTTCTGCGCCAGTGGATTCTTGACGCCCGACCAGACGGTGCCGCCGTCGCGCGCGAGCTCGTCGAAGCCGTAGCTGGAAGGTTCCTCTTTGAAGAGCCAATTCATGGTAGCCTCTCTCGCCGTAGCTTATCCCAGCAGGTCACAGGCAGCCTGACGCGCATCTTCGTTGCGCAAAGGAGGAGCGAATGAAGGGTTGGATTGCCGGGGCCATCATCCTGGCCGGAGCGTCGCTGGCGGCGCAGGCCGGGCAGCCGATGCCGATGGGCAAGACCAGCATCACGTCCGAGGAAGACTACTCAAAGGTGATGAAGGAAGTCGGGCAGCAGAACGGCGCGCTGCGCAAGAGCCTGCAGAGTGCGAGCGAAGCCGACGCCGCCGCGGCGGCGAGCCGTCTCGAGGCGCTCTTCAAGGATACGCAGGCCTACTGGGAAGACAAGAAAGTGGAAGACGCCGCCACGGCCGCGAAGAACGCGCAGATGGCCGCCGCGACCATCTCGAAGGCCCTCGCGTCGCACGACATGACCGCCGCGAACGCCGCCATGAGCACGCTGGGATCGCAGTGCATGACCTGCCACACCGCGCACCGCGAACGGCAGCCAGACGGCTCGTTCAAGATGAAGTAGCGCGCCGGGTGGCCCGCCTCCTGCGGGCGGGCCATCCTCTTATTTCACCGGCTGGAACGCGAGCACCACCAGGCGCTCGCTGCTGTCTCTCGTGTTCAGCTCGCGGGCGTTGAGCACCAGCTTCCGGCGTCCGAGCTTTCCAATCGCCGCTTCGATCACGACGTGCTGCGAGTGCTGCTTGCCGGGCAGCACGTCGGTGATCAGCGCGCGAATCTCGCGAATATTCCGGTCGCCGCCCGCGATCTCGGACAGCGGCTTCCGCTCCACCTGATCCTGCCTGATCTTGAACGTCGCCGTGAACGCCGGGTTGATCGCGAGCACGCGCATCGCGGTGTCGAGCACCATGACCGGCTCGTGCATCGCATCCATGATCAGCTCGGCGTAGCCGAGCACCCCCTCGGTCTGGGCCGACAGCCGCTTGACGAGATCGATGTCGAACAGCGACAGCACCGCGCCGTCGATCCGGTTGTTGGTGTCCTTGTAGGGCCGGTACCCGCAGCGAATACCAGTGGCCCTGCAGGTCGCGCACGTCCACTTCGGCAGGCGTGATGCTGTCGATCGTCTCGGTAATCAGCTTGCCGAGCCCCGGAAACGTGATGTTCGGGCTGATCTGGGAGATGGGACGGCCCACGTCGCCCGCAATCAGATTGAAGATCCTCCCGGCCATGGGCGTGAACCGGCGGATGCGCAGATCCCTCGAGACGATGATGATCGCGATCTGCACGCTTCCGAGCAGGTTCAGCAGGTCGGCGTTTACCCTCGTCAACTCCTCGTTGCGCGCGTGGAGCTCGTCGTTGACGGTGCTCAGCTCCTCGTTGGTCGACTGCAGCTCCTCCTTGGCGGTGTCGAGCTCCTCGTTCGTGCTCTGCAACTCCTCGTTGCTCGAGAGAATTTCCTCGTTCGCCGACTGCAGCTCCTCGTTGGTCGCCTCGATCTCCTGAATCATCGACTGCAGGTACTCGCGCGTGGACGCCAGCTCTTCCTCGAGCCTGGCGACGCGGGGCGCCTCGCCGCTCCCCTGCCGCGGCGTCCCGGCGGAGCCGGCCGCCCCGCTTTGCGGCGCTCCTCGAAGAGCACCAGGTAGTGCGACTGACTCTGCTGGATCAGGGGAACGACCTGCACGTTCACGTCGTGCCATTTGCCGCCGTCGCGCACGCGCAGCCCGGGCTTCCGCACGGTGCGGCGGGTCTTGCGCGCGGTCTGCAGCGCGGTGCGCAGCCCGTGGAGCAGCCCTTCGCGCGCCAGCTTGAGCACATGGAAGCTCGGCTCTCCCGGCGAGGGCTCCAGGTACGTGCCCGTCTGGCCGTTGAACTGCACCACTGAAAGGCCTGATCCAGCAGCACGCTCGGCGGTGCGTAGCGGTCGAGGATGAGGCGCGTCGCTTCGGCCGTGACCGCGCCGGGCCGTGCGTGCACGGACGCCACCGGCGCGCCGGGCGTCCGCGGCGGCTGCCGCGCGGCGAGGCGACCGACAGGTTGGCAGAGCCCGACCAGCCCGCCGCCCTTTCTCCGGTAGATGCGGTGCTTCTTGTTCAACAGCGCGAAGAGCTCACCGTAGGGACCGATGGTTTCCGACTGGCCGAGCAGGAGGATGCCGTCGGGCTTGAGCGCGTAGTGGAAAAAGGACAGCAGCCGCCGCTGCAGGCTGGCGTCCAGATAGATGAGCACGTTGCGGCAGCAGATCAGATCGAGACGCGAGAACGGCGGATCGCGCGTGAGATCCTGCCGCGCGAAGACACAGCAGATCCCGGACGGCCCTGGTCACGCGGTAGCCGCCGTCGCTCTTGACGAAGAACCGCTGCAGCCGTTCGGGCGAGACGTCTGCCCGGATCGACGGCGGGTACAGCCCGTGGCGCGCGAACTGGATGGCCCCCTCGCTGACATCGGTGCCGAAGATCTGTACGCGCTGATCGGCGTCGCGATCCCCAAGCGCCTCCAGCAGCACGATGGCCAGCGAATAGGCCTCTTCGCCCGTCGCGCACCCCGCGACCCAGGCGCGGAGAGGGATCTCGCGCGTCTGTTTCTTCAGGAGATCCGGCACGATGTCGCGGCCGAGCACGCGGAAGGATTCCGGCTCCCGGAAGAACCGCGTCACGTGAATCAGCAGGTCGCTGTGCAGCTTCAGCACCTCGGCGGGCTGCTGTTCCAGGTGGGCGATGTACGCCTCGACGCCGTCGAGCTTCAGCAGCGCCATGCGCCGCAGCAGGCGCCGGACGATGGTCGCCGACTTGTAGTGGAGGAAATCCACACCCCCGGCGGGGAGGAGCAGCCGACAGATGCGGTCGAACTGCTCGGGGGTGACCTGCACCTCTTCGGCCGGCCCGCCTGGCGCGCGCGTGAGTGCCGGCGCAAGCCCTGGATTGGCGGCGATCTCCGCGAGCTTTAACGCGATCTGCTCCGGCGGCAGCACCAGATCGACGACGCCGGTGGCGATGGCGGCGCGCGGCATCCCGTCGTACTGCGTCGTGCCCGGGTCCTGCGCCAGCGCAATCCCGCCTGCGGCCTTGATCTGGCGGAGGCCGTCGGCCCCGTCCGACGCCGTGCCCGACAGCACGACCCCGACAGCCCTGTTGCGCAGCGTGCGGGCGAGCGAGCGGAAGAAGTAGTCGATGGGGGTGAACCGCGAGCGATCGGCCGGCCGCGGCGTGAGGCGCAGGTGCCCGTCCACGAGCTTCATCTGGGCGTTCGGCGGAACGACGTACACGTGGTCGCGCTGGACGGTTACCCCCTGGACGACGGCCGTCACCGGCAGCGGCGTGTAGCCGCCGAGCAGCGCCGGCAGCGAGCTGGCCTGCTGCGGCGCCAGGTGCTGGACGAACACGAGCGCCAGGCCGGGGCGAGGCGGCAGGGCCGCGAGCAGGTGGTGGAAGGCTTCGAACCCGCCCGCCGACGCCCCGATGCCCACGATCGGAAAGGCCGGCGTCGCAGCGGCGGTTTGCCGGCGGCGCTTGGGCGGACGGCGGCCCCGCCGGCGCGCCTCCGGCGCCGCGGCCTGCTTCCCCCTGCCCTTCACCGCGCCGGCCTGCCTTTCTTCCGCAGCTTCTTCCTGGTCGGTCGAGCGGGGCGGGAGCGCAGCCGGCCGGCCGAGGCTTGCAGCAGCACGCCCCGCAGCACCTCCGCGCGCTCGCTCAGGTCGGCGATGTCGCGCTCGACGCGAGGCACGATCCGAGCCCGCACGCTGAGGCGTGCAGGACGGGTGACTGGTGTCATGACCAGTTCCTTCAGCAGTGTCGCGATATCGTTCACCGCCACGACATGGTCGACGTCAACTGCCTGAATGGCGCTGAGTGGCATCATCGGAGCCGCGGCCTCGCCCGGATCTTGCACCACGGCGATACCGCCCCGCTCTTTGATCGTCATGAGGCCGTGGGTGCGCACCGGGAGGGCGCCCACTCTGTCTAGAATCACCGGCGATAAGCCTGGACTTTCAGGGGAGGCGTGTATAACGATGAATGTCACGGCAGCGCAGTCATCAGGCCATTGCGATTATTGATCACTTCCATTCTCGAGGTGCCGAAATGAACCAACTCTCGGCGGTCGAAGCCACCCAGGCACGTGTGCCCCTCACAGCGCCGGTGTCCAACCGGATCCTGGCCGCGCTGCCCGCGGACGACTATCAGCGCATTGCTGCTGCGCTGACGTTCAGGCCTCTGCGGGCGCGCCAGACGATCCACAAGCACGGCGAACCGATTTCAGAGGTGTACTTCCCCAGCCGCATCGTCTGCTCGGTCACCAACGCCATGGAAGATGGCGGCGCGGTCGAAGTGGCGACGGTCGGCCGCGAGGGCATCGTGGGCATGGGCGCCGTGCTGGGCGACGGCGTCGCGACCGGCGACGCCTTCGTGCAGGTGGCGGGCGAAGGCGCGTACGTGATGCCGGTCGACGCCTTTCAGCGGGAAATGGAGCGGCGCGGTGCGCTCTACCAGATGGTGAACCGGTACTCCCAGGCTTACGTGGGCCTGCTGATGCAGTCGGTCGCGTGCAACGGGCTCCACTCGGCCGAGGAGCGCTGCTGCCGCTGGCTGCTGATGACCCAGGACCGGATCGAGCGCGAGGAATTTCCACTCACCCACGAGTTCCTGGCGATCATGCTGGGCGTCCGCCGGCCGACGGTGACCCTGGTGTTCGCGGCGCTGCAGCGGGCCGGCATCGTGACGCACGTCCGCGGGCACGTGCGGATCGCGGATCGCAAGGCGCTCGAGGCGGCCTCGTGCGAGTGCTATCGCACGGTGAAGGCAATGTTCGATCGTCTTCTGGGTTAGATGCCGCCCGCATCGAGAAACCGGCTGCTCTCGGCGCTGTCACCCGCCGACTTCGAGAGAATCGCACCCGGCCTGCATTCCACGCGCCTGAGGGACGGCGCGCCGCTGCGCCGCTGCGGGGAGCGGGTGTACTTTCCCGAGACAGGCATCTGCTCCGTTCAGAGCCGGATGACCGACGGCCGCACGATCGAGATCGCGGTCGTCGGCAGCGAGGGAGCGCTGGGCATGCTGCCCGTCGTCCCCGCCCCGGCTGCTCCTCTGTACGTCCAGGTGACCGATGGCCGCGCACGCTACATGTCGCGCACGGCGTTCGAGCGCGAGCTCGGCGAATCGCATGTGTTCAAGTCGGCGGTGGGTCGATACGCACGCTCGTTCCAGGAGCGCATCGTGCGCTCGGCTGCCTGCAACCGCCTGCACCCGCTCCAGGATCGGTGCTGCCGGTGGCTGCTGGAGCTGTCGGACGCCGTCGGCGGCGCGGAGCTCCAGTTCGCCGGATCTCTCCTCGGCACCGCGATGGGCGCCGGGGTGGAGGACCTCACGGCCGTGCTCCGTCGGCTGGAAGGTCTCCGGGTGTTGCGTGTGAGGCAGAGCAGCGTCCGGCTGACCGACCGAAAGGCGCTCGAACGGCTTGCGTGCGGCTGCTATGCCGCGGAGCGGAACAAGACGAGCGCCGCGGACTCCCTGATGGCCGGCGCTTCCACGTCCGGGCGCTTTCCTGATGCTCGACGGCCGAAAGGCGCCAAGGTGGTCCAGCTTCGAGCGGGCGTGATCTGTCCTCGCTGCGGCATGGCTGCCGGTGAGGGACATCACAGAGACCGGGATTGTGTCGCTGCCATCGACGGCGAGCTGCGGCAGCTCATGCGCCGCACCAAAGAGCTGCTCGACGAGCGCACGGCTCTCGTCCGTGACGAGGTGATCGCGATCAAGGCGTTCCTCAACTCCACCAATCATCCTCGGCCTCCCCAGTAGCCGTCGCGATCCGCCTCTCACGGTTGCCGCTCCGAAGCGGCCTGAACGTGTTCTGTTGCCCGGCCCCTGTGGCGAGCGCTTTGCTTTCTTCCACAGCTGCGGCGGCGCACAGCCGCCCGCCCATGAATGGAAAGGACCAATGCGATGGCAGCCGAAAATCTTCAGGAACTGTTCGTTGAGGAACTGCGCGACATGTACGACGCCGAGAAGCAGCTGACCAAGGCGCTGCCGAAGTTGGCCAAGGCCGCCGAGAGCGAGGAGCTGCGCTCGGCGTTCGAAGAGCATTTCGAGATTACCAAGGGGCACGTGAGCCGCCTCGAGGAGGTGTTCAGGATCGTCGGCGTGCCGGCGCGCGGCAAGACCTGCGAAGGGATGAAGGGACTCGTGGAAGAGGGGCAGGAGATGATGAGCGAGCTGGAGGGCACGGTGCTCGATGCCGCACTCATTTCCGCCGCCCAGAAGGTGGAGCACTATGAGATCGCGAGCTACGGCACCCTGGCGACCTTTGCCGAGGTGCTGAGCCTCGAGGACGCCAAGGACCTGCTGGGCCAGACCCTGGACGAGGAAAAGGAAGCGGACGAGAAGCTGACTCAGATCGCCAGCCGGATCAACCCGGAGGCGGAAGAGGGGGAAGAGGCCGAGGAGGGGGAGCTGGCAATGGCGGCCCGGCCGGGCCGGAGCCGTTCCAGCTCCGGCAGCCGCGCGGCCGGCAGTTCACGGACCTCGGCTCGGGGCCGGAAGCGCTAGGGAAGCTCGGCACTGAGAGGCCAGAGGAGACAGATAATGGGCGATCGCCGCCGGCCAGGAGCCGGGGGCGATCGCCGGCCGACCGCGCTTCTAGTGCGGATGGTCCGTGTTGGCCGTACGGTCGGGCGGCTCCTTGGCCTCGGTGTCGGCGATCGCCCGCGGCACGCGATCGCGAAAGCGCTGCCAGAGCACGATGACCGCCAGCAGGCAGGGGACCGCCGCGATGCCCAGCGGCGGAATCGGCAGGCCCGCCCTCGCGCCCAGGCCCATCGCCGCGCCAATCAGCACGACGCCGAGCACGGTGCGGAGCGTGCCCGCCGGCAGACGCACCGACATGTGACTGCCGATCCACACACCCGGCACTGACCCGATCAGGATCGTTCCAGCGAGCGCGTAGTCCACGTTGCCGGCCACCACATGCGCGATCGCCGCCGCCCAGAGCAGGATCGCGGCGTGAAAGATGTCGGTGCCGACGACGCGGTACGGGGTGAGCCGGAAGATCATGATCAACCCGAGCGCGATGAGCGACCCGCTGCCCGCCGACGTGATGCCGAGCACGAACCCGACGGCGAGCCCCAGCAGCACGGCCGCCACCTTGTGCTCGAGCCGCATGTGCACCGTCTGCCGCTCACGGGCGACCATCTGCTTCAGGAAGATCGCGCGCACCAGGGTGACGACCCCGGTGAACCCGATGGCGGCCGCCAGCGTGTAGAGAATGAACGTGTCGAACGCGCCGCTCCCGAGACGATGCTGGAGCAGGCCGAGGACGTACACGCCGCAGACCGCCGCGGGCACCGACCCGACCGCCATCCAGGCCGACAGGCTGTAATCGATGGTGCCCTGGCGCCAGTGTTTGATGCCGCCGACGGTTTTCGTCACCGCGCCGTAGGCCAGGTCGGTGCCGACCGCCGTCACCGGCGGCGTGGAGACAAAGAGCACCAGAAGGGGGGTCATGAGCGCCCCTCCCCCGATTCCCGTCATCCCCACGAGGATGCCGACGCCGAAGCCGAACGCGATGACCAGAGCGGGATCGAAGGCGCCGGGAGGGGACATCGAAGGGAGGTATTGTGTCATACGCCGGCCGCCGCGGTTCATCGGCACCCGGCAAACGCCCCGACTTGCCTGGCGCCCGCCGCGCGCGTTGTATCATGACTGAGGTGCGATCTCGCCTCTCTCTCATTCTCCTGGAGTGTGTATGCGCATGATGACGCGGAAGCAGCGATGGGTGGTGGGTGTGCTGGCCATGGCGCTGTTCATGGCGTGCAGCGCGGAACGCGCGAGCGCGCAGGGCTTCATCAGCCCGTTCATCGGCTACAACTTCAGCGGCGACTCCGGGTGTCCGGCCATCACGAACTGCGAGGACAAGCACGCCAACTACGGCGTCGCGTTCGGCTCCCTCGGGAGCGTCGTCGGATTCGAATCGGAGTTCGCCTACACCAAGGACTTCTTCGGCGCGACCCCCGGCCAGTCGACCAAGGTGATCACGTGGATGCAGAACTTCATGCTGGCGCCCAGGATCGGTCCCGTTCAGCCGTACGGCGCGGCCGGGGTGGGCCTGATCCGGACCTCGGTCGAGGACGCCGGCAGCAGCGAGACCACCAACGCGAACCAGTTCGGCTGGAACCTCGGCGGCGGGTTGATTGTGTTCTTCAGCTCGCACGTCGGCGTCCGCGGCGACATCCGCTACTTCCACTCGTTCCAGCACCTTCCGGATCTGCTCGACATTCCCAGCCTCGGCCTGCAGGGGACCAAGCTCGACTACGGTCGTGCCGCCGGGGCGCTCGTGCTGAAGTTCTAGCGGCCGGCCTCCCCGCGGCGCTGCTGATCGTACGCCCGCGCTGCCCGCATCCGCCCGCCCGCGTGGCGGCGGGCGTGCGCGCGTACGTCGTGCGGCAGCGGCGCGGGGGCGTTCTGACTGCTGTAAGTTTCCTCCCCTCCGGCTGCACTAATTGTCGATGAAGCCGGATTGATGAACCGACGCGAACAACAGCGGATTTTCGACGAATGGGTCGGCCGCCACCGCGGCCTCTTGTTCAAGGTCGTTCGCGCCCACGCGTTCACTCCACAGGATCGCGACGACCTGTTCCAGGAGATCGCCACGCAGGTCTGGCGATCGATCCCGAGCTTCCGCTCCGAATCCGCCGTGACGACATGGCTCTATCGCGTCGCCCTGCACTCGGCGATCGCGTGGGCCCGCAAGGAGCGGCGTCATCGCGACGGCGTTCAGGCGCTCGCCCAGCACGAGCGTCCGCTGCTCGAGACTGCCCGGAACGACGACCGTCGCCTCGAGTGGCTCTACGACCAGATCGCGCAGTTCGACCAGATCGATCGCGCGCTGACGCTCCTGCTGCTCGACGGCTTCAGTTACCGGGAAATGGCGGCGACGCTCGGCCTTTCCGAGAGCAACGTGGGCGTGAAGATTCACCGCATCAAGAGCTGCCTGATGGAGAGACTGCGGGAGGACACCGGTGATGGACTTTGAGGAGCTGCGCGTGATCTGGAATTCGCAGAACAGTCGTCCGCTCTATGCCATCGACGAAGCCACGCTGCGCGAGAGGGTCCGGCGGAGGAACCGCGCGTTCCTGCGCCGCGTCCTCTGGCGGGATGCCCGGGAGATCGCCATCGGGCTGGCGGCCGGAGCGGGACTTCTCGTCTTCGGCGCGATGCTGGTCCTGGAAGACGAGGGTCGCTGGCGCCTGTGGTTCGGGCCCGGCGTGCGGATGTCGCGCTGGGATGCGTTCTTGCTGCTGATCGGGTCGGGCCTGTGGCTGTTCTTCGCCTGTTACCAGGTCGTTGCGCGCAAGCGGCAGGAGCAGCGGGAGCGGCGTTTCGAATCCTCGTTGCGGGGCGACATCGATCGCACCATCTCCCGGACGGCACATGAGATTCGGATGCTGCGGAGCATCGTGTGGTGGGGTCTGGTTCCCGTCTGGGTCGCCACGGCGCTCTTCGTCTACGTCATCGTCACACTCGTGCCGACGCCGCCGATGGCTCTGCTGCTGGCGTCGATTGTGGTTCCGGCGGGCTTCGTGGTCGATCTGCTGTACAAACGCCGGCCGCTCCGAACCGAGCTCCTGCCGCTCAAGCAGGAGTTCGAGTCGCTGCGTCACACACTCATGGAATCGGAGCGCGGGAGGTAACGGCCGGGCCAGGCATCGGCTCGCTGGCGCAGCTCACCGTGCGCCGTTACGCACTGAGCGGAGATGCTCACTGAGATGGGCCTTCCGATCGGCCATGCGTACGTCACTCATGACGAATGGCGGTCACGAACAGACGATACCGTCCAGAGCGCGGATGCAATTGGCCAGGAGGTTGGAATTCGGTGCCGGTCGCGGCGGGCACCGCTCGGGCCGCCGACCAGTCGAGCGCCAATTCCCGGAAGGCGAGAATTGGCGGAGAGAGTGGGATTCGGTCTCTCGGTAAGCCTTTAGATTCAGAAACATACAGGGATTCGATTGCCACGGGCGCCATATTTGCCATCGTTGCCGCGCCACATTGCACCGGTTGCACCGGCCTCGGCGGACGCCCAGAATCGGCCGCCGATGGACACCTGAAACCCGGCCACTCCTCTTCGGGGCTTGACGGTCTTGATGGCGTCGATGTCAGCGCAGGCTCGGTCGGTCATCTGAGATCTCAATGGGTACGAACGACTCGGCGAGTGCGCGATGGACAAACGAAATTGCGATAGATCCTTCGCCTACTGCCGATGCCACCCGTTTGATGTTGCCGCACCGAACGTCACCCACGGCGAACACGCCCGGACGTGAGGTTTCGAGCAGAGACGGTGAACGCTCGAGCGGCCATTGGGCAGCTGCCAAATCTCCCGGTGTCAGATCCGGTCCGGTCTTGATGAAGCCTTTCTCGTCGAGCGCGACACAGCCATTCAGCCATCCGGTATTTGCCTCGGCCCCGGTCATCAGGAAAACGTGCTTGATATCGTGACTTGTTACGGCGCCTGTGCCGTCGCGCCACTGCACACGTTCCAAATGGCCGTTCCCCTCGAGAGCCACGACCTCGGTTCTCGTTCTGATGTGGATGGCTGGGGTCTCCTCGATCCGCCGAAGCAGGTATCGCGACATGCTCTCCGAGAGACTGTTGGCTCTGACGAGGACATGAACCCGTCTCCCGGTCTGCGCCAGAAATATCGCGGCCTGACCGGCCGAGTTGGCGCCCCCGACGACGATGACGTCGTCGCCGTCGCCGAGTTGCGCCTCCTCCATGAAGGTCGCGTTGTAATAGACGCCGACACCTTCGAACTTCCCGAGATTCGCGAGCGACGGCTTACGGTATCTGGCTCCTGTGGCAATGATCACCGTGCGAGCCGGAATCGTCGCGCCGTCGTCCAGTCTCACGCCGTAGGGCCTTCGTTCGCAGATCAGCTCGGCGGCGCTTTTCGCGATCATGACGTCGGCGCCAAACTTCTGCGCCTGGGCATAAGCGCGTCCGGCCAGCTCTTGGCCTGAAATCCCCGTGGGAAATCCAAGGTAGTTCTCGATTTTCGAACTCGATCCGGCCTGCCCTCCGGGCGAACTGGCCTCGAGGACCAGCGCATCGAGTCCCTCGGAGGCCGCGTAGACCGCAGCGGCAAGACCAGCTGGTCCGGCGCCGACGATGACAACATCGCGCTGGTGAGCCTGGTCGATCTGTCCGTTGAAGCCGAGACGGTCGGCAATCTCCTGATTACGTGGGTTCTTCAGCACGGTCTCGCCTCGGCAGATCAGCACCGGTATTTCGGCCGGGTCCACTCGGAAGCGGTCGAGCAAGTCCCGCACGTCCGCATCACGTTCGAGGTCGAGATATTTGAAAGGGTGGTCGTTGCGCGTGAGGAATGCTTTGATACGTAGCGTTGCCGCGGAGTGGGCGGACCCGATGAGCAGCACGTCGCCAATCTCCTGCGCCACCAGCTCGATCCGTCGATAGATCAACGCTTTCATCAGCACTTCGCTGATCTCGGTGTCAGCCTGAATGAGGGCGAGCATTTGGTCCCGGGTCAGCTGGACGACTTCGCCCGACTCGCTGACGCGAAGGCGCATGAGTGCAGGGCGACCGAGGATCATGCTGATGTCACCAGTGAATCGATCCGCATGAACAACGGCGACTAGGAGGTCGCCCAAGGCCGAAGGACGAATGACTTCTATCTCGCCAGCCTTCACGACAAAGAATGGCACATTGGTCTGGCCGCCTTCGATCAACACTTCCCCGCGCGTGATTGGACGAGTCACTCCGCGGGAGGCGATCCGCGCGCTCTGCGCGGAACTCAGCGTCGGAAACATGAGCGCCGCGTGCGCGGCGGTTGTAAGAGGCGTCGATCGTTTCGCCTCCGTCGACACGTCACGCGCCTTGGCCCGCATGTGCGACCGGAACTTCGACGCGCCCAACTTCGCCGTCGACGGTCACGCGGTACGTCTTGAGGGGATCCTTTGCCGGGCCTCGCAGCACGGCTCCCGTCCACACGTTGAATTGCGCACCATGCAATGGGCACGTGACTGTCGAGCCGTCGAGCGTGCCTTCACTCAACGGACCCTGCCTGTGTGTACATTTGGCCTGCGTGGCGCAGAAACCTCCTTCGACGCTGAAAATCGCCACATCGCCCATCAGCAAGACTGATCCAGGCGGCACTTCGCTGATGCGAAATTCGTTCTCCTTGAGCGGCGTCCTTGCGGCGACTCCTACGGCCGGCTGACGATTCTGATCCGCAATCGGCTGTGCGGTACGACCGAGCCAATCGTCGAACCGGATCTCGCCGAGTTTTGCTTCATCGCCGGGGACGAGGGAGTGTTCGTTGAGCGCGGTGCCGAAGTAGGGCGCGTGCGGGTCGGCAATCACTTCACGCGGATCATTGCGCGCGCCAAGGACCCGTTGGATGAGTCCGTCGAGATAGAACGGTTCGGGCCCACCGATTTCAACGGTGCCATTCAAGGGAGTGTCCGTGGCAATCTTCACGACCGCACGCGCGACATCGTCAGCGGCAATCGGCTGGATACGCACGGGCGGCACGCGAACGGCGTTGCCGTGCGTAGCGGCGTCGGCGATGCTCCCCAAGAACTCGAAAAACTGTGTGGCCTGGACGATCGAGTAGGGGACTGACGCGTCCTTGATCAGCTTTTCCTGCGCAAACTTCGCGCGCAGGTAGCCGCTCTGCAGCAGACGGCTGGTGCCCACGACCGACAATGCCACATGATGTCGGACACCTGCGGCGGCCTCCCCAGTGAGGAGATTGTGCGTTGATGTCCTGAAGAACTTCATCACCGCAGCGTCTTCGAACGAGGGCGAGTTCGAGACGTCGATCACTACTGCTGCGCCTCTCAGAGCTTCGGACAGGCCCTCACCGGTGACGGCGTCGAATCCAGAGCGACGTGACGCCGCCACGACTTCATGGCCGTCACGCGTGAGCATGGTGACAACGCGGGACCCGATGAGCCCGCTGCCACCAACAACAACGATCTTCATGCTTCACCTCCACGTGCGCTCGGGCGTTCTTGCGGAAGTCGCAAGTCACGTGCTGCGCGGACGGCACGCCCAACGGATGCGAACCGATTGACGAACTCGAGCGCCTTCTCGGCGACCTCCCGCCAGCCGGCGTCGATAGTCAGCGCGTGGCCGCGGCCGGTCATCTTCACGATTTCGGTTACGCCCTTGTTGCGCTTCTGCAGTTTGAAGGCCGCGTTCGCGATCGCCCAGGGAACCGTCTGGTCCGAGTCGGCCGAGACGATTAGCATCGGACCCCGCTCCGGGTTCTTCGAGTCGACCTTCGCCTCCGTCCATGGATTGAGGTTCGCCGACGCCGCCTGGAAGAGCGGCTCGCCGGCGCCGGGGACGGAGTAGCCGAGGTACAGCTCTTTCGCCTCGTCCTCGCCGACCGCGTTCGCGAAGCTGTAGCGGAACTGCTCGTAGCTGAGCGGGACCGCGCGGTTCCAGTTCGCGGGGTTGCGCAGGGCGACGCTGGCCGAGCGCAGCGCGGGGATCGGCAGCGGGAGCACGCCGCGGAATGGAGCAGGGCTGATCGCGACCGACGCGGCCGCGAGTCCGCGTCCCGCGAGGATCATGGTCAGCAGGCCCCCGAACGAGTGGCCGATGATCACGGGCTTCCGATCCAGGCGGCGGATGATCGCCTCCTCGTAGTCGGCGATTTCGGTGATCCCCTTGCCCGCGAGCAACTCAGGGTGCTCTCTGGCCTCGGTGACCGTCTCGGGATCGTCGGGCCAGCCCGGTGTCAACGCGACGTAGCCGGCCTCCTCGAACAGCGGCACCCAGCGGTCCCAGCTCGAGGGCAGCAGCCAGAGCCCATGAACGAAGACAACGGGTGTTGCGCTCGAGGCGTTCGCGCGCTCGACCTGCGCTGCCTCGTGCTCCGTGATCTTCCGCTTGGTGGTCGTGATGGTCATATCTCCTCCTCGTCTCTTGTGACAACAGGATGCACCGCCCCGGGGGTTCTGAGGAGCGGTGCCTTCGTGCTGGCTAGGACCGAGCAGCATGTCCCGATGTGACAACTTGCCGGGCCACGCGACACCTGTCACATGTCGCGGCTTCGGTCGGTCTTTCTGGTGCGACACAGCGGAGAGAGGGAGAAGACCATGGACAAGGCGGAGGCTGCTTCGTTTGCCGGCATCGCCACTCTTGAGAGCCTGCGAGAGCATCTGCAGTGGGCGATTGAACTCGAGCACTTCACGCTGCCGCCCTATCTGTGTGCGCTTTACTCGCTCGATGCCATCCGCAATCCGGAAGCCTCCGAGGTCGTGGCCAGTGTCCTCGTTGAAGAGATGCTACACATGACCCTCGCAGCCAATCTTCTCAATGCCGTCGGCGGGCGGCCCCGACTCGATACCCCGCAGATGCTACCGGTCTACCCGCGGTGCCTTCCTCACGGCGATCGATCGTTCGAGGTTCCGCTGCTTTCCTTCGGTCCTGAGGCCCTGGATGTCTTTCTGAAGATCGAGCAGCCGGCTGCGCCCGGCGATCGACCCGAGAGCGACGGATACGAAACAATCGGGCAGTTCTACGAAGCGATTCGTGGTGGGCTGCGCGAGTTATGCGTAATCCTCGGCGAGGCCAGCGTGTTTGGCGGCAACCCGGCTCGCCAGATCTCCGACGCCCCGTTCCCTGGCGGAGGCCATATCATCGCGATCAACAGCCTCGCCACGGCGCTTGCCGCGCTCGACGAGATCGTTGAACAAGGCGAGGGCGCCGCACATGTCGAAGTGTGGGACGGCGACTACGACGACATTCATCCCGACCGCCAGCAGGTCGCGCACTACTATCGTTTTCAGGAGCTCAAGCTTGGCCGGCGCTATCGTCGCGGCGATACGCCGCAATCCGGTCCGACAGGCGACCCGATCTCGATCGACTGGAATGGCGTCCGACCGATGCGACGCAATCCCCGCAGCAGCGACTATGCGCCTGGCAGCGCCATCTGGATAGCGCAGAAGCAGTTCAATGATTCCTACTGCGCGATCTTGCGGTTGCTCGACCAGGCGTTCAACGGCAGCCCGCAAACGCTCAGGGCAGCGATAGGCTCGATGTACCGCCTCAAGGTCCAGGCGCAGGCGCTGATGGAGATGCCGACAGAGGATGGGATTACGACAGCAGGTCCGACCTTCGAGTACGTCTCGCCCACAGTAGTCATCCACCGCAACGACCGTAGCCAAACGACGGCGTCACTCTAGTTCGCGGATTCGATCATCAACAAACTCGGAGCCGGCGACAGCGTCCAACCTCCCCGAGTCGTGGTCACGGCCTGCCGCACTGAACAACACGCGATCACCCTGAGCGTTTCCGGTGTCCTGGATTGCACGCATCTCCGCTACACGCGTCGGGCGCCCCACCATGGTGCGTAGCTGGCGGCCTGCGGCCAGAAGCCAGAGCATCACGCGGTTGCCAACCAAGCCTCGCCCGCCCGTCTCGAGAACGCTGCTCATGGTTGCCGTCGCTCCCACGTCTGTTCACTTCGCCTGCGTCAGTGGAAGCTGGACGACATGCTCGGCCACGAACCATGCTTGCAGCTCGTTGCATCGAATGACCTCGCTCACGATCAGATCGTTGGATCCGTCGTCGCCACTTGTCGCAGCGAGGCGCGCCATCGTTCGTGATTCCTTGAGGACGACTTCATGGGCGTGCAGCAAACGGGAGATTTGCACGGGCACCTCTTCGCGGCCTCTCGGTGGACGAGGAATCAGCGTCATCTCCGCCACGTCCGGCGCCATTGCGATGCTCACGCCGCCTAGCACCTGGATCCGTTCGGCGATCGCGTCGACGAGCTCATTCTGCTCGTCGTAGTGTTTATCGAACAGCAGATGCAATTGATAGAAGGTCGGCCCCGCCAGCTGCCAGTGGTGCTTCTTGTACAGGTCACGCAATGTGATCGTGTCCGCCAACAGCTGATTCAGATTCTCGACGGACTCCGCACACGTCGTATGAGCCAATGCAATGGGCATCTTGACGAGATGGTTGAACGGCTGAATCTCGTGTCCCTGTTGATGGGCCGCTGGTGTCGCTCGAGCAAGGATCGCGTCCGCGTCAATGGTCTTCATGTCGTTGTGCTCCTTTGAATGCGTGGGGAACATGCGTGTTTTGCGCCCGAGCGCGTCGCCATTACAGTCTGACCATTGGCAACGGTGTCAGTGGATGGCTTCGGAACCGATTGAGAGTCAACGTGAGGAGCCGCCAATGAAATCCGGCATCGGGCCATGTTGCGAACAGGCGTGCAACGAACGGACGCGGAATACCGAACCCTCGGAGTCCACGTGTCACGTCGATCCAGTCGGCTCGCCGGAATGCCTCGATGAGGGAGTCTGGGCCGGCCGTCGACGGCGTGATCTTGTGGTGGTCCGCGATCATCCCTTCGATTTCGGTGGTCCAGTTCTCTCGTGCCCGGGCGACCAGGTAATCGTGTGCGAGCGCGATAGATGGCCCGATGTAGTCGAAAGTGCCGTTCGTCCATATCCCGAGGTCGTGGAAGACCGCAGCGACAGCGATCTTCTCGATCTCGCTTCGTCCCACGAACTCCGCGCACAGATTCACGATCCGATACACGTGGTTCTGATACGCAAGGAAATCGTTCCCTAACGCCGTCCTGTGGTCATTCAGAACGTCGTCGATGGTCTGGATGCGGGTCAGCAGAGCGGCGTTTCCAACAGACGCACCCGTTAGCG
This sequence comes from Vicinamibacterales bacterium, assembly GCA_963738315.1. Taxonomy (GTDB): domain Bacteria; phylum Acidobacteriota; class Vicinamibacteria; order Vicinamibacterales; family JAMQPK01; genus JAMQPK01. The sequence goes on along the minus strand of CAVTVT010000004.1, from coordinate 83,289 downwards.
TATGCGCCACACGACTAGGCGTTGCCATGTGCCTTCATTCCTTTCATGGAAACGGAACTACTCTTCAAACGGCGCGTTCATTAATAGATCGACGGCCGATACTGGCTTGTAGCCAGGCACGAAGCGCTCGCCGAAATCGCGCAGAAAATTGTCGGAGCTTGTCTCCGGTTTCGCTGCTACGAGATGACAGCACGTCTCGGCGAATTTGTCTTTCATCTTGAGGCGCGGGAAGACACTGAGAATTTCAGTCATCTCCGCTGCTGGGATCAACTCGAAGCCAAACCCGCCCCAGTCGAGCCCTATGCCCATGGTGCCCAGAGCGACTTCCGTCTCCTTGTGAAGCGCGATTGATGGTGTCGAGTTGAGTGCGATGAGGTCCCAGATGAGCTGTGCGCGGCGGTTCGAGAGGCCTCGTTCTTTGATGAACTCCAGCGCTGCGCCGGCGCCGTTGATTTCGAAGCGATTCGAACCTGACACACCTGCCGTGAGGCCAATGTCATGAAGGATTGTGCCGACCGCGACCACCTCAGGGTCGTAGTCGATGCCCTTGAAGCGTCCAATCTTCGCTGCGAACAGCCACGATCTCACGGCGTGATTGAAGAGATACGGCTCGGAGAGCTTTTGCGCATATTCCAGTGCCGCCCTGATTAGCGGCGAATCAGCCACGCTGACACCTGCTATCAGACGTGCGCCCACCGCCCCACTCCGAGTCTCTCCAGTGCTTTCAGTCCAAGCGGGCGCTCGCGTATCGACGTCAATAGACTTGGTCACGTCTTCACTCCTTCCCTTCCAAACGAGTGTCTCCAACAAGTCGCACCAATCGACCAGAGATGGCCTCGCATCCGCGTCTACTTTGCGTACTGTGGACGCGGATGTGAGGCACTACGCGCGGGTTACCGGAGATCGCGCGCCGCTCTGCGGATGAATGAGGCCACCACGTATGGTTGGGACAACATCGCCACGTGGCTGGACGAGAGATTGATTGTGGTGGCGTTCATCTGCTGAGCCTCCACCGCCTGAAGTGTCGGTGAGACGACGCGGTCATGGGCGGCGATAACAAACCAAGATGGCTTGTTCCGCCAGGCGGCTGCAGAAACCGGCGCACTCAAGGAAGCGCCACCGGCAGTTGGACCCTGAGTGGCGGCAAGCACGCTCTGCTCGTAGTCAGATAAATCCTGGGCGAAGTCCTCACGAATTCCGGTCGGCGTGAGCTTCAAGAATCCGAATTGATCCACTCGTAGCTCCTGAAGGGCAGGCGTGGGATACGCGTTCGCAAGATCGAAAGCCGACTGGCCCTCTTGCGGTGCGATCGCGGCAACGTAGACCAGACCGGCGACCTTGGGGTCGTTCCCAGCTTGCGTAATGACGACTCCTCCGTACGAGTGAGCCACAAGCAGGTACCTGGACCATCTTCCAGTGCGAGTGCTCTATTCACGGTGGCGACGTCGTCGGCCAGCGAACTAAGTGGCAGCTGCACCGCAACAACATGAAGACCCTTTGCCTCGAGGAGTGGAATCACCTTCGACCAGCTTGACCCGTCGGCCCATGCGCCGTGTACCAGGTACGATGCTGGTTACTCCACGAGTCTGTTTCTTCTGGTCTGTTGCGCCTGTTGCCGTTGTGGCGAGAAGCAGTGCGACCGCCACAACCGCGGCCGACAGGCCTCTGAACGTATTCGAGCGTGTCATCTTTATCTCCTAGTCTCGTGAATCACTGTCGTTCGACGACAGCGACACTAGGTGCCGCTGTCGCGATTCCGGGTGGACTTAGGCGACCTGCCGTTTGCTTTGCTGGATGAACGCGAGCAGATCGCGGTTGACGATCTCGGCGTGCGTGGCGGTGAGACCGTGCGGGAGACCAGGATAGTAGATCTCCACAGCCCCCTTGATCAGCTGCGCTGACTTCTTCGCCGAATCCTTGACGGGCACGATCTGGTCGTCCTCGCCATGCATCACCAAGGTCGGGATATCGAACTTCTTGAGGTCTTCAGTGAAATCGGTTTCAGAAAAGGCATTGATGCTGTCGTACCAGTTCTTGAGGCCGGCCTGCATGCTCCAGAGCCAGAACTGATCCAGCGTGCCCTGCGACACCTGCGCATTGGGCCTGTTGGCGCCGTAGAACGCGGCAGCGAAGTCCTTATAGGCCTGCGAACGGTCCTTGGCCAGGGCGTTCCGCAGATTGTCGAACAGTTCGATGGGGAGCCCTTCCGGATTGTTCGCCGACTTCAACATGATCGGCGGCACGGCCGCGACGAGAACCGCCCTGGCCACACGCCTCGTGCCGTGCCGGCCGATATAGCGCGCGACTTCTCCACCCCCGGTCGAGTGGCCCACCATCGTGATGTCCTTGAGATCGAGTGCCTCGATCACGGCTGCCAGATCGTCGGCATACCCGTCCATGTCATTTCCCGACCAGGCCTGGCTGGATCGCCCATGGCCGCGACGATCATGTGCGACGACTCGGAAGCCCTGCTGCGCGAGGAACAGCATCTGGCCGTCCCACATATCGGAGTTCAGAGGCCATCCGTGGGAGAGGGTGACGACCGGTCCCTTGCCCCAGTCTTTGTAGTAGATCGTCGTGCCGTCCTTCACTGTGATCGTGCCCATGTGCATATCTCCTTGATGTTCGGCCTGCAAAGCGGGATTGCCTGCAGCGAATCTCGAGTGCGCGGTCCGTGCGTATTCGTGGAGACCGGCCATCACGTCTGGATGTGACAGCCGTGGCAAGACGTTGAAGGAAGTCGTTGGAACAGTCACCGAATCCGCTGCCATGCCTGATGTCACAGAACAGCGGCTGATGCGGTCTTGTGGTCAGTGGTCGAACGGAGCAGGCCTATGAACCAGTCTCAAGCATTACCATCGGTGCGGCGCAAAGCCTTTCGCGCGCTTCACGAGCGAGGATGTTTCGTGATTCCGAATCCGTGGGATGTGGGTTCCGCGCGGTACCTTCAGCGCCTGGGATTCCCGGCTCTCGCGACGACCAGCGCAGGCTTTGCGTTCTCGCAGGGGCTGCCCGACTCAGGCGACGATCTCGCCGTCAGTCGCGATCGCACCCTTACTCACATCGCCAGCATCGCGGCTGCCGTCGATCTTCCCGTGAGCGCGGACTTCATGTCCGGATTTGGACGGGAGCCGGAGGACGTGGCCGAGAGCGTGGCACGGTGCGTCGCGACGGGCGTTGCCGGCCTGTCGATCGAGGACGCCACCGGTGATCCGACGTCGCCTCTCTACGATCTGCCAATCGCGATCGAGCGCGTCCGCGCCGCGCGAGAGGCGATCGATCGGTCCGGCGATGACGTGCTGCTGACCGCGAGAGCCGAGTGCTACCACGTCGGTCATCCCGATCCCTTCCCTGAGTCAGTACCGACGTCTGCAGGCGTACGCGGCGGCGGGGGCGGATGTGCTCTTCGCCCCGGGTGCACAGAGCCCCGCAGAAATCAAGGCGCTCGTCGAGGCGGTTGCACCGAAGCCGTTCAACCTCCTCGTGGTCCGGGACATTGGGCTGGATGTCGGGGAGATCGCGGCACTCGGCGTGCGACGCATCAGCGTTGGCGGCGCATTGGCGTTGGCGGCGTGGACCGGTTTCATACGCGCCGCACAGACCTTGAAGTCCGAGGGCAGCTTCGCCGGACTGGCAAGCCTGGTGCCGTACGCCGAGATCAATGGCCTCTTTGCCACGGATCTTCCTGCGCACCAGGCCCAGGGCCTGTAGAAAGACCAGTGAGGCTTCCCACTCCGACATGAATGTCTACGCACACCCTTCGTTATTGATTCCTGTCGCAAGGGAGTTCTAAAATCTCGCACAAAAGCATCATCGATCAACTCGTGCTCGGTGCGGACAGGCCGAAAAGCACGGTGATGCCGTGGGGGATTCGTCGTGCAGCTTTCGGAGTACTCCCTCGAGCGCCTCCGTGATGACGGAGAGTTCATTCTGTACCGGGGTCACGCGAAGCACATCGAACCGGCTTCCGTTCTGCTGCTGGCCCCGGCTTCAACTCGGCCCAGCCCCGAGACACTCAAGAAGATCGACCACGAATACTCATTGAGGAACGAACTGGACTCGGCCTGGGCGGTGCGGCCCCTTGCCCTTTCAGAGCGAAGCGCGCAGATGGCGCTGGTCCTTGAAGATCCTGGCGGCGAAACTCTCGATCGATTCCTTTCGGTCTCGATGGAGACGACGCAGTTTTTAGGCGTCGCTGTCGGTCTCGCAACGGCACTCGGCGGATTGCACGAAAAGGAGCTGATTCACAAGGATGTGAAGCCGAGCAATGTTCTGGTTGATTCCGCGACGGGTCAGGTCCGGCTTATCGGCTTCGGGATCGCCTCCCGCCTTCGGCGTGAGCACCAGCCCCCCGAACCTCCCGAGTTCATCGCCGGAACACTTCCTTACATGGCTCCTGAACAAACGGGGCGAATGAATCGCTCGATTGACTCACGAAGCGACCTTTATGCCCTCGGCGTCACGCTATACGAGATGCTGACCGGTGACCGGCCCTTCACAGCTTCCGATCCGCTTGAATGGGTACATTGCCACATCGCAAGGCATCCGGTGCCGCCTCACGAACGAGTGACCAATGTGCCGGCCTGCGTCTCTGCGATCGTGATGAAACTGCTGGCCAAGACTCCTGAGGAACGCTACCAGACTGCGTCGGGCGTGGCGAGTGACTTTCGCCGCTGCCTCGCTGAATGGGAAGCGCACGGGCGCATCGCGGATTTCTCACTGGGCCAACACGACGCTCAAGATCGTCTTCTAATCCCTGAGAAACTGTATGGCCGAGCGCGCGAGATCGAGATCCTACTCACTGCGTTTGATCGCGTGGTAGCCGGCGGCAGGCCGGAGTTGGTGCTGGTTTCCGGCTATTCCGGAATCGGCAAGTCCGCCGTCGTCAATGAGCTGCACAAACCGCTAGTTCCTCCGCGTGGCCTTTTTGCAGCGGGCAAGTTCGACCAGTACAAGCGCGATATTCCCTATGCCACCCTGGCGCAGGCCTTTCAGAGCCTCACCCGCCCACTTCTGAGCAAGAGCGAAGAGGAGTTGAGCAAGTGGCGCAATGCCCTTCATGAGGCGCTAGATCCGAACGGACAACTGATCGTGGGTTTGGTTCCGGAATTGAAAGCCGTTATTGGAGAGCAGCCACCGGTTCCTGACCTTCCGCAGCAGGACGCCCAGCGCCGGTTCCACCTGGTATTTCGTCGATTTATTAACGTGTTCGCGCGCCCGGAACATCCCCTGGCCCTGTTTCTCGACGATTTGCAATGGCTCGACGCCGCGACGTTGGACCTGATGGAGGACCTGCTCACGCAGCCGGATGTCAGGCACCTACTGTTGATCGGCGCCTATCGGGACAATGAAGTGGATTCGACACATCCGCTGGTGCGTAAGCTGGACGCCATGCGCCAGGCCGGAGGGTTACTGCAGGACATCGTACTCGCGCCTCTAACTCGTGACGACCTGGACCAGCTAATTGCAGACTCTCTGCGCTGTGGACAGGAGCATGCTGGCCCACTCGCGGCGCTGGTTCATGACAAGACGAGCGGCAATCCATTTTTCGCAATCCAATTTCTTTCTGCACTTTTTGAAGAGGGCTTGCTCACCTTTGATCATGTCGAAGGGCGATGGACTTGGGACCTGACTCGCATTCGCGCCAGAGGGTATACCGATAATGTAGTGGACCTCATGGTCAGGAAGTTGGCCCGCCTGGTCCCTGACACCCAGGATGCGCTCAAACAGCTCGCCTGCCTGGGCAACAGCGCAGAGTTCACGATGCTGGGCGTGGTCTACCAGGACGCACTGGAGCGGTTGCATGCCCAGCTTGCAGAAGCGGTCGGGGCGGGTCTTGTTCTGGGCTCAAAGGATTCGTATCGCTTCCTTCACGACCGCGTTCAGGAAGCCGCCTATTCTCTGATCCCGGAGGATGGGCGGTCTCAGGCTCATCTCCGAATCGGCAGGCTGTTGGCGGCGCACACCTCTCCGAGCGAGCGCGAAGAGCGGATCTTCGAGATCGTCAATCAGCTCAACCGCGGTTCCGCCCTGATCACCTCGCGGGACGAGAAAGAGCAGTTAGCGGAATTCAACTTAATTGCGGGCAAGCGAGCGAAAGCCTCCACCGCCTACGTTTCAGCCCTGCACTATCTCATCGCCGGCACGGCACTCCTGCCAGACGACGGTTGGGATTGCCGGCCGGACCTCATGTTCGCCTTTGAATTCCACCGCGCCGAATGCGAGTTCCTGACAGGCGAACTGCCAGCGGCGGAGACGCGGTTAGCGATGCTCGCGTCACGCGCCGCAGGCCCTGTCGATCAGGCGGCGGTCGCCTGTGTGCGCATTGATTTGTACACGACGCTCAATCGGAGCGACCTTGCGGTCGACGTTGCGCTCAGCTACCTCCGTCATCTGGGCGGCGAGTGGTCTCCTCACCCGACAGAAGAGGCAGTCCGGCGAGAATACGATCGGACTTGGTCACTGTTGGGGGAACGCGAGATCGAGGAGCTCATCGATTTGCCCTTGATGCGCAAACCTGAATCCGCGGCCGCCATGGAAGTCATGGACAAAGCCATTCCGCCAGCCACGTTTACAGACAGGAATCTGCATCTCCTGCTCATGCGGCGGATAATCAATTTCAGCCTGGAGCACGGCAACACCGATGCGTCCTGTTATGCCTACGTTCATGGTGGTGCTATTGCCGGGGCGCGTTTTGGAAACCGCAAGGCAGGCTTTCGGCTAGGTCAGCTCGGCTATGACCTGGTCGAGCGGCGTGGGCTGAAAAGGTTCAAGGCCCGGACCCATATAGGGTTCGGCGTCTACACCGTGTCCTGGACTAGACATTGGCGTATGGCCCGCGAATTGATCCGGCAAGGGTTCGATGCCGCAAATACGATTGGCGACGTAACCTGGGCGTCATATTCATGGCACAACCTGGTCGGGAACCTTCTCGCGGCCGGCGATTCGCTCGCCGAAGCGCAACGCGAGGCCGAACGAGGCCTGGCGTTTGCGCGGAGAATCCGTTTCGGCATCGTGATCGACAACATCGCGACGCAGCTTGCGCTGATCCACACACTTCGCGGCTCAACGGCGACGTTCGGCTGCTTCAACGGAGCCGAGTTCGATGAGGCCCACATCGAGCGCCGTTTTTCGACTGAGCCCGGGTCGGCGTTCTCTGCGTGCTGGTACTGGATACGCAAGCTGCAGGCACGTTTCCTGGCCGGAGACTATTCGGAGGCTGTTGACGCTTGGTTGAATGCGCAACCGCTGAACTGGACGGCAGAGGGCTTTCTTGAAGAAGCGGAAGCTTGTTTCTATGGTGCGCTCAGCCATGCGGCGTCCTGCGATGCCGCGCTGCCTGTTCAATACCGGCAACATGTCGAGGCTCTGACCGGGTGCCACAGACAACTTGTGGAATGGGCGGAGAGTTGCCCGGAGAACTTCGAGAACCGTGCCGCATTGGTAGGCGCGGAGATTGCCCGGATCGAAGGCCGCGTGCTCGAGGCGGAGCAGCTATACGAACAGGCCATCCGCTCGGCGCACAGCAACGGCTTTGTCAATAATGAGGCAATCGCCTACGAGCTCGCCGCACGGTTCTACGCAGCCCGCGGTCTCCAAAAGTTCGCGGACACGTATTTGCTCGAAGCACGGTATTGCTATCAGCGCTGGGGGGCCGATGGCAAAGTCGCGCAGCTAGACCATTTGTACCCTCATCTCAAGAAGGAATCGTCGGCGTCGACGCCGGCGAGCACAATCCTCGCGCCTACCGAGCTCCTGGATCTGGCTACGGTGATGAAAGTCTCGCAGGCCGTCTCGGGCGGGATGGGGCTCGAGCAGCTGATCGAGAGTCTCATGCGCGCGGCAATCGAGCACGCTGGCGCTGAACGCGGTCTCCTGATCCTTCCACGCGGTGATCAGCTCCTGATTGAGGCGGAGGCCACAACGGGCGGACACGATGTCACGGTGTACCAGCGAGACGCATCAGTCAACGCGGCCATGTTGCCGGAGTCCGTCGTTCGCTACGTTATGCGAACCCGACGCGACGTTATCCTCGATGATGCCGCAGCAGAAAACCCGTTTTCCACGGATCCGTACATCCTCCAATATCGCGCCCGTTCCGTTCTTTGCTTGCCGTTGATTAACCAAGCGCAACTGACGGGTGTTCTCTATCTCGAAAACAGCCTGGCTGCGCGCGTGTTCACTCCTGACCGCATCGCCGTATTGAAGGTGCTTGCGTCGCAGGCGGCAATGTCCCTTGAAAATACCGGGCTCTATCGCGATCTTGAAGCTCGTGAACGGCAGTACCGGACCGTCGTCGAAACTGCAACGGACGCCGTGATCACAATCGACGCGACAAGCAAGATCCGACTCGTGAACCCGGCCGTCACGAAGATCTTCGGCTACGAGCCGGCCGAATTGATCGGACAACTATTGACGGTGTTGATGCCTGAGCGGCTGGCCAATCGCTATCTGGCAGCGGTGCAGCACTACGTTGAGACTGGCCATCGCGGTCTGAATTGGTCATCCATCGAGTGGATCGGCCTACGAAAGAATGGCCAGGAGTTCCCTGTTGTAGTCTCCTTTGCCGACGTCGTCAACGACGGTCAGCTTACCTTCACAGGGTTCGTTGGGGACCTCAGCGAACGAAAACAGGCTGAAGAAATGCGCGCGGCGCGAAGCCGACTGGTGGCCGTCCGGGCGGACGTGAGCGCGGCGCTGGCGACGGACAACACGTTGAGAGAGATACTCCAATCCTGCGCCGAAGCCATCGTCAAGCACATAGGCGCCGCGTTTGCCCGCATCTGGGTCGCGACGAAAGATGGACGATTCCTCGAGCTCCACGCGAGCGCCGGAATGTACACGCGCCTCGATGGCGCACATCGTCTCGTCCCTGTCGGCCACCTGAAGATTGGCCTCATCGCTCAGGAACGCACTCCCCACATCACGAACGATGTGATCAACGATCCGCGCCTGAGCGACCGCGACTGGGCTCGCGTCGAAGGCATGGTGGCGTTTGCGGGCTTTCCCTTGCTCGCCGGCAACCGGGTGGTCGGCGTTCTGGCGATGTTCTCGCGAGAACCCATCAGCCAGGTCGCCATGGAAACGCTGGGAACGATATCCGACACTATCGCGCAGGGTATCCAGCGAAAACAGGCGGAGGAAGAAGTCCGTCGAAGCGAAGCATTCCTCACTGAGGCGCAAGCATTGAGTCAGACCGGCAGTTTTGGCTGGAACACCGCGACCGGCGATCTGTTCTGGTCGCGCGAAACCTATCGGATCTTCGGCGTCGCACCAGATGTCGCGCCGACGCTTCCGATGATTGCAGAAGTCATCCATCCCGATGACCGCGCCCGCTTTGAACACGAGGCGGCGACGTTTGCGCGTGACCGCACAGATTTCGAGCACGAATATCGCCTGAAGCTCCGCGATGGTTCGATCAAGCACGTGTACGCCGTCGGGCGGTCCGCCGTTCGAGCGTTTCCGGATTTGGATTTCGTCGGTGCCATCATGGACGTTACGGACCGCAAGCAGGCCGAAGACGCACTGTTGAAGGCGCAATCTGAACTTGCTGACGTGGCGCGACTGACGACGATGGGCGAGCTCGCGGCGTCGATCGCTCACGAAATCAATCAACCGCTCGCGACCGTCGTCACGAACGCCCAGGCGTGCGCTCGCCTGCTTCGGGCACCGTCGCCTCCTTGGAGTGACGTCGTGAGCGCCGTGTCGGACATCGCGGAGGCAGGCAAACGCGCCAGCGACGTGATCGCGCGGATCCGGCTCCTTCTTCGAAGAGGCATCGCCGAGCCTCTGGCATTGAGCGTGAACGACGTCATTCGTGACGTCATCGCGTTGACAAAGGAGACGACGCGGACGAAGGGCATCATGCTTGACACACGACTAACACACGATGCCCCGCGCGTGATGGCCGATCGCGTCCAACTGCAGCAAGTTCTGATTAATCTGATCACCAACGCCACCGATGCGATGTCCGACATCAACGACCGTCCCCGCACGTTGACGATCAGGTCGAGCTGTACTGAAGGATCGCAGGTCGAGGTCGCGGTCGTGGATGTGGGCTCTGGCATCGATCCGAAGCATCGAGATCGGATCTTCGACCCGTTCTTCACGACCAAAACGGACGGCATGGGCATGGGTCTGGCGATTTGCCGCGGCATCGTCGAAGCGTGTGGCGGTCGGCTGTGGGCGACGTCGAACCCTGATTTTGGAACTACTGTTCGTTTCGCCCTTCCGGCTGCAGCAACCGAGGGAGTATGAACGGACGGTCGGCGAAGGTCTTCGTCGTCGACGACGACGTGTCCGTCTGTGTGGCACTGTCGCGGTTGATTCGCACGGCTGGCCTTCACGTGGAGACGTTTGGAACCGCGGCGGAATGTCTGAGTGCCGATCGACTCAAGGATGCTGACTGCCTGGTGCTTGATGTTCACCTGCCGGATCTCAGCGGGCTCGAGCTGCAGGCGAAGTTGACAGAACTCGGGCTCGAATTACCGATAGTGTTCATTACCGGGCGCGGCGATATCCCGATGTCTGTCAGAGCCATGAAGGCTGGCGCGCTGGAGTTCCTCACCAAGCCGTTCGACGATCAGCAATTACTCGACGCGATCGAGCAGGGTATCGCGCGTTGCCAAAGCGCTAGACAGCACGACGAGAAGCTCCTTGAGCTACAGCGACGCCATCAGACGCTGACGCCACGCGAACGCCAGGTCTTCGCGCTCGTCGTCCGAGGCCTCCTGAACAAACAGATCGCCGGAGAACTTGGCACGGCCGAGAAAACCGTCAAGATCCATCGCGGCCAGGTCATGCGGAAGATGGAGGCGGCCTCGCTGGCCGATCTCGTCCGGATGGCAGAGAAGCTCGCCCTCACCCTGCCCTAAGGTCCTAGATTCCATCTAACCCCAAGGTCCGATAGACGCACCCACTGGCGAGGGCTATCTTGGCGCGTATGGAGCCGACTGATAGCCCGCTGGTCGCGATTGTCGACGACGATGAATTGTTTCGACGGTCGGTCGAGCGGCTCGTGCGATCAGCGGGCTTTAGAGTCGAGACGTTTGGCTCGGCCGAAGACTTTTTGGAACGCGGCAACCTGGATGGCACCGCGTGCGCCATTCTCGATATGAAGTTGCCGGGCATGAATGGCTTCGAGCTGCAGCGGCAGCTCATGACGAGGCCTCGACCGGTGCCGATCGTGTTCGTCTCGGGACACGAGGATGCCCTCATGCGGGCGAATGCGCTCCGCGCCGGTGCGATCGCATTTCTGAAGAAGCCGTTTGACGACAGCACGCTGCTCGACGCACTGGCTCGATCGACTCAATAGCGTTGGAGGACGTCATGGAAGCCCCGATCGACAACGAAGAGGTACCGCCGAGGATCCGACCCGGGCCGCACGCGCGTGGATTCTCTCGCGGACGGCAGGTCGAGGACGGCATCGTGGGGCACGGTCCACGGTTCGAGGAGACCTTGGAGAGAATCGACCGTGTCAGTACGACCAACGCCACCGGTACTAATCACAGGCGAAACCGGAACTGGCAAGGAACTGGTGGCTCGCGCGATTCATCGGCGGTCACGACGGTCGTCGCACGCCATGGTCTGCGCGAACCTGGCGGCGTTGCCCAAGGAACTGGTCGCGTCCGAGTTGTTCGGTCATGAGGCGGGCGCCTTCACAGGAGCGGTTCAAAGACGTATTGGACGGTTCGAAGCGGCGAATGCAGGCACGCTGTTTCTCGATGAGGTCGGCGAAGTGCCACTGGGTGTCCAGGTCACTTTGCTACGCGCTCTGCAGGAAGGCGAATTCGAGCGCATCGGCAGCAATCAGACCAAAACCGCAGACGTTCGAGTCATCGCCGCCACGAATCGCAATCTCGAAGAGGCCATCGACGATGGTTGCTTCCGGAGAGATCTCTTTTATCGCCTCGCAGTTTTTCCAATCCATTTACCTCCGCTGCGAGAACGGCGCGAAGATATTCCAGAGCTCGCCGATCATTTCCTGGCAAAGGTGGCGGATCGTCTGGGACGAGAGTTTTCCGGCATCGACGCCGAGTCGATGGGTCGCCTAATCGAGTACAGCTGGCCCGGCAACATCCGGGAACTACAGAACGTCATCGAGCACGGCGCAATTCTTTCTGATGGCGCTCTCTTGCAGGTTCCGCCGGTGCTCTTGTCGACACGTCTTATCGCGGGTCCTACTACGTCGTCGAGTCTGAGCCATGCGATCGAATCTGGCGAGCGGCGGCTGATCGAACAGGCACTTGAGGAGAGCAACGGTCGCGTGTTCGGACCGACGGGCGCGGCGACACGTCTGGGCATTCCGTCCTCGACGCTGGAGTCCAAGATCAAGCGTCTTCGAATCAACAAGCATCAGTACCGTTCCTCTTACGCCTAAGTAGCGCGACGCCCGGGACACCACCTCAGATCGCAATCTCGAGATCCTCAGCCGGCGTTGATCTCGCCGGCGCCGTCGTCCTCGAATCAAGCAAGCCACAGTACCGCTTGTCTTCCGCCTGAGTGCTGGCGCAGCCTGCTGCCGCACCACGGCAGGTCGCAAATTTCTGATTCGACGCGAACGCTCAATTTGCGCCCTTCCAAAACACACAGAAAAGCATCGAGTCCGGCTGGTACGTCTCTTGGTGTTGACGGTGACGCGGAGTCAAGCAAGCAAGACCACAGTCGACCCGATGTGCCGGCACGAAGGAGCAGATCCCAGAATGTCGAACGACTTGCAATTCGTCGGGTCGCGTTAGCGAACGTGCCGGCCTCGTTTGAACAAAGTCTCAAGGGAAACACTATGATGACAACTGCACTTGGCGTCCCATCTCAGCCCGCTTCGATCGCGGACGCCTCGCGCGCGGCAGAGAACAAGACCAATACTCACGACGACGGCCTCTCGGCGTTCATGAGCGTTCGTTCGCGTCTCTTCGGCATCGCCTACCGGATGCTGGGCTGCGCAGCGGAAGCCGAGGACATTGTGCAAGATGTCTGGCTACGCTGGCAGACGGCAGATCGCAGCGTGGTTCGGGATACCGCGGCATTCCTCGTGACGACGGCGACACGATTGGCGATCAACGTCGTCCAGTCGGCACGCTCGCGCCGAGAAACGCACGTCGGGCCCTGGCTGCCGGAGCCAGTCGACACGAGCGCCGACCCCGGGTTGGGAGCGGAACAAGGCGAGGCGCTGGAGTTGGGGGTCCTGGTATTGCTGGAGAAGCTATCGCCCACGGAACGAGCTGCGTACATCCTTCGAGAAGCGTTCGACTACACATACCGTGACATCGCGAACGTTCTTCGGCTTGAACAGGCCAACGCGCGGCAAGTGGTAACTCGCGCTCGGCAGCACGTCGCCAGTGGCCGAAGAATGCCCGTGAGCTCGACCGAGCAAAGACGTCTTCTTGACTCTTTCATCGCAGCAGCCCAGCGCGGCGATGTCGCAGCCCTCGAAGGTCTCCTTGCGTCGGACGTCGCTTCCACCTCGGCCTCCGCAGTGGCGGCGTGACGCTCGCAGCAGGGCATCACGTTGTCACAAGCCAGCGTGTCGCTCGGTCATTGCGGGTACACGCTCACAGTGAATCGGACCAACACGGAAGGGGCATCGATCATGAAACTCGTCATCATCGGCGGCACTGGTCTCATTGGATCAAAGCTCGTGACGGCACTGAGGGAACACGGCCATGAGGCCGTGCCGGCATCGCCAGACACGGGCGTCAACACCCTCACCGGCGCGGGCCTGGCTGAGGCCCTTCAGGGCGCCTCGGTCGTCGTCGACGTCTCGAACTCTCCTTCGTTCGAGGAGAAAGCCGTCATGGAGTTCTTCACCACATCCACGCGTAACCTTCTCAAGTACGCGGGAGCAGCCGGCGTGAGCCATTACGTCGCGCTGTCCGTGGTGGGAACCGAGCGTATACCCGACAGCCCCTACCTTCGAGCCAAGAACGCTCAGGAAACGCTGATCAAGGGTGGCGGGATCCCGTACTCGATCGTTCACGCGACGCAGTTCTTCGAGTTCATCAAGCGCATCGCCGATGAAGCCACTGACGGAACGACGGTTCGGCTGCCACAGGTACTCATTCAGCCCATGGCGGCTGATGACGTCGCCAAGGCGGTCGGCAGGACCGCCGTGGGCGCGCCGCTGAATGGCACGGTTGAAGTGGCCGGTCCCCAACAGTTCCGTTTCGATGAGCTGATCCGTCAGGGGCTCGCCGCGCGCAACGACCGCCGAGAGGTAGTCGTCGACCCGCACGCGCGGTACTTCGGAGCCGAACTCGGCGAGCGCTCGCTGATTCCTGCCGGCGACGCGCGACTCGGCGAGATCCGCTTCGACGTGTGGCTGAATCAGAGCGTTCGAGTGGCCTCGGCTGCCACCGGTCGGTGACCGTCAAGAGCGCCCAGTGTCCGCGGTGGAGTTGACCGCACTCCTAGAGGCACGTGGGTCACGAGGTCGGGTCGCGGGCCGGCGCCGGCTGAGACCATTTCCGCGCTCGCGTTGCGCGTGCGCGGGGAGTACGCAGAAATGCCTGGCCTGCAGCCTTACTGTGCTCCAGGCGGCGCGACTGTTCGGCGTCGCGCCAGACGTGGCGCACGCCGTGCTCGACGACCTGCGCCGGGCCTCGGTGCTGACGTGCTCGGATCAGGGGACATACTCGGTCAATCGCTGAGTCTCCCGCGGAACGACGCGGCGGGAAAGTAACCGAAGGAAGAGTCAACAATGGCTCGTGGTAAGGCTGCCGAAATACCAGTCAATGGATCGTTACGCAACGCGTCAGCCGACCGTCTCACTTGCCTATTGCGCCACTGGACATGGGCCGATGAGGCAATGGCGCGATTCGAGCAGGAACTGGCCGGCGGGTGGGAGAACGACGAAGATCCGGTCGCCGATCATCCGTTCGGCGCGTACTACCACTGGTGTGCGCTGTTGTGCGGCTTCAGCGAAGCGGCACTCGAGCAGGGACTTCTATCGACGCTGCAGCTCGATGCGATCCGTCAGGACCTCGAGGCCAGTCTGCCTGGGCTGCGCGCATGTCGCCAGTTGCTGGTGGTGATCCCGGCATCGCTGGAGGAGCAGCCCCGCGTCGTGGAGTTGCTCGGCGATGAAGAGACGCTCGGACAGCTGCGGCGGATCCACGAAGCGTTCGGTGAAGCACTGCGCGAGGAGCGGATGTCGCGGGAGGTTGACTCACTCGATCATTGAGCATCAGCGGAGCTGCTCCCGAGATGCGATACAACCATGCCATCCATTTCTTCCGCGAAACCATGAGCGGGTGTCTGGCGGAGTGTCGGAAGGGGGTCAGTTTCTCCTGTCGCTTGAGAGCGTCCAGTGTGACTCGGTGCAATGCCTTGGACAACTGCCGCCTGATTTCGTGCCAAAAGCTCAACAAAAGCGCAGATCTCCAAAGTGCCCACTCTCGGTAGAGCAACGTGAATGAGATAAGTCCTTTGTATTTAATTGCTTGTGAATTGGCGGAGAGAGAGGGATTCGAACCCTCGGTAGGCCTTTAGATTCAGAAACATACAGGGATTCGATTGCCACGGGTCGCCATATTTGCCATCGTTGCCGCGCCGCATTGCACCGGTTGCACCGGCGACCTCCACCTTCTTTGAAGCGGTGCAGCGGATCGTGGACGGGCGTTATTGGCCTGTGCCCCGGCAAGAAAATCCTCCTCCGCGTCCCGGACGCGCGAGCACATGGCAATCGTGGACCCGACGCCTTCAAGGGTGACCGTGCGACCGCCGCCGTTGGCCAGTGTCACAGTGGCACTCAGTGATGAGCGGTGGCGTGGCAAGTCGGCAGACGCAACGTTTCGCAGCGCTCTTCCAGTCAGGCTCGGCCTGGCAGTGGACGCTCGGTGGACAAATAACAGAACCGCCCTACTTCGGAGCCGTCAGATTCAGGACGTCGGCGGCGGTCGGCCGTTTACTCTGATCAAATTCGAGCATCTGACGAATGAGCGTATTCGTCTCGGAATCCGAGCACGGATCGGCGAAAGCTTTGGCAGCGACGACGGCGGGGTCTGGTGTGTCCCCGGTCAGCATCTCGTACCAACTAATTCCCAGCGCGTAAATATCACTTGCAGCGGTGGCTTCGTGCGGAGCAACTCTCTGTTCGTGGGCCATGTAGTACCAGGAGCCCAATTGGACCGATGCTTTCGTGATGGTCCCAGCCGAAGTGAACGCGGGATTCATGTCGGACCACCGAACGATACCAAGATCGCCAAGCACGTACCGATCGCCGAAGCGAAGAATGTTGTGTGGCTTCACATCGCGGTGGACACAGCCCATGTCGTGTAGATACTTGAGCCCGGCTGCGCAGGACGCGACTGCGATGCGCGCCTCATCAACGGTTCGCGGGGCAGCCTCAATCTGCGTGGCAAGGGACTCGTCGGCCAACTCCATGACCAAGAATGCGTGGCCCTGATAGTTGCCGAGATCCGCGTAAACGACGATGTTCTGGTGTGAGAGCCGCATCCCGTTCTGCGCTTCTCTCGAGAATCGATGCTTCACATTGTCGAGCGTTGACGGGTCAAGCAGGTCGGTACGTGGGTCCACGATCTTGACCGCGAAGTCCTTTCGATCGCGGATCCGCTGACACTTCCACACCTGAGCGACGGCGCCGCGCCCTAATTCGACGATCAGATCGTAGTCGGCGTCTTTTGCTTTTAAGCGAAGGCCGGGCGATAGCGTTAACGCCGCGGGCCTGATCTGCGTGAACGCGTTGTCCACATCCTCTTTTGAGATTTGCGCGCCGTCGCGGCGAACGCGAAACTTGGTGTTCTGGATAGGATTTAAGCCGTTGATCGGAGTCAGGAACGGTGCGAGTGCGTTCTTGTTGACGTGGGTCTTGAGTGTGACCGGGCTCCACTCAGTCGCGTCCATCAGTTCCACGGCCGTGACAACTTCTCCTTCTTTCTTGTTCTTTAGATGTTGATGGAACCGCTCAAGCCATGGTCGCAGCTTCTTGGCCATAGCACTAGCGCAGATCGCGATGCCACGATCTCAACACGACCGCTCGGCGCTCTGCGGTCGCCGGTGAGAGGCCGCTGAGACGCCTAATTCGGTCGCCGAGCTTCTTCACATCCACTTCGGGTAGCGCCAGAAGGTTCGGGGCAATGAGCTGCACCACCGAGCAGTCGTTGATGGCGCTCGCCAGTTGTTTCTTTTCCTCAGGAGAGCCAGCTTCGGTCGCGAGCAGACGTTTGGAACGAGGTGTCAGTTCGGGTTCCCCTTCAGGCTTGAGAAATCCGAGAATCCGAGCAGCTTGCAGGCGGTAGCGAACGTGACGTTCTGAGAACTTCGTTTTCTCGGCCAAATCCTTTACGGCGGTGCTGGCCGACACCGCGACCACCTCCAGCAAACGCCGGACAAGGGCGAGTGAGTCTGCCTGCGGAACGTCGGCTGTTTTGACCTTCACGGTAGAGCTTCGCCGCGCGAGGATCTTAGCAAATTATCCGGGCCGCGGAAGCGATCGGCGTCCCGAACCCAGGCTGTGTCCCCGCCTGTCACACCTTCGGTTACACTCAGGCGTGCCAACCGCGGTCAAGATGGCCTTCGAGCGGTTCCTCCGCCGCTCAAGTGGGCTGGAGGTAAACGCTGGCAGATCCCCTATTTAGCGCCGCTTTGGCAGCCGCACGCTTCGCGACGCCTGGTCGAGCCGTTTTGCGGCGGTTTGGCCGTTTCGCTCGGACTTCGCCCACATGCGGCGCTCTTGAACGACGCCAATCGGCATCTCATCAATTTCTACTTGTGTGTTCAGAAGGGGCTGACGCCGTCGATTCGTATGGAGAACGACGAGCGGCTGTTCTACTGCTACCGCGACAAGTTCAACGCACTGGTCCGAGACAACAAGTCGAATTCGCGAGGGCAGCGCAACTCTTCTACTACATGAACAGGACTGCTTATAACGGCCTCTGTCGATTCAACAGCCGGGGCGAATTCAACGCACCGTTCGGTCAATACAAGACGATCGCCTATGCAAAGTCGTTCGACATGTACCGGGACGTGTTCGCTAACTGGCGCTTCACATCTGGCGATTTTGCTGACCTTCGGTTTGAAATCGACGATTTCGTCTACGCCGACCCACCCTACGACGTCGAGTTCACGGCGTATTCGCAAGGTGGCTTCTCCTGGGAAGACCAGGTGCGAACCGCAGAGACGTTGGCGAAGCATCCCGCCCCCGTCATTCTCGTCAACCAGGCGACGAAGCGCATCACAACGTTGTACCGCAAGCTGGGATACGTGTTGGATACCACGACGCGCCGCGTCGCATCAGTTGTACTGGTGACCGAACACCCGCGAAGGAAGTGTTTGCGACTCGCAATTTGTGACAAAGCGCAACACGAACACAGGCGCGGTGTTGGAGGCGATGATCCTTCCGGCGCTCACTCGCGGCGGATATGTCTGCCGTCAGCAAGTATCCACAGGCAGTCGTCTGGGAAGCAAAGGCCGACATTTTGTTGATGCCATCGCGAGTAAGGATGGCGTCGATATTCTGGTATCGCTTAAATGGCAACAGACGAGCGGCACAGCCGAGCAGAAGGTGCCGTTCGAGGTCATGTGCCTAGCTGAAGTCGTTCGCGCCGGAAGCGGGCATCGCGCTTATCTGGTGCTGGGCGGCGACGGCTGGACCCTGCGCGACTATTACGTCTCCGGGGCGCTCCGTGACCATTTGATTCATTCTTCGCTAGTCCAGGTTGTCACACTGGAAGCCTTTGTGAGACTCGCGAACAACGGCCAACTCTAAACGCCGACGCCGGAAAAAGCCCTACCGCGCCTCGCGCCTCCGCAATGCTCGCGACACGGGCGTGTCTTCAAGACTCCCGACAGAGCAGAGTAGCTTTCCGACGTCGGGCCTGTAGTAAAGAAAAACCATATATGCTTTACTAATGGACGTGCCAAGGACACCCTCCTTTACCAAGCGACCTGGGCCTCATGCTGGCTCAAGCAGGGCCGGAACGTGGGTTACGCAAGGGACAGGACCCCGCGCGTACCGCGCGTTCGTACCTCGTGCGCTGCCTCCCGACCCGCCGCTTCTGATCGATTCGGCCCTCCAACGTCGGCTTGAGATCGCCGGGCTGGCGCTCGGACGCCTCGACGGAATTGGTCGTCTGCTGCCTGGGCCGGATGAACTGCTCTATAGCTACGTCCGGAAAGAGGCCGTGCTGTCGAGCCAAATAGAGGGGACGCAATCCTCGCTCGCGGATTTGCTCCTACACGAGAACAGCGCGGCTCCTGGCGTTCCGGCGGAGGACGTGCAGGAGGTGTCCAACTACATTGCCGCCGTACGCCGAGGTGTGGAGCTCCTCGACACTCTTCCCGTCAGCCTTCGGCTTATTCGTGAAGTGCACCGGATTCTCGTCTCTGGGACGCGGGGCGAGGGCAGAGCCCCAGGCGAGTTCCGTCGAACACAGAACTGGATTGGGGGACCCGAGCCAGCTTCCGCGACGTTCGTGCCGCCACCGGTCCCAGAGGTCTTGCCGGCCCTTGCTGCGCTGGAGAAGTACCTGCATACCGACAAATTACCGACGTTGGTGAAGGTGGGCTTGGCCCACGCGCAGTTTGAAACGATCCATCCGTTCCTTGATGGAAACGGGCGGGTGGGCCGAATGTTGATCCCGATCATGTTCGTTGCGGACGGCATCCTCGAACGTCCATGGCTCTATGTGAGCTTGCACTTCAAACGTCACCGGACCCGATATTACGACCTTCTCCAGCGGGTTCGGACCCACGGCGCTTGGGAGGAATGGCTGGATTTCTTTCTCGACGGGGTAGCAACGGTTGCGGATAGTGCTGTCGCTAAAATACGTCAGCTTCTCGATCTGTTCGACACAGACCGACGTGCTGTAGCCGGCACACGTGGCGGCTCGATCTATGGACGAGCCGCGTTGCAGATGAACATTGCTGTTTACGAACATCTTCGCGGACAAATCGCGATTCGCATTCCGGAGACAGCAGTCGCCTGCGGCACGACGAAACCGACTGTCGCACGAGTGCTACATGATCTCGAAGTACTTGGAATTGTCCGGGAAGTTACCGGCAAGCCAAAGAATCGACTGTACGTGTACCAACAGTATCTCGACATTCTCAACCGCGATGAAATCATCGCAGGCGGTCCTTCGAAGCGTCGCAGGGTGGGCAAATAATGACGGCGCGGCGAGGATTTAGTGGGTGCGCGGGCGCACCATAACAAAACGCTGCAGAACTCGGTTCTTTTCATGTCAAGCAGAATTTATCGAATGCGTCAGAATGCCGTGCTCACCAGCCTGGAGCGCGGGAGGTAACGGCCGGGCCAGGCATCGGCTCGCTGGCGCAGCTCACCGTGCGCCGTTACGCACTGAGCGGAGATGCTCACTGAGATGGGCCTTCCGATCGGCCATGCGTACGTCACTCATGACGAATGGCGGTCACGAACAGACGATACCGTCCAGAGCGCGGATGCAATTGGCCAGGAGGTTGGAATTCGGTGCCGGTCGCGGCGGGCACCGCTCGGGCCGCCGACCAGTCGAGCGCCAATTCCCGAAGAGCGGGAATTGGCGGAGAGAGTGGGATTCGGTCTCTCGGGCGTCCTTTGGATTCTGTAAGTTACGCAAAACACATTGCCAGGAAAGCCAGGAATGCCAGCGCTGCCGTGGGACCTTGCTCGTTATTGCCCGCTGAAGGCACCGACGGTTATTGATGGGATCTCCTCTTCGCGCAGCAGCGTTGACTATCGATGCAGACCCACGTCCCAGTTCAGAACAACATGAATAGTTGAGGGTCCGACCTCGCGCTTCAGGAGAAATCGTTGACCGTCTCGCGTCACGTCGTAGACCTGGCCACTTATCCCTGTTGGCGCCAATCCCGACGCCCGAAACAGGATGTCTCCCGGTGATTCGCTCGGCGTTCGCCTGGGATCGACTGGAATGGCGACGACGGTGGAATCCTTCGCCAGATAGAACAGTTCCCGCCCATCCGCTCGCCAGCGCGGCGCTGACGCGGCT
The DNA here is from genome assembly GCA_963738315.1 of Vicinamibacterales bacterium. Classification (GTDB taxonomy): domain Bacteria; phylum Acidobacteriota; class Vicinamibacteria; order Vicinamibacterales; family JAMQPK01; genus JAMQPK01. Next base: position 62,329 of record CAVTVT010000004.1, on the reverse strand, counting down.
TCTGCGACGGCACGACCTTCACCCAACGGGAGCGCGCTGACATAGACCGCCTGGCTCGAGACGTCGCCACTCGCCTCGGGTCTACCGTAGGCGAGCCACCGCTCGTCGGGAGAGAGTTGGGCGGCGCACGGATAAAACCCGCCGGTGCGTGCGAGCGGTATGGACTCCTGGCCGCCGAGTTTCCAGATATCGAATGGTCTTTCGGCTCGTTGGGCGGTGTAGAGGATCTGCCTGGAACGCAAAAACTGCAAAGGTGAAACCGGGGTCTCGACCTCGAGTAGAAGTTCTTCGGCGCCGACAGCCGTTGCCGGTCTGCTAAAAATCTGCCATCGGCCATCCCGGCTCGAGCTATAGACCACGTCGCGGCCGTCAGCGGACCATACTGGATCGCCGTCCCAGCCGGGGTCGTCGGTGACCCGCAGTTCGCGCGTGCCGTCGAAGATCCAGATATCGCTCGTGCCGGTTCGCGGGTCCACCCGCGCGACGGCAACGCGCAACCCGTCCGGTGCGATGGAGAAGTTACCGTATATGCCGGGTGGGGCCGCTGCGCCCTGCCGCCTTCCGGCGCGATCAACCCAGACCAGTTCCGTGGCCAACGCCTTGCGAAACGCGAGGACACCGGCCTCCGAGATGGCAGCGAGCACGCGTCCCGTCCGCGCGTTGAAAGCAACGCCGTCGGACAAGGGAATCGCGGTTCCCGTCACGCGCACATGCTCTGTGTCAAAGCGCTGGACGTAAAGCGTTCCCGAACGTCCGTACACCAAAAACCCCGGCGGAATGTAAGTGCCCGAAGATATCGCGTCGAGCAGCAGCTGACCCCCAGGTTTCCCGAGCTCCGCCCATGTAGATTCCCGGCGGTGCGGTCCGAGAATTGGCGACTGTGTAGAGAAAACGTCGTCCATCCGGGAGAAACTGAGGCCACGTGCCGCAGTCTTCGCAGTTCGGGTCGAGCGCGGGAACGAGCCGTTCCGGCGAACCTCCAGCCGCCGGCACAACGTACATCCCGTCAGTTGGAATACTGAACAGGATCTCGCCTCCGCGACTCCAGGTTCCCCCCATCGATCTCGGGCTCGCCAGTGATGCGACCACGCGAACGGCGCCGGAGGCCACGTCCACGGCCTTCAGGCGCTGCTCCGAAAAAAACGCAATCGTCCGACTGTCGGGTGACCAGAACGGGTTTGCCGCCCCCCCGGTTCCGACGAGCTGACGAGCAACTGTCGACCCGAGCGGCCGAAGCCAGAGCGATGGAGATCCTCCTGCGTCGACGACGACAAAAGACAGGTACGCGCCGTCTGGGGAAGCCGCCAGCATGCCGCCCCCTACTGAAAACCGCCCCGACTCCGGTTCAGGGATTGTGAACTCAACAGCAGCACGCGGCCGGTTGCTGACTGACATCCGCCAGGCTGCGACGCCTGCAAGAGCAACGATGACCGCTGCGGCGGCAGCGAAGGCTATCAACCTCCCGTTCGCCATGATGATCGTCGCAGTTTGCGCCTGCGCGGTGCGGCTCACGACTTGCGGAGGGGCGGTACCGAGCGTACCGATGAACTTGTAGCCTCGGCGCGGAATGGTCGCGATGTACCTGCGGCCGACTTGGATCGTCGTTCAGCACGCGCCGCAGCGTGGAAATGTTCTGCGCGAGGGTGTCCTCCCCCACGAACACGTCGTTCCAGACGGCACGCAGGAGATCGTCCTTCTCAACAACGCTGCCGGCTCGCTCCAGGAGCGCGGCAAGGGTGTCGAGCGCTTTCGGCGTCAGCGCAATCGGCTCATTGTCCCTATAAAGTCGCCGGAGCCTGCCATCGAATTTGTAAGGTCCGAAGTGGTAGTCGACGGCCGTTTCGTTTTGCCGAGCGTCTGACATTGTCCCAACTCGATTTCGGTCGAAGGATTCCGACGGGGACTATACCCCCGCGAAGAAGCAGCTTTCAAGTTTCTTGAGGCTTTTTCAGCCGGTCCTTCAAGAGCCTGCCGCCCGAAACGGGCATCATCTACGTCGTTTATGTGGACAACTTGTCGAAAAAATTGGCATGGAAAGGGACTATCGTGGGCCATCAACCGACCTCGAACGCATTCCGACCTCTCGTGATCGTGATTTTAGCGCTGGGATTGGCCTGTGATTCACCGTCAACGCCGACGCCAGTATTGCCGACTGCGCCCGCCCCGCAAGGGCCACTCTTCGAGATGATCGCGGTCAGCGTTAGCAGGACGAGTCATTGAGGCGGATAACGATAAGCCCGTCTCTAACGCTGTTGTGACGCCGGTCGGGTTCTGCGCACGTGGGATCCCTCCATCGAGTGGGGCATGCCAGGACGTGAAGAATCCGCCGGCCCCCAGCGTGACTGCCGATGCGAATGGAGTTTTTGCTCTGGTAGCGAACATACCCAAGACCTGGGACGAGTTGTTGTTGGGGGTCATTTCCGATGGGTACGAGCCCATGCGGATCTACGTGGCACCTGACGAGGTGACGGCTGCCCGGCTCTGGGTGTTCTCAACGCTGACCGTCAGTCCCGGAGAATCACTCACGATTCGCACGGTCCTCGGCAGCATGAACTGTGGTTATGAGGGTTATCCGTGCCGCCGGGTCATGGTCAGCGCGTTACCGGACGGGCTGATCGACGTAGAGGTGCTTGCAGTAGACGGGCAGGACGTCGGGATATTCAACAGCAGCAGTTCGTTCAACTTCCCCTCTCAACGTGAAGTGACAGTGTCGGGCGGCGAGGTCTGGATTTACGCGGGCGCGGCCCAGCCGACGGCTGTTCGTGGCGTGTTCGACCAGCGCGTGACAGTGAGAGCACGTCGCCATTGATGAACGGTGCTGCGCGATTCCAAGCCAGATGGCGCCGCAGCAAATGACGTCGCAAGATCGCTGGAATGACTTAGAGGCGTCCAACCCTCCAAGTCGCGTGATCTTCGTTGCCACCCGAAGACGGGGGCCTCCCGCACGCCCGGCGGTGCGCCACTCTTCTACCGGTCTTACGGCTCGTCGGGCTAGCTGCAGTCGGAGTTTACAAAGGCAGTCGCCCCATCCCGGACGCTCACCCTTACCGGATTGCACCGCCCGACAAGGTACTCACCGGGCGGCAGGTCTTCGAACGCGAAGAAGCCATCCCCATTGCTGATGGTCTCTCGGTTGACGGGGCCCGTCAGGGGGACGCGTGCGAATGCAGCGGTGCCGAACTCATGGGACGCGAAACCCTGGATCGAACCCTTCACATCGCCAACGCACGCGAAGTTGACGACCGTCCGCTGATCCGTTCCCACGGTCGCGGACTTCCTCGTGGCGTCGCAGGTCAATCCTGGCGGCGTTTTGATGAACACGACATAGTCCCCGGCAGGCACGTGTTCCCACTCCCAACTCCCGCTGGGAATGGTCGTCCCATAAGCCCACCCACCCTGCAACTCCACCCACACGATCGGGCGAGCCTCGCCGTTGATCGTCACCGTGCCGGCAATCGCGCCCCTCGGACCCGGCGACGGCCCGGGCGGCACGGGCGACGTTTCCGGAGGCGCGGTTGGCGCTGTAAGGGGACCAGACTCACACCCAATCGCGACAATCAATAATGCGACCAGCGCCGAAGCCACTGCGGCGCGCCAAGAGTTGCCTCCCAACATGACCCGTCCTCCCAGTGACCCACAGTAAAACTCCAACGCCGCGAGGAAGTCTTGAAATTGTGGTTGAAAAAGGCTGAAAGACCTCTTTAACGGCGGCGCGGGAGTACATTTCTCGCCACGATGCCTCGCCGAGGCTCGTCACCGGATGAACTGTTACCTACGTGCTCGGAATAGGCTCGGCCCGAAGCGCTAACAGTCCAGCACCGGTCAACTGGTTACTTCTAGCTTCTTACTTTCTACTTTCTACCTAGGTTTGCCTTTCAGTCCGGCTTTGATCCCGTGTCTTCTGACGGAGATTCGGCGGGACTTCGAAGCGGCAACCCTCCGGTTAACAGTGTCGCCGGCGCGATCTGTGCCTGAGTCGTAATGAGTCACTTGCACCAACAAAGCCGGGCACTGGGCAGAGCGTTGCTCTTGTTTTAAGAGCGTGTCGGGGCAAAGCTGGCCCACCGGGATTTCTCACTATCTGGAAAGACGACATCCCGATGCTCACGCAAGCGAGGTCCGAATACGCCACGCTGCACTAGTGACGGTTCGCCGTTGGACACGCTCATTGGTCTGATCGCAGATCCACAAGAACGCTGAATTTTCTAGCGAGAGAGGCAATCCCACCCTGGGTAGAACCTAGTCTTTACAGTAAGTTGTTGTATTTATTAGACTTAGATTATTGGCGGAGAGAGTGGGATTCGAACCCACGGTAGAGTTTCCCCTACACACGCTTTCCAAGCGTGCTCCTTCAACCACTCGGACATCTCTCCGTTCAAGTGGAATCAACAGTTTAGCGGACGGCGGCGAGCCCACCAAAGCCAAACTGTGACGTGACTGTGACGTGAGGCTCTCGGACAGCGCCACGAGCAGCGGGATTTCCACGCCGTTCTTGGGTGCTTCAGGGCTGTCGCCGTTCTTGTCCCCGTCTCCACTGCTGCCGTCGCTATTGTGGGCGTCTCGCCGCGATTCGTCCAGTGCGTCGAGGGCCTGCCGCTTCGCATCGATGCGGATGTGCGAGTAGTGCTCCAGCATCCGCCGCGACAGATGGCCGCTGATCGATTCGAGCACGTGATCGGCGACGCCTAGCTCAGTTAGCAGGAGAGCCCCATGCTTCTCACACTCTTCGTGATTGTCACGTTCGCGGCGCTGTATTGGTTTCCGATTCGACGGTGGATGGGCCGATGGGGAACCACTCCCTCAGATCTATGCAAATCGCCGCAATCCTCATCCGAACAGTCAGCCGGTCATGTCCTGAACGGAACAGCGCGAATTGTCAGACCGGCCCACACTGAATTTGTGCCAAATGACACACAACTCCAGTCGTTGTCAGATCTAAAGCCGGGAGACGTCCTCGTCTCGCATTCCACTGCCGTCCGCGAGCACGAGATCAGCGTCATCCCCAACGCGCCGCACGCGAAGTCTCCCACGCACGACGCTGCGGTAGGCGACGGGCGCTCAGAAGCAGACGCCAAGGGCGTCGATGCGTGGCTGACGGAGGACCAAACGCACGTCGTGAAGATCGCCTCCCATCGCGCGCCGGACAAGTAGATTCGCATCTGTCCCGCTCGAGACCGTGGCCTCGAGCCGCAGAGATAGTCGGTCCAGGTCTTGTTTCATCGGGTGACGTCATGCTGATTCTCCTGATCGTCGTGCTGATACTGCTCTTCGGCGGAGGTGGCGGCTACTACTACGGGAGAGGCGCCGGCTGGCGCAGTACACATTACGGCGGCGGACTGCTCGGCCTGGTGCTGATCATCCTGGTGGTCCTCTGGGTGAGCGGGGCCCTCGGCCCAGGGATGTTGCGCTGAGCGCGGAACCAGCGGCTGCGTCTCCGACTCGCACCATTCTGCGGCTGATTCTGCTGGTTCTGGTGGTGGCGGCTGGACTCTGGCTGCTGTACGCGCTGCAGCGCGTGATTCTGCTCCTCCTCCTGTCGATGCTCTTCGCCTACCTCATCGCGCCCCTCGTGGAGTCCCTGTGCCGACCGGTCACATGGGGACAGCGGGTCTGGGCCATCCCGCGTCCAGTCGCGATTGCGATGGTGTATCTCGCCTTGTTCGCATCGGTGGGCGTCGCCAGCCATGTCCTGCTGCCTCTGCTCGGCGCGCAGGTCACGGAATTTGGCCGGCAGGTCCCGAGCTACATCGCCTACGGGCGCGACCAGCTGCAGGCGTGGCAGCACTTCATCAATTCCGATCGTCTGCCTCAGGGCCTTCGCGAGGCCATCGATCGAACGTTTGCTCGCACCGTCGACGGGGCGGGAGATTCTCTGAGTCACGGCTTCGGCGGCCTGCTGCCGCTCCTGGGTTATCTGCCGTGGTTCATTCTGATTCCCGTGGTGGCGTTCTTTCTGTTGAAGGACGGCGCGGCGTTTCGCGCGACTATTCTCTTGACCCTTCCCCGCGGGCGGCTGCGCGGACGCGGCGCCGAGGTGTTCGAAGACATCAATGACGCGCTCGCCGCGTACATGCGAGCGGCGCTGCTGGCCTGTCTCCTCGTCGGCGTGCTCTGCACCATCGGATTCGTGTTGATCGGCGTGCCGTACGCACTCCTCTTCGGTGTCGTCGCCGGCCTGCTCGAGTTCATCCCGTTGGTCGGTCCGCTCGTCGTTGCCCTCGGAGCGACTCTGGTCACCAGCTTCCATTCGATCAACCAGGCGTTGTGGGTGGTCGCGTTTCTCGGTGCGCTACGGCTCGCACAGGACTACGTGGTCTTTCCGCGACTGGTGCGCCGCGGAATTCACATGCATCCCCTGGGAGTGATCCTGGCCATTCTGAGCGGCGCCGAACTGGCGGGGGTGGCTGGGATCTTTCTGGCTGTTCCGGCGGTCGCCGTCATGTCTGTCGTGCACCGACACTTGCTCGAGTACCGCGGGAGTGGCGGTCTGGTATCCGAGCTGTTGACGCCGACCGCGTCCGACCCTGACCGGGCGCACAGGGTGGCGGATCCCGCGGCGACGCCGATCGCCTGCCCGTCAAGCGATACGACCGCAATGGAGCCACATCGAGCGGCGGTCGCGCAATGAGCGGGGCGAGCCGAAGCCGCACGCCGACAATCGTGCGGATCTTCGGGACCACTCTAAAGGCGTGGTGGGATGACGACGCACTGCGCCTCGGCGCGTCACTGGCCTATTACACATTGTTTGCGATTGCGCCAGTACCTGCTCGTGGCCACTGGAATCGCGGGTCTCGTCTTCAACACTGATGCGGTGCGCGGCCAGATCGTCAACCAGCTCGATCATCTTGTCGGGCGCGAAGGTGCGCACGCCGTACAGAGTCTTCTGGATGGAGCGAGTCAACGGCGAGCGGGCATCCTCGCGACGACGATCGGCAGCGTCGCATTCCTCGTCGCCGCCACCGGCGCGTTCCTCGAGCTCCAGGCCGCGTTGAATACGGTCTGGCGCGTGAAGTCCAATCCGGGCGCGCACCTGAAGGCATTCCTGATCGATCGTCTGCGCTCCTTCGGCCTGGTGGTCGCGATCGGCTTTCTACTGATGGTCTCGCTCGCGGTGACGGCGGCTCTTGCGGCAGTCAGCGCGTGGCTCTCGCGCCACTCCTCGGGTGTCCCACTGGCATGGAGCGGAGTCCAGGTACTCGCATCGCTCATCGGAACGACGTTGCTGTTCGCGCTCCTGTACCGCGTCTTGCCCGACGTGCATCTCGGCTGGCGTGATGTGACGATCGGTGCATTCGTCACAGCCGTGCTCTTCACACTCGGTCAACAGGTGATCGGCCTGTATCTCGGCCAGAGCAGCATGGCGTCCAGTTACGGCGCGGCCGGTTCGGTGATGATCCTGCTGCTGTGGGTGTACTACTCATGCCAAATTCTGCTGCTCGGTGCCGAGTTCACGCGCGTGTTCGCAGAGCACCGGGGGGCAACCTTCGATCCACACGTATTCGCGGAACGAGCACGCCGCCCTCAATCTGGCGACACCCCCACCCGACTCGACGTCAGGCAGCCAGCGAGCGCGAACACGTGAGTGCTCCGGGAAGAAGCCGAGGACGCAGTGGCGGCGTCGTCGACGAGACGCTCGACTTTCATTGAGCCCATGACGAATCTTCACGGTAGCGCTGCCCACCGAAGCGACTATCCGGCAAACGGGGCCTGCGACAACGCTTTGGGCAGCGACACCGTGAACGTGGTCCCCGCGTCGGCCGACGAACTCACTTGAATGTGGCCGCCGTGTCCAAGCACGATCGCCCGGGCGATGAACAAGCCGAGCCCGATACCGTGCCCCGCGCTCTCCCCACGACCGCGAGCGAGCGGTTCAAAGACAAACGGCAGGACATCGGGCGGAATCGGTGGGCCTCCATTATGGACGGCGAGCGTCACGGAGTCGCCGTTGCCGTGCGCGGTAAGCGTGACCGGCGTTCCGCTGCCGTGTTGTATCGCGTTGCCAATCAGATTCGAGACGAGCTGGGTCAGCCGGTCAGTGTCCCATTCGCCTCGCAAGTCTCCGTGCGCCTGCAGCCGCACGACCGCCTCCGGTTGACCGGCACGGATCTCGATCATCGCCTCCTCGCACACCCGCTGAAGATCGGCGGAACGTCGCATGAGCGACATCGATCCGCCCAATCGGGCGCGGGTCACGTCCAGGAGGTCGGCGATCATCCGCTCCATGCGTAGCGCGCTGTTCATGATGCGCGTCACCACCGAGCTGCGCCGCGGCGCGTTGTCCTCGGGCAAGGCGAGGAGCGCGGCGCCCGCGGTGATTGCCCCGAGTGGGGTGCGCAAATCGTGGCTCAGGATGCCCACGAATTGATCCCGAAACTGGTCAGTCCGAACCGCGAATCGGGTCATCGATTCGGTCAGCAACTCGTCAATCGCCTCGTTGAATCGGAGCACCTCGGTGAGGTCAGACGCGCCGCCTTTCCCGTAGAGCCGCAGTACGGTCGCGCGAAGCGCGCGAAATTCCGCGAGCACCGACTGGAACACAAATCCGTGCTTGATACGGTCATCCGCGTGAAGCGCGCCGGAGGCTCGCATCGTGTGGGCCGACCCGCCGCCTTGAGACTTCTGAGACTGTTCGGCGCTGGTCTGCGCAATGCTCATGTCGTCGACGACGGCGGTCAAGATATCGTCGGCGTGATCGCGCAACTCCGCCTCGGTCATGTCCGCGCCAGGCGGCATCAGCGTTTTGGCGAAGAGCGCGAATTCGCTGATGATCTCTTCGTGGTGGTTGCGAATAAAGGCGCTCAGGGACATGGTCATGCCCCCCCGTCCTTGGGACCGCCGATTTGGATCAGGCCCAAGACACGCACCTTAGCAGTTGAGCTGGGCATCTGCAAAGCTGCCCCGGCGGCTGACGGGACCACGAGGGCCGGCCGGTCCCTTTAGAATCAAGCGCTTGCGAGCCCGCGATCACTTACGGGCGTTTCCCGTATAACCGTCGCAGAAAGTGGGTGTTAGCAGGCGGCGTTCTCCTCGCTGCTACGCCGTGTGAAACCGCAGCGGTTGGCCGGTGATCCTTGCCCGCCTGCGCTGCGGCCGGCGCGCCCACTGTGACGAGCATGTCGCAAGTTCTCTTCAACGGTGACGCTTAGTAGCCGATCGAGAGCTGGGTCCTCCGGTGCTCGGCCACTGATGGCCGGGTACGATTCGGGTAACGCCACCCGTGCATCCCGCAGGCCCGACACCCGAGGTCGCCTGGCCGCACGATAACGTTGTTGACACAAGGCTACCCGACGGGTCTACCGTTCTGAACGGGTCATATGGCGAACCTCTCGACATTGCTGCATGGGCGGAAGGCTTTCGAACAACGGGCGTGGTCCGACTCGCATCGGCTCTTGGCAGCTGCCGACCGCGCGGGAGTCCTGGAACCGGAAGACCTTGAACGAGTCGCGACGGCCGCCTATCTCTTGGGGCGGGATGACGAGAGTGAGGCCTTCAGAGCGCGCGCGCATCAGGCATTCGTAAATCGAGGCGACCACGAAGGCGCCGCCCGGTCCGCAGGGTGGCTTGCCTTTGGACTCCTCCAGCGCGGCGCCGTCGCTCCGGCATCCGGTTGGCTCGCCAGAGCTGCACGTATCCTCGACGAGGCACAGCTCGACTGCGTGGTGCGCGGATATCTGCTGATTCCCTCCGCCATCCAATGCATCCTGCGAGGCGACGCGGCAGGAGGCCACGCGGCATTCAGCCAGGCCGCCGAAATCGCTTCCCGCTTCGACGATCCCGATCTGGCATCGCTGGCGCGTCACGGACGCGGTCGCGCCCTCATTCAGCTCGGAAATATCGCGGCAGGTGTCGCGTTGCTGGATGAAGCGATGGTCGCGGTGATCGCAGGCGACGTGGCGCCGATCCTGGCAGGTGACATCTATTGCAGTGTGTTGGAGGCCTGCCAGGAAATGTTCGATCTGCGCCGGGCGTACGAGTGGACCACCTCTCTCGCCCAATGGTGCGCCAGCCAGCCTGACCTCGTGCGCTATCGCGGCGAGTGCCTGCTCTACCGTGCGGAGGTGATGCAGTTGCGAGGCAACTGGGATCATGCCGCGCAGGATGCGCACGACGCGTCCGGGTTGTTGACGTCTGGGGAAGGTCGGCCGATGGCGGGCGCCGCATTCTATCGGCTCGGCGAGATCCATCGACTTCGGGGCGAGTTCACCAAGGCTGAAGCCGCGTATGCGCGGGCGAATGAGCGCGGACGGAAACCCTATCCAGGACTGTCGCTCCTTCGTCTTGCGCAGGGGCAGATCGATGCCGCGGCCGTCTCGATCCGCGGTGTTCTCGTCGACACGCGAGCGCCGTCAGCTCGCGCCAGAGTACTTGCCGCTGCGATCGAGATCCTGCTCGCCGCGAGAGATCTCGAGAACGCGCGCACTGCCGCCGGGGAATTGGTGGAGATCGCAAGCAGGATGGGCGCGTCGCTCCTTCGCGCGGTGTCCGCACATGCTACTGGCGCACTCCTCCTTGCCGAAGCGGACATTGCGGGAGCGGCGACGTCGCTGCGCCAGGCGTGGGAGATCTGGCGCGCTCTGGAGATGCCGTACGAAGAGGCGCAGACCTGCCTGCTGCTGGCGGCAGTCTGTGAAAAGCGGGGCGACCAGGACGGCCGTCGTCTCGAGCTCGAGACCGCGCGACGGCTATTCAAGCAGCTCGGCGCCGAACCCTGCCTCGCGCGCATCGCCGAGCAATCGGAGCGAGCCTCGCCTCAGCGAATCGGCTCGCTCAGCGAACGCGAGACGCAGGTCCTTCGGCTGCTCGCGGCCGGCAAGACGAATCGCGCCATCGCCGACGAGCTCTTCATCAGCGAAAAGACTGTCGCCCGGCACGTGAGCAACATCTTCGACAAGCTTGGTGTGTCGAGCCGTACGGGCGCAACCGCCTGGGCATTCCAGCACAACCTCATCTGAGCGTACGGAACATACGTAGAAATACCCAATTTCAAGGCCTCCGCGATTTTGGGTATTCCGTCCGATGTCGTCACAGTCCGCGTTGGATAACGTCAGTCTCAAGACGGAGGACTTCGATGTACGACGCGATCATCGTCGGCGCGCGGTGTGCGGGCTCGCCGACCGCCATGCTCCTGGCGCGAGAGGGGTTCAAGGTGCTGCTCGTCGACAGAGCCACCTTCCCGAGCGATACGATCTCGACACACATCCTCTGGCCCCACGGCGCCGAGATCCTGGCGCGGTGGGGTCTCCTCGGCACCCTGGCGGCGACAGGTGTACCGCCGATCTGTCTCCACATGACGTTCGATGTCGGTCCGTTCGCCCTTCGCGGCGCCATTCCCGACGCCAATGATGGGATGGGCGGGTTCTGTCCCCGTCGCACCGTGCTCGACAGTCTCCTGGCGAATGCAGCGGCCGAGGCCGGTGCCGAAGTTCGGGAGGGCTTCACCGTCGACGAGTTACTGGTGACCGACGACACCGTCGTAGGCGTCCGAGGCCACGGACAAGATGGAGGACCAGTCGAGGAGCGTGCCCGGATGGTGATCGGCGCCGATGGCGTGAATTCCTTCGTCGCACGAGCGGTGCGAGCTCCAGAGTACGACGTTCGTCCGGTTGCGGCCTGCGGCTACTACTCGTACTTCAGCGGCGTCAGACAAGACGATATCGAGCTGTACGTCCGGGACCACCACGCCTTCGGTGGCGCGCCGACAAACGGTGGTCACCATCTTGTGATGGTGAACTGGCCGGCGAGGGACTTTCCGGGGGTGCGCGCCGACATTGAAGGTCACGTCTGGCGGGCACTCGAGTCCGCGCCCGACTTCGCTGCTCGCGTCCGCGAGGGCCGTCGCGAGGACAAGTGGTACGGCACGGCAGGCGTGCCCGGCTACTTTCGCCAGCCGTATGGCAAAGGATGGGCGCTCGTCGGCGACGCGAGCTACAACAGAGATCCGATTACCGCGCAGGGCATTAGCGACGCATTCATCGAAGCCGAGATGCTCGCGACGGCCCTCAGCACAGTGTGGTCGGGCGCCGATACGCTCGAAACCCGACTGGCGGCTCACGAGGCGGCACGCAACGAACGGGTGCGACCGATGTACGAATTCACCGGTCAGCTGGCTGCACTCGAGCCCCCTCCACCCGAGATGCGGGCTCTCTTCGGCGCACTATATGGCAACCAGGACGCCACCGACGCCTTTCTGTCTGCGATCACCGGCGCCATTCCGTTGCCGGATTTCATGTCGGACGAGAATGTCGGCCGCATCATGGCTGCCGCGACGGATGTGGTTCCACGGATGATCACGATGTGAGAGGAGTGATGTCATGTACGTAATCCGCGAGGTCCTCAACTGCAAGCCAGGGAAAGTCCGCCAGATGCTTGAGAAGTTCCGGAGCATCTCCACGGTCTTGAAAGAAATGGGGCAGGAACCGATGCGCCTGCTGACCGATGTCACGGGCGAGCCCTACTGGACCATCATCGCCGAGGCGAAGGTCGAGAAGATCGATGACTTCTTCGCCATGGAGCGCGCGCTCATGACCAACGAGACGCTCCAGAAGACGATGGCTGACTATCACGAGCTGGTGGCCAGCGGTCGGCGGGAAATCTATCGAATCGAGAGCTGATGCCCTTGGTTGATCAGCGCCTCGGAACCGTGGTCATCGGCGGAGGCCAGGCAGGTCTGGCTGTCGGCTATCACCTCAGGCAACAAGATCTGCCGTTCGTGATCCTGGACGAGAACGGCCGGATCGGTGATGCCTGGCGGAGGAGGTGGGACTCACTACGGCTGTTCACACCCGGCCGCTACGACGGACTACCGGGGATGCTGTTTCCCGGATCGCCCTCCTCGTACCCGACCAAGGACGAGACCGCCGACTATCTGGAGACTTATGCCCGCGAGTTCGAACTCCCCGTCCGGACAGGCGTCAAAGTCGACAGACTGTCGAAGGTCGGGGATCGGTTCGAGGTGATCTGCGGTGAGCACACGCTGTTCGCCGCGAATGTGGTCGTGGCGACCGGCGCCTATCACAACCCCAGGATCCCGCCGCTCGCGCGCGAGCTCGACGAGAGCATCGTCCAGCTCCACTCTAATGAGTACCGCAACCCCTCCCAAATCCAGGAAGGGGGCGTGCTGGTGGTGGGCGCCGGCAACTCCGGCGCAGAGATCGCCATCGAAGTCGCTCCCCACCACCACACGTGGTTGTCGGAATGACGGGCGTGATGAATGGACGTCCCCCGATTACGACTGGATTGATCTCTCACTCCCGACCCACAACGGTGTTCCCCTTCACGATCGGGGCATCGTCGAGTCCTGTCCCGGTCTCTACTTCGTGGGCCTTCCCTTCCTGTACTCGCTGAGCTCGGCGCTCTTGGGAGGTGTGGGACGCGACGCCGAACACATCGTCGCACACATTGTTTCCGCGCGCTGTCAAGGAGGAACGACACCGCAAGATCTCTGAGTGAATGTCCAGCGCGGACGCCGTGGCCGGCCCACCAGGCGGTGCGGCTTTCGAGATGTCGTAGTTGTCGAGACCCGCACGGAGCTGGCTCTCCGAATCGAGGAAGAACGTTGCGCTGGTCGCCACCTGTTCCCCTTCCTCCACACCGTCAAGAAGGGCCGCACCTTGCGGCGCGGCCCTGAGTCGAACGTGTCGCGGCGCCGCGGCTAGCCCGTTACCTGCGACGCATAGACATAGACGCTGTCGTTGAAATCGGGCGTCGCTCGGAACTGATCGCGCATGCTCCGCGGCATTTCCAGGACGACGCCGCTGACCGAGACGGTCGGGCCGTTATCCGGACTGACGGTATCGGCGTGCGCCGGCAGAACGTACACGTTGGTGCCACTGGCGCCTCGCAGCCAGAATCCATTCCCGTGCTGCGCGCGACTGGCAACCGTCACGCCGTCGAGGTCCACGTGCCGGCCGACCAGGTCGCTGCCTCCCGTTGCCAGTGACTGCAGGTCCGTAACCGCCGCACCGCGCGTCGTCGCGCCGGCTGAGGGGGTCGTCCCCTTCGTCCCGACCGGCTCGCCGGAGGTCGCGCCGGGTGTGCCAGACGTTGCATTTGATGCTGTCTGACCCGGCCTGCCAACCTCGATGGTCATCGCCACGTGGTTGTCGCCGCCGACGATGCGGTCGGCCACCAGGATCGGCCGCTTCGACAGCGACGCGATGAGGTCGGGCGACTCGTCCATCCAGCCGAACTCCCGCGCGATCTCGGTCTTCATGAACGGCTTGACCGTCCCGCTCACCGTCACGCGATCTCCGCGCCTGACGAGCGCGGCGAGGTCCGTGGGCATGTACACGAGCACTTCAGGATCCAGATCGGCCCAGTCGGGTTCGTCGATCTTGAACAGTCTCGGGCCGAGGACTTCGTCCACCTCGGCATCCACGCTGACCTTCTTGCCAACGTACTCCTGCGCGTGCTCCTCGAGCTGGTTCACCTTGACGTGCATGCCCTGCCTGTCGGCGGTCATCATCGGGGCGGTGGCATCCGCGTCGTCGGTCGCCGGAGCGGTCCTCACGGACGCAGTGGCCTCCGGCTCGCCGGCCCAGGCCGCGCGATTGCCGCTGGCGTCGTACGTGTAGAGGCGTCCCGCGCGTCCCTGGCCGTTGGCCATGTCGCTCGACAGCACGATGGTCTTCGTGCGCTGCGCGATCTGGCGCGCCTCGGCGTCCGGATACACGAACTCATGTCCGTACATCATGCCCGGATAGAACCATCCCTTGAGGGCGACGGGCCCAGACCGGTCGGTCGGATTGAAGCGCAGCAGGCCGTCGCCCGTGACGTTCGTGGCGTTCCGCTTGAGCGGCACCGTCGGCGTGGTCACGATGACCTTGCCGCTTGCATCGACAATCTGCACCAGCTGCTGGGTCGTCTTCTGGTCGACGAGCCTGAAGGTGTATTGCCCCGGTTGGAGGGTTGTCCCCGGGACCATCACCGGCTCGCTGAAGGTGAACTGAGTCTTCTGATCGGCTGTGGCTTGGGCGAAGACCGGGACCGCGCACATCAGCGTGAGGCCCGCAGCCATCACAGCCGCATATCGCATTACCCGCATTCGTTGTGTCCTTTCTGCGCGCATGACGCATCGGAATCCATTTCCAATCGTCTGGTTCGCGCTGTACTCACTATGACGTGCAAGCGCCATTCCGGCCGTTTCGCGGGGGTTCGGTCGCGGACACGCGATCTGCTAGTGGTATGACCGCGCCACACCTGCGAGCACCGCGGCAGCGGCGAGCGGCGCCGCCAGCGGCACGACGACGTAGCAGACGCCGCCGGAGAGCAGACCGGCGGCGAAGCCGCCAACGCGCGCCGCCGAGCGTCCGAACATCGCGGGACGGCAGGTACTGCCGCAGGCGCGGGCGCATCCACCGCGCGACTTCCGCCGCCAGGTCGGTGAGCGGCCCGGTGATGTGCGTCGTGTGCGTGCCGCGGCCCGACGGATGCGTCAGCGCGGCGTTCTGAATCCCCATCGCGCCGGACGCCAGGAGCAGCGCAGCCCCGTTCGCGATGGGGCCCGCGTTCGGCGCGCCCGCGCCGGCCCAGGCAGTGGCGGCGAAGAGCAGCAGCAGCACGGCTTCCAGCAGAAACGCCCGGCGCATGAGCCGCGGTTCGTCTCCAGACTCGACGAGCGCGGCGCCGCACACCGCGCCGGCGAAGAAGAGCGGAATCGCGCGCCCGGTGCAGCGCCTCGCCGAATCTCCGCTCGGCCAGCGAGATTGCCAGCACGCCCGCGTTGCCGGTCATGTGCGAGACGAAGATCCGTCCGAGAAGCAGGTACGCGAATGCGTCGACCGTACCGGCAATCCAGGCCAGCACGCCGATGCGCCAGAGTGGGCTGGCGCTGTCCATGCATCGGCAAATTGCAAGGCGCATTCCGTCCCGATCGTGAGTCCGGCTGTCACCCGAAGTACGCCGACAGCAGCGTGAACAGCGCAAACCCGCCGACGAACGTCATCGCGCCGTAGGGCGCTTCGCCTTCGGCATGGGCTTCGGGTACCAGCTCCTCGACCACCAGAGTGGTGAGCACGCCCGCCGTGAACGCGAGCACCGCGAGCTTCAGCAGTTCCGCGCGTCCCCTGAAGCCGAAGTATCCGATTGAGGTTCCCAGAAAAATTGGAAGGGCAAACGAAAGCGACGCGAGGATTCTGAACCGGCGGCTCGTCTCCCCGCGTTTGAATTCGGCAATCGTCGTGAATCCCTCCGGTACGTCGGCGGGAACCTGACCGAGTGCGAGCAGGGCCGCCAGACCCAGCCGCTGCTCCTCGATGTGAGCACACCAGCCCGCCACCCTCGAGGCGGCGAACATCGGGGAAAAGAGGGTGCGGGGCACACCAATCGCTTCCAGCAGGACCGCCGTGTAGAACTCCACATTCACCCGCAAAGGGCGCGCGGGATGGCGCGCGACGAATGTCGATGCGTTCATGCCGTGGTCGATGACGCACACCCAATAGGCGTTCAAGGCGCGCACGGCCTGGGAGGTGGGAGGACGTCCGCTGAGGATCGCGAGACAATCGGCGGCATGCGTCCGCGCCGGATCGGGCGGTACGGGTGCGAGCCGTGCCTGGCTGCGGGCCCACGCCGACGCGAAGACGCCGGTCAGCCGCTCGCGGGTTCCAGCGACATCGGACGGAAGGCTCGCCACTGCCGCGCGGATCGCCTCCATCCCGTCCCCGAGGCGGAGCGAGTGGCCCAGCCCGGACAGCCGGGCGACCGCCTCGACACGACCCTGCGTGAGTGCGGCCTGCAGCTCGTCCTGCGCCGCACGCTCGCCATCGACCTCGCTGGTGAATTTCCCGCATCCAACCGGAGAATCTTCCCGGTTTTCCGGCAGTCGTCGCCAAGACTGGCGGTTTGCGGGCGTTTTCGATGGCACTCCCGGTGCAATAGATGGGCACGTGGTGGCACGTCTGCGAATGAAATGCTCGGCTCTCGCACTCATCGCCGGCCTCCTCGCCGCGTCGGGGGCAGCCGTGTTCGCGCATGGCCGCCATCCCTTCTGTGAGACCAGACACCACGATTGCGGTAAACCGGCCAGGATTTCCAGCTGCTGCTGCGGGGATGTCGGTCAGTTCCGCGACGCCAGCATGCCGGCACAGGCGCGGACGGAACTGACCAACGCCGTGGCTGTCACGCTGACCCTGCCGTCGTACGTTCAGGCGGTAGCCCGAACGTCGCTGCTCTCGGCGGTCCAGGCCTCTCCACCACGCCTCGCGCTCCTCGATCGAACCACGCTATTCGCCACGCTGCTGATCTGACATCCGACCACCGGGTCGACATTCCTTAGGCGTCAGTCGTTCGCAAGCGCGCGATTGTACCAGCGCAGGCGGGTGGCCGAGAGGTTCGACATGCGTGCGTGTTCTGCTTTCCTCATTTCTCTTTTCGTGACGTCCTCCGCGGCGGGTCAGACAGCCGCGCGGACCGCCCTCGCGGATGTCGTGGCGGAGGCGCTCGCCAAGAATCCGGAGATTGCGGCCGTGCAGCACCGGTACGACGCTGCTCGCCAACGTCCCGTTCAGGCGCGAAGCCTGCCGGATCCCATGGTGTCAGCGGGTTACCGCGCCAGTGGGCGTCCATGGCCCGGCGCCGGTCTCGGCAGCGAGCCCACGTCGAACATCGGCTTCATGGTCAGCCAGGAGATCCCGTATCCAGGCAAGCTCGATCTGCGCGCGTCGATTGCATCCCGAGAGGCGGCTGCTGACCTACAGCAGGTTGAGGCGGTGCGTCTGAGCGTCACGTCGCGCGTCAAACAGGCGTACTACCGGCTCTCATACGCGTACGCCGTCGGCGAGGTACTGTCGCGGAATCGGGACCTGCTGGACACGCTTCTCAAAGTGAGTGAGAACCGCTACGCCGTCGGTCAGGCCGCGCAGCAGGATGTCATCAAAGCGCAAACGCAGCTCAGCATCCTCGAGATCCAACTGGAGCGCGTGCGACAACAGCGTGCCACTCGCGAAGGCGAGCTGAACGCTCTTCTGGCTCGACCGATCGACGCGCCAGTCGATCAACCGGAGGATCTGCAACTGACACCATTCGATCAGTCGCTCGACACGCTGGCCGCCGCGGCAGCCGACCATGCGCCAGTGCTCCGCCGCGATCAAATCATGATCGGCCGCTCCGAGCTCGCCGTCGATGCCGCTCGCAGGGAGTACAAGCCTGACTTCGGGGTGAGCGGCGGCTACTACTACATGGGCGCGATGCCGCCTATGTATGAATTCCGCTTCGACGTGACAATCCCGCTGCAGCGCGCGCGGCGCGCTGCCGCAGTTGCCGAGCAACTCAGCTCCGTTCAGGAAGCGAGAAGCACCTACGACGACACGCGCCTCGGCCTTCAGGGCCGCCTCCAGGAGGAGTACCAGATGGCGTCGACATCGGTGCGGCTCGCGCGGCTGTACCGCGATACGGTGCTGCCACAGGCGCGCCTGGCGCTCGAATCATCGATGGCGAGCTACCAGACCGGCGCTGTCGATTTCCTTTCAGTCCTGACCAATTTCGGGACTGTTCTCGAATACGAGATGACCTACTTCGACGAGCTCACCTCGTACCACACGGCGGTCAGCCGCCTGGAAGAGATGACCGGCACCGCCCTGGTGCACTGAGGCTGCCATGAAGATGGTCAAAGCTGTCGCGACCCTTCTCCTAATCGCCCTGGCCTTTGGCGGGGGGTACCTCGTGCGTGCGACGAGGACCGCGACCGCCGCATCCACAGAGCGCAAGATTCTGTACTACGTCGACCCGATGCACCCGGCGTACACGTCCGACAAGCCGGGAGTGGCGCCGGATTGCGGCATGACGCTCGAGCCGGTGTACGCCGATGAGGCCGGCCTCAATCCGGCAAGGGGAAACACTCTCGAACCGGTTGACACCGACGCCGCGCCGAGGTCGAAGCCCGGCGCCATCAAGATCGCTCCGGAGCGTCAGCAGCTGATCGGCGTGAGGTTCGCGAACGTCGAGCTCAGCGAGCCGGCCCGCTCGATCCGGTCGGTCGGCAAGGTGACGTTCGACGAGACGCGCGTGGCCCACGTGCACACGCGCATCGACGGCTGGATTGAGAAGGTCTTCGTCGACTTCACGGGTGACTTCGTCAGGCAGGGCCAGCCGATGCTGACGATCTACAGCCCGGAAATGCTGGCCTCGCAGCAGGAACTGTTGCTGGCGGCCCGTGCGCGGGATCTGATGCGGAACAACCCGCTGGCATCCGCCGCGGAGCACGGTAATTCGCTCTTCGAGGCGGCGCAGACGACGTCTGGAGCTGTGGCAACTCAGAGACGATCAAATCGAGCAGGTGCTCAAGACCGGCCAGCCCATTCACAGCATCACGCTGTATGCGCCCGCCGGCGGTTTCGTCACCGAACGGAACGCGTTTCCCAACCAGAGGGTCACGCCGGACAGCGACCTCTACACGATCACCGACCTGAGCCGAATCTGGATCGTCGCCGACGTTTTCGAGTCGGACATCGCCTCGATCAGGGTCGGCGACCCTGCGTACGTCTCTTTTCCGAACGGGAACACGCCGCTCGCTTGCCGTCAAGGTGACCTACATCCAGCCGCAGGTGGATCCGATCACGCGCACACTCAAAGTTCGACTGGATGCGCCGAACCCCGGGCTTCGGATGAAGCCGGACATGTACGTCAGCGTCGATTTCGGCGTCGCTGGAGCCCGGCAGCTCGTCGTGCCTGCTGAAGCGGTGCTGGACACCGGCGATCGGCAAACGGTGTTCGTCGATCTCGGCGAGGGCTACCTCGAACCCCGTCAGGTCGTGGTGGGTGAACGGTACGGCAACCGGGTCGCCATTACGCGCGGTCTGGCCGCCGGCGAACGGGTCGTGTCGTCGGGCACGTTCCTGATCGATTCGGAGAGCCAGCTGCATGCCGCCGCGGGCGGCATGGGAGCGCCCCGGCACCAGCACGGCGATGCGCCGGCAGCGAAGACGCCGCGCGCCGGGAGGGGATCGCCATGATCGGCGCCCTCATCGAGCTGTCGGCGAAGAATCGCCTCGTCGTCTTCCTGCTCGTCGCCGCCGCGACCGTGGCGGGGGTGTGGTCGATGAAGACGGTGCCGCATCGACGCGATTCCCGATCTCAGCGACACGCAGGTGATCGTCTACTCGCGCTGGGATCGCAGCCCGGACATCATCGAGGACCAGGTCACCTATCCCATCGTGACCGCGATGCTCGGCGCACCGAAGGTGAAAGCCGTCCGCGGCTTCTCCGATTTCGGCTTCTCGTACGTCTACATCGTGTTCGACGAGGGGACCGACATCTACTGGGCGCGCTCGCGCACACTCGAATACCTGTCGGGCGTGCTGCCGCGCCTGCCGCAAGGCGTGCGGACCGAATTGGGTCCCGATGCGACGGGCGTCGGCTGGGTATTTCAGTACGCGCTCGTCGACACGACCGGCCGGCAGAGTCTGGACGAGTTGCGCAGCTACCAGGACTGGTACCTGCAGTATTACCTGAAGTCGGTGCCCGGCGTTGCGGAGGTGGCGTCACTCGGCGGCTTCGTGCGGCAGTACCAGGTCCAGGTCGATCCGAATCGACTGCGGACGTTCAATATTCCGATTGGCAAGGTGCTCGAGGCCGTGCGCGCAGGCAACAACGACGTCGGCGGGCGCCTCGTCGAGATGACAGGGGCGCGAGTACATGGTCCGCGGCCGGGGCTACGCGAAGACGACCGCCGACATCGGAGAGATCGTCCTCGCGCGCAACGACGAGCGGCGTTCCCGTGCGCGTCCGCGACGTCGGCGACGTGACGCTCGGTCCAGACCTGCGCCGCGGGATCGCGGACCTGAACGGCACGGGCGACGTCGTGGTTGGCATCATCGTCATGCGACAGGGCGAGAACGCGCTCGCACGTCATCGATCGGGTAAAGGCCAAGCTCAAGGATCTCGAGCCGACCCTGCCGGCAGGCGTCAAGGTGGTCACCACTTACGACCGGTCGGACCTGATCCTCCGCTCGATCGAGAACCTGAAGCATACGCTCATCGAAGAGCTGGTCATCGTCGCGATCATCATCCTCATCTTTCTGTGGCACATTCCGAGCGCGATCATTCCCATCATCACGATCCCGGCCGCCGTGGCGATCGCCTTCATCCCGATGCGGATGATGGGCTTGACCTCGAACATCATGTCGCTCGGCGGCATCGCGATCGCCGTCGGCGCGATGGTGGATGCGGCGATCGTGGTCGTCGAGCAGACGCACAAGAAGCTCGAGTCCTGGGAGCGGACCGGCCGCAAAGAGGATTACCACCGCGTCGTCATCGACGCCGTCAAAGAAGTGGGCGGTCCGAGTTTCTTCGCCCTCCTGGTGATCGCGGTGTCGTTCCTTCCAGTGCTGACGCTCGAAGCGCAGGAAGGGCGGCTGTTCGCGCCGCTGGCGTACACGAAGACGTTCTCGATGATCGTCGCGGCGATCCTGGCGATCACGCTCGATCCCGGCGATGCGGCTGATGTTCACCCGGATGACGAACTATCAGTTTCCGGCCCGGCTGGCTGGCGCGCATCGCCAACGCGGCTGCTGGTCGGCACGATTCACTCGGAGGAGACCCATCCCATCAGCCGCGTCCTGATCTGGGCGTACGAACCGATCTGCGCGTGGGCGCTGCGTTGGAAGTGGCTCGTCGTGGCCGGCGCGGTCGCAACGGTCGCCGTAACCGTCCCGGTGTTCGGACGTCTCGGATCGGAATTCATGCCGCCGCTCGACGAAGGCGCGCTGCTCTATATGCCCTCGACGCTGCCCGGGATCTCTGTCGCGGAGGCCCAGCGGCTGCTCCAGACTCAGGACAAGATCATCAAGCAGTTTCCGGAAGTCGAGACCGTGATGGGGAAGGCCGGCCGCGCGGAAACGTCCACGGATCCCGCTCCCTTCTCCATGATGGAAACCGTCATTTCGTTGAAGCCGCACGACCAATGGCGCCACGTCGAGACGTGGTACTCGGATTGGGCCCCCCGGTGGCTCATACCGGTACTTCGTCGGGTCACCAGCGATCGACTCTCCACCGACCAGCTCGTGCAGGAGATGAATGAAGCGCTGAAGCTCCCCGGCGTCTCCAACGCCTGGACGATGCCGATCAAGGCGCGCATCGACATGTTGACGACCGGTGTGCGCACGCCGGTCGGCATCAAGATCTACGGCGCCAATATCCATGAAATCGAACGGATTGGCACCGAGATCGAGTCGGTGCTGCCGCCGGTGTTCGGCACGCGCAGCGTCTTTGCCGAACGCACCTCCGGCGGCTACTTCGTCGATCTCGACTGGAAGCGTGACGAACTCGCCCGCTATGGGTTGTCGATCGACGATGCCCAGATGGTGGTGATGTCCGCAATCGGCGGTGACACGGTGACGACGACAGTCGAAGGCCGCGAGCGGTACGCCGTCAACGTCCGGTATTTCCGCGACTATCGCAGCGACCTCGACCGGCTCCGGCGCGTCATGGTGCCGGCGATGGATGGCCGGATGCAGATTCCGGTGGGTCAACTGGCCACCGTGAAGCTGGTCAGCGGTCCGGCGATGCTGCGTGACGAAGACGGGCTGCTGGCAGGCTACGTCTACGTGGACGTCGCCGGCCGTGATATCGGCGGCTACGTCACCGAGGCGAAACGGGCGATCGCGGAGCACGTCAAGCTGCCGCCCGGGTACTCGCTGTCGTGGAGCGGACAGTACGAGGCGATGCAGCGCGTCAAGGACCGCATGAAGCTCGTGCTGCCGGTCACGGCGTTCCTGGTGATCATGCTGCTGTACATGAACACGCGGTCGCTGACGAAGACCTTCATCATCCTCTTAGCGGTGCCGTTCTCGGCCGTGGGCGCCGTCTGGCTGCTCTATCTGCTCGGCTACAACATGAGCATCGGCGTCTGGGTCGGTTTGATCGCGCTGATGGGCGTCGACGCGGAGACCGGCGTCTTCATGCTGCTGTATCTCGACATTGCGTACCAGGACGCCCGGCGCGAAGGGCGTCTCTGCTCCGCAGGCGACCTCCGCGGCGCCATTCTGCACGGCGCGGTCAGGAGAATTCGCCCGAAGTTCATGACCGTGGCCGTGATGTTCATGGGGCTGGTGCCCATCATGTGGTCCGCAGGCGCGGGTGCCGACGTGATGAAGCGCATCGCCGCGCCGATGATCGGCGGCATCTTCACCTCGTTCGTCCTCGAGCTCGTCGTCTATCCCGCCGTCTACGAGATCTGGAAATGGCATTTCGGCCTGAAGCGCGAGCTCGCGCTCGCCCCCATCCCGACAGGAGATCCGACGTGATCAGACGTGATTGCGGAGCATCAGCTCCTTCGGGTGCGGGTCCAGGTATGTCTGTCCAGCCAGATACGCCACCTCGAGCGTGCGCACGTGATGGCGCACGAGCATCAGCGGCACGACGAGCGGCACGAGGCCGCGACGGTAGTCGGTGATCGCCTCCGCCAGCTCGCGCTTCGACGCCGTGTCGAGCCGATCCGTGAAGTAGCCCGCCATGTGCTGCAGCACGTTCGTGTGCCCCCGCGTGTTGGCCAGCCGCGCGAGCGCTCGCATGAAACCGTCAACGTAGCGCTGCTCCAGGTGCTGCCGCGGCACGCCGCGCGCCCCGGCCACGAGACGCCCGAGCCGTCGATACGCCTCGGGCTCGTGCGCCAGCAGGAGCAGCTTGTGCGCCGTGTGAAAACCCACGAGATCGCCGACCGTCCAGCGCTCGTCGAACAGGCCGCGCAGCCGCCAGTAGGCGAACACCCGCTCCACGAAGTTGTCGCGGAGCCGCGCATCGGCCAGCCGGCCCTCCTCCTCGACGGGCAGGTGCGGATAGGCTTCGACGAGCGCCGCGGCGAACAGACCGCGGCCGGTTCGAACGGGACTGCCGCGGTCGTAGACCTTCACCCGCTCCAGTCCGCAGCTGGGCGAGTCTTTCTTGAAGACGTAGCCGGACAGATGCTCGGCGGCCAGCCGCGAGACGCGCGATCGCGAGAAGCGCTCCATGCGGCTCGTCAGATCGGCGCCCGTTTTGACCGTGAGCAGCCGCACGCGGCGCTCGACGCGCACGAGCCGCATGGCCTCCCTCGGCGTGCCGAGGCCGCATTCGACTTCCGGACAGACCGGCACCCACTCGACGAAGCGCCCGACCGTCTCGGTCAGAAAGGCGTTCCGCTTGTGGCCGCCGTCGAAGCGCACCTGCTCGCCGAGCAGACAGGCTGAGATGCCGATGCGAATCGGCCGCAGCGGACGGCTATCGGTGCCCTCAGATCTTGCGGCTGTCATAGGCCCAGTGCAGCACCGCCTGCCGCTGCCGCCGCCGGCAGTCGAGGTCGCCCGGCTCGCAATGCTTCCGGATCGCCGCGACGTGCCGCCCGATGGCGCGCCACCGTCGAATCTGCCGCGCGTCGTCGCGTGTCCGGCGGCCCATGAAGTACCGGCAGTACCACTGAAACCATCCTCGCGGGTCCTGCGGACGAATCCAGCCCTTGCGGCGCCACTCGGCGAGCGACTGCGACGCGTTCACGCCGAAGTAGTTGAGGCGCGGGTCGTGACGGCCGGGACACAGCTTTGCGCCGGCGAACCAGCTCGCCGGGAACTCGTGGCGGCAGTCGGTGAGGTACTTGCCGCCGAACACGCCGAGGCGAAGCATCTGCTTCGGCGTGAGCTGCGGCTCGAACCCGTGCGCGAAGTTGCGGCCGGCCGGCTCGATCCGGTCGTAGACGTAGCCCTTCTGCATCCTGTCGTTGACGACTGACCCTCCGCCTCATCGGCCGGCTTCCGTCTGCGGCGTCGGCACGAGACGCTCGACGTCGTATCCGTTCGCGCGCGCCGCCGCACGCGCCGCCGCCATCGACTCGCCGTCGAGCTGCGGGCGCGCGGGCGAGAATCCACAGGTACTTCCGGCCGGGTTCGCCGACGACCGCCCACGAATAATCCGGGGCGAGGCCGATGACCCAGTAGTCTCCCCAGACCGCCGGCAGCCACGACAGCCACGCGGGGGCGAACCGCACCTTCAGCTTCGCACGCGTTTGCGCGTCGACGATGCGCGCGATGCCGCGCGCCTCGGTCTCGCCCCCGGCGGTGCGGCACCGGTTGATCACGTCGAGGCGCCCGTCAGGTCTGCGGGAATAGGTGGCGCGCACGTCGCCGACGCACTCTCGCTGAAACCGGTTCGGGAAGCGCGCGATCTCGAACCACTCGCCGAGATAGCGGTCGAGATCGACCGCCTCCACGGTCCGAACGGGCTCCGATTGAAGAGCAGTAGCCAGCATCAGCACTGCGAGCAGCCAGCCCGTCACCGCGCCACCCGCAGGCGTTCGGCATATGTGAGGCGAGGCGCGACGACGCGGCGGCGCAGGGCGGCGTCGCGGGCATCGGCGAATACCGCGCGCACGATCCGATGGCGCCGCGCGAACATCTGCGCGAGCAGGTGACGGACGAGGGGATGCGCCAGCCGCGCGATCAGCGGGGCGCCTGGGACCGCGTACTCGACGCGGTCCTCGTAAAGTGTCTGCTCGGTACCCACGGCCACGAACCGGTGCGTATGTCGCCAGACCCTGAACGGCCCACGCATCTGCTCATCGCAGAATCTCTCGCCGGGGATGTACCCGAAGTGGCGCGCTTCCCAGCGCAGGCGAAGGGGGCCGACGCCGATCGAGAACGCGACGGAACCGCCATCCCTCAGGCCTCCGGCTCGCCGCTCGATCCGAACGAATCGACGGGAGGGGAGCAGATCGAGCAGCGCTTCGGGCCGTTCGTGCCATCGGAACACGTCGGCGGCCCGACCGGGCACCATCGATCGGTACGTGAATACGTCGGTACCGTGCGACTCGGAGGTCTCGACGGCGCGCCGCGCGATGCGCCGCGAGCATTCCGCGGAACATCACGGCGTGCAGCGGATAACTGCCGTACCAATACGCCCGGCCCAGCAGCCCGCGCGGATCGAACGTCGCGGTCTGCCGGATCTGCGAGCGCGTGGCGCCGGCCGGCGTCACCTCGAATTCCAGCCACCCCCGGCCGGGCAGCTTGATGTCCGCGGCGAGCCGGAGCAGACGGTCGGGTTCGTAAGCCTCGACCGTCCATCCGTCGATGACGTCGCCGGCGGCGCACGATTCCGCGTCGCGCCGTCCCCGGGTCATTCCCACGCCGCCGAGACGTCGATCGATCCACCCGCGAGCGCTCCACAGGAGGCGGCCGAAGTACCAGCCGGTCGCGCCCCCGATGCGCCGTACGGGGGCGAAGGCCAGCGCCTGCGGCACGTCGACGACAACCGTGCGTGTGTCCGTCTGCATGCGTTTCGCGGCGCCTTCATCGATCGCCGTCAGGAAGGCGTCCCGAAGCGGCGTCGGCTCGATGCGAAACGTCTCGAACGCCGCCGTCGATCGGACGATGGTCGTGCTCTTCAGTCCTTCGACGAGCGCGCGGCCGACACGTGCCTGAGCCGGCGTCACGAGCGCGAGCCAGAGGCCGGACAGGCGTGGCGTGAGCACCGGCACGGGCAGAAGCAGACGACGCAGCCCGCGAAGGCGCGCATACTGCCGCATCATGTCGCCGTAGGACAGCGCTTCGGGCCCGCCGATTTCGAAGATGCCGCGGGTTCCTTCCGGCAGATCGACCGCTGCCGCGAGATACGCCAGCACATCGTCGATGGCGATCGGCTGGGTGAGCGTCGCGATCCAGCGCGGACAGATCATTACCGGCAGGCGTTCGACCAGCGCCTGAATCATCTCGAACGACAGGCTTCCGGCGCCGACGACGATTCCCGCGCGGAATTCGACGACAGGGACGCCGCTCGCACGAAGCGCGTCACCGGTTGTGGCGCGGCTCTCGAGATGCCGCGAGCGCGAGTCCGAGGCGCCGGTCAGGCCACCCAGATACACGATGCGCCGCACGCCCGCGCGCGCCGCGGCCCGCCCGAAGTTTTCGGCGGCGCGGCGATCCGCCTCGGCGAAATCGCGCCCGGCCGCCATCGAATGCACCAGGTAGTACGCGGTGTCGATCCCGCCCAGGGCGCGGTCGAGTGTGCCCTCGTCGAGGCAGTCGCCCTGCACGACCTCGGTCGTCGGACGGCCCGGGCGGAGCCGTGCGGGCTGGCGCACGAGACAGCGAACCGGGCGGCCGTGCTGCTCGAATCGTCGAAGCAGGCGGCCGCCGATGTATCCCGTGGCGCCGGTGAGGAGCACGTGCCGGCTGTGCATACTTTGAATGTAGTGCATTTCTAATTGCATGCAAGTAAAATCGGTTGTCCGGCGCAGGTCGTGTGAGCCGCACGACAAGAACCGCGTCGGAATGTGACTGTCAGGAAAAACGGGAGGGATGATGCTGTCGGCAACGCTGAAGACGGGATTGAGCGGCTACGAGATTGGCCGCAAGATTCGCGCGCTGCGCCTGAAGAAGAAGATGGGACTCGTCGAGCTCGGCCGTCACACGGGGCTGTCGCCGGCGCTCCTCTCGAAGATCGAGCGCGGCCGGCTGTTTCCCACACTGCCGACGCTGCTCCGGATCGCGCTGGTCTTCAGCGTAGGCCTGGAGTTCTTCTTCGTTGGAGCCCGCGAGAAGCCGCTCCTGGCCATCGTGCGGAAGACCGAGCGTGTGAGGCTGCCGGATCGGCCCGGCACGCGCGACATCTGGTACACGTTCGAATCGCTCGACTATCCGGCTACCGAGCGCCGGTTCAATACCTATTACGCCGAGTTCCTCCCGGTGGCGCCCGAGAAGCTTCGGCCGCACGACCATGCCGGCGTCGAGTTCATCTACGTCATCTGCGGCACCCTGGGCCTGCACATGAACGGCGAGGAGCACGCGCTCGAGGCGGGGGACTCCGCCTACTTCGACGCGAACATTCCGCACGCGTACCGACGCAGCGGCAGGCGGCCGTGCAGCGCCGTCGTCGTCACTGCCTCGTAGGGCGACGCGAAACGGGTGTGGATGCACCGTCAACTCGCTCCTGCCGGACGCTCGCCAGCAGGACAAGTGCAATTGCGGTGGTAACGACGAGGAGAGAGCCCCAGATCGGCAGCTCGCCCGGGGCGCTCGCCAGCCCCCGCCGGATCGCGATGACGGAGTTGACCGACAGGACGACCAGATAGAGCGCCGCATGGATGCTCGCGATCGGTGCAATCACCCAGCCCCAGGGCTGTCGCCGCCAGAGCAGGACGCCGCCAGCGGTGAGCGCCGGCACCATCAAGACCAGGTCGAGGGCCGCGACGATCTTGAATGCTTCCGGGTCGACCGGTGTGGGCCGGCCGGCGAAGACATGCGCGCCCCACATCGCGATCCAGACCGCCGCCAGCCCTGCGCCGATACATGCGAGCGAGCCGCCGATCGCCCGCACCGGAGTCGCCGGGTCAAAGCTGCGAGCCACGGCGGGGACGTCGAGTTGTGAGAGCGCGAGCAGCAGTGCGGCGGCGGCCACGATGACGGCGAGCACGTACAGCGGAAAGAACACATTGAGAGCGGCGCCGAACAGGTAGAAGGCGTAGTTGTAGACCGCGTACGCGATCGTGCCGGCCCACAACAGCAGCCCGCGCGTCGAGCCGCGAGCGCCGAGCCTCAGGCCCAGCAGGAGCAGCGGCACGGCGAAGACCAGCGTGACCCAGTCATTGCCGAACCACGTGGTCCTGATAGGCTCCGGATCGCGGGTACTGTTCAGACAGGAGAAGGCCAATCAGGGACTGGGCGGTCATGAGGCCCGCCAGAGCCCGGCTCAGCAGGCGCGGAACACGAGTCATCAGGCCCGGACACGCGGGACGTTCTCCTCGCGAAGCACCTGCACGACATCGAGCGGGCGGATGGTCGGCGGCTCGGCGAAGCGGTAGGTCTCCCGGATGCTCTTCTCGAGATCGGAGCTGCGGAACAGGTCCCGGTGCTCCTGCGTGTCGAACACATAGACACGGTCGAGATCCAGTGCACTCCTGTAGAGAATCAGTAAGACCGACATATTCCACCTGCTCTCCCCCGGGCGGCGCGACAGGTGTCCTCACGTGCGGGCCGTATGTTCTGGCTCACCCGGAAATATTCGGCGGTTCTATCCGGCCGTTCCTGTCGTGCGCTCTTCCGATCCTACTCGTTCCGCCTTGCGATTTGGATCCAGCGACAGACGCGCGCAGGAGATGCGATCGAGCTTCGTCACCCGCGAGGCCGGCGGACCGTCCGGGTGCGGATGATCGACCTGCCGGGCTGGCCGCTGGTCCAGGCGACGATGAACCCGTCCGACGTCGAGGCGACGGCGGGGTACTCGCCGCGGCCGGTATCGGCCACCGTGCGGCGCACGGCGCCGAGGCCGCCGTCGCGAATATCGGCGTTCGCGATGACGACGCGCCGCGTGCCGGGAAGCTGCTCGTCCCACACCATCGCCAGGGATCCGTTCCAGGCCATCGCGATCTGCGGGTGGCGCGGCGTGCCCTCCGTCGGGATCCGCTCGCGCGCGGAGAACTCGCGGCCGTCGTGCGTGGAGGCATGGAACAACGCGAGATTCGAGTCGAGCCCGGTCCCATTCACGAGCGTGGGCCAGACGACGTGGACGACCTTCCGGGAGTCCACGGCGAGCGAGGGGCCGTTCTCCGGGCAGCCATCCAGCGCCCATCGGTCCTGGCTCACGCGGATCGGCGACGCGAACGTCCGTCCGCCATCGTGCGACGAGGTGAAGGCGATGTCGCGGACGTTGCCGGGGTAGACGTGCCGCCACGCCGCGTAGATCGAACCGTCCGCATCTGCCGCCACCGCGGTGCTGCAGCAGTAGCACACGCCGCTCGCGATCGCCCGGGCACCGCTGGTGCCGAGCCTGGCGACGTAGAGCCTGGATTGCTGCGCACGTGCCACTGCGCCGGCGTCGCCGTGTCCCGTATGGGCCTGTCCATCGTGGTGCATCGGCATCGACGCCCCAGAGGCGGCCAGATCCCGGTGGTCGAGCCAGATCGCCACGACGCGCCCATCCGGCGCGACCGCGGTCGATTCCCAGCCCCGATTGCCCGGCGCATCGCTGCCGGGGAGACTCTCCGGCGCACCGAACGACGCGCCGCCGTCCTCCGAGCGGGCCGACACCAGGCGCGTCGCCGAGGAGCCCTTCACCGTCCAGACGATCACGACCCCCGGCTCGCGTCCATTTCGCGGGATCAGGGCGGCGCGCGGCGGCTGCTCCCCCGAGACGCTGGCGGTCGTGGCCGCGTCGTTCACGCGGACGGCCTTCCGGAATGTGCGGCCCCCGTCGCGGCTGACCGCCGCGAAAATGTCCGTGGCCGCACGGGTGGAGGCGGCCCATGTCACCACGACGAAGCGATCGCGAGCGGCGACCGACGGCTCGGCGTTCGCACGTCCCGCAACGCCGAGATCGACGGTCGTTCCGTCGCCGGCGGGCGCGGCGGCGGCGAGGCAGGCGCCGGCCGTCAATGCCGCGCCGAGCCGCGCCAGATACCGAAAGCCCGTCTGTCCGCTCATCAGAACCTCGCTCGCACCGCGAATTGCAGGGTGCGCGGATCGCTCACCGCGGTCACCTGCCCGAACCCCGGCGCCGGGTGGTCCGGATATGCACCCGCGCCGAAGTTGCCGTTGATCGTCACCGCATTCTCACGGTTCGTCAGGTTGAACGCCTCGAGCGACGCGTCCAGCGTGAGCCGCGGCGTGACGCGGAACGCGCGCGTCACGCGTAGATCCAGGCTGAAGAAATCCGGCCCCGTGCCGGCGTTTCGCGAAATGAAGTCACCGTTCACGATCGGCCGCCCGGTCGTCCCCTGCACCGTCGTCACGCCGGACGTGATGTTCAGCGGCAGGGCCGAGTAGTAGCGCAGGAGTGCGCTGAGCTGAAACCCGTGCGTCAGCTGCTCGAGCGTGGTGCGGGCCTGGCCCATCGGCGAATTCACCGAGCCGTTGACGACGAGGCGGTGCCGCTGGTCGTCGTCCGACCGTCCCCAGTCCCGCATCGGATCGAGGGGGTCGATCGGCGAGCTGAAGAAGAACTCGCCGACGTCGTCCATCGCCCTGGAGAGCGTGTAGCTCACCCGGTACGATCCCCAGGAGAGCGGCCGCTGCAGGAGCGACAGGGTGAGGCCGTTGTAGCGCGATTCGGCGCGCGAGGAGTACTGGCTGTTGTTGCCGTAGTTCGGGTTCGGGCGGCAGCCGTTGTTGCTCCCGCTCGCAACGCATGACGGGACGTTCTGATTGATCGAGATGATCAGGTTCCGTCCGGTGACGTGCTGATAGCCGACGCTCACGGTCGTCCGCTCGCCGATCTGCTGCTCGACCTCGACGCCCGCCTGCCGCGACTGCGCGTTCTGCATGTGGCGATCCATCGTCGACAGGTTGGGCAGCGTGACAGAGTCGATCTCGGCCCCGAGGATGTTCGGAAAGGCCGGCGCGCCCGCCTGCGCGGGCGAGAGGCTGATGCCGATTTGCCGCAGCTGCGACAGGTCGGTCGTGTTGTTGGCCGAGAGCAGCGCGTTGGCCAGCGCCCGGAGGGGCACCCGGTCGTAATACACGCCGGCGCTCCCGCGAATCACCGTATGGGGTGCCGCCGCCGGCGTCCACGCGAACCCGGCGCGGGGCGACACGTTGTCGGTGTCGGTCTGGATCGTTCTCAGGAACTGGAGATCGTACCGCACGCCCAGATTCAGCGTCAGCGACCCGCCCACGTGCCATTCATCCTGCGCGTACACGCCCAGATTCGGATTGGTCTGTGCGACGGCGGTGGCGCCGAAGGTCTGCGTGTAGCCGGCGTTTCTGTAGGTGCCCGCCAGGAAGTCCGCGAGTGAGCCGAAGGCGTATGACCCGCGAATCGCCCGGGGAAAGGTGATGGTGTCGTCGTTGTACAAGACGTTCACGCCGGCGCGGAGCGCGTGCGCGCCAGCCTGGCGCGAGATGTTGTTCACGATCTCGTACAGCGTGTTGAGGCGCCGCGTGGGGCTGAACGAGAGCGTCCCGAACGCCGCCACGCCGGCAATGTTCACCGCCGGCCCGATCGGATCGCTCGGCGGGGCCTTGAGGTCGCTGTGGGTGATCTGCGTGCGCGTCTCGAGCAGCGTCCCGCCGGACGAGGCGAAGGTGTTGCCGAGGGCGAGCGTGCGGTCCACGTTGTCGAGATTCGACGACGCGGTCGCCGCGCTCAGGCCGCCCGCTCCGCGGGAGTTGTCCGCCGAGACGTTGTACTGGCTGTAGCGGAGGGCGAGCTGATCGCGGCTGCCCAGCTCATGATCGATCTTCGCGATCACGTTGGCCGAGTGCACCGGGCTCGGATACGTGCCGGTCGCAATCAGCGAGCCCGGATAGCCGGTGTCCAGCAGGCGGGCGTTGATGGCGGCGAGGTTCGCCGGGGCGATTCGGACGAGGCCGGACTGCTCGAGGCGCCGGGCTTCGACATTGCCGAAATAGAACGTGCGGTCCCGCACAAGCGGCCCGCCCAGACTGCCGCCGAACTGGTGCTGGCGCATCGGGAGCCGGTCCCCCGAGAGCGCGTTCGCGGCATTCCAGGCATCGTTGCGCGCGTACTCGAACAGGTCGCCGTGCACCGTGTTGGTGCCGCTCCTCGTCACGACGTTGACGTAGCCGCCGAGGGCACGGCCGAACTCCGCCTGGCCGCCCGAGGTCACCACCTGCAGTTGATCGATCGCATCGACGCCGTAGGCCATGCCGCTGAGGCCGGCCGCGTCGTCGTTCGCCGAGAGCCCGTCGACGATGAAGGAGTTCGAGAAGTTGCGCTGGCCGTTGACCGAGAGGCCGGCGCCAGGCGCTGCGGAGGTCTCCGGAAACAGCTGCGTGCTGGCGACGTTGGCCGGCGACACACCGGGGATGACGAGCGCGACGTCGAGGAAGTTGCGGCCGTTCATCGGCAGATCGCGGATTTCGGTCTGCGAGACTGTGCCGGCCAGCTGCGTCCGCGCCGTATCGAGCACCGGGGCGGCGGCGCTGACCTCCACCGTCGTGTCGAGAGCGGCGACAGCCAGCTTCAATGGCAGGTTGAAGGCCGAACCCACGCTCAGCGTGACGCGCTCGGTGGCGTCGCGGAACCCTGCCAGCCGCGCGGTGATCTCGTACGGCCCGACCTTGAGCGACGGAAACCGGAATCGTCCCGCGGAGTCGGTCACCGTGGCGGCGCTGACGTTGGTATCCACCTGGCGTGCCACGACCTGCGCGCCCGGCACGACCGCGCCCTGCGCATCGAGCACGCGCCCGCTCACGCTCGCGGTGTTCACCGTGGCCTGCGCGGCAGCGCGCGCCGCCGGGCATGCGAGGCACGCGAGCGCGATCGCGCCCGCGACGAACCTGGATCTCATGCTCCCTCCAAAACCATGACCTGATCTCGAGCTGTAAGGCAGCGGGATCGCCCCGACGGCCAGGCTCAGCGCCCGGCGCGACACGAGGCACACACCGTGCGTCGTCGCACTGCTGCCCGGAGGACGGGATCAGACGCGGGGAGGAGGCGAGTCTGGAACGGACAGGAGGTGAAGCGGCGAGGCGGCCGTCGCGCGGCTCGCGGACGTCCAGCAATCGGGCGCGTTCAGGTGCGCCCAGGCCGGCAGGATGGAGACAGGGTCGAGCAGCGAGGCCATGGCCGCGGCGGCCGCATCGCCGGTGCTCCGGCAGGAGCAGGGCGTGCCGGCCTCGCCGATCGTCTCGTGGTGCATGGGACACTCTGCCGTCCCGGCATGGTGGCAGGTGCAGGCCGGCTTCGCTGCGGTCTGGCCGAAGGCGGCACAGAGCGCGATCGGCGCGGCGGCAAGCGCGCAGGTGTGGCTCAGCAGCCAGACCCCAAAAACCACGGCCACGTGGCGTCGGATGCCGCGCACGAAGATCAGCTTAGCACAGGGGTGGAATATTCCTAATTATTTAGTTGCAACAGCGGAAGGGAGCCGCTACACTGGGCCATCTCTTAAATATTTAAGAGATGGAGGGGATGACATGCGAGTCCCGTTCGCCCTCGCCGCTCTCGCGCTTGCCCTGGCGCTGCCGCCGCTCCAGCTGGTGGCCGACAGGGCCGCCGACCCTCGTGCGGGAGCGGCCATGCGCGAGTTCCTCGCGCGCCCGGCCACCGCGCACGAGTACCGGGCATCGCGCCGGCTCGAAGCCTCCGGCAGCGGCCAGCGCGCCTGGCTCGACGCGCAGACGGAATTCACGCTGGCGTCCGGATTCGTCTATCGCGTCACCGCGGAAGGCGGGTCGGGCTTCATCCGCGGCCGCGTCCTGCGTTCGCTGCTCGACGAAGAGCAGCACCTGATCGCACGCGGCGGGGCCGCCGGCGCCGCGCTCTCGACGGAAAATTACGAGTTCACGCCGGAAGGATTCGACGAGGACGGGCTGGCGGTGGTGGGCATGCGCCCGCTGCGGAAGGAGCGCTCGCTGATCGCCGGGCGGATGTTCCTGAGCCCCGGCGGGGAGCTGCGCCGGGTCGAAGGGCGGCTCGCCAGAAACCCTTCGTTCTGGACCACGCGCGTGAACGTCGTTCGGTCCTATCGCCGTGTCAACGGAGTGCTCATGCCGGTGTCGCTCGACACGACGGCGCAGCTCAGGCTGTTCGGCTCGTCCGCGCTCCACATGACCTACCGGTACTCGCATATCGACGACCGCGCCGTCGACGACCTGCCTGACGACGATCCGTATTGACTCTCGTGCCTCCTCGAGGGCTGGGCATCACGCTCAAGGGCCGGGCACTGCGGGAGCCCGATCGCGGGACGTCCGGCTCCGACCAACACGGCATTCAGCGGCCCCTGGGTGCGAGCTACACCTTCAACCTCACGCCCGAACCGAACACCGGCCTCGGCATCTGGACCGAGGACATGTTCGTCAGGCGATCCGGACCGGACGGCACATGGGCGTGTCGCGGACGATCAAGCCGGTCGTGAACCCACGTGCCCGAGCACCAGGCTCCCGAGGACTGATACGATCTGCCAGGCTGGACCGCCGCCGGGAACCGCCGTGTTCGCCGCACTGCTGCACGAGGAAGATGCCCGCCGCGCCGGGTCGCTCGCCGCCTCGTTCATCTTTCATCACGTTCACCCCGACGCACCCGAGGGCAAGACGCTGGTGCAGCTGGTCGTCGAGCGGCGCGCCCTGCGCGTGGACCTCTTTCGCGCCTTCGGCCGCACGCTCTCGCGGGCGGAGCGCCTCGACGTGGGCGGGGGCGTCCTGGATGTCGTGTCGGTCGAGGATCTCGTGGCGAGAACGACCGCCATGCTCCATGCGGCCGGAGCTGTTCGTCACAGAGGAGTACTCGACTCGAGTGACCCCGTGCCGCCGCTGCCGGCCATTCCAGCCTGCCGACTCCGAGAGGATCGTGCGCGCGCTCGGATACTGGTAAGCGATACGATGGCAGCATGGGTGATGGCGCCGTCAGCACGTGGAATCGGCTGCGATCGACATACTGGTTCGTGCCGTCGGTCCTCAGCGCAGGCTGCATTCTTCTCGGGCTGACGTTCGTCGCGATCGATCGACACGCGGCCGCCGATTCTCCCTGGCTCCGCTGGACATACGGTGGGGGCGCCGACGGTGCCCGCGCGCTGCTCTCGGCCGTCGCCGGCTCCTCGATGACCGTCGTCAGCGTGACGCTGTCGGTCACCGTGGTCGCGCTGACGGTGTCGTCCCAGCATTTCGGACCGCGCCTGCTGAACAACTTCATGCGCGACATGGCGGCCCAGCTCGTGCTGGGCACGTTCATCGGCACATTCTCGTACTGCCTCGTCGTACTGCGCACCGTTCAGGGGCAGGGCGATTCGCACGGCCCCTTCGTTCCTCACCTGTCGGTGACGGTGGCGATGGTGCTCACCCTTCTGAGCGTCGCGGCGCTGATCTACTACGTGCATCACGTGTCATCGTCGATGCGCGTGTCCGAGATCGCGCTCATGGTGGTTCGGGATCTCGAACGTGCCGTCGATCGTCTGTATCCGGAGGACTTCAGACAGGGAAACGAGGACGTCCCGTTAATCGCGGAGCCTGCCAATCCGCCGGAGGAGGCTTCGGCGATTCCGTCCAGCCGCAGCGGTTACGTGCAGGGAGTGGAGCTGGATGCGCTCACGGCGCTTGCCGAGCGGGCGGACTGTACGCTCTGGATTCGGGCGCGCCCGGGCTGCTTCGTGGCGCCAGGCCGTACCCTGGCGCTGGTGTTCCCCGCGTCGGCGGCCACGGACCACTGGGCGCAAGGGGTGCGCGAGGCGTTCCAGATCGGCCCGGAGCGGACGTCGCATCAGGACGCCGAGTTCGCCATCCAGCAGCTCGTCGAAGTGGCGCTCCACGCATTGTCGCCCGGGATCAACGAGCCGTTTACTGCGGTGACCTGCATCGACCGGCTCGGGCAGGGCCTCTCGCGGCTCGCGCGGCGCGGCATTCCGGACGCGGTCCGCAGAGACAACACGGGCCACGTTCGCCTGGTGGCGGCTCCGCAGACGTTCGAGGCGCTGCTCTCAGCCGCGTTCGAACCGATCGTCCGCCACGCGGGCGGCGATCCGGTGGTCTACGGCCGTCTTCTCGAGACGCTCACGGCTGTCGCGGAAGACGTCCGGCGGAGCGCCGATCTGGCCGCGATCGCCTCGCACGCGGCATGGGTGCGTTCGGAGTTCTCGGAGCAGCTCGCTGAGAGCCCGGAGCGGCGGCGGATCGATCAGCAGTACCGAGTCTCTCATGCGCGTGCTCCGCGCACGCAAGGCTCAGGGATCGGCCTGACCGTTGTCTGATGCCGACGGCTCCGATCCGGGCGGCGTCGCGATCACCTCCACCTGCCAGAGCGGGCCGCGATAGTAGAACGGCTGGCGAGATCTCAGGAACTCCGCCGGTTCGTCCCGCGCGATCCAGACGTCCGAATCGGGGGGTTGCAGCCCGATGAGCGGGGCGACGAACCCCGCGAGCCCGCCGATCTCGATCTTCACGATGTAGTGCGTTGCGGGCAGGGTGGTTCTGTCGGCGACCGCGGAACTGGCGGCATCGGGCGACATGACGAGCCGCACGACCTGCGGCGATGGGGTCGGGACCACCATCGAGGCCGTCACAGGCCCCTGCGGCGCGTTCTTCAGCAGCACCGGCACGATGCCGTTGGCCAGATCCTGCGGAAGATCGACGTGACCGCCCGAGAATTGCTGCTCGCCGTCGTTGCTGCGATAGCGGACGTCGACGCGGCTGCGTTCCGCGTCGACGGTCATCTCCAACGGCCTGGTGAATGCCGGACCCCGTTGAACGAGATGATGATTGAGGACGCGGAAGTGCCCCTGCTGGGTGTAGACCGTGGTTTCCTCGTGCAGCGAGCCGTCCTTGAAATGGAACACCAGCCGGCTCGTGATCGTGCCGCCGGCGGCCTGTTGCGAGAAATCTCCGGCGGCGAGAACCGGGCCGTCGGCCGCTTTCAGCACGAGCCGCGTGTTGAGCGGGCCTTCAGGGCGAAGCACTGCCACTGGATTCGCAAGAGCCGGAGGGGCGGTTCCGGGCCACGTCATGAAGAGGAGACACGCCGCCGCCATCAGTCCCGAGGCCGCCACGACACCTCTCAGCATGCTGGATGAGTGCGATACAAGACGCTTGCCGCCGGGGATCGCCGTGTTCTGCGGCGATTCGCCTCGCCCTGACGAAGGGGCCCCACGACATCCGAACATATTTACGTGGTACGTAAGTGATGCATTCAATCCAGGTTCGCGACCTGCCAGGCTGGGGTTCTGCGTGGTTATGACAAGATGATCGGGCGACGCGCGATGGCACTGCGTACCGCCTCGGAGGCCGATCTCCCGATTCTCGTGGGTCTCGTCAACGCGGCCTTCGTGGTCGAGTCCTTCTTCAAGATCGGCGACCGGACCAGCGAGCGCGAGTGCCGCCAGATGATGCAGCTCGGGGAGTTCCTGTTGCTCGACGACCCTCCCGGGACGCCGGTCGGATGTGTCTATATACGACCGGAGGGCGCTCGCGGTTACTTCGGCATGCTCGCGGTGGATCCGGCCAGACAGGGCCGCGGCTACGGACGGCGGCTGATCGAGGCCGCCGAGGAGGCCTGCCGCACGCGAGGCTGTCGCGCCATCGACGTCCACATCGTCAACCT
Source organism: Vicinamibacterales bacterium (assembly GCA_963738315.1). Lineage (GTDB taxonomy): Bacteria > Acidobacteriota > Vicinamibacteria > Vicinamibacterales > JAMQPK01 > JAMQPK01. The sequence continues at coordinate 24,391 of CAVTVT010000004.1, read as the reverse complement.
CCGCGAGGAGCTGCCGGCGCTCTACCGCCGCTTCGGGTACGTCGAGTCGGGAACGCTGCCGTTCACCCACACTCAGCACGCCAGCCGCCCGTGCCATTTCGTGGTCATGACGAAGAACCTCGAACCCCGGGTATGCTGAAGCATGGACTCGCCGTCGGTCGAACGCCGGGAACGGTTTCTCGAGGATGTCCGGGCTCTGGTCCGGCGTGAGATCGAGCCGGCCGCGAGCGACCTGGATCGTGCCGGCAGCTGTCCGGCCTCCATCGTGGACGCGCTGGCCGGGTGCGGCCTGCTCGGCGCGTGCGTGCCCGAGGGGTTCGGCGGCGCCGGGCAGGACTACCTGGCGTACGTCGCGGCGCTCGAAGAGCTCTCCGCAGCCTGGGCCGCGCTCGGCGCGATCGTCTCCATCCACAACACACTCGTGTGCGGCCCCATTCTCGAGTTCGGCAGCGAGGCGCAGAAGCACCGGTATCTTCCCAGGCTGACGCGCGAGCGGCAGATGGGCTGCTACGCGTTCGCCGAGCAGGACGCCGGCTCGGACGCGGGCGGCATCCGCACGACGGCGACGGCAGATGGCGACTGCTACGTCCTCGATGGCGAAAAGGTCTTCGTGACCAACGCACGGCTGGCGCGGCTCGCGATCGTGTACGCCGTCACCGATCCGCCGCGCGGGCGCGAGGGACTCTCCGCCTTCATCGTTGACATGGACACGCGCGGCCTGCGGATCGCCGAGCGCCAGGACAAGATGGGGCTGCTGGCGGCCGAGACCCATCGGATGGAGTTCGACGGCTGCCGCGTGCCGAAGGAGCATCTCCTCGGCGAGCCGAGCGGCGGATTCGCGATCGCCCGGGCCGTCGTCGCGCGCGCGCGCATCGACGTGGCGGCACAGTCGGTGGGCATCGCCCGCGCGTGCCTGGAGCAGAGCGTGCGGCAGGCGAAGACGCGCCGCCAGTTCGGGAGGGCGATCGCCGACTTCGAGGCGATCCAGTGGATGCTCGCCGACATGTCCACCGAGATCGACGCGGCGCGTCTGCTCACCGCCCGCGCGGCGGCGCATCGTGCGGCCGGCCGCGAAGCGTCGATGGGCATGGAGGCCTCCATGGCCAAGCTCTTCGCGTCGGAGGCGGCCAACCGCGCGGCGTACAACGCCGTGCAGGTGTTCGGCGGCCACGGCTATCTCAAAGAGGCGCCCGTCGAGCGCTACTTCCGCGATGCGCGCGCCATGACGCTGTTCGAGGAGACCTCCGAGATCGATCGGCTCGTCATCGAACACGAGTTGACCGGGAGGGATCATCCCTAGCTCCCGGGGAGCGCGCCATGCCAGTCATCGACCTCACCGACGACCAGCGGTTGCTGCGGAGCGCCGTCCGCGAGTTCGCGGAGCGCGAGGTCGCACCGGGTGCGGCCGAGCGGGACGAGAGCGGCCGGTTCCCATCCGAGCTGATTCCCCGGCTCGGCGAGCAGGGGCTGCTCGGCATCCTCGTGCCCGAGGAGTACGGCGGCGCCGGCTATGACGCCCTTAGCGCCGTCGTCGCGCTGGAGGAGATCGCGCGCGTCGACGCCGCGGTCGCCCTGCTGGTGGGGTCGCACAACTCGCTCTGCTCGGGGCACATTCTCGCCGCCGGCACGGACGAGCAGAAGCGGCGCGTCCTTCCGCGGCTCGCGCGTGGCGAGACGCTCGGCGCCTGGGCGCTCACCGAACCCGGCTCCGGGTCGGATGCCGGCGCGATGCGCACGCGTGCGGTGCCAGACGGCGACGAGTGGGTGATCCGCGGCGACAAGCAGTTCATCACGCAGGGCTCTACCGCCGGGATCTACGTGGTGATGGCGTCGACCGATCCGGCGCAGGGAAGGCGCGGCATCTCGGCGTTCGTGGTGGAGCGGGGCACTCCCGGGCTGGTGGTCGGCAAGCTGGAGAAGAAGCTCGGCGTACGCGCCTCGGACACGGCCGCGCTCCACTTCGACGACATGCGTGTGCCGCGGGGCAACCTGCTGGGCCGGCTCAATGAAGGCTTCAGGGACGTGCTCGGCGTGCTCGCGGCGGCGCGCATCGGCATGGCGGCGCTCGCGGTCGGCATTGCGCAGGGCGCCCTGGACCACGCACTCGAGTACGCCAAGCGGCGACGCCAGTTCGGCAGGCCCATCGTGGAGCACGAGGCCATCTCGTGGATGCTGGCCGACATGGCGACCGAGATCGATGCCGCGCGGCTGCTGGCATGGAATGCCGCTGCCCTGCGCGACGCGGGACAGCCCTTCCTCCGGCTTGCCTCGGAGGCGAAGCTCTACGCGTCGGAGGCCGCGATGCGCGCCACGTCGAAGGCCATTCAGATCCACGGCGGATACGGCTTTCTCAAGGACTCGCCCGTGGAACGTTTCTACCGCGACGCCAAGCTCTGCGAGATCGGCGAGGGCACCTCCGAGGTGCAGCGGATGGTCATCGCGCGGGAAGTGCTGCGGGCGGGGCCGAACCCCGCACCTTGAACCTTGAGCCCTGAGCCCTGAGCCTTGAACCCCCACCAATGTCCAACTCGAAGATCGTAATCGCGAATGCCGGCGGCTTCTGGGGCGACGACCCCACGGCTCCGCGGCGCCAGGTGGAGGGCGGTCCGATCGACTACCTCGTGATGGACTATCTCGCCGAAGTCACGATGGCAATTCTGCAGAAACAGCGGGCAAGCAACCCCGCCCGCGGCTATCCGGCCGACGTGCTCGCCCACCTGCGCGACGTGCTGCGCCCGTGCGTCGAGCGCGGCATCCGCATCATTGCCAATGCCGGAGGCGTCAATCCGCTGGGTTGCCGCGCCGGCGTCGAGGCGCTGGCGGCCGAACTGGGGCTCGCGGATCGCGTTCGCGTGGCCGTCGTGGTCGGCGACGATCTCTTTCCCGGTCTCGACGCGCTCCTCGACTCGGGCGAGCCGCTCGCGAACATGGACACGGGCGCGCCGCTCGCGCCGATCCGCGATCGCGTGATTGCGGCCAACGCATATTTGGGCGCCCGCCCCCTGGTCCGGGCGCTCGAGACGGGCGCCAACGTCATCATCACGGGCCGCGTCGCCGATGCCGCCCTCACGCTGGCGCCGCTGATGCACGAGTTCGGATGGCCGGCCGACGACTGGGATCGGCTCGCCGCCGGCGTCGTGGCCGGGCACATCATCGAATGCGGGGCGCAGGCCTCCGGGGGCAATTTCACCGATTGGCCGATCGTGCAGAGTTACCGCCATATGGGTTTTCCGCTGATCCAAGCGGAGCCGGATGGCAGCTTCGTCGTCACCAAGCATCCGAACACCGGCGGGCTGGTGAGCGTTCACACCGTCACCGAGCAGATGCTGTACGAGATCGGCGGCACCGGGTACCCCACTCCCGATGTCGTCGCGCGGTTCGATTCGGTGACGCTCGCGCAGGAAGGGCCGGATCGCGTGCGCGTCTCGGGCGCGCGGGGAGAACCGGCGCCCGAGCGGCTCAAGGTCTCGGTGAGCTATCACGCGGGGTGGCGCGCCTTCGGGCGCCTCGCCATCTCGGGCCCCGACACGCTCGCGAAGGCGGCGCTGGTCGCCGACGTCTTCTGGAAGAGCGCCGGCGGCCGGGACGCGTACGACGAGGCGCTGCATCAGCTCGTCGGCTGGAACGGTTGTCACGCCCCGCTTTCCACGTGCGAGCCGGGAGAGGTGCTGCTGCAGGTGGCCGTGCGCGATCGCGACGAGCGGAAGATCGCCGCGCGCTTCGCGCCGCATCTGGTGCCGCGGGTTCTCGGCACCGTGCCCGGCATCACGTACATCGCCGATCAAGGACGTCCCCGCCCCTCCGAAGTCATCGCATTCTGGCCGGCGCTCGTGTCGCGGGACGCGGTGAGGCCGCGCGTCGTTCACGGGGACGAGACGTGGACGGTGGAGGAAGGGGAGAGGGGGAAGGGGCAAGGGGCAAGGGAGAAGGGGCAAGGGGTGAGGGGCGAGGGGCAAGGGGCGAGGGGCGAGGGGCACCACGACGCCCCCGTGGTGCGGGTGCCGCTCGGTACGGCTGTGTCTCGCCCGGTCGGGTGACAAGGGCGATACGGCGAATATCGGCGTGATTGCGCGGTCGGAGGCGATCTATGCGTGGATGCTCGACCATCTCACGCCCGCGTTCGTGAAGCATCGCTTCGAGGATGTCTGCCGCGGCGGCGTGGAGCGCTTCGAGTTCCCGAACCTGCTCGCCGTCAATTTCCTGCTCCACCAGAGCCTGGGAGGCGGCGGCGCGGCGTCGCTGCTCCTCGACGCGCAGGGGAAGACCTACGCACAGTTCCTGCTCGCGGCCGAGGTGGAGGTTCCACAAGAGCTGACCCATGCAGATTCTGGAATCGCGCATCGATCGTGACGGCGCGGTGTTCAAGGCCAACCGCGACCGCATGCAGCGGCTCGTGGACGAACTCCGCTCGAGAGTGGCCGCCGCCGGGGACGGTGGCGGGGCCAAGTACGTCGAACGCCAGCGCGCGCTCGGCAAGCTGCCCGTGCGCGAGCGCATCGCCAGGCTGATCGATCCCGGCACGGATGTGCTCGAGCTGTCGCCGCTCGCCGCCCTCGGCATGTACGACGACGACACGCCCGGCGCGGGCCTCGTCACGGCCGTGGCGCGGGTGTCGGGCCGCGATGTGGTGATCGTGGCCAATGACGCGACGGTGAAGGGGGGCACCTACTATCCCGTCACGGTGAAGAAGCACCTGCGCGCGCAGCAGATCGCGCTCGAGAACCGGCTGCCGTGCATCTATCTGGTCGATTCGGGCGGCGCCTTTCTGCCGCTGCAGGCCGACGTCTTCCCCGATCGCGAGCACTTCGGACGCATCTTCTACAATCAGGCGCGCATGTCGGCCGAGGGCATCGGCCAGATCGCCGTCGTGATGGGATCCTGCACGGCCGGCGGCGCGTACGTGCCGGCCATGTCGGATCAGACGATCATCGTGAGAGGCACCGGCACCATCTTCCTGGGGGGGCCGCCGCTCGTGAAGGCCGCCACGGGCGAGGAGGTGACGGCCGACGAGCTCGGCGGCGCCGACGTGCACACCCAGCTCTCGGGCGTGGCCGACTATCTGGCCGACGATGACGCGCACGCGCTCAGCCTGTGCCGGGCGATCGTGTCGACCCTCAAGACCACCAGGGTGCTCCCGGCCGACTACGCGCCGCCGGAGGAGCCGCGGTATCCGGCCGAGGATCTCTACGGAATCGTGAACGTGGATCTGCGCCGCCAGTACGACGTCCGCGAGGTGATCGCGCGGCTGGCCGACGGCTCGAAGTTCGACGAGTTCAAGGCCCGCTACGGCGTCACGCTGGTCACCGGGTTCGCGCGGATCGACGGCTTTCTCGTCGGCATCGTCGCCAACAACGGCGTCCTGTTCTCCGAGTCGGCGCTCAAGGCGACGCACTTCATCGAGCTCTGCAACTTCCGCGGCGTGCCGCTCGTGTTCCTGCAGAACATCACCGGCTTCATGGTGGGCCGGCAGTTCGAGCGGGGCGGGATCGCCAAGGACGGAGCGAAGATGGTGCACGCCGTGGCGAACTCGGTCGTGCCCAAGCTGTCGGTCGTCATCGGCGGATCGTTCGGAGCGGGCAACTACAGCATGGCCGGCCGCGCGTACCATCCGCGGTTTCTCTGGATGTGGCCGAACGCGCGCATCTCGGTGATGGGCGGCGAAACCGCCGCCGCGGTGCTGGCCACGGTGAAGCGCGAGCAGATGGCGCGCGAAGGTGCCTCGCTCGACCGAGCCGCCGAGCAGGCGATCCGGCAGCCGATCCTCGACAAGTACGAGCACGAGGGCTCGCCGGTACTACTCCACGGCCCGCTTGTGGGACGATGGGATCCTCGATCCCGCGAGCACGAGGCGGACCCTGGCGGCGGCCCTGTCGGTGGCGTTCAACGCGCCCGTTCCGCCGCCCAGGTTCGGCGTCTTCAGAATGTAGAGTCGATGACTGAGTTCACGACCCTCTTGCGGCGGCGCGAGGACGGCGTGGAGTATCTCGCGCTGAACCGGCCGCGCGTGCGGAATGCCTTCGACGAGGTGCTGGTGTCGGAGCTGTCCGCCTGGACGCGGACGGCCGCGGCCGACGCCGCGCTGCGCGCCGTCGTGCTGTCGGGCGAGGGCGCCGCCTTCAGCGCCGGCGCTGACCTCGTCTGGATGGAGAAGGCGGCGGCGTACTCGCGCGACGAGAACCTGCGCGACGCGGCGGCCGCCGCCGATCTCTTCGCGGCGCTCGACGCGCTGCCCGTGCCGGTCATCGGGCGCGTGCACGGCGCCGCTATCGGCGGCGGCGCCGGCCTGGTGGCGGTCTGCGACATCGTCGTGGCCGATGCCGGCGCGGCGTTCGGGTTCTCCGAGGTGCGGCTCGGCCTGCTGCCCGCGATCATCGCGCCGTACGTGATCGCGAAGATCGGCGAGTCGGCCGCGCGCGAGCTGTTTCTCACGGCCCGCCGGTTCGATGCCGCCGAGGCGCGCCGGATCGGGCTGGTCCACGAAGTCGTCGGCGCCGAGTCGCTCGATGCGGCCGTCACGAAGAAGATCGCCGACGTGCTCGAGGGCGGACGGGAAGCGCTGGCCGCGGCCAAGCGGCTGATTCGGGAGATCGGCGTGCGGCCGGCCGCAGAGGTGGCCGCGCTCACGGCGGCCGCCATTGCCGATCGGCGCGCGTCCGCGGAGGCCCGGGAGCGGCTGCGCGCGTTTCTCGACAAACGCGCCGGTTCGAGGCCGGTATAATTTCCCCAGTGCAGGGTATTGCGGTTCTCGACGCGGGCGGTCAGTACTGTCATCTGCTCGCCCGCCGCATCCGCGAGATCGGCATCCCGAGCCACGTGCTGCCGATCGACACGACGGCGGAGCAGCTCGCGGGCATCAGCGGCGTCATCATCTCCGGCGGGCCCCGCAGCGTCACCGAGCCGGGCTCTCCGCGCATGCACCCATCCATCGTCGCCAGCGGCCTTCCCATTCTCGGCATCTGCTACGGGCATCAGCTCCTGGCGGCCACGATGCCGGGAGGGGTCGTCAAGCCGAGCTACGCGCGCGAGTACGGCATCGCGCGGCTGCGGCTCCAGGCCGCCGCGCGCAACGGCAGCGGCGGCGGCATCTTCGAGGGCGTGCCGGAGACGAGCCGCGTCTGGGTGAGCCACGGCGACTCGGTCGAGACGCTGCCGCAGGGTTTCCAGGTGCTGGCGGTCACCGACGAGTGCGCCGTGGCGGCGATGGGCAACCCGCAGCGGCGCATCTTCGGCGTGCAGTTCCATCCCGAGGTGACCCACAGCGAGCACGGCCAGCGGATTCTGGAGAATTTCGCGCGGCAGGTCTGCCGCTCGGAGGCGCGCTGGCGCCCGTCGTCCCACCAGACGATCGCGGCCGTCGAGACGGAGATCCGGGCTGCCGTCGGCGCGGACAAGAAGGTGCTCTTCTTCGTCAGCGGCGGCGTGGATTCGACCGTCGCGTACAAGCTCTGCGCCGACGCCCTCGGCGAGGCGCGCGTCCACGGCGTGTACGTCGACACGGGGTTCATGCGCAAGGACGAGTCGCAGGAGGTGATGGCCGCGTTCCACGCCGCCGGATTCAGCAACGTCCGGCTGCGCGACGCGTCGGCCGATTTTCTCGCCGCCGTCGCCGGCGAGGTGGATCCGGAGGTCAAACGCAGGCGGATCGGCGCCACGTTTCTCACGGTGGAGAACGACGTGCTGGAGCACCTCCCGCCCGGCGAGTGGCTGCTCGGCCAGGGGACGATCTACCCCGACACGATCGAGTCGGGGGGCACCAAGGGATCGGCGCTCATCAAGACCCATCACAATCGCGTGCCGGAGCTCCTGCGGAGAATCGAGGCGGGCGAAATCGTCGAGCCGCTCGCGCAGTTCTACAAGGACGAGGTGCGCGAGATTGGCCGCGCGCTCGGCCTGCCCGAGCGCCTGATCGAGAAGCAGCCGTTTCCCGGTCCCGGTCTGGCGGTCCGGCTGCTGTGCACGGCGGAGCCGGCGGTCTGGACCGGGCACCGCGAGCTGGCCGCCGTGGCCGCGCGGTACGGCTTCGAGGCGCGCGTCCTGCCGGTGCGCGGCGTGGGCGTGCAGGGGGACGAGCGGACGTACGCGCACGTCGCGCTGCTCTCGGGAGCGTACGACGAGCGGCAGGTCAGCGACGCGGCGCCGGCGATCACCAACACGATCCGCGACGTCAATCGCGTCGTGCTCTGGATTGCGGGCCGGGGCGCGCTCGACGAGTTCTCCGTGGAGCCGGCCGCCATCACGCGCGAGCGGCTCGACGTGCTGCGCGAGGCCGACGCCGTCGTGCGCGAGGTGCTCGCCGCCTACGACGTGGAGAAGCGCATCTGGCAATGTCCCGTCGTGATGCTGCCGCTCCAGCGGCTGGGAGCGTCCGCCATCGTGATCCGTCCGGTCGAATCGAGCGACGGCATGACCGCGCAATTCGCGCGGCTGCCCGGCGCGGTGCTCGACGCCATCGGCCGGCGCCTGCTCGAGCTGCCCGGCGTCGGCGCCCTCCTCTACGATGTCACGAACAAACCGCCGGCGACGATCGAATGGGAATAACCGGCCGCTGCTAATGTCCATGGGCGCTCTGTCCGATACGCCCCGGCATGGCGACCTTTGCGAAGGACGGCAGACGGCAGCGCTTCGAACTGCACGAAGCGGCACTCTGGTACGAGCTGATCATCACGGATCCTGACGGCGTGCCGCACGTGGAGCGATACACCGAGCGTGCCAGCGTGCTCCGGCGGCAGCACGAGCTGCTCGCCGCCTGGAAGGCGCAGGGATGGCGCGAGCTCGAGCCGGAGCCGGCGGCGCTCCCAATCCGCTAGTCCCGCCAGGTGCTCCAGGCACCGGAACCATCAGCCGGCTCCCGTCACGTGCGAGGCGACAACTCCGCCGCTTCGATCGGCAGCATCACCTGCACGCACTCCACAATCGAATCGTCATCCAGCGAGTCGCCATAGAGCTCGATGAGCGCGCAGGCAATGGGCGCGCGGAGGTCCTCTCCGGGCGTGTCGTAGAGGCGCAGCGCCGCCCGGGCCATGGCGGCCTGCCAGCGCCGCGTCGTCCGCAGGCGATCGGCGTCGCGGCGCAGCAGGCCGTCCAGCTCCAGTCGTCTCAGCCAGGCCTCCTCATCAGGCATGCGCAGCCTGCCGGGCGCCGGCCTGCTTGCCGCCCGAGTGCTGCTGGCGCACGTACGCGATGATCTCGTGGGTCTCCTTGCGGAACTTCTCGTAATCGGCCTGCTGCGCGTTCAGGAACGTGCTCGCCGCCATGGTGACGCCCCCCATGAGGCTGGCTTCGGCGATTTCGGCGTCGGTGGCGCCAAAGAGCCTGGCCGCCTCGGTGTGGAACAGCGCGCAGTACCGGCAGCGCGTCGCGCCCGACACCGCGAGGCCGATCAGCTCCTTGTACTTGTTGGGGATGCGCGTCTCGGCCAGATAGAAGTCGCGCATGAGGCTCCAGAAGCCGTTGAGCCCCTGATCGGGCATGTCGCGAAGCCATGTGGGCACCTGACCAAGCGTGCCGGTGATGTCTCGCAGGAGATTGTCTCTGGTGATTGCAGTAGCCATGCGGTACCTCCAGGTGAGTTCTGCGACGGGAGAGCCGTCGCCGTGTGAGCGATGGACGGAAGGCGGAAACCGGGCAGAGGGTCAGAACACGCCGCGACCGAGATTACGAAAGGCAGGACGAACCCAGCGCACGAGCAGACCGCCCGCGGAGAGCGCGGCGGAACCCATTGGTTGACCTCAGTACCTTTACCGTAGCGCCGCAGTCCGTCGATGTCAATGCGCGAACTGCGCCGAACTCGCGTCAGGCGCGCACAGACAGATCGATCAGCGCCAGTCCCGTGCGATCGTCGATGCGGCGGCGGAGATATCCGGGTGTCTCAAGCGCCACCACCTCCAGCGTCGGCCGCACGTGCGCTTCGAGGAGATGCCCGCCCATGGCCGCTCCATCGGCGCGTGCGATCACGATGTGCGCGTGCACCTTCGGCTCGTCGCGCTCCAGCGCGATATTGCCGGCGAGTGAGAGCACCTCCACCTGCTCGTGCAGGCTCGTGCGCCGGTAGTCTTTCTTCGTCCAGTCGAAGTAGCCCCAGGTGAGATCGCGAACGGCCCCGATGGCCGTCAGGCTTGCCCCTGTCACGTGCTGTTCGCGAGCGAAGCCGAGCAGCCCCTGCACCACCTCTTCGTCTTCGTCGAATACCACTGCGAACGTTCGCAGGCCATCCTGTGCGCTGAGGAGTCTGGTCTTCATCGTCTCTCGTCTCCTTCCGGTGTTTCCAAATCGTGCGCCGACGTGCGCGATCGCGCTCGCGACGGGCGGCGCATGCAAGACAAACCCCAATCGAGGTGTTCGACGCTGGTACCGTGATTGCTGCCTCCTTCGAAGCAGCCGGAAAATTCGTACTCAATCAAGACAGTCTGGTCGAGCTGTCGCAAGGAGGAGTCCATGCCAGCACTCGCCGAAAAAGTGAAGAACTCGATTGTCGATACGATCCGCGGGACAGGCGAGATCGTGAACGCCGTCACCGAGACGGTGAGCGACACGCTCACCACCGCGCTGAAAGGAAGCGGATCGGTCGGCAGCGCCCTCACGGGTGCGGTCGCGGACGTCGCGAGCGGCGTGATCCGCGGAACATCGCAGATCGGCGGCGATCTGGGCAAGGCCACCAAGGGCGCCGTCATCGGCGTGCTGCAGGGCACATCGGCCGTGGGCGGCGAGGCCGTGAACGCGGTCGGCTCGACCGTGCACAACCTGATCAAAACGACCGCCGAAGTGGGCGGCGACGCGGGAGCAACGGCGCGCGAAGCGATGGAGGGCGTGATCGAGGGAGCCCGCAGCGTCGGCCTCAAGAGCGTGGACGCCACGTCGGCGGCGGCCGCCGGGGCCATCGAGGGCGCGGGCGCGGTCGGGAAGGCCGCTGCCAGCACGACCGCGCAGGTCGCGCGCGGAGTGATACAGGGTGCATCGAACGTCGGCGGCGATCTCGGCGCCGCCGCCAGAGGATCGATGCTCGGTGTGCTGCGCGGCGCGAAGCAGGTGACGACGCAGACGGGCGACGCGCTGGGCGCCACCGCCGGAAGCCTGCTCAAAGCCACGGCCGATGTGGGCGGCGATCTCGCCGCGACCGCGAAGGCGACGGTCGAGGGCGCCATCCAGGGCGCGAAGGAGCTCGGCGTGGATGCGGCGGCGGCGGGATCCGCGGCCGCGACGGGCGCGATCAGAGCGGCCGGCGACATCAGTACTGCCGCGGTCGAACAGGTGCAGCGTGCGGCGACCGGCGTGATCTCGGGAATCAAGGTGGTGGTCACCGAGCCGTTCAGACACTGAGCGCTCCACGTCCTGCCGCGGATCGCACCGGCTGGCGCTCGACGGCCGCCAGCCAGTGCGATCCGCAAATGATCTATTCTTCCCCGCATGGCCGTCGTCAATCTCGCAAGTGTGCTCGAGCAGCACGTCCGCCGCCGCCCCGATCGACCCGCGGTCGTGTTCGGAGATCAGCGCCTGACGTACGCGGAGTTGAACGCCTGGGCGAACCGCATCGCCAACGGCCTGGCGGCCTCGGGCATCGGTCCGGGCGATCACGTGGCGATGCTGTGTCCCAACGTGCCGTACTTTCCGGCGGTGTACTACGGCATCCTGAAGACCGGCGCCGTCGTCGTGCCGCTCAACGTGCTGTTGAAGCCGCGCGAGATCGCCTACCACCTGCGCGACAGCGAAGCGCGCGCGCTCGTCTGCTTCGAGGGCACCGCGGAATTTCCGATGCTCGAGGCGGCCAAGGCGGCGGTGGCGGTCGTGCCGGGCTGCCGTATGGTGATCGCACTGCCGCGCGGCGCCGGCGCCGGCCCCGACGATCCGGATCTCGTCCCGCTCGCGCGGCTCACGGCCAACCAGCCGGACTCGTTCGACTCCTGGCCCGCCGGCGCCGATGACACCGCCGTCATTCTCTACACCTCGGGTACGACAGGACAGCCGAAGGGGGCCGAGCTCACGCACCTGAACATGGTGATGAACGCGATGGTGTCGGCCGAGCTGTGTGCGTCGGCCCGCGACGAGCGGGGCGAGTGCTCGACCGCCGTCACGCTCCCGCTCTTCCACGCCACGGCCCAGACCGCACAGATGAACGGGTTCCTCCATCTCGGCGGCAAGCTGGTGCTCCTCCCGCGGTTCGAGCCCGCGGCGCTGGTGGAGGCGATTTCGCGCGAGGCGGTCACCCACTGGGTGGGCGTGCCGACGATGTACTGGTCGCTGCTCGAGTATGCCCGCGCGAACGACGTGGACACGTCGCTGCTCATGCGGTCGCTTCGGCTCGTCAACTCGGGTGGCGCGCCGATGCCGGTGGAGCTCATGCGCGACTTCGAGGACGCCTTCGGCGTCCGGGTCGTCGAGGGCTACGGGCTCTCCGAGACCGCGCCGATCGCCTGCTTCAACCACGTGGACCGCCCGTCGAAACCGGGCACGGTCGGACAGCCGATCTTCTGCGTGGACGTGATGTGTGTGGACGACGAGGATCGGCCGGTGAAGACCGGCGACCGCGGCGAAGTGGTGATTCGCGGCCACAATGTGATGAAGAGCTATTACCGGCAGCCGGTGGCCACCGCGGAGGTGATGCGCAACGGCTGGTTCCACACTGGCGACATCGGGGTGATCGACGAAGAGGGCTACGTGAGCATCGTCGATCGCAAGAAGGACATGATCCTGCGCGCCGGCTTCAACGTGTATCCCCGCGAGCTGGAGGAGGTGCTGCTCACGCACCCCGCGATTGCGCTGGCGGCGGTGATCGGGGTGGCCGACGAGCGCCTCGGCGAAGAGGTGAAGGCCGTGGTCGTCCGAAAACCGGGCGCGAGCCTGACCGAGGACGAGCTGCGCGCCTGGTGCAAGGAGCAGTTCGCCGCCTACAAGTATCCGCGTCTGATCGAGTTCCGGAGCGAGCTGCCGATGACGGCGACCGGGAAGGTGCTGAAGCGGGAGCTGCGTGGGGTCTGACCCTCTTTCTTACGTTTTTCGTAAGTGATTGGCAGTTTCTGCCAACTCTTACGAAAAACGTAAAGAAGAGGGTCAGACCCCGGCTCCCTCACGACGTCGCGCCGATACCGGGCGCCAGCGCCCCGAGCGCGGGGATCGTGAAGCGCGGCGCTCTGGCGAGCGACCTACAGCGCGAACTTCACGTCCCGGCGAGCGCGTCGACGTGCCGCTCCCACCCGGCGTCGCGGCTGAGTCCCGCCCCCACCTTGTTATCGCCTCGTCGAGATACGCGCGCAGTTCCTCATCGAGCTCACGCTCCGCGCGTGCGCTCCGAGCAGCCCGCGAAATCCGCCGAGCAGGCGCTTGAGCAGGTGCATCACAGCTCTCCCGCAGACGCCTTGAGGGTGCGTGCAATCGCCGCGGTCTGCGTCTCCCAGTCGCGCGTCTCCTGCTTCAGGCGCGCGCGGCCGCCCGCGGTGAGGCTGTAATATTTCGCGTGGCGGTTGTTCTCGGTGGTCCGCCACTCGCCTGCGACGAGCCCGTCGCGCTCCAGGCGGCTGAGCGCGGTGAACAGCGACCCGGCATTGACCTGGAAGACGCCTCTGCTGATCTGACCGAGCCGGATGCCGATGCCGTACCCGTGCATCGGCTCGAGCGCCAGCGTCTTCAGGGTCAGCATGGGCAGCGTGCCCTGCACCAGATCGCGGGGTCAAGAGGAGCGGGAGGGTATCATCGATCGATTGCAGCTTCACGGTGCGGCGCCTCGCGCGTTGGGCCGAGCGTTGTCGGGACTGTGGCTCTCGTCGATGCTGGTCCTCGCGACGGCCGGGCCGGCTGCGGGACAGGACCGTGCCGATCCGCCGCCGGTGCGAGCGGTTCGGGCGGACCGGCCGCCGGTCGTCGACGGACATCTCAGCGAAGAGGTCTGGCAGCGGGCCGAGCCGGTCGATCAATTCACCCAGCGCGATCCCGACGAGGGGCAGCCGCCCACCGAGCGCACCGAGCTCCGGGTCCTGTACGACCGCGACGCCATCTATTTCGGCGTGCGTCTGTTCGACAGCGATCCCTCCGGCATCGTCCGGCGCCTCTCGGCGCGCGACGACCGGCCGGATGCCGATTCGATCCTGATCGCCCTCGATACGCACCGCGACCGGCGCACCGGCGTGCAGTTCACCGTCACCGCGGCCGGCGTGCAGCGCGACGAGAGCATCTCGAACGACGACAACGACGACAGCTCGTGGGACGCGGTCTGGGACTCGGCCGTCGCCGTCGACGGCCAGGGCTGGAGCGCCGAGCTGCGGATTCCCTTCAGTCAGCTTCGCTTCGATGCCGGCGACCGGCAGGTCTGGGGCATCAACGTCATCCGGCACATCCAGCGCAAGCAGGAGAACATCTGGCTGGTCATGGTGCCGCGCAACGAGAGCGGCTTTGCCTCGAGGATGGCGCCGCTCGTCGGGCTGGAGGGCGTCACGCGCCGGCGGCGGCTGGAGGTCGCGCCCTATACGGCGCTGCGCCAGGAGAACGTGGCGCCCGAGGCCGGCGACCCGTTCAACGACGGGGCGCGCACGTTTCCGGCCGTCGGCGTGGACCTCAAGACGAGCCTGCCGGCCGGCCTGACGCTCGATGCGACCGTCAACCCCGACTTCGGCCAGGCCGAGGTGGATCCGGCCGTGATCAACCTGTCGGCCTTCGAGACCTATTTCGACGAGAAGCGGCGCTTCTTCATCGAAGGTCAGGAAATCTTCGGCAGCTACGGGTTCAACGGCGCGAACAACTACTTCGGGTTCAACATGTCGGACCCGACGATCTTCTACTCGCGGCGGATCGGCCGGCCGCCCCAGGGCGGCGTGGACGAGGCGGACTTCACGGACGTCCCGGGGTCGACGACGATCCTGGGGGCGGCGAAAGTGACGGGACGGACCTCCAGCGGCTGGAGCATCGGCCTGCTCGACGCCCTCACCGGACGCGAGCTCGCGCGCCTGGAGCGCGAGGGGTCGCGATCACGCGAGGCCGTGGAGCCGCTGACCAACTACTTCGTCGCGCGGGTCCACCGGGACTTCGCGCGCGCGGGGGCCGGGATGATCGCGACCGCGGTGACGCGCCGGCTGCCTGCGGGCCTGCTCCGCGACCAGCTCCCTGGCCGCGCGGTCGTGTTCGGGGGCGATGGGTACCTGTTCCTCCGCCAGCGCAGGGACTGGGTCGTCAACGGCAAGTTCACGGGCAGCTTCGTCGAGGGCAGCGAGGCCGCCATGGCCGAGCGTCAGAAAGCCGCGCAGCGGTACTTCCAGCGGCCGGACGCGCCGCAGGTGTCCTTCGATCCTCACCGGCGTTCGCTGCGGGGATTTGCCGGACGGTTCAACCTGAACCGCAACGAAGGCACATGGCGCGTGAACGCGTCGCTCTGGACGGTGAGCCCGGGGTTCGACTCGAGCGATGCGGGTTTCATGGGAACGGCCGATCGGCTCGGGGCCCATATCGTGCTGCTCGGGCGCAAGGACACGCCCGATCGCTGGACGCGCCGCCGGAGCTTCTGGATCGCGCGCGCCGGCGTCTGGAACTACAACGGCGACCACGTGAGCGGCATCTACATGGGATGCGTGAACATCACGTATCTCAACTACTGGGGCTCATCGACCTGCGCGAACGGGTCCGGCGCCTTGAAGGACGATCGCCTCACGCGGGGCGGGCCGCTGTCGCGGCAGCCCGCGTATGCCAACGTGGACGCGGGGCTCGACACGGACGACCGGCGGCCTGTATCGCTGAGCCTGAATGCCAGCGCGAGCCGCAACTCGTTCGGCGGTTTCGGCCGCGATTTCGGCCTGCGGATGACGCTCAAGCCGACGGCGGCGCTCAGCCTCTCGACCGGTCCGCGCTACCGGCGCGATCGGGATGCCGGACAGGTACGTGACCACGCAGGACGATCCGGCCGATCTGGGCACCTTCGGATCTCGCTACGTCTTCGCGCAGCTCGAGCAGCGCGAGCTCACGCTGACGACGCGTGTGAACTGGATTCTGTCGCCGGCGACCTCGCTTCGCGTGTTCATGCAGCCGCTGCTCGCCGCCGGCGATTACCATGGCTTCAAGGAGCTGGCCGCCCCTGGTACGTTCACCTTCAACCAGTACGGCGCGACGCCGGGATTCTCGCTCGCGCAGAACGCCGACGGAAACTACGACGCGGCCGTCGCCGTCCCGGGCGCGGCGCCCTCCGTGTTCTCGTTCGACAATCCCGACTACAACCTCAAGTCGCTCCGGCTCAACGCCGTGCTGCGGTGGGAATTCAAACCCGGGTCGACGATCTACGCCGTCTGGACCGAACAGCGCAAAGACGAGGACTTCGCGGGGACGTTCCGGGTGGGCCGGGATCTCCGGCGTCTCGCCGGCGCCGGCGCCGACGACATCTTTCTGCTGAAGGTGACCTATTGGATCGGCAAGTGAGGATGGGGTCTGACCCTCTTTCTTTCGTTTTTCGTAAGTGGTTGGCAGTTCCTGCCACCTCTTACGAAAAACGTAAAAAAGAGGGTCAGACCCCTGGATCCACCCCACGCTCCTCCCGTCATAATGGTGATGGACACCCTCGATCTCAAAGCCACTCTCGACGATTCCGGCCTCCTGGATGCCTACTCACAGGCGGTCATCCGCGCGGTCGAGCTGGTCAGCCCCTCGGTGGTCGCCATCGAGCTCGGCCGGCCGGCGCGGGACCAGCAGATTCAGCCAGCCGGGCACGGCTCGGGATTCATCTTCACGCCCGACGGCCTGATCCTCACCAACAGCCACGTCGTCCATAGCGCGGCCGTGATTCACGCGATCCTGCCGGACGGCCGCCGGCTCTCTGCCGACCTGATCGGCGAGGATCCCGACACCGACCTCGCCGTCGTGCGGGTGTCGGCCTCCGCCCTGCCGGCCGTGCCGCTGGGAGACTCCAGCAAGGTGCGCGTCGGCCAGCTCGTCGTGGCGTTCGGCAACCCGTACGGCTTTCAGGCCACCGTCACCGCGGGGGTCGTGAGCGCGCTCGGCCGGTCGCTGCGGTCGCGCTCGGGCCGCCTGATGGACGACATCATCCAGACCGACGCGGCGCTCAATCCCGGCAACTCCGGCGGGCCGCTCGTCAACTCGCGGGGCGAGGTGATCGGCGTCAACACCGCCGTCATCCTGCCGGCCCAGGGGCTCTGCTTCGCCATCGCGGCCAACACGGTGCAGTTCGTCGCCGGCCGGTTGATCCGCGACGGCAAGATCCGCCGCTCGTACGTCGGCGTCGCCGGGCAGAACATGCCGCTGCCGCGGCAGCTCGTCCGCTTCTACGGGCTGGGCGTCTCCGCCGGCATCCGGGTGGCCTCGATCGAGCCGAACAGCCCGGCGGCCTCGAGCGCGCTGCGCGAGGGGGACGTCATTGTCGGCCTCGGCGGGCACGAGGTGGAAAGCATCGACCAGCTGCATCGCCTGCTCACCGAGGATCGGATCGGCGTGGCGACGCCGCTCACGGTGATCCGCGGCACCGAAAAGCTGGAAATCGACGTCATCCCCGGACTACACTGACTTGTTGAGCGCTCGGTTGCGGGCGCGCCCAGAGGCTCGGCGCCCTTGGTGGCCCGGAACCTGTGCAAACTCAGCCTACGAACCGCGTCAGGGCCGGAAGGCAGCAGCGCTAAGTAGTCCCTGAGCTGTGCCGCAGGCCCTCCGGGCCTCTAAGGCCGCCGGGCGTGCCACCCATGTCCTACCAGGTTCTCGCGCGCAAATGGCGGCCGCAGCGCTTCGACGACGTCGTCGGGCAGGCGGCGGTGACCCGCACGCTCAAGAACGCCATCGCCAGCAAGCGCATCGCGCAGACGTTCGTCTTCGCCGGTCCACGCGGCGTGGGCAAGACCACGACCGCCCGGATCCTGGCGCGCGCGCTGAGCTGCGTGAACGGTCCCACCACGGATCCGTGCGGCGTGTGCGACGCCTGCCGGGAGATCGCGGAGGGGCGCGACATCGACGTCCTCGAAATCGACGCCGCCACCCACACGCAGGTCGACAACGTCCGCGAGGTGATCATCGCCGGCCTCGGCATCATGCCGGTGAGAAACCGCTACAAGGTCTTTATCATCGACGAGGTGCACCAGCTCTCCACCCACTCGTTCAACGCGCTGCTCAAGTCGATCGAGGAGCCGCCGCCGCACGTCGTGTTCATGATGGCGACGACCGAGCTCAACAAGATCCCGGAAACGGTGCTCTCGCGGGCGCAGGTGTTCGAGTTCAAGGCGATCTCGAGCCGGCAGATTGCCGACCAGCTCCGCCGGATCGCCGGGGCCGAGCAGCTGGAGGTGAGCGACGCCGCCCTGCTCCTCGTGGCCCGGGGCGCCGAAGGCAGCATGCGCGACGCGCAGCGTGCGCTCGACCAGGTGATCGCCTTCGCGGGCCGGCACATCGCCGACGAAGACGTCGCGGCGGTGCTGGGGCTGGTCGGACGCGATCTCGTCCTCGACATCCTGACCGCCGTCGCAGACGAAACTCCGGCGGCGGCATTCGAGCTCTCCGGCCGTGCCGTGGAGCTCGGCTATGACCTGCGCCTGGTCTGCAAGGAGCTGACGCGAGGAGTCCGCGATCTCCTCGTGCTCTCCGTCGACCCGTCGCGGATCGACGACCCCGAGATTGCGGCGGAGACCGAGCGCGAGCGCATGCGGCAGCTCGCCGGCCGCTTCTCACGGGAGGATCTGCTGCGCTCTTTCGACCTCGTCTCCGGGACGGAGGTCGAGATCCGCGGCGCCGCGCAGCCGCGCTATCACCTCGAGATGGCGCTGCTCAAATGGATGCACCTGCGGAAGCTCGTGCCGCTGACCGAGCTGCTGCAGGGGATGGCGGGTGGGGGCAGGGGGCAGGGGGCCAGGGGTGAGGGGCAAGGGGCAAAGGGCGAGGGGCAAGGGGCGAGGGGTGAGGGGCAAGGGCTAAGGGGCGAGGGGCCGGCGAAGGCTTCGGCGCGAAGCGCTGCGCCGCTCGCGCCGCGGCCGGCGAGCGGCGGCGGGCGCGACGCATTCCTCGACGAGATCAAGCGCGCCAAGCTGTTCTTCTACAACACCGTCGTCGCGCAGGCGCGGCAAATCGACTTCGGGCCCGACCGCGTCGTCTTCACGTTCCTGCCGACCCATCGCGCACTGCGCGACCAGCTCGAGCAGAATCGGGCATGGCTCGAGCAGCTCGCCTCGACGATTGCCGGAGGAGCGATGCCGGTCGTGGCAGTACAAGAGGATGCCGCGGCGTCCGGTCCGGCCCCGGCCGACCGCCCGGCAGCCGACACCCCGGCGAAGGCGCCCGATCTCAAGGCCGCGGCCATGGGCGATGCCGCCGTCCAGGCCATGCTGGACGTATTCCCCGTCGAAATCGAGGACGTCGAGGAAATCACATGAACATTCAGCAGATGATGAAGCAGGCGCAGCAGATGCAGGAGCGCCTGAAGAAGCAGATGGACGAACTGCGCGTCGAAGCCACCGCCGGCGGCGGCATGGTGACCGTCGTCGTGAACGGCAACAAGCAGATTCAGAGCCTCAGGATCGATCCCGAGGTGGTTTCCAAGGACGACGTCGACATGCTCCAGGACCTCATCCTCGCGGCGATCAACGACGCCCAGCGCAAGGCCGAAGACGAGCTCGGCCGGACGATGGGCGGCATGATGGGAGGGATGCGGATCCCGGGCGTCTGATTCGCGACCGGCTCTCCTCGCCTTGTCCAACCGGTCTCCATCGATCGCCAATCTGGCAACCTGAATGGCTGACTATCCCGAGCCGCTGACGCGGCTCATCGACCAGCTGCGGAAGCTGCCCGGGATCGGCGCCAAGGGAGCGCAGCGGCTCGCCTTCCACATCCTGCGCACGCCGCGGTCCGACACCGACGCGCTCTCGGACGCCATCCGCGACGTCAAGGAGCGGGTGACCTACTGCTCCATCTGCAGCAACACGACCGACGTGGACCCGTGCGTGTACTGCGCGTCGCAGACGCGCAACCATCGCCTGATCTGCGTCGTCGAGGAGCCGCAGAACGTGTCGGCGATCGAGAAGACGCGCGATTTCCAGGGGGTCTATCACGTGCTCATGGGTGCGTTGTCGCCGCTCCAGGGCATCGGGCCCGACGAGCTCAAGATCAAGAGTCTGCTCGCCCGGGTGGCCGAAGGCGACGTGGACGAGGTCATTCTCGCCACCAATCCGAACGTGGAAGGCGAAGCGACGGCGCTGTACCTGGCGCGCCTGCTGAAGCCGCTGGGGGTCAGGGTGACCCGGATTGCGATGGGTGTGCCGGTGGGGAGCGACCTGGAGTACGCCGACGAAGTGACCATGCACAAAGCGCTCGAGGGGCGGAGAGAAGTATAGTGTTCAGGCTTCGGAGAGGCCGCCCGTGATTCCGATCGCCTATCAGACCCCAGCCATCATCTTGCTCGTTCTCGGCGGCGTCATCGCGTGGAGCGCCGGCTACCGGCTGTTCCGGGTGGTGCTCACGATCTACGGGTTCATGCTCGGCGCACTGGTCGGCAGCTCGATGATGGGCGCCGCCAACACGACGATGGTCATCTTTGCCGCCCTTGGCGGCGGCGCCGTCGGTGCGGCCATCATGTTCTTCGGCTACTTCGTCGGCGTCGCGCTGGTCGGCGCGGGGATTGGGGCGCTGGCCGTCCATCTGATCTGGAGCCGCATCGGTTCCGATCCGCATCCGGCCGTCGTCATTCTGGCCGCCGTGGCCGGTGCATCTGCGGCGATGGCGCTGCAGCGCTACGTGATCATCGCCGCCACCGCCTTTGCCGGTGCGTGGACCATGGTGCTCGGCGGCGCCGCATTGACGGGCCGATCGGGCCGGCTCGCGAGCAACGCCGCGGTCTGGCTGATCTATCCGCTCGACCCGGCGCCGGGACGCCGATGGGTGCTGCTCGTCTGGCTTGCGCTCGGCGCGGCCGGTGTGCTCATCCAGCTCAGGTTCACGGGGCGGCAGGGGAGAGGGAGGGGGAAGGGGTAAGTGGGAAGGAGTAAGGGGGAAGGGGGAAGGGGTAAGGGGGAAGGGATGACAGTCGCCGGGTGAAGCCCCGCGACAAACAAGAAAACGAGGACCAACATGCCAGTATTCCAGCGCAGTGCGACGACGGATTGGGAAGGCGGACTGATGGACGGGGGCGGAGTCGCCAAGGCGGCGACCGGCGCGTTCTCCCTGCCGGTGACGTTCCCGGCGCGAATCGGCGAACCCGGCGGGAAGACCAGTCCCGAGGAGCTGATGGCGGCCGCCCATGCGGCCTGCTTCGCGATGGCGCTCAATGGCGCGCTCGGGCGGAAGGGCGCCAAGGCGAAGAGCACCCATGTGACGGCCACCGTTTCTGCCGATAAGGGAGACGCGGGCATCAAGATTGTCTCGTCGAAGATCAGCGTCGTCGCCGAAGGCCTGGAAGGGATGACGCCCGTGGAATTTGCATCGTTCGTGAAGGACGCCGACAAAGGCTGCCCCGTTTCCAATGCATACCGGGGTACGATGCAGATTGAGGTCGAGGGCAGGGCGAGCTAGCAGGGGCGAGCCCCTGAGCCCGAGCCCCATCAAGGAGAGGATCCAATGAGACTTCGACTTCTCGGGCTTGCATCGATTCTGGCATTCACGGCCGCGTGCAATCAGGCGCCTGGGACCGGCGAGCAGGGGACTGCGCCGCCGCCGCCGGCGAGCGGGCCGGAGGCACCCGCGGCGACGGCGCCCGCCGAAAACAACGCACCCGCGGGCGCGCCGGTCGCGCCGACGAATGCGCCGGCTGGCATGGTGCCGAGCACCGGGTCTGGCGCGGCCCGAACCGGCGCGACCGTGCCTGGCGCGACGCCGGGTGCACCAGCCGCCGTTGCCGCTGCCAATCCGGTGGGCCAGGAGGCGACCCCGGCGCCGTCGATGATGGAAATGACCGTCGCGGGCGGCACTCCCCTCGAGGTCACCCTCGAGACGCCAGTCGGCTCCGCGACGAGCAAGGTCGAAGACGCCGTGCGAGGCAAGGTCGCGAGGGCGGTCGTGGTCGGCGGCATGACGGTGATTCCCACGGGGGCGCCGATTCGGGCACGGTGCTCGAAGCTTCGCCGTCGGGACGCGTGAAGGGCCGCGCGTCGGTCACCATCCGGTTCAACCGAGTCGTGGTGGCGAACACGCCGTACGTGATTCGCACGGCGCGCATCTCGCGCGAGGCCGAGGCCACCAAGGGCGAGGACGCGAAGAAGGTGGGTATCGGCGCCGGCGCGGGCGCGATCATCGGTGGCATCGCGGGCGGGAAGAAGGGCGCAGCGATTGGGGGCGCCGTTGGCGCGGGCGCGGGGACGGGCACGGTGCTCGCCACCAAGGGTGACGAGGTGACGCTCGATGCTGGCACCACCGTCCGGACGACGCTCGAAGAGCCGGTGACGATCAACGCCCCGATGTAGCCGACGCCGTAGCCGACGCCGCTCGCTGCGCGAAGATGGTCCAGGGCCATCACGAAAGGCACGATGGGCGCCGTGCCGTCGTGGTGGCCTTGTTATGTCGGGCCGTTCGTTGACCTGGTCCAGCCGTGTCCGCTAGTATCTAAGTTTCGCGTCCCGCCACGTGTTCCTCAGTAGCTCAACGGCAGAGCATCCGGCTGTTAACCGGAGGGTTGCTGGTTCGAATCCAGCCTGAGGAGCCAATCTCCAGTTTTGCTCCCATTCGCGAACACGTCGAACGGCTTAATGTAAGTCGGCGAAAGACTTCCGCGATCGAACGTCGAGTTCGATACAAGCGTTTTCACCAGACGCGCCTGTTCGTGCGGATTCTTCGCAACATACGAGGAATACGCGGTTTGCGCGAGTTCTAGAATCTGGAGCCCTGCGGCCTCGTACGCCTCGCTCGCGACTTCGTGACGCTCCATCTCGGTTCGCACCCGCCGAAGTTCCTCCTGCAGCTCGGCGGACTTCGCGTGTCCAGAGTTCATCAGGAATTGCGTCGCTCAGGCGGTCCTCGTAGACGCGGTCAAGCTTCGACCGAAGCAGCATCTGCTGCTGTTGCAGCCGCAGCATCGATGTCCGGACGAACTTCTCCTTGTCGGATCTGGCTCTCCCGGAGCACTGTCGCCAGCTTGCCGGCGAGTTCGGCAGGGATCCGGACGTCCTTGAGGATCTCGCCGAACTGGCGGATCAGTTCCTCTTCACGAACGTACGTGTTGCCGCACGGTCCCCTGTGGCCGGTGCAGTGGTAGTAGACGTACTGGCCCTTCTTGGTCTCTGCCGTGAACGCGCAACCGCACCGACCGCACGTGACCAGCCCGGCGAACGCGTGCCGCCGCTTCGTGTGCTGCGAATGGTTGGCTGCCGCAAATACGTCCTGCACGCGGGCGAAGAGGTCGCGCGAGATGATCGGCTTGTGAAGGCCCTGATGCAGTTGCCCGAGCCAGTAGAACTCGCCGTGGTAGATCGGATTCTGAAGGAGCTGATGGATCTTGGCCTCGCCAGCGGCGTACCGCCAGTTCTGTTCGTGAGCCCGACGGCTGCGGCTTTCTTGGTCAGCGCCTTCAGTGAGTACTCGCCTGACGCGTACCACTCGAAGAGTTTGGCGATGATGGGAGCGCGCTCGGGATCGGGCTCGATCCGATGCGTCGCGAGGTTGTTTTGTATCCGACCGGCGCGACAGTTGGCCAATGGCCCTGCCGGGCCTTCTCGATCATCCCCTTGCGAACCTCTTCGCCGAGGTTGTCGATGTAGTTCTTGGCCATCAACACCTTGATGCCGTGCATGAACTTCTCGGACGACCGCGAGTCCTCCGACAGAACGACGTTCTCTTTGACGAAATGGACCTCGATGCCGAGTTCGTCGATCGTGACCCAGTCCTTGATGTTGCGGTACAGGCGATCCGTCTTCTCAACCAGGAGGATTCGGCACGACGAGGACTTCTCGCGCAGGAACGCAACCATCTCGCCGAAACGACGTGCGGCCGGCGCGCTTGGCGGTCTCGACATCTTCGAATTCCTGGACGACGTGAATGCCTTCACGTTGCGCGTATTCGTGGAGTAGTTGTCTTTGCGCCGGGATCGAGAATCCCTGTTCCTGTTCCTTGGACGAAACGCGGACGTACATGACCGCAGTACGGCCCGGTGAGGGCTTTGCGGCAGGCTGCTGGCGGGCACGGCTCTTCATGGCTATTCGGATTTCGGAACGGTGCCAGTGCCGTCGGAAGGGCGTTCCAAGGACCATTCTTGCAGGATCGCGAGGTATCGGGCAACTGGCTCGAGGAACTTTCGCTCAACTTCGTCAACCGCTTCTGCAGGTTGGCTCGCGTCGGACACGGGTCGCCTGTTGGCCGCCTTTCGGCGGCCTTCTCGAGAACGCGAGGTTTGGCGATTCGTGGCATGGGACTCGGCGGAGGGCCAGGCGCAGCCCGATGGCTGCGCCTGGGTTCATCGGCCTACGAAGCCGCTTCCGTTTGCTCCTCCTCGAACTCGGTGTAGGCCTGCAGC
>CAVTVT010000003.1:0-1668021 GCA_963738315.1 Vicinamibacterales bacterium | reverse complement strand
AGCATCGTCAGCGCCGTGCGCATCTTGTTGCGCGCGAGCGCCTTCAGCGCGATCCGGAAGGTCATCACGGGAGACATGGCAACCTCATGCAATAGCCGGCATCAAAGCCAGCTCGGTCTCGGCATTCCGGCGGGTCGGGACGCCGTGATCGTCGACGATGCGCCCGTCGCGGAACGTCACCACGCGCATCGCGTACTCGGCGATATCGTGCTCGTGGGTGATCAGCAGCACGGTGATGCCACGTTCGGCATTCAACCGCTGGAAGATACCCATGACTTCGACGCTCGTGCGGGAATCGAGGTTCCCGGTCGGCTCGTCAGCCAGAAGCAGCGAGGGTTCGTTGATGAGCGCCCGCGCGATCGCCACCCGCTGCTGCTGGCCGCCGGACAGCTGATTGGGGTGGTGATGCGCCCGCTCGCCGAGTCCCACCGCGTGGAGCGCCTCCATGGCGCGGCGATGCCGCTCGGCGGCCTTGATGGTCTTGTTCGTGTAGAGCAGCGGCAGCTCCACGTTGTCGAGCGCCGAGGTGCGTGAGAGCAGGTTGAAGCCCTGAAACACGAACCCGATCTTTCGATTGCGCACCTCGGCGAGCTCGTCCTTGCGCAGCTTCGCCACATCGCGCCCGTCGAGGAAATACTGGCCGGTCGTCGGGTGATCCAGGCACCCGAGAATGTGCATGAAGGTGGACTTGCCGGATCCCGAAGCACCGGTGGCCGCGACGAACTCGCCGCGCCACATGTCGAAAGAGACGCCCCGGAGCGCGTGGACCTTGACTTCGCCAACCTCGTAGGTCTTGGTGAGGTCCCTCACCGAGATCACTGCAGGCTCGTTAGCGGCCACCGCGGCCTCCGCCGCCGCCCCCGCCACGGAATCCGCGGCCCGGCTGCTGGAAGCCCGGCGGCAGCGTGCTGCCGGCGGGTGCCGTCGAGCGCTGCGAGGCGATCGCGATGTTCGTCACGACGTCCTCGTCCTCGTGCAGGCTGCCTCGAAGAATCTCGGTCTGCTGGCCGTCGGTGATGCCGAGCCGCAGCGGGACACGGGCGAGCTTGCCGCCCTGATACGTCCAGGCCTGTCCGAACGACTCGGTCGGCGGCAGGGGACCGAACAGCGCGTCAATGGTGGTCGCCGTGCCGGGCGGCCGGGTGCTCGGCGCCTGGGAGGTGCGTGGCGTTCCGGAGCGCGCCGCCGAGCGGTTCCCGGCGGCACCTGACGCGGCCGGACCAGCCGCTGAAGTCGCTGCGGGAGCGGCCCCGCCGCCGCGCCCCGCGAGCATGGCTTCCGGGTCGAGACCGCGGGTGCGCATGCGCGCCATGACCTGCTCGCGCTCCTCAGGGGTCATGCTCGCATAACGCTCGCGGAAGTTCCCGCGCCGATCCGATCCCGCACCCTCACCCCGTCCGCCTGCGCTCGCGCTGCCGCGTGCCGCGCTGTTCTCGGGCGACGATTGGTTCGCCGGCGGCGGATCACCCTGGCCAGCCGACGAAGAGCGCCGCGGGCTGCGCGAGGCCTGGTCTCCGGCCCGCGCGGACGAACCGCCCGAGGTCGCCGCGGGCGGTGTTGGAGAAGCTGTTGGAGACGACCCGGCGCCGGCAGCCGGGAGTACCGCGCGGTTCGAGCTGTCGTTGTTGCGCAGCGACTCGTCGTTGAACGGGTTCGTGCCTCCATTGCCGCCGCGGCCGCCTCGGCCCCCTCCGGCTGGAACTGGCTGACCGAGTGCCTGGAAGATCTCGGCGGTCGGCCGGAATCGCAGGGCTGCGTTCGCGATCCGCAGCACATCCGACTTCCGCGCGATCTGGATATTGACGTTCGCCGTCATGCCGGGCTTCAGCAGCAGGTCGGGATTGGGAACGTCGATGACCGTGGAGTAGGTCACCACGTTCTGCACCGTCTGCGGCTGAAGCCGCACCTGGGTGACCGAGCCGGCGAAATCCTGGTTCGGATAGGCGTCCACGCGGAAATGCACGAGCTGGCCCGGCCGGATACGCCCCACGTCGGACTCGTCGAGACTCGCGATCACCTGCATCTTCGTGAGGTCTGCCGCCAGGACGAAGAGGGTCGGCGCCGACATGCTCGCCGCCACCGTCTGGCCGACGTCCACGTTGCGGGAAATCACCAGTCCGTCGATCGGGGCGGAGATCACCGTGTGGTCCAGGTTCACCTGGGCCTGCTGCAGCGCCGCTTCCGACTGCGTCACCGCAGCCTGCTGCGACCGGAGTTGTGCGTCGGCCGACCGGACGGCGACCTGCGCGGTCTCGAGATCCGCCTGCGGGATCAGCTTTGCGGCAGCCAGATCCTCGGCGCGCTTCAGCTTGCTCCGGGCGTCATCGACCGAAACACGGAGCCGCTCCAGATCCGCCTGCGCACGGATCAGGTTCGCGCGTCCCTGCTCGATCTGCGTCTGGAACAGCGACGGATCGAGCCGGGCGATGACCTGACCCTTGTGCACGAGCGTGTTGAAGTCGGCGTTGAGCTGACTCACGGTGCCCGAGACCTGCGTCCCAACCTGCACCGTGGTGACCGCCTGGAGCTGGCCGGTGGCGCCGACCGTCTCGGCGATCTCGCCTCGCGTCACCTTCACGGTGGTGACAACGGGCGGGGTCTCCTTCTTGGTGTAGACGTAGTACGCATAGCCGCCCGCGGCAATCGCGAGGACGAGGGCGGTGATCCAGATCGATTTGCGCATCGTTGATGGTCCGGCGGGCGTCAGTGGGCGGCCGCTTCGTCAGTGGGCCGCCGCTTCCAGAAGCCCGAGAGTCCTTCCTCGAACAGCGTGTACACCGTCGGCACGAAGACCAGCGTGATGAACGTGGACGTGAGCAGCCCGCCGATCACCACCCGCGCGAGCGGCACCTGCAGCTCGCTGCCTTCGCCGATGCCCAGGGCCATCGGCACGAGCCCGAGCATCGTCGCGAGCGACGTCATCAGAATAGGCCGGAGCCGCGTCCGGCCGGCGAGCTCCACCGCCTCCCGCAACGGCAGCTTGTCGCGGCGGCGCAGGACGTTGGTGTAATCCACCAGCAGGATCGCGTTGCTGACGACGATGCCGCCCAGCATGATGATACCCAGGTACGCCTGGAGGTTGAACGAGGTGTGCGTCAGGTACAAGGCCAGCACCACCCCCAGGGCGGCCGTCGGCACCGAGAACATGATGATGAACGGATCCCGGAGCGACTGGTACTGCGACGCCATGACCGTGTACACCAGCACCAGAGCCAGCATCAGGACGAGGCGCAGCTCACGAAATGCGCGGGCCTGCTGTTCCACCTCCGCGCCGAAGCCCACCGAGAAGCCCTGGGGCCGCGGCAGATCGGGGAGCCGCGCGTTGATCAAATCGACCGCCTGGCTCAACGGGACTTCCGGGTCGGCGCTGACGGTGACGATCCGCTCCTGATTCTTCCGGTCGATCTGCGAGGGACCGAGCTGCGAATGGATGTCCATGACGTTCTTCACGGGCACGGTTGCGCCCTGAGACGTACTGACGAGCACGTCGTTCACGTCCGAGGCCAGCTGGCGGTCACCTTCGCGAAGACGCAGGATGATCGGATACTCGAAGCCGCCTTCGCGGTACTGCGCCGCGATCGTGCCGGCGACGTTCGTCCGGATCGTCTCTGCCACCGCGATCGTGCTCAGGCCGAACAGGGCGGCCTTGGGGCGGTCGATCCGGACCGCCAGCTCCGGGCGCGCGTCGTCCCGGTTGAAACGCGGATCCGCGATGCCGGGGGTGTTGAGCAGCAGCTCGTTCACCCCGGATGCCACGCGGTTGGCGTCGTCGAGATCTTCGCCCCGGATTTCCACCGCCAGCCGGCCGCCGTCGCCCTGGCCGCCGGACATCAGCCGGTCGATCTGGTTGTTGCCGCCGCCGGCGCTGGCGCGGACGATCACGCCCGGCGTGCCCGAGAGCTGCCGCCGGAGGTCGATCGCCACCTGATCGCTGGATCGCTGCCGCTGGTCCTTGGGCACGAGGAACAGCGAGACGAAGCCGCGGTTGGTGCCGCCGCCGCCGAATCCGCCGCCGCCACCGCCGCCGGAGCCCGCGCTCGCGATCATCGTCGTCATTTCAGGGACGAGCTGTCTGATCTGCTGTTCCAGGCGCGACACCACCGCGTCGGTGCGTTCGATCCGGGTGCCGGGCGCGAGCTCGGCCGACACCTGGACGACGCCCTCGTCGGTCTGGGGCGCGAGCTCGGTATTCAAGTACGGGAAGAGCATGGCGGCCACGATCACGGAGGCCACGCCGGCGGCAATCACGATCGGGCGATGGGCGAGCGCCTTGTGCAGAAAGCGCCGGTAGGCGTTGTCGATGCCCTCGAGGAAGTTCTCGCTGGCCGTGAACAGCCGGCCGCCGAGGCCCGTGCGTTCTTCGGGAGGCGGCGGCAGCTTCAGGAGGTACGCGCAGAGCACCGGCACCAGCGTCACGGCCACCAGCAGCGACATCAGGAGCGAGAAGATCACGACGACCGACAGCTGGCGGAACAGGATGCTGGAGATCCCCGTGAGGAACAGCAGCGGCACGAACACCGCGATATGCGTGAGGATCGACGCCACGATGGCCGACCACACTTCTTCGCTGCCCTCCACCGCCGCCTTGAGGCGATCCTTGCCGTGCTCCATGTGCCGGAAGGCATTCTCGAGCACGACAATCGAGGCGTCCACGATCATGCCGATGCCCAGGGCGAGGCCGCCGAAGGTCATGATGTTGAGGGTGAAGCCCGCGAAGTAGAGCAGGGCGAAGGTGCCGATGACCGAGATGGGAATCGAGGTGCAGACGATCAGGGTCGACCGGAAGCTGCGGAGGAACGCGAAGATGATCAGGGTCACGAGAATCGAGCCGATGATGGCGTGCTCCTTGACCGAGCCGATCGAGCGCCTGATGTAGATGGAGCTGTCGTCGAGCACCCGCACCTTGACGTTGGGCATCTCGCGGTTGATGCGCTCGACTTCCGCGCGCACCGCGTCGGCGATGGCGACCGTGTTGGTGCCCGACTGCTTCTGCACCGACATCCGGACGCCGGCTCGCCCGTTGATGCGCAGCAGCGATCGGATGTCCTCGGTGGAATCCTTCACGTCGGCGATGTCGCGCATGTAGATCGGCACGCCGTTCTTCGTCATCACGACGAGGTTGCGAATCTCGTCGAGGCTCTCGAACTGCGCCTGGCTGCGGATCAGGTACATCCGATCGCCCTGGATCACCTCGCCGAGCGGCGTGTTCTGGTTCTCGGTCCGGAGCAGCGCCGAGATGCGAGCCACGGGCAGGTCGAGCGCCGCGATCTTCTCCTTCGAGAGCTCCACGTGAATCTGGCGGCGCAGGCCGCCCATCGTCGCGACCGAGGCGACTCCGTTAACGCGCTCGAGGCGGGTGCTCAGCTGGTTCTCGGCGATCTCGCGCAGCGTGACACGATCGTAGTCGCCCTCGACGCCGAGGCTCATGATGGGCTGGGCCGAGGAGTCGAACCGGAAGATCACCGGCGGGTCGGCCTCGAGCGGCAGGCGTCCGCGAACCCGGTCGAGGCGGGTCCGGAGGTCGTCCATCGCCGCGCTGAGATCGGTGCCCCAGGCGAACGAGAGCCGGACGATGCTGCTGCCCTCGCGAGAGGTCGAGTTGACCTGCTCGAGGCCGGCGACGGCGCTCACGGCCTGCTCGATGGGCCGGGTGACGATCTGCTCCATCTCGAGGGGGCCGACGTTGGCGTAGGTGACGCGAATCGTCACGCTCGGGTACGTCACGTCGGGCAGGAGATCGACCGGCAGCCGCGTGAGCGAGATCAACCCGAGCAGAATGATCACCGCGCTCACCATGAACATCGTGACCGGCCGCCGGATGGCGGTTGCTGGGATGCTCATTGCTGTCCTCTCTGCGCGCGCTCTGCATTCAGCTCGGGCGCCGGGCCGCCGCTCTGTCCCAGGCCGCGGCCGCGCCGGCCGCCGCCGTTGCGCTGGCCTCCGAGCAGGATCCGATCCCCGTCGCGGAGCGCCGCGGCGCCCGTGGAGACGATCTTCTGGCCGGGCTCGAGGCCCGCGACCACCTCGGTGAGCTCCTGCTGCTGGATGCCGAGCGTCACCGGCTGGAACGTCGCCAGCCCGTCGTTGGGGATGAAGACGCCCGTCTTGCCCGAGGCATCCACGAGCGCCAGCGTCGGCACGACCACCGCCTTGTCGTGGCGCTCGACCGTGAACTTCACGCGGGCGTACATGCCCGGCTTGAGGCGGAATGACGGGTTGGGTATCTCGATCTCCACCTGCGCCGTCCGTGTCGCCGGATCGAGGATCGGCGCGATGCGCGCCACGCGTCCGTGGAAGGTCTCACCGGGAAAGGCGTCCACCTCGACGGCCGTGTCGGTGCCGGCGCTGATGCGCCGGAGATCCTTCTCGATCACGTTGGCGACCAGCCGCACCGTTCGGATGTCGACCACGGACATGAACGAGGTGTTCACGCCGACGCTCGCTCCCGCGTCGAGGGTGCGCTTGCCGACGAACCCGTCGACCGGCGACGTGATGACCGTGTTCGAGAGATTGATCCGGAGCTCGTCGAGCCGCGCTTTGGCCTGATCCATCTGCGCGCGCGCGAGATCGAGCTGCGCCTGCGCGGCCTGGTAGCGGGCGTCGGTGTCGTCCATCGTGGAGCGGGGCAGCAGCTCACGATCGTAGAGGCTCTTGGACCGGTCGAGGTTGGTCTGCGCGAGCCGGAGATCGGCCTCGCGCTGCCGGATGGTCGCCTGCGAGACGTTGTAGGTCGCCTCAGCCTGCTTGACCTGCTCGGCGATCTCCCGATCTTCGAGCTTGGCCACCGGCTGGCCGCGGCGCACCGGGTCGCCCAGTTTCACGAACACTTCCTCGAGCCGTCCCTGCGCCTTCGGCACGGCGTCGACGGTGGCGGCGCCAATCAGGTTGCCGACGACCGTGACCTGCTCGGCCATGTCCGCGTGTGCGACGGTCGCCAGCTCGACCGTCATCGGCGCCCGCGCGCCGCCCCGGCCGCCGCCCGCACCGCCGCCGCGGCGTCCGCCGGCCGCGGGCGCCTCGGACGACCCGCTCGCGTTCGCCGTGCGGTCGCCGGCGAAGTAGTACTGCGCCGCGCCGGCGGCGACGACCATGACTGCCAGGAGAATTGCGTATTTGCGCATACGTGGGAGTCCGCGTTCCACTACTGGGCGGCCGTCGAGCGGGCACCCCCGCCCGCGCCGGCCTGCTGTACCCGATCGAATTCCACGAGAGACTTGCGGTAGTTCAGCAGCGCGCGGAGCTCCGCGTTCTGTGCGTCGCGCAGGTCCCGCTGTGCCTGCACCACCTGGTAGTTGGTCGACATGCCCACATCGAATCGGCTCGCCTCGGCATCGAGCCGCTGCTGCGAGAGCTCGCGAGCGGCGCGTGCGGCGGCCAGGCCTTCGATGTTGTTCTGGACCTGGAGCGCCGCGTTGGTGACCTCGGTGGCCACGGTGAGCTCCGAGGCGCGGATCTGCGCCTGGTTCTGGGTAATCAGCAGCCGGGTGCGGGCGGCCGACGCGTCGGCCGAGCTGCCGCCGATCGGATAGCTCACGTTGATCTGGACCTGCTTGTTCGGGAACTGCCGATCGAACAGACGCGAGAGCGCGTCGCTGTATCCGCCGGGGATCTCGCCGATCTTCTGCGCCGTGACGCCGCTGCCCTGGAACTGATACTGCGTGCCGCCGATGCCCTGCAGCGCATAAACCGCGGTCAGGTCGACCTGCGGCAGCCGCTGGTTGTTGTATGACTTCAGCAGCACGTCGTTCGATTGCATGTTCTTCCGCGCGATCGCCAGGTCGGTGCGCTGCTGCAGCGCCGTGCGCACCGCCGACTCGACATCGAGCGCCACCGGCTGGAAATCGGGGCGATCGGTCGGGTCGATGTGTTGCCCCCACAGCGGATCGCCCGTGCCGCTGACGATGAGCCGCTTCAGCGCGAGCTCCGCCGTGCGCATCGCGGCGACGGAGGTGGTGAGCGCCTGCTGCCGGGTGGCCGCTTCGGCCTGCGCCTGCACCACATCCATCGGGGCCATGGTGCCGACCTCGACCCGGATGCGGTTGTCCGACAGCAGCTTCTGCGCGAGCGAGAGCGATTCCCGCGCCACCGCCACCGCCTCGATGGAGTAGACGTAGTCCCAGTACGCGCTCCCCACGGCCGCCAGCGTGTTCACCGTGCGCGCTTTCAGATTGAGATCCGCCGTGTCGCGCGCGATACGGGTGGTCAGAATCTGCTGGCGCGTCGAGTCAATGCGGAAATTCCGCAGCAGCGGCTGCGTGAGCGCGAGCTGGAAGGTGCTGGTGTAGTTCGGATTGAACGTCGCCAGGGTGTCCGAGCTCAGCACTCGCTGGTTGTTGAAGTTCCAGGCCACATTGCCGCCCCCCCATTTGAACGACTCCGCCACGCCCCCGTTGAAGGTGAGCGTGTCGAGGTTCACGCGGGAGCCGCCGTTCAGCAGGCTGTTCGGGAGACGGATTTGCGATTGGGTTCCATAGCGGGAGCTGGCAACCGGCCGGTACACGGCCTCGAGACCCGCGATCGACAGATCGTAGGTCTGTGGATTCAGCCGCTCGACGGCGATCTCCAGATTGTTGTCGGCAGCACGCCGGATGGCGTCTTCGAGCGTCAACGGGACGCTCGGCGCATCGGAGGGCGCCGGCGCGGACTCCTGCGCCGTCTCGTCGGCGCGGACCTGCTGGAGGCCCTCCTTGTATCGCTCGAGCGCTTGCTTGACCAGGTCGTCGACGCGGGCGCGCTCCGGCGCGTCCTGCGCGAACGACACCGTAGAGGCCAGCAAGACGCACCCCGCAGATGCCGCAAACTTGAAGATCCTGCTCACGACTGATGCTCCCTTAATCAATGACGTGGATTGGCGGTCAGTGCGGGCGATTCTTGTCGCCGTCGTTCCGCCGTCTGATGGCTTCCAGCCCCTTGCGCTGCTCCGGCGTCAGCACGTTGTGAATCCGCACGAGCATGGACGTGCGCTCCTTGCTGACGTTGTAGCGGGCAAGCTCGAGCTGATCGACCGCCCGCTGGAAATCGCGCTCGGGGACCGAGTTGCGCTGCATGAGCTCGGAGAAGCTCGCCTGTGCCCGGTCGAAGTCGTCCTTGTCGGCCCGGAGCCGCTCGATGGAGGCCTGGAAGATCTTCTCGATCTCCTGCGACTGCTCTGCCGTGAGCTTCAACTCCTGCCGGTACTTGTCGATAGACCACCAGCGGTACGGCGGGCGGGGAAGCGGCTGGGACGCGTGCCCCGAGCTGCTCCCGTGGCTATCCGGCCCCTGGCCGAAGACGGGAACGGCGTGGCCGAGCCAGCCTGCCACGGCGCAGCACGTCAGCAGACCGCCGAAAATCGCGACTCGCATGGCTGTTCTTCCTGGAGTGGACCGCTTCGTTACGATGCCAGATACGACCGAAGGTGTTCGTTTATTTACCACTTACCCCGGGTGGGGCTAGCGGCAGAGCTGCGCCAGGCGCTCCACGGCCGTCCCGACGAGATTGTCGGGCGTCGAGGCGCCCGACGTCAGTCCGACCGAGACGGGGCCGTCGGGCAGCCATCCCTGGGTGAGCGCCTCGTCATGGGCTGCGACGGGTTTGTGGCGGATCCTGGATGGCGATTCCAGGCAGTCAGGCTCGGCGATGTGGAAAGTTGGCACCCGAAGCGGCGCCCATGCGGGCGAGATTACATGTGTTGCTGCTGTTGTAGCCGCCGATGACGAGGATCAGATCGAGGTCGACCGATGTCGAGGAGGCTGACGACCGCGTCCTGGCGGTCCTGAGTGGCGCTGCAGATTGTGTCGAACGCCCGAAAACGCGCCGCTAGGGCCGGCTCGCCGTAACGGTCCCGCATGGCCGCGCGGAAAGCTCCTGCACCTGCGAGCGACTCCGACATCAGCATCGTCGTCTGGTTTGCGAGGCCGATGTGCTGCAGGTCCCGGTCGGGGTCGAACCCTGGCGACGCGGCATTGGCGAAGCGCTCGAGGAACCGCACGCGATCGCCCCGTCCGCCGGATGTAGTCGCACACCACGCCGGCCTCTTCGATATCCAGCACCACGAGATAGGGGCCGCCGGGCTCGCCGGTCGCCTGAGAGGCGGTGGCGCGCGTCTCCTCGTGCCAGACCTTGCCGTGGATCACCGAGGTGAAACCCTCCTCGCGCGTATCGCCGCACGTTCTTCCAGACGTTCAGCACGGAGCCGCACGTCGTGTCCACGAGAACGCAGCCGATCCGCTCCAGCCGTCTGCATCTCGATCGGTCGTGACGCCGAAGGCGGGCAGTATCGACGACATCGTCGGCCGTCAGATCGCCGCCGCCCCGCCAGATCGCCCAGGAAGCGGATGCCCGAGCTCGCGCAGCCGCTCGTTGACGTGCGGGTTGTGGATGATCTCGCCGGTGAGAAAGACGCGGCGATCGGGGAAGCGCTCCGCGCGTCTGGTAGGCGTAGTCGACGGCGCGATCCACGCCGTAGCAGAAGCCGAACTCGCGCGCGAGGTGAACCGTCAGGCGGCCCGGAGCGATAGACGAAGCCCGTCGGCCTTGATCTGCTCGACGAGTCGGCTGTGGTAGTTCTCAGCGAGCTGGCCTGCGACCGCCTGTTTGAGGTCGAGGCCCTTTCGGAAGACGAGCGACGAAGACATCACGGGGCGATGAAGCTCGCTTCCTGTAGCTCCGGCGGCGTGGTCATCGCGTCCAGCGCGCGCAATTCGTGCACGCGTCGCGACGGACTGGTCAGCGCGTCCTCGATGTCGGTGAGCATCTGCTCGTCGCGCACCGCCGCGCCGGGGGAGCCTGCCTGCGGCCCGCGCCGCGGCGCGGCCGCCGCGGCGAGCTGGGTCGTCAATGCCGGCGCCGCCGCGATGGAGCCGACCTGCCGGTCCACGGCAAATCCGAGGAAGAGTCCGGCCACCAGGCCGGCTGCCGCGGCGCCGGCGACCCAGCGGCGTGCGGGGCCCGAGCAGGCGCTGGTTGAGGGGCCGCGTCCCGACGCGATCGGGGAACGGCAGCACGTCGGCCGACTGGCCGAAGCGCTCGAGCTTGCGCATGATGCGCTCGCGCTGCTCGGCCAGACGCTCGGGCGGGAAGACTCCGTCGGCCTCGTGCACCGCTTCGGTCCGCGCGCTGTCGAGCATTTCGACGAGCTGCTCGTAGCGGGCGCGGCAGTCGCCACAGAGCCCGCAGGTGGTCATGATCGCTGGAGAGCACGTAGCTCTCGATCAGCTGATCGTCGCTCAGGTGCGAACCGCTGGACCAGGTCATGGCGTCCCTCCATGGCGACGCGCAGCTTTCGGACGGCACGGAAGAGATGGACGCGCACGGTTGATTCGTTCAGCCCCGTCATCGCCGCCACATCGCGCGTCGAATGATCGGCATAGTGGCACAGGAGAAACACGAGCCGCTGCCGCCCGGGAAGCCGCTTGACCGCGGCGGCCAGCTGCTTGCGCCACTCGCGGGCCAGCAGCAGGTCCTCCGGCGAACGGCTCGCCGCGCTCGTCGCGGTGGCGGTCGCCTCCAGCGGACGGGACCCGTCGCCCGAAGGCAGCGATCCAGCGGGCCCGGCGCGCGCGCGCCTTCTGGCGATCCAGGCAGCCGTTGATGAGGATCCGCGTGAACCAGACTTCGAAGGACAAGTGGCGCTGGAACGAGGCGATGTGCGTGTAGGCTTTGACGAAGGCGTCCTGTACGGCTTCATCGGCGTCGGCCGGGTCGTGCAGGTAGTGCCACGCGATGCGCGCGGCGCGTCGCTGCTGGCGCACGACGATTTGAGAGAACAGATCCCGGGCGGCCGGGGCACTCCCGCCGGCCAGCAGGTCCTGCACCTGCCCGGCGAGCTCCGCCTCACTGTCCGCGGGGCGGACCGGGGCCTCGACGAGAGGCTCGTTCACGGCAACGCCGGCTGCTGTCATCTGATCGCGCCTGCTCATCGTTACGACGGACCTTCGCCGCCGTTTACCATTGGAGAGTGACACGTCATCATAGCAGATTTGGTCCGGCGGCCCGGTTCTGGCACTATCTGTGGCCATGATCGCCGCGCCGCGCTGGGAACCGGTCATCGGCCTGGAGATCCACGCCCGGCTGCTCACCGAAACCAAGATCTTCTGCGGCTGCGGCACGCGGTTTGGCGATCGCGCCCAACACGAATGTCTGCCCGGTCTGCCTGGGGCTGCCGGGTGCGCTGCCGGTCCTGAACCGGCAGGCGATCGATTTCGCGGCGAAAGCGGCTCTGGCGCTGGGATGCCGGTCGCAGGAGCGCTCGATTTTCGCCCGCAAGAACTACTTCTATCCGGACCTGCCCAAGGGCTACCAGATTTCGCAGTACGAGCTGCCGCTCGCCACCGACGGCGTCGCTCCAGTTCACCGCGGCGGGAGCCACCAGGCGCGTCGGCATCACGCGCGTGCACATGGAAGAGGACGCTGGCAAGTCGCTGCACGAGGGTTTTCCAGACTCCGACCGCTGCAGCTACGTCGATTTCAACCGCAGCGGCACGCCGCTCATCGAGATCGTGACGGAGCCGGATCTGCGGTCGGCCGCGGACGCTGCCGAAGCCTTCCGCCGCCTCCGCGAGATTCTGATGGCGATCGGCGTCAACGACGGCAACATGGAAGAAGGGAGTCTCCGGTGCGACGCCAACGTCTCGGTGCGTCCTGCACGGGCGCGCGGAGCTGGGCACCAAGACCGAGGTGAAGAACATCAACTCGTTCAGGTTTCTGGAACGGGCGCTGGAGTTCGAGATCGAGCGGCAGATGCGGCTGCTCGAGAGCGGCGGGAGCATCGTGCAGGAAACGCGCCTCTGGGACGCGTCCGTGCGCGAGACCTTCTCGATGCGGATCAAGGAGGATGCGCACGACTACCGCGTACTTTCCCGATCCCGACCTGCCGCCGGTCCAGTTGTCGGCCGACCGGCTATCGGCCGATCGCGGGCTCCACGGTCGAGCTGCCCGAAGCGCGCCGGCAGCGGCTGATGCAGGGCTTTGCGCTGACCGAGGCCGAGGTGCTCGCGCTCGAGCGGAACGATCTGGCGGCGCTGTTCGAAGCAGCCGCCCGGACGTCGGGCCGTCCGCGCGCCGCGTTCAACTGGGTGACAGGGGAGGTGGCTCGAAAGCTCAACGACCTCGGACCCGCGTTCGACCCCGCGCGGATTCCGGCCGCCGCCCTGGCCGACTTGATCCGGCTGGTCGAGGAGGGCACGATCAGCGCCTCGATCGCGAAGACGGTGTTCGAGAGGATCTACGAGACGGGACGCGCCGCCGGCGAGATCGTGCGGGCCGAAGGCCTCGGGCAGATCGGCGACGAAGGTGCGCTGCGGGCGAGCGTCGCCGCGGTGCTGGAGGCCAATCGGGATGCGGTGGCGCAGTACCGGGGCGGCAAGGCCGGCGCGCTGGGATTCCTCGTGGGACAGGTGATGAAGGCGACCGGCGGCAAGGCCAATCCGAAGCTGGTGAACGAACTGCTGCAGCGCGAGATCGAGAAGGTCGGCGCGTGATCGAAACACGCCACCTCTCGAAGATGTACAACCGCGGGGTCTATGCGCTCCGCGACCTCTCCATTTCGATCGAGAAGGGCGAGTTCGTGTTCCTCACGGGGCCGAGCGGCGCGGGCAAGTCGACCTTCTTCCGCCTCTGCCTGCGCGAGAGCCTCCCGACCGACGGCGTGTTGCGCATCGCCGGGCGGGACCTTGCGACGCTCACCCCGCGCCAGGTGCAGGCCTACCGCCGGAATATCGGCTTCGTGTTCCAGGATTTCAAGCTGATTCCGCGCAAGACCGTGCTCGAGAACGTCGCGATCGTCCCGCGCGTCCTGGGCGCCCCGGTGACGACGCAGCAGCGCAAGACGTTTCAGGTGCTGAAGTGGGTGGGCCTGCAGCACCGGATCAATGCGTACCCGCTCGAGCTCTCGGGGGGCGAGCAGCAGCGGATCGCGATCGCCCGTGCGCTGGTGAACGACCCGATGCTGATCCTCGCGGACGAGCCCACCGGCAACCTCGATCCCGATCTGTCGCTCGACATCATGAATCTGCTGCGCGAGGTGAACGCCCGCGGAACCACGGTCGTCGTGGCGACACACGATCGCGAGCTGATCCGCCGCGTGGGCCGTCGTGCCATCGCAATCGACCACGGGCGCCTGGTCGACACGGACGAACGAACGGCGCCGGTTCCGGGCGATGCGCGCGCTTAGCTACTTCTTCGACGAGGCGCTCGCGAGCCTCCGCCGTGGCTACCGGACCGGAGCGATCGCGGTGGCGACGATCGCGGCGGCCATGTTCGTGCTCGGCGGCTTCCTCATCCTGACCTCCAATCTCGACCGGCTCTTCGCCGCATGGCAGAACTCCGCCGAGCTGTCGGTGTACCTGCGGGACGAGGCGACGACGGAGCAGCGGTCGCGCGTCGAGTCGGAGGTCCGGCAGAGCCCGATCGTCGCGGGCGTGGAGGTGGTCTCCAAAGAGGCGGCATTGCGGCGCTTCGCGCGTGATTTCCCGGATCTCGCCTCGGCCACGCGCGACCTGCCGGAAAATCCGCTGCCGGCCTCGATCGAAGCCCGCCTGCGGCCTCTGGCCGCCTCCGGCGACGTGGATGCGCTCGCCGGGCGGGTCTCGAGGCTCCAGGGCGTCGCCGATGTCCGCTACGATCGACGCTGGCTGCAGCGCCTGATGACCCTCTCCGGCGCGGTGCGCTCGGGCGGCTGGGCGCTGGCGGTGATCCTCATGATCGCCGCCGCGCTCACGGTCGCAAGCGTCGTGCGGCTGACGCTGCTCGAGCGGCGCGAGGAGATCCAGATCATGCAGCTCGTCGGGGCACCGCTGGCCTATATCCGCGGGCCTTTCGTGATCGAGGGGCTCCTCGAGGGGGGAGTCGGCGCCATCTCTGCGCTCGGGCTTCTCTGGGTGGGGCTTGCTGTGGTGCGAAACCGGCCCGCGGGGCGTCTGTCCGAGCTCTTCGACCCCGCTGCGGTCGCCTTCCTGCCGCTCTGGATGTGCGCGGCGCTGCTCGCCGGCGGCATGGCCGTCGGCTGTCTCGGCGGACTCCTGGCCGCGCGGAGCGCACGCGAAGTGGCCGACTGAGGTGTGGAAATTCGTTGACAGTCCGACAAACCGGCGTCTAGACTGGACCTACGTCTTACATGAGTCAGTCGAGGCACCGCCCCGCGTCTTCGCGGCCCGCCGAGAGTTCGTCCGACAGCCGGTTCGGTATTCTTGCCGACTTCTACCGCGAAGAGTTCCTCAAGCACCGGCGCTGCCTGGAACAGCAGCGTGAGTACTACTCGGATCGGGCCATTGCGGAGGTCGAGGCCGCGCTGACGAGAATCATCTCCCGGCTCGAGCACCTGTCATCCAAGGCCGATGCCGATCGGGTGATCAGCGCGCTCCTCCGGAAGCTGAACGTCGTCACCGGGCTGTCGGGCTGGACCGATCCGAAGAACGTCCACTGATTCCTCCTCTGCCCACGCTCAAACAGGACATCCTGAAGATCACACGCGGCGCGATTGACTGTGCGTCGCCCGGTCGCCTGATCCCGCGCGCGCTCGAGGAGACCGCGGCGGCCGACGTGCTCGCCGATCGCCCGCTCCGGGTGGTGGCGGTCGGCAAGGCGGCGCCGTTCATGGCGGAGGTGTTCGCGGCGGTGGAGCCGCAGCACATCCGCGAAGGCATCATCATCGGGACCCATCTTCCAGCCCCGCCTCCGGCGCCTTTCGTGTGGATGCCGTCGAGCCACCCGCTGCCCGATGAGCGGAGCGTGGCCGCAGGCCGCCATGCCCTCGCCGTGGCAGGCCGGACCACTCCAGACGAGACGCTGGTCGTGCTCCTGTCGGGGGGCGCTTCGGCGCTGATGGCGGTCCCCGCCGACGAACTCACGCTCGAGGACAAGCGTGGGGCGGTGGACGCCCTGTTGAAGGGGGGCGCCGACATCACCGCGCTCAACACGGTGCGCAAGCACCTGTCGGCGGTGAAGGGCGGCCGGCTGGCGGCGGCAGCCGCGGGGCCGACCGTCTGCTTTGCGATCTCCGATGTGGTCGGCGACGACCCCAGCGTGATCGGGTCCGGCCCGACCGTTCCGGATCCGTCGACCTTCGCCGAGGCGTGCGCCTGGATGGAGCGGCTCGAGGTCGCCGATCGCGTGCCGCCGCGGGCGCTGGCTTACCTGAGGGCCGGCCTCGCGGGGCGCGCCGAGGAAACGCCGAAGCCCGGCGCCGCGGTGCTCAGGCAGACCGTCACGCGGGTCATCGGCGGCAGGCGAGACGCGATGGCGGGGGCCGCCGATGCGGCGCGCGCATTGGGGTACGAGGTTCTCGAGATTGCCGATGCGGTCGTCGGGGAAGCCCGCGCGGCAGGGCCCGCGCTGCTCGAGCGTGCCCGCGCACGGCTCGCCGCCGCAGGAACGCCGCGGCGCGCCTGTGTGATCGCGAGCGGCGAGACGACGGTGAAAGTGCGCGGCCGCGGGCGCGGCGGGCGTAACCAGGAGATGGCGCTTTCGATCGTGCGCGCGCTCGGCGGCGAGAGGCAGTCCATCGCCTTTGCGAGCATCGGCACCGACGGGATCGACGGACCCACCGATGCCGCCGGCGCCTATGCGGACCACTCGACGGCGTCGAGGGCCGGCCGGCTGTCGCTGGATCCGGACGCCTTCCTGGCCGAGAATGACGCCTATGAGTTCTTTCGCGCGCTCGACGACCTGATCGTCACGGGCCCGACGACCACCAATGTCGGGGACGTGCAGATCCTGCTCGTCTCCCATTCCTGAGCCCACGCCTTCCCGCTATGGTCCATTGATGCTTTCACGCGAACAGATTCTGAAGCTGATGCGGGAGCGTGTGCCGCATCCCGCGACGCCGCGCGAGCTGCTGCGCCTCCTCGCGGTTCCGGTCGAGGAGCGCGCGTCGTTCCGCCGCCATGTGAAGACGCTCGTGCAGTCGGGGGAGCTCGTCCAGACCAAGGGGGGACGCGTGGGCCTCCCCGACAAGATGGATCTCGTCGTGGGCCGGCTGGAGACGCACGCCGGCGGCTTCGGGTTCGTCGTGCCGGACGCCGGCAGCGACGGCTCGCCCGACGTGTACGTCCCCGCCCCGCACATCAAAGAGGCGCTGCACGGCGACCGCGTCATGGCGCGGATTGAGCGGCGAACGTCGGAAGGCCGCTTCGAGGGCCGGATCATCAGAATCCTCGAGCGCGGACACGCGACGATCGTCGGCAAATTCGTGCGCGAGGCCGGGCTCGGATACGTGCAGCCGTTCGACCGCCGGATTCTCGCCGACGTGCACGTGCCGTCCGGGGCG
Source organism: Vicinamibacterales bacterium (assembly GCA_963738315.1). Lineage (GTDB taxonomy): Bacteria > Acidobacteriota > Vicinamibacteria > Vicinamibacterales > JAMQPK01 > JAMQPK01. The sequence goes on along the minus strand of CAVTVT010000003.1, from coordinate 1,650,776 downwards.
TCGGGACCGGCCGAACCGGGGGACATGGTCGTCGTCGAGATCACCACCTGGCCCACGCCGACGCGAGGACCCGTCGGACGGGTCGCTGAGGTGCTCGGCGATGTCAACGACAAGGGGGTCGACACCGAGATCATCATCCGGAAGTTCGGCATTCCCGACGCTCACGGCGAGGCGGCCGTCGAGGAGGCGGCGCGGCTGGGACCGGTGACGGCGCGCGACCTCGCCGGCCGCACCGACTTTCGCGGCACGGCGACCGTGACCATCGACGGCGAGCACGCGCGCGATTTCGACGATGCGATCAGCATCGACCGGATGCCGGGCGGCCACTTCTGGCTCGGCGTGCACATCGCGGACGTCGCCCACTACGTTCCGGAGGGAGGCGTGCTCGACCTGGAGGCGTACGAGCGCGCGACGTCGGTGTATTTCCCCGACAGGGCGGTCCACATGTTTCCGAGCGAGCTGGCGACCGGTGTCTGTTCGCTGAACCCCCGGGTGGACAGGCTGGTGCAGTCGTGTCTGATGGAGATCGACGCCAGCGGATCGGTCGTCAATTACGAGTTCCACGACGGTGTGATCAAGACCGCCGCGCGGATGACCTACACGGACGTGAACGCCATCCTCACCGAACGTCCGGCCGAGCTGATGAACGCGTACCGCGAGCTCGTGCCGAAGTTCGAGGTCATGGCCGAGCTGTATCAGATCCTGCGCGCGCGGCGCAAGCGCCGCGGCTCCATCGACTTCGACCTCCCGGAGGCCGAAGTGCTCCTGGACGAAGCCGGGCGCGTGGAGTCGATTGTGGAGGCCGAGCGGAACATCGCGCACCGTCTGATCGAGGAATTCATGCTGCTCGCCAACGAGACCGTGGCGAGCGTACCTCGAGGGGCGCGGCATGCCGTCGCTGTTCCGGATCCACGAGCAGCCTGACACGCTCAAGGTGGAGGCGTTCGAGGAATTCGTCGCCGGTTTCGGCTACAGCCTCGCCGCGCCGCCGGGGGCCGTTCGGCCGCGCAACTTCCAGAAGCTGCTCGAGCGCTTGCACGGGACGCCCGAAGAGCGTCCGGTCGCGTTTCTCATGCTGCGGACGATGCAGAAGGCGAGATATGCGCCGCAGAACCTCGGCCATTTCGGCCTCGCGGCCGATTCCTACACGCACTTCACGTCGCCCATTCGACGCTATCCGGACCTGATGGTACACCGGACGCTGCGTGAGCTGCGGCGCCGCGGCGTGGATTCGGAGCGCGTGGAGGAGCTCTCGGACGATCTGCCCGAGGTCGCGCGCCACTGCTCCGATATGGAGCGGCGCGCCGACGAGGCCGAGCGCGAGCTGCTGCAATGGAAGAAGGTCCGGTTCATGGCCGACAAGGTCGGCGACGAGTTCGACGGATACATCACGGGCATCGCGGCGTTCGGACTGTTCGTGCAGCTCACCGAGCACTACGTGGAAGGGCTCGTCCACGTCTCGAGCATGGCCGATGACTATTATCGTTTTCTGGAGAAGGCGCACTCGCTGCGCGGCGAGAACACGCAGAAGATCTACCGGCTCGGCGACCGGGTGCGCGTGCAGGTGGTGCGCGTCGATCTGGACCGCCGGCAAATCGACCTGGGACTCACCGAAATCCTGGACGCGATCAGACGGGACGAAAAGAAGAAAGGGCCTCGCCGAAGCAAGGCGAGGCCCAAACAGGAGCGCCGGGAGACGCGCAGGCAATCGCGCCAGCGGCCCGGGCGCCGCGAGCGCGCGAACCGGCGCCGGCGCTAGGTCTTGTTCTTGTCGCTCCGCGTCTCGTCTTTGAAATTCTTGATGCCCTTGCCGATCCCGCCCATGATGTCGGGCAGCCGGTTCGCTCCGAAAATCAGGATCACGATGAAGAGAATGACGACGAGCTCCGGCAGGCCGATCCGACCCATGATTGTGCTCCTTGCCGCCGGCACCGGCAGCAATGCTGCTATGGAAGAAATTCCAGTTTACCACCATCGGCAGGCCCGAACCGCCAGTTTCCATTCGCCCGTCGCCAGCAGCCGGCGTCGCAGCCCGCGATAGGGCTGCCGCCCGGCGACCAGATCGCCAAAGACCTCCCGGATGCCGGCGCTCTGCCCGAGCGCCCAGACGAAAAGCTGTGCAAAACGCGGCGAAAAGAACAACCCGCAGAGCTTTGCCGCCTTTCTGAGCTCCGGATAGACATCCGTCCGGAGCCGCTGCTCGTAGCTGGCGGCGGCCGTCTCGAGGCCCCCCGCGAGGGCTTCGGCCGCCCACGCGCCGGACAGCAAAGCGTAGTAGATGCCTTCCCGCGTCAACGGATCGACGAGTCCGCCGGCGTCTCCCACGAGCACCCAGCGCGGACCCGACGCCCGCGGATCCCTCACGCCGCCAATGCTTGGGATGGGCCAGGCGTACGGCTTCAGCCTGGCGCCTGAGGCCGCGCGCCGCCGGTCGAGCCATTCGCACGCGCGCCGCCGGAGATCCGCAGCCCGCCATGGACCTGTGGCCGGCGTGCAGATGCCGACCGCCAAGTGGTCGGGCCGCGGGAAGGACCACAGGTAACCTCTATCCGCCGGCATGGCTTCGATCTCGATCGACGCCGTATGCGCGCCGTAGGAGAAGTACCCCGCGGCGATGGAGACGTCGTTGCGCGCGAACGCTCCCAGCAGCTTCTTGCGCACGATGCTGGCGGCGCCATCGGCGCCGATCAGGAAATCCGCGCGGTGGGAGCGCGACGGCGTGCGGACGACGAATCCGGAGCCGTCTGGCTCGACATCGGTCACCCTGTCGGGCACGAGCCGCGCGCCTGCCGCAACCGCCGCTTCCAGCAACGCCTTGTCGAAGACCGCCCGGCTGACGACGGCCAGCGAGCTCGCGGCACTCAGGCCGCCATCGACGAGAGGGACATCGGCGGCCATGCCGTGATAGGAGGTCACGGCGCACTGCACCGTGACAGCCGGGAGCGCGGTGATGTCGATCATGTCGGCGGCGAGCCCGAGGGCCCGCCCGGTGATGCCGCCGCCGCAGGGCTTTTCGCGGGGGTGGCTGGGGTCGAAGAGCGTGACCGGGATGCCGGCGCGAGCCAGCCGGCACGCGGCCGTGGCTCCAGCCGGTCCCCCGCCGACGACGGCCACTCTCATGAGGCAGGTGCGGTTCGGCCCGACAGGCGTGCCGCTGCGCCGCAGAGAATCGCCGGGTGCGGCCTCGTGGGGACGAAACTTCCGGGGAGGTGCACGACTGATATAGATTACTGTAGCGATGTCGCACCCGCTGCTCATGGCGTTGTTCGATGATCGTCGAACTGCCGCGGGCGCGGCGGCGGCGATGCACGATCTGGGCGTCTCACGCGACGATCTGTCGGTCGTCGCTTCCGACCATCAGACCGAAGGGCTCATCGCGGACGAGGTGGGCGGCAGTCCGGGCGCGGAAATCGAGGATTCCCGCAGGGCGGGCCGTCTCGGCGAGCTGAGCGGGCTCGTGCTGGCGGCGATTGTCATCGGCATGCCCGGCTTCGGCGCCATCCTCGCGGCCGGTCCTCTGGCGGCCGAGCTCGGTGAAGCGTCGGGACACGTGGCCGGCAAGCTGACCGACACGCTGACGCGCGCGGGGCTCTCGGACAAGGATGCCGTGGACTGGCAGCTGCGCATTCACGGAGGTGCCGTGTTGCTCGGCGTGCACGCGCGGCAGCTGGCGCCCGACCGGGTGGCCGAGGCGCTGCGGCGGTGCGGCGCGCAACGAGTCGCGATCGCGGACTGGAACGATAGGTAGCGCACGGGCCGCGGCATCAGCCGCACCGCACCAGAACAAACGAAGGGTGGGCGATGATCGACGTGGAGAGCGGAGCATTCACGGTCGGAGTGTTTCAGGACCTAGCCTGGGCCGATCGCGGGCTGGAGGCGTTGAAAGCAGCAGGGGCTTGCCGCCGAGTCGTTGTCGGTGATCGGAAGAGCGTCGGCCGATCTGGCGTCGCTGATCGAACGGCATCTGGGCCGGCCCGCGGAGCCGACCGACATCAAAGACCTCGGCCCCGCGCTGGCGGCCGGTCCATTGGTCGCTGCCCTGCAGGGAAGCGATCGCGGCCTGAAAGGGCTCGGCATTGCGGGCACGATGCGCCGCGTGGGATTTCAGGCGCACGACGGGAGAATTTTCGACGCGCTGACCGCGCGGGGTGGCATTCTCGTCGCTGTGCACAGTGAGCCGCGCGCCGCCGACGCGCTCGCCGTCCTGCTGTCCTACGGCGGCGGGAATGCAGCGATTGGCGCCTGGAGCGGACGCGTCTGACCTGCGGCGGGTCCAGGCGCCGCACGGCGCGTCGCCGGAGCCGAAAACCCGGGAAGAATCGCGCCGGTTCGAGTTTGGCTTTTCTTTTGCAGTTGCGCGTTTGACGGCGCGAGCGCACAATAAGATCCCGGCTCTTTCTTGTGTTTGCATGAGCGATATCCGCGCAGGCGCTCCGGCTGAAGTCCACTTTCTCGTCGAGCACTCGCAACAGCGTGTTGGTGGCGCGCTCGGTGTGTCGCTGCTCGTGCACATCGCGTTCGTCGCGCTGGCGATCTTCATCGCTACCCGCCCCTACGTGCAGTCGGCTGCCACCTCCCTGTTTCCCGAATCGCTGAACAAGGACATCGTGTGGCTGGACATGCCGGGACCTGGCGGTGGGGGCGGCGGCGGTGGCAACCGGTCGCCCGAGCCGCCGCGCAAGACGGAACTCGAAGGGAAGGACAAGATCACCGTCCCGGCCGTCAAGGCGCCGGCGCCGGAGCCTGAAATCAAGAAAGAAGAGCCTCCGCCTCCGACGCAGAATCTCAACGTGCCGGCCCAGACGCTTGCCGCCGGCAATCTGGCGCTTCCGGGAGCTCTCGAGGGAGCGCCTGCCGGCGAGTCGCTCGGCAGCGGCACCGGCGGCGGGGCGGGCACCGGCACCGGCACTGGCATCGGCTCCGGGCAGGGGTCGGGGCTGGGCCCCGGCTATGGCGGCGGTACCGGCGGCGGCGTGTTTCAGCCGGGCAACGGCGTCGAGACGCCGAAGCTGCTGATGGAAGTCAAGCCGCAGTACACCGCGCAGGCCATGCGCGCGAAGATTCAGGGCACCGTGCTGCTCGAGTGCGTGGTGAAGCCGGACGGCACAGTGGGCGACATCAAGGTGGGCGCTCGCTCGACTCGCACCTTCGGTCTCGATCAGGAAGCCATCAAAGCCGCGCGCCAGTGGCAGTTCGCCCCCGGCACCCGCTTCGGTCAGCCGGTTCCCGGTGCTGGTGACGATCGAGATCGCCTTCACCCTGCGCTAGACGAACTCCGCCGGCCCGGCGCCGGCGACCGGGAATAAAAAGGGCCCGCAGGCCGTGCCTGCGGACCCCAGTTCCCAGTTCCCTAGTTCCTAGTTCCCTAGTTCAGAACTTAGTACATGCCTCCCATGCCGCCGCCGCGGAGGCATCGGCGGTTCCTTCTTCTCTTCGGGGATCTCGGCGACGAGCGCTTCGGTCGTCAGCAGCAGCGACGCGATCGACGACGCGTTCTGCAGCGCCGAGCGGACGACCTTGGTCGGGTCGATGACGCCGGCCGCGATCAGGTCTTCGAACCTGTCGTCCTGCGCGTTGTAGCCGACCGAGCCGTCCTTCTCCTTGCACCTGCGACACGATGATCGAGCCTTCCTTGCCGGCGTTGGTCGCAATCCAGCGCAGCGGCTCCTCGATGGCGCGGCGGATGATGTTGACGCCGATCTGCTGGTCGCCCTCGAGCTTCAGGCTCTCGAGCGACCTGGCCCGCGCGAATGAGCGCCACGCCGCCGCCCGGCACGATGCCCTCTTCGACGGCCGCCTTGGTCGCGTGCATCGCGTCCTCGACGCGCGCCTTCTTCTCCTTCATCTCGGTCTCGGTGGCCGCGCCGACCTTGATGACGGCGACGCCGCCGACGAGCTTGGCCAGCCGCTCCTGCAGCTTCTCGCGGTCGTAGTCGGAGGTGGTCTCCTCGATCTGCGCGCGAATCTGCTTGACGCGGCCCTTCGATGTCCTTCGAGCTGCCCGCGCCTTCGACGATGGTGGTGTTGTCCTTGTCGATGGTGACCTTCTTCGCCTTGCCGAGGTCGTCCACCTTGATGTTCTCGAGCTTGATGCCGAGGTCCTCGGTGATCGCCTGGCCGCCGGTGAGGATGGCGATGTCCTCGAGCATCGCCTTGCGGCGATCGCCGAAGCCCGGCGCCTTGACGGCGGCCGCCTGCAGGGTGCCGCGCAGCTTGTTGACGACCAGCGTGGCCAGCGCCTCGCCTTCGACGTCCTCGGCGATGATCAGCAGCGGACGGCTCGATCCGCGCCACCTGCTCGAGCACCGGCAGCAGGTCCTTCATCGAGCTGATCTTCTTCTCGTGGATCAGGATGACCGGGTTCTCGAGCACCACTTCCATGCGCTCGGGGTCGGTGACGAAGTACGGGCGAGAGGTAGCCGCGGTCGAACTGCATGCCTTCGACGACGTCGAGCGAGGTCTCGAGCGTCTTGGCCTCTTCGACGGTGATGACGCCGTCCTTGCCGACCTTCTCCATCGCGTCGGCGATGATCTTGCCGATCTCGGCGTCGCTGTTGGCGGAGATCGTGCCGACCTGGGCGATCATCTTGCCCGTGACCGGCTTGGACTGCGCTCTTGAGGCCGTCGATGACGGTCTCCACGGCGCGATCGATGCCGCGCTTGATGTCCATCGGGTTGGCGCCCGCGACGACGTTCTTCACGCCTTCGCGGTAGATCGCCTGCGCCAGCACGGTGGCGGTGGTGGTGCCGTCGCCGGCGATGTCCGAGGTCTTGCTCGCCACTTCGCGCACCATCTGCGCGCCCATGTTCGCGAGCGGATCCTTGAGCTCGATCTCCTTGGCGACGGTCACGCCGTCCTTGGTGATCGTCGGCGAGCCGAACTTCTTGTCGAGGACGACGTTGCGCCCCTTGGGGCCGAGCGTGACCTTCACGGCGTCGGCGAGCTGGTTGACGCCGCGGAGAATCGCCTGGCGCGACTCTTCGCCGTAAATGATCTGTTTTGCCATCGTGTGCTCCGTTGTTGAATGAGGGTGAGTCGAAGTCTAGCGCCCTATTTCTTGGCTTTGCCGCCGGCCGTCGAGCACCGCGAGCACTTCGTCCTCGCGCATGATCAGATACTCTTCGCCGTCGAGCTTGATCTCCTGGCCGGAGTACTTGCCGAACAGGATGTGTCGCCGGCCTTGACGTCCAGCGCGATCCGGCTGCCGTCGTCCTTGACCTTGCCGTTGCCCACGGCAACGACCTTGCCCTGTTGCGGCTTTTCCTTGGCGGTGTCCGGGATGATGATCCCGCCGACTTTCTGTTCCCCTTCCTCGATGCGCGAGACGAGGATGCGGTCATGTAGCGGTCTTGCGTTCATAGGTCGCTCCAACTGATGAGTGATAGACGGGTTGTGTTACAGAACTGCCAGGGACATTCCCTGAGGGCTTTAGCACTCGGTCCACAAGAGTGCTAATTTATCGTGGAGGGCGGACGTGTCAAGCGTGGCAACGGGCGCTTCTTGATGCGATGCGCCGCCATCTTGCGGCTGAGGGTGTTGCGGTGCATGCCGAGGAGGTCGGCGGCCTTGGACAGGTTGCCGTCGCCGACCGCCAGGACGCGCGCGATGAATCGCCGCTCGAATTCGCGGGTGGCGTCGGCGAAGCGGATCCCCTTCTGCACCATTTCTTCGATGAGCGCGTTCCAGCCGCTCCTGCAGGCGCCTCATTCGCAGCTCCAGACCGGTCAGGAGTCGTGAAGGCCTGCAGGTACTTCTGCCCGGGTCTTCGCAATCACCTCGTCGGGCAGGCCGGGGCCGGCGGCTGTTTGTTCCAGTGAATCGACTCGAGGTAGTCGCGGACGAACTGCTTGTCGAAGCTCGGCTGCGGGCCGCCAGGCACGTACAGGTCGCGGGGCCAGAAGCGCGAGGAATCGGGCGTCAGCACCTCGTCGATGAGGATGATTTCCCCCTTGTCGGGGCCCTGGGTCACCCGCCCGAACTCGAACTTCGTGTCGGCCACGATGATGCCCCGGGGCTCCGCGTGGGCGGCGCCGCGCGAGTAGAGATGCAACGTCAGCCGGCGGAGACGGGCGACCGTGTCGGCGCCGACGATCTCCGCCGCATCGGCTTCGCTGATGTTCTGGTCGTGCCCCGATGCGGCTTTGGTCGCCGGCGTGAAAATCGGCTCCGGCAGCCTGTCCGACTCCCTGCAGACCCGGCGGGAGCGTGATGCCGCACACGGATCCGGTCTGCTGATATTCCTTCCAGCCGGACCCGGACAGATAGCCGCGGGCGACGCATTCGATCGGGAACGGCTCGGCCTTGCGGACCAGCATCGAGCGCCCGCGCAGGGCGTCGGCGTGCCGCCGGGCGCTGGCCGGATACTCCTCCGGACGCGTCGACCGCATGTGATTGGCGACGACGTCGCTGGTTTCTCCGAACCAGAACGCCGAGAGCTGCGTCAGGACGCGTCCTTTGTCCGGAATTCCGGACGCCGAGCACGTAATCGAAGGCGGAAATCCGATCGGTCGCGACGATCAACAAGGCATCGGGATCGTCGGCGAGCGCGTAGATGTCGCGGACCTTCCCCTGGCTGTGACGCGTCAGACCGTCGAATGTTGTGTGCAGAACCGCTGGAGACGACTTCAACGGAGGAACCTTTCGACAGGCGGGCGTGACGCCGAAAAGCGCCGATTGTACCGAACACGGCCCGCGGTCGCAAGCGCGGGCCGGACCACTACTAATGCGTTCTTGGCAGAACCGGCCCCCCCCCTTATAGTAGGACCCGCCGCTGCGAATGAAGAACTCCGCCCGCACGCTGATTGTCGCGGCCGTGTCGCTGGCGCTGCTGCTCTGGTTTCTTCGAGGCGCCCGGCTCGATCGCGTCTGGGTGGAAATCCGCGAGGCCGACGGGCTCCTGGTGGGTGTCAGCCTGGCGGCGACGGTCGTGACGATGGCGATCCGGGCCGTGCGGTGGCAGTACCTGCTCGGCCCGCTTGGCGGCGCCAGATTCTGGCCTGCCTTCCGGACGACCACCATCGGCTTCGCCGCCAACGCCGTGCTGCCGGCCCGCCCGGGTGAGGTGATCAGGCCCTATCTGCTCGCGCGCCAGGAAGGCCTGAGCGTTCCGTCCACGTTTGCCACGGTGGTCGTGGAGCGGCTGCTCGACAGCGCGACGGTCCTGCTTCTGCTGGCGGCCTTCGTGCTCGTCTTCGATCCCGGCATGGGGGCGCAGGACGGCGCCGTATATCGGCTCGTGCGGGCGGGCGGGCTGGCGGTCGGCAGCGGTACGGTGGTGCTTCTCGCCGTGCTGTTCGCGGCTGCCGGGCGGCCGGCCGCCCTCGGCCGCTGGGGACTGAAGCTCGAGCGGCTGCTGCCGGGGCGCATCGCGCATGCGGTTGCGCACCTGCTCCAGCACTTTGCGGAGGGCCTGGCCATCGTCAGAGCGCCGGGAAGGCTGGCGTTGACGCTCCTGCTGTCGCTCCTGCTCTGGCTGGTCATCGTGGTCATGATCTGGGCGGGCATACGGGCGTTCCATATCGAGCTGCCGTTCACCGGCACGTTCCTCCTGCTGGCTCTGATTGCCGTCGGCGTGTCGGTGCCGACGCCTGGCGGCGTGGGCGCGTTCGAGGCCGCGGTGCGAATCGGCTTGACCTCCTTTTACGGGGTGCAGAATGACCGTGCCGTGGGCGCGGCGCTCGTGCTGCACGCCGCATCCGTGCTGCCCACGATCGTGCTGGGATTCCTGTTCCTGGTGCAGGACGGGCTCGACCTCGGCGGCATGCGCAAGCTGGCCACCGCCGCTGCGGAAGGAGACGCGGGATGAAGTGCCCCTACTGCGCTCATCTCGGCGACAAGGTCGTCGACTCGCGGGAGAGCCGAGAGGGTGAGGTGATTCGACGCCGCCGTGAGTGCCTCGGCTGCGGGAAGCGGTTCACCAGCTACGAGCGGATCGACGAGATTCCGTACATGGTGGTGAAGAAGGACGGGACGCGCGAGCGATTCGAGCGCCAGAAGCTGATTGCCGGACTGCTCAAGGCCTGCGAGAAGCGGCCGGTCAGTACCGCCGCTCTCGAGCGTCTCGCCGATCGCGTCGAGACGACGCTCCAGGACCGGAGCGAGAAAGAGATGTCGACGGCCGAAGTCGGCGCCTTCGTCATGCAGGAGCTGAAGAAGCTCGACAAGGTTGCGTACGTGAGATTCGCGTCGGTGTACCGCCACTTCCGCGACATCGGGGAATTCATGACCGAGCTGAAGGACCTGCTGAATGCCAAGGAGTAGCTCGGGCCAGGACAGAGGGGGAGACCCCACGTGCGTCCGATTCGCGACAACCCGCGCCTGATTCTCGCGGGCATCCTGCTGCTGCTGGTCGCGCTCGCCGGCATCGTCGGCCTGGCGAATCGCTCGGCGCGCCTCGCGCCCGACTTCCTGACCGAATTCGTCCTGTACGCCCTGTGGGCAGCCGATTTGACGATGCTGCTCGGGCTGACGTTCGTCCTGGCGCGCAACCTCATCAAGCTGGTCATCGAGCGGCGGAAGGCCCTGCCGTTCGCCCGGTTCCGGGCCAAGCTGGTGGCCGTGCTCCTGGGCATGACGTTCATCCCTTCGGTGCTAGTGCTCATCGTGGGCAGCGAGCTCATCCGCAACAGCGTCGATCGCTGGTTCAACGCGCCGGTCGAAGAGGTGCTCACGGCCGCGGACACGATTGCGGGCGACTACTACCACGATCGGCAGACCCGCATCACCGACGACGCCGCCCGCATCGCGCGGGCGCTCGGGCGCCTCGGCGTCGACGGATCCGATGTGAGCGCCGTGCGGGACGTGATTCTGCCGGAAGTGGCCCAGGGGCGCGTCAGGATGGTCGAGGTGTACCGCGTGCTGTCGCCGTCCGGCGGCGCTCCCGATGTGGTGCCGTACGTCGACGTGGCGGATCCCGGGCTGCCCCAGGGCTATGCCCGGGCCGTGGCCGACCGGATGGCGCAGCATGCCGCCGCCGGAGACGCGGATCCGCCGACGCCCGAGCCATTGAACAGCGGAGGCGAGCTTGATCCGGGCCTCGGCCGTCGCGCGTCACGCGTCCACGGGGCGCCCGGTCGCCGTCGTGGTGGCGAGCGACTACCTCGCCGGGGAGCTGGCGGCGCGCGCGCGCAGGATCACCGGCGCGTACGAGGACTACAGTCAGCTCCGCGTGCTGCGGCGCCCTCTGGCGGGGGTGTATCTGTCGTTCTTCCTGATGATGACGCTGATGATTCTGGTCGGCTCGACCTGGGTCGGTCTCTACCTCGCCAAGCGGATCACCGAGCCGGTGCAGCGGCTGGCGATTGCCGCGCGCGAGATCGAAGCGGGGCATCTCGACTATCGCGTGGACCGCGCCACGGTGAGCGACGACGAATTCGGGTCGCTGGTCGAGGCCTTCAACAGCATGGCGAGCGAGGTGGGGAAGAGCCGGCGCAGACTCGAGCGATCGGCCATCGATCTCGAACGCAAGCACACCGAGGTGGAGGGGCGCCGGCGCTACATCGAGACCATTCTCGAGCGGATCACCACCGGGGTCGTCTCCATCGATGCGGCCGGCCGCGTGAGCACGATGAACAGCGCGGCGCTGCGGCTGCTGGGCCTCGACTCCTCGGCGGTGGGGCAGGCGGCGGCGGAGGTGTTCGGGCGCGACGGGCTCGAGCCGTTCGGGGCGCTGCTCCGGAGCGCCGGCGCCGGCCGCGCGGAACCCTCGGCGCAGGAGATCGCCGTGACGCGCGACGACCGGGAGCTGCACCTGGCGGCGATCGCGACCCGGCTGCATGGGGACGGCTCCGATGGCATGGTGCTGGTGGTGGACGATGTGACGCCGCTGATACGGGCGCAGAAGGTGGCGGCCTGGCGCGAAGTCGCGCGGCGTCTGGCGCACGAAATCAAGAACCCGCTCACGCCCATCCAGCTCTGCGCCGAGCGCATCCGGCGGCATTTCTCGACGGCGCCGGCGCCCGCGCGCACGCTGGTCGAGGAGTGCACCTCCACGATCGTGGGGGAAGTGGACTCGCTCAAAGCGCTGGTCGACGAGTTCTCGCAGTTCGCCCGCATGCCGGCGCCCCGGGCGGCGCCCTGCGATCTCCACGGCCTGCTGACCGAGGCGCTGGCGCTCTACAGCGGCCTGCTGGGGAACGTCACCTTCGAGCGGCGCTTCGCCTGCGAGCTTCCGCGCGTGCGGGTGGACGCCGAGCAGATCCGGCGTGTGGTCATCAACCTCGTGGACAACGCCATCGAGGCGATGAATCGATCGGGCGTGATCACGCTGGAGACGCAGCACGATCCCGGATCGGGAGTGGTCCGGCTGATCGTGTCCGACGACGGCCCCGGCATTCCGCCGGCCGAGCGCGAGAAGCTGTTCATGCCGTACTATTCGACGAAGCGGCGCGGCAGCGGTCTCGGGCTCGCGATCGTGCGGCGGATCGTGGCCGAGCACGGGGGGACGATCGAAGCGGGGGAAAACCAGCCGGCGCGGAACGAAGTTCACCGTGGAGCTGCCATGCTAGGCTCGGCGGAACCGTGAGCAAAGCCACTATCCTGGTCGTCGACGACGAGCCCGGCGTGCGGTCCGCGCTGGGCGGGGTGCTGCGCGACGAGGGCTACCACGTGGATGCCGTCGAAAGCGGCGAGGCGTGCCTCGAGCGCGCGGCGAGAGGCGGCGTCGACGTGATCGTGCTCGACGTCTGGCTGCCCGGGCTCGACGGGCTCGCCACCCTCGCGCGGCTGCGTCAGATGAAGGTGGACGCGCAGGTGGTGGTCATCTCCGGCCACGGCAACATCGAGTCGGCCGTCAAGGCGATCAAGATGGGCGCGTTCGATTTCATCGAAAAGCCGCTCTCGCTCGAAAAGACGGTGCTGGTCGTCCGCAACGCGCTGCGGCAGCGGCATCTGGAAGCGGAGAACCGCGCGCTGCGGGCCCGCGTCGATCGCGCCGGCAAGATGGTCGGCGCCAGCCGCGTCATGACGCAGCTGCGCGAGCAGGTGGCCATGGCCGCACCAACCAACGGGCGGGTGCTGATCCGCGGCGAGAACGGCACCGGCAAGGAGCTGGTCGCGCGCACCGTGCACGCACTCAGCCGACGGCGGAATCAGGCCTTCATCGAGGTGAACTGCGCGGCGATCCCGGAGGAGCTGATCGAGAGCGAGCTGTTCGGGCACGTCAAGGGCGCCTTCACCGGTGCGGTGGCCGATCGGCGCGGCAAGTTCGAGGCGGCCAACGGCGGGACGATCTTCCTGGACGAGATCGGCGACATGAGCCTGAAGACCCAGGCGAAGGTCCTGCGCGTGCTCCAGGAGCAGATCACCGAACCGGTCGGAAGCACCTCGCGCATCCAGGTCGACGTGCGGGTGCTCGCGGCCACGAACAAGGATCTGGAGTCGGAGATCCGCAGCGGCCGCTTCCGCGAGGACCTCTACTTCCGGCTCAATGTCATTCCCATCTTCGTGCCGCCGCTGCGCGAGCGGGTCGAGGACGTCCCGCTGCTGGTGGAGCACTTCGTCGCGGACCTCGCGGCGGAATACGGCAGGAGACCGAAGACCCTCGATACCCGCGCCATGGTGCGCCTGCAGGCCTACAGCTGGCCCGGCAACGTGCGCGAGCTGCGAAACGTGATCGAGCGGGTGGTCATCATGGCGCCGGGTGAGGTGATCACCGAGCACGATCTGGCGTTTCTGTCGAACAGTTCGCTCGCGATCGCGCCGCCGGAGGTGCCTCAGGGGCCGGCGGTGCCGCTCTACGAGGCGCGCGATCAGTTCGAGCGCGACTACATCCTGCGCCAGCTGGCGCTCCAGCAGGGGAACATCTCCCGAACGGCCGAGGTGCTCGGCGTGGAGCGCAGCAATCTGTATCGCAAGATGCGCGCGTTCGGCATCGCGCCTTTGCGCCGTGGCGAAGCGCCGGAGGAGAACGAGGAAGAAGCGGTGTAGCCGTGCCGCCCGCCGCGGGAGGGTCAGCGCGAATGGCGGGCGGCGGCGAGGCGGTCTTCGAGCACGTGGGTCTCATGGCCGGCGCGGAGCTGCAGGCGCCGCGCGGGATCCGGCGGCAGCGCCTCGGCCGGCACGAGGCCCACGATTTCGCTCTCCAGCACGGCGACGCCCGCGTCCGCGGCCTGCCGCTCGACGATGTCGAAGGCCGTCATCATGGACGTGCGGCGGTAGTCGATGAGGTTCATCGACACCTGCACGAGGCGGCGATCGGCCAGCGGGACGCCCATCGCGCGGACCGCCGGCAGCCCGCCGCCGGCTTCGCGAATCGAGGCGGCGATCCGACGGGCCAGCTCGAGCCGATCCGACTTCAGGTTGACGTTGAAGGCCACCAGGATGCCGCGCGCGCCGATCACCGTCACGCCCGCCGTCGGATGGGGCGCGGACCCGCCGAAGTCGGGCGCCCATGCCTCCTCGCGCATCCGCTCGGCGAGTCGCGCGAGACCGCCGCGGCGGATGGCGGCAAGGCTCCGCCGCTCCGGACGCGATGCGGCCTCTTCGTACAGGTAGACGGGGACGTCATGGCGCGCCGCGACCAGCCGGGCCGTGTCGACGGCGAGCTGCACGCAGTCGGCCATGGTTGCGCCGTCCAGCGGAACGAACGGCACCACATCGACGGCCCCGAGGCGAGGGTGCACGCCCGTCTGCTGGCGGAGATCGATGCGCGGGATCGCCGCGCCGAACAGCCGATCGACGGCGGCCTCGAGGTCGGACGGCGTCCCGGCCAGCGTGAGCACCGTGCGATTGTGCGAGGGATCGGAGGAGGCGTCGAGCAGCGCCGAGCCAGACGCGGCAACGCTGTCGGTCAGCGAGGCGATCACGTCGGTGCGGCGCCCCTCACTGACGTTCGGCACGCACTCGACGAGCGGCACGCCCTCTTGTATCACAGGTCGTCTTGCCCCATAATCGCCGCATCATTGTGTCGGATCCACTCCGCTCGGATGCCATCACCGTCCGGCAGCACGATGACGCCGAGCGCGACGCCAAGATCGAGAGCCTTCTGCTCGCCGGCCTGGATCACTACTTCGCATCCAACTACACGCAGGCGATCGACGTCTGGACGCGCGCGCTCTTCCTCGACCGTGCGCATCCCCGGGCTCGTGCGTACATCGAGCGCGCGCGCAGTGCCCTGGCCGAGCGGCTGCGTGAGTCCGAGGAGCTCCTGCACGGCGGTATCGCGGCGTTCGAGCGGGGCCAGATCGACGCCGCGCGCGAGCTGCTGAACGCCGCCGTGGACCGCGGCGCCGCTCACGACGTCGCGCTGGCATTCCTCACCCGTATCGATCGCATCCGCGCCGCTGCGCCGCTGGAGCCTGCGGGCGTGCCCCCCGTGCCGAGCCAGACGGGTCTCGCGCATGCGCAGTCCCGGCCCCATCCGGGCCTGCACGCGCTGGCGATCCTGCTGGCCCTGGCACTGATTGCCGGGGCGGCCCTGCTGCTGGCCTCCTGGGGGCAGCTCCGCGCGGCGGGACTTCTGCCCGGAGCCTCCGGCGCCGGCGCGCCGGCGCTTCCGGCCGCGCCGATGGAGACGCTGGAGATCCCGCGAAGTGGAGAGGCCGCGCTGCAGCGCGCTCGGGCGTTGTTCCTGAGCGGCCGCGCCCACGATGCGCTGAGGGCCCTCACGGCGATCCGCGCTGCCGACCCACGGCGCCCCGACGCCGACGTCCTGAAGGAGGAGATCCAGCGCGAGCTGCTGGCGCATGGAGGGCCCGACGCCGGCGCCCTCGAAACACGATGAAGTGCCCGAAGTGCGAGTATCTGGGGTTCGAGCCCAGCGATCGATGCCGGAATTGCGGATACGATTTTTCCTTGATCGGTCCTGACCCGGCGGGTGTCGCGTCGGGCGATCCCGCTCCGGCCGGAGCGGCGCAGCTCCTGACGTCTCCTGAATCGCCCCTCGAGCCGGCCCTTGCTCTGGATCTCGAGCGCATTTTTGGCGGGGCGCCCGAGGACCTGCCGTTGTTCTCGCCTCAGCCCGAAAGCGACACGCGCTCCGGCGCCGGCACGCCGGCTTCGCGCCCGCCGATGCGCGGGACAGAGCCGTTGATCACGACGGCCGGGCGTCCGCGTCCGCCTCTCGGCGTGCGAAGGGCGACTCCAGAAATTCCGCGGGCGCGCTCGGCCCCACCGCGCGGCTCCGCGGAGTCGCTCTTCGATGCCGCCTCCGCCTCGGAGGGTGGGAGGCATGTCAATCCCGAGCGCGCGCTCCTGGGGGGGCGGGCCGCGGCGCCGTTCAGCAGGATTCTCGCGGCGGCGCTCGATGCGTCGATCCTGCTCGGGCTCAACGGCGGCGTCCTCTACTTCACGCTGCGGCTGTGCGGGCTGACGGGCGCCGATGTCCTGCAGCTCCCGGCGGTGCCGCTCCTCGCGTTCTTCCTGCTGCTCGACGGCGGATACTTCGTCGCGTTCACCGGCGTCGGCGGCCAGTCGATCGGCAAGATGGCGCTCGGCATCAAAGTGGTCGACGACCAGGATCGCCCGATCCACCTCGGCCGCGCGACGCTGCGGACCATCGCGTATCTCGCCTCGGCACTCCCGTTCGGCGCCGGCTTCCTGCCCGGTGTGCTCGGCAGCGACCGTCTGGCCCTTCATGATCGCCTCGCTCACACCCGCGTCGTGCGTCCCTCGGCACCTTAGATGCGCCGCCTGGCGGTCGCCGTCTGCAGCTTCGGCTTCATCGGCTTCTTCCCCATCGCGCCCGGTACGGTCGGATCGCTCGCAGGCGCGGCGGTCTATGCACTGTTGCACCGGGGCGGCCTCACCTCGCTGACGCTGCCGATCGCGGCCGGACTGTTCCTCGTCGGGTGGGTGCTGGGCGCCGAGGCGGAGCGGGCGCTCGGCGGCGTCGATCCGGGCCCCGTCGTGATCGACGAGGTCATGGGCATGCTCCTCACGGTAGTGTTCGTGCCGGTCGGGTGGCTCGGCCTGGGCCTCGGATTCTTCGTCTTCCGCCTGCTCGACGTCGTGAAGCCGTTTCCCGCCAGTGCGCTCGAGCGGCTGCCGGGCGGTCTGGGAATGATGGCCGACGATGCGATGGCGGCGATTTACGGCAACCTGATCCTGCACGCCGCGTTCTGGCTCTCGCCCAGGCTCGTATCATAGGAGTCTGATGAGAGCCGAGGTCATCGCCGTGGGCAGCGAGCTGCTCACGCCGTTCCATATCGACACCGATTCGCTGTTCATCACCGGCAAGCTCAACGAGATCGGCATCGGGCTCCAGGCCAAGGCGGTGGCGGGCGACGATCGCGCGGCGCTCAAAGCCGTTGTCGCCGACGCGCTGGAGCGATGCGATCTGCTGATCCTCACCGGCGGCCTCGGCCCCACCGACGACGACCTCACGCGGGAGGTGGTGGCCGAGCTCCTGAACAGGCCGCTGGAGTATCACGAACAGATCTTTCGGGGGATCGAGGCGCGGTTCGCCTCGCGCGGGCTGAAGGCGCCCGACATCAACCGCCGCCAGGCGATGGTGCCGGCCGGGGCGGCAGTGCTTCCGAATCCCAACGGCACCGCTCCTGGCCTGTGGCTCGAGCACGATGGCAGGATGATCGCCCTGCTTCCCGGCCCGCCGCGCGAGCTGAAGCCGATGTTCGAACAAGTGGTGCGCGAGCGGCTGGCGGCGCACGCGGGCCGGGTCTGCATGCTGCGACGGCTGCTGCGGATTGCCGGGCAGAGCGAGTCTTCGGTGGAAGAGCGCATGCAGCCGCTGTACGCCCGCTGGCTTTCGCAGGCTGTCCCCGTGAGCACCACGATCCTGGCGTCGCTCGGTCAGATCGAGCTCCACCTGACCGCGAGCGCGGCGTCGGCCCAGCTCGCCGATGCCATGCTCGATGCCGCGGCACGCGACGCGCAGGCCGTCCTCGGGCAGGACATCTTCACGGTGAGCGGCGAGTCGATGCCGGAGGTGGTGGGGGCGTTGTGCCGCCGGCGGCGGCTGCGGATCACCGCAGCCGAGTCGTGCACCGGCGGACTGGTGATGACACGCCTCACCGATGTGCCGGGCAGCTCCGAGTACGTGGACGAGGGGATCGTCGTGTACAGCAATCAAGCCAAGACCGCCCGACTCGGTGTGCCGGCCGCCCTGATCGCGGCGCATGGCGCGGTCAGTGAGCCGGTGGCGCGCGCGATGGCCGAAGGCGCGATTCGTCTGGCGCAGGCGGACGTCTCTCGTCGGGATCACCGGAATCGCCGGCCCGTCCGGCGGAACGCCGGACAAGCCGGTCGGCACCGTCGCGATTGCGGCCGCGTGGAATCACCGGGGGGCGGTGGACACCCGCGTGCGCACGTTCCGGTTCGTCGGCGGGCGGGAGATGGTCCGCTTCCAGGCCTCCCAGGCGGCGCTCGACATGGTTCGCCGCTGGCTCATGGATGCCGAGGGGTGAAGCGGCTGTTCGCCGCGGTCGATCTCGACGAGCCGACGCGCCGGGCCGTCTCGGCGCTGAGGACGGCGCTGGAGACGCAGCTGGCGGGTCCGGTCCGCGGAGCGCTGCGGGCGAGCTGGGTGGACCCGCATCGTATCCACATCACCGTTGAATTCCTGGGCGACTGCGACGCCGCGTGCGAGGACGAAGCGCGGCGCGCGTTCGAGCTGCCGCTCGAGCTCCCGCCCTTTGCGCTCACGCTCGCGGGTCTCGGCGCGTTTCCACCTGCAGGTCCCCCTCGCGTGCTCTGGCTGGGGGTCGCTCTGGGAGAACGGGAGCTGACCCGCGTCCGGGAGATCGTGCGGAGACGCCTGCGGGGGACCCGGGAAGGGGTCGATCGCGAACGATTTCACCCGCACGTGACGCTCGCGCGCTTTCGAAGCCGTGTCCCGCGCACGGTGCTCGTGGGGTTGCGGGCGCTCGATGCGCCCGCCGGGCCATGCCTGATTGATCGTGTAACCTTGTACGAGAGCCGCGTGTCGCCGCGCGGGCCGTCATATCAGGCGCTGGCGACAGCGCCGCTGAAGACCTCGAGCTGATGCACGCTACGACCTTTCTCGTCCCCATCGCCGGGTACCTGCTCGGCTCGATTCCGTTTGCGTACCTGCTCGCGCGACGCCACCGAGGCATCGATCTGCGCCTCGCCGGAAGCGGCAACGTCGGCGCAGCCAACCTGCTCCGAGCCACGACGAAGAAGATCGGCGTGAGCGCGATGGCCATGGATGTCGCCAAGGGCGTTGCGAGCGTGTTGATGGCCCGGCAGATCGACGCCGGGGCGGCCGGGCAGACCGCTGCGGGCATCGCGGCTGTGCTGGGGCACGTCTATCCGGTCTGGCTTGGATTCAAGGGGGGCAAGGGGGTGGCCACGGCGTGCGGTGTGTTCGCGGTGCTGGCCCCGGTCGCGACCGTGCTCGCGAGCGCATCGTTCCTCGTCGTGGTCTGGTGGACTCGTTACGTGTCGCTCGGGTCGGTCGTGGCCTCGGCCATGCTGCCGCCGCTCGCGTATCTCACGGGGTCGGCCCAGATCACCGTGCTCGGGGCGGCGATTGCGGCCGTCGTGGTGATCGCCCGTCATCGATCGAATCTCAGCCGAATGGCGGCTGGCGTTGAGCACCATATCGGAGAGCGCGTATGAGCACCATCGCCGTGCTGGGTGCGGGCAGCTGGGGCACGGCCCTCTCGGCGCACCTCGCCGGCGCCGGCCATGACGTCCGGCTGTGGGGCCGGAACCCGGAACTGATTGGCGAGATGCGTGCGCGCCGGGCGAATGCGACCTATCTGCCGGACGTGGTGCTGCCGCCCGCGGTGGCGCCGACGGCCGACCTCGGCGAGGCGCTCGCCCGGTGCGACTCGGTGGTATTCGCGGTGCCGTCGCACGGCACGCGCGCGGTCGTGCGCGAGGCCGCCGCGCTGGTCCCGCGCACGGCGACGATCGTCAGCGCCACCAAGGGCATCGAGCAGGACACGCTGCTCCGGGTGTCCGAAGTGATCGCGCAGGAGCTGCACGCGGCTCCTCCGATCGTGGTGCTCTCGGGCCCGAGCTTTGCTCTGGAAGTCGCGCGGGGCCTGCCGACGGCCGTCTGCGTGGCATGCGTCGATCCGGTGCTGGCCGCCGACGTACAGGACCAGTTTCGCGCGGCGTACTTCCGGCTGTACGCGACGACCGACGTCGTCGGCGTCGAGATCGGCGGCGCGCTCAAGAACGTCATCGCGATCGCCTCGGGGGTCGTGGAGGGGCTCGGGCTCGGGCAGAACGCGCTGGCGGCGCTGATCACGCGCGGCCTCGCCGAAATCGCGCGGCTGGCGTGCGGGCTCGGGGCGGGGCGCGACACGCTTGCCGGCCTGAGCGGCCTCGGCGATCTGGTGCTCACCTGCACGGGCAGGCTCAGCCGGAACCGTCACGTCGGGGTCGAGCTGGCGCGCGGGCGTCCCATCGGCGAGATCCTCGCCGGCATGCGCATGGTCGCCGAAGGCGTGAACACCACGGGCGCGGCGCTCGCGCTCGGCCGGCGGTGCGGCGTAGAGCTGCCGATTGCGACGGGGATGTCGCGGGTGCTCGCGGGATCCTGCACCGCCGCCGCGGCCGTGGAGGAGTTGATGCTCCGGCCGCAGAGGGCGGAACAGGAATCGCGGTGATGGGGATTCTGGGGCGCATCCGCGAGAGCCTGACCCGGACGACGCAGCAGATTGTCGAGCGCTTCGACGAGATTGCGGCGCGGTCGGACACGCCCGGGCGGCGCGGCCGGCAGGTGGACGTCGACACGACGGAGGCGCTCGAGGAGCTCCTCATCATGGCCGACGTCGGCGTGGCGGCCACCAATCGGATCATCGAGGCCGTCAAGAAGGACGCGCCGTCCGGCAAGGGGCTCCGGGAGGCGGTCAAGGACGAGATCCGGTCGATCTTTGCGGCCGCCGAGCGGTCCGCTCCCAATGGCCATGTGCCGCACGTCGTGCTGATCGTCGGCGTGAACGGGACGGGAAAGACCACGACGGTCGGGAAGCTGGCGCAGCTGCTCAAGAGCTCGGGCAAGCAGCCGCTGGTCTGCGCGGCCGACACGTTCCGCGCGGCAGCCGTGGAGCAGCTGGAGATCTGGGCGCGGCGTGCCGGCGTCGATCTGGTCCGTGCGCGGGAGGGGGCCGATCCCGCTGCCGTCGTCTTCGATGCGATCTCCTCCGGCAAGGCGAAGCGGCGCGATCCCATCCTGGTCGATACCGCGGGCCGGCTGCACACGCGCGTGAACCTGATGAACGAGCTCGACAAGATCCGGCGCGTGGCCGCGCGCGAAGTGCCCGGCGCGCCGCACGAAGTCCTGCTGGTGCTCGACGCCACGGTCGGGCAGAACGGGCTGGTGCAGGCGCGCGAGTTCATGAATGCGGCCGGCGTGAACGGCGTCGTGCTGACGAAGCTCGACGGAACCGCCAAGGGCGGTGTGGCCGTCGCGATTGCCTGCGAGCTCAGGCTGCCGATCCGCTACGTGGGCGTCGGCGAGTCGATCGACGATCTGGTGCCTTTCTCGGTCGACGAGTACGTGAACGCGCTCTTCGAGCAGAAGTGGTAGTCCCATAGTGGCATCCGATCTCGAGTACATCGAGCGGGCGCTCGATCTGGCGGAGCGCGGCCGCGGAACGACGAGCCCGAATCCGATGGTCGGCGCCGTCATCGTGGATCGCGCGGGCACGATCGTGGGGCAGGGCTATCACGAGCGTGCCGGGGGACCGCATGGCGAGGTGAGGGCACTCGAGGAAGCAGGAGCGCTCGCGCGTGGCGCCACGCTGTACGTCACCCTCGAGCCCTGTTCGCACGTCGGACGCACCGGGCCGTGCGTCGAGCGCGTGATCGCGTCGGGCATCGCGAGGGTCGTCACGTGTTCGGCCGATCCGAATCCGAAGGTGGCCGGCCGCGGTCTCGACCGCCTGCGGGCCCATGGCATCGCGGTGAGCGTCGGCCTGGCCCGCCACAGGGCGCTCAGGCTGAACGAGCCCTTCTTCACCGTGATGACCCGCGGGCGGCCGTTCGTCATCGTGAAGGCGGCCACGAGTCTGGACAACCGGGTGAGCGCCGGTCCGGGCGTGCGCTCGGCGATCAGCTCGGCCGAGTCGCGCCGGCATGCACACGTCGTCCGCGCCCACGTCGACGCGATCGGCGTGGGATCGGAGACTGTGCTCGTGGACGATCCCCGCCTGACGGCCAGGGGAATCGTCCGCGTGCGGCCGCTCGCCCGGGTCGTGTTCGATCGCCGGCTCCGGACCCCCCCGGGCGCCCGCCTGTTCTCGACGCTGGCGGCGGGACCTGTGATAATCGTGACCTCGGCTCACAGCGTCGGGGAGCACCCGGCCCGGGCCCGGGAGCTCGAGGCGGCCGGCGCCCAGCTCGAGGCACTCGGGGCGCAGGACCTGCGATTGGCGCTGGAGCGCCTGGCAGAGAGGGAGATCCAGTCGATCGTGCTCGAGGGGGGACCGGTGCTGCAGCGCGCCGCTGCGGCTGAAGGGCTCGTGGACGCGGTGCATCTGTACCTCTCGCCGGAGCCGATCGGGGCACCGGGCGTCGGCTGGCTCTCGCCGGACGAGCTGCGGCTCGCCTCGCTGCTGGATCGGCGCGTGCTGCCGTGCGGGCCGGACGTCTTCATGGAAGGATATGTTCACGGGACTGATTGAGTCGGTGGGTGAGGTGGTCGAGCTCCGGCCGATCGAGGGCGGACTGCGCCTGCGCGTGCGCACACCGATCGCCCGGGATCTCGGCTGAGGGCGAGAGCGTGGCGGTGAACGGCGTCTGTCTGACCGCGGTGGAGGTGAGCTCGGGCGAGCTGCGCGCGCAGATCGGCCCGGAGACGGCGCGGGTGACGGCGCTCGGCGGCCTCTCGGCGGGATCGGCCGTGAACCTGGAGCGGGCGGTCGCCGCCGACGGGCGCCTCGGCGGCCACTTCGTCCTCGGCCACGTCGACGGCACCGGCACGATTCGAACGTATCCGGCCTGAATCGGACTTCTGGTGGGTGACGGTCGCGTTTCCACCCGCGCTCGCCCCCTACATGATCCATCGAGGCTCCGTGGCGCTGGACGGCATCAGCCTGACGATTGCGGGTCTGGACTCGGGGAGCCTGGAGGTCCAGATCGTGCCGCATACCTGGACTCACACGAACCTGCACGCGCGCACTCAGGGAGACCGCGTGAACCTGGAGTGCGACATGCTCGGCAAGTACGTCGTGCGCGCGCTGGAGCTCGCGGGAAGGGTCACGGCATGACACGCCTCCGGATCGCGAAGGGCCGCAAGAAGCGCGGCAGCGCGTTCGCCCGCATCGAGGAGGCCGTCGAGGCGTTCCGCGCCGGCAAGATGATCATCGTGTGCGACGACGAGGATCGCGAGAACGAGGGCGATTTGACGGTCGCCGCGGAGAAGGTGACGCCCGAGGGCATCAACTTCATGGCGCGCTACGGGCGGGGACTGATCTGCATGCCGATGACCGGCGAGCGGCTCGACGAGCTGGAGATCCCGCTGATGGTCAACCAGAACACCGCGCGGCTCGGCACGGCGTTCTGCGTCACGATCGAGGCGAAGCATTCGACGAGCACCGGCATATCGGCAGGGGATCGCTCGGCCACCGTGCACGCCGCGATCGATCCGGCCACGCGGCCGATCGATCTCGCGCGTCCGGGCCACATGTTCCCGCTGCGGGCGCAGTCGGGCGGTGTCCTGGTGCGTGCCGGCCAGACGGAGGCGGCCGTCGATCTGGCGCGAATCGCCGGACTGTACCCCGCCGGCGTGATCTGCGAAATCATGAACGACGACGGATCCATGGCGCGCGTCCCGCAGCTCACGCGGTTCGCCCGGCGCCACGGACTGCTGATGATCACGATCGCGGATCTGATCAAGTACCGGATGCGCACCGAGTCGATGGTCAGGCGGGTGGCGCAGGCCAGGCTGCCAACCGAGCACGGCGCGTTCCAGATCCACGCCTTCGAGAACCAGCTCGACAAACAGACGCACGTCGCGCTCGTCTTCGGAGAAGTGGGCGACGGCCGCGACATCGTCGTCCGCGTGCACTCGCAGTGCCTGACGGGCGACGTCCTGCACTCGGCGCGCTGCGATTGCGGCGCGCAGCTCGAGGCGGCGATGGAGCGCATCGCCCGCGAGGGCCGCGGCGTGCTGCTGTATCTGAATCAGGAGGGCCGCGGCATCGGGCTCGCGAACAAGATTCGCGCCTACGAGCTCCAGGATCAGGGGTTCGACACCGTCGAGGCCAACGAGCGGCTCGGGTTTAAGGCCGATCAGCGCGACTACGGCATCGGCGTGCAGATCTTGCGCGATCTCGGCGTCCGGTCGATGCGTCTGCTGAGCAACAACCCCCGCAAGCTGGTGGGCATCGAGGGGTACGGCCTCACGATTTCGGAATGGCTGCCGCTCGAAATCCCCGCCTCCGACTCCACCCGCCGCTACCTGAAGACGAAGAAAGACAAGCTCGGGCACAAGCTCTCGTCCGTGTGAGCCGAGGGCAGCCGGCCCGGCGAGCCGATCCTTCATTGACACGCACGCTCCGCCTCAATTACGATAAGCGTTTGCGCTAGAGGACCTTAGCGCCCTTACGAACCCCATGTTCGACTCGCTGAGCACGCGGCTGCAGGACGTCTTCAAGAGTCTTCGCGGAGAGACGCGGCTGACGCCTGAGAGCGTCGAGGCCGCCCTTCGCGAGATCCGGATGGCGCTGCTCGAAGCCGATGTCAATTTCAAGGTCGTCAAGGCCTTCATCGACCGCGTGCGGGACCGCGCGATGGGGCAGGAAGTGCTGCGCAGTCTCTCGCCCGCGCAGCAGGTGGTCAAGATCGTCCGCGACGAGCTGGTGGCGCTGTTCGGGGGCGCCGAAGGAGGGCTGAAGCCGACCAACGCCCGGCCGCGCGTGATCCTGCTGCTCGGCCTGCAGGGGGCCGGCAAGACGACGACGGCCGGAAAGCTGGCGAAGTGGCTGACCCGTGAGGGAAAGCATCCGCTGCTCGTCTCCACCGACGTCAAGCGCCCCGCCGCCATCCAGCAGCTGAACGTCGTCGCGGAGAAGGCGGCCGTGCGGGTGCACGATCCCGCCGGCGAGCTGAGCCCGGTGGCCCGGGCACGGGGCGCCGTGGCCGAGGCGGCGAATCTCGGATTCGACGTCGTCATCGTCGACTCGGCCGGACGCCTGCACATCGACGACGAGCTGATGAGCGAGCTCGAGGAGATCCGGCAGGCCACCCGCGCGTCGGATTTGTTGTACGTCGCCGATGCGATGACCGGCCAGGACGCCATCAAGAGCGCCGGCGAGTTCAACCGCCGCCTGGGCGTGACCGGTGTGGTGTTGAGCAAGCTGGATGGTGACGCGCGCGGAGGAGCCGCGCTCTCGGTGGTGGCGGTCGTCGGAGTGCCCATTGCGTTCATCGGCAACGGCGAGCGCCTCGAAGATCTGGAGCCCTTCCACCCCGATCGCATCGTGTCGCGGATGCTGGGCATGGGCGACGTCCTGTCGCTCATCGAGCGGGCGGAGCAGGCGATCGACCTCGAAGCGGCGGAGCGCCTCGAGCAGAAGGTGTTGAACGACGAGTTCACGCTCGAGGACTTTCGCGATCAGCTGCAGGCGATCAAGAAGATGGGGCCGCTGGAACAGATCGTCGGGATGCTTCCCGGGATGGGGAACCTGAAGCAGCTCGCGCAGCAGAAGCCCGACGACGGGCAGATTGCCCGTGTCGAAGCGATCATCGGCTCGATGACCCGTGACGAGCGGCGGCACACCCAGATCATCAACGGCAGCCGGCGCAAGCGCATCGCGCGGGGGAGCGGCACCTCGGTGGAAGAGGTGAACCGTCTGCTGAAGCAGTTCGCGCAGATGCGGAAGATGTTGAAGGCGGTTGGCGGCCTGTCGGGCGGCCGGACGGGAAGCCGGAAGGCGCGCGCCCGGTTGGGCTCGCTGATGGGGCGGCTGAGCTAAGGAGAGAGCATGTTAGTGATTCGCATGAGGAGAGCGGGCTCGAAGAAGCGCCCGTTCTACCGCGTGGTGGTGACCGACTCGCGCACGGCGCGCGACAGCAGCTTCGTCGAGATCGTCGGCCATTACGATCCGCGGGCGCGGCCCGCAAAGGTCACGATCGATCGCGAGCGCATCGGGCACTGGGTCGGCAAGGGCGCGAAGCTGTCCGACACCGTGCGAACGCTGCTCGCCCGGCACGTGACGGCGCCCGCCGAGACTTCCGCGGCGGCGGCGCCGGGACCGGAGACGGCCGCGTCGTGAGCTCGGCTCGGGACGTCGTCGAGACGATTGCACGCGCGCTGGCGGATTCGCCGCAGGGCGTCACGGTCACCGAGACGGAGCACCGCGGGACGACGCTCGTGGAGGTGACGGCGGCGCCAGCGGACGTCGGCAAGCTGATTGGCCGTCAGGGGCGCACGATCCAGGCCATGCGGACCCTTGCCGCTCTCGCCGGCGAGCGGACGGGCGTCAAAGTCACCCTCGAAGTCCGCGACGGCGATCAGTAGGCCGGATCGTCGCGCTGAACGTTGCACGGGAGGAGCGATGGCGCCCGCCTGGGATGAGATGGCGCTGGTCGGCCGGGTGGCGCGCGCTCACGGCAACCGCGGCGCGGTGATTATCGACCCCGCGACGGATTTCCCTGAAGAGCGATACAAGGCGGGTCAGGGATTGTTCGTCCGAAGAGAGATCGTGGTCGAGGAGCTGACGATTGCGACGGTGCGGTTCCACCGGGGACGCCCGATCGTCGTCTTCGAGGGGGTGAGCACGATGGACGCCGCGGAGGCGCTCGCAGGACTGGAGCTCCGGGTCGCCGCCGAGGCGCTGCAGCCGCTCCCGCCCGGTGCGTTCTATCACCACGATCTGGTGGGTTGTGACGTCGAGACGTCCGAGGGCGTGGCCCTGGGTACCGTCGTGCGGGTCGAGGGCGCCGGAGGCGGCAGCCGGCTGGTCGTCCACGGGCGTCGCGGCAACGAGATTCTGATTCCGTTGGCTGACGAGATTTGCATCGCCGTCCATCTGGCAGGCCGCAAGATTGTCGTCCGCCCCCTCGAGGGATTGTTGGATCTGAACGTGACGCGGCGGCAGCGCTTCGAGCCCATTTGAGCCATGACGTTCGACATCGTCACGATTTTTCCGCGGATGGTCGAGGCGGGGCTCGCGGAGGGGATTCTGGGGCGGGCCCTGCAGCGCGGCCTGCTTCGGGTACGCGTCCGGGACCTGCGGGAGTTCACGGGCGACCGGCATCGGACAGTCGATGACGTGCCGTACGGCGGGGGGCCCGGCATGGTGCTGAAGCCGGCGCCGGTCTTTCGGGCGCTCGACGCCATCCGGGCCGACGGCGCGGCTCTGCAGGCGGTCGTGTTGCCCTCGCCGCAAGGGCGGCGGTTCACCCAGGCCGAGGCGGAGCGGCTGTCGATGCTGGATCGAGTCGCAATCGTTTGCGGCCGATACGAAGGTATCGACGATCGCGTCCGTCAGCGGCTGGTCACCGACGAGCTCTCGCTTGGCGACTACGTGGTCAGCGGGGGAGAGCTGCCAGCCCTGGTCATCGTGGACGCGGTGGCGAGGCTGGTACCGGGCGTCGTAGGAGACGAGGACTCAGTGGCCGGCGATTCGTTCAGCCGCGGTCTGCTGGACTTTCCGCACTTCACCAGGCCGGTGGAGTTCGAGGGGATGCGGGTGCCGGAGGTGCTCGTATCGGGGCACCACGGCGAGATTCGCCGGTGGCGGAAGCGCCAGGCGCTGGAGTTGACCCTCGATCGGCGGCCCGAACTGCTGGTCGACGCCGAGCTGGACGTTGAGGAGCAGGAAATCCTGCGCGATTTGATGGAACGCAAGAAGGGAGCCGCCCATGGGCGCGATTGAGATCGTCGAGAAATCACAGCTGAACGTCCGGCCGCAGATGAAGGCCGGCGACACCGTTCGGGTGCACGTGAAGGTGCGCGAAGGGGACAAGGAGCGCATCCAGGTGTTCGAGGGCGTGGTGATCGGGATGCACCGGGGCGGCGCGCGCGCGTCGTTCACGGTGCGCAAGGTTTCCTTTGGGCAGGGTGTGGAACGGATCTTTCCGCTGCACTCGCCGGTCATCCAGAAGGTCGAAGTGGTGCGCTCGGCGCGCGTGCGGCGCGCGAAGCTGTACTTCCTGCGCGACCTGAAGGGGAAGGCCGCGCGGATGCGGGACAGCGGCAAATAGCCGGTTCGGTGCGCCAGCAGGAGGCCGATGGTTCGCGTCGCAGCGACCCGCACGCTCGAGAACGTCCTGCGGAAGCTGGGCTTCTGCCGGGTCTGCGGCGTGGATGAGGTGGGCCGCGGGTGCCTGGCGGGTCCGGTGGTGGCCGGTGCCGTCGTGCTGCATCCCGATCGGCACATCGCCGGTCTCAGCGATTCGAAGACGGTCCCGGCGGCCGAGCGGGACGAGCTGTTCGACCGGATCACGGCGCGCGCCCTCGTGTGGGCCGTCGGCGAGGCGTCGCCGGATGAGATCGATCGCATCAATATCCACCAGGCATCGCTTCAGGCGATGCGCCGGGCGGTGCTGTCGCTGGCGCCGCTGCCGGACCTGGTGCTCGTGGATGCGTTTCGGATTCCGGACTTGCTGATCGCGCAGCGCGGCATCGTGCACGGCGATCAGCGATGTGCCGCCATCGCCGCCGCTTCGATTCTCGCCAAGGTCACGCGGGATCGAAAGATGCGCCAGCTGCACACGAGCGACCCGCGGTACGGCTTCGATCGGCACAAAGGCTACGCAACCGCCGAACATCTCGCAGCGGTGAAGCGCTTCGGGTACTCGATGATGCATCGCAAATCATTCAGCCCGCCGGCGCTGCCGCTCGAATTTGATACGATTGACTGACTTCTCTACGGAACGAGACCCCCGTGGCTTTTGACCGCGAAGGCACGCTGCGCAAGGCCGAGAAGCTGCTCCGCCAGGGCAAGCTCGACCTCGCCATCACCGAGTATCGCACCGTGGTCGAGGCCGAGCCCTTGGACTGGAACAGCGCCAACGCGCTCGGCGATCTCTATTTCCGCGCCGGCCAGACGGATCGCGCGATTGCCGAGTACATGCGCATCGCGGATCACCTCGCCTCCGAGGGCTTCCGTCCCAAAGCCATCGCCCTCTACAAGAAGGTTCTCAAGATCAAGCCCGACGAGGAGCGCGCCATGTGGCAGCTGGGAGCGCTGTCGGCGCGGCAGGGGCTGCTCGTGGAGGCGCGCGCGCAGTTCGCGGCGGTTGCCGATCGGCGGCGCGGCGCAGGCGATCGGCGCGGCGAGGCCGAGGCGCGCATCGCGCTCGGCGATCTCGACGGAGCCGACCTGGAGACAAGGCTGGCGGGCGCCCGCGCGCGCGTGGAGCTGGCCCAGGCGGCCAAAGCCATTGAGCAGCTGAAGCAGCTCGGCGCCGACCTGCAGGAGAAGGGGAAACCAGACGAGGCGCTCAAGGTCATGCTCGAGGCGGCGGCGCTGGCCCCGGCCGACGCGGAAGTGCGGCAGAGTTTGATCGGCGTCTATACGGCGCGCGGCGAGCTCGAACAGGCGAGGAAGTACGCCACGACCGCGGCCGAGCTGAAAGCGCTTGGTGCGGAGATGTCGCGCCGGGGGCGGGACGCCGACGCGCTCGGCCTGCTGGCCGCAGCCGCCGGAATGGACGCGTCCGACCTTGCCGTCCGGGCCCAGCTGGCGGAGGCGTATCTCGCGCGAAACGAACGGGAGAACGCGCGGGCGTTGCTGACCCCGGAAGTGGCGGCCGCCAATCCTGACCTGCTCTGGAAGGTGGCCGAGATGGAGCTGCGGGAGGGGAGCATCCAGGAGGGCGGCGCGCTCCTGCAGCAGATTATTGCCGCGCATCCCGATCGGCGGGATGCCCTCGTGATTCTGGGCTGTTCGGTCGGCGAGGCCCATCCCGACGCCGGCTACGAGTGCGTCGACGTGGCGGCGCGAGCCGCCATCGCCGGGGACGAGTGGGGGACGGCCGCGGCGGCGCTCAACGAGTTCGTGCACCGCGTGCCGAATCACATCCCCGCGCTGATGCGCCTGGTCGAAATCTGCGTGGACGGCGGATTGGAAGCGACGATGCACAGCGCCCAGGCGCAGCTGGCCGACGCGTATCTGGTGGCGGGCGCCGGCGCCGAGGCGCGGGTCATTGCCGAGGATCTCGTCGCACGGGAGCCCTGGAACCGCGCCAACATCGAACGGTTCCGCCGCGCGCTGACGCTGCTTGGCGAGCCGAACGTCGATGCCCTGATTGCCGAGCGTCTGAGCGGCCAGTCGCCCTTCGTCAGCACGGATCTGCTGTGGGGCGCGGATGCGGGGCTCGAGGACGCCCCTGAGAGTGCGCAATCGGCGGAGGCCGCTCCGGCGCCCGCGGCCGAACAGCCGGCGGCTGCGCCGGCGATCCAGCGGCCGCAGGCAGAGGTTGATCTCAGCGCCGTGCTCGAGGATCTCAACGGCGTGCCCGCGCCGATCGCGGCGCAGGGACCGACGCCGTCCATCGAACGCACGCTCGAGAGCGTGCGCGAGGAAGCGCTGCGTCAGATGCCGTCCGACGAGGTGGGCGAGCAACATTTCGGTCTCGCGACGAGCTACATCGAGAGCGGCATGATTGATCAGGCGATGCAGGCGCTGGAAGTGGCGGCGCGCTCTCTGGCCTACCGGTTCCGCGCGGGCGCGCTTCTGGCCAAGTTTCACGCCGACACCGGGAACCACGCGCGGGCCATCGAGTGGTACGAGCGGGCGGCCGAAGCTCCGGCGCCGACCCCGGCGGCCTCGCACCAGCTGCTCTACGAGCTGGCGGGCGCGCTCGAGGCCCAGGGCGAGGATGCCCGGGCCCTGGCCGTGCTGCTCGAGCTGCAGTCGGAGGCCGGCGATTACCGCGATCTCGCGACGCGTGTCGAACAGCTCATGAGGCGCTGAGCGTGCTCCGACGGTTGCTGTTCGTCGCCTACTTTCTCGAGGTTGGTCTCCTCCTGGTGCTGGTGCCCTGGTCGGCGTTCTGGGAGCGCAATTACTTCGTAGCGTCACTTCCAGAGCTGCAGCAGATCCTGCGCAACAACTTCGTGCGGGGGGGGATCTCCGGGCTGGGCGTGGTCAACCTACTGCTCGGGTTTCAGGATCTCTCGCGGCTGCTGATGATGCGCCGATTCGGCGAGGCGCTCCCGCAGCAGGATCCTTCGTCCGCATCCCCTTCGTGACCGCGGCGGCCGTCATCTGCATCGTGAGCGATCGGCGGCGCCTCCTCGCCGCCGGCGGCTCGGATCCGCGCGCGCTCGACAGGCTGACCGCATTCTGCGAGGCGGCCACGCGCTCGGGGGCGGATATCCTGCAGTTGCGCGAACCTGACCTGCCCGCGCGCGCCCTCTCGACGATCGCCGGGCGGTGTGTCGATGCCGCGGGCGCCACCGGCTGCCGCGTCGTCGTGAACGATCGCGTGGACGTCGCCATCGCGGCGGGAGCGCACGGCGTGCACCTCAGGACGGACTCGGTCGATGCCGCCAGTGTGCGCCGGATCGCTCCGCGGCCCTTCCTGATCGGCCGGTCAGTGCACAGCCCGGAGGAAGCCCGCGACGTATCCGCCGGAGGGGACGTGGACTACCTGATCTTCGGCACGGTGTTCGAATCGGCGTCGAAGCCGGGCTCGCTGCCCCCCGGTGGCCTCGATGGGCTCGCGGCGGCCGTGCGCGCATCGGCGGTGCCCGTGCTCGCCATCGGAGGCATGACGGCCGGGCGCGCGGCAGCGGCTCGGGCGGCCGGGGCGCGCGGCGTCGCCGCGGTCGGCGCGTTCCTTCCATCGCCAGGCGTGGCCGACGCGGAGCACCTGAGGCGAGCCGTGGCGGCGCTGCGGCGGTCGTTTGACACCTCAGAGTTCTCTCCATAACATGAGCGCGGCGCGACCAGCATGCTCCACGGCCCCCCTGGGCGTACTGTCGGCGTTCGCCTGCGCGAGGCGCGGGAACGCCGGGGCGTCTCTCTCCAGCAGATTGCCGCCAAGACCCGCATCTCGTTGATGTCGCTCGAGGCGCTGGAGCGCAGCGATCTCGCGCGCCTCCCAGGCGGCATTTTCACCCGTGCGTTCATCCGCGCCTACGCCCACGAGGTGGGCCTCGATCCCGAGCGCATGATTGAGGAGTTCGTCGCGGAACTGCCGCCGGAGTCGCCGGCGGTGAGGGCGCACACGGCGGCGCTCGAGGACGGCGAGAAGCTGGAAAGCGACAGGCGCGCGGCAGCCACAGCTCTACGGCTGGGCCTCGTGAGCCTCCCGATCGTCGTCCTCGTGATCTACTACGGAACAGCCCGCCGCGGTCCGGACGATCTGGCCCCGCCGCCGGTCCGCCCGGCGGCCTCGGCGGGAACCGTCGCGAGCCCGGGGGTCGCGGAAGTGCCGCCCCCGAGCGTGCCAGAAGAGGCTGTGGTGTTGACGGCCGGAGCGTCAGGATCGGCCGAATCGAAGGGGGCCGAAGATAGCGGGAGCACTGCCGCGGCCGCCGGTCTGACACTCGAGATCATCGCGCGCGCGGCATGCCGGGTTTCACTCGCCGCCGACGGCGAGCAGGGTGTGTCGGAGATGCTCGAGGCCGGGGATACGCGCCGTGTGACGGCGCGCAGGGAGATCTCGATTACCGTCAGCGACGCGACCGCCGTCGAGTACACGCTCAACGGCAGAGCCGGACGGCCGCTCGGCGCGCCGGGCGAGGTCGCCAGCCGCACGATTACGTCCTCCGATCTGCAGGAGCACCTCGGCCACTGATGGACGTCGGCACACGGAGTCCCTTTCTCGATTTCTTCCGGCGTGGCGATGTCGCCAAGGACATCCGGATGATGGCCGCCCTGGGCGCGCTGGCGCCGCGCGCGCACGAGCAGCTCGCGCTGCTGGTGCTGCTGACCGGCGATGCCGACCCCGAGGTGCGCGGTACCGCCGAAGCCACGCTGGCGCTGATCCCGGACGGGCCGCTGGCGGCGTTCCTGGCGAGATCGGACGTGGCCGACGGGCTGAAGGAGTTCTTCCGCATGCGCGGCGTCCAGCCGAGTACGGGATCCGCGCGAGAAACCGACGACCCGCTGATCGACACCGGGCCGCCCGTGGAGTCCGGTACCGGAGGGGGCCGGCTCTGAGCCGGACGATGCGGCCGCTGCCAGCACCGATGCGCAGCCGGAAGGGGCGGAGCAGTCCGATCCCGAGCGTTCTGGGATCGCGCAGAAACTCTCGCGGATGACGATCGCCGAGCGGATGAAACGTGCCATGAAGGGCACCCGGGAGGAGCGCGCCGTGCTCGTCCGGGACCCCAACAAGCTCGTCTCGGTGGGCGTGCTCAGCAGTCCAAAGCTGACCGAGAGTGAAGTGGAGGCGTTCGCCAAGATGGCCAACGTCTCGGAGGAGGTGCTGCGCATCGTCGGCAACAACCGCGCCTGGACGAAGAACTACGCCGTGGTCGCCGCACTCACGCGCAACCCCAAGACGCCGCTGGCCATCTCGATGAAGTTCGTTCAGCGGCTGAACGACCGCGATCTGAAGATGATCGCGCTCGATCGCAACGTGCAGGAGCCGCTGAAGCTGGCGATCCGGAAGCGGCTGGTGAGCGCCGCTCAGCAGAAATGAAGAAGCTGGCGCTGCTCACGACCGAACAGAAGGTCGGCGAGATCAGGCGCCTCTACTACGACACGACCAGGGCCACCATCCAGCAGGACCTCGACCGTGCGATCGATCTGTTGAAGTCCATGGCGTCCGAAGAGGAGCGCGAGCGTGTCGCCGTGTATCTGGACGGCCTCGCGGAGATGCGGCGCGAGTGGCGGAAGGCGCCGTCCAGGCTGCGCCGCCGCTGACGGGATGCGAGCCGCGCCAGGCGGCCCCTACTGCACGCGTAGGCCCTCTCGCTCGATCCGGTAGTCGAGCAGCCGCGCGCCCCCCTTGGAGAGGGCCGTGCGAACGCCGGATGCATTCGCTGGATCGACGAGACAGAAGAGACATCCGCCGCCGCCCGCGCCGCACACTTTGGCCGCCCGGGCCCC
The DNA here is from genome assembly GCA_963738315.1 of Vicinamibacterales bacterium. Lineage (GTDB taxonomy): Bacteria > Acidobacteriota > Vicinamibacteria > Vicinamibacterales > JAMQPK01 > JAMQPK01. The sequence continues at coordinate 1,616,885 of CAVTVT010000003.1, read as the reverse complement.
CGCCGCCACCGCCGATGCGACCAGGGCTTCGATCTCGGGTGTCGTGACGCCCGGCGCCAAGCGCTTGCGTGTCTCCCATTCGGCGGCGACAGCCGAGGCGAGCCCCGCCCAGTCGGCCGCCTCGAGCGCGCGGCGCGCGTCAGCGGTCGCGTCGCGGATGCGCTCGAAGCAGTCGAACACCGCACGGTCCCCATCCAGGTGCCGCTTGGTGATCTCCCAGTTGTTCGTGCCGGAGTTGCGCGGCGCTCCCGTGTAGCAGAGCACGATCCGCCGCTCGAGCTCCGCGAAATCGACTTCGATCGCCGCGCGGCCCACACCGCCCGGGCCGAGCGTCACGGCGGCGACGCCGCCATAGTAGGCCGGCCGGTAGTCCTGCACGCCGGTGGGCACCTTGATGACCTGCGCTTCGACGTTCATGCGCGATCGTCAGCAGCTCCTCGGCGGCGAGCGTCAGCCCGGCCCATCGGGAAAGGGCGCCGCAGACGGCGACGTTCAGGGCCGACGAGCCGGCAATGCCGGCGCCGGCGGGCGATTCGCCGCGCGTGCGGAGCGTCAGGTTGCGGGCGCGGAAGAAATGCGCGAGCCTGGCGAGCAGCGGCAGCTCGTCGGCGGCGGCAAGCGCGCGCCAGTCGGACGCCTCGAGGGACGTCCGTGTGTCGAGCGATTCCAGCTTCACGCGGCCGTCCTCCCGCGGAACGACCTCGGCGTGCGCACGCAGGCTGATGGCGGCGTTCAGCGTCTGGGCGTCGTCATGGAAGAGATAGAGAGGCCAGATATCCAGGGTGCCGCCGGCCAGGTCGATCCGGGTCGGGGCCGACGCGGTGATGGGCACGCGGACTATTGACCTCGCAGCAGCAGCACCGGCACGCGCACGGTGTGGCGGACGCGATCCACGGTCGTGCCATGGATGACGTCGCTCAGAAACCGGTGGCCGTGAGTGGACATGGCGATCAGATCGACGTGCTCTTCGGAGGCAATCCGGATCAGCTCGGTCGCGGGGTCCCCCATCGCCAGCTTGGCCTCGCAGTCGAGCCCGGCCCCGCGCAGCATCTCGCAGCAGCGGCCCAGGTAGGCCCGGTCGTCCTTGATTTCCTCGGACTCGCGCAGGTTCAGATCCTCGAAATGCCGGGCAGCGAAGCCGTCGGCCACGTGCACCAGCAGCAGCCTGGCCCCGGTCATTCGGGCGAGCTCCTGGATGTGATCGAGGATGGCCGCATCGGCCTTCGAGTGTTCGACTGCCACGAGGATGTTCTTGTACAGCACGGGCTATCCTCGGAAGAACTCGATGCCGGTCTGATAGAGGAGGTAGATGTTGAGCGCGGCGATCACGAGCACGACCGGCCATGCGAGCGCTTTGACCCACCATCTGTTCGCGAACGGGCCCATGATGGTCTCGTCACTCGTGAACTGCACGAGCGGGAAGATCGCGAACGGCAGCTGCAGGCTGAGGATGACCTGGCTGAGGATCAGCAGGGGCTCCGAGCCGCGCTCGCCGTAGATCACGATCACGACGATCGCCGGGACAATGGCGAGCAGGCGCGTGATCAGCCGTCTGAGCCAGGGGCGAAGCCGAATATTGAGAAAGCCTTCCATCACGATCTGACCGGCGAGCGTGCCGGTGAGCGTGGCGTTCTGACCGGAGAAGAGGAGGGCGATCGCAAAGAGCACGCTGGCCGCCGTCGTGCCCAGGAGCGGAGTCAGCAACTCGTACGCGTCGGAGATGCCCGCGACGTCCTGATGCGGGGTGCCGTGGAACACCGCCGCAGCCATCACCAGGATCGCGCCGTTGATGAACAGGGCCGACATCAGCGCCACGGCCGAATCGATGTTGGCAAACCGGATCGCCTCCGCCCTGCTCTCGGTCGCCTCTCCATACTTCCGCGTCTGGACGATGGAGGAATGCAGGTAGAGGTTGTGGGGCATCACGGTGGCGCCGAGGATGCCAATCGAGATGTACAGCATGGCCGGGTTCTGCACGATGTCGACCCGGGGCACGATGCCCGCCGCGAGGGCGCCGAGCGCCGGCCGAGCCATGATCAGCTCGGCTGCAAAGCAGCTTGCGATCCCGAGGATCAGCGTCACGACGATGACCTCGACCCACCGGAATCCGTGATGCTGCAGGTACAGCACCACCAGCACGTCCAGAGACGTGAGACAGACGCCCCAGATCAAGGGCAGGCCGAAGAGCAGCTGTAAGGCGATGGCGGCGCCGAGCACCTCCGCCAGATCGCAGGCGGCGATGGCGATCTCGCAGAGCACCCAGAGCACGAAGGTCGTGCGGCGCGAGTACCGGTCGCGGCAGGCCTGCGCGAGGTCGCGGCCGCTGGCAATCCCGAGCCGCGCCGCCAGCGACTGCAGCAGGATCGCCATGAAATTCGAGATCACGATCACGCTGAGCAGCGTGTAACCGAAGCGCGCCCCGCCCTGCAGGTCCGTCGCCCAGTTGCCCGGGTCCATGTAGCCGACCGCGACGAGGTAGCCGGGACCGGCGAAGGCGAGCATCTTCTTCCAGAAACCGGCGCCCGTTGGAACGCTGATCGTCCCATGCACCTCGGGCAGGCTGCGCGATGACGGGTCCCAGGCGGCGGTTCCGGCGGCGAGATCGGAGCGGCGGTCCATCTGACTGCGCATCAACTCTATAATGACGCAGGTGTCACCTCAACCGCTGCGCCGCCGGATCGGCCAGCTCCTGATCGGCAGCTTTCACGGGGCGCAGGTTCCGGTCGAAGCGCGCGCACTCGCCCGCGAGTTCGGCCTCGGCGGCGTCACCCTCTTCGGCCGGCTCGGCAATATTCAGGATCCCGAACAGGTGGCCGGGCTGGCGTTCGAAATCCGGCAGCTCGATCCCGGCCTGCCGCCGTGGGTGGCCATCGACCAGGAAGGCGGTCGGGTGGCCCGCCTGCGCGCGCCGTTCACGGAGTGGCCGCCCATGGCCGTGCTGGGCCGGAGCGGCGATTCCGATCTGGCGCGCCGGTTCGCACGGGCCCTGGCCGCCGAGCTGGCGGCCGTGGGGATCTCGCTCGATTTCGCGCCGGTGCTGGACATCCAGACGAATCCAAGGAACGCCGTGATCGGCGATCGCGCCCTGAGCGACCGGCCGGAAGTCGTTGCGCGCCTCGGCAGGGCGATTATCGAGGAGCTGCAGCGATGCGGCGTGGCTGCCTGCGGGAAGCACTTCCCGGGCCACGGCGATACGACCGCGGATTCACATGTCGAGCTCCCCATCGTGGAGCATCCGCCGGAACGGCTGCGTGAGGTCGAGCTGGTGCCGTTCAAGGCGGCCGTCGAGGCCGGCGTCGCGTGCATCATGACGGCGCACGTGCTCGTTTCCTCGATCGACGAAGAGCGGCCCGCGACGCTGTCGCCGCGTGTCGTCGGCGACATGCTCCGCCGAGACCTGGCATATGCCGGCGTGATCATCTCGGACGATCTCGAGATGCAGGCGATTGCAGGTCGCTATTCGGCAGCGGATGCCGCGATTGCCGCGATCGGCGCCGGCTGTGACGCCGTGCTGATGTGCGGCGTCGGGCCTGCCGTCGACATCGGGCTACAGGTGGCGGCGCTCGAGGCGCTGATCCATGCCGTCGAAGACCAGCGGCTGCCGCTCGCACGCGTCGAAGACGCGCTGGAGCGCGGACGCCGCGCGCGAGAGCGGTTCGCTGGCCCCTGGCGCCCGGCCAGCCGTGCACAGCTCAGAAGCATCATCGGGAGCGAAGCGCATCACGCCGTCGCGAGCGACATGGCGGCCTTTGTCTGACGGCATGATCAAGCCGCGAAGGCTCCGGCCTGGTGACAAGGTGGCCCTCGTCGCTCCGGCCAGCCCCTTTCCACGAGATCAGTTCGCGCAGGGCGTCGAGGAACTGCGCCGGCTCGGCTTCGACCCGGTCCACGACGAAGACGTCTTCGCGGTGCGTCAGTACGTCGCGGGTGAGGCGGGAGCGCGGGCGGCGGCGTTTCTCCGGGCCTGGCACGACCCGGAGATCCGGGGAGTGATCGCGGTCCGCGGCGGCTTCGGGAGCGCGCACCTGCTGCCGTGGCTCGACCCGGACAGCCTCCGGCGGGATGCGAAGGTGTTCGTGGGCTACAGTGATCTCACCTCGCTGCTCACGCATCTCACGATCTCATGCGGCATCGTCGCGTTTCACGGTCCGATGCTCGATCGGAGGCTGGCTGCGGGCGCCGACGGATACGACCGCGAGACCTTCGTGCGGGCCGTGACATCGCCCTCGCCGCTCGGAGAGCTGACGGCGCCGAACGTCGACGTGCTCCGTCCGGGTGAAGCGGCCGGGCCGCTGCTGGGCGGAACACTGGCGCAGCTGGCGGCCTCGGTCGGAACGCCCTATGCCTTCGATCCCCCGTCGCCGCACGTGCTGTTTCTCGAGGACGTGGGCGAACGGCCCTATCGGCTTGACCGGATGTTGACGCAGCTGCGGTTCGCCGGCGTGCTGGGGCGCGCGTCGGCAATCGTCCTGGGGGAGTTCACCGGCTGCGATGAGCCTGGCGGCGAGCCGAGCGCGAGAAGCGTGCTCGCAGATATGTTGAGCGATTTCCCGGGACCGGTGTTGTACGGCTTTCCCTCCGGGCATACCCCGGGCGCGATTCTCACGCTGCCCTTCGGGGTGGCGGCGCGGGTCGTGGCGGGACGATCGCCGAAGCTCGTCATCGAGGAGGCGGCCGTTTCGTGAAGATCCATTTCATCGGCGTCTGCGGAACGGCCATGGCCACGCTGGCGGCGCTGCTGAAGCGCGAAGGCCACGACGTACAGGGGTCGGACGAGAACGTCTACCCCCCGATGAGCCTGTTCCTGGCTGCCGAACAGATCCGGACGTTCTCCGGGTATCGCGCGGAGCAGATCGACGCCGACATCGATCTCGTGGTGGTCGGGAACGCAATTTCCCGCGGGAACGTGGAGCTCGAGCGAGTGCTCGACGAGAAGCGGCGGTACTGCTCGCTGCCCGAGGCGATACGGGACCGGTTCCTCTGGACGCGGCGGTCCATCGTGATCGCAGGCACGCACGGCAAGACCACGACGACCGCGTTGACGGCCTGGCTGCTGCTGCACGGCGGTCTGGATCCCAGTGTGCTGGTAGGGGGCATCGCGAGGAACCTCGGCAGCGACGGCTCGAGCTACCGGCTCGGTTCAGGACGCGATTTCGTCATCGAAGGGGACGAATACGACAGCGCGTTCTTCGACAAGACCGCCAAGTTCCTGAAGTACCTGCCCGACATCGCCGTCGTGAGCAACATCGAGTTCGACCATGCAGACATCTATCCGAGTCTCGATGCGATTCTGCTCGCGTTCCGGCGGTTCGTGAACCTCGTGCCCCGCTCCGGCCTGACCCTGCTCGGCGCCGACTGCGCGAACGCGCGGGGCATGAGAGCCTGCGCGCAGAGCCGCGTCGAGTCGTTCGGCCTGGACGAGACCGCCGACTGGCGAGCCGCCGCCGTGACCGTCGAGCGCGAAGGGCAGCGCTTCGATGTGTGGCATGGAGGCCGGCGGTTCGCCTCCGTCGAGATTCCGCTGTTCGGCCTCTACAACGTGCGGAATGCGCTGGCGGCCGCGGCGGTCGCCTCGGCCGCCGGCGTCTCGGCGGAACGCATCGCGGACGGACTGCGGTCCTTCAGGGGAGTGAAACGGCGGCTCGAGGTGTCCGGCACCGCGGGTGGGGTGACGGTGTACGACGACTTCGCGCATCACCCGACCGCCATCGCCGAGACGCTCGCGGGGCTCCGGGCGGCGCATCCGGCGCGCCGCATCTGGGCAGTATTCGAGCCGCGGTCGGCCTCCTCCAGCCGCCGCGTGTTCCAGGACGATTTTGCGAAGGCGTTCGGCTCGGCCGACGAAGTCATCATCGCACCGGTGTTCCGCACGAGCCTACCAGAGGAGGAGCGGCTGTCGCCCGACCGTCTCGTTCAGGACCTGGCCCGCTCGGGACGGCGCGCGCGCTGCGCCTCGTCGCTCGAGGACATCGTCGCGATGATTGCGCGGGAGCACCGCGAAGGGGATCTGGTCGTCTTCATGTCGAACGGTGGTTTTGGCGGCATCCATCAGAGGATGCTGCAGGCGCTGTCGCCGTGAGCGAGTGGAGGATCGTCGCAGCCGGCGACGCCTGCGTGTCGGTCGAATTTCCCGCCATCGTGGATGAGACGGTCAACCGGCGAGTCGTGGCGCTGGCGCAGCTCGTGGACCGCGCGCGTCCCCGGGGTGTGCGCGACGTCGTGCCGGGGTTCTATTCCATGGCCGTGTATTTCGACCCGATGACGACGGATCGAGGCGCGCTCACCCGTTGGCTCGACAAGGCGGCCGGCGAGAGCGCATCGCACACCCAGGTGTCCACAGGCACTGTGGACATTCCCGTCGAGTACAGGCGGCGCTGGCGGTCCTGACCTTGCCTCAGTGGCGGAGTTCGCCCGGTGCTCGGAAGAGGAAGTGGTTCGCCTGCACACGGCCGTGACGTATAGGGTCTACATGTTGGGGTTTCTGCCAGGATTCGCGTATCTCGGCAAGGTCGATCGGCGGATCGCGGCGCCGCGTCTACCCACGCCGCGCACGAGAGTGGCGGCAGGCTCGGTTGGCATTGCCGGCACGCAGACCGGCGTGTATCCGCGAGATACGCCGGGAGGTTGGCGAATCGTCGGCCGGACGGCTTTGACACTCTATGATGCCCGCCGAAGCGAGCCGGCTCTCTTGAGACCGGGACAGGCCGTGCGGTTCAGGCCGGTGTCATGCTGAGGATCCTTCGGCCCGGGCTGGCCACCACGGTTCAGGATCTCGGGAGATGGGGATTCCAGGCGAGCGGCCTCCCCGTTGCCGGTGCCATGGACTGGTATTCGCACGCGCTGGCCAACCTGCTGGTGAACAACAGCAGACATGCCGCGACGCTCGAGGCCACGCTCCTCGGGCCGGAGGTCGAGTTCACGACTCCCGCGCTGGCCGCCGTTGCAGGCGCAGAGTTCGAGCTGTTCCTGGACGCCGCTCGCGTGCCGGCCGAGCGGGCGCTCGCGGTGCCGGCGGGCTCGCGGCTTCGCTTCGGCCGCCGCGTGCGCGGAGCCCGGGCGTATCTGGCGGTCGCCGGCGGCGTGGGCGTTCCCTCCGTGCTGAGCAGCCGATCGACGCACGTTCCGACCGGAACAGGCGGGCACGAAGGGCGGATGTTGCGCGCGGGCGACCGATTGCCGCTCGATGCGGCGCCCGCCGGGCCGCCGGCGGCTGCGATGATGGCCCGCGGAGATGCCGGGGAACGGCGTCCCCTCGCGGTGCCCGACGGAGGGGCTCGGGTGCGCATGATTGCGTCCGACGCCGCGCCGCTGGTGGTCGAGCGGCGTTATCGCCTGGGCGTGGCGTCCAACCGGATCGGGTATCGTCTCGAAGGACCGGAGGCGGCAGCGGGCGCTGCGGCAGGCGAGCTGATCTCGAAGCCCGTTCCCGCCGGCGCCCTGCAGGTGCCTCCCGACGGCCGTCCGATTCTTCTGATGGCCGATCACGCCACGGCCGGCGGCTATGCGCTGGCGGGGGTGGTGATCACGGCGGACCTGCCCGTGGCCGGGCAGCTCGCGCCAGGGGACTGGATCGAGTTCGAATGCTGCTCGCTGGCCGAGGCGGACCAGGCGCTCGGGGAAAGGGAGGCATGGCTGTCGGGCCTTCCTCGGTGAGCTTCGACGAGGACCTCGCGCGCCGCTTCGGGGCGCGTGCGCACGCGAACGTGCCCCTTGCGCCTTTCACCAGCTTCAAGGTTGGCGGGTGCGCGGACTGGCTGCTGGAGACGCACGCGTCCCAGGAGACGCTGCACGCGATCAGGTCTGGCGCATCGGCACGGCATTCCCGTGACGCTGCTCGGCGGAGGATCGAATGTCCTGGTCGCCGACGGCGGCATCCGCGGGCTCGTCATCCGTCCCCGCAGAGGGGAAGTGGCGCAGATCGCGGGCGACACCGTTCGCGCCGATGCAGCCGTCAGCATCAACGGTCTCGTGCGCTGGACGATTCTCGCGCGGTCTCGCGGGATTGGAGGCCTGGGCCGGCACGCCCGGCACCGTGGGGGGAGCCATCTGCGGTAACGCGCATTTTGGCGGGCGCCTCATCGGAGAGCTGGTCGTCTCGGTGCTCGCTCGCCGATTCCGCCGGGGATACTCGCGAGCTTCCTGCCTCGGAGATGGAGTTCGGATACGATCGCAGCAGACTCCAGCGCACGCATGAGGTGCTGCTGTCGGCGTCGTTCAGGGTCGGCGTCGGGCGATCCCGCGACGCTGCGCGCGATCGCCAGACAGTCGCTGGCCTTCCGCAAGCGCACGCAGCCTCTCCAGAACGCCAGTGCCGGCTGCATCTTCCAGAACCCGTTCGGCGGCCGACGTGCCCGCTGACGTGCCCGCCTCGGCCGGCGCCCTGATCGATCGAGCCGGGTTGAAGGGCGTGAGTTGCGGGCGGGCGCGCGTCTCGGCGGCGCATGGGAACTTCATCGTCAATGAGGGCGGTGCGACCGCGGCAGAGATCCGGCGTCTGATCGAGCTGCTGCCAGGTCCGCGTGCGCGAACGCTTCGGCGTCGCGCTCCGCGAGGAAATCGTCTATCTCGGGGACTTCGCACATGGCCAGTCTGTTGATTGAGGGCGGGCGCCGTCTGTCGGGGCGCATCGATGTCGAGGGTAACAAGAACGCCGCGCTGCCGCTGCTGGCCGCATGCCTCCTCACGACCGAAGAGTGCGTGCTCGAGAACATGCCGCGCATCGGCGACGTCGAGGTGATGGCGCAGCTGTTGAGGGAACTGGGAGCGGAGGTCAGCGGCCTGGGCACGAGAGTGGTGCGGGTGCGCTGCGCGGCGATCGGCACTTCGGAGCCGTCCGCCGCCCTGGTCGGAAAGCTGCGGGGATCAGTGCTGCTGCTGGGTCCGCTGCTCGCGCGGACGGGCCGGGCCGTGCTCGGTATGCCCGGAGGCGACTTTCCCGCGCGGCGCACCATCGGCACGCACGTGGACGCACTCGTGGCGCTCGGCGCCCGCGTGCTGCCGTCGAGCGGTCATGCGCTGGAGGCGCCGGACGGGCTGAAGGCGGCCTCCTTCTATCTCGACGAGGCGTCGGTCACCGGGACCGAAACCGCGGTGCTCGCCGCCGCCACGATCGACGGGCTGACCGAGATCCGGCACGCGGCCACCGAGCCGCACGTGGTGGAGCTCTGCGAATTCCTGCGGCGCATGGGCGTCGGCGTGACCGGTGCCGGTTCGTCCACCGTCCGGATCGAGGGCAGCCGCCGGCTGGGCGGGGCCACGTACGGCCTGCACGGGGACTACATCGAAGCGGGAAGCTGGGCCGTCGTCGCCGCGGTGACGGGTGGCGCCATCGAGGTGCGTGGAGCGCGGGCGCAGGATGTCGAGGGCATCGCGTTCGTGCTGAAACGCATGAGCGTGGCGTGCACGTTCGAGGACGGCCTGCTGAGCATCGAGCCGTCGCGGCCCGTGGCGGCGGGGAAGATCACGACCGGCCTCTGGCCGGGCTTTCCGAGTGATTTCGTCAGTCTGATGACCGTGCTGGCGACTCAGGCGGAGGGACGGACGCTGGTGCACGACTGGATGTACGAGCTGCGGCTGTTCGCCCTCGAGCAGTTGAGTGGCATGCGCGCCGACCTGTTTCTGTGCGATCCCCACCGGATCATCGTCACCGGCCCCACGAAGCTGAAAGGGAAGCAGCTCGACAGCCGCGACCTGCGATCCGGGATGGCGTTGATTGCCGCAGGGCTGGCTGCCGACGGGCAGAGCCGGCTCAGCCCGCTCGAGACCGTCGAGCGGGGTTACGGCCACCTGGTGCCGCGGCTCAAGTCTCTGGGGGCGCAGGTGGAGGCGGTGGAGCAAAGAGCGTCACCAGCTCGGGCTTGACGACCTTCCCGAGGGCATTTCTGGGCAGCCGCGCAACGGGTTGGAGCTCGCGCGGCACCTTGGATGGTGCCAGCCGCGTTCGCGCCCAGCCGCGGAGCTCGTCGAGCGTCAGCCGGGCGCCCTCCTGCAGTTCCACCGCGGCGCAGACGCGCTCACCCCATTTCGCGTCCGCCACGCCGACGACGGCGCATTCGGCGATGGCCGGATGCGAGCGGAGCACCTCCTCGATTTCGAGCGCCGACACCTTTTCCGCTCCGGTCTTGATGATGTCGACGCTGCGCCGGCCGAGCAGCCGGAAGTAGCCGTCCTCGATCACGGCCATGTCGCCAGTGCGGAACCATTCGCCGTCGAAGGCGGCCGCGGTCTCATCCGGGCGGCGCCAGTACTCGCGGAACACGCCCGCGCCCTTCAGCTGAATCTCTCCTGGACCACGGTCCAGGATCTCTCCAGTCTCCGAGACCAGACGTGCCGAAACGCCGGGCAGGGGCGACCCGACGTAGCCGGGACGCCGGTCGCCGTGGAGCGGATTGGAGAGCGCCATGGCCACTTCACTCATCCCATACCGTTCCAGCAGTCGATGCCCCGTGATCTGTTCCCATCGCTCCAGCACGCGCTTCGGGAGCGCCGACGAACCGGACATCATGAGGCGGAGCGTGCGGCTGCCTTCCGAGCGCTGACGCTGCAGATCTCCCGGCGCGGCGTCCCAGGACTCGATCAGCCGGTGGTAGATCGTCGGGACGGCGCTGAAGACCGTCAGTTCTCCGGAGGCAAGACGCTCCCAGGCGGCCTCGGGCTCGAACCGCGGATGGATCTCGCAGGCGGCGCCGGACCAGAGCGCGCTGCAGACGACGTTGATGATGCCGTGCACGTGATGGAGCGGCAGCACGAGGAGAGCGCGGTCTGCGGCGGTCCATTCCCATGCGCTCACCACGGTCTGGATCTGGGCGGCGATATTGGCGTGAGTCGTCACGACCCCTTTGGGCTTCCCCGTCGTGCCGCTCGTGTACAGGATCATGGCGCGGCGGCCCGAGCGGTTGATGGGGAGCAGGTCTGGACTCACTGCCGCGATGCTGGCGGCTTCGGGACCGCGCCACCCGCGGAGCAGATCGGTGGTGGTCTGCAGCGGGACGCCGGCCGAGGCCGCGACTGGCATCAAGCGGTCGACGGCGGGAGGGTCCACGACGAGGACGGACGCGTCGGCGTCGCGGATCAGGTACTCGAGCTCAGGTGCCGGATAGGTGAGAGGGAGGGGGACGGCAACGCCGCCGGCGCGCCAGATGCCCCATTGGATCGCGACGTGGTCGAAGCCTGGCGTGACGAAGAATGCGACGCGCGCCTCGTCGAGGTCGGCACGACCGCGGCGGAGCCGCTCCGAAACAACCGCTGACGCGCGGCGGAGGTCGGTGAGCATGGGGTCTGACCCTCTGTCTTACGTTTTTCGTCGTTCGGGCCGCGGCCCGGCACTGACGAAAAACGTAAGACAGAGGGTCAGACCCCAACTACCGGACGACCGGGGGAGGCTGATCGGGAGTCGGTTCGGGGTTGGCCGGCGCGGCCGGGGACGGGGGAGGCTGCCCCGGCAGCTGCAGGTTCAGCCCGGGCGGCGGTGCTCCGGCGCCGGCGTCGCGTCCCATCATGAAGGGGAGCAGATCCTCTTCGCTCAGATCCAGCACCCGCACGATGTGCGGCGTCAACATCAAGATGATGTCCGTCTGGTCGCGCTCATTGCGCGAGTGCGAGAACATCCGCCCCACCAGCGGCAGATCGCTGATGCCCGGCAGCCCCTCGGTGAGGCGGCGTTCGTCATCGCGAATCAGACCCGCCAGCATGTTCGTCTCGCCGTCCTGCAGACGGATCTGCGTCGAGATTTCCCGGTTGCCAAACGTCGGCAGCCCTCCGAAGCCCATCCCCGAGATGCTGTCGACCTTGATGCGCAGCGCGAGCGTGACGGCGTTGTCCATGTGGATCCGCGGCGTCATCTCGATGTTCACGCCGATGTTCCGGTACGTGTAGGAGGTAATCGGCTGCTGCGCGACTCCTCCCGCCGCCAGCGGCGCAAAGGTCGTCGTGGGCACCGGGACTTCCTCACCGAAGCGGGCCTGGGCCGGCAGCCCGGCCGTCGCGCGGATATGCGGATTGGCGAGCACCCGGAAGTTCTGGTCGGACTTGAGGAGCCGGTAGTAGAGCGCCGGGACGGCCGACAGCACGACGTCCGCCCCGGTCAGGTGCCGCAAGTCCGTCGCGAGGAGCGGATCCCGGTTGATCTCCGCCGTCCCGTCGATGCCGGCCGAGCCGGCCGAGGCGAGCTGGAGGCCGAACTCGTTCAGCCGCGAGCGGCTCACCTCGAGCAGCTCCGTGTCGATGATGACCTCGGGGCGAGCCTTGTCAATCGCGTCCAGCAGCTTCGCCGTCGCGGCGACACGCTCCGGCGTGTCCCGGACCGTGATGGCGTTGTTCGCGCTCATCACAGCGATCTGCCGGGCGTCCATCACGACCCGCAGCAGGTCGGAGGTCTCCTTCGGATCGGCGTTGCTCAGGTAGAAGGTCCGGACCACCTGCTCCTCGTACTCGCGCCGCTTGGCGGGCGTATCCGGGATCACGGTGACAGTGCCGGGGGCGGTCACGCGGAAGAACGTCTGCGTCGTTCTGCCAATCGCGTTGAGCGCCTGCTCGAAGGTCAATCCCCGGAGATCGAGCGTGACCGTCGTCGGGCGGAACGCGGGATCGAACATGACGTTCACATTGGCGAAGCGCGCCAGCGCGGTGATGACGAGCTGACTGCTGGCATTGCTGAAGACGAGCGACTCGGGGAGAGGAGCGGTCGGCGGCAGCTGCTGGCCCGGCGCGGGCAGATCGCGCGTGCGATCGATCAACGACTCGAGCTGCGTCTTGCCGTTGCGGTCCACCTGCACCTGCGCCCGAAGCTGCGCCTGCGCCGTCCGCAATGCCGACTGAATGTCCGCGCTTGCCGGGTTCAGCTCGGCCGCCAGCTGATACTCGCTGAGAGCCTCGGCGATCTTGCCGGCCGCCTCCAGGCGGCGGCCCTGCTGGAAATGGGAGAGGGACGCACGCACCTTGGCGCGATCCATCCCCGTTCGCGCGGCGACGTTGCCCGGGTCGAGCTTCAGCGCGCGCGAGTACTCCACGACCGCGCGGTCATAGTCGAGCCGCCGCTCCGCCTCGCGCGCGTGCCGAATCGCGCCGCTGGTCGCGCAGCCGGCGGCCAGGGCCGCGACGATCGAAAGCACCACGACTTTATTTGTCTGGAACATCGGTAATGACATCCACCCCGCGCGGAATCTTGAAGACAAACTGGCTATCGGCTAAACCCACGTTTTCCTTGAGGTTCGAGAAGGTGAAGACCGACCGCCCCCCCTGCGCGTCCTCCGACACCAGCATGGCGAGATCGAGCGAACCGGGCTCGACCACGAGCGTCAACGAGCTGTACTCCGCCTCCGGCCGCTTCGGCGCGAGCCGAAGCGCGATCAGCCCGGGCGCCGCCTCCGGCACGCGGTCCAGGGACACATTGAAGTCACGCGTGATATCGCCTTTCCCGCTCAGGAAGAGCGCGGGAGTCGGCGCTTCGTCATCGGGGGGAACCGTGCTGACGATAACCTGCCTGTCCGCGGGGATGTACGAGTAGAGCTTGTGCCCGTCGGACACGAACGTCTTCTTTTCCGGCGACGAGTAGTCCCACCGCATCTTACCCGGCTTCTTCACGAGCAGGTGGCCGCGCTCGGTCGCCTGCTGCTTGAGGATGCCGCCGCGATAACTGTGGACGAAGTCCGTCGAGAAATCGGAGACCCGATTGTACTTCCGCTGAAGGTCGCGCGCCACCGCTTCGGCGGAGACGGTCTGCGGATTCTGGCCGCGCTCCTTCGACGCACCCTGGGCGTTCACCCCCGCCGGGGCCGCAGCGAGCGTCGTGAGCAGCGCGAGCGCGACTCTGACGCCCGTACTCATCGCGAACCAACCATAGCACGGGAATGTGCGTCTGGAGTGCCTGATGTGAGGCGAAGGCGCCGCACGGGCGCGAACAGCCCGCTGCGGTACGCGACGAGGCTGGCGCGACCCGCCTCGTCGATGGCGACGAAGCTCACGCCGCGATCCAGCGTCAGCACGTGCCGTCTTCCGACGAGAACATGGCCGAACCCCGCCCGCCGGATCGTATCGCTCGGGAGCCACGACTCCATCCGGATCTCGATGGCCGCGCCTGCGAGGTCGAGCCGGATGCGGTAGGGGCGATCGCTCGCGTGCGCAAGCTGCGGCGGATGCCCCAGCGTGCCCGCGAACACCGTGTAGTTTCTCAGCGAAAGCCCGCATCCGGCTCCGCCCGACAGTGCCGCGCAGGCGTCGTGGAGCTGGGCGATATCGAGCGGAAACTGCTCGGTACGGGCGTAGCACCGCGAGCACGTAGCGCGCATTCGCAGGGAGCGCGCCGATCTCGGCCGCCAGCGGCAGCTCGGGATCGATCGGCCCTGCCGCAAGCAGCGCATCGCCCGGCCGCACGCCGGCCGCGGCCGCGAAGTCGGGCGTGACGATGACCTGCCGGCCGGCGGCGGTATTCGCGTCGACGAATCGGCGCAGCGGCCCGGCTGGCCGGGCGGCAGCCTGCAGCCAGCCGAGGTCCGCGCTCGTGAACCAGGGGACGGCCGGCTTGTGCTCGCGCATGTAGTATTCGACGGCGTTCTGGAGCTGCCAGTTTGCGTCGAGCCCGAACACGACCTTCGGCGCGGCGCTGTTGGCATCCGGGCGTGCGGGCGGGGTGGTCAGCCGATCGAGCGCCTGCGTCGGACGATGATCCCAGCTCCGGTCGACGGCCGGAAACGTATCGTACGCACGCCAGACCGGATACACCAGGCAGAGGCCCGTCGCCGCGGCCACGGCGGCCGGTCCGGCGAGCCGGCGCGTCGCACCGATCAACGCCGCCGCGCCGCCTCCTGCGCAGAGCGCCACGAAGTAGTGAGAAGGCAGAAAGAAAACGTGGACGTCGCCGACGTTGTACGTCCAGGCGAACAGGAGATTGACGAGATAGAGCCCGACGACCAGCGCCGCGACTGTCGGCCGCCGGACGAGCAGCCAGGCCAGCCCGGCCGCGGCGAAAACCACCGCCGTCGCGCCGACCTGCTGGCGCAGGTCGAACCAGTACATCGCCGGGCGGTTCCTGAGGCCGGCCTCCGAGACCTGCATGACGAGCGTCTGCCGCCAGTCGGCCTTGGTCGTGTCGACCCAGAATTTCGAGAGCGCCTCTGCCGCCGTCGCCGGCGGCGAGAGATCGCTCCACAACCCCAGGAAATTCCAGGCGTACTGCAGGGCCCCCATCGCTGCGATGCCGGCCGCCAGCCCGACGTTTCCGGGTCGAAGGGGATCGTCCCTGCCCGGCGGGCGGTTCATCAGAATGAACAGGGCGAACGATGGAAGCAGCAGGATGCTGCTCAAGTGATTCCCGAAACTCAGGGCGTAGACCGCGTAGAAGGCCAGGAGCGTCGCGCGTGTCGGATGGCGTGCCCAGGCGAGGATCTGCGCCAGGCAGGCGCCCAGGAGCAGCAGGTGCAGCGTGTAGACCTCGGCGATGACGGCCTGCGTCCAGAACGTGTAAGACGCGCCGAGCAGGAGTCCGGCCACAAGGCCTCCTGCCAGCGATTCGAAAATCCCCGCCGCAACCCAGACCATGAGCGCGACCGCGAGCCCGCCATAGGCCGCGGAGGCGAGATTCATGGCATGAGCCGCCTCATGGGATCGATCGAGCGCGACGAAAATGTGCCCGAGAGCGTAATAGAGGGGGTACGCCTGCCGCGGCGTCACCGTCCAGGAGCTGACGCCCGTCTGGAACGAGGCCGTATCTCCGAGATCGAGTCCCGGAAGCAGCGCGGCTCGGTAGCAGCAGAATGCCGCGAGACCGACGGCTGCCGCGCCGAGCCCGCGGGCCGAGGGCTTCAGCCCCTGCTGAGAGAACCGGGCTCCGGCGGGCTCGAATCGCGGGGCCTCTTTCGTTTCGATGGGGAAGTTCGCCGCCAGCCACTCGGGCACGCCGCCCTTCAGGACCGCCACCTTGAATCCCTTGCGGAGCAGCTCTCCCGCCACGCGCGTGCTCACGAGCTCGTTCGGGTCCGAATCGTACGCCACCACGTCGGTGCCGGCGGGAAGGGTGACCGACTCCATCGCGTAGGGCGGCATGCGGATCGCGCCCGGAAGCTTCACGGTGCTGTGTTCGTACGCATACTTCAGACGAACGTCGACGATCGTCAGGCGGTCGCCGCGATCGAGGCGTTCCTTGAGCTGTTCGCGTGTGATTCGTTCGACAGGCACGCCGGTATTCTCGCCGCGGCTCCTGCGGCCGTCAAGGTGAGGAGACGGGGCTAGGCGGAGCGAAGCCGCCGCTGAGCCCGGCGGGGTCTGAACACGAGCATTCGGGTGGCTCGGGCCATCCCAGGGCGAGCCGTCAGCGGCGCCGACTTGGTGGCCGCGACGGGCCGTTCGGCCGCGAGGCGTCCTTCGACGTCCCAGCCGCTCGAGCGCTTCCCGCAGTGGATGCACCGCAGGAAGATGGTGCCTGGTTCACAGCTCACGCCGGTACTCGTGTCGTCCGGAGAGAAAGCAGGCGAGTGAGTTCCACATCGCGTTCGGTTCGCCGGCACGCCACGGACGCAATTTGGATGCCGGCCCGGGAGGGTGAACGGCTTCGCCCGACGAGATCGGATTTCGGAATGAAACCCGCATGGGGCGGACGGCGACGGGCTGCCGCATCCTCACGGGCTCTGGCGGAGGCAAGGCTGCTTGCTCCAAAACGGAGGCCCGGATTACGATTCTCAACCTCATGGCGCGCGAAGTCACAATCGGAGACCGCCGGTTCTACATCATCTCGGAGCCGGAAGGGGAGGGCTGGAGGGCGCAGGTGCTCGAGCGGCTGGGCGATCAGGGTGCCACCCGCGACATGGAGATCGAGGCGTCGGGCGAGACACGCAGCCTCGCCGACGAGCGCGCGCTGGGAGTTCTCCAGCAGCACCTCCGGAAGCAGTCATGAGAAGAGGACGCGGTTCCGCCGCTGCGACGCTCGTCGCAGCCTCGGCCGCAGCAGTGATGGCAGGTGCCATGCTTTCAGGCCAATCTGGGGCGCCGACGCCGCAGGTCATTCCGCCGCCAGGTTCGAAGGCGCCCGTGGCCGGCTACACCGTCGTGAACACCTACCCGCACGATCCGCTGTCGTTCACGCAGGGGCTCGAGTATCGCGACGGCGTGCTGTACGAAGGCACGGGACTGCAGGGCCGATCGGCGCTGCGCAAGGTTGCCCTCGAGACCGGCAAGGTCGTGCAGGAGGTGAAACTGCAGCCCGGGTACTTCGGCGAGGGGATCACCGTCAGCGCCGGCAAGGTGTTTCAGGTGACCTGGAAGGACAAGACCGGATTCGTGTACGACGCCAGGACGCTTCGCCTGATCAGGAACTTCAGCTACTTCGGCGAGGGTTGGGGACTCACGCACGATGAAAACGGACTGGTGCTCAGCGACGGGACGAGCGCGCTGCGGTTTCTGGAGCCCACGCGGTTCACCGAGCGCCGCCGCCTGAAGGTCGCCGACGGCGCGACGGCTATCGGCAATCTGAACGAGCTGGAAACGATCAAGGGGGAGATCTGGGCGAACATCTGGCAGACCGATTTCATCGCCCGGATCTCTCCGCGTGACGGCCACGTCATCGGCTGGGTCAATCTCACGGGCCTGCTCGGGGCGGCCGCTCGAGGCCATGTCGACGTGCTCAATGGCATTGCACATGACAGCGCGAGAGACCGCGTGTTCGTGACGGGCAAGCTCTGGCCGAAGCTGTTCGAGATCAAGCTGAAGCCCGCCGCCTGATATCATCGCGCGCGCGAACGATGCCGCGCCGCCATTCACCGCCCACGATCGCCTTCGATCTTTCGGAGCTCGATCGTCTCCACCTCGGCAACGGACAGGTCCCGCTACTGCGTCGATCTGATCGCGGCCCTGGCGGCGCAGCCCTCGAGCTTCCAATTCGTCGTCTTCGGGGCCTCGCGACATCCGCCGCCCGCGGTGGCGGATGTCTTCGCCAGTGAGCGCTGGCGATACCGATCGATGGCCCGGAGCGGCCGGCGGGGCGAGGCATACCTGGCGCATGCTCGCTATGCATGGGCGCTTCGCCGCGAGTCGGTCGACGTGCTGCACGCGCCGCACACGTTCGTTCCCTTCTTTCCAGGCTGCCGGGTGGTCGTCACGATTTACGATCTGATGTCCGAGCTGTTCCCTGAATACCGGGAGCGCGTCGAGTCGCGTCCCTACCGCATGTTCCGGCACGCCGTGCGTACGGGACGGGGACCGGTAATCGCCATCTCGCGCACGACGGCAGGGGACCTCGAGCGCGTCTGGGGGCTCGCGAGCTCGCGCATCCATGTGGTGTATCTGGGCGCACGCTCCGACGAGCCGGAGCTGCCCGCTTCCGGAGCGTCCCAACCTGCCGCCCTGGATCGGAGCGGCACACCTTTCCTGCTGTCGCCCTACAATCTCGAGCCTCGAAAGAATCTCCGGGCGCTCCTGACGGCGTTCTCCCGCGTCAGGCGCGCACACCCGAGTCTCCGCCTCGTGCTCTTCGGGCGCGCGGCGGTGACGCCGGAGCGCGAACGGGAATTTCAGACGCACCTCGCCGAGCTGCGTTTGGAACGGGCGGTCGAGCTGACCGGCCTCGTTCCCGACGGCCAGCTGCAGCGTCTGTATCGCGGCGCCGCTTTGTTCGTCTTCCCCTCGCTCTACGAGGGATTCGGCCTGCCCGTGCTCGAGGCGATGGCGGCCGGTGCGTGTGTCGTGGCGCGGAACCAGTCGGCCATGGCCGAGGTCATGGGCGGCGCGGGCGCGCAGGTGGAGACGGCGGATCCCGACGCCCTTGCGGACGTTATGACAACCCTGCTGGACGATACCGCGCGCCGCACCGCCCTCGGGGCGGCCGCGCGCGCCCGTGCACGGACGTTCACACTGGCCCGCATGGCCCGCGAGACCCTCGGCGTGTACACGGCGGCACTGGAACAGCCGATATAGACGGCGTGCAGGTTTCCGACAAGCCGCTGCTGGTTCTCCAGCCCGGGAGCGGATGGGCGTCGCTCGAGCTGGCCAATGTCTGGTCGCACCGCGAGCTGCTGTACTTCCTGACGTGGCGCGACATCACGCTTCGGTACAAGCAGACGGCGCTCGGCGTCATCTGGGCCGTGCTCCAGCCGCTCGTCCCCGATGATCATCTTCGCGGCCGTGTTCGGCCGCCTCGCGCACATGCCTTCCGACGGCGTGCCGTACGCGGCGTTCGCCTACGCGGGCCTGCTGCCCTGGACGTATTTCGCCAACGCCGTCGGGACCAGCGCCGGGAGCGTCGTCGGCAGCTCGAGCCTCGTCACGAAGGTCTACTTCCCGCGCATGATCATCCCGGGCGCCGCCATCCTGGCCGCGCTCCTCGACTTCTTCATCGCCTTCGGCCTGCTGTTCGTGCTGATGGCCTGGTATCACCTGCCGGTTCGGCCGGGTATCCTCCTGCTCCCGGCGCTGATGCTGCTGGAGACCGCGCTGGCCCTCGGCGTCGGGATGTTCTTCGCGGCGCTCACGGTCAGATTCCGGGACGTCCGCCATGCCCTGCCGTTCCTGATTCAAGTCTGGATGCTCGTCACCCCGATCGTGTTCCCCACGAGCATCGTGCCGGGGCGATGGCGGCAGCTGCTCGCGATGAACCCGCTGATGGGCATCGTGGAGAACTTCCGGGCGGCCCTCTTCGGGACCCCGTTCCACTGGGGGGAGCTGGCCGTTTCGGCCGCCCTGACGGCGTTCATTCTCGTCTACGCGGCGTACTCCTTCCGGCGTCTCGAGCGGACGTTCGCCGACACGATCTGACCTCGCGCCGCATGATGAAGCCCATTCTGAGAGTCGAGCGTCTCGGCAAGCGGTACCGGATTGGCGCCCGCGGCGACGTGGAGCACACGATTCGCGGCGCGCTGACGCGGGTCTTCCGGGCGCCCTTCCAGACGCTGCGCGGCACACAGGCGGAGACGATCTGGGCGCTGCGCGACGTGAGCTTCGACGCCGCGCCCGGCGACGTCATCGGCGTGCATCGGCAGAAACGGCGCGGGCAAGTCCACGCTGCTGAAGATCCTGTCGCGCATCACCGATCCCACCGCAGGCCGCGTGGAGCTCTACGGCCGCGTGGGCAGCCTGCTCGAGGTGGGCACGGGGTTTCACCAGGAGCTCACGGGCCGCGAGAACATCTATTTGAACGGCGCCATTCTGGGGATGCGCCGCGCCGAGATCGCCCGGAAGTTCGACGAGATCGTGGCCTTTGCCGAGGTCGAGCGCTTCATCGATACGCCGGTCAAGCGCTACTCGAGCGGCATGTATCTGCGGCTGGCCTTCGCGGTGGCCGCATTCCTGGAGTCGGAAATCCTGCTGGTCGATGAAGTGCTGGCCGTGGGCGACGCCTCCTTCCAGAAGCGGTGCCTCGGGAAGATGCGCGAAGTGAGCGCCAGCGGCCGCACGGTGCTCTTCGTGAGCCACAACATGGCGGCAATCGAATCGCTCTGCAACCGGTGTCTCTTCATCGAGGACGGCCGGGCGGAGGGCCTCGGCCCCCCGCACGGGGTGATCGCCAGCTACCTCTCGGCGGGGAGCTCGTCGGCGGCGGCGGAGGCGCGGCTCGATCCGCATCCGGGGCGCCGGACGCGCTCTGAAGTGCTGATGCGCTCGGCCACCGTCTCCGGCGATCGCGGGCTGCCGGGCGCCGTGGTCCGGATGGGAGGAGAGCTTTCGATCCGCGTGGAATACCGATGCGACGAGCGCGCCCTCAGCCCGGTGCTCGGGATCACCGTCAAGAACAGCTACGGCGCGCCGGTGTTCGGGGTGAACAACCGGATCGTGCCCGGGTATCAGTTCGACACGCTGTCGCGGACCGGGACGATCAGCGTCAGGCTCAGGGATCTCCCGTTGATGCCGGGCTTCTACTCCGTGGATCTGTCGTTCGGCGATCCGTATTTCGACTACGACGTCATCTACGACGCCGTGGGATTCGAGGTGCTGGTCGCGGACGTCTTCGGCAACGGCAAACTCCCGGCGGCCGAGTGCGGCTCGGTCTTCTGGCCGGCCACATGGACGCTCGACGTGCTGGAGCCCGCGCTTTCGAGATGACCGATGTGCATGCTAACATCACGGTTCGGGCGCCGGCCAACGGCGCCTCATGTGGGCGGCTAGCTCAGCTGGGAGAGCGCCGCGTTCGCAACGCGGAGGTCAGGAGTTCGATCCTCCTGCCGTCCACCACTCGACTCGGCGCTGACGCACGCGGCTCGTGCACGTGATCCGCGCGTTCGAACGCACCAGCCTTCGACAGTTCCCATGACAGACGTGAAGCGCATCGGCGTGCTCACCGGCGGCGGCGACGCCCCGGGCCTGAACGCCGTGATCCGTGCCGTCGTGAAGGCGGCCTCGAACGCGCGGATCGAAGTGCTCGGCCTCGAGGACAGCTTCGACGGCCTGATCGAGCCGAGCCGATCCCGCGTGCTGCGTCCGCGCGACGTCGCGGGGATTCTCCGGCTCGGCGGCACCATCCTGGGTACCACCAATCGCGGGAATCCCTTCGCCTATCCGGTCGAGACCTCTGACGGCACGCGCGACTACTCGACCCGGGCGGTCGAGACCTTCCACCTGCTCGGGCTCGACGCGCTGGTCGTGATCGGCGGAGACGGCACACTCGGGATCGCTTACGAATTCTTCAAACGCGGGATCCCGGTCGTCGGCGTGCCGAAGACCATCGACAACGACATTGTCGGCACCGTGAACTGCTTCGGATTCGATACGGCGGTGAATTTTGCCACCGACGCCATCGACCGGCTGCACACCACCGCGGAGGCGCACCACAGGGTGATGGTGGTCGAAGTCATGGGCCGCTATGCCGGCTGGATCGCGCTTCACGCGGGGGTGGCCGGGGGCGCTGACGTGATCCTCATTCCGGAGATCCCGTACGAGCTCGAGATCATTGCCGGCCGGCTTCGCGAGCGGGAGGCCTGGGGAGCCCGCTTCAGCATTGTCGTCGTCGCAGAGGGGGCCGCGCCGATGGGCGGGAGCGTCTCGCTGCTGGCCGCCGGCGATGCCGCCACCGCCGAGCGCCTCGGCGGCGTGAGCGGGCGTCTGGCGCGTCAAATCGAGGCGCTGACGGGCAAGGAGACCCGCTATGTCGTGCTCGGGCACCTGCAGCGGGGCGGCACGCCGACCAGCTACGATCGCGTGTTGGCGACGCGTCTCGGGGGCAAGGCCGTGGAGTGCATCACCGGCGGAGAGTTCGGCAAGATGGTGGCCCACCAGCCGCCGCAGGTGGTCACCATCCCGCTCGAAGAGATCGTGGGCAGGCAGAAGCGCGTGCCGCTCGAGTTCGACCTGGTACGAACCGCGCGCGCGCTCGGGATTTCCTTCGGCGACCGGCTCTGAGCCGGACCGGACGGCCGGTGCGTCAGTGCGCGAGCAGCTCCGCGTCCTTCTTCTTCTGTGCGTCGTCCACCAGCTTGACGTGCTGGTCCGTGAGCTTCTGCACTTCTTCCAGGCCCCGCTTCTCCTCGTCCTCTGAAATCTTCGAGTCCTTGAGGAGCTTCTTGAGCCGGTCGTTCGCGTCGCGCCGTATCTGCCGGATCGTGTTGCGCCCCTCTTCCGCGAGCTTGTGCACGTGGCGGGAGAGCTCCTTGCGCCGCTCCTCGGTGAGCGACGGGATCGGGATGCGCACGACCTTGCCGTCGTTCGCGGGGTTGAGGCCCAGATCGGACGTCCGTATGGCCTTCTCGACGGCGCCGAGGAGCGAGGGGTCGAACGGCTGCGCGACGATCAGGGTGGGCTCCGGAACCGAGAGGCTGGCCACCTGGTTGATCGGCATCTTCGATCCGTACGCCTCCACCTGGACGTGATCGAGGAGCGTGATGGAAGCGCGTCCGGTCCTGACGCCCCCCAGCTCGTGTTTGACGTGCTCGAGCGCCGTATTCATGCGCTGGTTCGAATCGGCAAACAGCCCCCGCAGATCGTTGACGTCCATCGGTTTCTCCCTGCGCCAGGATCCGCCTGAATCCGGCGCGTCGCGGAGCAGGGCGGCTAGGTGGTGACCGTCGAGCCGACCGGCTCTCCCATGACCGTCCGGCGCAGGTTGCCCGGCGTCCGCAGGTTGAAGACGATGATGGGGAGGCGATTGTCCATACAGAGGGTGATCGCCGTCGCATCCATCACCCTCAGGCCCTGATCGATGACTTCCAGATAGGAGATCTTGTCGTAGCGCGTGGCATCCTTGTCGAGCATCGGGTCGGCCGTGTAGATGCCGTCGACCTTCGTGCCCTTGAGAATCACGTCCGCGCGCATCTCCATGGCGCGCAGCGCGGCCGCCGTGTCGGTCGTGAAATACGGATTGCCGGTGCCGGCGGCGAAGATGACGACGCGGCCTTTCTCGAGGTGGCGCTCGGCCCGGCGGCGGATGAAGGGCTCGGCCACCGCGCGCATCTCGATGGCGGTCACGACGCGCGTGACGACGCCTTGCTGCTCCAGGGCGTCCTGCATGGCGAGCGCGTTGATGACCGTGGCGAGCATCCCCATGTAGTCGCCGGTGGCGCGGTCCATGCCCCGCGCGCTGGCGGCTACGCCGCGAAAGATGTTGCCGCCCCCGATGACGATGCCCGTTTGCACGCCGAGCCCCTGAATTTCGGCGATGTCCGCGGCGATCTGCGACGTGACGGCCGGATCGATCCCGAACGACTGCTCGCCCATGAGCGCCTCTCCCGAGAGCTTCAGGAGCACGCGCTTGTAGACAGGAGATTCGGCCACGGGCATACGCAACGAGATTATGTCGTCGGCGATCGACGATCGTCAATCGGCCGGGCTCACTCGGCCAGATCGCCGACCTTGAAGCGCGCGAAGCGCGCGATGGAGATGTTCTCGCCCATCTTGGCGGTCGCGTCGGCGACGAGCTGGGACACCTTGACCGCCGGATCGCGGATGAACGGCTGCTCGAGCAGCACGATCTGTCCGTAGAACGCCTCGAGCTTGCCATCCACGATCCGGTCGAGCTTGTCGGCGGGCTTGCCGGCCTGCACGAACTGGGCGCGATAGATCTCGCGCTCCTTCTCCACGACGTCGCCTGGCACGTCCTCGCGGCGCACGTACCTGGGATCGGCGGCCGCGACGTGCATCGCGATTTCCTTGACGAGCGCGGCGAACGGCTCCGTGCGGGCCACGAAGTCCGACTCGCAGTTCACCTCCACGAGGACGCCGATCTTGCCGCCCATGTGGATGTAGCTGCCGACGAGCCCCTGGTTCGTGGATCGGCCCGCCTTCTTGGCGGCCTGGGCGAGCCCGCGCTTCCGGAGGATGGTCGTCGCGGCATCCAGATCGCCATTGGCTTCCACGAGCGCCGCCTTGCACTCCATGAAGCCTGCGCCGGTGGCGTCGCGTAGCTTCTTGACGAGTTCTGCTGGGATGTCCATGTGTGCTCCGAGTACATGACACGCGCCGGTCGGCGTGCAACCGGCGCGAATGGCTGGATCGGGTGCGCGAGAAGGGTCTAGACGACGGCCGGGGCCGTCGCGGCCTCCGCCACGGCGCGGCGGGCCGGAGGCGCCGGGCGGCGGGCGTCGTCGCCCGAGTCGCCGTCCTTGCCGCCGGAGGCCTCGGCGTGCGCCGACTCCCGCATCGTGCGGCCGGCGATGACGGCGTCCGCGATGCGCGCCGCGAACAGCCGGATCGCGCGCAGCGCATCGTCGTTGCCGGGAATCTTGAACTCCACCTGATCGGGATCGCAATTGGTGTCGACGATGCCGATGATCGGGATCTTGAGCTTGCGGGCCTCGTCGACGGCGATCTGCTCCTTGCGGGTGTCCACGATGAACACGGCGTCGGGCAGCCGGCTCATGCCCCTGATGCCTTCCAGGTTCTTCTCGAGCTTGCGCCGCTCCTTCTCGAGCCGGGCGACTTCCTTCTTCGAGAGCGTGTCGTAGCGGCCGTCGGTCGCCATCGATTCGAGGTCGCGCAGACGCGCAAGGCTGCGCTGGATGGTGTTGAAGTTGGTGAGCAGCCCGCCGAGCCACCGCTGGTTCACGAAGAACATCCCGCAGCGAACCGCCTCTTCGGCGATGACGTCCTGCGCCTGGCGCTTGGTGCCGACGAACAGGAGCGTCTTCCCATCCGAGGCCAGGTTCGTCACGAAGTCCTCGGCCTCCTTGAACAGCCTGACCGTCTTGCCGAGGTCGAGGATGTAGATGCCGTTGCGTTCGCCGAAGATGTACTCCTTCATCTTCGGATTCCAGCGTTTCGTCTGGTGGCCGAAATGGACTCCGGCTTCCAGCAGATCCTTCATTGCGATCGGGGTCAAGCTGCCTCCATCACGATTCGGGCTCCCTCCATCTGGCCGCAGCCGCCGCCCGGACCTCGGGACGGATCGGCCGGCGGATCACCGTTTGCTGAACTGGAACCGCTTGCGCGCGCCGGCCAGGCCATATTTCTTCCGTTCCTTCGCACGGGCATCGCGCGTGAGCAATCCGCTCTTCTTGAGCCTGCGGCGCAGCTCGGCGTTGTACTCCACCAGGGCGCGTGCGATGCCGAGCCGCACGGCGCCGGCCTGCCCGGCGACGCCGCCTCCGGCGACCGTGGCGAGCACGTCGAACTTCTCGGCGGTCTCGGTGAGCTGGAGCGGCTGTCTGATCTGGGTGCGCAGCGCCTCGGTGGGGAAGAAGGTGTCGAACGCGCGGTGATTGACGGTAATCGTACCGGTACCGGGCCTGAGAAAAACGCGCGCAGACGACGTTTTTCGCCGGCCGGTGCCGCAGAATTCTGTGACTGGCAAGTTATGCGACCTCGCGGGTGATGGGCTTCTGAGCGGCGTGCGGGTGGTCCGGGCCGGCGTAAACCTTCAGCTTCCGGTACATCGCGGAGCCGAGCTTGGTCTTGGGGAGCATGCCATGAATCGCTTCTTCGACCAGCCGCACCGGATGCTGCTGGCGGACGATCTTCGCCCGCTCCTCTCGCAGGCCGCCCTCGTAGCCGCTGTGGCGTCGATAGAGCTTCTGCTCCTCCTTGCGTCCCGTCAGCTTCACCGTGGCGGCATTGACGATCACGACGTGATCGCCGGTATCGATGAACGGGGTGTAGGACGGCTTGTGCTTGCCCTGGAGGAGTCGTGCCGCAAGCGTCGCCACGCGCCCGAGCACCTGCCCGTCGGCGTCGATGACGTGCCACTTGCTGTCAATGGTTTTCGGCGTCGCTACGTACGTCGGCATCAATCGCGGATCCCTCTGGCGCGTGGTCTGGCCCAACGGTAAACCCAAATCTTACCTGCCGTTCCGGCGAAGTGTCAAGTCGCGGGCGCTCCGCGTGCACGC
The DNA here is from genome assembly GCA_963738315.1 of Vicinamibacterales bacterium. Taxonomy (GTDB): domain Bacteria; phylum Acidobacteriota; class Vicinamibacteria; order Vicinamibacterales; family JAMQPK01; genus JAMQPK01. The sequence continues at coordinate 1,590,654 of CAVTVT010000003.1, read as the reverse complement.
CCTCGCGCACTCCCTCACATCAAGGCCGCCCGCCGCTCGGCCGATACAGAACGGTGTGTGGCAGAGACTGCGATCACGAGTTCGTAACGGCATCACAGAACCGTCATCGCGGTCCGGCCGCGCACCGCAGATTCGAAGGGGAACCGCTGGCATCGCCCTTGCCGGCGAGACTGCCGAGATCGGTCCGCGCTTTCCAACGAGGTCACTTGCGTGCAGCTGTTCAGTAAGAGCCGCTCAATAGTCGGGCTCGACATCGGGTCGAGTGCCGTGAAGGCGGTCGAGTTGAAGCCGTCGGGCAAGGGCTACCGCGTGGCGGCGTTCGGGACGCAGCCCGTCCCGCCCGACAGCATCGTCGACGGCGCCATCATCGACGCCGCGGCGGTCGCCGAGTCGATCCGCCGCGTCTTCGACGTCAAGGCCTTCAAGACGAAGCAGGTGGCCGCCTCGATCTCGGGCAACGCGGTGATCGTCAAGAAGATCTCGCTGCCGGTCATGACGCCGACCGAGCTCGACGAGTCGATCTACTGGGAGGCGGAGCAGTACATCCCCTTCGACATCCAAGACGTGAACCTCGACTATCAGATCGTCGAATCGGGCGGCGGCGCCGCTGGCAAGGACTCGATGGAGGTGCTGCTCGTCGCCGCCAAGAAGGACAAGATCGCCGACTACACGGGGGTGATCGCGCAGGCCGGCCGCACGCCGGTCGTGCTCGACGTGGACGCCTTCGCGCTCCAGAACGCGTACGAGCTGAACTACGGGTTCGAACCGGGCCTCGTCGTCGCGCTGCTGAATGCGGGCGCCGGCGCGATCAACATCAACATTCTCGTCAACGAGCAGTCGGTGTTCACGCGCGACGTGTCCTTCGGCGGCAACGCCTACACCGAGGCGGTGCAGCGGGAGCTCAACCTGCCGTTCGAGAGCGCCGAGATGCTCAAGCGCGGTCTGCCGGTGGACGGCGCCACCTTCGCCGACGCGGCGCCGGTGCTGCGGGCCATGACCGAAAACGTGCTGCTCGAGGTGCAGAAGACGTTCGACTTCTTCAAGGCGACCGCCTCGACCGATCGCATCGACCGGATCATGCTCAGCGGAGGCGCCTCCCGCGTGGACGGGTTCGCGCAGGCGCTGCAGGAACGCTTCAACACGCCCGTGGAGATGTTCGACCCGTTCCGCAAGGTGGCGCTCGATCCGAAGAAGTTCACCGCCGAGCAGCGCGACGCGATCGCGCCGACGGCCGCCGTGGCCGTCGGGCTGGCCGTCAGACGGGCAGGCGACCGGTGATCCGGATCAACCTGCTCGCCGTCGATCGGGAGCGCACCAAGCGCAAATCGAAGTTTCCGATCGTCGACAAGACCACCCTCGGCTGCGGCCTCATTCTCGTGCTCGCCGCGCTCGGGATCGGCTGGTGGTACTGGTCGCTGCAGAACGAGTCGGCCGATCTCGACCAGCAGATCGCCGACGCGCAGCGCGAGACCGTGCGCCTGCAGGGCGTCATCCGCCAGGTGCGGCAGTTCGAGGACCGGCGCGCGCAGCTGCAGCAGCGCGTCACGCTGATCGAGCAGCTCAGAAAAGGGCAGACCGGCCCCGTGCACCTGGTCGATCAGGTCAGCCGCAGCCTGCCCGACGCGATGTGGCTTCTCGACCTCAAGCAGACGGCGAACGACGTGGTGATCGACGGGCGCTGCACCACGCTCACCGCCCTGTCGGATTTCGTCAGCAGCCTGGAGGGCTCGGCGTATTTCGATCGCCCGGTCGAGATCGTGGACAGCGCCGTCGAGCCCGCCGCAGCGGGCGGCGGCGCGCAGTTGATCAGGTTTTCGGTCAAGGGCCGACTTAAAGCCGAGGCGAACTGACCCCGATATCGACGATGAGAGCCCGATGGATCTGAGTCTCAACAAGCTTCCCTGGTACGCGCAGCTGGGTCTCTTCGCCGGCCTCGGCATCGCTGGCGTCGCGGTGTTCTATCAGTTCTATGCGTCGCCGTTCACGGCCGCCATGGACGGCCGCCGCCAGCAGCTCGCGTCGCTGAGGGCCGACATCGCGAAGGGATCGACGACCGCGGTGCAGTTGAACAAGTTCAAGGGCCAGGTCGGCGAGCTGGAGGCCCGGCTGCAGAGCCTCAGCGCCGTTCTGCCGGAGCAGAAGGACGTGGCGGATCTCCTGCGGCGCATCCAGACGCTCGCCACGCAGTCGAACCTGGAGATTCGGGGCTTCAAGCCGGCGCCGACCGTGACCAAGACGATGCACGCCGAGTGGCCGATCCAGCTGAAGCTCGAAGGCACGTACCACAACCTCGGCATGTTCCTCGATCGCGTCAGCAAGTTTTCGCGAATCATCAACGTGAGCAACCTGACCATTCACGCGAAGGACAAGCCGGAAGCCACGAGCACCATCACGGCCGAGTGCGTCGCCACCACGTTCGTCCTGCTCGAACAGAAGCCCGCGCCGGCCGCGGCGAAGGGCAACTAGCGCATGACCCGGCGACAGACGCTTCGATCGGCGGTGTACGCGGGTTCGCTGGTGGTGCTCGCCACGATTCGTCTGTGGGCCCAGACGCCGGCGCCGGCCGCGAGCGCGCCGGCGGCGGCCGGAGCGGCGGCCTCGGCCCCGGCACAGGGCGGCACGGCCCCGGCCGGCGACGTGTACGCGTACGACCCGGACGGCCGGCGGGATCCCTTCGTGAGCCTGCTGAGCCGCGGCGCCGAGGCGGCGGCGCCCGGCAAACGGACCGAGGGGCTCGCGAGCCTGGGCACCGACGAGGTCCTCGTGCGCGGCGTGCTGCTGACCCGGGGGAGCTATATCGCGCTGGTGCAGTCGCCGGACGGCAAGACATTCACCGCGCACGTGAACGACCACCTTGCGGACGGGACGGTGCGGAGCATCAACCCGCAGGGCATCGTGATCATGCAGGAGGTCAACGATCCGCTCTCGCTGGTCAAACAGCGGGAGGTCCGAAAGGGACTCAGAGCGTCGGATGATGTCAACCAATAAGAGATCGCTTCTGTTCGGCCTCGCGAGCACGCTCGTGCTCGCGGTGGCCGGCGTCTGGGCCGCTGGCGATGCCAGCGACCCGCAACTGCGCTCGCTCGCCGTGAAGGCCAGCAAGCGCACCACCACGCTCGCCATCGAGACCTCGGATCCGGTGTCGTACCTGATCACCCGGCCCGATCCGACGACGCTGCTGATCGATCTGCGGCGTGTGAAGAGCGGCGGGGCGGCCGATGTGGGAGGCGAAGGCGGCCTCATCGCCGGCGTATCGGTCGCCGACGCCGTGGATGCGGACGGCGCGGCGGTCGCGCGCGTACGCGTCGCGCTCACACGCCCGGCCGCGCACACGGTGCGCGTCAAGCGGAACCTGATCTTCGTGGATCTCGACGGCGCCTTTCCGGCAGCGGCCGCGCCCCGCGCAGCGCCAGCGGTGGCTCCGGCCGCGGCCCTGCGCGCCGCCACGACCCTGGACGACATCCGTGCGGCGGGCGAGATGACCGGAGCGAGCCTGACCTTGGTGGGCAACGGCGAGCTGGGGCTCGGATCGGTGACCGCCCTCGGCGACGGAATTCCGCGCGTGATTCTCGATTTTCCAGGGCTCCGATCGCACACGCCGGCCGACATCATCGTCGGCCGCGGGCCGATCGCCACCGTTCACGTCGCGACCTCGGGCACGAAGCCGCATACGCAGGTCACGGTGGACCTCGTCCGGCCGGCCAGTTATCGGGTGGTGCCGGCCGAGGAAGGCGCGAAGGACCTGAAGATCTTCTTCGACGACACCGGCACGGATGACCAGGCGGCCACCACGGCGCCGGCGGTGGCCCGGGCGGGCGATCCGATTGCCGCGCTGCTGGCCTCGCCCAGGAATGCCGGCGGGCCGGCTCGCGCCCCGCTGGCGCAGCAGCCTCCGGCCGGGCCGCCCGCGGCGCCGCGACCCGCCCAGCCGACGGCCGGCAACGTCGCCGGCAGCCAACCGCGGTTCAACGGCCATCCCGTCACGCTCGACTTCCAGGGCGCCGATCTGCGGACGGTGCTCCGCACGTTCGCCGACATCAGCGGCCTCAACATCGTCATCGATCAGTCGGTGCAGGGCTCGGTCGACGTGTCGCTGCACGAAGTGCCGTGGGATCAGGCGCTCGACATCATTCTGAAGGATCACAAACTGGGCTATAGCGTCGACGGCACCATCGTGCGCATCGCGCCGCTCAGCGTGCTCGCGGACGAGGAGGCCCAGCGGAGGAAGCTCAGCGACGAGCAGGCGCTCTCGGGCGAGCTGCAGCTGCTCACCCGTCCGCTGAGCTACGCCAAGGCGGCCGACCTGACCCCGCTGCTCACCAAGACGGCGCTCTCGCCGCGCGGCGATATCCAGGTGGACGCGCGCACCAACACGCATCATCATCCGCGACCTGGCGAGCCGGCTCCAGGCGGCTTCGCAGCTCCTCGACACGCTGGATCGGCCCGAGCCGCAGGTGGAGATCGAGGCGCGCATCGTGCAGACGACACGCGATTTCGCCAGAAACCTGGGCATTCAGTGGGGGTTCAACGGCCGGGTGGCGCCGGACCTCGGCAACACCACGGGTCTGGCGTTCCCGAACCAGGGCGGCCTGACGGGCAGGACGGGCGGAGTACAGGGGCCGGTGCAGGGCGCGGCCACCGATGCCGCCGCGACGGCGGTCAACCTGGGCGTGTCGCCGGCGACGAGCGCGATCGGGCTCGCCCTCGGATCCGTGAACGGCGCCGTCAACCTCGACGTGGCGCTGTCCGCCCTCGAATCGTCGGGCCACGGCCGGATTCTCTCGACGCCGCGGGTCGCGACGCAGAACAACGTGCCGGCGGAGATCACGCAGGGCGTCCAGATTCCCATTCAGACCGTCGCGAACAACACCGTCACCGTGACGTTCAAGGATGCGGCGCTGCAGCTCAAGGTGCTCCCGCAGATCACGGCCTCGAACACCGTCATCATGAACGTGACGCTCGAGAACGCATCGCCCGACTTCAGCCGCGCCATCGGGGGCATTCCGCCGATCGACACCCAGCGGGCGGTCACGACGCTGCTCGTCAGCGACGGCCAGACGTCGGTCATCGGCGGCATCTACGTGAGCCAGCAGCAGGCGACCAACGACAGAACGCCCGGCCTGTACAAAGTGCCGCTGCTCGGCTGGCTCTTCCGGCGGGACACACTCACGGATCAGAGCCGCGAGCTGCTGATCTTCCTCACGCCGCGGATTATCAAGAGCTAGGTCAGGAGACTACCTGAGTCATGCAGGCGCGCATTGCAGCAGTGCTCTCAACGGGCGTCCTCGGTTTGGCGGTGGTCTCTGCCGGGTGCGGGGACGTCGCACGGCAGGGGCGCTCGCCATCGTTTCTGGTCGTCGATTCGCTGACCGCCGCTTCAGGCGCCACGCCGGGCACCTTCGGCAGCGTGCTGGAATCCGACGTGCAGACGCTCGTGGATCAGACCGTGAACGGCCAGCAGACCAAGGTGCCGACGATCTTCGAGGATCTCGGCCAGGTCACGCTGCACATGGCCTTGAAGGATCAGGGCGCGCCAGGAACGCTCGCGGCGTCCTCGGCGCTCAACCCGATCACGCTCACGAGATATCACGTCCATTACCTGCGATCGGACGGCCGCAACGTGCAGGGCGTGGACGTGCCCTACGACTTCGACGGCGCCGTCACGCTCACCGTCGGCGAGGCGACGGCGGCGGCCTCTTTCATTCTGGTGCGCGTACAGGCCAAGCAGGAGGCGCCGCTCAGGGCGCTCGTCGGGGGTGGCGGCCGGAACTCGATCTTCGTGATTGCCGAGGTGACGTTCTACGGCCGCGATCAAGCGGGCAACGACGTGGCGCAGACGGCCTCGATCACCGTGAACTTCGCCGACTGGGGCGACCCTAACTGATGCGGACCCGGGGACAACGCAGGAACGATATGACGAAGGCACTTTGCAAGCTGTTGACGCTCGCCGTCGCGATCTGCGGCGCCGCGTGCACGGTCTCGCGGACGCCCGCGCCTCCGCTGTCGGGCCCCTCGGAGCTGGGCCTGTCGCTGGCCACCTCGGCCAACCCCGAGGTGATCTCGCAGGACGGCGCCTCGACCTCGCAAATCACCATTCAGGCCTTCGACGCGAACGGGCAGCCCGCCAAGAGCGTCGCGCTGCGCGCCGAGATCATGGTGAACGGTGTCATCACGGATTTCGGCACGATCTCGGCGCATTCGCTGGTGACCGGCGGCGACGGCAAAGCCCTTGTCGTCTACACCGCGCCGGCCTCGCCCCTGGTCACCCCGACCGACGGTACGGGCCAGGTGGTGAGCATCCGCGTGACGCCGGCGAGCGGCGACAGCGCGAACTCGCAGCCGCGGTACGTGGACATCCGGCTGGTGCCGCCAGGCGTGATCCAGGTGCCCGGTCCGACCCCCAATTTCGAGTGGACGCCGGTGTCGCCGACCGCCTTCTCGGCGGTGACGTTCGACGGATTGAAGTCGACCGCACCGGGCGGCGCGACGATCGCCTCCTACCGCTGGGACTTCGACGACGGCGCGCAGTACGTCGGGAATCCGGCCTCGCACCAGTTCCCGGCCGGGACGCATCAGGTGACGCTGACGGTCGTCGACAGCAACGGATTCAGCGGAAGCGCCAGCAAGTTCGTCTCGGTGGGGGCCGGCGTCGGGCCGACGGCCGACTTCACATTCTCGCCGACCGCCCCGACGATCGGCATGGCGATCAGCTTCAATGGCGGCGTCTCGAAGGCGAGCACCGGCCACGCCATCGTGCGGTGGGACTGGTTCTTCGGCGGTATCGGGGCCACCCAGACGGGCACCGGCGTGACGATCACGAAGAAGTACGAAGCCCCGGACCTTCCGGGCACCTACAACGTCACCCTGACGGTCACCGACGAAGTGGGGCAGACCGGATTCGTGACCAAGACGGTGACGGTCGCGCCGTGATGGAGCATCCCCGGATCGACGAGCTCGGGCGCCGTCTGCAGCGCGATCCGGCTTCGATTGCCTTCGCTCAGCTGGCAGAGGAGCATCGGCGCGCGGGCCACTATGCCGAAGCCGTCAGCGTCTGCCGGGCGGGCCTGGCGATCCATCCGACGTATCTCTCCGCGCGCGTGACGCTCGGCCGCGCGCTCATCGAGATGAACGATCTGGCGACGGCGGAGACCGAGCTCGAGCTGGTCCTGCAGCACGCGCCCGAGAACCTGGCCGCCATCCGCGGGCTTGCCGAGATCCATCACCGGCGCGGCGAGCTCGACAAGGCTCTCACGTACTATCGTTCGGCGCTCGGGCTCGCGCGCCACGACCCCGACCTCGAACAGACCGTCGAGGAGATCGCGCGCTCGATCGCTCCGCCCGACGCTCCCGCCGCAGAAGAAGGCTTGTCGTTCGAGGAGGTCAGCGCGGCGTTCATGGCGCACGCCGGTCTGGGGGCCGATGAGGGCGGCGTCGACGACGGGGGCCAGCCGGCCGCCGAGGATCAGCCGGCCGCACCGGCTCACCCCATGGTCGAGACGCCGGCGGCCGACGCCGCGGGCCTGCCCGAGCTCGAGCGGTTCCTCGGCGCGATTCATACCTACCGCCATCGAAAGGCGGTCTAAACTCTACCCGTGCGGCTCGCAGCGACGCGAATGCTCGCGGCCCGTCATGCACGCCTGCGCGAGCAGATCCGCGCGAGCGAGCTGGACGCGCTGCTCGTCACCCATTTACCCAATATCTTCTACCTCACCAACCACGCGGCAACGGCCGGAATGGCCGTGATGCACCGCCGACCGCTTGTACCTCATCGCCGATTTCCGGTACATTGCTGCGGCGCGGGATCGGCAAGGCTCGCCCGTGGCGTCGCCCGATACCGAGCTGCTGCCGGTCGAGCGCAGCTACGACGAGGCCCTGGCGGAACTGCTCGAGCGGCTCGCCCTCCGTCGTCTTGGTGTGGAGGCGGCGCGTGCTGCCGCTTTCGAGGTACCGGCGCCTGGCAGATGCCTTCCCGGGCGCGGCACGCTGGTGTCGACCGAGGAGTCTGGTCGAGCGGCTCCGGCTGGTCAAGGACGAGCACGAGATCGAGATGCTGCGGCACGGGGCGATCCTGCTGTCGGCCGTCGCGCTCGACGTCCTGCACGACGCGAGGCCGGGGCTGATCGAGCAGGAGCTGGCCGCGAAGATCGACTGGCGCATCAAATCGGCGGGATTCGAGCGCTGCTCGTTCGAAACCATCGTGGCGAGCGGTTCCCAATGCCGCGCAGCCGCACGCGCATCCCGGCGACCGGGCGCTCAGGGCAGGGGACCTGGTGGTGCTGGACTTTGGCGGCGTCTACGGCGGATACTGCGTGGACTTGACGCGGACCGTCGCCCTCGGGCCGCCCGACGCGGAGATGCAGCGGGTGTACGAGCGCGGTGCTGGAGGCCCAGATGGCCGCGATTGCCAGCGTCCGGCCGGGCGTCCGCGCCGGCGATATCGACGCCGCCGCCCGTGACGTGCTCGGCCGAGCACGGCCTGGCGGAGGCCTTCGGGCACAGCACCGGGCACGGCCTGGGCGTCGAGATCCACGAGGCGCCGCGCGTCGGCCCGCGGCGCGCCGCGACCGACCATGCGCCGGCGCCGCTCGACGAGCCGATCGAGCCCGGCATGGTTTTCACCATCGAGCCCGGGCGCCTACCTTCCGGGCTGGGGCGGTGTTCGCATCGAAGACGACGTGCTGGTGACGGCCGAGCGGGGTCGAGGTGCTCACCAACGTGCCGCGCGAGCTGCGGACCAGCTGACGGACACCTACGCATGGACTTCGACGAGCTGAACAAGATTCTCGACATGGTTCGCGAGCACGAGCTCAGCGAGTTCGAGCTCGAGCGCGAAGGATTCAAGATCAAGATCAAGAAGGGCAACCCTCGTGCACGCGCAGGATCGCGCCGCCGGCCCGCCGCGCCGGGCCCGCCGGCGCCCGTCCGGCGCTCCGCCGATCGGCGCCGGCCGCCGCCAGGGCCGGACATGCTCGCGCCGCCGCACCGAAGGAGGAGTCGATCTGGCGGTCGTGAAGTCGCCGATCGTCGGCACGTTCTTCCGCGCGTCCGAGCCCGGTGCCGCGCCGTTCGTCGAGGTCGGCGACGTGGTGAAGAAGGGCCAGGTGCTGTGCATCATCGAAGCGATGAAGCTGATGAACGAGATCGACTCGGAATACGACGGTGAGATCGTGAAGGTGTACGTCGAGAACGGCCAGCCGGTGCAGTACGGCGAGCGGCTGTTCGCGATCAAGCCGCGCGCGAGGCGTAGGCCACGAGAGCGATGTTCAAGAAAATCCTGATCGCCAACCGCGGCGAGATCGCGATGCGCATCATCATCGCGTGCCGCGAACTCGGCATCAAGACCGTGGCGGTCTACTCCGAGGCCGACGAGAACTCGCTGCACGTGCGGTTCGCGGACGAGGACGTCTGCATCGGCCCGCCGCGCAGCGCCGACAGCTATCTGAACGTGCCGGCGATCATCAGCGCCGCGGAGATCACCGGCGCCGACGCCATCCATCCCGGCTACGGGTTCCTCTCCGAGTCGGCGTATCTCGCCGAGGTGTGCGAGGCCTGCCACATCCGGTTCATCGGGCCCGATCCGAAGGTCATCCGGCTGATGGGCGACAAGGCGCGCGCGCGCCGCGCGATGAAGAAGGCGGGGGTGCCGCTGCTGCCGGGCAGCGACGGCCCGGTGCAGAGCGAAGACGAGGCGCTGAAGATCGCCGAGGCGATCGGCTTTCCGGTCATCGTCAAGGCCGTCGCCGGCGGCGGCGGCCGCGGCATGCGCGTCGTGCGCACTCGCGCAGGAGCTGAGTCACGCGCATCAAGACGGCCCAGCGGGAGGCCGAGGCGGCCTTCGGCGTGCCGCGACGTCTACATCGAGAAGTACCTCGAGAATCCGCGCCACATCGAGGTGCAGGTGCTCGGCGATCACCACGGCGCCGTCGTGCACCTCGGCGAGCGCGAGTGCTCCATCCAGCGCCGGCATCAGAAGCTCATCGAGGAGTCGCCGTCCCCGGCGCTGACCGAGAAGCAGCGCCGCAAGCTGGGCAACCTGGTGGTGGATGCGGCCAAGGCCGTGCAGTACACCAACGCCGGCACCTTCGAGTTCCTGATGGACGCCAGACGGCAAGTTCTATTTCATGGAAGTGAACACGCGCCTGCAGGTCGAGCACCCCGTGACGGAGATGGTGACCGGCGTCGACATCGTGAAGGAGCAGATCCGCATCGCCGCCGGCGAGCGGCTGTCGCTTCAGCCAGGGCGAGGTGACGTTCAACGGACACGCGATCGAATGCCGGATCAACGCCGAGGATCCCGAGACGTTCGTGCCGTCGCCGGGCGTGATTCACGTCTTCAGCGTCGGCGGCGGCCCGGGCATCCGCGTGGACACCGCGGCGCATTCCGAGTGCACGATCTCGCCGTACTACGATTCGATGATCGCCAAGGTCATCGCCTACGGCCGCGACCGGCAGGAGGCGATCGTGCGGATGCGGCGGGCGCTGGAGATGTCGGTCATCGAAGGGCATGAAGACGACCGTCCCGCTGCATCTGAAGATCCTCGCCGATCCGGATTTCCTCGCCGGCCGGCTGAGCACCGGCTTCATGGATCGGTTCCTGCCGAAAGCGGAGAAGCCGGAGAAGAAGAATCTGGCCGAGGCCGTCTGAGCCTGACCCTTCCCCCCCTCAATGCCATTCTCGATACGGCCGCGGCCGGGAAGGCCGGGTGGCCCCCGTCAGCGCTCGCCGAGGCCTTCGTCGAGGGAGGCGCCCGCTTCATCCAGGTCCGCGGAAAGCAGGAGTCGTCCGCCGAGCTCTTCGTCCCTCTCCGAGGGGATCGTCGTCCGGATGCACGCCGTGGACGGCGCCGTGATCGTCAACGATCGGGCGGACATCGCCGCTCTCGCGGGCGCCGACGGCGTGCATCTCGGTCAGGACGATCTCGCGCCGGCGGCCGCGCGCCGCATCCTCGGCGGCCGCGCCCTGGTCGGCTTCTCGACCCATTCGATCGAGCAGGTGCGGGCGGCCATGCGCCTGCCGGTCGACTACCTTGCCGTCGGGCCGATCTTCGCGACCGGGACGAAGGAGACCGGATACGCTCCCGTCGGGCTGGATCTCGTCCGGGCCGCTCGCCGGGAGATCGAGCACGCGCGGACGGCACTGCCGATCGTGGCGATCGGCGGCATCACGCTGGAGCGCGCGCCGGCGGTGCGCGCGGCAGGCGCGGCCTCGGTCGCGGTCATCGGGGATCTGCTTGCAGGAACGGATCCGGCGTCGCGCGTGCGCGACTACCTGCAGGCGCTCACGTAGAATATTCAGAGGTCGTGACCAGAATCATCGACGGTACCGCCATGGCGGCGCAGATTCGCGCCGAAACGGGCGGCCGGATCGCCGCGTTCCGCGCGCGCGCCGGACGGCCGCCGGGCCTGGCGATCGTGCTGGTGGGAGAGCGCCCGGACTCGCTGATCTACGTTCGCAACAAGATGAAGACGGCCGGCGAGGCCGGTGTGCACGCCGCGGTCTTCGAGCTGCCCGCGACCGCGGGGCTCGACGAGATCCTGGCCGCCGTTCGCCGTCTCAACGCGAGCGGCGACGTCGACGGCATCCTCGTCCAGTCGCCGCTCCCCGAGGCGCTCGGGCCGCGTGCGATGCAGCAGGTCTTCGACGAGATCGACCCGGCGAAGGACGTGGACGGCGTGACGCCGGTGAATGTGGGGCGGCTCGTCCAGAACCGTGCGCACCTGGTGGCCTGCACGCCCGCCGGGATCATCGAAATGCTCGAGCGGAGCTCGATTCCAATCGGCGGCGCGCACGCCGTCGTGATCGGCCGGAGCGAGATCGTCGGCAAGCCGATCGCGCTGCTGTTGCTGCACCGGAATGCGACGGTCACGATCTGCCACTCGCGCACCAGGAACCTGGCCGGGATCGCGAGCCAGGCCGACGTCCTCGTGGCGGCCCTTGGCCGGCCCGGATTCGTGACGAGCTCCTTCGTGAAGCCCGGGGCCGTCGTGGTCGACGTCGGAATCAATCGTGTGACCGATCCAAAGATCGCCCGGGCGCTGCTCGAGCGGAGTCCGCAGCGGCTGGCGGCCTTCGAAAAGCGGGGTTCGACGCTGGTGGGCGACGTTCACCCGGAGGTGGCGGAGGTCGCCGGCGCGCTGACCCCGGTGCCGGGCGGGGTCGGGCCGCTCACGATTGCGATGGTGCTCGCGAACACGCTGAAGGCAGCCGAAGAGAGGGTCGGACGCTAGGCCGGGCGCGGACGCCCGGAGCCGCACCGGCGCGGGCCGCGCGGCGGGATCGGGAGGCGCTGTGATCCGGGTGGCGCTCACCGGGGGAATCGCAACCGGAAAGAGCTACGTGCTCGAACGGTTTCGTCGTCACGCGATCCCCGCGATCGATGCGGACGACATCGTCCATGAGGCCTTGCGGCCCGGCACTCCTGCGACGCAGGCCGTCGCTCTCGAGTTCGGCCCCGGGGTTCTCGCGCCCGACGGCGCAGTCGATCGCCCGGCGCTCGCCTCGCAGGTCTTCCGCGACGATGCCGCGCGCCTCCGCCTGGAAGCCATCGTCCATCCAGTCGTCTATCGAAGAATCGCAGAATGGATGCGCGGCGTCGACCAGCCGATCGCCGTTGCCTGCATCCCGCTGCTGTTCGAGACCGGCCGGGAGCGGGATTTCGACGTCGTGATCGCAACCGTCTGCGCGCCGGAGCTCCAGCGTGAGCGGCTGCTCGACCGCGGATTGACGCCGGAGGAGGCCGACCGCCGGATCGCCGCCCAGCTTGCGGCGGCCGAGAAGGCCCGGCGCGCCGGAATCGTGATCCGCGCGGACGGCGCGAAAGCGGACACCGATTCGCAGGTCGCGGAGATCGTCGTCGCGCTGAGACGGCGGGCCGCCGCGGATTCCGGGGTTTGAGGCGCGTCGCCTCCGCGCCCTAGACCAGCTCCTCGGCTTCCTTGGCTGGGGCGATGCGATCCTCCACGAAGGTGCCCCACTCATGGCAGTGCGGGCACTGCCACAGCAGCTCGGTGCTGCGATAGCGGCAGCGGACGCACACGTGGGGATCCATGTAGAACACGGCATGCCGCGTCAGCTCGACGTACCGCTGCACCAGGCTGCGCTCGAACTCGAGGCGCGAGAGGACCTGCCAGATCGCCTGATGGAGGCTGAGGGCATGGGGGTTGTGCACGAGCGCCTCGAACAGCTGTTCGAGCGCGCCGCGGGCATCCCCTTCCGTTTCGAGATGGCGGGCGAGCGCGAGCCGCGCGCGCCAGTCCTGCGGGTTGTTCACCATCAGCATGCGGCAGACCTGGGCGAACCGCTCTGAGGCGCCCAGCTTCCGATAGCCGAACGCGAGCCGATCGAAGGTCAGATAGGCGCGCTCGGGTGCGCGCTCGATGACGCGCTCCCACACCTCGACCGCCGCCGCCATCTTGTCGTCGCGCGCGTAGGCGTCGCCGAGATTGAGATAGGCGGGCACGACGCCGGCGTCGAGGTCGATGGCCGACTGGAAGCGGGCCACGGCGCCTGCGTAGTCGCCGCGCGCGACGGCCTGGAGGCCCAGCTCGTTCTCGAGGAAGGCGAGGATGCCCTGGCTCCGCGGGTCCTCGGCGCCGCCCTGGGCGCCCAGCGAGCGCCGCACCTCATAGGCCTCCTCCCACTGGTGCTGGTCCTCGTGGAGCTTCTCGATGTTGACGAGGGCGTAATGGTTTGCCGGGTCGAGCTTCAGTACCTCCTGAAACGCCTCGAGCGCCCGATCCACGAACCCGCCGCGCTTGAAATCGAGTCCGAGGCAGAGCAGCACGTGGGACTGCTCCAGCCTGGTGAGCTGCGGCCGCTGCAGCAGGCTCTGGTGGATGGTGATCGCGCGCGCGACTTGTCCCTTCTCGCGATAGAGGCTGCCGAGCAGCAGGTGGATTTCGAGCGCGTCGCCCAGTGTGTCGGCCGCCTTGCTCAGCTCCTCGATCGCGAGGTCGATCTGGTTTGTGACGAGAAAGTTCAAGCCCAGGATGTAGTGCAGCGACTCCGGCATGCGCCGGCGGTCGATCAGGCGTCCGGCGCGCAGCTTGTAGCGCTCCCAGGCCTTGCCGACGGTGAGTCCCAGCAGGAGACAGAGGAGCGCCGCGGAAAACGGAACGTAGCCGCTCAAAAGAGATCCGTCCGCCAGAGATCGTGCAGGTGGAGCACGCCCTGGATCTTGCCGTCGCCGCCGACCACGGCGAGGGCGGTGATCTTCCGCTGCTCCATGAGGAGGAGCGCCTGCGGGGCGAGCAGGGTCGACTCGATCGTCACGGGGCGGCGGGTCATGACGTCGGCCGCGCGCATCTCGAGGATGTTCGGCTTGTCGATCATGTGCCGCCGGAGATCGCCGTCGGTGATGATCCCGAGCAGGCGCGCGCCGGCGTCCACGACGCAGGTGACCCCCAGCCCCTTGCTCGACATCTCATAGATCACGTCGCGCATCGTGGTGTCGGGGCGCACCAGCGGCGCGTCTGCGCCGGCGTGCATCAGCTGCTCGACCCGGGTCAGCTTCTTCCCCAGCTTGCCGCCGGGGTGAATCTTGGCGAAGTCCTCCTGTTTGAAGCCCTTCTCGACGAGCAGCGCCATGCAGAGGGCGTCGCCCAGCGCCAGCGCCGCAGTCGTGCTCGCGGTCGGAATCAGGTTCAGCGGGCATGCCTCCTCGGTCACCTGGCAATCGAGGGCCACGTCGGCCGCCTGTGCCAGGGTGGACTGCGGATTCCCCGTGATCGCGATGATGCCGACCCCGATCCGCCGAATGGCTTCCAGGAGCCGCAGCACCTCCTGCGTCTCGCCGCCGTTCGAGATCGCCAGCAGGACATCGTCGCTCCGGATGACGCCGAGGTCGCCATGCGTCGCCTCGGCGGGATGGAGGAAGAACGCAGGTGTGCCCGTGCTCGCCAGCGTGGCCGCCATCTTCCGGCAGATGATTCCCGACTTGCCCATCCCGGTGGCGATGACGCGTCCCTGGCAGTCGCGGAGCATCTGCACGGCGCGGTCGAAGCGCTGGTCGAGCCGGTCGACGAGCGCGAGAATCGCGGCGGCTTCTGTCTCCAGCACCTTGCGCGCGAGGGCGCGGTCGGGCGTCGTGGCGGTCTGGGTCACGTCTCGGTTACTCCCGCGTCGCGGCCGACCAAGTCGAGCCGCAGCAAGTGCCTGAGCAGCGGCTCCAGGCGATCGAGGGCGAGCGCGTTCTGAGCGTCGCTCCGGGCGCGCGACGGGTCCTCGTGGACCTCGAGAAAAATTCCGTCTACCCCGGCGGCGACCGCTGCCGAGGCGAGCGGCTCGATGAACTCGGCCTGGCCGGCGGTGACCCCGTCGCCGGCCCCCGGAAGCTGCAGACTGTGAGTCGCATCATAGACGACGGGCCAGCCGAGGCGCCGCATGATGGGGAAGGCGCGCATGTCCACGACGAGGTTGTGATAGCCGAAACTGACGCCGCGCTCGGTGACGAACAGATCCGAAGCGCCCGATTCGGTCGCCTTGGCGATGGCGTGCTTCATGTCTTCGGGCGCGAGGAACTGTCCCTTCTTGATATTGATAGTACGGCCGGTCGCGGCGGCGGCGACGATGAGATCGGTCTGCCGCGACAGGAACGCCGGGATCTGGAGGACGTCGGCGACCTCGGCCACCGGCGCGGCATGCGCCGGCTCGTGAATATCGGTCAGGATGGGAACACCGACCTGCCGCTTGACGGCGGCCAGCGTCTTCAGGCCCTCTTCGAGTCCCGGTCCGCGGAACGACGCCAGCGACGTGCGGTTCGCCTTGTCGTAGGACGCTTTGAAGATGAAGGGAATGCCGACCCGGAGGGCAATCGTGGCCAGCGATTCGGCGAGCGAGACCGGGTGCGAGGCGCTCTCGATCACGCACGGACCGGCAATGAGCACGAGCGGCGAGCCGCCGCCGATCGTGACCGCGCCGGCCGACACGCGCCGGACCGCCGGCATCAGACGATGCCGGCCTCCGCCGGGCGCTCCCTGGCCGCCGTCTTGTGGCGGTAGCTCGCCTCGATGAAGCTCGCAAACAGCGGATGCGGCCGCAGCGGCTTCGACTTGAACTCCGGGTGGAACTGCACCGCCACGTACCACGGGTGGCCCGGCAGCTCGATCATCTCGACGAACTTGCCGTCCGGCGAGCGGCCGGAAATGCGCAATCCTTTTTCGATCAGCGCGGACTCGTACAGGCAGTTGAACTCGTAACGATGCCGGTGGCGCTCGAAAATAGTCGTCGAGCCGTAGATCTTCTCGCCGAGCGAGCCGGCTGCCAGCACGCATTCGTACTGCCCGAGGCGCATCGTCCCGCCGAGGTCGTCGACCCCGAGCAGGTCGCGCAGCTTGTAGATGACCTTGTGCTCGGCGTCCGGAGCGCACTCGGTCGAGTCGGCCTCAGTCAGCCCGCACACGTTGCGCGCGTACTCCACGGCGGCCCACTGGAACCCGTAGCAGATGCCGAAATAGGGGATGCGCCTTCGGCGCGCGATTTCAGCGGCCTTCATCATGCCGCGCGTCCCGCGCGTCCCGAACCCGCCGGGCACCAGGATGCCGTCGGCGCCTTCGAGCAGCTGCTCGCCGTCCGAGTGCTCCAGCGCCTCCGCCTCGACCCACTTGATGTCGACCTTCACGCGGTGGTCGAAACCGCCATGGAACAGCGCCTCGTTGAGGCTCTTGTAGGAGTCCTCGTAGCCGACGTACTTGCCGACCACGTGAATCGTGACGGTGTCGGCGGGTTTCTTGATCCGCTCCACCAGCCCCTCCCACGCCTCCATGTGCTTCTCGGTGAGCGGCAGTCCGAGCAGCTTCAGGACGATCGTGTCGAGCCCTTCGGCAGCCAGCACCAGGGGGACCTCGTAGATCGTCGAGACGTCCTTGGCCGTGATCACGGCCTCGGCATTCACGTCGCAGAAGAGCGCGATCTTCCGCTTCAGGTCCGGATCGAGGAAGCGGTCCGTGCGGCAGAGCAGGATGTCGGGCTGGATGCCGATCGACCGAAGGTCGCGCACGCTGTGCTGGGTCGGTTTGGTCTTCAGCTCGCCGGCCGCGCCGATGAATGGGCACGAGCGTCAGATGGATGTAGAGCGTGTTCTCCCGGCCGACGTCCTGCCGGAACTGCCGGATGGCCTCGAGAAAGGGCAGGCTTTCGATGTCGCCGACGGTCCCCCCGATCTCCACGAGCACGATGTCCACGTCGGACGAGACGGTCCGGATGGCTTCCTTGATTTGATTGGTGATGTGCGGAATCACCTGGACGGTGCCGCCGAGATAATCCCCGCGCCGCTCCTTCTGGATCACCGTCTGGTAGATCTTCCCCGTCGTCCAGTTGTGGTTGCGCGTGGTCTTGGTGTTGGTGAAGCGCTCGTAGTGTCCCAGATCGAGGTCCGTCTCGGCCCCATCGTCGGTGACGTACACCTCGCCATGCTGGTACGGGCTCATGGTGCCGGGATCGACGTTGATGTACGGATCGAACTTCTGCATGGTGACCCTGTAGCCGTGGCCTTCGAGCAGCGCACCGATCGAGGCCGCCGCCAGGCCCTTGCCGAGCGACGAGACGACGCCGCCGGTTACGAATATGTATTTCACGGGCCGGGACTGAAGGGTCGACATCATTACAGGGCTCCGTACGCGCGGGTGTCGGCGGTGAGCAGCCGGCGAACCCGCTCGAGATCGTCTGGCGTGTCCACGCCAATGGAATCGTGGCCGGCCTCCACCATCCGGATGGCGAAACCGTGTTCGAGCACCCGGAGCTGCTCGAGCGATTCGCTCAGCTCCAGGGGGGTCGGCGCCAGGGCGGCCAGCCGGAGCAGGAAATCGCGCCGGTAGACGTACAAGCCCAGGTGCTTGAACGGCCCCGCAGCCGGACTCTGGGAACCGCGGGGGAACGGAATGCGGGACCGCGAGAAATACAGTGCAAAACCTTTCCGGTCGATAACCACTTTGACGACGTTCGGGTCGGCGGCCTCGGCCGGCGAGGTGAAGCGCCGGTACACGCTGGTCATCTGCAGCGCCGGGTCGGCGGCGAAGGGCTCGACGGCGGCGTCGATGACCGAGGGGTCGATCGCCGGCTCGTCTCCCTGCAGATTGACGATGAGATCGCAATCGAGGTCGACCGCCACCTCGCCGATGCGATCGAGCGCGGAGGGATGGTTCTCGGCGGTCATCCGGACGTCGGCCCCGAAGCCTCGAACGGCGGCCGCGACCCGTTCGTCATCGGTCGCCACGAGGACGGCGTCGACGTGGCGGCTTTCGGCCGCGCGGCGGCACACGTGCTCGATCATCGGGCGGCCGGCGATGTCGGCGAGCGGCTTGCCCGGCAAACGCGTCGAGGCGTAGCGGGCAGGGACGACGGCGACGGTATGTCTATGGCGAGAGGAACGATCGCGGATGCTTTCGGAGCAACCTGCGGGACGCACGGGAAATACTAACACAGCTCGGGCTGGCTCATCGGTGTTACGATGAGCCGCTCCTGCTGAGAACACCATGAGTCTGACGAGATCGCTGTTGAAGACGTTTTCGATCACCGGCGGCGGCCTGATCGCAACCTGGCTCGCCGTCACACCGGCAGCCACGCCCCCCGGCCTGGCGCCGGCGCGCGTCGAGCGGGTGCGCTCGACTCCGGATTTCGCTCCGGCGGATCTGATCAGCCGCGAGGCGAAGCTCCGCGAGCGCGGTGCCGGCGCGCCGCTGCAGCCATTGGCGCGCAATCCGTTCAAGTTCGCCAGCACCGGCGGACGCCTGCGCCGGTTCGGTGCGGGTCAATGGCGGGCGGCCGCGCCCGCGGGGCCCAATTACACGCTCTCCGGCATCGCCGAGCGCAAGACCGAAGACGGCGCCGTGCGCACCGCCATCATTGCCGACGGAACGCAGGTGTTCCTGGTGAACGAAGGCGACTTCCTTCCCGGGCGGTTCGGTGTGTTGAAGGTGGGAGCCGATGCCGTCGAACTGCTCGAGCCCGACGGGACGCGGCTGCGCCTGCTGCTGCGCTGAAGGCGGGCGGCGGCTCTAGAGCCGGACCCGCCAGGCCGACTGAATCGCAGGTATCGCGCGTATTTCGGCGAGCACCCGATCGGTCACGATTCCCTCGCCGTCCCGCCCGGCCGTCTCGTCCACGTTCACGATTCCAATCGCACAGCCCGCGCACTCGTGCCCGCGCCCGAGGGCGAAGCTCGCGATGTTCACGCGGTGGGTGCCGAGGAGCGTGCCGACGGCGCCGATCACGCCGGGCTGGTCGGTGTTGGAGATGATGACGAGCGTGCCATCGAGCGGGGCCTCGACGGCGACGCCGTTGACCAGCGCCAGCCGCAGGCTGCCGTTCTCAAAGGCCGTGCCTTCCACCCACCGCTCGCCGCCGCTCGTGTGGAGCTTCACCGAGATCAGGCTGGTGTAGTTGCGAGCCCGGCTGCTTCGCGACTCGACGACCTCGATGCCGCGCTCGGCGGCCGTGGGGCGCGCGTTCACCGGCGTGACGGCTCCCGCCGACATGATCGCGCCGAGCGCTCCCTCGAGAACCGCGCTCCCGAGGAGCGGGCTCTGCTCGGCAGCCAGTTCGCCGTAGTACCGGATCCCGATGCCCTGGATCCGCGCCTCGCCCATCTGGGCCACGATCGATCCGAGACGGCGGGCCAGCAGCAGGTACGGCCGCAGCCGCGCGTACTCTTCGGGCGAGACCGAGGGAAAGTTCACCGCATTGCGGATGATCCCCTCGGAGAGGAAGTCGCGGACCGCCGCGGCCGTTTCCTCGCCGACCTGTTCCTGCGCCTCTTTCGTGCTCGCCGCGATGTGCGGAGTCGCGACGACCTGCGGCATCGTCGGCAGGCGCCAGTCGGATGGCGGCTCCTGCTCGAAGACATCGAGTCCGGCGCCGGCCACCTGCCCCGATTCGATGGCGTCGGCGAGGGCGGCTGCATCCACGAGCTCCCCGCGGGCGGTATTGACGATCCGCACGCCCCGTTTGCAGGAGGCCAGCCGCGCGGCGTTGAAGATGTGCCGCGTCGAGGGGAGCGCCGGCAGGTGCAGCGAGATGTAGTCGGCCCTGGTGCAAAGCTCGTTGAGCGACACCAGCTCGACCCCCAGGCCGCCCGCCACCTGCTGCGAGATGAAGGGATCATGCGCGATGAGGCGCACGCCGAACGGTCGTACGCGCGCGGCGACCTCCTGGCCGACCTTGCCGAGGCCCACTAGACCGAGGGTCTTCGCCCGAATCTCAGACCCCCCGAACTTCGACTTCTCCCATCTGGCGGCCTTCATGGAGGCGTCGGCGGCCGGAACGGGCCGTGCGAGCGACAGCATCAAGCCGACGGCGTGCTCGGCCACGCTCACGCTGTTGGCGCCCGGCGCGTTCATCACGACGATTCCCCGGGCCGTCGCAGCCGGCACGTCGATGTTGTCCACCCCGGTGCCTGCGCGCGCAATCACCCGCAGGCGCGGTGCCGCGTCGATGAGCTCTCGCGAGACCTTGGTTGCGCTTCGTACGATGAGGGCGTCCGCATCCTCGAGATCGGCGGCGAGGTCCGCGGCCGAGCGCGCCGTTCGCGCATCGATCGTCCAGTTGTCGCGGCGGAGATTTTCGAGAGCGGATGCGGGAAGTCCATCGGCGATCACAATTTTCATGGCGGCGCTTACAGTATAATCCGGCGGTTTTTGTGCGCCGCCTGCTTCGGCGTGCGCGATCGCACCACGATGGTGCAATTCGCTAAATTGTTCGAAATAGTTTTCAGCGATGCAGGTTTGCGGATGCTTTTCCACAGGGTTTTCCACACAAACTGTTGAACGGGCATCCACTCGAGCGGGGGAGTGACCTAAGTCGGACCGGTCGCTCCTGCATCGTGAAGATCAAACCAAAGAGGCGTCCATGAATCGCAAAGTGACGGTCGTCGGAGGCGCGGGGAACGTGGGAGCCACGGTCGCGCGCAGCATCGCGGAAAAAGAACTCGCCGACGTCGTGATCGTCGACATCGCCGACCAGAAGGCGGCCGGCGTCGCGCTCGACATCTTCGAGACCTGCCCCATCATCGGCTCCGACAGCCTCCTGGTGGGGGGCTCCGACTACGCCGCCAGCGCGGACTCCGATGTCGTCGTCATCACGTCCGGCGTGCCGCGCAAGCCTGGCATGAGTCGTGACGACTTATTGAACGTGAATTTCAACATCATGAAGGCCGTGACCGAGCAGGTGGTCAAGTACTCCCCCGACTGCATCATCGTGCCGGTCGCCAATCCGCTGGACGCCATGTGCCAGGCCGTGCTGAAGCTGAGCCGCTTCCCGCGGGAACGGGTGATCGGGATGGCCGGCGTGCTCGACTCGGCGCGGATGCGCACGTTCATCGCCGACGAGCTCAAGGTCTCGGTGGAAAACGTGCATGCCTTCGTGCTCGGGGGGCATGGCGACACGATGGTGCCGCTGCCGCGGCTCTCGACGGTGGCCGGCATTCCCATCACCCAGCTGATCTCGAAGGAGCGGATCGAGGCCATATGCAAGCGGACGGCCGAGGGCGGAGCCGAGATCACGAAATTGGTGGGCACGAGCGCCTGGTATGCGCCCGGAGCGGCGGCCGCCGAAATGGTCGAGGCCATCTTGAAGGACAAGAAGAAGATATTGCCCTGCTCGGTCTACCTGCAGGGGGAGTACGGCGTGCGGGATCAGTACCTCGGCGTGCCGGTCAAGCTGGGCGCCCGGGGGCTGGAGCAGGTGATCCAGATCGAGCTGGAACCAGCGGAGCAGGCCGCGCTCATGAAGTCGGCCGCGGCCGTCCGGGAGCTCGTCGGTGTGATCAATATGTAGGCTTGCGCCAGACGGCCCGCGCGTACTCGCGCACCATCCGGGCGATGTTCGAGATGGGAATGAGCTTGGGGCAGACCGCCTCGCACTCTCCCTCGTTGGAGCAGGCGCCGAACCCTTCCGCCTGCATCTGATCGACCATGCGGATCACCCGGCGCTGGCGTTCGGGATGTCCCTGGGGCAGCAGGGCCAGGTGGCGGACCTTGGCGCCGGTGAACAGATGGGCGGCGGCGTTCTTGCACTGGGCCACGCAGGCGCCGCAGCCGATGCAGGCGGCCGAATCCATGGCGCTTTCCGCCGTGTCGCGCGGCACCAGCACGGCATTGGCGTCGGGTGCGCCTCCGACGTCGGCCGAGATATAGCCCCCGGCCGCGATGATCCGGTCGAACGCGCTGCGGTCCACCGTCAGGTCCTTGACGACGGGGAAGGCCCGGGCCCGCCACGGTTCGATCACGATTGTGTCGCCGTCCTTGAAGCGCCGCATGTGGAGCTGGCAGGTGGTGGTGCCGGCATCCGGCCCATGCGCCATGCCGTTGATCATCAGGCCGCAGGCGCCGCAGATTCCCTCCCGGCAGTCCGAATCGAACGCGATCGGATCCTTGCCCTTCCGGATGAGATCCTCGTTGACGACGTCGAGCATCTCCAGGAACGACATGTCGGTCGAAATGCCATTGGCGGCGTAGTCGACGAGCTGGCCCGGTTGATCCGGACCCGACTGGCGCCAGACCCTCAATTTGACGCTGATTGTCTTGGTCATCTTGGGCTATTTGTAGCTGCGCTGCGTCGGATGAACCTCCTCGAATACGAGCGGCTCCTTGTGGAGGGCGGGCGGCTGGCCGACGCCCGTGAACTCCCAAGCGGCGACGTAGCTGTAGTTGGCATCGTCGCGAAGGGCCTCGCCGTCGGGCGTCTGATACTCCTCGCGGAAGTGTCCGCCGCAGGATTCGTTGCGGTCGAGCGCGTCGAGCGCCACGAGCTCGGCGAACTCCATGTAGTCGGCGACGCGCCCGGCGTAGTCGAGCGTCGGGTTCAGGTTGTTCTTCTCGCCCGGCACGGTGACGTCGTGCCAGAACTCCTCGCGGAGCGTCCGGATGTTCTCGATGGCGGTCCTGAGACCGGACTCGGTGCGGGCCATCCCGACGTAGTCCCACATGAGGCGCCCCAGCGCGCGGTGGAACTCGCGGACGGTACGCGTTCCCCGGACGTTCAATACCTTGTCGATTCGCGCCTGGGCCGCCGCCGCGGCCGACGTGAACGCCTCCTGCTCGATGGAGACGGCCGGGAGCGCGGTGCCCGCCAGGTAGTTCGCCACCGTGTATGGGGCGATGAAGTAGCCGTCGGCGAGCCCCTGCATCAAGGCACTGGCCCCGAGGCGGTTGGCTCCGTGGTCGGAGAAGTTCGCCTCGCCCATCACGAAGAGCCCCGGGACCGTGCTCTGCAGGTTGTAGTCGACCCACAGCCCGCCCATCGTGTAGTGGATGGCAGGGTAGATCCGCATCGGGACCTTGTAGGGGTCCTCGGCCGTGATTCGCTCGTACATCTCGAACAGATTGCCGTAGCGCGCCTTGATCACCTCGGCGCCCAGACGCGAAATGGCGTCCTTGAAGTCGAGGTAGACCGACAGGCCCGTGTCGCCCACGCCATGGCCCTCGTCGCACTCGCGCTTGGCCGCGCGCGACGCCACATCGCGGGGCACGAGATTGCCGAAGCTCGGGTACCGCCGCTCGAGGTAGTAGTCGCGCTCGCTCTCGGGAATCTGGTTCGGCGGCCGCGTGTCGCCGGGTTTGCTCGGCACCCATACGCGCCCGTCGTTGCGCAGGCTCTCGGACATCAGCGTCAGCTTCGACTGGTGGTCGCCCGTCACGGGAATGCACGTCGGGTGGATCTGGGTGAAGCAGGGATTCGCGAAGAGGGCGCCCCGCTTGTGCGCTCGCCACGCGGCGGTCACGTTCGAGTTTACGGCGTTGGTCGAGAGGTAGTAGACGGTGCCGTATCCCCCGCTGCAGAGCAGCACGGCATGGCCGTCGTGGCGCTCGAGCTCTCCGGTGATCAGGTTGCGGCAGACGATGCCGCGCGCCCGTCCGTCGGCCACCACCAGGTCCAGCATCTCCCGCCGGGGGTAGAGCGTCACGTTGCCGGCGTCCACCTGCCGGAGCATCGACTCGTAGGCGCCGAGCAGCAGCTGCTGGCCGGTCTGGCCGCGCGCGTAGAAGGTCCGCGAGACCTGCGCCCCGCCGAACGAGCGGTTGTCGAGGACCCCGCCGTACTCGCGCGCGAACGGCACGCCGGTCGCCACGCAATGGTCGATGATCTTCACGCTGAGCTGCGCCAGCCGATAGACGTTCGCCTCGCGCGAGCGGTAGTCGCCGCCCTTCACGGTGTCGTAGAAGAGCCGGTACACGCTGTCGCCGTCGTTGCGGTAGTTCTTCGCGGCGTTGATACCGCCCTGCGCGGCGATGCTGTGGGCGCGGCGCGGGCTGTCGAGGATGCAGAACAGCTTGACGCGGTAGCCCTGCTCGCCGAGCGCCGCCGCGGCCGAGGCCCCGGCCAGGCCGGTTCCCACGATCACGACGTCGTACTTCCGCCGGTTGGCGGGGTTCACGAGCTTGTTCTCGAACTTCCGGATGTCCCACTTCTCGGGCAGCGGCCCGACCGGGACCTTGGCATCCAGCGTCATGAACGCGCTCCGTAGAGGTAGACCCACACCGCGATGACGATGAAGCCGCCGGCGATGAGGACGGCGAAGGCCCGTCCGAAGCGGCGGATGAACGGCGTGACGCGCGGGCCCGCGATGCCCAGCGACTGGAAGGAGCTCGCGACCCCGTGCCACAGGTGAAATCCGACGACGATCATCGAGACGACGTAGAAGGCGACCCAGCCCGGCGCACTGAAGTTCTGCACTTCGAGCCGATACAGATCGCGCATCGCGGTCGCGCCGTACTGATACTCGGCGCCGTACTTGAACATCCGCACGTGGATCGGGATGAACACCAGCAGCGCCAGGCCGGTGAGGATCATCGTCGAAGAGGCCAGGCTCTTCTGGCTCGCTCCGCCGGCCATCTTCTTGCGGCTGTAGGGCGAGGGCCGTGCGGCCCGGTTGCCGAGCGTCATCCCGACGGTCTTGAAGAGGTGTATCAGGAAGATCGCCAGCAATCCGATCTCTACCGGCACCACGAGCGGATTGCTGATCAGCGCGTACGCGTAGCTGTTGAAGACGCCTGGTCCGAAGAAGACGAGCGCATTACCGGCGATGTGGAGAATCAGGTACAGGAAGAGAAGAAGTCCGGTGCCGCCGATGATCAGTTTTGTTGTGATGAGTGAATCCAGGACACGATGTCGATGTGCCATCGAAGGTTCATTCTAATCTGCAACGCTTGACGCAGACAAACCGCGGACGATACGATTCGGTGTTTTGTACCTATGAAAATCCACGAGTATCAGGCGAAGTCGATTCTCGCTCGCTACGGCGTCCGCGTGCCGGACGGCGAAGCGGTGCTCAGCGCGGCGGGTGTGAAAGCGGCCGCCGAACGTCTGGGCGGCGGCACCGTCGTCGTCAAGGCGCAGATTCACGCCGGAGGCCGGGGCAAGGGCGGCGGCGTCAAGCTGGCGGCGGATCCATTGGAAGCCGAGCGCATCGGCCGGCAGATCTACGGCATGACGCTGGTGACGCACCAGACGGGGCCGGAGGGGCGCAAGGTCTCCCGGCTGCTCGTCGAGCAGGGGCTCCCGATCGCCCGCGAGCTGTACCTCGGCCTCGTCATCGATCGCGCGGCGGGGAGGCCCGTACTGATGGCCAGCCCGGACGGCGGAATGGAGATCGAGACGGTCGCCGAGAAGACGCCCGAGCGGATCCACAAGGAATACGTCAATCCGGCCACCGGGCTGGTCCCATTCCAGACGCGGAAGCTCGCCTTCGCCCTGGGACTGCAGGGAGAGCAGGTCGGGCAGTTCGGCAGGCTCGTGACGGCGCTCTACGCCGCCTTCGTCGGCACCGACGCCTCGCTCGTCGAAATCAACCCTCTCGTCGTGACGAAGAGCGGCGATCTGCTCGCGCTCGACGCCAAGATGAACTTCGACGACAACGCCCTCGCGCGCCATCCGGAGTTGAAGGAGCTGCGCGACCTCGACGAGGAGGATCCGCTCGAGATCGAAGCCTCGAAGTTCAGCCTCAACTACATCCGCCTGGACGGCACGATCGGCTGCATGGTGAACGGTGCGGGGCTGGCGATGGCCACGATGGACATCATCAAGCTGGCTGGCGGCGAGCCGGCGAATTTTCTGGACGTGGGCGGCGGCGCCAACAAGGAGCAGATCCGCAACGCGTTCAAGATCCTGATGTCCGACGGCAACGTCCGGGCCGTGCTGATCAACATCTTCGGCGGCATCCTGCGGTGCGATGTGCTCGCCGAAGGGGTCATCGCGGCGGTCCGGGAGCTTGGCGTGCCCGTGCCCATCGTCATCCGCATGGAAGGCACCAACGTCGAGGAAGGGAAGCGGCTGCTGGGGGAGAGCGGCCTCAACTTCACGACGGCGAACTCGATGGGCGACGCCGCCGGGGCCGTCGTGCGGCTCGCACAACGGTAGGCGCGCCCGTTTCGGGCCGGATCACAGGCGACTATGGCGATACTGCTCGATAAGACAACGCGGCTGATCGTTCAGGGACTGACCGGACGCGAAGGCACGTTCCACGCCAAGCAGGCGCAGGCGTATGGCACGGCGGTGGTGGGCGGCGTGACGCCCGGCAAGGGCGGCACGACCCACGAGGGATGGCCGATTTTCGACACGGTGGCCGATGCGGTGCGTGAGACCGACGCCAATACCTCGGTGATCTTCGTGCCGGCGCCTTTTGCGGCCGACGCCGTGATGGAGGCGGCCGACGCCGGCCTGCGGCTCGTCGTCTGCATCACGGAGGGCATTCCCACGCTCGACATGATGCGCGCGCTCACGTTCTTGAGGGACAAGCCCGCCACCCGCCTGATCGGCCCGAACTGTCCCGGCGCCATCTCGCCGGGCAAGGCCAAGGCCGGCATCATCCCTGGTCACATCTGCCGCGAGGGGCGCATCGGCATCGTGTCGAAGAGCGGCACGCTTACCTACGAAGCGATCCACCAGTTGTCACGGCTCGGGCTCGGCCAGTCGTCGTGCATCGGTATCGGGGGCGATCCTCTGATTGGCACCTCGTTCGTGGACGTGCTCGAGCTGTTCGCGACCGACGCGGAGACCGACGCCGTGGTCCTCATCGGCGAAATTGGGGGCACGGCCGAAGAAGAGGCGGCCGCGTTCATCAAACGCGCGTTCAAGAAGCCGGTGGTCGGCTTCATCGCGGGCCAGACGGCGCCACCCGGCAGGCGCATGGGACACGCCGGCGCGATCATCGCCGGCGGCAAGGGTACGGCCGCCGAGAAGATGGCGGCGCTGACCGCGGCGGGCGTCACCGTCGTGAAAAGCCCGGCAGACATGGGCAGCGCAATGAAGGGGCTGCTGTAAGTCGTTACGCGTGTTATACTTTCTGGTTGTACACTCTTATTCGCCGCTTGCCATGTTCACTCGAAGGAATAGGGAATGCCACCGACTGACGTAGCCCCTCAGGAATCTGTTAGCCCTCGTTCGAGCTCTCGCGTCGTCAACGATTTCAGCATTCAGGTCGCCACCGTCAACGGGTCCGGCAGTCAGACGGCCAATCTCGTCCTGCTCCGGTCGATTCTGCTGATGGGGGTCCCGGTCTCCGGCAAGAACATGTTCCCGTCGAACATTGCCGGGCTGCCCACCTGGTACACCATCCGCACCAGCAAGCGCGGATACATCGGCCGCAAGAAGGAAGTGGACTTCCTGGTGGCGATGAATGCGGAGACGGCCAAGGAAGATGTGCTCACCCTCGAGGCTGGCGCTGCGGTCGTGTACGACGAGCCGCTCAAGCTCAGTGCGCTGCGCGCGGATCTGACCTTCTACCCGGTTCCCTTCGACAAGCTCGTCGCCCCGGTCTGTCCCGACGCGAAGCTGCG
Organism: Vicinamibacterales bacterium; assembly: GCA_963738315.1. Classification (GTDB taxonomy): domain Bacteria; phylum Acidobacteriota; class Vicinamibacteria; order Vicinamibacterales; family JAMQPK01; genus JAMQPK01. Next base: position 1,562,886 of record CAVTVT010000003.1, on the reverse strand, counting down.
CCGCCTCGTCCGGAACATGATCTACGACGGCATTCTCGCCAAGCTGCTCGGCATCGACATGGCGTTCATGGAGAAGGCCCTGAACAAGCAGCTGGGGCGCAAAGCCAAGGCCGTGACCCTCAACCAGGGCGCTTTGAAGGCCGGCTGGGACTACGCCGAGGCGAACCTTCCCAAGCAGGATCCCTTTCACATCGAGCGGATGAACGAGACCGCCGGCAAGATTCTCATCGAGGGGAACTCGGCGGCGGCGATCGGCTGCATGATGGCGGGCGTGACGGTCGTGGCCTGGTATCCCATCACGCCTTCGTCGTCGCTCTGTGAGTCGCTGATCGGGTATATGCGGAAATACCGGATCGACAAGGAGACGGGCAAGGCGACGTTCGCCATCGTCCAGGCGGAAGACGAGATCGCGTCGCTGGGCATGGTGATCGGCGCCGGATGGGCGGGCGCGCGCGCGATGACGGCCACCGCCGGACCCGGGATTTCCCTGATGTCGGAGTTCGCCGGCCTGGGCTACTACGCGGAGACGCCGGCCGTGATCTTCGACGTCCAGCGCGTGGGGCCGTCGACGGGACTGCCGACCCGCACGGCTCAGGGCGACCTGCTCAGCACCGCCTTCCTGTCGCATGGGGATACCAGGCACATCCTGCTGATTCCGGCGTCGGTGGAGGAGTGCTACGAGATTGCGATGAACGCCTTCGACCTGGCGGAGCGGTTCCAGACGCCGGTGTTCGTCATGATGGATCTGGACCTCGGCATGAACAACTGGATGTCGGATGCCTTCAGTTATCCGACCGCGCCGATCGATCGCGGAAAGCTGCTGACGCCGGACGTCCTGAAGAAGCTCGGGGAGTGGGGGCGCTACCGCGACGTGGACGGCGACGGCATCCCCTACCGCACGGTGCCGGGGGATGGCATGCCGGCCTTCTTCACGCGTGGATCGGGCCATAACGACAAGGCTCAATACAGCGAACGGCCCGACGACTACGTGCACAACGTGGATCGGCTGGCGCGGAAGTTCGAGACCGCCCGCCAATACGTGCCGCGGCCGGTCGTCGACACCGTTCCGGAGGCGAAGATCGGCATCATCGGCTACGGCACCTCTCACTGGGCGATCACCGAGAGCCGCGACCAGCTCCGCGAGGAGACGAACGTCAAGACGTCGTACCTGCGGGTGCGCGCCTATCCATTCACGGAGGAGATCACGCAGTTCATCGATGCCCACGACCGGCTGTACGTGGTCGAGCAGAACCGGGACGCGCAGCTGGCACTGCTGCTGAAGCTGGAGCTCTCACCGGAGCGCTGTGCCAAGCTGCGGAGCGTGCTGCATTACACGGGGCTGCCGATTGATGCGCGCAGCGTGAGCGACGACATCCTGTCGCAGGAGGGCTTCGAGGTGGTGCGCCGCGCCGCGCCGGCCCTGGGATCGATGAGCTCGATGACGGGCGGGGAGTAGAAGGACACCATGCCAACGGCACCACTCAAGACGAATCGAATCGGCCTCGAGCCGCAGGTCTACAAAGGGGGCAAGACCACCCTCTGCGCCGGTTGCGGCCACAACGCGATCTCCGAGCGGATCATCGAGGCGTTTTACGAAATGGGGGTCGATCCGCGGCACGTCGTGAAGCTGTCGGGCATCGGCTGCTCCAGCAAGAGTCCCGCGTATTTCCTCGGCGGCTCGCACGGCTTCAACGCCGTGCACGGGCGGATGCCTTCGGTCGGCACGGGCGCCATGCTGGCCAACCAGAGGCTCGTCGCGATCGGGGTGAGCGGCGACGGAGATACGGGGGCGATCGGCATCGGGCAGTTCGTCCACCTGATGCGGCGGAATCTGCCGATCATCTACATCATCGAGGACAACGGCTGCTACGGGCTGACGAAGGGGCAGTTCTCGCCGACGGCCGACCTCGGGTCGAAGCTCAAGAACGGGGTCGTCAACGACCTGCCGCCCATCGACACGTGCGCCCTGGCGGTCGAGCTGGGCGCGACCTTCGTCGCGCGCTCGTTCTCCGGCGACAAGAAGCAGCTGCTCGCGCTCCTCAAGGCGGCCCTCAGTCACCGGGGCACCGTCATGCTCGATGTGATCTCACCGTGTGTGACCTTCAACGATCATGAAGGCTCGACCAAGAGCTACGCGTACGTGAAGGAGCACGACGACCCGCTGGAGGAAGTCAGCTTCGTCCCGTTCTTCGACGACATCAGCGTGGACTACGAGCCGGGCACCACCCAGGCGGTGAAGATGCACGACGGATCCATGCTGTACCTGAAGAAGCTCGACGAGGGCTACGATCCGACCGACAAGATCGCGGCGCTCCGGACGCTGCACGAGGTCGGACGCCGGGGAGAGTTCGCGACGGGCCTCATCTACATCGAGCCCGATCGCGACGATTTCCTCCGCCTGCTGAACGTGGTGGACGAGCCGCTGGCCACCCTGCCGATCGAGCGGGTCCGCCCACCCGAGAGCGCCCTCGACGAGATCATGGAGGGGCTGCGCTAGCCCCCTTCCGACTCGTCCACCTTCGCGCCGATCGCGTCTTCGGCGATCGCCACCGGATCATTGGGCATCCCGTTCTCGTCGAGCGCCGGCGCGTTCGCGTTGCCTTGCTGCTCGTCGGTCGGCCGGTCACCCTCCACCGCGCCCTTGTAGCGATCCGGGTCACCCGACTCCGGCCGCGGAGATTCAGAAGCCACGCGCATCCTCCCGTCCGTTCCTCGGGCGCCAGCGGCGCCTCCCGGATGCCGGACTGTTCGTGGTTATAATTGGCCGCTCCTATGGAACGGACACTCGCACTCATCAAGCCTGACGCCACGTCGCGGCACTATACCGGTCGGATCCTGCAACGCATCGAGGACGCCGGATTCCAGATCCGTGCCATGAAGAACCTGCGGCTCACGAAGAAGCAGGCCGAAGGCTTCTACGCGGTGCACCGCGAGCGCCCCTTCTTCGCCGAGCTGAGCGCTTTCATGGCCTCGGGGCCGATTGTGGCGATGGTGCTCGAGGCGCCGGACGCGATTCGGAAATGGAGAACCCTGATGGGCGCCACCGATCCGGCGAAAGCGGACGCGGGAACGCTCCGAAAGGAGTTCGCGAGCTCGATCGGCGAGAACGCGACGCACGGCTCGGACGCGCCGGAGACGGCGGCTTTCGAGATCGGATACTTCTTCGCGGGCGTGGAGCTGGTGGATCCCGAGGGTCGGGTCCGGGAGCAGGGAGATGCCGAAGCTGCTGGTGCTGCTGGGAGCGGCGCTGATGGCCGTGGGGCTCCTGATGTGGCTGGGGATTCCGTTCGGCCGGTTTCCGGGCGACATCACGGTGCGCCGCGGTCCGGTCACGTTCTACTTTCCGCTGGTGACCTCGCTCCTCATCAGCGTGCTCCTGACGCTGTTGCTGATGTTCTTTCGCCGCTGATGGCGCCGCTCGAAGGCCTCCTGACGTATGAGCATCAAATCGGACCGCTGGATCCGCCGCATGGCGCGCGAGCACAGGATGATCGAGCCCTTCGTGGAGGGGCAGGTGCGGGGCGCGGCCATTTCCTACGGCGTCTCCTCGTACGGCTATGACATCCGGGTCGCCGACGAGTTCAAGGTGTTCACCAACATCAACACGACGGTGATCGACCCCAAGAACTTCGACCCGCGGTCGTTCGTGGACGTGAAGACCGACGTCTGCATCGTGCCGCCGAACTCGTTCGCGCTGGCGCGCACGATCGAATACTTCCGGATTCCGCGCGACGTGCTGACGGTCTGCGTGGGCAAGTCCACCTACGCCCGCTGCGGCATCATCGTGAACGTGACGCCCTTCGAGCCGGAATGGGAGGGCACCGTCACGCTCGAAATCTCGAATACCACGCCGCTGCCGGCGAAGATCTACGCCAACGAAGGGATCGCGCAGGTGCTCTTCTTCCAGGGAGACGAGCCGTGCGAGCTCTCATACGCCGACAAGAAGGGGAAATATCAGGCGCAGCGCGGCGTGACGCTGCCGAAGATTTGACGGCGATCGAAAATCCGTAGTAAAAATGGCACGATCTCTCGACCCGGTTACCAGGATTCCGTTTGCCATTCGATGGATAAACTAGTCGAGCGCGAGCCGGCGGCTCGCCGCTCGTTGGCCGCTGCGCCGGCGATCGCCGTTCAATTCTTCCTCATTCCACTTCTTGTCGTCGGCGCGATGGTGGTGGTGTACGTCGGGTTCCGCAGCCTGCTCGCCGAGGACCGCTCCGCCGAAGACTACCTCGTCGACATCCGATCGGGGGGGAGCAACCGCCGGTGGCCCGCCGCCTACGAGCTGTCGCGGCTGATGAGCGACCCGGGGTTCGTCAAGAAGGAAGAGGCGGTGCTGGCCCCCGAGCTCACCAAGGCGTTCGCGAGCTCGGCCGACGACGATCCGCGCGTCCGGCAGTACCCTGGCGCTGACGCTGGGGCGGCTCACGCCTCCGATCCCGGCTGAGGCGCGGCGGCTGCTGGTCGCGGCGCTCGACGACAAGGACAGCCAGACGCGCATCAATGCCATCTGGGCGCTCGGCTCCACCGGCGACCCGTCGGTCGCCCCCGAGATCGCCCGGATGTACGGCTCGAGCGACGCCGGTGTACGGAAGATGGCCGTGTACGCGCTCGGCTCGATCCCGTCCGATGCGGGGCAGGACGCGCTCGTGCGGGCGCTCGAGGACTCGGAGCCCGACGTGCAGTGGAACGCGGCAGTGGCGTTGGCGCGCCACGGCCGCCGTGAAGGCGTGCCGGTGCTCAAGCGCATGCTCGATCGCGAGTACGTCCGGCGGACGGTGACACGCCAGGCGCAGGGACTGGATGAGGTCGACCCGGTGGGAGAAGTGATGATCAGCGGCCTTCGCGCGATTGCGGCGCTCAAGGAGTCGACCCTCGCAGGGCCGGTGAAGGCGCTCAGCCAGAACGACAGCGACATGCGAGTGCGGGAGGTCGCGCTCGAGACCCTCAAGGCCGTCGGATAAGGACACGAATGACTGACGAACTCAAACCCCCAAATCCGGGCACTCCCGCTCCACCAGCGGGCTCACCCGACAAACCGGCGCCCGCACCGGCGTCCAGGCCCCCGGGGGCTGCGCCTGCGGCCGGGCACGCCGCCCCGGCAACTCCGAGGCCGGCGGCCGCTGTTCCAGCGGCGAACGTCGCCGGCCGCACGACCACGGCGGCCGCTGGCGCGGCGAAGGTGGCCAGCCGCGATCCCGATGACAGCTCGCCGCTCGTATCGCGCCGGGCCTGGCTGGGACTCGCGTGGGGATCGTTCACGGCGGCTTCGGTCGCGGCGCTCGCGGCGACGGGCCGGTTCATGTTCCCCAACGTGCTGAACGAGCCGCCGCAGCAGTTCAAGGTCGGCCTGCCGGCCGATTTCGGGATGGGCGTCGACGAGCGGTACAAGGAATCGATGGGCGTCTGGATCGTCCGGACACCCGACGACATCGTGCAGCACGCCAGCGGATTCTACGTCCTCATCAGCGTCTGCACGCACCTCGGCTGCACGCCGAACTACCTGGCCGCGGAGAACAAGTTCAAGTGCCCCTGCCACGGCAGCGGGTTCCGCCTGACCGGAATCAACTTCGAGGGACCGGCGCCGCGGCCGCTGGAGCGCGCCCGTGTCGTGCTGGCCGAAGACGGGCAGATCCTCGTCGACAAGAGCCGGCATTTTCAGTACCAGCTCGGGCAATGGATTGACCCGGAGTCGTTTCTGCAGATCTGAGGCCGGGCGGCGAGAGACCGTGGGCGTCGAGCGCCGCGGACGGGGCCGCGGACGGGAGCACTCGACACGGCAGCGAACTGAGAACGGGGAACGAGGGAACGACTGACACCTATGGCGACTGAGACCAAGACCGTCAAGCCGCAAGACAGCGTCGGCACGCGATTCTGGAACTGGCTCACCGAGACCCAGGTCTGGACGTCGGTGTTCCGGCACGAGCGCCCGAATACCGATCGCAACCGTGTGCTCGTGATGCTCTCGAACGTCTTCCTGCACCTGCATCCGGTGCGCATCCGCAAGTCGGGGGTGAAGCTGCGCTACACCTGGTGCATGGGCGGGCTGAGCTTCTTCCTGTTCCTGGTGCTCACCTTCACCGGGCTGCTGCTGATGTTCTACTACCGGCCCACGCTGGAGTACGCCTACAACGACATCGTCGGCCTGCGGGAGCACGTGCCGCTGGGCATCATGCGCGAGATGCACCGCTGGGGGGCCCACGCCATGGTCATCACGGTGTGGCTGCACATGTTCCGCGTGTTCATGACCGGCTCGTACAAGCCGCCGCGGGAGTTCAACTGGAGCGTGGGCGTGATCATGCTGGTGCTCACGCTGCTGTTGTCGTTCACCGGGTACCTGCTGCCCTGGGATCAGCTGGCCATCTGGGCGATCACGGTGGGCTCGAACATGGCGCGCGCGACGCCGTTCCTCGGCCACGAGGGTCCGGGCGCGGCGCTCCTGGCACTGGGCGACGTCAAGCTGATTCACGCGGCTGACGACGCGCGGTTCGCGCTGCTCGGTGGCACCTTCGTCGGGGAAGGCGCGCTGCTCAGGTTCTACGTGCTGCACTGCGTCGGGCTGCCGCTCGGCATCGCGGTGCTGATGGCAGTCCACTTCTGGCGCGTCCGCAAGGACGGCGGCATCTCGGGGCCAATGTAGCCATGAACGCGATCAAAGGGCTGTTCAACGCCGCCGCGGATCCGCGGCTCTACTTCCTGCTGATGGTGGGCGCGCTCGTGGCCGTCGTCTGGAAGCGCGAGGCGATTGCATCGAACATGTTCGGGTACGCGGCGCTCGCCGTCTTCGGCCTGTTCTTCGCGCTGGGCGGGCTCGACCCGAATTTCCGGCTGATCATCACCAAGCCCGACAACGTGCCCATCGTCGGCCTCATCTTCCTCCTCGTGTTCTTCGTGTGGTACTCGATGCGCCAGGCGGTCCTCAACGATCGGCGCATCGCCCGCGGAGACGGGCCCGAGGAGAAGGCCGAGTCGGATCGCGTGTGGGTCTGGCCCGATCTCGTCTACACCGAGCTCATCTCGCTGATTCTGTGCTCCGTCGTCCTGATCGTCTGGTCGATCCTGCTGAAGGCGCCGCTGGAGCAGCCGGCCAACAGGGCCGTGACGCCGAATCCGTCGAAGGCCCCGTGGTACTTCCTGGGCCTTCAGGAGATGCTGGTGTACTTCGACCCGTGGCTCGCCGGGGTGGTGCTGCCCGGCCTCATCATCGTCGGGCTCATGGCCATTCCCTACATCGACCGGAACGAGAAGGGCAACGGCTACTACACCTTCAACGAGCGCAAGGTCGAGATCATCCTGTTCCTCTTCGGGTTCGTGGTGCTCTGGTGCTCGCTGATCGTCCTCGGCACGTTCCTGCGCGGGCCGAACTGGAACTTCTTCGGCCCCTTCGAGTACTGGGACCTCCACAAGCTGGAAGCGCTCACGAACGTGAACCTGTCGGAGTACTTCTGGGTGCGCATGCTCGGCCAGGCGCTGCCCACCAACTGGCTGATCCGGGAGCTGCCGGGCCTGCTCCTGGTGCTCTTCTACGTGGGCGCGCTGCCATACATCCTCGGGCGGAAGCTGTTCCGCTCGTACTACGAGAAGCTGGGGACGTCGCGCTACTACGTCGCGGTGTTCCTGTTCCTCATGATGATGGCGCTCCCGATCAAGATGCTGCTGCGGTGGATCTTCAATTTGAAGTACATCGTCGGCATTCCAGAGATCTTCTTCAACATCTGAGGCTATGGCTGAAAAAAAGGCTGTCGGGCACGCCTATAACGTCGACTTCCTGAACGTCGTCTTCGCGGCGGCGAGCATCTTCCTGGTCGTCAGCACCGTCTGGATGGTCTGGGACGACTTCGATCGCGAATGGAAGTCGACGCAGCGCCGGTTCAACCAGCTGCAGATCGAGGTGACCCAGGCGCAGCTGGCTCAGGCCGAGCGGGACGTGAACAAGGCGAAGCTGACCGGGTTGCAGCGGCAGCTCGCGGCGGCGCGGCAGTCCGAGCAGACGAACAAGGCCAGAATCGACGAGATCCAGGCGAGGTTGGCCGAGGTCGACAAGCGGCAGTTCCGCGCCGGCCAGGCGGCGCAGTTCGCCAAGGCGAAGTACGACGTGGACCGCTACGCGTTCGAGGTCGCCCGCGATCGCAAGGACGGCAACATCGCCGCGCGGCAGACGCAGATCGAGGCCCAGGCCGAGGAGTTGCGCCAGCTGAACCTGAACGTCGAGAAGATCACCGCCGAGCGGGCGGCGCTCAATGCGGAGCTGGGTAAGTACACCGGGAGCGCGGCGCAGGCGCAGAAGGACATCGACGCCCTGCTGTTCGAGCAGAACCGGCTGCAGAAGCAGCTGAACACCATCGAGCCGAGCCCCGTGAAGAACTACGTCCTCAATGCGCCGCTGCTCGACTTCATGGCGCCGACGCTCAAGGTTCAGCAGGTGGTCCTCCCGAACGTCGTGGACGACGTCAACTTCGCCCGCGTGCCGAAGATGGATCGCTGCACCACCTGCCACCTCGCAATCGACAGCAAGGGGTTCGAGAAGTATCCGCAGCCCTTCACCACGCATTCGAACCTGTCAGCCTACCTCGGCAGCGACTCGCCCCACCCGCTGAACAAGATCGGCTGCACGGTCTGCCATCAGGGACTCGGCGGCGCAACGAGCTTCGTGGACGCGGTGCACTATCCGCGCGACGAGAAGCAGCGCGAGGAGTGGGAGGAGAAGTACGGGTGGGAAGAGCCCCACATGTGGGACTACCCGATGCTCCCGGTTCAGATGACCGAGGCGTCGTGCGAGCAGTGCCACCGGGGAGAAGTGTACCTACCGAACTCACCGAAGCTCACGCTGGCCTACGCCACGTTCGAGCGCGCCGGCTGCTACGCGTGCCACAAGACCAAGGGGTTCGAGAACCTGCGCAAGCCCGGGCCGATTCTGACCAAGATCGAGAGCAAGCTGACCCCGGACTGGGTGAAGACGTGGATTCGCAATCCGCGCGCCGTGAAGGACGTCACGTGGATGCCGAAGATTTGGTACAACTCGAACAGCAGCTCGCCCCAGGACGCCGTCCGCAATGAGGTCGAGATCAACGCGGCGGTGGCCTATCTGTTCGCCAACAGCGAAACCTCCACGCCGGCGGTGGCCTCTCCGCCGCGGGGCGACGCCGCCAGCGGGGAGAAGATCGTCCGCTCGGTCGGGTGCCTCGGCTGCCACGTGCTGGACGAGAAGGATCGCACCGCCGCAGGGCCGCGGCGCACCTTCGGCCAGCCGCTCAAGAACATCGGCAGCAAGACGACGTACGCCTGGCTGTACGATTGGGTGCGCGATCCGAAGCACTACAACCCCGGCACCTACATGCCGAATCTGCGGCTCACCGATTCGCAGGTGGCTGACGTCGCCAGCTTCCTGACGACGCTCACCGGGCCGGCCGGCATGACCGCGCAGGCGAGTCCGACACCGCAGCAGGCCGACGCCGTGCTGCTCGACTACCTGCGCAACCTCATGCCGATGGCCGAGGCGCAGGCGACGCTCGCGAAGATGGACGCGAGCGCCAAGCAGCTCGATCTCGGCAAGCGCGTCATCGCCCGCTACGGCTGCTACAGCTGCCACGACATCAAGGGCTTCGAAGGAGTGCAGCCCATCGGCACGGAGCTGTCGGAGGAGGGGAGCAAGCTCGTCACCCGTCTCGATTTCGCCTTCGCGCCCATCGGGCACAACAAGCTGGCGTGGTTCCACCAGAAGATCAAGGACCCGCGCTCGTTCGACGCCGGCAGAATTCTCGAGCCGCTCGAGAAGCTGCGCATGCCCGACTTCGGCGCCAGCGAGGTGGAGAACGAACGGCTGCAGACTGCGATCATGAGCTTCCAGCGCGAGATTCAGCCGGCCTCGGCGCTGCCTCCGCGCACCGCCAACCGCGACTACATCATCGCCGGACGCGCCCTGGTGCGCCATCAGAACTGCGTCGGCTGTCATGAAATCGAGGGCGACGGCGGAGATTTCCGCAAGCTGGTGGCCGATCCCTCGCTCGGTCCGCCGATCCTGACGCCCGAAGGCGCCAAAGTGCAGCAGGACTGGCTCTACGCCTTCCTGCAGGGACCGATCACGATCCGGCCCTGGCTGGCCGTGCGCATGCCGACCTTCGGGCTCGACGACCAGCGGCTGAACGGCATCATCCGGTACTTCGGTGCGACCGCCGATTCGATCGGTCCGTTCCGGACCTACGACCCGAAACAGCTCACCGAGCTGGCCGGTCCCGGGCACGAGATGTTCGAGCTGCTGAAGTGCCAGTCGTGCCATGTGCTGGGAACGATTCCGGCCGATCGCCCGGTCGACAACCTCGCCCCGGATCTGCGCATGGCGCACGAGCGGCTGCAGCCGGACTGGATCCTGCAGTGGCTCGTGAACCCGCAGAGAATTCAGCCCGGCACGCGGATGCCGCAGTTCTGGCCCGACTATCCGAAGACCGCGTTCCCGCAGCAGGGCGGCAGCGGCGAGCGGCAGATTCGCTCGATTCGCGACTACCTGATGACGCTGCGCGGGGGACCCTCGCCGAAGCGGCCCCAGAACCAGCTGGCGACGAGCTCGAACTGAGCTCGGGCGGTGGCCTCCGGCTCCCGGCGCGCCTCCGGCCCCGTAGAGGGGCTGGGGCCGGCCCCGGGGCGGGAGGCCCTATAATTCCTCCGCATGCTGCGCCCGTTCCGGTCCGCCTTTCCCAGAATTCATCCGACGGCTTTCGTGGATGAGAGCGCCCAGATCATCGGCGACGTGGAGATTGGCTGCGAGAGCAGCGTCTGGATGAACGTCGTGATCCGCGGTGACGTGAACACGATCCGGATCGGCGACCGCGTGAACGTGCAGGACGGGACGATCATCCACGTGATGCGGGCGACGCATCCGACGCGAATCGGCAGCGACGTCACGATCGGCCACGCCGCCGTGCTGCACGGCTGCACGATTCAGGATCGCGTGCTCGTCGGGATGGCCTCGGTGCTCCTGAACGGTTCGGAGATCGGGAACGAATCCATCGTAGCTGCCGGCACGCTGGTGCCTGAAGGCAAGCGATTCCCGGCGCGCTCGCTGCTCATGGGACGCCCTGCGACGGTCAGGCGCACCCTCACGGATGCCGACGTGGCCTCCATTCTCGACTACGCACAGCGGTACGTGGGCTATCGGGCCGACTACATGCCCGCTGGCGTCCGCCCCGGCGCGGGCGGGCGCGGCAGCGGATGATGGCCACCCAGCCGGCGCGCGGCATGCGCGACTTCCTGCCGGACGACATCCGACGCCGCGAATACGTCGTCGGCATCGTGCGGGACGTGTACGACCGGTACGGCTTCGAGCCGCTCGAGACTCCGGCCGTCGAGAACATCGAGACCCTGCTCGGCCGCTACGGCGAAGAAGGCAACAAGCTCATTTTCAAGATTCTGAAGCGCGGCGAGCACGAGGCGAGCGGGCAGGCCGATCTCGCGCTGCGCTACGACCTGACGGTGCCGCTCGCCCGCGTGGTGGCCGAGCATCAGGCCCGGTTGCCGCGGTTCTTCAAGCGGTACCAGATTCAACCGGTCTGGAGGGCCGACCGGCCGGCGCGCGGCCGCTTCCGGGAGTTCTACCAGTGCGATATCGACGCCATCGGATCGACCTCCCTGATGGTCGAAGCGGAGCTGTGCGGTGCCGCCGCGGACGCGCTGGCGCGGCTGGGGTTTCACGACTTCACCATTCAGCTCAATCACCGGGGGCTGCTCTCGGCGCTGCTGCGCCGGGCCGGCATTCCGGCGGAGAAGCAGGCGAACGTCCTGGTCGAGCTCGACAAGCTCGACAAGGTGGGCGAGCGGATCGTTCGCTCGACGGTGGTAGAAATGCTCGGGTCGGCGGCGCCGTCCGATGAGCTGATGGATCTCTTCGTGCGCCTGGCGGCGATTCCGGGCGACGGGGCCCGCAATGACGAGGTGCTCCGGGAGCTGGAGGGCTTCATCGGGCAGCCGGACGCGGCGCTCGCGCAGTTGAGGGCCCTGCTGGCGCTGCTGCAGGCCACCCCGGCAGCCGATCGGATTCGTCTGGATCCGAGCCTCGCCAGGGGGCTCTCGTACTACACCGGAGCCATCATGGAGATCACCGTGCCGGACCTGCCCGGGAGCCTCGGCGGTGGCGGGCGGTACGACGATCTGATTGGGACCTTCCTCGGACGTGAGGTGCCCGCCTGCGGGTTCTCGCTGGGCCTTGAGCGGATCCTCGTCGTGATGGCGGAGCGCGGGATGTTCCCGCCGTCGGTGGCGGGCCGCAGCGCGGACGTGCTCGTGACGCTCTGGAGCGAGGCGGCCCAGCCGGACGCACTGGCGCTGGCCGCGCAGCTCCGGCGGGGCGGAATCCGCGTGGACGTGTATCCGGAGCCGGACAAGCTCGGCAAGCAGTTCAAGTACGCGGCCTCCAGAGGCGTTCCCTTCGTCACGGTCGTCGGCGAGGACGAGCTCGGGGACGGCACCGTGACGGTGAAGGATTTGCGCACCGGCACACAACAGACCGTCGCGCGCGCGCGCGTGCACGAGGTCATCACCGCACCGCCAGGCGGCGGGCAAGGACAGATGTGAGAGTGGGCACCGGACGGCGTTACCGAACTCACCGCTGCGACGAGCTGCGGCTCCGGCACGTGGGCGAGCCCGCGAGGCTCGCGGGCTGGGTGCACCGCAAGCGCGACCATGGACAGCTGCTGTTCATCGATCTGCGCGACCATTACGGCATTACCCAGTGCGTGTTCACGCCCGACTCGGACGCCTTCAAGGCGGCCGAGGCAGCCAGGCTCGAGAGCGTGCTGTCGGTCGAGGGAGAGGTCATCGCGAGGACGGCCGAAAACCTCAACCCGGCCCTCCCGACGGGGGAGGTCGAGCTGGCGGTCGGGCGGCTCGAGCTTCTGTCGGCGGCCGAGGCGCTCCCGTTCCAGGTGGCGGGCACCCAGGAGATCCCCGAGGAGCAGCGTTTGCGCTTCCGCTTCCTGGATCTGAGGCGCGAGCGGGTGCACGCGAACATCGTGCTGCGCTCGAAGGTGATCTCGAGCATTCGCCGGCGGATGATCGATCAGGGGTTCCTGGAGTACCAGACGCCGATCCTGACCTCGAGCTCGCCGGAGGGCGCCCGCGACTACCTGGTCCCGAGCCGGATTCATCCCGGACAGTTCTACGCCCTGCCGCAGGCCCCACAGCAGTTCAAGCAGCTCTTGATGGTGTCCGGCTTCGACCGCTACTTCCAGATCGCGCCCTGCTTCCGTGACGAGGACGCCCGGGCGGATCGGTCCCCGGGCGAGTTCTACCAGCTCGATCTCGAGATGTCGTTCGTCGAGCAGGACGACGTGTTCGCGGCGATCGAGCCGGTGCTGGCCGGACTCTTCCGCGAGTTCTCCGACTGGCAGGTCACCGATCCGCCCTTCCCCCGCATCCCCTACGACCAGGCGCTCGCCGCCTACGGCAGCGACAAGCCAGATCTCCGGAATCCACTGAACGCTCTGGACGTCTCCGAGGTGTTTCGGGGCTCCGGGTTCGGCGTCTTCGCGCGAGCGGTCGAGGCCGGCGATGTCGTCCGCGCGATTGTGGCGCCGGGCGCGGCCGATCAATCCCGCAGCTTCTTCGACCGGACGGTCGAGGTGGGGCAGTCGCTGGGCCTGGCGGGCGTCGCCTATCTCGTCCTGGCGGAGCAGGCGAAGGGACCCCTCGCCAAGTTCCTGTCGGACGAGTCGAGGGAACGGCTGATTGGCGAAGCCGGCGCCCGGCAGGGCGACGCGATCTTCTTTGCCTCAGGGGCCGCGAAGGCGCTCGCACGCCCGGTGGACGGGCTGCGCGCGCACCTCGGCGGCGAGTTGGGCGTGATCGAGGAGAACGCGTACAAGTTCTGCTGGATTACAGACTTCCCGTTCTACGAACGCGACGAGGAGACACAACAGATCGGGTTCAGCCACAACCCGTTCTCGATGCCTCAGGGCGGGCTCGACGCGCTCGTGACGCGGGATCCGCTCGCCATCAAGGCCTTCCAGTACGACATTGTCTGCAACGGCGTCGAGCTCTCGAGCGGCGCCATTCGAAACCACCGGCCCGACATCATGCTGAAGGCGTTCGAGATCGCCGGCTACGGCCCCGGGGAGGTCGAGCGGCGTTTTGGGGGCATGCTGCGTGCCTTTCGGTACGGCGCGCCCCCTCACGGAGGACTGGCGCCGGGCATCGATCGCATCGTGATGCTGCTGGCCCGGGAGCCGAACATCCGCGAGGTCATTGCGTTTCCGATGAACCAGAACGCCGAAGATCTGCTCATGGGGGCGCCGTCGGAGGTGTCGGATCGGCAGCTGCGCGAGCTGCACATCCAGGTCGTGCGTCCTCGCCGGCAGTCCTGATGCCGTGGCACGCTTCGGTTGACCGGCTCGAGACCTGTGTGTTAGAATCTGGCCTAAAGCGTTGAAGCCCAAGGAGATACGTCGGTAAACAGTTGACGAGAATCACGCTCCCCGAAGAGGGGATCGAAACGCTGATCGGCTCGTACGACGAGAACCTGAAGTATCTCGAGTCGCTCTGGGGTGTGCGGGTGCGCACCCAGGGGCACGACCTGCTGGTGGATGGCTCTCCCGCAGCCGTTGGCAAAGTCGAGCGCCTGATGGGACAGCTCGGCTCTCTTCTCGAAGAGGGCTACCGGCTCGCCAATGGCGACGTGAAGACCGCCGCGCAGCTCGTGTCGACCGACGCCTCCCTCAACCTGCGCGACTATTTCCTCAAGGGAGCGCCCACGCAGTCGGGACGCAAACGCGTCGCCCCGAAGAGCGTCAACCAGCGGCGCTACCTGGACGCCATCGAGCAGTACGACATCGTGTTCGGCATCGGTCCTGCCGGGACGGGCAAGACCTACCTGGCCATGGCGCAGGCGGTGTCGTTCCTGCTGGCCAAGAAGGTCACGCGGATCATCCTGGCGAGGCCGGCGGTGGAAGCGGGCGAGAAGCTGGGCTTTCTTCCCGGAGATCTCCAGGAGAAAGTGAACCCGTATCTGCGGCCGTTGTACGACGCGCTTGTACGACATGCTGGACATCGAGAAGGTGGAGCGCCTGCTCGAGCGGGGCACGATTGAGATCGCGCCGATCGCCTTCATGCGCGGGCGGACGCTCAACGACGCCTTCGTCATCCTGGACGAGGCGCAGAACACCACCTCCGAGCAGATGAAGATGTTCCTCACGCGCCTCGGCTTCGGCTCGAAGGCGGTCGTGACGGGTGACGTGACGCAGATCGACCTCCCCAGCGGCCGCACGTCGGGTCTGGTCGAGGCGATGAAGGTGGTCTCGAAGATCGAGGGGATCTCGTTCATCTATTTCGACGAGCGTGACGTCGTCCGCCACAAGCTCGTGCAGCAGATCGTGAAGGCGTACGAGAGCTTCTCCAACGGGAAGAAGGAGTGAGCCTGAAAGTCACGGTGCTGGATGGCGGCGCCCGTCGGGCCTCGGGCGTGCGCGAGCTGGCCCGCTGGCTCGCCAACGCGGCGCCCGCCCGGGCGCGCGGCGGCGTCACGGTGGCGCTCGTGGGAGACGCCGCGATGAGGCGGCTGAACCGGCGGTTCCGCGGCAGCGATCACGTGACCGACGTGCTGTCGTTCCCCTCGGCCTGGCCGGCCGGCCCGGCGCGCGGGCTCCCGGCGGCGGCCTTTGACGATCCGCCCCTTGGAGATATCGTGATTGCCCGTGGCCGGGCGGCCCGGCAGGCCCGCCGCCTGGGCCATCCGCTGGGGACCGAGCTGCGGATTCTGGCGCTCCATGGCCTGCTGCACCTCCTCGGTTACGATCACGAAGTGGACGACGGCCGGATGGCCAGAGTGGAAGCCCGTCTGCGGCGGCGGCTCGGTCTGCCGTCCGGGCTGATTGCGCGCTCTTCATGATACCGCTCGCGCTGTTCCTTCTTGGCTGCGCTGCGATCTACGCCGGCACCGTGCAGGCGGCGTTCAGCACCGTCCTGCGCATGCAGCTCCGCCTCATCGCCGAAGGGAGCGATCAGGCGCCCGGGCTCGACCGGTATCTTCAGGACCCGCTGCGGCTCTTCGTCCCGGTTCGCGCCATTCAGGGCATCATCGAGGGGCTCACCGTCGTCCTGCTGGCGAGGCTCGTCGGGTTGGGCAGCTGGGGCTCTCTCGGCGTGCTCGCGCTGGCGCTCCTGGCGTTCGGCGGCATCTGCGAGTTCCTGGTGCCGTTCGTGATCGTCGTCCGCGATCCCGAGCGCGTGCTGGCCTGGGTCCTGCCGAGCTTCCGGGTCGTCAGCCGGCCGTTCGAGCCGCTCACGCTGGGCGTCGTCCACCTCGTGAGCCGCCGGAAGCGCGACCGCGTCGTCGCGGTGGCCAACGGCGGAGAGCCGCCGGCGGACGACAGCGCGCCGTCGGATTCGGATCGGCAGACGCCCGACGACTCCGCCGCGACCAATCAGGAGGAGCGGAAGCTGCTGCGGTCGATCGTGGACTTCAGCGAGACGCTGGTGCGCGAGGTGATGACGCCGCGTCCCGACATCGTCGCCATCCGCGCCGACTCGACGATCCGGCAGCTGACCGACGTCTTCCGGGAGCAGGAATACTCCCGCATTCCCGTCTACAAGGAGAACCTCGACAACATTCTCGGCTTCGTGTTCGTGAAGGATCTCGATCCTGCTGGAGGACGCGGCGCGCGCGCAGAAGACGATGGGCGACCTCATCCGCCCGGCGTACTTCGTCCCTGAGACCAAGCCGGTGACCGATCTCCTGCGCGAGTTCCAGCAGCAGCGGGTGCAGAGCGCGATTGTCGTGGACGAGTACGGCGGCACCGCCGGTCTGGTCGCCCTCGAGGACCTGATCGAGGAGCTCGTGGGAGAAATCCGCGACGAGTACGACGTCGAGTCCGAGCAGATCGTCGAGGAAGGGAATGGATTGTACGTGTTCAGCGGCGCGGTCGACATCGACGAGGTCGTCGACCGTCTGAAGGTGCCGATTGAACGCGAGGGGTTCGAGACCGTGGGCGGGTACCTGCTCAGCCGCCTGGGGCGTGTTCCGACCGTCGGAGAGACCTTCGACGTCGACGGCCTGCACGTGGAGGTGGTCGAGGCGGAGCGCCGGCGCGTCCGGAAGGTGCGGGTCGTGCGCGCCGAGCCGGTGACGGAAGTGTCTGGTAACCTGCGGGAGTGAAGTCCGGCTTCGTCTCGCTCGTCGGCCGGCCCAACGCCGGCAAGTCGTCGCTCCTCAATCGCATCGTCGGCGTCAAGCTGGCGATCGTCTCCGACAAGCCGCAGACCACCCGCACGCGCATCCTCGGCGTCAAGAACTATCCCGAAGGACAGGTGGTCTTCGTCGACACCCCCGGCATTCACCGGCCGCTGCACCGGATGAACGTGCGGATGGTCGGCGCCGCCGTCGAGTCGATGCGCGAGGTGGACGTGGTCGGCGTCGTGATCGACGCGTCGGAGGCGCCCGGCGCCGGGCTGCGCTACCTGCTGGGCCTGCTGAAGCCGGTCGACCACCCTGCGGTGCTGGTGCTGAACAAGATCGACCTCATCGCCAAGAAACGGCTCCTGCCCCTGATCGAGGCGATGAGCAAGGAGCGGGCGTGGACGCACATCGTTCCGGTGTCTGCGTTGACGGGCGAGAACGTCGATCGCCTCGAACAGGCCCTTCTCCAGGAGCTCCCGGAGGGAGAGCCGCTGTACCCCCGGGAGTACCTGACCGATCAGCCGGAGCGCGTGCTCGTCGCCGAGCTCGTGCGCGAGCAGGTGCTGCGGGTGACGCACGCCGAACTCCCGTTCTCGACCGCCGTGTCGGTCGATCACTTCGAGGAGGCGAACGAGGGCAGGCTGCTCCGCCTCTACTGCACGATCTTCGTGGAGCGCGAGTCGCAGAAGCCGATCGTCATCGGGCGCGGCGGCGAGCTGATCAAAGAGATCGGCACGGCCGCTCGCGCACGAGATCGAGCGGTTCTTCCAGGTCAAGGTGTTCCTGGACCTGCGCGTCGCGGTCAAGCCGTCGTGGCGCGACGACGAACGCGCGCTCGATGCCCTGGGGCTGAGAGCCACGAATCGACCGGGCGAGTGAGACAGGATTCTTTCAGGAAGCATCATGCTAAAGTGACGGGTTCTTATGCCGCCGCAGCGGAAGATGGACGTGGCCCGCGATTCGGTGAAGCGCCTGCTCAGAATCGGCGCGACGGCCAATCTCTTCAACCTCCTCCAGAAGCAGCACCCGGCCGACCTGGCCCAGATCTTCGGCGAGCTGCCGGATCGGGACCGGATGGCGGCCTTCGCGGTGCTCGTCGAGCGGAACAGCCGCCTGGCCATGGAGACGCTCACCGAGATGGGGACGCCCATCCGCCGCGGGCATGCTCGCGGGGAGGTCGGCCGAGGAGATCGCGCGGCTCGTGCAGCAGGTCCCGTCCGACGACGCGGCGGCGTTGATCGATCACCTGCCGAAGGAGCTGTCGGCCGCGGTGCTCGAGTTGATGGGACGCAAGGAGTCCGTCGAGGTCGAGAACCTGCTCGAGTACGCGGAGCAGACGGCCGGCCGCATCATGAACCCGGACGTCTTCGCCCTGTCCGAGGACATGACCGTCGGCGAGGCGACCGCCGCGCTCCAGGGCTCGCGCGACGTCGAGATGGTCTTCTACCTCTACATCGTCGACTCGCGCCGCCACCTCGTCGGCGTGACGTCGCTCCGCCGGCTGCTGCTCGTCTCGCCCGAGACCCCGCTGAAGCGGATCATGACGCCCGATCCGATCAGCGCCCGCACGGACATGGATCAGGAAGAGGTGGCGCGGCTGGTCGCCTCCTACAACCTGCTGGCCATCCCGGTGGTCGAGGAGTCGAACAAGCTGGTCGGCATCATCACGGTGGACGATGTCATCGACGTCATCAAAGACGAGGCGACCGAAGACCTCTACCGGCTGGCGGGCGTGTCGAGCGACGAGCGCGTGTTCACGCCGGCCTCCGAGTCGCTGCGCAAGCGGATGCCCTGGCTGATCGTCAACCTCGCGACGGCGTTTCTGGCCGCCGGCGTCGTCGCGGTCTTCCAGCGCACGATCGACTCGTGGGTGGCGCTGGCCGTCTTCATGTCGATTCCCGCGGGAATGGGGGGGAATGCGGCCACGCAGACCCTCACGGTCATCGTGCGCGGCATCGCCCTGGGGGAATTGACCTGGCTCAACTCGCGAAAGGCCATTCTCAAGGAGATCGTCGTCGGGGTGGGCAACGGCGTCGCCACAGGGGTCATTGCCGCGCTCGTGTGCTGGGCGATGAAGGGGGACCCGCGGCTCGGGGTGATCCTGGCGCTGGCGATGATTATCAACCTGTTCGTGGCGGGACTCGCCGGCACGCTCATTCCCCTCGGGCTGAAGGCGGCGCGGGTCGACCCGGCGCTCGCCTCGACGGTCTTCATCACGACCTTCACCGACGTCTGCGGGTTTGCGTCGTTCCTGGGACTGGCGGCCCTCTTCACGCGGTATTTCCAGCCTGCGGGGTAGAATAAGGGGCCGTCATTGATGCCCCTGTACAGCGCCGACGCGCTCATTCTCCGAACCTACAAGCTCGGCGAGGCGGATCGCATCGTGGTGTTCCTGACCCGGGATCGCGGCAAGAAGCGGGGTGTGGCGAAAGGCGCCCGCCGCCCGCGGTCGAAATTCGTGGGCGCGCTCGAACCGCTCACGCAGGTCCGCGTCGCCTATTTCGAGAAGGAGCGGAGGGAGCTGGTCAATCTGAACTATTCTGAGCCCGCGCGCTCGGCGCTCTCGAACGGCACCATCGAGGTGCTCGGTTGCGCCGTGTATTTCGCGGAGCTCATCGACGAGTGGGCCGCCGACGCGGATGCCGACGAGCGGCTGTACCGCCTCGGGGCCTCGATGGTGGATGCGCTGGCCGGCGGCGTGCCGCCGGAGCCGCTGGCGCGGTACTTCGAGTACTGGCTGCTGCGTCTCCAGGGCGTCTATCCGGCCGCGCCCGTGCTGCGCGAGAAGCTCTCGGGCGAGGCGCTGGGGTTTCTGGCGATGGCGCGGACCAACGGGCCGCAGACTCTGGCGGGGGCGGCGACCGGCGGCGCGGCGTACCGCGAGCTGGAGACGCTCCACCGCAGCCTGATTGCCATGCACCTCGAACGCGAGCCGCGATCGATCAAAGTGCTGAAGGACATGAATCGCTCGTGACCCTTCAGGATCTCATCCTCAAGCTCTCCGCCTTCTGGTCCTCGCAGGGATGCATCATCCAGCAGCCGCTGGATCTCGAAGTCGGCGCCGGCACCTCGCACCCGGAGACGGTCCTGCGGGTGCTGGGCCCGACGCCGTGGAGCGTCGCCTACGTGCAGCCGTCCCGGCGCCCCGACGACGGGCGCTTCGGCCAGAATCCGAACCGCCTGTTCAAGCACCATCAGTTCCAGGTGATCCTCAAGCCCGCCCCCGACGAGGTGCAGCAGATCTATCTGCAGAGCCTCGAGGCCGTCGGCATCGACCCGCGCCAGCACGACATCCGGTTCGAAGAGGACAACTGGGAGTCTCCGACGCTGGGCGCCTGGGGCATCGGGTGGCAGGTGCTCTTCGACGGGATGGAGATCACGCAGTTCACCTATTTCCAGCAGGTCGGCGGCGTGGATCTGGCGCCGATCTCGGTCGAGCTCACCTACGGCCTCGAGCGCATTGCGATGGCGCTCCAGAAGATCGACAACGTGTTCGATCTGGAATGGGGCGGAGGCGTCACGTACCGCGAGGTGCGCCTCCGCGAAGAGATCGAGCAGTCCAGGTATTCGTTCGGTGAGCTGGACCTGCCGCGCGACGAGTTCGCGGCGTTCCACCGCGACCTCCTCGACCGCTACTACGGCTTCGCGGAGAGGCTGCTGAAGAGCGGCCTGATTCTGCCGGCGCTGGAGTACTGTCTGAAGTGCTCGCACGTCTTCAACATCCTCGACGCCAGTGGCAGCGTGGGGGTGACCGAGCGTACGGCGTACGTGCTCAAGGTGCGCCAGCTCTCGGTCGCCATCGCCCATGCGTACCTCGAACAGAGCGCGGCTCCGGTGGACGCCGCCGCGACCGCGGACGCGCACTGAGATGGAACGCGAGCTTCTCATCGAAATAGGGACCGAAGAGCTTCCCGCCTCCTGGCTGCCGGATCTCACCAGGCAGACGCGCGACTGTCTGGACGAGGCGCTGCGGTTTCACCGTCTGCTGCCGGACGCGCCGGTGGAGAGCTACAGCACGCCTCGCCGCCTGACGGCGCGGGTGGGCAAGATCGCCGAGCGGCAGACCGATCTGGACGAGGTGATCACCGGGCCTCCTGAAGCCGCGAGGGCCGGCGCCGACGGCGCGCCGACCGCCGCTGCGCTCGGCTTTGCCAGGAAGCACGAGGTGGACGTGGCGGCGCTCGAGCGGGTCGAGACCCCGCGTGGGGTGTACCTCGCCGTGCGCCGCCATCAGCGCGGCAAGGCGGCCGTGGACGTGCTCCCCGCCGTGCTCGGCACGATGCTCCGCACGTTCAACTTTCCGAAGGCGATGCGCTGGGACGCCTTCCTGGAGGACGGCAAGGGCGAGCTGCTGTTCGGCCGCCCCATCCGTTGGCTGCTCTTTCTGTACGGCGGCCGCGTGGTGCCGTTCACCATCCGCCGCACCGATCTCGCCGAGTCCGCCGCCGTGCAGGAGGTGAGCTCGGCGGCCTTCACCTACGGCCACCGCTTTCTCACGACCAGCGGCCGCGCGGGGCGGGCCGTCAAGGTACGCACGTTCGACGACTACCAGGATCGCCTCGCCGAGCACTTCGTGATCCTCGATCGCGAGGATCGCCACGGGCGCATCGCGAGAGGGCTCGAAGCCAAGGCGCGCGCCCTGGGCGGCCGGGTCGCGGCGGCCGCGGCCCACCACTCGGCGCTCCTCGAGGAGGTGCCCGATCTGGTCGAGTACCCCGGCGTGGTCGGTGGGACGTTTTCCGCCGAGTTCCTCGCGCTTCCCGAGGAAGTGCTCACGACCACGATGATCCACCACCAGCACAACTTTCCCGTGGTCGACGACCACGGGCAGCTGAAGCCGGCATTCCTCGCCGTCACCAACACGGACGACGCCAACGAGAAGGTGATCGCGCGCAACTACGAGCGCGTGCTGACCGCGCGTTTGCGCGACGCGCGCTTCTTCTGGGACGCGGACCGCCGCGTGAAGCTGGCGGGCAGGCTGGAGCGTCTGGCGACGATCAGGTTTCACCGCAAGCTCGGGAGCTACCTGGACAAGGCGGGCCGTATCGAGCGGCTCGCGCGCTGGATTGCCGGCGGGCCGCTCGGGCGGCCGGAGGCCGCCGACAGCGCCGCGGCGGCGGCGCGCCTCGCCAAGGCGGATCTGGGCACCGAGATGGTGGCGGAGCTCACGGAGCTCCAGGGCGTCATGGGCGGCATCTACGCGCGCGAGGAGGGGCTGAGCGAGCCCGTCTGGAAGGCGATCTACTTTCACTATCTGCCCGACTCCCCGGCGGCCGATGCCGCGCCGTCGAGGGAACAGCTCGGCCCGGCCGCAGTGTCGTGGGCGGCTGTGGCGCTTGCCGACAAGCTCGACACGCTGGCTGGAATGTTCTATGCGGGCGAGCGGCCGACCGGGTCGCGCGATCCGTTCGGGCTCCGGCGTCAGGCACATGGCGTCCTGAAGATCCTGGCGGACCTCTCGCCGGTGACAGGCCTCGATGCGCGGCCGGCGCCGGGCACGCTCCTGTCCGAAGCGGCGGCGCCGTTCGCGCCGCTCGAACAATGGCCGGCGGAGAACCGGGCGGCGCTCCAGGAGTTCCTGCTCGAGCGCTACTGGCACCTGCTGGAGCAGCGCGGCTTCGACGTGCGGAACGTGCGCGCCGTCGTCCAGCGGGCCGGTTTCCTGGAGCTCAGCCCGGCCGACGCGCTCGCGAGGCTGGCGGTGCTCCTCGAGTTCACCGAATCGCCCGAGTTCCAGAAGCTCGCCGTGGCCTTCAAGCGGGTGAAGAACATCGCGCGTGAGCTCCCGCCCGCGGCGTTTGCCGAGGCCGAGCGGTCGGGTCCGCCGCTGAGCGAGCTCCTGAAAGAGCCCGCGGAGATGGCGCTGCTCCACGAGCTGGACGAGCGGGCGCCTGCGATTGACAGTGTGCTGGAATCGGGCCAGAATTTGCGCCGCGCCTTTAGCGAAGCAGCCCGGTTCGGCCCCGCCGTCGATCGCTTCTTCACCGAAATCTTTGTCATGGTGGACGACCAGGTGTTGCGACAGGCACGGCTGCGCCTGATGGCGAGGCTGGAGCGCCAGATTCTGCGCATTGCGGACATTTCCGAGATCGTTTCTGAGACGGAGTAGGAGTCGAATGGCCAAGACAGGTGTCAAGAAGAACGCCAAGCCTTCGGGTGACGGCAAGATGGCGAAGCTCGCGAGGCCCGGGAAGTACGTCTACTACTTCGGCGATGGTAAGGCCGACGGCGATCGCACGATGCGCGACCTGCTCGGTGGCAAGGGCGCGGGGCTCGCCGAGATGACGAACGCCAAGCTGCCGGTGCCCCCGGGCTTCACGATTTCCACGCCGGTCTGCAGCATCTACTACAAGGAAGGCGGCAGGATTCCGCCGGCTATCGAGAAGGAGACGATCGACAACCTGCGGAAGCTCGAGAAATCCGCGGACCGCAAGCTCGGCGACCGGAAGAAGCCGCTGCTGGTCTCGGTGCGCTCCGGCGCGAAGTTCTCGATGCCGGGGATGATGGATACCATCCTGAATCTCGGCCTGAACGACGAGACCGTGGAATCGCTCAAGACCGAAACGGGCAACGGACGGTTCGCCGCCGACAGCTATCGGCGCTTCATCCAGATGTACGGCAACGTCGTGCTGGAGATCCCCAAGGACGAGTTCGAGCATCAGCTCGACGCGGTGAAGAAGGACCGCGGTGCGCGCTCCGATACCGATCTCGACGAGGCGGCGCTCCGCGAGGTGATCCGCCGCTACAAGCAGGTGGTCCAGAAGAAGACCGGCAAGTCGTTTCCGCAGGACGCCATCGAGCAGCTGAAGGGGGCGCGCAATGCGGTCTTCCGATCCTGGCAGAACCCGCGCGCCATCGAGTACCGCCGCATCTACGACATTCCCGACTACATCGGCACCGCCGTGAACGTGCAGCAGATGGTCTTCGGCAACACCGGCGATCGATCCGCCACGGGCGTCGGATTCACACGCAACCCCGCTACCGGCGCGAGGGAGTTCTACGGGGAATTCCTGATCAACGCACAGGGCGAGGACGTCGTCGCGGGCATTCGCACCCCGCAGCCGATTCGCGAGCTGGAAGAGGTGATGCCGAAGGCCTACCGCCAGCTCCGCGAGATCACCACGCGGCTGGAGAAGCACTACAAGGACGTCCAGGACTTCGAGTTCACCATCCAGGACGAGACGCTCTACATGCTGCAGACCCGCAGCGGCAAGCGCACCGGCTATGCGGCCGTCGTCATCGCCACCGACATGGTGGACGAGAAGATCGTCTCGCCCAAGGACGCGGTGCTGCTCGTGGACCCCGAGGCGCTGACGCAGCTGCTGGCGCCCGGCTTCGATCAGGCGGAGTGGGCGAAGATTCCGGTGCTCGCCAAGGGGCTGCCCGCCTCGCCCGGCGCCGCGTCCGGCCAGGTCGTGTTCTCGGCCGACCACGCGGTCGATTGGTCGAGGCAGGGCAAGCCGGTCATCCTCGTGCGCAAGGAGACCGTGCCGGACGACATCCACGGCATGCACGTCGCGCAGGGAATCCTGACGGCGACCGGCGGGATGACCTCGCACGCGGCGGTCGTCGGGCGTCAGATGGGCAAGCCGTCGATCGTCGGGGCCGGCAGCCTGGCGATTTCCGAAGCGGACAAGCAGTTCACCGTGGACGGCACCGTCGTGAAGGAAGGCGACTTCATCTCGTTCGACGGACTGAAGGGCGAGGTGAAGCTCGGCAAGCATGCACCGCACCCGAGCGAGATCCTCCAGGTGCTCGCCGGCCAGATGCCGCCCAGGAAATCCGACATCTACGGGCGCTTCAGCCGGCTCCTGGAGTGGGCCGACAAAGTGCGGCGTCTGGGCATCCGCGCGAATGCGGATCTGCCGGACCAGGCCGAGCTCGCCTACGCCTTCGGTGCGCGCGGCATCGGTCTCTGCCGTACCGAGCACATGTTCTTCGGCGCGGATCGGCTGCCGATCGTCCAGCGGATGATTCTGGCCGACAATCCCTCCGATCGCCGGAAGGCCGTCTCCGAGCTGCTGCCGATGCAGCGGGCGGACTTCTACGGCGTGTTCAAGGCCATGAAGGGATCGCCGGTCACGATCCGGACGATCGATCCGCCGCTGCACGAGTTCCTGCCGAAGCGCGAGGACCTGATGGTCGACGTCGCGCGGCTCGAGGCCGGCAACGGCAGCAAGCGGGAGCTCGACGAGAAGAAGAAGCTTCTCGCGCGGGTGGAGCAGTTGCACGAGTTCAATCCGATGCTGGGTCACCGGGGCGTCAGGCTCGGCATCACCTATCCGGAAATCACCGAGATGCAGACGCGCGCCATCATCGAGGCCGCGTGCCAGCTCAACAGGGAGGGGCTGAAGGTGGTGCCGGAGATCATGATTCCACTGGTGGGGCTCGTGAAGGAGCTGCGCGACCAGAAGACGATCATCGATCGGGTGGCGGCGGAGACGATGAAGGAGCAGGGCGTCAAGATCGCCTACATGGTGGGGACGATGATCGAGGTGCCGCGCGGTGCCGTGACCGCCGACGAGATCGCCACCGAGGCGCAGTTCTTCTCCTTCGGCACCAACGATCTGACGCAGACGACGTTCGGCTTCTCGCGTGACGACATCGGCAAGTTCCTCGCGGTGTATCAGAGCAAGAAGATCCTCGAGAAGGATCCGTTCAGCACGATCGACGTCGAGGGAGTCGGCTTCCTCGTGCGGACGGCGGTGGAGAAGGGGAAAGCGTCGCGCCCGGATCTCAAGCTCGGCATCTGCGGTGAGCACGGCGGCGATCCGGCCTCGATTCACTTCTTCGAGAAGGTCGGGCTCGACTACGTGAGCATGTCGCCGTATCGGGTGCCGGTCGCACGACTTGCCGCGGCGCAGGCGGCGCTCTCGGTCAGGGTCGGGGACTGACCAGGCCGGCGGTGCTCGAGCGCCGGCATTGAGGGAGAAGCGTAAAGGCAAGGAGCCACGGGTGGGTGTCATCTCTCTTCTGCCGCCCGATCTCGCGAATCAGATTGCCGCCGGCGAGGTGGTCGAGCGGCCGGCTTCGATCGTCAAGGAGCTCATCGAGAACGCCATCGACGCCGGCGCCCGCCGCATCCAGGTGGCGGTAGAGCTCGGCGGAAAGCGCCTGGTTCGCGTCGAAGACGACGGCCAGGGCATGACGCCCGAGGATGCCCGGCTGGCGATCGAGCGCCACGCTACCAGCAAGATCCGGCGCGCCGACGATCTGGCGGCGATCCGGACGCTCGGGTTCCGCGGAGAAGCGCTGCCGAGCATCGCGTCGGTCTCCCACTTCGCGCTCCGGACGAGGTTCCGGGGCGACGTCACGGGCACCGAGATCCGGGTCAATGGCGGTTTGGTCGCGTCCGTCCAGGAAATCGGGTGTCCCGAAGGCACCGCGATCGAGGTGGGGGACCTCTTCTACAACCTGCCTGCACGGCGCAAGTTCCTCAAGTCCGATACGGCCGAAACCACGCAGTGCTCGCGCGTCGTGAGCCAGTTCGCGCTTGGCTACCCGGAAATTGGCTTCGCCTTGACGAGCGGTCCCAGGTCGCTCTTCCACTGGCCGCCGGTTGCGAGCCTGGACGAGCGGCTCTTCCAGATATTCGGCGACCGGCAGGATCTGGTGCCGGTGGGGCGGGCGCTCTCCGGATGCGCGATCAGTGGCTACGTGGCCGCGCTCGCGGAACAGGGTCCGACGCGCGGCTCGCAGAACGTCTTCGTCAACCGCCGGATCGTGAAGGATCGCACGATCGCGCACGCGATCATCGACGCCTACAGCTCGGCGTCGATCAAGGAGCGCAGCCCCGAAGTTCATCTGTTTCTCGAGATTCCGCCCGACCGGGTCGACGTCAACGTGCACCCGACCAAAGCCGAAGTGCGTTTTCGCGATCAGTCTTTCGTGCACGAGGCCGTGAAGCATGCCGTGGCCGACGCGATCGGACGGGGTGTCGTGCCCGAGCTGCAGCTCACACGTGCGGGCTTTCGCGGTCCCGTGCCGGTCGAGCAGAGCATTCCGGGCGTGCTCGCAGGGGGGCAGTATCCGAGCCGGTGGTCGGGCGCGTCGGCGGTGGCCGGCGCGGCCAGTGCCGGATCCGATACGGAGGCCCAGCCTCCGGAAGCGGCTGGTGTGTGGCCGCCGGCCGGACTGCCCGGATCCGCGGCGCGGGCCGCAAGTCCGGACGAGCTTGGCGCCTCGCCGGCCCAGCCGCCCGTGAAGCCGATGATGGCCCTCGGCCAGTTCCGGGACACCTTCATCATCGCCGTCGACAGCGACGGAATCGCCATCATCGACCAGCACGTCGCGCACGAGCGCGTGCTCTTCGAGCGCGTGATGGAACGGCTGGCGTCCGGACGGCTCGAGAGTCAGCGGCTGCTCGAGCCGCTCCTGGTCGAGCTCTCGCCGGAGGCACGGCAGGCGCTGCTCGGCCATGCGGACGATCTCGATCGTCTCGGCTTCGCCATGGACGAGTTCGGCGGGGGAACCCTCAGGCTCACCGGGATCCCCGCGCTCCTGGGGCCCGATGAGGCGATCACCGCCGTTCGGGCGCTGGCCGAGGATCTCGACGGCCTCGATCGCGGCCGGGACGTCGGGGATGCGCTCCGCCGCATCGCCGCGACGACCGCCTGCCACGCGGCGGTGAAGGCGAACTATCCGCTGACGCACGAGAAGATGCGGCATATCCTCGAGGAGTTGCGGCAGACGGCGTACTCCACCGTCTGTCCGCACGGCCGCCCCGTGATGCTGCGTCTGAGCCGCCGCGAAGTGGAGAAGAACTTCCAGCGGATATGAAGCCCTGGCTCGGCGCGGCGATCTTCTACACCGGACGCGTTCTGCAGGTCTTCGCCATGTGGGTGCTGCTCGTGGACATCTTCATGGCGGGGCCGATGGGACCGCAGCCCAATCCCTTCTACGCCGGAGTGGCGATGTTCATCGCGGGTTGGTTGATGGTGCGATGGGTGGGGACCGGCGCGAGAGGCTGACGACGATGCGTCACCGGAGCTCTGTGGTGTTCGATCGATAGGGCTTGAAGGTCCGGCCCCAGTCCACGCCGATCACGTCCAGACTGAGACTGGTGCCGTCTACCCGGACGATCACGAAGTGGTAAGGGTTGTCGCCAGGGTCGGGCCCCGGCTTCACCAGGTGCTCGAGCGTGGCATGGTTGGCGACGTTGAAGGTTCGGGTCTCGGGCTCTCCCATGTAGGCGTACGGCGGCGCGCCGCCGCCGCCGGTCACCACGAGATCCATCCGGTGAGCCGCTCCAGAGACGTCCTGATACCGCTCGACCCAGTGCTCGAACAGATGTTCGTGGCCGGCGAAGACCGCCGCCACGTGGTGCGCGTTGAAGAGCGGCATGTACGTCGAGCGCAAGGCGGCCGTGGAGGCTTCGACGACGATCGCGCCATGCGGACCCGACGAGAACACTGGATGGTGGCAGAAGACGATGATGTTCGGGAACCGACGGCGGTCGAGCCCCTCGAGCTGCGCCTTCACCCAGGCGGTCTGGCGATCATCGGCGGCGACGTTCGAGTCGAGCGCGATGAAGAACGTGTTGCCGTAGCCGAACGCATAGGTCGGAAAACCGTTCAGGCGCCTCGGCGTCCCCTCGGCGGGTATGAAATTCGCGTTCAAGGCCAGGAAATTGCGCAGCCCTTCGGCTCGGCCGGGGGCCTCCGCCGCGGGCGCGCTCGTGACGTCGTGGTTGCCGGGTGCCATGAAGTAGGACACGCCGCCTTCCTGCGTCAGCCGCGAGACGACGTCCAGAAAGCTCCGGTTCCACATGCGCACCTGCCGCCCGTCCACGACGCCGTCGCCCGACGACAGGACGAAGCGCACGGGGTACGGCGTCGAAGCGAGGCGCTTGACGGCGTCGAGCATCCCTTCGGCCACCATCATGTGGTCGGGCTGCACGTACACGCCGTCGTGGCGGCTGCGCGTGTCGCCGTAGACGAGAAACGAAAACCGGGTGATGCCAGCGGTATCCGCCTCCGGCGGGAGAGGTGCCGCGGGGGCTGGAATGGGACGGACGGTTTCTGGGTTCTGCCCGATGAGGACGGCGACGGCCGAGGCCAGCAGCAGGGTGGCCGCCCCGGCCCGCGCTCGCATCGATACGGCCCTACTCGTTCCTCCCAGGTTCTTCGTCGGTCTCACGGGTATCGCCTCCCTCAACGTGCGGTTCGGGGCCTCGAGCGCGCCTCCTGGCTCGTCTCCATGCGTCGATTCGCTGGCGTATCGCCGCCTCGTAGCCTCTGTCGGTGGGCCGATAATACTCCGTGCCGGACAGGGACGGAGGTAAACACTCCATGTCGGCGACGCCCTCGATCTCGTTGTGGGCGTACTTGTAGCCCTTGCCGTACTTCAGGTCCTTCATGAGCCGCGTCGGAGCGTTGCGGATGTGCAGCGGCACCGGGTCGGCGATCTGCTGCAGCGCATCTTCCGCCGCGCGGTTATAGGCCTCGTACACGGCGTTGCTCTTGGGAGCGGTGGCGAGGTAGATCACGCACTGCGCCAGTGCCGTGTTGCCCTCCGGCATGCCGATGAAGTGCACGGCATCCTTGGCGGCGACGGCCACGGTGAGGGCCTGCGGGTCGGCGTTGCCGATATCTTCCGAAGCGAAGCGGATGAGGCGGCGGGCGATGTACAGGGGATCCTCTCCTGCCTCGAGCATCCGGGCAAGCCAGTACACTGACGCATCCGCATCGCTGTTGCGCATGGATTTGTGCAGCGCCGAGATGATGTTGTAGTGCTCTTCGCCGGTCTTGTCGTAGAGCAGCGCGCGGCGCTGCACCGCCTGCTGGACGAGGGAAGCATCGAGACGGCGGGAAGCGCCGCCGGAGTCGGCCGGAGCGGCCGACGATGCCAGCTCCAGCAGGTTGAGCGCGGATCGGGCATCGCCGTTGGCGTAGCGGGCAATCGCCTCCAGCACGCCCGCCTCGACGGCGAGCGGCTCGGCACCCAGGCCGCGCACGGGGTCGGCCACGGCGCGCTCCAGGATCCGGACCACCTCGGCCTGCGTGAGCGGCCGAAGGACGAACACCTTCGACCGCGACAGCAGCGCCGCGTTGACCTCGAACGACGGGTTTTCCGTGGTGGCGCCGACGAGCACGATGTCACCGGCCTCGACGCGCGGCAGGAATGCATCCTGCTGCGATTTGTTGAACCGGTGAATCTCGTCCACGAAGACAATCGTCCTCCGGCCCGTCGATCTGCGCCGCTGCTGCGCGCCCGCCATCACGTCCTTGATTTCCTTGATTCCCGCCAGCACGGCGCTGAACGACACGAACCGGGCGCGCGTGACCTTGGCGATCAGACGGGCGAGGGTGGTCTTGCCGGTGCCTGGGGGCCCCCAGAGGATGATCGACTGGAGCAGGTCGCGTTCAATCGCTTCGCGGAGCGGACGTCCGGGGCCGAGCACGTCCTCCTGTCCGACGAGCTCGTCGAAGCTCGCCGGGCGCATGCGCTCGGCGAGCGGTGTGCCCGCGGCAGGGGCCGCGTCGTCCGGTTCCTGATCGTCGAAGAGATTCACGATCTTCTTCAGGGAGCCGGGGGGAGTGGCGCGGCGTCGCCGAGCCTTTGACGAAACACCTCGTAGAGCACCAGGCCCGCCGCGACCGCCACGTTCAGCGACTCGACCGGCGGCCGCATCGGAATGGCGATGCGGCGGTCGGCGAGCGCCGCGATCGCCGATGGGAGGCCACCGCCTTCGCTGCCGACGAGCACGGCAGCCGGTGATCGGAGATCCAGCTCGAACAGCGAGGCGTCCGCCTGTGCATCGAGCGCGAGAACGCCGAGTCCGGCCGTGCGGCAGGCGGTAACCGCCTCGTCGATGGCGGCCCGAGCGATCGGCAGCCGGAGGGCGCTGCCCATCGAGCCCCGCAGGGCCTTCCAGCCGAACGGATCCGCCGTCGAGCCTGCCGCCACGAACGCCGCGGCGCCAGCGGCCTCGGCGGTACGCACCAGGGCGCCGACGTTGCCCGGATCCTGGACGTCGACCGCGACGAGCGCAACCGCCGGGCGGGAGGGGGCGAGCGCGCGCGCGACCGGTGTGAGCGCGAGGCGGGCGATCGAGACGACGCCGCTCGGCGTCTTCACCGGGCTCATCGCCGCGATCGTGCGGGCCGACACCAGCATCACCTCAGTGCCGGACGCTTGCAGCTCGCGGGCGAGGCGCGCCAGGACAGGGCGGTCGAGCGCCTCCCGCTCGAAAGCGGCGATCTCGATCGGAATGCCTGAGGCGATGGCTTCGGCGAGCAGATGCGCGCCGTCGAGGAGGATCTCCCGTTCACCGCCACCGGCGGCCCGAGCGCGAGCGAGATCGCGGAACCGTCTCACGCTCGGATGGCTGCGTGCGAGCGATCCGCTCATCGGGGAGAGCATAACAGATGTGCTAACATTTTCCGGCGAGCATGAAGGCGAAGATCCTGAAGAAATTCGAGGACGAGGTGGCGCAGCTCGAGCGCGAGCTGAAGACCGAGCTGCCGAAGGAGATCCAGCGGGCGCGCGAGCTGGGGGACCTTCGGGAAAACGCGGAGTATCAGGCCGCCAAGGATCGGCAGACCATCGTCAATTCGCGCATAGCCATGCTGAAGCGGCGCATCGCCGAGATCGCCGTCATGAACATGGATCGGATCCCGCACGATCGCGCCGCGTTCGGATCGACCGTCCACCTGATCGAGGACAACGGTGAGTCGATCGTCTATCAGCTCGTCATGCCCGAAGAGGCCGATGCGGCCAAGGGGCTGATCTCCACCAGCTCCCCGATTGGTCGCGCCATCGTCGGCAAGGCGCCGGGCGACGAAGTGACCGTCACCACCCCGAGCGGCACCCGCACATTCGAGATTACGAGACTCGTCACGATTCACGACGGGGCGTGAGTCATTAACTATTCCCCGCGGCTGAGAACCGGGCTGCTGCTGACCGGTAGCGGCACCGCGGGCGCCTACCACGCCGGCGTGCTCCGGGCCCTGCACGAAGCCGGCATCAAGATCGATGTCATGGCAGGCCGTGGCGTCGGCGTCGTCGGCTCGCTGTTCGCGGCCGTGGACTCGGCGCAGAAGACCTGGGAGGAAGGCGGCCTCTGGAGACGGCGGAGCGTCGTGCTGCTGTATCGGTGGCGCCTGCCGCTCCGATTGGCCGGCGTGCTGGTGCTGGCCGCCGCGGCGGCGCTCGTCGTTCCCCTGTTGGTGATAGCCACCGGGCTGCTCGCCTATCCCGCCGCGTTCCTCGTGCAGATGGTCGACGCGGATGCCGGCCGCAGAATGGCCGATGCCTATGCGGCAGCCGTGTCGCGCGCGTTCGCGCCGCAGGCCTTGCCGACGCTGATCCCGCGGCTGACAACGCTCTTGCTGGCGGCAGCCGCACTCACGCTCGCGGCCTCGGCCTTCCGCCAGCCGACGCCGGAGCGGGATGCGCGGGGCGGACGCCGGCGCCGGCCGTGGTGGGGCCGGCTCGTCGGCGCGCTGTGGAGCGCCGACCCCGCCGTGGCGCACTATCAGCGCGGGCTCTGGGAGATCTTCCTCGGCGCGACCGGAGGCCGTGCCGGCTCGCGGCTGGACTTGAGCCGCCGGTACGTCGAATTGCTGACGGAGAACCTGGGGCAACCCGGGTTCCGGGAGCTCATTGTCACCACGCTCGATCTGGAGAGCCGCAGCGATTTGGTGTTCGCGCTCGTGGCCGAGCCGCGGCGCGATGCCTTCTTCCACCGGGAGCGGGAGTCCGGCGGACGCGGCAGCAAAGCCGCCCGGTCCGGGCCCGAGCGTCCTGGCGATCTCGTGGATCTCGCCGGGGTTGGGCGGGTGCACGTCGTCGATGCGTTGGCCGGCGCGCTGAGTCTGGCGGTCGTGACCGACCCGCACCCGGTGGTGTTCTCGCCCGAGAGCTACTGGAAGGGGGAGACGCACCGTATCTGCGACTCTCCGTCAGGGGTCGGCCGTCTCCTGCACGAGCTGGCGGTCGCCGGGGTCGAGCAGGTCATCGTCGTGGCGGCCTCGGACGATCGGTCGGCTCCGCACCGCCTCTCGCGGCCGGCCGGCGGGCTGCACGGCCGGGTGGCCGAGTACCTGTCCGCGGCGGAGGCGACGGCGCTGCGTGGTGCGGTGGCGATGCACGCCGGGCGGTTCGCCCGGATCTTCGTCGTCCAGCCGACGCACAATCCCATCCGGCCGCTGGACCTCGACGGCGTGTACGACGAGCGATCCGACAGATTTCAGCGGGTGGAGGAGCTCGTCGATCGCGGCTACCAGGACGCCTACCGGCAGTTCATCGATCAACTCGAGCCGGCGAGCTGAGTGCCGCCTGGCGGGCCGGGGAGCGCCTCAGTGGCTCCCGACCGGTTCGCGCTTCTTGTCCGGCGCGCACTCGCGCAGGAACTGGCCGATCATCTCGTGGATCTTGTCGGTAATCTGCGGCGCGTCCAGGTCGCCGAACCGATCGCGAAACGCATCGCGCGGCACGACGGCCTTGGCCATGGCCCGGTGGCCGCCTGCCGATCCGATGTCGGCGAAGTAGCGGCGGACGAAGTCGCCGGCGTTGCGCGCGTAGCCGAGGTTGCGCACCGACATCACGAACGATCCGTTCACGAAGCCGCTGATCGCCGTCCAACGGATATCCTCGAGCTGCAGGAAGAAGTCGGCCATGTAGGGAATGACGTCTTCGCGCGGCAGCTCGCCGATGAACGCCGCAAAGACCTGGTCCTGCATCCGGCCGAGCTCGGTGGCCTTCACGATGAAGTGCAGGCGCTCGGCGGTGATCTCGGCGCCCTCCATGCGTCGGATGAGCGTCGCGTCGGCGAGCGGGTAGAGGTACGAAAAGGCCTCGATGTCGACGCGGTTCGCCTGACGGTTGAAAAACAGCGTGTCCGACTTGATCGCGTAGAGCATCGCCGTGGCCACGCGCTCGGAAATGTCCGCGTCCACCGCGCGCAGGTGCTCGGTGAGGATCGTGGAGGTCGATCCGTAGTCTTCGCGGATGTCCTTGAATACGGCGTTGTACCCGTGCTGCTCGGGATGGTGGTCGATGACGAGATCCACGCGATCCAGGATGCCGTTGAAGTAGTGCGGCTGCACATCCACCATGGCGATCCGGTCGAAGGCATCGATGGCGTCGGGCGCGATCGTCTCGACCGTGATATCCAGGAGGTTCGCCATCCGCAGGTTCTCGGGCCGCGTGACGCCCTCGAGGGCGGCGATGACGGCCGTGACCTTCGTGCGGTGGAGCAGCGCCCGGAGGGCGAGGCCGCTCGCCATCGCGTCGGGGTCCGGTTCGTTGTGCAGGAGGATCAGCACGCGATCCGCGTCGCTGAGATACCGCTGGTACTGCTGGACGCGGGCCCGGGTCAGCGATCGGCTGAACTCGGTGAGGAGCGGCGCCTCGAAGAGCTCCGAGAGCGAGAGGTACGTGACGTCGGGGAACTGCGCGCGGACCGTCTCGCTGCGCTGGCCGCGGTCCGCCGTCCCGACGCCCAGCACGTAGATCAGCACGCCCCCGGCGTCGCGGATCGCGTCGATGACCTTGGGCAGGTTCCGCTTGCCGGTGTCTTCGATGAGGATGATCGTCTGGGGCGAGATATCGGCCTTGATGTAGGTGTCGATGCGGAGCACCTCGCCGGCTTTGACCGGCAGATCGTCGGCTTGCAGCTTGCGCGCGAGCGCGCGGCTCTCGACGAGAAACTCGACCTCGATGCTGGGCGCCAGAATCTGATCGAGCATTCTGATGACCAGTTCGTCTTGGCAGACGGCCAGACACCTCATATGTGGCTCATGAGTATCGCTGTAAACCAACGATTATACGCCGCTTAGGCGTTCATGCCTATTTCTGGCGCCGGCCGCGGCGGCCGGCGCTCCGGGCCGGCGCTGGTTATCGGCTCTCCAGACCGCCTGCAGGACCGCCGTGAACGGCGACGGCGTCGCGTCCCCGAACCCCGAACCTTGAACCCTGTAGTACGATGTTCTGTTCAGGCAGCGCCGACCATGCCGTCCGTTCACGATCGCTTCACGCTCGTCAGTGACTTCGACCTCGCCGGCGACCAGGCCAATGCCATCGCCGAGCTCGTCGAGGGATTGAACCGCCGCGACCAGAGCCAGGTGCTGCTCGGGGTCACCGGCTCGGGCAAGACGTTCACGATGGCGCAGGTCATCGCGCGGATGAACCGGCCGACGCTGGTGATGGTGCACAACAAGACGCTCGCCGCACAGCTCTACCAGGAGTTCCGGCGCTTCTTCCCCCGGAACGCCGTCGAGTACTTCGTCAGCTACTACGACTACTACCAGCCGGAAGCCTACGTGCCCGCCACCGACTCGTACATCGAGAAGGAGGCCACGATCAACGACGAGATCGATCGGCTCCGCCTGTCGGCCACGCGGTCGCTGTTCGAACGGCGCGACGTCATCATCGTCTCGAGCGTGTCCTGCATCTACGGGCTCGGGTCGCCAGAGGCGTACTACGGCATGCTCCTGCCGCTGCAGCTCGGGCAGCGCATTCCGCGCGAGCAGATCCTGAAGAAGCTCGTCGAGATCCAGTACGAGCGCAACGACGTGGACTTCACGCGCGGCACCTTCCGCGTGCGCGGCGACGTCGTGGAAGTCTATCCCTCCTACGAGGAGCAGGCGCTCCGGATCGAGCTCTTCGGCGACGATGTCGATGCGCTGACGTCGTTCGATCCGCTCACGGGCAAGAGCGGGAGGCGGCACGACAAGGTCGCCGTGTACCCGAAGTCGCATTTCGTCGCTCCCCGCGAGCAGACCAGGCGCGCCGTGGACGCCATCAAGCAGGAGCTCGTCTGGCGCCGGGGACAGCTCGAGTCGATGGGAAAGGTGCTCGAGGCGCAGCGGCTGCACCAGCGGACGATGTTCGACCTGGAGATGATGAAGGAGATCGGCTACTGCCACGGGATCGAGAACTATGCCCGCCATCTCATGGGCCGCCAGGAAGGCGAGCCGCCGCCAACGCTGCTCGACTACCTTCCCGATGACGCGCTGATGATCGTGGACGAGAGCCACCAGACCGTGCCGCAGATCCGCGGCATGTTCCATGGCGATCGTTCGCGTAAGGAGGTGCTGGTCGAGTTCGGGTTCCGGCTGCCGTCGGCGCTCGACAACCGGCCGCTGACCTTCGCCGAGTGGGAGGAGCGGGCCGGCCAGCGGATCTTCGTGTCGGCCACGCCGGGCCCCTACGAGCTGAAACAGTCGGGGGGGATCGTGGTGGAGCAGATCATCCGGCCGACGGGTCTGATGGATCCGCCCATCGCCGTCCGGCCGGTGAAGGGGCAGATCGACGACCTGCTGGGCGAGATTCGGGCTCGCGCGGCCGGGAAATCACGCGTCCTCGTCACCACGCTGACGAAACGCATGGCCGAGGACCTGACACAGGTACTACCAGGAGCTCGGGGTGAAGGTACGGTACCTGCACTCCGAGATCGAGACGCTCGAGCGCATCCAGATCCTGCGCGACCTGCGTCTCGGCGTGTTCGACGTGCTCGTCGGGATCAACCTGCTGCGGGAGGGCCTCGATCTGCCCGAGGTGTCGCTCGTGGCGATCCTGGACGCCGACAAGGAAGGGTTTCTCCGGTCGGCCGGGTCGCTGATTCAGACCGCCGGCAGGGCGGCGCGCAACGTGAACGGCCAGGTCATCATGTATGCTGACACGGTGACCGACTCGATGCGGCATGCCATCGCCGAGACCGAGCGGCGGCGGCGGGTGCAGGAGGACTACAACAGGGAACACGGCATCACCCCCGCCTCGATCGTCAAAGCCATCGACGAAGGGCTGACGGATCTGTGGGATCGCGACTACGGCGTCCCGGCGGTTGCCGAAGACCGCGAGACGTTCCTGAGCCAGGATCAGCTCGACTCGCGCATAGAAGAATTGCAGGCGCAGATGCGCCAGGCGGCCGCCAATCTCGACTTCGAGCGGGCGGCGTCGCTGCGCGATCAGATCAAGCTGTTGAAAGGCCGGGAGCTCGGGCTTGCCGGCGTGCGAACCCGGAGCTGACGTGCTGAGTCTGCTGCAGGACTGGCTCAAATCCGCGCTCACCGAAGTTCAGGAATACGTCAGGCTCAGCTGGGCGGTCGTCCGCGACTCGTTCAGCCGTCCGTTCTACGTGCACGATCTGGTGGAGCAGCTCGAGTCGATCGGCGTCGGGTCGCTCACGGTCGTGCTGCTCACCGGCGTATTCACCGGCGCGGTCCTGGCGCTGCAGAGCGGCCTCACGCTCGATCAGTTCGGCGCGCGGCCGGTGGTGGGGCGGCTGGTGAGCGCATCGATGGTGAAGGAGCTGGGCCCCGTGCTGACGGCGCTCATGCTGGCCGGACGCGTCGGATCCGGCATCGCCGCCGAGCTGGGGTCGATGGTGGTCACCGACCAGATCAACGCGCTGCGGGCCCTCGGCACCGACCCGGTGCGCAAGCTGGTGGTGCCGCGCGTGCTCGCCGGCGTGCTGATGGCGCCGGTCCTCACCGTCATCTCCGACTTCGTCGGCATCGTCGGCGGCGGCATCATCGCCGTGTTCCAGCTGCAGGTGGCCGCGAGCCAGTACTGGAAGTCGATCACCGACGGGCTGTACATGGAGGATGCCTGGATGGGGCTGATCAAGCCCTTCTTTCTCGGGTTCGTGATCGTGAGCGTCGGCTGCCACGTCGGGCTGCGGACGCGCGGCGGGACGCAGGGCGTCGGCCGCGCCACCACGAACGCGGTGGTGGCCGCCTCGGTTGGAGTCCTCGCGGTCGACTTCTTCCTGACGCGGCTGCTCATCTCGCTGATGTACCCATGAGCGCCATCCTCGACCGCGCCCGTCCGGCTCCCGTGGAGCCGCCATCCGGCGCCGACCAGCCGGTGATCGCGTTCAGGAACGTGTCGCTGGCCTTCGACGAGGCCGTGGTGCTCCGCGACGTCAGCTTCACGCTGCGGCGGGGGCATACGAAGATCATCCTGGGCGCGAGCGGAGCGGGCAAGTCGATCTCGCTCAAGCTCATTCTGGGGCTCCTGAAGCCGGATGGCGGAGAGATCTGGGTGAACGGGCAGCGGGTCGATCAGTTCAGCGAGAACGAGATGATGAAGGTCCGGGCCGACGTGGGAATGGTCTTCCAGGAGGGCGCGTTGTTCGACTCGCTGACGGTGGCGGAGAACGTCGGCTACAAGTTGTACGAGGAGACCGACCTGCCGCTGGAGGATGTGCGGCGCCGGGTGGAGGAGGTGCTGGGTTTCGTGCGGCTGGCGCAGTTCATCGACCGGAAGCCGTCGGAGCTGTCCGGCGGGCAGCGGCGCCGCGTGGCCATCGCGCGCGCCATGGCGGTCAAGCCGCGCATTCTCCTCTACGACGAGCCGACGACCGGCCTCGACCCGATCACCTCGGACACGATCGACGAGGAAATCGTGAAGCTCCGGGATCTCGAGGACGTGACGTCGATTCTGGTGACGCACCAGCTGCGCGACGCCTTCTTCGTCGCCACCCACCAGGCGGTGGCCGAGAACGGCGGCGTCGGCTTCAGACCGTCTGGCCCGGCCAAGCTGGAGGAAGCCGGGTTCCTGATGCTGAAAGACGGCCTGGTGCTGTTCGAAGGGACCGCCGAGGAGCTGCGGGCGTCCAAGGATCCTGTACATTCAGGCGTTTCTGTCATAAGGAATTCAGATGCCTCGAACGCGTTCGTTGAGATGGTCGGAGCTGAAGATCGGCATCATGGCGGTCGTGGCGATCTTCATCGCCGCGACGCTGATCGTGACGCTGAGCGGCGAGGGAGGCTTCTGGTGGCAGCGCTACAACGTCAAAGCGCGGTTTGCGAACGCCGGCGGCGTGAACAAGGGATCGATCGTGCGCGTGGCTGGCGTGCGGGTCGGCACCGTCGCCGACCTGCAGTTCGCCGGATCCCAGATCGAGATGACGCTGGAGCTGCGCCGCGACATGCAGCCGCACGTACGGAGCACGTCGGTCGCCACGATCGGCTCCATGTCGCTGCTCGGCGAAGGCGCGGTGGACATCACCGCGACCACCACCGGCGAGCCGATTCCGGATTGGGGCTATGTCCCCACCGGCGGCGCGGCGGCGGCCCTGTCCGACGTCACGGCGCAGGCGAGCGCCGGCATCGCCGACCTGAACGCCATCCTTCACGATCTGCGCGCCGGCCGCGGCACCGTGGGCAAGCTGCTCACCGATGAGCAGCTCTACACCGAGCTGCAGCGGTTCACCGCTTCGGCGCGCGAGGTCACCGACGGGCTCCAGCGCGGGCGCGGCACGCTCGGCCAGCTCCTCACCAATCCCGAGACCGCGCGGCAGCTCCAGGCATCCATGGAAAACCTGACGGCGATCACGAACAAGATCAATCAGGGGCAGGGCAGCATCGGCCAGCTCATGAACGACCCGGCATTCGCGAAGTCGCTCTCGGCGGCAACCGCCAACTTCGAGAGCCTGTCGGCCAAGCTGAACCAGGGACAGGGGACGGCGGGCAAGCTCATGAATGACACGGCCCTGTACGATCGGCTCACGGCGGTGACGACCCAGCTCGAGCAGCTCACGCGCAGCCTCAACGAGGGGCAGGGCACCATGGGGAAGCTGATGCGCGATCAGCAGCTCTACGACAACATGAATCGCACGATGTCGGAGCTGCAGGGCCTGCTGGCGGACATCAGGAAGGATCCCGAGGAAGTTCCTGAGCGTGAAGGCCAGCATCTTCTGAAGCCGTGCGCCCGCCTGCCGAAATTGACTCTGGCGTCGCGGAATGCTACAAACCGTGTCGTCACCAGGTGTAACGAGCCGATTCATACCGGAGGAGCTTCATGAACAGGCCCGCCGTCTTTCTCGGCCTTGCGGCCGCCGTTCTTGCCGCACTCACGGCCGCCTCCCCGGCGGCAGCCCAGACCTCCAAGTCGGCAATCGTCGGCAAGGAGCTGGCGGATGTCCTGGACTCGAAGAAGCTCGACGCGATTGCCGTGAAGGATCTTGCCGACCCCGAGCGATACGACGCGGCTCTGTACTTCCCCGGCGCTCAGCTGCTCGTCGTGTCGGGCAAGTACTCCGTTCCGCAGCTGATGGACGCCCGGCTCGCGAAGAAGGAGTATCGTGACGTGTACACCGAGCTCAACGGAACAGCGGCGCCCGACTCGAAGATTTTCGTGCTCGATATGGGCGCGCCGGGACTGACGGCCAAGAAGTCCGAAGGGTTCGATTCCTGGACCGAAGGCACGAAGCGCTACGTGTTCGACGGCGACTGGGACGCGCAGAAGCTGTCCGAGGCCGAATACACCAAGGCGTTCGCGGCGTCGGACGAGGTGTACGCGAAGATTCTCGGCGCGCTTCTGGCTGAGGCGAAAAAATAGTAGACTCACTCATCGGGGCACGGCACGGGCCGGCCCACTACCAACTCTCCGGTCTCGGCCGGACGGTCGGGCGCTTGGCTCAGCGGTAGAGCATCGCCTTCACACGGCGGGGGTCAGTGGTTCGAATCCACTAGCGCCCACCAGCTAACCAGCACCGAGCAGTTTACTTGCAGAGGAAGCGGCCGGCCCGAGCCGGCCGTTGCCGTCTGGTGCCCGGCCTGGAGGCGCCGGCGTGCGCGAGCCTTCGGCGCGCCTCGTCACCAGGTGCCGTACAACCGGTCGCCGAAGTCCCCGAGTCCCGGCAGGATGTACTTCTGCGAGTTCAGGCCGCGATCGACGACCGGTGTGTAGATGTCTACGTCGGGATGCGCCTGCTCGACGAGCGCGATGCCCTCGGGGGCGGCGACGATGCAGACCATGCGGATGTCGGTGGCACCGGCCTGCTTCATCAAATCCAACGCCGCCACGGCGCTGCCGCCGGTGGCCAGCATCGGATCGACGAGCACGGCGCACGCGTCCTTCAGTTTCCCTGGAATCTTCGCGTAGTACCTCGATGCCTGGGCCGTGGACTCGTCGCGCTGCAGGCCGATGTGGCCGACGCGCGCCGATGGCAGCAGCGTCAGCACCGCCTCGAGCATGCCGAGGCCTGCGCGGAGCACCGGAATCACGACGACCTCGCGCGAGACCCGGACGCCGTGCGCGATCTCGAGCGGGGTGTGCGCCGTCGCGGGCTCCGTGGGAAGGTCGCGAAGAGCCTCTGCGACGAGCAGCACGCTGATGCGCACCGACAGGCGGCGGAACTCTTCGGTGTCCGTGCTGACGTCGCGAAGCCTGAGCAGCGCGTCCTGAACGAGCGGATGCGTGATGAGATGAACCGCCACGGGCGAGACTATAGCATCGGGGAAGCGGAGCGGCGGCGGACGAATCAGAATCGAGGGATAATGCGGCGCCGATGAGACGCATCGCCGTCCTCCTGGCGATTGGCGCTGTCGCGATCGCGCACGCGCAAAGCCCTCGCCGCCGGGTCTCGCTGCTGGTCACCGGCGGCGTCGTGGTCACCGTCGACGGATCCCGGCACATCTACGACCCGGGCGCGGTCGCGATTGAAGGCCGCGACATCGCAGCCGTGGGCCCCGCCTCCGACGTGACCGCGCGCGTCCGGGCGGCAGCCACCATCGATGCCCGCGGCACGGTCGTCATCCCGGGCCTCATCAACACGCACACGCACGCGCCGATGGTCCTGTACCGCGGCCTCGCCGACGACCTGCCGCTGCGGGAGTGGCTCGAGCGGTACATCTTTCCGGCCGAGGCCAGAAGCGTCTCGAGAGAGATGGTGCGCGCGGGCACCCTGCTGGCCGCCGCCGAGATGATTCGCTCGGGCACGAGCATGTACGCCGACATGTACTACTTCGAGGAGGAGATTGCGCGCGCGACCCGGCAGGCGGGCCTGAGGGGCGTCCTCGGGCAGACGGTCATCCGGTTTCCTGTCGCGGACGCCAGGACCCCGGCGGAAGGCCTGGTCCGGGCCGAGGCCTTCATCCGCGAATATCAGCACGACGACCTGATCGTCCCCGCCGTCGCGCCGCATGCGCCGTACACCAACGACGAAGAGACGCTCCGTGCGGCGGCGGCGCTCGCCCGGAAGTACGAAGTCCCGCTGATCATCCATCTTGCCGAAACCGCCGCCGAGGTGGCGCAGTCCCGCTCGATGCACGACGGCATGACTCCCGCCGGCTATCTCGACTCGATTGGTTTCTTCGCGCCTCGCACGCTGGCGGCCCACGGCGTCTGGTTATCGCCCGCTGATATCGCCATTCTCTCGAGGCGTCGAGTGGCCGTGTCGCACAATCCCGAGAGCAACATGAAGCTGGCGAGCGGCATCGCGCCGGTTCCGGCGATGCTGGCGGCAGGACTGGCCGTCGGACTCGGCACCGACGGCGCCGCGAGCAACAACGACCTCGACATGTTCGAGGCCATGCGGACGGCGGCGCTGCTCCAGAAGGTCCACAGGGCGATCCGGGCGTGCTCGCGGCCCCCACGGTGCTCGAAATGGCGACAATCGGAGGCGCGCGGGCGCTCGGGCTGGAGGGCGAGATCGGGTCGCTCGAGGCCGGAAAGCGCGCCGACCTGATCGCGGTCTCAATGAAGGGGCCGCGGCAGACGCCGATGTACGATCCCGTCTCGCATCTCGTCTACGTCAGCCACGGAGACGACGTCCGCGACGTCATCGTGAACGGGCGCGTGCTGATGCGAGACCGGCGCCTCGCCACCCTCGACGAGGCCGCGGTGATCGCGCGGGCGCGACAGCTCTCGCAGGCGGTCAGGGAGGCGGTGGGGCGGGCGGGCACGCCCTAGACCCGCTCACGCGTCCTCGTGAATGGCGATATAGGGAAGCTGCCGGTGAAGGCCGGCATGGTCCAGTCCGTAGCCGACGACGAAGCAGTCGTCGATCTCGAAGCCCACGTACTGCACGAGGACGTCGACCTGCCGCCGGCCCGGTTTGCTGAGCAGGCACGCAGTGCGGAGGCTGTGCGGACTGCGGGCGCGGAGAATCTCGAGCAGATATGCCAGCGTCACGCCCGTATCGACGATGTCTTCGACGATGATCACGTCGCGTCCCTGAAGAGGGATGTCGAGGTCCTTGAGCAGCCTCACCTGGCCTGAGCTCCGGGTGGCGGCGCCGTAGCTGGAGACGGCGATGAAGTCCAGCGTGACCGGCCTGGGAAGGGCGCGCACGAGATCGGAGAGGAACACGAAGGCGCCCTTCAGGTACCGCCACGAGGTGGAGCGGGCGATCCCGCGGATAATCTGCGTCGATCTGGGCGGCGAGGGCGCGGACGCGCGCGTGTATCTGCTCGGCGGAGAAGAGTACCCTCACGATTGCGCCCGAAGGGTAGCATGAACGCATGAAGTCCGTCGCAGCTCTCATCGACCACACGCTGCTGAAGCCAGACGCGTCGCGCTCGGAGATCGAGAGGCTCTGCGGCGAGGCGCGGGAGTTCGGATTTGCCACCGTGTGCGTCAATCCGGTGTGGGTGGCCGATACGGCTGGGGCGCTGCGCGGGAGCGGCGTCGGGGTCTGCTCCGTGGTGGGTTTTCCCCTGGGCGCCACGACCACTGACGTGAAGGTCTGCGAGTGCAGCCGTGTGATCGACGACGGCGCCTCGGAAGTGGACATGGTGATCGACATCGGCGCGCTCAAGTCGGGCGAGCGCGGGCGCGTCGAGAGCGACATGGCGGCGGTGGTGGGTATCTGCCGCCGGTCCGGCGCGCTCGCGAAGATGATCATCGAGGCGGCGCTGCTGACGCAGGAGGAGAAGGTTGCGGCGTGCGTGCTCGCGAAGGCCGCCGGCGCCGATTACGTCAAGACCTCCACGGGTTTCGGACCCGGGGGCGCCACGGTGGCCGACGTGGTGCTGATGAGGCAGGTGGTCGGATCGCGGTTGGGCGTCAAGGCCGCGGGAGGGATCCGCGACTACCAGGCGTTTCGGGCCTTCGTGGAGGCGGGAGCGAGCCGGATTGGGACCAGTGCGGGTGTAAAAATCGGTACGGGAAGCCGGCGGGTAACCCGGCCCTTGACAGGCCATACGAGCCAAGAAATATTGATCGGAGATGTCTCTCAGCCGGACCGTTCTCGTCATTGAGGATGATCGCGACACCCGGGACCTCTATACGGAAGTCCTGACGTTCAGC
The DNA here is from genome assembly GCA_963738315.1 of Vicinamibacterales bacterium. Classification (GTDB taxonomy): domain Bacteria; phylum Acidobacteriota; class Vicinamibacteria; order Vicinamibacterales; family JAMQPK01; genus JAMQPK01. The sequence continues at coordinate 1,518,743 of CAVTVT010000003.1, read as the reverse complement.
GGTTTCTCGGTGGTGACGGCACGCACGGGCATGGAGGGTTTCACGCGCGCCTGTGAATCGGCTCCACATGTCATTCTCACGGATCTCGGCCTGCCGACCCTCGACGGCTGGGAGGTCATTCGCCGTCTCCGCTCGGATCTCCGCACCAGCCGGATCCCGGTCGTCGTCATCACGGGGCGCGAGCGGCCCGAGCTGACCGACATGGCCTCGCAGCTCGGCGTGCGCCTGCTGATGAAGCCGTGCCCACCGGACACCCTGGTGGAAGAAATCAACCAGTCGCTTCAGTAGTCAGTGGGACGTTGAGGGGCGGGCCTCGCCGCTGACGTGCGGGGACGTTGGAGCGGGGTACGGGAATCGGACCCGCCTAGCTGGCTTGGGAAGCCAGAGCATTACCACTATGCTAACCCCGCTCGAGGCCCATTTGGCGCGCGTCGCTTCAGCGTCCGGCTTACCCGAAAGTGCCTATTCTAGCCGATCCGTTGCATCGTGTTCTGGCCCCTCGCGCTCTGCCCGGGAAATGGAACAGTCTTCGTTGTTCTCGCCACGGCTCTGGGTGGCGTATGTAGCATTCCGCGCGCCGCGATCGGTGCGAGCACCGCCCCTCGAAGAGATCCGCGCGACGACAACCGTGCCCTCGGTTACAATCCGCGTCGCGTACCCCTGGTCTCCATCGGAGAGTCGAACGTTCCTGTCGGTCGCCATAGAAGGAGGTCGGTCCATGCGTACTCACATCGTTACTGTCTTTGCCGTCGCGGCCGCATGTGCGGCGGTCGCCGGCGGCTGCGGCAAGGCGCCCGGTCAGGCCGCCGAACCAGGTCAGTCCCAGAACGCCGCCGCCAATCCGGGCGGATCGTCGCCGACGACGAGTCCGGCGCCCGGGAGCGGCGCGACGGAGGGCGGTGGCATGCAGCAGGGCGGCAGCGCCACGTCCGCGGGCGCCGGAGCAGCGCAGTCTCCGGGTAGTCAGGAGATGCAGACCGCTGCGGAGAATTTCGGCAGGGGACTCGAAGGGCTGGCCAGAGGCTTTCAGCAGATGGCCGCCGGCTCCAACGGCCAGCGAAAGGTGGTCGAGCCGGTCAGCTTCCGGGAGCTCGAGGCGGCGCTCGGCGACATCTCCGGCTGGAAGAAGGGACGCCCGACCGGCGAGCGGATGACGAGCCCGGTCACCTACTCGGAGGCGAAGGTCACCTACACAAACGGCGATGCCGAGCTCGACGCACAGATCAGCGACTCGGCGTTCAATCAGCTCATCCTTGCGCCGGCCGCCATGATGTTGAATTCGGGTTACGAGAAGGAGACCGACAGCGGGTACGAGAAGGCGACGAAGATCGACGGCAATCCGGCGCTCGAGAAGTGGAACGGTGAAGACAAGTCGGGTGAGCTGACGGTGCTCGTGAACAACCGCTTCATCGTGCAGCTCGAAGGCCGCAACCTCAGGGATGCTGGCGTGCTGCATTCGGCCGCCGGTGCAATCGATCTCAAGAAGCTGGCGTCGCTGAAGTAGCGGGGACGCATCGCTGAGCCGAGTCATCTCCAACGCCAGGTGCGCGAGGCCCTGGCAACGCCTGCGAGCTGGCTCGGTGCGTCGACGATCTGCTGTTGAGGATGTTCATCCGTTGTTCTTCGACTTGCAGGCGCGCAACGAGCAACTGTGTCTTGATGCTCGCCGCTGTCGATTTCCCCAGGTCGGCTCTGAGCGCTCGAACCTCCGCGACGACGTCATCCGATGTTGCCGACCCCGTGACAAAGCCGGCCGGCGCCCGCACGTGCGCTCCGCAGTCAGCGGCGTATCAGCTCCAGCACCTCGTCCCGCTTTTCTTCCATCAGGCGCTGCGATGTCGCTTCGAGATTCAGGCGCAGCAGCGGCTCGGTGTTCGACGGCCTCACGTTGAAGTGCCAGTCGGCGTACTCGACAGACAGGCCGTCGAGCCGGTACTGCTTCCCGGCAGCGTACCGCGCCGCGAGAAGGTCGAGCTTCGGCGCGACGGCATCCATGCTCGCGAGCTTCGTGTTGATCTCGCCGGAGATGAAATATTTCTGCCGTAGCGGCGCGAGCAGCTCCTTGAGCGACTGCCCCTTCTTGGACATCAGCTCGAGCATGAGCATCGCGGGAATGAAGCCGTTGTCGCAGTAGAAATTGTCCCGGAAGTAGTAGTGCCCGGTGACCTCGCCGCCGAAGACGCCGTTGGTCTCGCGCATGCGCGCCTTGAAGAAGGCATGGCCGACCCGGTTCATGAGCGCCGTGCCGCCGTAGCGCGCGGCGACGTCCTGGATGGCGTGGCTCGCGCGTAGATCGTAGATGACGGTGGCGCCAGGCTCTTTGAGCAGGAACGCCTCGGCGAGCAGCGCCGTGACGAAGTCGCCCGACACGAACTCGCCGTCGCCGTCGATGAAGAAGCAGCGGTCGGCGTCGCCGTCCCACGCGATGCCGATATCGGCCTTCTCGCGCACCACACGCGCCACGATGTCGCGCCGGTTTTCCTCGATCAGCGGATTGGCCTCGTGGGTCGGAAAGGTGCCGTCGATCCCGAAGCACAGCGCGGTCGTCCTGCATGGGAGCCGCTTGAAGAGTTCGGGCGCCACGAGGCCGCCCATGCCGCAGCCCGCGTCGAGCACAACGTTGAACGGCTTCACGATCGACGGGTCGATGAACCGCAGGACGTGTGCGACGTAGCCGGCGAGAATCGACTTGGCCTCGATCGCGCCAGGGCCGCGCGGCGGCGAAGGAATCCGGTTCGCGCCGATCATCTCGCGGATGTCCGAGATGCCGCTGTCGCCGCTGAGCGGCACGTTGCCCTTGCCGACCATCTTGCATCCGTTGTACTGCTTCGGATTGTGCGACGCCGTGATCTGCGCGCCGCCGTCGAGCCCTTCGGTGCCGACGCCGTAGTAGATCATGTCGGTCGCGATCATCCCGAAATCGACGACGTCCGCGCCCTGTTCCCGGGCACCCTCGATGAAGGCCGCCGCCAGGCTCGGAGATGACACCCGCATGTCGCGGCCCACGCCGATCCGCGTCGCATTCAGGTACGCGACGAACGCCCGTCCGATGTGTCTGAAGGCGGCCTCGTCGAGCTCGGCCGGATAGATGCCACGTACGTCGTACGCCTTGAAGATGTCTGGATTCATGGATGTCGTCGGCTCACGAAGTCAGAGATTGCGGCTGTACTCGGGGATGCTGGTGCGGTCGCCGAACATGGCGCGCGCGATGGCGGCGTGCGCGCCGACATGGCAGCTGCGTCCGAAGATGGCGTCGGTCACGGCGGCCTCGCGATCGATCCGCGTCCCGGGCCAGAGAATCGATCCCCGAACGCTCGTGCCCTCGCCGATGACGCAGTTCCTGCCGACCACGGCGTACGGCCCGAGGCGCGCCCCCGATGCCACCTGGGACCCCGCATCGACGAATACCGGCCCATCGAGACGGACGTCGGCCGCCACGTGCGCCTCTGGAGAGATCCAGGCGGCTCCCGTGCGCCCGCCGAACGGGGGTGCGGCGTAGCGGCCGTCCATGATGTCGCGGTGGACCTGGAGGTACTTCTCCGGGGTGCCGATATCGATCCAGTAGTCGCGGTAGATGGCCGCCACGAACGTCTCGCCGCGCTCGACGAACGATGGGAAGAAGCTCCGCTCGATCGACCAGGGCACGTTCCGCGGTATGCGATCGAAGGTCGCCGGCTCCAGCACGTAGATGCCGGCGTTGATCGTGTCGCAGGTGATCTCCTCGGGCTTGGGCTTTTCAACGAAGCGGCGTACGTTCCCGTCGGCATCGGTCTCGACCAGGCCGTACGCCGTCGGGTTCTCCACCGGGGTCAGCACGATCGTGGCCTTGGCCTGGCGCGAGCGGTGGAGCGCGACGATCGCGGCCAGATCGATTTGCGTGAGCACGTCGCCGTTGAAGACGACGAGCGTGTCGGTGACGCCTTCGCTCGCGAATCGCACCCCCCCGGCCGTGCCCAGCGGCGTCGGCTCGACGACGTAGCGAAGCCGGATGCCGGCGCGCATGCCGTCGCCGAAGACCTCCCTGATGCGGTCGGGCTGGTAGTTCAGGCTGAGGATGACCTCGTCGATCTCGGGGACCCGCTTGATCAGGTCGAGCTGATACTGCAGAAACGGCGTGTCGAAGATCGGCACGATGGATTTGGGCGAATGGACCGTCAGCGGACGCAGCCGCGTGCCCATGCCTCCGACGAGGAGAAGCGCCTTCATATCAGCCGGTGATGATACTGCATTACAATGGCCTCGAGCCCGTGCGTCAGCAACTGAATCTGCCCAACGCCCTGACGGCGACGCGCATTTTTCTCGTGCCGCTGCTCGTCGTGGTGCTGCTGACGAAGTTCGAAGGGCGCGTGATCTTCGGCTTCCCCAAGGAGCTCATCGGCGCGGCAATCTTCGCGCTGGCCTCGCTCACCGACTGGCTCGACGGCTATCTGGCCCGGCGCCGCCAGCAGGTCACCGTGCTCGGGCAGATGATCGATCCCATCGCCGACAAGCTGTTGACATCGGCCGCATTCATTTCGCTGGTGCAGATGGGGCTCGCGCCCGCCTGGATGGTGGCCATCATCATCGGACGCGAATTCGCGGTCACCGGGCTGCGCAGCTTCGCTTATGCCGGCCAGGTCGTCATTCCGGCGTCCTGGCTCGGCAAGGTGAAGATGATTGCGCAGGTGGTCGCGATTCTGGCGCTGATTCTCGGACAGGAGGCGCGGTTCCACGCGCTCGCGGTGGTCGGCTGGCTTGCGCTGTGGGCCGTCCTCGCGACGGCGCTCGTCTCGGCCTGGGACTACTACCGGCGCTTCAGCCAGCTGCCCGCCCGCGCCCGATCGCTGCGCGAAGTCGAACCGCGCGTAGAGCAGCCAAAGGCGAGCTGACACCGGCCGCCGCGCGCGCTCACCGGATCTCGGCGATGAGATCGCCGGTGACGATCGCGTCCTTGGCCAGCAGCACCCGCACCGTCGCGTCCTCCGGCCGCACCGCCACGACAATGACCTCGCCCACCTCGACCAGCGGGAGATGGGTCGCCCCCTCCGCGTACGCGGGGAGTACTCGGGGCTCTCGTTCATGAGGCCGCGCTTGTCGCGGTAGACGAGATACCGCTGACCGACCACCACCCCGCGGCTCGACCCGCGATCGATGCCGATGAGCTGACCCATCGCCACGTTCTGGACGGCCTCGTCGGCGACCGTGATGTGGCCCATGTTGGCGTAACGGGGCGTGTCGCCGGGCACCGGGGCCGAGGCGATCGTGGGCGGCTCGAACGGCTGGAGATAGTCGTCGAGCATGATGCCGTCGCACGCGTGCAGAATGCTCGCCGTCGCAATGGAGGCGTCCACCCCGAGAATCTGAATCCAGCCGGCGGTATGGACGCTGCGCGGGTGGAACGGGCCCGCCGGCCTGGCCCCGAACGCGCTGATTGTCCGGCGCACGAAGTAGCGCTGGCCCGGCTGCAGTCCCGCGCTCGAGCCCCCGTTGATGACGAGCGTGTCTCCCGGGCTCATCATGTGCTTGATGACGGTGTCCTGCGAGCCGATCACCCGCAGCGACGGAGAAGGCTCGGTCGTCAGGCTCGGAGCGCAGGCCAGATCGTTGAACATCCAGTCCGGCGGCGCGACCCGAGCCGGTTCGGCGGGCGGAGCGTCGGCGGCCTGCGCCGGTTCGGCGGGCGCCGCGGGCCCGGCCGCTTCCTGGGCGCGCTCGCCGGAAAGGGCTCCGGGCAGCGCCAGCACGAGACAGAGTACCAGCCATCTGGTGCGCGTACGTCGCATCGTCGTCCTCTTTTTGGTTTGGTGGAGCCCGGCCTACTGGTCAGCGGCGGCGACTGGAGCGTCTTTCTGCAGCTCGGCAATCCGCTGCTTGGCCCGTTCCAGAAACTCGCTCTGTTCGAACTCGTCGACGAGCCTCTGGTAATAGGGCAGGGCTTCCGCCTTCTTATCGGACTTTTCGAGCGCGTCCGCCAGATAGAAGTAGGCGGCGTCTTTGCGGGTATAGCCGGGGTCGTTCTGAATGAGATCCTTCAGGCGGGGTTCGACGCCGGAATACCAGCGGATGCGGTCGTAGAACACGGCCACGTGCAGTTCGGCGTCCCCGAGGCGGTCCTTGACCTCCCGGAGGCGCGCGCGGGCCTCGGGCAGCATGGGGCTGTTCGGGTAGCGATCCACGAAGGTCTGGAATTCCTTGATGGCCTCCTTGGTCTCCGTCTGATCGCGCTCGGGCGCGAGCATCTGCTTCAGATGCACCATGCCGAGCTGGTACTGGGCGTAGTCGGCGCGCGGGCTGGTGGGGTAGAAGGCGAGGAACTCGCGAAATTCGTTCAGGGCGAAGACGTAGGACGCCGAGCTGCCCTCGCCCATGTAGGAGTCGCCGACCCCGAGCTTCGCGTCGGCGCGATACGAGCTCTGCGGATAGCTGTCGAGCAGCTTCGTGAAGTACTGGCGCGCCGTAATCCACCGCTGGTCTTTCAGCGCCTGATTGCCGCGATCCAGCAGCAGTTTGTCGGCGTTCGCCGACGTATCGGTGGCGCCGGGGAGGCCGCTCGAGGCGCATGCCGCGAGGCCGAGCGACAGCAGACAGGCGAGTGCGGCGAGCTTGAGATGGAAAACCCTGGTCATGAATTCTGCAGCCAGCGATATTCGGCGGCGAGGCCCTCTTCGAGCCCCACGAGCGGAGCGAATCCGAGATCGCGGCGGGCGCGTGACGTGTCCGCGTAGGTGTGGCGCATGTCCCCTTTCTGCTCGCCTTCCCGGCGGAGCGTGACGGGACGGCCGGTGACGCGGGCGATGAGGTCGAACACGCGTTTCAACGTGACCCGGGAGCCGCCCCCAATATTGTATATGCCGCCGGGCGCGCCTTTGAGCCCGGCGGCGATCGTGGCCTCGACGGCGTCGGCCACGTACGTGAAGTCGCGGGTCTGCTCCCCGTCGCCATAGACCGTGATCGGACGTCCCTCGTCCACCGCGCGCAGGAACCGGTGGAAGCCCATGTCGGGCCGCTGACGGGGTCCGTACACGGTGAAGTAGCGCAGCGAGACGGCAGGCACCCCGTAGTTCGCCCAGTAGAGATGGGCCAGGTGCTCGGCCGCGAGCTTGGAGACGCCGTAGGGCGACAAAGGCTGCAGGTGAGCGTCCTCACGCATGGGCAGCGGCACGGCGTCCCCGTAGACCGACGAGCTCGAGGCATAGACGAGCCGTTCGACAGAGGTGCCGACGAGCGCCTCGAGCAGCCGCTGAGTGGCTTCCACGTTGTTTCTCGTATAGACGTCGAAGTCGCGGCCCCAGCTCTTCCGCACGCCGGCCTGGGCCGCCAGGTGGAACACGTGAGTGGCGCCGGTGAGGAGGACGCCCAGGTCGGTGTCCTCCAAGGCTGCTTCGATGAAGCGAAACCCCGGGCCGGCTGATCAGGCCGGCGAGATTGGCCTCCTTGAGCGCGCGCGGATAGTAGTCGACGAAGGCGTCGATGCCGACGACCTCGGCGCCCCGATCCAGCAGGGCCTCCGACAAGGTGGATCCGATGAACCCGGCGCATCCGGTGACGACAGCCTTCATCGAAGCAGCTCCTGGACGACTTCGGGCAGGCGGCACGGCCGCCCTGACCGGTCGATTGCCGCGTGGACGGTCCGGCCGGCGGCGCTGAGCGTTGCGCCCTCCACCTGCCGTACTTCGTACCGGAACTCCACGCGCGCCGGGGACAGCAGTGCCCCGGTGGTGGCGATCTCGAGCTCGTCATCGTAGCGGGCTGGCGCGCGGTACTCACAGTGCGCTTCGATGACCGGGAGCCTGATGCCGGTGCCCTCGAGCTCGCGGTAGCTCGATCCGATGCCGCGCAGCAGCTCGCACCGGCCGATTTCGAACCAGACGAAGTAGTTCGCGTGATAGACGACGCCCATCTGGTCGGTTTCGGCGTATCGGACTCTGACTCGGATGAGATGAGGAGCGTTCACGCGGTCGCGGCGCGCCTCAGGACCCGGGTGGCCTCGGCGGGGTCCTCCATGCCGAAGATGGCCGTGCCGGCCACCATGATCTCGGCTCCTGCCTCGACGACCGCGGCGATGTTCCCTCGGTCGATGCCGCCGTCGATCTCGATGGGCGCCGGGTTGCCGGCGCGATCCAAAAGGTCGCGAACGGCCGCCACCTTGTGGACGCTCCGGGGAATGAACGACTGGCCGCCGAAGCCCGGGTCGACCGACATCACCAGGACGAAGTCGACGTCTGCGGCAATCTCTTCGATCGCGATCACCGGCATCGACGGATTGAGCGCGACGCCCGCCTTCACGCCGAGACTCTTGATCATCGAGATCGTGCGGTGCAGATGCGGAAGCACCTCGACGTGCACCGAGAGCATCGACGCGCCGGCTTCGACGAAGGCTTCCGCGTACCTGTCGGGGTCGGTAATCATGAGGTGTACGTCGAGTGGAACCGAGGCGACCCGCTTGATCGCTCTGACGACCGGAGGACCGAGGGTGATGTTGGGGACGAAATGCCCGTCCATCACGTCCACGTGAATGAGGTCCGCGCCGCCCCGCTCGGCGGCCTGGACGGCGTCCGCGAGCGCCGTGAAATCGGCCGAGAGCACCGAGGCCGCGATCTGGATGCGGGGAGCGCGCTCGCGGGCCATCAACGGCTCACCTCGAGCGAAATCGGCTCCCCGGGCTGAATCTGGAAGCCCCCCGAGGGCGATTGCCGCAGGATCACGCCCGAGGGCACGCCGGGGTATTCGATCTCGCCGACCACCGACACCCGGAATCCGCGCGCGCGCAGCAGATCCAGCGCCCGGCCGCCGGACACGCCGATCAAATCGGGCATCACGTACCCGTTCGCCTGCTGCCCGCGATTGACGAGCAGCGCCACGGCTGTACCGTGCGCCCCTTGCGGCGGATCCTGTGCGATGACGATGCCCGTCGGGTAGTCGGCCGATCGCACTTCCGACACCGACGCGACGGCGAGCCCGTCTTCACCGAGCTTCATCTCGGCGCTTCTATCGGTCTCGCCGGCGAGCGGAGGAATGGTGGTGATGCGCGCGCCCTGGCTCAACCAGACATGGATGCTCCGCTCGCGCCGGGTCGTCGCTCCCGGGGCCGGTTCCTGGGCGGAGATCCGGCCGGCTGGAATCTTCTGATCCAGGCGCGGCCGGTCGTCCACCGCGAGCACGAGCCCGTCATCGGCCAGCGATGCGGTCGCTTCCGACACGGTGCGGTTGCGCAGATCGGGGACCTGGACTTCGCGAAGCTTCAAGGCGACTCGCATCGAGGTCACGGCGAACAGCAGATACGTGGCGACCAGCAGCGCGCCCACGATGATGAAACGCCCGGTGCTCTGGACGCCCGTCCTGAATCGCATGAACAGCGTATTGTACCCTATCGTTTCGGCGCGCTCCGCTGCAGCAGCGCCCCGAAGAACGCTTCCAGCCGGTGCGCCGCGGGCGAGGTGCGGAACATGCCGCGAGCATCGAAGAGCGCGGCGCCCGCCGGGTGCAACGCCGGGGCGGCCGCGCTCCGGAGGTCCGCGAGCGCGAACGACGGCGCGCCATCGAGAAACCGGTCTACCACCTCTTCGTTCTCCTCGGGCTCGCTCGAGCAGGTCGCGTACAACAGCCTGCCGCCCGGACGCACGGCCGCTGCCGCATTCGCGAGCATGGCCACCTGCGCGTCGGCCAGCCGCGGCACATCTGCCTCCGTGCGGCGCCATTTGATGTCCGGATCGCGGCGGATCGTGCCGAGTCCCGAACAGGGGGCATCGACCAGCACGAAGTCGAAGTCGGCGCCGAAGGGCAGCCCGCGCGCGAGGTCCGCCTGGACCAGGCGGACGCCGCGCGCGCCGCTCGCCGCGATCGTCTGCGAGAGCAGCCGCATACGGGCGGGGCGGACGTCGGCCGCGACGATCCGCGCGCGATCCCCGGTCATCGCCGCCATCGCCGTCGTTTTGCCGCCGGGAGAGGCACAGGCATCGAGGACGAGCTCGCCGGCACGCGGCGAGCCCAGCAGCGCCACCAGCTGGGACGCTTCGTCCTGGACGAAGAACAGGCCCTGTCCCTCCAGGGGCGTCCGCAGCGGGTTGCCGGAGACCACCAGCAGTCCGTCGGCCGCGAACCGGCATGGCTCCGTCGCCACACCGTGGCCGGCAAGCGCGAGGGCCAGGGCTGGAGGATCGATCTTCAGCCGGTTCGCCCGCAGCGTCAGCGGAGCGGCCGTGTTGTTGAAGCGCTCCCACGACGCGGCGTCCTCGAAGCCGTAGCGGGCGAGCCATCGAGCCGCGAGCCATTGCGGATGCGAGAGGGTATGGGCGAGATATTGAACCGGCTGGCCGGGAGGAGGAAGCGGCAGCCGATGGCGGTTGCGTGCGATCTGGCGCAGAACCGCGTTGACGAACCCCGCGGCGCTCGATTTATGGACGCGCCGGGTCAGCGCCACGGCGTCGTTGACCGCCGCGGCCGCGGGCACGCGATCCAGATGCAACAGCTGGTACACGCCGACTCTGAGAATCTGCAGCACCGCTTCGTCGATTCGGCCGAGCGCCCGGCGCGTGTAGTGCTCCAAGAGGAAGTCGAGCTGCGTTCTGCCAGCGAAGCGTGCCGGTGACGAGATCGGTGGCAAGCGCCCGGTCCCGTTCGTCGTGGAGCGCGGGCCGAACGGCGGCGAGCGCCGCCGGAAGATCGCGTTGTCCCGAGGCGATGGCGGCGAGCGCCTCGACGGCTGCCGCTCGAGCCGGCGCGATCATCGGCCGGCGGGGGAGGGCCCGAACCGGTCGACTCCCGGCGCGAGCGGCCGGCCGGCCAGAAACTCGCGCGCGGTCATCGCGCGCCTGCCTTCGAGCTGCAGCCGTAGAAGCCGTATCGTCCCCACCCCGGTCCGGACCCGCAGCGTGTCGCCCTGGGCCTCGACAATCGCGCCGGGCCGCGCGTCGCCGCCGGTCTCGGACCGCGGCGCTTCGAGCCGCGACTCCAGCAGCAGACAGCGCTGGCCGCGGAGGTCCGAATAGGCGTGCGGCCACGGGTGCAGCCCGCGGATGCGGTTGTGGATGGCCGCGGCGGGAGCCGTCCAGTCGAGGAGCCCGTCGGATTTCTGCAGCTTCGAGGCGTAGGTCGCGGCCGCCTCGTCCTGAGGGGCCTCGACAACGTCACCGCGCGACAGTCGATCGACGGTCTCGACCAGCGCGGCGGCGCCGAGAGCCGCCAGCGCTCGCTCCACCTCGACGCTCGTCTCGTTTTCGCCGATGGAGTGCGCCACCTGCCGCAACATGGGCCCGGCGTCGAGCGCTTTCACGATCCGCATGATCGTGACGCCCGTTTCCGTCTCTCCAGCCAGGATCGCGCGATGAATGGGCGCGGCGCCGCGGTACCGGGGGAGCAGCGACGCGTGCACGTTGACGAGGCCCCGCGGTGGGGCGTCGAGCACGGCCTCGGTGAGAATCTTTCCGTACGCTGCCACCACGCCGAGCTCCGCCCCCAGCGCGCGCAGCCAGGCCAGAAACGGCTCCTCGCGCAGGCGCTCCGGCTGCTGCACCGGGATTCCGTGCGCCACGGCGAGCGCCTTCACCGGCGGCGGCTGCGGCCGGTGCCCGCGTCCCTGGGGCTTGTCGGGCTGCGTCACCACGCCGATCACGGTATGGCGGGATGCGAGCAGCGCCCGCAGCGCGGGGACGGCGAAGTCCGGGGTGCCGAAGAAGACGATGCGCAGCGATCCGGGGGCCGCTACCATTTGCCGGCGCGCGCGAGCTTCCGGATCTTCTTCACGATCATGTCGCGCTTGATGCCGCGCACCCGGTCGAGGAACAGCATGCCGTCGAGATGATCCATCTCGTGCTGGAACGCGCGCGCCAGCAGCTCGGTGCCCTCGACCGTCCGCTCCACGCCGCCGCGATCGAGGCCCTTCACCACCGCCCGCAGCGGCCGCACGACCGTGGCGTTGAAGCCGGGAACGCTGAGGCAGCCCTCTTCCTCGAGCTGGATCCCTTCGCGCTCGACGAACGTGGGGTTCACGAACACCATCAGCTCGCCCGGATTGTGTCCGAGCGAGAGATCCACGACGAAGATGCGGAGCGGGATGCCGATCTGCGGCGCCGCCAGGCCGATTCCCGGCGCGGCGTACATCGTCTCGATCATGTCGTCGATCGCCTTCCGGACGCCCGCGTCGATCTCGCTCACCTCGGCGGCCGGCGCGTGGAGGGTCTCGTCGCCGAACTTCAGGATGGGGCGGATCACGAGCGTCGTGCGCGGAAGCGCTCCTGCAGGTGCCCGGCGGAGGCGGCATGATTCCGCTCGATCTCGCCGATCGAATCCCCGCTGAACTTCTCCAGGAACGCGTCGGCGAGCGCAAGGCTGACCACCGCTTCGCCCACGACCGCAGCGGCGCTGATGGCGCAGACATCGCTGCGTTCGATCGTGGCGGGCGACTCGGTCATGTCGACGAGGTCGACCGATCGCAGCGGTTTCATGAGCGTCGCAATCGGCTTCATGTACCCCGAGACGCGCAGGTCCTCGCCATTGGTCACTCCGCCCTCGAGGCCGCCGGCGTTGTTGGTGGGACGCGAGAGCCCGATGGGGGGGGCGGTGCGATCCGGCGCCGGCAGGATCTCATCGTGCATCCTGGAGCCGGGAACGGAGGCCGCTTTCGGTCCGATCCCGATGCCGACCGCCTTGATGGCGGGAATCGACATCATCGCCTGGGCGAGGCGTCCGTCGAGCTTGCGATCCCATTGCACGTAGCTGCCGAGCCCGACCGGCAGTCCCCGCACGATCACCTCGAACGCCCCGCCTGCCGTGTCGCCGGCCTCGCGGCAGCGATCGATTTCGGCGATCATGCGCAGCTCCGCGGCCGCGTCGGCGCAGTGGAGGGCCGAGGCCGGGCCGATGGCCTGCGCCTCTTCGAACGACACCTGCAGCGGGCCGTCGAGTCCGATGCCGTTCACGGCGAACACGTGGCTGACGATCTGGACGCCGAAGCGGCCCAGCAGCTGCCGGGCGATCGCACCGGCCGCCACGCGCGCGGCGGTCTCGCGTGCGCTGGCGCGCTCGAGCACGTCGCGGATGTCGGCGCGGTCGTACTTGATGAGGCCGGCCAGATCGGCATGTCCCGGCCGGGGCCGCGTGACGATCGGGCGGGCGGGACCCGAAGCATCCGGCGGCGGCGCCTGCTCGGCGTGCATCGTCTGCTTCCAGTTGTCCCAATCGCGATTGCGAATCAGGAGCGCGATGGGAGAGCCGATCGTCTCCGCGCCGCGCACGCCCGAGAGCACCTCGGCGGAGTCCGTTTCGATGCTCATCCGCCGGCCGCGGCCGTATCCGCCCTGGCGCCGCCGCAGCTGCTCGGTGATCGCCTCGAGGTCCAGGCGGAGTCCGGCCGGCATGCCTTCGAGAATCACCACCAGCCCCTTGCCGTGAGACTCGCCGGCGGTGAGAAAACGCAGCATTGTCCGGCAATTCTATACGAACTTTCTGCGGCCTCCGGCGCCGCGGGCGCGCATCTGCGCCGCGTCGGCGGGGGCGGCGAACTTGCATTGCCGGCACGCACGCGCTCTTCCGTCCTTGCCGATCGTTTCCTCTGCGCGTCGGGCAGAGTCGTCGATCTCGCGACCGGCGCGCCGGTCGTGCTGCGGATCGGTGCGGCGGGCGTGCGCATGGCGCAGCAGTCGTGGAGCGCGCGTTGCGCAGCGGCGCTCGGTGGCAGAACCGGTCTGATCGACTTCGGTCTGATCGGCCGCGGACAACGCTTCGAGGCGTTCCGCGCGCTCGGAGCGCATCCGTCCCGACCGTGCTGGCGGATTGCGGAGCAGCGGCTTCCCGTGCCGCAGCAACTGCTCGAATGGCTGGAGAGCGAAGACGAAGTCTGGTGCCGTCTCTGGCCGATGCGCGTCGCGGGGCGGCCTGCTCGTGAATGGACGGAACGGATTGCGCGCGAGGTCCGGATCCGCGGTTTCATGCCGATTGGCGCGGAGGTGCTTACGAAGGAGCCGTTTCGCCAAGATGGAGCAGAGGGCGAAGGGGCAGCGGACGACTGCCGGCAGTGGGGCTCGGCGTTGTCCGGCCGGTCGCTCGTGATCATCGATGCGGCCCGGGCGGGCAGCCGGAAGATCGGCCTCGCCTTGTCCCGGGCCGCGTCCGCCTGGCCGCGGAGCATCTCGGCCGTCGTGGCGCTCGAAGGTGTGGCGGGCCTGATGCCGCGGCGGGAGTGGGTATCCCATGCCGCGGAGCCGCGGGGCGAATACGGGCCGGTGACCGTACCGGGACGAACGCCTCGCGCCGCGATCTCGGCCCCCGACAGCCGCGCCGGGTCGTCCTTCGCGGAGGGCATGCGTCTGGCCGAGCGGGGTCGGCACGCCGCTGCCGAGCGCGAGATGCGCGCGGCGTCCGCCGGCTTCGATCGGCGGGGCGAAGGGCTGCGCGCGAGTGACGCCGACGTCGCCCTGGGCCGGCTGCTGCTCGCGCGCGGGCGGTCCGCCGAGGCGCTCGCCTGTTTCGAGCGCGCGCGTCGCCGCTGCGAGCGGGCGGGCGCGGCCGGGCCGGCGCTGACGGCCTGCACGCTGACCGGCCTTGCGCTCACGGATGTGTTGATGCTCGATCGGGCGGATACCACGCTCCGGGCGGCGTACACGGCGGCGCGGGCGGCCGGCGACGATCGTCGCACCCGCGAGGCGGCGACGGCGCTCGCGAGGAACCTGTACTGGCAGGAGCGCGAGGCGAGCGGCCTCGGCGTTCTCAAAGAAATCGAGGGAGGTGCCTGTCCGCATTACTGGGTGCGCGTGACGAAGCTCTGCCTCCGGGCCGGACGCCTCGATCAGGCGGCGGCCGCCTCGTCGAAGGCCAGTGACGCGCTTTCGTCGTGTGGAGAGCCGGCGATCGAAGCGCTCGTCCGCAGTGCGCTCGTCGCCCTTCAAGGACGCCTCGGCGACGTCGACGCGCTGCTGCTGCACGCGCGCAGCGGCATACGCGCCGCGCGCGCCGCGCATCTTCCGCTCCAGGCAGTCCGAATCCGCTTGAGCATGCTCGAGGGGCTGCTCGACGCGGGCGAGCGTCCACAGCCGCTCCGCAGATGGCTCGAGGCGCTGCGGCGCCCGCAGATGCCGGCGCTCCTGCAGCGCCGCGCCGAACGGCTGGCGCGGCGCCTCGCAGAGCCGGCCGCCGGACGCACACGGCCCGCGGCACGGGAGCCCGCTGCCGAATTTCGGGTGGAAACGGGGGGCGCGAACGCGATCGCGGAGATGGTCGGGGCGTGCCACGAAGCAGCCGACGAGCGCGATGCGTTGGTCAAGCTCCTGCTGGCGGTTCGGAAGTACGGCGGAGGGACGGCCGCGGGGCTGTTCGCCGCCGACGAAGGACTCCCGCTGCTGGCGGCCTCGGGAAGCGTGTCCTGTCATCTCGCGCGACGCTGCGTCGAATCCTGGCAGCCGGTCGTCGCAGGCCCCGCGGAGAGCGCAGGGGCCGGTGTCGAAGCCGCGGTGCCGGTCATCCACCTGGGCGACGCGGTTGGCGCGCTCGTCTGCCGGTGGACGGCCGAGCGCTCGGCGCTCGTCTCAGACGGGCTCGGGTTGTGCCGGATCGCCGCCGCCCTGTGCGCGCCCCTCGTGCAGGTGCTGGCCGAGCGGCGCGCGGCGGGCGACCAGACGCGCGCCGCCGGAGGGCCGATCGAGATCGTGGGAACGAGCACCGCCATCGAGCAGCTGCGGCGCCAGATTGCGCGCGCCGCGAGCGCCCCATTCGCGGTGCTGATCGAGGGCGAGAGTGGATCCGGGAAAGAGCTGGTTGCGCGCGCCATCCACCGCGGCGGCTGCCGGCGCGATCGGCCATTCTGTGCGATGAACTGTGCTGCACTCCCGGATGAGCTGGTGGACGCGGAGCTCTTCGGGCACGTCAAGGGCGCATTCACCGGAGCGCTGGCCGACAGGCTCGGCCTGTTCGAGAGCGCGGACAAGGGGACGCTGTTCCTCGACGAGGTGGGGGAGCTGACGCCCAGGGCGCAGGCCAAGCTGCTGCGCGCGATTCAGGAGAACGAGATTCGCCGCATCGGCGAGAGCTTCGTCCGGCCGGTGGACGCGCGCCTGGTCGTGGCCACCAACCGGCCGCTCCGGCTCGAGGTCGAGGCGGGGAGGTTCCGGCAGGATCTGCTGTACCGGCTCGACGTCATCCACATCGCCGTGCCGCCGCTGCGTGAGCGGGTGGAAGACCTTCCGCTGCTGGCCGTACGTTTCTGGCGCGCCGCTGCGGACCGGATCGGCACGCGCGCCGTGCTCGGACGCGCCGCGATCGCCACGCTGGCGCGCTATGATTGGCCGGGCAACGTGCGGGAGCTGCAGAACGTGCTCGCGGCGCTCGCCGTCTCCGCCGGTCCCCGCGGCGTCGTCTCTGCGGCGTCCTTGCCGGCGGCCATCGCGAAGGCGGCGCAGCCGGAGGCCGGCGAGACTCTCGATGCGGCGAGGCGCCGCTTCGAGGAGCGGTTCGTGCGCGCCGCGCTGGCCCGCACCTCGGGGCACCGCGGGCGCGCCGCGATGGCGCTGGGGCTGAGCCGTCAGGGCCTGACGAAGCTCATGCGGCGGCTCCGCCTCACATGAGGACTTCCGACGTCCGGAGCTGAGATGCTGCGATACCTGGTTCGGCGGCTGCTTCTCACCGTCCCCGTCCTCCTGGGCGTGGCCACTCTCGTGTTCGGGCTCATCCATTTCATCCCGGGCGATCCGGCGCAGGCGATGCTGGGCGAAGCCGCCTCCCCGCAGGATGTCGAGCAGCTTCGGGAGCGCCTTGGACTCAACCGCCCGCTGATCGTCCAGTACGGTGCGTTCCTCGAGGGCGTGGTGCACGGCGACCTCGGGGAGTCGCTGCGGAACGGGCAGCCGGTCACCGCGCAGATTCTCGAACGGCTGCCGGCCACGGCGGAGCTCGCCGTCGCGTCGATGGGGATTGCGATGGCGGTGGCGTTTCCGCTCGGCATTGTTGCGGCCGTGCGGAAGGGGACGGCGGTCGACGCCGGCGCCATGACGCTGTCGCTGGTCGGCATCTCCATCCCGAACTTCTGGCTGGGGCCGCTCCTCGCCATCGTGTTTGCGGTGCAGCTCGGGTGGCTGCCAGTGGGCGGACGGGGAACGCTCGCCCACCTCGTGCTCCCGTCGGTGACGCTCGGGGCCGCGCTGGCGGCGATCCTGGCCCGAATGACCCGCGCGAGCCTGCTCGAGGAGCTGCGCGAGCCGTATGTGCTGGCCGCCAGGGCCAAGGGGGTCTCGCACACGCGCGCGGTGCTCCACCACGCGTTCCGCAACAGCCTGATTCCGATCGTGACCATTCTCGGGCTGCAGTTCGGGGTCGTGCTCACCGGGGCGGTCATCACCGAGACGATCTTCGCGTGGCCGGGCATCGGGCGTTTGCTGATTCAGTCGATCAACTTCCGGGACTATCCCACCGTTCAGGGCTGCATTCTGCTGATCGCGGTCACCTACGTCGGTGTGAACCTCGTTACCGATCTCACTTACGGGCTCCTCGATCCCCGGATACGGGTCGGTCGATCGTGATCAAGGCCGGTGCCGCGATCGTGCTGATCGCCGTCGTTGCGGCGATCCTGGCGCCCTGGATCGCGCCGTACGATCCAGCCAGCCAGCTGCTGTCGATGCGGCTCGAGGCGCCGAGCCTGCATCATCCCTTCGGCCTGGACGAGCTCGGACGCGACATCCTCTCCCGCGTGCTCGCGGGGGCGCGAATCTCGCTGCTGGTCGGCGTCACGGTCGTGGGAATCTCGACCCTCGTGGGCGTGCTGCTGGGTTCGGTGGCCGGCTACTTCGGCGGCTGGATCGACGAAGTGATCAGCCGGGGAGTGGACGTGCTGCTCGCCTTCCCGGGGATGCTCCTCGCGATCGCGCTCGTCGCGGTGCTCGGGCCAAGCCTGGCGAACGTGATCTTTGCGTTGTCGGTGATCGGATGGGTCGGTTATGCGCGGCTGGTGCGCGGCCAGGTGCTGCGCGCGCGCGAGCTGGAGTTCGTGCAGGCCGCACGTGCGCTCGGCGCGGGCGCCACCCGCATCCTGCTCCGCCACGTGATTCCAACGACGCTGCCTGCGGTCATGGTGCAGGCGACCCTCGGGATGGCGGGCGCCATTCTCGCGGAAGCGGCGCTGAGTTTTCTCGGGCTCGGCGTCCAGCCGCCGGCGCCCAGCTGGGGCACGATGCTCAGCGGCGGCCGGCTGCACCTGCTCGACGCGCCGCATCTCACGATCTTTCCCGGCGCGGCGATTGCCCTACTGGTGCTGGGGTTCAACTTTCTCGGCGACGGGCTGCGCGACGCCTTCGATCCGAAGCGCTACGGCGCGGACTGACGGATCGTGCGGATCGGTCCGGAGTGCGCGGGCGATGGTGGCGCGCGCCGCGTCGGCGTGCCCCGCGCGCCGCTGCGCCTGGGCCAGGTGCGCGAGCAGGACGGCATCGGGATGCGCGGCGGAATCGGCCCGCATGTACCAGGCGATGGCGACCTCGGGGTCGTCGAGCTCGAGGGAGAGGTCGCCCAGATGCGCGGCATATGCCGGCTCATGGTCGTCGACGAGCGTGAGGTACCTGACGAGCGCGCGCCTGGCTCCCTCGAGGTCGCCCAGCCGCTCCGACGCCGCAGCAAGGCGCGGCACGGCCGATGTATCGACGGGGAAGGTGCGCGCCGCACGCCGGAACGCCTGCACGGCCGCCCCGTCGCGCTTCGCGAGCACGAGCGCCTGCCCATAGAGGTTCAGCACGTCGCTCGTCGCCTCGGGCGCGCTGGCGACGGGCTCGAGCGCCTGGAGCGCCTTTCGAAGAGCCGCGGTGTCCCCTGTGGTCTCGGCCGCTTCCAGCCAGACCTGGCCGAGCGCGGCATAGACCCGCGGATTGTCGTGGAAGCGCTCCAGCGCCCGGTTCAATGCCGTCGCCGCCAGGTCGGGATTCCCGGCGCGCGAATAGGCGAGGGCCACGGCCGTGAGACGCTCCACGCGCCCCGGGTCCAGGGCCGCCAGGGCCTCGAGCTGCTCGATCTCTTCCCGCGTGTGGCTTTGCAGCCTGTGCACCTCGCTCAGTTCCTCGCGCGCCTGAATCGAGGCTGGGGCGAGGGCGATGGCCTGCTCGAAGGCCGCCTGCGCCTCGGCCTCGCGTCCCAGATCCTCGAGAGAGAGTCCCAACAGATAGTGCACGTCGGCAGCGCGCGGGTTGAGCTGCACGGCGCGCTCGAGCGCCGCGATCGCGCTTGCGGGCCGTCCGTCGGCGCGCGCGGCGAGCGCGAGCTTGTAGAAGATTCCCGGCGAACCGTTGTCGAGCCGCAGCGCCTCCTGGTATTCGGCCATGGCCGCCGCGTACCGGCGCAGCTGGTAGTCCACCTCGCCCAGCGCCTCGTGTGGGCCCGCGGCGGCGGGCTGGAGAGTGGCCGCCGTCCGGAAGTCCCGCAGTGCGGCGCGCGTTGCCTCCGGCGAGTGGCCGAGGCGCCGGCGCGCCTCGCCACGCTCCAGATAGGCCGGCATGGACTGCGGCTCGAGGGCGATCGCCTCGTCGAAAATGCGGACGGCGGAGGCGGTATCGGACCGGGCCAGGGCCGCGGCGCCATCGCGAAGCAGACGCTGATAGGCGCGGTCCCGTGAAATCGCCCTGCCGGCGGCCAGGCCCGCGGCGGCGAGCGTCAGCGCGACGACGAGCACCGTGACAAATCGCGTCATTCTGAGGCGGTCCTCCAGGTCGCCTGACATGGTAACAGCCCCCGGGGAACCTTCGCCTCCGGGCGGGGTCCAATTTCCCCAGAAGCTTGGTCTATCCTGCTATATTCGGAGAACAGGATGACGCTCAAGCCGGCTGCTGAGGCGATCGGATGGTCGGACGTCGCTCCGACCGAAGCGGCGCTCATCGAGCGCTGTCTGTCAGGCGATGAGGCCGCCAACGCCGCGCTGGTGCTGGAGCACCACCGTCTCGTGCTCGGCCTCGCGACCCATCTCCTCGGCGATCGCGAGGAGGCGCTCGATCTTTCTCAAGAGGTGTTCCTGCGCGTGTTTCGCACCTTGCACCGTTTCCGCGGTCAGTCGTCGCTCCGCACCTGGATCTTCCGCATCGTGGTGAATCAGGTGCGGAACCGGCAGCGCTGGTGGCGGCGGCGCGCACGATCCAACCAGGTCTCTCTCGACGACCACATCCGCGAGCACGGCGAGCTGGTGCTCGGCGTCGACGCCAGCACGCCCGATCGTGAGTTCGCGCGCAAGGAGCTCGGCCTCAGGCTCAAGTCGGCGCTGCAGCACCTGCCCTTCGACCAGCGGACGGCCCTGGTGCTGCGCGAGGTCGAGGGCTTACGCTACGAGGAGATCGCGTTCACGCTCGGCCTGCCGGTCGGCACGGTCAAATCGCGACTGACGAGAGCCCGCCAGGCTCTGCGTCAGGAGCTGGGAGACCTGCGATGCTGACGATGCGCTGTGCGGACGTTCGCCGCGATTTATCTGCATACCATGATGAAGAGTTGTCGATTGGCGAGCAGATCGCCATTCAGGATCATCTCGACAACTGCCCGAGCTGCGCCGTGGAAGCCGACGATCTGATCGCGATTCGCGACGCCCTCGCCGTGGAGGGCCGCCGCTGTCAGAGCATGTGGGGGCCCGGGCTCGCCCGCCATCATTCGGATGTCCTCGTGCGCGCGGCGGCTGAAGAGCGCGTGGCCTTCACCACGTGGATCACCGAGCTGCTCGAAGATCGCCGCCGCGCGTTTGCGACGGTCGGCGCCGCGCTGGCGGCGGTGCTCCTGGTGGCGGCCGGGCTGTGCCAGTTGAGTCTGGGCACCAAGGGGCATCCGGATTCGCTCGCCGCGCTGCTGCAGCAGGAAGGGCGGCTCTGGCCATCGCGCGATGAGGCGCCGCTGCGGCTGCCGCGCGCCAACGCGGAGTCCATCATGCCAACGACCGTCATCAACCAGAGCGACGCCGATGAGACGCTCTCGGCCTTCGCGGCCCTCGTTACCTCCGAGGGCACGCTGTCCGAGGTGGAGTTCCTGGGAGAGAACAGCGCCGGACATCCGAGCGCGGCCGGCCGGCAGCTCGAGTCGGATCTGCTCGCGGCGGCGACGACCGCGAGCTTCCAGCCGGCGAGCAAGGACGGCACGCCGGTGGCGATCAACGTCGTCTGGGTCGTCACGCATCGGACCGTGCGTCCGACGCTGCACGCGCGCGTCGAGGTAAGGAGCCGCTTCCGCATCGATCCGGCGTCGCTCCGGCCGGTGGTCGCGGCGGCGAAGGTCTGACGGGACGCTATCGTCCGATGGACGTCGTCGTCGTGTTGTTCTTCGCGTCGTAGGCGCGGAGGATGAGACCGCGGCTGGCGGCTGCGCTGTCGAGCATGAGCTCGAACTGCTCGGTGCGCGAGTCGAACAGCCCGTCTTTCGGATAGATCGCCTGCCAGCGCTGGGCGTCCAGCGAGTACTCCACCTTCTGAATCGCCGACCAGTCGTCGCGAACCTGGAACGTCACGACCGTGCGCCCCTGAACGGTTCTCGGCGCGCCCACGGTGATGGCGGGGGGCGTGTTGTCGATGTCGAACGCCGCGCTCTCGAGCTCGCCCTCGAGCGCGGTGTCGGGAGTGTTCGAGGGCGCGTCGGACGCGACGAGCTTGACGAAGTACGTGCCGTCGGGGACCGATGTCGTGTCCCACACGAAAATCGTATCGGTGAGATCGCTCTTCAACGTCTTCCAGGCCGTGTCCCCCTCGCGGCGGTAGAAGATCGTGTAGCGCAGATTATCGTCGTTGTCATCGTCGGCCCGCCAGACGAAGGTCTGGAGCCCGCGCTGGTAGACGCGGCGGCCGAGCGTGTTGCCGCCCGATGCTCCACCGGGCGCCGCCGCGAGCGCGCGGCGATCGGGAGGCGTTTCGTCGTATCCGGCGATGTCGGGCTCCCCGGTGGGATACGGCTTCTGAAAGACCAGGCCCGACGGGTGCACGGTCAGGCTCGTGACCTTCGGCCGGAGGTTGCGCTGCAGGTACGCGGCCGTGACCGAGGTCAGCACCGGCGTGCTCTGCTGGCCCGTGAGCACCGCCTTCCACTGCAGATACCGGGCGTTGGGACTCGTGATCTCGTCACCGTCGGCATGGTCGTAGGGACCCGCCCAATTGCTCCAGGTGTCGTCGGGCGTCTGGGTGTTTCCCGAACGTGTGAAGAGCTCGACCTTGGTCCCCGACGGTGTGGTCGCGCGCCAGCTCAGCGTTCCCCAGTTCGACACCTGCTGTGCGTCCCGCACCATCGACGTATAGGTGCCCTCGGTCGCACGCGTGCCGGCGAGCTGAAAAATCTTCCCGGGGTTCGAGGTCGCATAGTAGAGGCCGCTGTCGTCGCGCGCGAAGCCGGTGACCTGCTGGGCGGATGCCTCGGCGAGCAGCGTGGCGGCCGCAGGCTCGCCGCTGAGCGTATAGAGCTTGCCGCCGCGTCCCGTGCCGACCACCAGGTTGTTCTGAGCGTCGAATGCCAGGTCGTAGGGGGCATCGTCAGCCGACTCCCAGAGGATGTCCCAGAGGCCATCGGGCTTGATCTTGTAGACCGCACCGCGTCCGCCGCGACGCTCTTCACGGGCCGCGCCCTCGGACGAACCGGCCGCGCCGGCTCCAGAATCCACGATGGCGATCGCCGTCACCTCGGTGGTCACGGTCGGCACAGGTTCACGGCCGGGTGCGGCGTTCGAGGTCGGCGTGTCGGAGGACGGGGAGACGGCGGGGCCCGGCCCGATCGAGGGGCGGCCGCTCAGCGCCGCCGCGTAGATGTTCCCCCGTGCGTCGAGCCGAACGGCATGCACTTCCTGGTACGAGGAATCCAGCAGAAGGAAAGCCTTGCCCGCCGAGTCGATCCGGAACAGCCGCCCGGGCGACTCCGTGCCCGCGAGCAGCTGACCGTCGGCCTGGAGCGCCAGCGCGACCACGTGCGTCGTCCTGGTGCGATAGAAGGGGGCGCCCTTGCCCTCAGGCGTGATCTTGTAGATGACGCCCTTCTCTCCGGTGCCGGCGTACAGGTTTCCGGATCGGTCCAGGCAGAGACTCCAGATGTACTTGTCGTCCGGGTCGAAGAACGGCTCGCTCTTGCCTGATCGGTCGATCTTGTAGATGCGGCCGTCGGGAGACGTGGCGGCATACAGGGTGCCGTCTCCGGCCAGCGCCAGGGCGTGCACCTCAAGTTCGGCGCTGTCGAAAAAGGTCGCCGCCTTTCCCGAGCGATCGATCTTGAGCACCCTGCCTTCGTTGCCGGTGCCGACGTAGAAGCCGCCGTCGGGGGCAGGCAGGATCGCCCAGAGAAACGGCGACGTGGTTTCGGCGACGAGCCGGGTGGCCGGGCCGAGAATCAGCCTGCCGTGGCTGTCGACCGAGAGGTTCTCGACGTCGCCGCGCAGAAACTCAGCGGCGGTGGCCGTCTGCCAGAAGACCGGCCGCGAGGCCGCCAGAGCGGCAGCCATACCGGCGACCAGTGCGGCCGCCAGCGCGGTCCGGATGTGCCATCGACGCATCGGGGTCAAGGGTGCGGGCTAGTTGGCTTCCAGCGACAGCGTGAGCGTGCGCGATCCGACGACGGCGTACTCGCTCGGCAGATCCCACTCGCCCAGCGTGGCGCTGCGCAGCGGCACGAAGTCTCCGGTGGTGCGGTCGGCTTCGAGCACGCCCAGTACGGACGGCGGGAGGGCCGACAGCGGCTCGCCGCTCACGACGGCGCCCGCGTCGGGCGCCAGCAGCCGGACGTAGAGCCGGTTGTTCTTGCGGGCCGTGTTCAGGGCCCGGATGATCTGCGGTACGCTGCGCGGCTCGGACGGCTGGCGCACTTCCCGGCGCTCCCACTGCGCGAGCCGGGCGCCGTCCGACACCATCACCTGGAGCGGGCCGCTCGCGTTCGAGGGTATCTCGATCGGAACGGTCCGGACGACCTCGTCTCCGCGGTACGTGCGCATGAGCACTTTCAGCGGGACGGTCTGGCCCGCCTTGGCGCGGACCGCGTCGACCCAGACACGCTCGATGGTGGCGGTCCGCGGCTGCTCGGTCGACTCGATCGCGAGCTCCACTCCCTGAATGTCGATCGGCTCGAAGTCGTTGCCCACGAGAAAACTGAGCGGGGCCATCACCGAGGCCGAGGCGCTGAGGGCTGCGCGATCGCCGGTGAACAGATCTTCGATCTGGACGTCGCTGTGCGACTTGACGAGCAGCTTCCCGCGGACGGTGAAGCTGGCCGCCCCCGTCTCACGTTCGTAGGAGCCGAGCGTGCTGAGCACCGCGGCATAGGTGAAGAGGGGCGTCAGGGTCTGATCCTTGACGACCTGGAACTCGAACTCCTTCTTGAAGCCGCGATCCGACTGCAGCGACAGCCGGACCGGGATCATCGCCGGCCCGGTGCCCAGCGTCCCCGCGATTGTCGTGGCCCGGTCCTGCGACACCGTGCCAATCAGCTCCCCCGTGGTCGCGATCTTCATCGACGCGGTCAGGCTCGGCAGCAGCGTGTGCACGTACGCGCGCGTCATCGGAAACTGAATAGGGCCGAGATTGAAGAAGGGATGTCCGAACGCGTATACACGGTTTCCGGCCACCTCGGTGACGGTGCCTGTCGCGCCCACCTGGAAATCGCCGCTCAGCAGGTTGACCCCGACAGCATCGCCCGGCTTCAGCGGAGACGACACCGCGGGGGTGTCAGCCGCCCCGGCGGGACCGGCCATCGGCGTGAAGCCGGCGTCGCGGAACGCGCCGCTCAGCAGGTCGGTCACGTCCGCAGCGAAACCGCCCAACATCAGCGGCGTCGAGATTGGCCGAAGCAGCGTCGCGACCTGTCCATCGACGCCGCTCATCGGGCTCAGGAGCCTGACATCGCCCGGCCGCTCGGCGAACGGCCGCATCCAGGAGAGCGCGGCGCGAAGCGCGGCGCTGGTGCTCTCCCGGGTGACCGGCACTTCGAGCCGGGCGCGCTCGCCCATCGGCGGCCGCGGCGAGTCGAGCCTCGCCGCGTCGATCATCTCGCCGATCGGCGTGATGCCGGCCAGGGGTTCCTTCGAGAACGCCCCCAGCGAGTACGAAACCGCGCCGGCCAGGCGGCCATCGATGTAGACCGGGCTTCCGCTCATGCCCGCGATGACCCCGGTATCGGCGAGCGGCCCCCCTTCGAGCTTCGCCAGAATGAGATCGCGGCGGGGACCGATCACGTTTCTCAGCACCCCGATGATGTGGACCTTGAACTCCTCGATCTTGTCGCCCTGCCAGACCGTCAGGCCCGTCGCTTCGGTGCCCGGCTTGATCTCGTCCACCGGATAGTAGGGAGCGGCCGCCGGCAGCGACGCGACCAGCAGGGCGACGCTCGCTCCCAGCGTGAACAGCAGTCTCTTCATGGATTTGGAGTTAACGGATACTCGCTTCCCATGGTCGCACAATCCTTGACAGAATCAAAGAGTTCCTGCTATCGTCCGTGTCTCTTTGCGCCACGACATGACGTCAGCCGCCATTACGCCGGATATCGCCCCGACCGCCCAAGCGGCCCCTGAGCGTACGTTCGCGTTTGGCTGGTGGTACTACGCCCGGACTGAAGGGGCGTCTGCCTTGGCCTGATCCGACGACATTCGGGAGCCAGACACAGCCTCTTCAGCCGGACGGTTGAAGGGGCTTTTTTTATGCCGCCGCTCTTGTGCGTCACGATCGCCGCACCCACCATGGCCGAGCTCAGGCAGCGCCGCGACGCTGTCACGGGCGCCGATCTGGTGGAGCTCCGCCTCGACTCGGTGCGTGACCCCGACCCGGCGGGGGCGCTCGAGGGGCGCCGGATCCCGGTGATCGTGACGTGCAGGCCCAAGTGGGAAGGGGGAGGTTTCGAGGGGTCGGAAGCCGAACGGCTGGCCATTCTGTCGTCGGCGCTTCAGCAGGGTGCGGAGTACGTCGACATCGAGTTCAAGGCCGCGTTCGCCCCGCTCGTGGAGACGACCGGCGGCCGGCGCATCGTGCTCTCGATGCACGATTTCGACGGGGTCCCCGGCGATCTCGCGGCGCGCGTGCGGGCGATGCGTGCGTCCGGCGCGGAAGTCGTCAAGGTGGCCGTGATGGCCCGAACCCTCTGGGACAATCTGGGCCTGCTCGACGTGCGAGACGACGCGTGCCGGACGGTGCTGGTTGGAATGGGGGAGGCGGGGCTGCCCACACGGATCCTCGCAGCGCATTTCGGGTCCGCGTGGTCCTACGCGGGCGACCGGCATGCGCCTGGACAGATACCGGCGTCGCGGATGGTCGAGGAGTTCCGGTTTCGCGACGTGACCGACCGCACCGCCATCTACGGCGTCGTCGGGCTGCCGCTCGGCCACTCGGTGTCTCCGGCGATGCACAACGCCGCGTTCCGTGCGGCCGGGGTGGACGCCGTGTACGTGCCGCTGGCGGCGGCGAGCGCCGATGACTTCCTGGAATTCGCGAACGCGCTGCGCATGCGGGGAGCCAGCGTCACGATTCCGTACAAGGTGGATCTCTTCCAGCGCGTCGACGCGGCCGACGAGACGAGCACCAAGGTCGGGGCGGTCAACACGCTCAAGCGCCGCCAGACGAAGTGGCTGGGCCGCAACACCGACGTGAGCGGATTTCTGGCGCCGCTGCGCGATCGGCTCCAGCTGCGCGGTGCGCGCGCCGCCCTGCTCGGCGCCGGAGGGGCCGGGCGGGCGGTCGCCGTCGCGCTGGCATCGGCCGGGGCGGAGGTCAGCATCTACTCGAGGCGGGCGGAGCAGGCGGCCGCCGTGGCCGCGTCGATCGGCCGAAAGCCGACGCACCTGCCGATCCCGGCCAAGAGCTGGGACCTGCTCGTGAATGCCACCCCGGCGGGCACCTATCCCGACTGCGACGAGACGCCTTTCGGGGCGGGCGCCTTCGACGGCCGCATCGTGTACGACCTGGTCTACAACCCGCCGATCACCCGGTTTCTCAGGGAGGCCGCGGCCGCCGGGCTCGAGACGATCGGCGGCCTGGACATGCTCGTGGCGCAGGCCGAGGAGCAGTCCGACTGGTGGATCGGCCGCCGTCCACCCGAGGGTGTCATGCGCGAGGCGGCGCTCGCCCGTCTGCGCGCGATGTCGGACGAGGGGCACATGTCATGAAACTCACGTCGTTCGAGACGTTCAGCGAGCTTGCCGGGCGCAGCACGTTCGTGCCGGTCGTGAAGGAGCTGGTCGCCGATCTGCTGACGCCGGTGTCGGCGTTCCTGCGGATCGCCGAGCACTCCGACTATGCGTTTCTCCTGGAGAGCGTCGAGGGCGGAGAACACGTCGGACGGTATTCCTTCCTCGGCAAGGACCCCTTCGTGGTCCTCCGGTCGCGCGACGGCAGGACGATCGTGGAGCGCACGGGCATCGTGGCCGAGAGCGGCGAACCCTTCATCGGCGTCCTGCGGAAGATGATGGCCGACTTCCGCTCGCCGTTCGTCGCGGAGCTGCCGCGGTTCACGGGAGGCGCCGTCGGCTATCTCGGCTACGACACCGCGGCATGGTTCGAGCCGGTGCCGCTGCAGGACGAGTCGGCGCCGCGCGATCCGGCCCTGCGGGACGACGCCGCGTTCATGATCTTCGACACGGTGCTGGCCTTCGACCACGTGCAGCACCGGATTCTCATCATCGCGAACGCGCGCATCACTCCGGACGACGACCTCGAGGATCTGTACCGATTCGCGTGCACGAAGATCGAATTCCTGGAGCGCGAGCTTCGGCGCGACTTCTCGCACCCCCGGCCGGATCCGGGGCCGCCGGTCGACGTGCGGTCGAATCTGAGCAAAGAACGTTTCGAGGAGATGGTCAGGACCGCGAAGGAATACATCGCCGCCGGCGACATCTATCAGGTGGTGCTCTCGCAGCGCTTCGAGGCGGAGATCTCGGCCGACTCGTTCACCGTGTACCGGGCGCTGCGGCACGTCAATCCGTCGCCGTACATGTACTACCTCCGCATGGGGCCCCTGGCGATCGTGGGATCCTCGCCCGAGATGCTGGTGCGCGTCGAGGGTGGCGTGGCGCAGACGCACCCCATCGCCGGTACGCGGCCGAGGGGCGGCACGGAAGATGAGGACCTGCGGCTCGGCGAGGAGCTGAAGCGGAACGAGAAGGAGCGCTCGGAGCACGTGATGCTGGTCGATCTCGGCCGCAACGATCTGGGGCGCGTGTCGCAGTTCGGCACCGTGAGGGTGTCGACCTTCATGGCGCTCGAGCGGTACTCCCATGTCATGCACCTGGTATCAGTGGTGGAGGGCCGGCTGGCCGAGGATCGGGACCGCCTGGACGCGCTCGTGGCGTGCTTTCCGGCCGGCACCGTCTCCGGCGCCCCGAAGGTGCGCGCCATGGAGATCATCGCCGAGCTCGAGCCGGATCGGCGGGGCATCTATGCCGGCGCCGTCGGCTATCTGGACTTCGCCGGCAATCTCGATTTCTGCATCACCATCCGCACGGTCGTCATCGCCGGGCGCCGCGCGATGGTCCAGGCGGGCGCGGGCATCGTCGCGGATTCGAATCCGTCGGCGGAGTATCAGGAGACGAGGGACAAGGCGCGGGCGCTCGTACGCGCGCTCGAGCTGGCGGAGCAGGGGCTCTAGATGGTGCTGGTCATCGACAATTACGATTCGTTCACGTACAACCTCGTCCAGTACCTGGGCGAGCTGGGCGCCGCGCCGCTGGTGCGCCGGAACGACCAGATAACGCTCGCCGAGATTGCCGGCCTCGCGCCCGCCCGGATCGTGATCTCGCCGGGACCGGGGCGTCCGGAGCAGGCCGGCATCACACTCGACGTGATCAAGACGTTCGGGCCTCGCATCCCGCTCTTGGGCGTCTGTCTGGGACACCAGGCCATCGGGATGGCCTTTGGCGGCGCCGTCGTCCGCGCCCGCGTCCCGATGCACGGCAAGACGTCCAGCATCCGTCATGACGGCCGCGGCGTGTTCGCCGGTCTGGCCAGCCCGTTCTCGGTCGCCCGCTATCACTCGCTCGTCGTCGATTCGCAGCAGTTTCCGCCGGCGCTCGAGATTTCCGCCGAGACCGAAGAGGAGAGGACGGTGATGGCGCTGCGCCATCGGGAGCTGCCGATTCACGGCGTGCAGTTCCATCCCGAGTCGATCATGACCCGGGAGGGCATGCACCTCCTGCGCAACTTCCTCGCGCTGGGATCGCCATCGTGAGTGCGCCTGCGCTCCCGCGCGTGCTCGAGAAGCTGATGCGGCGGGAGAACCTCACGCTCGAGGAGTCGGCGTGCGCCATGGAGGCCATCATGAGCGGCGGGGCGACGCCCGCTCAGATTTCGGCGCTCCTGGTCGGCCTCACCATGAAGGGCGAGCGGCCGGCCGAGCTCGCGGGACTGGCCCGCACGATGAGGGCCAACGCCGTGCGTCTGACGCGGACGTTCGACGATGTGTTCGACACCTGCGGGACCGGCGGCGACCGATCCCACACGTTCAACATCTCCTCGGCGGCGGCCGTCGTCGTGGCCGGGGCGGGCGTGCGGGTCGCGAAACACGGCAATCGGTCGGTCTCGAGCCGGTGTGGCAGCGCGGACGTGTACGAAGCGATGGGCGTCGATGTGGGCGCGTCGCCGGCGCGGGTGGAGGCGTCGCTCGCGGGTGTGGGGATGGCATTCTTCTTCGCGCCCACGTTCCACCCATCCATGAAGCACGCGCTTCCCGTTCGCCGCGAGCTGGGTGTCCCGACGGCCTTCAACCTGCTGGGGCCGATGACGAATCCGGCGGGCGCGCGCCGGCAGCTCGTCGGTGTGCCGCGCGCGGAGCTCACCGATCTCGTGGCGCGCGCCCTGCTGCTGCTCGGCAGCGATCGCGCCTGGGTCGTGCACGGGGCTGACGGCATCGACGAGATATCGACGACCGGGTACACGAAAGTGTCCGAGCTGCGCGACGGCACGATCTCCACGTTCTACGTGCACCCCGCGGAATTCGGGATGCCGAAGAGCAGGCTCTCCGATCTGCGCGGCGGCGACGCCGCCGAGAATGCGGCGATGGTGCGGTCCGTCTTGGGCGGCGAGCGGGGCCCGAGGCGCGATGTCGTGCTGTTGAACGCCGGCGCCTCGTTGTTCATCGCGGGCAGCACGGGATCGGTGCTCGAGGGCATCGAAGCCGCCGCCGGCGTGATCGACAGCGGCAGGGCGTTGCGCCTGCTCGATGGGATGATCGCCGCCTCCAGGGGAGCCGTGGAGTGAACGCCGTCCCGACGGATCTGCTGGCGGCCATCGTCGCGGCGGCGCGCCGGATCGTCGAGACGCGCATGCGGCGCGTGCCGATGGCGGCGATGGAGGCGCGCGCGGCCGCCGCCACGCCCGTGCGGAGCTTCAAGGAGGCGCTGATGCGTCCGGATCGCGTCAACGTGATCGCGGAGTGCAAGCGCCGCTCTCCCTCTCGCGGAGTGCTCAAAGCAGACTACGACCCCGCCGTCATTGCGAAGGGCTATGACGCGGCGGGGGCGGCGGCGATATCCGTGCTGACCGAGCCGACGTTCTTCGACGGCAGTCTCGAGCATCTCTCGGCCGTGCGCGATGCCGTCGCGGTTCCCGTGCTGCGGAAGGATTTCGTGGTGCACCGTTACCAGATCGCCGAAGCCCGGGCCGCCGGCGCCGACGCCGTGCTGCTGATCGTCGCCGCACTCGAGGCGTCCGAGCTCCGCGATCTGCAGGCAGCGGCGCACGACCAGGGGCTGGACGCGCTCGTCGAGGTGCACGACGCGGTGGAGCTCGAGAGGGCGCTCGAGGGCCACGCGGATGTCATCGGGGTGAACAGTCGCAATCTGCGAACGCTGGCGGTCGATCCGCAGACGTGCGACGCGCTCGTCGAGCGCATTCCGCCCCACGTGGTGGCGGTGGCCGAAAGCGGCTTGAGGACACCTGACGATCTCCTCCGCCTCCGGCGATTGGGCTACCGCGCGTTTCTCGTCGGCGAACGTCTGATGGAGACGACGAATCC
Organism: Vicinamibacterales bacterium; assembly: GCA_963738315.1. GTDB lineage: Bacteria > Acidobacteriota > Vicinamibacteria > Vicinamibacterales > JAMQPK01 > JAMQPK01. The sequence continues at coordinate 1,487,876 of CAVTVT010000003.1, read as the reverse complement.
CGGACAGGCGCTTGCGCGCCTGTTGCCGCCGGCGCATACATGGCTGACACGCTCTTCGTGAAGGTCTGCGGGATCACGAGGCTCCGGGACGCCGAACTGGCGGCCGAGCTCGGCGCATCGGCGGTCGGGTTCATCTTCTGGCCGGGGAGCCCGAGGTACATCCCGCCGGAACGGGCGGCGGCGATCGTCAGCCGCATGCCGGAAGGCCTGACCAGGATCGGCGTGTTCGTCGACCAGCCGGAGAGCGACGTGAGGCAGGCCATGGACGTCGCAGGCCTGAGCGCCGCGCAGCTGCACGGCGCGGAGTCGCCCGCCTACTGTCGCTCGCTGGCGCGACCGGCCATCAAGGCGTTCGGCCTCGGCGGCAACGAGGCCGCGATCGACGACTACGACGCCGCCATGACGATCCTTCTCGACGCGCACGACCCGATACGGCGCGGCGGGACGGGGCGAGTGGTGGACTGGGAGCTCGCCCGTGCCATCGCCGGACGGCGGCGCAGCATCCTTTCCGGGGGTCTTCGTCCGGACAACGTGGCGCGCGCGGTGGAGACGGTGCGCCCCTACGGCGTCGACGTCTCGTCGGGTGTCGAGTCGTCGCCCGGCATCAAGGAGGAGCGCCTGATGAGATCGTTCTTCGAGGCATTGCATGGCTGACGCGCGATTCGGCCGCCGCGACCCGGGCGCTCGCGGGTATTACGGCGAATATGGCGGCGCCTTCGTCCCGGAGACGCTGGTGGGGCCGGTGGACGAGCTCGAGGCCGCCTATCTCGAGGCCCGCGCCGACGGCACATTCACGGCGGAGCTCGATCGCCTGTTGAAGCACTTCGTCGGCCGCCCGACGGCGCTGTACGAAGCCGTGCGTCTCCAGGCGGCGCTGGCGCGTCCCGCCGCGCGAATTTTCCTGAAGCGCGAGGACCTGGCCCATACAGGCGCTCACAAGATCAACAACGCACTCGGCCAGGCGCTGCTCGCCCGGCGCATGGGCAAGCGGCGCATCGTCGCCGAGACCGGCGCCGGTCAGCACGGCGTGGCCACCGCCACGGCCGCCGCGCTGCTCGGACTCGCCTGCGACGTGTACATGGGCGCCGAGGACATGGAGCGGCAGGCGCTCAATGTGGTCCGCATGCGCCTGCTCGGGGCGAACGTGCGCCGGGTGGAGGCGGGCAGCAGAACCCTCAAGGATGCGATAAACGAGGCGATGCGCGACTGGGTGACCAACGTCACCGACACGTACTACCTCCTCGGTTCGGTGCTGGGGCCTCACCCCTATCCGCTCATGGTGCGCGAATTCCAGTCGGTGATCGGCCGCGAGGCGCGCGCGCAGATACTGGAGGCCGCAGGCCGCCTGCCCGACGCCGTCGTCGCCTGCGTCGGCGGCGGCAGCAACGCCCTCGGCATCTTCGACGCCTTCATCCCGGACGCCGACGTGCGCCTGATTGGCGTGGAAGCGGGAGGCGAAGCGCTGGCGCCGGGACGCCACGCGGCGCGATTCGCGGGGGGCGTGGCGGGCGTGCTGCAGGGCACCCGCACCTACATCCTGCAGGACGCCGACGGCAACATCGAGCTGACGCATTCGATATCGGCGGGCCTCGATTACGCCGGCGTCGGCCCGGAGCACGCCTGGCTGCGCGATCTCGGACGCGCGGAGTACACCTGGATCGACGACGATGCGGCGTTGAAGGCGTTCGGGGATCTCGCCCGCCTGGAGGGGATCATCCCCGCGCTGGAATCGGCCCATGCCGTGGCGCACGCCTGCCGGCTGGGCCCGGAGCTCGGTCCAACCGCCGTAGTGCTCGTGAATCTGTCCGGCCGGGGCGACAAGGACGTCGAGAGCGTCGCCCGCCGGCTCTCGATAATCGAGGATGTGCCGCGTGGCGTCTAGGATTGCGCCGGCCTTCGAGCTCATTCGCGCGCGGCACGCTCCGGGCCTGGTGACCTACGTCACCGGCGGCGATCCCGATCTCGAGCGGACAGGAGCGATCGTGAAGGCGCTCGATCGGGCCGGAGCGGACGTGATCGAGCTCGGCATTCCCTTCTCGGAGCCGGTGGCTGACGGTCCGGTGATTCAGCGCGCCACCGAACGGGCGCTGGCTGGAGGCGCCACGGCCAGGCGTGTGCTGGACGTCGTGGCCGCGGTGAGAGACGGCGTGCGCGCCCCGATCGTGCTGTTCAGCTACGTCAATCCGATCCTGCGGATGGGGCTCGAGCGCTTCGCCGACCGGGCCGCGGAGGCGGGCGTGGACGGTGTGCTCGTGCTCGATCTGCCGGTCGAGGAGGCATCCGGCTTCCGGGATGCGCTCGCGGCCCGCGGCCTGGACATGATCTTCCTCCTGAGCCCGACGACCACCGACGCGCGGCTGCGCCAGGCGGTTCGCCTCGCCAGCGGGTTCTTGTACGGGATCTCGCGGCTCGGTGTGACGGGCGTGCGGAGCGAGGTGGCTGAAGGCGCCGAGCGCCTGGCGCGGCGCATCCGGGCCGAGACGACGCTGCCGCTGGCCCTGGGCTTCGGCATCTCGCGTCCGGAGCACGTGCGCCGAATCGGCGCCTGGGCCGATGCGGCGGTGGTCGGCAGCGGACTGGTGGGGGTGATCGCCGAGGCTGGAGCCAGCCCGGATCTCGTTGAAAGGGTAGAATCTTACGTCCGCTGGCTCAAGGGTGAGCCGGCCGACGGCACCCATGACAATCGACGAGCTCAGACATCGGATCGATCAGCTTGACGAGCGGCTCGTGGAGCTGCTCACCGAGCGGGCGAGATGCGCGCTGGAGATCGGCCGGATGAAGCACGATCTCGGCCTGGACGTGTACCAGCCCGATCGCGAAGCGGAGGTGCTGCGGCACGTGCAATCGCACGGGCGCCTCACCGGCAGCCCGCTCGCCGGCGAGGCCATCGTCAGAGTGTTCGAGCGGATTATCGACGAGGCGCGACGCATCGAACGCGGGTCGGCGCGCCCGAGCGGCATCGTGGATGCGCGTGTCATCGGCAACGGGGAGGATAGCTAGCATGGTGGTCGTAATGGAGGAACGGGCGACCGAGGCGCAGATCGAGAAGGTGGTCGCCAGCCTGGTCGAGCAGGGCATGGACGTGCACCGATCGACCGGCGTGAATCGCACCGTACTTGGCGTGGTCGGCGCGAACCGTGTGGACCCGGCCCTGATTGAGGTGATGGACGGAGTGCACGAAGTGTTGCGCATCACCGAGCCGTACAAGCTCGCGAGCCGGACGTTCAAGCCCGAAGGGAGCGTGATCACGATCGACGACGTCCGCATCGGGGGGGACGAGGTGATCGTGATGGCGGGGCCCTGTTCGGCGGAGAACGAGGAGCAGGTGTTCACGACGGCCGCGGCCGTGAAGAAGGCCGGCGCGAAGATCTTCCGCGGCGGCGCGTTCAAGCCGCGCAGCTCGCCGTACAGCTTCCAGGGACTCGGCGAGGAGGGGCTCCGCATGCTGCGCGAGGCGGCCGATCACGAGCAGATGAAGCTCGTGTCGGAGGTCATGGACGTCAGCCAGATCGACGTGGTCGGGCGCTACGCGGACATCTACCAGGTGGGCGCGCGGAACATGCAGAACTTCACCCTGCTGCGCGAGCTCGGGCGGGTGCGCAAGCCGGTGCTGCTGAAGCGCGGCATTGCCGCGACCATCGAGGAGTGGCTGCTCTCGGCGGAGTACATCCTGGCCGGCGGCAACAACGACGTCATCCTGTGCGAGCGCGGCATCCGGACGTTCGAGAGCTACACGCGGAATACGCTCGACATCTCGGCCATTCCGGTGATCAAGAAGCTGAGCCATCTGCCGATCATCACGGATCCGAGCCACGCGACGGGCAAGCGCAACAAAGTGGCGCCGATGGCCCGCGCGTCGGTGGCCGCAGGGGCGGACGGGATCATCGTCGAAGTGCACTGCAATCCCGACAAGGCGCTGAGCGACGGAGCGCAGTCGATGTACCCGGCGCAGTTCGACCGCGTGATGGCGGAGCTCCGGATCATCGCCCCCGCCATCGGGCGCAGCATCTGCGTCGAACCGGTGGCCAAGCGCGGCTGGGGCCGCTAGTGGCCGACGGCCCCTTCGACGGGCGGGCGCTCCGTGTCATCCAGCCGGAGAGGCCTGCGGGCCAGCCGCCCATCTTCGAGCGGGTCGGCATCATCGGCCTGGGACTCATCGGCGGCTCGATCGCGCTCGCCGCCCGCGAGACCTGGCCGTCGGGGCTGGTCATCGGCGTCGATCGGAAGGACGTGCTCGAGCGGGCCATGGTGCGCCACGCGATAGACGTCGCGGCCGACGACCCGGTCGTCCTGGCCGAGGCGGACCTGGTCATTCTCGCCGCGCCCATTCAGCAGAATCTCGAGCTCCTCGCGGCCCTCGACGGGAACATCGCCGGACCGGCGGTGGTCACCGATACCGGCAGCACCAAGCGCGCCATCGCGGCGGCAGCGGCGGACCTGCCGCGCCGGTTCACCTTCGTCGGCGGCCATCCGCTCGGGGGCGGCGCGCGCGGCGGCATCGACTTCGCCCGGGCGGACCTCTTCGCGGGCCGTCCGTGGCTGTTTACGCCGGCGAGCGCTGCCGGCGGTGCCGCGCTGGAGAAGCTGCAGGCATTTGCGTCGGCGCTCGGCGCCCGCCCGAGAATTCTGTCGCCTGCCGAGCACGACCACCTGCTGGCCTTCATCAGCCACCTCCCGCAGCTCACGGCGAGCGCGCTGATGCAGGTCGTGGGCGAGGCCGCGGGACGTGACGGGCTCGAGCTCACGGGCCGCGGTCTGCTGGATACGACGCGGCTCGCCTCGAGCCCTGCCGACATCTGGAAGGAAGTCTGTGCGACCAATCCCGACGAGATCGGCGGCGCGCTCGACGCGCTGATCCGGCTGCTCCAGGAAGTGCGGACCGGACTCGTGTCGGGCGACGCCATCGAGCGCGTCTTCGAGGGCGCGCATCGATGGCGGGAGGCCCTGCTCGCCGGAAAATAGGGCCGCGCAGCCGGCCGGGCTGGAGGCGCACAGCATCGTGGCTGGCCAACCGCAGAACACGATCACCCTGTCGGGCGCATCGGTCGCCTCCATGCTGGCGCACGCCCGCGACGAGGCGCCGAACGAGTGCTGCGGGCTGCTGCTCGGGCGCGATCGGGCGATCGAGCGCGCGGTACGCGCGCGGAATGTCGAACAGGGGCCGACCCGCTACCGTGTCGATCCGGCCGATCATTTCGCGGCGATCCGGTCCGCGCGGGCCGACGGGCTCCTGGTAGTTGGCGCGTACCATTCGCACCCGGCGAGCGCGCCAGTCCCCTCGCAATCGGACCTGGAAGAAGCCGCAGGCGCGAATTTTCTTTACGTCATTGTGTCGCCGGTCGACGACACCATTCGAGCGTTCCACCTCGACCGCCATGGAGCGGCCGTGTTTCCCGAGTGCGTGGTGATGCCCGGTCCGGGCGTGCGGGAGAACGACTAGTCCGGTCCTCCACCGAGGAGCTGAACGACCGTATTGGCCGAGCCGACGACCCGGTCTTTCTGCTTCATGCGGAACGAGATTCGGTAGCTGCCGCTCTCCCGGTACGGATGGGTGATGGAATAGCGGCGCTTGATCTGGCTCTTGCCCGCTTCGTACGGCTCGCAGTCGTTCGAGGACTCGGAGATGGTGCCGTCACCCCAGCTCCATTCGATCGTGGGGCAGTAGTAGTCCTCGAAGTCGTCGGCGCCGCCGCGGAGCTCCGCCACGCCCGAGATGCGCACGGGCACCATACCGGAGGCCGGCTGGACCTTGAGGGTCACCTGCGGACGCTTCGGTTCGGCCTTCGGCTTCGCATCGGCCGTCTGCGCACGCGGGGCGGCGGCAACTGCGGCGATCAGCGCCGCGCTCGAGAGCGCCGTGGCGACGAGTTTCGGGATCATCACTGCCATCGTAACCTCCGCGTTACACGCGAGCAAGCCGATATAATCGCCCGATGCCCACCGATGCATCGTCCAGGCCGATGAGCCTCTACTCGGGCGATCCACGTGCGCTCGAGGCGGACCTCGTCGTGGTTCCGAGCTTCGAGGACACGCTGGCCGGGCTCGAGCGGTGGTCGGAGGCGACCGGCGGTGAAACGGCTCGAGCGGCGGCGTCGAAGGAGTTCAGCGGGAAGCTGTACGAGATTTTCGCCGCCCCGATAACCGACCGCAAGTACAAGTGTCGTCGGATCGCGGTTCTTGGTTTAGGGCCGGAGCCGGCCTTCACGATCGATCGGGCGAGGCGCGCGGCGAGCGCGGCCGGGCTGTCTGCGAGGCAGCGAAAAGCCGCCGCCGTGGCGATCGCGGCCGATGGCAGGCTGGGCCGTCCTGATGTGGTCCAGGCCATCGCCGAGGGGCTCGTGCTCTCCGAGTTCGATGCCGGCCGCTACAAGACGGTCGATCCGCCCGCTCTTCCGGCGCCCTCCTGGACGGTCTTCGTGCACGCCGGCTCGGACGATCTGGACAGGGCGCTCACCCGCGGACGGGTGCTGGGGGAATGCTGCAACGTCGCGCGGCAGCTCGCGAACGAGCCGGCAAACCGCCTCACTCCGTCGATCTTCGCGGATCGTGCGGCCGCAATCGCTCGTGAGGTGGGGCTCCAGGTGGACGTGCTCGATGAGCCGCGCCTGGCGGAGCTCGGCATGGGACTGCTGCTCGGCGTGGGGCAGGGGAGCGACCAGCCGCCGAGGCTGGTCGCTATCGAGTACCGCCCGCGGACGGCCGCTGGCGGCGGACCGGTGCTCGGCCTCGTCGGCAAGGGCATCACCTTCGATACCGGCGGCATCTCGATCAAGCCGGCGGAGGGCATGGAGCGGATGAAGGACGACATGGCCGGCGGGGCGGCTGTGATCGGAGCCATGCGCGCGATTGCGCTGCTCGAGCCTCCCATCCGGGTGATCGGCGTCGTGCCGATCGCCGAGAACATGCCGAGCGGCCGTGCCGTTCGTCCGGGCGACGTGCTCACCAGCGCATCGGGAAGAACCGTCGAGGTGCTCAACACCGACGCGGAGGGCCGCCTCGTCCTGGGGGACGCGCTGTGGTACGCGCAGCGGCTCGGCGCAACCCACCTGGTCGACATCGCGACGCTCACCGGGGCGATCAGCGTTGCCCTCGGAAAGCTCACGAGCGGACTCTTCGGCACGCCGGACCCCTGGGTGGAGCAGGTCCTGGCGGTCGCGGAGCGCGCCGGGGACCGGTGCTGGCCCATGCCGCTGTTCGAGGATTATCGCGAGCTGCTCAAGAGCGAGGTGGCTGATATGGTGAACACCGCCGGGCGCTACGGCGGGGCGATCACGGCCGCCTGGTTCCTCAAGGAGTTCACGGGCGGGCTGCCGTGGGCCCACATGGACGTGGCGGGCACGGCGTGGCTGGAGGAGCCGCGCCCGTACCTGCCGAAGGGGGCGAGCGGTATCGGCGTACGAACGCTCGCCGAGCTCGCGTTCACGTCGCGCGACTGGCCGCCGTCACCGCCGGTGACATAATCGAGTCGTGCAGCCTCCCACGCCGCCCATCATCGTCAAGGTCGTGGAGCCGAATCCGGGCCTCGGGCTCGGCGACGTCATTCTGAACGCGGTCGGGCTCACCGGCGTCATTGCCGTCGTGGCGCTCCTTCTCGGGCTGGTCCTGGCTGCCGGGGTCATCGGCTATCGGCGGCTGCGGGCGGCCCGGGTGTCCGAGGACGAAGCCGCGCAGACGCAGTCGCTCGGTCTCACGCCTCCCGCTCACAAATGACCCGCCGGCCGCCCGTCACTTCAGCGAGGCGGTCTGGACCTTCTTGAGCGCCTGCTGGTACTTCACGACGCCGGCGAGCAGGGCGTCGGCGATCTTCTGCCGGTAGGCCGTGCTCTTGAGCAGGCGCGCATCCGTCCGGTTCGTCACGAACGAAATTTCCGCGAGCACGCTGGGCATCGTGGCGCCGATGAGCACCATGAAGGGGGCCTGTTTCACGCCGAGATCCTTGCCCGCGCCTTTGTAGGCGCGCAGCCCGCGCACCATCGACTGCTGCACCGTCGCGGCGAAGTCGCGCGATTCGTCGAGCTTGCTGTTGAGCGTGATGGCCTTGATGATGCTCGGCAGGCTGCTCATGGTGCGGCCCGACGCGGCGTTCTCCCGGGCGGCGACGGCTTCGGCCGCGCGGTTGAGCGCGAAATTCAGGAAGTAGGTCTCGACACCGCGCGCAGACGCCCTCGAGCTGGCATTGGCATGAATGGACAGGAAGAGGTCGCGCCGATTCGCGATTGGCGATGGCCGTCCGCTCCTCGAGCGGCACGAACTCGTCGGTGCGGCGAGTGAGCACCGTCTCGAAACCCTCCCGCTCCTGCAACAGCTTCTCGAGCCTGAGGGCGATGTCGAGCACGAGCGCGGCCTCAGAGACGCCGAAGGCCGTCGCGCCCGGGTCGTGGCCGCCGTGGCCCGCATCGATCACGATGCGCGACACGCCCAATCCCAGCTGCCGTGCCACCGAGAAGGCGCCGCGCCCGTTGATCTGCGGCGCAAGGGGACGCGGGGGCGGCGGTTGGCGTCCCGTTCGGCGGCGGGGCTGCCTTCCGGCGCCGGCTCTGCGCCGGGCTCCGTTTCGGCGAATCGCCGCCCGGGAACCGGTTGTCGAGTCCACTCGCAGTCGACCACGACTCGATACGGCTAGTACAGCGTGTAGACGCTGTAGCGGGTCACGCCCCGCAGATCGAGCATGAGCGTGGTGCGCTTGTCGACGCGTCCCACGCTCAATTCGCGGACGACGCCGGCCGGATAGCGCAGCACCGCATTTGCGAGCTTCGCGATAGGCCGCGCCCCCTGCAAATCGAGCGCAAGTCTGGGTGGAGCGTCCGTGCGCGTCTGATAGAAGGGGACCTCGCGATCCAGAGCGATGGTGACGCGCACCAATCCCGGCAGCACCTGCCGCTGGACCGAGCGAATGTAGGTGGCCGGCGCCGGCGCGCGCTGTGCCGCGAGCACCGGCCCGAGGACGACCAACAGCGCCGCCGCCAGCGGCGCCCTGGCACGCTCACCGAAGCTGCGCATCCACTTCCTCGAAGTAGTCCTTGTCCGACCAGCACTTCGCGGGCCTTGCCGCCGGCCCCCGGGGAGACGATGCCGTCCATTTCCATCATGTCCACCAGCCGCGCGGCCCGGCTGAAGCCGATCCGGAGCCGCCGCTGGAGGTACGAGATCGACGCTTGTCCGCTCGACACCACGATGCGGGCGGCCTCCTCGTACAGGTCGTCCTTCTCCATCTGCACGGCGTCGGTCTTCTTCTCGTCGGCGGTGATCGTCGTGTCGTAGATCGGCTTGCCCTGCTTGCGCAGAAAGCTGGCCAGGCGCGCCGTCTCCTGCTCGGAGATGTAGGGCCCGTGGAGCCGAACCGTGCGCGACGAAGCCGGCGGCATGAAGAGCATGTCCCCCCGGCCGAGGAGCTGTTCGGCGCCGTTGGCGTCGAGAATCGTCCGCGAGTCGATCTTCGAGGAGACGCGGAAGGAGATCCGCGACGGCAGGTTCGCCTTGATCAGGCCGGTGATGACGTCGACCGACGGGCGCTGGGTGGCCAGGAGCAGGTGTATGCCCACCGCGCGCGCCATCTGCGCGAGGCGCGCGATCGACTCCTCGACGTCGTTGCGCGCCACCATCATCAGGTCGGCGAGCTCGTCGATCACGACGACGATGTAGGCGAGCGGCTGGAGCGGTTCCGCCTCTTCGCCGGCGGCGGCCGCATCCTTCGCGAGGTGTGCGACGTTGCGGTTGAACTGCTCGATGTTCCGCACGCCCGCGGCCGCCAGCTTCTTGTACCGCTCCTCCATCTCCTTCACCGCCCAGCGAAGCGCGTTCACCGCCTGCTTCGGGTCGACGACGACCGGCGTCATCAAATGGGGGATGTGCTCGTACATCCCGAGCTCCACGCGCTTGGGATCGATCATGATGAGCCGGACCTCTTCGGGCGTGGCCCGGAAGAGAATGCTCGACAACATCGAGTTGATCGCCACCGACTTGCCCGTGCCCGTGGACCCGGCGATCAGCAGATGCGGCATCGTCGCGAGGTCCGTCACGTAGGGCTCGCCGTGGATCGTCTTGCCGAGCGCGAGCGTGAGCTTGGAGGTCGAGCGCTGGTACATCTCCGACTGCGAGCAGCTCGCGAAGCGAGATCTGCTCGCGCGTGTGATTCGGGATCTGGATGCCGACGGTGGACTTGCCCGGGATGCGCTCGATGAGCACCGATTCGGCCCGCATGGCGAGGCAGAGATCGTCGGCCAGGCCCGTCACCTTTCCGTACTTGACGCCGGCGTCCGGCTTGAACTCGAACGTGGTGACCACCGGGCCGGGGTGAATCTGTGCGACGGCACCGTCCACCGCGAACTCGTGGCACTTCTCCTCGAGCAGCCGCGCTCCGTCCATCAGCTCGCGCTCGTCGATCTTCCGCTCGGTCTTCGGCGCGTCCAGCAGCGAGAGCGGCGGCACGGTGAACGCGCCGATCCGGCGCGGAGGCCGCGGTTCGGGATCGGGCAGCGGCAGCATGGGCGCGTCCGGTTTGCGCCTTGGCCATCACCGGTGCCCGGCGGCGTTCGGACGCCGGGCGTTCGGGCGGCGCCGTCTCGGCCACCGGCGCCGCGGCGGCGGCAATCACGGGCCTGGCCGGCCGCTTCGGGGCGGCGACCGCCGTCTTCAGGTCGGCTGCGGACTTGCCTGCTTGGCGAGCAGCACTCGCCGCTGGCGATCCGCGGCGGCGCGCCGTGGAGCCAGGCGCGCAGCGAGGCAGGCGAGCCGCGACGTGCCCTTGCGCCCGACGGCCGTCGCGGACGAGAACGATCCGGCCGAGCGAGAACTGCGTGGACAGGATGAACGAGAGGAACAGCAGCGTGAGAATGACGATGATGGAGCCGGTCCGGTTCAGATACTCCGTCAGGCACGCCGCCGAGCCACTCACCGAGATAGCCGCCCGCTCGGAACGGCTTGCCTCCCGCGTCGATGATGCCGACCACCAGGCTCATGAGCGCGCTGACGCAGGCGAAGGTCAGCACGACGCCCACGATCTTCGTGTAGGCGGCGTCGATGGCGCGGCACCAGAAGTAGTGCCAGCCGATGACCACGAGCGCGGCCGGGATGAGATAGGACGCGTACCGAACAGCTGGAACGACAGCTCCGCCATGAAAGCGCCCACCCGGCCCGCGAAATTCGCCGGCGCGCCGCCGGCGCCCGCACTGAAGAACCAGACCGGGTCCGACGGCTCGTAGGTGGCGAGCGCGACGAGCCAGATGAGCGCTCCCGCGAAGAGCACGACGCCGCAGAGCTCGCTCATGCGGCGCGAAACAGTCGAGCCTGCCCTCACGCTCATACCTCCATGATCACCGGCAGCACGAGCGGCCGGCGGCCCGCCCGCTTGCGAAAGAACCGCCGCAGCTCGACCCGGATCTTCTCCTTGATCAGTCCCTGGTCGGTGCGCTCTTCGATACTCGCCGTCTGAATCACTTCGCTCACCAGGCGGTGCTCTCGCGCAGCAAGTCCACGCTGCCGGCGTCCTGCGCCAGGCCGCGGCTCACGACGTCCGGGTCGCCTTCGAGGCTGCCGGTCTGCTTGTTGATGGCGACGACAGGCACGAGGAGGCCATCCTCGGCCAGATGGCGGCGATCGCGCAGCACCTCGTCCGCCACCTCTCCAGAGCCCGTCGCGTCGATCAGCACGCGTCCGGCCGGCGCCTTGCCGGCTATCCGTCGCGCCGGAGGCGTCGAAGCGCACCACGTCGCCGTTCTCGGCCAGCAGCACGTCCACCGCCGGTTCGAACCCCGTCGCCACGCGCCCCGCCACCCGGGCATGCTGCGACAGCTGGCGGTACTCGCCGTGGATCGGGATGAAGTACCGCGGCCGCACGAGCGAGAGCATCAGCTTCAATTCTTCCTCGCTGCCGTGCCCGGACACGTGCACGTGCTTGATGCCCTTCGTAGATCACCTCGGCTCCGCGCCGGGCGAGGTGGTTGTGGATCTGCGCGATCGCCTTCTCGTTGCCCGGAATCGCGCGAGCCGAGAACACCACCGTGTCGGCGGGCCCCACCTTCACGTGCCGGTGATCGTCGATGGCGATGCGGGAGAGCGCCGAGAACGGTTCGCCCTGCGATCCGGTCGTGAGGCAGAGCACCTCGGAAGGGGCAAGCCCGGCGACTTCGGTATCGCGAATCACGCGTCCGGCGGGAAGCGAGAGGTAGCCGAGCCGCTGGGCGGTCTCGGAGATCTCCACCATGCCGCGCCCGACGAACGCCACCTTCCGGCCGAAGCGGGCGGCCAGATCCACGAGGATCTGCATCCGGTACACGCTGGAGGCGAACGCCGTGACGACCAGCTTCGCCGGCGCGCTCGTGAAGATCTCCTCGAATGCCTCGATCACGTCGCGCTCCGAGCCGGTGACGCCCCTGCGGTCGATGTTGGTGCTGTCGGCGAACAGCGCCAGCACGCCGGCCTGCGCCGAGCTCGGCGAACCGGTGCACGTCGAAGTGCTGGCCGTCCATCGGCGTCTGATCGATCTTGAAGTCGCCGGTGTGCACGATCGTCCCGGCCGGCGTGTGGACGGCGAGCGCGACGCAGTCCGGCATGCTGTGGGTGACCCGGAGGAACTCGACCTCGCAGTCGCCGACACGGACACGATCGCGGGGGGTGACAGGCACGAGCCGGTCGCCGGGATCGATCCCGTGCTCCTCGAGCTTCGGCCGCACGAGGGCGAGGGTGAGCGGAGTTCCGTACACGGGACCGTCGATGAGCGGCCAGACGTACGGCACGGCGCCGATGTGATCTTCATGGCCGTGCGTCAGAACCAGCGCCGACGGCCGGCGGCCCGCCTGCTGCAGATAGCTCAGGTCGGGGATGAGCAGATCGACGCCCGGCAGCTCGGGGCCGGCGAACATGACGCCCGCGTCGATGATCAGCGTCGTGTGATCGGTCGACACGGCCATCAGGTTCATGCCGAATTCGCCCAGGCCGCCCAGCGGGACGACGTCCAGTGTGCTCATGAAGCTCCTAGCGCTCGGAAGACACCTCCGCGAGCGCTCGAGAGGGAGCGTGGCGCTCGGCTGGAGTGTCGCGACGGCGCGGTGAGCGCGCGGCGCGCTTTCAGGCTGCTGGGTGCTGCCTGCTGGAGAGGGCAGCAGAATAGCACAGCTCACGCCGACGAGGCGCTGAAGGCATCGGCAAGTCTCGCGATTTCAACGAGCTGCAGCGTCTCCGGACGTCGTCGCGGGTCGATGCCGGCATCCGCCAGCACCCCCTCGGGGGAGACCGACCGCTCGCGGGCAAACGGGCCCAGCGCATTGACGAGCATCTTCCGCCGCTGGGTGAAGATGCGGCGGACGAGCCGCTCGAGCAGCGCTTCGTCGGCGACCGCGAGGGGAGGCGGGCGGAAGGTGAGCCGGACCAGGGCCGATCTGACCTTGGGGGCCGGCCGAAACGCTCCGGGCGGCAGCGTCAGCAGCCGTTCCACGCCCGTTCTCCATTGCACGAGCACGCTGAGCACGCCGTAGTCCGAGGTCCCCGGCGCCGCGGCGAGCCGATCGGCCACCTCTCGCTGCAGCATCAGGGTGGCGTCGGCAATGGGATTGTGCCGTGCGAGATCCAGCAACCGAAACAGAATGGGTGACGAGGCGTTGTAGGGAAGATTCCCGGCGACTCTCACCCGGCGCGTCCCAGCCTCCGGACCGACGCGCAAGGTGAGGAGCGGCGCGGCGTCGATTTCCAGAAAGTCGCCCGGAATGACCGTCACATTCCCGGGGGCGCGCGCCGTGAGCGCCGCGACGAGGTCGCGATCGATCTCGACCGCCGTCACCCGAGCCACTCGAGCCGCCAGTCTCAGCGTGAGCGCGCCGGTGCCGGGCCCGATTTCGAGAAAGAAATCGCCGGGACCGGGAGCCATCGCGGCCACGACCTTGTCGGCCCAGGCAGGTTCGAGGAAATGCTGTCCGAAGCGTCTGCGGATGGGGCCGGGCTTCACCGGCGAGAGGCGCTCTTCGGGCGCGGCGCGCGGCCGGGCCGCGCCGGTCTCGAGCCGGCGCCCCTCGCCGTGCGCCTCCCTGCGGGCACCGCGGCTCCCGAGCGGTAGTAATCGCAGTCGCGGCGGACGGCGCAGGAGCTGCAGAGCGGCTTCGGCTTGCAGATCCGCCGCCCATGGAGAATCAGCGTGTCGGAGTCGAGGATCCAGTCGCGGCGGGGGAGCGCGCTCGTGAGCTGCGCCTCGACCCGCTCAGGATCGGCCGACTGCGCGATCCCGATCCGGTTGGCGACGCGAAGCACGTGGCGATCGACCGGAAAACCGGGCACCCCGAGGGCATGACCGAGCACGACGTTGGCGGTCTTGCGCCCGACCCCGGGCAGTTGAACCAGCGCCTCCATCCGGGCCGGCACCTCACCACCGTGCTCTGTGACCAGCGCCGCCGCCATCCCGAGCAGAGCGCGCGCCTTGGAGCGGAAGAACCCGGTCGAACGAATCTGCGGCTCCAGCTCAGCCGCGGTCGCACGCGACAGAGCGTGCGCGTCGGGATACCGCTGGAAGAGCGCAGGAGTCACGCGGTTCACCCCGGCGTCGGTGGCTTGGGCAGAGAGGATGGTGGCGACGAGCAGCTGATACGGGTTCTCGAACACCAGCTCGGTGTTGGCGTTCGGATGCTGCCGCTGCAGCGTCCGCAGAATCGCGCGGCATTCGGCGGCGGTCTTCATCGGCACTCGGCAGCCGCGGCGGCGCTCAGTGGACGGGCGCGGTGGGCGCGGCGCTGCGCGCGGCATCGCTGAAGATCCGGAGCTGCTCCTGCAGTGCGGCGATCAGGTTCGGGATCACCTGCGGCGACAGGACGACGCGAGCCTTGATCGGCGCCCGAACGACATGTTCGGACTCCGCCGCGCGGATGTCCTTCTCCGAGAGCGGCGGCATGTCGCAAAAGGTGATGGTGAAATCGAAGGGCGTGTGGTTCACCGCGCAGAAGTTGGCGTAGGCGCGCGGGCTGTCGGCCGAATCGTCGGGGACGATCGTGAAGTTGATCTGCTTGGGTTCGCTCATGGGGGGATCTTAATACTTCCGCATCACCCCCACGACGACGCCCTGCACCTGTACCTGCTCCGGGTCGGCGAAGATCGGTTCCATCGTCGGGTTGGCCGGCTGCAGCCGGATGCGGCCATTCTCGCGGTACAGCTTCTTCAACGTGACGTCGGCGCCGCCGAGCAGGGCCACGACCATTTCGCCGTTCTGCGCCGTCTTGCGGTCTTCGACGATCACGAGATCGCCGTCGCAGATCTGCTCGTCGATCATCGAGTTGCCGCGCACGCGCAGCACGTAGGTATCGCGGCGCCCGACCAGATCCTCCGGCACTGCGATGGTCTCCGAGCCGGCGATCGCCTCGATCGGCGCGCCCGCGGCGACGTAGCCGAGCAGCGGCAGGTCGAGCGCGCGGCCGCCGGTGGTGGCCGGCACCATTTCGACCGATCGGCTCCGGTTCCAGGCGCGCTTGATGAACCCCTTTTCCTGGAGATTCGTCAGGTGCTTGTGCACGGTCGCGAGCGACGACAGACCGAAGCGCCGGCCGATTTCCTCGAGGCTCGGGGCGTAGCCGTGTTGCTGGATGAAATCCTGCAGGTAATCCAGTATTTCCCGCTGGCGTTTGGTGAGCGGCAGCACGTCGCAACCCTCCTTGGGGCGCCACTATATGCAAAAGAAAGGCGAAGGTCAATGCGTTCCTCGTGTAACCTTCCCCGGTCGCCCGCGGTCTAATCCTTCGAGCGAGAATGGTGTCACCGCGCCCGCAATGGCCACAGAGATCCAAGTAGCCGGCCGAAACGGCAGTCGAGCATGGACGTTGAGCGTCGTGCAGCCTGATTCGCGCCCCGAGCTCGACGCCGCGGAGCTGCAGGACTGGGACGAAGCCCGGCTGGTGGCCGCCTGCCTGGAAGGGCGCCGGGAGGCGTTCGACGTGCTCGTGGTGCGGCACCGGCGCAGCGTCTACCGGCTCTGCTATCGTTTCGCGGGGAACCACGAGGACGCCAGCGACCTCACGCAGGAGGTGTTCGTTCGCGCGTACAAGGGGCTGCACCGGTTCAACGGGCGCGCGGCCCTCGCCACATGGCTCTATCGCATCGGCGTGAACCTCTGCCTCAACAAGGTGACGGCCAGGACGCCGGCCGTCGAACCGCTCGATGCGCGGCCGCACGTGGACGGTGATGCCAAGGATCCCGCCCGGGAGCTCGAGAGAGCCGAGCGGGCCGCCGAAGTCCGGGCCGCGATCGCCCGGCTTCCGAAGAAGCAGCGCGCGACCGTGATTCTTCGCGTGTACCACGAGCTGTCGCACGAGGAGATCGCGAAGGTGCTGGGGAGCACGGTCGGTGCGGTGAAGGCCAATTTCTTTCACGCGCTCGGGAATCTGAAGAGACGACTGTCATGACGGAACGCTCCGACCGGGAAATCATCGAACGCCTGCTCGACTCCGACGTCCCGGAGCCCTCCCCGCTCTTCTGGGATCACCTTTCGAGGCGGGTGAGCGAGGCGGTTGCGGCCGCGCCGCCGCGCCGTGCTCACCCACGCTGGCTGAGCCTCTGGGGGATTGCAGCTGGAGGCGCGGCCCTGGCGATGGTGCTGTTGGGCCTCGCCGTGGGAGTGCGCAGCTCACGCGTCGCGGCGCCGCCGCCCGCGGCCGCGGCAATTTCCCCGGCCCCGGAGCCGACGGCGGCATCCCCCGGCGGGATCGACGATGACGCGTCGCTGGCCGTGATTGCTGCGGTCGCTTCTCAGCTGGACTGGAGCGAGGCCGCGGATCTCGGGCTCTCGCCCGGCAGCGCGTATCGCGCGGCGGCGCAGCTCTCCGACGACGAGCGCCGCGCCGTGGTGGAGATGCTGCGGGAGGAGCTCGCGAGAGGGAAGGACGCGAGGCCGCTATGAGGTTGCGCACGTTCGGGGCACTCGCCGTCCTGCTGCTCGCCGCCGGCAGCGCCTTCGCGCAGCGCGCGGAGGAACCGCCGCCGTTCGGTGCGGGCGAGGTGCAGAAGCTCCTCGACGGCTATGCGATCATCCAGGCGCAGGAGTTCCTGGGTCTCAGCGAGTCGCAGTACAACCAGTTCCTGCCCAAGCTGCGCGCCCTGCAGGAGACCCGCCGCCGCGACGAGGTGGAACGCGGACGCCTGATTCAGGAGCTCCGCCGGCTCACCGGCGGCCGGGGGCAGGCGTCCGACACGGAGATCCGCGATCGCATCCGTGCGCTGCGCGAGCTGCAGACCCGCAGCGCGGCGGATTTGCAGCGGGCGTACGACGGGATCGACGACGTGCTCGACGTGCGCCAACAGGGCAGGTTCCGCGTGTTCGAGCAGGAGATGGAGCTCCGGAAGCTGCAGCTCCTGATGCGCGCGCGGCAGGCCAATCGCGCCAACCGCCCTCTGGCCCGCCCCTGACGCGAACGGGCGGCCCGCCCGGACCCTCTGCTACACTGGTCCTGCGCCTGTTTTTTCAGGGAACCGCCATGAAAGCACCCGTTGGGGCCATCGTCGTGTCGGCGTTTGCGTTCTGCGCCGGCCTCGCCGCGCCGTCGGCGGCTCCGGGGCCGGTGTCGAAGCGCGACGCCGCCCGGCTGCTCGCCAAGATCGAGAAGGTCGAGCGGCAGCAGACCGATCGCCGCGCGCATGCTCCCATCCGGACCGCCTTCAGCGAGACCGAGCTCAATGCGTATCTCAGGTACGAGCTCGCGGATCATCTGCCCAGGGGCGTGAAAGATCCGGAGGTGACGATCCTGGGGGACGGCCGCCTCGCGGGGCGCGCCACCGTCGATATCGGCGAGGTGGCCAAGGCACGGCAGACGAGCGGAGGCATGCTCGACCCGTACAGCTATCTCGGCGGCGCGCTGCCGGTGACGGCCAGCGGCCTGCTGAAGGCCAAGAACGGCGTCGCGACCTTCGAGCTGGAGTCGGCGGCGATCTCCGGTGTAGCCGGTGCCGGTCTGGATGCTGCAGGACATCGTGACGCACTACTCGCGCACACCGGCGGCCCCCCGGGGCGTCTCGATCGATCAGCCGTTCGAACTGCCGGCCGGTATTCGCGAAATCCAGCTCGACCGTGGGCAGGCGATCGTCATTCAGTAGACCGGCAGCAGACCGGTCCCGGACCGGTGACGGCGCCCGCCCTTTCACCGGTGACTGACTTCCTCCAGACCCCGCTGCAATACCTCAAGGGGGTCGGGCCCCGTCGCGCTGCCGATCTGCAGCGGGTCGGTCTGGCCACCATCGAGGATCTGCTGTACCGCTTTCCCATCCGATACGAGGACCGCGGGCACCTGCAATCCGATCTCCACGCTGAAGGCGGGACAGCAGGTGGCCATCGCCGGGCGCATCCAGGGCGCGAGGCTTCGCACCACCCGGCGCGCCGGATTCAAGATTTTCGAAGCGATTGTGGGCGACCGTTCGGGTTCGATTCGGGCGCGTCTGGATGAACCAGGCGTTCCTCCAGGACGTGCTGCGGCCACCGCTGCAGGTCGTGCTCTTTGGTCCGGTCGAGGCACGGTCGGGGCTCCAGCTGCTCGAACCCCGACTACGAGATCATCGAAGGGGACGAGGAGGAGGGCGGCGAGGGAACGACGGTGCACACCGGGCGGATCGTGCCGGTCTACGAGAAAGCGGGCGCCATGACGCCGAAGATGCAGCGCCGGCTGGTGTACGACGTGCTGGAGCATCTGCCGGCGGACCTGCGCCGATCCGCTCCCCGCAGGACGTCCTCTCGCGCCTGCAGCTGCCCGGCCGCGGAGCGGCGCTGCGGCACGCGCACTTTCCTCAGCCCGGGAGCCCGCTCGAGCAGCTGAACCACTTCCGGACGCCGCCCCAGGTACGGCTCATCTTCGAGGAGTTCTTCATGTTCCAGCCGGGCATGCTGGCGCGCCGGCGCGCGGCCGCGCGCGAGGCGAAGCCCGCCGCCATCACGGTCGACGACCGCATCCGGGAGTCGGCCCGCGCCATCCTGCCGTTCCGGTTGACCTCGGGCCAGCGCACGGCCCTCAAAGACATCGTGGACGACATGCAGCGGCCGCATCCCATGAACCGCCTGCTGCAGGGAGACGTGGGTGCCGGCAAGACCATCGTGGCGCTGCTGGCCGCGCTCGTGGCGATGGAGAACGGGCTGCAGGTGGCCTTCATGGCGCCGACGGAGATCCTCGCCGAGCAGCATTTCCTGAGCCTGCGGACGCTGCTCGAGCGCTCCCGTTTCCGCGTCGAGCTTCTGACCGCGTCGACGACCGGCGCGCGGCGGCGCGATCTGCTGGCGCGGCTGGCCTCGGGCGATACGCACCTGCTGGTCGGCACGCACGCGCTCGTGCAGGGCGCGGTCCGGTTTCACGCCCTGGGCCTGGCGATCATCGACGAGCAGCACCGCTTCGGCGTCATGCAGCGCGCGACGCTGCGAGCCAAGGGACTGTCGCCCGACGTGCTCGTGATGACGGCGACGCCGATCCCGCGCACGCTGGCGCTGACCGTCTACGGCGACCTCGACGTGTCGGTGATCCGCGGCATGCCGCCCGGCCGCCGGCCGGTCGCCACCGCGATGAAGCCCGAATCGAGGCGCGCCGGAGGTGTACGAGCTGATGCGCCGGCAGCTGGACGCGGGACGCCAGGCGTATGTCGTCTACCCGCTCGTCGAGGAGTCCGAGAAGGTCGATCTGAAGGCCGCCACGGCCATGGCCGATCACCTGTCGCAGGACGTCTTTCCCGAGCACCGCGTCGCGCTGCTGCACGGGCGGATGAAGCCGGAAGGGAAGGAGCGCGTGATGCGCGCCTTCGCGGCGGGAGAGATCCAGCTGCTCGTCTCGACGTCGGTCATCGAGGTCGGGATCGACGTGCCGAACGCCACGGTCATGGTGATCGAGCATGCCGAGCGGTTCGGGCTCTCGCAGCTTCACCAGCTGCGGGGCCGCGTCGGACGTGGCGGATACGAATCGCATTGCGTGCTGCTGTACCAGTACCCGATTTCCGAGCTTGGACAGGCGCGGTTGCAGGCGCTGACCGGCACCGCCGACGGCTTCGAGATCGCGGAAGCGGATCTGCGTCTGCGGGGGCCCGGCGACTTCTTCGGCACGAGACAATCGGGGCTGCCGACGCTGCGCACCGGCGACCTGCTGCGCGACCATGATCTGATGGAGCGGGCCCGGGAGGAGGCGGTGCGGCACCTCGACAGCCGCGACACGGCGGCGCTCCTCGTTTCCTTGACGCAGGTCTGGCCCGCCCGGTTCGGGCTGATGGACATCGGATAGATGCGGGTGATCGCGGGCGCGTTCAAGGGGCGCCGGCTCGCGGCGCCGACGTGGGACGGGCTCCGGCCGACGTCCGACAAACTCCGCGAGACGCTCTTCAACATCCTCGCGCCGCGGGTCGCCGGCGCGCGGCTCCTCGATGGCTACGCGGGCACCGGCGCGATCGGCATCGAAGCGCTGAGCCGCGGCGCGGCGCACGTCACCTTCGCCGACAGCGATCCCCGCGCGCTCACGCTGATTCGCGAGAACCTGGAGCGCTGCGGCGTCTCGGACCGCTATGCTATCATCCGGATGCGCTTCGGGCGTTGTCCCGACGAAGGCGTGGAGCACGGCCGACGGGGCGGCGCCGCGGGATCCGCGGCCGACGGACCGTACGATCTGGTGGTGCTCGATCCTCCCTACGACGAGCCGGATCTCGCGGCCGTCGTCGCCGGCGCGGGGGCGCTCGTGGCGTCCGACGGGCTGCTCGTGCTCGAACACGCGCGGCGGCGCGAGCCGCCGGCCTCCGCGGGTCCTCTCGTGCGGCGTCGCGAGGTCGCCTCGGGCGACAGCGCGCTCGCGTTCTACGGAATCACGCATGGGTAAACACCGACTCGCGGTCTACCCCGGCTCGTTCGATCCGCTGACGAACGGGCACGTGGACATCATCGAGCGCGGCACGCATCTGTTCGAGAAGATCATCGTGGCGATCCTCGTGAACGCGGCGAAGTCGCCGCTGTTCACCATGGAGGAGCGCGTGGCGATCGCGCGCGAGGTGTTCAGCGGCCATCCGAGTGTCGAAATCGACACCTTCGACGGGCTGCTCGTCGACTACGTCGAGCGGCGCCAGGCGAACGTCATCGTCCGGGGGCTGCGGGCGCTCTCGGATTTCGAGAGCGAGTTCCAGATGGCGCTGATGAACCGGCGCCTGAGCCCGCACGTGGAGACGGTCTTCATGATGCCGGCCGAGCAGTACACGTACATCAGCTCGCGGCTCATCAAGGAAGTGTTCTCGCTCGGCGGGCGCGTGAGCGGCCTGGTGCCCGAGGTCGTCGAGGCGAGGCTGCGCGACAAAGGCGTCGCGCGGCGAAGGGCGGGCAGTTGAGGGAAGGGGAAATGGCGATAGAGCTGGCCCAACGGATGAGTCGCGTGTCCACCTCGCCGACCATGAAGGTCGCGGCGGAGGCCGAGAAGCTGAAGCGGCAGGGCATCGACGTCGTGGACTTCGGTGCCGGCGAGCCGGACTTCCCGACGCCCGAGACGGCGAAGACCGCCGCGAAGCGCGCGATCGATCAGAATTTCACGAAGTACACGCCCGCGGCGGGCACCGCGGAGCTGAAGCAGGCGATCTGCGCGCGCTACAAGGCCGACTACGGCGTCAGCTTCAGCGAGGCGGAGACGATCGCGACGGCGGGCGGCAAGCAGGCGCTCTTCAACATCGCGATGGTGCTCTTCGGCCCCGGCGACGAGGTGGTGACGCACGCTCCGTACTGGCCGACGATCCCCGAGCAGGTGAAGCTGGCCGAGGCGACCCCGGTGATCGTGCACACGAAGCCGGAAGACGGGTTCGCCATTCATCCCGACGCGGTGCTCGCCGCGCTGACGCCGCGCACCAAGGCCGTGATCATCAACTCGCCCGCAAACCCGACCGGTGCGGTCATCACCGAGGCGGATCTCGCCGCCATCGCCGACGCGTGCGCCGAGCGCGGCATCTGGATCGTCGTTGATCTCTGCTACGAGAAGCTGATCTACGACGCCGTGCCGCACAACCTGGTGAAGGTGCTCGCGGATCGGATGCGCGATCGGATGCTCATCGCCGGCTCGGCGTCCAAGGCGTACTCGATGACCGGCTGGCGCTGCGGATGGATCCTGGGCCCGAAGGAGGTCGTTGCCGCCTCGAACACGCTCCAGGGGCACTCGACCTCCAACGTGGCGTCGATTTCGCAGAAGGCGGCGGTCGAAGCGCTGACGGGCTCGCAGGAGCCGGTGGCCGCCATGCTGAAGGAGTACCGCACGCGGCGCGATACGCTCCTCGAGTGGTTCGCCGCCGACGCGCGCTTCGAGTGCGTGAAGCCGGCCGGCGCGTTCTATCTGTTCCCGCGGGTCACGCGCGTCCTCGAGTCCACCGGGATCGCCTCGACGGCCGAGCTCTCGCAGCTCCTGCTCGACGAAGCGCGGGTGGCCGTGACCGCCGGCGAGGGATTCGACGCGCCGGGCTTCCTGCGGATCTCCTACGCGACGTCGCTCGATCGGCTGCGGGAGGGCACCAACCGGATCTTCGAGTTCGTCAGAAAGCACGAGCGCCAGGGCGCGGCGGCCCGTTAGAGCGCGCCGTGGCCGTGTTGCCCGCCGGGTTCGCCCAACGGGTCGCCGAGATCGTCGGCGGCCCGTTCGCGCTCGCCGATCCGGAATCGCGTGCCCGCTATGGGGCCGACGCGCTCCAGCGCAGTCATCCTCCCGATCTCGTCGCCCTTCCTGCATCCACGGCCGACATCTCGCGGCTGGCCGCGCTCTGCAACGAGACCCTCATCCCTCTCGTCGCGCGCGGCGGGGGCACCGGGTACACCGGCGGCGCGGTGCCGACCGCGGGCGGTCTCCTCGTGTCGCTGGAGCGGCTGAACCGCATTCTCGAGATCGACCCGCTCAACCTGCTGGCGCGGGTCCAGCCCAACGTCGCCACCGGGGATCTGCAGGAGGCCGTCGAACGTGTGGGCCTCTTCTACCCGCCGGATCCCGCCAGCCTTGCCCGTTCGGCGCTCGGCGGAAACGTCGCCGAGTGCGCAGGCGGGCCCCGCGCCTTCAAGTACGGCACGACCCGGCGATACGTGCTCGCGCTGGAAGCGGTGCTGCCGACCGGCGAGGTGATCCGGACCGGCTCAAAGGCCGTCAAGAACGTCGTCGGCTACGACCTCACGCAGCTCCTCGTCGGTTCGGAGGGCACGCTCGCGATCGTGACCGGGATTACGCTGCGGCTGCTGCCGAAGCCGCCCGCGCAGCGGGCGCTGATCGCTGCCTTCGCGTCGATCGAAGACGCGGTGACGGCGGTGACCCGGCTCATCCAGTCACGCGTCGTGCCGGCCGCCATCGAGCTCGTGGACGCCGAGTCGCTCCGCGCCCTGCGCGAATACGCCGGGCGCTCGCTGGGTCCCGAGGACGCCCGCGCGGCGCTGATTGTCGAAGTGGACGGCACGCCGGCGGCGGCGGAGGAGGAAATCGAGCTCGTAGAGCGCGCGTGCGCGTCGGCCTGCGCCATGTCGGTGCGCCGCGCCGCCGACGAAGCGGAGCGCCGCCAGATCTGGGATCTGCGGCGCGAGCTGTCGCCCGCGCTCAAGAGGATCGCGCCCATCAAGCTCAACAACGACGTGGTGGTGCCGCGGGGCCGGGTGCCGGAGCTGTTCCGGCTGGTAGAGGAGCTCCGCAGGCGTACGGGCTTCCCGATCCCCTGCTTCGGCCATGCCGGCGACGGCAACATCCACGTGAACATCATGGTGCAGCGGCCGGAGCAGCTCGCTGCGGCGCGCGAGGCCGAACGGGCTCTGTTCGAGGGCGTGGTGGCCCTCGAAGGATCGATCAGCGGCGAGCACGGCATCGGCTTCACCAAGGCGCCCTATCTCGGACTCGAGCTGTCCGATCAGGAGATCGCGCTCATGAAGCGCGTGAAGGCGGCATTCGACCCGAACGGAATCCTGAATCCGGGTAAGATCTTTCCATGAGGCGGGAGTCTCCCGGTGCCTGAGGCGAAGACGGTCGCGATCATCGGGGCCTCCGCCGATCGGCGGAAATTCGGCAATCGCGCCCTTCGAGCGTTCCGGCGGCAGGGCTACACGGTCGTACCGATCAACCCCCACGAGCCGCAGGTGGAGGGCCTGAAAGCCTATCCGTCCGTCCTGGATGTGCCGGGCCGGATCGACATGGCCAGCGTCTACGTGCCCCCCGAAGTCGGGGAGCGCCTCCTTCACGAGATTGCACAGAAAGGGATTCCGGAGCTGTGGCTGAATCCCGGCTCGGAGAGCGAATCGCTGATCCGGACGGCGCGCGCGCTCAAGCTCGAGCCGATCGTGGCCTGCAGCATTCTGGGAATCGGCGAGAATCCGTACGAATAGCGAGGCCGGGCCGCGCTTGACAGGCCGGTCACCGGGACCTATACTGCGAATAGTTTTCCTGTCCAAGTGGAGCGCGGGCACCTCTCGGCCCCCGCGGTGTAAATAGAACAAATCCCCGCACTTTGAACGTAACTTCAACTTTGGTCAGGTACGGTCGTATTCATGGCGACCCCGCTCGCGTACGGTAGCGGGCGCGCCACACTCCAACACAACCAGTAAGAGTCCATGCCCACAAATCACAAGCGCCACAATCCGGCGCCCCGCGCAGCCTCAGGCGAGCCGGTCGCGTCCTCCGATCAACCCGTGTCCACGGTCGAAGCCCCCGAGACGCCGCCGCGTCCGTCGCCCGCGCCCGCCGCGGCGCCCCAGCAGACGCAGCCGCAGCCGCAGCAAGCTCCGCCCCAGCCGCGCCGCGGCGAGGGCCTCAACATCGGCGAACTGAAAGAGATGAGCATTCAGAAGCTCACGCAGATCGCCAAGGAGCTGAACGTCGCGGGTGCGACCGGGATGCGGAAGCAGGAGCTGATCTTTCAGATCCTGAAAGCGCAGACCGAGCAGAGCGGCTTCATCTTCTCGGAAGGGGTCCTGGAGGTGCTGCCCGACGGCTTCGGGTTCCTGCGCGCGCCCGACTACAACTATCTCCCCGGGCCCGACGACATCTACGTCTCACCGTCGCAGATCCGCAAGTTCGACCTCCAGACCGGCGACACGGTCTCGGGGCAGATCCGGCCTCCGAAGGAAGGAGAGCGCTACTTCGCGCTGATCAAGGTCGAAGCGGTCAACTTCGAACAGCCCGAGCAGGCGCGGGAGAAGCTCTTCTTCGAGAATCTCACGCCGCTCTATCCCCAGGAGCGGCTCAAGCTCGAGACGGCCGCCGAGAATCTGTCCTCCCGCGTCATGGATCTCTGGACGCCGATCGGCAAGGGACAGCGTGGGCTGATTGTGGCGCCGCCCCGTACCGGCAAGACGATGCTGCTCCAGAACATCGCGCAGTCCGTGGTGCAGAACCACCCCGAGGTGTTCCTGATCGTGCTCCTCATCGACGAGCGGCCCGAAGAGGTCACCGACATGCAGCGCTCGGTCGACGGGGAAGTGATCTCGTCGACCTTCGACGAGCCGGCGCAGCGCCACGTGCAGGTGGCCGAGATGGTCATCGAGAAGGCCAAGCGCCTGGTCGAGCACAAGAAGGACGTGCTCATCCTGCTCGACTCCATCACGCGGCTGGCGCGCGCCTACAACACCGTCATCCCGCCCTCCGGCAAGGTGCTCTCCGGCGGTCTCGACTCGAACGCCCTGCAGAAGCCCAAGCGCTTCTTCGGCGCCGCCCGGAACATCGAGGAGGGGGGATCGCTGACGATCATCGCGACGGCGCTCATCGACACCGGTTCGCGCATGGACGACGTGATCTTCGAGGAGTTCAAGGGCACGGGCAACATGGAGATCCATCTCGACCGCAAGCTCGCCGACAAGCGCGTCTTCCCGGCCATCGACCTGCAGAAGAGCGGCACGCGCAAGGAAGAGCTCCTGATCCCCAAGGACGATCTCAACCGCATCTGGGTGCTGCGCAAGGTGCTGAACCCCCTCTCGCCGGTCGAGGCCATGGAGCTGCTGCTCGACAAGATGGGCAAGACGCGGGGCAACGCCGAGTTTCTCTCGGCCATGCAGAAGATGGGCTGATGGCGACGATTATCCGGGTTCGCGAGAACGGATCGTATCGGGTGGAAGGCGAAGACGTGACGGTGGTGGACTGGAACGGCAACCCGTATCCGATTCGGAAGCGTCCGTTCTCGCTCTGCCGGTGCGGCGGATCGACCACCAAGCCGTTCTGCGACGGGACGCACTCCAGGATCGGCTTCCAGGCCGCGGAAGCGGCGGTGCCCGACAGCGGCGACAAGCCGGCGCAGTGAGGGCGCCGGGCGCGTGCCCGGCCGCAGCGGGGCGTCCCCGCGCCGCTAGAGCGCGACCGTCCGGCTTTCCGCCTCGGCGATGAGGGCCTTCAATTCGTCCCCCTCGATCACTTCCTTCTCGAGCAGCCGCCGCGTCACGGCCTCGAGCAGCCCGCGCCGGTGCGTGAGGATGCTCCGCGCC
This sequence comes from Vicinamibacterales bacterium, assembly GCA_963738315.1. Lineage (GTDB taxonomy): Bacteria > Acidobacteriota > Vicinamibacteria > Vicinamibacterales > JAMQPK01 > JAMQPK01. The sequence continues at coordinate 1,461,496 of CAVTVT010000003.1, read as the reverse complement.
GACTCGTGCGCCTCGTCCAGAATCCGTTTGATCTCGGCGTCGATCATCTGCGCCGTCTCTTCCGCGTAAAGACCGCGATCCTGCCCCAGCGGGATATCGAGGAATGTCGGGCGCCGTGAGCCCTCGTAGTGGACCGCGCCGAGGGCTTCGCTCATGCCGAACTGCGTCACCATCGCGCGGGCGATATCGGTGGCGCGCTGCAGATCGTTCTGCGCGCCGGTGGAGATCTCGCCAATCGCGATCTCCTCGGCCGATCGGCCGGCCAGCAGCACCGCCATCTGGTTGAGCAGCTCGGTCCGCGTCAGGAGATAGCGATCCTCCATCGGCAGCTGCATGGTGTAGCCCAGCGCACCGAACCCCCGCTGCACGATGGAGATCTTGTGGACCGGATCGAGGCCCGGCAGCGCACTCGCCACGACGGCATGGCCGGACTCGTGATAGGCGACCATCTCGCGTTCGCGCGAACTCATGACGCGCTTCTTCTCCAGCCCCGCGATCAGCCGGTCGATGGCCTCCTCGAAGTCGCGCATCTCGACCGCGGGTTTGTCCTTGCGGGCCGCCAGCAGCGCGGCTTCGTTCACCAGGTTGGCGAGGTCGGCGCCCGCGAAGCCCGCGGTGCGCGCGGCGATCACCCGGAAGTCCACGCCCGCGGCCACCCGGACCGCCTTGGCGTGGATGCGCAGGATGGCCTCGCGCCCCCGGACGTCCGGCTTGTCCACCAGTACCTGCCTGTCGAACCGGCCGGGCCGGAGGAGCGCCGGATCGAGCACCTCCGGCCGGTTCGTCGCGCCCATGATGATCACGCCCTTGCGCGAGTCGAAGCCGTCCATCTCGGCCAGGAGCTGATTGAGCGTCTGCTCGCGCTCCTCGTGGCTGCCCATGGGGCTCTGCACGCGGACCTTGCCGAGGGCGTCGAGTTCGTCGATGAAGACGATGCACGGGGCTTTGCTCTCGGCCTGCGCGAAGAGATCGCGGACGCGGGCCGCGCCCACGCCCACGAACATCTCGACGAACTCGGATCCGCTCAGGCTGAAGAACGGCACCTTGGCTTCGCCGGCGACGGCACGGGCGAGAAGCGTCTTGCCGGTGCCGGGAGGGCCCACGAGCAGCACCCCCTTCGGGATGCGGCCGCCGAGGTTCGTGTACTTCTTCGGCGTCTTCAGGAACTCGACGATTTCCTTCAGCTCCTCCTTCGCCTCATCGACTCCGGCGACGTCGTCGAAGCTGACCTTCACGTCGTCTTCCGAGTAGATCTTCGCGCGGCTGCGCGCGAAGGCCATCACGCCTCCCTCGGCGCTCCCCATGCGGCGGAAGAAGAAGCTCCAGAGCGCGAAGAGCAGCAGCAGCGGGATGATCGAACCGAAAATGGTCGACATCCACCGGCTCACCGGCTCGCCCGTGTACTTGACCTTCGCCTGCTCGAGCTCGCCCACCAGATTCGGGTCCTCGATCCGCGTGGTGGTGAAGGCCTCGCGCTTCTGATCGGCACCCTGCGGCTTGAAGTAGCCGCGGATGGTCTCCTCGGACACCGTCACCTCGCTCACCTTGCCCTCGCGGAGCTCGGTCTTGAACTCGCTGTAGGGGATGTGCTGGCCCGAGGGGACGAGGAAGTACGTCTGGGCGAGCGCCAGCACGAGGAGCAGGGCGAGGCCGTACCACAGCGATCCAGCGGGGCGGCGGGGAAACGCGCGCCGCTCCCCGCGATGACCGGGCTGCCGGCCGCGGGGAGGAGTGGGGGGCATCAGGCGGCCGCCCCGCTGAGCTGCTTCACGAAGGTGAGCCCGCTGGAGTCGGCGTCAACCCGAATGCGGTCTCCTTCGCGGAATTCGCCGTCCAGGACGCGCATCGCGAGCGGGTCGAGGACAGACCGCTGGATGGCGCGCTTGAGCGGGCGCGCGCCGTAGGCGGGGTCGTAGCCCTCGCGCACCAGCCAGTCCTTGGCGGCGTCGGTCAGCGTCACGTGGATCTTGCGCTCCTCCAGCCGGCGCAGGAGCCCCTGCACCTGGATGTCGATGATCTGTTTCATCTGCTGCCGGTTCAGCGGATGGAACACGATGATCTCGTCGATGCGGTTGATGAACTCGGGACGGAAGTGCGCGCGGAGCGCGTCCATGACCTCGCGCCGGAGGCCTTCGTCGAGCTCGCGCTCCCCGCGTTCGGCGAGAAACGCGCCGCCCAGGTTCGAGGTCATGATCACCACCGTATTCTTGAAGTCGACCGTGCGCCCCTTGCCGTCGGTGAGCCGGCCGTCGTCGAGGAGCTGGAGCATCACGTTGAGCACCTCGGGGTGCGCCTTCTCGATCTCATCGAAGAGCACGACCGAATACGGCCGGCGGCGGACCGCCTCGGTGAGCTGCCCGGCCTCCTCGTAGCCGACGTAGCCGGGTGGCGCGCCGATCAGGCGCGAGACGGTGTGCTTCTCCTGGTACTCCGACATGTCGATCCGGATCATCGCCTGCTCGTCGTCGAACAGGAACTCCGCGAGGGCGCGCGCGAGCTCCGTCTTGCCGACGCCGGTCGGGCCGAGGAAGATGAAGCTGCCCAGCGGACGATTGGGATCCTGGAGGCCGGCGCGGGCCCGGCGGATGGCATTGGCCACCGCCTGGATCGCCTCGTTCTGGCCGACGACACGCCGGTGCAGCCGCTCCTCCATGTGGATCAGCTTCTGGACCTCGCCCTCCATCAACCGGCTGACGGGAATGTGCGTCCACTTGCTGACCACTTCGGCGATATCCTCCTCGTCCACCTCTTCCTTGAGCATCCGGTGCGCCTGCTGCGCCTTGGCCAGGCGGTCTTCTTCCTCCCGGATCTGCCGCTCGATGGCGGGCAAGCGTCCGTACTGCAACTCTGAGGCCTTGCCGTACTCCCCGGCCCGCTGCGCCCGCTCGATTTCGATACGGACCTGCTCCAGCTCCTCCTTCAGCTTGCGCTGAAGCTGGATGGCCGCCTTCTCCTGCTGCCAGTGCGCGGTCAGGCGCGTGTGTTCCCCCTTGAGGTCCGCCAGCTCCTTGTCGAGCTTGCCGAGCCGCTCGATCGACGCCTTGTCGGTCTCCTTGCGGAGCGCCTCGCGCTCGATTTCGAGCTGCATGATCCGGCGGTTGATCTCGTCGAGCTCGGCGGGCATGGAGTCGATTTCCATGCGGAGCTTCGACGCCGCCTCGTCCACGAGGTCGATGGCCTTGTCGGGCAGGAAGCGGTCGGTGATGTAGCGGTTCGACAGGACAGCCGCGGCGACGAGCGCCGCATCCTTGATGCGCACGCCGTGGTGGATTTCGTAGCGCTCGCGCAGACCGCGGAGAATGCTGATCGTGTCCTCGACCGTCGGTTCGCCGACCATCACCGGCTGGAAGCGGCGTTCCAGCGCGGCGTCCTTCTCGATGTACTTGCGGTATTCGTCGAGCGTCGTGGCGCCGACCGTGTGCAGCTCTCCCCGCGCCAGCATCGGCTTGAGCATGTTCGACGCGTCCATCGAGCCCTCGGCGGCGCCGGCGCCGACGACCGTGTGGAGCTCGTCGATGAACAGGATGACCTGCCCCTCGGACTTGACAATCTCGTTGAGTACCGCCTTGAGCCGGTCTTCGAACTCGCCGCGGTACTTGGCGCCGGCGATGAGGGCGCCCATGTCGAGTGCGATGAGCTTCTTGTGCTTGAGCCCCTCGGGTACGTCCTCCTTCACGATGCGTCCCGCGAGGCCCTCGACGATGGCCGTCTTGCCGACGCCCGGCTCGCCGATGAGCACCGGGTTGTTCTTGGTGCGCCGCGAGAGCACCTGTATGACGCGGCGGATCTCCTCGTCGCGCCCGATGACCGGATCGAGCTTGCCCCGGCGGGCGAGCTCGGTGAGATCGCGGCCGTAGCGCTCGAGCGCCTGATACTTGGCCTCGGGGTTCTGATCGGTGACGCGCTGGGCGCCGCGCACCTGTGTCAGCACTTCGAAGAGGCGATCCCTGGTCACCTGGTGCTGGCCCAGCAGCCGCGTCGTGACGTTGCGCCCCGTCTCGCCGAGAATCCCGAGCAGCAGGTGTTCGGTGCTGACGAACTCGTCCTTCAGGCGCGCCGCCTCGGCCTGCGCGGCGTCGGCCACGGCGCGGAGCCTCGGCGACAACGGTGGCTGGGAGCCGCCATAGGCCTGGGGGAGCCGGCCCAGCTCCTCGCGCAGCGCGGAGGAGAACGCCCGCGGATCGACGTTCATCTTACGGAGCAGTTCGGGCACGATGCCCTCCTGCTGCTCGACGAGCGCGAGCAGCAGGTGCTCGGGCTCGACCTGCGAGTGGTTCATCTGCTCGGCCAGCGACTGCGCCGCGACGAGGGCTTCCTGCGCCTTCTCGGTGAATTTGTTGATGTTCATCGCCATTCGCTCTGCCCCCTACGCGGCCGAGTGCTTCCGGCGTGCGGCGATCTTGGCCAGCGCCTCGTAATGGGTGCGCTCCTCGGCCGAAATCTGGCGCGGGAGCTCCAGCTCGACAGTCGCGTACAGATCGCCGAACTCGGCGGACTTGCCGACGATCGGCATGCCCCGGCCCTTGAGGCGCAGCACCTGTCCGTTCTGCGTGGTGGGCGGAATCTTGAGTCTGACCGGACCGGCTCCGAGCGTCGGGACCTCCGCCTCGCCCCCGAGCACCGCGACCGTGACCGGCACCCGGACCTTGACGTGGAGATCGTTGCCCTTGCGGTCGAAGCGGGCGTCGGGCGCCACGTGAATCCGCAGGTAGAGGTCTCCCGACGTCCCTCCGCTCGAACCCTGCTCTCCTTCACCGGCAATGCGCACGCGCGAGCCTTCGCCCACGCCCGCGGGAATCCGCACGTCCACGGTCCGCGCGTGGCCATCGTGCTTGATGGAGAGGCGGCGTCTCGTCCCGTTGTACGCATCCTCGAGCGAGAGCTCGATGGGCTGCTCGACGTCCCGTCCCTGCCGGGAGCGGGCCGCGCGGCCGGCGCGGGATCCGCGCCGGCCGGTGTCGGCACCCGCGGCGCCGGAGAAGAACGTGCGGAAGAAATCGGAGAACGGATCCTCGTCGCCGAAGAGATCCCGCATCTCTTCGGGCGTCATGGTGCGATACGCGCCGCCCTGGCCGCCCTGGCCGCCGAAATTCACGTTCCACCCGCCAGGCGGCGCGCCGGCGCCGGGTGCGCCCCCCGCGCGCTGCGCCTGCTCGTACATGCGCCAGTTCGCGCCCAGCTCGTCGTACTTCTTCCGCTTCTCCGGATCGCCCAGGACTTCGTAGGCCTCGTTGATCTCCTTGAACTTCGCCTCCGCGGTCTTGTCGCCCGGGTTCACGTCGGGGTGATGCTTGCGCGCGAGCTTCCGGAAGGCCTGTTTGATCTCCTTCTCGGTCGCGCTCTTGGCGACCCCGAGCGTGGCGTAATAGTCCTTGAAATCCATGTCGCGTTGCCGCCTCCAGTGTAGGCCCGATTACGCAGGGTTCGTCAATGCCGCTATGATAAGCGGCGCTTGTTCGCCTGGTCAGACCTCGCCACCATCCTCATCCTGATCGCCCTCGAAGGACTGCTGAGCGCAGACAACGCCATCGTCCTGGCGATGATGGTGCTGGGGCTGCGGAAATCCGATCAGACCAAGGCGCTCCGGTACGGACTGGTCGGCGCCTTCGCGTTCCGCATCGTCACGACGCTGCTGGCGGTCTACCTGATTCAACTCGACGTCGTGAAGCTCATCGGCGCCGGGTATCTGCTGTACCTGCCCTACAAGCACTTCGCGAACCCGGCCGAAGGGGACGGGCAGCGCGAGCCGCCGAAGGCGGCCCCGTGGCTCGGGATGAGCGCCTTCTGGGCCACCGTAGTCAAGGTCGAGCTCACCAATCTCGTTTTTTCGATCGATTCGATTCTGGCGGCGGTGGCCATGTCGCCCAAGCGCTGGGTGGTGCTGACCGGCGGCATTCTCGGGATCGTGGCGATGCGCCTGGTCGTGGGACAGGTGATCGTGCTCGTGGAGCGCTACCCCGCCATCGTGGACGGCGCGTTCATCATCATCGCCTGGGTGGGGGTGAGACTTCTGGTCGAGTACCTCCACGGCGAAGGCTATCTGCCGTTCGAGATTCCCCAGTGGCTCTCGCTGTCGGTGATCGTGCTCGTCTTCGTGGCCGCTCTCGTGTACGCCCGGCGTCATCCCTCGGCCCGCCGGGGCCATCGCCGCTGACGGCCTGCCCGCCCGCCGATGGGTTTCGCGTCCGGAGCGGTCAGAACCGCTCCTTGAGCTTCCGGAGGGCACGCCGCTCGCGCTTGTCTGGCGCATGGGCGCGCTGGGCGCTCGCGCGGTAGATCCGTTCCAGGCGCCGGAGTTCGCGCTCCTCCTCGGTGAGCGGAGGGGTCGTATCCAGATAGAGGGCGCGCGCTTCGGGCTTCGGCAGGTGACGATCGGCCAGGCGCTCGACGACGAGCGTCTGCCTGCGGCCGTGAGGACGCGAGAGCTCGAGCCGGTCCCCCAACCGCAGCGGCCGATTCGGGCGCGCCCGCTGGCCGTTCACCTGGACCTTGCCGCCGGTGCAGGCGCGCTGGGCCTCCGAGCGCGTTCTGTAGAGACACGCGACGTCAAGCCAGACGTCGAGCCTCACGGTTGTATCGGACGCGGTCATGTCGTATAACGGCCGGCCTGGCCCGCCCCTTGCGAAGGGGCCGAACCGGAGGCGCGAACCTGTCCAATCATTCCTTCCTCTGGCTGGCGATCATCGGCGGGGCGTTCCTCGTCTGGTTCATTCTCGTGTCGCTGTTCACGCCGAGGGTCGATTACAAGCTGCGGCGGCGGATGGATTCGACCTCCGACGAATTCCTGGCGGTTCTGCACAACAACGCCCAGACGACGATCCACCACGACAGCCGGTTCGAGGCGCTCACCAACGCGGCTCAATTCTACCCGGCCATGCTCGACGCCATCCGCGGCGCCGAGCGGTCGGTGAACATGGAGTGCTACATCTTCCGGGAGGACGGAATCGGCCGCCAGTTCATGGACGCGATGAAGGAGCGCGCCGGCGCCGGCGTCACCGTCACGCTGGTCGTCGACACCATCGGCAGCCTGTGGTTCGGGCTGAAGGGGCGGCACGAGCTCAGGCAGGCGGGTGTGCGCGTCGAGCTCTACCAGCGCTTCAAATGGTATCGCCTGGCGCGTGTGAACAACCGCACCCACCGCGAGCTTCTCATCGTGGACGGGCGGGTGGCGTTCGTGGGCGGCGCCGGGGTGGGGGATCAGTGGGCCAGGGGGCTGCGCGGCAAGCGCCCGTGGCGCGACACGATGGCGCGTGTGACGGGCCCGGTGGTGGCGGCCGTCCAGGGCGTCTTCGTGGAGAACTGGGTCGAATGCTGCGGCGAGATTCTCACCGGCGAGGAGTATTTCCCGCGGCTCGGCACCACCGGACACACCACCGCCCTCGTGATCAAGAGCTCCCCGTCGGACCGGGCGACCTCGGCCCGTATCGTGTTTCAGGTGCTGCTCGAGGGAGCGACCCGTTCGATCCGGATCAACACCCCCTATTTCCTGCCCGACCACTCGCTCCGGAAGACCTTCATCGATGCGGCACGGCGCGGCGTACAGATCGACATCATCGTGCCCGGATCGCACACGGATCAGCGCTGGGTCCGGATCGTGAGCCGCCGGAAGTACCGGGAGCTCCTCAGGGAGGGCATCCGCATCCACGAGTACCGGGCCGGAATGATGCACGCGAAGATTCTCAACGTGGACGACCTCTGGGTCGTGCTCGGGACGACCAACTTTGACAACAGGTCGTTCGAGCACAACGACGAAGTCAATGTCGCGATTCGAGACGAGGGCATGTCCGCACGCCTCAGGGAGGATTTCTCCGCCGACATCAAGAAATGCGAGCTCGTCACGATGGACACCTGGAAGCACCGCTCCCTGTTCGAGAAGATCGTCGAACCCTTCTGCTGGATCCTCGAGCGCCAGCAGTAGGCGCCGCCGTACCCCGGCTCCGTGGCGTCCGCCTTGCAACACCTTCCATGCAGGAACTGAACTTTGATGGGAGGATGAGCATGAAGATCTGGACCCGTTCACTTGTCGCGTGCGCTGCCACCGCCGGCCTGGTTGCGGCCGGGGCATCGGGCGCGTACGCACAGGATCGCGACACGCCGCGGCCGGCGACCCCGTCGGGAGCGTCGAGCGGCGCGAGCTCCATGGCCGGGCAGAAGACGGCCGATATGCTGAAGCCCGCCGACAAGACGTTCGCCACGAAGGTCGCGCAGGACGGCATGGCCGAGATCGAGCTGGGCAAGCTGGCCGAACAGAAGGGGAGCCATCCGCAGGTCAAGTCCTTCGGCGAGCGCATGCAGACCGACCACGCGAAAGCGAATGACGAGCTGAAGACGCTTGCGTCGGAGAAGGGCGTGACGCTGCCGGCGAGCCCGAACCAGCAGCAGGAGGCCTTGAAGACGAAGCTCGACAAACTCGACGGCGCGGCGTTCGATCGCGCGTATGCGGATGCGATGGTGCAGGACCACCAGAAGGCCGTGAGCGAGTTCGAGAAGGAATCGAAATCCGCGTCCGATGCCGACGTGAAGGCATTTGCCGCCAAGACGCTCCCGACCTTGCGCGAGCACCTGAGGCTCGCCCGGGAAATGAAGTCGGCCGTAAGCGGCGCCGCCGCGACGTCGGGAACGAGACCGGCCGAACCCGGCCCCGGCGGAGCACGGCCGACCGGCAACGGACCGACATCAGGAAGCCCCGGCTACCCGAACACCCGGTAGCGGCCAGTCAGGAGCTTCGCCCCAGCCGCAGCGCGCGAGCAGCGCCTGGCTGTGGCGAAGCTCCTCAGCGTACTCCCGGTGCAGCACACGGCCGAGCGTCCCATCCGGCCGGAGCTCGAGATCCCACAGCCCGCTGTTGTGCCAATGAGTCTCGTCGTTCCAGTCCATGCGATCGATGATGGGAAACAGACAGACGCCTTCCAGCGGCACCCCGGCATCGTAGGCGTTCCAGACCTCGGCCGCGACTTCGCGGAGCCAGTCCGCGCGGCCGATCCCGATGTGACTGGTCTCGCCGACGAACAGCGGCCGCCGATAGCGATCGTAGATGTCGGACAGCATGCGGTGAAACGGCTTCCAGCGTGCGTCGCGCGGCGTGTCCTCCCATCGAAGCCGGACGTCCGGGTACTCCCACTGATTGGAGTGATAGAAGTTGGCGCCCATGATGTCGAGATAGCGCGGATGCCCTCCGAGCTCGGGCGCCCGCACCCCGGCGAGCATGTCCCACGCCTCGGTACTGGCTTTCGTGCTGGGCCGCTGCGGCTGCCGTCAGCTCTGGATGCGCGTGCGGCGGCACCACGTGGATGACGGGGTCCACGTGCACGATGCGGGCGCGGCGGTCGACGCCCCAGATCGCGTCGCAGGCGGCAATCGCCGCCCGGACGAGCTGTCGCTTGAGCTCGTCGCCGCGGCCGTGGCCGAAGGGAAAGAACCAGCCTCGATCCCCCGCGGCGAAAGCGACGAACGAGATCTCGTTGATCGGGGTGTAGAAGGGCACCCGCCTGGAGTGAGACTGGATGAATCGCGCTGTCTCGGCGGCGAAGCGGGCGAAGCGGGACGGAAACTCGGACGACCACACGTCGACGCCGTCGGGCCACCCGTAATGGCAGAGGGTCCACATGATCTGCATGCCGTGGCGTTCGGCGGCGGCGGCCATCGGGGCCAGCGACGAGAAGTCGAAGCGGCCGCCGCGCTCGATGAGGTGCCAGCGGACGGCGTCGCGGACCGTTGTGATCCCGACGCCGCGAAGCCGCTCGTAGTCCTGATCGACCTGCCGGTCGTGCTGCGTGGCGGCAACCATGTCGAGGCGCCTTCCGGCCCCGGTGACGTGCGTCGCCGCCTCGAATCCCCCGATCCAGAACGAATCGAAGACGTGCGGGACGGCCGGAGGGCCGGCCCTACGCTCCATGCGCCAGCGCTTCCCGGCGCGACTGGCTCGTGAGCCTGGCGTACAGCGTGAGCGCCTGCGCCACCACCTGGTCCATGTTGTAGTACTTATAGGTGGCAAGCCGTCCCACGAAATGCACCCCCTCGGTGGCCGCCGCCAGCATCTGGTACTTGCGGTAGAGCTCCGCGTTCTCGCTCTTCGGGATTGGATAGTACGGGTCGCCCGTCGCGCTGGGGTACTCATAGACGAGCGTCGTCTTTGCGTGCTCCTGGCCGGTCAGGTGCTTGAATTCGGTCACGCGGGTGTAAGGGTTCTCGTTCGGGTAGTTGATCACCGCCACCGGTTGAACCCGCTTGACGTTGCGCGTCTCGAAGCGGAAGTCGAGCGAGCGGTAGGGCAGCTTGCCGTACCGGTACTCGAAGTACTCGTCCACCGGGCCGGTGTAGATCACTTCGCGGTGCGGAATGACCTTCTGCACTTCGCGGTAGTCGGCATTCAGCAGAATCTTGATGTTCGGGTGCGCCAGCATGCGCTCGAACATGCGCGTATAGCCGCGGAGCGGCATCGCCTGATAGCTGTCGGTGAAGTACCGGTCGTCACGGTTGCTGCGCACCGGGATGCGCGCCGTGACGGCCGCGTCGAGCTCTGACGGATCGAGCCCCCACTGCTTGCGGGTGTAGTTGCGGAAGAACTTTTCGTAGAGCTCGCGCCCGATCTTGCTGACGATCACGTCTTCCGAGGTTTTGATCGCCGTGCGCTTTTCGGCGAGCGACTCGAAGAACCCGTTCAGCTCGAGCGAGGTGAGGCCGAGGCCGTACATCTGATTGATCGTGTCCAGGTTGATGGGAAACGGCAGCAGCTGCCCGTCGACCCACGCCTGGACCCGGTGCTGGTACGGCCGCCACTCGGTGAACCGTGACAAGTACTCGAACACCTCCCTGGAGTTGGTGTGGAAGATATGCGGCCCGTACTGATGGATCAGCACACCCGCATCGTCGAAGCGATCGAAGGCGTTGCCGCCGATATGGGGGCGCTTGTCGAGGACGAGCACTTTCTTCCCGGCGTCGGCCGCCAGCCTCTCGGCCATGACGCAGCCCGCGAACCCCGCACCTGCGATGAGATAGTCGAACATCGAATGGCTCCCGCGACTCGAACGTTGATGGTTGCCCTGCGGACCGCCGCGCGGCGCCGCAGTCGTGACGCGCAGCTGTTACAGAGAAGTCGGCGCCGCGGCCGATGGCGCCGCGATGCGGCGGTCGGCCGCGGGCCGCGCGCCCGGGGGCCGCGGCCGACCGAGCGCCGCGTGCGGCCGCTCGATGTCGGCGAGGAGCCGGTTCATGCCGGCCCAGGTGCGATCCCATGACATCGTGGAGAGGAACCGATCGACCCGATCGCGCCAGTCGGCGCGGGGCAGGGTGAGCAGGCGTTCGACGGCGGCAACGAAGGCCTCGGGCTCGTCGGCGATTTCAACCAGCCGTTCGTCGCCGTACGGCCGCACGATGTCGCGAATGGACGTGGACACCACCGGGCGTCCCGCGGCGAGATATTCCGGGGTCTTCGTCGGGCTGATGAATCGCGTCGACTCGTTCCGCGCGAACGGCAGCATGGCCGCGTCCCAGCCGCCCAGGTACGCAGGCAGCTCGTCGTATTTCTTCATCCCGAGGTAGTGGACATTGTCCCGGCGCGGAAGCGTGGCGGGGTCGATCTTGACGCAGGGGCCGAGCATGATGAGCTGCCAGGCGGGCCTCAAGGCGGCGACCCGGTCGAGCAGCGCGAGATCGAGGCGCTCGTCCAGCACCCCGAAGAACCCGAGCCGAGGGCGCGGAAGCCCCTTCTGATCCGGTGGGTCCGCACGCCGCAGGCGGGCCTTCGCGAAATGGCCGACGTCGACGCTGCTCGGAAACGCGAAGACGCGGCCGTGGCGGCCGCGCTTGGCTTCGTACAGGCTGTGCCCTCCCGTGAAAACAAGGTCGGCCCTCCTGAGCAGTTCCGCTTCGAGCTCGATGAGCTGGGGCGGCGCACCCCGAAAGGCGGAGAGCTCGTCCATGCAGTCGAACACGATTGCGCCAGCCGCAAGGTCCCCCGCAAACGACAGCGCCATCGGCGTGTAGTACCAGACGACCGGCTGCACGATCCGCCAGGTCGCCGTGAGATCCCTGAGCAGCTTCTGCAGTTCGCCCGCCACGGCCGCGGGCGCAAGACCGGCGGGAAGGTGCGGGACGGCCACGTGCACGTGATGATCGACCCGAACGTCCAGCCTGGCCTGTGCGGCGTCGAAGATCGGCTCTTCGAAAAAGAAGACGCGGCGCTCCGCCGCGAACCGCGTCATCAGATGCTGCGGGCGCTGGAAAACGAAATCCCATCGCAGATGGGAGAGACAAATCAAATCGTGACGCGAGGCGGATACGTTTGTCGCAAGATTGGTCAAGTGTGAACTCCTTCGGGTGAAGGAGTTCAATATTTATGCCGCCGCGTGGCGTTCTTGCGGAATGAGGACGCGTCCGTCGCGTCCGGTGGTCCGGGAATACGACTCGGCAACGCGGTGCGCCGTGTCGTGGACGGCGTCAGGCGTACAGAGAAACACGATGGCGCCGCCGAAGCCGCCGCCGGTCAGCCGCGCGCCGAAGACCGCCGGCTCGGCCGCCGCGATCTCGACGAGGCGATCGATCTCGGGCAGCGAGACGGCGAAGTCGTCGCGCATGGACGCGTGCGAGGCGAGGAACAGGCGTCCCAGCTCCCGCGGATCGTCGCGCCGAAGCGCATCGACCGCCGCCAGGACGCGAGCGTCCTCGGTGACGACGTGGCGGGCGCGCCGGCCGAGAGGATCGGGGAGCGCCTCGATGCGGGGGAGGTCGTCAAGTCCGAGATCGCGCAGCCGCGGCACGCCGAGCCGCGCAGCGGCCTCGTCGCACTCGCGTCTCCGGATCCGGTAATCCCCGGTCGCGTGCTCGTGGGCAATCCCGGAGTCGATGACGCCGATCGCGGCGCCTCGCGGCATTGGAATCTTCTCGTACTCGCGCGTGGCGGCGTCGAGGAAGAGGGCGGAGCGCGCGTCGCCGAGGCTGCAGACCATCTGATCCATGATCCCGACCGGTGCGCCCACGAACGCGGTCTCGGCGCGGTGGGCGATCATGGCCAGCTCGAGGTCGTCGATCGGCAGCGCCTCCAGCGCGCGCAGCGCCCGCAGGACGGCCACTTCCAGCGATGCGCTCGACGACAATCCTTTCCCGAGCGGGACGTCGGAGGCCACCGACAGATCGAATCCGGAGATGCGGCACCCGCGCTCCCCGAGCGCCCAGGTGAGGCCCTGCACGTAGTCGAGCCAGTCGCGCCGCTGCCGCTCGCCCCCAATCGGATAGCGGCCGGCGCTGGCATCCCCCAGGTCGGCGCTGACGGCCGTCACCTGGCCGTCGACCCGCCGGCGCACCGCGGCCCGTGTCTCCTGGGGCAGCGCGGTCGGCAATACGAAGCCGCCGTTGTAATCGGTGTGTTCGCCGATGAGGTTGACGCGTCCGGGAGCCGAAGCTTCAGCGTAATCCAAGGTCTTCAAGAGTAGCGCGAGTGGGGCGCGCCGCGCGAGGCGGCGCGAAGCCCGGTGGTCAGTGCGGTTCGTCCTCGGAGACCGCCGCCAGCGGCGTGGGCACCTCGGGCCCGAGGTTCGGCACGGGGCTGCTCCCGACCTGCTGATCGGGCTCGGGCATCAACGCGCCCTCGCGCGTCGCGCGGAAGATCCGCTCGAGAGGGAATTTCGGCCTGCGATCGGCATACAGCAGGCCATTGGCTTCCTGGTACGTATCGGCGAACTGCGTGTAGCAGAACCCGGCGAGGAGGCTGAGCGAGTTCACGACCTTCAACAGACCCACATACTCGCGCTCGAAGTCCTGCGCCGTGGCGGCGCGCGAATACCCCCACGTGCCTTTCGCCTGCGAAAACGTGACTCCCCCGAATTCGCTGAGCATGATCGGCTGCTCCTGGGGATGATCCGACTCGAGGACGAGGAGCCGGCCTCCCGGGCGTTCGCGCTTGAAGAGGCGGGGCAGCACTTCGTCCGCGCGGTAGCGCCGCGCGATCCGATCGGGATCGCTGTCGTAGTCGTGGATGCCGATGATATCGGTGGCCAGGCTCTCCCAGCCATCGTTGCCGATCACCGGGCGAGTGGGATCGAGCGTCTTGGTCAGGTGATACAGCCCGCGCACGTAGTGGCGCTCCGCCTGGCTCGTCGGAAGGTTCGGCACGCCCCACGACTCGTTGACCGGCACCCACGCGACGACGCAGGGATGACTGCTGTCGCGTGCGATGGCGGCGATCCACTCGCGCGTCAGGCGCTGGACGGATTGCTGCGTGAACCGGTAGGCGCTCGGCATCTCCTCCCAGACGAGCAGGCCCAGCCGATCGGCCCAATACAGGTAGCGCGGGTCCTCGATCTTCTGGTGCTTGCGGACGCCGTTGAAGCCCATGGCCTTGGCCAGCTCGACGTCCTTCCGGATGGCCTCGTCACCCGGAGGTGTGAGCCCCGAGTCGGGCCAGTACCCCTGGTCGAGAACCATTCGCAGCGTGAACGGACGGCCGTTGAGAACGAATCGGTCGTTGTCCACGGCAATCGAGCGCAGCGCCGTATAGCTGGCCACCTCGTCCAGGAGATCGCCGCGGTCGGCCCAGAGCTGCAGCTGCACCTCGATCAGCGTCGGCGTCGCCGGATTCCACAGGAGGCCGTTGCGGTAGTCGTCGATGCCGGGATCGGAGAACGCGATCCGGCGATGCACTTCGCCCGCGACCACGGCATAGGTGTCGTCGGCCAGCAGCGCGTCGCCCACGCGGAGCTTGACCCCGAGCTTGAGCGGCTCGCGCCGCTCGCCCGCCATGCGCGCCTCGAACCCGAGCTCCCACCGTTCCAGATTCGGAGTCCAGCGGATGTGCTCGACCCAGGTGGAGGGCACGACTTCGAGCCAGACCGTCTGCCAGATCCCGGTCGTGCGCGGGTACCAGATGGAGTGCGGCTCGAGCTGCCAGTCCTGCTTGCCGCGCGGCTTGGCGAGATCGGCGGGATCGTCCTCGGCGGCGACGACGATCTCGAGCGGAGATGCGTTCAGGAAAGGCGTGACGTCGATCGTGAACGGCGTGTAGCCGCCTTCGTGAACGGCGGCCTGACATCCGTTGATCCACACCGTCGCCTGGTAGTCGACTGCACCGAAGTGCAGCAGCGCATGAGCGGCGCCGGTGAGCGCCGGCGGGGTCAACGATCGGCGATACCAGCACTTCCGGAAGAAACCCGTGTGGCCGATTCCGCTTGCAGGCGTCTCCGGCGCAAACGGCACCTGAATCGTGTGCGTCCAGCGAACCTCGGAAGGCCGGCTCCAGATGCCCTCGGCATCTATGGCAAACTCCCAAGGACCATTCAGCGGCTGCCAGTCCTTGCGCTGGAGTTGGGGGCGTGGATAGGCGTGATCCATTGAGTACGGTCAGCGAAGCAACTTTCGATCCGATTCACGCGTTTCGGCGGCGGCGCCGCGGTATTCGGGCGAATCGATCGACCCATGCGGAGGCGACATGCGCATCATGGTTACCGGCGGAGCCGGGTACATCGGAAGCGTCATTACGGATCAGCTCGTCAAGGCCGGCCACAGCGTCGTGGTTTACGACAACCTCTCCAAGGGGCACCGCGACGCCATATCGGACAAGGCGGCGCTCGTCGCCGACGATCTCCTGGACGAGGCGGCCATCGGGCGTGCCCTCGACGCGCACGGCGTCGAGGCCGTCGTGCACATGGCGGCGTCGTCGCTCGTCGGCGAGTCGATGACCAGTCCGGAAAAATACTATCTCAACAATGTGATCGCAAGCCTCAAGCTGCTCGAAGCGATGCGCGCGCGCAGGATTGCGAAGCTGGTGTTCTCGTCCACTGCCGCCGTGTACGGAGAGCCCGCGCGTCAGCCGATCTCGGAGACGGACCCCACGGCGCCCTCGAACAGCTACGGAGAAACGAAGCTTGCCGTCGAGCGCGCGTTTCATTGGTACGCCGTCTCGCATGGCCTCCGGTTCGTGTCGCTCCGCTATTTCAACGCGGCCGGCGCCACGGACACGAGGGGAGAACGGCACGACCCCGAGACGCACCTGATCCCGCTCGTCCTCGCGGCGGCCCGCGATGGCGGCCGCGCGGTCACGGTGTTCGGAGACGATTACCCGACCCGGGACGGCACGTGCGTGCGCGATTACATTCACGTGTCCGATCTGGCCCGCGCGCACGTGCTGGCGCTCGACGCCCTCGCCGAGGAGACGGTGCGGGAAGCCGTGTTCAACCTCGGGTGCGGGGATGGCTACACGGTGAAGGAAGTGATCGACGCGGCGCGGCGGGTCACCGGACGGGAGGTCAAGACATTCATCGGCCCGCGCAGGCCAGGCGATCCGGCCGTCCTCGTCGCGAGCTCGAAACGGATCGCGGACGCGCTCGGATGGATTCCGCGTGTGAGCTCACTCGAAGAGATCGTCGGCTCCGCCTGGCGGTGGGAAGAGATGTCCATGGAGCGGACACATCCGCGTTGATCGCCGAACGAGCTCTGCGTGTGCCGCAAGAAAGTTCCGCGCGAACACGAAATCGGTCTGTTGACGAACCGCGGCGCGGCAGAGAACGCGCTACAGTGGCGTTGATGGAATCTGACCTGCACGTACTGAATATGATTCGATCCGAGTTCAGGGAGATGCCCGGCCTCTCCCTTCGGGCCGACCAGGTCCAGCGGCTGTGCGGCCTCGACCATGCTACCTGCGTGAACGTGCTCGAGCAGCTCGTCGAGCGCGGCTTTCTCACCGTGCGTCCCGACGGATCCTTTACGCGCGCGAGGAATTCGGACATCTCGCGAATCGGACCCGCGAAGGCACACCTGCCGGCCGAATTGACCCGCCGGAACACGCGCTTCCGCGACATGGCCTGAGGATCTCGAACGGCCCGCCGCCGAAGTCCAGACAGATGGGAACCGCGCACGCGGGGCAGGTGGAACCTGTTCAGTGGTATAGTCTTGTGCTGCCCGCACGTCGATCGCGTTCGACCGTGGCCAGGTAGCTCAGTTGGTAGAGCATACGACTGAAAATCGTAGTGTCGACAGTTCGATTCTGTCCCTGGCCACCATCCACTAAGCCGATCGAAACCCGGCATTCCGCACGTGTCCCCGGCTGGTGCCCCGGCGGCCGGATTCGCACTGAGCAAGCCTGAGCATCGTGCAGACCTCGCAGTCGCGCGTGGCGCTCGTCTGCTGGCGGCTCGGGTCGGAGCTCGAGCGCCTCATCGAGCTCGACGCCGCGGACGTGCGATACGTGGTCGTGTCTGCCGATCTCCGGGCAGACCTGCGCGATCGCGTGGAGTGGCACCGCATCCCGCTTCCGGCGTACCCATCGTTCCGCCTCCGCTGGCTCGTGTTCTGGGTGCTGGGCACGCGCCGGATCGGCCAGGTGCGGGCCGACCTCGTCCACACGATCGGGCCGACGCCGATCGTCAGCTGCGACGTCGACCTGAATACCGTGACGTTCTGCCATGCCGGCCACATGGCCGCGACCTCGCGACCCGGCGTCAAGGGGACGTCGATCGGCTGGAGGGTGGGACAGCAGCTGGCGCTGCGCCTGGAGCAGCGCTGGTTCACGCGCCGCGTGCGCGTCCTCGGGGCGCTCACCCCGAGCAGCGGCGAAGAGCTGCGCAGGTTCTATCCGGGCGTTCCGGTGGTGCTGACGCCGCGCGGGCTCGATCTCGGCCGCTTTCGCCGCGACGAATCGGCCAGGCGCTCGTTCCGCGAGGCTCGCCGGCTGATGCCCCACGAGGTGGTGGCGGTCTTCGTCGACCAGGACCACAGGCCGCTCAAGGGGCTCGAGATCGCGATTCGCGCATTTGTACAGGCGCGAGAATCGGCCGCGTCACTCGCGCAGCTCTGGGTGCTCGGGAGCGGGAGCGGACACTACCGGACCCTCGCCGAGAATCTGGGAGTGGGGAGCTCCGTGCGGTTTCTGGACTACCGCTCCGACATCGAGCGCTTCTACCAGGCGGCCGATGTGTTCGTGCTGCCGACCGCGTATGAGACGTTCTGCCGATCTGCGCACGAGGCGGCGGCCTGCGGTCTTCCCGTCGTGGCGACGGAAGTGAGCGGGATCCGGGACCTCATCGGCGCGAACGAGGCCGGTTTCGCCGTGCGGCGGGAGGCTGGAGAGATCGCGCGGGCACTCGCGGAGCTGGCAAGGGACGCCGCCCTGCGTGTCCGGATGGGCGAGGCGGCCTGCGAGCGGGCGGCCGCATTCGGGATCGACTCGAGCGCCCGGCAGATCGCCGCGGTCCACCGGCAACTGCTTGCCGGCGGCCTGCCTCCAATCATGCGGCCATCGGCGCGTGGCTCATCAGGACTGTCCTGAAGCGGGCCTGTCACGATCCCATCGCGTGCCGCCCACGACGAAAGCAGCCGCGCACAGACCGATCAGCGCGCCGGCGAGCACGTCGAACGGGTAGTGCACGCCGACGTAGACCCGGGAAAAGCAGACGAGCGCGGCCAGGGTCCAGAGCGGCCAGCGGAAGGTGGGGAAGACACGCGCGAGCGCCGTCGCCGCGGCCCATGAGCTGGCGGCGTGTGTCGAAGGAAACGAGGCGCTCCGCTGCGGGCCGGCGAGCAGCTGGACCTCGGTGAACGCGACGAACGGTCTGTGGCGGGCGATCGCAGGCTTGCCGATGCTGTCGGCCAGGAGCGCCGCCAGTCCCACGGCCAGCACCACCTGGAAGACCCCCGGCCAGCGACCTCGGCGCAGCATCCCGAGCACGCCGGCGAAAAAGATCCACACAGGCGCTCCAAAATGACTGACGGCCGCCAGCACCGGGTTGGCGATGCCCACCCGATGACTGACGACCCACTGGAAACCGGATGCGTCGAGACTGGCCAGCCGCTCGATGAGGGACGCCGGCATCTACACCGCGGCGGCCTCGGCCTCGCGCATCAGCCCGAGCTCCTTGCGCACGCGCTGTTCGATCGCCTTGAACGTCTCGGGGTTGTCGCGGAGAAAGGCTTTCGCATTCTCGCGCCCCTGGCCGAGCCGCTCGCCCGAATAGGCGAACCAGGTGCCGCTCTTCTCGACGATGCGCTTGTCCACGGCGAGATCGAGCAGGTCGCCTTCGCGCGAGATGCCCTCGCCGTACATCACGTCGAACTCGGCCTCGCGAAACGGCGGCGCGACCTTGTTCTTGACCACCTTGACGCGCGTGCGGCCGCCAACCACCGCGTCGCCATCCTTGATGCTCGCGATGCGGCGGATGTCGATGCGCACCGAGGCGTAGAACTTCAGCGCACGTCCGCCGGTCGTGGTCTCGGGATTGCCGAACATGACGCCGATCTTCTCGCGCAGCTGGTTGATGAAGATCAGGCAGGTCTTCGACTTCGAGACGACGCCCGTCAGCTTGCGCAGCGCCTGCGACATCAGGCGCGCCTGGAGCCCCATCTGCGCGTCGCCCATCTCGCCTTCGATTTCGGCGCGCGGCACGAGGGCGGCCACCGAGTCGACCACCACCACGTCCACGCCGCCCGATCGAATGAGCACCTCGACGATCTCGAGCGCCTGCTCGCCGTTGTCCGGCTGTGACACCAGCAGGTTGTCGAGATCCACGCCGAGCTTCGTGGCGTACGCCGCGTCGAGCGCGTGTTCGGCGTCCACGAAGGCGGCCATGCCGCCAAGCTTCTGGGCCTGCGCGATGACCTGCAGCGCCAGCGTCGTCTTGCCTGAGGACTCGGGGCCGAAGATCTCGACGACGCGGCCGCGCGGCATGCCGCCAATGCCGAGCGCATAGTCGATGCTGATGGCGCCGGTCGGAATCGAGTCGATGGGCTGGATGGCGCCTCGCTGGCCGAGCCGCATGATGGATCCCTTGCCGAACTGCTTCTCGATCTGGCCGACGGCCAGCTCGACGGCCTTCCCTTTTTCGGTGCGCTCCTCACGTTCCTGGCGATCGATCGGCGGGCATGCGTGTCTCCTTTGGAGTCGTTCGGCATTCTAGGAACGTGCCGATGCAAAGTCAAGCGAAAATGCGGCTGTTCCAGTCCGCAGGCTTCTTATTTTCAGCGACTTACAGACGCCAAGACTTTCGCCTCTCGGCCGCGGCTTCGCGAGGAGCGCTGTCGCTGCCCAGCCGCATCGTTGAAGGAAATGGCGAAGACTGCAACCATTAGCCGCCGATGCCCACCCCCGTGGGGCATGCGCTGGCTGGTCTGGCGACTGCCTGGTTTTCGAGTCTGCGGCGCTCCCGCGACGCCGGACCGCCGCAACGGCGCGGGCCGTCGGCGCGTTTTTGGCCGCATGTGCCGTGGCCGCCGCGGCGCCCGACCTCGACATCCTCTTCCACACGCATCGCACGTACACGCCACAGCATCGGCGCCAGCCTCATATGCGGCGCGGTGGCCTGGGGAGTGGCGCGCCGGCAGCGCTCCCGCTCCTGGACGCCCGAGACTCCCGCGGTCCGCGCAACGGTAGTGGGCTACAGCGGGGCAGCGGTGGGGCTCACCCTCGGGCTGGCCTATGCGACGCACGTGCTGCTGGACTGGCTGGGTAAGGACACCGCTCCGCCATTCGGCCTGATGGCGCTCTGGCCGTTCTCGTCGCGCTACTTCGTCTCGGGCATCGATCTCTTCACGGAAATCTCGCGGCGGTACTGGCTTCCCCGGGAGTTCATCTACGGCAACCTGCGCTCGGTGGGACGGGAGCTCGTGATCCTTGGACCCATTGCTGCGGCGGCCTGGTGGGTCAGCCGCCGCGGCTCAAGACCGCCACGGGCATAGACGCCATCAGGCGCGCTCGACGGCGAGCGCGACTCCATTTCCCCCGCCGAGACAGAGCGCCGCCACGCCGCGCCGCGCGCCCCGCCGCGCGAGCTCGAACAGCAGCGTCGTGAGTATGCGTGCGCCGCTCGCGCCGATCGGATGACCGAGTGCAATCGCTCCGCCGTTGACGTTGACCTTGGCCGGATCGAGCTCGAGCTCGCGAACGATCGCGACGAGCTGCGCGGCGAAGGCCTCGTTGATCTCGAACAGGTCGACGTCCTCGATCGACCAGCCCACCTTCGCCAGGAGGCGCCGCACCGATTCCACGGGCGTCATGAGCAGCAGCTTCGGGGGAAGGCCGCTGGTGGCCTGACCGACGATCCGCGCGAGCGGCGGCGCGCCGATCGCGTGGAGCCGATCTTCGGAGACGACCACGAGCGCGGCTGCGCCGTCGTTCACCCCAGGCGAATTGCCGGCGGTCACCGAGCCTCCCGTCTGGAATGCCGGCGTGAGCCGGCCGAGCGCTGCGAGCGAGGTGTCGGGTCGGATGGTCTCGTCACGATCGATCACGACGGGGCCCTCCCTGCCGGGCACCTCGACGGGGACGATCTCCGGGCGGAACCATCCCTCGGCGGCGGCGCGTGCCGCCTTCGTGTGGCTGCCGAGCGCGAACTCGTCCTGTTCGTGCCGGCTGACTCCGTAGGTCTCCGCCACCAGTTCGCCGGCGGTTCCCATGTGGCACTGCTCGAAGGCGCACCAGAGGCCGTCGCGGATCATCGAGTCGACGACCGTGCCGTCGCCCATGCGCAGCCCTTCTCGCACGCGCGGCAGCAGATAGGGCGCGTTGCTCATCGATTCCATGCCGCCGGCCACGGCCGTCTCGATGTCGCCCGCCGCGATTCCCTGGGCGGCCAGCATCACGGCCTTGAGCCCGGAGCCGCAGACCTTGTTGATGGTGAGGGCGGCGACCTCGTCGGAGAGGCCGGCCCGCAAGGCCGCCTGCCGGGCCGGATTCTGGCCGAGCC
This sequence comes from Vicinamibacterales bacterium, assembly GCA_963738315.1. Taxonomy (GTDB): domain Bacteria; phylum Acidobacteriota; class Vicinamibacteria; order Vicinamibacterales; family JAMQPK01; genus JAMQPK01. The sequence goes on along the minus strand of CAVTVT010000003.1, from coordinate 1,439,831 downwards.
CGGCGGCGAGTACGTTGCCCATGATGCACTCGTCGACCGATCGCGCATCAATCCCGGCCCGCGCCACCGCGGCGCGCACGGCAATGGCGCCGAGCTGGGTCGCGGCCAGTCCCTTGAGCGCGCCGAGAAATTTCCCGGTGGGAAGCCGCGCCGCGCCGATGATGAACGCGGGACGCATCACCGGCCGATCTGGAGCCGCGTCACCTGCCCCGAACCGAGCAGGGTCCTGAGGCGCGCGAGGATCATGTCTCGCGACCGCGACAGCTCGCGCTGCCAGCGCGCATCGGCCGCGGCCACTTCCACCGTGCCCCCGTCCCGCAGGCGGACGGTGCTCGCACGGGCCAGGGCGTCGCCGACCGAGATACGCCAGGCGCATTCCAGCTTCGCCTGGGAGATCGGGCCCTGCTGCAGGAGCGCGGCGACTGCACGCGGGACGAGCGTCTGAAGGCGCTCCATTGCGCCAGTGTAACATCCGTGTTCGATGCGCTTGATCCTCGCGTCTTCATCGCCGCGGCGCGCGGACCTCCTGCGGGCGGCCGGGTTCCAGTTCGACGTCGCTCCGGCAGACGTGGACGAGCGGGTTCACCCGGGTGAGGGGCCGGACCAGTACGTCGCGCGGCTGGCGCAGGCCAAGGCCGACGCGTGCGGCGCGGCGGACGCCGTCGTGCTGGGCGCCGACACGACGGTCGTGCTCCGCGGAGCGATCCTGGGGAAGCCGGCCGATGAGGCGGACGCGCGGCGCATGCTCGAGCGGCTTTCGGGGCAGCGTCATCAGGTATTGACCGGCCTCTGCCTCCGGCAGGGGAGCCGGCGCCTGGTCCACGTGGAGCCGAGCCAGGTGCGCTTCTCGGACATGAGCGCCGCCGAGATCGACTGGTACGTGGGGAGCGGCGAGCCGATGGGCAAGGCCGGCGCCTATGCGGTACAGGGGCTCGGCATCGCGGTTCGTCGAGGGAATCGAGGGATCGTATTCGAACGTGGTCGGGCTTCCGGTGGCCGCCGTCTATGGCCTCCTCAGACAGTTGGGCTGTGATATTCTGAATCCCTGAACTCCGTCATTCTCCAGAAGTCCATATGAGCCAGAAGTTTATCAAGATCGCCGCGACGGTCCTCGTGCTCGCGGCAGCCTTCGGCGGCCTGATGTGGTTCTCGCTGCGGTCGGACACGGAATATTACAAGCACGTCGACGAAGTAATGGCGAGCCGGCAGCAGTGGGAAGGGAAGAAGCTGCAGCTCCACGGCTTCGTGAGCGGAGTGCCGCTGCGTGCGCGCGACAGCCTCGACTACCGCTTCACCATCGAGAACAAGGGCGTCACGGTGCCGGCCATGTATACGGGCATCGTGCCCGACACCTTCAAGCAGGACTCGGAAGTGGTGTTGAAGGGCACGCTCCAGCCCGACGGGTTCCACGCCGAGTCCATCATGGCCAAGTGTCCGTCGAAGTACGACGCGAAGGCCGTCCCCCGGCAGAGCTCGAGCAACTGAGGATCAATGGCTTCACTAGGTTATTTCACGCTGCTCGCCGCCTTCGTCGTCTGCAGCTACGTGGTCGGAGTGTCGATCGCGGGCGCGCGCCGCGGTTCGCGCCGGCTAATCGAGAGCGGCGTCGGCGCGTTCCATCTCGTGACGGCGCTGATGACGGTGGCCTCCGCCATCATCATTCACGCCTTCGTGACCGGCGACTACTCGATCAAGTACGTCCAGCACTACTCGGACGCCGTCCAGCCGCTGTTCTACAAGATCACGTCATATTGGGGCGGGCTCGACGGCTCGATCATGTTCTGGGTGTTCCTGCTGGCGGTGTTCGGGAGCATCGCCGTCACCGTCAACCGCGAGCGGCATCGGGAGCTGATTCCGTACGTGGTCTCGGTGATCGCCGTCGTGCAGATGTTCTTCCTGTTCCTGATGGTCATCCACAAGAACCCGTTCGAGACGTTCCTCACGGAAGCCCCCACCGACGGACGCGGCCTGAATCCACTCCTGCAGAACGGCTACATGGCCATCCACCCGCCGTCGCTCTATACGGGCTTCGTCGGGATGACGATTCCGTACGCCTTCGGCATGGCCGCGCTGATCACCGGGCATCTCGACGACGCGTGGCTGCGGGCGGTGCGGCGCTGGACGATGTTCGCCTGGATCTTCCTGTCGTTCGGGCTCACGCTCGGGATGATCTGGGCCTACGAAGAGCTCGGGTGGGGCGGGTTCTGGGCGCTGGGATCCGGTCGAGAACGCCGGGCTGCTGCCGTGGTTCACGGCGACCGCGTTCCTGCACTCGGTCATGGTGCAGGAGCGGCGCAGCATGCTGCGCGTCTGGAACGTCACGCTCGTGATCGTCACCTTCTTCCTGACGATCTTCGGCACCTTCATGACGCGCTCGGGCGTCGTCCAGTCGGTGCACGCGTTCGGCGAAGATCCCGAACTGGCGCGGATGTTCACCGGCTTCATGGTGGCGATCCTCGTGGTCAGCTTCGGGCTGGTCATCTACCGGCTGCCGCTGCTGCGCTCGCGCAATGAGCTCGATTCCTGGGCCTCGCGCGAAGCGGCCTTCCTCGTCAACAACTGGATCCTGCTGTTCTCGGCGTTCTTCGTGCTGTTCGGGACGATGTTCCCGACGCTTGAGCGAGGCGGTCACGGGCGAGCGGCTCACGCGTCGCCGCAGCCGTTCTTCAACAAGTGGATGCTGCCGATCGGCCTGGTGCTCCTGCTGCTGACCGGCGTCGGGCCCGCTGCTCGCGTGGCGCAAGTCCACGCTGTCGAACCTGCGCGATCAGTTCCTCTGGCCGTGCCGTGGCCGGCGCGATGACCGGCGCGGCGACCCTCGCGCTGGGCATCCGCGTGTGGGCGTCGGGCCTCTGCTTCGTGTTCTGCGGCGTTCGTCATCGGCACGATCGCGCAGGAGTTCTGGCGCGGCGCGGTGGTGCGGCGCCGCACCACCGGCACCGACCTGTTCACCGCGATGATCGGGCTCGTCGGCCGCAACAAGCGGCGCTACGGCGGCTACATCGTCCACGTGGGCATCGTGCTGATGTTCCTGGGCTTCGCGGGGCAGGGCTTCAAGCAGGACGAGCAGGTGCTGCTCAAGCCCGGTCAGCAGGCCACGCTCGGCCACTTCACGCTGCGGCACAACGCGCTGCAGATCACCGACGACGGCGCAGAAGCAGATGGTGACCGCCGACATGACGCGTCTTCGCGGACGGCAAGCAGATCGGCACGCTCTATCCGGCGCAGTGGTTCTACCGCAAGCACGAGCAGGAGCCGACCACCGAGGTCGCGATCCGCCGGAGCGCCGGCGAAGATCTCTACGTCGTGATCGGCGCGGTCGACCCGAAGGACCAGTCGGTCAAGCCTGGAGATCGTCGTCAACCCGCTGGTGAACTGGATCTGGGTCGGCTTCGGCGTGCTGGCGCATCGGCACCGGCATCGCGCTGCTGCCCGAGCGCGCGTTCTCGTTCGCGCTGGCGAAATTGCCCGCGCCGAGCGGCGACGACGACCGCGGTGCGTGCTGCTGGCCTGTTGCTGCTCAGCGGCGCGGTCCGCTGCGCAGCGCAGACGGTCGAGCACGCGGCGACCCGACGCAGACGTCGTTCTACCGCGCGGACGCGCTCGAGAAGCAGATGCAGCACGAGATCGTCTGCACGCTGCGGTGCGGGCACATGCAGCATCGCCGAATGCCGCAAGGATCCGCTGCCAGGCTCGCACGAGATGCGCGGCGAGCTCGCCGCGCTCATCGACCAGGGCAAGACGCACGACGAGATCATCCACGCGTTCGTGCAAGATTACGGCAGCGAGGACATGCTCGGCGCGCCGGTCGACAAGGGCTTCAACCGGCTCGCCTGGCTGTTCCCGTACCTCGTTGGGCGGCGGCGCGGTCGCCGGCGGTCGGCTTCGCCGCCGTGAAGTGGTCGCGCCGCGAGCAGGCCTCAGCCCGAGCCGCCGACGCTCCGAGCACAGGATGCCGCTCTTCGATCCGCCTCGACGAAGAGCTGCAGAGCCTCGACTGACGACAGTGGGTCTCCACGCGACACGCCACCCGACGCCGACCACGCTTCAGCCCTGGCAGTTCTTCAGCTGCTGGCGCTCGTGTGCGCCACCGCGGTCGTGTTCCTCGCGCGGAGCCAGGGGCCGTGAGCACGTGCATTCTGCTCTGCGTCGCTCATCGGCACGGCGGCGCTGTCGGCATGGCGGCGCTGCGGACGCTGCGGCCGCTGGTCGCGCCGGCGAGGATCGCGAGCCGGCGATGTTCGGCCACCGCACGCGCGCGGCGCTCGAGCGCGAGAAGATCCTGACGCTGCGGGCGATCAAGGAGCTCGAGTTCGATCGGGCGATGGGCAAGCTCTCGGAAGCCGACTTCCAGGAGATGTCCGCGCCGGCTGCGCGCCCGCGCCGCCGGCTGATGCGGCAGCTCGATGCGCGGCACCGGCTACCGCGAGCAGATCGAGCGCGAGCTGGCGGCTCGCCTCGGCGACGGCGGGAGCGGCCACGGGCGAGGCCGCTGGACCGGCCGCAGCCTGCGCAGCGGCTGCGTCGACGATGAACGATCACGATGCGCGATTCTGCAAGGCGTGCGCGAGCAAGCTGTGACGCCTGTCGCACGCGACGGGGCGGCGGTTCTGCAACGCGAATGAACCGGGCTCCGAGACGTCGCCCTGCGTGCTGTCCTCGTGTTCGCTGCTCGCGCTTCGCGGCGACGTTCGTCTTCGCCAGTTCCAGATGCCCGACCTCAAGCAGATGTCGGGCATTCCGCGGCCGGTCACCGATCTGCCCGACGGCGCCATCTCGGTTCGGCGTCGTCAGGGGCGACTTCTCGCAACAACATCACCAACCATCCCGTCGAGCTTCACGCCGGCGGCAAGATGCTGACGGTCAAGACCGACGACGAGGGACGCGCGGAGTTCCGCGACGTCGCGGCCGGGACGACCGTCAAGGCCGAAGCCGTCGTCGACGGCGAACATCTCGAGTCGCAGGAGTTCCCGTCGCCGCGAGCGGGGCGGCATCCGCCTGATGCTCGTCGCGACCGACAAGGGCGGAGGGCGCCGGCAACCGAGCCCAGCCCGGCCGCCGGCCAGGTGGTGATCGGCGCCCAGTCGCGCGGATCGTCATGGAACCGGCCGACGAGGAGCTGCACGTCTTCTATCTTCTCGACATCGCGAACAACGCGCGCGCGCCGGTGAACCCGGCGACGCCGTTTGCGTTCGACATGCCCGACGGCGCCGAGCGGCGGGTCATGCATGGTCGTCGCCGCTCGCCAGCGCAGCGGCAATGGCAGGTCGCCGTCCGCGGTCCGTTTCCGCCGGGCCAACGTTCGTCCAGGTGGCGTGCGCGCTGCCGTGGCCAGCGGCGGCGCGTCGACGTCGCGCAGACGTTCCCGGCCACCGATCGAGCAGCTGGCGGTGGTCGTGAAGAAGGTCGCCGGGACGACGCTCACCTCGCCGCAGCTCACGAATCAGCGCGAGATGTCGGCCGAGGGAGATCGCTACATCGCTCGCGCCGGGGCCGCCGCTCGGCGGCCGGCACCACGCTGACGCTAACATCTCGGGCCTGCCGCACCACAGCGGCGCCCCGCGCACGGTCGCGCTCGTGCTGGCAGCGGGCATCGTGGCCGTCGGGATCTGGTCGGCCACACGCGCGCCGCGGCAGAGCGGCGACGCCGCTGCGGCAACGCCAGCTCGGAATCGGCGCGAGAAGCTGTTCGCCGAGCTGGTGCGCCTCGAGCAGCGACGCGGCAGACGGGCGCGGTCGACGCCGTCGCGATACGCCGAGCGCCGCGCCGGCGCTGGTGGCGCAGCTCGAGCGCGATCTACCGCGCCTCGGACGACGGAAGGGCGGCCAGGGCCTGGCCGCGTGACGGCTCGACTTCGCAGGACATCACCGTCCGCGTCTCAGCCGCCATTACGGCCGGCGGCGGGCGCTCTCCCATGTGTCGCTCGAATGCCGCGCGGGCGACATCCTCGGCCTGCTCGGGCCGAATGGCGCCGGCAAATCGACGCTGCTCTCGATGCTCGCGACGCTGGCTGCCGCCGACCTCGGGCGACGTGCGCTACGGCGGGCGGACGGCGGAGGAGCTGCGGCGCCGCGCTTCGGCGCGCGCATCGGGCTGCTCGCCGCACGATCTCCACCTGTATCCCGAGCTCTCGGCGCGTGAGAACCTGCTGTTCTTCGCGACGGCTGTACGGTCTGCGCAGGCCGCGGCGGAGGCGCGCACGCGGGCGGCCCTTGAGCGGGCGGCTCTGGGCGATCGCGCCGACGATCCCGTCGGCGGCTTTTCGCGCGGCATGCGGCAGCGGCTCGCGCTCGAGCGGGCCCTGCTGCACGCGCCGCGGCTCGTGCTGCTCGACGAGCCGTTCACCGGGCTCGACGACGCGATTCGAGCGCCGCGTTCGTCGGACGCGCCTGCAGGGAGCTCGGCTGCGACGGCCGCGATCGTCGTGCTCGCCACCCACGATCTCGAGATCGCCGCAGCAGGTGCTGGACACGCGCGGTCGTGCTTCGCGACGGAAAGATCGTCAGCGACGATCGCGACGATCCGCGGACTCCGGGGGCGCTACCGCATGACCGCACTCCAGCGGGGCCGGAGGCGTGAGCGGCTTCTTCGGCACCGCCTGGCTGGTGGCCCGCAAGGACCTGACGGTCGAGGTCCGGAGCCGCGAGCTGCTCTACACGACGCTCTTCTTCGCCCTCTCGTGCGTCCTCGTCTTCGCCGTGGCGTTCGTGCGCGAGGGCCGGCCGCTCGGCGACGCTGCAGCCGGCATTCTGTGGATCGCGATCGCCTTTTCCGGGACGCTCGCCCTGGGGCGGACGTTCGAGCGGGAGCGCTACAGCGACACGCTTCGGGCGCTGATGCTCGCGCCCGCGCCGCGCGCGGCCGTCTACGTGGGCAAGCTCATCGGGATCGTCGCGCTGCTGGCCGCCACCGAGATCGTGATCGTGCCGCTCGTGGCGCTGCTGTTCCAGGCGCCGCTCTTCCGCCATCCCGGCCTCGTGGCCGCGCTGCTCTTGTCGGGAACCGTCGGCTTCGGCGCGTCGGGCACGCTGTTCGCCGCCATGCTCGCGCGCGCACGGAGCCGCGACGTGCTGCTGCCGATTCTCCTGTATCCGATTACAATCCCGGTGATGATCGCCGGCGTCCGCGGCACCGGCGCGCTGCTGGAGCTCGACCCCGATCTCGCGATGGCCGCAGTTCTGGATCATGCTGCTCGTGTTCTTCGACGTCGTGTTCGTGACGCTGGCGCTGTGGACGTTCGAACCGCTCATGACGGAGTAGGCGAGATGCGCAGACTGTTTCCGATCGTCATGGCTCTGGCGGGCGCCGCATTCCTCTGCGGCACTCCTGCTCATCGCACGCGCGCCGCTGGAATCGACGATGGGACTCGTGCAGAAGATCTTCTACTTCCACATGCCTACGGCCATGCTGATGCTGCTCTCCGCCATCTTCTGCGGCGCGATGAGCGCCGCGCTTTCTGGCGACCAGGCGCGCGGGCTTCGATCGCATTGCGGTGGCGGCGGCCGAACTGACGGTCCTGTACGGCCTGATTGCGATGGTGACGGGTCCGCTGTGGGCGCGCAAGGCCTGGGGCGTCTGGTGGGTGTGGGACGCGCGGCTCACGATGTCGCTGCTGATGTGGATGATTTTCGTGTCGTACCTGCTGCTGCGCACCTACGGCGGTCCAGGGTCGGAGAAGCTGTCGGCGGGACTCGCGGTGTTCGGAATGGCCAACGCCCCCTTCGTCTACATCTCGGTGAACGTCTGGCGCACGCTGCACCCGAAGACCACGGTCGTCCCCACGCTGCCGGTCGACTTCGTCGATCCCGCTCTGGGTGTCGTTCTCGGGATTCCTGCTTCTCTACGTGGCGCTGCTGATGGCCCGGGTGAGGCTCGAAGAGCAGCGGACGGCGCTCGACGAGCTGTACCGGGAGAATGAGTGAGGGGGCTCCGATGACTACGAAGAAGATGCTCTGGTGGCTGTTCTTCATGGTCGGCATGGCAGGGATGAACGTGCTCGTGTTCGGCCAGCCAGGGCAGTCCGAGTTCATCCCGATGACCGAAGTGCCGGCAAGCGAGCAGCTTCCGGCCGCGCGGCTGCTGATCGCGGCATACGCGTTCGTCTGGGTCGCCATGCTGGCCTATGTCTGGTCGATCTGGCGCAGGCTCGGTCGCGTCGAGCGCGACATCGCCCGGCTCACGGCTTCCGACGCGAAGAGGCGCGCGTGAACTTCGCGAACATGACCTCGGCGCACTTCATCTTCATCCCGACGGTGCTGTTCGTCGGGATCTGCATCGGATGGGTGCTCGGGGCGCGCGCCGCCCGGGATGCGTTCGCGCTGGAACTGAAGAAGCGGGAGAAGAGGCAGGCCCAGGCGCGCGGCGAGCAGTCGCTCGGCCGCCAGTGATTCAGCGCCCCATGCCGAGCCGGTGCGCCAGCATGCCCGGCAGCCCCGCGGCGACGATCTTCCGTTGAGCCGCCTCGATCCGATACGCCACCCGATACAGCGTCACGATCTGCGCTTCCGCGTCGACCACCGCATACGCGGCGCGCGCGTCGCCGTCCCGCGGCTGCCCGACCGAGCCCGGATTCACGAGATACCGCACGCCCGGCTCGATCGGGGCTTCGAGCTCGGGGTGGCCGTTTGGCGATCGCACCTCGAGCCGTCGATCCGGCCCCATGGCCGCCGATAGCGCGACGTGCGTGTGGCCGAAGAAGCACAGAGGCCGGCGGAGGCGGCCAGCGCCCGGAGCACGTCGAGGTCGCCGACGATGTACAGGTCTTCGTCGATAGGGGAGCCGTGGCAGATCTCGACCAGCGGATCGAGCAGGAGCGGCCCGGCGGGAATCTCGAGCAGGTACTCGAGCACGTCCGGCGTCGAGCGCCCCGCGCGTCCACATCGCGGCCGCGCGCGCCATGGAATTGAAGTCTTCGGGCGACTCGAGGCCCGCGGCGACCTTGTCGTGGTTCCCGCGGATGATTGCCAGCGGCTGGAGCGCCCGGATTCTGCGCACGACGGCGTTCGGATCCGCCCCGTAGCCGACGAGGTCCCCGAGCACGACACCCCGTCGCATCCCTGCCGCGACGAGGCCGCGAGCACCGCCTCCAGGGCCTCGAGATTGCTGTGGATGTCGCTGATGACGAGGTAGCGGCTCATTCGAGCTGGTCCAGGAGCTGGTCGATCAGCTCCTCGGTCCTCCTGCCGCGCGCCTCCAGCCGGATGTGCGCGCTCTGGTAGGCCAGCCGCCGCGCGTCGTAGAGCTGCGTGAGCTGCGCGAGGTTGGCCGCCAGGGGACGCCGGCCGTCCGGGCGAATCCGCGCGAGAAGCTGGTCGAACGGCAGATCGATCCAGACCGACACGCCGTCGGCATTGATGGCCGCCCGATTGTCGGGATCGACGAAGGTGCCTCCGCCGGTGGCCACCACGGCGTGCCGCACCGGGAGCAGCGAGAAGATGACCTGACGCTCGAGGGCCCGGAAGTACGGCTCCCCCTCGCGCGCGAAGATCTCCGCCACGGTGCGCCGCTCGCGCTCTTCGATGAGTGCGTCCACGTCTTCCACGCGCCAGCCCAGCCGCCGTCCGAGCGCCTGCGCGAGCGTCGTCTTGCCCGCGCCCATGAATCCAACGAGATAGATTTTGTCTGCTTTCACGAGGTCGGACGCTGGCTGTCCCTAGGCCCGGAGCGCCTCGAGCGTCGCAAAGAACTCCGGATAGGAGATCGCGACCGAATCGGCTCCCCGGATCACCGACGGCAGCTGAGCCCCCAGCGCCGCGACGGCAAACGCCATGGCGAGCCGGTGGTCACCGACGGCATCGGCCTCGCCGCCGCGGAGCGGCCGGTCGCCCCGCAGGTGAAAGCCGTCGGCGAGCTCCACGATATCGGCGCCCAGGGCCTGAAACCCGCGCACCAGCGCGCTGATGCGGTCGCTTTCCTTGACGCGCAGTTCGGCCGCCCCGGTCACGCGGAGCTCGCCGCCGTGCACGGCCCAGGCGGCCAGCGCCGGAATCTCGTCGATGAGTAGCGGCACGTCGCGTTCATCCAGCGCGAGCGTGCCTGGAGTGCCCGGGCGGACGCGCACGGTTCCCGACGGCTCGCCGCCGGACTCGCGCTCAATCGTGCGCTCCACGACGGCGCCGCCGCGGCTCAGCACGTCGAGCAGCGCCGTGCGCGTGGGATTGAGGCCGACGTTCTCGACTTCCACGTCCGAACCCGGGAGCGCCGCCGCCGCGGCGAGCCAGAAGGCCGCCGACGAGAGATCGCCCGGGACGAGGAAGTCGCCGCCGGTGAGCGCCTGTCCGCCGGCCAGCGTCACGCACGTGCCGTCGACCTCCACGCGGGCGCCGAAGGCGCGGAGCGCCAGCTCGGTGTGGTTGCGCGTGGGCATCGACTCGCGAAGAGTGGTCGTGCCCCGGGCCTGCAACCCCGCGAGGAGCACGGCGCTCTTGATTTGTGCGCTCGGCACGGGGGGCTGGTAGTCGATGCCGTGGAGGGCCGCGCCGCGGATGCGCAGCGGCGGGAATCCGTCGCGCGACTCGATCTGTGCGCCCATGCGCTCCAGCGGCTCGATGACGCGCCGCATCGGACGCCGGCTCAGCGACTCGTCGCCGGTAATCGTCGCCACGAACGGCTGCGCCGCCACGACGCCCGCGAGGAGCCGCATGGTCGTGCCGGAGTTGCGCGCGTCCAGCGCCGTCGCGGGCCGCTGCAATCCGCTCGGCCCGGCGCCGGCGATGTCGATCGTGAGCGTGCGGTCGGCTTCCTGCCCGGTGCGGACAGCAACGCCGAGTCCGCGGAGGCACTCGAGCGTGGCGGCGCAATCCGCGCCCGACGAGTAGCCGGCGATGCGCGTGCGCCCGCGCGCGAGCGCCGCCAGGAGTGCGTACCGGTGTGAGATGGATTTGTCGCCGGCGAGACGCACGCGGCCGCGCAGGCGGCGCGCCGGGCTCACCGTGGCCGCAGCGACTGACGGCATCGGAAGACTATACTACGTCCCATGCGCATGGCCGGGGCCTTCGAAGGCATCCACCTGGAGTTGCAGAGCAGCATCGCGATCCTCGATCACGTCCAGCACGTGGCCGAGGACGTCGGGCGTCAGCTCGGGCTGGACGAAGAGGCCCGCCACTGGATGTGCATGGCGGTTCGCGAGTCGGTGATCAACGCGATCACGCACGGCAACCAGAGCGACCCGCACAAGCGGATTTTCGTCGATTTCACTCTGACTCGCGGCCGGGAGCGCGCGGATCTGGTGGTGACGGTGAAGGATCAGGGCCACGGCTTCGACCCGGACGCGCTCGAGGATCCGCTGGCGCCGGAGAACATGCTGAAGACGAGCGGCCGCGGCATCTTTCTGATTCGCCAGTTCATGGACGACGTGTCGATCCGGCCCGTGCGCGGGGGAGGCATGGAAGTGCGCATGATCAAGCACCTATGAACCCGCTGTTCCTCTCGACTGCCATCGAAGCCGTGACCGCCGCGGGCCGGATTCAGATGGATTTTCTGGAGAGCGGCTTCAAGGTGAGCAAGAAAGGGCACGATCGACCTCGTGACCGAGGCCGACATCGCCGTCGAGCGGATGTGCCGCCGTCTCATCGCCGAGCGGTTCCCCGATCACACCATTCTCGCCGAGGAGTTCGGACAGGACCAGTCCACCAGCGGCGCGTCGCACTGCTGGGTCTTCGACCCCATCGACGGCACGAACAACTACGCGCATGGCCTGCCGATCTTCTGTTCGTCGCTGGCGCTGGAAATCGACGGCACGGGGCGTGATTGGCGCCGATCTACGATCCGACGCGGGAGGAGCTGTTCGTCGCCGAGCGCGGAGGCGGCGCCTTCCTGAACGGCGAGCCGATTCACGTCTCGGAGCAGGCGACGCTCGTCGACTCGATGCTCGTGACCGGATTTCCGTACGACGTGCACAAGCGGATTTCGGAGATCGTCGGGCTGTTCGGCGAGTTCGTGGGGCGCGCGCGCGCCGTCCGGCGGCTCGGTTCTGCCGCGCTCGACTTGTGCTACATCGCGGCCGGCCGCATGGACGGCTTCTGGGAGCAGGACCTGAAGCCCTGGGACGTCGCGGCCGGCGGCATCATCGTGCAGGAAGCGGGCGGGCAGGTCACCGACTTCCAGGGAGTGCCGTTTTCGTCGAGGCGCCACCAGGTCATCGCCACCAACGGACAGATCCACGACGACATGCTGCGAGTGACGGCCGGACTTCACCGGCCGGGCCGGCGGGTGACCATCGTCATTCATCGGTCCGCGTCGTTCCTGTACAGCGCCACCCCGCCGCCCTCACACAGGCGCCTGAAGCCCGCGAGGAACTGCGGCGACGATCGCGCTCGCTGGGCGAGCACGTCGCCACCCTCGGCCCGCTCCTCGATCAGAATCCAGCTGACGCGTCCCTTCGGCGACTCGATGGCCTCGGGCCAGTACGGGCTTGTTGCCCTCGTGCACGAAGTTGCGGAGGTGCAGGCCGTCGCGGGAGAGCTCCTGCATGTAGTGCGCGAGGGATCCCATGCTGGCCAGGATCAGCTCTCCATGGTAGTCGCGCATCAGGCACCGTGTGACCGCCTCCCGCCCGAGGCTGTTGGGGCGGTCCCATTGGGCCTCCAGCACCATGGGGGCCGCCGCGCTGAGCGGCCGCAGCGTCGCCGCGAGGGCTGCCGCCAGCAGCCATGCGGGCACGGCCCGGCCGCGCGCCGCCAGCCAGCCGACGGCGACCCCGGCGAAGACGGCGACGGTGACGACCGACGCCACCATGTAGCGGATCCGGAACGGGTGCCCCTGGAAGAAGGCGTATGTCGGCAACACCAGAAACCCGCCGAGCGCCAGTATCACCAGCGCGGCCGCGCGATCGCGCCGCCGGACGACCATGGCCGTGAGCAGGACGGCGCCGGCGAGCGCGGCGAGGAGCACCGGGTCGGCCGTGAGCTGCCGGATGCCGTAGATCACCTGGATGGCGGCCGCAGCGGCCTGTGCAGGGTGCGCGCATCGGGCACGAAGAAGCCGCCGGTCACGAACCAGTGGCCGATGGTGTAGCGGCTGTGGATGAGAAAACCGACGACCGCCGCGGCGGGATAGATGGCGAGTCTGGCCGCCGCCCATGCCGCGGTCCGCAAACGGGATCCGCGAACGTGCAGGGCCAGCGCCGCGAGGCCGACGAGGCCCGCGGCGACCGGCCAGGCCTCGTAGCGCGTCAGGCACGCGAGTGCCAGCGTCCAGCCCGCGGCGCGCGGTGGCGAGACGGCGCCGCCATCCACCCACTCGTAGACGAGCGCTGCCGCCAACAGCGTCAAGCCGAACAGCAGCGGCTCGGTCATCGGCGTGGACTGGAGGTAGAGGACGTCGGCGTCGAGCGCGAACAGCACCGCCCCTGCCAGCGCCCCGAGGCGCGAGCCGGTTACGCGGAGCACGATGCGGGCGATGGCATACGTCCCGAGCGCGTAACGAGAGGATCGAGATTGCCACGCCCGAGGCCCCGGTCCGGTAGAGCCAGTCCACCTGGACCGGAAGCATGTTCAGCAGGTGCGGAAGCGGAAGCCAGACCGCGCCAATCTGCGAGTACTCCGGCGTGAGGCTGTCGAGGATCCGGCGAGCGACGACCAGGTGGGCCTTGGCGTCGTAGTGCGACAGGGTCAGACCCTGGCGCGCGTAGAACAGCGCGGCAGCGATGCCGGCCGCCAGGGCAGCCGCACCCAGCAGCTTTGGAAACCGGTCCCTCAAACAACCTAGAATACCTCAGCGCCCGGATGAGCCGTCTCACGAATTGGATTGAAGCCTTCGCCACGACCATCGGCGGATTCGGCATCTTCGTCATCGCCTTCCTGGACTCGTCGTTCCTGTCTTTCCCCGAGGTCAACGACTTCCTGATCGTCCTCATGGTGGTGCGCCATCCTGCCAGGATGCTCTTCTACGCGAGCATGGCCACGCTCGGCTCGGTGGCCGGGTGTCTGACGCTCTACTTCGTCGCGAAGAAGGGCGGAGAAGCGCTCGTCCGGAAGCGATTTCACGCCAGGAGCGTGGACTGGGCGACGGGGATGATGAAGCGCTACGGTGGCCTCGCCCTTTTCGTGCCGGCGCTTCTGCCCCCTCCGGCGCCGTTCAAGATCTTCGTGCTCATGGCGGGCGTGGCGGCCGTCCCGCTGCGCACCTTTGCGCTGGCCATCGGAGCGGGGCGCGGCATCCGATATTTCGGCGAGGGACTGCTGGCGCTGCTGTGGGGCAAGGCGGCCCTGAACTACCTGCACGAGAACGGGGAAGTGGTGGCGCTCGGGCTGGCGGTCCTGGCGCTGGCGGGAGGCGGGGGCTACCTGTACTTCAGGAAGGGGCAAGGGGTAAGGGGTAAGGGGTAAGGGGTAAGCCCTCTGACAAGTGTCTGTATAATATGGACTTCAATGAGTCCCGAGCTCTCGCTCGTCATTCCGATTCGGAACGAATCTCCGAACATCGATGAGCTCTATCGCGACACCACCGAGGCTCTCGAGCGCTGGGGGGGCAGCTACGAGGTAATCGCGATCGATGATGGGAGCACGGACGACAGCTTCGAGAAGCTGTGCGGCTGCCAGCAGCAGGACCAGCGGTGGCGGGTCATCCGCTTTCGCCGGAACTTCGGGCAGACGGCGGCCTTCTCGGCGGGCTTCCGCGCCGCGCACGGACGGCTCATCGCGACCTCGGACGGCGATCTCCAGAACGACCCGCGGGACCTGCCGGCGATGATCGCCAGACTGGATCAGGGCTACGACATCGTCTGCGGCTGGCGGCGACAGCGGAAAGATCCCTGGCTGACGCGGCGCCTGCCGTCGGAGCTCGCGAACAAGCTGATTTCGGCCTCCACGGGCGTGAAGCTGCACGACTATGGCTGCTCGCTGAAAGTGTTCCGTGCGGAGGTGGTGAAGCCGCTGAAGCTCTACGGCGAGATGCACCGGTTCCTGCCGGCGATTGCCAGCGAGATGGGCGTGAGCATTGACGAGATGCCGGTCAACCACCGGGCGCGCAAGCACGGCCGCTCGAAGTACGGCCTCTCGCGGACCTTCCGCGTCGTGCTCGACTTGATGACCGTGAAGTTCCTGCTCAGCTACTCCACGCGTCCGCTGCAGATGTTCGGGTTGATCGGCGCGCCGCTCGGGCTGCTCGGATTCGGCATCGCGGCCTGGCTCTCGTATCAGCGGCTGTTCGGGCACGAGTCGATCGCCAACCGTCCGCTGCTGCTGCTCGGCGTCCTGCTGATCTTCACGGGGCTGCAGTTCCTCACGATGGGACTGCTCGCCGAGATCATGTCGCGGACCTACCACGAGTCGCAGGACAAGCCCACCTACGTGATTCGCGAGGTCCGCGAAGCGGCAGAGCCCATACGCCCGCGGGCCATCAAGTAGCGATGGGGCGCCTGCGGGCGGCGGCGATCCTGGCGGCGCTCACCGCCTCCTGCGGCGGTACGCCGACGGCCCCCGATCCGGTGGTGCCCCCTCCGCCGGTGGTCGTCAACACTCCGCCCGTCATCGGCAAGTTCACCGTTCAGGGCAACCGCTCGAAGGAGCCGGCGAGCTTCGCGGACCTGCTGGAGAGTGTGCCGGTGTCTGTCGCGGTCACCGACGCGGAGTCGCCGATCGCCGAGCTTACGTTCAACTGGTCGGCCACAACCGGCACGTTCACCGGCACGGGTCCTCAAGTGACCTGGAAGGCGCCCGGGTCCGCCGTCACGCCCGTCGACGTGACCCTGAGCCTCGAGGTCGTCGAGACGTACAAGTCGGCGGGGAAGATCGAAACCAACCGCGTGACGGGCTCCACCACGCTGTCGCTGCACGACTCGACCAACGAGGTGGGAACGATGGCGTGGAAGTTCCTGCTCGACTTCTCCGATTCGAACAAACCGGTTGCCGAGGTGATGCAGAACTTCGAGCCGACGTGCTACGGCACGGCGGAGGAGACCGTCCAGGTGGCGTTGAACCGCCAGAACTTCCAGATCAAGAGCTATACGGTCGGACTCCCGACCACGACGGTGAACTTCGGGGGGATCTGTCCGCTCGGCGCGAAGCCGGGCGACGCCTGCTCCCGCATACTCGCGGGCTGGACGTCGCTGGCTTTGCAGGACGCGTACGACTCGGCGGGGAACTTCGTCGCCAAGAAGGGGCAGACCGTCACGGCCGGGCCGAGCATCGACCAGATCGCCGGGATGTACTATCCCGCCCAGAAGCGCTGGCGGCTCTGCGACAGCTCGTACGACCCGTCGGGGGCGCAGACGTTCACCGGCGGCGTCCGCCGCTTCTTCGGCGGCGGCCTCGTCCCGTGAGGTACCGGCTAGAACCCAGAGAACCGCAGCCTGAGGCCCCCTCCGAACTGAAAGCCTCCCGCCTTGAGATCCTTTCCAGCCGGGATGTCGAAGGAGCCGCCGGCGTACCGCACGAACAGTCCGACACCGTACATGGGCCGCAGCATATAGCTCGCGTTCAGCCCCACATTGACGCCGTTCGCCGTTCCCCGCTGCTTGGTCTTGCCGGGCGTGACCGACTGGGTCCCGGGCACCACGTCGGCCGTCATCACTTCCTGGCTGGCGCGGATGAACGAGGGGCCGATGAACACGTCCACGTCGGCCTTGTCGTTGAGCGGCACCAGCCAGCCGAAGCTCAGGTGGGTCCCGGTCTCGCTGCGCTTCAGGCCGGTATCGGTGAGGGTGGTGACCGCGGGGTTGCCGAAGACGTTGGGATTGGGAATCGAGGCCGCCAGCGAGCCGTCCCCCTTACCTCTGAATGTGGAGACGCCGATACTCCCGTAGAAGCTGTGCCACCGGTAGCCGACGCGTGCGTCGAACAGTCCCGAGCCGTTGACGGCCTGAGCGGTGTTCACCGTGGCCGTCTCGTTGTACAGATCGAAGCCGGTCGCCGTGGCCAGCGTGCGTGACTGCGGCTGCGCACCCCCGTTGATGTCCACGAAGTAGCGGGGCGCCGGAGTCTGTGCAGCGGCAGGCGCGGCGGCGCATACGACGGCCCCGAGCAGCATCGCGGTGCTGGACAGCTTGATCATTGATCTCCTCGTCGTGAACTGAGAGTGATGAATGGGGGAGCGACCTCGCGAACGTGGGCTCATGGTAACACGAAAGGGCGCGTTTTCCGGTGCGATTTCTGGTTCTCACCCCGAAACAACTCTGCTACTATGTCTGCCGTCCCCCCTCCACCGTACCTTGTTCCTTGGAGAATCGTGAATGAAGAAATACCTCGTCGTGATCACCAGGTACGGCCGCGCTCGTCGCAGCCACGTCGCTCGCCTGCTCGAAGAAGAGTGCGCCGCTCGCGCCGACGGTCGCGCCGTCCAGCAGCTCGGGACCCGACGGTTCCACGCTCAAGGCGACCGCGCCGTCGCCGATTTCGCCGATGAACGACGCCAAGCTCGAGAGCAGCCCTGTCACGCTCTCGACGACAGAAGCCCAGATGTCGTTCGGATCGGGCACGCCTCAGGTACCGCTTCCAGGTGCTCGACGGCGGGGGTAATGCCGTCGACGATTCCGGCGTCGTGTCCGGGACGTCCTACGACGTGCAGGCCACGCTCGACTTCGACACCCGATACACATGGCGTGTCCGCGCGGAGCTCGACGGCAACGCCGGTCCCTGGTCCAGCCCCGCGTCGTTCATCGCGCCGCAAGGGGGCTACATCCACGGCAACGAGCTCTTCGACCCGCTCACCAACGGCAAGACCGTAGGCGTGCCTCACGGCTGCACGTTCATCCCGGGCGTGGGCATCCGGCTCGAGGATCGAAGCAGCTATGTCGAGTACCGGCTCGAGCAGCCGCTCACCGACGGCGAGTTCTCTGTCATCCTGACGAACATCGGCAATGGCAGCGAGGAGTGGAAGACCAAGGTCATCAGCATGCTCCAGGGCGACGGCGTGAACGTCACCGACAACGACTACCGCATGACGATCGACAAGCGCACGACCTGGTTCAACCAGGGGAGCCCGCTGCGCTATACGCTGCGGTCGCGCGGCGTCGACGCCGGGGAACCCAATGCCGGCCCGCAGAACTGGAGCCGCTCGCATGTGTATTTCTTCAAGTACACCTGGGCCGGCGGCCAGTCGCGGATTTCGGTATACGACGGCGGCGTCAACGGCTCACTGAAGGCCAGCGTCGGCACATCCTATAAGGCCCCATACTCGCCCAACCCGCACATCGTCCGGCTCGGGTCGGTCGGGGGACGCGGCGGCGACGACACGAACCCGGGCACCATCGTTCGCAATGTCTGGGTATCATCGAGGCCGCGGCCTGTCCTGAAGGACGATCAATAAGACGCCAGCGGTTTTTGCCGGACCGGTGCGTCAAGCGCCGGTCCGGCCGTGCTTCCTTCCAGCTTCGAGACGTTCCCTTTAAGAACCGGCCGGCATGGTCCCGCGGGCGGCGCCATGCCGCGGGCCGGGTTGGAAGCCCAAGCGTGCTTGGAAGCGGCTGCGTCTAATTGAGGCAGTCGAGTGCGGTGTATATCCACCAGGGCAGCAGCCACGTCGAAAGCGACCGGCGCGCCGCGACGAACGTCTGGCCGAGCCAGTACGGCACGTGCAGCCGCTCCAGGCCCAGCACCCGGGCCAGGGCTCGTCCAGCGCGGGCCAGGCGGCCGTTGACGATCGACGCACGCTCGATCAGATAGCCCAGCTCGAGCCACTGGACGTGCGGCCGCAGCAGCTCGATGTGGAAGCCGTCCGCCTCGAGCAGGCGCCCGATCGTGCGCCGATCGAAGTAGTAGAGATGGACCGAGCTCAGGAAGGGCCACAGACGCCCGAGCGCCCGGGCCGGGGTGCTGCCGATATCGGGAAAGTTGATCACCAGCAGGCCGCCCGGCTTCAAGAGCTCGCGGCAGCGCGCAATGACCGCCTTCGGGTCGGGCGTATGCTCGATGACGTCCCACAATGTGATGAGATCGAAGCTGCCTGGCGAGTACTTCTGCCGGCTCAGGTCGCCCGGCTCGATCGGAATTCCGTAACGGTCGGTTCCGAGCGCGGCGAGCCATAGATTCGGCTCGCAGCCGTGGACGACCCAGCCCCGACGCTGCGCCACCGCGAGAAACGCACCGGCGGCAGTGCCGACGTCGAGCACGCTCCCGCGCTCGGGCAACAGCCGCTCGATGCGCGACAAGGCCCGATCGAACGTCTGCTCGCGTGCCTCGAGCTGCGATGCGTAGGTCGGATCCTCTCCGGCCGCGTAGCTCTCCAGCAAGATCCCCGCGGCGGGTCTCGGCGACACGAAATAGAAGTCGCACTCCGGGCACTTCACCAGGGGATCCCTGAGCAGCTCGTCGCCCGAGGCGCGATAGATCAGGCCGAAATCATGCGGTGGATCGTCGCCGGCCCTCGGCCGGGCTGGATAGATTACCTGTCGCTCGTTCCCGCCGCAGATCACGCAGGGGACGTCTTCGTACGCCATAGAACCGCCATTCCGGGGGAGAAACCGCGGATACGGAGAGGGATGTGTTATCTAGCGAACATTCTAACCGATCACTGAACGAAATAGATGCTGACCTCAGCGTTCCGGTAGACGGGCATGAAGTATTCGGGGTGCGCGCGGAACTTCTCGACACCGTCCGGATACGCGCGCCGATCCGTATCGTCCACGTAGATGTACTTGATGCGCATACGGCGCGCGGTAGCCGCCGCGGCCGCGGCGTCGGTCGTCGCAAACATCCCTCGGACGCGTTCGGATCGTTCCTCGTAGTCCGGGATCGGCAGGAGCGAGATGGGCATCCCCGCCGACATGCGCCGCTGGGCGAAGGTGGGGATGAGACTCCAGTGCGCGCGGCCGCGCACGACCGGCTCCATCTGCACGACCGCGTTTTCCGGGGTGGCGCGGCGAATCCATCTGAACGCCTCCTGCTGCGCCCTGGTCACGGTGACCGTCCAGGGAAACCCCGGCGCCATGTGCCGGTTGCCGATGTCCTGGGCGTTGTAGACGTCGATTACCGTCGTGGGCAGTCCCGCGATCAGGATCCCCGCCGCCAGCGCTCCGGCCGCGGCCGTTCCCAGACTCGATGAGAGGCGGACGAACGTCCGCGCGATCAGCACGGGCAGAAACAGCAGGAGAATCTGGCCGGCCCTGAAACCGACCCACGACGCCTCCGAGAGTGCGACGAAATACAGCAGCAGCAGCGACAACACGACGCCGACCGTCGCCACGCGCGCCGGTTCGGCAGGAAGGCGCCGCGATGGCGGCAGCCCGCCGAGGGCGGGAACGAGCACCGGGCCGGCGGAGAGCAGGAGCGTGACGAAGGGATACCGCCGGGCGAAGCCCGACAGCCCGAAGGTGAGCGCGTCGCCGGCGCCGGAAAAGATCCCGTTCGATGCGCTCCATCCGATCGCCGCCGCGACGGGAATCGCGGCCAGGGCCTGCCGGAACAGCAGGGGCGCATCGGTCGGACGGAGCAGGGCATGCCAGAGCATCGACACGCCGAAGATCAGCGAGAACACGCCGCCGATGAACGGGTTGAGGCATGTCGACAGGCCGAGCGCGAGGCCGGCCAGGAACACGGCGCCTGTCGATCGCTGCAGCCCGCGCGCGGCGACGAGCATGGCGATGAGTGCCAGCGCGCAAGACATGGAGTGCTGCGGGTTGTAAAAGATCGAGCGCGGCAGGCAGTCGATTCGCAGTCCGCCGAACTGCCAGGCGGTGATCGCGTCGATGTTCAGATCCTTCACGACGGCGAGCGGCTGGCCCCGCCGGATCAGCTGCTGCACGACGAACATTCCCTCGGCGCTCGCAGCGACAATGCCCAGTGCCGCGGCGAGCGTGGCGGGTCCGGCGCGCGGCACGGCAAGCCGCGCGAGCAGCCAGATCATGGCGAACACGAGCGCGCCCGAGGAGATCGCGTTGCTCTTCAGGCTCGCCTCGACGTCGCGCAGCGGTCTCGGCCCCTCCTGCGCAACCACGGACGGCAGCAGAAAGTACGTCCAGTAGTAATGGATCGGCTGCGACTCGAGATAGGGATTGCGCGGGGGCATCGAGAACTTGCCGATCTCCGACGCCAGCGCCGTATGCCAGAAGAAGTCGGCCGTGAAGTACGCACGGTAGTAGCGGGTTCCCTCGCGGTCGGCGGCCCCCAGATTGCGATACGGCGCCGCCATCAAGGCGGGCGCGAGCAGCGCGATCAGCACCAGGCCGCGGGTATCGGACGCCGTCCAGACGGGCATGGCGACGAGCGGCGCATTCGTTCGCAGGAAAGCGCCCAGCCACACGAGCGCCGCCGCGGCCAGGCCCCAGCTGGCGAGGAAGGTGATGCGCGACGGCATCCCCATAACAATCGGAACCCACAGCGCGAGCTGGGTCACGCCGTAGCCGATGAGCAGGCCCGCGATCCAGCCCGCGCCGTGGCGCCGCCCGAAAAGCGCCCATCCCGCGGCCAGGCCGGGTGCGGCCGTCACGGCATAGATGACGACGTAGAGCGCTGCCGGCCAGCCGCTTGCCAGGACGGCGGTCAGCAGCAATCCCCCCAACAGCAGAATCGGCATTACCGCGGGTGCGCCTTCAGGTGAGCTTCGACGAGCTGGAGCTCGTCGGGCGTATTGATGCCCGTGGCTTCCACTTCTTCCGTGGCGGAGATCGTCTCCACCCGGGCGCGCGCAGCGATCCAGGGAATGAACGGCAGGAAGTTGCGCTCGCCGGTTGCCGGTCCGACGCCGACCTCTGACGCATACTCCGGCAGGCGATCCAGATAGGCCTCGCGCGTAAGGGCGAACAGTCCCATGTCGGTCTCGCCCACCTCGGGCATGGCATCCCCTTCGCGCCGGTGCCTCACGCGCACGATGCGGCCTTCCGGATCGCGATCGAAGTGCACGTAAGGCGAGGCGCGCCGCACCGTGGGCAGCACGACGGCCGGATGATCGGCGCCAGCCGAGCGCTCCGCTAGACGCGCCACCGTTTCGCCGCGCACGGCCACCTGATCGCACCAGGTGATCCAGACGTGCCGGGCCGCCGACGAGGCCACTTGCGGGCGCGCGAGCAGAATCGCGTCGAGCATCCCCGTCGGCGCCTGCTGGACCGCGAGCTCGACCGGAATCCCCAGCCCGGACACGTGCCGCGTGACGGCATCGAGGAAGGACGGGTGCACAACCAGCACGATCCGGGCGACATGAGGACCGTACAGCTCGGCCAGCCAGTCGATCATCGGCCGGCCGTTCACCTCGACGAGGAGTTTGGGCGTCGAGGAGCGGAGCCGCGTTCCCAGGCCGGCTGCGGGCACGATCAGCAGACGGCCCTCCGCCGCCCGTTCATCGTGAGGCGGCAGGTTCGGTCCTCCGGTCGGGCTGCGGGTCTCCTGAGGAAGCCGCATCGGCCGGCGCGACGGTCCGCCCGGCCTTGCGGAGCCTGCCGCGCGCCAGCACGACGAGCGCGCGCAGGCCGTCCCAGACGCTGGTCCGCCTGACGCGGCTCGGCGAGAGCGGAAAGAAGGTGACCGGCACCTCGAGCAGGTTGGCTTTTCGGCTGAGCAGGGCCGCCAGCAGATGCTGGTTCGCGCGTTTGTGCGTCAGCGGCACCGTGAGTCCGAGGGCGTCGGATGCCCTGACGGCGCGGACGCCCGACAGGGTGTCCGACACGTACCGCCCGTACAGCACCAGGCAGGCGACGCTCAGCAGATGACTGCCGGCATAGCTCAGGCCGCGCAACATCGGACTGTGCCGGTATCGCAGCCGCAGCGACTCTTCGATGTCTCGCACCGACAGCCGCCGGCTGCCCCAGGCGGCGTCGAGCCGGCCCAGCGCGAGATATTTCATGAGTTCGACGACGTCCTCGCCGCGGTACATGCCGGAAGATTCGAAGAGCAGCACGTAGTCGTAACCCTCACCCGCGACGGCGGCGTGAAAGGCGTCGTCGGTGGTGCCAGGCCTCACGCTGAAGGGGAGCGATGCGACGAACGACGCTTCGAGCGCCGCGCCTTCGTAGAACACCGCCATGTCGAGGTCGAGGTCTCCGGCGCCGCCGCGTGCGAGCTCCACGAGCGTCTGCGCGATCTTGTTGAGCGAGCCTGCGTCGTGGAGCAGCACCGCCACGCGCTGCCGTCCGTGCCGCGCCCGGAGCGACTGCAGGAACGGACGCAGGATCCTGGCGGCATCGTGGCGGCCAGACCCCCCGTCTTCGTAATTGGCGATCCGCACGAGCCGGGGATCCTCGAGCGTCTCGATCTGTCCCAGTGGAACGTAGGGCGATGACAGCTCGAGCCGTCCCGGCTCGTTGATGATGTAGTGGGTGATGAGCGCTGGCGTCGGCGCCTCGCGGGTGCCTTGCTCCTTCAGGTAGTAGACCGCCCGCTCGATGATGTCCACGGCGCTGCTGCCCGCGATTTCCGCGTCCGTCTGGATGTTCGTGATCAGCAGCTTGATCGCGCGCAGGTTGGCCGCAATCGCGGCGCTCAGCCCCGGCGTGAGGTACGACGGAAACAGGCTGGAGTGCTGCGTTCCGGGCGCGTACACGATCAGATCGGCGGCCGCGAGCGCGCTCGCCAGCCGCGGGTTCAGCCGCACGTCCGGACGCCGGCGGCGGAGCAGCGCCGCCGCCTCCTGCGGCCGTCCCGCCAGCTCGGACGCTTCTCGGCCGGGCAGCCAGCGGTCGATGAGGTAGATATCCTCGATGCGATTGCGCCTGTTGGCGTCGACGATCGCCTCCTCGCTGCCGAGCACGGCGCCGCTGCGGTCGATCCCCACGAGAAAGGCGTTCGTGCCGTCGGTGACGTTCTCGATCAGTCCGGGCGCCAGCCCGAGGAGGGCGCAGTAATCGTCGACCGCCTGATTGAAGCGCCGCCCGTTCAGCAGGAACGCTCCCGCGAAGACCAGGTTCCCGACGCTGCAGTCGCCGAACTCGAAGGGCTTGCCGCTCGCGGCGAGCTCGTCGAAAAATGCCGCCGCCCGGGCCGAGAGCAGCGGATACGGCGACGTGTTCGCCTGCACCAGGCTGGCGGCGTCCTCGCGGGAGATGCCGGTCGGCAGCCGGGCGTCCAGCGCCGCGATCAGCTCGGCGGGGCAGGACCCGAGCTCCGAGGCCATCCTGGACGCGTTCTTCCGGAAGTCGGACGGCCCGAGACTGTCGCCAAGGAAGCGGCGCACCTCGCCGGTCGATGCGCCGTCGTCGTAGCCGTTGATGGCGATCGTCAGCGCGACCGAGCGATCGGCCACGAGCTGGCGGGCGAGCACGCCCGATCCGCGCCCGCCGGAGAACAGCACGACACGGAGCGCCTGATCGGAGCTGCGAGCCTGGTTGGAGTGGGTGGTGTGCGCCGAAACCGGCACGCGTCATTATGGCATAGGCGCCGTGCCGCGGCAGCCGCGTGGTAGCATCACCGCACCCCTCTGATGGATCCCACGCGCGCAGTGCCGCCGGTGCCGCGGCGGACGCTCGTCGCCTCTCTCACGCTCATCGTCGCGGCCGGGGCGGCGCTCCGCTTCTGGGGGCTGGGCTTCGGGCTTCCGTACACGAACGCCCGTCCGGACGAGTCCTTCGTGATCGATGTGGCGCTGAAGTTCCTGCGCGGCGACTTCCGGCCCGCCTTCTACGACTACCCGTGGCTGTACATGTGGGCCGTGACGGGACTCTATCTGCTGTACTTCCTCTGGGGAATGGGCACTGGCGCGTTCCACACGCTCGGTGACCTGCTGCGGAGCTGGCCCACTCACTGGGCCCCGTTCTTCCTCATGGACCGCGCTCTCACGGCCGCGCTCGGCACGGCCACGATCCTCGTGGTGTTTCGGCTCGCGAGACAGATGTGGGACGACGCCACGGCGCTCGTGGCGGCGCTATTCATGTCGCTGGCGTTCCTGCACGTGCGCGACTCCCACTACGGGACGACGGACGTCCCCATGACGTTCCTGATTGTTCTCTCGCTGTCGTTCTTCGTGAGGGCGCACCAGCAGGGCCGCCGCCGGGATTTCGCCTTGAGCGGCTTCGTGGGAGGGCTCGCGGCCGCGACGAAGTACAACGCCTTGCTGCTGGCTGCGCCGGTGATCCTCGGCTCGCTGGTCGCGTGGAGGAACTCGACGCAGAGGGACCCGCAGGTGGGCCCTGTGGAGAGCCTCGCGCTCTACGGGCTCCCGTTTCTTGCCGGACTGGCGATCGGCATTCCGTTCGTGCTCTTCGACCTGCCGAGATTCAGGGAGGCCATGATGCTCCTGCTGCAATCGATGCAGCAGGCGGGATCTGCCTCCGCAGCGCCCAACGGGTACGTGCACCACCTCGAGTACTCGCTCAGGTACGGGCTCGGATTGCCGCTCCTGATCGCAGGAATCGCCGGCTCGGTGATGCTCGCGTTCCGCGAGCCGCGGAACGCGGTATTCCTGCTGTCGTTTCCCGTCCTGTATTTCGCCGTCGCCGGCAGCGTTCGTATCCTCTTCTTCCGGTACGCGATTCCGCTGGTGCCGTTCCTGTGTCTTGCCGCGGCGTGGGTGCTGATGGCCGTTCTCGGCCCGGCGTGCCGCCGGTTCGCGGGCCGGTGGCAGACGGTCACGCCTGCGCTGCCCGCGCTGTGCGCGGCGGTTCTCGTTGCGCTGCCATCGGCGCGGAGCGCCGTCGCATTCGACCGCGTGATCAGCCGCACCGACAACCGGGTGCTCGTGGCGGAGTGGTTCGACCGCCACGTGCCGCCGGGCAGCTCGGTCGTGGTGAGCGGCAGCCTGTTCGGGTATGTACAATTTCCTGCGACCCGACGATACGACGTGTGGTCGTGGGACCGCGTTCGCCAGGTCTTCGTGGTTCGCCCGGGGAGCCGGCCCGCTGAAGGGCGGCCCGACTGGATTCTGATGCAGGAGTCACCGCTGCCGAGCACGACCCAGCCCGTTGTGCACCAGTACCTGAAGCATGGCTATGTTCTTGTGCGAACATTTCGTGCATTTGCACGCAGCGATGACGCGATATTCGACCAGCAGGACGCCTTCTTCGTGCCGTTTGCCGGCTTCGGGGGGGTGGAGCGTCCAGGGCCCAATTTCTCGCTCTACAAGAAGGTCGATGCCCGCTGATCGCGCGGCAGCCGCGCTGTGAGTCTCACCCGGGGAGCGGCGACCCTCGGCCGCGCGCTGCTCGTGGTGCTCTCGACATCGACGGCCGCCTGCAGCGGTCCGACACGACCGTCGCCGGCGCCGCAGCCGGCGCCCGTTACGGCATGCCCCGCGGCGATGACCGTGCCGTCGCTCGACGGGAACGAAACGGCCGTCGCCTTCGACCCGCCGCAGGTCGCCGGCGGGACGCCGCCCGTCGTCTCCACGTGTACGCCGCAGAGCGGCTCGAAGTTTCCGGTCGGCACGAGCGAGGTGAGCTGCACGACCACCGACGCCCAGCAGCGCGGCGCCTCCTGCAGCTTCTCCGTCACCGTCACGGCTCCGCCCCGCATCAGCGCCACGAAATTCCTGGCTTTCGGCGACAGCATCACGCTCGGCATCACCGCTCAGTGCGGGGCTGGCGGAGTGCCGATCGCAGATTCCTATCCCAGCGTTCTTCAGTCGCTGCTGGCGACGCGGTACACGGCGCAGACGTTCACGGTGACCAATGCCGGACGTGCTGGCGAGAGTGTGACCAACATGAATCCGGACACGCTCGCGCGCTACCGGGCGAGACTGGCCGAGACGTCGCCTGACGTGGTCCTGCTGCAGGAGGGCATCAACGACGTGCAGTCGATTCCGAGCATCAGCGGCAGCCGGATCGCGGGCGCGCTGCGGCAGATGATTCGCGACGGAAAACAGCGGGGCGCCACGGTCTTCGTCGGCACGCTGCTGCCAGAGCGGGCCGGCAGCTGCCGCGCCTTTGCGCTCGACGCAGGCATCGTGCCGGTGAACGATGAGATCCGGCTCGGAGTTGCGCTCGAAGGCGCCATCCTCGTCGACCTGTACCAGGTGTTCAACGGGCAGCTCGACACGCTCCTGGGGCAGGATGGGCTGCACCCCAGCGAAGCCGGCTACCAGAAGATTGCCGAAACCTTCTTCGAGAGCGTCAAGCGGCAGCTCGAGCAGGCGGTCTCACCGGCGGCAGCTTTTCCGCGGCCAGCGCTCGGCGCGGCCGGCAGGGGGCGATGATCGCGCTGGCGGGCCGGGTCGCCACGGCGTCGCTGCTCGTTGCGGTCGTCGCCGGGTGCGGCAGCAGCCCCACGCCGCCCTCGCCGCCCGGTGGTTCGACGCCTCCGGTGATCGCCTGTCCGCCGGCTCTCACCGTGGTGTCAAAGGACGGGACTCAGGCGACCGCGAGCTTCGATGCGCCGGTGGTGACGGGAGGGGCTCTTCCGGTCACAACGGCCTGCACGCCGGAAAGCGGGAGCACCTTTCCGATTGGCGCGAGCGACGTGTCCTGTACGGCCACGGATGCGCAGCAGCGCGCGGCGTCGTGCACCTTCACCGTGACCGTCACGCCACCGCCACAGATCGGCGCCACCCGCTTCCTCGCATTCGGCGACAGCATCACCTGGGGGACGCGATCGTCGTGCACCGGCGAGAACACGCAGGTCGCTGCCCCGTATCCCGCGGCTCTGCGGGCGCTCCTGACCGACCGCTACACGCTGCAGTCGTTCACCGTGACGAACGACGGCCTGCCTGGCGAGCGCGCCACGGACCCCTCGGCTCTTGCGCGGCTCGGGCTCTCGCTCGAGGGGCGGAAACCGGAGGTGCTGCTCCTGCAGGAAGGGATCAACGATCTCCAGAAGGCCTTCAATCCCGTGACGCAGGACCAGATCATCGACGCGCTGCGATTGATGGTGAAGGAGGGCCGGAAGCGCGGCGCGAAGCTCGTCTTCATCGGCACCCTGCTGCCGGAGCGGCCCGGATCGTGCCGGGCGTTTGCGCCGGCCGAGATCGCGCCGCTGAACGAGAAGATTCGTTCCATGGCGGCGGCCGAAGGCGCCGTGCTCGTGGATCTCTACGCTGCCTTCGACGGACAGATCGAAACCCTGCTGGGGCCGGATGGCCTGCACCCCAGCGATGCCGGGTATGCGAAAATCGCCGGCGTGTTCTTCGACAGCATCCGCCAGCAGCTCGAAATCACGCCCCCCTCCGGCGCGCCGTCGCTCGCGCTGGTCTCTCCCCGGGCGGGCGCACGGAGATGAGCGAGCGATTCTATCGGACCTTCTCGGAGAAGCAGCTCACGTCCGCCGGGGCCGCACGGCGAAGCGGAATCGAGCGCAGCCGGCTGGCGATCCTGATGCAGCATGCCGGCGGCGCCGGACGCATGCTGGAGATCGGGCCCGGCCACGGCACGCTGGCGGATCTGGCCGTGGCGGCGGGATGGACCTATTCCGCCATCGAGCCGAGCCCGATCCTGGCGGAGCAGCTCAGGCGCCGCGGGCTCGACGTCGTGCAGGCGTGGACTCCGCCCATCCCCGTCTCGGACGCGAGCGCCGACGTGATCTACGCCGATCAGGTGCTGGAGCACATGTCGGGCATCGACGCGGCGCGCGCGCTCACCGCCGAGGCGTTCCGCGCGCTGCGGCCTGGCGGCATCTTCTTCGTCGTGGTTCCGGACTATCTGAAGGAGCGGGGCTTCTTCTGGGACATCGACTACACGCACAATTTCGTCACGACCGAGCGGCGCGTGCGGCAGCTCTTCTATGATGGCGGATTTGAGATCGAGCGGGTCGTGCGCGCGATTGGATCGGCCAGCGGTCTGGCGCGCGATGCGCTGGCGGGCCTCGCGCTCCTCGCCAATCTGCCCGGCCTGGACGCGCTGTCGCGGTACACGCGGACCGACGAACTGCTGTTCAAAGTGCGCAAGAACCTGTTCGAAACGCTGACCATCGTCGCCCGCAAGCCCCGCGCCTGAGGGCTCTGCGGGCGCCAGACCGGGAGGCGCCGCCGGGCGGCGCTTTACGAATCTCGATAACACGCGTAGAATCAAGGAGTTCATGGCGCAGACCTACGCGGCGAAATACCTACTCAAGGCCGTCGGCAGCGCGCCACGCGACCTCGTCAACACCTACCTCGCCCGGTTCACGCCGATTCACCCGACCGTCGTCATCTTTCACTGCACCTTCGTCTGCGACGCGCGCTGCGAGATGTGCAGCAACTGGCAGCGCGGCGACCGCAAGACCGACATGTCGCTCGAGCAGATCGATCGCGTCTTCAGCTCGGGACTCTGGAAGCGCATCGAGATCGCCAACCTCTCGGGCGGCGAGCCGACGACGCGCAACGACATGGTCGAGGTCTCGCGCGTGATGCTCGACCGGATGCCGCGCCTCCGGAAGTTCGGGATCAACACGACGGGACTGACCCCCCATCGCGCCATCCCCATGATCACCGCCGTGGCCGAGATGTGCCACGAGCGGGGGATCATCTTCAGCACGCGGGTCTCCATCGACGGCGTCGGCGAGATGCACAACGACGTGCGCCAGGTGAAGCGCGGGTTCGACAAGGCCAACGAGACCATTCGCGCCATGCAGGCGCTGCAGGAGCGGCTGCCGTTCAACTTCGGGATTTCGACGACCATCTTCAACAAGAACCTCGACGATGCCGAGAACATCCTGAAGTGGGCGAGAGAGCAGAACCTGGACATCGTCTTCAACATGGTGCGCTTCACGGATCCGATGCTGGGGAACAGCGACCTGGCGACCACGTGCAAGCCGATCGGGCGCGATGAGGAGCGGATGCGGCAGTTCTTCCTGGATCGCGTGCGCATGGATCCGCTTCTCGACGGCCAGAACTACATCTACATGCACTACGCGGACATGATCGCCAACGGCTACCACCGCCTGGCGCCGTGTCCCTTCCAGACGCAGGGCATCCTTCTCAATCCCGACGGCGGGCTGTATTTCTGCGAGAACAGCGACGCGATCGGCAACGTGCTGCAGGAGGATGCCGAAGAGATCTACTTCCGTCAGAGCAGCCAGGCGCACCGGGACGTCATCCGGGACGAGAAGTGCCCGGGGTGTCTCAGTCCCTGCCAGATGAACGTCTCCGCCGTGAAGCAGGTGGTGCCTTACGTGAAGTTTCTCGTCCGCGCCAGCGGCGAGAAGCGGCGGGCCCAGCATCCGAGACCGGTCGAATCGAACGTGTAGCCGCGCCGGCGGCACGCGGATCTGATGTCGAAGGTCCTCTCCATCGTCGTTCCCGCGTACAACGAAGAGCGCTTCATCGGATCGCTGCTCGGCCAGATTGCCGCGGTCGATCTCGCGGCGCTCGGCGTCGCCAAGGAGGTCGTCGTCGTGGACGACTGCTCGACCGATCGGACCGGGGAGACTGCCGCCGCGTTTCCGTCGGTGCGCCTCGAGCGGCAGTGTCCGAATCAGGGGAAGGGGGCGGCGGTCAGGCGCGGGCTGGGCGTGGCCACCGGCGACTACGTCATCATCCAGGACGCCGATCTCGAGTACGACCCGCGCGACTACGTCCCGATGCTGCGGGCCATTCTGGGCGGGCGGGGAGACGTCGTCTATGGCAGCCGGTATCTGGGACGCGGGCGGTATCCCGGACAGACCTGGCCGGCGTACCTGGGCGGTCGTACCCTCAGCATCGTCTGCCGCGCCTGTACCGGCGCGTATCTCACAGACACCGTCACGGCGCTCAAGTTGTTCCCGCGCGAGCTTCTGACGACGCTTGATCTGGAAACGAGCGGGTTCGAGCTCGACCACGAGATCACCGCGAAGGTGTTGGCGAAGGGGCTGCGGATCGTGGAAGTGCCGGTTCGGTACTACCCGCGGTCGCACGCGGAGGGGAAGAAGATTGGCCTCAAGGACTTCTTCATCGGGGCGCGGACATTCTTCCGGTATCGCAACGGCTGAGCGGGCCGACGACGGGGTCTGACCCTCATTCTTACGAAAACGTTACGAAGGGGGTCTGACCCTCGTTCTTACGAAAACGTAAGAACAGGGTCAGACCCCATCAGACCCTCAGAAGCAGTTCGGCCTCGGCGATACACGACTTGTAGTAGGGGAAGCCGTAGTCGGGCGGGCCGTAGTCGAACCAGATCAGCCGCAGCGGCTGGCTCGTATCGTCATACGCGGCCCCCACGTCGATCCCGTGCTGGGTCCCGTTGATCATGTGCACCACGAAGTCGTTGCTGATCTCCGGCCCGCCGCGCTTGAGGTTCCATCCGAGATCCATCCCGCCGCAGATGCCGGTCTCGATGATCCGATCGCGCAGGAACTGCATGTTCGCGATGCGCTCGTTCAGCGAGACGCCCCCCGCAAGCTTGTCGGGCCAGTTCGCCTTCACGCAGTTGATCACGCCGTCGCCGGTGCTCGGATAAGTCGGACCACACCAGCCTTGCGGCTGCGAGGGTGACGGCTCGGCTCCGGTGCCGGAGCCGGCGCGGGCGCCGGTGAGTTGCGGTGTAACAGCTCTGACCCCGACAGCGGGCCGGCGCAGGTATTCCCCTGATAGTCGAGCCGCACCGAATCGCTCGTCTCGCGATGGCCCGTGCCCGAAAGACTGAACGGACACGTGATCCCCAGAGCGACGATCGTCCCGGTCGCCGTCAGATCGACGACGTCTTCGCTCGTCATGTGGCCCGACAGGGTCGCGTTGACGTTGGCGATGCCGCCACAGAGCGCCGAGATCGTGCCGGTGATCGTCGTGGCGGACTGACTGCCGATCTGCCATTGCACGTCGGTGCAGTTGCCGATGTTGGGAAGACCGGGGATGGTCGTCGACCCCCACGTGCCGGCGAGACCCGCGACGGAAATCCCCGCGCTACTCCCTCCGGTGTCGTTCGACGTCGCGCCGCTCGAGCCGGAGGCTCCCGACGTGCTGGGCGACGTCGGGAGAAGCGTCTTGTTCTGGAACTTGCAGCCCGTTCCAGCCACCGTCACGGCGGCGAAGAGCGATATGAGGCGAAGAGATCGATGCATACGTTGATGTCCGGTGCTTACACTTTTGTTCGAGCGAGTGCGTTTTTGCGCACCGCTGATCTGCCAGTTGATAAGAATTTCGAGAAAACTCCGCGCGAAACCGAGAGTCCTGCAGAAACACGGCCAGGCCGCAGCCGAAGGCCCGCGCAGGGCCCCCGGCCGCGGTCTCTCAGTTGCAGCTCACCGCGCCGTAAGTGAGGTAGGACGGGAAGCCGTAGTCGGGAGGTCCGTATTCCAGCCAGTGCAGATGGAGCGGCTGGCTCGTGTCATCGTAGGCCGAGGCGATGTCGATGCCATGCTGCACGCCGCCCACCATCTGCACGATGAAGTCGTTGCTGATGTCGTTCGGATTCCCGCGCTTCGCGTTGCGTCCGAGATCGAGCCCCCCGCATTTGCCAGTCTCGATCACCCGATCGCGGATGAACTGCATATTCGAAAGCCTCTGACTCAGGCTCACGTTCGCGACGAGGTACTGTGGGTACTTCGCGGCGACGCAATCGACGATGGCCTGGCCGCCGCTCGGGTAGGGGGGGCCGCAGGCGCCGCCGCCGGCACCTCCGCCGCCTCCCGACGGGGCGCCTGCAACGGGTGTCGTGAAGATCTGCACGGCCGACCAGGGGCTCACGGCCTGACTGTCGCCCATGTCCCTCGATTGGACGCGCCAATAGTACGTCTGCGTGTTCAGGAAGTGGTTGGTCTGCGCGATGCTCGTTTGCGGCAGCACCTGATCGGCATCGAAGGTCGCGACGATGGAGGTGAAGGCCTGGTTGCCGGACACCTGGATTGTGTACCGGATCTTCTCCACAGGGCCGTCGGCGCTTCCGGCCGTAACCTTGAACACAGGAACGAGCGTGCTGACCGCGCCGGTCGGGAAGTCCGGTATGGGTGGAGCAATCACCACGGGCGCCATGGCCGAGAAGGTCGCCACGTTCGAGTAGTCGCTCGCGTTGGCGCCGTCTTCGGCCTGGGCCCGCCACCAGTAAGTGCGCCCCGTCGCCAGCGCGTCGGGCAGCTGCAGCGTCGTCTTGCCGTCGGGGCCCGGCTGCACGCCGCTCCGCTTGAACACGACGTTCGAGAATCCGGCGTCGCCGGCGATCTCGAAGACATAGGTCACCGGACGCTGACCGCTGGACTCCGAGTTCGCGATCAGGAGCTTGATGGGCTGGTCACGCGCGTAGATGCGCGAGTTGTCGCTTGGCGACAGCGCCCCCGGCGGCGTGATCGCGACCCCCGCGATCGGCCCCGCGACGGTCGGCGTCAGCGGATTCGCGCTCTTGGTCACCTGACAGCCGGCGAGGGCGATGGCGCCGGCACTGATAATGGAGATTCCGACCCGATTGCACATTCCCATGGCGCACACCCCACGTACGACAGACCAGCGCGCCGGCGTACATGCCTGGCCGGCGCAAGCCTTTCCTCAGGTCTATCGGACAAACGTTCTCGTGAATTTATGTGCGGTGAGAGCTGGGAAACCCTTAACCGCCGAACTGGAAGGTGCGAATAGAGTACGAATCGACCGGAAACCTGTCAAGACTTTATCGCGTCCTGGCTGGGCGCTTCGCGGGGAGACGGCCCGCGCCGGGTGCCGCTCAAGTAGTAGACCGCCCCGGGAAGGTTCCCGAAGACCCCCAGCGCGATGAACAGGATGGAGAGCGCGAACGACTCTTCCCGGGGGGTGCCGACCCGGCTGAACAGCCAGAGAAACGCCGCCTGTCCGGTGCCGATACCGTTTGCGGTAATCGGCAGGAACATGATCAGGAGGATCAGGGGCACCAGGGCAAAGTAGGTGACGAGCGGCTGCTGTATGCCGATCGAGAGCCCGAGATAGTAAGCCTGAATCACTCTGAGCGCCTGGACGGCCACCGAGCCGATCAGCACGTTCCCGAGCGCCCCATGGTGGGTGGCATAGCGCCGGATGGCTGCCACCAGCGACGCCGCGGCCCGCCGAACCCGCTCCCACGGCAGGAAGGCAATCAGACGCTCGGCCAGCCGATCCGCCGTCTCGCTGAAGATCAGAACGGCGGCACAGACGCAGGCCACCGCCGTCAGCGCCAGGGCCACCACGACCGCGCGGCTGGCCGCCAGGTCATGGGCAAGCGCGAGCCCGAGCAGGGCCATCAGGAGCACCGAGAGCACTCCGAGCATACGGTCGACGACCACCGAGGCCATCGAGTCGGCAAGGGGCACGTCGTGGCTGGACAGGCTGTAGGCTCGTACTGCATCCCCGCCGATACTGGCGGGCAGGAAGGTGCCGACGAACGTGCTGACGAAGAATATGCGGAGAGTCGCCCCGAAGGGCGGCAGATGGTGGCGCTCGAGCGGCTTCAGGAGCACGAACCAGCGGTAGGCCATGACGCCGCGGTCCAGCAGTGCGAGGCCGGCCGCCATCACGAGCGGAGCCGCGGAGGCGTGGCGGCAGACGTCCCAGACCTCGCGCGGATCGGCGCGCCAGAACGTGTACGCCAGGAGCGCCAGCGCGAAGGCGATCCGGAGCAGGCTACCCAGCGACTTCACAGGCTGTCGCGATGCGTCTCATCTCGAACAAGGGGTGCGGCCAGGCGCCGCGGCGTCTGGCGCGCGGCATGGTAGCACAGCCAGGCCGCAAATGCTTGCAGCGGCGTAGGATCGCGTCGATCCAGTTTGACGTTTGAGTGGGCCTTCCCTACAATCGCGGTGCCGAATGCACATCCTCATGATCGCGCCGGAGCCGTTCTTCGAGCCTCGGGGCACACCTTTCAGCGAATACCATCGCATTCGCGCGCTGCTCGATCTGGGCCACAGCGTCGATCTGATCACGTATCCGTTCGGCACCGACGTCGAGCTCCCGGGCCTCCGGATCTTCCGTGCGGCCCGGCCGCCGTTGGTCCGGCGTGTGAAGATCGGCCCCTCGTGCGCCAAGCTCGCGCTCGACGCGACGCTCATGGTGACGGCGCTGAACCAGGCCCGCCGCCAGCGGTACGACATGGTGCATTCCCACGAGGAAGGGGCGGCCATCGGCGTCCTGATCGCGGCATTGCACGGAGTGCCTCATCTGTACGACATGCACTCGAGCCTCCCGCAGCAGCTCGAGAACTTCGCCTTCAGCAACTCGCCGGTGCTCAGGTGGCTGTTCTCGCGGCTCGAGCGCATGGCGATTCGGCGCTCCCGCGTGACCATCGTGATCTGCCCTCATCTGCAGGACGTGGCGCGCCGGGTCGTCCCCGGCGCCCGCACGGTGCTCATCGAGAACGCGCCGGGGTCCGGAAGCACGCCCGCAGCCGGGAGCGGAGGCGAGGTGCGCGCCTCGCTCGGCATCTGTCCCGCGGCGCCGATGGTGCTCTATACCGGCACGTTCGAGCCGTACCAGGGGCTGGACCTTCTGCTTGCGGCCGCCCGCCTCGTCCAGCAGCAGAAGCCGGAGGCCGCCTTCGTGCTCGCCGGCGGCAAGCCGGATCAGGTGGCACGCGTCAGGGCGCGGTCGGTCGAGCTCGGAATCGCGCGCGCGATCTTCACGGGCGAGCAGCCTTCCGAGCGAATTCCCCAGCTGCTCGATGCCGCCGACGTGCTGGTCTCGCCCCGGAGCACGGGCACCAACACGCCGCTGAAGATCTATCAGGTACCTTCGTTCCGGGAAGGCGATCGTCGCGACGAAGCTCCTGACGCACACCCAGGTGCTCTCGGAGGACGTCGCGATTCTGGCCGAGGCGACCCCGGAGGCGTTCGCGCGTGGAATCCTGAGGGCGGTCGACAATCCGTCTGAAGCGAAGGCGCTCGGGGAGAACGCCCGGCGCCTCGCCGACACGCGCTACACCTACGAGGCGTACCTGCAGCGCACGCGTGAAGCGTTCGCCCCGTTCGAGACGCCGCTCGCCGGCAGCCGGGAGTCGCTGTCGATCAATGGCGTCTGACCCCCATTACAGCTATGCCGCCTACGCGGACCCCGCCATGGCCGCCGGCTTCGATGCGGCCAGATTCGGCGGGCCGATCGGCGAGCTGCTGGCAGGGGATCAGGAGCGAATCCTCACAGAGTTTGCCGGCGAGGTAGCCGGCGCGCCCGTGCTGGACGTCGGGACGGGCACCGGCCGCGCCGCGCTCGTGCTGGCACGGCTCGGCGCCCGGGTCACCGGCGTGGACGCATCGGCCGACATGCTGGGCGTGGCTCGTGCGCGAGCGGCCGAGCAGCGTCTGCCGGCCCGGTTTCTGGAGGGCGATGTGCATGCCCTCGCGTTCGCCGATCGCTCGTTTGCGACCGTCGTCTGCTTCCGCGTGCTGATGCACGTGCCCGATTGGCGGACGGCCCTTGCCGAACTGTGCCGGGTGGCGGCGCACCGCGTCGTGCTCGACTATCCCGCGCTCACGAGCGCGGCGGCCCTGGAGGCCGCCTGGCGGCGTCTCGTGCACGCGTGCGGCGGCCGGACGGAAGCCTACCGCGTGTTCGCCGACCGCCAGATTGAGGGCGAGCTCGAGCTCCACGGCTTCCGCCTCATGGCGCGGCACCGTCAGTTCGTTCTGCCGATCGCGCTCCACAAGAGGATCGGGTCGGCAGCCGGGACGCGGCGAATCGAGCGCGGGCTGGCGGCTGCCGGGCTGCTGCGCGTGGCAGGCTCGCCCGTCACCATCGCGGCGGAGCGGTGCGCGTCCTAGTCACCGGCGCCAGCGGCTTCACCGGCGGTCATCTCGCGCGCGCTCTCGTGCGCCGGGGCTACCGCGTGCGGGCCCTCGTGAGGCGGCCGGAGGCGGCCGCCCCGCTCTCGGCCGACGGCATCGAAGTCGTCGCCGGAGCCCTGGAAGACCGGCAGGCGCTCGCGCGCGCCGTCGAGGGCGCCCAGGTGGTGTATCACCTCGCCGCGATCTACAGGCAGGCGGGATTGCCGGTGTCCACCTACAAAGCGGTCAATACGGACGCGGTCGCCCACGTGATCGAGGCTGCCGCCAACGCCGGGGCCTCGCGCGTCGTGCACTGCAGCACGGTGGGCGTCCATGGCGGGCTCGCGGAACCGCCGGGCAACGAGGACGCACCACTTCAGCCGGGCGACGTGTACCAGCGCACCAAGCTGGAAGGGGAGCGCGCCGCGCGCGATGCGGCCGTGCGCACCGGACTGCCGGTCACCATCGCGCGCCCGAGCGGCATCTACGGGCCGGGTGACCGGAGGCTGCTCAAGCTCTTCCGCGGAGTGGCGCGCCGGAGATTTCTCGTGCTCGGGTCCGGAAACATCTTCTATCATCTGACGTACATCGACGACCTCGTCGAGGGCTTCCGGTTGTGCGGCGAAGTCGCCGCGGCGGCCGGCCGCACGTACATCCTGGCGGGCGGCGAGGTCACCACCCTGAACGAGCTGATTGGCATCATCGCAAATGAGGCAGGGGTCGCGCCTGTGCGGCTGAAGCTGCCGGTCTGGCCCGTATGGCTCGCCGGCGCCGCCTGCGAGGGGATCTGTGCGCCGCTCGGGATCGAGCCGCCCCTGTACCGTCGGCGCGTCGACTTCTTCACGAAGAGCCGTGCGTTCGACATCGCGCGGGCCCGCGCGGAGCTCGGCTTCGCCCCCAGCGTCGGGCTCCACGACGGCATCCGGCGGACGCTGGCCTGGTACCGGGAGCACGGATGGCTCTAGACCCGATCTCCCGCGCGCAGGACGACCTCTTCAGGCCCGGCGTCTCGGCCCGGCAGAAGTATTCGTCCTTGATCGTGGGCCGGCCCGGATGGGCCGCCCTCCTCAAATACGAATTCATCGTCCTGATCGCCCAGGCCGTGCCCGGGGCGATCGGGCTGGCGCTCCGGCGCCTGCTGTACCCGCTCCTGCTTGGCGCGTGCGGGCGCAACGTCGTGTTCGGGCAGAACGTCGTGCTGCGGCACCCGCACAAGATCCGCATCGGCGACGATGTGGTGATCGACGACAACTGCCTGCTCGACGCCAAGGGCACGACCAACGACGGCATCCGCATCGGCAGGCGGGTCTTCGTCGGGCGCAACACGATCGTGTCGTGCAAGAACGGTGACGTCGATCTCGCCGACGGCGCGAACATCGGCTTCAACTGCGAGATCTTCTCGGCGAGCCGCGTGGTCATCGGCGCCGACGTCCTCATCGCGGCCTACTGCTATCTCGTGGGCGGCGACCACGATTTCGGCGATGCGTCGCGCCCCGTGCTGGAGCAGGCGCGGCGCTCCGCCGGCATCCGCATCGGCCCCGGCGCCTGGCTGGGGGCGGGAGCGGTCGTCCTCGATGGCGTCGCCGTCGGGGACCATGCCATCGTGGGCGCCGGCGCGGTCGTCAGGAGCGACGTACCCGAACGGGCGACGGCCGTCGGCATTCCGGCGCGCGTCGTAACGACGCGCGCCGTCGCGGAGAGCGCGGGCGCGTGAAGGAGCGCCCCGCTGACCGCAAGCTCCGGGTGCTGCACGTGTGCGATCACCTGGGCTGGGAGGGCTCCCGGATGCACGGGGTGAAGCGTCTGTTCGCCTGGATGATTCCCCGGTTCGATGCGGACGCCTTCGAGGTATCGCTCGTGAGCCTCCGCAAGAGGGACCTCTCGGAAGAGACGCTGGACGCCCTCGGCATCGACATCACCTACCTGCACAAGTCGCAGTTCGATCCGGCGACGATCACCGCGCTCCTGAAGGTCGTGGACCGGCAGCAGATCGACGTGCTCCATCTCCACGGGTACGGCGCCACCACCTTCGGCCGGATCGCGGCGGCGCTGCGCGGAATCCCCGCCATCCTCCACGAGCATGCGAACCTCACCGACACGCCCTGGTTCCAGAAGCTCGCCGACCGCCTGCTCGAGCCGTACACCGACATCGCCATCGCCGTGTCGCAGAGCACGGCGGAGTTCGTGATCAACGCGAGGCGGGTACAGCCCAGAGAAAGTGAAGGTCGTCTATCTCGGAGCGCCGCTCGAGGAGTTCAGCCGTCCGCGAGCGGCGGAGGAACTCGCATCGACCCGGGCGCGGCTCGGGATCGCGCCCGGCGACCTCGCCGTCGGCACCGTCACGCGGCTGCACGATTCGAAGGGAAATGCGTACCTCGTCGATGCCGCCAGGCTGGTGCTCGATCGCCGGCCGGAGGCGAGGTTCTTTCTCGTCGGGGAAGGCCCGCTGCGCCAGTCCCTGGAAGAGCAGGCGACCCGGCTGGGCCTCGGCGACCGCTTCGTGTTCGTCGGGTTCGAGCGCGACATCGCGGGCGTGCTCGCGGCCTTCGACATCAGCGTCTTCCCCTCGTTGTGGGAGGGGACACCGCTGACCGTGTTCGAGGCCCTGGCCGCCGGCAAGCCGATCGTCGCCACCGACGCCGACGGACTCCGCGACGTGCTCACGCCGGGTACGACGCCGAGATGGTACCCAGGCGTGACGCGCAGGCGCTCGCCGACGCGATCGTGCACCTGGCGGATCGGCCGCAGGAACGTGCACGGCTGTCGGCTGCGGCGCGAACGACCTCCGAGCGGTTCGACATCGGCGCCTTCGTGCGCAAGATGGAGCGCCTGTACCGGCTGCTCCACGACTCCCGCCGGGCGCCGCGAGGCGCGGTGCTCCGGTCGGACCTGTCCTTCCTGACATGAAGAGGGTGGCGGTCGTCACATCGAGCCCGTTGTTCGTCGAAGGCGGACACCTGGTCATGGCACGCGCGCTCGTGCAGGCGCTCCGCGAGTGCGGGCATGAGGCCGAGCTCGTGCTCACGCCGCAGAACCGCTTCGGGAGGCAGGGCGCCGCCTATGCGGCCGCCTGGCTCACCGACGTCGGGATCGGCGACAACGGGCGCGCGGTCGATCAGGTGATCTCGCTTCGCTATCCCAGCTACGCCGTGCGTCACCCGAATCACGTGTGCTGGCTCAACCATACGATGCGCGAGTACGACGATCGGTGGGAGATCTTCAGCGCCGGCCTTGGCTGGAAGAACCGCCTGAAGGAGCGCGGCCGGCGGGCCCTGGTGCACACGGCCGACCGCCGCTTCCTGACGAAGAACGTTCGCAAGCTGTTCGCGCTGTCCGGGGTCGTCAAGGCGCGCCTCCAGCGCTGGCTGGGCGCCGACTCCGAGGTTCTGTACCCGCCGGCCCCGCAGCGCGCATACCGCTGCGACGAGTACGGCGACTACATCTTTGCGATCTCGCGCCTGGTGCCGCTCAAGCGGATGTCGCTGCTCGTCGAGGCGCTGGCGCAACCCCAGGCGCGCGGTGTCCGGTGCGTGATCGCGGGCGAAGGCGGCGAGCATGCCGCGCTGGCCGCCTCCATCGCGCGCCTCGAGCTCGGTGGCCGGGTGACGCTCGCCGGCCGCATCGACGACCGCCAGCTCCTGGACCACCTCGCTCGCTGCCGGGCGGTCTGCTTCCCTCCGCTCGACGAAGACTACGGCTTCGTGACCGTAGAGGCGTTCGCCGCGCGAAAGCCCGTCGTGACCTGTCTCGACAGCGGCGGGCCGTCCGAGCTCGTCATCGACGCGGTGAACGGGCGAGTGGTGCCGCCGACTCCGGCGGCGCTCGCCTCGGCGCTCGTCGAGCTGATGGACGACGTGCGCACTCGCGGAGCGCATGGGCAACGCCGGCCGCGAGCGCGTGGTGCAGATGTCGTGGGAACGCGCCGTGGAGCGGCTGCTGGCCTCATGACACCGCAGGCGCGGCCGGAGGTCCTGGCGTCGGGCGTCGTGCTGATCGTGCTGCTCGCCTTCGCGCTGGCGATCGACTTCCCCAAGGCGGCGGGCGGCGGGTTCAAAGGCGACGAGGCGACCTACTACGTGCTCGGCCGCAGCCTCGCGCGGGATTTCGACTTCGCCTACACGCATGCCGATCTCGAGCGGGTGTGGGAAGAGTTTCCGGGGCCGGAAGGCATCTTCCTGAAGACCGGCAAGGTCGTCCGCCTCGAGCGCTCCCCGCATTTTCCGTTCGTCCGCTGGG
Organism: Vicinamibacterales bacterium; assembly: GCA_963738315.1. GTDB lineage: Bacteria > Acidobacteriota > Vicinamibacteria > Vicinamibacterales > JAMQPK01 > JAMQPK01. The sequence goes on along the minus strand of CAVTVT010000003.1, from coordinate 1,399,226 downwards.
TGAAGCGCGAGGATCCCGAGCGGGGCACGCGGCTGTACTTTTCAAAGCCCTACATCTATCCGCTGGTCGCAGCGCCGTTCGTGAGAGTCTTCGGCACCAACGGATTCCTCGTTCTCCACGCCTTCCTGCTCGCGCTCGACGTGCTCGTCGCCTGCATGTTCGTGCGCGCCCGCACGCAGTCGAGCCGCGTGGGCCTGGCTCTCGGGATCGTGTTCCTCGCCGCGTCGGTCGTGCCCGTGTATTTCGTGTGGCTCACCCCGGAGCTCTTCAACTGTTCCCTGGCGTTGTACGCCATGGTGCTCTGGGCCTACAAGGAGGTCGCGCTCGAGCCGGGCGCTTCGGCGGCGGGCCGGTTCCTGCGATCGCCGCAATCCGACGACGCGGCCGCGGTGCTCCTCGGCGTGCTGACGTTCTCCAAGCCGACCCACGCGCTGCTGCTCGCGCCCGTCATCGGACTCGCCGTCGTCCGGCGCCAGTTCGGTCATGCCGCGCGGCTGATCGTGCTCTGGGGCGTGATCACGGCCGGACTGTTCTCGGCGAACGCCGCGATCACGGGGGAATTCAACTACCAGGGAGGCAACCGGAAAACCTTCTACCATTTCACCGGTTTTCCGTTCGCGAACAACTGGGAGACGTTCGACAACAGCGGTCCCGTCCGGGGCCGCGAGGACGTCCTCGTGGGCGACATCCTCGTCAACCGCCATTCCGGAGCCGTCTTCCTGCGCAATCTGGGCTACTTCGTCGTCGGACGTTTTGCCGGTCTCGTGCCCTACTACTTTCCCGGCGTGCTCGCGGCCGCCCTGTTTCTGGCGTCGCGATCGCGCGCGGTCTGGCAGTGGCTGGTGGCCGGCACGATTGCCGGAGCGATTGCGATGCACCTGGCGCTCTGGCCCTTCACGTACAACGGGGGAGGAGGGCCGGTGGGCAGCCGCTACTTCCAGACGTTCTATCCTCTGTTCCTGCTGCTCGTTCCGGCTGGCATTGGGCTGGGCTCGAGCCTCGCCGCTCTGGCTGTGGGGGCCTCGTTCACGGCGGCGATCGTCCTCAACCCGTTCTTCGCCTCGGCGAACCCGGGTGAGCATACGAAGTCGGGCCCCCTCAGACTGCTGCCAATCGAGCTCACGCTCATCAACGATCTGCCCGTTGCGCAGCACCCGGAGCGAACCAAGCAGCCGCTCGGCGGCACGCCGCCGGTGCTCGCGTATTTCCCCGACGACGCCGCGTACAACCCGGAAGGGGAGTGGTTCTGGGTCAAGGGGAAGGCTCGCGCCGACGTCGTGCTTCGCGCACCGGTCGCCGCGGAGCCGCGGACATGGGTGTCGAAATCGATTTCGCGGCTGCAGATCGAGATTCGAAACGGGGGCGCCGCCAATCACGTGCGGGTGTCGACCGGTGCCGGCACCTTCGAGAGCGACCTGGAGCCGGGGCAGACCGCGGAAGCCACGCTGCCGGTCCGCCCGGGTGTGCCCTATCACCGCGACGTGCAGCCGACGAGCTACTTGTATGCCGTCTCCATCAGCACGTCGAACGGTTTCGTGCCGTTCCTCGACCCCCCATGCCAGACTCGCGGCGCGTGCAAAGACGACTCGCGGTACCTGGGTGCGATGATTCACCTTGTACCGTCGTACACCGACGCCGATGTGACGGCACGTTGACCGCGTGGTACACTCCGGCTCAATCACATTCCCAGTCGGAAGGATGGTTGGTGGCATGAGACACGCCCTTCAGACCCTTGCGGTCGCCGGACTGGCGGCCGCTTCCGTTGCCGCACAGACTCCTGCGCCGGCGCCGCGCGTGGACGGCCGCGGCGGGCCCCGCGCCACGGCGCAGACGCGCCCGCCGGACAACCGGCGTCCTCGCGGCACGGCCGTGGCCCTGCTCGGCTGGAAGGCCGGCATCCGCTCGGACGCGTTCGGCGCGATTCCGTTCGCCGACGCTGCGGCGAAGATCGACGCGGCGGGCGTCGCTTTCGTGGAGGGCGTGAGCTCGAACCTCGACTACAAGATGGCCGCCGGGGAGCTCGCCGCGGTGAAGAGCCGGCTCGGCGAGCTCGGACTTCGCGTGCCGGCCTATCGGATCGATTCGATTCCGGCCGACGACGCATCCCGCCGTACCCTGCTCGCGTTTGCGAATGCCCTCGGCGTCGAGCTGATCCTCACGCGCCAGCAGGCGGATCTGCCGGGCATCGCGGTGGCCACCGAGGATGCGCGCGGTCTCTACAAGCAGGGCGGGAAGACCGTGGGCGCGAACCTCCACGACGCGGCCAAGGCGGCGCCGCTGCTGCTCGAGCTGAGCAAGCAGCAGCCGCCGGAGAGGCCCGAATGGCCCAACAAGTGCGGCGACTGCGGAACCTCGCGCCCCTCGACCCGGCCGCTGTTCTTCACGATCGACCCCGGCGCCGCGGAGAACTACGACAAGGCGGTCCGCGTGGCCGAGGGTTATCGCGTCGACGCGATCTCGCGGATGCTTCCGATCACGACGCCGGATCGAATTCCCGCGGACGAGAAGCAGAAGATCGAGGCCGCCATCCCGCGGCAGCCGCTGGCCGCGCCGAAGAAGCCGCGCAAGCTGCTCATCATCGACCTCTGCCCCGCGGGCGGCTTCTATCACACCTCGATCGCGCATGGCGACTACATGCTCGCGCTCATCGCGAAGTACACCGGCGCGTACGAGCCGATTTTCGACAACAATCTCGACAATCTGAAATACCCGCAGATCAAGCAGTACGACGCCGTCTTCCTGAACAGCGTCGTGGGGCCGGTGTTCGCGGATCCGGAGGTGCTCGACGGCCTCATCCGGTACGTGCGGGAGGGGGGCGGCGTCGCGGGCCTGCACGGTACGACCTTCGCCTCGCAGGATGTGCCGGAGTTCGGTGAGCTGATGGGAGCCCAGGAGGGACCGCACCAGTACAACGGAGAGCCGGGAACTCTGAAGATCGACGACCCCAACAGCCCGCTGACCAGGCACTTCGGCGGGAAGGGCTTTTCGATGGTGGACGAGTTCTATCATTTCCCGCCCACGGGGCCGTACACGCGCGAGAAGCTTCACGTGCTGCTGAGCGTCGACGCGGACAAGACCGATCTCCGCCGATGGACCATCCGGCCCGACAAGGATTACGGCATGGTCTGGATCAAGAGCTACGGGAAGGGGCGCGTCTTCAACAGCGTGCTCGGACACCGGCCCGAGTTCTACATGATGCCGGACCTGGTGAAGCTGATGCTGGGCGGGATTCAGTTCGTGCTGGGCGATCTCGACGCCGACACGACTCCGAGTGCGAAGCTGGCCGCCGCCCGGCGATAGTCCGCTTCAGCGCGCCGGCCACGTGAGGGTGACCGGCGCGCCTTTCCTCACGTTCGCCACCAGCGCCGGCCTGAAACAGACCAGGCACGTCCCGCCGGTCCGTCGCACGCTGGGATACACGAGGCCTGCCGACCCGGCGCCGATCAACACGGCCGCGAGCCGCTGCGACGCCCTGTAACTCCGGGAGTCCAGAGCGGTCCGGTACCGCGGATCCGAGCGCAGATCGTGAAACTCGGCGCGAAAGTCCGCCAGGTAGTCGTCGAACACGAATTCCTCGGGCTCCTCCCACCCGACGTCCTGGAGCTCGCGGCGCTTGTGGAAGGCCACCTCAGCGCGGGCGGTCTCCAGGTCGAAGGCGGCGTACCAGGCGCCGCGGTCCGGCCCGTTGAAGCGGCTGCCCATCGGGTGCGCGTGGCAGAAGGCGGCGTTCACGATGTGGGCGTACGGGATTCCGTAGAGCAGTTCGTGCACGCCGATGCCCGGGAGCAGATTCGCCTCGCCCAGCAGCCGGTCGTTGGTCGCGCCTTCGAGGTCGATGAGCGCGGAGAGATCGCCGGCGCGCTCGGTGAGCCGCTCGAGCACGCTGCGGCGGCTGTTGCGGCACGGCACGAGACGATGCGTGTCGTCGCGGCGGACGGGGGAGAGCTTCGGCGGCACCCTCAGCGTCCGCCGCGGCGGGCGTCGAGGAGCTGCCGCACCCGGACGAACGCCGGTAGGCCGCCGCGGAGCAGGTAGGCGAGCGGCGTGTCACCCTGGAACATCGGGGCCGCGTTCGGCCGGTTCATCCAGGCGTCGGCCAGCTTGCGGCTGTAGAGCACGTTCAGCGCGCTGAAGATCCCGATGAGCAGGGAGATGCGCGTGAGCTTGTCCTGATCGAGCGTCTTCCGGTCGCCGCGCTTCAGCTGGTAGTACGCACCGTTCGAGATGCCGCCGAGCAGCTGTCGCGCCGCGTCGTCCTTGAGGCCCCAGGCCTGGGCCAACTTGAAGAACGCGGTCGTCGCCGGGCGGCTGAGGCGCGCCTGGGCGCGTCTGTCGCCGAGATTGACGACCGGATCCGCCGCGAGCCCCCCGGACGCCCGCTGGGCTACGGCCACCGAGAGCACTCCATATATGGAGGATATTACCTCTATTCCTGTCCGGCGCACAAATCGGCGGCCGGCCCCGGCATTCCCCGTTAGTGCGCGGGGCTCAAGCGGAACAAAGCTACGCCACGGGCGGGCACGACGGCGCCGAGCCGCTCGCCCGGCGCATCCGAGATCGCGCCGGAGCCACAGGTCTCTCACGCGGTAGCCGCAGGCTCCGAGCTCCGCACACGCGGCGGACACCTCCGCGGGCGACTCGCCGCGATTGAAGAGGCCCACCGCATACGCGCCGCCATCGAGCGCCTTCGACCAGATCTCGAGGTCGCCGTCCTTCCTGACCCGGCGGCCCTGGCGTCCGAGACGATCCTGATCGACCGCAATCACGTCCGGGTTGGTGAGGATCGCGGCGATGTCCGGCGTCATGGCGCGCAGGTCGTTGCCGGCCAGCAGCGGTGCGGCCAGCAGAGCCCACAGGCTCATGTGCGTGCGGTACTCCGTCGTCGGTCATGCCGCCGTTCCCGATTTCGAGCATGTCGGGGTCGTTCCAGTGCCCCGGCGCGGCATACGGCGCGAGGCGATCCTGCTCGAAGCCGATCCGCGACATCGAGGCCCAGGTGTCGCCGATGTCGCCGGTGGTGCGCCAGAGGTTTCCGCCGACCTCGGGTCCCCACGTCCAGACGTCCTGGCGCCCGTACTGGCAGAGGCTGAACACGATGGGACGTCCGGCCGCGCGCAGCGCGTCGCCCATCTTCTGATACACGGCCTGCATCGTCGCTCGTCTCGATAGACCCGGCGTGCGCTGCACCAGTCGTACTTCAGGTAGTCGATGCCCCAGGAGGCGCACGTTCGTGGCGTCCAGTCCTCGTGCCCGTAGCTGCCCTCGTAGCCGGCGCAGGTGTACGGGCCGGGCGACGAATAGATGCCGAGCTTCAGCCCCTTCGCGTGGACGTAGTCGGCCAGCGCCTTCATGTCGGGGAACTTTCGATTGGTCGTGATGTCGCCCGGCCGCGTCGCGGCCCAGCTCCCAGGTATCGTCGATGTTGACGAACTCGTAGCCGGCCTGCTTCATGCCGCTCGAGACCATGGCATCGGCGATCGCGCGGACGGTCGCATCGTCGATCCGTCCGCGGAAATTGTTCCAGCTGTTCCAGCCCATCGGCGGCGTGCGCGCGAGCCCGTTGTCCGGCACCCGATGAAGGGCCGGCGGCTCGAGCCGGGCGGGCAGCCGGCCGGCCGAGTCGGGCCCTCTCGACGCCGTGATGTGCTGATCGGACCGTCCGGGCTGAGCGATGGCAATCTGGAGCTCGCCCGACGGCGCGAGCGCGCCCCGATACACCGTGCGGCGCGGATTCGCCGCCGAGCCGGTGACCGTGGCAAACGAGAATGCGTCGCCGGCGACCGATCCCTCGACGATCGGCGTTTCAGCGTTCACGGTGATGACGGCGCCTGTCAGCGATGTGCCCTGCTGATCGAGCGCGAACACCGTTTCGCGCGCGGTGCCGTCGCCGTTGTCGGTGCGCCAGACCCACCGACCGGTGAGATCGGCCGCCGATGCCGACGCGATTGCCATCAGCGCGAGTACGAGCGCGATCCGTCGCATGATCACTCTCCCGGTAGGCCATTATGGCATGCTGCATTCTCCGGATCCCGGGTACACTGTGGCCCGTGGGCTACGCAACACCCCTCGAAGCAGGTCTGGCGCGGAAGGTGACGCGGGCGATTCACGATTTCGGCCTCGTCGAGGACGGCGACCGCGTGATGGTGGGGCTGTCCGGCGGCAAGGACAGCTGGACGCTGATGCAGATCCTCGACGTGCTGCGAAAACGCGCGCCGATTCGCTTCTCGATCGTCGGCGTCAACATCGATTCCGGCTACGAAGGCTTTCAGCATCGCGCGATCGCCGAGGCCTGCGAGGCGCGCGGCTGGGAGTGCCACGTCGAACACACGACCATCGGCGGCGTCATGGACGACTTGCTGGAAGCCAACGCGACCCCCTGCTCGCTCTGCGCACGCCTCCGGCGGGGGGCGCTGTACCGGCTGGCCGATCTGCTCGGTGCCACGAAGATCGCCCTGGGGCACCACGCGGACGACTTCATCGAGACGCTCCTGTTGAATCTGTTCTTCGAAGGAAGCCTCAAGGCGATGCCTGCCAGGCTGGTGTCCGACGACTCCCGCCACGTGGTGATCCGTCCGCTCGTCTACGCGGGCGAGCGCGACTGTCGAGACTACGCGCTCGCCTCCAGCCTGCCGGTCGTCGGCTGCTGCTGCCCGGCCTGCGGCGACCTGAGCCTGCAGCGGCAGCGGGTCAAGCAGCTCCTCGCCGGTCTCGACCGCGAGCATACGGGCGTCAAGCACTCGATGCTGCGGGCGCTCGCGAACGTCTCTCCCCGGCACCTGCTCGACACGCGGCTGAATCCTGCCGTCGAGGCGGTGACCCGCCCCGGCGGGGCGGCGCTCCTGCAGATACGCCTCAACGGGCGAGAGACCGCCGCGGGCTGATGCGTGCGGTGGTGCAGCGCGTGTCGTCCGCCCGCGTACGGGTCGGCGAACGCGTCGCCGGCGCCATCGGTGCGGGGCTGCTCGTCTTCGTCGGGGTCGAACAGGGCGACGGCCGCGACGATGTGAGCTATATCTCCACGAAGGTGCTAGGCCTCCGCATCTTTGCGGATCGGGACGGAAAGATGAACCTTTCCGCGGCCGACACCGGAGGGGCGCTGCTGGTCGTCTCGCAGTTCACCTTGTGCGGCGACTGCCGTCGAGGACGGCGGCCCTCCTTCGACGAGGCGGCCGAGCCGGCGGTCGCGAAGGCCCTGTACGAAGACGTCGTGCGCGCGCTGGCCGCGTCGCACCTCACAATACAGACAGGCGAGTTCCAGACTCATATGGAGGTCGAGCTCGTCAATGATGGTCCCGTGACGCTTCTGCTCGACAGCCGCCGCCGCTGGTGAGCCGCGCAGCGGGACGGCCAACTCCAGGATGCACATGACGTTCAAGAAGGTGGATTCCGTAATTGTGGGTATCGCGCTGCTGGCTGCGGCCGCTCCGGCCCTCGCTCAACAGCGCCCGCTCGTGACCGAAGATCCGGAAACCATCGGCGATCGCCGCGTCCTCGTCGAAGGAGGCGTGGAGCTCGACAAAGGGGCGTTCCAGCCGGCCTACGGGTTGAAGGGAGATGTCACCCACGTGGCGTTGCTCGGCGTCAGCGTCGGGGTGGGTCCGGCCGCCGAGGTCCAGGTGGATGGCGGACTATACCAGCGTCTGCACGTCACCGAGCGCCGGCCGGGCCCGCTGCAGGACCAGCTGACTTTCACCGGCGACAGCTCCGCGAGCTTCGAAGACCTCGTCGTCGCGACCAAACTCCGGATCGTGCCGGAGACCGCCGACCACCCGGGATTCGGCGTTCGCTTCGGCACGAAGCTGCCGACCGCCACGCGGGGGAGCGGACTCGGGCTCCGTACCACCGACTTCTTTGCGTCGATGCTCGTGGCCAAGACCATTCAGTCGGTGCGGACCGTGGGTAACGTCAGTCTGATCGTCCTGGGGGATCCGGCGGCGGCACAAGGATCGGCCAAGACCCTCGGCTTCGGATTGTCGGTGGCGCGTGCCTTGACGAATGAGTTCGAGACGGTGGGGGAGATCAATGGGCGGCTCGATCCGTTCGGCAGCGCCACGCCGGCCGGCCTCGAGAGCCGGGCCGTGCTCCGCCTCGCGGGACGCTACACGTATCAGCTGCTTCGCTTCGACGCCGGACTCCTCGTCGGCGTCACGTCACGCGACCCGGGGTTCGGCATCTCCGCCGGCGCGACCTACGTGTTCGGACCCTAGCGCCGTCAGGCGATGTCATAGAACCGCCGGACGGCGCGCACCTCCGAGGCGGTCCGTTCCGGAGTCCAGCGGAGCAGCGCCGCGACCGCGGCCGCGTACTCCTGAACGACGGCATCGCCCGGGTAGCCGCGTGCGCCGGCGCCGACCCGCCGGACCACGACATCGGCGAGTGTCCGGGCCATCTCGGCCTCCACGGCGCGTTGCGCGGCCACACGAGGGGGCAAGCCGTCCAGGACCGCCGCCGGCAGCGGCGTCTCGCCGGTGCGGCATGCGACCGGCCGGCGCCCCAGCTTCGCCATGACCAGGTCGACCGCACGCTCCGCCACGGCGCGCGCCGTCGTGTACTTCACGCTCACGATCGAGACCAGCGCCGGATGTCCGTCGGCGGCGTGGTCCACGACGGCGGATTGGCCCAGCAGGGTGAGGCGGTCGCCGCGCCGTCCAGCCGGTACGACGCCCCGGTGAACCAGCGTAATCTCGCCAGGCCCGATCCTGAGCTCCGGGAAGGCTTCGTTGGCCTCCTCGACGAACCGCGCGACCTCGTCTCCGAGCGCCTGCTGATCCTCGGGCGTCCGTTGGCCCGGCGACTCGCTGGTGCCGACGAGCGTACGCCCGTGCCACGGCAGCAGCACCAGCGCGCGCCCGGACCGGCCCGCCCGCACCAGGGCCGCCGGACGCGCAGGGCGCGAGGTGACGAGGTTCATCGCTTTGAGCAGCGGCCAGGTGCGTCCGACGCCCATGGCACCCAGCACGGACGAGACCCAGGGGCCGGCGGCGTTGACGACGACACGCGCGCGGACGTCGAAGACGTCGCCGGTGAGCGCGTCCGTCGCGCGCACGGCGACGAGCGGCGCCGCGGAGGATGTGGCGGCGCCCGCCTGCGTGTAGTTCGCGAGCACCGCCCCGTGAGAGGCGGCGGCTTCGGCAAATGCCAGCGTCAGCCGGTCTCCCTGCACCGTCACGTAGTCGTACCACATGGCGCCGGGATGCCCTCCCGTATCCGCCGCGCCTGCGAAGAGCGCCGCGCAGTCGGCCGACGGAATGATCCGGCCCCTGGGCAGCCTGAGCGCCTCGGGAACCCGGTCGTTCCGGTCCGCCGCGACGATCGCGTCGGCGGCCAGGGCCATCCGCATGGCCAGTGCGCTGCGGGTTCCCGTGCCGCCGGTGGCCATAACGAAGGGCACCGGGGCGACGAGCTCCGGCGCGATGCGCGCGAACGCGCGCCGCTCGCGAATCGACTCCCGCATGCGGCGCAGATCGCCCGTCTGCAGGTAGCGCAGTCCGCCGTGCAGCGTCTTCAGATGATTGAACGAGGTAGCCGCCCCGAAATCCATTCGTTCGACCAGGCCAGTCGAGAGCCCGCGCTGCGCCGCGTCGTACGCGACGGCAAGTCCGTGAATGCCGCCGCCGACCACGAGCAGGTCGAACTCGCCCGAGGCGAGGCGCGCGAGGTCACGTGTCACGCGCGAAGTATCCTATAGTAGGCGTCTCGTGACCACGGGCGAGCGCGGCTCCCAGCGCGCGGTTCGACGCTACTGGGAGACGCACATCCACGATCTCGAGATCACGCGGCACGAGCCAGGCACACCGGGCTTCTTCGCCGATCTCGAGCATTACCATTTCGAGAAGCTGCACCACCTGCCCCGGCTCGTTCCGTTCGGCGGCTACGGCGGCCGGCGGGTCCTGGAAGTGGGCTGCGGGGCCGGCACCGATCTCGTGCAGTTCGCCCGCCACGGGGCCAGGGTCGTGGGCGTCGACCTTGCGCAGTCGTCCATTGCGCTCGCCCGCGCCAACTTCGCGCACGAACGGCTCGGCGCGGCCCTCCTGGTGGGCGACGGCGAGCAGCTGCCGTTTCGCGACGCCGTCTTCGACATGGTCTACGCGCACGGCGTCCTTCAGTACACTTCAGATACCGCCGCGCTGATCGCGGAATGCCGCCGGGTGCTGAGACCGGGTGGCGCGGCCATCTTTCAGGTGTACAACCGCGTCTCCTGGCTGAAGGCGATCTCGCGGGTGACCAAGGTCGACCTGGAACACATGGACGCGCCGCAATATCACCTGTATTCGATCGGCGAGTTTCGCGCTCTTCTCGGCGGCTTCTCGCGGGTGCGCATCGTTCCGGAGCGCTTCCCGGTGAAGACGCGCCTGCACGGCGGCCTCAAGGGACGCCTCTACAACACTGTCTTCGTCGGGCTGTTCAACGCCATGCCGCGTCTGCTGGTTCGGCGCTTCGGCTGGCATCTGCTGGCATTCTGCGAGGCGTAGCGCACATGGCGCACGGGATTCCGATCGTCAAGGGCCATGCATACGGCAACGACTTCCTTCTCGTGGCCGAGAGGGATGCCGAGGGACATGCGCCGCAGCCGCTGGCGCAGGCCATGTGTCATCGGCAGACCGGCGTCGGCGCGGACGGGCTCATGCTCTACGAGCTCGAGCACGGGCGCGCCCGGATGCGTCTCTTCAACGCCGATGGCAGCCAATCGGAGGTTTCCGGCAACGGCCTGCGCTGCCTCGCCGCGCTGGCCGTGCGGGAACAGCCCACGCTGCGGTCAGTGGCCATCGACACCCTCGCCGGTACCAAGACGCTGGAGCTCGTCGCCCGCGATCGGGACGCGCTCACGTTCCGGGCCGCGATGGGGCAGCCGCGCGACATTCGCCTGCTCGATCTCGACGTCGAGGGGGAGAGGGTCGCTGCCGTGGCTCTGTCGGTCGGCAATCCGCAGTGCGTGATCCTGAACGACCCCCTCGACGCCTCACGCTGCCACCGGCTCGGGCGCGCAATCGAGCGCCACCCGGCGTTCCCGAACCGCACGAACGTCTCGTTCGTGCACGTCGAAGCGCCCGACCGTATCCGGATACTGATCTGGGAGCGGGGGGTCGGACCGACCATGGCCTCGGGCACCGGCGCGTGCGGGGCGGCCGTCGCGGCAGCGGCGCACGGGGGAGCCGCCCGCGAGGTCGACGTCATGTCGCCCGGCGGGACGCAGCGCGTGGACTGGCGCGAGGACGGAGTGTACCTGACAGGGTGGGCGAAGCTGGTCCTGGAGGGCGTCTACACAGGGGCGCTCGCGCCCGAGGCGTGACGCGCGAACTTTCTTCCGCGCGTGAACCACTTGTCACGCGCATTTTTCGACATCACCGATTCCGCGCTCACCGCCGGCCGCGCGCCGGCCGCGCGCCGGTGGCGGCGCGCAACTCCTGCGTGACGCGCGACAAGCGTCCGGCCGTCTCGTCGAGCTGCGCCTGACTCTCCCGATAGTCGCCCGTGGTGAGCGCTGCGCCCGCTTTTTGCAGAGCCTCATCGGCGCTGGCAATCTCGGCGCGAGGCGCCGCCAGCGCGCGGCGTGGCACGCGCGCGGCTTCTGCCGCCCGAAGCTGTTGGTTGGCGGCCGCCAGCATGGCTGTGACCTCGCCGAGCCGGCGCTCGGCGGCGCTCCGAAGGGTGGCCTGCTGATCGGCCGCCTTCTTCGCGGCCGCCTGCGCGCGCTCGCGGCTGTCGAGCGCGTGATTCAGCGCCAGCCGATAGTCGCGCTGCGCGACGGCTTCGTGTGCCTGACGCAGCGCCTCGACCGCGGCGGTGTATTCCTCGGGCGCGTACCGATCGGCGCCGCGCGGCGCGCGCGGCATCGATCGCGCCCTGCGCCTGATCCATTTCGCTCGATGGCGGCCCCGCGCAGCCGATGGAGAACGCGGCGGCCAGCGCCGCCGCGGACATCAGGCGCCAGAACGGCGCGCCAACGCGATGCGACATCCCGCTGAGTATACCCTGCCGTCTCGACGATGAAGGCGCTGTCCCCTCACGATCGGCCGCGCGAGAAGCTGCTGCGACTCGGAGCGGCGGCGCTCGGCGACAACGAGCTGGTGGCGATCGTCGTCGGGAGCGGGTCGCGGCGCGCGAACGCGCTCGCGCTGGCCAACGCCGTGCTCGAGATCGCCGGCGGGCTCCACGGCATGCCCCGGATGCGGCGCCGACGATCTGCGGCGCCTCGAGGGCATGGGCGATGCCAAGGCGGCGCAGGTGCTGGCGGCGGTCGAGCTGGGCCGCCGCACCCTCCTGCGCTGCCCGCCCGTCCGCATGTCGTTCGGCACGCCGCGCGACCTGGCGGCCTACCTGCTGCCGCAGTTCGGCGCACGAGCGGTCGAGCAGTTCGGCGTCGTGATGCTCGACACGCAAGCCACCGCCTGCTGCGGACCTCCGTGGTCTCGGTCGGCACGCTGGACTCCAGGTCCGGCGCATCCGCGCGAGATCTTCCGCGAAGCCGCCTCGGCGCAGGCCGCCTGCGATCGTGCTGTTCCACAACCATCCCTCGGGCGATCCGACGCCCAGCCGCGACGACATCGCGCTGACGCGGCGACTGAGCGCCGCCGGCGAGCTCATGGGCATCGACGTGCTCGATCACCTCATCCTCGCCGACACGCGCTACTTCAGCTTCAGAGAGGCTGGTAAACTATGAAGCCGAATACGATGGCGCGCATCCTCTACTTCGACTGCTTCTCCGGCGCTCCGGCGACATGCTGCTCGGCGCCCTGACTCGACGCCGGGCTGCCGCTCGACGAGCTGCGCGACGCGCTGGGCAGCCTCGCCATCGACGGCGCCGTCGGTGTCGGCGCGAGAAGGTCATGAGAGCCGGGCTGTCGGCGACGAAGTTCCGCGTGCACGGCGAGATCGACGACGGGCACCGCACCACGCACGCACGCACGCGCACGGCCCACGACATCGCGTCCGACAGCGGCCGCCGCGCCCGCACGCATCGCGCCATGCCCACCGCACGCCTCGCCGAGATCGCTGCGCTCATCGACCGCTCGGCGCTCTCGCCGGCGGCGAGGCGCGCGCCAAAGCGCTCTTTCAGCGCCTCGGCGAAGCCGAGGCCGCGATCCATCAGATGCCGCTCGACCAGGTTCACCTGCACGAGGTCGGCGCGCTCGACTCCATCATCGACATCGTCGGCGCGGTGTTCGCGCTCGAGTGGTTCCAGGCCGATCGCATCGTCATGCTCGCCGCTGAACGTCGGCGGCGGCATGGTGCAAGTCGGCGCACGGCGTGTTTCCCGTGCCCGCGCCCGCGACGGTGAGGCTGCTGGAGGGCGTCCCGATCTACTCGTCCGGGCAGCAGCGCGAGCTCGTCACGCCGACCGGCGCGCTGCTGCATCTCGGCCTACGCATCGGCCTTCGGCCCGCTGCCCGCCATGCGCGTGGACCGCGTCGGCTACGGCGCCGGCGACCGCGACCCCTCCGACACGCCGAACGTGCTGCGGGTGCTGATCGGCGAGGCCGACCGATGCCGGCCGACTCCGAACGCATTGTCGTGATGCGAGTGCGAGATCGACGACATGAACCCGCAGATCTTCGGCGCCGTCATGGATCGCCTCTATGCCGCGGGCGCGCTGGAGGTGTATCTACACGCCGGTGCAGATGAAGAAGAACCGCCCCGGCACGCTGCTCACCGTGCTCGCACGCCCGGCCGGCGCGACAGGCGCTGGCCGAGCTCGTCTTTCGCGAGACCACGACGATCGGCTTGCGGCTACCACGAGGTCGACGCGCGAGCGGCTCGAGCGCGAGATCGTGCCGGTGGACACGCCGCTCGGCACCGTTCGCGTCAAGGTCGCGCGGCTGGCCGGACGCGTCGTGAACGCCGCTTCCCGAGTTCGACGACTGCGACCGGATTGGACGCGAGCGCGGCATCCCGGTCAAAGAGGTGCAGGCCGCCGCGGCGAACGCCTACCTGGAGCGACACGCTTCGCCAGGCGCCCCGGCGAGGCGCGCCTGAGGCCCGGGCGATCCCAAGACAAACCGTGCCGCGCTTCTATCTCACGACCGCGATCGATTACGTGAACCGCCGGCCTCACCTGGGCACGGCCTACGAGAAGGTGTGCGCCGACGTCATCGCGCGCTACAAGCGCCTGCGCGGGTTCGACACCTGGTTCGTGATGGGCAACGACGAGCACTCCCAGAACGTGTTCAGGAGCGCGCAGGAGCAGGGCCTCGATCCGCTCGCGTACTGCGATCGGATGGAAGCAAGCGTTCACCCGCACCTGGCGCGCCCTCGACGTCTCGTTCGATGATTTCATCAGGACGACGGCACCCCGGCACCGCGCTGGCGTCACGGAGATGGCGAGCCGCATCCATCGGGCCGGCGATATCTACGAGGGCGTCTACGAGGGCTGGTACTGCGTCGGCTGCGAAGCCTTCAAGCAGGAGAAGGACCTCGTCAACGGACGCTGCCCGCTCCATCCGGCCAGCGAACCGCAGTGGATCAAGGAGAAGAACTATTTCTTCCGCCTGTCGCGGTACCAGCGGATCGCTGCTCGATCTCTTCGAGGAGAGCACCCGGCTTCCTCCGGCCGGACATCAGGCGCAACGAACAGCTCAAGCTCATCGAAGGCGGACTCGAGGACATCTCGGTGAGCCGGGCCGGGCAGGCCTGGGGTATTCCGCTGCCGTGGGACAGCGCCAGCGTCGTCTACGTCTGGTTCGACGCGCTGATCAACTACGCCTCCGCGGTGGGGCTGGGCAGCGACCAGCAGCGGTTTGCCCGCTGGTGGCCGGCCGATCTGCACGTCGTCGGCAAGGACATCACGCGGTTCCACACCGTGATCTGGCCGGCCATGCTCATGAGCGCCGACCTCGGCCTGCCGGCGCAGGTGTTCGGACACGGGTTCCTGACGGTGGACGGCCACCGGATGAGCAAGTCGACCCCCGGCACCATCATCGATCCGCTTCAGGCGGCCTCGCGGCACGGCGTGGATCCGCTGCGCCTCTATCTCACGAAGGAGATCGTGTTCGGCGCGGATGGCGACTTCTCCTGGGAGCGCTTCGACGAGCGCTACAACGCCGACCTGGCCAACAATCTGGGCAACCTGGTCAGCCGGGTCGTGGCGATGGCGCATCAATACCGGGACGGACGCCTTCATCCGGCGCTCGCGCCCGACGAGGGGCTGGTATCGCTCGCCAACGATGCCGTCGCCGCCTACTGCCGCGCGATGGACGCGCTGGCGCTGCACGAGGGCGCCGCGGCCGCGTTCCGGATCGTGGACGCCGCCAACGAGTTCATTGCGGCCCGCGCCCCCTGGGCGCTGGCGAAGGAGCCGTCCGCCGGCGATCGCCTGACGCAGGTGCTCTACGACGCCGCGGAAGCCATCCGCATCGCCGCCGTCCTGCTGTCGCCGTTCATGCCGGGATCGGCGCGGGAGATACTGAGGCGGATCGGTGCGCCGGCCGCGAGCGTCGGCCTCGAACGCGACGGAGAATGGCGGGGCGAAGGCGGGCGCGTGCTGGAGCAGGCGCCGGCGTTGTGGCCCCGCTTCGATCTGAAGAGGCGTGCGAAGGAGCAGACTGTGACTGATGAGACATCCGACCGCGGTGTGGTCGCCGCGACGCCTCAATCCGCGGCGCCTCAAGCTGCGGCGCCGGCACCCAGCGCGGCTCCCGCGGCCGACACCCGCATTTCCATCGACCAGTTCATGAACGTGGAGCTGCGCGTGGCCAGGATTCTCGCCGCCGAGGCCGTTCCCAAGTCACGCAAGCTCATGAAGCTCCGCGTCGACACGGGCACGGAGGAGCGGACGATCGTGGCCGGCATCGCCGAAGCGTACGCGCCGGACGCGCTCGTCGGGCGCTCCATCGTCATCGTCGCGAATCTGAAGCCGGCGAAGCTGATGGGCATCGAGTCGAACGGAATGGTGCTGGCGGCCAGCGCCGAAGACGGGCAGCCGGTGCTGCTCTCGGTCGAGGGCGAGCCGGGCTGGCGCGTGCGGTAGTGGTCGACTCGCATTGTCATCTCGCCGACGAGGCATTCGCCGGCGATCTCGAGGATGTCGTCACCCGCGCCCGCGCAGCCGGGCTCGAGCGGGCGCTTTGCATCCTGGCGGCCGGCAGTGCCGGGGAGCGTGAACGGGCGGCACGAGTCGCGGCGGCGTGGCCCGAGGTGCGGACCTCCATCGGCGTCCATCCGCATCAGGCGGGGGAGTTCGAAGGCCGCGAGTCGGAGGCAGCCGTCCTGCTCCGCGCCGAGCTTGCGGCCGATCCGCTGGCGCGCGCGGTGGGGGAGATCGGCCTCGACTACCACTACGACCTCGCGCCCCGCGCGACGCAGAAGCAGGTATTCAGCGCGCAGCTGGGGCTGGCCTGCGAGCTGGATCTGCCGGTGGTGATCCACACCCGCGAAGCCGAGGACGACACGCTCGCCATCCTGCGGGAGCACGGCACCGTCCGCGGCGTCCTCCACTGTTTCACCGGGTCGCCGTCGCTGGCGGATCAGGGGCTCGCGCTCGGACTGCACGTGTCGTTCTCGGGCATCGTGGCGTTCGCCAATGCCGCGGCGCTCCGGCAGATTGCGGCCGGCGTGCCGGAGGATCGCATCCTGATGGAAACCGACAGCCCCTACCTGGCGCCGCCGCCATTCCGCGGGCGGCGGAACGAGCCTGCCTGGGTGGTTCGGGTGGCCGAGACGCTCGCCGGCATCCGGGGCGTGGCGCCGGAGGATCTGGCGCGCCGGACGGCCGCGAATTTCGCCGTACTGTTTCGCCCGTAAACCCGTGACCGCACGCGCCTTTCGTTGACACCCCGGCGCGAGTATGGTCTGATCAGCACGCTTTGAAGAACGCTGTCGAGCAGAAACCCACCTACGCGACGCTCGTCCAGATGTTCGAACCGATCCGGGCCGATCTGGACAGGGTCGAAACGGAGTTCTACCGGCACGTCGAGTCGCAGGTCGATCTGATCCCCAAGATCGGCCGCTATATCCAGAACGGGGGAGGCAAGCGCATCCGCCCGGCCGTCCTGCTGATGGCCGCGCGCCTGAGCGGTTACGTCGGCGATCTCGGTGCGCTGTACGCCGCCGTGGTCGAGTTCGTCCACACGGCCACGCTGGTCCACGACGACATCATCGACGACTCGAAATGGCGCCGCGGGCAGCCCTCGGTGCACTCGCGGTGGGGCAGCGACGTCACCGTGCTCCTCGGCGACTACCTCTACATCAAGTCGATGGGCCTGGCCCTCACGCCCGATCGGCTCGACATCGTGCGGCACCTGTGCGACATCACGCTGCGCATGATCGAAGGGGAGCTGTATCAGCTCGCCAAGAAGGGGGATCTCGCGCTGACCGAAGACGAGCACCTGGACATCGTGCGCCGCAAGACGGCCTATCTGTTCGGCGGCTGCGCGCGGATAGGCGGCATTCTCGGCAAGGCCGATCCCGAGCAGGAGCGGGCGCTGCAGGAGTACGGCATCAACCTGGGCATGTCGTTCCAGCTCATCGACGATCTCCTCGATTTCTCCGGCGATCAGACGGCCCTCGGCAAGCCGGTCGGCGGCGATCTCCGCGAAGGCAAGGTCACGCTGCCGGTGATTCGCCTCCTGCAGCGGGCCGCGCCCGAAGCGGCGGGCATGCTGGCCAGCGTCGTTCGCGATGGAGAGGTGACCCCCGAGGACTGGCAGGCGATCTGCCGGCTGCTCCACGACAGCGGATCGGTGGAGTACGCGATGTTCAAGGCCCAGGAGTTCGCGACGACGGCCAAGAAGCAGCTGTATGCGTTCCCGCCATCCCCTGAGCGGGACGCGCTGATGGCCCTGCCCGACTACATTCTCGCGCGCGACCGCTGAGCGCGCCGGCTTCTGCGCCGTGGACCCTGCCGAGCGCATCCTCGAGCTTCGCGATTTGATCCGCCACCACGAGGAGCGCTACTACATCCTCGAAGATCCCGAGATTGCCGACGCCGAGTTCGACGAGCTGCTGCGCGAGCTTCAGCGGCTCGAGCGCGAGCACCCGGACCTCGTATCGATCGACTCGCCGACCCAGCGGGTCGGCGGACGCGCGGCGGCGGGCTTCCCCACGGTCACGCACGCCGCACCGATGCTCAGCCTCGACAATGCGTACAACGAGGAGGAGCTGCGGGAGTTCGACGAGCGGGTCCGGCGTGGACTCGAAGGCGCGACCGCCGGGGCGGTGGCGTATGTCGCCGAGCTGAAGATCGACGGCCTGAGCATCGCGCTCACGTACGAGGACGGCAGGCTGGTGCGCGGCGCCACGCGCGGCGACGGCACGCGCGGCGAGGACGTCACCGCGAACGTCCGGACGATCCGTCCGATTCCGCTCGCCCTGCGCGGCGCGCTTCCCTCGCCCCTGGAGGTTCGCGGCGAGGTCTATCTTCCCCGGCGGGAGTTCGAGCGCACCAACCAGGAGCGCGAGCAGGCCGGAGAGCCGATCTTCGCCAACCCTCGCAACGCCGCGGCCGGCGCGATGCGCAACGTGGACCCCGCCCAGGTCGCCCGTCGCAATCTGGGGGCTTTCTTCTATCAGATCGTCACCGATGACCCCGCCCGCCCGTCGACGCACGCGCAGACGCTCGAGCAGCTGCGGACGGCCGGCCTCCCGGTGGAGCGGCACTGGCGGCGGTGCGCCGGCATGGACGAGGTCTGGGCGTTCTGTCAGGACTGGGCCGAACAGCGGCGCACGCTGAGCTTCGACACCGACGGCGTGGTCGTCAAGGTCGACGACCTCGCCCTGCGGGCCGCGCTCGGATCCACGTCGAAGTTCCCGCGCTGGGCCATCGCGTTCAAGTTTCCCGCCGAACAGGCCACCACGCTGCTTCGCGCCATCGACGTGAACGTCGGGCGCACCGGAGCGGTGACCCCTTTCGCGGTGCTCGAGCCGGTGCGCCTCGCCGGTACGACCGTCCAGCTCGCCTCGCTGCACAACGAGCAGGAGATCGCGCGCCGGGACATCCGCCAGGGCGACTACGTGCTCGTGGAGAAAGCCGGCGACATCATTCCGCAGGTGATCAAGCCGATTCTCGCCAGAAGGCCGGCGAGCTCGGTGCCCTGGATGATGCCCGAAGCGTGCCCCGTGTGCGGAAGCCGGCTGCAGAAGCCGGACGACGAGGCCGTCTGGCGGTGCGAGAACACGTCGTGCCCGGCCAAGCTTCAGCGCGGTCTCGAACATTTCGCGTCGCGCCACGCGCTGAACATCGAAGGGCTCGGCGAGTCGTTGATCGCCAGGCTGATCGCGGAGGGGCTCGTCCGCACCTATGCCGACGTCTTCCATCTCGCCGCCGATCGGCTCGCCGCAATCGAGCGGATGGGCAAGAAGTCTGCCGCGAACCTCGTGGCGCAGATCGACCGAGCCCGCGGCGGGGAGCTGTGGCGGCTGATCTACGGGCTGGGCATCCGCCACGTCGGCGAGCGGGGCGCCCAGGCGCTCGCCGACGCGTTCGGATCGATGGGGGCGCTCATGAGCGCCTCCGTCGAAGATCTGCAGCAGGTGCCCGACGTCGGTCCCGTGGTCGCTTCGGCGGTCCGGTCCTACTTCGAGCAGCCGGAGAATCGCCGGCTCATGGAGGCGCTCGCGCAGGCGGGCGTCAGGATGGATGCGCCGATCCGTCCCCGGGCACCCGCGGGAGCGCTGGCCGGCTCGTCGTTCGTCCTGACGGGCACGCTCGCGACGCTCACGCGGGAGGAGGCGGGCGCGGCCGTCGAGGCGCGCGGCGGCCGCGTGATTGGATCGGTGAGCAAGAAGACCAGCTACCTCGTGGCGGGCGCCGAGCCGGGCAGCAAGCTCGCGAAGGCGCAGGCCCTGGGCGTGCCGGTGCTCGACGAAGCGGCCTTCCGCGCGCTGCTCGGCTTATAATCGAAGCGCCGTGTCGAAGGTCTATGCCGCCACCGTGCTCGTGCTGACCGCGGCCACGGCCTTCCTGATCGGCCTGCTCGCGGCCGGCTCGATTGGCCCGCTCCCGGCCGTCACGCCTCCCCAGCCCGCGCCCGCGGTGCTCGCCAGGACGGCGCTCGCCGCACAGACGCGAGGCGGCTCACCGGCGCTCGTCAACTTCGCCGATGTGGCCGAACGCATCAATCCCGCCGTCGTGAACATCGAGGCGACCACGCGCGCCGAGTCCGGGGGACGCCGCCGCCGCGCGCTTCCCGACGCCGGCCCCTTCGACGACAGCGGCAATCCGTCGGTGCCGTCGGTGCGCCCGCAATCGGGCAGCGGCGTCGTCATCGAACGCGACGGCGTCATCCTCACGAACTACCACGTCATTCAGGGCGCCGAACGGATCATGGTGAAGTTCGCCGACGGACGCACGCTCGTCGCTCATCCGGTCGGGACCGATCCGGATACCGACATCGCCCTGGTGAAGGTCCCCGGGCGCGACTTTCCGGTGGCGCCGCTCGGCGACTCGGACGCCCTCCGCGTCGGGGAGTGGGTCTGCGCCATCGGCAACCCGCTCGCCTACGAGCACACCGTGACCGTCGGCGTGGTCAGCTATCTGGGCCGCAAGCTGTTCGACAGCGCGCTCGACAATTACATTCAGACGGATGCCGCGATCAATTTCGGGAACAGCGGCGGGCCGTTGATCAACAGCCGCGGCGAAGTCGTCGGAATCAACGCGGCCATCAGCCAGCGCGCGAGCAACATCGGCTTTGCCGTGCCGATCAACGAGGCCAGCGCCATCCTGCCGCAGCTGAAGGCAAAGGGACACGTGGCGCGGGGCTTCATGGGCGTGGGGCTCACCGACCTCGACCCCGACCTGCAGCACTCGCTGAAGCTCGGCTCGCAGAAGGGGGCGCTCGTCCAGGATGTCGCCGAGGGCTCACCGGGCGAGCGAGCCGGCCTGCGTCCCTACGATCTGATAACAGGCATCGATGAGAAGCCCGTCAGGGGCAACGACGAGATCATCCGGGAGGTGGCGCGACGGGGTCCCGGCAGCATCGCGCGGCTCACGGTCGTGCGCGACGGGCGCGAGCAGACCGTGATGGTCCGGCTCGCGGAGCGGCCCAGCCGACAGCCCGCGGCGCCCGAGGCCGCGGCCGGACACGGCGTGCTGCGATCCTCGGGCGGACTGCCGCTCGGGCTGGCGGTTCGCGATCTCGACCGGGACGCCGCGAGGCGCCTGCGCCTCCCGGATTCGATCGCCGGCGCGCTCGTCGTTCGCGTGGACCCGCTCAGCGCCGCATCCGATGCAGGCATCCAGCGCGACTTCATCGTGCTCGAGATCAACCGACACCCGGTCACCTCGGCCGACGCCTACAATCGCCTGGCGCGGAGCGCCCGCCCCGGAGACGTGCTCGCGATGTACGTCTACGTCCCCGGCCTCGACCAGCGCTCGATTCGCGCCGTCCGCGTCGACTCGCCGTAGAGGTTCTGCCGCCGCGAATGAAATCCCGCATCCTGGTCATCGACGACGACGCCGGCATTCGCGAGTCGGTGCGGCGAACGCTCGAGTATCAAGGCTATCAGTTCGTGGGGGCCGCAACCGGCCCCGAGGGGCTCGCCCTGATCGATCGCGATCCGCCCGACCTCGTCTTTCTCGACATCAAGATGCCGGGCATGGACGGCCTCGAGGTGCTCGAGCGGATCAAGCAGTCGAACCCGACGCTGCCGGTCGTGATGGTATCCGGCCACGGCACGACGCAGACCGGTTTCGACGCGCGCGACCGCGGCGCGTCGGGCTTCATCGAGAAGCCCTTCTCCGAGTCGGTGCTCATCGAGCGGGTGCAGAAGGAGCTCACGGAAAACCGGACGCAGACCGCCTACCGAGCCCTCCGGCAGGAAATCGACTCGCGCTATCAGATGGTCGGCAACAGCCCGGCGCTCCAGCGCGTGCAGGAGGCGATTCACCGCGCCGCGCCCAGCAAGGCGACGGTCCTGCTCCAGGGAGAGAGCGGCGTCGGCAAGGAGCTCGTCGCCCGGACGATTCACCGCAACAGCCCCCGGAGCCGCGAGCGGTTCGTCCAGGTCAACTGCGCGGCCATCCCCGAAGAGTTGATCGAGTCCGAGCTCTTCGGCCACGAGAAGGGCTCCTTCACCGGCGCCACCGAGCGGCAGACCGGTAAGTTCGAGCAGGCGGACCGGGGGACGATCTTCCTCGACGAGGTCGGCGACATGAGCCTCAAGACGCAGGCCAAGGTCCTGCGCGTCCTCCAGGAGGGAGAAGTCGAACGCCTGGGATCGGCGCGGACCGCCACCGTTGACGTCCGTGTGATTGCCGCCACCAACAAGGACCTCGAGCAGGAGATCGAGAAGGGCACCTTCCGCGAGGACCTCTATTTCAGGCTGGCCGTCATTCCCATCCAGGTGCCGCCGCTGCGCGAGCGGCCCGAAGACATACCGCTCCTGGTGAAGCACTTCCTCGACACGATCAGCCGCGAGAACAACCAGAAGCCCAAGCGCATCACTCCGGCCGCGCTGGAGGCGATGAAGCGCTACCGGTGGCGCGGCAACATCCGTGAGCTGCGCAACACGGTCGAGCGGCTGATCATCATGACCGCGGGCGAAGCCGTCGATCTCGCCGATCTGCCCGAGCCGATCCGTTCAGAAAAAGGCGCCGCGCGCCCGGCGAGCGCGATGCCCGCGACTCCCGACGGCGGCACGCTGCGGCAGTTCAAGGAGTCCGCCGAGCGCGCCTACCTCGTCGAGAAGCTGCGTGAGAACGGCTGGAACATCTCGAAGACGGCCGAAGTCATCGGCACCCCTCGAAGCAATCTCTACAAGAAGCTCGAGCAGTACGCCATCCGGCAGGAGACCGACGGCTAGTGGCGCGTCCTCGGACATGGCGGCTCTGCGGCCGTGGTACAATGTCAGGCTGCTCTTTGAGAAAACGCCGCAGTCGACCAGACGATCGCCGTTCGGCCCGGCCTTGAGCCGAGTCGAAGGGAGGAAAGTCCGAACTCCGCAGGGCAGTGCGCCGGGCAATACCCGGTCGGGGCAACTCGAAGGAAAGTGGCACAGAAAACATACCGCCGTTGGAGGCCGCCTCTCGGGGCGCGCGTCCGGCGGTAAGGGTGAAAAGGTGCGGTAAGAGCGCACCGCGTCCGCCGTAAGGGGGATGGCAGGCAAAACCCCGCACGGAGCAAGGCCAAATAGGGAAGCGCCGTCTCGAATGCGCGCCGTCAGGCGCGGACCGGGACGAGAGGACGGCCCGTCCGAGGCTTCCGGGTAGGTCGCTTGACCCCGTCAGTAATGCCGGGGCTAGAGGAATGATCGTCGCCGGTCGGCCGGCTCCCGTGCGCGGAACCCGCGCGCGGTGAGCCGCCGGCCGGAACAGAATTCGGCTTACGGGCGGCTGCGGCGCCTTTCACGGCCTTTCGACTATTTCTTGCGCGCAATCGCGCCGAGAACTCTCACGACACCATGTCCACCTATCTCGTCACCGGCGGAGCCGGGTTCATCGGATCCCATCTGACGGAAGAGCTCCTGCGCCGCGGCGAGCGCGTCCGGGTCGCCGACAGCTTCATCACCGGCAAGCGCGCGAACCTGACGCCTCTGAGCGGAGTGGACCTGCTCGAAGGCGACCTCGCGGACCTCGGCTTTGCGCGCAGCGCGGTCGGCGGCGCAGACTACGTCCTTCACCAGGCGGCCATTCCCTCGGTGCCCCGGTCGGTCGAAGATCCGATCACGTCGAACCGCGCCAACATCGACGCCACGCTGAACGTCCTGGTGGCCGCCCGTGATGCCGGCGTGAAGCGGGTGGTATATGCCGGCTCGTCCTCGGCGTACGGCGACACGCCGACTCTGCCGAAATGCGAGGACATGCCGACCAACCCGCTCTCGCCGTACGCGCTGCAGAAGCTCGTGGGCGAGCAGTACATGCAGCTCTTCACGAAGCTGTACGGGCTGGAAACCGTCACGATCCGCTATTTCAACGTCTTCGGACCGCGCCAGGATCCCTCGTCGCCATACTCGGGCGTGATTTCAGTGTTCACGCGCGCGCTGCTCGAAGGCCGCGCTCCCACGATTCACGGTGACGGCGAGCAGACGCGTGATTTCACGTACGTCGCCAATGTCGTGGACGGCGTCCTGCGCGCGTGCGCCGCTCCGGCGTCGGGCATGGTACTGAACGTCGCCACCGGCTCGCGCATCTCGCTGAACCAGCTCTTCCAGGCGCTGTGCGGCCTGACCGGAGCGCGCGTGTCGCCCACCTATGGTCCGTCCCGCCCAGGCGACGTTCACGATTCCCAGGCCGACATCTCGCGCGCGCGTGACGTGCTCGGGTACCGGCCGATCGTGCCGTTCGAGGAAGGCCTCCGGCGCACGGTGGAGTGGTATCGGGCCGGGCAGCCCATCGGCGTCCGCTGAAGACTGCAGTCGATTCTCGAGACACCGCCGGAGCCGCCCCCTAGCGGCTCGTGACGCGTCCTCCCGCCGCGACCGGAGTCGCACCCGCCTCGTACAGCGCGTTGAACAGCACTTTGTAGGTGCCGTAGGCCTGCGCGCGGTTCTGCGCACGGAAGCCGATCAGGGCGATCCGTCCCTTGCCGTACCCGACCTCGAGCAGGGCAGCCTGATCCACGAGGTGGCGCTCGCCGTCGAGCCAGCCCCCGCGCAGCAAATCGCGGCTGTTGTATCGGGCCACCACCGAGATCCGGTCGTTCGCATCCGAGTTCGCGATGTCGAACGCCACGCTGTTGAAGAAGACGACCGTCGTGTCGGCCGGCATGCCGTAGGCGAGCGGCTGCGCCGGATCCAGATGCACCCGCAGGCTCGAGCCCGGCGAGAAGAACTCCTTGTTGGAGAGGCCCGCCAGCGGGTTTCTCACCGGGATCCCGAACCGTTCGGTCGCGAGCGCGGTCGCGTGATCCAGGAGCACCAGCGACCCCCCGTTGCGCACGAACTCCTTCAGCGCGTCCACACCCGCATTGCCGAGCGTCTTGCTGAACTCGGGAGGATATCCGGCATCGGCGTACGGGCCGGCCGCCGGCTCAGGTGCGCCCACAATCGCCCGCAGCGTGTCGTCGGCGATCAGAATCGCGTCGTATTTCGCATTCAGCCCGCCGGCCTTGATCTCGTCGGCATCCACGCGGCTGTACGGGAACTCCCAGGTGTCGAAGATGAACCGTGTCCAGCCCTCGTCGATGTTGCCCCCGGCATAACGCCTGTACAAACCGACCTTGAGCGGCTTGAGCTGCACCATGGGCCCGGCCGGCGGCGACGCTGCGGCCGTGAAGGGCAGGCCGAACTCGGTCGCGAGCGCTTGAATCGCTGGCGTGGCGGTCGATGCGGACGCGGGAATCCAGAACGTGCCCGGCGCCCAGGGCGCCGGTGGGCTCGGAAGGCGGAACACCGTCCCGCCGTTCTTGAGGATCCGATTCACCGCGCGGAAGCTCGTGTTCCAGGCCGGGGTCAGCAGCCATCCCGCCGCCCCGGTCCCGGCAATCTTTCCGGACAGCGCGGGCGGCGCGGCGAGCTTCTCGAGTTTCGCGGCGATCTTCTCGGTCGCCGGGAACGACTCCACCCCCATGTGATCGGCCAGCGTGAACGATGCCATGTCGTACGGCGGGAGCGGCGAGCCGTCGCGGGCCCGCGTCCATTCGCTGTTCGGGTAGATCATCGGTTCGATCAGCGTCTTGATCAGCGCGCGCGAAGGCTGATCCAGCCGGACGACGAGATCGCCTGGCTCCACGACCCTGCCGCCCGTCGTGAACCGCTCCACCGCGCGATGCACTTCCACGCCGTCCTTCATCAGCGTCGAGACGAACGTCACGGCGGATCCCGGGTCGTGCTGATTCAACGGGATCACGTGGGCGTACGGCGCCTCGGTCGCCCCCTTCTCGACCTGATGGAGCGCGGCCAGGGCGCGGTTCCTGAGGAAGTTCTGCCGGTACCTGGCAATCGCCTCGACCATCGCCAGCGTCTCGATTTCCTGCTGGCGCGCGATGTCCGACTGCCGCCACCAGCCCCCCGGCCAGGGATGTGGGAACGTCATCTGCGGCTTGTTCTCCGGCCGCCCGCGCGATGCCGGCCCGATCTGCTGCGGATGGATGTAGAGCGGCCAGATCAGATTCGCGCTGGCGCTCTCGGTGTGGAAGCTCGTGATGTTGGAGAGGTTCGCGACGCCGTGGAACGAGGCCATGAACCAGGCGTCGTAGTGCACCTGCGACTCCACGCCCGTCACGCCCTCGGCCTCGAGCCGCGTCCCCATCGCCCCGCCCAGCAGCTGGGACGTGCGCCACATCAGGGGATCGACATGCGGATTGATGGGGTCGTACTTCGGCGGAATGGTGATGCGGGCGCCGAAACTGCCCTGCTGATGTGTGTCTTTGTAGACCTGGGGATACCACTCCTGGTACACGACCTTGGCCCAGAGCTGCGACTCGGGCTGCGTGAGCATGTATCCGTCGCGGTTGTTGTCGTGTCCGATATAGGCGCCGTACAGCTCCGGAGGGCCCGAGCCCTGATACGGCGTGCCGGCCGTCTTCTTGAGCCACTCGCCGACGATATCCTGTCCGTCGGGGTTGAAGCTGGGGATCAGCAGGAAGATCGTGTTCTCGAGAATCGTGCGGGTCTGATCGTCGTCGGCCGTCGCCATCCGGTAGACCAGGCGCGGCCCCCATTGCGCCGAGGCGACCTCGGTGGAGTGGAGGCCGAGCGAGACGAGCACCACCGCACGTCCTTCGGATGCCAGCGCGTCGATCTGCTGCGGGGTCAGCCCGCGCGGGTCCGCGAGCTGTCTCGAAATATCCCGGTACCGATCGAGCTTCGCCAGGTTCTGCGGAGACGACATCGTCACGAGGAGGAACGGCCGCCCCTGGGTGCTCTTGCCGAGCTCGCGCACCTGCACGCGATCCGACTCGCGCGCGAGCGTCTGGTAATAGGCGACCTCCTCCTCCCACATCGCGTACTGGCCGTCGCCGGCCAGCTCGAAGCCGAAGTGGGCCGCCGGGGTGGTGACGGCGCGCTGCGCCCGCAGGAACGCGCCCACCGCCAGCATCACGCATATCGCCAGACCGATCGATCTCCTCCGCACGGCGTCCTCCTCGCTACGGCGCCACCGACGGCGCCCCCAGACCGGTATACGTGAACTTCTGGACCCGCTTGCCTTCGTAGGTCTCGGTGATGAACAGATCGCCGCGCGCGTTGACGGCCAGGTTGTGGGCGCCGTAGAACTGGCCCGCCCAGTGGCCGGCGCCGCCGAACGTGCTGACGACCTGCAGCGTCTGCCGATCGATGACGTAGATGAGCTGGTTCGTGCCGTCGTTGACGAACAGGAAGCTCTGCGCAGGATCGATGGAGAACCCGACGTCCCAGACCGAGCCGCTGCCGAAGGTGTCCTTCGCGATCGCGCCCTCGCGCACGAAGCGGCCTTCCTTCGTGAACACCTGCAGCCGGTCGTTGGTGCGGTCGCACACGTACACGAGGCCGTCCCGTGAAATCCGAACGGCATGGACGATGCGGAACTGAGGGGACGGAGGGCCGTTGGGATCGTACTGGCTCGGCCTGTTCTCGTTCTGCACCACGCCTCGAAACGGCCCCGGCAGCGTCTCGCCCGCCCTGGTGAAGAACCCGTCATCGGGCTGCTTCCCGTACGCCCCCCAGTGGCGCTTGTACGCGCCCGTCGCGGCGTCGAACACGATCACGCGGTGGTTCACGTACCCGTCGGCCACGTACAGCTCGTGTGCCGGCTCGTCGACCACCATGCTCGCCGGCGCGCCCAGGTTCGCGGTGTCGTTGCTGCCGCGCCCCTGTCCGGCGTGGCCGATCTGCATGAGAAACCGGCCGTCGCGCGTGAACTTCGAGGATCTGGGCGTCCTTGTCGCCGCCGGCGCCGAGCCAGACGTTGTCATGCGCGTCCACGAAGATTCCATGCTCGAGCTGCGGCCACTCGTAGCCCGTACCAGGTCCGCCCCACGAGTTGACGAGCGCGCCCGCGGCGTCGAACTCCAGCACCGGCGGCGCCGCCTTCCAGATCGAGCGTGTCTCGTTGGGCTGGAGAGTCGAGGGGCGATGGACGATCCAGACGTGCTCGCGCGAGTCCACCGCCACACCCGCCACGGCGCCCAGAATCCAGTGGTTCGGGAGCGGCTTCGGCCAAAACGGTTCGACGCGGAAGGTCGGGACCCTGACGCGGACCGGGCGGAGTGCCCTGTGCCCAGGTCACGGCCAGGGCGCCCACGGCCGCCAGGATGGCCAGGGTGTTTCGAACATGGAATTGAGGCACGGAAGAGGGAAGTTTACCGCAGGCGCCTCAGGTTGTCGCGATCGCCGTACGAGCCAGCGCTTCGACAACTGAGGGCGTCAGATTCTCGGTGCCCTCTGGATCGCGCGGGAACGCGCCGGTCGCTCCCGCGCGGAACGCGCGCCCCCTCAACAAGATGCCGCGACGGCCAGGATCGGCGGCCGGCGGCGCCGGCCTTGCCTCTCGAATCGGCGGCCCCGGAGTCGTAAGTGTTCCAGTGCCCGACCTCTCCACTGCAGCGCGTCGCGATCGTTCCGGGGCCACTCGCGCATTCCGCGCCACATTTCAGGAGGACACGATGAATTGGCCACGATTGCTGCTCGCGCTCACCATCTCGACGGCGCTGCTCGGCCACGGTCTGCAGGCGCAGAAGGCCGCTCCGCGCACGCCCAAGCCCGCCTCCGCCCCGGCCGGTCAGACGGAGGCAATCAACCTCAACACGGCCACGGCCGCGCAGATCGCCACGCTTCCAGGCATCGGCCTGAAGACCGCCGATCTGATCGTGCAGTACAGGACCAAGAACGGGGGGTTCAAGAAGATCGAGGAGATCATGAACGTCCGCGGGGTCGGCGAGAAGAGCTTCCTCAAGCTGAAGCCCCGCATCACCGTCACGCCGCCGAAGTCTTGACGGGCGCGGCCGGCTACTCACTCCTCGAACTGCTCGTCGTCATCGCCCTGATTGGCATTGTCACGACAGCAGCGGTTCCGCTCGCTGTCGGCGATGTCGACCGCGCGCGCACCGCGGGCGCGGCAGCCTACCTGGGAAGCCGTCTGACGATGGCCAGGTTCGAGGCGATCAAGCGTTCGACGTTCGTGGGCATGCAGTTCGTGGCGCGCCCCGATGGGTACTGGTATCGCACCTATCGCGATGGCAACGGCAATGGCATTTCGACGCGCGACATCAGCAGCGGAGTGGACCAGCCGATTGGCACCGAGGAGCGGCTGGATCAGAAATTCCCGGGCGTGTCGTTCGGCATCTGCCCCGACACGACCGGGATTGATCCGGGAGATCAACTCGGGAACGACCCGGTGCGTATCGGGCAGGCAAACCTGTTGAGCTTCAATCCCAACGGGTCGGCGACATCCGGAACCCTGTACGTGCGCGGCGCCTACAGAAATCAGTTCGCCGTGCGGATTCTCGGCGCCACCGCGCGGGTGCGGGTGCTTCGATTCGACTTTGGCAAACAGAGCTGGCGGTAGCCACGGGCGCTGCCGGCGATTCGGAAGGACGTGCGGCTATGTCAAGAAGGTTTCGGCGTTGGAGTACTGGCGTGGTGCTGATGACGGCGCTGGCCGGCGGCGCTCTCTGGCCCCGCATGCAGGCGCGGCAGCGAGATCCCGCACCGGTGGGCGTGGCGCCGATCGACGACCGCGGACAAGCGAACCGGCTGCGCGACATGGGCGGCACTTACTACGCCCTGGAGAGCCGGGCCCGAAAGGTCACGATCGCGTTTCGGGATCTCACCGCCGTGGCGGAGCGACACGTGGACGGCAAGCAGCGGGCGTCGCTGCGCCTGCCGAACGGAGCAGAGATGGCGAGCCTCACCGTCGAACGCACCGGCGTCGGAGCCAGCGAGCTGCGTTTCGAACGAGGAGACGAATACGCCAGGACACGTACGAGGTCCGACCTGCAGCCGACACTCGCCTGGGCGAACCTCCAGCTCCTCGCGCTTCACAGGGACCATCCCGCCGCGGTGACAGACCTGCGCTGGCAGCAGCGGTTCCTGCGCGGCGGCGGCTCGAAGAACGACGATCTCGAGGCGGAGATTGTCGATGTTGACACGGAGTTCGACGGCGGGATCACGGCCACCACCACGCGGAGGATCGATCACCCGGAGCTCACGACTGACCGGCCCGACTTCGTCACCGATGTGTTCGACAATGGAACCCGCGTCGGCCGGCTCTGGTGGGACCCTCACAAGAAGCAGCTCTGGTGGAACTTCCCCGGGCTCACTCAGGGTATGGTGGACGCCGAGCGGCAGAAGTCCATTGGCGGATGGCCGTTCGCGCCGACGCCTTCATGGGCGAACATCCAGGGCCTCGCGTTCTACGAATTGCACAAGCGCATGAAGGCGGAGGGCAGCGTCGCCGATCGCAACTGCGCTCCCGCAGCACGGCCCGGGGCCCTCGCGCGTCTTGCCGAGGCGCTGACGCCCATACTCCACGCCGATGAGGTTGGGTGCGACTATCAGCACTGGCTCGACTACACGATCTATCGTCCCTGCTGCGACACGCACGATCGCTGCTACTACAACGCGCGGCCGCAATGCACGGTGCAGTCCTGGTACTGGCCGTTCGGGCAGGGGTCATGGCAGTGCCTGGCCTGCAATGCCCAGGTGGTCTTCTGTATCCTGACGTCTGGACCAGCATACGGGAACACGGGGTGCTACGGTGTGACCCCCGGCTCCTGGGCGTACTTCAACATGAACTGCGGCGGCTACTATCCATAGGCCAATGACGACTCTCCCAGCCTTGCTCCGTCGTTTGCCGCTCTGGCTCGGGCTCGCTCTGGCCATCGTCATGCAGTGGAAGAACGGCTGGTGGCTCGACGATGCCGGCCGGATGTGGCAGATGGGCCTCGCCATATGGGTGGCGGCGATCGGCGTGAGCTTTGTGGGGTCCGGCCCGATCTGGCGCCCTGCGCTCGAGCTCTGGATCGGCGTCGTGCTCGGGTCGTCCGCAGTTCTCATGATCATCGGCCCGGGCACGCTCTTCCCGATCGTGATCGCCGTGGGCGCCCTGATGGCTGGCCTGGCGGCGGGGGCAGGGTGGGGGATAGGCGCCATTCTCCGTCAGAAGCTTCGGGATCCAAACGCTTCGTTCTAATGGAGTTCCCATAGCTGGAGCGTCCGATGCGGGCGCTCCAGCCCGTTCGCTCGCCGCCTTCCGAGCTCTCCTGATGCGAGCCGATCCCGAACAACGCACGGTGATCGAACGGCGCGCCGCTTCGCGCTTTTCGACCATCCGCCGCCCCGAGATCGCCATTGGTCGGGTGCGGCCCGGCAGACCGGCGCAAATCGTCGACGTCTCGGCTGCCGGCGCGCTCATCGAGACCGGCTACCGGCTGCTCCCCGGCACCGTGGTGGAGTTGCAGCTCGGGGATCCCGTGGCCGTTCACCTGGTCAGGGCGCGCGTGGTTCGGTGCTACGTCGCACGGGTCGATGCCCAGCGCATCCGGTATCGCGGGGGGTTGTCCTTTCAAGAACGATTGCCGCTGGGGCAGAGTGATACCCGTGGGTAGATGTTTCCCAGCCGAACCACGTAAGTTCTCCAACATTTTGGCCTCAAACTTCCCGCCCGCGGCCCCGTCCCGGCCTCGATCGTGGAGCGGAACGCTGGCATGCGCCTTGGTAAGGCGCTGCAGACACACCAGCGGAGGTAGCGGATGACAGAGCTCGTTTCAGATTCCGAGCGGCGTGGACGGATGCGAGCGCCCCTGAGCGCCCTCGTCGGGTCGAGTCCGACCATGCGCGCCCTCCGCGAGGCAATCGAGCGCGTGGCGCCCACGAATTTCACCGTGCTGATCGAGGGCGAGAGCGGCACCGGCAAGGAGCTGGTCGCCCGTCAAATCCACGAGATGAGCGGCCGCCACGCGGGACCGTTCGTGGCCCTCAATTGCGCCGCGTTGGTGGAATCGCTGCTCGAAGCAGAGCTGTTCGGCATCGAAGACCGCACCGCCACCGGCGTCCGCGGCCGCAAGGGCAAGTTCGAGCACGCCGAGGGCGGCACCCTGTTCCTCGACGAGGTCGCCGACCTGTCGCCGTCCGCCCAGGCGAAGCTGCTGCGCGCGATCCAGGACCTTGCCGTGGAGCGCGTGGGCGGCACCGGCGCCAGGCGGGTCGATACCCGGGTCGTCGCCGCCACCAACAAGAGCCTGGCGACCATGGCGCAGACGCGGGAGTTCCGTCCGGACTTGTACTATCGCCTGGCGGGCATCGACCTTCACGTGCCGCCGCTTCGCGACCGGCGCGAAGACATCCCCGAGCTCGCCGCCCATTTCCTCGGCCGGCATCGCCTGGCCCGCGCCCTCGAGCTCTCACGTCCGGCCGCAGACGCCCTGCTGACATACGACTGGCCCGGCAATGTCCGCGAGCTCGAGCGCATCGTCGAGCACACGGTGGCGCTGGCCCGGGGGCCCGTCATCGAGGTCGACGATCTGCCCAAGCGCGTCCGTGCCGGCTACCGCGAAGTGCTGTTTCCGTCGATGATGGGGCAGGACACACTGCGTGCCTGGGGCAGCCGCTACGTGCGGCTCGTCTGGGAGCGCAGCGGCCGGAACAAGCGGAAGGCCTGCCGTGCCCTCGGCATCAGCTACCACACGCTGCAGGCGTATCTTCGCTATGCGCCCTGCCGGGCCGCCGAGGAACAGCCCAAGATGCCGTCCCGCTCGGAGTCGCCCTAGAAGCCGCCGCACAGGCGCCCCATTCCGGCCCTGGCATGGCCGCGGGGGCCATCATTCAGCGGAACGGCAGGGGCTAGTCAGCTCCGGGTGCGCCCATCGGGCGGAACCACAGGTTGGCGCTATCCGCTCTGAGATACTTCCCCACGACCACGTAGTGCCGTGCGGCAAAGTAGTCCAGCTCCTGCTGGCGAACGGGCGGGTGCGACTCGATGCAGACCAGCGCAGGGCGCCACCGGCTTATCGAAAACCCCTTCAATACCTCAGGCTCGTGGAGCTCGACGTCGATGGAGAGGAAGTCGATCCGCTGAAGCCCGGCGCGCGTCAGCACGTCATCCAGGGTGGTCGTGTTGACCGTCGTTGGAACCGGGCTTCCGGAAAGCTCGGCCATGCTTCGGTCAGCAGAGGCCACGAGATCGTTCGGGGGCACGTAGAGCGTGGCTTTCTCGTTCGAGCGGTCCGACACGAACAACGGTATGAAGATCGTCTTCGCTCTGTACTTGGCGTATTCGGGCGCAAACTTCGTTTGGGGTTCGATGGCCAGCCCACTCCATCCAAGGACGGTCTCCAGGTAATACGTGTTGCTGTTGTTCCGGTAGTGATTGGCGCCCACGTCCACGAACGTGCCGCTTCTGGCGTCCTGAAAGAAATCCCGGACGATCCATTCCTCGCCAAATTGTGAATTGTGCTCCTGCCCGTATCGATCTTCGAGGACGTGCAGTTCAGTTGCTGCGGCGGGCGAGATGTAGGGCGCCAGGAGACCGCTCGCATGATGAGAGCCTGCAAAATAGGCAATCACGAGCATGCCGCCGCCGATGATCGCGGCTTCGAGGAGATTGAGTCTGACTCTGGGAATCTGCATCTGCCCCCCTTTATCGGTCCGTCCCCGCAGCTTCCTTCCCCCGTATCGTGCCCTAACCTGAAACCGGCGAGCGGGGCGTGGGACCTGCCATGGCGGTTCAATACCCGGTCTCGACAGCGGGAACATCCTTTGCACGAACGCCGGCATGCCTGAAAAGACCACGCTCAAGCGCGCTCGCGAGGATAAACGCCAGGGGAAGGCGCCGACCACCCAGGCCGGTGAGTTCGTTCGGGAAGAAATGGAGCACGTGCGCCGCGGCAAGCACGGCGCGCGCTCCACGAAGCAGGTGATCGCGATCGGCCTGTCCAAGGCCAGGCGCGCAGGCGTGAAGCTGCCGCCGCCTCCCGCCGGTTCCAGGTCGCGCACCAAACGGAGCGCCGCCGCGGCGAGCCGCGCCGGACGGCGCGGCCGCCGGCGCGCATCCCCGAAACGATCCCGGGCCGTCGAACGCGCCCTCAAGCGCGAGGGCCGCGGCGCGGCGTCCCGCCGCGCCGTCTCGCGACAGGCGCGGAGCAGCGCACGAAAGCGATCGGCGTCGAGCCGCCGGGCAGCCGCACGCCGGGCAGCACAGACACGAACGCGGGTCGCCGGCCGCGGCAGGCAAAGCGGCCGCCGCTGACCTGATCCGCATCGGGGAAGCCGCCAGCGCGCATCGATTCGCGACAGGACCGGCCGGAACACGCCGGCGTACCGGGTCGATCCGCTCGCCTTGACCCCCTCGGGCGCGCATAGTACCTTTGCGGCTCGCGCTCCTCTCACGCGCCTCGATGGACCAGGCTTCAACAGCTCAACTTCACAAGACGCCGCTCAACGCCCGGCATCGGGCCCTGGGCGCACGCATGGTGCCGTTTGCCGGCTGGGACATGCCCGTGGAGTACTCGGGCATCGTCGCCGAGCACATGGCCGTGCGGACCAGGGCAGGCCTGTTCGACGTCAGTCACATGGGCGAGATCGAGATCGCCGGCCGCGACGCGCTGGCGGCCGTGCAGCACCTGACGACCAACGATGCGGCGCGGCTCTCCGTCGGACAGGCTCAGTACTCCGCCCTTACGACGCCGGCCGGCACGTTCGTGGACGACGTGCTCGTGTACCGGCTCGCGCGCGACCACTTCATGCTGGTCGTCAATGCGGGAAACATCGACGGGAAGTACAAGTGGATCGCCGGCCACACGGCGAACCGCGGCGACGTCGCCGTTGTCGACTCCAGCGCTCGGTACGCGCTGCTGGCCGTTCAGGGTCCCGCAGCACTCGACATCGTGCAGAGCCTCACGAGCGTCGATCTGCAGGCGATCAAGTACTATTGGTTTTCGTACGGCGAGGTGGCCGGCGTGCGCGGCATCATTTCGAGGACCGGCTATACCGGCGAAGAGGGATTCGAGCTCTTCGTTCCGCCGCAGTCCGCCGACAGGACGTGGGACGCGCTGCTCGAGGCGGGAGGGGACGCTGGACTGCTGCCGGTGGGCCTCGGCGCGCGCGACACGCTGCGGCTCGAGGCCGGCATGCGGCTCTCCGGACAGGACATCGACGACACGACGACGGTGCTCGAGGCAGATCTCGGTTGGATCATCGGACGCAGCAAGGCGGACGATTTCATCGGACGAGCCGCCCTGGAGGCGCAGAAGAGCACCGGGCTCACCCGCAAGATGGTCGGCTTCGAAGTCACCGGGCCCGGCATCGCACGCCACGGGCATGCTGCGCTGGCCGCCGGAAAGACCGGAACGGTCACGAGCGGCACGCAAACCCCCTGGCTGAAGAAGGCGATCGGGCTGGCCTACCTGCCGATCGAGGCCACCGCTGCGGGGACCGCCTTCGAGATCGATGTTCGCGGCCGGCGCGTGCCGGCCCGCGTGGTTCCTCTTCCGTTCTACAAACGAACCCGGAGTTGACGATGTATCCAGACGACCGGCGCTATACGAAAGACCACGAGTGGGTGATCGTGAGCGGCCCTCAGGGGCGCGTGGGGATCACAGACTACGCGCAGAAACAGCTTGGAGACGTCGTCTACGTCGAGTTGCCCGAGGTGGGCCGTACGCTGGCCCAGGGACAGGTGTTCGGCACCATCGAGTCCGTCAAGGCCGTATCGGAGCTCTTCAGCCCGGTCTCAGGCAAAGTGCTGGAGGCCAACGCAGGCGCCGCGTCCAAGCCTGAGTCGATCAACCAGGATCCGCACGGCACGTGGCTCGTCGTGGTGGAGCTGAGCAGCCCGGCCGAGGTGGAGACGCTTCTCACCGCCGAGCAGTACGCCGCGCTGGTTCAATAGGCCCGAGCGATGGCAACCCAGCCGCCAGACTGCTTCGAGCCTCGTCACATCGGCCCCGACCCCGACGAGCGCGCGTCGATGCTCAGCCAGATCGGCTTCGCGTCGCTCGACGCGCTCGTGGACGCCGCCATCCCGCAGACCATCAGGCTCGAGCGGCCGCTGGCGCTCCCCGCGGCCGAGCCGGAGCACCAGTACCTGGCCCGGCTCCGCGATATCGGTGCGGCGAACCAGCCTTACAGATCGTTCATCGGCGCCGGCTACTACGGCACCATCACTCCGAGCGTGATTCTCCGCAACCTCTTCGAGAATCCCTCGTGGTACACCCCCTACACACCCTATCAGGCGGAGATCGCGCAGGGCAGGCTCGAATCGCTGCTCAATTTCCAGACCATGGTGTCGGACCTGACGGGCATGGAAATCGCCACGGCATCGCTCCTCGACGAAGCGACCGCCGCAGCCGAAGCCATGACCCTGCTGCACCGCGTGCAAGACAAGGACGCTCAGCGAAGCCGGGATACGCTGTGGGTCTCCGAGCGCGTGTACCCACAGACACTCGACGTGCTCCGCGGGCGTGCGGAGCCGCTGGGCATCCGCATCCAGCTGGGCGATCTCGCGGCGCCCGAGTTCGGGCCCGACGTGTACGGCGCGCTCGTGCAGTCGCCCGACGACCGGGGAGCCCTCGCCGATCTTCGCCGCTTCATCGACGCGGCGCACGCCTCCAGGGTTCTCGTCGCCGTCGCCAGCGACCTGCTCAGCCTCACCCTCGTCGTCCCGCCCGGAGAGATGGGGGCCGACGTCGTGGTGGGCAGCGCCCAGCGCTTCGGCGTGCCGCTCGGGTACGGCGGACCGCATGCCGCCTTTCTCGCCACGCGCGAGGCGTTCGTCCGGCAGGTGCCCGGCCGGATCATCGGCGTGTCGGTGGACGCGGAGGGCAACACCGCCTATCGAATGGCACTCCAGACCAGAGAGCAGCACATCCGGCGGGAGAAGGCGACGTCGAACATCTGCACGGCACAGGCGCTGCTGGCGAACATGGCCGCGATGTACGCCGTCTATCACGGCGCCGATGGTCTGACGTCGATTGCCTCGCGCGTGCACGAGCTGGCCGGGCGCCTCGAGCGTCACCTGCGCGATCTGGGATACCGGCAGCAGAACCCGGCGTACTTCGACACGCTCTCGGTCGCGCCCCCCGACGGAATCCAGACGACGTCGGAGACCGTGCGAGCTGCGGCGCTGGCGGCGAAGCTCAATTTCCGCTATTTCGACGATGGGACGATCGGCATCGCGCTCGACGAAACCACGACGCCGCAGGACGTCGCCGACATCGCCGGCGTGTTCGCCTCGGCGGCCTCGTTGCCGCGCCCGCACGCCGCGGTCGAGGCGTCCGGCCGGATCCCCGACGCGCTCCGCCGCCGCAGCCCGTTCCTGACGCATCCGGTGTTCTCCGCGCACCGCTCGGAGACCAAGATGATGCGGTACCTGAAACGGCTCGAGCGCCGCGACATCGGGCTCGATCGATCGATGATTCCGCTGGGCTCGTGCACGATGAAGCTGAATGCCGCCTCCGAGATGATCCCGGTGAGCTGGCCGGCATTTTCCGCGGCGCACCCGTTCGCGCCGGTCGACCAGATGCGCGGCTATGCCCAGATCATCGCGGAGCTCGAAGCCGCGCTCTGCGCGATCACCGGCCTGGCCGCCGTGGCGCTCCAGCCGAATTCGGGCGCGCAGGGGGAGCTGGCGGGCCTCATGGTCATTCGCGCCTATCACCAATCGCGCGGCGAGGCCGGGCGCAGCGTCGTGCTGATCCCCTCGTCGGCGCACGGCACGAATCCGGCCAGCGCGGTGATGGCCGGCCTGAAGGTCGTCGTCGTCGCGACCGATCCCCATGGCAACGTGGATGTCGCCGACCTCCGCGCCAAGGCGGAGGAGCACCGGCAGCAGCTGGCGGCGCTCATGATCACGTACCCGTCGACGCACGGCGTGTTCGAGGACGCGATCCAGGACATCTGCCGAATCGTGCATGAGTGCGGCGGACAGGTGTACATGGACGGCGCCAACATGAACGCGCAGGTGGGCCTCACCAGCCCGGCCCGCATCGGCGCCGACGTGTGTCATCTCAACCTGCACAAGACGTTCGCCATTCCGCACGGCGGCGGCGGGCCCGGCATGGGCCCGATCGGCGTGGCGGCGCACCTCGCGCCGTTTCTGCCGGGCCACCCGCTCGTGCGCGTCGGCGGCACCGCGCCAATCCATGCCGTCTCGGCCGCTCCGTGGGGATCGGCGAGCATCCTGCTGATCTCGTACGGGTACATCCGCATGCTCGGCGGCGACGGCCTCGCCAACGCGACGCGGCACGCCATTCTGAACGCGAACTACATCAAGCGCCGGCTCCAGCCGCACTTCGACGTGCTCTACACCCGGCGCAACGGACTCGTTGCGCACGAGATGATCTTCGACCTGCGCAGGTTCAAGGCCGCCGGGGTGGACGAGATCGACGTGGCGAAGCGTCTGATGGACTACGGCTTCCACGCGCCCACGGTGTCGTTCCCCGTGGCGGGCACGATGATGATCGAGCCGACCGAGAGCGAGTCGAAGGAGGAGCTCGACCGCTTCTGCGAGGCGATGATCGCGATCCGGCGTGAGATTCAGGCCGTGATCGACGGCAGCGTGGATCGCCGGAACAACGTGCTGAAGAATGCCCCTCACACGGCCGGATCCGTCGCCGCCGACCACTGGCCCCATCCCTATTCGCGCGAGCAGGCGGCATTCCCGCTCCCGTGGGTGAAGAGCGACAAGTACTGGCCGCCGGTCGGCCGCATCGACAACGCCTATGGCGACCGTCATCTGATCTGCACGTGCCCGGATACAGCCGAGTACGCCGAGACCGTTCCGGCCGAGAGGACGTAGCCGTGAGGACCGGGCTTACGCGCGCGTCGCCGCTCGAGGCAGGCCGGCGGCGCTTTCGAGCGTCGTCACGGCGCAGGCGAGCCTGCGGATCACGGCGAGCAGCATCTCTCTGGTCGGAAGCTTGACGAGGTACTCCCGCGCACCGGCTGCGAGAGCCCGCTCGCGGGACTGAACGTCCGATTCGGCGGCAAGCGCGACGACGGCGGCTCGTGCCGTCCTGGGATTTGCCTGATACTGCCGAATCAGATCGAGCGCATCGGCGCCCGGCATCGACAGATCCTGCAGGATGACCGAGGGACGGAGCCGCTCGGCCGCGCTCTCGGCCGCAGCGGGATCGTGGCAGCAGTAGAGGTCCACGCTCAGCTCGCCGTCGAGCAGCCGCCTGACGGCCGCTCCGACGACCGTCTGGTCGTCGACGAGCAAGACCCGTGTGGGGGATGGGGCTGGACGCATGAGGTGGCATCCGGCAAGACGCATGCCCGCGCACGGCATCGGCGAGGTCCCGATTTGCCCTGATTTCCGGCTCGCACTGTACTCAATCCACGGGCCGTGCGGCTCCGCACGCCCCTGGCCCGCACACTGTGCGCGGGTTGCGCCCCGGCGGCAATCCCCGCGACCAGTTAATTTCCCGTTTTGGCGCGAAAGGCCGCGTGGAGCTCGCGCGTCAGCGGACCCGGCTCGCCGCGCCCAATGGTCTGCTCGTCCACGCGCACGATCGGTACGATCTCGCGGGTCGTGCTCGTGACGAATGCCTCGTCTGCCGCGAACAAATCGGCGTCGAGCAGGACCATTTCTTTCACCGGGACCCCGCGTTCGTGCGTGATCTCGATCACGAACTCGCGCGTGATGCCGGGCAGGATGCCGGCCGACAGGGGAGGAGTGCGGACCACGCCGTTGGTGACGATGAAGAGATTCGAGAGCGCGCCTTCGGCGAGCTCTCCCTTGTAGTTGCGCATGATCGCCTCGAAGGCGCCCGCCGCGACCGCCTCCTGCATGGCCAGCGCGCAGTTCAGCAGGTTGTTCGATTTGATGACGGGGCTCACCGTGCCTGGGTGGTTGCGGACGATCGACGAGACGATCGCACGTGCGCCATGCAGGTACAGCCCGGCGGGCGGCTCCACGAGCTCTTTCACGATGACGACCGCCGTCGGCGTCGAACATGCGGCGGGATCGTACGTGAGCTCGCCCACGCCGCGCGTGAGCATGAGCCGGATGTACCACTCGCCCCGGCCGCCCGACGCGGCCGCCGCCTCGACCGTTCTCGCAATCCGTGCGGCGATCTCGTCATCATCGAGCGGCACCGCCAGCGCAATCAACTCGGCCGAGCGCCGCAGCCGACGGACGTGCCGGTCGAGGAGGAAAGGCGCTCGCCGGTAAGTGCGAAGCGTCTGTACACTCCCTCGCCGTACAGGAACCCGTGGTCGAAGACCGAAATGACGGCATCGCGCTCGCTGACGATCGCGCCGTTCACGTTGACGATGGCCTGCACTCGGCGAGCGTACCGCCTATGCTAGACTGCGCGCAAATGCGCGTGTTGAACGCCGCCCAGATGCGCGAGGCGGATCGCCGGACCATCGACGAGATCGGCATTCCATCCATGGTGCTGATGGAGAACGCCGGCCGGCAGGTGGTCGCCGCGATGGAGACTGCGTGCGACGACCTCGAGAACCGGGACGTCGCCGTCCTCTGCGGGCGGGGCAACAACGGCGGCGACGGGTTCGTCGTCGCCCGCACGCTGTCGCAGCGCGGCATCTCGGTGTCGGTGTTCGTGATTGGCAGCCTGGCGGCCCTCAAAGGAGACGCCCGCCTGAATGTCGAGATTCTCGGCCGCCTCGGCCTCACCGTCGTCGAAATCGCCGACGAGCAGGCGTGGGAGCTCCACTTCTCTGAGATTTCCGAGTGCGATCTCATCGTGGATGCGGTGTTCGGCACCGGCTTGAACCAGCCGCTCTCGGGCATGCTCGAGACCGTCGCCGCCGATGTCAATGCCTCGGGCATTCCCGTGATCGCGATCGATCTTCCGAGCGGGCTGTCCGCGGATCGCGCGGAGCCGATCGGCGACTGCATTCGCGCGCACATGACGGTCACGCTCGCCGCGCCGAAGCTGCCGCTCGTGCTTCCTCCGGGCGAGGCCGTGGCGGGCACGGTCGTGGTCGCCGACATCGGCATTCCAGCGGAGGTGATCGAGAACCTCTCGGGGCCGCGGCTGGAGCTCCTGACGCGCGAGGCGACAGTCCGCATGATCCAGCCGAGAGAGCCCGACTCGCACAAGGGCGACTTCGGCCGCGTCCTCATCGTCGCGGGCTCACGCGGAAAGACGGGCGCCGCGCACCTGGCCGCCGTGGGCGCCCTCCGCTCGGGCGCTGGGCTCGTCACCGTCGCCACCGCCTCGAGCGTCCAGCCGGTGGTGGCGGCGATGGGCGCCGAGTACATGACGATCCCGCTCGCCGAAACGCCGGCCGGACACGTCGCACCCGAGAGCATCGAGCAGCTGCTGGAGCTCGAACAGGATGTCGTGGCGCTCGGCCCGGGGCTTGGACAGGGGCCCGACGTCTCGGCATTCGTCCACGCCCTGGTGGAGCGCGGAGGCAGCCCCCTCGTGCTCGACGCCGATGCGCTCAACGCGTTCGCCGCGGACCCGGACCGGCTCCACGGGCACGCGAGCCGCCCCATCATCATCACGCCACATCCGGGAGAGATGGCACGCCTCACGCACGCGTCGATCGATCACGTGCAGGCCAATCGTGTGCAGGTGGCGCGAGACTTTGCGGCGGCGCATCACCTCTACGTCATTCTGAAGGGACATCGCACGCTCGTGGCGACGCCGGATGGCAAGGTGTTCATCAACCCACTCGGGAATCCCGGCATGGCCACAGGCGGCACGGGCGACGTGCTGACGGGTGTGGTGGCCGCCTGGCTGGCGCAGCTGCTCGATGCCGAAGCCGCATGCAAGATGGCGGTCTATCTGCACGCGCTGGCGGGCGACCTGGCCCAGGAAGAAGAAGGGGAGGTGGGGATGACCGCGGGCGATCTGGCCGCTCGCCTCGGTGATGCGGTCCGCGACCTCACGACCACCCGGCGCCCGGAGCCCGCGGCGTCCCAATAGCCTCGTTCATGGGCTCGCCGGTCGTCACGCACTCGCCGGAAGAAACGGCGTCTTTCGCTGAAGGGCTGGCGAGGACGCTCCATCCCGGGTCGTTCGTGTTGCTCGCCGGCGATCTCGGCGCGGGAAAGACGGTCTTCGTGAAAGGCCTCGCGCGAGGTCTGGGCATCGACCCGGACAGCGTTACGAGCCCGACATTCGTCCTGGTGCAGCAGTACCAGGGCCGGATTCCGCTGGTCCACGCCGATCTCTACCGCCTCGAGAGCGCGGCGGCGGTCGAGGACCTCGGGCTGGAGGAGCTTGGCAGCGGCGCGATCGTCGCCGTGGAATGGGCAGAGCGGATACCGCACCCGCCCGAAGGCAGCCTCTGGGTGAAGATCGAGGATGGCGGCGGGGACACGCGGGCGATCTCGATCGGCCCGCGCGCCCTATTCGGATCGGTAGTTCGGCGCTTCCTTGGTGATCGTCACGTCGTGGACATGGCTCTCGCGGGCGCCCGCCTGGGTGATTCGAATCAGCCGCGCTTCCTTCTGCAGCACCGGAATGTCGGCCGCCCCGCAGTAGCCCATGCCGGCGCGCAGCCCCCCCACGAGCTGGTGAATCATGGCGGCCAGGCTGCCCTTGTGGGCGACGCGCCCCTCGATACCCTCGGGCACCAGCTTGTCGTAGCCGCGCCGGTCGCCCGTCTCGAGGTCGAACTCGTCCTGGAAGTAGCGATCCCGGCTCCCGCGGCGCATCGCGCCGAGCGATCCCATGCCGCGGTACTCCTTGAAACTGCGTCCCTGGTAGAGGATCAGCTCGCCCGGACTCTCATCCGTGCCGGCGAAGAGGTTGCCGATCATGACCGAGCTCGCGCCGACGGCGATCGCCTTGGTGATGTCGCCCGAAAACCGGATCCCGCCATCGGCGATCACTGGCACGCTGCGCCGCGTCGCCGCCCGGGCGCACTCCATGACCGCGGTGATCATCGGGACGCCGATGCCGGCGATCACCCGCGTGGTGCAGATCGAGCCGGCCCCGATGCCCACCTTGACGGCGTCCACCCCGCGCTCGATCAGCGCTTCGGTCGCTTCGGAGGTCGCGACGTTGCCGGCAATGAGATCCACCTCCGGGTGATCCCGGCGGAGGCGCGCCACCATATCGAGGACGCCCTGGGAATGGCCGTGCGCCGTGTCCACCACGATGACGTCCGCGTGGGCGGCGACGAGAGCCGCCGCGCGGTCGAGCGTGTCCCGCGCGACGCCGACGGCCGCGCCGACGCGCAGGCGGCCGAGGCTGTCCTTCGACGCGTTCGGATACTTGATCTGCTTCTGGATGTCCTTGACGGTGATGAGCCCCTTCAGCCTGAAATCCCGGTCCACCACCAGCAGCTTCTCGACCTTGTGCCTGTGCAGGATCTCGCGCGCGGCGTCGAGCGTCGTGCCGACCGGCACGGTGATGAGGTTCTCGCTGCGTCATCACCGCCGCGATGGGCCGATCGACGTTGGTCTCGAAGCGCAGATCCCGGTTGGTCAGGATGCCGACGAGGCGGCCCTCCTTGTGGCCTCCCTCGGTGATCGGCACGCCCGAGATGCGGTACTTCTTCATCAGCTCGAGGGCTTCGTAAATCCGGTGCTCGGGCGAGAGCGTGATCGGGTTGACGATCATCCCGCTCTCGGAGCGCTTGACCCGATCCACTTCGGAGGCCTGCTCGTCGATGGAGAGGTTCTTGTGGATCACGCCGATCCCGCCGTGCTGCGCCATGGCGATGGCCAGCCGCGACTCGGTGACGGTGTCCATGGCGGCGCTGGCGAGCGGCACGTTGAGCTGAATGTTCCGGGTGAAGCGTGTGGTGACGTCCACCTGGCTTGGACACGATCGTCGAGTGCCGCGGCACGAGCAGGACGTCGTCGAACGTGAGAGCCGTCGGAAGATCGGTGAGCAGGTCGACGGCTCCAAGCTGCAGAATCGAGGGGGCGGACCTGGCGTCCATCAAAGCTCCTCGTCGCGCGCCTCACGCGGCGGCGCCGTGGCATTTCTTGTACTTCTTTCCGCTGCCGCAGGGGCAGGGCTCGTTCCTGCCGACCTTCGGCTCCTCCCGCCGCACGGTCGTGACCGGCGCGTCGTCGCCGCCGACCCTGGCCGGCTGGCGGCTGCGGGGCGCGAAGGCCTCCGGAGACGCCGTGGTCGTCGCGGCCGGCGCAGGCAGGAACGGCGTCGGGGCGGCCTCGGACCCGCTCAGGATCATCGGCGACCTCGCGCGGCCGGGCGGCGCGGGGCCGCGCTCGGCGTCGCCCAGCACGGGCCGCAGCGCCCAGAGATAGCGCACCATCTCCTCGTCGATGCGGCCCTTCATCTCCTGGAACAGCTCGAAGCTCTCGCGCTTGTACTCGACCAGCGGGTCCTTCTGCCCGTACCCGCGCA
This sequence comes from Vicinamibacterales bacterium, assembly GCA_963738315.1. GTDB lineage: Bacteria > Acidobacteriota > Vicinamibacteria > Vicinamibacterales > JAMQPK01 > JAMQPK01. Next base: position 1,355,139 of record CAVTVT010000003.1, on the reverse strand, counting down.
GGCCGATCCCTTCCTTCAGGTGATCGAGGCGATACAGGTGGTCCTTCCACTGTCCGTCGACGATCTGGAGCATGATGTCGCGCTCGACGCGGCGCAGCAGCTCCGCTCCCACGAGCTGTTCCTTCGCGTCGTATCGCGCGACAATGCGCTCCCAGAGCGCCTCCCGGATCTCGTCCGACGTCTTGCCGGCGAAATCGGCCGCGGCAAAGTCGTCCGCATCGAGGCCGAACACCCGGGTCATGTCGAGCTTGAGCGCCTCGAGATCCCATTCCTCGACGTCGCTCTCGCGCGCCGGCGTAGGTCTCGATCGCGTCCTCGAGCAGCTCCTCGGCCAGCAGCATCACGTAGGCGCGGGTATCCAGTCTCCTCGCCCTCGTCCATCCGCACCCGGCCCTCGAGCAGCTGGCGCCGCAGCCCGTAGATGTTCTCGCGCTGCTTGTTCATGACGTCGTCGTACTCGAGCAGGTGCTTGCGGGTGCCGAAGTTCTGCGCCTCGACCTGCTTCTGCGCGCGCTCGATCGCCCTGGTCACCATGTTGTGCTCGATCGGGCACGCCTTCCTCCATCCCGAGGCGCTGCATCAGACCCGCGATGCGATCGGATCCGAAGATGCGCATCAGGTCGTCTTCGAGCGAGAGGTAGAACCGCGAGGAGCCCGGATCCCCCTGGCGGCCGGCGCGGCCGCGCAGCTGGTTGTCGATGCGCCGCGCCTCGTGGCGCTCGGTGCCGATGATGTGCAGCCCGCCGGCGCCGACGACCTCGTCGTGCTCGGCGTCGGTCTGGCGCTTGAAATGCCCGAAGACGCGCTCCCAGCTCGTCGCGCGGCGTCGCGATAGAAGCTGTCGAGATGGTAGAAGTAGACGAACTGCTCGTCGTCGACGAACCGCTCCTCGCCCTTGGGCAGCCGCTCGGCCTTCTCCTCGCCCAGCAGCTGCTGGCGCGCCATGAACTCGGGATTGCCGCCGAGCAGGATGTCCGTGCCGCGGCCGGCCATGTTGGTCGCGATCGTCACGGCGCCCTTGCGGCCGGCCTGCGCCACGAACTCGGCTTCCATGCGCGTGGTGCTTCGCGTTGAGCACCACGTGCTTGATGCCCCGTTTCTTCAGCCTCGACGAGCCAGGCGTCTCCGGATTTCTCGATGGAGACCGTGCCCACCAGCACCGGCCGGCCGGGCTCCTGCTTCGTCAGGATGTCGGCCGACGATGGCGTCGTACTTCTCCCGCTCGGTGCGGTAGATCGAATCGGGCTCCTCGATGCGGCGCAGCGGCCTGTTCGTCGGAATGACGATGACGTCGAGGTTGTAGATCTTGGCGAACTCCTCGGCCTCGGTCTCCGCCGTGCCGGTCATGCCCGACAGCTTCTTGTACTTGCGGAAGTAGTTCTGGAAGGTGATGGTCGCGAGCGTCTGGTTCTCGCGCTCGATCTTCACCTTCTCCTTGGCCTCGACGGCCTGGTGCAGCCCGTCGCTCCAGCGGCGGCCGGGCATCAGGCGGCCCGGTGAACTCGTCGACGATGACGACCTGGCCGTCCTGCATCATGTAGTCGACGTCGAGCTTGAAGATCGTGTGCGCGCGCAGCGCCTGCTCGACATGGTGCTTGATGTGCGCGTTCTCCATGTCGTACAGGTGTCCGCCGCTGCAGATGCTTGGCCAGCATCCGCTCGGCGGCGGCCATGCCGCTCTCGGTCAGCGTCACCGTCTTGTGCTTCTCGTCGACGATGTAGTCGCCGGTGGCCTCGAGCGCTTCGCGCTCCTCGGCCTTCGTGTCGCCGCGGACGACCGCGCCCGGCTTGAGGCTGCGGAATGATCCGGTCGACTTCGTAGTACAGCTCGGTGGACTCTTCGGCCGGGCCGGAGATGATGAGCGGCGTCCGCGCCTCGTCGATGAGGATGCTGTCGACCTCGTCCACGATCGCGAAGCTGGTGGCCGCGCTGGACGTACTGCGACAGCTCGAACTTCATGTTGTCGCGCAGGTAGTCGAAGCCGAGCTCGTTGTTCGTGCCGTAGGTGATGTCGGCGCCGTAGGCCTCCTGGCGCTCGGCGTCGGTCATCTCGTGCTGGATGACGCCGACGGTCATGCCGAGGAACCGATAGATCCGGCCCATCCACTCGGAGTCGCGGCGGGCCAGGTACTCGTTGACGGTGACGACGTGGACGCCCTTGCCCTCGAGAGCGTTCAGGTAGGCGGGCAGCGTCGCCACCAGCGTCTTGCCTTCGCCCGTCTTCATCTCGGCGATGGCGCCGTGGTGGAGCACCGCGCCGCCGATGATCTGCACGTCGAAATGGCGCATGTTGACCGTGCGGCGGCCGGCCTCGCGCACCACGGCGAACGCCTCGGGCAGCAGGTCGTCGAGCGTCTCGCCCGCTGGCGAGCCGTGCGCGGAACTCGACCGTCTTGCGCGCGAAGCTCATCGTCGGACAGCGCCGTCACGCCCGGCCTCGAGGGCGTTGACGCGCTCGACGAGCGGCCGCAGCCGCTTCAGTTCGCGCTCGTTCTGCGTGCCGATGACTTTGGCGAGGAGAGTACCCAGCATGGGAAGTCGATCCGGGGGTATTCAGACGATTTTAGCACGAGCGCAGGCGCGCTGTTGGCCGGCCGGCGAAGCTGGGAAGACTCAGCGCTCGGGCGATCTTCCCACGAGCAACTGCAGCGGGTTCATCAGCTTGCCGTTGGCGAGCACCTCGTAGTGCAGGTGCGGTCCGGTGGCGCGGCCGGTCGCGCCGACGTAGCCGATGATGTCGCCGCGATTCACCTGCTGTCCCTGCCACGCGGCGAACCTCGACAGGTGCCCGTAGCGCGTCACGAGACCGAAGCCGTGGTTGATCACGACCAGATTGCCGTAATCGCCGCTCGGCGCCGCCAGCTCGACCATGCCCTCGGCCGTGGCGCGCACCGGCGTGCCCTTTGTCGGCCGAAATGTCGAGGCCGGGATGGAAGTCGGGCTCGCCGGTGAACGGATCCGGACGCATGCCGAACCCCGCCGACAGCCAGCCGTGAATCGGCCAGATCGATGGCGTCGCGTTCAACAGGGCCTCGCGCTTCTCGACCGACGAGCGGAGGATGTTCAAATGCCCTTCGAGGCTCGATAGCACGTCTCTGCAGCATGCCGAACCGCGCTCCGGCGAGGAGGCGATCGAGGAATCGGCCGTGAGATCGGGCGTCAGCAGCGCGCTCGCGCCGGCCATGCTCGTCCCTCCCTGGTTCCTGATCTGCGCCGGCAGGTGGTCCATCGCCATGGCGGAACCTGCATCCACGCGCGCGCGAACTCCGAGATCGTTGATGGCGGTCTGGAGCGACTCGATCTGCGTGGTCAGGGCGCCGGTGGCATCGCGATAGCTCGAGTTCTCCTGCTGCAGCGAGACGTTTGCAGCGCGAAGCCGGGCGCCATCCGCCACGAGCCAGTAACCGAACAGCAGCGGTCCGCCGACCAGCGTATCGCCCCGATCATGAGGACCCGGCGGCCCAGCGTGAATTGCCGGGTGGCCCCCGTATCACAGTCCGCGACGGCAAACGTATAGCGTCTCGACAGCATATTCGCCACTGTTATCGGGGGAGCGGCCGGCCTGGTTCAGCCGACGAAAAGCCCGGCCACAATAACACGTTGCGCGGACTTGCAAAAGCTCGCGGCGCGCCTGGCGAAGACAATGCGAAGACGGCGGCGGCGCCGGCTTTCGCCCCCAATGCGGCGATCTACCGGTATTGCAGCGCCTCACCGACGTGTTCCGCCTCGACCCGATCCGGCGCCCGCCGAGATCTGCGACCGTTCGACTGACGCGAAGAACACGGTCGCACCCGCGTGCGCTCAGGAAGAATTTCGCCACCGCCGCCTCCAGCAGTCTCGACGCCTTCGCCTCCACGGCGGCATGCTCCCGGAGCAGCGCGCCCTCCATCACGGCATTGAGCGCCGGGCCGCCGAACCGTTTCCGCTGCCGCGAGCGCGCAGCGGCAACGCGCGCGCGAATCCGCTCGAGCGTTCCCCGGGCGGACCATCGCACGGATGCCGCGCGGATGCCACATGGACGATCAGATCGATCCGATCCCGGAGGGGGCCCGAGATGCGCGCGGCGTAGCGCTGCAGCTGCGGCGGAGTGCATCGGCAGTCGCGCCGATCGTCTCCGCGGAACCCGCACGGGCACGGGTTCATGGCGGCGATCAGCATGAATCGGGCGGGGAAGGACGCCGTCCGCATCGCGCGCGTGATGCTGACGCGCCCCTCCTCGAGCGGCTGCCGCAGCGACTCGAGCACGCGGCGCGCGAACTCCGGCAGTTCGTCGAGGAACAGCACCCCGTTGTGCGCGAGGCTGATTTCGCCGGGGCGCGGCACCGCTCCGCCGCCAACCATCCCGATCTCGGAAATCGTATGGTGCGGCGCGCGAAACGGCCGCTCGCGCATCAGCGGCGTGCCCGCGGGCAGGGTGCCCGCCACCGAATGGATTGACGTGCAGTCGAGCGCCTCGTCGAAGCCCAGAGGAGGCAAGATTCCCGGCACCCGCCTCGCCATCATCGTCTTGCCGCCTCCCGGTGCGCCCACCAGGAGAGCGTTGTGCCCGCCCGCCGCCGCCACCTCGAGCGCGCGCTTGGCGAGGGAGCGGCCGGCGACGTCGATGAAGTCGGGACCGGGCACGCCGCTGCCCGCATTCGCATCATGAGGAGGCGCATCCGGTACCCCCGCGTCGAGGTCTTGCCCCGCGATTGGACGGCTCAGCGCGAGGACGGCTTCGCCCAGCGAGTCGACCGCGAGGACGCGGAGGCCGTCGACCACCCGTGCCTCCGCCGCGTTGGCGCGGGGCAGCAGCACCGCCGGCAAGCCGTCGCGCCGGGCGGCCACCGCCACGGGCAGCACGCCCCGAATCGGCTGGATCGACCCGTCGAGCGAGAGCTCACCGAGCAGCACCACACCCTGGGTGTGGCGGGGATCGAGCACGCCGCTGGCCGCGAGGATGCCGAGGGCGATCGGCAGGTCGAAGGAAGCACCCGCTTTCCGTACGTCGGCCGGCGCGAGGTTCACGGTCACGCGGTGCTCGGGGAACCGATAGCCGGAGTTGCGGATGGCGCTTCGGACCCGATCCCGGCTTTCGCGGACACTGGCGTCCGGCAGGCCGACCATGGTGAAGACGGGCATCCCCGTCGAGACGTCGATCTCGACGATCACCGGGAGCGCCTCGACTCCGAAAACGGCGGCGCTCCTGAGGCTGGCCAGCATGGAGCCACCGGCTGCAAGTTTTTCTCCGGATGGCTCTACCCTCGAACCCGCGGCGATCCGATAGCTTGAGCGTCGCGCGGACCCGGTGCGCGCAGCCAGTGCACCCGCCCGCGGGCCAGCGAGTGGCAGTAGCTTCGACGTTCAGCCAGGAGACGCCATGCTCGACAGTCTGAAAATGATGGGCCCGGCCGGCAAGAAGGCACAGCGGAGCGCGGCGGAGGAGCTGCAGGCGCTCATCAATACGGCGATGGAGGAGCGCAGCGCCCTGAGCGAGATGCTCACCCAGGTCGCCCTGAAGACGGGCAAGCTGTCGCAGACGCACAAGTCACTCGAGGCGGTCGACGAAGCGGCGGCGGCCGCCGCCGCACGACTGAGCGAGATCGCCGTCCGGCTCCAGGGCGTCGACGAGCGCTCGGCGGCCACCGAAGCGCTCTACAGCCGGCTGCACGAGACTTCCCACGACGCCGGCGTCCGTGCGTCCGCAGCGCTGGAGGCGGTCACCAAAGTGGAGGAGAGCCTGGGCTCCATCGCCGAGCTGCAGGCGCTCAGCAAGACCACCGACGAGCGGCTCGCCTCGCTCAACAAGCTTGCCGAGCACGTCGGCCACAAGGTGAAGGCGCTCGAAAGCCAGAAGGACACCGTGGATCACGCGGTCGTCGAGGCCAAGCGGCTGAACGAGATGGTCTGGGCGATGGAAGCGCAGATCGGCCGGCTCGATGAGGGCAGCAAACAGATCGCTCGGGCCGAGGAGATGCTCGGCCGGGTGGAGCGCCTCTCGGCCGACGCGACCGGACAGTTCGAAGAAGCGTCCAGGACCCGGGAAGACCTCGCGCGCGAGATTGCGCGCTTCGAGCGCGACGGCCGCGCGCTGGCCGAGTTGATTCGCGGCCGGGTGGAGCAGCTCGCCGTCGACCGGAAGGCGATCGACACGTTCGACGAGCAACTTCGGACGCTGCAGGCGGCGCTCGGCGACGCCGAGGGCCGAATGAGCGCGGTCGCCGCCGCCAACAACACCATCGACGATCTGCTCGCGCGAACCGGCGAGATTGGAGACCGGTTCGATCGCCTTGCCTCGCAGGCCAGCGAGTTGAGCGTCCGGCAAGACGCGCTCCAGCCCCTTCACGTCCAGCTGAGGCAGATTGACCAGCTCGCCGCCGCCAATACCACGCGGTTCGCCGCGCTCGCCGAGAGCCGTCGCGAGGTGGACGCCCTCGCCGCGGGCCTCTCGCGTTTCCACGAGGATTACGCGGGTGCCGCATCTCTGCGGGATCAGAATCGCCGCCGAGCGCGTGCAGCTCCAGGCCTTCGCCGACCGGATGGTCGGTGTGGCCGCAGCCGCCCCGGGGATCGAGGCCAAGCTCGACGCGCTCCACACCAGGTTCGAGGGGCTGGACGAGACCGCCGCCCGCGCCGGCCAGCTGGCGACACTTGCCGGCGAGCTCGACGGGCGCGTCGATCGCCTCTCGCGCCGGCTCGAAGTCATGGACGCCGTCGAGTCACGGGTGTCGGCCTTGAACGAGGCCATCAGCGGCGTCGATCGGCGGCTCGCCGATCAGTTGTCGCGCGGGGCCGATCTCGAGATGCTCGAGACGCGCCTCAGCACCCTGACGGCGCAGACCGCCGACGTGCAGCACGAGATGGATCTCGTCGTTGCGGCGCAGCGGCAGCTGGCGCCCTTCGCCGCCGAGACGACGCGCCTCGAAGACCGCATCGAACAGGCCGCCGCGAGAGTGAAGACGCTCGAGCGCGACGAGGCGGCCCTCGACGCTCAGGAACAGAGGCTGGCCTCGCTGGCCGAAGCCGCGCGGACCCTTGCCGCGGCAGCGGCCGACCGCCAGCAGCAGACCGAGGCGCTTGCGCACGAAGTCGAGAAGTCCGTACAGGCGCGGAACGACATGCGCGCCGAGCTCGTCGAGATCCAGACGCGTCAGCGCGACGCCGCCGCCCAGGCCGAGGCAGCCGCCGCACAGTGGGCCGAGGCGGCGGAGGCGCTCGACCGGCTGGAACAGCGCCAGGCGCGGTTGATCGCGGCTCAGAAGCAGATCGACGACGTGGAATCGCGCGTCGCCGCGCTCCAGAAGCTCGCCGGACGCGTGAGCAAGCAGATCGACGCCGTCGGCGAGCAGGAAGGTCTCGTCGCCGCGGTCAAGGAACAGGTCGACGCCATCCACGAAATCGGGGCGCGCAGCCGCGCCGACCTCGAGTACGTGGCGGAGCACCGCACCGAGGTCTCGACGCTCAAGGCCGATGTGGACGAGACCCTCGCGCATATCGCCGAGACGAAGGCCCAGATGAGCGCGATTCTCGCGCGCAAGGCGCTGGTGGACGAGATAGACGCCAAGACCCAGATGATCGCGAACCTCCTCGCCGACGTCCGCATCAACCTGGAGACCCTCACTGAACACAAGTCACAGGTCGACCAGCTCTCCGACACGCTCGCGCGCGTCGATTTCATGACTCACGAGGCTCGCAACACCGTCAACTCGCTCCAGCGGGAGCGCGAGCTGGCCGAGCGCATCGCCACCGGCATCCGCCAGCTCCGATCGCGCAAGCTGCCCAACGGCGGCGCCGAGGCGGCCGCCGCCTCCTAGTGGCGGCCGTCCCCCGGGGACGGCCTACTTCGCGTTCGGCAGATACAGCTGCACGACGTTCAAGCCGGACGGGGCGATCTCGGTGAACCAGTGCGGCACGCCCGCCGGCACGATGAAGAAGTCTCCTTTCGCCAGACGCTGGCGCGTGCCGCCCTCGATCGACTTGCCGGCGAGGTTCGTGCCGTTTCTCGTCGCCCCCACCAGCTTCCCGCCGGTCACCATCGTCGCGGCCCCGTCCATCACGATGAAGAGCTCGGCCTGGGCCTCGTGCAGGTTCGCCACCTGGTCGACTGGCGCGCGGTGGGCGGCATTCACCGCATAGGGCGGCAGCTGGAACACGTGAAAGGCGACATCGGCCTTGTCATTGCCCAGCGCCGCCACGCCGGCGGCCACCTGCGCGGCAGACTTGTAATGCGCCATCGAGGGATCGTCGGGCGTCTGCGGCGAGGGAGCCTGCTGGGCCCGAGCGGGAGCCGCGCACAGCACGAGCAGGGCAAGGGTCGCGATTGTCCGCATGGGAAACCTCCTGTGGGACGGCATTCTAGAGCAGATGGGATCACCCGCCGATCGGGACAGCGGATTCTTCGAGGGGCGGGACGTCAGTTCGATGCGGCGCGGGTGCGGGTGGTCACGATCGTCAGACGATCGCCCACGTGAATCCTGCTGCCCACGATCGAGCGGTTCCAGTTCTTCAGCGCGGCGACGGTCGTGTCGTAGAGCTGCGCAATCGAGAACAGCGTGTCGCCGCGCCGGACGCGATAGACGATCCGCTGAGGCTCCACGCGCGCGCTGGCGGGCACGACGCGCACGGGGGCCTTTTCCGACGCGACGGCATGCGCCACCGCCGCCGGCGCGGCGGGCGCCGGAGTCTCGGTCCTCGCCGCCAGCAGCGTGGTGGGAGCGCGCGGAATGATCAACTGCTGCCCGGCCGACACGCGCGACCGGGTGGTGAGAAAGTTTGCCGCAGCGAGATCGGTCGTGCTCACGTGCAGCTTGCGGGCGATGGTGCCCAGCGACTCACCGCGCTTGACCGTGTGCCACTGGAGCGCGCTCAGGCTGTCTGCCGGCGCCTCGGCCAGTCTCGATCGGAACAGGTCGCCGGTGCCCACCGGCACTTTCAGCTCGTAGGTCGTCGCGCGCACCGGTGTCGTCCATCGCCGCAGCTCAGGATTGAGCGCCTGGATGTCGTCGATCGGCGTGCCGGTCCACTCGGCAACCCGGCGCAGGTCCACGGGATCGGGAACCGACACGGTCTCGTACGCCAGCGGCGCCTCTTGATCGACGTCGAAGCCGGTACTGCGACGGGTTCTTGGCGATGACAATCGCCGCCAGGATCATCGGCACGTACTCGCGAGTCTCGCGGGGCAGATATCGCGACGTGGTCGAGAGGGTCCAGAAGTCGTCCTTCCCGGAGCGCGTCATGGCGCGCTGCACGCGTCCCGGCCCGCCGTTGTATGACGCCAGTGCCAGGTGCCAGTCTCCCGAGAACATGCCGCCAAGCGTCTTGAGATAGCCAGCGGCAGCCCTGGTCGCCTTCTCCGGATCGGAGCGCTCGTCGATGTACCAGTTCTGCTTGAGCCCCTGTTCGGCGGCCGTCCCGCGCATGAACTGCCACATCCCCTTGGCCTTGACCCGCGACTGCGCGTTGGGGTTGAACGCGCTCTCGATGATCGGCACGTACGCCAGGTCGAGCGGGAGCCCGTACGACTTGAAGACGTTCTGGATCATCGGCAGGTACCGCGACCCGCGGCGGAGCCCTTCGTCGAACCAGTCGTGGAGCCTGGTCTGGAAGAGCTCGATGTAGGAAAGCACCTTGCCGTTGAGCGGGATCTCGACGTCGTGCGCCGTCAGGTGCAGATCGCTTTCGACGGCACTGGCCAGCGCCGTCGGGGCTGGAGTCTGGCCGAGCGTCGACAGCGAGAGCAGGTCGTCGATGGAAGCCGGCGCGTAGCTCTTTTCGGCGAATCCGTCGCCCTGCGAGAGCGCGCTGATCTCATACGCGCTGATCCGCTCGACCAGCCGGTCGAACTGTGCACGGATGCGCGGCTCCGATCGCGCGCCGAACGGCGACTGCAGCAGCAGGTCCACCGCAGCGTCGAATGCCTTCTTGGCCTGTTCGAGATGCCCGAGCTTGAACTCCCGCTCGCCGTCAGAGAAATGACGCTGCGACTCGGCAATCAACCCCACGACCGGGTCGACTGGCGCAGGAGTCTCGATTACGGGCGCGGCGGGAGTAATCACCGCCGTCGGCTGCACGGGGGTTGCCTTGACCGTCTTCAGGCTCCCGCAGCCGACCGCTGAAATGGCACCGCCGATAAGTGCTGCACGAAGCAGCCAAGTCCTGCACATGCGAAATGTCTCTTACTGCGTTTCGTCCCCGGCGCGACCGAACTGCAGAGACGACAAACCGAGCGGGATGTGTGCCTTACCCAGGAAGCCGATGGCAGAGTAGCATGGGGTTTTGCGGAGCGTCAACCACCAAACGCGTGTTGTGTGCACCCGTGACAGCATTGTGATCGGATCACGAATCTGATCGCCAGATACGGCGGGTTTTGAACGTTCCCGTCACCGCGTTTCGACGAACACCCGCTTCTCGTCACCAAGATCACGCGCGGCGGGCGTCACGATCGACCGGGAGTCGAGCAGGATCTTGCGGCCGGCCCGCACCGCCTGCCTCACATCGTCTTCGCACACGAATTCAGCGGGCGTTCCATCACGCAGAGGCTCCATCGCCGCCGGCGGCGGCGTCTCGATCTTCGGCGGCGGCGCGCCGGCGACACCCTTCGAGGCGAGAAACTGATCGATCCGCGCCGCGATTTCGGCGGGCGCCAGGCCGGTTCGCGCCACGGCAGGCATGCCCGCGCGAGCCGTCGGGGCCGGCGCCAGGGCACCGGCTGCCGGACGCAGCTCATAGGCGAGCCGTTTCACGTTGAGCAGGTGCCTGGGCGAGATGTTGTCGGAGGTGATGTTGCCGCCAAAGCCGCCGCAGCCGAGCGTCATCGCCGGATCCAGCCCCGTCGTGAGGCCAATCGAACCGTGGGTGGTGGGCGTGTTCACGACGATGCGGAAGGCCGGCTTCTTGAGTCCGAACTCGAGAATGACCTCTTCGTTGCGCGAGTGGATCGACATGGTGTGGCCCATGCCTCCGTATCGCAGGATCTGCTTGCACCGCTCGCAGCCCTCGCGCCAGTCATCCACGACGTAATACGAAAGGACGGGGCAGAGCTTCTCGATCGAGAGCGGAAACTCGCGTCCGACTCCCTGCAGCTCTGCGATGAGCACGCGCGTATCGGGCGGCACGGCGAGGCCGGCCTTCTCCGCGACGAAGGTCGCGGATCGCCCCACGAGCGCGGGATTCGGGAGCCGCTGCGGAGAAACCAGCACGCGGGCCACGGCATCGATCTCCGGGCCCTTCAGGAAGTAGGCACGCTGGTTCACGAACTCGCGGCGCACCTCCCCGGCGATCGGAGCGTCCACCACCACGGAGTTGGGAGAGGAGCAGAGCAGCCCGTTGTCGAACGTCTTCCCGATGACGATATCCGACACCGCCTTGCGGATGTCGGCCGAGCGCTCGATGTAGCAGGGCGCGTTTCCAGGGCCCACTCCGTATGCCGGCTTGCCCGAGCTGTACGCGGCGCGCACCAGCCCCATGCCGCCGGTAGCGAGGATCACGGCCACGTCGCGGCTCTTCATCAGCTCCTGGGTGCCCTCGAGCGTGACCGTGCTCATCCAGTTGATGCTGCCGTCTGGAGCCCCGGCGCTCCGCGCGGCCTCGTCCATGATCTCGGCGGCGCGGGTGATGCACCGGACGGCCGACGGGTGCGGGCTGATCACGATGGCGCAGCGCGCCTTCAACGCGATCAGGATCTTGTAGATCGCCGTCGAGGTGGGATTCGTCGACGGCACGATCGCGGCCACGACGCCGAACGGCTCGCCGATCTCGACGACCTTCCGATCTTCCAGCCGCTGCAGCACGCCGACGGTCTTCATCGGGCGGATGAACTGGTACACACGATCGGCAGAGAAGAGGTTCTTCTGGACCTTGTCGGCGACCACGCCGTAGCCGGTCTCTTCGACAGCCAGGCGCGCGAGCGGCTCACACTGCGGTGTCACGGCCGCCGCCATGGCGTCGACGATCGCGTCGATCTGCGCCTGCGACAGCTCTGCGAGGCGCTCCTGTGCCTGGCGTGCCCGGCGCGCGAGCGTACGCGCTTCGGCGATCGACGCGAGATCGCGGTCGGAGGTGGGTCCGGAGGCAGCGGGCGGGACGGTCGCCATCGGCGGGCTCAGTCGCTCTTGGGCAGTATCTTTTCCACTTCTCCGTGCGGGCGCGGAATGACGTGCACCGACACCAGCTCTCCGACGCGCCGCGCCGCCGCTGCGCCGGCGTCGGTGGCCGCCTTGACGGCCCCGACGTCGCCGCGCACGAGCACCGTGACGTACCCGGCCCCGATGTACTCCTTGCCGATCAGCACGACGTTGGCCGCCTTGACCATGGCGTCGGCCGCTTCGATCGCGCCGATCAATCCTCTGGTTTCCACCATTCCAAGCGCTTCGAGTGACATCGGCCGCTGACTCTAACACAGTTTCAGCGGCGGCGAGCTTGTGGTTATAATGTTGATTCCATTCGGGTTTACCCGATAACTCAGTTACTCGCTCATGACCAGTACATTTCGTCCGCCGCACGGCCGGTCCGGCCGTGCTCGCACTCTGCCTCTCCGGGGCCGCCGGCTGCCGGCGCCAGCAGGCCGATGCGCCGCCGGTCGCCACACCGTCGTTCTCGGTCAGCCTCGCGCGTGCACCGCTGGGGAGCCCTGTCGAGATGACCTACCGCTTCCAGGTGGCGAAGGACGCTCCACCATTCACCGAGAACTACAGGGTGTTCGTCCACTTCCTGGATTCCGATAAAGAGCTCATGTGGACCGACGACCACGAGCCCCCCACGCCGACGACCCAGTGGAAGCCGGGACAGCTCGTGGAGTACACGAAGACGATGTTCGTGCCGGTCTATCCGTACATGGGAGCGACGACCGTCCAGATGGGACTCTACTCGCCGGCGTCGGGGGCCCGGCTGCCGCTGGCCGGCGACAACGACGGACAGCGCGCCTACACGGTGGGCACGATGGAGCTGCTCCCGCAGACCGACAGCGTCTTCGTGATGTTCAAGGACGGCTGGCACGCCGCCGAGACGCCGCCGGACAATGCAGCCGTCGAGTGGCAATGGACCAAGAAGCAGGCCACCCTGTCGGTCCGGAATCCGAAGAAAGACGTGACGCTCTACCTCCACATGGATTCTCCCGGCGTCTTCGGCGAGCCGCAGCAGGTCACGGTGAGCCTCGGAACCCAGGTCATCGACAGCTTCACGATTCGGCCGAAACAGGAGCTGATCCGCAAGCCGACTGTCACGGCCGCGCAGATGGGGGACGCCGACGTGGTCGAGTTCACGATCTCGGTGGACAAGACCTACATCCCGGCGGTGGTGACCAAGGGCGCCAACGCGGACCCGCGCGAGCTCGGCGTCCGCGTCTTCCACGCGTACGTGCAGCCGAAAGCATCATGAACGTGCGGAGGTACGCGCCGGGCGCCGCCGCGCTGGCACTGCTGCTGCTCACGGCGCGGCCGGCCTCGGCCGAGCTGATCTTCTTCACCGGAGACCGGGCGATGTCGGTGCAGAGCCACCGCTTCGACGGGGAGTCCATCGTGGTCACGCTGCGCGGCGGTGGGGAGATGATCTTCAGCCGCGCGCTGGTCTCCGCGATCAAACCGGACGAGGTGCCCTGGGACGATCCGCCCGCGGCCGTCCCGCCGCCTCACGCATCGGCCGCGTTGCTCGAGCATACGCCGTTCGACGCGCTGATCGAGCAGGCCTCCAGCGCCCACGGCCTCGACGTCCGCCTGGTGAAAGCCGTGATTCAGGCGGAGTCGGGCTACCAGCCGCGGGCCCGCTCCGACAAGGGCGCGCTCGGCTTGATGCAGCTGATGCCCGCGACCGGGCGGCGGTACACCTCCAGGAGCCTCTACGATCCCCGGGCCAACATCGAGGCGGGCGCGAGGCACCTGCGCACGCTCCTCGACCAGTTCGACCTCCCGGTGGCGCTCGCGGCGTACAACGCCGGCGCGGATGCCGTGCGCCGGTTCGGCGGCATTCCCCCGTTCCCCGAAACCCAGGCTTATGTCGCGCGCGTGCTGGCGCTTGCCGGCCGGGCGGCGACGCTTCCCTGAACCACCGCCAGCATGGAATTCCGCTGCAGGCTCGTGACAGCCGCGGGCGAGATTCTCGAAGGCGACTATGCGGCCGAGAGCGAGGCGCGGCTGCGCCACGATTTCGAGGCGCAGGGGCTGCACGTCATCTCGCTGCGGCAGCGCCGGGCGCTCGCTGCGGCCCCGGCGCTGTTCCAGAGCCGGCGGATTCCCCGGCACGAGTTCCTCGTCTTCAACCAGGAGCTGGCCACGCTGCTGAAGGCCGGCATGCCGCTGGTGCAGTCGCTCGGGCTCCTCCGGCACCAGACCGCGCACCCGCTCTTTCGCACGGTGCTCGACGACGTGTATGAGAAGGTCCGCGGCGGCACGGCGCTCTCCGACGCCTTCGCCGAGCATCGGCGAGCTCTTTCCGCGGGTGTACACCGCCTCGCTGCTCGCCGGCGAGCGGAGCGGCAACCTCGACGCCATCCTGCGGCGCTACGTCGCGTACGAGAAGGTGATCGACACCGTCCGCCGCAAGACCATCTCCGCGCTGATGTACCCGGCGATCCTCGTCGTCCTCGCGCTGGGCCTCGTGGGGCTGATCGTGCTCAAGGTGATCCCGGCCTTCAGCGACTTCTACGCGAGCAACGACGCCCAGCTGCCGTTCTCCACGCGCGTCATCATCGCGGTCTCGACCGTGGTCCAGACCCAGCTCGGGCTCATCGTGGCGGTGGCGGCGCTCGCCGGGGCTGCGTTCACGGCCTGGATCCGGCAGCCGGGGCAGCGGGCGCGGTTCGACCACGGCGTGCTCCGGCTCCCCTGGATCGGCGACACGGTCCGGAAGTTCACGACGGCCCAAATGGCCCGCACACTGTCGACGCTGCTCGGCGGCGGCATTCCTCTGGTGAACGCGCTGGAGGTGACGGCGCGATCGCTGAGCAACCGATACATGGCAGTGGAGCTGGACGCCGTCACGCAGCGGGTGCGCGAGGGGCAGGGGCTCGCGGCGTCGCTGGGCGTGCGGCGCGTCGTCCCCGACGTGGCCCTGAAGATGGTAGAAGTGGGGGAGTCCACCGGCGCGCTTCAGGAGATGCTGACGAGCCTGAGCGACTTCTACGACGAAGAGGTCGAAACGTCGGTCGCACGCTTCGTCACGCTGATCGAGCCGGCGCTGCTGGTCATCATGGGCGTCGTGATCGCCGGCCTGGTGCTGGCGCTGTACATGCCGTTGTTCAATCTGTCATCGGTCATCGGTCGGTAGCCTATGCCTGAGCTCACGCGAACTCGAGTCGGCGCAGCGCCTGGCGGAGCGCTACCGCCTCGAGTTCGTCGACATGGATCATTTTCCGATCGACCAGGAGCTGTTCCGGTCGATCCCCGCGGATCTGATGCTCCGCTACGGGTTCGTCCCCTTCAAGCGCCAGGGCAAGGCGCTCGTGATCGTGGTGTCGGATCCCACCGACGTCCCGATGATCGACGAGCTCTCGCAGCTGCTCGGGACGCCCATCAAGGTCACCGTCGGCGCGCGCTCGGCCATCGCCTCGATCCTGAAGAAGAGCGAGAGCTCGCAGCGCGTGCTGGAAGAGGCGACCGAGGGCTTCCAGATCCAGCTGCTGAAGGAAGACGAGGCAGGCGACGAGAACCTCACGGTCGAGCGCCTCACGAGCGACATCAGCCCGGTGATCAAGCTGGTCGACTCGACCATCTTCACGGCCATCCAGCGGCGGGCGAGCGACATCCACATCGAGACCGGCGACGATGCCGTGCACGTCAAATACCGGATCGACGGCGTGCTGCAGCCCGCGATGAAGCCGATCGCCAAGCAGTTCCACAGCTCGATCGTGTCGCGCATCAAGGTCATGGCCGAGCTCGACATCGCCGAGAAGCGCGTGCCGCAGGACGGCCGGTTCAAGCTCCGCGTGCCCGGGCAAGACCATCGACTTCCGCGTCTCGATCATGCCGAGCGTGCACGGCGAGGACGCGGTCATCCGCATTCTCGACAAGGAATCGATCAGCGAGCAGTTCCGCGAGCTGCGGCTCGACATCCTCGGGTTCCCGGAGGCGGAGCTGAAGCGGTTCCGGAAGTACATCGCGGAGCCCTACGGCATGGTGCTCGTCACGGGGCCGACCGGCAGCGGCAAGACCACGACGCTCTACGCGGCGCTCTCGGAGATCCGAGTCGGTCGAGGACAAGATCATCACGATCGAGGATCCGGTCGAGTACCAGCTCGCGGGCATCACGCAGATTCCCGATCAACGAGAAGAAGGGGCTGACGTTCGCGCGCGGCCTGCGGTCGATCCTGCGCCACGATCCCGACAAGATCATGGTCGGGGAGATTCGCGACCCCGAAACGGCGCAGATCGCCATCCAGTCGGCGCTGACGGGCCACCTGGTGTTCACGACGGTGCACGCCAACAACGTCATCGACGTCCTCGGCCGGTTCCTGAACATGGGCGTCGAGCCGTATCAGTTCGTCTCGGCGCTCAACTGCGTGCTCGCGCAGCGGCTCGTGCGCATCATCTGCACGCACTGCAAGCGCCCGGCGCGTCCCGACCGCGCGCTGCTCGAAGAGTCGGGGCTCGACCCCTCGCTCGCCGAGCGGTACCCGTTCTTCGAAGGCGCGGGCTGCATCGAGTGCAGCGGCACCGGGTTCAAGGGGCGCATGGCGATCTGCGAACTGCTGGATCTGTCCGACGCGATCCGTGAGATGATCCTGCGAGCGTCGGCCGACCTCGGAGATCAAGAAGACCGCCCACGAAGAGGGAATGCGGTTCCTGCGGGAATCCGCCGTCGAGAAGGTGCTTCAGGGCGTCACGACACTCCGTGAAATCAACAAGGTGACGTTCGTCGAATAAATGGCTCGATCGATCCTTCAGCGCAGCGCCGCCCGGCGTGGCGATCGAGATCGCCAGGCACCGCGTGTCGGCTGCCTCGCTCGTGGCGCGCGACTCCGGCGTCTTCGTGACGTCGCACGCGATGGAGATGCTGCCGCGCGGAGCGGTCGTCCCGTCGCTGACGGCGCCCAACATCGCCGATTCGTCGGCCGTGGTCGACGCGCTCGGCCGCGCCCTCGACCGGCTGGGAGTGCGTCCCCACCGCGTGGCGCTCGCGGTGCCCGACAGCGTCGCCAAGGTCTCGATTCTCCGCTTCGAGAAGGTGCCTCCCCGGCCCGCACGACCTCGACGAACTCGTTCGGTGGCAGGTGCGCAAGGCAGCGCCGTTCCGGCTCGAAGACGCCCAGCTCAGCTACACGCGAGGGCGCCAGGCGGCCGACGGCGGCACGGAGTTCGTCGTGGTCATGGCCCGCAGGGACATCGTGCAGGAGTACGAGGGCGTGTGCGCCGCGGTCGGCGCCCAGGCGGGCATCGTCGATCTCACCACCTTCAACGTCGTCAATGCCGTGCTCGCCGGGCCCGAGCCGCCGGCCGACGACTGGCTGCTCGTGCACGTGACGCACGAGGACGCGACGATGGCCATCATGCGAGGCTCGCACCTGGTGTTCATTCCGGAATCGCGCGGCCGATGGCGAGGCCAGTCTGGCCGACATGGTCCACCAGACGGCGATGTACTACGAAGACCGGCTGAGCGGCGCCGGATTCTCCCGCGTGCTGCTGGCCGGCACCGGCTCCCCGTCGCACGAGGGCATCTCGGACGCCGAGTACCTTCGCCGCGCGCTGCAGCAGCGGCTGGCCACGCGCGTCGATCAGGTGGATCCCCGTCAGGTGGCGGCGCTCGCCGATCGCATCACCGCGAGCCCCGAGCTCCTCGATGCCCTGGCGCCGCTGGTAGGGCTCGTCGTGAGGGATCGGGCGGCCTGAGCCATGCTCCGCACGAATCTCTCCACCAAGCCGTTCTACAACGAGCGCGGCGTCCACGCGCTCCTCGCGATCATCGCCCTGGTCGTGCTCGCGCTCACCGCCGTCAACGTGGCGCAGGTCGTCCTGCTCACGCGGCGGCAGTCTCAGGCGGTCGCGCGCGCCAGCGCAGCCGAAGCGCGCGCCAGTCAGCTGCGCGCGCATGCCACTTCGATCCGCCGCAGCCTCGATCCCACGCGCCTCGAGGCCACATCGGCCGCGGCCCGCGAGGCGAATACGCTCATCGATCAGCGGCTGTTCTCGTGGACCGATCTGCTGGGACGGCTGGAAACGAGCCTCCCCGACGACGTGCGCATCACGGCGCTGCGGCCCAACCTCGACGCCCGAGGCGGCGGGACGGTCGTGATGACCGTCGTCGGCCGCCGTGTGCAGGACATCGACCAGTTCATGCAGAACCTTCAGGGCACCGGCGCCTTCTCCAACGTGTTCCCCAGAGAGGAGACGCAGACCGAAGACGGCCTGCGCCAGGCGTCCATTGAAGGGCGGTACGTCGCGCAATGACCGGATTGAAGCGGACGCTCTCCGAGAAACGGCGGATGGTGGTGCCGCTGGCGGCCGGGCTGGCGCTGAACCTGCTGCTGTATATTGGCGCCGTCTATCCGCTCGGCGTCCGGGCGCGCACGGCCGAACGCCGCGCGGCGGCGTCGGCAGCCGATCTGGCGGCGGCCGAACGCGACGATCGATCCGTGCAGGCCCTGATCGAAGGCCGCACCGAAACCGACGCGGCCCTCGATCGCTTCTACGCCCACGTGCTCCCGGCCGACATGTCCACCGCGCGGGGGATCACGTACCTGCACCTCGCGCAGCTCGCCGACGACCACAACCTCCGCTCGCTCCGCCGGAGCGCGGCGCCGGATCCGGACCAGAAAGGCACGCTCGAGCGCATGCGCATCACCATGGCGCTCGAAGGGGACTACGAGGACCTGCGGCGCTTCATCTATGACCTCGAGTCGGGCGCCGACTTCATCGTCATCGACGGCGTGGTCATCACGCAGGGGGCCGACCCGGATCTCCGCTGCAGCTCACGCTCAACCTGTCCACGTACTACAAGCATGGCACGTAAGCGGCAGCGGGAGGTCGTGCTCGCGCTCGTTGCCGCCGCCGCGGTCGTCGCCGCGGTTTACTCCGTGCGCTCGTTCTCGCCCGCGTCGGGGAGCGGCAGCCCCTCGGCCGCGGCGTCCGCGGCGGAGGGCCGTGGCGGGTCACCGCACGGCGTGTCGGGTGTCAACCTCCAGGCACTCGATCAGCAGCGCCCCGCACCGGGGAACAGCTCGCGCGATCCCTTCCGGTTCAAGCCGAAGCCCGCTCCGCCCCCGGCCGCGAGCCGCGCGCCGGCCGCCGCTCCCGCGCCGGCGGCGCCCGCCGTGCCGGCGCTTCCGCCGATCGCGCTCAAGTTCATCGGCGTGGTCGAATCGCCCGGCACCGGACGCATCGCCGTGCTCAGCGACGGCCGCGGCGTGTATGAAGGACGCGAGGGCGGCACGATCGAGGGCCGGTATCGGATCCTGAAGATCGGCGTAGAATCGGTCGACCTCGCGTACCTCGACGGCCGCGGGCGGCAGACCATTCGACTCACGGGACAATGACAGCGCGATGAGACGACCGACGCGAGTCTGTGTGCTTTTGTTCGCCGTGGCACTGCTCTCGGGCTGCGCCGCCGGACGCGCGTTTCAACAGGGCGAGCACCTGGCCCGCGTGGGCGACTGGGACGCCGCCGTCACCGTACTTCCGGCAGGCCGTGCAGCGCGATCCCGACAGGGCGGAGTACAAGATCGCCCTCGAGCGCGCGATGCTGAATGCCTCCCGCGTCCATTTCGACAACGCGCGTCAGCTCGAAGCGCGCGATCAGCTCGACGCCGCGCTGCTCGAGTACCGGCGCACCACAGAGCTCGATCCGACCAACCGGCAGGCCGCCGAGCGCGCGGTCCAGCTCGACAAGACGATCCGCGACCGCATCGAGGCGAGCCGGCCCCGGCCCGCCATCAACCAGATGCGCGAGGAGGCGCGTCTCCAGACCAGCGCTCCACTGCTGAACCCCGCCTCGCGGGAGCCGATCCGGGTACGGTTCACGCAGGCCTCGCTGCGCGACATCCTCACGTTCGTCGCCAACGCCGCCGGGATCAACGTGCTCTACGACAGCGGCGCGCCCGGCTTCCAGGATCGCCTGGTCACCATCGAGATCACCGGATCGCTCGAGCAGGTGCTCAACGCCCTGATGCAGACCAACGGGCTCTTCTACACCGTGCTGGACGAGCACACCATCATCGTGGCGCCGGACACAGCCCCCAACCGGCTCCGGTACGAGCGCCAGGTGGCGATCACGATTCCGGTCTCGTACGCCGACGCCACCGAGCTCGCCACGATGCTGACGCAGGTGACGCGCACCACGACGGCTGCGGTGCCGCCGATCATCGCCGCCAACAAGACCGCCAACACGATTACCGTACGCGGTACGCAGGCGGTGGTGGATGTCATCCAGAAGCTCGTCGCCAGCAACGACAAGCCGCGGGCCGAGCTCGTCGTCGACGTCGAGATTCTCGAGGTGAGCCGATCCCGCGTGAAGCAGTACGGGCTCGACCTGTCGCAGTATCAGGTCAACGGCCTCTTCTCGCCCGAGGCGGCGCCGACCACCTCGACCAGCACGTCAGGCGGCGCCTCGACGTCCACCAATCCGTTCAACCTCAACACGATCTCGCAGGGGGTCAGCACGTCCGACTTCTACCTCGCGGTGCCGCAGGCGATCGTGCGATTCCTGGAGACGGACAGCCAGACGAAGCTGCTGGCCAAGCCGCAGCTGCGCGGCAGCGAGGGCCAGAAGATCTCCTTCAGGGTGGGGACCCAGGAACCCTACACGCAGACTGCGTTCTCGCCGATTGCCGCCGGGGGCGCCAACGTCAATCCGCTCTCCTCGTATCAGTTCATGGACGTCGGCATCAACGTGGACGTGACGCCGCGGGTCACCGACGAAGGCGACATCATCGTGGACCTCGTACCTGGAGAACAAGGCCCTGGGCCCGTCCCGCAACCTCGGCGGGGGCGTGCTCGCCCCCTCGTTCGTGCAGCGCAACGTGACCTCGAGGCTCCGGCTGCGCGACGGCGAATCCAACCTCCTCGCCGGGCTCGTGCGCGAGGATGAGCGGCGGTCGCTGAGCGGCATCCCTGGGCTGATCAGCGTTCCCGGTCTCCGGGAGATCTTCGGGGCGAACGACAAGGAGGCCGCGCAGACCGAAATCGTGATGCTGCTGACGCCGCGCATCATCCGGACGCACGAGCTCACGGCCCAGGATCTGAGCCCGATCTACGTGGGCACCAACCAGAGCTTCGGACTCACGGGTCCGCCGCCGTTCATCGCCGCACCGGAGCAGGCCGCCCCGGCCAATCAACCGGCCCCGGCCGGTCCTGCCGTACCGCCGCAGGGAACCCCCGTGCCCACCGCCCCCGCGCCGGGTCCGGCTGGAGCGATCACCACGCCCGCCGCGCCGGCGCAGCCTCCGCCGCCAGACGCGCAGCGGGATCTCACGCGGCCCGACTCGGTCACCACGCTGACCGGGCCCGCGCAGCTGTCGGTGACGGTGCCGACCGCCGACGTTCGCGTGGCCGGAGGACCGTACACCGTGCCGGTGTTCGTGAGCGGCGCGAACCGGTTGTCGACGATCACCGTGACGGTCACCTACAACCCGGCGATTCTGCGCGTCCGGATGGTGCAGGAAGGGAGCTTCCTGCGGCAGGGAGGCGTGAACGTCGTCTTCACCAATCGCCCCGACCAGACCACGGGGCGGCTCGATCTCACGTTCGTGCGCACGGGCGACGCCGTCGGCGCCTCGGGGAGCGGGCTGCTCGCCAGCATCATCTTCGACGCCATTGGATCCGGCACGTCGCAGCTCGCGATCACCGGCGTCGCGGCCGATCCGGCCGGGTCGACGCTGCCGCTGCAGTTCACGCCGGCGAGCGTTGTCGTACGATAGTCCGATGGGCGCCCGTCAGCACCAGCCCGGCGGCGGGTTCAGCCGTCCGGACGCCGGCTACACGTTCGTCGAGATCATCATCGTCGCGGCGATCCTCGCGATCCTGGCCTCCGGGGTGCTGCCGCTGGCCCGCATCACGATGCAGCGCCAGCGCGAGCTCGAGCTGCGCCGCGACCTCCGGGAGATGCGGACCGCGATCGACAAGTTCAAGGATGCCTACGATCAGGGGCAGATCTCGCAGTCGGACGTGCCCAGCGAGGCCGAGGGCTATCCGCCGACGCTCGACACGCTGGTGAACGGCGTCGCCGTCGCCAACGACGACACCGGCAAGCGGCTGCGGTTCCTCCGCCGCGTCCCCATCGATCCGATGACCGGGACGCAGAAGTGGGGCATGCGCTCGTCGCGCGATAAAGCCGATTCCACCTCGTGGGGCGGTCAGAATGTGTTCGACGTCTATTCCACCAGCGAGGGGCACGGCCTGGACGGGACGAAGTACAGTGACTGGTAGCCGAGAATCTGGTAGCCGAGAATGAAGAGAGTGCGCGTCTTCCGGCCGCGCGGGATGGAAGCCCGCGGCTTCACGCTCATCGAGCTGCTGGTCGTCGTGACGCTGATCGTCGTGCTCGCCTCGATCGCGCTGGCGTCCTACTCGCGCAGCATCATTCGCGCCAAGGAAGCGACGCTGAGGGAAGATCTCTACCGGATGCGCGAGGCCATCGATCAGTACAGCGCCGACAAGGGACACGAGCCATCGGATCTCAACGCGTTGGTCACGGAAGGCTATCTGCGGCAGATCCCGAAGGATCCGATCACCGACTCGGCCGAGAGCTGGCAGATCGTGATGGGAGAGCCCGATCCGGCCAACCCCGGCACGCCGCCAGGCGTCCACGACATCAAGAGCGGCGCCGAGGGCACCGCGCTCGACGGCACTCCGTACTCCGAGCTGTAGCGGGTCGCGGCTCGGTCAGTTCACGACGATCTCGATCCGGCCCGTTCCCGTGTTGCCGTCGACGGTCGTCACCGTCGCCGTCACCGTGTACGTGCCGGCCGCGTTGTAATGATGGCTCGTCGACTTGCCGCTGGTCCGCTGGACGGCGGTGCCGTCGCCGAACGCCCAGTCCACGTGATCGACCGTGGCGCCAGTGGGCGTCACCACCGTGAAGCCGATGGCGTTGGTGGTCGCGAACGGCCCTGAGGCGGGCGTCGTCGTGATATCCACGTTGACGGGCGCGTGCGGGGCCACCGTCACGATCGTGGTCGCGCGTTGGGTGCCTCCCGTCAGACCCAGTCCGGCGACCGTGACGGTATACGTGCCGTCGCTCGTGTACACGTTCGACGCGCTCGTGCTCGTGCCCGGCGCGAGCGCGCCGAGGGGGCGAGAGCTGCCGTCGCCGAAATCGATCGTCACGGATTGAAACGAATCCTGCGCCGCCGAACCGGCCGTGATCCTGAAGATCGTCGGCAGATCCTCGGTCGGCGTCGCCGTGGTGACGTCGACCGCGAGCGTCGGCAGGGTGGTCGCGAGGACGTGCAGCGTCGCCGTCACCGGCGCGGTCGAGTCGGTGCCGCCGGCGGTGGCGGTCACGGTGGCGTCTTTGCTCGCGGTCAGCGTCACCTGCGCCGTGCCGTTCGAACCGGTCGTGGCGAAGCTCGCCGACAGCGCGCCGGCGTCGGTGGAGAACGAGACCGGCACTCCCGAGAGCGGATCGCCGCTCGCACCCACGACCAGGGCGCTGATCGTCGTGCTGCCGCCGGAAACCGGGACGCTGCCGGGATTTGCCGATAACTGGATGCGGGAGGCCGCCGCGCCGCCCACGGTGAGCTTGAGGGGCACGGTGTCGTCGGGCTGCGCTGCGCCCGACGCCGCACGGACTTCCGCGATGCCCGACTGCCCGCCCGCCAGGAAGTCGACCGTCGCAACGCCGTTGGTCGTGCGCGCCTCGGTCGCCGACAGCGTGCCGAAGTTGGTCGAGAACGTCACGCTGGTGCCGTTCTGCACCGGCGTGCCGGAGCTCTCGAGCACGGTCGCGCTGATGTGTGCGGTGCCGTTCGCCTGGACGATCGCGCTGTTGGTCGCGAGGGAGATGGTGGATTCGCTGGGCGCCAGCAGCGGGACTTTGTCGCAGCCGGCCAGCCCGAGCGCGCCGGCCAGCAGGACACCCCAGAGGCGGAGGTTCATGGAACCGGGTCGTCCTGTTATGATCGAGAGCATCCGAGCCGACGTGACTAACTGCAATAGTCTCATGAATTTAGCGTCTCGCGCAAGCCGTCCGACCTCTCGCGGCGTTTCTGACGGCGGCTATGCCATGGCCGCCTTGCTCGCCGCCATGGCTGTGATGGCGGTGCTGATGACCGCGGCGCTCCCGACCTGGAAGCAGATCATGCTGCGCGAAAAGGAAGACGAGCTGATCTTTCGCGGCGAGCAGTACGCGCGTGCGATCGGCGCCTACCAGAGAAAGTTCGCCAACGCCTCGCCGCCGTCCATCGATCTGCTCGTCGAGCAGCACTTCCTGCGCAGGAAATACAAGGATCCACTGGCCATCGACAAAGACGGCGAGTTCGGCCTGATTCGCCTGAGCAACCAGTCCGGCTCCGGCGCCTCTGGCGCGCCGCAGGGCGGCACGGCGGCCCAGAGCGGGTCGCTGGCATCCTCATCGTCGTCGAACAGCGGCCCCATCATCGGCGTCGTGAGCAAGAACCCCGGAAAGTCGCTGCGCACCTACAAGGATCACGACCACTACAACGAGTGGCAGTTCATGGCTCTGCAGCAGTCGACCCAGGGGGGTACGACCGGAGCTGGCCGAACAGCCGTGCCATTTCGCGCCGGTGGCGCCGGCCGGCAGGGCGGTCCGCCTGCCGGATCGCCGCCCGGCGGCCGCACTCAGGGACCGGGTCAGGGGCGCTGACCGCGCAGCGCGTGCATGACGGCGGTGTGGAGCGCCACCCGCACCTCCTGGATGCCCGTGCTGTCGCGATCCGGGAACACCCGATTCGTCAGCAGCACGATGTACACCCCGGCTTCGGGATCGATCCAGACGGAGGTGCCCGTGAAGCCGGTATGCCCGAACGCCCGCGGTGACATCGCCGGCCCGCACGACGATGTCGGCAGCATGGTGTCCCAGGCCAGTGCCCTCGAACCCGGCAGCCCCTCGTATCGGCGTGTGAAGCGCTGCACGAGATCGCGCGCCGCGAGCGGCGTCCCCTCTCCGGCCTCGGTCCTCAGAATTGCGCGCGCGAACGCGCCCACGGCGGACGCCGTTCCGAACAGCCCCGCATGGCCAGCCACGCCTCCGAGCGCCCAGCAGTTCTCGTCGTGCACTTCGCCGACGAGCATCCGCCCGCGCCACGGATCCAGGCCCGTCGGCGCAATCCGCGCCCGGAGCGCCGGCGGAGGATTGAAGAGCAGCGGCCCCTCGGTGATCCCCGCGAACATTCTGAGCGCCTGCGCCTGCAGCGGTGCCCGTCCCACGTCCTCGAGAATGAATCCCAGGAGGATGAAGCCCAGGTCGCTGTACAGCGAGTGCGTATCGGGTTCGTATTCGAGCGGCAGCGCACAGATGGCATGCTGGAAATCCCTTCTGCCCGAGTAGTCCCGGTAGAAGGGCAGCCAGGCCGTCAGGCCGGAGCTGTGCGTGAGCAGCGCGCGCACCGTCACGTAATCGCGATCCTTCCCCCGCCACTCTGGAATCCATCGGGCGACGGGGTCCTGCAAATCGAGCCGCCCGGCTTCAATCGCCTGCATCGCGAGCGATGCCGTCGAGAGCACTTTCGTGAGCGACGCCAGATCAAAGATGGTGTCGAGCGCGGCCGGCGCGCCGTTGTCGTCATCCAGCCGCCCGGCCGCGAAGCGCCAGACCGCGCTGCCCCGATCGCCGACTTCGGCGACTGCGGCCGGAAACACCCGATCGGCGTGACCGCGCAGCAGCACGTCGGCGGCTCGATCGAAGCTGATGGCCATCTGGGGGAGGGAGTCAGCGATCGAAGGCGCCGCGGGCGATCGCGGCCAGGTAGTCGCGTTCGCCTCCGGGTGCGGCTGCCCCGGGCCGGATGTTGTCGTACGAGAACAGCGCGATTCCGTCCGCTCCGACCCGGCGTGCCGTCTTGATGTTCTCGACGGCCGCGGCCGGCGCAAGCTGAAACGCGCCGATCCCCGCCCACACCGGGCGCGCGCCGGCAATCTGCTTCACGAGCGCCACCTGCGCGCGGAATCTCTCCGGATCGACGGTGTACGCCATCGGGCACACCGCATCGAGCAGGCGCGCGGTGAGCCAGCCCCGCCAGTCCTGGAAGCGCCGCCCGCCGGCATCTTCCGGATCAGGCCACACGGCCGCCGACAGCAGCGCAGCCGGCCGATGGGCCTTCACGGCCGCCCTGATCCGCACGACCATCGCCGTGAGGCGCGCGCGCCGGAACTCGGCCCAGCGCTGCGGGAACATCTCCGTGTAGAAAAGCGGCCGGCGCCTTGCCCGGCGACCGTAGTCGCGCCGATCCGCGGCAGGCACGCTCTCGAGGACATCTTCCTCGAACTCGCGCAGCGCCCGTTCGCTGTAGTCGAAGGCATCGTTCGGATACCGCGCGTAGTCGAGGTGGACGCCGTCCACCGGATATCGCTTCGCGATGTCGGCCACCACGCGGACGGTGTAGTCGGCGGCCGGCGGCTGGAGCGGCGACAGGTAGAGCCCTTCGATCGTGCTGCTGTGCTCCCTCGCATAGCGCGACAGCGCCGCCAGGTAGGCCGGGCTTCTCGGATGGCTCCATTCCACCGACCCGACGAGATCGCGCGGCGCCATCAGCCACTCCGGGTGCAGCCGGGCGACGTGCGATCGACTCGCCGGCGGCTCGGCGTCGGAGACGAGATCCACGTTCACCCACGCGTGGACGGCGAGCCCGGCGTGGTGGGCGGCGGCCAGCACCAGCGCGAGCGGGTCGAAGGAGCGATCGGTCCGCGCCAGGGGAGCGCCGCGCGGCTCCAGCCGGCTCGCAAAGAAGGCATCGCCGCGCCCGCGCACCTGCACGATGAGGGTGTTGAACCCCGCCCCCGCGGCTCGTTCGACGAGCTCGGTGATCGCCGGCGCCGAGGTGAGCGTGCCCCGCTGCACCCAGAGCGCGCGGACTTCCGCCGGCGCCCCGGCCGCGCTGAGCGGCGCGGAAAGAGTTGCCCGATCCGCAATCGGCCGGCGCGCGCCGCCGCTGTCCGGCGCGCTGCCGAGCGCCGCTGCCGCGAGCAGGGCCGCCCCGGCTCGCAGGCGCGTACCTCGGAGGAAAGATCGCAAGGCGGTCAACTACGAAGAAGCGTTGTGGCTGTGGTCCAGCCGCAGGAGCTCGCGCAGGCGTGGCTCGATGTCCTCTCCAATGGCCTCCCGCACCGAGTCGTGCGACTTCCTGAGGCGGGCGGTCGCCTGCGTGTATCCGCCCTTGGTCTTCTGCATCACGATCGCGGCCTTGACGTTCCAGCGCGCCTTGGTGAGCAGCCGTCCCGCGTCCTCGTCCTCCAGGCCGGTCACCATCGAGATGATGCGCCGCGCGCGGTCGCGCGCCTTCTCGGAGCTCGTGTGAAGATCGACCATCAGATTGCCGTAGGTCTTGCCGATGCGCACCATCGCCGCGGTGGTGAGCATGTTCAGGACCAGCTTGGTGGCCGTGCCCGCCTTCAGCCGCGTGGACCCGGCGATCACCTCCGGTCCGACGGCCGGCGCGATCGTGAGATCGACGAAGGTCTGCAGCTCGGTCCGCGGGTCGCAGGTGACGAAGATGATCTTCGCCGATGCCTTTCGCGCGCGCGTGAGCGCGCCGCGGACGTAGGGCGTCATGCCGCTGGCCGAGACGCCGATGACCACGTCCTTGCGGGTCGGCTTCAACCGCTGGATCGCGCGCGCCCCGTCCTCGTAGCTGTCTTCCGCGCCCTCCTTGGTGCGGAGGAAGGCATCCTTGCCTCCGGCCATGACGGCGTGCACGAGCTTCGGATCAGTGCCGAAGGTGGTGGGCATTTCGGCCGACTCCACGATGCCGAGGCGGCCGCTCGTGCCGGCGCCGACGAAAATCACGCGTCCCCCGCGGCGCACCGCCTCGACGATAATATCGGCGCCGAGGGCGATGCGCGGCTTCTCGCGCTGCACGGCCGCCAGCACCTTGCGGTCGTCGTTCAACATCAGATCGATGATGTCGGACGCCGAGAGCTTGTCGATGCCGAGCGTCGCCGGATTGATCGCCTCGGTCGGCAGCTGCTCGTATTTCGACCGATGAGACATTCAGGGACAGCCTACCACGACCTCGTCGACGCGTATCTCTCGCACCTGCAGGTGGAGCGGCGGCTCGCCGCGCACACCCTCGAGGGCTACGGCCGCGATCTGCGCCGGCTCGGCGAATTCGCCGCTGGCATCGACGTCGCCGTGCTCCGGCTCGACCGCGCCGCCCTCGAGCAGTTCGTCGCCGCCATGATCACCGGGGGGCTCTCGCCCCGGTCGGCGGCCCGGGCGGTCGCGGCCGTTCGCGGTTTCTATCGGTTCGCCGTGCTCGCCGGCCGGGTCTCCCCGAACCCCGCGTCCGAGCTTCGCGCGCCGCGCGCCTGGCCCGCCTTGCCGAAGTTCCTGTCGGAAAACGACGTGGAAGCGCTCCTCGCGCAGCCCGAGGTGGCCGCGCCGCGGGGCCTGCGCGATCGCGCCCTGCTCGAGGTGCTCTACGCGACGGGGCTCCGCGTGTCCGAGCTGATTCACCTGCGCGCGGCCGATCTCAACACGGAAGCCGGCTATCTCTCGTGCACGGGCAAGGGCGGCAAGCAGCGCATCGTGCCGGTGGGCGACGAAGCCGCCGCCTGGGTGCTGAAGTATCTCCGGGAGGGGCGGCCGGCGCTGCTCGGCAAGCGGAGCTCGCCCTGGCTGTTCGTGAACGCCAGGCGCGGCGGGCGGCTCACGCGGGTCGGGTTCTGGAAGATCCTCAAGGCCTACGGGCGTCAGGCGGGGCTGTCGGCGCCGCTGAGCCCGCACGTGCTCCGGCACTCGTTCGCCACGCACCTGCTCGAGCATGGCGCGGATCTGCGCGCGATTCAGATGATGCTGGGACACGCCGACGTCTCGACGACACAGATTTACACACACGTGCTCGAGGCGCGGCTGCGCGCCGTGTACGACCGGTTCCACCCGCGCGCGTGAGGGCGCGCGGGCCCATGCGGCCCCGCCGGAATCATGCTACAGTTGGCGGATCTCGCGAGCGTTCGTCCGATACGCAGGAGCAAGGAGACCATCGTAATGAGCCGTGACGGCCGTCATCTGTTCACGTCGGAGTCCGTAACCGAAGGCCACCCAGACAAGATTGCCGACCAGATCTCCGACTCGATCCTGGACGCGCTCCTCACGCAGGACGCGAAGAGCCGCGTCGCCTGCGAGACCCTGGTCACGACCGGGCTCGTCGTGGTCGCCGGCGAGATCACCACCAACGCGATCGTCGATTTCCAGGAGGTCGCGCGCGCCACGATTCGCGACGTCGGATACACGCGCGCGAAGTTCGGCTTCGATGCCGACACCTGCGCCGTGCTGTCGTCCATCCACAAGCAGTCGCCCGACATCAGCATGGGGGTCGACACCGGGGGGGCCGGTGATCAGGGCCTCATGTTCGGCTATGCCTGCACCGAGACCGAGGAGCTGATGCCGCTGCCCATCACGCTCGCGCACAAGCTCGTCAAGGGCCTGTCGTGCGCGCGGCGCGACGGCGTGCTCGACTACCTCCGGCCCGACGGCAAGTCCCAGGTCACCGTGGAGTACCACGGACGCAAGCCCGTGCGCGTCGACGCCGTGGTCGTCTCCAGCCAGCATCGTGAGGACGTCGGCAACGATCGCATGCGGGCCGACCTGGTCGAGATGCTGATCAAGCGCGTCGTGCCCGAAGACCTGATGGACAAGAACACGAAAGTCTACGTGAACCCGACCGGGCGGTTCGTCGTGGGCGGTCCGCACGGCGATGCCGGCGTGACCGGGCGCAAGATCATCGTGGACACCTACGGCGGAGCGGCGCCGCACGGCGGCGGGGCGTTCTCGGGCAAGGACCCCACCAAGGTCGATCGCTCCGCCTGCTACATGGCGCGTTACATCGCGAAGAACTGCGTCGCGGCCGGCTTCGCCGAGAAGCTGCAGGTGCAGCTCGCCTACGCCATCGGCGTCGCCGATCCCGTGTCCGTCATGGTCGACACCTACGGCACCGGGCGCCTGGAAGACGGCCGCATCACCGATCTCGTCCGCGATCACTTCAAGCTCACGCCCAAGGGCATCATCGAAGATCTGGATCTCCGCCGGCCCATCTACAAGAAGACGGCTGCGTTCGGACACTTCGGCCGATCCGAACCGGAGTTCACGTGGGAACGGACCGACCGCGCGGACGCCCTGCGCAGCGCGGCCGGACTCTAGGCTCCCGGGCGTCATGCGCCTGGCGGGCATCGTCGCGGCGGCCGTTCTGGCCGCCGCTTTTTTTTTGGCGCTCGTCCTCGTGCCGGCGCCTCACGCGGACCTGCCGCCGGCCGGACACGACTCCGGAACGGTGATCGCCGGTGTCTTTCACGTGCACACGCGCCGATCGGATGGCTCCGGGAGTCCGGACGAGATTGCCGCCGCCGCTGCACGAGCCGGCCTGCAGTTCGTCATCTTCAGCGATCACGGGGACGGTACGCGGGTGGCCGCGCCGCCGGCGTACAGATCGGGCGTGCTGTGCATCGATGCGGTCGAGCTCAGCACGGCAGCGGGACACTATGTGGCGCTGGATCTCCCGCGCGCCCCGTACCCGCTCCGCGGCGAGCCGCGCGACGTCGTCGAGGACGTGGCCCGGCTCGGCGGGTTCGGGATTGTCGCGCATCCCGCGTCTCCGAACCCTCGCCTGCGGTGGGGCGAATGGACCCCGCCGCTCGATGGGATCGAATGGTTGAATGGCGACAGCGAATGGCGCGACGAGCGCGGGCCGCTCCTGCTCGGTGCGCTGCTGGCCTATCCCTTCCGCCCGGCGGCGGCGCTGGCGGGCCTGCTCGATCGTCCCGAGGTGCCGCTCCAACGCTGGGACGAGCTCACCCGGCGCCGGATGGTGGTGGGCCTCGCCGCGGCCGATGCGCACTCGCGGCTGGGGTGGAGCGAGGACGACGGCGAGGCGCGCGGCGGCGCGATGTCCCTGCACCTGCCGTCCTACCTCGCATCGTTCCGGGAGTTCGCCAATCGCGCGATCCTGCTCCGGCCTCTGAGCGGTGACGCGCGAGCGGATGGGCGTGCGCTGCTGGACGCGATCCGGGCGGGCCGCGTCTTCGCCGCCATCGATGCGATCGGGTCCCCCGTGACGTTCGATTTCACCGCCCTCACGCTCTTCGGACCGGTGCCTCAGGGTGCCCGCGTCCAAGCCCGAAGTGCAGCCACGCTTCGGGTGCGCGTGACCGCACCCGGCGCCACGATCGTCCTGCTGAGGAACGGCGCCGCGCTGGTCGAACACACCGGTCCGGAGCTCGCCTACGAGGCGCCCGCCGCGTCGGGCGTCTACCGGGTGGAAGTGCGGCTGCCGAATGCCCCCGGCCGTCCGCCGATCCCCTGGATTGTCAGCAACCCGATCTACCTGGAGCCCGCCAGATGGGGCAGCGAAGCGGCGACACCCGTCGCTCCCGCGTCCGACAGCCGGGGCATCCAGGGAGGTCCCTGGCACGTCGAAGCGCAGCGCGGCTCGACGGGTGTCGTCTCGCAGGAGACCCCGCCCGACGGCCCGGTGCGGTTCAGCTACACGCTGGCTCCGGGAAACCGCACGGGCCAGTACGCGGCGCTCGGCATCGGGGTCGGCGACGCCCTCTCGAACCGCTCGCGGCTGGCGTTTCGGGCGCGCTCCGATGCGCCGATGCGGATCTCGGTGCAGGCCCGGCGGCCGGCAGGGGAGCGCTGGCAGCGTTCGGTGTTCCTCAATACCTCGTC
This sequence comes from Vicinamibacterales bacterium, assembly GCA_963738315.1. GTDB lineage: Bacteria > Acidobacteriota > Vicinamibacteria > Vicinamibacterales > JAMQPK01 > JAMQPK01. The sequence continues at coordinate 1,323,398 of CAVTVT010000003.1, read as the reverse complement.
CCGCGAGATCGTGATTCCTTACGCGGACATGCGCGCGGTCGAGGGCGTGAGCGCCGCGTTCGTGCCCCGCGAGATCGACTCGCTGCTGTTCGTGGTCGACACCACGAACACCGCGCCCGGGAGCAGCGGCGCCTTCGAGATTGAGGATCTTCGGATCGAGCGGTGACGCGCCTCAGGTCCTGACGGTCAGCAGCAGATAACTCGCGACGCAGCCGAAGATGATGTTCGGCGCCCACGCGGCGAGCGCCGGCGACATCAACCCTCCCGCGCCCACCGCGCCGAACACGCTGATGGCGGTCCAGTACAGGATGGCCAGCACGATTCCGGCTCCGATGCCGTACATCGCCCCGCGGTTTCCGGTCGTCACCGCAAACGGCACCGCGATGAGCGCCATGATCAGCGTCACGAACGGGAAGGCGAGCTTCCGGTGCAGCTCGACGACGAATGGCACGACGTTGAAGCCGCCCGATCGCAGCGACGCAATGTGCTCGCGAAGCTGCGCGTACGACATCGCTTCGGCGTCGGGCCGCTCGGAGCCGAAATAGCCGGGTCCGTCCAGCGCCACGGGCCTCGACGCGAACGACGCGAAGGCCAGCTTGGGCTCGAACTCGCGCACCCATCCCGGGCCGCCCTGCCAGGTGACGAGCCCCTTGGTCTCGCGGTCGCCCGGGAAGGTCGCCTGCGAGAAGTAGCTGCGGCGGATCAGCGTCGAGGGATCCGTGCCGAACTCGTAGATCGAGAGCCCGTTCAGCCGCTTGCGCCGTGCGTCGAAGAACACGTACTGGTACAGGTTGCCGTTGGTGGCAGCGACCCACTGCCGGTTCAGGACATATGTCTTCGGCAGGCGGCCCCGAATGGCATCGTTGACGGCGTCGGCGCGGCGGTTCGAGAACGCCAGCACGCGCTCCTCGAGTCCGAACAGCAGCAGACTTCCGACGACCGCGAGCAGCAGGAGTGGCGTAGCGGTGCGGTACAGGCTGATCCCGCAGGCGCGCATCACGGTGAGCTCGGCATTCTTCGTCAGACCGCCGATCGTCACGAGGGCGCCGATCAGCACCGCCAGGGGAATGACGTAGTACGTGAACTGCGGCGTCGCATACCAGAGATAGATCAGCACCATCCGCCCTGTCGTCCGGCCCTTGAAGAGGTGATCCGAGAGATCGACGAAGGTCGAGATGTAGAACAGCCCCAGCAGCGTGAACCCGGCCAGCAGCGAGACCCGCGCGGCGCGCTTCAGCACGTACCAGTCGAGGATGCTGGGCCGGGGGACGGAGAAGTGCGGGATCCGGATGACCACGCGAACGCGATCGGCGGCCGCTGGCGCTCGCGCGGCGCCGCCGCTGGCGGGGGCCGCGGCCGGCCGCCTGAAGAAGGGGAGCGGGAACTGGAACGGCCGCTCGGTCGCCACCATCCGCCGGACGATGAGCAGCGCCGCCCATGCCGCAATGACGATGTTCGGCACCCACATGGCGATCCAGGCGAACGACTGCCCGAGGACCGCGCCTTTGGCCATTGCCTCCGCGCCGTACATGAGCAGGTAATAGCCGAACACCACGCCGGCGCCGATGACGAACGAGGCCAGCTTGCCGTCGCGGCGGTTGGTCACGCCCAGACCGACGGCAATCAGCGCGAACACGAGGCAGGCAGCCGGAATCGAGAACTTCCGCTGCCAGTACATGATCTCGTTGTGCGGATAGAGGCCCTGCCGCACGCGCTCCGCCATCGCCACCTTCAGCTCCGCGATGGTCATCTCGGGTGCATTCTTCGACGGACCTTCCGATGGAAAGACGCTGCTGGGATCGATGGTGATCGTCGACCGCTCGAAATGGGCGAGCTGATACTCGTCCGGCTGCCCGGTCTTCACGGCGTGCGAACTGCCGTCCTCGAGCACCATCTGCACGGTGCGTCTCTCGCGGTCGATCAGCACCCGGCCGCGGCGCGCCAGGTAGAGCTTCGGCTCCTCGGCGGACCGGTTGTCCGCCACCAGCACGTCGCTCCAGCCGATGCCCGGCTTCACGTCGCGCGCGTAGACCACGATGTTCGGAAACTTCTGGAAGAAGACCCGCGGCTTCACCTCGCTGTCGGCCATGTTCGACATGACCTTGAACGAGAGCTCGCGGAACGCTTGATTTGACGCGGGCAGCGCGACAATCATGACGTAGGCCGTCGCCGCGGTCGCGGCGGCCGCGAAGATCAGCAGCGGCCGGAGCAGCCGGACGAGGCTGACGCCGCAGGCTTCCAGTGCCACCGTCTCGCGATCGCCCGACAGGCGGCCGAGCGCGATCAGCATGCCGACCAGGAGCGCCATGGGTATCGTGATCCCGAGCGATTGCGGCAGGAGCAGGACGAGCACGTGCGCGACCACGCTCCAGGCGACCCCCTTCGTGATGAGTGCTTCGCCCTGCTGGATGATGGGCGGAATCTCGAGCGCGAAGGTCAGGAGCAGGAGCGCGACCAGGAACGGCGTGACGAGTTCCCGCAGCAGGTACCGATCGATCGTCTGGAGCACGTCACCGCACCATACCACATGACCAACGTCGCGCTGCTCTGGCACATGCATCAGCCGTACTACGAAGACCTGGCCACCGGCGAGCACATCCTGCCGTGGGTGCGGATGCATGCCCTCAAGGACTATTACGGCATGGCGGCGCTCGTCGCCGAGTTTCCCGATCTGCGGCTGACCTTCAATCTGGTGCCGTCGCTGCTGGTGCAGCTCGAGGCCTACGCCGAGGAGCGCGCGCACGACAGCCACCTGGAGCTCGGCCTCAAGCCTGCGTCCTCACTCACGGAAGACGACCGGAGGCGCGCGCTCGCCGAGTTCTTCCATGCATCGCGCGATCGGATGATCGCCCCGTACCCGCGGTATCAGGAGCTGCTGCAGAAGCGCGACACCGGCACCGGCTACACCGACGCCGACTTCCTCGATCTGCAGGTCTGGCACAAGCTGGCGTGGCTCGATCCCTACTTTCTCGACGGTGACGAGCGCGTCCGGACGCTGCTCGGCAAGCAGCGCGGGTTCAGCGAAGCCGACAAGCTCGTGCTGCGCGAGGTGGAGCTCGAGCTCCTGCGGCGCGTCATTCCGGAGTATCGCGCCGCGGCCGCGCGAGGGCAGGCCGAGCTCTCGACCTCCCCCTTCTACCATCCGATTCTGCCGCTCGTCTGCGACACCGACATCTACCTGACGACCCACCCGCACGCGTCGGTGCCGCGTCCGCCGTTCCGGTATCCCGAGGACGCCGCCGAACAGATTCGGCGCGCCCGCGAATGCCACCTCCGGCTGTTCGGCCGGCCGCCAGCCGGGCTGTGGCCGTCGGAGGGCTCCGTCTCGAACGCCGTCGCCGCGCTCGCGGCGGACGCCGGGTTCGCCTGGATGGCCACCGACGAGGTCGTTCTGGCGCGGACGCTCGGGCGGGAGTTCCGCCGCGACGGCAGCGGCCGGCTGGATGCACCCGAGGCACTCTATCGCCCGTATGCCGTTCGCGCCGGCACATCGGAAATCCGATGCCTCTTCCGGGATCACGCTCTCTCGGACCTGATCGGGTTCGTCTATGCGGGTTGGGACGCCGATGCGGCGGCGCACGATTTCGTCGAGCGGCTTGCGGAGGCGGGCCGACGCTTTTCCGCCGGCGCCGGCGGGGAAGAGGCCACCATTGCCGTGATCCTCGACGGCGAAAACGCGTGGGAGCACTTTCCCGGCGGAGGAAGGCCGTTTCTGCGGGCTCTCTACGGCAGGCTCACGGCCCACCGCGAGCTGCGCACCGTGACGATGGCGCAGGCCGCCGCGGGCGCCGCCCGGACGCTGACCGGCGTCTTTCCCGGATCATGGATCGACGGCAACTTCTTCATCTGGATCGGACATGCCGACGATCAGCGCGCGTGGCGTCAACTGCGGGAGGCCCGCCAGGCGGTCGCGGCCCTCGCGCCGTCCGCGCCGGCCGCGGATCGCGAGCGCGCCTATCGGGAGATCCTGATTGCCGAAGGCAGCGACTGGTGCTGGTGGTATGGCGACGACCACTCGTCGGAGCACGACCTCGATTTCGACGACCTCTACCGGCGGCATCTGCGGAACGTGTATCAGATGCTCAACCAGCCCGTCCCCGAGGAGCTGTTCGTCAGCAACATCACGACCGGGGCCGTCCCGCGGGCGGTGATCGAGCCGGTCGGGCTGGTCCATCCCGATCTCGAGGGACGCGAGACCAGCTATTTCGAATGGCTCACCGCCGGCAGCGTCGAGGTGGACGCCGTGGCCGGCACGATGAGCGCCTCCGACCGCAAGCCCCCGATCGTGCGCGGCCTGTTGTACGGGTTCGACCTCGCGCGTCTGTATCTCCGGGTGGATCTCATGGCGGCCGCCGGCTCCGCGCTGCGCGACGGACTGCGGTGCACGCTCCTCTTCACCACACCGACCGATTTCCGCCTCATCGTGCATGCCGAGCGCGGGCGGCCCACGGCCACGCTCGTCCAGCGGAGCGCGGACGGCACGGTCGATCGTCTTCTGGATACTGGCGCGATCGTCGCCGCCGACGATCTCCTCGAAGTCGGCGTGCCGTTCTCGGATCTCGGTCTCGCGTCAGGAAGCCGCTTCGCCTTTTTCGTGTCGCTCCAGACCGGCATGACCGAGCTCGAGCGATACCCGCTGTTCAGGCCGATCGAAGGACTGGTGCCGGACGTCGATTTCGATCGGCGGAATTGGAAGGCATAGCGTCGGCGGGGCGGGCACACGGGTTGTCGGAATTTCCACAGCCCGCTTTCCTTTGGTAATTCGCGAGAGTCTAATAATAGATATTATGTTAACTATAAGATCCAGAACCCGCGCGAGCGCCCCTAGTCCAGGCGCCAATACGACGCGGTTACTGATCTGTAATCGCGAGGGTCAGACCCCGCGTCAGCCCCCTGCGGGGCGCGACGGAGCTCGTCTTAACGGCCTGGCCCAGCAAACGAACCCCATGCCGTCGTCGACGGCGCGACTACGCATGACACTCGAGGCATCAATGCGACGCGCTCTGTTGCAAATCTGTAACTGAGAGGGTCAGACCCCGCGTCAGGCCCCCTGCGGGGCGCGGCGGAGCTCGTCAAGGATAGTCTCCAGCGTGTCGATAATCTCCTCGCGCTGGACGGCGCCCTTACTGAAGCTGATCTTCAACTTGAAGGCTTTGCTTTGCGGGCGGTAGCTGAACACATACGCCTTTGGACGCCCGGGCTTTGGCTTTGCCAGGTCCTTTCGAACCTCGGCACGAGTGGCGCCGCCCTGTGCAGCGATTCGCTCGACCAGCGCGAGCATTTTCTCCACGCTTGGTTGCCTAACTACCTGTAATAACAATGATTTAGAGGCAATGTCGGCCAGCCGACAAAGATTCTTCACCTGGTCGGGCATGCCATTCAGCGCCAGCGACTCGGTGATGGAGGTGCGCGACTTCCCCAGCTTTCTCGCGAGCGCCTCGTGCGTGTAGGCGCTTCGCGTCGCCAGCGACTGCAGCGCCTCGGCCTCCTCGAATGCGGTGAGATCCTTGCGCTGGAGGTTCTCGACCAGCGCCACCTCGATGATCTCGTTGTCATCGACGTCGCGGATGACGACGGGCAGCTCGCGCAGCCCCACCTGCACGGACGCCTGATAGCGACGCTCGCCTGCCACGATCTGAAAACGCTGGCCCCGCTGGCGGACGACCAGCGGCTCGATGATGCCCTTCTCGGCGATCGATGCCATCAACTCGGAGAGATCTCCCATCACCTGGCGCGGCTGATTGGGATTCGGCTCGATCTTCTCGATGGGAACCAGCCGGCCGATTGGCGCGCCGGCCGATGCCGCCAGCGTCTCGACGTAGTGCTCGTCGTGCCGCATGCGGATTGTTTCGGGGAGTCCTCGCCTAGGCACGGTCAATGACCTCCTCGCAGAGACTGTAGTATTCGCTGGCGCCGGTCGATTCCGGCGCGTACGTGAAAATCGACTCCTTGTACGCCGGGCTTTCCTCGAGGCGCACGCTCTTGGTAATCACCGTCTTGAAAACTTTTCCGCCGAACACCTTCTTGATCTGCATGCGGATGTCTTTCGCAAGCGACGTCCGCTTGTCGTGCATGGTGATCACGACGCCCAGGATCTGCAAAGAAGGATTCGGACGCTGCCGCACCTTCTCGATGGTCTCGAGCAGATCGTCAGTGCCCTCGAGGGCGAAGTAGGACGACTGAATCGGGATCAGGAGATGCGTCGCCGCGACCAGCGCGTTCACCGTCAGCAGCCCGAGCGTCGGCGGACAGTCGATCACGATCTGCGGGAACTGCTTCTTCAGCGGCTCCAGCTTGTCTTTGAGCCGGAAGTGCGCGTCGATCTCGCCAATCAGCTTCGCTTCGAGCTTGGCCAGGGCGATGCGCGACGGGGCCACCCACAGGTTCTTCATCGCCGACGGAAGCACGATCTCCTCGAGCTTCACGGACGGCTCCGCGAACGCGTCATACACGCTGCGGGTGACCTGGGTGATGTCCAGGAACGACATCGTGCTGTTGGCCTGGGGGTCTAAGTCGATCAGGAGCGTCGGTTTGCCGCGAAGCGACAGGCCCGCAGCGAGGTTGATGGCGGTCGTGGTCTTCCCCACTCCGCCCTTCTGATTGGCAATTGCGACGATCATGGCTCCAGACGGCAGGTCGTGCGGCTATTCTAGGGATCGATTTTGGACAGGTCAAGGAATAACGAAGCTATACGCTGAGGCAGGAGAAAAAACACCCACTACATCTTGTACTTCCCCAGATCGTTGGGGTCCAGGCTCTCGAGCCATTTCTGCAGCCGATCGGTATCCGGCTTCTCGCTCCCCGGCTCCCGCTTTTCGGCCGCGTCGATGACCGAGTCCTCCACGAAGATCGGACACCGGGCGCGCAGCGCCAGTGCGATCGCATCGCTCGGCCTGGCGTCGATGGCGACGCTCCCGCCGCCGACCTCCAGGTAGATCACCGCGTAGAACGTGCTGTCGCGCAGATCCGACACGACAATCCGGGAGACGCTGGCCTTGAGGTCCGTGATGACGTTCCTGAGGAGGTCGTGCGTCATCGGACGGGGCGGCGTGACGTTCTCGATCTGCAGGGCAATCGCGTTCGCCTCGAAGATGCCGACCCAGATGGGCAACACCTTCTGCCCCTCCGAATCACGCAGCAGGATGATGGGCACATTGGTGACGGGATCCACCATCAACCCTTTGATTGTCATCTCGATCAGCACGAGGCGTCCTATCCCTAACCCTAGGCTTCGTAACTGGCAGTGTCAAGCGACAGGGGCGCCGGCAACGATGCCGCCCAGGCTGTTCGCGCCGGCGCGCGTGATCGTCACGCGGGCCAGCCGGCCGATCCACTCGCGCGGACCGGGAAGGTTCACCACCGTGTTGCCGCGCGTCCGGCCCTGGAGCTCGCTCTCGCGCCGGCGGCTCACCGAATCCACCAGCACCTCCACCTCGCGGCCGATCGCCGCCGTGTGCTGCTCGAGCTGTATCTCGCGCTGCAGCGCCTGGAGCGCCACAATCCGTCGCGTCTTCTCCTCTTCCGGGACGTCATCCGGCATCCGCTTGGACGCCAGGGTGCTGGGCCTGGGCGAGTACTTGAACGAGAAGAGGCTGTCGTAGCGAACGCGCGTGACGAGAGACATCGTGTCGTCGAAGTCCGCGGCCGTCTCCCCGGGAAATCCCACGATCAGATCGGTGGTGAGGGCGATGTCGGGCATCATCTCGCGGACGCGGCCGACCAGCTCGAGATAGCTCTCCCGCGTATACCGCCGGCGCATGGCCTCCAGCACTCTCGTGGACCCTGACTGGACGGGCAGATGAAGATGCCGGCAGATCTTCGGGCAGGTCGCGCATGGCCTCGAGCAAGCGCTGCGGCACATGCCGCGGGTGCGGGCTCGCGAAGCGGATGCGCTCCACACCAGGGATGTCATGAACGGCCTCCAGCAGCCCGGCGAAATCGCACGACGGATCGTCGGGGGCCTGGTAGTGGTTGACGATCTGCCCGAGGAGCTGGATCTCCTTCCGCCCGGTGCGCGCCGCGTCGGCCGCCTCCTCGAGAATCGCGCGCTTCGGGCGCATCCGCTCGTGCCCGCGCGTATAGGGAACGACGCAGAACGCGCAGAACTCGTTGCACCCCTCGATGATGGTGACGTACGCCTTGACTGGATCCTGCCGAGCCGCCACGCCGAGCGGAAAGGACACATCCTCGTATGGATTCAGATCGACGCGCGGCGCGCCGGCGCCCGCGTCCGCCACCAGCGCCGGCAGCTGCTTCATCGCCTGAGTGCCGACGATCACGTCGATCACCCCAGGCGATCGCGCCAGCAACGCGCGTCCTTCCTGCTGGGCCACGCATCCGGCGACCGCCACAATCGGATCGCGGCCGCGCCCGGCGCTCTCGTCGCGAATCTCGCCGAGCCGCGTGTAGAGCTTGTCCTCGGCGCGCTCGCGCACGCTGCACGTGTTGATGACGATCACATCGGCGTCGGCCGACGACTCGGCAGGCTCGTATCCGGCCTGCTGCAGCAGACCGGCCATACGCTCCGAGTCGTGCACGTTCATCTGACAGCCGTAGGTCTCGACGAAATACTTCATCGTCACTTGCGAGCCTTCGCTTTCGCCCTTTCGCTTTCGCCTTTTGCAATCGTTTCGCCGGCACCCGGGTGCAGCAGCTCTCCGGCAGCCGCCCGCGCCGCGGGCGTGGGCGAGGAGCCCCCAATCATACGCGCGAGCTCGTCAATCCTCGACGCCTCCGCGAGGCGCACAACGGACGTCAGCGTTCTGCCCCCTGCGGTTGCCTTCTCGATCGCGAAATGCGTTCCGCCGCGGGCCGCGATCTGCGGAAGGTGCGTGATGCACAGTACCTGATGGTGCTGCCCGAGCGCCGCCAGCTTGCGCCCGACGACGTCGGCCACGCGGCCGCCGATTCCGGCGTCGACCTCATCGAAGACAAGCGTCTTGCCCGGACTCATGGCAGCCGTGAGCGTTCTCATCGCCAGCATGACGCGCGAGAGCTCGCCGCCCGACGCAATCCGCGCCAGGGGCCGCAGATCCTCGCCCACGTTGGCGGAGAGATAGAACTCGCCCGCGTCGATGCCACGCTCGGTCCATGCCGCCTCGGCGAGCTCGTCGTCGAATCGCACCTCGAATCGAGCCCGCGGCATGGCCAGCTCCGACAACCCCTCGCACAACCCGCTGCAGAGGACGGCCGCTGCGCGCCGCCTCGCCCGGGAAAGCGCCCGCGCGCTCGTCAGGAATGCCTCACGGGCCTCGGCCGTCTGCCGAACCAGCTCCGCTCGACGCTCGTCGGCATGGCGCAATGCGTCGAGCCGCTGTAAAAGTGCTTCGCGGCTCGCGACGACCTCAGGCAGGGTCGGGCCGTACTTGCGCTTGAGGCGCTCGAGAAGCGCCAGGCGATCCTCGACTTCCTGCAGGTGCGTCGGGGACGCGTCGATGCGCCCCGCGAATTCCCGCAAGGCGTAGGCCAGATCTTCGAGCTGCGGCTTGATGGTGTCGCGCGCGTCGAGGTACGGGCGAAACGCCGGGTCCACCTCGCCGAGGTCCGCCACGCGTTTCCAGGTGGCCGACAGCAGCGCCAGCGCCGAAGCATCGCTCTCGTACAAGGCGCTGTACGCCTCGGAAGACAGCCGCTTGAGCCGTTCGGCACTTCCGAGAACGCGGCGTGACAGTTCGAGCTCCTCGTCCTCACCCGCGCGAGGGGCAGCCCGGTCCAGCTCCGCCAATTGATAACCCAGCACCTCGATCTGCGCGGTGCGCTCGCGCTCGTCGATTTCGACCGCGTCGAGTGCGGCGCGGCGTTGCCGCCACTCGGCGAACGTCGCGGCCGCGCGCACCCGCTCATCGTCGAGCGCAGCGAACGCGTCGAGCATGTCGAGGTGGCTCTCGCGATCGAAGAGGACCTGGTGTTCGTGCTGGCCGTGAAGCTCGACGAGAGGCGCCGCCGCGTCGCGGAGCGCGGCGGCGCTCACGAGCGCTCCATCCACGAACGCGCGGCTTCGTCCCTGCGCCGTGACTTCGCGTCTGACGATGAGCTCGCGCGCCTGACGCGCCGGGGACGCCGGCATCTCGAACATGGCCTCGACGCTGGCCTGCGCCTCACCGGTCCGGACCAGGTCGGCTGATGCGCGGCCGCCGAGCAGGAGACCGACCGCCTCGACGAGCATCGACTTTCCGGCGCCGGTTTCTCCGGTCAGGACGTTCAGACCGGGCTCGAACTCCACCTCGAGCGCGTCGATGACGGCGAGGTGCTCGATGCGGAGGAAGCGAAGCATCTGCAGACGGGAAGTTCAATGCTACCATATGTTTGACAGCCATTCCGGCGCATGGTAGGCTCAGGCTTCCGCGCTGTCCCAGCGGCGCACAATCTGCCTGACGGAGGCTCGTTTGCGCACGCTTGGACATTTGTTGCTCGCCTTGCAGGCGGAGGGGCCCGCTGCATCGCCGCTCTCTGGCGGCATGCTCTCGCTCATCCGGGGGTCGTCTCTTCCCGCCAAACTGGTTCTTGGCGTCCTGGTCGCCTTCTCGATCGTGTCCTGGGGAGTCATCCTTTACAAGCTGGCCGCCTTCAGCCGGATTCGGTCGCAAACAGATCGCTTCCTGGAGATCTTCCGACGCAGCACGAAGTTTTCAGAGGTCCAGGCGGTGTGTCAGTCGCTCGCCGACAGTCCCCTGGTCGGCATCTTCCTGGCTGGCTATGCCGAGCTCAACCTCCAGTTGCGCCAGAGCGGCTCCACCGCGGCCCCCTCCGGCGCGCCGGCAGCACGCCCTGCGCTGAAGAGCCTGTCGGCGGTCGATCGCGCGCTGCTTCGCGCATCCAGCGTCGAAGTGAACAAGCTGGAAAAGCGCATCACCTTTCTGGCGACGACAGCGGCCGTCACGCCGTTCATCGGGCTCTTCGGAACGGTCTGGGGCATCATCGGCGCGTTTCAGGGCATCAGCGAATCGGGGTCGACGAGCCTCGCGGTGGTCGCGCCCGGCATCGCCGAAGCGCTGGTGACCACCGCCGCCGGCCTCGCCGCAGCCGTCCCCGCGGTGTATTTCTACAACCTGCTGACGCAGCGCGTGAAGGTGTTCGCGTCGGAGATGGACGACTTCTCTCTCGAGTTCCTGAACATCGTCGAGCGCAACTTTACCTAGATGCCGAAAGTACAGAGTGCCGGACAGGAATCAGGCGGACGCCGGCGCCGGGGCCGCCGGACATCGACCTCGCTCGCCGAGATCAACGTCGTCCCGCTGGTCGACGTCATGCTCGTGCTGCTGATCATCTTCATGGTGACGGCGCCGATGATGCAGCGGGGCATCGACGTGAAGCTTCCGACCTCCCGGAGGGCTGCGCCGATCAGCAGCGAACGCGTGTTCGTAACCGTGCCGCTGTCGTATCGTAATGACAGACGTGTCAAGCTTGGCGACGAGGACGTCCGCATCGACGTGCTCGGCGAGCGCGTTCGACAGGCGCTGCTGACGCAGCCGAACAAGCAGGTCTTTCTCCGGCTCGACGGCGGCGTGACGGCGCAGGAGTTCATGGACGTCATGGATTGATTGAAGGAGGCGGGCGTGGACAACATCGGGATGGTGGCGGCCCCGCCCACGCGCTGACATGGAAGCGGTCGTCAGCGACATCCTGCGCACGCGGATGCGCGAGCCCGACGGGCTGCGGAGCACGACGGTCGTGTCGCTGGCCGGGCATGCGGTAGCGCTCGCGGCGCTGGCGCTGATGCCCGGCATCCTTCCCCACCAGGCCGGTCCGCCGCCGGTCGTGATGACCATCAGCCTCGGCGGCTCGCCCGGGCCCAAGACCGGCGGGCTCACCGAGCTCGGCGGGCGCAACATGCAGGCGGCCGAGCCGACCGTCGCACCCAAGGTGGAGCGCGCCCCGATGCCGCCCACGAGGACCGAGCCGGCGATGGTGCTGCCTGTGCCCGACCCCAGGGTGCGGCCGAGAACCCCGCCGAAGCAGACGGCGGTGTCGAAGGACCCGGCCGGCCGCCCCGAGGGCCGCGCCGCAGAGACGCAGAAAGGCAGCGCTCCGGTGGAGACGGGCGCGCGTGGCATGGGCTTCGGCCTCTCCAGCGGCGGCGGGGGCGGCACGGGCAGCCATCTCGACGTGCAGAACTTCTGCTGTCCCGAGTACCTGACGACGATGACGGCCCGGATCCGATCGAACTGGCAGGAAAGACAGCAGGCGGTGGGCACGGTGCTCATGAAGTTCGTGATTCAGCGAAGCGGCGAGCTCACCGACGTGCAGGTGGAGCGCTCGAGCAACATCTTCGCGCTCGATCAGGCTTCCTCGCGCGCGCTCTACCTCACGGCGAGGCTCCCGCCGCTGCCGGCGCAGTTTCCCGAGGATCACCTGACGGTGCACCTGGAATTCGAGTATCAGCGATAGACCGAAACAGAGAACATGTGCTCATGAGATTCTTCTGCATCACGACCGCTCTTGCAGCGGGCGTCGTCATCGTCGCGGCACAGAACCAGACGCCGGAGCCGGCTCCGCAGCCGCCGCCAAACCAGTCCGAGATCAACCTCGCCATCGTCGGCGAGGCCGGCGCCCCGCCGCACTACGCAGTCCCGGATTTCATTGCGCTCACTCAGGACGCCGAAACGACCGCCGCGGCCAAGCTCCTCGGCGAAGTGCTCTGGAACGACCTCGCGTTCGAGCGTGAGTTCGATCTGATCCCGCGGGATACGTACCGCACCATTCCCGCGGCCACTTCCGCAACCGACGTGCCGTTCGATCGCTGGCGCGAGCTCGGGGCCGACGGGGTCGTCATCGGCACGATCGCGAAGGGCGGCAATGGATTCCGGCTCGAGATGCGCCTCTACAACGTGCGAAGCCGGCAGGTGGCGCTCGGCAAGCAGTACGAAGGGATCACGCTGCGCAATCCGCGCGCCGGTGCGCACTGGATGGCCGACGACATCCACGAGCAGCGCGGCCTGCACGGCGTCGCGCGGACGCGCCTGACGTTTACCAGCGACCGTGACAACGAGCGGCTGCGGGACACGTACGAGAAGACGCGCGACAGCAAGAACGTCTACATCAGCGACTACGACGGGGCGAACCAGATCCGCATCACGACCCAGCCGGGCCGGCTCAATATCAATCCGAACTGGGCGCCCGACGGCCGGAGCATCGTGTACACGAGATACGGCCGGCTCGTGCCGCAGGTGGTGATCTCGAATCTGTACCAGGGCACTCTGGACGCGCTCACCGACGAGAAGAGCAGCACGTACCTTCCGGTTTTCTCGCCCGACGGCACGAAGATCTGCTTCATGTCCGATCGCAACGGCCAGATGGATCTGTACGTGATGAACCGCGACGGCTCCGGCCAGCGGCGCCTCACGTCGAGCCAGGCCGCCGACGCCACGCCCACATGGTCCCCGACCGGGACGCAGATCGCCTTCACGTCGGACCGATCGGGCACGCCGCAGATCTGGGTGATGGACAGCGATGGCCTCAACGTCCGCCGGCTCACGTTCGCCGATTCGTGGGCCGACCGTGCCACATGGTCGCCGGCTCCGTACAATGAAATCGCGTACAGCGGCCGCACGGGGCCGGGGTTCGACATCAAGATCTACGATGTCGCTTCCGGCCAGAGCCGACAGATCACCAACGGCGAGGGCAGCAACGAGAGCCCGGCATTCGCGCCGAACGGGCGGCATTTGGCCTTCTCGTCGAGCCGCGCCGGCAAGTGGCAGATCTTCGAGATCGCCAGGGACGGGCGCGACCTCCGGAAGATCACCAGCACGGGGAACAACTGGACGCCGAACTGGTCGCACTGACCCGAAGTTCAGCTCGAATGCGGCAGACGAAGAGTGGACAATACAAAGAGATGATGATGAACACGACAATCAGAGCGATGACCTGGCGGATCTGGCTGGGAGCCGTCGTGATGACGGCCTCGGCGGCTTGTCATCACAATCCTCCACCGGTGGCGCGCCCGATGCCGCAGCCGCCGCCTCCCGCGACGGCAGGAACGCGGCCGCCGGAACCGCCGCCGCCGGTCCAGGAGCCCGTCATGCCCGCCGAACCGCTGCCCGACGACTCCGTTGCGTCGCGCTCGCTCGACGACCTGAACCGCGACTCCCCTCTCCAGCCGGTCTTCTTCGACTACGACAGCTCGGAGATCAGCGACGAAGGCCGAACCGCCCTGCAGGCCGATGCTGCCGTGCTGAAGAAGTACGCGGGCTGGATGGTCACGATCGAGGGACACTGCGACGAACGTGGCACCAAGGAGTACAACCTGGCGCTCGGAGAGCGGCGGGCCGTGGCGGCACGCACGTACCTCCTCTCGCTCGGCATCGACGCGAACAGGCTCCGCACCGTCAGTTACGGCAGCGAGTTCCCGTTCGATCCAGGGCACAACGAAGCCGCCTGGCACAAGAACCGCCGGGCCCACTTCGTGATCACCGCGAAATGAGTGTGGAGGCCTCAATGAGAACCACGACGCGCAAGGTGGCCGCGCTCGCCGCGGGGATCGCCCTGCTCTGCCTGTGCCCGGCGCCCGCCGCGGCGGTCGATCGCGAGCACCAGCAGATCATGGCCGACATTCGCATGCTGCAGGAGCAGACGCAGCAGCTCCAGCAGATGCTCACCAGCCTGGGGGACGCGCTGAAGCAGCTCGGCACGCGCATCGACGACCAGACCGGTCTCGAGCGCAAGGCGTTCGCCGACTCGAAGGTCCAGATCGACAACCTGTCGGGCGACGTGCGGATTGTCCGGGAGAAGGTGGACGAGACGACCGTCCGGCTGTCGTCGCTCTCACAGGAAGTGGAAGCGCTCCGGAACGCCCTGCCGCCGCCGGGCGCCTTTACGGTTCCGCAGACGAGCGACGCCGGTGCCGGTGCGCCCGGATCGACCGATCCCGGCGCCATCGCCGGCGCGGCGTCCGCAGCGGCTCCGCCTCCTACGCCGATCGCCGGGCAGACGCCGCAGCGCCTGTACGACGCCGCATGGGCAGACTACACCATGGGCCAGTATCCCCTCGCTGCAGACGGCTTCGCTGCCTTCATCCGCTACTATCCGAGAAGCGACATGGCGGACGACGCGCAGTTCTACATCGGGGAGAGCAACTACAACGCCGGCAAATGGTCGGACGCGGCCGCCGCCTACGCGCGGGTGATTTCCGACTACGCCGGGAGCAACCAGGTGCCGAACGCCCTGTACAAGCGCGGGATGGCGCTCGAGCACATGCCCGGACAAATGGAGGAGGCGAAGCAGTCCTATCAGACGGCAGTCGACAAGTTCCCCGACGCCCAGGCCGCGACGCTCTCCAGGCAGCGCCTCATCGCGCTGAACGCTCCCGGACGCTAGCGTTTTCGGCTAAGCTACGCCTCTATGGGAAGCGTCAACAAGGTCATCCTCGTGGGCAACCTCGGACGCGACGCCGAGCTCCGGTACACTCCCGGCGGCGCCGCGGTCGCCACGCTCAATCTCGCGACCACGGAGGTCTTCAAGGATCGCGAGGGCCAGCGGAAGGAGGACACGCAGTGGCATCGCGTGATTCTCTGGGGCAAGACCGCCGAGTCGCTGCAGGACTACCTCACCAAGGGCAAGCAGATCTACGTCGAAGGCAAGCTGCAGACGCGGAAGTGGAAAGACAAGGACGGCAACGACAAGTACACGACCGAAGTCCGCGGCGACCGCGTGGTGCTGCTGAGCGGCGGCGGCCGCGGCGGCGACGTCGAGCGGGGCGGCGGCAGCCGTGCCTCGGAGGATCAGACGTCGAGCGACGCCGGCTCGGTCGATCTCACCGACGACGACATTCCGTTCTAGCGCGGCGCTTCGGTGCCTCTCCCGTAGCGGTCTTCCAGCCGGACGACGTCGTCCAGCTCCGGCGTCGACACTTCGAAGATGTCGCTGTCCTCGACGGCGGTCATCCGGTGGATCGTCCGCGGCCGGATGTGCACGCTCTCGCCGGGCAGCATCTCGCGCTTGACGATGGCGTCCCCTTCCTGAATCTCGAAGAGCAATTTCCCGCTCCAGAGGAAGATCGTCTCGTCCTTCACGTTGTGATACTGCAGACTGAGGGCGTGGCCGGCCGTGACATGCAGCACCTTCCCCACGTAGCGCTCCGTCTTGGCCCAGTGGAGCTCGTAGCCCCAGGGCTTGTCGATCTTCGCGATGTCGGTCATCGGTCTGCCTGATTCTCCGTTTCCGGTCATCTGAACGTTCTCGCCGCGCGGGTGAGCCCGTCGGTGAGGTGCTGCTCCACTTCGGGCGCGCTCGTCATCCGCAGCGCCCGCGCCGCGAGCGACTGGAGGTCGCGTGCGTCGAGGTCCTGAACGACGCGGTGCGCCACCGGAATGGCGGCCGCCGTCATGCTGAAGTGCCGCAAGCCCATGCCGATGAGCAGCGCGAGCACGGCCGGATCCGACGCCATCTCGCCGCACACCGAGAGCGGCACGTCCGCCCGGCGCGCGGCACGGGTGACCTGGCGGATCAGGCGCAGGATCGCCGGGTGCAGCGGCTCGTACAGGTGGGAGACGCGGTCGTCGGTGCGATCCACCGCGAGGCAGCACTGGATCAGATCGTTGGTGCCGATCGTCAGGAAGTCGCACTCCGACGCCAGCAGATCGGCGGTGAGCGCCGCCGCGGGCACCTCGATCATCACCCCGATGCGCAGCGGCGTGGTCTGCTCGCCGCGCTCTTCGATTTCGCGCCTGGCCTCCGAGAGCACGCTGCGCGCCTCGCGAAGCTCGTCCACACCGGACACGAACGGGAACAGGACGCGAAGGCTCCCGTGCTTCGCGGCGCGCACCAGCGCGCGAAGCTGTCCGCGCAGCAGCTCGCGGCGTTTGAGCGTGAGCCGGATGGACCTCAGTCCCAGCCGTCCCCGCGACAGCTCCGCGCCCACGGCCCACGGGTGCTCCCGCTGCTGTTCGCCCGTCGTGATCTGGTCTTCGTCGATGTCGAAGGTGCGGATGGTCACCGGCGCGGATCCCATCGACTGCAGCAGCTCCCGGTACACGTCGTACTGCGCGTCCTCTGTCACTTCGTCGGCCGGACGCCCCGCAAGCAGCAGCTCCGATCGGTAGAGGCCGATCCCCTCGGCCCCCTGCTCGCGGGCGTACGACGCGTCGGCGAGCAGATCCACGTTGGCTTCGAGCACGATGCGCGTGCCGTCGGCGGTGGTCAGCGGACGGCGCAGGCCGACCTGCTCGCCTTCCGTGCGCCGCGCCCGCCGGCTCGGCCCTGTGTGTCGGGATGGAAGCGTGGGCGTCGCGCCCGCGGGCAGGCCCCCGTCCGGGTCGACGACCACGTCGCCTTCCGCGCCGTCCACGATCACCAGCGCGCCGGGCGGAATCGTCTGCGTGGCGTCGTGCAGCCCCACCACCGAGGGCACGTGCAGCGACCTGGCGAGGATGGCGGTGTGATAGGTGCGGCTGCCGGCATCGGCGACCAGCGCCTGGATGGCGCTCCAGTCGAGCTGCGCCGCGATCGACGGCGGCAGCTCGTCGGCCACGAGCACGCACGGCGCGCTGCACGCGCGCAGCAGATCTCCGACGCCGGCGCCGCCCGGCGTCAGATTCATGTTCAGCCGGCCGACGACATCCGCCAGATCGCCTTTGCGCTCGCGCAGGTATGGGTCCTCGATGGCATCGAAGATGCGCGAGAGCCGGTCGAAGACCTGACTCAGCGCCCACTCGGCGTTCGCACGCTGCTCGCGGACGATCCGCCCGGCTTCGGGCACGAGCATCGAGTCGTCGAGCATCAGGCGCTGCGCCTCGAAGAGCGCGCCGAGATCCCGCTGGGGCAGCCGCGCGCGGATCCGGTCGAGCTGGATCGCCGAGCGGCAGCGGGCCTGCTCGAGACGCGCGATCTCGTCCTGAACGGCCTCGTCGGGGATCGAGAACCGGACGACCTGCGTACGCTGGATGACGATGACCGCCCGCCCGGCGCCGACGCCGGGCGACACGCCGATGCCTTTCAGGCGCTGCACGTATCCTCGCCGAAGCCGTCGTGAATGAACGCGCACAGCGCCTCGAGCGCTGCGCGTTCGTCGTCGCCGTCGGCCGACACGGTGAGCACCGTTCCAGCCGAGGCTGCCAGCAGCAGAATGCCCATGATGCTCTTGCCGTCCATCGTCTGCGATCCTTTTGCCACGCGGATCTGCGCCTGGAAACGCGATGCCAGGTGCACGAACCGCGCCGCGGCCCTGGCGTGCAGCCCGAGCTCGTTGGTGACGGTCATGGTTCGTGAGATCACGGCAGTCTACGTCTTCGCCTCCGCGTGCAGCAAGTCCGAAGCGACCCAGATCGCGTTGCGTCCGTTATCGCGCATTTCGCGTGCAACCGCGAGCAAGTCCGAGGAGCTCTGCAGGCTGGCGAGCTTGATGAGCATCGGCAGGTTCACGCCCGTGATGATCTCGACGCGATTGGTCTCGAGAAACGTCAGGCCGAGGTTTGCCGGCGTGCCGCCGAACATGTCGGTAAGGATCAGCACGCCCGAGGGCCCCTGCACGCGGCTGATCGCCTGCGCGATGGCCTCGCGCGCGGTCGCGACGTCGTCGTTCCAGCCGATGGACACGGCAGTGAACCGCGGCAGCGCGCCGACGATCATCTCAGCCGCCTTCACCAGCTCCACCGCGAGCTGCCCGTGCGTGACAACGAGTACCTCCGATCATGCGGGGTTCCACAAAGGGTTCGAGGTTCACGGTCGGGTTCGTTCAGCCTGTCGGATTGTCGATGTCCCGGTGCTGTACGCGTACCTGCGTACCCGACAGCCCCGAGAGAGTCCGGTGGAGCGCCTCGGCGATCACGACCGAGCGGTGGCGGCCGCCGGTGCAGCCGACCGCGATCGTGAGATAGCTCTTTCCCTCCGAGATGTACTGCGGCACGAGGAACTTGAGCAGCTCGTCGAGCCGCTCCAGGAACTCCCGCGTGGCCGCGTGCTTCTGCACGAACTCGACGACCGGGCGATCCAGCCCCGTCTTGGGCCGCAGCCGCTTGACGAAGTGTGGGTTGGGGAGGAAGCGGACGTCGAAGACGAGGTCGGCGTCCATCGGGATGCCGTGCTTGAACCCGAAGCTCACCAGGTTCACCGCCAGCTTCGCCTTCCGGCCGCGCGACACGCCCGAATACGTGGCGAAGGCCTTGCGCAGCTGATGCACCGTGAGCTCCGACGTGTCGATGATCCGATCGGCCATCGAGCGGATCCGATCCATCCGCTTGCGCTCGGCGCGGATGCCCTCGGCGGCCGATCGCTCCGGCGCGAGGGGATGCGGCCGGCGGGTCTCGCTGAACCGCCGGACGAGCGCTTCGTGGCTCGCCTCCAGGAAGATGAGCGCGGGATTCAGCCCCTTCATGGCGCGCAGCTTCCTGTACACCGACGGGAACTCGTCGAGGAAGCTCTTCTCCCGAATGTCCACGACGATGGCCACGCGCGAGATTCCCTCGCGGCGCACGAGGCCGGCGAGCGTCGGGATGAGCGTGGTCGGGAGGTTGTCCACGCAGAAATAGCCGAGGTCTTCCAGCGCCCGGATCGCCTGAGACTTGCCGGAGCCCGACAGTCCGGTGACGACGATGAAGCGCGCACGCTGCGGCGGCGTCTTCACTCCTCCTCCCCGTCCGGGATGTCGTCGAACTCGTGGTCGTCGAGCGCGTCGAGTCCCGCGAGCTGCAGCTGCCGCTCGAGCCGGTTGGCGAGCATCCTGGCGGCGTCCCGGCCTCGCGCGCGCAGCAGCTGGTTGCGTGCCGCAATCTCCACGAGGATCGCGAGGTTGCGGGCCGGAGCCACCGGCATCCGGATGAGCGGCACGGAGACGCCGAGAATCTCGTACTGCGCGTCGGTCAGGCCGAGCCGCTCGTACTCGCGGTGCGGCTCCCAGCGCTCGAGCTGCACCACCAGCTCCACGCGCTTCGACGTCCGCGTGGCCGCAATCCCGAAGAGATCCTGGATGTTGATGACGCCGAGCCCGCGAATCTCCATGTGGTGCCGCGTCAGCTCGGGGCAGCTCCCGAGCAGCACCGTCTCCGCCCGCTTCCTGATCTCGACCGTGTCGTCGGCGACCAGCCGGTGCCCCCGCACGATCAGATCGAGCGCGCACTCGCTCTTCCCGATGCCGCTCTCGCCTACGATCAGCACGCCCAGGCCGAGCACGTCGATGAGGACCGCGTGCAGCATCTCGCGCACGACGAAGCTCTCCTCGAGGGCGTCGGTGAGCTTGGCCACGGCCGTCGGGGTCGGCTCCTGGGTGCGCAGCACCGGTACGCCCGCGCGCTCAGCCTCGAAGATTATCTCGCCGAACGCCCGCAGGCCGCCGGTCACCAGGATGCACGGGATCTCCTGCTCGCACACCTTGCGCAGGGTTTCGGTGCGCTGCCCGGAGGGCAGCGACTCGAGGTAGCGGATTTCGCTCGGGCCGAACACCAGTACACGGCCGGCCCGGAGGTATTCGTGGAAGCCGGCGAGCGCGAGGCCGGTCTTCTGCATGTACGGGCTGGTGATGCGGCGGCCGAGACCGGCCCCGCCGGCGAGCAGATCGAGATCCAGCCCGGGCGCCTCCGGCCGGCCCTCGAGCAGCGCGCCGACGGTGACACCGGCGGGCGTGTTCGTCACGTCACCGGGAAGAGGTGCGTCCGTGCTTCCGGGCTTCCCACCGGCCCTTCACCTTCTCAGCCTGCTGCATCACCTTCAACACCGCCGCGGTCATGGACGTGCTCCAGCCCGCGGTGCTGCCGATGCCGTGCAGGATGTGATCGCCCCGGGCGTGAACGGTGAGCTCCACCACGTAGCGGTTCTTCTCGCGCGACAACACCACCTGCGCCGAGACGAGGGCGCTATCGAGCCGCCGTTCGAGCTTGACGAGTCGGGCTTGCGCGAGTCTCTCGATCGCCGGTGTGACGGTCACCTGCCGGCCTTTGAGCTGCAGACGCATGAAGAATCAGTACAGCACCTTGCGCTGATTGGAAGTGGGGATCTTCAACTCTTCCCGGTACTTGGCGATCGTGCGGCGCGCGAGCACCAGGCCTTCGCGCTGCAGGATGTTGACGATCTTCGAGTCGCTCAGCGGCCGGCGGGCGTCCTCGGCCTCGATGATCTTGCGGATCCGCTGCTTGATCGTGACCGACGACACGCTCTCGCCGTACGAGCTGCTGATGCCGCTGTGGAAGAAGTACTTCATCTCGAACACGCCCTGCGGCGTGTGCATGTACTTGTTCGTCACCACGCGGCTCACGGTCGATTCGTGCATCCCGATGTCGCTCGCCACGTCCCGCAGCACCAGCGGCTTCAGGTACTCGATGCCGTGATCGAGGAAGTCGCGCTGGAAGTTGATGATGCTGGTCGCGACCTTGTGAATGGTCTTCTGCCGCTGCTCGACCGACTTGATCAGCCAGAGCGCCGAGCGGAACTTGTCCTTCACGTAGGCGCGGGTCTCGGTGCTGTTGTCGGCGCTCTTGTCGAGGAGACGGCGGTAGACCGGACTGATGCGGAGCTGCGGCAGCCCTTCCTCGTTGAGCACCGCGACGTACTGATCCTCGACCTTCACCACGTACACGTCGGGGATCACGTAGTGCGACTGCGAGGGGTTGTAGCGGCTGCCCGGCTTGGGATCGAGGTGCCGGATGATCTCGATGTGCTCCTTGAGATCCTCGATCGACATCCCGAGCCGTTTCGCGATTTCCGGAATCTGATGATTCTGCAGCAGCCGGAGGTGCTCGGTGACGATCTTGTCGGTCGGGCTGCCCTCGAGGCCGATGTGGTGCAGCTGCAGGAGGAGACACTCCTGAAGGTCGCGGGCGGCGACGCCGATGGGGTCGAAGCCCTGCACCAGCTTCAGCACCTTCTCGACGTCTTCAACGGGCCACGGCCCCATGGCCGCGATCTCGTCGAGCGACGCCACCAGCATGCCGTCGTCGTCGAGATTGCCGATGATCGCCCCGCCGATCTCGCGGACGTGCCCCTCCTCGGGCAGCAGCGAGAGCTGCCACATCAGGTGATCGGAGAGCGACGACGAGGTCGCCAGCGTGTTCTCGATCGGCGGCAGCTCCTTGACTTCCTGGGGCGTGTGCGGCCGATAGCCGTCGTCGAGGTAGTCGCCGAAGAAGTACTCGTAGTCGCTGTCGTCCCAGGAGTCGCCCTTCTCGGTCTTCGCCTCCTCCGGCTTCTCCGGCTGGGCGGCCGTTTCAGCCGGCTGCAGGTCCTCGGTCGGCACCTCCTCGAGCATCGGATTCTCGACCACCTCCTGGTTCAGCAGGTCGGCGAGCTCGAGCGTCGACATCGGCAGCAGCTTGATCGCCTGCTGGAGCGACGGCGTGAGGATGAGCTTCTGGACGAGCTTCGTGTGAAGCTTCTGCTGGATTGCCATGACCCAGCTCGTATCTTAGCAAAATTCTTACCGCCTCAGTCGAGCCGGAATTCCGCACCCAAATAGATGCGGCGCGTGTCGGCGTCTCCGGCGAGCGCTTCCGGGGTACCACTGCGAAAAATCACGCCATCATGGACAATGTAGGCGCGGTCGGTAATGCGCAGTGTTTCACGTACATTGTGGTCGGTGACGAGCACCCCGATGCCGCGTTCCTTGAGATGGAAGATGATCTTCTGGATGTCAGCAATTGCGATCGGGTCGATCCCGGCGAACGGCTCGTCCAGCAGCAGGAACTGGGGCGACAGCACCAGCGCGCGGGTGATTTCGGCGCGGCGGCGCTCGCCTCCCGAGAGCGTGTAGGCCGGCGCCGACGCCAGCGGCGTGAGATTGAGCTCGGCCAGCAGCTCCTTGAGCCGCGCGCGCTCGGCCGCGTAGCCGAGATTCAGCGTTTCGAGGATCGCGAGGATGTTCTGTTCGACGGTGAGGCCGCGGAAGATCGAAGGCTCCTGCGGAAGATAGCCGATGCCCTTGCGGGCTCGCACGTACATGGGCGCGTCGGTGACGTCCTCCCGGTTCAGGAAGACGCGCCCCGCATCCGGCGCCGTGAGCCCCACGACCATGTAGAACGTCGTGGTCTTGCCGGCGCCGTTCGGCCCGAGCAGGCCGACCACCTCTCCGGCATGCACCTCGAGGCTGACGCCGCGCACCACCGTCCGGCCGCCGTACGATTTCGTGAGAGCCTGCGTGCGGAGCGTGGCCATCACTCGGGGCGCGGCACGCACCCGGGCGCCGCTTTGGTCGATTGCATGCGGCTGTCGTCGATGCCGTCGATGCGGAGCTTGTCCGTCGACTTCTCGAACCGTAGCGTGGTGCCGACGTTCTCACGGCAATTCGCTTCGATCATCCTGGCCACCTTTCCGGTCATCGTGTAGCTCTCGTCCTCGGCCGAGTAGAGCAGCCGATCGCCGGTGGTGGTGCGGCCGTTCTCACGCAGCGTCACGCCGGCCGTCGCCTCGAGCCGCTGCACGTCCTGCGACTCCTTCGCCAGCGTGAGCACGACGGTCTCGGCGGTGACGTCGCCCTGCGGGCCGGTGACGTGGGCCTTCGAGGCGTACTTCACGCTGCGCGCGGCATCGTCGTACGCCATCGACCCGGCGGTCGCGGCGGCGCGCGAGGCGATTGGCGCCTTCGTGGCCGGGTCCGCATCGTTGACGATGATGCGCGACACGAGGTGGCCGTCGGCCGTGAGATTGCCCGTCTTCCCGTCGACCGCAATCGAGTCGGCCTGGACCAGCGTGTCTCCCTGGAACAGCCGCGCCGCGCCGGCGAAGTCGGCCCTCGATCCGCTGGCGCCGTCGTAGACGAGCCTGTCACTGCTGCCGCTGACGGCCTGATCCTGGCGCATGAGGCCGGGCATTCTCGCGGCGTCGCCGCCTGCGCGCGGCTTGGCCGGCTTCAGCAGCGTGCGCACCGGTCCGTCGCTCGCGGTCAGCTTCGGTCCCGCCAGCGTCATCTCGATGTGTCCCGAGGAGACGTCCACCTGTTCGTCGACAACCCGCGGACGCGCGCCGCCGACGGCTCCCGTGAGATCGACGCTCCCGGAAGGCACGTCGTACCGGATGTTGGCGGCGGTCGCCCGCATGCTGCCGTCGTTGAACTGCACACCGCCGCTGAACCGCGCCTCGCGAATCTCGGCGAAGCCGTTGTCGAGCGCCGTCTCCAGCGCCCGCGATCGCACCAGGCGCTGGACCGGCGGCGCGCCGCCCGACTCGCGATATTCGACGCCGCCGGAAAAGACGGCGGCGGTCAGGCCCTTCCCGGCTTCGCCGGTCGCGCTGAGCGCTGCGGATCGGACCGCCTTGGAGGGCTGCCGCCGGGGCGCCGGCATGTCGAGCGCGACCCGGTCGCGCGCCGTCAATCCGGTCACCGTCGAGCCGTCCTCCGCCAGCGTCACGTCGATCGACTCGGCGGCGAGCGTCCGGGCCGGGACGCCCCTCCCCTCACCCGCCAGCGTGATCGAAGACGCGCCCGCGAGCGCGGCGTGCTGGATGAACTCGCTGTTCTCGGCATAGGCGAGCGTCAGGTTGGTCGCCGCCATCGACTCCAGGCCGCCCGGCTCGGCGTCGGCCCTCACGATGCGCGCCGCACCGTTCAGGTCCAGCCCGGAGATGTGCCGCTGATCGTCGGTCAGATCGGCCACGGCGCGCTCGGCGTCGATCGTCTGGCGCCCGCGCAGGATGTGCACGCGGCGCTCGAGGCTCACGAAGCCCTCCTTGCGGGCGATCAGCGCCGCGCCGGCGGTGATTGCCGCCCCCGCGGGATCCTTGTCGTTGGGCGCGAAGGTGATCGCCGCGCGATCCGCCAGCCCGATCGAATCGTGGTTCACGTCGTAGGTGAAGCCCACGCCGCTTCCGCGCATCGTGCCCCGCGAGAAGGTGACCGCGCCCGGCGCCCTCACCATGCCTTCGCCCTGGCTGTAGGACGCGCTCTCGGCATCGAGCGTGAAGCCGTCGCTCGCCCGCAGATGGGCGTGGCCGTTGATCTGCACGCTTGACCGATCCCGCCCCGCGAGCGTCTCGTCGCCGGTGAGCACGTACGTCTTCCCTTCCCGCGCGATGGTGATCGTCACCTCCATCAGCTTGGAGCGGCCGTCGTCGTACATCAGCTGCCGGGCCGCTTCCACCCTGAAGCTCTCCCGCTCGCCCTTCACGTCGCGGACGTAGGCGCCGGAGCTCTCGACGACGGCGGTGGGATCGACCCGATGCACCGCGGGCGGGGCCGGCGCGGGCTGCCGCCGGCGGGTGGTGAGCAGCACCGCCGCCGACACGGAGACCGCGACGGCGACCAGCACCAGCCGTGCGCGGCGCTGCCACGTCATGATCGATGCGCGGGTTTGAAGTCGCTGACCGACAACTCCAGGAACTCGTTCCCCTGGTAGTTATTGTGATCGAGAGAGAACGCGAGGTCGAGGGCGGCCCTGTTTTCGGTGACGAACTGCTCGCGCTCGACGGCGCGCCAGGCGATGGCGCGGAAGATCCGGCCGTTCTGCTTGACGGCCATCTTCAGGTGCTTGTCCTTGACCCGGCGCGGGCCGTCCACGATTTCGACGGCGCTCGCCTCGAACAACGGCCGCGGGTTGCCGGTGCCGAAGGGGGCGAGCAGCGTCATCTGGCGCGCGAAGTCGCCGTTGATCTCGCGGAACCCCAGACGGGCGTCGATCCGCAGGCGCGGCTTCAGGTCGTCGGGCCCGAGGCAGGTATCGGCGTGCTCGTGCATCCGCTCGCGGAACGCCGGCACCTGCCCGGCGGCCAGCGTCAGCCCCGCCGCCTGCCTGTGCCCGCCGAACTTCATCAGGCATTCGGCGCAGCGCTCGAGCGCCCCGAGCATGTCGAACCCGCGGATGCTGCGGCACGATCCGTGAGCGGTCTCGCCGTCGATCGAGAGCACGATGGCCGGCCGGTGGAACGTCTCCACCAGCTTCGAGGCGACGATGCCGATGACCCCGCGGTGCCAGCCGGCGCCTCCGACGATGATCACGCTGCGCGCGCCGATTGCCGGGTCGGTCTCCACCGCCTTGCGCGCGGCGGCGAGAATCGCGGCTTCCTCTTCCTGACGCTTCTGGTTCTCGCCGTCGAGCTGGCGTGCGAGCTCCTGCGCCTCGGCGGCCATGGCCTCGTCGGCGGCCAGCAGCAGGCGCGCGGCGATGTCGGGACTGGCCATGCGCCCCGCGGCGTTCACGCGCGGAGCGATCTGGAAGGCGACCTGCGCGCTGTCGATCGGCTTGCCTGTCAGCCCCGCCACCTCGAGGAGCGCGCGCAGCCCCACCTTGTGGGGCCCCTGCGACAGCATCTCCAGACCGAGCTTCGCGATCACGCGGTTCTCGCCGACCAGCGGCACCACGTCGGCCAGCGTGCCGAGCGCCGCCACTTTGACGAATGCGGGCAGCCAGCGTCCGCGGTCACGCTTCAGGCAGAGCGCCTGCACCAGCTTGAGCGCCACCCCGACGCCCGCCAGATGCTTGTCGGGATACGCGCAGTCGTGCCGCTTCGGGTTGATCACCGCCAGCGCGGGCGGCAGCGCGGCATCGGGCTCATGATGGTCGGTGATGATCAGATCGATGCCGAGCGCCGCCGCGCGGCGCGCGGCGTCCGCCGCCCGAATCCCGCAGTCCACCGAGATCACGAGCCGCACGTCCTCCGCGCGCAGGCGGTCGAACGTCTCCGGCTGGAGGCCGTACCCGTCGCGCAGCCGCTCCGGGATGAAATGGACGACCTGGCCGCCCAGCAGCTCCAGCGCGCGGCGCAGGATGACCGTCGACGTGATGCCGTCCACGTCGTAGTCGCCGTGGATGGCGATCTTCTCACGCCGATCGAGCGCCGCGCAGATCCGATCGACGGCCGGCGCCATGTCGGCGAGGCCGAACGGGTCGTGCAGGTGATCGAGCGACGGATGCAGGAACCGCTCGGCCACCTCGGGCTCGTCCATGCCGCGGATCGTCAGCAGGCGCGCGACGATCGGATCCACCCGCAGCGCGTCGGCCAGCCGCCGCACGGCCTCGTCGTCGCAGGTGAAGCGCTCCCAGAGATAGGGGATAGACACCCGTTCACCGTCCTTCAGGGAAAGCCGCAGGACTACTCGTCCGCGTCGACGTTCCGGGTCCCTTCCTCGGCGAAATCTGCGCCCAGGCGGCCCATCTCGCGGAACTTCTGGTACCGGCGTCCGAGGCGCGCTTCGACGTCGGGCGTGCCGACGAGGGACAAGGCGTGGCGGAGGGGCCCGTCGAGCAGCGCCGCGGCTTCGTCGGCGTTGGTGTGCGCGCCGCCGACCGGCTCGGGCACGATCTCGTCCACGATGCCGCGCGACAGCAGATCCGGCGCGGTGAGCTTCAACGCCTCGGCGGCCTCCACCTTCCGCTGCGCGTCACGCCAGAGAATGGCGGCGCAGCCCTCCGGCGGAATCACGCTGTAGATCGCAAACTCCTGCATCAGGATCCGATCGCCCACGGCGATGCCGAGGGCGCCGCCGCTTCCGCCTTCGCCGGCGATGACGATCACGACCGGTACCTGCAGCACCGCCATCTCGCGCAGGTTGTAGGCGATCGCCTCGGCCACGCCGCGCTCCTCCGACTCCACGCCGGGATACGCGGCCGGCGTGTCGACGAACACGACGATCGGCCGCCGGAACTTCTCCGCCATCTTCATCAGGCGTATCGCCTTGCGGTAGCCCTCCGGGCGGGCGTAGCCGAAGTTGCGGTAGATCTTCTGCTTGGTATCGCCGCCCTTGTGGTGCCCCACCACCATCACGGGCTCCCCTTTGTAGCAGGCGGTGCCGGCGACGATGGCGTGGTCGTCGGCGAAGCGGCGATCTCCGTGCAGCTCCACGAAGTCGGTGAACAGCCGGCTCACGTAGTCGAGCATGTCGGGCCGGCTCGGGTGCCGCGCCACGAGCACGCGCTGCCACGGCGTGAGGCGGCCGTAGATCTCGACGCGCGCGACCCGCAGCCGGCGCTGCAGCGATTCGATCTCGCGCTCGCGCGCCCCGGTGCGAGGGAGCGCGACCAGCGCGTCGAGCTCCTTCAGCAACGGAACGAGCGGCTCCTCGAATTCAAGCGTCTCGGTCGGCATGCGTCGACTAGTCGGTGAGGGTCCCGCCTCGGGCGCCGGGCCGCATCGGGCGCCGCCTCACCGCAGCACCACCGTGCCGGGCCCGCAGATGCGCTCCACCTCCGAGGCGAGCCGGTCCGAGGGCTGCACCCGCATCTGCGACGGCAGCCCGGCGCGCACCCGGAGCGGGTGAGCGAGCCCGCGCAGCTCCAGCTCCAGAGTGACCCGTCGATCGCCGCGGTGGCGCGCGAACAGATCCGCGAGCGCCTCGAACGTCGCGCGGCCGTGGGGCGGAGACGTGATCTTGATCGAGAGCTCGCGGGCCATCTTCTCGCGCATCGTTTCGAGCGGCAGCACCTCGGTGGCGGTCATGCGGACCGACTCCTCGTCGAGCTCCGCACGCCCGCGGACGACGACCATCGCGCCGGCGTCGAGCACGGAGGCGGCCTTCACGTAGGCTTCGGGAAACACCACGACTTCCATGCTGCCCTGCGGATCCTCGAGGGTGATGACGGCCATCCGATCCCCCTTGCGCGTCTTCAGCTGCCGGACCGCCGCGATGATCCCGCCCACCGCCACGTCCACTCCGGTCTGGCGCCGGGTGCCGTTCGCGGCGTTCGGTCCGTCGGCGGATGCCTCTTCGCCGCTTCCAGCCGCGCCCATGGCCGCCAGCTCGGCCGTCGTCTTCGCGCCGAAGCTCTTCAGCTCCGCCGCCATGCGGTCGATCGGATGCCCGCTCAGATAGAGGCCGAGCGCCTCCTTCTCGTACGCGAGCTGCTGGGCCTCGCTCCAGGGCTGCACGTTCAGGGGCACGGCCGGCAGCGCCTCAGCGGCCGCACCGGGTCCGCCGAAGAGCTGCGCCTGACCCAGATCGCGGTCGCGCTGCCGCCGCGCGCCGTGCTCGCAGGCCGCGTCGACGTTCGCAAGCAGCCGCGCGCGCACGCCGGCGGGACGCTCGCCGGGCCCGCCTCCGCCGAGCGCGTCCAGGGCGCCGGCCTTCACGAGGCTCTCGAGCACGCGCTTGTTCACCAGCCTCAGGTCCAGATCGGCGCACAGCTCGTGCAGCGAGCCAATGCGGCCCTGCGCGGTGCGCACCGCGAGTATCGATGCGATGGCGCCTTCGCCGACGTTCTTCACCGCCGTGAGGCCGAACCGCACGCCCTCGGGCGTCACCGTGAACGCCAGCCCGCTGTGATTGATGTCGGGGGGAAGCACCGGAATTCCGCGATCCTTGCATTCCTGCAGGTACATCGCGAGCTTGTCGGTGTTCTGCGCTTCGATCGTGAGCAGCGCGGCCGCGAAATGCCAGGGATAGTTCGCCTTCAGGTAGGCGGTCTGGTAGGCGAGCAGCGCGTAGGCGGTGGAGTGCGACTTGTTGAAGCCGTACCCGGCGAAGTGCTCCATCAGATCGAAGATCTTGGCCGCCTTCTTCTCGCTGATGCCGCGGCCCGTCGCGCCGTCGACGAACTTCTGCCGCTGCGCCTGCATCACGTCCGCCTTCTTCTTGCCCATCGCCTTCCGGAGCAGATCGGCCTCGCCGAGCGTGAAGCCCGCGAGCACGCTCGCGATCCGCATTACCTGCTCCTGGTACGCGATCACCCCGTAGGTATCCGCCAGGATCGGCTCCAGATCCTTCAGCTCGTAGGTCACCTTGACACGGCCGTGCCGGCGCGCGATGAAGTCGTCGACCATCCCGCTGCGCAGCGGCCCCGGCCGGTACAGCGCGTTCAAGGCGATGAGGTCTTCGAGGCGCTGCGGCTTGGCCTTGCGCAGGATGTCGCGCATGCCCGAGCTCTCGAACTGGAAGATCCCGTAGGTCTGCCCCTCGGCGAAGATCTGGTACGTCTTCGGGTCGTCGAGCGGAATCGCATCCAGATCCAGGATCGTCCCGGTGGTCGCGCGGATGTGCTCGACGGCGTCGTTCAACAGCGTGAGCGTGCTGAGCCCGAGAAAGTCCATCTTCAGCAGGCCGATGCGCTCGATCTCCTTCATCGCCCACTGCGTCGTGATTTCGTCGTTCTTGCCCTTGTAGAGCGGCACGAACTCCGTGAGGGGCTGCGGCGCGATGACCACGCCCGCCGCGTGCACCGAGGCGTGCCGCGTCATCCCCTCGAGGCGGCGCGCCACCCCGAGCAGCTCCTTGACCCGCGCGTCCTGCTCGCTCGCCTGCTTGAGCTGCGGCACCTCCTCGAGCGCCTTGTCCAGCGTCATGTCGAGCGTCGGCGGGATGAGCTTGGCGACACGGTCGACGTCGGCGAACGGGATGTCGAGCGAACGCCCGACGTCGCGCACGACGGCCCGTGCCTTCATCGTGCCGAAGGTGATGATCTGGGCGACGTTCTCCCGTCCGTACTTCTGGGTGACGTACTCGATCACCTCGCCGCGGCGCCGCTCGCAGAAGTCGATGTCGATATCGGGCAGCGAGACGCGCTCGGGGTTGAGGAAGCGCTCGAAGATGAGGTCGAAGTCGAGCGGATCGACGTCGGTGATCCGCAGGCAGTACGCGACCAGGCTGCCGGCCGCCGATCCGCGGCCCGGGCCGACCGGAATCCCCCGCTCCCGCGCGTACCGGATGAAGTCCCAGACGATGCAGAAGTAGCCGGGGTACTCCATCCGCTTGATCATCTCGATCTCGTACGACAGCCGCTGCTCGTACTCGTCGATCGAGTGGCGGAGCGAGCCGGCGCCCTGCAGCGCCCGCAGCCTGGGCAGCCGCTCCGCGAATCCCTCGCGCACGATGTGCTCGAAATAGTCGTTCAGCGTGTACGGCGCCGGCACCGCGAAGTTCGGCAGGTAGTTCCTGCCCTCCGCCAGGTCGACGCGGCAGCGCTCGGCGATGCGCAGCGTGTTCGCCAGCGCGTCGGGAACCTCGCCGAACACGCTCGCCATCTCCGCGGCCGACTTCAGATAGAACTGATCGCCGTGATAGCGCAGCCGCTCGCGATCGTTCACGGTCTTGCCCGTGCCGATGCAGAGCAGGATGTCGTGGGGAAGGTGATCGCCATGCATCAGGTAGTGCACGTCGTTGGTGGCGACCAGCGGCATGCCCAGCTCGCGCGCGATCGGCGCGAGCCCCTGGTTCACCAGCAGCTGCTCCTCGATGCCCTGGTACTGCATCTCGAGGAACATGTTCCCCTCGCCGAGGATGTCGCGGAAGGTCGCCGCCGCCTCCAGCGCCTTCCGCTCGCGCCCCGAGCGGATCTCGGTCGCCACCTCGCCCTTGAGGCAGCTGCTCAGCCCGATCAGGCCGCGCGCATGGCGGGCCAGCAAATCCTTGTCGATGCGCGGCTTGTAATAGAACCCTTCGGTGTAGCCGGCCGACACGAGCTTGATCAGATTGTGGTACCCCTCGTTGGTCTCCGCCAGCAGCACGAGGTGGTTGGCCGTTTCTCCAATCGTCCCGCTCTTGGTGTGCCGGCTTCCCGGCGCGACATAGACCTCGCATCCCAGGATCGGCGTGATCCCGCGCTGCTTCGCATGGTCGTGGAAGATGACCGACGAGAACATGTTCCCGTGCTCGGTGACCGCGAGCGCCGGCATGCCGAGCCGGGCCGCCTGGTCGAGCAGCTCGTCGATGCGGCACGCGCCGTCGAGCAGCGAATACTCCGTGTGGAGATGAAGATGGACGAAATTCTGATCAGCCACGGTATGGGAGAGATCCGACCTGGAGGTGCGTTAGTTCACGCTATTATAACGGGGTGCGCTTTCTACGCACCACCATATGTTGTGTTGCGGCTCTTCTTTCCAGCGCGGTGGCCCCACCCGCCTCGGGTGTCGGTCTCGACTTCCCCCTCATTTCCAGATGGAAGGCCGCGCTCGCGGCCGCGCCTGAGTTTCCGCCGGCCTACGACGCCACCCACGCGTACGTGGCCCTCCGCAACCGGCAGCTCGTCGCGGTCGCACTGGACAGCGGCAAACCATCCTGGTCGGTCGAATGCCCGATGACGGCCGCTCCGGCGGCCGGCGATCAGCTCGCGTTCGCGGGCGGCGCCGGGTTCGTGCAGGCCCATGCCCAACGCGACGGCGCCCGCGAGTGGATCAGCCCAATCGACGGCACAGTGGCGTCGCTTTACTGGGACACGGGCTGGCTGCTCGCGGTGACCGACCGGCAGGAGCTGCTCGCGCTGCGTGCGCGTGACGGCGGCGTCGTCTGGAGGCGCGCGCTCGCCGCGCCGCTGTCGGCTGCCCCGGCCCCCGCCGGCGATCGTCTCTATCTCGCGCTCGCGGACGGCTCGATCGCGGCGCTCGCGCTCGAGACGGGCGACCCAGTCTGGGCGATCGCGCTCGCCGGCGCGGCCAGCGCCATCCTGCCGCTCGCCGAGCGAATCTATGTCGGTTCGACCGACAACAACTTCTATTGTCTCTCGCCGGTGCAGGGCGCGGTGCTCTGGAAATGGAAGACCGGCGCCGACATCGTCGGCAAGCCGGCGCTGGATGCGAGGCGGGTCTACTTCGTCTCGCTCGACAACGTGCTTCGAGCGCTCGATCGGACGAGCGGCTCCGTGCAGTGGCAGAAGCCGCTGCCGATGCGCCCCTCGGCCGGCCCGCTCCTCACCGGATGGACGCTCGTGGTCGCCGGCGTCGCGGCGGAGCTCCACGCGTTCTCGACCGAGCTGAACGGCGCCCCCACGGGCGATCTCGTGCTGCTCACGCCGGAGAAGCGCGAGCGGCAGCTTGCCGCCGAGCCGCATCTCACACCCGGCGATCTGCTCGTCCTCATCACCAAAGGCGGCGAGATGGAAGCCTTCGCCGGCTCTCCTTCCCCGTCGGGCCCCTGACGGATGAAGACCACGCCCGCGGCGCTCCGCACCATTTACGCCGTCGGCCTCTCGTGCGCACTGCTCGCCGTTCTCACCGGCTTCGCGCTGGAGCGGCGGCGCTTCGGGTCCAGCGAGGGCGAGGCGCTCGCCGAGGTCCAGCGATCGGTGCAGTCGCAGATGGCCTCGGTATTCGACTCGCTCCTGGCCATCGCCGGAGACGCCGCGCGCGATCCGCGGCTCTTCGAGCCGGCGGCGGCCGATCCCGAGGGCGCCTCGGCGCGTGCGCTGTTCGACCGCGCGGATGCCGCGCTCCGCGCCCGCCCCGCCGGCGTCTTCGCCGTGACGATGTATCGCGCCAGCGGAGACAGCCGGCCGCTGGCCTGGAGCGGCCGGCCGTCGGAAATCGATCCGGCGCGCCTCGCCGCCGGCCGGACGTTCTTCGTGCAGCCAGGGCCTCTCGGCCTCCGGCTCGTCTTCATCACACCGGTATCGGATCCGGCCACGGGCCGCCGCGTCGGCGTGATCGCCGCCGAACGCGTGCTCTCCGATTCCCGCGGGATCCAGGCGCCCCTGGCGGACGTGCCGCTGGCGATTCCGAGCGCGGTCCCGGTCACCATCCGGCCGTATGAATCGGCCGACCGGGAGCCCGGCACCTTTCTCATCGCCTCGCCCGACGGCGACCCGCTGCTCGATGCCCGCGTCACGGCCGAGGCGCTCGAGTCGGCGAGCGCCCGCTGGCGCGGCGGCGTCGCGTCGATGGCGCTCGCCGTGCTCGCGCTCACCCTGGCCATCTCGGTGCCGCCGCTCCTCCGGCTTCGCGCACGGTTCCAGCGGCCGCTCGATCAGCTCGGCATCTTCGCGCTCGCCGCCGCCCTGCTGATTGGCGCGCGCGCCCTGCTCTGGCTCGCGCCGGTGGAGCGGTGGATCACGCAGGTGTTCCGCACCTCAGCGCTCGGCGCGGGGATGCGCGCGCTGATGCGGTCGCCGGCAGACCTGGTGCTCACGGTGCTGCTCTCGGCGGCGCTGGTCATGTTCGGCTTCGCGATCGCCGAGCAGCTGCGTCGGGCACTCCGGCGTCAGCGCGGCGCTCCCCGGGCGCACAACGACCGGGTGGCGTTCGCGCTCAGCCAGCTCGCCGCCGGCGGCGCGGTCGCCATCCTCATGGTGGGCTACGAGCGGCTCCTCGGCGGTGCCATCGCCGCGACCTCGGTGGACGCCCTCCATTTCTCACTGCATCCATGGAACGGTCCGGCCGCGGCCCGCATCTCGTTCTCCGTCGCGATCATCCTGGCCGACGCCGTCGCCGTCTGGACGGCGGTGCTCGCGGTTCAGCTCGTCACGATGCCCTGGCGCTTCCCGCGAGCGGGCGGGATCGCCGCGGCCGCCTTCGGCCTGCGGGCCGTGCCCGTGGCGCTCATCGCCTTGTTCCCCCGGACGATCGGCGTGCCGCCGTCGACCGTGCCCGCATGGCCGACCCTGCTCGCGGGGCTCTCCTGCCTCGCGCTCGCCTGGGCCGTGCCCTGGGTGCGGCCGCGCTATCGCAACGCGTCGCAGGCGCTCAGGCTCGCGGCTGGGGCGCTCGTGCTGCTGATTCCGGCCTTCGTGCTCTACCCCTCGATGCTGCACTTCGCCGATCGCGGCAGCCGGCGTCTCATCGAAGAAGAGTACGCCGAGCAGGTCGTGCAGCAGCGTTCGCAGCTCCAGCAGAAGCTCTCGACGATCCTGGAGCAGATCGATCGCGCCGACCTGCCCCGTCTGTCGAGCGCGCCGTCGGCGCAGAACGCGCTCGGCGCCGCCGCCTTTCAGCTCTGGTCGGAGACCGACCTGAAAATCGAGCGCCTGGCCGCGTCGCTCGAGCTCTACGCGCCCGACGGCGCCCTGGTGAGCCGTTTCGCGCTCAATCTTCCCGAGTACGTGTCCACGGCGAGGCGCTGGCGTGAGCCGAGCTGCCAGTGGGAGATTTTCGAGGAGGCGTCCTCGTTCGGCTCCGAAGAGCGCCGGCTGCTGCACGCCGGACGGGGCATCTGCGCCGGGGCCGACGACGCGCCCACCGGCGGGTCGATCGTCGTGAACGTCATGCTCGACTACGACACCCTGCCGTTCATCACGATTCGCAACCCGTACTACGAGCTCATTCGGGAGCCCGACTCGGTGCCCGAAGGCACGCGCGGCCGCGACATCGCCTTCGTCGCGTACGGGTGGGGGCGCGGAGCGCTCTACTCATCCAGCGGCGAGGCGTGGCCGCTCGACGACGACCTGCTGCGGCGCGCGGCGGCATCACGCCAGCCCTTCTGGACGATTCTCGGAGCGGGCGCGCGAAGCTACGCGGGCTACGTGCTCAACGATCGCGTCGGCATCTACGTGATCGCGTATCCGGTGATCTCGCCGCTCGATCACCTGGTGAACCTGTCCGAGCTCGCCACGCTGGTCGGGCTGACGTACGCCGCGCTCGTGGCGTTCATCTGGACCGTCACCGCCGCCGGCGGCCGGTCGGCCGCCTCCGGCCGGGAGGTGCTCCGGGAGGTGCGCGCGAGCTTCTACCGCAAGCTCTTCCTCGCGTTCCTGGCCGCCTCTCTGGTGCCCGTGCTGGTTCTCGCCTACGCGACGCGCGCCTTCTTCGCCAACCAGCTTCGAGCCGGCATCGAGTCGGACGCGGGCCGGGTGGCCGCGGTGGCCCAGCGCGTCATCGAAGAGTACGAGGCGCTCCAGCAGCGCGCCTCCGGCGCCCCGCCCGACGACGACATCATGGTGTGGCTGAGCCGGGCCATCGGCGAGGACGTGAACATCTACAGCGGTCCCCTGCTCGTCGCCACGAGCGAGCGCGATCTGTTCGATTCCGGTCTCCTCCCGCTCCGCACGCCCGAGCCGGTCTACCGCGCCATCGTGCTCGACCGCGTGCTGAGCAACGTGAGCGAGGAGGGCGCCGGCGGCGCGCGGTACCGCCTCGCCTCGGCGCCGGTGAGGGTGGGCGAGAACCGCGCCATTCTGACGGTGCCGCTGGCGCTCCGCGAGCAGGAGGTGGAGCGCGAGATCGACACGCTCGATCGCCGCGTGCTCCTCGCCTCGCTCGTGTTCGGGTTGCTGGCCGCGGCCATCGGGTACTACATGGCGGAGCGGATCGGCGATCCGGTGAGCCGGCTGACGCGCGCCACGCGCCGCATCGCGCGCGGCGACTTCAGCGCGCGGATCGCCCAGACCTCCACCGACGAGCTCCGGCGCCTGGTGGACGACTTCAACAGCATGGCCGCCGACCTCCAGCGCCAGCAGGCGGAGCTGCAGCGCACGCACCGGCTGGCTGCCTGGGCCGAGATGGCGCGGCAGGTCGCGCACGAGATCAAGAACCCGCTCACGCCGATTCAGCTCTCGTCGGAGCACCTGCTGCGGGTCAACCGGGATCGTGGACGCCCGCTGACGCCAATCGTGGAGGAATGCGTCGGGGCCATCATGTCCCAAGTGCGGCTGCTCCGCGAGATCTCGGCCGAGTTCTCGAGCTTCGCCTCCTCCCCTACGCCACACCCGACCAGGACGTCGCTCGCCGAGCTGGTGGCCACCGTGACCGAGCCCTACATCACGGGATTGGCCGGCCGGATCGCCATTTCGACTGACGTGCCCTCCACGCTGCCGAGCGTTATGGTGGATCGCACGCTGCTCGCGCGCGCGCTGACCAACATCATCGAGAACGCGCTGCACGCGATGCCCGGACGGGGCTCGCTCACCATCTCCGGTGCGCTCCACGGCCCCGGCGTGCGGCTGTCGCTCGCCGACACGGGCAGCGGCATGGACCCCGAGGCGCAGGCCCGCGTCTTCGAGCCGTACTTCTCGACCAAGGCGACCGGCACCGGTCTCGGGCTGACGATCGCGAAGCGGAACATCGAGCTCAACGGCGGACGCATTGCCGTGCACTCGGTGCTCGGAGAGGGAACCGTCGTGCAGATCGACATCCCCGCCGCTTCCCCTGCAAGCGTCCCCTCGTCGGTGCGATAAGATCCTCGTATGCTGCCCCCGCATCGCCGGCGCACCGACGTGCCCCATCGCAGGCTCCGGCGCGGGATCTACATCCTGCCGAGCCTGATGACGCTCGGCAATCTGTTCTGCGGCTATGCGTGCATCGTGTACGCGATGCGCGGCGAATACGAGACCGCGGCGCCGTTCATCGGTATCGCGATGCTGCTCGACACGCTCGACGGGCGGATCGCCCGGCTCACCGGCACGTCGAGCCCCTTCGGCCTCGAGTTCGATTCGCTCGCCGACGTCATCTCGTTCGGCATGGCCCCGGCCATTCTGACCTTCTCCTGGGGCCTGACCTCGCTCGGCCGCTGGGGGTGGGCGGCCGGGTTCGTCTACGTGACCGCGGCGGCCATGAGGCTCGCACGCTTCAACGTACAGACCAGTGCGGGAGACAAGAAGTATTTCGTCGGCATGCCGAGCCCGGCGGCCGCCAGCGTGCCCGCCGCCACCATCTATGCGTACCCCGCCGGCTTTCAGCACCCGGCCGGCGCCGTCCCGGCGCTCGCGCTGGTCCTGGTGCCCGCTTTCCTCATGGTCAGCACGATCCGCTTCCGCAGCTTCAAGAATCTCGATCTGCAGGCACGGCGCCCGTACACCATCCTCATCGCGATCGCGCTGCTCTTCGCGTTCGTCTTCGCGCATCCCGCGGCCGCGCTCGTGACGATCTCGTACGCCTACCTGCTGTCGGCGTTCGTCGAAATGGCGGCCATCCGCCTCAGGCGCCGGCACGAGCCCGCGCAGCTGCCCGCCGCCGCAGCGGCCGAGGGCGGCGCCGACATTCCGGAGAACGCCATCGAGCACCCGCCCGTCTAGTATCGCGTCCTCGCGAGGCGCGCGCCGTCAGGACGCCGGCAGCCTCCCAATCACCGTCTCGCCGCCCACGACCGGGTCTCCCACCGACACCGCCAGCCGGACGGACGGAGGCAGGAACACGTCCATACGCGAACCGAACTTCATGATGCCGATGCGATCCCCGGCCCGCAGTTCTGCGCCCAGCCCGACCCGGCAGACGACCCGCCGCGCGAGGATGCCGACGATCTGCCGGAACACGATTGTCAGGCCCGCGTGCTCCACCCAGATCTCGCTCCGTTCGTTGGCCGTTGCGGCGTCGTGATGGTAGGCGGGCAGGAACCGGCCGCGCCGGAAGTCCACTTTCACGACACGGCCCGAGACCGGCGATCTGTTCACGTGCACGTCGATGGGCGAGAGAAAAATGCTGACCTGCTGCCACTCGCCAGGCGGCGCGGCGGCTGGCTCGGCGGGCCCGGCCACCAGGACGCGGCCGTCGGCCGGCGACAGCACCGCTCCGGGATCGCCCGGAGGACGACGATCGGGATCGCGGAAGAAGAAGCCGAAGAACGCGAGGAGGAGAACCAGTGGCACGGCGCCCGGAGAGCCGACGGTCAGAGCCGCCGCCATCGCGAGAACGGCCGTGCCACCGATGAACGGGAAGCCCGCCGGATCGATCCGCACCCCCTGATTGTAGCGGCGAAGGGTGCGGCCCCGGCCCCGTGTGCACGGGACCCGGGCCGCACCCTTGTCAGTGGGTGATGGGTGGCGTGTCGGCGCGATGCCGGCGGAGGATGTCCTCCATCTTGTCTTTCAGCTGCAACTTGCGTTTCTTGAGTTTGATTTCTTCGAATTGCTCGGGTTCGGAAAGGTAAGGCTTGGTGGACAGTTCGTGAAGGCGATCGTCGAGTTGGTGGTGCTGGGTGGCGAGCTGTCGGAACTCTTCGTCGGTCTTGAACAGAAGGTCCTTCAACTCCTGGACATTCCCGGTCTGCATGCCCGGCCTCCTTCACTGAAGAGTGACTCGATCACGGCCCGAAAGTAACACAGGGGGGATCGCGTTTCAAGCCGTCGACCGCGAGGCGCTCAGGGCGCGCTTCCAGAGGATGAGGGCGTCTTCGGGCGGACTGGCGTAGTAGTTCGGCCGCGTGGCCGCCACTGAGAAGCCCAACCGCTCGTAAAGCCTCCTCGCTGAGGCATTTGACGGCCGAACTTCGAGGGTGGCCCGCTCGGCCCCCCGGCTGGCTCCCGCCTCCAGCACGTGCGTCAGGAGCGCCGTCCCGAAGCCGCGCCCCTGGTGCTCGCTCCGCACGGCCAGGTTGTTGATGTGGATCTCGTCGAGCACGAGCCAGAACGAGCAGAAGCCCGCCATCCGCCACCCGCTCCCCTCTTCGACCCTGAGCACGTAGAGAAACGACACATCCGGGTTCTGGAGCTCGCGCAGATACATCTGCCGCGTCCACGGGTTCGAGAACGACGCCTTCTCGATCTCGAGAATCTCGCTCAGGTCCGCCTCCGACAGCGTGCGCTCGATCACCCACGTCATGGCCGTGCGGCGGCCGCCGCCCGGCGGCGGTCGCGAGCGAGCTCGGCGTCGGGCCTTCGGAGATAGATGGGCCGAACGGCATCCGGCGTGATGGTGTCGTCCGCGTGCGGCCATCTGCTCGGCGAGCATCGCCACGGCTGGGGCCAGCGGCGGCGTCTCGGCGGTGATGCGCGCCTGCCTCAGGGTCCGGGTGATGTCCTCGGCATATCGCAGGGCGCCGTCTCCGACGAAGGCGATCGGTTCGTCCCCCGGCCTCGCCCGCCAGCGCTCCAGCACCACGGCCGGGTCGTCCACGATGGCCGGCTCCAGTGGCATCGTTCCGCGATAGAGCGCAGAGAACACCTGACCACGCTGGGCGTCCATCCAGGCGGCGGTGATCTCGCCGCCGGCGTCCGGGCCCGCAATGGCCACCGCGAGCGCGTCGAGCGCCGGCACCGCGGCCATCCGCCGTCCTCCCGCCAGGGCCAGTCCCTGCATGGTCGCGATCCCGACCCGGAGCCCCGTGAACGACCCTGGTCCCACTGCCACGCCGAAGAGGTCGACGTCGCCGATCGCGACCTGCCGGCGGCCGAGGAGGCGGATGAGATCTCCAGGCAGCCGGGCGCCGTGCGTGAGCGCGGCATCGCCGACCTCGACGTCGAGCGTCACGCCGTCGCGCCGCAGCGCGGCGCTCCCAGCTCTTGTCGTCGTATCGAGCGCGAGCACCAGCATGTAAAATTCCATTCTACATGCGGCCGGCACCCTCCTCATCCCCCGACGCAGGCGCACCGGGCGCCGCGACGCCGGGCGTCACGCCGGCGATGCGCCAGTACCTCGAGGCGAAACAGCAGTACCCGGACGCCATTCTCTTCTTCCGGATGGGCGATTTCTACGAGATGTTCTACGAGGACGCGCTGGCCGCCTCCCGCGCGCTCGAGCTCACGCTCACTTCGCGCTCGCGCGACGCCCAGGGCACCTCGATCCCCATGTGCGGCGTGCCGCATCACGCGGTCGACGGGTATCTCGCGCGCCTGGTCCGGAAGGGCTTCCGCGTGGCGATTTGCGATCAAGTCGAGGACCCGCGGAAGGCGAAGGGGATCGTCAAGCGGGAGATCGTCCGCGTGGTCTCGCCGGGCACCCTGACCGACGCCGCAGTACCTCGATGCGCGCGAGCCGGCGTTCCTGCTGGCCATTGCGCCGGCCGAGCTCCGGGCCGCAGCCGGCCCGGGGAACGCCGCCGGCGTCGCGATCGGCGTGTCGCTCCTCGACCTCACCACGGGCGAATTCTCGTGCGCGGAATACTCCGGTCCGTCCGGATTCCAGGCGCTGGCGGACGAGCTGACGGTGCTCAGACCGCGCGAGATCGTCGCGCCGGCGGGCTTCGACGCGCCCGCGATGCTGGGCGCCGCCCGGGCCGGAAGCGGCGACGGATGGCCGGTCACGCATGTGGAGCCCTGGACCTTCGAGTACGAGAGCGCACGCCGCACGCTCCTCCAGCAGCTCCAGACAACCGGACTCGAGGGATTCGGTCTCGACGCCCGGCCGGCGGCCGTCTCGGCCGCCGGCGCGCTGCTCCACTATCTGCGCGACACGCAGAAGGCGGATCTGGCACACGTGCGCGACATCGCGTTCAAGACCTCAGCCGATGCACTGCTCGTCGACCCAGTCACGCTGCGTCATCTGGAAGTCGTCGAGTCGCTGGACAGGCGCCGCGACGGCTCGCTGCTCGCACGAGATCGACCGCACGCTGACGCCGATGGGCGGACGCGCGCTGCGCGCGTGGCTGCTGCGCCCGCTGGTGTCGCTGGATCGCATTCACGATCGCCTCGACGCCGTCGAGGAGCTCGCCTTCCGCAGCACGGAGCGCGGCAAGCTGCGCGAGCTGCTCAAGCTCGGTGCAGGACGTGGAGCGGCTGCGTCGCGCGCACCGCCCTCGGCACCGCCGGCCCGCGGGATCTCGTCGGCCTCGCCCGATCGCTCGGCGCCGTGCCGCGCGTGCGCCAGCTGCTCTCGGTCTGCGAGGCGCCGCTCCTGCGGGCGCTGGTCAGCCAGCTCGACGATCTGGCGGAGGTCCGCTGACGACGTCGAGTCGCACCTCGTCGACGAGCCCGGGGCCCTGGTGCGCGATGGCGGGTACATCCGCGACGGCGTCGACGCCGAGCTCGACTCGCTCCGCGCCATCAGCCGGGGCGGCAAGCAGGTCATCGCCGACCTCGAAGAGCGGGAGCGCGCGCGCACCGGGATCAACTCGCTCAAGGTGCGCTACAACCGTGTGTTCGGCTACTACATCGAGATCTCGAAATCGCACCTGCACGCGGTGCCTCCCGACTACCATCGCA
Organism: Vicinamibacterales bacterium; assembly: GCA_963738315.1. Taxonomy (GTDB): domain Bacteria; phylum Acidobacteriota; class Vicinamibacteria; order Vicinamibacterales; family JAMQPK01; genus JAMQPK01. The sequence continues at coordinate 1,282,065 of CAVTVT010000003.1, read as the reverse complement.
AGCAGACGATTGCGGGCGGCGAGCGGTTCGTGACGCCGGCGTTGAAGGAGCACGAAGAGCAGGTGCTCGGCGCCGACGAGCGCATCGTCGAGCGCGAGATCGAACTGTTCGAGGCGCTCCGTGCGCGCGTCGCCGGCGAGGCGGCGCGCATCCAGGAGACGGCGCGCGCGCTGGCGGCCATCGACGTGCTCGGCGGGCTCGCGGAGACGGCCACCCTGGCGAACTACATCAAGCCGCACGTGCACGACGGCGACGACCTGATCGTGGCCGACGGGCGGCATCCAGTCGTGGAGCGGCGGTGCGGCGGCGCCTTCGTGCCCAATGACGCCGCGCTCGACACCGCATCCAACCAGCTCGTGATCCTCACCGGACCGAACATGGGCGGCAAGTCCACCTACCTCCGGCAGACGGCGCTCATCTGTCTGATGGCGCAGGCCGGCTCCTTCGTGCCGGCGGCGCGCGCCAAGATCGCCGTCCTCGATCGGATCTACGCGCGGGTCGGCGCCTCGGACAACATCACGCGCGGCCAGTCCACCTTCATGGTGGAGATGCAGGAAACGGCGAACATCCTGCACGGCGTCTCGTCGAAGAGCCTGGTCGTGCTCGACGAGATCGGCCGCGGCACCGCGACCTTCGACGGGCTGAGCATCGCGTGGGCCGTGGCCGAGTACCTCGCCACCAACGCACGCGCGCGTCCGAAGACGATTTTCGCCACCCACTACCACGAGCTCACGGATCTCGCCGACGCGCTGCCAGGCGTGGTGAACGCGCACGTCGCCGCGCGCGAGTGGCAGGACGGCATCGTCTTCCTCCACAAGATCGTCCCCGGCCGTTCGGATCGCAGCTACGGCATCCAGGTCGCGCGGCTGGCCGGCATGCCGCCCCCGGTCATCGCGCGCGCCCGCGCGATCCTCGGGGCACTCGAGCAGGACGAGCTGCGGCGCGGCGGCCGCCCGTCGATCAGCGGCACGCCCGCCGAGCCGCAGCGCCAGCTGGGCCTGTTTCAGGCCGGTGCGGGCCCCGTGGACGAGGCCGCCATCGGCATCGCCGAGCGGCTGCGCCAGATCGACACCGACGCGATCACACCTCTCCAGGCGCTGACCCTGCTCACCGAGCTGAAGAAGGACGCGGCCGGCTGATGCGCCCGCGCCTCGCCATGCTCGCGGCGGCGGTGGCCGCCGCGCTCGGGGCCGGCTGCCGCCAGCCCGCGCCGCAGCCCGGCGTCATCACCATGGCGATTCCCACCTCGCCCAACAGCCTGGACCCGCGGTACGGCACCGACGACTCCTCGACGCGCGCGCACCAGCTCCTGTTCGACGACCTGTTCACGTTCGACGACAACATGCGGCTGGCGCCCGCGCTCGCGCTCTCCTGGGAGACCGACGACTATCAGACCTACCTCGTCCACCTCCGTCACGGCGTGCGCTTCCACGACGGCCACGAGCTCACCGCGAAGGACGTCGTCTACACCTTCGAGAGCATTCTCGATCCGGAGATGGCGTCTCCGTACCGCGGCGCGTACCGCGACCTCGCGACGGTCGCGGCGATCGATCCGTATACGGTGCGCTTCGGGCTCCGGCAGCCGACCGGGGCGTTCCTGGTGAGCCTCGTGATGAAGATCGTGCCGGATGGGGCCGGCCGCGAGCTGCGCAACCGGCCGATCGGCACCGGCCCGTACGAATTCGGCCGTTTCGCCGCGGACGACCGCCTCGAGCTCAACGCGTACCCCGGTTATTTCGCCGGCGCGCCGCGCAACCGGGCGGTCACGCTCAAAGTGGTGCCCGACGACATCATGCGCGGGCTCGAGCTCCGGAAGGGCTCGAGCGATCTGGTGGTCAACGACCTCTCGCCCGACATCGTCTACCAGCTCGAGCGCGACGGCCTGAGCCTGACCCAGGCCCCCGGTCTCGACTACCAGTACCTGGCGTTCAACTGCACCGACCCGATCCTCTCGGACGTCCGCGTCCGCCGCGCGATCGCCTTCGCGATCGACCGCGAATCGATCATCAAGTACCTGCGGCGCGGCCTCGCCGCTCCCGCCGTGGGCATCATCCCGCCCACGAGCTGGGCCTTCAATTCCGACATCTTCGTGTTCGACTACGATCCCGCGCAGGCGAGGGCCATCCTCGACGAGGCCGGTTACCGCGATCCCGACGGCGACGGCCCGCTGCCGCGCTTCGCCGTGTCGCTGAAGACGTCGTCCGCGCTCGAGTTCAACCGCCTCCAGGCCGCGGTGATCCAGGAAGACCTCAAGGCCGTGGGCATCGAGGTGGACATCCGCACCTACGAGTTCGCCACGCTGTACGCCGACATCCTCAAAGGCAACTTCCAGATGTACACACTGCAGTGGGTCGGGGGCGCCACGGCCGATCCGGACATCCTGCGGCGCGTCTTCCAGTCGCAGATGGTGCCGCCGCTCGGATTCAATCGCGGCCGCTTCAGCGATCCGGAAGCCGACCGGCTGATCGACGCGGCGACCGCCGCCACCGACGTCGCCTCGCGCCGCGAGCTCTACGGCAAGGTGCAGCAGCGGATCGCGGAGCTGGTGCCGTACGTCAGCCTCTGGAACAAGACGAACTTCGCGCTCGCCCAGCCCGCGCTCGCCGGCATCCGCCTCTCGCCCGCCGGAGATCTCGGCTTTCTCCGCAACGTGGAGCGGCGCCATTGACGTACAATTGCGGCGCATGAACAAGCGATCGCGGTTTCTCGAGGTCCCGATCGAGCCGTTCACGATCGACCCGGATCTTCACGCCGACGAGCTCCTCGAGAAGATGGAGCGCATCTCGTTCCAGGGTCGCTCGCTCGGCATCGCCCACCGCGTCTGGCAGAAGATGCTCGCCGACGATGTGACGATCTTCCTCGGAATGGCGGGCGCGCTGAGCGCCGGCGGCCTCCGCCTGATCATCGCCTACCTCATCGAGCACCGGTACATCGACTGCCTCGTCTCCACGGGCGCGAATCTGTACCACGACCTCCACGAGACGCGCGGCCGGCGGCACTATGTCGGCTCGGCGCAGGCGAACGATGCGGCCCTCGCCGATGAGCGCATCGACCGCGTGTACGACACCTTCGCCAGCGAGGAGGAGTTCTGCGAGAACGACGTCTGGATCGGCGACTTCGCCGCCGGCCTCGAGCCGCGCGCCTACACCTCGCGCGAGTTCCTCTGCAAGCTCGGCGAGCACCTGTGGAACGAGACCCGCGCGCCGGGCATCCTGACGTCGGCCTATCGCGCGAACGTGCCGATCTTCTGCCCGGCCATCGCCGACTCGTCGCTCGGGATGGGGCTCTCGCAGGGACGGCACGCGCGTCCCGGCAGCGGACTGATCGACGTCATCGGCGATATCGTCGAGTCGGCCAACCTCGTGATCCGGCGGCCGCGCACCGCCTCGATCGTCCTCGGCGGCGGCACACCGAAGAACTTCATCAATCAGGCGAGCGTACAGGCCGAGTTCTTCAGCGACGCCGTAGGCGGCCACAAGTACGCGCTCCAGATCGTGACCGACGTCCCGCACTTCGGCGGCGCCTCCGGCTCGTCCCTCGAGGAGGCGCAGAGCTGGGGCAAACTGGCCGCCGACGCCGATCGCGTCACCGTGCACGCCGATGCCACGCTCGCGCTGCCCATCCTCTCCACCGCGCTGGCACGGAGCTCTGGCGCGTCCGTGGCGCGGCGCCGCAGGCCGGTGTTCGACCCGGGCGCGCGCGACATGTCGGTGGACGGCCATCCGATCTCGAGCGAGGCCTTCCAGGAGACGCCATGAAGGGGCCGGTCACCTACGACCATATCGAGCCGCTGGCCTTCGGCGGCACGCTGCCGGAATCGACCAGCTTCGAGTCGTGCCGCGCCGTGATTCTGCCGATCCCGCTCGAGAGCACCACCTCGTACATCGGCGGCACCCGGCACGGCCCCCGCGAGATCCTCGTGGCTTCATCGCACATGGAGCTGTGGGACGAGGAGCTGGGCACCGACATGCAGGCCTCGGGCATCTTCACGTTTCCCGAGATGGAGCTGCCCTTCGACGACATGGGCCAGATGATGGCCGAGATCAGGCGCGTGGTGTCCGAGATCGCGGCGCACGGCAAGTTTCCGTTCGTGCTCGGGGGGGAGCACTCGATCACCCCTGCGATCGTGGCCGCCCTCGCCGGCCATCATCCCGGACTGTCGGTGCTGCAGATCGACGCCCACGCCGACCTGCGCGATCGCTACATGGGCACGCCGTTCAATCATGCCTGCGCCACGCGCCGGCTGCTGGAGCACGCGCCCTGCACGCAGGTGGGCATCCGCAGCCTGTCAGCGGAGGAAGCCGCCGCCGCTCCGGGCCTGCGCACGACGATCTTCTACGACGTCGACATGCGGCGGAATCCCGACTGGATCCAGCGGGTCGTCGACTCGCTGAGCGGCACCGTCTACATCACGATCGATTGCGACGGTCTGGATCCGGCCATCATGCCGGCGGTGGGCACACCGGAGCCTGGCGGGCTGAGCTGGTACGAGCTGCTCGCGCTGCTGCGCCGCGTGATCGCGGCGCGGCGCGTCGTCGGATGCGACCTGGTGGAGCTGTGTCCGATTCCGGGGATGGTGGCGCCGAACTTCCTGTGCGCCAAGCTGATCTACAAGATTCTCGGCTACCGCTTCACGACGTAGCGGATCCGCTCATCGCCTTCGCCTCTTCGACGAACGCCGAGTCGGGGAACTCCGCCACCACCTTGTCGAAGGTCTCCTTCGCCTCGGCCTTCTTGCCGGCTGCCGCATAGGCGCGGCCGAGCTCCATCAGCACGGCGTCGCGCGGCAGATTGTCGTCGTTCGCGTTCGCCAGCGCCTGCGCCTCGCTGATCGCCTGGTCGTACTGCTTGGCCTGGATCTTCGCTTCGACGGCGCCGAGCTGCGCCATGCGCCCGTAGAAGCTCGTGCGGCCCGCCCTGTCGACCACTTCCTGGTAGCGCGCCGCGGCCTCGCCGTAGCGGCCCAGAATCGAGAGCGCGGCGGCCGCGTAGTAGCGCGCGGCCAGGCCCGCTCGGGTCGACGGATACGCGTCGGCGACCTGCTGGAACATCGCGAGGGCCGCCTCGGCCCGGGCGTTCACCGTGGGATAGGTGCCGGCCACCTGGACGATCTTGCCGCTGGCGTCGGGCCGCGGCGGATCCACCGGCGACTGCACGACCGCGAGCGCGTCGGCCAGCATCACCTGCGAGCGCGTGTTCGCCCGCGTGCGCCACGCCCAGAACCCTCCGGCCGCCAGCACGACCAGCACCACCGCGGCGCCGGCCATGGTCATCATGCGGCGCCGCTCGGCCAGCGTGGCCGTGGCCTGGCTGAGCGCGTGCGACAGCTCGTTTTCCTTGAGGCGACGCCGTTCTGAGCGCTTCATGGCGTAAGTATAACGTTATACGATTCCGCCATGCGGTTCCGCACCTGGCCGGTCGTCGCCCTCGCGCTGTTCGGGCTGATCGCGCTCATTGGCATCTCGCTGCTCGCGGCGCGCCGCGAGGCGGAACAGGCTTACGCTCGCCTCGACGACCTGAACGCCCGACACGCCGCCGTCGAGGCGCGTCTGCGCGGCCTGCGGGCCGACGTGCAGCTCTCCGGCATTCTGATCCGCGACGTCCTGCTGGATTTCGAGGGCGAAGCTGCGGCCTCGCGCGCCAGGCTCCAGGCGCTCCAGGCCGACGCCGCGAGGCTGATCGCGGAGCTCGAGCCGCTCGTGCGCGCCGCCGATCCGGGCCACTTCGATCGGCTGCGCCGCGAGGTCGAGCGGTACTGGCGGCTCAACGAGCCGCTCTTCCAGCAGCCGCCCGGCGCTGGACGGTACGGGTTTCTCCGCCGCGAGATCGCCCCGCAGCGCGACGCCGTGATGACCATCTCGGCCGAGATCGAGCGCATCCACAACGCCAGCCTCGAGGCCGAGCGGGACGCGGTCGCCTCCAGGGCCTCGGAGCTGCGTAAGTACCTGGCGGCGACCCTCGCGGCGAGCCTCGCGCTCGGACTCGTCGTGGCCGTTGCCGCCGTCGCGCGGATCCGAGTGCTCGAGCGGAGATCCGGTCAGGAGCAGGCGCGCAGCGAAGAGGCCGGGCAGGAGATGCGCCGCCTGTCCCACCAGCTCCGGCACACCCAGGAAGACGAGCGCAAGCGCCTCTCGCGGGAGCTTCACGACGAGGTAGGCCAGATGCTGACCGCGCTCCGGCTCGAGATCGGGCGGCTCGAGCGCGCCCACGCGGTCGGGAGCCCGGGGTTCGCCGCGGTGGCGGCCGAGAGCAAGGCCCTGCTCGATCGCATGATGAGAGCCGTGCGCGACCTCGCCATGGGGCTGCGCCCCAGCATGCTCGACGATCTCGGCCTGGAGCCGGCGCTCGCCTGGCAGGCGCGCGAATTCTCGAAGCGATTGGGGGTGCCTGTGGCACTGCAGGTCGAGGGGAACCTCGAGCAGCTCCCTGACGCCCACCGCACCTGCGTCTATCGCGTCGTCCAGGAGGCGCTGACCAATTGCGCCAGGCACGCCCGCGCCACCGCCGTGACCGTGGCCGTGCGAGGCCGGCGGGACCACATCGAGCTTTTGGTGCAGGACAACGGCGTCGGCATGCCCGAGGATGCCGCACGCCGCGGCCTCGGCCTGATCGGCATCGCCGAGCGCATTGGAGAAATGCACGGCACCGTGTCGCTCGAGCCCGATGCCGGGGGCGGAACCCGCCTGCAGGCCATCGTCCCCATCCAGGCGTCTAACAGGCCCGAGGAGACGCGTGTTGCGAGTACTGCTGGGTGACGATCACGGCATCGTGCGGCGCGGCATGAAGGCGCTGCTCGAGGGAGAGCCCGATATCCAGGTGGTCGGCGAGGCGGCCGACGGCCTGGAGGCGCTCCGGATGTGCGACGACCTCCGGCCCGACGTCGCGGTGCTCGACATCGGAATGCCGAAGCTGAACGGCGTCAACGTGGCCGAGCGGGCCATCAAGCACAACCCCGATCTGAAGGTGCTGTTCCTCAGCATGTACGCCGACGAATCGTACGTCATCCGTGCGTTGTCGGCCGGCGCTCACGGTTATCTCCTCAAGGAATCCACCGAGGAGGACCTCGTCCCGGCGCTGCGGAGCGTGGCCGACGGACGGCCCTTCTTCAGCCCCGCCGTTTCGTCGATGCTGCTGACCGACTACATGCACCGTCTCCAGCAGCGCGGCCAGGAGGACTCGTACGGACTGCTCACCGATCGCGAGAAGGAGGTGCTGCAGCTGCTGGCGGAAGGCCGGACCAACAAGGAAGTGGCCCGGGTGCTCGAAGTCGGCCTCTCCACGGTGGAGACGCACCGCGGCAATCTCATGCAGAAGCTCGGGCTGCACAACACGGCTGAGATCGTGCTCTACGCCGTGCGCAAGAGCCTGGTCTCATGACGCCCGCCGCGTCGGGGCCTGGTGCGGGAACGATTCGGCCAGCTCGTCGATGCGCCTGCCGACCCGTGTGTAGGACACGGCCACGGAAAACAGGAAGGCGCCAATCCCGGTGAGGGCCGCTTCGGTGTACTGGCCCGGATAATGGGACTCGTGCGCGAATGCGTCGGCCAGGAAGGTGCACACGCCAAAGAAGGCCGACGCCGACCATCGATTGAGCAGATGGCGCACGTGCTGTGTAAAGGTGAGGGCGAGCGCCGGGGTTACGGCGAGCAGTCCCGTCTTGCCCGCGATCGCCAGATGGGAGGCCGTGAGCCCCGCCAGATTCCCCTGCACCATGAGCAGGAGGCAGACGCCGGCCGCCTCAGCCGCCTTGTGTCCGCAGAGCGCCGCCCGGGACCGCTGCCTTCTATCGATGCGCCACTATACCGCGGCTCTCCACGGGGGACGCTACAATAGCCCCCGTCAGCACTCCGCGCGCCCGTAGCTCAGCAGGATAGAGCACCGGTTTCCTAAACCGGGGGTCGCAGGTTCGAGACCTGCCGGGCGCACCACCGCCTTCGGCGCTGGCTGGCCGCTCTGACGAACCCCAATTCCCGCGCTCACAAGTTTGTAAGTTCCGGTATCTGCAGATTGTGTGAAACCCCCTGCGTTCCGGCCGTGGATCCGCCGAAACTATGGGCGGAACCCGGTGATTCGTGCTTGATCAACATGCATGCGGACGTTACAATTCAACTGTATCGGATGGGCCTTCTCGGCCGTCCGGTCAACCCCGACAATTGAATCGCGACGCCGGCGATGAGCCGGCTGCGGATCGGAGCAGGATGCCCCCCCGACGTCCACTCGTTCTGACCACTCTTGTCGTCTCCATCATCACAATAGGCTTCGTCCTCGGCAGCTGGTCGACCCAGCGGGCCCTGGCGCGCCAGCTGGCCGAAAGCAATGCCCGGGTAGAGGCGCTCCACGATGAGATGGCCCGCAGCATCCTGCAGTTCCGGCGCGCGCAGACCAGCCGGCCGCTCGCGACCGATGGCCTGTTCGCGGAGGCCGGCGTGGAGGTCGGCAGCAATTCGCGAACGGCGCTGGTGGAAGAGGTCAAGCGCCAGCTGCAGAGCGAGATGGGGCTCCTGCCGGTGCGCGTGCTGCGGCAGCGGCGCGACAGCTTCGTGGAGCTCAATGCCTACGACGACCGCGGCAGCTCCAGCTACAGCACGGCGGGCTACCTCGGCGACGGCTACTTCATCACGGTGAAGCACGGGGTGGTTCCGATCGGAGAAGACGCCAAACGGCGGATCACGTCGATCAAGGTTCGCTACCACGGCAAGGAGCTCCCGGCCCGTGTGGTCGATACCGGCAGCGCCGACGAAGAGGTGCACCCCGGCGACTGGGCCATCATCCGCGTGCGCGGGGAGCTCGATCTTCCCCCCTGAAGGTGGATACGGCCTACGAGTACCAGTTCGCCGACCCGATCTTCCGTCTGGGCAACGATTACTCCAAGGGCATCATCCTGAGCACCGGCTATGTTGGCGAACGTACTCCCAACGGGTTGATCACCTGCCTCACCGACGGCCATCCCGGGGTCTCCGGGGGCGGCGTGCTCGACCAGGACGGCGAGCTGGTGGGCATTCCGATCGGCCGGATGTCGGGCGACTACCGATTCTCGTTCATCCTGCCGCTGCGTGACGAGATGTTCCGCAAGGTGCCGGCGCTCTTCGGTGGCGAGCCGCTGACACCCCGGTAAGAACTTCCAGATCCCCTCCCCACGGGTAAGCCGGCGCACCACGGACAAGCCGGTTTTTCCGCGGTCCATTCGTGGCCTGTTTTCTGCAGTGCCCTGCCCACGAAACACGGAAGCGCATTCTGAGCAGCGCATTCTGAAAGGAGACCCCATGATTCGTCCATTGACCATTGCCATCGCCACGCTTGGCGCGAGCGCCATGTTGTCGGCACAGACGCCGGGCCAGCAGCCGGCTGGTGGCCAGACGCCGTCGACACAGCAGCCGAGCTCCCCCGCCACGCAGCGGCCCAGCACGCAGCCATCGACTGAGACCTCTCGGCCGGGCCAGATGAGCTCCACCGCGAGCACCGTTACCTACGTGGGTTGCCTGAAGCCGGGCTCCACGGCCGGCACCTGGACTCTCGAAGATGCGCAGCTGTCGCCGGCCGCCGGCGCCTCAGCGAGCGCGAGCTCCAGCGCGAACAGCGGTGCGGTGGGCACTGCCGGTTCGATGAAGCAGACGTTCTCGCTCCACACCACGCCGTCGCAGAACCTCTCGCCGCACGCCAACCACAAGATCGAGGTGGTCGGGATGGTAGCCCCAGCATCGGCCGCGGCCGGCGCCACCGCCTCCCCCGCCACGCCGTCGCCGAATGCGAGCAGCAGCGCCTCCTCGACGCCGTCGCGGACGTTCAACGTCCAGTCGTTCAAGATGGTCTCGGCGACCTGCCCCTAGTTTCGACAAGGACCGGCTCGGGCGATCGCACGCCCCGAGCCGGCCCTCCGTTCGCCCCACGAAATTCCCAACGACTCACACGCGCCGGCGCGCGCGGGGTTATGATCCGCAGGCATGACGCATCTGCGATCGGTTGGCTGCGGCGGCTGGCTCCTTCTGGCGCTCTGGACGGCGATGCCCGCAGCCCAGAGCCAGCGGACCTATCTGACCTACGTCGGCACCTATACCGGTGACAACGGCAGCCGGGGCATTTACGCGTTTCGCTTCTCTCCCGACACCGGGCGTCTCGAACCGCTCGGCCTCGCGGCCGAGACACCGAGCCCGTCGTTCCTCGCGCTCCATCCCAGCGGCCGGTTCCTCTACGCCGTCAACGAGCACGACCCGACGCGCGCGGCGAACGCAGAAGACACGGTCAGCGCGTTTGCGCTCGAGGCGGGCGGGCACCTCCGCCTCCTCAACAAGGTCTCCTCACGCGGACAAGGCCCCTGCCACCTCGCGGTCGACCGCAGCGGACACGCGCTGCTGGTCGCGAACTATCAGAGCGGGAGCGTCGCTGCCCTCCCCATCGCGCCAGACGGACGGCTCGGAGACGCGGCCGCCGTGGACCAGCACCGCGGGTCGAGCGTGAACCCCGCGCGCCAGGCGGGGCCGCACGCGCATTTCATTGAACCGTCACCTGACGGGCGGTTCGCGCTCTCGGCAGACCTGGGGCTGGATCAGGTGCTCGTGTACCGGTTCAACGCGTCGCCGGTGTCTCTCACGCCGAACGATCCGCCGTTCGCGAGGCTGGCGGGCGGAGCCGGTCCTCGGCACCTGGCCTTTCACCCCAACGGCCGCTTCGCATACGTCAATGCCGAGATGGCATCCACCGTGACGGCGTTCGCCTACGACGCATCCCGCGGCGTGCTCCGCGAGCTGCAGACCATCTCGACCGTGCCGGCCGGCTTCACCGGCGACAACTCCACCGCCGAAATCCAGACGAGCCGCGACGGCCGCCATCTGTACGTCTCGAACCGTGGACACGACAGCATCGCGGTCTTTTCGATCGACCCGGCCACCGGCCGCCTGGGGCTCGCCGGGCACACGGCCTCGGGCGGCAAGACTCCCCGATCCTTTTCGCTCGATCCCACCGGCAAGTACCTCTTCGCGGCGAACCAGAACTCGAACACGCTGGTGCTGCACCGTGTCGACCCGCAGACAGGCCTGCTCTCGCCGCTCTCGACGCGCGCCGCGATCTCCCAACCCGTCTCAATCGTGTTCGTTCCGGAATAGGCCTCGATGCGCCCCCTGGCGCCGGGCTTGCATCTCATGGGGCGAGGAGGAAGACGATGCTATTCACACTAGCCGTCATCTTGTTGGTGGCGTGGGTACTGGGGCTTGTGGGGGTCTACACCATTGGCGCGGTGTTCCACCTCCTGCTCGTCGCCGCTATCGTGCTGTTCCTGATCGGGCTGCTGAGCGGACGCAGTACCGTGGTGTAGCCCTTCCGCTCTATCAGCGGCCGGCGCACGGCGTCGGTCCGTACAGGCCGGGCCCGCAGGAGGCCCGGCCGTCCTTTCGTTGCTTATCCCACCGATCCGGGCAGGCGCGTAACCTTCACCACGACGCCGACCAGGTAATCCACCTGAATCCGATCGCCCGCCTCGATCTGGCCTCCGGTGATCGCCTCGGAACCGACACGGGCGGCATTGAGCTGCTCGCCCGGGTCGTCGAGAAACGTGAAGACGATCTCCCACGACTTCTGTCCGTGAATACTCACCGAGCGCAGCTCTTTGACGACGGCGTCGCGTGTGCCCTTCAGCATCGCTGCTGTCCCCTCCGCATGATCGCATGAGCCAGCGGCACCGCGGGTGTCACTCCGCAGGCGGACGGTTCAGCGCGGCAAGCGCCTTCGACGCCCTGACGTATTCCTGGTATCGCTGCTGGTAGGTTTCGAGCTTCTCCCGATCGAGCGCAGCCAGGCGCGTGCGATGGAGCGGTGTGGCCTGCCCCCCCGCGCGCGCGATCTCGTCTTCGATCTGGGCCTGCTTGAGCGCGAACGCCGCATCGTGCGCCCGCTCCCAGCTGAGCCAGTCGGCGCTGAAGCGTGCGTGCGCCGTCTCGAGCTGTTCGGGGCCGAATGGAAAGCGTCCGCCGAACGCGTCGTCCAGTGCGGCGAAGGCCGCGGGGAACAGCCGCCGGCTGTGCTGCGCGATCGGATACCAGGCGAGCAACTGTGCGGGCTCCAGCTGCGCAGCCGCAGCCGCGGGGGCGAATACGCGCAGCATGCCGAGGACCGCGGCATCGCGGCGGCGGCCGTCCACGGCCGCCGCCAGCCTCCAGAGCGCAACCGCGCCCACAGCGGCAGCGATCAGGAAGAGGGCCGGCAGGAGCACCGCCAAGGCCAGCCAATCGCGCTCGGCGCCGTGACGGGGTCCATCGGTACTTCAGGACGCTGTGGATGGTTTCCCTGCCGAGCTTGCCCCGGCCCTTGAGAAATTCCAGTTCGATGAGAAACGCCAGGGCCACCACGTCCCCGCCCAGCTTGCGGACCAGCGCCGCAGTCGCCGCCGCTGTGCCGCCCGTGGCAAGCACGTCGTCCACGATCAGCACCCGCTGGCCGGTCTCGACGGCGTCGGAATGAATTTCGAGGCAATCGGTGCCGTATTCCAGATCGTAGGTCTCCCGCACGGTGTGCGACGGCAGCTTGCCTTTCTTGCTCACCGGCGCGAAGCCTGCCTTGAGGCGGTCAGCGACGGCGCCGCCGAGGATGAACCCGCGGCTCTCGACGCCGACGACGAGCTCGACGTTGCTGGCCTCGAACGGATTGCGAGGCCTCTATGGTGGAACGGAACCCTTCGGGGTCACGCAGCAATGTCGTGATGTCGAAGAAGTTGATGCCGGCTTTTGGGAAATCCGGAACCGAACGGATCTTTGTCCTTGAGTGATTCCATAGTTGGTCTGTCATCCCGTCACGGAAAATCCGGTGAAGCGGCTGGACGCGGGCATTTCGGTGGTCTCCACTTCCTCGACGCGGGCGCCGGGCGGCCCGCGGCGCAGGCCAGCTCGAAGCGGCTGCATGGCTTCGAGCTCTCCTTCGGCGATCGACTTCGACGCTGCCGTCATGCTGATTCCGCACGTAGCCGAGCAGCCCTCCGCGCCGGGCAGCGTCTTCCACGAACAACCGGAACCCGACCCGCTGCACCCGTCCCCTCACCACGTAACGGCGTCCGACGAGCATGGCCGAAGTATATCAAGGTGCGACGGGTCGACGGGTGCGGGGGGTGCAAAGGTGCCGGTTTCAAAAAAAACAAACGGGCGCCCGGATTTCTCCGAGCACCCGTTTGCTTTCTTCCTTTTTCGTTCTTCCTTCTACCTTTAGTTGTGCTGCCCTTCCGGCGTCGCCACCGCGCCCATGCCCTTGTAGATGAACTTCTGCACGCGCGCCCCGGTGTACGTCTCGGTCGTGTAGATGTTCCCTTTCGAGTCCAGCGACACGTTGTGAATCGCGTAGAACTGCCCCGGGTAGCGGCCGCCGTCGCCGATGTGATTCAGCACGGTCATCGGCTCGCGGAGCAGCTGCCAGATGCGGTGATCCGCGCCGTCGGCCACGTACATCAGCCGCTGCGCGTTGTCGCGCGAGAACGCCACGTCGAAGGTCACGCCGTCCCCGGTGGTGCGCCGGGAGATCTGGGATCTCCTTGATGAAGGTTCCATCCTTCTTGAACATCTGTATCCGGTTGTGGTTCCGGTCGCAGACGTACACCGGGCCGTCGTTGGCGAGAGTGGCGCAGTGCACCACCTGGAAGTACTTGTAGTCCGCCATCGGGTTGCTCGGATCGTACGGCATGTTCCCGGCATGTCTTCCGGCGGCTTGCCGTAGGCGCCCCACATCCGCTTGAATTTCGCCGGTGTTGGCGTCGATGACGATGACGCGGCGGTTGCCGTAGCCGTCGGCGACGTAAATCTCGTTGGCGGCATCGTCCACGCTGACCTCGGCGGGTTGTGCAGAAGTTCGCCGTGTCCGTGTTCCCCTTGCTCGCGCCGTTCTTTCCCATCTGCATCAGGAACTTGCCGTCGCGCGAGAACTTGAGCACGGTATTGCCGCCGTTGCCGGCCAACCAGACGTTGTCCTTCGCGTCCAGGGTGATGCCGTGCATCGAGGGCAGCCACTCGTATCCGCGCCCGGCCCGCCCCAGTGGCCGACGAGGTTGCCCTCCGGATCGAACTCCAGGACCGGCGGCGCTTCCATGCAGCACAGATCGGAGATCGCCTTTTCACCGGTCGCCGCAGTCTCGCCAAGGCCGCATCTCCGCCCGCGGGCGCCGCTGGCGCCGCGCCGGCCCGGCCGCCTCCGGCGCCCCCCCGCCAGCGGCGCGGGCGGCGGATACGCCATCATGCTGCCGAACTTCGGATCGATCGTGGCCTTGCCACGGTGGACGATCCAGACATGGTCGCGCGAATCCATGCCAGGCCGACCGTGGACCCGAGAATCCAGTGATTCGGAAGCGGCTTCGGCCACAGCCGATCCACTTCGTACATGCCGGCCTGCTGGCCGCCGCGGGTTTGCGCCGCGCTCACGCGCTGCAGCGCTCGCTGGGCGCACGCCAGTACGACGATCGTGACGACGAACGCCACGACGGTGCGATAGTTCAGTCTGGTGCGGGTCAATCGCATCGGTCCCCCTCCTCGAATCCTCCGGCAGATGGCTGCGGTAGGGGGATACTATCAGAAGTTTGCAACTAGTTCTCAAGTTTAGGTATGCGTCACCGTCATCTCGTAATCCACCGGATCGGTGATGGTATTGACATCGTAGACGCCTATGCACAGCTCCGTCGCCCCCCCGATCTGGTCGCTGACCGCCAGATTGAGCGTGGCCGTATCGTAGTACGTATAGAGCAGGCACTCGGACGAGGTGGCATCGTAGAACCCGAGCCCGAGGCCGAGGGTGATCGGCGCGGGTGAAATCTTCGTCAGCGTGACCGTCACGATGCCCGGGTTCGTAATGGTGAAATGGTTGGCATTGCCAGGGCCGTAATCCACCTTCCCCTGCTCGAGATGCCCGCTGAACACTTCCGTCTTCGTGGGCGCGCTCGGCAGGGTCGGATTGGGATTCGAGCTCCCCCCGCACCCCGCGTTGAGGGCCATCGCCCCAATTGCCATACCTGCCGCCACCCTTCGCACCTTGATCATCAGATCTCCTTGAGCCTTCGAGGGCCCTCCTCGAAACACGCGGCGCGACGAGCAATCGTCGTGCCGGCGGCTGCGCCAGGAATACCCCAACAAAGGAGGTTGCTGCAGGCGGCTGCCTCTCCCGGAGGGCGCCGCCAGCGTCCATCATTGCAGAAAAGCTGTGGCAAAAGGATGACGGCGGTGCCGGGCGGCACCGTCTCGAAGCTCGCCGGGCGGCCGCGCCGCCGGCTACAGCAGCGTGCCGCGCAGGATCACGATCCCCACCGTGAAGTAGATGATGAGCCCGGTCACGTCCACCAGCGTCGCGACGAACGGCGCCGACGACGTCGCCGGATCGAAGCCGAGCCGCCGCAGCAGGAACGGCAGCAGCGAGCCCGACCAGCGTGCCCCACAGCACCACGCCGACGAGCGACGACGCCACCGTGCAGCGCCACGAGCATCCAGTGCTCGCCGTACATGTGTCGAGAACGCCGACCAGATCGTGATGCGGAGGAACCCGACCGACGCCAGAATGGCGCCGAGCGCGAGGCCGGCGACGAATCTCGCGGCGCATCACGCGCCACCAGTCGCGCGAGCGTGACCTCGCCGAGCGCGAGCGCGCGGATGACGAGCGTGGACGCCTGCGACCCGGAGTTGCCGCCGCTCGAGATGATGAGCGGGACGAACAGCGCCAGCACGACGGCCTTCGCGATCTCCTCCTCGAAGACGCCCATCGCCGTGGCGGTCAGCATTTCGCCGAGGAACAGCGCCGTGAGCCAGCCGGCGCGCTTCTGCACCATGCGCAGCAGCGCGATCTTCATGTACGGCTCGTCGAGGGCTTCCGATCCGCCGATCCGCTGGATCTCCTCGCGTCGCCGTCGGCCTCGGCGACGTCGAGCACGTCGTCGATGGTGACGATGCCGATCAGCATGCCCGGCCGTGTCGGTCACCGGCAGCGCCGTGCGGTCGTACTGCCGGAACGCGGCGACCGCGGTCTGCTCGTCGTCGGTCGCCTTCAGCGCGACGAAGCGACGGTCCATCAGATCCACGATGCGGCCGTCGCGGGAGGCGCCAGCAGGAAGCTCGCGGATGCGGATGTCGTCGATCAGCAGCCCCTGCTCGTCCACGACGTAGATGACGTTCGAGCGTCTCCGACTTCTGCCCGTGCGTGCGGATGTAGTCGAGCGACCTCCTGAATCGTCCAATGCTCGCGCGACCGCCACGTAGTTGGGCGTCATCAGACGGCCGATCGACTCCTCCGGATACCCGAGCAGCGTCAGCGCGACGGCGCGCTCGGCCGGCGTCAGCAGCGCGAGCAGCTGGCGGGTCGCCGCGGCCGGCAGCTCCTCGAGGAACATCGTGCGGTCGTCGGGCGACATGTTGTTGAGCAGCGCCGCGACGTCTTCCTGCGCCATCGCCTTGAGCAGCGCCTCCTGCTGCTCGTGCGAGAGGTACTCGAACACCGCGGCGGCGTCTTTCCGCGGCAGGATGCGGAAGACGACGACCTGGTCCTCGAGGCTGAGCGCGGTCAGCAGCTCGGCGAGGTCGCTGGCCGGGCGGTTGCGCACCATGTCGCGCAGCCGCGAGAAGTCGCGCGCGCGCAGGACCGCGGCCAGTTCGTCGGCGGGGCGCGCCGTCTGGCGGATGACCGCGAGCGCGTCATCGCGCGAAGGTCCGTTCAGTTGTTGTTCCATTTGCGTCAACGCCGCCCGCACGACGTCGTGATGATGCACGTGCGGGCCGATGGCTTTGGTCGCATCGAGCCAGACACGGTGGATCAGATCGAGATCGCCGGGCGTGAGCGAAGGCGGGTGCGCGCCGAGGTGGTAGACGTCGGTGCGCCCGCTGTTGTGGTGGATGACGAGCCGGACGTTCAGCGATTCGGGCTTCTCCGCGCGCTCCCAGGCTTCACCGAGCAGGCGCGCCTGCTCGTCGGCCGAGAGCGTCGCCGATTCGCCGACGTACACTTCGGAGGACTGCAGCCGGACCGTCGTGGCCACGACGGCATCGAAGACGTTGCGCGCCGGCACGATCAGCAGCGCGCACCGGGCGGTTGTCGCGCTCGGCGAGCTTCACCACGTCGCCGAGCAGATCGCGCTCGGCCCGTGTCGGATCGCTCGCGCCCTGCTCGTCGTCGACGTCCAGTCCGAGGATGCGCGCCGTCATCACGACCACGTCGCGATCCCCGGCCGCGTGCAGCGCCGCGACGACATGGGCGAGCGCACGCCTGTTGCGCACGGCCACCAGGACGTTGCCGGGCCGCACCTGCACCTGACCGAGCGACACATCGGCCGACGAGAGCAGCTCGAATGCGTCGGCGCCCGCATCGGGCTCCGCCTCGGCGGCCGCCGGCGCCTCCCGGCGGCCCGCGGCCTGGAACGCGATCGTCAGGCCCGCGATGAGCGCCGCCGAGGCGAGCGACGGCACGTCGCGGGCGAGCGTCAGCGCGAACATCGACGCAAGCGACACGACGCCGACAATCCAATGGCCGGCGGCAGGCGCCTTGAAGGCGGTGTCGGGATGCACGCGCCGCAGCCGCAGCAGCATGATCGACTTGAAGCACAGCCGCGCGGCAATCGTGAAGGCATACGCCCGGGCGAGCCAGCTGACCTGCCCCGCGCTGGCGAGCACGATCGAGGCGATCGCGGCTGCCGTGACGTCGATCGCGCCGGTCATCGTGCCGAACCGGCGGTGCGGCCGCATGAAGGCCTGCGGGAGCACGTGCTGCTCGCTCAACTTGCGGAGCTGCTGCTCCGCGTCGAGCAGCCCGGCATTGGCGGCGGGAGCGAGCACCAGGACGGCCGAGCAGACGACCGCCACCGTCATCGCCGCCGTCAGCCAGACCGGACCGCCGAGGTGCTGGGCCAGGCCGGCCAGCGGCATGTCTGCCCAGAGACGCTGTTCGCCCGCCGGCACGAGCGCCACGAACGCGAACGCCGGGACCGCGATGCCGATGAAGCTGAAGACGATCACGAGCGACGAGCTCCGCCGCAAGGACAACAGCCGCGGCCGGGCGAGCTGATGCGCGATCCTGGCGAGCGCGCCCCCGCTCCCGAGCGCCGGGAGCGCCATGGCCAGGCCGATCAGGTACGCCAGCGCGCCCGAGCGCGATGGCGGCAGCGGCAGCTCCCACGGCGCCGGCACCGGCCCGGCGCCGCGGTGCGCGGCCGTGGCCACACCCCACACCGCCGCCGCGCTCACGATCGCGACGCCCAGCCAGACGCTGCGCGCGATCGTGTCGTCGCTCACGTGCACGCCGCTCCTCGCGCGCAGCCAGAGCAGGCCGACGATCAGAATCGCCAGCTGGGTGGAGAGCTCCTCCACCGTCACGTGCCCGGTGAAGCGCAGTCCGCCGATCGCCGTTGCCGCAACGCTCGCCACGTAGCGCCCGACGACCGCCGTCGAGAGCGCCGCCAGCAGCAGTCGCTCCGAGAGTGCCACCGCGGTGACGCCCGCCCGAACCCGTCGCCCGAACGCGTGCTCCGCCTTCCCCAGGAAACCGCCGGGGATGAACGTGGCCCAGCTCTCGATGTCTCCCGCCCTCGCGAGCAGGCCGAGCACGCAGGCGAGCAGCACCATCCAGGGGGCCAGGCTGCCCAGCGTGGGCTGGAGCACGCCAACCAGGAAGAACGCCGCGCAGCCCAGCTCCGCGAGCGCGAGCGCCGCCGCCTTCCACACCGACACGAACGGCATCAGCCCCATCGAGGAGAGCACGACGCGCACGCGGCGGTTCGGCTGAAACGGCGGAAATGGCATTACGGGTGGCGCGGCGCCCGATCGCGGCTGAACGCGAACAGCCGCTCGCGCGGGTCCGGGTGATTACGATAGCGCCGAAGCAGCAGCTGCGCCGCGAGAAAGGAGGCCGCCATGCCGTTTCCGCCGTAGCCGAGGGCGAAATAGTGACGGGGGTAGCGCCGGTGCTCCCCCACGTACGGCAGACCGTCCGCGGTTTCGGCGAACAGCCCTTCCCAGGCGAAGGCCGCGCGCTCGCCGGCGAGCGCCGGATACACCCTGCCCAGATATTCGAGCAGCTCCCGCCTCCCGCGCGCGAGCCTGCCCGGACGCGCTCCGCCCTCGTGGTCCACATCGGCGCCCCCGACGAGCAGACGCCCGTCGTCGCTCCATCGCATGTAGTAGTAGGGGCGGTTCGTGTCCCACAGCATCAGCGGCGTCTTCACGAGCGCCGTCCGGGCCCGGCGCGGCAGCCGCCGCGTGGCGAGCACGAACGTGTCTTTCATTCTGAAGCGTCCGGCGAGAGGCTTGAACTGCGGAGTGAGATAGCCGGTCGCAACGATCACCTTATCGGCGCGAACGCGGCCCGCGGGCGTCCTCATCGTGACGTGTGAAACGCCGGCGGTCGTCCCGAGCACCGGCGATCGCTCGAACACCTGCGCGCCGTTTGCCGCCGCCGCGCTCAGGAACCCGCGGCAGGCCTTCACCGGGTTCATCTGCGCATTGCCGCGCGTCTCGATTGCGCCGGCGCCGGCGATGCCCGCCTCGCGCAGGAGCGCCACAGCCGGCAGCCATCTGCCCGGGAGCCCGGCCAGGTGCCTCGCGCGGAGCTCGCGCTCGAGGCGGGCCGCCTGAACGGCGTCGCGCGTGAAATAGACAGAGGGCTGCACGTGAAAGTCACAGTCGATGTGTTCGGCGTGAATGGCGTCCGCGAGCCCGCGCGTCGCGCTGGCGAGCGCGCGCCAGATGTCGCGCGCGGCGGCGCGGCCGTACCGCTCGGCGAGATCCAGGAAATCTCTGTCCGGCTCCTGCATCAGCAGGGCGCTGCTCGCGGCCGTGCTCCCGCGCGCGACGCGCGCCGCCTCCAGCACCGCCACGCGGACGCCGGCGCGGCTGAAGAGGTACGCGGCGAGCGCTCCCGTCATGCCGCCGCCGACGATGGCGACCTCGACCTGGAGGCGCCCGCGTTGAGATGGATAAGCTGGCCGCCGCGCGCGCCTCCGCCCGAGCCAGAGGGGCTTGCCGTAACGCAGTCGCGACATGAAGGGTACTTCCTGCGGCCTACCTGCGCACGACCCTCCAGGTCTTTCCCTTGATGCTCTCCGTGATGTAAAGCGACCCGTCGGGCCCCTGTGCGGTGCCGTCCGGCCGGGCGGCGGCATCGGCAGGATTCATGAGCGTCGTCTGGCCGGTGAAGCCGTCGGCGAAGACCTCGAACTTGCCCGATGGCTGGCCGTTGGTGAACGGCACGAATACGACGTTGTAGCCCGCCATCGGGAGCGGCGCGCGGTTCCACGATCCGTGGGATGTCAGAAAGACGCCCCCGCGGTAATGCGGTGGGAACATCGTCCCGGTGTAGAACATCAGGTCCACCGGCGCGTAGTGAGCGGGGAAGGTGGCAATCGGCGTTTCGTACTGCGCGCACCTGCCGACGGCCGTGCCGTCGCCGCCGTACTCCGGCGCCAGGATCATGCGGTTCGTCTTTCCGTCGAAGAAGCAGTACGGCCAGCCGAACACCGACCCTTCCTTGACGAGCAGGAGCGGCTCGAGCGGGCGGTTCGCGTTGTCTTCGGCCGTGAAGTGCTCGGGGTAGAGGGTATCGAGCTGATCGCGGCTGTTCATCGCCACGTAGAGATGTCCCTCATGCCAGGCCAGCGCCACCGGCTGGCGCAGTCCCGAGGCGTACCGGTTGGCCTTCGAGAAGGTCTGGCCCGGCGCGTCTGCCTTGAAGCGCCAGATCCCGCCGTGCTCCTCGAGCTGCGGGCAGGGGTCGAGCCCCTTGGCGCCCGGGATCCGATCGGGCTCGGTGCACGCGTTCGACGGCAGGCCGATATTCACGTACACGTTCCCCGCTTCGTCGAACGCGATGTCCTTCTCCACATGCGCCCGCTGGACAGGCAGGCCGGAGACGACGACCTCGGCAGGGCCTGCGGGCTTCAGCTCCCCCGGGCTCATCTTGAATCGCTCGATGGAGGTCGGCGTGGCGTAATAGAGATAGCCATTGCGCAGCGCAATCCCGGTGGCGCCCTTGCTGCCGAATTTCTCCTTGACGTCGATCCGGCCGTCGCCGGTGGTGTCGCGCAGACCCACGATGTATCCGGGCTGGGGGCCGTTCCGGATCGAGACGAAGATGTCGCCGTTGGACGCCACCACGAGATTCCGCGCGACGCCGAGGTCGTCGGCGATGACACCGGCGCAGAAACCCTCCGGCAGCTTCAGGCCGCCGTTGTCCGCATCGCAGGTGAAGCCAGCCTGGCGCTGCCCTTTCACCTGAGCCGATGCGGCCAGCGCCGCGCTCGCCACGATCAGTCCGACCAGCACTCGCTTCATGCTATTTCGCCGCTCCCTTGTAGAGAACGCGCCAGATCTTCCCCTGCGCGCTGTCGGTGATGTAAAGCGACCCGTCCGGACCTTCGCCAGTGCCGTCGGGCCTCGCCGCCGCGTTGGTGGGATTCGTGATCGTGCCGCCCTTGAAGCCGTCGGCGAACACCTCGTAGCTGCCGGACGGCCTGGCGCCCGTGAACGGCTGAAAGACGACGTTGTAGCCCTCCATCGGGAAGGGCGCACGGTTCCAGGATCCGTGGAAGGCGATGAACGCGCCTCCGCGGTACTTCGCAGGGAACTGCGTGCCTCCGTAGAACATCAACCCCACGGGCGCGTAGTGCGCGGGATAGGTGGCCACCGGCTTCTGGAACTGGCTGCAGCGTCCGACGGTCTTGCCATCGCCGCCATACTCCGGCGCCAGCACCATGTCTTTCACCTGCCCGTCGTAGTAGCAGTACGGCCAGCCGAAGGTCGATCCCGGATCCACCTGCAGCAGCGGCTCCAGCGGGCGGTTGGCATTGTCCTGGGCGGTGAACTTGCCCGGCCAGAGCGTGTCGAGCGAATCACGGCTGTTCATTGCCGCGAACAGATGCCCCTCGTGCCACGCGAGCGCCACCGGCTGCCGCATGCCGGTCGCGTAGCGCTGCGCCCGGGAGAACACCTGGTTCGCGGTGTTCTCCTCGAACTTCCAGATGCCGCCGTGCTCTTCGAGTTGCGGGCAGGGGTTCTGACCGGGCACTCCCGGGCGGCGGTCCGGGTTCTGGCACGCGTTGGAGGGCAATCCCACGTTGGTGTACATCCCGCCCCGCCCGTCGAACGCGAGGTCTTTGTCCTCGTGTTGATTCTGGACGGGGAACCCGGTCACCATCTTCTCGGCCATGCCCCCGGGGTTGAGGTCGCCGGCGTTGAACTTGTAACGGCCGATCTCGAGCGGCGTGGCGTAATAGAGATACCCGCTTCGCAGCGCGATCCCCGTCGTATTACCGGTGCCGAACTTCGTCCCCGCCGAATCGACCTTGCCGTCTCCGTTGGTGTCTCGAAGGACGACAATTCCCCCCGCGGATCCACGGCCGTAGCCGTTGAAGGACACGATCAGATCGCCATTGGGCGCGATCACGATGTGCCGGGCTCCGGGAACCGGGTGGTTCCCCGAGACGACCGCCGCGCAGAAGCCCGCGGGCAGCGTGATGCCCCCGTTACCCGGATCGCAGGAAGGCGCGGCGCCTTGCACGGGATACGCCCCGCCCGCATACAAGGCCGCAACCGCGGCAAAGCCGAGCAGCACACGCTTCATACGGAACCTCGTTCGAGGAAGAGAAGAAGGGCCCGGGACCCGTTTCGGAGGGGATTGTAGCGCAGGTGAGCTACGGCTCTTCCAGGTTGTCGGGGTCGAACGCGTTGTCCGCCCCGACCAGCGCAGCGAGAATCGGACCTGCGGAGCGATTGCCGCCGCTCAACAGCCGGCGCACGTGCAGCCCCATGATCAGCTCGCGCTCCAGAATCTCGGCGAAGTCGGCCTCCTCGAGCGGTTTCCTCCGGACCAGCATCATGCCCCCGCAGAAGTATGTGCAACGAGCGGGCCACCCCTGTATAGTGGGGCCATGCGGGAGCGAGCGAACCCATGAACATCCTGCTCCTCTCGATGCCAGACTCGTTCGAGCACATGCCGGCCATCGTGGTGCGGATGCCGAACGGCGCCCTGGCCTCGCTCGCCGGCAATCTCGATCCCCACCACCAGGTCGGAATCGCCGATCTCATCCTCGCCCAGTCGCAGGTGGCCGGCACCCTCGCGCGGCTGATTCGCGAGCGCAGACCGCACCTCGTCGGGCTCTCGGTGATGACGTTCCAGCGGGCGACGGCTCTGACGATCGCGCGCCTCGTCCGGCGGCTCCAGCCAGACGCGCGGATCGTGGTAGGAGGCTACGACCCGAGCCTGGCGCCGGAGGCGTACGAGGCGTGCCCCGAGATCGACTTCCTCGTGCGCGGTGAAGGCGAGATCACGCTCCGCGATCTCGTGCGAGCGCTCGAGGCAGGCGCCCCGACCGGCGACATCCCCGGCTTGTCGTCCCGCGAGGCGAATGCCTTCGTGCACGGGCCCGACCGGCCCGTGGCGCACCTGTCGTCCGAACCGCTCCGCCTTCCCGACCGCGGCGCCCGCCTGCTGTCGGGCTACACGCTGCTGGGCCGCCAGGTCGACGTGGTGGAAACCTCGCGCGGCTGCACCTACGACTGCAGCTTCTGCTCGATCATCGAGATGCGCGGCCGCAACTTTCACCGCTATGCCGTCGCCCGCGTGCTCGACGACATCGCCGACGCGCGGCGGCGCGGCGCCCGCGCGATCTTCCTGGTCGACGACAACATCACACTCGACATCCAGCGCTTCGAAGCGCTCTGCCACGCGATCATCGACGCCGGCCTC
Organism: Vicinamibacterales bacterium; assembly: GCA_963738315.1. GTDB lineage: Bacteria > Acidobacteriota > Vicinamibacteria > Vicinamibacterales > JAMQPK01 > JAMQPK01. The sequence goes on along the minus strand of CAVTVT010000003.1, from coordinate 1,258,392 downwards.
CACGATCTGGAGTACATCGTCCAGGCGATGACGTCGCCGCTCGCGCAGCACGGCGCGGCTCTCGCCCCGTTGATGAAGCGGGCCGGATTCCGCTACGTGTTCCTCGGCATCGAGAACGTGCTCGATGGCGACCTCGACTTCCTGAAGGCGCGTGCGAAGAACGCGCGCCGCGAGCACGGACGCACGGTCGGCAATGCGGCCGTCGAGGCCATCGCGCACCTGCATCGCCACGGCCTGTTCGTGGTCGGCGGGCTCATCGTCGGCAACCCTGACGACACGCGAGAGTCGATCGAGGCGAACCTGCGGTTCGCCCGCCGGTTCGTGGACTGGCCGTACATCCAGCATCCCACGCCGTACCCGCGCACGCCGATGACGCGCGAGTTCCGCGACCAGCAGCTGATCGTGGACGAGGACGTCGCGCACTACGACGGCACCACTGCTGTCGTGCGCACGCGCCACGTCGCCGCGCGCGACGTGGAGTTCCTCCGCTGGCGCGCGGAACGCTGGATGAAGCTGAAGCACCTGCCCGCGGCGTTCATCCACAGCCCGCTGTTCGTGCTGCGGCACTCGGCCGCGATGCTGCGATACACCTTCGAGGGAAGCGGGCTCCGATCGGCGCTCGGACTGGAGCCGGCCTCGGCGGCCTTCGACCGCTACCGCGCGGCGCGCCGCCGCCAGCGCGCGTACGTGTGAGATCTGGTGGCGCGTCCTCACTGAAGCACTACTGGTTCCGCGCGCGGCGCCTGGATGGCGGCAGCGACGGCTGGTGAGCATGGAGGAACCAGCGGTCGATGACGAGCCGCCGCGCGAACCACGGCAGGCCGATCAGCTCCCTTCCGAGCGCCGAGGCGATGGCCGACGGCACCAGCCGGGCGAGGACGATGCCCGCCGCTGATGGAGAGAACCGCTCGCGGAGTGCGCGATCGTAGGGCGCCAGCCGCTGGCGGCTGTAAACGCCGTTCGCCTCGGCGAGCGCTCGCGCCGCGAGCAGTCCCGATTCGACGGCGGGACGGATGCCTTCCCCGCTCTGCGCGTGTGCCAGCCCGGCAGCATCGCCGACCAGCACCACACCTTCGTCGACGGCCTTGCGCCGGATCGGCGCTGCAAGATGGTAGGCATGCCCTTTCCAGCTCCAGCGAATCGGCCCTGTCACGGTTCCCCGGGACTGCAGGAAGTCGACGAAGCCGGCCGCGGCACGCGGCAGCGGCGGCCCTCCCTGCGCCACGATCTGTCCGAAGCCGACGTTCAGATACGCGCCTTTGCCGACGCACCACCCGTACCCCTGGAGGTCGGGAGAGAAATAGAGCTCGGGGCGCTCCGGCGCCACGCGGAACGCGCCGCCACTTTGGGCGTCGCGCGCGAGCTCGATCTCCTGCGCGGCGACGAGCGGCGCGCGAGGGCCGCCGCCGTTCAGCAGCCTGGCGATGGGACAGAAGTGCCCGCCCGCCCCGACGAGCACCGACGCCCGTATCGCGCCGTCGACAAGCCAGCCCTCGCCGTCGCGCACGATGGACCGTATGCGGGTTCCGAGGCGCAGCCGCGCGCCCGAGCGCGCGAGCAGGTAGTGATCGAACTCGCATCTGCGGATGGCGTAGCTGACGGGCGACGTGTAGCACGCTTCGACGGTGCGCCGGCGGCCGATCACGCCGACGAGAAAGCCTGTGATGGGCTGGAAGGTGCGCCCCCGCCGGTACTCGGCGGCGTCGATCTCGAGCTCGAGCAGCACTTGCGGGGTGATCCAGCCCGCGCAGACCTTGTCGCGCGGAAACGCGGCGCCATCGGCCACCATCACGTCGAACCCGTGATGGACCAGCTCGCGGGCGCACGATGAGCCGGCGGGGCCGCCGCCGACAACCAGGACATCGCAGCGTTCGAGCGGCATGGCCGTGACGTCCGGCGCCCGCTACCCGCCTGGCTCGGCGCCGGGCTCGTGGAACCGCGTCCACGGAATCGCGTTGTTGTCGGCGCGCGCGAACACCACCTGGAAGAGCTGCATCCACCCGGTGGTGAACGCCGCCTGCGAGCCCGCCAGGTAGAGCCGCCAGGCGCGAACGAAGCTGTCGTCGAACATGCGCGAGACCTCGTGCGAGGAGGCCGCGAAGCGCTCGCGCCAGTGGGCCAGCGTCCTTGCGTAGTGAAGCCGGAGGTTCTCCACGTCCAGCACCGAAAATGCGTTCGGGTGCAGGACGCGATCGAACACCTCGCCGAGCGTGGGAGGATACGCCCCGGGAAAGATCCGCTTGCGGATCCAGCGGTTCAGCGGCGCCGCGTGGTTCCGTCCGATGAAGTGCAGCAGGCCCCGGCCCTCCCGTGTGAGCACACGGTCGATCACGAGCCCGAGCGCCCTGTACTGGCGCAGTCCGACATGCTCGAGCATGCCCACCGACACGAACGCGTCGTAGGTGCCGCTGATGTTGCGATAATCGTCTTCCACGAATTCGACCGCGCCGCTCAGCCCCTCGGCGCGCGCGCGCTCGCGCGCGAATGCAATCTGCTCCGAAGAGAGGTTGAAGGCACGCACGGACGCGCCGTAACGCCGCGCCATGAAGAGCGCCAGCCCGCCCCACCCGCAACCCGCCTCCACCACACGCTCGCCGGGCCGCAGGTGCAGCTTCCGGCAGACGAGATCCATCTTGGCCGTCTGCGCCTGCTCCAGCGTGAGCTCGGGCGATGGGAAGTAGGCACAGGTGTACAGCATCTCGGCGTCGAGCCAGAGACGGTAAAAATCGTTCCCGAGATCGTAGTGGCGATGAACGTTGTCGCGCGATTGCATCGCGTCGTTGGTCTCGGCGGACTGCCAGACGCGGCGCGGGTGCGCTGGAAACGCCCGGTAGACCTCTTCGAGCATCGCCAGCAGATCGCCCTCGATGTCGAGCTCGTGCGACATGTAGGCCTCGCCCAGGTGAAGATCCGGCGCCAGGAGGAGGCCGGCGAGCGCTCGTCTGTTCCTGAGATAGATCGTGGCAGCCGGCTGCCGGCTGCCCGGCCAGGTGTCGAAGCCGTCCCACAAGACGAACCGGATCGCGGCCGCCGCTCTCGAGCGCTGGAGGCGGCCAAGGAGCCAGCGGTCGGCGGCGGTCGATGCCCGCCTCGTCTGGGCGTGAGCGCTGCTGCGCGTGTTCGCCGCGTAGGTCATGGGCCGAGCCAGCACATGATAAACAAAAACCCCGGCAATCGTACAGGCGGGGAGTTGCCGGATCGGCGACGCGCGCGGGGTTCGAAAGAGAACCGAAGAGTCGGTGAATCGCCGCTTACGGTAACGACCGCAGATACGCCACGATGGCCGCGGCGTCCTCAGCGTTCATGGTGTAGGCGGGCATCGGCGGACCGGCCGTGCCTCCGCGGGGGTTCTTCGCCGTCTGCAGGAACGCGGCGAACCCATCAGCGCCCCAGCGCTGCCAGAGCGCGCTGGTGGAAGTGATGTCCGGCGACTTCTGATGCCATCCCGGAATGGGCGACGACGGAGTGAACAGCAGGGTGGCGCCCTTGAGCCACTGCGACCGATCGAACTCGCCGGCCGGCCCCTTCGGCGTGTGGCATTCCTGGCATCGCGCGACCTCCTCGACGAGATACTTGCCGCGATCCAGCTTGGGATCCTGGCCGTGCAGCGTCGGCGCCGAGACGGCGGGCAGGACAACGGCAGCCAGGACAGCCGGGAGCGCAAACCAGCTTCGATGCATGGCGACAAGCTTACTCATTTTCGCTCCCATCGCACGACTATTCTTACGCCATCGAACGATATGATAGCTGGGATGCGCATGCGCCTTCTGGCCGCTCTCCTGGGCGTCGCGGCGGTGGCGCCGGCCTCCGCACTCCGCGCGACACTCGAGCCCGCTCCGGCCCTACCCGAGGTCGTGCTGGTGCGCGTGCCGCACGGCGGTCTGCAACCCGAGGGAGCTGTGGACGCCGCGGGCGTGCTTCACCTGATCTACTTTTCCGGCGTGGCGGGGGCCGGCAATCTCTTCTACGTACGCTCGAACGATCTCGGGAAAACCTTCAGTGCGCCGGTGCGCGTCAACAGCCAGGACGGAAGCGCAGTGGCGACCGGCACCATCCGGGGGAGGTCAGCTGGCCGTCGGACGGAACGGCCGCCTTCACGTGGTCTGGAACGGATCCGACCAGGCGCGGCCGCAGGGGCTCGTCAACCCCGCCCTCGGACGGCGTTCGGCTCCCTTCCTCTACAGCCGCTCCAACGGGTCCGGAACGCGCTTCGAGCCGCAGCGCGATCTCACGCACCGCAGCTTCGGAATCGACGGCGGCGGATCGGTGGCCGCCAATACGCGGGGCGAGGTCTTCGCCGCGTGGCATGCGCTGCCTGTCGGCGAGCAGGCCGAGGATCACCGCGCTGTCTGGATCGCGCGCTCCGGCGATGATGGCGCCACCTTCTCCGTCGAACAGCGGGTGTCGCCGGCTGGCTCCGGCGCGTGCGGCTGCTGCGGCCTGGAGATCGCCGCTGGCTCCGCCGGCCGCCTCTTCATCCTCTTCCGTTCGGCGGCCACACTCGTGGACCGCGACCTTCACCTGCTCCAGTCCGACGACGACGGGCGATCGTTCCGTGGGTCGCTCGTGCAGCCCTGGAACATCGGCGCATGCCCGATGTCCAGCATGTCGCTCGCCATTTCGGGGCGGAGGGTGATCGGCGCGTGGGAGACAGCCGGACAGGTGTATTTCGGTGAGGTCGACGAGCGCGCCGCCGGTATTCCGATGATGACGGCGGCCCCAGGGGAATCGCAGGTGCGTAAGCACCCGCGGCTCGTCATCGGCGCCGACAGGAGGGTGTTGCTCGTCTGGACCGATGGAGCCGCGTGGGCGCGGGGCGGATCCGCCGCCTGGCAGTTGTTCGAGGCAGACGGGCGAGCCACCCCCGTGAAGGGGCTCATTGACGGCGTGCCGGCCTGGAGCTTCGCCGCGGCAGTGGCACGCCCGGATGGTGGCTTCGTCCTGTTCTATTGAACCGCGGTATCCGGAATTCGCGCGCGGGGTCCTACACCTGCGGCCCCCCCGACGGCGTGCGCTACTTCCGCCGCCGGCGCGCCCCGGTCGCGGCCGCGCCGCTCAAGCCCAGCCCGAGCAACATCAGGGTGGCCGGCTCGGGCACCGGCTGGTCGACAATCCGCTCGGTCGTCCGGACCAGGCCCGTCTGACCGGACGAGATCACGTCCGCGGCGAAATAGGTGCCCGCGGCGTTCGGCGCAAACGACAGGATCGAAAGGGCGGTGCTTGCCGTGACCTTGAACTCGAGCGGACCGTAATTCGGGTGGCTGCCGCCCGGGCCGCAGGACGGGTTGGCGTTGCAGTACAGGGCAAACTCATAGCTGCCGTACCGAGTCGCTCATCGAGACGGGCGTCCCCTGCACGTCGTAGAACGTCCAGTCGTCTCCCCCGTCCTGAACGATCGACACCGAGACGCCCGAAGGGCTGCCGTCGAGCGTCCAGGCGAAATCCGGATGGTTCCCCGGCGCTGCGCTGCCCGTATCGACGAGTCCCACGCCGGAAGCCAGATCGAGCAGCACGTCCACGCCGCCTGCGCCATCTTCAGTCAGCGTGACGGTGCCGAACGGGCCGCTGCCGCAGCAGGCGCTCTGATTCAGGATGAACGAGGCCGACAGGGGTGAAGCAAGTGCGGGAGTGGCCGCCAGGCACGCCCCCCCAGCAAGAAGTGTCACAACCAGATACGTTTTCATGTCCGCCCTATGTGCAACGACCCTGCCGCTTCGCGAAATGATGTAGATCCTGACATTTAGGGCGGAAAACCGGCACTTCCAGAAAACAAAAGTCTTCCCTAAAGAAGACTCAGGTCTTGCGGAAACGGCATTTCTCAAGGCTGAAGTGCTCTCACGGGACGGACCTCCACGGTGCCGGCCCTTGCGGGCGGGATCTTCGCCGCGACCTGAATCGCCTCGTTCAGATCGCGCGCGTCGATCAGGTAGAACCCTGCGAGCTGCTCCTTGGTTTCCGCGAATGGCCCGTCGGTGATCGACGACCCTGCCGTTGCGTACGCGTACGGTGGTGGCCGTCTCCACGGGCTCGAGCGGTTCGGCCGCGATCAGATATCCACTGGTTCGGAGACTGTCGCCGCAGTCGGCGCATTCGCGATCGGGTACGGCGTGCAGCTTGTCGGCTTCGAGATACACGAGACACAGATATTTCATGACGCCTCTGATGAAGAATCGTTCAGTCGTCCAGCTCCGCCAGCCGCCGCTCCAGGAAGCGGCGTTCGGGCTCCTGCCTGGTCAGCGCGAGGGCCCGTTCGTACGACGCGCGTGCCGCGTCGATCGCGCGGCCGAGCCGCCGGCAGAGCTCGGCGCGCGCCGCGTGCGCGAGGCGGTAGTCGCCCAGCTCGCCGCGCGCCAGGATCGCCTCGATGAGCGCCAGGCCCGCGCCGGGACCGTCGCGCATCGCCACCGCCACCGCGCGATTCAGCTCGATGACCGGCGAGGGATCGCGCTGCAGCAGCAAGTCGTACAGCGCCGACGATTTCCGCCCAGTCGGTCGCCGCGGCCGTCGGCCGCCTCGGCATGGACGGCGGCAATCGCCGCCTGCAGCGCGTATGTGCCGAACCGCGGCGACGCCAGCGCCCTGCGCGACCAGCGCGCGCGCCTTCGGCGATCTGCGTCGCGATCCCAGCGCGAGCGGTCCTGATCCTCGAGCAGGATCAGGTCGCCGTCCGGCGTCGTGCGCGCCGCGCGCCGCGACTCGTGCAGGAGCATGAGCGCCAGGAGCCCCATCGCCTCCGGCTCGGGCAGCAGCTCGACCAGCAGACGCCCCAGGCGGATCGCCTCGCCCGAGAGATCGTGCCGCGTCAGCGCCGGGCCCGACGAGGCCGCGTAGCCCTCGTTGAACACCAGATAAATGACCCGCAGCACGGCGTCGAGCCGCTCGGGCAGCTCCGGCCGGCCCGGCACCTGATACGGGATGCGCGCGTCGCGAATCTTGGCCTTTGCCCGGACGATGCGCTGCGCCAGGGTCGGCGCGGGCGTCAGAAACGCCCGTGCGATCTCCTCGGTCGTGAGCCCGCAGACCTCGCGCAGCGTGAGCGCCACCTGCGCGTCGGGCGCCGAGCGCCGGATGGCAGCAGGTGAAGATCAGGCGCAGCCGATCGTCCTCGATGCTCTCCTCGTCCATTCCGACAGCCGGCCGCGACCGACCGAGCGCGGCCTCGTGTCCGTCGAGGTCGTCGATCGGCTGAAGCGCGAACGGCGCCGCATGCCGTCGATCGCCTTGAAGCGCCCGGTCGAGATCGAGCCAGGCCCGCGGGTTGGCCGGCACGCCGTCGCGCGGCCACTGCTCGAGCGCGGCGCGGAACGCGTCGTGCAGCGCCTCTTCGGCCGCGTCGAAGTCGCCGAGCAGCCGGATCAGCGTCGCGAGCACACGTCGCGATTCCGACGCGTAGATCGCGTCGAGCGTCTCGCGGACAGGATCGGTCGCCGCCACGGCGACCGATCACACCACCTTCGCCCCAACAGTTCAAGCGGGAGTCCGCCGGCGGCGCTCAGGCCGCCTGCTCGCAGTTCACCATCCAGGGGATGCCGAACCGATCCACGAGCATGCCGAATCCGACCGACCAGAACGTCTTCTGGAACGGCATGTTCACCTTCCCGCCCTCGGCCAGCGCGGTGAACACCCGCTCCGCCTCCTCCGCCGTCTTGATGCTCGCCGATACGTAGATGCCTTGCGGCGTCACGTAATGGTCCGGCGGCGCGTCCGACCCCATGAGCGCCCAGTCGCCGACGGTGAGCCGGACGTGCATGATCTTGTCCTGCCACTCTGGTCTCACCTGATCCTTCATCGGGGACTCGCCATGGGTCTGGATGAACGCGATCGTGCCGCCCAGGCACCGCGCGTAGAAGGTGAACGCCTCTGTGCACGTACCGTTGAAATTCAGATACGGAGCCAGTTCCATCGTCGTCTCCTTTTCATGTAATGCCGCTCACGTGTATGTCGAACGGGCCGGGCCAAAATCGACAGCCGTTCGCGGGAAAAATGGGCCGTGCAATACTTGCCGCTATGCTCCTGGATGACTATCTTCCCGTCTATGACGTCTCGGATGCGGTGTCTGCGGTCGTCGAGGCGGACGTGCCGACGACCTGGCAGGCCCTGATGGAAGTGGATTTGATTGAAGTCGGCCGCCGCAAGCCGATGGTCGCCATCCTCGGCGCGCTCCGCATCCTCCCGGACATCGTGAGTCACCTGCTCCACGGAGAATCGCCCTCTGCCTCCCCGAAGCACCTGCGGCTGCGGGAAACCGCCGGGCTGCCGTCGGATCAGGGGGGGTGGGTGCTGCTGGGCGATCGGCCGCGCGATGAGATCGCCCTCGGCCTCGTCGGCAAGTTCTGGCGTCCGATAATCGCCTATGCGAAGGTCACCCGCGAGGAGTTCCGTGACTTCTCGGAGCCGGGCTACGCAAAGACGATCTACTCGCTCTCCGTGCAGCCCCTCGACGAGGGGCGGACGCTGTTGACCGGCGTGATGCGCACGGCGACCACCGACGAACAGGCGCGCAAATGGTTCCGCCGCTACTGGACGCTGGGCGTCGGCTCGGGCGCACACATCCTGGTCAACGGCCTGCTCGACGTGACGCGCGACATGGCCGAGCGCCGGCATTGACGCGTCTTACGCGCCACGTAACGAGTTACGCGCCGCGTAACCCCTCCGTGAGCCCAACGCCGGATTTCAGGGCACGCTCGAAGGAATCGAGCTGGCATTGCCGTTGCCTTGCGTTCTTCCGAAGGAGGCATTCGTGCGACAGCCGTTGAAATACGCGATCCTCGCCCTGCTCGTGGTGCTCGGCGGACCCGGACGCGCCCAGGAAGAGACACCGCAACCCCGCCGAATCGAGCTCACGGCCAGGAAATTCGAGTTCAGCCCCGCCCAGATCACCGTCAAGGCGGGCGAAACGGTCGAGCTCGTGGCGAGCTCGCTCGATTCCGAGCACGCGTTCGAGTGCAAGGCCCTGGGCATCCGCACGGTCAGGCTCCCCCACGGCGTCTCGAAGATCATCAGTTTCACCGCGATGCAGGCCGGCACCTACGAGTTCCAGTGCTCACACTACTGTGGATCCGGCCACCGGAGGATGAAAGGCCGCATCATCGTGTCGTGAGCCGCTTCAGCAGCGGCCGCGCGGCGTTCGGCAGTAAGATCGACAACCCATGACGCGAATGCCCGGCCGGTCCCTGATGAATTCCGCGCTTCTGCGGGCGGCGGTCCTCAGTGGAGCGCTGGGCTGGCTGGCCGGGGCCGTGTCGGCGACCCAGGACCACACCAACTACGACGAAGCCAAGGTGGGGCCCTATACGCTGCCGCCGCTGCTGGTCTGCCGCGACGGCACGCCGGTCCGGAGCGCCGCGGACTGGACCTCGAAGAGGCGTCCCGAAATCCTGCAGCTCTATCGCGACAACGTCCACGGCCGCATGCCGTCGGCGGCCCCGCGGGGGATGTCGTTCCGGGTGGTCGAGCAGGATCGGCGCGCCCTGGCGGGTACCGCGCACCGCAAACAGATCGAGGTGCGGTTCGCCGGCGACCCGGGAGCGCCGGTGATCCACGTGCTGCTCTACACGCCCGCCAATGCGGCCGGACCGGTGCCCGTCTTCCTCACGCTGCACTTCAGCGGCAACTGGGCGATTGTGGACGACCCGGGCGTCAGGCTGTACGAAATGTGGGACCGCCGGTACGCAGACCAGGGCGATGCCGCCGCCCGATGTCGCGCGCGGCGGCTCAGGCGAATGGGACGTCCCGCTCGTGCTGTCGCGCGGCTACGGGATCGCAGCGGTTCACTACGGGGACATCGAACCCGATTTTACCGAAGGCGCCGGGATGCCCTACGGTGTGCGATCGCTCTTCCGCGCGCCGGGGCAGATCGGGCGGGCTCCCACTGACTGGGGCGCAATCGCCGCCTGGGGCTGGGGCATGAGCCGCGTGCTCGACTACCTGCAGGGCGATCCTGACGTGGATGCGCGCAAGGTGATCGCCGTCGGCCAGTCGCGGCTCGGCAAGGCGGTGCTCTGGGCGGGCGCCGAGGATCAGCGGTTCGCGATGGTCATCGCGAGCTGCTCGGGTGAAGGGGGCGCCGCCCTCAGCCGGCGCGACTACGGCGAGAACCTCGACAACATGACGAGCACCTACTTGTACCAGTTCTGCGATGCGTTCAAGCGGTACAACGGGAACTGGGACGCGCTGCCCGTCGACGCGCACATGCTCGTCTCGCTCGTCGCGCCACGGCCGCTCTTCCTGAACACCGGGAGCGAGGACCAATGGTCGGATCCGAAGGGGGAGTTCCTCGCGGCCCAGGCGGCCTCTCCCGCCTGGGCGCTCTTCGGGCGCACGGGTCTCAGCGCCGACGCCATGCCGCCGCTCGATCAGCCGTTGCTCCGGGACGTCGCGTTCCACGAGCACACCGGGCGCCACGCCATCCTTCCCGGCGACTGGAGATACTTCCTCGACTTCGCGGACGAACAGTTGAATCGCTGAGGTCCTAGCGGGGCCGCGCCGAGGCGATCCCGTTCCTGAAGCCGATCCGCGCCAGATCGGGCACGGCGTTCGAAACGACGTAGCACCGCCCGCGGAAATCGGGACGATCGCAGATCTGCCAGCTGCCGCCCGACACCTGCACGCTCTGGACGCGCGCCGCCATGCCCTGCATCGAGGCGAGCTCCCGCTCGACCGTCTCCGCACGGCCGCGGAAGTTCGGCAGCGCGAAGAGCGTCAGGCGTCCGGCGTCCGGCGCGGGCTCCGGGCGCGAGTCGCCCCGTCCGCGGCGCACCGGCCGGAGCGAGGAGATCTTCCGCGACATCCCCAGCTGCGACAGATCGGGCGAATCGGCGTTCACGGTGATGCAGTTTCGATAGTTCGCGTCCGCGCAGACTTCCCACGACTCGGAGCGTGCGACGCGAAGACTTCTGGCCTCGTCGTTGAAGCCGACGAACTGAAGGTTCGACACTTCGTTGGCGAAGACGCGGCGGTCGCCGGCGAAGTCGACGCGGGCGAAGAGCTCCAGGCCCCGCTCGGCGCCGCCCCCGCCTCCCCGTCCGAACCCCCCGCGCACGCGGCGCGCCGACGAGATCTTGTCGTTCCAGCCGATTCGACGGAGGTCCTGTTCGTCGCCGGAGAACACGCGGCAGGGGCCGACATAGTTCGCGTTCTCGCACACCTCCCACGTCTCGCCGGAAGCGACCTGCAGGCTCGACACGCGATCGTTCAACCCCAACGACTGGAAGTTGGGCACGTCGTCGCGCAGCGTGGAGCTCGATCCGCCGAAGCCTGGATCGACGAAGACAGTCAGGCCGGCGCCACCGGGGCGCCGGAACTGCGCAGAGCCGCCGGCCGTCCACGCGAACAGCACGATCGCGGCCGACACGGCAGTGGTGACCCGCCGTCGGGTGGAGGGCAGCGACATCGTCATCTAGTTCTCCATTTGGAGGAGCTTCATCATCGCCGCGCGGTAGTCCACATACTGATCGCTGCGTGGCATGTCGGACTGCAGATAGCGCTCGATCGGACGGGCGTGCTTCACCTCCGCTCCGTTCACGAAGATGTTCGTGAGCAGCACGCCGGTGACACGCCCCGTGCGGGCCGGCACCTTGGGATCGAGATGGCCCCTGAGCGGCGGCTGTCCCAGCAGGTAGTTGGTCGTCACCGCGACGTCGGGTCCCTCGGCGTACGGAATCGTCCCGCCCTGCCTGATGCCTGGTCCGTAGAAGAACATGAAGGTGCGCCACGATGAGAGCGTCGACTGCTGATGCCCGCTCTGGCTCGTCTGCCCCATGCCGTGGTCGGAGCCGATGATCAGATACGTCCGCTCCCAGACCCCGGCGCTCTTCAGGCCGGCGATGAACTGCGCGAGCAGGGGATCGACCGTCTTCACGAAGTACTGCACGTACTCCGAGTTCGGATTGGTGGTATCGGTCGGCCCGTGCCAGTGATCGCGGATGTGCTGCAGGTGCAGGTGCATGAGCCGCGCGCCATCCTGGCGGAGATGCTGCAGCCCCCGATCCACGGCCTGCTGGTCGGTGACCTCGTTGCCGTAGTAGAGGAAGTCGGCGTTCTTGAAGGTGACGTAGTTCGGCGATCCTCCCGCGAACACCGACTTGATCCCGGCGCGGTGCGCGCTGGCGAAGATGTCGTCGACATTGGACGACTCGAAGATGTGCGTGCCGGTGTGGAGCGCCACGATGGCGGCCGTGCTGCCGCCCATCGGCAGCGATCCGTCGGGCAGCGCAAGGCGCGGCGCCGGGCTTGCACAGTAGTACGTGTCGACGGCAACGCCCTGCTTGAGCAGCGATCCGAGCGTCGCCGCGCCGGCCGCGACCGCCGTCCGCACCGTGTTGGGGTCGATCCCGTCGATCATGAACTGCACGACGACGGGGTTCTGCACGCGGGGCGCTGGCGCTCCCGCCCCCGATTGTGCGAAGGAGGGACGGACGAGCGCAAGCGCGGCGGCGAAGACGATCCAGATTCTGGGTGTCATGGGCGGCATTGTGCGCGACCAGACCGGAGCGCGTCAAACAGCATTACGCTCCGAACGGCGGACACCTCCCCTCCGCAGGAGCAGCCACCCGACCGTGCCGGCCGCTGCCGAGGCGACGAGCGTGCTCAACTTCGCCACGGCCAGAGAATCGGCGGACCGGAAGGCCAGGCCGGCGATGAAGAACGCCATCGTGAAGCCGATCCCCGCCACGACACCGGCTCCCGCCAGCTGCGACCAGCTGAAGTCGGAGGGGCCGGCCGCGATGCCCGCGCGCACTGCACACCAGGCGCCCAGCACGAATCCGACCGGCTTGCCGACGAGCAGGCCCGTGACGATGCCGAGGCTGGGCGGTGAGAGGAGTTCGCGCCACGTCACCGCCGTGAGATCGACGCCGGCGTTGGCCATGGCAAAGACCGGGAGGACCAGATAGGCAGACCAGGGCTGGAGGTCGCGGCCCACCCGCTGTGCCGGCGACAGCAGCCGCTCGACCATACGCTCCAGCGATCGAACCGCCGACTGGTACCTGGCGGCCGTCGTCTCGCCGATCGCCGGCGCCTCGATGCTCCTGAAGATCGATTCTGCCTGTGCGAGCAAGCCGGCCGCCGTCGGCGCGCTCCGCGTCGGGATGGCGAAGGCGAGCAGTACGCCCGCCAGGGTCGGGTGCACGCCAGACCGCAGGACGGCATACCACAGCAGCACGCCGATCCCTGCATAGGGCAGGACTCGATAGACGCGGGCCCAGTTCAGCGCCAGCGCCGCTGCCCAAAGCGCGGCGGCGCACAGCAGACTCCACGCCTGCACGTCCGCCGTGTAGAAGGCGCCGATGACGATGATCGATCCCACGTCGTCGGCGATGGCCGCCGCAGCGACGAACACGCGAAGCGCGACCGGCACCTGCGGCCCGAGCAGCGCGAGGACGCCCAGCGCGAACGCGGTATCGGTGCCCATCGGGACGCCCCATCCGCGGCTGGCCGGACCGTGGGCGTTGAACAGCAGGTAGACGAGCGCCGGGCACGCCATGCCGCCCACGGCCGCGGCGATCGGCAGGGCCGCACGTCTGGGCGAGGCGAGGTCGCCCACCGTCAGCTCGCGCCGGATCTCGAGCCCCACCACCAGGAAGAAGATGACGATCAGACCGTCGTTCACCCAATGGCGCAGCGAGAGATCGAGCGCACGGGTCCCGACGCCAAGGCTGAGAGGCGCTTCCCAGAGCCGCTCGTAGCCGGCCCGCCAGGGCGAGTTCGCCCACAGCAGCGCCGCGATGACACCGAGCAGCATCAGGAGCCCGCTCGAGGTGGAGAGGCCGGCGAACTGCTCCACCAGGAGGTGAATCCGCCACCCGAGCGGCTTGGTGACGGCATCGACGAGCGACTCGACGTCCCACGGGCCGTCGTAGCGGCGATCGTCCACGAAGAAGGTCGGCGTCGCCGCCGCGCCGCTCTCCGCTGCGCTCGCGACGTCCTCCTCCACTCGCGCCGCATGGACGTGCTCGTCCAGCTCGCGCGTGAATCGCTCGACGTCCAGGCCGATCGCCGCGGCCGCGCGGATCAGGCCATCGCGATCGAGCGCGCGCTGGTGCGTGAAGAGGTAGTCGTGCATCTCCCAGAAGCGGCCCTGCGCCGCGGCCGCTTCAGCCGCTTCGGCCGCGAGCTGCGCGTGCCTGTGAACGCGGCGGTTGGGGAGGTGCCTGAAGACGTAGCGCAGGCGGCCGGGAAGCCGCTCGTCGCGCACACGCAGGATTCCCCGGTGCGCGCGGCGGCAGTAGCTGCACTGGTAGTCGCCGTACTCGACGAGCGTAACCGGCGCGTCCGTCGGCCCGGAGGCGTGATCGCGGGCGAGATCGACGGGAGGCTGGAGCCGGGGGCGGCCGGGTTCGCGTGTCATACGCGGACCAGACCGCCAGTGTCCCTCAGAACCAGGGCTCGTCCGCGGTCGGACCGTAAATCGAAGGCACCTTCCCGTCGGCCATCCGCAGATAGATGGAGAATTGCCCGCGATGATGGATCTGATCGCAGACGATCATCCACAGGAACTCGAGCTTGGGGATGTCGTTGATCGTCTTCGGGCCGGTGAAGAACTTCACCGTGTCGAGGAGCTGAGCGTCGCTCATCTTCGCAATCGCCTCGACCACCTTCCTGTGCGCCGCGTCGAAGGTCTCGATGAGCGTCTGCCACGATTCCGGCGCGGGGGGAAAGGGCGCCGGCGGAGCCGACCAGTCGAATCCCACCGTCGCGCCTTTTTCCATGAAGCCCTGCTCGATGACGAACATCCACGCCAGCTCGCGTGCCGTCTTGCACATGGCGTGCGGCCGCAGATCCAGCTTGTCGGCCGGATAGGCGCGCAGCACCTTCATCGTCGTGGCGTGTTCCTGCTCGAAGCGCGCCAGGAGCTGCTCCTTGGCGCCTGGAGCCGTCTGTGTGGTCATGATGTCTCCTCCCTCACAATCGCGGCGGAAACGCGCCGGCAAAGCCGCCATTATGCCATTCCGACATGCCGGCTGCCGTGGAGGACGCGTCCGGCCGGCTCAGAGCCCGAAGAACGCCATGACCGCCCAATCCTTCATTTTGGGCAGATACGGCGCGACGAGCTCCGTGTTGCGTTGCGGTACGGCATCGCCGGCCATCGCCGCCGCGTGCACGGGCGCGCCGCTCCCCTTCAGGGCGGCCGATAGCTGACGGGTGTTCATCTGCACGAGATGGGAGCCTGCGGCCGCGTACACCCGCGCGCGCACCCACTCGTACTCGTCCAGGGAGAACCGCTGCTCGTTGAGAGCGTCCATCCATGCGGCCTGAGCCTGCACCACGAAGCCCATCATGGCCCCGACGTTCTGCACGTCCTCGCCCGGTGTCGACTTCCGGTGCTCGGCCGCCTGCCGCCGCAGCATGTCGTCCTGCATTGCGGCGATCTCCTGGAATCGTGCGCCCATCTTCGCGCGCATGGCTTCCTGAACCGCCGCGAACCGCCTGATCAGCTCTGGAGTGAGCTCGCCGGTCGCCGGCGGCGCGAACGGGGACTGGTTGGACACGCCCTTCGAAATGCCCTGCAGTGAAGCGAGCACGCCCCTCTCCTGCAGGTACGCGCGCGCCCTGGATGCGGCGAGGTAGACGGCGACGCTCGCTCCCACTCCGAGCACCACGAGGACGACGCCGATCCCGATGAGCGCCTTCTTCATCACCGCCGTCTTTCCGTGTGCGGCAGCGCCGGCTTGCGCGCAGCGCTATGCCTTATAGAGCGGCCGAACCTGGAACAGCACGTAAAGGGAGATGATCGCGCCGACGAGAGCGCCGACGATCGCGCCCGCGAGCGCGGATGAAAGGAACCCGACGATGCGCGCGTAGAACAGCAGGGTCCATCCAGACATCTTGCGCGCGAAGAGCCCCGGCAGCGCCATCGCGGTCAACGCCAGCTGGATCAGCAACCCGAGCGCCAGGAAGCCGAAACCCGTGGCGTAGCCGAGCCCGCCGAACGGCAGGAGCACGGTGCCGAGACCGAGGGCGACGAGCACGGCCGGCAGCATCAGCACCATCATCACGATCAGGACCCATGGCCCGTACTTCACGATCGCTTCCTTGCCGCCCTCGGGAATCTGAAATGGCGCTTTGACAACGAGGTAGTACTCGAGGAAGCCCATCAGGTCTTTCGGTGCCTGAGATTGGGTCTCCGGCTGCGCCTGCCCGACTTGATTCATACGGCCCTCCTTTATTGACGTGGGGGCTGTATCGTAGCGCCGAATGCGCCGCGCGGATCAACTATTTCTGGCGGGGTCGCCGGGCGTGCAGGGCCACCTGCCGCCGCCGGCCACCTCCGTCTGCTCGCGCGAGGCGGGTGTCCGGCCGATAATTCCACCGTGATCAACAAACGCGCAACGATTGCGGGGTGCGTGGCGACCGGGATCGCCCTTGAGCTCGGCGTCCACGCGCTGAGCGGCCGGCGCGAAGCCTGGGACAGTGCGGAGTTCTGGACCATCGGCCTGCCGGCCGCCGCGCTCGTCTCGGCAGCCCTGGGCTATTTCGGGCGGGACCGCGACTGGCTCTGGACCTTCCTGATCGCGCCGAGCCAGGTGATGACGATGATGCTGCGCAGCGGCGAAATCGGGAATCTCTGGCCGCTCACGGTGGCGCTTTCCGCGATCCTGAGCACGCCGTTCGTCATCTCCGCCTTCATCGGATCGCGATTCCGATCGTCGCGCGGCGGTAACCATTTCACCTAGACCGGCTGCAGGACGCTACTTGACGCTCTCGATCACCGCCTGGAACGCCTGCGCGATCACGCGCTGGCCGACGGCGGTCGGGTGCACCTCGACCAAAGTGGCGCCGGGACGCTCGAGCTGGACGAGATTTCGCCGGCCGAGAAAGGCGCTGTACACGTCAACCAGATGCGCCGCGGGAAACGCCCCGACAATCTGGGCAGTCGTGGCGTTGAACGCGCTCACGAGTTGATCGATCGCCGGCAGCAGCGCCGCCAGCTCCGGAATCGTGTACTGATTCGACACGAAGATCGTCACGCCGGGGAGCCCCGCGCTCAGCTGCCCGAGAATCGCCGCGAGATTCTGCGCGTACTGATTCAGCGCTGCCTGGGCGACCGCGGCGACGGCGGGATCGCCCGGATGCGCTACCGCGTACCGGACCACCGCGAGCAGGTCATTGCCGCCCACCGTCAGCGTGACAGCCTGCGGAGCGAAGCCCCCGAGCGCGAATGGAATGAGCGCCTGCGGGACCTGGTGTGCCCACACATCGGTGCTGGTCGCGCCGACGGCCGCGATGTTGTCGAAGAGCGTGTGCGGCATCCGATCGAAGACGCCCTCCTGATAGAGCAGATACGGGTACCCCCCGTGACGGGCGTGACCTTGTAGCCGGCGGCGATGCTGTCGCCAAGCGCCATGTATCGCGTGGCGTCCTGATCGAACACCTGCGGCGACTGCGCAAAGCTCGACGCCGCGCAGGCGGTCAACACCAGCACGGTCAGCGCAATGCGGAGATGAAGGCGGGGTTGGATCTGTTCACGCATGGCAACCTCTGCGGATAGCCTACACCCTTGGAGCCGCGCGTGCATCGGGAGCGGTACGCCCGAGTTCACGACCGAGCGCGTGCAGGACTACTCCCCCCAGTTCGAACCGGACGCGCCGCCGGACGGCTCATCGTGAACCGTCGAGCGTGTCACCTTCAAGGCCGGTGGATTCCTGAACCGGTTCCACCACCGGCGCGGCTACCAGCAGCCCTTCGCCGCGGATCGGGCGATGGCCGCGAGCGTGGACGCGGTGGCCACCGCGCTCGTCGTGTGGGCGCTCTCGGGTCTCTGGATGTGGTGGGAGATGCGCGCGACCCGCTACTGGGGTCTCGCATGCGCCGCCGCCGGGTTCGCGATCTTCACGTTCTTCACGCTGACGATATGACGGTGCTGCTGGTCGTCCGCCGTCTTCATCTGTACCTGGGGCTGTTCCTCCTGCCATGGATGGTGATGTTCGGCATCAGCTCGTACCCCATCAATCGTCCCAGTCCCGAGGCGCTGCGCTGGACGCGCACGCTCGAGATCCCCTTTGACGCGGCGCTCCCCCGAACGGGCGGCAACCTCCGACCCATCGGCTCGGCCATGATGCAGGCCGCCGGTATGCGCGGCCGGTTCTATGTGAGCCGTCCCAACCCGCAGCAGATCAACGTCAATCACCCGAACTTCCTGCATCCGACGCGGCTGATCTACGACTCGTCGAGGCGGCAGCTCGTCGCGGAGGGGGCCTGCGGCAGGTCGTCACGTCCATGCATACGCGCGGCGGGTTCGGCCTCGGCGGGTTCTGGGACTCCGTTCCGGAGCCGCCGTCTTCGCCTCTATCGTGGCCAGGCTCTGAGGACAGGCCACTAGGCCTCGAGCTCGCGCCTCATCTGCACGAGCTGGATCAGGTGAGAGCGCGTCACCACCCCCTCCAGATGACCGTCGGACACGACCGGCAGCTGGTTCACGTTCTCACGCCCCATCAGGGCGAGGGCCTCTCCTGCCGGCACGTCCGGCGCTATCGCGTGCAGCGAGGCGATCGGGCGCATGACATCCGACACCCGCACTTCCGGCCAGCGGCTCCGGTCCACGTGCTTCACGTCGGCGGGAGAGATCAGCCCGACGATCTGGTGTTCGCGGTTCACGGCGAAGCAGCGCGAGAACGTCCGCAGCAGCCAGTCGTCCACGAACCGCTGCAGTGTGGTGCTCGCATCCACCGTGGCGCATTCGCGCGCCATCACGTCGCCGACGCGAACGCCCTGGAGCGTCTCCGAGAGCTGCGCCTGCAGGTAGTACCCCTGCGCCCCCTCGAGCAGGAACCAGCCGATGAAAGCGATCCACAGGCCACCGGCGTCGGCGTGCGCCAACAGCGCGAAGAGCCCGCCGCCGATGAACAGGAATGCGACCGCCTGCCCCGTTCGCGCTGCGATGCGTGTCGCCCGCTCGGCGCTGTGCGTCACGGCCCAGACAATCGACCGCAACACGCGGCCGCCGTCCAGAGGAAACCCCGGAATCAGGTTGAAGAGGGCCAGCGCCACATTGATGTAGGCCAGCCAGCCCATCACCGCAGCAAAACCCGACAGCGCGAGGCCCGGCCCGAGCCAGCCTGCCGCGCCGGCCACCACCCGGCAGCCGAGCCCGATGGCGATGCTCACCGCGGGCCCCGCGATGGCCATCCAGAACTCCTTGGAGGGCGCCGCCGCCTCCTTTTCGATCTGCGCGATGCCGCCGAGCGCGAATAGCGTAATCCCGCGCACCGGCACGCCGCTCAGACGGGCGACCGTGGCGTGCCCCAGCTCGTGGAGAACGATGCAGACGAAGAAGAGCGCCGCGGTCACGAGCGCCAGCGTCCAGACCATGCCCACGGACCAGGCGGGGTTCTCGGCCGAGAACTGGCTCGTCAGCGAAAGCGCGATCAGCCACGCGATCACGAACCAGCTGTAGTGCAGGCCAACGGGCACGCCGAACCAGCGCCCGAGGCCGATGGTCGATTTCATGGGATACCTCATGGACGCCGGATACAGAATCCGTACCACGGTGCCGCCTCGAAGGGCGGGCAATCTGGTACGCTCCAGGTCATGCCTCTCATCCTCCGATCGAACGCTTTCACACCAAACGGCGAGATTCCCCGGCGGCATACCTGCGAGGGCGCAGACGTGTCGCCTCCGCTCGCGTGGCACGGCGAACCGGCTGGAACCTGCACGTTCGCGCTCATCGTCGACGATCCCGACGCGCCGGATCCGCGAGCGCCGAAGCAGGTGTACGTGCATTGGGTCGTCTATAACCTGCCAGCGGCCCTGCACGAGCTCGCAGACCACGCTTCGGGCAGCCTGCCGGCCGGAGCGCTGGAGGGTGTCAACGACTGGAAGCGGATCGGGTGGGGCGGGCCGTGCCCGCCCATCGGCCGGCACCGCTATTTCCACAAGGTGTACGCGCTCGACGTCAAGCTCCCGGATCTGCGGCACCCGACCAAAGCGCAGTTGGAGGCGGCGATGAAGGGACACGTGCTCGCGCACGGAGAGCTCGTCGGCACCTACGAGAAGATGGCGGCGCGATAGCCGACGCGCGCCCCGTCTCCCGCAATACGCCTACGGCAGGTTCCGGATCCAGATGTTCCTGGTCCAGACCTTCGAGGAGCCGCGCGTCTCGATCTCGATGCCGAACAGCCCCTTCATCGCGCGCTTTCCGTAGTCGTCGTCGATGGTCAGGCTGAACAGCTCGTCGTTGACGATGTAGGCGATGACGTTCCCGTTGGCGATGATGTGATAGCGGTTCCAGTCGTCCTTGGCGAACTTCGCGAAGAGCTCTTCGTAGCTCTTGAGCATCGCCACTGTCGTGGGCGGCTTGCCTTCTTCGAGCCGGTTGACGCGTCCCATCCCCGTCAGGAAGCCTCGGCTCGTGGCAATCTCGTACATGCTTCCCACGTCGATGTTCGAGATGTTCAGTTGATAGCCCGCCAGGTTCCAGCGCTCCCGCTCGGCGCGGAAGAGCGACTCGGCCGCCGACGGCGCCGGCTGCCCCTGCCGTCCGGCGCGTCCGCCGGTATTGATCGAATAGGGGACGACATGGCTGCGAATCTGAATTCCTCCGTTGCCCGGCCCGACCCACTTCGCCTCGAACTTCAGCTCGAAATTCGCCGGCTCGCCGCCGCGCCAGATGATGAAGGTGCGGCCCGCGGGACGATCGTCCGACGACTCGGCATAGATCGACTCGTCGCGCACCGACCACATCGTCGGATCGCCATCCCAGTTGTTCAGCGTTCTGCCGTTGAAGATCTGAATGAAACCGGTGTTGTCGGCGAAGTCCGGGGGCGGCAGGCTGCGCCCGCCGTAGGTCGCCGCGTTGTAGCCCCGGCCGGCGGGCGCCGGCGGTGCCGGCGTGCCGGGCGGCGGCGCCGGCGCGCCCCTCCCCTGCTGCCCGCCGCCCTGCGCGTGCAGCGCGAGCAGGGAGCAGAGCGCGATCGCACACAGCGCCGCCACGGGCCGTCCCACTCCGAGATGCGTCGTCATCGTCCGACAATAGACCAATTGCCGGGCTCAGGCAACGCGATCGCGTTCGGCCTGTACACGACAACGCCGCCGCGGATTGCGCCGCGGCGGCGTTGTCCCCTCTTGGACCGGCCGGCTCGGTGCCGGACGCGCCTAGACCCCCGCGAGCAGGTCCAGCTCTCCGGTGCTGTCGCCGAACTTGTGCAGCGGAACGCCGAACTTGTCGATCAGCGTGAGCGACAGGTTCGCCAGCGGCGTCCCCTTCGGGTACCGGAGGTGCCGGTTGCCGCGCACCTGCTGATCACGCCCGCCGACGACCAGCACCGGCACATTGAAGTTGTTGTGCGTGTTGCCGTCGCTCATCCCGCTGCCGTAGAGCACGACCGTGTGATCCAGCAGGCTGCCGTCGCCGTCCTGCGTCGACTTCAGCTTCTCGAGGAAGTGCGCGACGGTCTGCACGTGGTACTCGTTCAGCTTCGCGTACGCCGCCATCTTGTCGGGGTTGTTCGAATGGTGCGACATCGCGTGATGGGCTTCGGGCAGCCCGATCTCGCCGTAGGAGCGGTTGACGTTCTCACGGGCCATCATGAACGAGCTGACCCGCGTGATGTCGGCCTGGAAGGCGAGGGCCATCAGATCGAACATCAGGTCCGCGTGCTCCTTGAACGTCTCGGGCACGCCGGCCGGTCGGTCGGGAATCGAGAAGTCGCTGTTGTAGGCTTCCGCCTTGGCGATGCGCTGCTCGACGTCGCGGATGGCGTCGAGGTACTCGCTGAGCTTCGCGCGATCGTGGCCGGCCAGACGCCCCCGCAGCCTCGAGATCTCCTGGGTCACGCCGTCGAGGATGCTCCGATCCTCCTGGACGCGCGCCAGCCGCTGCTCGGCGTTGTCGCCCGTGCCGAACAGCCGCTCGAAGACGAACCGCGGGTTCGTCTCGGCCGGCAGCGGCATCGTCGGCGTCTTCCACGAGATCGAGTTCATGTACGCGCACGCATAGCCGTGGTCGCACGCGCCGACGACGTCGTTGCGGTCGACGGCGAGCTCGAGCGACGACAGCTTCGAGTCGCGGCAGATGTGCTCCGCGATGATCTGGTCGATCGTCGTGCCGGCCTTGACGTCGGCCCCCTCGGTCTGCTTCGGATGGACCGAGCTCATGAACGCCGGCGCGGCGCGCGGATGCTGCCCGCCCGAGTCGCCCTGATCGGTCGCCGGGAAGTTGTCGAGCCCGCTGAACACCACCGTCCGGTCGCGGAACGCCTCCATCGGCTTCAGCGTGGACGACAGGGCAAACCCGACTCCATCGGTGGGCGGCGTCCACTGATCCATCGTCATGCCGTTGCCGACGTAGATGGCCGCGAACCGCGGCGCGCCCTTGGCCTGGGCGCACAGGGCCGGCACCATCGCGTCGAGAAACGGCAGCGCCAGCGTGGCACCCATTCCTCGAATGAACGTCCGGCGGGGCAGCGCTATCTTCGTGATCACCATTCCGTAGCCTCCATCAACCGTGGTCAGTTCGCGTAGTCCTGCGACATTCTCATTTGAAACGGCGTGCTGGTGACGATCCCCTGAATGAGCGAGCCAAACCGATAGTTCGTCGATGCGGCCTCACGCTTGATCTGCCGCACGGCAGGAGCATCGCCCGACTCCAGGCCCCGTCCGAGCGCGTAGATGAGCAGCTTCTCCGTGAGCGTCGTCAGAAAGTCGTCCGAATGGCTCAGGAGCACCTTGCGCAGTTCGCCGGGCCCGTTGAACTTCGTCCCGTCCGGCAGCTCGGCCGAGGCATCCACCGGAAGGCCCGGGCCATAGCTGTCGCGCCACTCGCCGATCGCGTCGAAGTTCTCCAGCGCGAACCCGAGCTGATCCATCTGCGCGTGGCAGGCCGCGCAGACCGGATTGGCGCGGTGCTGGGCCATCTGCTCGCGCATGGGCAGGACCTTGCGCGGGTCCCGCTCCTCTTTCAGCTCCGGCACATTGGGGGGCGGCGGCGGCGGCGGCGCGCCGAAGATGTTCTCCAGGATCCACTTGCCCCGGATGACGGGCGACGTGCGATTCGGCCGCGAGGTGTCGGTCAGGATCGAGCCCTGCCCGAGCAGGCCGCGGCGCGGGCTGTCGGCGGGCAGGCTCACCCGCCGGAAGCGCGTGCCGTAGACGCCCGGAATGCCGTAGTGCTCTGCCAGCCGCTCGTTGAGGAACGTGTAGTCGGCGTCCAGCAGATCGAGCACGCTCCGGTTCTCGCTGATGATGCTCTCGACGAACATCTCCGTCTCGGTCTGGAAGGCCTGGCGCAGGTTGTCGTCGAAGTGGAACAGCAGCTCGGGACTCGGCCTGAACGCCGTCGCGTTGCGGGTGTGGAGCCACTGCCCCGCGAAGTTCTCCACGAGCGCGTGCGATCGCGGGTCGGCAAGCATCCGCCGCACCTGCCGTTCGAGCACCGCCGGGGTGTGCAGCGTGTTCTTCGCGGCCACGTCGAGCAGCTCGTCGTCCGGGATGCTGCTCCAGAGGAAGAACGACAACCGCGACGCGAGGTCGAGATCAGAAATGCGATACGGAGTGTTCGGGGCGAGATTCGCCGGCTGATCCTCGAACCGGAACAGGAAGTTGGGGCTCACGAGGATGCTGCGGAGAGCCAGGTCGACGCCCGACTCGAACCCGCCGCGCTTGTAGCCATCGGCGTACATCGCCATGGGGAATTGCAGATCCTGCTCGGCCACGGGCCGCCGATAGGCCCGCCGCGCCAGCGTGGAGACGATTCGCTTCGCGCAGGGCGTCTCTTCAGCCGCTGACGCCGGACGGCACACGAGCACGCGCTGGCGGCTCGGGGAGTCCGCCGACACGTCGGCCGCCTTGTCGGGGCCGGGCGCGCTGATGGTGACGCTCGAGAGCACCGGCTCGCCGTTGCCTGCCCGATACGGATCCCGCCGCACGGATGGATCGAAGAGATCCTCGAGGTAGGCGGTCGTCCGGTTGACGAAGTAGGCCTCGACGAGGTGCTCGCCCGCCGTGACCGATGCCGTGAAGGTCAGGTCCGGCAGTACGCGCTTCCGGTACGGGCGCAGGTTCGGATCCGCGGGCGCGTTGTCGGGCGGACCGCCAGCGGCGCCCCGTCCCGCGGCACCGGCCCCGCGACCGGCGCGCGGGCCCTCGCCGCGGCCCCGCCGCGGCGCGTTCGGATCGGGTCCGCCGAGCGTGACGCCCCACACCTTCTGCTGATCGATCCGCGCCTCGAGCGGCTGCGGTTCTTCCGTGATGCCCTGCACTCCCCCGCCCGCACCGTCTTCCTTCAGGCGCATCTGGAAGGTGTACTCGCCGTCGACCGGAAAGTAGTACCGGAACGCCGTGCCGCCGCGCGTCCCGAACGGCAGATCGTCGCTGACACGCTCTCCCTGGTTGCGATCGGTCGGAATGAAGATCGTTTCGGGCGACGGCGTCTCCCGCACGCGCGCGAGCGCCATCTGGCTGATCTTGGCGGCGGCGCCCATGTAGCGCTCGCTGAGCGCCGGCGAGAGCGACAGCGCGTCGGCGACGTTATCGAACCCGTAGGCGGCGTTGTCGGGCGGCAGCATCGCCGCGGCGTCCATGTCCAGCGAGAGGAGATCGCGGATCGCGTTCGCGTACTCGGCCCGGTTCAGCCGGTGAAGCGTCGGCCGGCCGGGGTTCGGATGCTCGGCTGCGTTGCGATCGAGCGCCGTCTCGAGATACGCGACCATGCCGGCGGCCACGGCCTTGTCCGGCCGCGGACGTCCGGCCGGCGGCATCGCGCCCGTCCGGACCTTGCGAACCACTTTCTCCCACACGTCGGTGTTCCCGCCCACCTCGGTCGTATCGACGGCATCGAGGGCCAGGCCGCCGACCTTGACCCGCGAGTTGTGGCACCCCGTGCAGTATTTGTTCAGCACCGGACGCGGATCCTGCTGCGCGAGGTCCACCGCGGACGCTGCCGGGGTCGCCTGAGAGGCGCGCTCGGGGCCGGCTGCGGGCGGCGCAGGAGACTGCCGCGCCGAGGCGGCCGGGGCGGCAGCCGGCTTCGCCGGCGCGGCGCTGCCCGCGGTCTGCCCCCTCAGCGGAATCTGCGACGAGAACGCAGCGACAAAGGATGAAATGGCGACCACGAGCGCCAGCCGGATGCCCCTCATTTCTTCACCGCCTCCTCTTCCTGAATCCCTTTTGCCTTGAGCACCCTCGCGACCGCTTCGTCAGAGAAGAGGGCTTCGCACTCGCCGGGGCACGCAATGTCCTTCGCGCCCAGCTTGCGGAGCAGCTCCGCGGTCTCCGGCTGCGCGGCGAACGAGTTGCCGTATTCCACGCCGTCCGCGATCTTCAGCGGCGTCCGGCCGTCGAGCGCCACCACGTCGAGCTTGGCGCCCTTGTCGAACAGGTACTGCACGACGCTGTTGGCGCCGCGATAGGCCGCCGCGTGCATGGCTGTCTCGCCGGTATCGGCCACGAAATTGACGTCGGCGTGGCACTCCTCCACCAGCAGCTTGACGGCCTCGAGCACCTGCGCCTCGCTGGCGCGATCCTGATTGGAGGCCCAGGCGATGCCCGCCGCCGCCATCAGCGGCGTGATGTTCACGCCCGTATTGATGTTGGGGTCGGCGCCGTGCTCGAGCAGCAGCCGCATCACTTCCACGTCGGCCGACTTGGCCGCGAACAGAAACGCCGTCGCGCCCACGAGGCGGCGGCGGTAGCGCGCCCCCGACCATCGCGGCTCCATGTCGGAATTGCGGCCGTTGATGTCGGCGCCGTGCGCCAGCAGCGACTTGATGACGCGCAGCCGGTCGATCTTCACGTTGATGAACTGATCGCTGATGTGCCAGTTCGCGACGTGGACGGCGGCCTGCAGCGGACGGCCCCAGGTGTTCAGGCGGCCGTTGCCCCCTTCGGTCGCCACCTGCCGGAGCTGGTCGGCATAGGACGGCGTCTTCGGTTCGATCTTGATTGCCTGCGCGCGAACGCCCTTGACGCTGAGATCGGTGCTGCCGCCCTCCGCATTCGGGTCGGCGCCCTTGTCGAGCAGCAGATCGACCATGTCTTCGTGGCCGTTGATGATGGCCACCAGCAGCGGCGTCGCACCGTCAGGCCGCCTCGAGTTCACGTCCGCGCCCGCGTCGAGCAGCGCGCGCACCGCCTCGAGACTCCCTTTGCGTACGGCGAAGTGCAGCGCCGACGTGCCGCCGTTCGACGCCGCGCGGATGTCCGCGCCTTTCTTGACCAGCGTTTCGACGACAGCGGCCTGACCGGCCGCGGCGGCCCACATCAGCGCCGTCTGACCGTTCCAGTGTTCCTTGGCATCCACTTGCGCGCCGGCCTCGAGCAGCACGTCGACCGCCTGGGGCTTTCCGCTCCGCGCCGCGAGCATCAGCGGCGTCTCTCCTTCGCGCACGGTCTGGTTGGGATCCGCGCCCGCCTTGAGCAGCAGTTGGAGGATGGCGGCATTGCCGTTGGTGGCCGCCAGGATCAGCGGGGACACGCCGTAGTCGTTGACCGCCTTCGCGTCGGCGCCGGCGCGCAGCAGCTGCGCCGTCAGCTCTGCATCGTCCTGATACGCGGCCCAGTGCAGCGCCGTTTGTCCGTCGCCCTGCTTGGCATTGACGTCGACGCGCTTCTTGAGCAGCGCCGCGCTCGTCTGCTTGTCGCGCTGCTGCACGGCATCGGCCAGCGGCGCGCCGGATCGGGCGGCGCCTGCCTTTGCGGCGGGCTTCGCGGCCGATCGGCGGGCCGGGGGGTCGACCCCCGCGGCCCCAAGGGGGGCTGCCGAAACCGTGACCGCGAGCAGGAGACCGAGCGCGACTCGACAGTGCATCAGGTTGTCCTCTTTACACCACTATTTTACGCGGATCGACAATTTTGACGGGAAATATATGATCAGCACATCACATCGAGTTCATCCCCCACGGCCACCGTGCCGGCCTCGATGACCGACGCGTACACGCCCAGACATTGCCCGGATTCCCGAACGATGGTACGGACGGGTCGCGGCAGATCTCGCGGACCAGACCGACATTCATGGCTTCGCCGGTTCGAAGTCAGGCTGCCGCGCGGCCTGCGAGGCCCGGCGCTCGGCCTCGGCCTTCACCGGCCCGAGCATCGCCCAGCGAATCACGATGATCCCGGGCGACAGCGCCGCCCAGTATCGGCGGAACTTCCTGCGCGCCCCCGCATCGGTCGCGACGGCCCGCGTCTCGCTGCGGAAGATCGATTCGGCCGCGCCGATCGGATCGGCGCGCAGCGTCCAGGCGATCTTGACGTAGTCGGGCTCGTCGAACGCGGCGAACGCGTCGGGCGGAAGCGGCCGGAACACGACATTGGGCTGCCAGGGCTGCGTCACCGCGCCCATGACCACCTCGCGCCCTGGCTCGTCGGCGAGCACGCCCCAGCCTATCGACCGAGTGAGCGCCAGGATGCCGCGCGGCCGCGCGACCGTGTCCGGCTCGCTTCCCAGAATCAGCTCCCGGCCCTTGAAGATCGCGCGCGCCACCGGCGACTGCATGAGATCGGCGTCGCAGGCGGCCGCGAACGTCACCGCCGCCGGCGCATCGACGCGGATGTGATGACGTTCGACGATGTCGTATTCGGGCATGAAGCGATCGAGCAGCGGGTCGCGCTCCTGAGCGTCGGGCGGCGGCACACGTCCGTAGCGAAGCCACGTGATTCCGGCATAGGCGGCATAGCCGCCCACTGCCACGCCAACGCCCGCTGCGAGCCAGCGAGCGACGGCGGCCAGACCGGAGCGTCGGCGTCTCATGCGGCCTCCCTTCCCGCGAGCGGCCGGCCGTCCGGCGCGGCGCGATCGACGTCCCGTTCCACCCGCCGCGCGATCCTCGTGAGCTGGCGGCGCTCCATGACGAAGTGCACCAGACGCACGACAGGCCGCGCCGCCCACCATGGGAGACCGAAGAAGCGGTAGCCGTTCCTGGCTCGCACGCGCGTGACGAGGCGCGTCGCGCCGCCCACGGTCTCGGTGAGCACGAACGCCCACGTCGTGACCGGCTTCGCATCCGGTCCGAGCCACCCGAGGGTCAGCACCCGCTCCGGGTCGATGGCCAGCAGCGTGAACCCGTCGGTCGCGCCCGGCAGCGCCGGGAAGATCGTTCCGACCTCGGGGTGCTGCAGTCCGGGGAGGATTCGTGATGCGCTCGGACGCCCGCCGTTGTCGATCGTATCGTAGCTGTACCAACCGGCGCGGCTTCCCGCGCCCATCTGCGCGAGCCATGGCCAGACGCGCGCAGGCGGACGGCGGATCGTGATGGCGTGGGTGAACATTCCGATGGGAGCCGGGATGAAGTCATCGCCCGGCAGCGGCCGTGTTCGCTCGTCGCGATTGGCGCGCACCGACCGGCGCCCGTCCGATCTCCACACCACCTGCGCCGCGAGAGCGGCGGCACCTGCGAGCAGACCGTAGTCGAGCGCGACGTCCAGTTTGATCACGCCGATGGCGCCGTAGAAGATGCCGGCCGCGGCGAGCACGGCCGTCCACGCATTCCATCCGCTCAGGTTCAGCAGCAGCGTCGCACCCATGACGGCCGCGAGCGTGGGACAGGGCACCAGCCCCATCGGCGGCGCGTAGATGTCCTCCGTCCACCGATCGACCCGCACAAAGTGCGGGTACGCCCATCCGAAGGCGATAAGCAGCAGCCCGGCCGCCGCGAAGATGGGAGGCGCGACGCTCACGCGCCGTTGGCCGAACCGGGCGGCGGCCATCGTGAGGACGATGGCCAGCAGGGCAAACGTCGCCCCGTTGAACGGGTTGCCCGCCCACCACGCCAGCGCGCCGACGGAGGCCAGAGGCGCGACGAGGACCCAGCCGGCGAGCCGGGCCGACGGCCGCCAGCCGCGGGCAAGCGCCACAAGAAACAGCCCGGCGGACAGGTGCCAGCCGATCGCAAGGGGCCGCCAGTCATTTGCGGTCGCCGTCAGCGTCCGCACGATGAGTTCCGACGAAGGCATGCCAGAAAACGGAGCAACCATCTTGCCGACCGGTGTGATGCCGAATTACACGCCGATTCACCCGCGCCGTGGGACGAGCCGCCGACGCGAACCGCGAAAAATTGCGCTCACCGCGGAAATTTCAGCGGCTCGAACGCAAGCAAGCGGAGTGCGGCGCATGATAACGTCTGTCGCAAGATGCGACGGCATTCCGAGCGGCATCGCAGCGAGCGCATCGGCTGGCTTCGCGCCGCGGTACTCGGCGCCAACGATGGCATCGTCTCGACCGCAAGTCTCGTCGTGGCGTCGGCGGCCGCCGCCGCGGCACGCCATGACGTGCTGGTGGCGGGCGTCGCCGGCCTTGTCGCGGGCGCGATGTCGATGGCCGCCGGAGAATACGTGTCGGTGAGCTCGCAGGCCGACACCGAGCAGGCCGACCTGGCGCTGGAGAAATACGAGCTCGCGACGCAGCCGCGGGCGGAGGCAGACGAGCTCGCCCGCATCTACGTCGGCCGGGGCCTCGATCGGGACCTCGCGCGCGCGGTCGCACGGCAGTTGATGGCCAAGGACGCGCTCGGCGCCCACGCGCGCGACGAGCTCGGGCTCACCGCAGAGCTGGCGGCGCGGCCGCTGCAGGCGGCCCTGGCCTCGGCCGCGATGTTTTCGCTCGGCGCCGCCGTGCCGGTGCTTGCCGCCGTCGTTGCGCCAGCCGGCACGGTGATCCCCGCCGTCTCGATCGTGTCGCTGCTCTGCCTGGTGGCGCTCGGCGCGCTCGCGGCGCGCACCGGCGGCGCCTCGATGACCCTCGGCGCCGCCCGCGTCGCGTTCTGGGGTGTGGTGGCGATGGCGGTGACCGCGCTCGTCGGAAAACTGTTCGGCACGGCCGTGGGGTAGGTGCGGCCTGGCTGGATCGATCTCGATGACACTCCTGACGCGTACGGCGCTCGCCTTCGCGGTGTTACTGGCCGCCGGGAAGCCCGCACTGGCGCAAGACAGGGCCTCCGGCACCGCAGCGGGAACGCCGGCGATGATCGGGTACCCCATCGCGGACGGCGCGGCGGTGCGCGGCTACCAGTCCTCCGATCGCCAGCTCGCCGTCTGGGCGCTCCATGCCTGGGAGCGTGCCGCGGCGGGAGCCTTCCGGTTCGCGCCGGCGGACGAATCCCACGCGGTCATCCGGATTCATTGGGTCAACGCACACGACGGGCTCTATGGCGAGACCATGCCGGCCATGACGGCGGACGGCTCGCGGGCCTTCGCCGTCTTCGTGCAACCCGACGCGAGCGCGCTCGGTCCCGAAATTGCGGCGCGCGCCGCGAGCGACCCGCTCCTGCGCGACGCCATTGTCTACCTCACCTGCCTGCACGAGGTCGGCCACGCGCTCGGCCTCTCGCACACGCGGGACTTCCGCGACATCATGTACTTCTTCGGGTACGGCGGCGATGTCGTTGACTACTTCGCGCGGTACCGCACGCAGCTCAAGGCGCGCGACGACATCGCAAAGGTGTCCGGCCTCTCGGCCGGGGATGAGCGGCGGATCCGCGATTGGCGATAGACCTCCCCGGCCGCTGGCGCAGCGCCTATAATCGTGCCCATGCGCACACCGCCGGCATCGATCCTCTTCGCGACCGCGGCGCTCGTGGGGCTGGCTGCCGTCTCTCTACAGGGCGACGACAGCCAGCGCCTGCTCACCATCGACCACTTCGTCAGACTGAAATCCAGTGCGCCGTCGATGGACGGCCAGCTGGCGCAGATCTACGTGCGCGAAAAGGTCCTGGCCGGGACCGCCCTGCGCGGAGCCGCCGGCGGACGCGTCGCCCTCTTCGTGCACGGCGCAGGCACGCCGGCAGAAGTGGCGTTCGACGTGCCGTACGAGGACTACAGCTGGATGGGGTATCTCGCGCGCGCGGGCTTCGACGTGTTCGCGGTGGACATGACCGGCTACGGCCGTTCGTCGCGTCCAGCCGCCATGCGCGATCCCTGCAACCTCGCGAAAGCGGCCCAGGCGGCCTTCGTGCCGGCGCTCCTGGCGGCGCCGTGCGCGCCGAGCTATTCGCACGCCGCCACGACCATCGCGTCCGACTGGGACGATGTGGGCGCCGCCGTCGACTACGTGCGCGCGCTGCGCCGCGTCGATCGAATCGGCCTGCTCGGGTGGTCGCAGGGCGGTCCGCGCTCGGGCGGGTATGCCGCGCAGCACCCGGAGAAGATCAGCGCGATCGTGTGGCTCGCGCCGGCCTACAACCCCAACGGCGCGGCCTCCGCGCCGGCGCCGCTGCCCGAAGCGGTCCCGTTCAACACGCAGTCGCACGCGGAGTTCGCGGCGAACTGGGATCGCCAGGTCGGCTGCGCAGATCAGTACCGGCAGCCGGTGAGCGACGCCGTCTGGTCCGAGATGCTGGCGTCCGATCCGGTGGGCGCCACGTGGGGCCCCGGCGTCCGCCGCGCTCCATCGACGCCCACCTGGGGATGGAATCGCACGGTCGTGAGCCGCATGCAGACGCCCGCATTGATGGTGTCCGGCGTGCACGATAAACAGGTCGCGCCCGCCAACGTGCAGGCGCTCTTCGCCGATCTCGGATCACCGAAGAAGGTGTTCGTCGACCTCGCCTGCTCGTCGCACAACGCGATGTGGGAGAAGAATCACCTTCTGCTGTTCAAGGCCTCGCTCGACTGGCTCACGCAGACCTCGGTCGACGGGACCGATCACGGCACGCTCAAGCTCGGGTATTAGCGGCGGCCGGCTTCCATCAGGCGCTGGTGGTCGAGACAATACGCCGTCCACGGCTCGGCATCGAGACGCTTCGGATTGATTGGCCGGCCGTCGACGACGCACCGGCCGAACGTGCCGCTTTCGATGCGCCCGAGCGCCTCACGCACCTGCCCGAGCACAGTCGAATCGCGATCGACCTCCGCGAAATCCTCTCCTGCCGCCTCGTCGGCGAGGCCGGCATCGCCCACATCGCCTGCGCCATCGCGCGGCTCGCGCTGGCGATCTCTGCCATTCCTCGTACGCAGCAACAGTTCCCGCTCGAGCTCGAGCAGTTGCTGCTTGTAGCGTTGAACGTCCACGGCTCTCGCCTCCCGGAGCCATCATAGCCGACCCGCCGGAGCCGGCGTCGCTGCCAGGCGCGGACGGACATTGTCAGCCGTTGATGGGTGCCTCGGCCTCGTCCGCCCGCACCGTATCTGCGGCCTCGGGAGACGACGTCGGCGGCGACACAGCAGCCGCCAGGGAGTCGTCGAGGGGATGTCGTGAGCGGAGCTCCCCCAGCTGGCCGTCGTCGGTCAGGTCGATTCGCAGCGGCGTCAGCGAGATCCAGTTCTGCTCGACGGCCCATCGATCCGTGCCCACTTCCGCGTGCTCGATCGGCTTCACCGTGAACCAGAAGAGCGGCCGCCCCTGCGGATCTTCGGTTGGAACGATCCGGCCGTCGTAATGGCGCACGGAGACGCGCGTCCATACCAGCCCGCGAGGCTGACGAGGGAGATTCACGTTCACGAGGCAGAGCGTGGGATCGGGCAGCAGCGTCTCGAGGATGCGGCGGACCCAGGGTTTGAAAGGCTCGAAATCGGGCTCCGCGCCGGCCGGCGCGCTCAGCGCGATGCCGCGGATCCCGAGCAGTACCGCCTGCTTGGCCGCGGCCAGCGTGCCCGAGTGCCAGATTGAGTTCCCCAGATTGAAGCCCAGATTCAATCCAGAGAGCACCACATCCACCTTCTCCCACTGGTGCGCGCCGAGGGCGACGCAGTCGGCGGGCGTTCCGTTGACGCGATAGGCCGGCAGGCTGCCGATATTGGTGCGCCGGTACGAGAGCGGCCGCGAGGCGGTGATGGCATGGCCCATCGAGGACTGCTCGACGTCCGGTGCGACGATGTGCACCGTGCCGAATTCGGAGGCCACCTCCGCGAGCGCCGCTATCCCCGGGCTGTAAATGCCATCGTCGTTCGAAACCAGAATGCGCATGCCGGGGCCGGTGCAAATCACCCGCCAGCCGGGCCCGGATCTTGAATCTCCTCGGCGGATGAGGATTTCTCTCTTCTACGGCGAGGACGCCGGCCATGGGGTTTCAGCCCGCGAGCTCCGGGAGCAGCTGACCCGCCAGGGACACGAGATCGTCCATGTCGTCGAGAAAAGCGAAGCCGATCCGGTCATCGACGGCTCCATCGAGCTCGCCGTCGCGGCGGGCGGCGACGGCACGGTGGCCACCGCAGCCGCCGCGGTCGCGGGCCGGAACACGCCGCTCGCCATCCTTCCTCTGGGCACGGCGAACAACGTGGCGCGGAGTCTCGGGATCGAGGGCCGGGTGCCGGACATCATCGAGAGCTGGGGCGACGCGGCGCCGCGCCCGGTGGACGTCGGTCTCTTCGCGGACGGCTCGGGCGAGCGGCTGTTCCTCGAATCGGCGGGCGGCGGACTGCTCTCGGCCGGCATCGAAGCGCTGCAGGCGCCCGACGCCGACGAGTACGACGACTACGACGATCTTCCGTCGAAGCTGGCCGCGAGCGTCCGCCGGTACCGGGAGATCCTGCTGGCCCTGAAACCGGCGCCGTGGCGGCTGCTCCTCGACGGCGCGCCCCTCGCGGGAGACTTTCTGCTCGTCGAAGCGTTGAACATGCCTTCGGCCGGTCCGCGGCTGACCCTGAGCGATGCCGCCGATCCATCCGACGGATTCCTGACGATTGTGACCGCCGGCGAGCAGCACCGCGAGGTCCTGTCGAATTTTCTGCGGGATCGCATTCACGACCGGGAGTCGCCCCCGGCGCTTCCCACTCGCCGGGCGCGCCGTATCGAGGTTACCCGCGGCAGCCGCCTGCACGTGGACGGCACACTGCGCCCCAGCGACGGCGGACGGATCTCGATTCGCGTGGAGTCTGGACGGCTGCAGATTCTGGCGCACCGGGACAGCGGCCGTCCGCGGAAATGAGCAACGGTCGACGGCGCGAGTCAACCCTCATCCGCGCAGTCTGCGTCGCCCCGCCATCCTGACCTCCTTACGGTCTGAACGCCGGGAGGTTCTCGCGTCTGGGTTCTCTCGAGCCATCGCGATCGCGGTCATGCCGATCAGGATCCAGCCGATGCTCACTGCCGCAGCATCTCCGCGATCCTTTTCGGTTCCGCGCGCCCGATACGCCCAACAGCACCGCCACCGCAAGACCGCAAACGTCGGGTCTGGCTGCAGCCGCGGCGCGCTATCCCACTGTCGAGGCCGCGCTGCCGGCGCCGAAGCGCTCTTCCGCAACGATCGCGTCCTGCGCGTGGTGGTGGTGCGGATGAACGGCGTGCGGGCGAACCCGATGACGCGCGTGGGAGGGCCGCGACAGAGCACCACCAGCCGGCGCTGGCGGATGCAACGACTGTTTTTCGAGGAAATTCCACCGTCAGGGCGCTGCACCGCGATGTCACACGCGAGCCGTAGACGTGCTCGCGCGGCAGATGGCGGCTGGGCGCTGTCGCTCGAAGAGGGTCAGACCCAAAGGGTCACATTTGACCCCGCTTACGGCGTTAGCAAGTCCTGTGGAGGAATCGTCGATGGACGTGGAGGACCGGACCGGGAGGATGGTGAAGCCTACGGCGTTACAGGGGACCTATCAACCCATCCAGGGATGCAGTTAACATGAGCCCACTCTCAAGTCCCCTTTGCTTGGAGAGTGAGCACCCGCGGATCGTTCACACGAAGCCAGGTGCCTGGGTGTTCTCAGGCGGCGTTTGGAAAGTGGCGTCGATAGCCGACCTCGTGAGCACGGCCGGCTCGTGGTCGAGCTCACGGACAAGGAACACCTCGTCATTTCCAATGTCGTCGAACCGCTCGTCGCTCGGCACATTCACGCGTTCCCCAAAGGCCAGGCGCAGGTAGAGGTCCGCCATCCTGTGTCGCCCCACGGCGTGAAACACCGGCGAAATCATGAAGAAGCGGCCGACGTTGATCTCCGTGATGCATGGCATCCCCTGGCGATCCTGCTTCAGATCGACGCAGAACATCCCGGTTGCCTTTGGATCAACGGCCCGCACGGCGGCGGTGCACACCTCGTTGACTGCCGCCTCTCGTACCAGCTTGCCCACCCGAGGCGTCGACGAGCTACCACTCGGCATTCGATCCCCCATCAGGTACGACAGCCGTTCGCACGTCTTCGCGAGGACCAGTTCGCCCTCGTGCCAGAGGCTCTGGAAGGCGAAGTCACGTCCTGGCAGGTACTCACTCAGCAGGAAGGCGCCAGATGACACCCCGCGCATCTCCTCCCAATAGCGGATCCAGAAGCCCGCCTGCGCCGCCGACTTGACTGGCAAGGAACCCATCGACCCGGAACCGCGCCGCATGCGGCACCACATGCGCTCCGGGGAGCCAAGACGCCGAACGATCGTGTCGATCTCATCGATGCGGCCAACGGCATAGGTCTCCGCCATGCGCACGCCGAATCTTGTGAGGTGGCTGTAGAGCAGGAATTTGTCCTGGCAGCGCTCGACGGCCTCATCGCTTGGAAGCAGCACCCGGGCGCCGAGGACGGCTCGATGCCGGCCGATGGGCCCGACCTCCGCGTCGTTCTGCGGGATGACGAGGTCGATCTGCTCGGCGGCCACGATGCGGCGGATCGCATCGACGTACCTCTCGCCCGTGTCGGCGCGCGGGACGAGGTAGTTGCAGTCGGCCAACGAGCGTGCCAACGAGAACTCATCGATATTCGTGCCGACGATGCGCAGCCCCGGCCGGCACGCGCGGAGCGTGCGAATGAGATTGTTGGCCGCCCCGCCCCCCGCCGAAGTCACCAGCACCGTCTTGCTCATCTCAGAGGACATGTGAGGAATCCTTCCCAGCGCTTGAGGCCTGTTCGCACCAGCGTGTATCCTGACCCCGCACAACGTCGCCTGGGGCGAGGTCACGGGTACCTTCGCGGTTCTCGTTTGACCAGCGCCGGAATCGATCATGACCGACCCCACACCAGCGGTGAGCGTCCTCGTCCAAACCTACAACCACGAATGTTACATCGACCAGTGCCTCGAGTCGCTGGCGCGGCAGACATTTCGCGATTTCGAGGTCGTCATTGTCGATGATGCCTCCGATGATGGCACGGTCGAGCGCGTGCGAGCGTGGCTCGGACGCACATCGGTTGCTGCCCGGCTCATCGTCAACGAACAGAACCGGGGCATCTGTGCCAGCCGCAACCTCGGACTACGCCAGTGTCGCGGACGGTTCGTGGCCGGGCTGGCGGGAGACGACTACTACGAGCCCGAGAAACTCGAGTGGCAGTATGCGTTCTTCGCCACGCTCAACCCAATGGTCGCTGCCGTCTTCGGCAGAGCCCGCGTCGTCAGCGTCGAGGGACGACAACTCCGAGTGTGGTTTGAGGATGACGCGCCGCCCGAGGGCCGTATCTTCGAGCGTCTGCTTCGAGGCAACTTCCTGCCGGCGTCGACCGTGATGATGCGCAGGGCAGCGCTTGACGAGGTCGGGTGGTATGACGAGACCTTGTTCTATGAGGACTACGACATGTGGCTCCGCCTGGCGTCCCGCTACGAATTCCGGTATGTCCCGAGGATTCTGACGAACTACCGCGTCGTGCCCACGAGCGCGTCGCGGAGCCCTTCCAATCGAGCGCGGCTGTACGAGAGCAGCGTCCGCATCCTTCTCAAATGGTACGGCCGCGATGCCGCTACCGATGCCGCGGTGATCCGCCATGTGCGGCGCTCGGCCCTTGCCGCCTTTGCGTTGGACCTGCGGATGGGGCGAGCAGCACTTCGTGCCCTGTGCCAAGCGAAACCCTCGCTGCTTCACCGCACCGCGATTGCAGCGACCAGGCTTCCGGGCGCGCACGCCTTCGCCTCCCGGGCATACGCCGTCAGAACGCGACGGCGTGCGCGGCGGGCCGGAAGTGCGGTTTGGCCCTAACAAGTCGCCCAGGCGTTGCGAATTCGCCGCGGTCTGTCTGAAGCGCCTGCAGCGTTTTCCGGACTGAAAGCGCGTTCCCGCAGCGGCGTGGGAAATCTTAGAGAAGCAATTCCATCAGCACGTCGTCGTCGGCGACGCCGTCGATGATGACTTGCCGGGCCAGCCGAGCGCAGTCCCTGAAGCCAAGTGTCGGTAGAACGCTTGAGCCTGTGTGTTCGAGGCTCGTACGTAGATCACGAGTTTCCGGTATTCCGCATCATGGGCGAAGGCCAAGGTCACGTTCCAAAGTTGACGGCCCAGGCCCCATCCCCTCCACTCAGGAAGAAGAAACGTACCGATCTGACCAACATGAGCCATTGAGCTCAGGATTGAGGACCACCGGTCGAGAATCTGAAGACCGACGATGCCTTGAGCACCATCCACGGCGACGTAAACTGCCTCACGAGGCGGAGTCGCCCCCGGAGTCTGGACGGCTGCAGATTCTGGCGCACCGGGACAGCGGCCGTCCGCGGAAATGAGCAACGGTCGACGCCGCAGGAACATGCGCAGCGTGTCGTCCCGTCCTTTCTTACGGTCTGAATCCCGGGAGGTTCTCGCGTCTGGTCTTCTCGTCGGCGGCGCGTGCGTCGTCTGTCTCTTTTTGCCGCTTGGCGATCTCGCGCAGCGGCGCGTCAATCTTGTCCAGCCGCGCCGCTTCGACGACGGCGAGGCGCGCCTGCTCAGCCAGACGGCTCGACGAAATCACGAATCTGAACGCGTTCCGATCCGACACGCGGAACAGCGTCGCGGCGTATTCGGTGCTCCCCCAGCTCGCCAGCGTGCGGTCCGGTTCACCGTACAGGACCGGAGCGTTCTGTCCGGCTTTGAAGGCCGGCATCGACGCGACTCCATAGACCTCCGAGATTCTCGCCACGATCTCGTCCTGCGTGACGCCCGCCGTGCGGTATGGGTCGTAGTCGACGATCACCCTGTAGAGCTGGTCGTCATAGAACGCGAAGAGGGCGCGGTCGATGGGATCCGTCTGGGCCGCTGACCGCTTTGTGGAATATCGCGGCCGCCACTCGAGCTCCTGCAGCAGTGCGGGGCGCTGCTGAATCACACGAGCTTCCGTCGCGGGGATGCCGGCCAGCGCGGCCACCGAGGCGATGCTGCTGCCGAGCTGAAACTCGCGATACTTCACCGGTTCCTGCGCGTGCAGCAGATCGGCTGAGAGCACGAAAGTCGCGACGGCAATCAGCAGTGATCGATTCGTCATGGTACACACCTATGATTCCTGGGACTGACGGTATTCCGCGAGCCACTGGCCGCTCACGGCGCCAAGATCCGCCCGAGCAGCCTGTTGCGCCGTGGCAACGAATCCCACGATCGCAATCGCGGTCAGGCCGATCAGGATCCAGGCGACGCTCACTGGCGAAGCATCTCCGCGACCGTCTGCGGTTCCTGACGTCCGAACAGGCTGAAGACCACGGCGGGCGGCACGACAGCGACAACCAGCAGGAGCGCGCTGTTTCCCAATGTGAACGGGATGCCGGCCGACGCACCGAGCAGCACCGCCACCGCCAGAATTGCCAGCCACGCCCCAATGGAGCTGTAGAGAATTCGTTTTGACATATGACCACGATACGCCGGACTCGCCGACATGAATGTGCTGTTTGGGACATCGCCCGCGACCGCGACATGCGACGCTCGGATCATGTTCTTCAGGCTGGTGACGACGATGAAGCAGGGAACGGCATCGGGTCTGGCCGCTGCCGCGGCGCGGTATCCGACCGTCGAGGCCGCGCGTCTCGGTGCAGAAGCGCTCTATCGCAACGACCGCGTCCAGCGGGTGATGATTGTGCGCGACGAGGTGCCGCCGGCGTTCGTCGAGTGGCGCGACCGCTAGCGCAAGATGGAGGCAAACGCGCAGCGGGTCAGGCGCGCCAGCTTTGCAGCATGAGCATGTAATTCGCCCGTTCGTACGCGTCCGGGTCGGGCACCTTGGCGAGGTTCATGTTGCCCGCGCATCTCGAACGAGCGAATCCCACTCGTGCTCCTGCATCCACGCCGCGAGGTCGGCGACAACCGTTCGGAGATGCTCGGGCCCGTGCATCAGGAGCGCGGACACCATCTGCGTGACGTGCGCACCCGCCATCGTGGCCTTGATGACGTCGAGCGCGGTGTGGACGCCGCCGGTGACCGCCAGCGACGCCCGGACGCGCCCGGAGAGGATCGCCATCCAGTGCAGGCGAAGCCGCAGTTCCGAGGAATCCGAGAGGTGGAGCGTGCGCGTGGCCGTCAGCTCCTCGGCGTCGATGTCGGGCTGATAGAAGCGGTTGAACAGGACCAGTCCGTCGGCGCCGGCCCGGTCGAGCTCTCGCGCGACGTTGGCGAACGCAGTGTAGAACGGCGATAGCTTGACGGCCACCGGGATCGTCACGGCCTTCTTCACCGCCCGCACCGTTTCAATCGCCTGGCGCTCGATGGTCTGCGCCGGTCGTGCTCTGGATCGGTCGCGATGCGATAGAGGTTCAGCTCGAGCGCGTCCGCGCCGGCTTGCTCCATCAGCCGGGCGTATTCGATCCAGCCGCCCGGCGTCGCGCCGTTCAGCGACGCCATGACGGGAATGCCGACCGCCTCCTTCGCCCGTCGCAGATGCTCCAGGTACTCGAAGGGGCCCAGCGCGAAGGCGTGGGGGCTGGGAAAGTAGCTGGCGGCCTCGGCGAACGATTCCCCGTGGCTGTCGAGATTGATGTACTCCGACATCTGCTCCCGTGTGATCTGCTCTTCGAAGAGCGATCGCAGGACGATGGCGGCGGCGCCGGCGTCTTCGAGGCGTTTGACGCCGTCGAGGTCATCGGCCAGCGGTCGACGCTCCCGCGACCAAGCGGATGGGCAAGCTTCAGCCCGAGATACTCCGTGCTGAGGTCCATCGTTACTCCTTCCGTTCCGGCGCGGCCGGAGACGCTTCGCCGTCGATCGTCGTCTCGGGAAGCGGCACGGTGATGCCCGCGAGTTGCTGGTACACCGCATAGCGCCGGCGGGCCGCCTCCTGCGCTTCCTTGAGGAACCCTCTGAAGCGCGCGGGATCGGTGCGCTCGACGACGCGGAACCGCGACTCGTTGCGCATGTACTCGGCGACGAGCGGTTTCGGCGGTCCATAGTCGAGGTGCATCGGCGGCTCGCCTTTGGCGATGCGGCGCGGGTCGAAGCGATACAGCGGCCATACACCCGAGTCGACCGCCAGCTTCTGCTGGATCGCGCCGTTCGCCATGTCGTAGCCGTGCGCGATGCAATGGCTGTAGGCGATGATGAGCGACGTTCCCGGGTACGCCTCGGCTTCGAGAAACGCCTGGACGGTCTGGCTCATTTTCGCGCCGAACGCCACCCGCGCCACGTAGACGTGGCCGTACATGTTGGCGAGCAGACCGAGATCCTTCTTCGGCATCGTCTTGCCGGCCGCCGCAAACTTGGCCACGGCGCCGAGCGGCGTCGCCTTCGATTGCTGGCCGCCCGTATTCGAATACACCTCCGTGTCGAGCACGAGGATGTTCACGTCGCGCTGGCTGGCCAGAATGTGATCGAGGCCGCCGTACCCGATGTCGTACGCCCACCCGTCGCCGCCCACCAGCCAGATGCTCTTCTTCACGAGGTAGTCGGCGAGTCGCCTCGAGCCGCCGCGCTTCGGCTGTGGCGAGCGGACGCGAGCACCTGCCGCAATGCGCGGACCCGCTCGCGCTGCGACCGGATCCCCGGTTCCGTCGACTGGTCGGCGCCGAGCAGTTCGTGCGTGAGGCGCTTCGCCGATCGACCCGGCCATGTGTTCCACCAGCGCGCGCGCCGCGCGGGCGTGGCTGTCCACACCAAGGCGCATGCCGAGGCCGAACTCCGCGTTGTCCTCGAAGAGCGAGTTCGACCACGCCGGTCCGCGGCCGTCGGGGTTCGTCGTGAACGGCGTGGTCGGCAGGTTGCCGCCGTAGATCGACGAGCAGCCCGTGGCGTTCGCCACCAGGGCGCGGTCGCCGAACAGCTGCGTGAGCAGCTTGATGTACGGCGTCTCCCCGCACCCGGCGCACGCGCCCGAGTACTCGAACAGCGGCTCCAGGAACTGCGACGTCTTGTGGTCGACTTTCGGCAGGTCGACGCGCGCGGTCTCCGGCAGATCGAGGAAGAACGCGTAGTTGTCGCGCTCGGCGTCGCGGAGCGGCGCCTGCGGGTGCATGTCGATCGCTTTGTGCCGCGGGTTGGTGCGATCCTTGGCCGGGCAGACGTTCACGCACAGGTTGCAGCCCGTGCAGTCCTCGGGCGCCACCTGAATCGTGTACGCCCGCGCCTTGAACTCGAGCCCCTTGTAGGGCACCGACTTGAATGTCGGCGGCGCGCCGGCCAGCGGGCCGTCCTCGTAGACCTTGGCGCGGATGGCGGCATGCGGACACACCAGGGCGCACTGATTGCACTGGATGCAGATGCCCGGATCCCACACCGGAATCTCGAGCGCGAGGTTCCGTTTCTCCCACTTCGCCGTGCCGACCGGCCACGTGCCGTCCACCGGAAACGCGCTGACCGGCAGCAGGTCGCCCTTCCCGGCCAGGAGCACCGACGTCATCCGCTGAACGAAATCGGGCGCCAGGGCAGACACCAGCGGCGGACGGCCGTGCGTGGCGGTGACGCCCGACGGGACCGGCACCTCCTGCAGGCGAGCGAGCGTGGCGTCGACCGCCTCGAAGTTTCGCCTGACGACCTCCGCGCCCCGCTTGCTGTAGGTCTTCTCGATGGCGTGCTTGATCTGCGCGATCGCCTCCTCGCGCGGCAGAACCCCGGAAATCGCGAAGAAGCACGTCTGCATGATCGTGTTGATCCGGGCGCCCATGCCGGTCTGGCGCGCCACCGCCGAGGCATCGATCGTGTAGAAGTGAATGTGTTTGTCGATCAGCTGCTCCTGGATTTCGCTCGGCAGCCGATCCCACACCTCGTCGGCCCCGTACGGCGCGTTCAGCAGGAACACCGCCCCGTCCACGGCGTGCTCGAGCACGTCGACCCGCTCCAGGAACTCGAATTGATGGCAGGCGACGAACCGCGCCTTCGAGATCAGATACGGCGACCGGATTGGACGAGGGCTCGTGCGCAGGTGCGAGACCGTCGTCGCGCCGGCCTTCTTGGAGTCGTAGACGAAATACCCCTGTACGTGCAGGCTCGGTCTCTTCCCCGATGATCTTGATCGAGTTCTTGTTGGCGCCGACCGTGCCGTCGGCGCCGAGGCCATAGAACACAGCCGTCGTGACGTCGGCCGGCTCGATGTCGAAGGCGGCGTCGTAGGCGAGCGACGTGTGCGTCACATCGTCCATGATGCCGACGGTGAAGTGATTCTTCGGGCGGGCCTCTGCGAGCGTGTCGAAGACGGCCTTCACCATCGCGGGCGTGAATTCCTTCGACGACAGCCCGTAGCGCCCGCCCACGACGACCGGTTCGGCGGCGAAGGGCGACGTGCCGTCGGCTCGCGCTTCGGCGAGCGCGGTGACGACGTCCTGATACAGCGGCTCGCCGAGCGCGCCCGGTTCCTTGGTGCGATCCAGCACCGCGATCGCCTTGACCGATCGCGGCAGCGCTCGCAGGAACGCCGCGATCGAGAACGGCCGGAACAGCCGCACCTTCAGCACGCCGACCTTCTCGCCGCGCGCCACGAGATGGTCGACCGTCTCGTGCGCCGTGTCGGCGCCGGATCCCATGATGACGACGACGCGTTCGGCCTCCGGGATCGCCCGCGTACTCGAACAGGCCGTACCGGCGGCCCGTGAGCGCCGCGAACCGCGCCATCAACTGCTCCACGATGTCGGGACAGGCGCGATAGAAGAGGTTGGCCGCCTCGCGCGCCTGGAAGAACGTGTCGGGGTTCTGCGCGGTTCCCCGCAGCACGGGATGGTCCGGCGTGAGCGCCCGCCGGCGGTGGGCGGCGACCTGCTCCTCCGATACCAACGCGCGCAGGTCGTCGTCGGTGAGC
Source organism: Vicinamibacterales bacterium (assembly GCA_963738315.1). Classification (GTDB taxonomy): domain Bacteria; phylum Acidobacteriota; class Vicinamibacteria; order Vicinamibacterales; family JAMQPK01; genus JAMQPK01. The sequence continues at coordinate 1,215,666 of CAVTVT010000003.1, read as the reverse complement.
TCCTCGATCTTCGAGACCTCGTGCGACGTCCGAAAGCCGTCGAAGAAATGCAGGAACGGCACGCGCGACGCTGAGCGTCGCCGCGTGCGCGATGGCCGCGAAGTCGTGCGCCTCCTGCACGGACGAGCTGCTGAGCATCGCGAAGCCGGTGGTCCGGCAGGCCATGACGTCGGAGTGGTCGCCGAAGATCGACAAGGCATGAGTGGCGATGGTGCGGGCCGCGACGTGCATCGTGAAGGGCGTCAGCTCCCCCGCGATCTTGAACATGTTGGGGATCATCAGGAGCAGGCCCTGCGACGCCGTGAAGGTGGTCGCCAGCGCGCCGGCCTGCAGCGCGCCGTGCACCGCGCCCGCGGCACCCGCCTCGGACTGCATCTCGACGACGTCGGGGATGTCGCCCCAGAGGTTGCGTCGGCCCTGATTCGACCATTCGTCGGAGAGCTCGCCCATCGCCGACGAAGGCGTGATCGGATAGATCGCGATCACTTCGCTCATGCGGTGCGCGACAGACGCGGCCGCTTCGTTGCCGTCCACCGTCGTTGTGCGCCGATCGGCCATTGACCTCTCCCCGGACCCCGAAGGCAGGAGCGTGGCTCCGCGCGGTCGAGGCGCCACACGGATCCCTCGCGAGCTTACGCGTTCGGCAACCCTGCCGTCTAGGCTGGAGGAGTGATGGGTAGTGGTCTACCGCTCACGACCAACACGACGCGGCCGTCATTTGTGCGGCATCTGAGACATCATGTGGTCGTGCATCATCGCCATGTGGCGATGCATGTCGACCTGGTTCCTGACGAGCTCGCTCAGCAGCGTCTGCATGGCCGCGATCTTGTCGTCGCCGCGCGCGGATGCCATCGTCTGCGCCAGGGCCTCGAGGCGCGCATCCGCCGCTTTCATGTCGGCCATCATCGTATCGTGGTCGACCATGCCGCCGGCCTGCGGCATCGGCATGCCGTGTTCAGGCGCTTTCTGCGGTGCCTGCTGCGCCCGGACGGGGGCGAGAAAAAGAGCTGCGGCGATTGTGAAGACAGCGATGGGGAGCAATCTCATCGGGCGACTATAGCGGATCCGTGCCGCGGCGGCTGTTCAATAATGAGCATTGCACCAAGCAGATGGGCGACCGCGACCAGAATATTATCGTCAGCGCGGAGCTTCAGTGGACCTTCTTCTTTGCACGCGCGCTTGAGCCGCGACTCGCCTGTTGACCGGAACGCTGAAACGGCCTCAGACAGCGACCGCGACGCGGCATCGATGCCGGCGGCCGTCGCCGCGAAGCTCATCGACTGCTGGGCGCCGATCCCGATCCTGGCTCCCTCCGCGATGGCATCCTGATTCGCCGCAAGAAACAGAAACGCCCACTTGTACACGTCCTGCTGCGTGGTAATCATGCCGAGCACGCGCTCCCGCGTGAAGTCGGTGCTCGCATTCTCCAAGCCGTCGGTGATGATCAGCAGCAGCACTCGATCCGCCGTGCGGTCTTGGCCTGATGCTGAAACAGAACTCGCCCATCATCTCCGACAGACGTAAGCCTCACTCCTACGAAAACACCGGCGCTGGTGCCAAGGTAACCGAGTGACCGAGCTTCTCCAGCCGTTTGACGAGCGATCGGCGGACGGCGTCAGCGTTGCGGCGTAGAAGTAGTCGGGACCGAGATCGACGTAGGTCGTCTTCCGTTTGAGGAGGTGGGAGGCGATGACGAGGATCGCGTGGCCGACCGCCATGGTGGCCCGCTTGGTGCCACGGGTGCGCGCGATGCGGCGAAAGAGCGCCGACAGATACGAATTCTTCTCCGTCGAGACGGCCCACCCGGCCTGACAGAGGTGACGTCGCAGAAAAGCGCTGCCTTTCCGCGTCTTCCCACTGAGCCGCTTGCCGGCACTTTCGGCATTCCCGGGGCACATGCCGGCCCATGACGCGAGGTGGGCGGCGGACGGAAACTGATCCATGTTGAAACCGATCTCCGACAGCACGCCCCAGGCCGATCGACACCGGGAATCGTGCAGAGCCACGCGACATCATCCTGAAAAGGGCGGCGACGGCGATCGATCTCCTGTTCGACGGTGGTCATCTTCCGTTCCGCGTGGTCGAGATCGTCGAGCAATTCCCTGAGCATGAACCGATGATGCGCAGTGACGCGACCCGCCAGGGCCTCGCGCAGCGCGGGAATCTTGTTCCGCAGGAGCTCCTTCGCCAGCTCGGCGAGGTGACGACGTCGTCCTCGCCGGCAATGATCGCGCGCAACATCGCTCGTCCGGAGGCACCGAGGGCGTCCGTCGCGACCGACGCCAGCTTTAGGTTCGCGTCCTCGAGCACTTTCTGAATGCGACTCGCAATCCGAGTGCATTCCTGCGTGAGGCTCATGCGAGAGCGCGTCAAATCGCGGAGCTCCCGCGCAACAACCCATGCTGCAGTAAGTCCGCAATCCAATCGCTGTCCTTCTGATCCGTCTTCCGACCGGGCACCGCCTTGATGTGCTGCGCGTTGACCAGCAGGACCTCGGCAAACTGGCCGTCGAGAATGTTCCACACCGGCTTCCAATACACGGCCCGTGGCTTCCATCGCAATGTGGGTCACACCGCACGCACGCAACCAGTCGGCGAGCTGCAAGAGATCCGAGGTACACGTCCCGAATCGCCGCTTCTCCTTCCGCACGCCGCCCTCAGACCACAACACGCACGCGGTCATACTCGCCTGGTGCACGTCGAGGCCACAGCAACACCGATACACGACCTCCATCGCGCCGTCCTCTCTACCGGTGCGGCAGGACGCTCGCAGCTGAACACTCTCCTACGCGTGCTCTCCGCAATGCAGAGGCAACCATTCGTTGTACGTCAGAGCGTCCGGGTCATACTCGTACGCGGGCTTCACCAGCACCAGAGTGACGCGACCTCTACGCCGGCACGGGTACGTGCCAAACTATCCGAGCTCGCTTCTCTTTTCATCATTCATTGTCGGCCGAAGGTCGATGGACTACTCGTAGCGCAGCGCCGTAGTTGGTTCCACAAGCGATGCGCGGCGCGCGGGGATCACGACTGCCGCGCAGGCCACCCCTGAGAACACAGCGGCGGCCATCAGATAGGTCAGTGGGTCGCCAGGCGTGACGCCAAAGAGGAGTGTCGAAGCTACTCCCCGAAGTCCGACTGCTGCTGCGACGCCAACGACAAGGCCGGCCATGACAAGCCGCGCGCCCTGTCCGAACAAGTCCAAGAAGACTCTCGCGCGCGCTGCTCCGAGCGCCAAACGAATCCCGATCTCGTGGGTTCGCTGAGTGACGACGTACGCGATGAGGCCATACACGCCGATGGCCGCCAGTATGACTGCGATCACCGCAAAACAGGTAACCAGGGTCGCGTACAGCCTCGGTCTTGAGAGAGCATCTCCAAGATACTGCTCCATGGTCTTGACGCCGGACACGGCCTGCGTGCGATCCACTTCCTGTATCGCGCGACGGATCGCGGCGCCTTGTGTGCTCGGGTCTACCGTCGTGCGGGCGACCAGGCTCATGATGTAGCCCGGCCTTTGCGCGTGCAGTTGGAACACTGTCGGTGTTGGCTCAGATGTCAATTGATTGTGACGAACGTCTCCGACGATGCCGATGATTTCCGCCAACGGCTCTTTCGGCGAATGCACGCGGATTCGGTGGCCAAGCGCACGCCCGTCAGGGAAGTAGCGTCTGGCGAACGATTGGTTCACCATCACGACGGGAGACGTGTCAATGCGATCCCGACCATCGAAAGCCCGCCCCTCGAGGACCGGTATACGCAGGACATCGAAATACCCCCGGCTGACCAGCAAGCAGTCCCCGTTTCCTCCGGGTTGTCCATCACCACCAGACGTCTGTCCCTCGAACCAGAAACCCGTGGCACAGTTCATTCCACTCAACGGCAAAAACTGAGTGGTACTCGCGGCCGTTACGCCCGGCACTGCCTGGACCCGCTCGAGGATCTGATCGACCAGCGCGATTCGAGCTTCGGGCGGCCTCAGGAGAAAAAGCCCCATCGTGACCGTGTCGGCCGGCTGAAAACCGAGGTTAACGCGAACGAGGCTCGAGAACGTTCGCAACAGCAATCCCGCTCCCACAAGGAGAACGACCGCCAACGCTACCTCGGTCACCACGAGCATGCTTCTCAAGCGATACTGCCGGCGATCGGCGGAGGTTCCGCGCGTCCGCTCGCGCAGCGCCATCTGCGGGTCGACGCGACTCGCCTGCCACGCCGGTACGAGTCCGAAGGCGAGCGCGGTCACTGTGGACACGGCGAGCGTAAAGAATAAACAGGTCGCGTCAAGACGGATTGGCTGAGTAGTTCCGACCGTCAACGCGCCCGCGGTCAGGCTCACGAGTATCCGTGTCGCCAAGTAAGCCACGGCAAGTCCGACTGCACCACCAAACGAAGACAGCACGAGGCTTTCAATGACCAGCTGCCTCACGAGACGGCTGCGACTGGCGCCAAGTGACGCGCGTACGGCGAACTCGCCGCGACGAGCGATACCACGCGCCATCAACAATCCACCAAGATTCACGCACGCGATGATGAGCACTGTCGCCACAACGGCTATCAGCAGTCGCAAGGCCGGACGGCCCTCTCTGACGAGATAATCGTGCAGCCCTGATACGAACACGCCCATACCTTTGTCGAGCGGATACTGACGTTCGAGCGCAGAAGCGATGGCCGTCATTTCAGCCCTAACCGCGTCGAGACTCACACCGGGCTTCATCCGGCCGTAGCACTCGAACGAGCGCGACCCAATTGCTCCGGGGTTTGCCGGATTGATGGATAGCGGCGTGTAGGCGTCAGGCTCCGTCAACCCGACTCGAAGTCCCGGCGGTGCAACGCCAATAATCGTGAGCGATCCATCCTCGGCGGCCAATCTTCGTCCGAGCACACCAGGATCACCGCCAAACCAACGCTGCCAGAAGCCGTGGCCGAGGATGACAACGTTGTGACTCCCCGGTCGAGTCTCCTCTTCCCTGAACTCGCGGCCCAGCATGGGACCGACGCCGAATACACGAAACAGTTCCGATGTCGTCTGGATCCTGGCGATCTGTTCGGCGCCGTTGCTGCCTATGACGTTCAGCGGCGGCGTCTGTACCAGCGCGAGCGCTTCGAACGAGCGAGACCGTGCGCGCCACTCGACGAAGTTCACGGGATGAACGCTTACCGTGCCTTCGGAACCAAGCGGCTGCTCACGCAAGACCACGAGACGGTCCGATCCGGGATATGGCAGTGGCCGAAGGAGGACGGCATTCACAAATGTGAAGATCGTCGTATTGGCGCCGATGCCGAGAGCGAGGGACAGTATCGCGACGGAGGTGAATCCAGGGCTCTTCCGAAGCGCGCGTAGCGCGTATCTCGCATCCTTGCGAAGGCTGTCGAGCAGCGCAACGCCGCGCGCGTCACGGCACTCTTCTTTCGCCTGCTCGATCCCTCCCATCTCACGCAGGGCTGCATCGCGCGCGTCGGCCGGTGGCATACCGGCAGCGATGTAATCCTCGACAAGGTGATCCCGGTGATATCGCAACTCCTCGTCGAGCTCGTGTTCTACTTGGTTGCTTCGAATCAGCGAACGAACGCGCAGAAGAAGCTTTCTGGTCCAGCGCATGGCCGTCGCCTCCTCACACTGGCTTCACAACCAGCGAAATTGCTGCCGAAAGACGCTCCCACTGCGCCGATTCGGCCTTCAGAGCTTTACGCCCGGCTGAGGTTAGCTTGTAGTACCTGGCGCGGCGATTGTTTTCGCTCGGAGCCCACTCTGCGTCGATCCAGCCCTGCTGCTCGAGCTTGTGCAGCGCCGGGTACAACGCGCTCTGTCCGACCCGTAACTGCTCGTTTGACATCTGGCGGATGCGTTGAGCGATTGCCCAGCCGTGCATCGGCTCGAGGGCCACAACCCGGAGAATCAACAGGTCAAGGGTGCCTTGAACTAGATCAGTGGGTTTGCTCATCGTTTACTGGTCCTCTCAGTTACTGAGAGGAAGATACAAAGGAGGTCGTCGAGAGTCAAGGAGAACCGCCATAGGTCGGATCTCGGTCCACGGCACGCCCATCGCCGCAGCCTGCCGGAGTGTCCGAAAGTGCCTCAACAAGTCGGCAATGTTGTTCAAAGAAGTGGCAAACGGGTAGGCTCCCCAGCTCTCACCTGATACGGAGGGAAAGATCGCTCGCGGGGTGCCTTCGAGGAGCGGGACCCCACGCTTGAGCGTAGGTCCCGCTGTTGTTCGTCAACATCCTTTAATGGATCGATGCTTCTGATCCTCGAATCGCGTCTGCTTCAGACGCAGGTGCGTCGGCAATGTCAGTCTTTGCAGCGTCGCTCAGATCTGTGGTCGTCAGCTTGACGCCAAAGCGCTTCGCGAATTTCACCAGTTCCTCGCGCCGCCAGCTGTGGCGAAGGGCGAGCGCGACGGCGATAGCCTGCGGGTATCGTCGAGTCGCGATGCCCTGTGGGCGACCGACGAGTTCGGTGAACATCGCGGCGATGCTCAGCTCGTCGAGCAGCATGGCAATGAGCCCCACGCGACCACGCGAGCTTCGACGTTCGTGAGGCAATGAGCCGCAAGGCGCGAGGCCTTAGTTCACTACGCCAGCGCTCTTCCGCCGCGCGTTGCCGCGCCTATGCGGCTTCTTGACGCTTCCGAGCGGCTTCAGTCTCGATCTCCGCATCCGTGGGGATCGACTGCTTTCCTCCTTTCGGCTTGCCCAGTGTTTCTGGCAGGCGCGCAGTCAGGTCCGGCAGACACTTGGCGGTCAGCTCCTCGAGTGACCCGATTGGTTCGACTGGTCCGCGGCGGGTCGATTCTTTCGGCACCCCAGCGAAGATCCGTCGAATCGGCGGCCGGCGATCCCGAGGCAGTAGAATCGGCGCGTCCCAACCACAGACGGGGGGAGGGAGGGTTTGATGGGCAGGAACAGCGAGCTCATTCGGCAGTGGACGGTGCTCCAGCGCCTCGCCACGCGCCGTACCAGCACCATCGCCGCTCTGTCTGCGGAGCTGAAGGTGTCGACGCGCACGATCCGTAGAGACCTCGAAGCGCTCCAGGCCGCGGGCTTCCCCATCTACGACGAGATCATCGATGGCTCAAAGGCCTGGCGGATCGATGCGAAGAAGCTGCTCGACGCTCTCGCGCGCCGGGCGCTGACGCTTCCCGAACTCTGCGCGTTGTACTACAGCCGGGCGCTGGTGAAAGCGATCGCCGGCTCGCACATGCTCAACGATCTCCAGAGCGCCCTCGACAAGTTCCAGGCCGCGCTGCCGCCGGGGATGAAGAAGTTCCTCGATCGGCTGCCGCAGATCATCGCCGCCAAGCAGCAGGCCGGGAGACGGCGAACGACCGGCGCCGCCGACACTGTGACGCGCCTCCTGGAAGCTTCCATGACTCAGCGCGTCGTCTCGATGCGGTATCACTCGAAGGAAAGCGGTCGGGACAAGGACTACACCGTCCATCCGTATCGATTGGTGTACGCCCAGAACGCGATGTACCTGCAGGCGTTCGTGCCGGCCTACAACGAGCTCCGGACGTTCGCGGCGGACCGGATCCATCGATTGACGGTTCAGGAGCAGACCTTCGATCGACTCGCCGAGCTCGGATCCGATCCGTTCAGCAAGTCGATGGGCGTACACAGCGGTCCAATGGAGAGGGTGCAGCTGCGATTCGCGCCCCATCTGGCATCGTTCATCAAGGAACGAACCTGGCACGACTCGCAGCAGATCAGGGACCGCTCTGACGGCTCCGTCGTGATGACGCTGCAGGTCACCGACGACTACGCCCTGCGGCAGTGGATTCTCGGTTTCGGCCGGGCGGTGCGCGTGCTGGCCCCTGCGACACTGGTGGAATGGGTCGCGGAGGAACTCGACGGGGCGCGGCTGCAGTATGAGTCTGGCGGCGCCGTGCGGGTAACCGACAGCGACCTCCAGCCCGGGCTACCGTTCTTGTTCAATCAAATCGGGACGGCCTGACAGGCTGAGACTAGAATGAGCGGCACGGTCGGTCGGCTGCTCACGACCACGGAGGTTCTGATGCCCCGCGAAGCCAGATTGTTCGAGTCGGCCAGAGGATCCCCGGTCCGGGCGCTGTCCAAGCTCCAAGCCAACATCCCGCCGAACTGGATTGCACGAGCGCGACGATCCCGTAAGCGGATGGAGCCCGATCTCGTCGCTTCCATGAAGAAGCTGCGGAAGTTGAGGAAGACCCGACCGAATGCGCGCGCGACGATCAAGGCCGCAGAACAGGAGCTCAAGATGCTCCTGAGAGCATGGGAGGTCGCCTACCAGAAGGAGTCCTTCTACAACGGACTCCGCGCACTGCTCGAGATCAGCCGCGACGGCGAGACTAAACGCTGAGGCGATGGCCGCGCCGGCCGCGCCGGACCGAGCGCCTCAGCCGGCCATCGCCGACATGATGAACGCGAGACCTCGAAGACGCGACGCACAGGCCAGCTTGTTTCGCGACGCTGCGCGATGCTACTGTGATCACTATGACATTGAAGGCTCGAGTGAAGGCCGGCCGGCTGGTCGTTGACGAACCCACAGACCTGCCCGAAGGAACGGAAATCGAGCTACTGCCTCTCGATCCCGGAGATTGGCTCGACGAGGAAGATCGAGCCGCCCTCCATCGGGCTCTGAAAGATTCCGACGAAGACATCAAGGCCGGCCGTCTCGTTGACGCGGACGTGATCCTTCGCGAACTTCGATCGCGTTGAAGAATCGCCGCGTTCGCTTCACAACCACTGCGCAGGAACACGTTCGGCGGGAGAAGGCCTGGTGGTTGGCCAATCGCGACAACCCCGACGTATTCACCGAGGAACTCGAACAAGCGCTCCGGATCATCGCGGCGCTTCCAGGGGCCGGAAGCCTCTACGCTCAGTCTCCAGTTCCGGGCGTTCGCCGCGTCTACCTCAGGAGAGTCGCCGTCCATCTGTATTACACGTTCGATGACGCCGCGGTGATCGTTCGCGCTCTTTGGGGTGCGCGTCGCGAACGCGGGCCGCACATTTGACCCTCAACTGCATGATCACTGGCAGCCCAAGCCGTGCCGCAGCGGCGGGTCAAGCCCGACGCTCATTGTCCGGGCGGTCGCCCTCGAGTAACCTTGTTCGCGTTTCCGGATGTCCAGCGACGCGGATGACCTTCCTTTCGGGCTCTACGAGCGGCTTGTCACTGCCGGCCTGAAGGCGCGGCTTCTCCGTTTCGATTCCGACGCCGCCCGCATCGTCAAAAAGCAGACTCGACCCCACCGAGGCGTATACCGCCCTGGCCCGGCACGTCGCGAGTGTTGTGGCGCGTGCCCTCAACGCTCTCCCAGAACATGACCGCACCGCCGCACAGTCCGAGCTGACAAATCAAATCATCAGCTTGCTTGCCGCTCGTCCAGCTGACGCCGCGAACGCAACGATGACTTGGTTGAAATCCCGCCTGAAGAACTTCGGGCGATTCAGGCCGATCGGCAAAGTGCCGAACGCGGATCGGGACGTCGTCGCGCCATTGGTTGCGCTCTCCGCATCAGACCTCTTGGTCAACGCGCGCGGGGAGCCTGGCCTCGCCCACGCGCTGGCGCACGAGATTCCGTCCGCCGACTCCATCGACCTGCTGTGCGCTTTCGTGCGATGGCATGGATTGCGGCTGCTCGAAGATCAGCTCGAGGTCACACTGCCGGGCGGGCAGGCGACTGCGCGTGATCACGACCGTGTTCACCGGATCCACCGAACGGAAAGCGCTCGATTGGCTGGTGGCGCGCGGCGCGCAGGTCAAGGTGTCGTACGACACGCAGTCCACGCGCCTGCACGCCAAAGCGTGGCTGTTCCGCCGCGCCAGCGGCTACTCCACCGCTTACATCGGCTCGTCCAATCTCTCGAAGTCGGCGCTCGTGGACGGCGTGGAATGGAACGTGCGTCTATCGCAGGTGGGCTCGCCCGACATCCTCGAGAAGTTCGATGCCACGTTCGACACCTACTGGGAAAGCCCCGAATACGAGTCCTATGAACCGATCCGCGATGCCGCTCGATTCGATCGCGCGGTAGCGCCGCAACGAGGTGAATCGCTTGAGGCGCCGCTTCTCTTCCTGGATGTCCAACCCTGGCCACATCAGCGCGAGATGCTCGAGAAGCTCGCCGTAGAGCGCGAACGGCATCACCGCTTTAAGAATCTTGTCGTTGCCGCCACGGGCACTGGCAAGACCATCGTGGCCGCGCTGGATTACAAGCGCCTGCGCGATCAGCACGGCGATCTACGCTTGCTGTTTGTCGCGCATCGACAAGAAATCCTGAAGCAGAGCCTGGGCGCGTTCCGCCAGGTCCTGCGGTCCGGGGATTTCGGCGAGCTCTACGTGGATAACCATCGGCCCGAAGAGTGGCGGCACGTGTTTGCGTCCATTCAATCGCTCGCACAGGTCGATCTCGACCTGCTCGATCCGGCGGCGTTCGACGTCGTGATTGTCGACGAATTCCATCATGCGGCGGCGCCGACGTATCGACGGTTGCTCGAGCATCTCATCGACGGCGGCCAGGCCCACTCGCTTCGACGGCTGCCGAGAATCCTTCTCGGTCTTACCGCCACGCCGGAACGCACCGACGCCGACGACATTCTTCACTACTTCGACAATCACATCGCGGTGGAAATGCGGCTCTGGAACGCGCTCGAGCGCGGGCTGCTCTGCCCGTTCCAGTATTTCGGGCTGCATGACAACACCGACTTATCGTCGGTCCGGTGGTCTCGCAAGGGTTACGACACGGCGGAGCTCGAGCGCCTGTATACGGGAGACGATGCACGGGTGAGGCTGGTGCTGGAGCAAGTGCGGCAGAAGCACCGCGATGTGGGGGCGATGCGCGCGCTGGGGTTCTGCGTGAGCATTGCGCACGCAGAGTTCATGGCACGGCGGTTCACCGAGGCGGGGCTTCCGTCGGTGGCTGTGTCCGCTGACACCGACACCGACATGCGAAAGGACGCTCTGGCGTCGCTGCGGGCGGGGCGGGTGCGTGCGCTCTTCGCGGTGGACCTGTTCAACGAGGGTGTCGATCTCCCGGAAGTCGACACGCTGCTCTTTCTGCGACCGACGGAAAGTGCCCTCGTGTTTCTCCAGCAGCTCGGGCGCGGACTAAGGCGCCACGAAGGAAAAGACTGCGTCACCGTACTGGACTTCATCGGCCAGTCGCATCGGCAATTCCGCTTCGACCTGCGCTATCGCGCGGTCACGGGGTCCACGCGAACCGAAGTTGAGAAACAGGTGCAGCTCGGTTTTCCGTTCCTGCCTGCGGGCTGCTCGATGCAGTTGGATCGCGTCGCGACCCAGATCGTCCTCGACAGTCTGAAAAGCGCCGTCCCCTCGCGTCGCCCCGCGATGGTACGGGAGTTGAGGGCGCTCGCGGAGGGTCGTTCGGCTTCAGGACGTCGCATCACGCTTGCCGAATTCCTTCAGGAAGCAGGCCTCGACCTGGAGGACGTCTACCGTTCCGGCAGTTGGTCTAGCCTGCAACGTGAGGCGGGTTTGAAGCTGCCCGATCCCGGGCCACATGAAACGCTGATCGGCGATCGGCTGGCCGGAATTCTGCACGTGGACGATCCGCTTCGGCTCGGTGCCTACGAACACCTTGCAGCATCGGCATCGGTGAGCGCGTTGTCGGACGCCGACCGCCGCCTCATGACCGGCTTTCACTTCGCCGTGATCCCTTCTAACATCGCACCCAAGACACTCGCGGAGTCGGTCGCGCTTCTTAGCGCGCATCCTGCCATCGTCGAAGAGCTGCGCGAGCTGCTTCCCTTGCTCGACGAGCGGTCGGAGCATCTCACCTATCCTCTCGACCTTGCCCAGCCTGCCGGATCGCCAGTCTGCGTCCCCCTGTCCGTGCATGGGCGGCATACAGTGGACGATGTGCTCACAGCGTTCGGAATACTGGACTTCAACAAAACCGTGTGGAAGCAGACCGGTACCATCCGAGATGAATCTACGAACTCGGACCTGTTTTTTGTGACGCTTGAAAAATCGGAACGCGAGTATTCGCCGTCCACGCTCTACAAGGACTATGCGATTTCGCCCACACTGTTCCATTGGGAGTCGCAGTCGACCACCACGCAGCGGTCGAAAACGGGGCAGCGCTACATTCATCATCGGAACCGTGGCGGCAACATCCTGCTGTTCGTGCGTCCACGAAAGAAGAACGAGGGCCGCACGATGCCATACACGTTTCTGGGCCCCGCAGACTACGTCTCGCACAAGGACGATCGGCCAATCAGCTTTGTGTGGAAATTGCGGAGGCCGATGCCCGCGGATTTCTTTCGGCAGGCGAAGGTGGCCAGCGGCTAACCATGTCCGCCACGTCCGCGGCGGCAGCCAAGCCCGTCAATCTTCGGTGGCTTTGCCGCAACGGATGGTTGGAACGGAGCGATTGCGAAGGACAGGCGAGAAGTCTCGAACAAATCCGACTTCAGGAGGGATTTGAAGCACCGGCCACTCGGTTCCGAGATCGGAAACTCGCAGCAGAAACCGAGTGACCGGCCAGACTGAGTTCTGCGAATTCTCTAAGGAAAATCAGAAAATTGGTCGGGGCGAGAGGATTCGAACCTCCGACCCCTCGGTCCCGAACCGAGTGCTCTACCAGGCTGAGCCACGCCCCGACGCAGGAATCTTATCACGTACCCCTTACCCTTGCCCCTCACCCCTTACCCCTTCCGTCCTCCCCCCTCCATCGCCGCCTCCGCCCGCAGGCTCTCTTTGTCCCTGAACACCGTCGCCACGGCGAGGGTCCGTCCGTTCTGCATGTAGCGCACGGCGCAATCGCGCGACTCGAGCGATCCCTCGATCTCCACGGCGTCCCAGTGCTCCGCGTGCCCCACGTAGTTGATGGATACGTCGTAGTGCTGGCTCCAGAAGAACGGCACGGCATCGAAGCGCTCGCGGCGCCCCAGGATGTTGCGGGCCGCCGTCTGTCCCTGCCGCTCGGCGACCACCCAGTGCTCCACGCGAATGCGATCGCCGGTGTGCGGGTCGGGCCACCGGGCGATGTCTCCCGCGGCGAAGATGCCCGGCGCGCTCGTCTCGAGATATTCGTTGACGGCAACCCCCCGATCCATCGTCAATCCGGCCTGCTCGGCCAGCGCGATGGCGGGACGGACGCCGACGCCGACGACGATGAAATCGGCATCGAGCACGGCCCCACTGCTGAGCGTCACGCGGCGTCCTTCGGCGCCTGTCACGGTCTGTCCGAGATGAAAGACCACCCCTTTCTCCTCGTGCAGCGACTGGATGAAGCGCCCGACCTCGACTCCCATGACGCGCTCGAGCGGCGCACGCTCCGGCGCCACGACGTCGACGGCGACGCCCCGTGTCCTGAGCGAGGCGGCCACCTCGAGCCCGATGAAGCTGGCGCCCACGACGACCGCGCGCGCCGCGCCTTCGGCCGCCGCGACGATCGCCCGGCTGTCGGCGAACGTCCTCAGGTAGTGAACGCGCGCGGGATCGGCCCCCGGAATCGGCAGGCGGACGGGATCGGCGCCGGTGGCGATCAGCAGCGCGCCGAACGGGCGCGACTCGGCGCCTCCGAGCGCCACCTGGCGCTTGCCGATATCGATGGCGGTGACCCTGGTCCCGAGCAGCAGATCGATCCGGTTGTCAGCGAAGTACTCCGGCGGCTTCAGCGGGATCCAGTCCTCCTGCGCCTGGCCGGCCAGATAGTCCTTCGAGAGATTGGGCCGATCGCACGGCGGCGCACCGTCGGCGCTGACGATCGAGACGGGACCCCGGTACCCCTCGCGCCGCAGCACATCGGCCGCGGCGAGTCCGGCGGCGCCGCCGCCAATGATGATGACGGAGGAGGGTGCGCTGCCCGGCCCCGCCGATGGCCGCCGCGGTTCGGGCAGCTTCTCCCGCACGAACACCATGTCGTCCTGCCGCTCGATGCGCCAGCGCGCGACCGGATCCAGCGCGGGCGCCCGCACGGCTTCCCCGCTCCGCAGACTGAAGCAGGCGTGGTGCCACGGACAGCGAATCGTGTCGCCGACGATGAGTCCCTCGGCCAGCGGACCGTGATAATGCGTGCATCGGGCACCGACGGCGAAGACCTCGTCGCCCGCGCGAGCCAGCACCACCTCGTCATCGCCGACGTGCCCGAGCAGGAGGCCGTCGCCGCCGACTGACGAAAGCTGGACGCCCTTAGCGAGATCCGGAGTTGCGGGTTTGTCGGACATGGCAGGTTCGCGGCTCCTTGTGACAGGCTACACCTGTTCGAATGCGCTCAACTGAGAGAAGATTGCGCGGAGGACCCATGATCGACGACACCGGCGGCGTCACCAGGCGCGGCTTCGTCGCCGCGGCGGTTTCCGCGGCGGCGGCCGCGCCGCTCGGACGGCTTGCGGCGGCCGCGCAGAACGCGCCCGGGCGCGCCGCCTCCGCGGCGCCGCCAGAGATCCCGACCCCCGGCCGTCCACAGGGCACCGACAGGTTCGGTCCGAGCGTCGACGGCGTGCCCGTCATCGACGCCCACATCCATCTCTTCGACGGCACCCGGCCGCAGGGCGCGACGTACACTGGCTCGGCGGCCTACAGTGCCAGATCGAAGGTGTCGCTGCCAGGGTTGTACGCGCCGCTGGCCCGGCCGTCGGGCGTCGTCGGCGCGATTGTCGTCGAGTCGAGCGCGTGGGTCGAAGACAACCTCTGGTACCTGGAAGTGGCGCAAACCGATCCGATCATCGTCGGCGTGTCGGGCAGGCTGGATCCGTACAAGCCGGAGTTCGGAGAATATCTGGAGCGCTATCACAAGAATCCGCTGTACCGCGCGATCCGCGCCAGCCGTTTCTACAGCGAGGCCGGCGGCAAGGTCGCGCTCGACCCGGTGGCCGTCGAGAACCTCAAACTGCTGGCCCAGGCGGATCTGGCGCAGGACACGGCGAACCCCTCGATGGCGCTGATGACGGCCAACGTGCTGCTCGCCGACGCCATTCCGAGCGCCCGCATCATCATGGACCACCTGCCTTCGTTCGATCCGGCGCCGGCCGGAGAGAACGCCTACCAGAGCGTCGTGAAGGAAATGGCCGCACGCCCGAACATCTTCGTCAAGCTGAGCGGCGTCTACCATCGGCGCGCCGGCGGCGGAGACGTGGTGGACGACTACGCGCGCCTCCGCGATCGGCTGGAATACCTCTATGGCATGTTCGGCGAGGACCGCGTGATCTTCGGCTCCGACTATCCCAACTGGTACGGCGTCGCCACCATCTCCGAAGAGGTGGGGCTGATGAAGAAGTTCTTCTCCGCCAGGACACGTGCTCAGGCGGAGAAGTATTTCTGGCGGAACGCGGCACGCGTCTATAAGTGCATCAAGCGGGCCGCCGACCAGCCGGCTCTGTGAGCCCCGGCGCGAGCTACGCGACTTCGGCCAGCGTGAGCGCGAAGCCATCGTGCGCCCACTGCGCCACGCCTCTGAAGCCGGCGCGGCCGAGCATCTCGAGGAGCCCGTCGAGGCGGTACTTGTACGAGCTCTCCGTCCAGATCGTGTCGCCCGCCTCGAACGCGACCTCCAGCTGCGCGGCGGGGACGCGCACGATTCTGACGCCTCTCGCTCACGAGATGCATCTCGATTCGCGACTGCCCGCCGTTCCAGACGACGCGGTGGGCAAACCCGTCGAGCGCGAAGTCTCCCCCGAGCTCCCGGTTCACCCGGACGAGAAGATTCCGGTTGAACGCGGCGGTCACGCCGAGCGGGTCGTCATAGGCGGCCATCATCTCGTGCACCGGCTTGATCAGATCGGCTCCGAGCAGCAACGCGTCATCCGGCTTCAGCGCGGCGCGAAGGCCGCGCAGGAACGCGTCGGCCCCGGGCGGATCGAAGTTGCCGATGTTCGATCCGAGAAACAGCGCAAGGGCGCGCCCGCCGGGGGTCCGCCGCCCCCTGCGGTAGCTCGCCAGGCCGGCCTCGTAGGTCTCGTGTGCGTGACGACATCGAGCGACGGGTGGGAGGCGAGCGCCGAGGCGGCCGCCTCGAGCGCGGCCGCGGAGACGTCGACCAGGTGCACCGTGACGTCGCGGTCGTGCATGCGCGCTCATGAGCGTCGGCGAGCTTGGCTCCGCTGCCCGGGCCCAGCTCGATCGACCGACGAGATCGGCGCGGCGCGGTCGAGGATGGCGGAGGCATGCGCGGTGAGCAGCTCGAGCTCGAGCGCGCGATTCGGTACCACGGCAGCCGGCAGATCGCGTCGAAGAGCGCCGAGCCGAGCTCGTCGTAGAGGTACCGCGACGGGAGCTGCCGCGGCGCCAGCGTGAGGTAGTACGCGACGTCCTCGGCGAAGGCGGCGCGGTCGAGCTCAATCGCGCCTGACGCAGCGGAAGGTGGCATAGACATAGGGATAGCGTGCGCGGAACCAGTTCCGGAAGCTTGGACGGAGCAGCTCGCGCGCGGTCGCGGGCGAGGCGCCTTTCATCACGAAGTGGCGGCCATCGAAGAAGTCTGCGGAGTACTCCGGATACGACGCCATCGGGTGGAAGCCCGGGAACGGCGCGAATGGCGTGCGCGTCCACTCCCATCCGTTGCCGACCAGATCCTCCACACCCCACGCACTGGCGCCGGCCCCATGGCTGCCGGCCGGCTGTGGATCCCAGGTGCTGAAGTCGAACACGCCGCGAGCCGCCGACGGCTCGTCCCAACCCCATGGATGCGGGCGTTCGCCGTCGGGCGAACCATAGGCCGCGCGCTGGAACTCGGCTTCGGTGGGCAGCCGGGCGCCGCGCCAGCGCGCGTACGCGCAGGCTTCGGCGCAGCTGACGTACACCGGCCAGGCCCCGGGCAACGGGACGAGATCGAACATGCCGCGCCAGAGCCACGCGCCGTCGACGCGCTCCCAGAATGCGGGATGGCCGAGTCCGGAGGCCTGCACCCACTGCCAGTCTTCTTCGGTCCACCACCGCGCGTCGCGGTAGCCGCCCGCTTCGACGAATTCCAGGAAGCGCGCGTTCGTCACGTCGTGCCGATCGATGGCAAACGCCTCCACGTCGGCCGATAACGCCGGAAACTCGTTGTCCCAGCCGAACGGCACGGCGCCGCGATCCACGCCGAGCGTCGCGCGCCCGGCGGGCACGTCCATCCATTCTGGACGTGGATCGGCGCCGGCCACGCGCGGCTCGTAGTCCGCAGGCCTGCGCTTCTGGTCGAACGGCAGGCGGTGCCACATATAAAGGAGCGTTTCCTGGTGCATCGATTCGTGCTCGAGAATCGCGAACGCCGCCTCGGCGCGGTCGAGCAGCGGATGGCCGGGCCGATCCAGCTCGGCGGTCTCGAGCGCGTTCAGCACCTGGCGGTCCGCCTCCTCGACGAACGCGCGTACCTCGGCGCGCGACGGCCATGCCGAGGCCGCCCGCGCGTTCTGCTCGTCGATCGACAGCGATTCGTCGGGATCGATGCCGCGCGCGAACAACGCTTCGAGGCGCGCGTCGATGCCCGGCCGGCCGAGCGCCCTCTTCAGGAGCGTGTTGAAGCTGAAGGCAGGCAGGTGGCCATCGTAGAACACCACCGGCTGGCGCAGCGCAATCGGCCGCACGTAATACGCCTCGTCGGCGAGCAGGTCGAAGATGGCGCGCGACCGCTCGCGATTGCGGCGGTACCATGCCGCGAGATCGACCTGGGCCGCCGCTCGGGCGCGCCGTTCCGGAATCGATGAAGCGGCGCCCGGCTGCAGGCGCTCAGTATTCGGCGAAGGCATCGTCCGGATAACAGTAGAGCCAGCGCTCGCCGATCTCGGCCGACGCAATCACCGGATGACCGGCCGTGCGCGCGTGCTTGCTGGCGTGGCGGTTCGGAGAGCTGTCGCAGCACAGCGTAGCGCCGCACTCCTGGCAGGTCCGCAGGTGCAGCCAACGGCCTCCGATCTTGACGCATTCCTCGCAGGCCCGCTGCTTCGGCTGCTTGACGTCTGCCACCTGCTGGATGTGCGCGCACGGGCCGTTCGGTGTCATCCCTCTCCTCGAGACGAAACCTGCAGTATAGAATCGCCGGGGCGACCATCGTTGGACCGTTTCCTGACATAACGGCATCGGCGACGAGCGAGGACGTCCAAAGGAAAATTGATTGGCGGAGAGGTTCGCGGATAGACTCGGCGCCGTCCCGCACCCGCAGGATATCCCGGGATGACTCGAGGAGGTTCTATGAGACGCAGTGGACTCGCCGCCGGCATGTTGCTCCTGTCGGTGCTCGCTCCGGGTCCGCATCCGATGGCGGCCGCGACCGCCTGCGCGAGCCTGGCCGCCCTCGAACTGCCCCACGCGCGGATCACCGCCGCGCGCGAGGTGGCGCCCGGCGCGTTCTCTCCGGGTGGAACCGTGCCGCCGGCCGCCGCACGGAGCTACGCGGCCCTGCCGGCGTTCTGCCAGGTGCAGGCGGCCCTGTCGCCAACCGCGGACTCCGACATCCGAATCGAAGTCTGGATGCCCGCAACCGGATGGAATCACCGCTTCCAGGCGGTCGGCAACGGCGGCTGGGCCGGCACGATCTCGTATTCGGCGCTGGCCGCGGCCGTCGCACGGGGGTACGCGGGCGCGAGCACCGACACGGGCCACGCGACGCCCGGCGCGGCATTCGCCGCCGGGCACCCCCAGAAGCTCGTCGACTACGCCTATCGTGCCGTGCACGAAATGACGGTCCAGGCGAAAGCCCTCGTGCACGCGTACTACGGCGAAGCGCCGAACGTCGCGATCTGGAACGGCTGCTCGACCGGCGGCCGCCAGGGCGCCACCGAAGCCTCGCGCTATCCCGACGACTTCGACGGCATCATCGCCGGCGCGGCTCCCGACCCGTCCGCGCGGCTCCATGCCATCCGCCTCGCGGCCAACCTGTTCGTGAACCGCAGCGCCGACAGCGCACTCACGCCCGAAAAGCTCGCGCTGCTGCACCGCGGCGTCGTCGAGGCATGCGACGCCGGCGACGGCGTGAAGGATGGCGTGCTGGAAGACCCGCAGCGCTGCAGGTTCGATCCGAAGGCGCTGCAGTGCGCGTCGGGCGATGCGCCGACGTGCCTCACGGCCGCCCAGGTGCAGACCGCGAATTACCTGTACAGCGACGTCCGGGATCCGGCAACCGGTCAGGTGCGCTATCCCCCGCTGCTGCAGCGAGGGTCGGAGCTTCAGTGGCGGACGCTGGCCGGCCCGGAGCCGTACGCCATTGCGGTCGAGGCCTATCGACTCGCCCTCGGCAGCCCGCAATGGGATTGGCATTCCTACACACCGGCCGATCGCGGACGGGTCGAGCAGGCGCTCGCCGTCATCAACAGCGCCAGCCCCGACCTCACGCGTTTCGTCGGGCGCGGCGGCAAGCTGCTGATGTACCACGGCTGGAACGACCAGCAGGTGCCCGCGATGAGCTCGGTCAGCTACTACACGCGCGTCCTCGACAAGGTCGGCCAACAAGCCGCCGGCAAGTCGATCCAGTTGTACATGGTGCCCGGCATGACGCACTGCCAGGGAGGCGAGGGCACGGACAGCTTCGACAAGGTCGCGGCCATGGAGTCATGGATCGCGACCGGCCGCGCGCCGGCGCGCATCGCCGCGTCGCACATGACGAACGGACGCGTGGACCGGACGCGGCCGCTGTGTCCGTACCCGCAGGTCGCGCGCTACAAGGGAACGGGGAGCACCGACGACGAGCAGAATTTCACCTGTGAACGATAGGGTTCAAGGTTCGGGGTTCATGCGCTGCGCCCAAGGCCTGCCTGATCGCTGAAGCGCTTCGCCCACTCTCTGCTGTCACACGCCCGTGGGGTACGTCTCCGGCGCTTCTGCGGTCCAGTGCGGCGCCACCTCCAGCGGACGCAGCGCGGTCGTGTGATCGATGTGAATCACGGCGTCGAACTGGGCGGGCAGGCTGGCGTGGAAATAGTGGCTCGCGCGCTCCGTTTCGGGACGGTAGATCACGCCGATCGCACGCTCGAGGCGCGGCTTCATCAGCGTCGAACGGACCGATTCGTCCTGCAGCGGCAGGAAGAAGCGCGAGGCCGACGCCTCGTGGAACAGCCGCTCGTAGCTGCCGTCGAGCGCCGGGCGCACGCGCTTGAGCTCGACGGGGCGATCCCAGTCGGAGGCGGCCGTGACCGTCCCCGCCCAGGTCGTGAATCCGATCGACACCGCGCGATCGCCGAAGCGTTCCCGCATCAGCTGGCCCACGTTGAGCTCGCCGCGCTGTCCCATCTGGGTGGCCCGGGCATCGCCCAGGTGCGAGTTGTGCGCCCAGACCGCCAGCTTCGGCGGCACTCCCTCGGCGCGCAGGTGATCGCGCAGCGACCCGATCGCGTCGGCCATGTGCCGGTCGCGCAGGTTCCACGACGACACGCCGCCGCGGAACATCGTCCGGTAGTACTCCTCTGCGTCCCGGATGAGGCGGGCGTTCTGCTCGGCGACGAAGAACTCGTCGCGCGCCGCGCGCCCGTCGCGCAAGGCGTACACGGCCGCCTGGCGCCGCAGCTCCGTCCACTGCTTCACCACCTCGTCCTCGCAGGAATCGAAGCCGAAGGCCGCCGAGTGCCCGTATGACTGGGCGTCGCCGCCGAAGACGTCGAAGCACGCATAGCGCTCGCGCGCCGCGGCCACCGCGCCCGGATCCACCTTCTGCAGGTACGCGAGCACCGCCCGGATCGAGGCGTAGAGCGCGTAGAGGTCCATCCCGTAGAAGCCCACCTGCGATTCGTACGGCAGCCCGGTATTGTGCTCGCGCAGCCATTCGATGAACCCGAGCACGACGACGTTGCGCCACATCCAGGTCGGGAACCGTTCGAAATCGCCGAGCGCCTGCTCCGCCGTGCGATCGTCGCCCTGGCCGCGGACGTACCGGTTCATGCGATACGCGTCGGGCCAGTCCCCCTCGACGATCACGCCGCGAAACCCCGACTGCAGCACGAGCTGGCGTGTGATGGCCGCCCGCGCCTCGTAGAACTCGTGTGTCCCATGGCTCGCCTCGCCGAGCAGCGCGAGCTCGCAGTCGCCGACGAAATCGACGACCGGCTGGCAGTCGTCCACGTCGGACAAGGACATGAGCGCCGCGTTGATGGCGTCGATCGGCATGGCGTCAGTGGACGGCGGGCTGCGGCGCCGCCTGCTCCAGGAGCTGAAGGACCTCTTCGTCCGTGGTTTGGGAAAAATCCGCGTACCAGAGTCCCACGGCTGAAAAATTTCGCGGCGTGCGCAGGCACACCGCCTCGTCCACGGCGCGGCTGATCTCGAGGCAGGTCTCGGCGGCCGACACGGGGACGGCCACGACGATCGCGCGCGGTGACTGGCTGCGCACGGCGGCGATCGCCGCCTTCATCGTGGAGCCGGTGGCGAGGCCGTCGTCTACAAGAAGGACCGTCTTGCCGGCCAGCCGGGGGGCGGGCCGCTCGCCGGTACTCGCGGAGGCGGCGTTCCAGCTCCTGAGTCTCGCGGTCGGCCACTTCGCGGATGACGCGAGGGGGAATGCCGTAAGCCGTGATGACGTCGCCGTTTAATACCTCCACGCCACCGCCGGCCACGGCGCCCATGGCCAGCTCGGGGTGCCAGGGCACCCCCAGCTTGCGGACGACGAACACGTCGAGCGGCGCCCCGAGGGAGCGCGCGATCTCGAACGCAACAGGAACACCGCCGCGCGGAAGCGCGAGCACCAGCACGTCGTCCCGGCCGCGGTAGCGTTCGAGACGATCGGCCAGCAGGCGTCCGGCCTCGCGACGGTCAGCAAAGCGGGAGTCGATATCCATGGGGTTGCTCCGATGCTGACTTGGGGCTGCAACCGGTGTGCCACGGGGATCCGGAATCTACCGCAGCGCCGCGCCGGCGAACGGCAGCTCCTCGATCGTGTCCATCAGCGAGTAGGCCGTCAGATCGGGCTGCAGCGGCGTGACGGAAATGTATCCGTCGCGAACCGCCTGGTAGTCGGAGCGGTCGTGCGGCTCCCACTCGTTCTGCCCTTCCTCGATCCAGAAGTAGCGCTGCCCGCGCGGATCGGTGCGTTCGTCGACTCTCGTCAGGTGGTTGCGTTTGGCCTGGGCGGTGACGCGGAAGCCCTTGGTCCGCCCCTTGGGAACATTCATGTTGAGAAAGGTCCGCGCCGGCAGCCCCTTGCGCAGCACCGATTCGGCGACGAGGTGCGCGGCGCGCGCGGCCTCGGTGAAATCGAATTCGCGCTCCACGACGTACTGCAGCGACACCGCAATGCTCGGCACACCGAGCAGCGCGCCTTCGAACGCACCCGATACCGTGCCGGAGTACGTCACATCGTCGCCGAGATTCCAGCCCTTGTTGATGCCCGACACCACGAGCGACGGCATGCCTCGGAGCACGGTCGTGACGGCGATGTTCACGCAATCGGTCGGCGTGCCGTCGACCGCAAACACGCGCTCCTCGAGCTGCTCGAGGCGCAGCGGACGCCGCAGTGTGAGCGCGTGGCCGATCGCGCTCGCCTCGGCCATCGGCGCGACGATCGTGACTTCGCCTAGCGGCTCGAGCGCCCCGGCGAGCGCGGTGATGCCCGCCGAGCGTACGCCGTCGTCGTTGGTCACCAGAATACGAATCATGGCTGGACTATAGCATGCGGTTCTTCGCTCGACGGCCCGCCGCTCGCACGCGCGCCGGCAGGAACGAGCGTGAACAGCAGGAGGACGGCGGCGAGCGCCAGCGCCGCGCCGGAGCCGAACGCCAGCGCGGGACCAAAGGCGCTCCACAGGAGCCCGAAGACCACGCTCGAGGCCAGCGCACCGATGCCTGCCACGGCGTTGTACACGCCGAACGCGGTCCCCTTCTGCCCCGGCCGCGCGAAGTCGGCCACCAGCGCGCGCTCGGTGCCCTCGACGCAGCCGTAATAGATCCCGTACACCATGAACCAGCCGATGAGCGCCGCGAACGACGAGCTCAGCGCGAATCCCGTGTACACGATCGCGTAGACGATCCATCCCGCCGCAATGAGCGTGCGGCGCCCGAAGCGATCCGACGCCGACCCGCCGATCGCGGACGCCACGGTCTTGACGACGTGCAGCAGTCCCCAGAGCAGAGGTATCAGCTTGGGACCGCCCTCGGCGTCGGTGAGGCGCAGCAGCAGGAAGGCATCGGTGGAGTTGCCGAGCGTGAAGACCGACAGCACCGCGAAGTAGCGGATCAGCGGCGCCGGAAACGACGCGCGCGACGCGGGGTCCGGCGGCGCCGTTCCGGCCGGCGCTGCCGCCGAATGCTCCGGCGGCGCCTCGCGCGCCCATCGCAGCAGCAGCAAAGTCAGCACGCCGGGAACGGCCGTGAGCGCAAACAGGGCGCGATACCGGCCCGGGTAGAGCGCGAGGAACAGCGTCGCGAGTATCGGGCCGAGCACGGCGCCGACGTGATCCATCGCCTGATGGATGCCGTAGACGCGCCCGCGGTTCGAGTCGTCGGCGAGCGTCGCCAGCATGGCATCCCTCGGCGCAGTACGGATGCCCTTGCCGACGCGATCCAGGAACCGCAGCACGAACACCGCGATCCATCCGTGCGCGAGGCCGATGAACGGCCGCGCCGCCGCAGACGTGCCGTACCCGGCGATCACGATCGGCTTGCGCCGGTTCCAGCGGTCCGAAAGACGCCCGGACACGATCTTGAGAAGGCTCGCCACCGCCTCGGCCGCCCCCTCGATGATCCCGAGCGACACCGCGCCGGCGCCGAGCACGGAGGTGAGGAAGAACGGGAGCAGCGGGTAGATGGACTCGCTCGCCGTGTCGTTGAGCAGGCTGACGCCCCCGAGAATCCAGACGCCTGGAGGCAGCGAGAGCCAGCCGCGCCGTTTGTCACTCATTCCGCGGGCAGCGTACAATTGATTGATACCGAGCGAAATGACAAGTCCTGCCACCGCGGTCGATCGGCTCGGCCGCCCGCTGAAGAACCTGCGTCTGTCGGTGACCGACCGCTGCAACCTGCGCTGCAGCTACTGCATGCCGGAAGCGGAGTACGTGTGGCTGCCGCGCGAGGATCTGCTCAAGTTCGAAGAGATCAGCGCGCTGGTCGACGTCTTCTCCGCCGCCGGCGCCGACCGCATCCGGATCACCGGCGGCGAGCCGCTGCTCAGGCGGGACCTGCCGGATCTGGTGCGCCTGATCGCGCGCAAGCCGGGCATCCGGGACCTCGCCCTCACGACCAACGGCGTGGCGCTGCAGGAGCAGGCCGCGGCTCTTCGCCAGGCCGGGCTCCACCGCATCACGGTGAGCCTCGACACGCTGCGCCGCGACCGCTTCCAGGCGCTCACCCGTTTCGATGCGCTGCCGCAGGTGCTCGCCGGCATCGATCGCGCGCGCGCGCACTTTCCGACCGTGAAGATCGACAGCGTGATCATGCGCGGCACCAACGAGGACGAGATCGTCCCGCTCGTGGAGTATGGCAAGGGCGTGGGAGCGGAAGTGCGCTTCATCGAGTACATGGACGTCGGAGGCGCCACACGGTGGTCTCCTGAGCGCGTGATGCCGCGTCACGAGATCCTGCAGGTCCTCACCGGCGAGTATGGCGCCCCGGCGCCTCTGGAAGAGGACACGAGCGCGCCGGCAGACCGTTTTCGCCTGCCGGATGGAACAGTCGTGGGGATCATCTCGTCAACCACCGATCCGTTCTGCCGGAACTGCGATCGCAGCCGCCTCACCGCCGATGGAATGTGGTACCGCTGCCTCTATGCGACGGCGGGAACGGATCTGCGCACGCCGCTTCGGGCGGGCGCCACGCGCGACGCGCTGCTGTCGACGATTCTGGCGGGCTGGCGCGCCCGCGACGATCGGGGCGCCGAAGAGCGGCTTGCGCTCCGCACGCGCACGCCGCTCGTTCCCGCGAGCAGTCTGAAGAAGGATCCCCACCTGGAAATGCACACGCGCGGGGGATGAGAAGCCCCGCGCGGCGGCGAGCTCTACTTGGCGACCGGAGCCGGCGCGCAGAACTTGTCGAACGCGTCGGTGAGATTTCTCGCAATCGCGTAGGCGTCCTGGTTCTCGATGTTGCGCCGCTCGAGCATCCAGAGCAGCTTGCCGTCGCGCAGCAGCGCGATCGACGGCGACGAGGGAGGGTAGCCGGCGAAGTATCCGCGGGCACGCTCGGTGGCGTCGATATCGGCGCCCGCGAAGACGCTGGCGACGACATCCGGCTTGGTGGGATGCCGCAGCGCGAGCGCGATGCCGGGCCGCGCCTTGCCGGCCGCACAGCCGCAGACCGAGTTGACGACCACCATGACGGTCGGCCCTTGCTGATCTCCCGGCTGGCCGAGCTGGCGTCCGAGCACGGCGTCGACGTCGGCCGCTGTCCGCAACTCGCGGACGCCGAGATCCGTGAGCTCCTGTCGCATCGGGGCGATGAAGAATTCGGGGTATGGCATAACTTCGGATTATCGCATGATTCAGAATAAGCATTGGTAATGATTCTCAGTGCACCATTAGAATAGCGAGCGATATGGGACAGACGCTGCTCAAGAAAATCTGGGATCGGCACACGGTCCGAACGCTGCCCACCGGCCAGACGCAGCTGTTCATCGGCCTCCACCTGATCCACGAGGTCACCAGCCCGCAGGCCTTCGACATGCTGCGGAGCCGCGGCGGCACGGTGGCGTTCCCGGAACGCACCTTCGCCACGGTGGATCACATCGTGCCGACGCTCGACCAGCGGCGGCCGTTCATGGATCCGCTGGCCGAAGAGATGATGACCGCGCTCGAGCGCAATTGCCGCGAGTTCGGTATTCCCCTCTACGGGCTCGACAGCGGACGCCAGGGCATCGTGCACGTCATCGGGCCCGAGCTCGGACTCACCCAGCCCGGCATGACGATCGCCTGCGGCGACAGCCACACGTCCACGCACGGCGCATTCGGCGCGATCGCCTTCGGGATCGGCACGTCTCAGGTGCGTGACGTGCTCGCGTCGCAGTGCCTCGCGATGGAGCCGCTCAAGGTGCGGCGCATCTCGGTGAACGGGTCGCTGCGGCCCGGCGTGTACGCCAAGGACGTCATCCTCCACATCATCCAGCGGCTCGGCGTGAAGGGAGGCACCGGCTATGCCTACGAGTACGGCGGCGAGGTGTTCGACCGCATGACGATGGAAGAGCGCATGACGGTGTGCAACATGTCCATCGAAGGAGCCGCGCGCGCCGGCTACGTGAACCCGGACGAGACCACCTTCCAATACATCGAAGGACGCCCGTTCGCACCAGCGGCGGACGCGCTGCAGCGCGCCCGCCGCTGGTGGGCGTCGCTGTCGTCGGATGCCGACGCGGTGTACGACGACGTGGTGCTCATCGACGCCGCGGAGATCGAGCCGACCGTCACCTGGGGGATCAACCCGGGACAATCGGTCGGCGTCAGCCAGCGGCTCCCCTCCCCCAGGAGCTCGGACCGGTGGACCGGGCCTCGGTCGGCGAGGCGCTCGATTTCATGAGCTTCACGGGCGGGTCCCCGATTGCCGGCACGAAGATCGACGTCGCCTTCATCGGCTCCTGCACCAACGGGCGCCTGTCGGATCTGCGCGAGGCCGCCAGGGTGCTGAAGGGACGCCGCGTGGCCGCGCACGTCAAGGCGCTGGTCGTGCCGGGCTCGCAGGCGGTGCGGCTGCGCGCGGAAGCCGAAGGGCTGGATCAGATCTTCCAGGCCGCCGGGTTCGAGTGGCGCGGCGCCGGCTGCTCGATGTGTCTCGCGATGAACCCCGATCAGCTCCAGGGCCGCCAGATCTGCGCCTCGTCGTCGAACCGGAACTTCAAGGGGCGCCAGGGCAGCCCCACCGGGCGCACGCTGCTCATGAGCCCCGCCATGGTCGCCGCCGCGGCCATCGCCGGCGAGGTGGTGGACGTCCGCACGATGCTGGAACGGGAGGAGGTGCACGCGTGATGACCGCAACGCGATCCATCGACGCAATTGCCGGCCGCGCGATTCCGCTGCGCGGCAACGATATCGACACGGATCGAATCATTCCGGCGCGGTACCTCAAGTCGGTCACCTTCGAGGGCCTCGAGACGCACGTCTTCGAGGACGATCGGCGCCAGCTCGAAGAGCGGGGGCAGATGCACCCGTTCTCCGATCCGCGGTATCGAGGCGCGAGCGTGCTGCTCGTGAACGGCAACTTCGGCTGCGGCTCGTCGCGTGAGCACGCGCCGCAGGCGCTTCAACGATGGGGCATCCGTGCCGTGATCGGCGAGTCGTTCTCGGAGATCTTCTTCGGAAACGCCGTCGCCCTCGGGATGCCGTGCTTCACGGTGAGCGGGGAGGATGCCGCGGCGCTGATGTCGGCGGTGGAGGCGGATCCTGCCGTGACGGCGACGGCCAGCGTCGCCGGGCAGACGGTGCAGGTTGGCGGCCGCCGGATCGAGGCCTCGATCCCCGCCGGGGCGCGCGAGGCGCTGACGAGCGGCAGCTGGGATGCCACCGGCGCGCTCCTGGACGACTTCGATCGGGTGCGCGCCGTCGCCGCGCAGCTCCCCTACCTAAACGGATTCTAAATTTAGTGGCCGTCGCGCGCGGCGTGCAGGAACGCTCGCGCCGCGTGCGACAGCTCCCCTTTCCGATAGAGCAGCCGAACCTGCCGGGGCAGCCGCACGTCGGGAATCCGCACGGCGGCCAGCTGACCCCGCGCGATCTCCGCGAGCGCACAGCGGCGCGGGAGCAGCGCGACGCCCATCTTCTGCTCGACCGCCCGCTTGATGCCTTCGAGGCTCGGCAGCGCGATCTGGATGTTGATCGGCGCGTGGCGCAGTTCGGCCTGGCGCAGCACCTGGTCCCGCGCCGGTGACGGATCGGAGTGCGCGATGACCGTCTCGTTCGCGAACTCCGCCATCGAGACGGTGTCGCGCCGGGCGAACGGGTGCGAGGGGTGTACGAGCAGCACGAGCTCGTCGGCGCCGATGACCAGCGCGTTGAGCCGCTTGTCGCCCGGGTCGAAGGTCACGATCCCGAAGTCGAGACTGCCCTGCGCCACTTCGCCCGCGACCTGACGAGCCGGCACGCGCCGCACGTCCACGAGAATCCGCGCGTGCTGCTCGCGGAACTTCTCGATGAGCGGCAGCAGCATGTGCACGCCTCCCTCGTTCGATCCGATGAGCACGCGGCCGCGCTGCAGGTCCCGCAGCTCGCGCACCGAGAGCTGCGCCTCCTCTGACAGCCGGTGCAGCCGCTCGGCGTACTCCCGGAGCACCCGTCCCGCTTCGGTCAGGGTGCCGTCCTTGGACGATCGATCGAAGAGGCGCTCGCCAATCTCGTCCTCCAGCCGCCGGATGGCCTGGCTCACGGCCGGCTGGGTGCGGTGCAGCTTCGCCGCGGCCCGCGAGAAGCTCCGTTCCTTGGCGACCGAGAGGAAGACGCGCAGTTCGGCCAGCTCCATATAAGGCTTGCTTATCATACATTCATTACTATAGATTTGACGAAGGCCCTCGACTGCCGTACAAACGTCACATGACCGCCAACCGGATTACGATTTTCGACACGACGCTCCGCGACGGCGAGCAGGCGCCCGGCTTTTCTCTCGCGGACCAGCGAGAAGGTGAAGCTGGCCCACCAACTCGATGCCCTGGGCGTCGACCTCATCGAGGCCGGCTTTCCCATCGCGTCCCAGGACGACGCCGAAGGCGTGCGGCAGGTGGCCGCCAGCGTGCGGCGCCCGATCATCGCCGCGCTCGCGCGCTGCCGGCCGGAGGACATCCAGCGTGCCGGCGAGTCGCTGCGAGGGGCGGCGCGATCGCGTATCCATACGTTCATCGCCACCTCCGATCTGCATCTCGCCAAGAAGCTGAACATCACGCGCGAGCAGTGCCTGGCTGCGGCGATTGCAGCCGTCGAGCAGGCGCGCTCCTACACCGACGACGTCCAGTTCTCCGCCGAGGACGCGACCCGCAGCGACCCGCCCTTCCTGTACCGGGTCGTCGAAGCGGTCATCAGCGCCGGCGCGACGACGATCAACCTGCCCGACACGGTCGGCTACTCGACGCCCGAGGAAATCCGCGACTTCTTCCTGGCGGTCCGGTCGCAGGTGCCGAACTCCGACCGCGCCGTCTTCAGCGCGCACTGTCACGACGATCTCGGGCTGGCGGTCGCCAACACGCATGCGGCGATCGCCGCCGGCGTGCGCCAGGTCGAGTGCACGATCAACGGCATCGGCGAGCGCGCCGGGAACGCCTCGCTCGAGGAGATCGTCATGGGCTTGAAGGTCCGGCCCGACCGCATGCCCTTCGTCACGAACATCAACACCGAAGAGCTCTTTCCCACCAGCCAGCTGCTCACCTCGCTCACGGGTCAGGCCGTCCAGCCCAACAAGGCCATCGTCGGCCGCAACGCCTTCGCGCACGAAGCCGGCATCCACCAGGACGGCATGCTCAAGGACCGCCGCACGTACGAAATCATGAGTCCGGCCGACGTCGGCGTGCCCGCGACGACGCTCGTGCTCGGCAAGCACTCCGGCCGGCACGCGGTGAAGCATCGGTGCGAGGCGCTCGGCGTCACGCTGACCCGCATCGAGCTCGATCAGGTGTACCGCCGCGTCATCGCTCGCTGCGACGAGCACAAGACGTTCGACGACGCCGATCTGCACGCCGTCATCCACGAAGTGCGTCTGCTCGCGACGGCCGACACCGTATAATGGCTCGTGCACGACAGGCACGCCGTCCATCTCGCGCTGATCAGCCGCCTGCGCGCGCAGGCCGCTGACATCAGGCGGCTCGCCGGCGGGCTCGACGAGGCCGCGCTCGCGACGCGGACGATACCGGACAAATGGTCGCTGAAAGAGCTCGTCTGCCACTGCCGGCGGATGGAGGACGTCTTCGGCGATCGTTTCGCGCGAATCCTGGCAGAGGACACGCCGGCAATCGCGCCGTACTCGCCGGACGACGACGAGACGTTCGCCGCGCTCTGCTCGGAGTCCGCGGCGTCGCTCCTCGACGGCTACCTCGCGCGGCGCGAGGCGCTCTGCCGGCGGCTCGAGGCGCTCTCGCCCGCCGACTGGCACCGCAAGGGACGCCACCCCGAGTTCGATCATTACGATCTGCACTTCGGCGTGGAGTACATGGCGCACCACGAGGCGCACCACATCTTTCAGATGTTCCAGCGGCGCGCGCCCCTCGGCCGATTGCCGCACTGATCCGAAAAGAAGAACGTGCGGGTTCCGTTCCTCCTCCTCTTCCTGGCCGTCGCCGGGCCGGCTGCGGCACAGGAGCCGCGGCTGCCGGCGCCGAGCTACCCGGGCGCCACGCTCGAGTCGCTGCAGGGCCAGACCGGCCTCGAGGCGAGCGTCCTGCGCGCGCGCCTGCTGGCCCGGGCCGGCCGCTATCGCGAGAGCGGGCAGGCCTGGACGGCCGTCGCCGCCGGCGAACCGCTTCTCGCCTCATTCGCCCGCGCCGAAGCGCTCCGCGCGCAGATCGATGCCGGAGATCTGGACGCCGCGGTCGCCGCCATCGCGGCGGCGGCCGAGACGCCGCCGGCCGATGTCCTGCTGCGGGCGGCCGACGCGTCGCGTGCCGCCGGCGCGCTCGCGCGGGCCGCGGACCTGTACCGCCGCGCGCGGACGGCCGCCGGGAGCCTCGCGGGAGCCGACGAGGCGCGGCTCGGCCTGGCCTCCATGCTGGAACAGACGGGTGAGGCGCGGGGGGCGCTCGAGGTCTACCGCGATCTCCAGAAGAGCTTCCGCCAGCCGTCCGCCTTCGAGCAGGCGGACGCGGCGGCGCGCCGGCTCTCCAAGCAGCTCGGGGATCCGGTGCCGCTCGGCGAGGCCGACTACGACGCCATCACAAGCCGCCTGATGAGCATGGCGGCGTTCCGCCGCGCGATCGACCTGCTGGCGGAGTGGCAGACGCGCTTTCCGGCGTCGGCAAAGGGCGCCGACGTCGATCGCCGGATCCTGCAGAGTCTCTACTCGCTGCGCGCCAACGACGAAGCGCGCGCCTACGCGCAGTCGATCATCAAGAAGCGGGGGCCCGGACCGGAGGCGGCCGCGGCCTATCGCACGGTCTTCAGCCTCGACGTGCGGGAGGGCGATTCGGATGCCGTCGAACGGCGTGGATTCGCGCTGCTCGACGGCGAGGTTCCCGGAGCCTCGCGGGAGCTGCGCCGGGCGGCGGGCCGGCAGCTGGCCGAGTATCTCGTGAGCGTCGGCCGGTACCAGCGCGGCCTGCAGGCGTACAGCCGCCTGTACGCCATCACGACGGCGCGCGGCCAGCGCATCGATCTCCTCTGGCGCATGGCAGTCGCATCGCTGCGCGCCGGGAACCGCGCCCGCGCGATCGCCCGGCTGCGGCAGGTGCGGCGGCTCAAGCTGGATTCGGAGACCGATCGTGCGAGCCTGTACTGGCTTGCCTACGCCCTGAATGCCGGAGGCGCCAAGGCGGAGGCGCGCCGCCTCTGGACGGATCTGGTCAAGCGATTTCCGTTCAGCTACTACGGGGTTCGAGCCGCCGAAACCATCGACGCGCCGGCAGCCGAGCCATCGCTCACCTTCCCCGCACTGGCGCTCGACGCGGGGATCACGGCGCAGCCCGACTACCGCACGGCCGCCATCCTGTCACGCGCGGGGCTCGTCGAAGAGGCCGCCATCTACGCCCGGCGGCTCGTGACCGCCTTCAGAGGGAGCCCGGCGGTCGCGCTGATGGCGGCGCGCGCGTCCGAGGCCGCCGGAGATCCGTCGGCGGCCTCGCTGCTGATGCTCGGCTACTTCGGCGACTACCTGGAGCAGCCGGCGAGCGAATTGCCGGAAGACTTCTGGCGGCTGGCCTATCCGCTGGCCTACTGGAACGAGATCACGGCGGCCGCGGCACGCTATGACGTCGATCCGCTGCTGATGCTGGCCATCGCGCGGCAGGAGTCGCACTTCGAGCGCACGGCCCGGTCGCCGGTCGGCGCCATCGGACTGTTCCAGATCATGCCGCAGAGCGCCGCCGACCTCGACCCTGCCTTCGACGCGGCCCGCGCCGGTGAGCTGCTGGTACGGCCCGACACGGCGGCCGGCATCGCCGCGGCGCTGCTCGCTCAGAACCTGGCGCGCTTCGACGGCAAGCTCGCACCGACGATTGCGTCGTACAACGCCGACAAGGACCGCGTGCAGGTGTGGTGGACGGCCGCCCGCGCCCTGCCGGAAGAGCTGTTCGTCGACGGCATCCCGTACGTGCAGACGCGCAGCTACGTGCGTCAGGTGCTGGCTAATTACGCAATGTATCAGCGTTACGGCGCACGATCAGCATCCCCGAAAAAGTAATCGCGATCGCGAGCGCCATCCGTCCGGTGACCGGTTCGTGCAATACGAGCGACCCGAGGATCACCGCGAGAATGGGCGTGATGTACGCATAGAGCGACACCCGCGCCACCGGCAGGTACTTGAGCGCGTAGAGAAAGCTGGCATAGCCGACGAGCGCGCCGAAGACGACGAGATACGCCCACGCGAGCACGGCCGCGCGCGTGAAGTGCAGATCGTGGAACTCGCCCAGCAGCAGCCCCGCGAGGGTGAGCAGTCCACCGCCGAACAGCATCTGCAGCCCCGCCGCGCCAAACGAGCTCTGGTGGCGGGCGTGCCGCTTCGAGTAGGCCGACCCGATGGCCCAGCCGCAGCACGACAGCTGCAGACCGATCGCGCCCTGCACGAAGTGCCGGTCGGATTGCGTGAGCTGCAGGTTCGAGGCGGCCAGCAGGACCAGTCCTCCGAAGCCGAGGAGCAGGCCGAGGAGCTGCACGGGCCGGATCCGCTCGCCCGACGGCAGCGCCGCCTCCACCCCGATCATCCAGAAGGGGACCGCCGCCTGCATGACCGCCGCGATCCCGCTCGGCACCCACTGCTCGGCCCATACCAGGCCGCCATTGCCCACCCCCATCATCAGAGCGCCGATGACCAGATGCGCCGGCCACGACTCGCGCTCGGGCAGCGGAACGCCGCGTGCCAGCAGAATCGCGCACATGATCACGCCAGCCGTGAGGAAACGGGCCCCCGAGACCATCCCGATCGGCGGCAGCGAGGCCACGCCGATACGGATGGCGAGGTAGGTGGTGCTCCAGAAGAAGCACACCAGCAGCCATGCGACGACCGCGCGGCGATGCTCGGTGGCGGTGGTCACGCCGGAACAATCTCTGGATTCAAGCCTCGCGTGCTCAACGGCGGCTGTGCGCCGAACGGCGGGACCGCGGTTCGGGGACGCGCATTATAACCCGCGGGACGCAGTCCGCCCCGCGCCCCGCGGAGCTCAGCGCTCCGAATGCCGCTGCCCGGCCGGACTGCTGACGGCCGGCGTCCACGACGGCGGATCGCTTGCCGGAAAGGACTCTTCCGACGCGTGATTGATCTCGTCGGATCGGCGTTGCTCGCCGATCGCCCGGAGCCGCGCGTGCACCGCATGCCGCAGGCTGCTCGTGTATGCGCGCGCCACCAGGCACGCCCCGGCGGCCATCAGCACCACACCGGCCACGCCGGTCGCGCGCGATCGTGACCGGCACTGCGCTTCGCGGTCCCAGACGCTCTCTCCGGACCGCAGGACTGCCAGATTCGAAGAATCGTGGGTCATGTCTCCCCCCGGCGGATACAAAGCAATCGCACTGCCAGACCCGCCCCGCGCGAACTGACGCAATTCGCGACAGCGTTCCGGTTAGAATCGTCACGCGATGGCTGCCTCAGTGAGACCGCCGCGAGTGATGAACGTGGCCGACCTGCGCCGGCTGGCGAAACGCCGCCTGCCGCGGGTCGTCTTCGACTACCTGGATGGGGGCGCCGACGACGAGGTGACGCTGCGCGAGAACTCGCGCGTCTTCCAGGACGTCACGTTCCGTCCGCGCTGCGCCACGGTGACGCCGGCCTGCGATCTGCGGACGACCATCATGGGCGCGCAGCTCGCGCTTCCCTTCATTCTCGCCCCGGTTGGCAGCACGCGCATGTTCTATCCGAAGGGGGACATCCTGGCAGCGCACGCGGCCGGCGAGGCGGGCACGGCCCACATCCTGTCCACCTTGTCGGGCACGCGCATGGAAGAGGTGCGGGCGGCGACCAAAGGCACCGCCTGGTATCAGGTGTACATCGTCGGAGGCCGCGAGGTGGCCACGGCCATGCTTCGCCGCGCCAAGGCCGCCGGATTCGACGGCCTCGTGCTGACGATCGATACGGCGGTCTCGGGCATGCGCGAAAAGGATTTCCGCAATGGCATCAAGGAGCTGCTCGGCCGGGGACCGGCGATGCTGCCGCATCTGCCGCAAATGCTCGTCAAGCCGTCGTGGCTCGCGGGATTTCTGGGCGACGGCGGACTGATGAAGTTCCCGAACGTCCTCACGGCGCAGGGGCCGCTGCCCTATTCCGACGTCGCGAAAGCTCTGGAGCAATCGGTGGTGTGCTGGGACGATCTCCGGTGGATCCGCGATCTCTGGGACGGGCCGCTGATGATCAAAGGCGTGCACACCGCCGAGGATGCCCGGCGGGCGGTGGAGGTCGGGGCCGACGCGCTGGTCGTCTCCAATCACGGGGGCCGCCAGCTCGATGGCGTGGCCGCGAGCCTGCGCGCGCTGCCCGAGGTCGTCGCCGCAGTCAACGGCCGCATCGAGGTGCTGATGGACGGCGGCATCCGGCGCGGCAGCGACATCGTCAAGGCGCTGTGCCTCGGCGCGCGAGCCGTCCTGATCGGTCGCGCGTACGCGTATGGTCTTGCCGCCGGTGGCGAAGCCGGCGTGGCGCGTGTGATCGAGCTGCTTCGCGACGATCTGGTTCGCACAATGAAGCTGCTCGGGGCGAAGTCGGTTGCGGAGCTGGATCGTTCCTACGTGGATGTGCCGAAGGAATGGGGGTCGTAGGAGACTCCGCATTGCGGATTGGCGATTGGCGATTGGCGATTGATTGGCGGATTGCTGGAGTGAAGAGTAGGTGGTAGAGCGTCGTGTCGCGCGCGCTCAATCTGCGTTGAATCCCACAATCCCCCAATCTTCCATCAATCCTCCAATCCCCAATCGACGATTTGCAATGCTGATTGCAGGAAGCCTTGAGCCCTGAGGCGTAAGCCCTGTATCCTAGGTGTTCCTGCCGGAACGGGATGTGGCGCAGCCTGGTAGCGCACCTGACTGGGGGTCAGGGGGTCGCAGGTTCGAATCCTGTCATCCCGACCAATTGTTTTGAAATGGCCGTCATCGGGCCGCGGCAGCGGGCAGTGATCGCTCGAGCGCATCCAGCCGGCTGTTGAACTCGGACCATCGCGTCCGTTCGGCAGACGCGGCGCTCAGCAGCATCGATTCCTGAGATTGAAGATCCTGCTCGTGCGCCCGACCCTGATTGAGTTGCACGGTCAGCGCCTGCATCTCGGCATCGCTCCGATCCTCCGGCGCGAGACGGGCCTGCCCTTGCTCGCTGGCCCTCATGCGCTCCTGCATCACCGCCTCATCCCGCCGGACGGACGCCAGCTGCGCCCGCACGTCGGCAAGCTTGCCGGCGACGGCGTTGACGCGCTGCTCCTGAAGCTCCAGTCGCGCCACGAGAAGCTGCGCGCGGATGCTGGCGGCGGCGGCTTCAGTGACCTCGGCGCGCAGGGCACGCACCTCTGCCAGCAGCTCTTCGGTCGGCGTCTTTGCCGCCGGCACCATGAGCCGTCCCCCCTGGCCCGCCCCCAACGCGAGCAATCCGCCTACGACCGCCGCCGCCGCGCCGCCCATCTGGAAGACACGCTGCCTGGACATAAACCCTCCTGTCAGACCGTCGAGGCCGGCATTATCGCGCGATGCCCGATTCTGCGAACACGTGTCACGAAGAAGTTGCTTGCCCCGGGGCACCGTTGGGCCTAGAGTGGCCGGCACATCCGGGAACTCGGTAACTTGCGGAGGACTTCATGACGCCAATGCAGCTTGTCAAAGGTGTCGGAATTGCGACGACCGTCGGCGTGCTCACCGGCATGCTAGTCGGGTCGGCCACCGTGCGGGCGAGGGATGATGGCCAGGAGAATGCCAGCGACAGCGACGCGCGAGTGAAGCAGGGCTTCAACATCGCCCCGGTCCCCCTCAACCTCGCGCGAAAGAATCGGGCTCTTGTGGGACTCGGCAGCTACTTCGTGAACGGCGTGTCCGGCTGCAATGGCTGTCATTCGGCCGGCCCGGCGACCGAATTCACGCCGACCGGAAATCCCTATCTGCTGATGCCGCCCTTCAGCGGCACGGAAACCGTCAATCCGGCGACGTATCTTGGCGGAGGCAGAGACTTCGGGCCGTTTCCCGGACCCGGCTCTCCGGTCAACATCATTTCGCGCAACCTGACGCCAGACAAGACAGGCTTGCCGATAGGCGGCGATTCATTTTCCGAGTTCCTGAACACGATACGAACGGGCGTGGATCCGGACAACCTGCACCCTGTTCTGGCGCCGCCATTCAATGGCACCGTCCTTCAAATCATGCCGTGGCCGGTCTACCAGAAGATGCGCGATCGCGATCTTCGCGCCATCTACGAGTACCCTCAGCGCGGTGCCCTGCATCGCCGGACCGCCAGCGCCGAGCCCGCTGCATCACGACTGCTTCTGAGCCCGACGCTGCGGGCCTGAAGGAACCACACGGATGAGGCGAGCGAGGCGGCCGAGTGCATGTGATCGAGCTGCTTCGCGGTGATCTGGTTCGCACGATGAAGCGCTCGGGGTGAAGTCGGTTGCGGAGCTGGATAGTTCGTTCGTGGATGTGCCCGGGGAATAGGCGTCGTGGGAGATTCCGCATTGCGGATTGGCGATTGGCGATTGGGGGATTGATTGGTGGATTGGTGGATTGAAGAGTAGGTCGTAGAGCTTCGCGCCCCGCGCGCTCAATCTGCAATCACTTCGGCAATCCCGCAATCTTCCATCAATCCGTCAATCCCCAATCGACGACCTCCAATGTTGATTGCAGGAAGCGTTAGCCCTGCGGCGCAAGCCCTGTATCCTCGGTGTTCCTGCTGAAACGGGATGTAGCGCAGCCTGGTAGCGCACCTGACTGGGGGTCAGGGCGTCGCAGGTCCGAATCTTGTCATCCCGACCATTTCTTCAATTTCTTGCAAGGGTTCCATGAATGAGCAGGGTGCGGCATCGGCACTCGAAGAAATACAGCGCTGGCGCGGCGGTGTCGGAATCGATCCGATGTACGCCGGGGTCGCGGCCATCCCGCCAGGGACGGTGATGCTATGATCCGCGCATGAATGCTGACGACTGCATCCTCTTCAGCGGCGGCGCGCGCGGCGCCGAGGCCGCCTTCGGCGCCTGCGCCGAGCGGCACGGCATCGAAGAAGTGAACTTCACGTTCGAAGGGCACAGCATTGCGCGGAGCCGCGGCGTCCGCGTGCTCAATCACGAGGAACTGCAGAACGGCGACGTGAGCCTGGCATACGTCTCGCGGCTCATGCACCGGCGATACACCGACGCCCCCACCATGAGAAAGATCCTCCAGACCATCTGGTACCAGGTGAACAACGGCCAGGAGATCTACGTCGTCGGCACGATCCTGGACGACGGAACGGTGCGCGGCGGCACCGGCTGGGGGGCGGAGTTCGCGAAGCTCTGCAACAAGCCGCTCCATGTATTCGATCAGGAGAAAGACGGGTGGTTTTCATGGACCGGCGAGGCGTGGGATCGCCGGGCGGCCTCCGACGGCCCGGTGATTGCTCACCCGCACTTCACCGGGGCCGGCACGCGAACCATCCAGGACAACGGCGCGCGCGCGATCGAGGATCTCTTCGCGCGCTCGTTCGGCGCACGCTGAGCGGTCGAAACTGAAATCCCGCTCACACTCTTGTGGCGCCGCACATCAGCCGCTCTTCAGAACCGTGCATCTTCTGCGGTAAACGGCTGATTCCGGACGGGATGCGCGGCATCTCGCTTGCACCTCTGGCCGGGTCCGGGCCCGGAACCGGCCCACCGCACCTGACCCTGCATGGATCTTCAACACGTTGCCGCCGATCGCGAACTCGCGCTGGCCAGCGCGCCGTCCGCGGTGCGGCCGGCCGGCGCGGCGGTACAGACCACGTGGTGGACGGTCACGCTGTTCACGACCACGCTGTTCCTGAGCGCGTTCCTGCTGTTCCTCGTCCAGCCGATGGTCGCCAAGATGGTGCTGCCGCTCCTCGGCGGCGCACCGATGGTCTGGAACACCTGCATGGTGTTCTTCCAGGTCGCGCTGCTGGCAGGCTATGCGTACGCGCACGCCGCCGCGCGCTGGGCGCCGCCGCGGCTGCAGATTGCGCTTCATGTCGCGGTGCTCGCCGTCGCGATGGCCGCCCTGCCCTTCGCCATCGATCGGCAGATCCTGCGTCCGCCGGAGACGGCGCCGGTCGGCTGGCTTCTGCTGCTGCTCGCCGGCACGATCGGGCTGCCCTTCTTCGCGCTCTCCACGAGCGCGTCGGTCTTCCAGCACTGGTTCTCGCGGACTGACCATCCGGCGGCGGCCGATCCGTACTTCCTCTACGTCGCGAGCAACGTCGGGAGCTTCGCCGCGCTCATCGCGTATCCCGCCATCGTCGAACCGGGGCTGTCGGTGGGCGCGCAGACTCGGGTGTGGGCATTGGCCTATGCGACGTTCATCGCGCTGGCCGCCCTCTGCGGCGCGGCAACCTGGCGCAGGACGGCGGCCGCTCCGCGCGTGCGGGCCGAGGCTCGATCCGCGCCACCGCTTCCGCTCGCGCGCCGCGCCCGCTGGGTGGCGCTGGCATTCGTGCCGTCCAGCCTGATGCTCGCGACGACGACGTACGTGTCCACCGATATCGCGGCGGTCCCCCTGCTCTGGATCGTGCCCCTCAGCCTCTATCTGTTGACGTTCGTGGCGGCCTTCAGCGCCAAGGGGCCGGGCCTCCGGCGCGTCGCGCGCGCCGCGTTCCCGGTCGTGCTGATGCCGGTGGCGCTCGCGCTCGCCGCGCGGCTCCAGATGCCCATGGCCCTGTCGCTGCCGCTGAACGTCCTCGCATTCGTGTGCGCCGCGCTCCTCTGCCACGTCGAGCTCTCGGTCGACCGGCCCGAGGCGGTCCACCTCACCGAGTTCTATCTGTGGCTCTCGTTCGGCGGGATGCTCGGCGGCTTGTTCAACGCACTCGCGGCGCCACTGCTCTTCAGCAGCGTGGCGGAATACCCGATCGTGCTCACCGCGGCGTGCGTGCTCATGCCTGCCGCGGGGCGCGGCTCCGCACATGGCGAAAGGCGCAGGACCGCGGCGCTGAACGCCGCAGTGGCGCTCGCCGTCGGCGCATCGGCGCTCGCCGCCGTACGGTGGCCGGGCGCCAGCCCGGCGGCTCGTCTGGCGGCGCTCTGCGTCCCTGCCGCCATCGCGTTCGCCGCGCGGCGCCGGCCCGCGCGGTTCGGGCTCGCCGTCGGAGCGCTGCTGTTCGCGGGAATCGTCCTCGGCCGCGATGCCCGGCACATCGTCCATGCCGAGCGGACGTTCTTCGGGATCTACCGCATCGAAACGGATCGCTCGGGGCGCTACGTCGCGCTGGCGCACGGCACGACGCTGCACGGAATGGAGGCGACCAGCGGGCCGGAGCATGGCGAGCCGCTCACCTACTTCCATCGCGGCGGGCCCGTCGGCCAGGCCTTCGCTGCGCTCCCGGCCGCCCGCAGCGCACACGACGTGGGAGTGATCGGGCTGGGAATCGGGACGCTGGCGGCCTACGCCCGGCCGGGACAGGATTGGACCTTCTACGAGATCGACCCCGCAGTGGAACGGATGGCGAGGGATTCGCGCTACTTCGATTTCCTGGACCGCTGCGGCGACCAGTGCCGTGTCGTGCTCGGAGACGCGCGTCTGGCTCTCGGCCGGGATCCGGCGGCGCGATACGACCTGTTCGTGCTCGACGCCTTCAGCTCGGATTCGATCCCGATGCACCTGCTCACCAGCGAGGCGCTCGGTCTGTACCTCTCGCGCCTCAGGCCGGGTGGCGCCATTCTCTTCCACATCTCGAACGGGCACCTCTCGCTCGCGCCGATCGTCGCGCGCCTCGCACGGGAACATGGACTCGCCGGAGTGTCACAGCTGGATCGGCGGGCGCCGGACTGGCCCGCCAGCCGGAGCGAGTCGCATTGGGTGGCACTCGCGCGGCAGCCGGGCGACCTCGGATCCCTGGCCGCCGATTCCCGCTGGACGCCGCTCAGCGCCGCGCGTTCCGCGCCGCTCTGGACCGACGACTTCTCGAATATCTTGAGCGCGTTGAGGTAACGCCGCTTACCTGCGGCGCTTGCGCACGGGCTTGCGCGCGGGTTTGGCAGCACGTGGGGCGGCCCGTCGTCTGGCGTGAGCCGGAGCGGCCGCCGCCGCCGCGCGCGCGAACTGCTGTACCGCCGAATCGGACGGCCGGGACGACAGCAGATCGAGGATGGCGCGCAGTCCCTTCTTCACCTCGGCAAGCCGCTCCCTGGCATTGCGGCCGAGGAGCTCCGTGATCGGCGTGGCCTCTTCCTCCTCGACAGCTGAAGGCGCCTCTTCTTCGATGCGGCGCCTGACGCCTGCCAGCGTGAGGCCGTCGGCAAAGACCAGCTGTTTGATGCGGAGGACCCGCTCGACGTCCGAGCGGCGGTAGACCCGGGAGCCGGCTGCTCCCTTGGCGATGCCGAGGTCCGGGAACTCGCTCTCCCAGGAACGGAGGATGTACGGCTGAAGGCTGGCGATCTCGCAGACCTCTGAAGGCTTGAATAAGGCGCGTCGAGGAATCTCCACCTCGGCCATCAGCATTGGCGGCAGTATAGCAGCAAGTCGCGGCCGGGTGAATGGCGATCGAGCGGCGCGATCAGTGCCGTCGGCGACGGACCTGCAGCCGGATGGGCGTCCCTGTGAATCCGAATCGCTCGCGAATGCGGTTGATGATGAACCGCTCGTAAGAGAAATGGAATTTCGCGGCGACGTTGGTGAAGATGGCGAACGTGGGGGGCGCCACGCCCACCTGGGCGGCATACAGCACGCGGACCGCGCGCTTGCCCTGACTCGGCGGCGGGTGCGCCGCCGTGATCTCCGCGAAGAAACGGTTCAGCTCCGGCGTCGGTACGCGCCTGGTGCGCTCCCGCAGCACGCTGTCGACCACCTCGATCAATTTCGGCGTCCGCTCCCCGGTCTGGGCCGACAGATGGACGATGGGCGCGAAATCGAGGAACTTGAGCCGGTGGCGCAGCTCCTCGTCGAAGTGTTTGGCGAAGTCGGCGCCGCGCTCCTTCACCAGATCCCACTTGTTCGCCGCCACGATCACGCTGCGGCCCGCACGGTCGGCCTCGCCCGCGATGGCGCCGTCCTGCTCGGCGGCTCCGTGGGTGGCATCGACCACCAGCACGACGATGTCGGCTTCGGCTATGGCGCGCCTGGCCGACAGGACGCTGACGGCCTCCACCTGGCCCGACCGCGCGACTCGTCCCGGGCGGCGGATGCCGGCCGTATCGACGATGCGGAACCGGCGCCGGTGCCATTGAAATGTGGCGTCCACGGCGTCGCGCGTCGTCCCGGCCACCTCGCTCACGAGCATCCGCTCCTCGCGCAGGATCCGGTTCACCAGGGATGATTTGCCGACGTTCGGCCGCCCCACTATGGTTATGGCCGGGTCTCTCACCTCTTCTGGAGCGTCCTCGGTCGAGCTCTCTCCTCCGCGTACGCGGCCGATGATTTCATCGAGCAGGTCGCCTGTCCCCTGGCCGTGCTCGGCCGAGATCTCCACCACGGGCTCGTAGCCGAGCTCGTAGAACTCGAGCGCCCCGGCGCGGGCTCTCCGGTCGTCCGTCTTGTTGATGGCGACGATCACCGGCTTGCCACTGGCGCGGATCGCGGAGGCGATCTCCAGATCGGCCGGCACGAGACCCTCGCGGCCGTCGACGACGAATACGAAGAGATCGGCCGTGTCGATGGCGCGCCGGCCGTGCTCGACGACCAGCTGCTGCAGCGGGTCTTCGCTCCGGCCGAACATCCCGGCCGTGTCGGTGAGCATGAACGGCACCGTCCGCCAGCTCACCGGCTTCCGGATCAGGTCGCGCGTCGTGCCGGCCGTCGGCGCCACGATGGCGCGCCGCGTGCCCGCGATGCGATTGAACAGCGTGGATTTGCCGACATTGGGGCGGCCGACGAGCACGACGGCGGGAAGGTGTTTGGTCACGGAGCGCTCAATTCTAGGGGCGACCGGGCCGCCGGGGTGTAAAGGCCGATGCGCACTTAGCCGATAGCTTGACAGCGTAAGTCACTGTTTTTTAATATATTTACCAGCCCTCAGGAGAGCCTAAGCATGATCAAGGTCGATATCGTGAACGAGGTCTCGAAGATCGCCGACATCACCAAGGTCAAGGCCGAGGTGGCCGTCGATGCGGTGTTCGACGCGATGAGGCTTTCCATGCAGCGGGGCGAGCGGATCGAGCTGCGCGGCTTCGGGGTGTTCCAGGTCAAGCCCCGGAAACGGGGGATCGGCCGCAACCCGCGCACCGGTAAAGAGGTGCGAATCCCTCCCGGCCGCACGATTCGATTCAAACCCGGCAAGGACCTGCAGAACATCACGTAGCCGCACCGCTTGAACTACCCAGAATCGGTACCCGATTTCTCGTTCGAGCCGGCCGTCGCGCCCGTTCGCAAGTTCCAGGATCGCAGGTGGCTGCACCTGCTGCTCTTCC
Source organism: Vicinamibacterales bacterium (assembly GCA_963738315.1). Lineage (GTDB taxonomy): Bacteria > Acidobacteriota > Vicinamibacteria > Vicinamibacterales > JAMQPK01 > JAMQPK01. Next base: position 1,173,205 of record CAVTVT010000003.1, on the reverse strand, counting down.
TGCTGACGGTGTACACCACCACCGCTGTCGGCGCGGCACACTACTTCGGGTTCATTTCCGATTTCCGGCCCGGCGTCCTCAGAGGATCCTGGCTGTCGCTCTTCCTGCCCGGCTTCTGGTACAGCGTGACGATCCTGTTGATTCTCGGCACCCACGAACTGGGCCACTATTTCGCCTGCCGATATTATCAGGTGGACGCATCGCTCCCCTTCTTCCTTCCCGTCCCGACGCTGACCGGAACCATGGGCGCGTTCATCAGAATCCGGGAACCGATCCCGACCAAGCGCATGCTGTTCGACATCGGTTCGGCGGGCCCCTTCGCGGGATTCCTCGTGGCGGTTCCCGCGCTGGTGATCGGCGTGGCCATGTCCCACGTCGTGAAGCTGCCGCCGAATTTCGAAGGGGTGTCGCTGGGCGAACCGCTGCTCTTCAAGGCCGTCGAGTGGCTGATCTGGGGGCCCATGCCGAACGGCTACGACCTGAATCTCCACCCTGTCGGCTTCGCCGCCTGGTTCGGCCTCTTCGCCACCGCTCTGAACCTCTTCCCCATCGGGCAGCTGGACGGCGGCCACATCTCATACGCGGTGTTCGGCCGCCGCTCCTCGACGATCACGATTCTCACGATCTGCGGCGCCGCCGGCCTCACGCTGGTCTCCCGCAGCTGGATCCTGTGGACCGTGCTGATGATCGTCGCCACGCTCGTCATGGGCCCGCATCATCCGCCGACGATGGACGAACACGTGCCGCTCGATGCAGGACGGCGGTGGCTGGCGCTCGCCGCGCTGGTCGTCTTCGTGCTCTGCTTCATGTACGCGCCGATCGAGCCGACGCGCCTGCTCGGTCAGCGATAGCCGCCGAGCAGCGCCGGATAGCTGGTGTACCTGCGGGCGGCGTAATCGGCGACGAAGTCGTCGATGGGCTGCGTAACCGAGGCGCTGGCGTAGCCCGGCTTGGCCGCCGCACGCGACCAGAATCCGAGACCGGTGAAGATGGACCGGATGATGAGAGACCGGCTCGTCCGGGGCAGCGCGGACACGGTCTCGGCGAATCGCGGGAAGCGCCCGTCCTGGAACAGATAGAGCTCCACATTCGACACATACAGCGCGGAAATCGACGCGCCGCGCTCGCGCACGGTACGGCCGATCGCGGCGAGCGCATGTGGGCCGGCCAGGTCACCCACGACCGGCACGACGAGGTCGCGACGCTCGAGATCACGGACCGACGCGTATGCGGCTTCGGTTGCCAGGAAGCTGCGCTGCCGGCCGTCGAGGTCGGTCTCCAGGAGCAGCTCGCGGTAGGTCGGATAGTAGCTGCGCGGCGGACGGCCGTAGCTCTGAAATTTCAACGACAGGCCCGCCTCCACGAACCGCCGGTGGAACTGCACGATGGTCACCCGATCCTCGGCCGAGAGGGGAACGCCGAAGCCATCGATGGCGGCGTCAATTCTGCGGTTGAGCAACGCGAGCTCGGACCCGAGCGGCTCGGCGGTGTCGAGCCGTTGCACCAGAGCATCGAGCGTTCCCCCGCCGGCGCGGTCGGCGCCAGCGAGGCGCCGCCCGAAGAGGTGCCCGAGATATTCGGCGCGGGTGTCCGAAATCTGAAACAGCGCCTTGAACAGCAGGTGCAACAGCAGGTTGTCGCGGCGGATGTCGATGATGAACGCGATCGACGGATGCGCCGCGGCGATGTACGAGAAGTTCTGATCGGGACCGACGCCGACGTACGCGCCCCCGGTCACGGGCCGGGCCTCGAGCGCCGGGATCACGTGCAGGTAGGACCGCTCGTTGGAGATCAGGTTATCGGTGTCGAAATTCCCCGCGGGCTCGGAGAGCCGCTCGATCAGGGCGGCAAAGTCCGACGGGGCTGGCACGCGCGATCGGCCCGCGCCGAGGATGACGGCCGTGGAAGCGACCAGCATCAGGAGGGCGCGGACCCATGCACGATTCCGAGGCATTGTGGTAGTATGTGCCGCTCGAAATTATAACAGCTCGATTTCCTGGCCGGCTGGGTAGTGGCCGGCGCGTAGAACCGGAACGGGCTGTGGTGTGTCCCCCAGATCTCTGAAGGAGGTCGGCAATGCGTGGCTGCAAGGCACTGCTCACGGCTCTGGCGCTCCTCGCCGGCTGCACGATCGCGTCAGCGCAGGAGGCGGCAATCGGTGCGGGCAAGTTGGAGATCGGCGGCTTCCCTGGCGGCGGCACGTTCTTTGTCGGCGGCAACGACAACGACGAAGTGAACTTCAACGTGTACACGGCCGGCGGGGGGCTCACGTACTACGTCAATCCGAAAGCCGCGGTCGAAGGCGAGGTCACCGGGAGCGTGGGCTGGGCGCAGGACGTCTTCTACCACAACGTGAAGGTCGTCCATAATCAGATGCCGGTCGTATGGAGCTATGGCGCCAACGTGCTCTTCTTCCCGCAGGGCACGACCGGCAAGCGCGCGCCGTTCTACATCACGGGCGGAGCCGGAGCCATTTCGCTGCAGCCGCGGGTACCCACCAAGATCTTCGGCTACGACGTCGACCAGGTGGGCTGGCAGACCTTCCCGTCGGAGAACATCGGCGCCGGCATCAAGATTTTCCGTGCAGCCGACGCCCCGAACTGGGGCTTCCGGGTGGACTACCGGTTCCTGATCGTGCAGTCCAAGAGCAGCGCGCCCGAGTTCTTCGCGAAGAACAAGGGGCGCACCGCGCACCGCATCTACGCCGGCATGCTCTACACCTGGAAGCGCTAGCGCGCATCCGCAGTCCGGCACCCTCGAGGCACGGCGCGTTCCTCCCACCGAGCGCGCCGTGCCTTTTTTTCCGGGCTGGTGTAGATTGCTCGCATGACCAACCTCTTCGGCCGAACCGCCCTCCTCGGGCTCCTGGCGGTTCTGGCGCTCCCAGCCGCCGCCGCCGCGCAGCAGAGCCAGGATCGCGTCGTCTATGCCAGCGTGCTCGACAAGAACGGCGATCCCGTGCCGGACCTGACGGTCAAGGACTTCATCGTCCGTGAGGACGGCCAGGCGCGCGAGATTCTGCGCGTGACGCCCGACAACGACCCGCTCCAGATCGCGCTGCTGGTCGACAACAGCGACTACATGCGGCAGCACGTGTCGGACCTGCGCCGCGCGCTGGCTGCCTTCATCGACAACACGCGCAAGGACATCCCGATCGCGCTCATCACGCTGGCCGAGCGGCCGACCGTCGTCGTGCCGTACACCACCGATCGCGCGCAGCTCCGGAAGCGCGCCGACTCGGTCTTCGCCGTGGCCACCGCAGGCAACTATCTGCTGGACGGCATCGCCGAGGCCTCGAAGGGCATCCTCGCGCGGCCCACGTGGCGCTCGGCCATCGCCGTGATCACCACGCCGGAAGACCTCAGCTATCGCAAGTACAGCGAGGTCCTGCGGGACTTTCGCGAGGGAGGCGCGTCGCTGCACGTGCTGACGCTCGGCGCCTCGCTGGGGAACGCCGACCGGGAGATTGTCGTGGGTCGCGCGACCGAGGAGACCGGCGGCCGCAGCGACGTCGTGCTCTCCGCGATGGGCCTGGCTCCGAAGGCCGCCCAGCTCGCGCGCGAGCTCTCGAACCAGTACCGCATCGTCTACGCGCGCCCGGAGCGGCTGATCCCGCCGAAGACGACAGAGGTGGAGGTGAAGCGTCCCGACCTCGACGTCCGCAGCATGCCGCTGAAGACGGAGAGCGAACGCTGACCCGCCCGCGCTACCGGCTGACCATGCGCAGCTCGCGGACGGTCCGGGCGCTCTTCATCATCAGCAGCGAGCCGTTCCGCGGATCGGCATCATAGGCCGCGGCGTTCGCGCCGGGGTCGGTGAGAAACCTGGCCTCGAACAGCGTCTTCCCGCCGAGCACGACGCTGTCGCCGTGCCGGTAGATCAGTCCAGCCCGCGTCCACACCGGCTCCGCACCTCCCAGTACCGGAGATCTGCCGGGGCTGCCCGACGGCCCCGTCCACCGGCACGACGTACACCTCATCCCGGCCCGACGCGTCGGAGACGTAGGCGACCTGCCGGCCGTCGGGCGCGAGTACGGGCGAGCGCTCGTTCGCGCGGGTCGCCGCCACCGGAAAGATGGCCTGCCCCGCACGGTACAGCATCACGTCACGCCCCCGGAGCGGATCGATCTCATAGAAGGCGAGCAGCGGCGGGCGCCGGATCCAGCTCGCCGGGTTGCGCGGAATCGACACGTCGGTGGAAAACAGCGGCGTGATGCTGGCGCCATCGGCCGACGCGACGTAGATCTTCTGAAGGCCGTCGCGGTTCGAGGCGAATGTGAGCCGTCCGTCTGGCATCCAGGCGGGCGACTGGTTGTCGCCGCCGACGATCGAGAAGATCTGATGTTCGGGATGGGCGCGATCGAGCACACGGAGATCGCGGGTGCCGAAACCAGCGCGGACGGCGACGGCCACGCGCCCGCCGTCCGGTGAAATCCGCGGGGTGAGGTACGGAGCTGCCGGCGCGCCCAGCCGGTTGGCGATTGTACCATCGAGTCTGACGGCCACCAGGCGGGCATCGAAATCTTCCGGCGCTGATGGCATCCAGACTCTGGCGCCGCTCGCCGCAAGGGCGAAGCCCGAACGGCCGAGCTCGTCGAAACCGCTCCACGTCCGTACGCCCCGCTCGATGCGGGCGGGCGCTCCGCGCAGCGCAAGCGTCGAAGCGTCGAAGGCGACTTGGTACAGATCGCCCAGATAGCTGTAGACGAGACGCCCGGCGGAGGCGTAACGCGCCTGGCCGATGGCCGGGACGAGCCGGGTCCGGGCGCCGGAGGCCGACAACACCTCGAGGAGCGGGTCCCTGCCCCGGCGCGCGACGGTGAACAACAGCGCACCGCCGGGCAGCGGCTCGGGCCAGCCGTGCGCCAGCTCGGAGTCGGGGCCGTTTCGTGCCAGACGGGTGACGGCGTGTGGCTCGCCTCCGGCGTCGGGCACCGACATGAGGCCGCGGCCCGACAATGGGGCGAACACCATCCGGCGGTCGTCGGTCCACGCGCCTCCGGCGGCGCCGCCCGGCGCGTCACAGATTCGCTGCGGCGGTCCCGCGCCGGTGACCTCCGCCCGCCACAAGGCATCGCCCGCGAAATACGCCAGAGAGCGGCCGTCGGGCGAAAAGAACGGGAGCTCGGCACCGAGCGCTCCATTCACCTCGTGGTCATCGCGGCCGTCGGTTGACCGCACGTAGAGACGGAATCTGCCGTCGGGCGACTCGGCGGTGTATGCGAGCCACCGCCCCTCACGCGAGAGCGCCATGCTCTCGACGCTCCTGCCGGCGGGCACCACGATCGTGGACCGCACCGCCGGCGGCGGAGGTGTCTCCGCCGGGCGTCTGAGCAGCCACGCCGCACCAGCCACGCATAGCAGCACCGCGGCGCCCAGCAGCAGGACGGCAACGATCCCGCGGGTTATCATCGTGGCTCGCGTGGGTGGCATCGCGTTCGCGAGGGTTCATTGTCACGTACAAGCATGGTCATCGTGGCGGCGGTGGTCTGCGCGCTCGTTCTCGTCTGGGCGGTGCGCGACCGCCGCGGCGCGGTGCGCGCCGTGCCGGTGACGGCTGGCGTCTCGCGCGCGCTGGCCGGGGATCGCGCCCGCCGCATACAGGGGGTGCACTACGAGCTCACCCTCAGCGTGCCGGAGCGGCGGCAGGATCCCGTCAAGGGACGCGAGACGCTGCGATTCGATCTGGCGGACACGTCCGCCCCGGTGGCGATCGACTTCGCCCCAGCCGGGCCGGCGGTGACGATCATGTCGCAGGGACGGACGGTTCACGCCGAGCGGACGGCAGGGCACCTCGTCGTCCAGCGCCAGGATCTCGTGCGGGGAGTCAACGAGCTCACGATCGAGTTCACGGCGGGAGATCGACCGCTGAACCGCAACGACGACTATCTCTACTCCCTCTTCGTGCCCGCTCGAGCCTCGGAGACGTTCCCCTGCTTCGATCAGCCCGACCTCAAGGCGTCACTGGGCCTCACGCTGGAGCTGCCCGCGGGATGGACGGCGGTGGCGAACAGCTACGAGCTCGGCCGCACCTCGCGCGGCGAACGCACCACGATGGTGTTCGCTCCCACCAGGCCCCTGCCCACCTATCTGTTCGGGTTCGCCGCGGGCAAGTTCGCGATCGAGCAGGCCGTACGCGGAGGGCGGACGCTGCGCCTCTACCACCGGGAAACCGACGCCGACAGGGTGGCGCGAAACCGCGAGGCGCTCTTCGATCTGCACGAGCACGCAGTCGAGTGGCTGGAGGACTACACGGCGCGCCCGTACCCGTTCGAGAAGCTCGATTTCGTGGCGCTCCCGGCTTTTCAGTTCTCGGGCATGGAGCATCCCGGCGCCATCTTCTACAACGCCTCGTCCCTCTTCCTGGAAGAGTCCGCCACACAGGAGCAGGAGCTCGCGCGCGCCGGCACGATCGCGCACGAGACCGCGCACATGTGGTTCGGCGATCTGGTCACCATGAAGTGGTTCGACGACGTCTGGCTGAAAGAGGTGTTCGCGAACTTCATGGCCGCCAAGATCGTGAACCCGTCCTTCCCCGGGATCGATCACGAGCTGCGGTTCTTCCTGCAGCACTACGACTCGGCGTACGACGTGGACCGCACCCCCGGGGCGAACCCCATCAGACAGCCGCTCGACAACCTCAGCGAGGCCGGAAGCCTGTACGGCCCCATCATCTACGACAAGGCGCCCATCGTGATGCGGCAGCTCGAGCAGCTGCTGGGCCCCGACGAGCTCCGTGACGGCCTGCGCCTGTACCTCGCACGCTACGCGTTCGGCAATGCCACCTGGCTTGACCTGATCGACATTCTCGACCCGCGCACGACGGTGGCCCTGGCCGCCTGGAGCCGCGCATGGGTGGACGAGCCGGGCCGGCCGACGATCTCGACCGAACTGGCGGTCGATACCGGCCGGATCGCCAGCCTCGCCTTCGTCCAGAGCGATCCGCGCCGCGGGCGGGCGCTGCTGTGGCCTCAGCGGCTCGAGAACGCGCTCGCGTACACGAACGGCACGCGCATCAGCCCGGTCCGGATGGATGCCGCCCGGGTCGAGGTGCCGGCGGCGCGCGGTCTGCCCGCGCCGCTCTACGTCATGCCCAACGCCGAAGGGCTCGGGTACGGGCTCTTCCGCCTCGACGGTGCCAGCACGGCGTACCTGCTGGAGCACCTCCCCGAGATCGGCGATCCGATCACGCGCGCCACCGCCTGGACGACGTTGCGGGACGACATGCTCGAGGGACGCACCGCCCCGCCCCAGATCGTGACGCTGGCGCTCCGCGCGCTGCCGCTGGAGTCGAATGAACAGAACGCGCAGCGGATACTGTCCTACCTCACCGAAGCGTACTGGCGCTTCCTTCCGGACGACGCCCGCGCCGCCGTGGCCCCGCAGGTCGAGCGGGTGTGCCTCGAGGGCATGCGCGGGGCCAGGACGCGATCGCTGAAAGCCGCCTACTTCGCGGCGTTCCGGCGCACGGCGCTCACGGCCAGCGCCGTGGCACGGCTCGAGCGCATCTGGCGGCGGCAGGAGGCGATTCCCGACCTGCCGCTCGCCGAGCCCGACGAGATCGCGATGGCCCAGGAACTGGCGCTCCGCGGGGGGTCCGCCACGCGCGCCATCCTCGAAGACGAGCGCGCGCGCATCGAAAACCCCGACAGGAAGGCGCGATTCGAGTTCGTGATGCCGGCGCTCTCGCCCGACGAGGCGGAGCGCGACCGATTCTTCGCCGGGCTGGCGGCGGTCGAGAACCGGCGGCACGAGCCGTGGGTCGTCGACGCGCTCTCGTTCCTCAATCATCCGCTCCGGGCGCGGCGCGCGGAAAAGTACATCCGTCCGAGTCTCGACCTGCTCGTGGAGATTCAGCGCACCGGCGACATCTTCTTTCCGACGCGCTGGATGGCCGCCGTCCTCGACGGCCACGCCTCACCGGAGGCCGCGCACCTCGTCACCGATTTTCTCCGGGAGCATCCCGCGTACCCGCCGCGGCTGCGACAGATTGTCGATCAGACCTCTGACCGTCTCATGCGGGCGAGCCGGATGCTCTCCCGCTAGTCGCACGTCCACTAGAGCATCGACACGGGATCGACGTCCACCGAGACGCGCCGCCGGAGCTCCGGATGCGCGGCGAGGGCGGCCTGAACGGCCTGCCGCATCGCCGCGCGGTTGCCCCCCTTCAGGAACAGTTGGAGGCGATGCTCGCCTCGCAGCCTGGCCAGGGGCGCCGGGGCGGGGCCGAGCACGCGAAAGCCGGACGCGCCTGCGCTCGCCTGCAGGTGCGCCGCCAGCGTGCGCGCGTCGGCCGCGGCGGCACGCGGATCGCCGCCGCGCACGACCAGGTTGATCATCGCCGTCAGCGGCGGGTAGCGCATCGCGCGCCGGTAGGTCAGCTCCTTTTCGAAGAACGAGGCGTAGTCCTGCCGGCACGCGAGCACGATGCTGTAGTGCTCCGGGTAGAGCGTCTGGACGATCGCTTCGCCCGGCGCATCGCCACGCCCGGCCCTCCCCGCCACCTGCGTGAGCAGTTGGAAAGTCCGCTCGGCGGCCCGGAAGTCCGCAACGCCGAGTCCGACGTCCGCGGAGATGACGCCGACGAGCGTGACCGCGGGAAAGTCGTGCCCCTTGGCGATCATCTGGGTGCCGACGAGCACGTCGATGTCGCCGGCCGCCATCGCTCTCAGGATCCCGGCCGCCGCGCCGCGGCGGCGGACCGAATCCCGATCGAGCCGTGCGACTCGCGCCGCGGGCCACAGCGACGATATCTCCGCCGCGACCCGCTCGGTGCCGAAGCCGCGCCGCTCCATGTACGGCCCGGCGCATGAGGGACACGCCTTCGGCACGGCGATGGAATAGTCGCAGTAGTGGCACCGCGCCCGATGTCCGCGGCCGGCGCCGTGCACGATGAGCGAGACGCTGCAGTTGGGGCACTCGAGAGTGCCGCCGCACTGCCGGCAGAAGACCGCGGTCGCCAGCCCGCGCCTGTTGAGGAGCAGGAGCGACTGCTGACGCTGCTCCAGCCGCGCGCCCACGGCGGCCCGCAGGGGCCCGCTGAGAATCACGTCCGGTCCGGCTGCGGCGTACTCCTGGCGCATGTCGACGATGCGCACCGCCGGCAGCGGACGCTCGAACACGCGCGTCCCCATGACGATCCGGTTGTACCGGCCGGCCGCTGCGTTCTGAGCGCTTTCGAGCGACGGCGTGGCCGAGCCGAGCACCACGAGCGCCCCCTCCTGCTTGGCCCGCATCACCGCCACGTCGCGGCCGTGATAGCGCGGCGTCTCGTCCTGCTTGAACGACGAATCGTGCTCCTCGTCGACGATCACGAGCGCGAGGTCCGGGATCGGCACGAACACCGCCGATCGCGTCCCCACGACGACCGACACCGAGCCGCGGCGGATCCGTCGCCATTGATCCGATCGCTCGCCTCCGGAGAGACCGCTGTGCTGGACGGCCACCCGATCCCCGAACGCGTCGCGGAACGCCGATGCCAGCGCAGGCGTGAGCGCGATTTCGGGGACCAGCACCAGCACCGATCCGCCGGCCCGCTGAACGTGCTCGGCAAGACGCAGGTAGACCTCGGTCTTCCCCGATCCGGTCACTCCCTCCAGCAGCGCGGCCGCGAACGACCGCTGGTCGGCGAGGCCGAGAAGAACCGAGAGCGCGCCGGCCTGCGCGGCCGTCGGCGCCCGCCCGGCCGGCCGGTTCACCTCGGATCGCACAACTCCGGCGGCGAAGGGATCCCGCTCCTGGCGCTCGCGGGCGAAGGTGACGAGGCCCTTGCGCGCGAGCCGCTGCAGGACGTCGCTCGAAATGCCCCGCGCGTGCAACTCGGGGGCGGACAGCCCGCCAGCGGCGCCGCGCAGCGCGTCGACGGCGGCCCTCTGACGCGGCGGCAGGCCGAGGTCCGGTTCGTGTCCCTGTGCGGTCAACAGCACCCGCCGGACGGTCTTGTGCGGCCGCATCGGCGGCATCGCCGCCGCCAGCGCGTCGCCCGGACCGCACGCGTAGTAGTCGGCCACCCAGAGCGCCAGATCCATCACCGCCGGCGGCAGGAATGGCTCGTCGTCCAAGAGCTCTGTGACGTCCTTCAGCCCGTCTTCCGTGGAAGCCGCCGGCCCGACGACCACGCCCGTCACGCTGCGCCTGCCGAGCGGCACGACGACACGCGCGCCCCGTGACGGCTGGGGCATCGATTCGGGCAGACGGTAGGTGAGCAGATCGAGGAAGGGAACGGGGACCGCGACCGAGACGAGGCGCACTACGCCTCGCCGTTCAGCAGCGCACGCACTTTCTTCATGTCCTCCCACACCTCGCGCCTGCAGGACGGGTTGCGCAGAAGGTACGCCGGGTGGAACGTCGGGATGAGCTTCGAGCCGCGGTACTCGTGGACGCGCCCGCGCAGCCGGGAGATCGGCGCGTCGGTCTTCAGCAGCGAGCGCGCCGCGAAGGTGCCGAGCGCGACGATCACCTTCGGCTGGATGGCATCCACCTGCCGGAACAGGAAGGGCTCGCAGGAATCCACTTCGTCGGACTCCGGGTTCCTGTTCTCGGGCGGACGGCATTTGATGACGTTGGCGATGTAGACGTCCTCGCGCCGGAGCCCGATCGCCTGGATGATCTGCGTGAGCTTCTGGCCGGCGCGCCCGACGAACGGCTCGCCCTGGATGTCCTCGTCTCGCCCGGGCGCCTCGCCGACGAACATCAGTTCGGCGCGGGGGTTGCCGACGCCGAACACGATCTGCCGCCGGCCCAGCCCGCACAGCTTGCACCGCGTGCAGTCGCCGATATCGCCGCGAATCGCGACGAGCTCCGTCCCCACGTCGCCGGCGGCGGCGGGTGCCGCGGCGGGCTCGTCCGCAGGGCGCTCGTCCCCGCCGTTCCGAGGCGTCTCGCTGAGGGGGTCCATCGCCGCTCGCGGCCGGGCGTTCCACTCGGGCTCCCGACGCACGCCCGCCGCTCCCAGCTCCCGGAAGAACTCGAGGTGGGCGGCAAGCTCGTCGCGCAGGTCGGTCATGGCTGCGATGCCGGGACGCGCGTCCCGAGAATCTCTTCCACCCGGTCCAGCACGCGGCCGGCGACGGCCGCCTTGGCCTGCAGCGGCAGCGGCTCGTCGCCGCCGGGAAGGACGATCGTCACCTCGTTGTCGTCCACCTCGAAGCCCGCGTCGGTCCGCGACACGTCGTTGGCCACGACCATGTCAACCCCCTTCGACACCAGCTTCGCGCGGGCGCGGCCGGCCGCGTCCGCGGTCTCGGCGGCGAAGGCCACCAGCACGGGCCGGTGGTTCCGGGCGCGCCGCCCGGCGAGCTCGCCGATGATGTCAGGAGTCCGGGTGAGCTCCAGCGTCAGCGTGTCGCGATCCTTGCGGATCTTCTGCGGCGCAGGCTGAGGCGCGTAGTCGGCCACGGCCGCGGCCATGATCACGACGTCCGCCTCGAAGGCGCGCGCGAACACGGCGGCGTGCATGTCGGCGGCCGACACGACGTCCACCATCTCCACACCGGCCGGCGCGCTGAGCGCCGTCGGTCCTGAAATCAGCACCGTCTCGGCCCCTCGCGCGCGGGCGGCCGCGGCAATCGCGTAGCCCATCTTGCCGCTGGATCGGTTGGCGATGAATCGCACCGGGTCGATCGCTTCGCGTGTGGGACCCGCCGTGACGAGGACGCGGACGCCCGCCAGCGTCCGTCCCAGGCTCAACGCCTGATCGGCCGCCGCCACGATGTCCGCGGGCTCGGCCAGCCGCCCCTTGCCGATCCAGCCGCAGGCCAGGTAGCCGGCGCCGGGATCCACGAATCGGACGCCGCGCCCGGCGAGCACCTCCAGGTTCCGCTGTACCGCCGGATGGTCGAGCATGTTGGTGTTCATGGCGGGCGCCAGTATCACCGGCGCCCGGGTGGCGATGTACAACGATGACAGGAAGTCGTCCGCCACCCCGCCCGCGAACTTGGCGATGAGGTTGGCGGTTGCCGGGGCCACCAGCAGGAGATCGATCGACGAGGCGATCGCGACGTGCTCGATGTCGGCGTTGGCGCCCGGCTCGAATTGATCGGTGAGCACGCGGCGGCGGGTGATCGCCTCGAAGGTCAGCGGACCCACGAACCGCTGCGCGTTCTGCGTCATCACGGCGACGACCTCGTGGCCGTGCTTCTGGAGGCCTCGCGCGACCTCGACGGCCTTGTAGGCGCCGATGCCGCCGCTCACGCCGAGCGCAATCAGGGCCATGACCGCACCTCGCCCCTCACCTTCATGCGCGATCGAACGACCGGATGATCCGCTCCGCGTCGCGCCTCATGCACTCCAGCCTCGCCCGCTCGGCGGTGACGATGCCGCGCAGCCGATCCACGCACCGGTCGACATCGTCGTTCACCACGATGTAGTCGTACTCCGAGAAGGCCGAGACTTCCTCCCGAGCCACCTCGAGGCGGCGCCGAATCGCCTCCTCGACGTCCTTGCTGCGCCCGCGCAGCCGCCGCTCCAGCACCTCGTAGGAGGGCGGCATCACGAAGATTCCCACGTGCTCCAGCCCGCGCGCGCGCACCTTCCGGGCGCCCTGCACGTCAATGACCAGCACCACGTCGTCGCCGTCATCGAGGCAGCGCCTGGTGTCGGCCGCGGCGGTGCCGTACAGGTTGCCGAAGACGTCCGCCCATTCGAGAAACTCGCCGGCGGCCGCCATCTGCTCGAAGCGATCGCGGCTCACGAAATTATAGTCGACGCCGTGGACCTCGTCGGCCCGCGGCGGGCGCGAGGTGTACGATCGCGACATCCTCAGCCGGTCGGTGATTCTGACGAGCCGCTCCACCAGCGTGGTCTTCCCCGTGCCCGAGGGAGCCGAAACAATGAACAGCACCGGGCCCTCGCTCCTCACTCCACGTTCTGAACCTGCTCGCGCATCTTCTCGAGCTCGGCCTTGGCCGCAATCACCAGATTCGAGACGCGGAGGCCGTCGGCCTTGGAGCCGATCGTGTTCACCTCGCGGTTCATCTCCTGGAGCAGGAACTCCAGCTGGCGTCCGACCGGCTCGTCCGACTCGACGAGCGCCCGCCAGTGCGCCAGGTGCGCCCTGAATCGCGACGTTTCCTCGCTGATGTCCGAGCGGGCGGCCGTCCGGACGATCTCCTGCGCGATGGCGTCCGGGCTGGCGGGGAGATCCGCGGCGAGCTCCCGCACGCGCGCCGTCAGCCGCGCTTCGAGCTCGGCCCGCCCGTCCTCGGCGGCGCCGGCAATCTGCTCCAGCATCCGCCCCAGCGTCTCCCGCCGCGCCTCGAGATCCGCGTTCAGGTGATCGCCCTCGGTCGTCCGCATGGCGTCGAGCTTGACCAGCCCGTCGCGGACGGCCTCCTCGACGGCGGCCAGCAGATCGGCCATCAGCGCCTCGTCGCGGTCGAGGGGGCGCTCGCGGACCGCGAAGGCCTGCGGCATCCGCAGCAGATCTCCCGGCGTGAGCACGCCCTGCATGAGGCCCCGCTCGCGCGCAGACTCGAGCGCCGCCGCCAGCGCGGCGGCCAGCGACTCGTTGAGCTCCACTTCGACGCCGCGGGATTGCCGATGCTGGATGGCGACGGCCAGCTCCACGCGGCCGCGGCCGATCTTCCGCTGCACCATGGAGCGGAGCCGCGCCTCGGCGTCCGCCAGGATCTGCGGCATCCGAAGCTGAAGGTCGAGGTGCCGGTGATTGACGGCCCGAATCGTCACCGACACGGTCGCCTGCGCCGCTTCCCGGACCGCGGATGCGAAACCGGTCATGCTCTTGATCATCGTTCCGCCCGCGCTCCCCGGGCCTCGGCTGCTCCGCTGGCGCCGGTCTCGGCGCGCCTGGGCTCGAGCAGCTGCATCCGATACAGCCCCGCATACACTCCGCCGCGATTCAGCAGCTCCTCGTGGCTGCCCCACCTCGACGATGCGGCCGCGCTCCAGCACGATGATCGCGTCGGCGCGCATGATCGTCGAGAGCCGGTGCGCGATCACGAACGAGGTGCGGTTCAACATGAGCGTGGCGAGCGCGTCCTGCACGAGCAGCTCCGACTTCGACGTCGAGCGACGAGGTCGCTTCGTCCAGGATCAGGATCGGGGCGTTCTTCAGCAGCGCGCGCGCGATGGCCAGGCGCTGCCGCTGACCGCCGGAGAGCTTCTGCCCGCGCTCGCCGATACGCGTCGCGTACCCGGCAGGCAGCGCGGCGACGAACTCGTGCGCGTTGGCCGCACGCGCCGCCGCCTCGATCTCCGCGGCGGTGGCGCGCACGGCGCCGTAGGCGATGTTGTTCGCGATGGTGTCGTCGAACAGCACGGTCTCCTGCGTGACGATGCCGACCTGGGCGCGGAGCGACGTCAGCGTCACGCCCCGGATGTCGTGGCCGTCGATCAGAATGGCGCCGCCGGCTGACGTCGAAGAACCGCGGAATCAGGTTCACCAGCGTGGTCTTGCCGGCGCCGCTGCGGCCGACGATGGCCACCATCTGACCGGCCGGCACCCTGAAGAAGATCGCGTCGAGGATCGGCCGCGGACCGGACGTCCTCGTACGCAGAAGCTCACGTCGCGGAATTCGATCTCGGCCGTGAACGGCGGCAGCGGCTGCGCCGACGGGGATTCCGCCACCTCGGTGTGCGATGTCGAGCATCTCGAAGATGCGGTCGGCCGCCGCGACGCTCTGCTGCAGGTTGGCGTTCACGCGGCTCAACTTCTTCGCCGGCGCGTACATCAGCAGCAGCGCCGCCATGAACGAGGTGAAGTCTCCGGTCGTCAGCCGGCCGCGCGGCGATCTGATCGCTGCCATACCACAACGCCAGCGCCATGCCGATGCCGCCCAGCAGCTCCATCGACGGCGGCAGCACGGCAGCGCCGCCACCACGCGCATGTTGGTGCGATAGAGCTGCATGCAGCGCCGCACGGAACCGGTGCGCCTCGCGCTGCTCGGCGCCGAACGCCTTCACGATCCGGTGCGCGGAGAACGTCTCCGCGCCGATGTGCGACATCGATCTCCAGCGCTTCCTGGCTCCGGCGCGCCGTTTTGCGGATCGCGCTGGCCGAGGCGGACCAGCGGATAGATCACCAGCGGCGCACCCGTCATGCAGACCAGCGCCAGCCGTGCGTCGATGTAGATGAGCACGACGCGCGTAGCCCACCAGCGCGAACGACTCCTGCAGAAGGTCGCCCGCCGTCTCCGACACGGCCCGCTGCACCTGCCCGACGTCGTTCGACACGCGCGAGAGCAGCTGGCCCGTCGTGTGGCGGGCGAAGAACGCCGCCGACTGGCCGAGGATGTGGCCGTAGAGCTGGTCGCGCAGATCCATCACCACGCGCTGGCCCACGTCCTCCATCAGGTAGTCGGAGAAATAGGCGCCGATCGCCTTTGACGAAGTAAAGCGCCACCACCGAGACGGCGACGAGCCCAGCCGTCCGCGCGCGTGGGCAGCACCTCGTCGAGAATCGGTCTTGATGAGATAGGCGAGCATCGCCGACGCGACGGCATAGATCACCATCGCCAGCACCGCCCAGGCCAGGCGGCCCTTGTATGGCTTGGCGTAGCGAAGAAGCCGGAGGAACGAGTTCACTCGGTGAAGCGGTATTTCAACAGCACCCAGAGTGCCACGACCCCGTCTCGCCAGGTGATCTTCTTGCCTTCGTCGTATCCGCGGCCGTCGTAGGTGATGGGCACTTCGTAGACGCGATAGCCCGCGCTTGAAGATCTTCGCCGTGATCTCCGGCTCGATCCCGAACCCGTTGCTCTCGAGCGCTGAACGACCGCAGCACCTCCACCCGCATGGCCTTGTAGCAGGTCTCCATGTCGGTGAGGATCGTGTTGTAGAGCACGTTGGTCAGAAACGTCAGCAGCCGGTTGCCGAGATAGTGCGTGAACAGGAACACCCGCCGGCGGCCGAGGAACCGGGAGCCGTACACCACGTCGGCGCGACCCTGGCAGATCAGCTCGATGAGCTCGGGAAACTCCTCGGGCGAATACTCCATGTCGGCGTCCTGGATGACGACGATGTCGCCGGTGACCTCCTGGAAGCCCGCGCCGCAGCGCCGAGCCCTTGCCGCCGTTCTCCTTGTGGAACAGCTTGAACCCGTACTTGCTTCTGCAGGGCCCTGGCAGCACCTCGCCCGTGCCGTCGTTCGACCCGTCGTCGACGACGATGAGCTCCAGGCGGATGCCGGGCACCGCCACCACGCGGGCGATCATCTCGTCGATGGTCTCCCGCTCGTTGTACACCGGCATCACGACCGACAGCAGCGGATCCTTGAGGATGCCCTTCAGGCCCGGCATTACCGTCCCACGGAGTAGTAGACGAAGCCCAGCGACTTCATCTGCTCGGGGGAGTAGATATTGCGGCCATCGAAGATCACGGGCGTCTTCATCAGCCGCCGCATGCGGTCGAAATCGGGCTCGCGGAACTCGTTCCACTCGGTCGCGATCACCAGCGCGTCGGCCCCCTTGAGGGCCTCGTAGCTCTTGTCGGCGAGCGCAATCCGGCGGCCGAAGATGCGGCGCGCGACGTGCGCGGCCTGCGGGTCGAACGCCTGCACCCGCGCCTTCGCCTCGAGCAGCCGGTTGATAAGCGGGATCGCCGGCGCCTCGCGCATGTCGTCGGTCCGCGGCTTGAACGCCAGGCCCCAGACGGCAATCGTCTTCCCCTTGAGCGACTGCCGAAATGGGCCTCCAGTCTTCGCGATGAACCGCACCTTCTGCGCCTCGTTCACCCGCTCCACCGCCTTGAGCGTCTGGAACTCGTAGCCTTTGTCGGCGGCGAACTTGCACGAGCGCCTTGATGTCCTTCGGAAAACAGCTCCCGCCGAAGCCGATGCCCGGGAAACAGGAACGAGGCGCCGATGCGGCGATCGGCGCCGATCGCCTTGCGGACCTGGTCGACGTTGGCGCCCACCGCCTCGGCCACGTTCGCCATCTCGTTCATGAAGGAGATCCGCGTGGCCAGAATGGCATTGGCGGCGTATTTGCTGAGCTCCGCGCTGGCGCAGTCCATCACCATGATCGGAGCCCCCGTGCGCGTGAACGGCGCGTACAGCTCGCGCATGAGCGCTTCGCGCGCGATCGTCCTCCACGCCGATCACGACCCGGTCGGGCTTGAGAAAGTCTTCGACCGCCGCGCCCTGCTTCAGGAACTCCGGATTGCTCACGACGCTGAACGGGTGGCGCGTTCCGCGGCCGATGACCTCGCGCACGCGGGCGGCCGTCCCACCGGCACCGTGCTCTTGTCCACGATCACCTTGTAGCCGTTCATGCGCCTTCGCGATCTCGCGCGCCACGCGCCAGCACGTGCCGGAGGTCGGCCGATCCGTCTTCGTCCTGCGGCGTACCGACGGCGATGAACACGATGGCCGGCCGCCTGGACCGCACGGGCCAGGTCCTTCGTGAACTCCAGCCGGCTCTTCGGCCCGATTGCGGCGCACCATTTCCTCCAGGCCCGGCTCGTAGATGGGCATCATGCCACGCCGAAGCTGGCTGAGCTTGGCCTGGTCCTTGTCGATGCAGATGACGTCGTTCCCGTTTTCGGCAAGACAGGCGCCGAGCACGAGGCCCACGTAGCCCGGTTCCGACGACCGCAATTTTCATGTCCGAGCGCTCCGTGAGCCGCACGATCGCGCGGCTCAAACCGGCGACTTTAGCACAAGAGTACAGATCCGCCAACCCGTTGCGCCTCAGATAGATATGGTAGGCTCACCGCCGTGCGGATTGTCGTCGATTACCGTCCGGCCCTGCGGGCCCGCACCGGTGTCGGCGAGTACCTCCATCGAGGTCGTCAAGGCGCTCGCGCGACGGCCCGGACGCCGAGCGGTCACGATCGTTCTCCAGCTCCTGGAGCGACCGCGTCAGCCCCGACGCGGCCGCCGACCTCGGATCGCACACGCATCGTCGATCGCCGGATCCCGGTGAGCGTCCTGAACCTCGCCTGGCATCGGTTCGAATGGCCGACCGTCGAGGCGCTGACGGGCGGCACATTCGACGTCGCACATTCGCCGCATCCTCTGCTGCTGCCCTCTCGCTCCGCCGCACAGGTGGTGACGATCCATGACCTGCATTTCCTGACGCATCCCGAGCGCACCTCGGGCGAAATTCGGCGTGACTACCCAGGGCTGGCACGATCGCACGCACGACGCGCCGACGAGATCATCGTGGTCGTCGGAGTTCACGCGCGGCGAGGTGCAGCGTGCGCTCGAGGTCCCAGCCGGCAAAATCGCCGTCTGCCCGCTCGGCGCGCCCGCACTGGGCGCGGGGTCTCGGCGGCGGCGACCCCGGCGGGCTACCTGCTGTTCGTCGGCACGCTCGACGAGCGCAAGAACCTCGGCGGCCTGCTCGAGGCATTCGGCCGGACGCTCGCGCGGCGGCCGTCGGCGCCCAGGCTGGTGATCGCCGGGGGCGCGCCGTCCGGCGCGGAGAAATGGCTGGCCCGCATCGCCCTGCCGCCGCTGGCCGGACACGTCGAGCATCTCGGGTACGTCCAGCCGGGCGCGGCGTCCGGACCTGTTTCGCGGCGCCAGCGCCCTGCTGCTGCCTTCCTTTGAGGAGGGCTTCGGCTTGCCGGCGCTGGAAGCAATGGCGGCCGGCGTACCGGTGATCGCGTCCAACCGCGGGCCGCTCCCCGAAGTCGTGGCCGATGCCGGACTGCTCATCGATCCGTCGGACCCGCGGAGTCGATCGCCGCCGCGCTCGAGCGGCTGCTCGGCGATCTCGCCGCTCTGGCACAACCTGCGGGAGCGCGGGCTCGCACGAGCCCGGGCATTCACGTGGGCGCAAACGGCGCGTGGCGTACGGCGGGCCTATGAAGACGCTGTGATGGCCCATGCGCATCGGCATTGACGCACGCGAACTCGGGGGCACGCGCGACCGGAGTGGGCCGTCACCTTGCCGGCCTGCTCGGCGGCTGGAGCGCCAGCGCGGCCGCCCGGCGGCACGAATTCCTCCTCTACACCTGCGGCAGCGCTCCGCAACCGCCGCTCCCCGCCAATGCCTCGCTGCGACTGCTGCCGGGCGCCGGGGGCACGCTGTGGGAACAGAGCGTGCTGCCCCGCGCCGCCAACCGCGATCGCCTCGACGTCTTTTTCGCGCCCGGGTACACCGCTCCCCTTCGGCTCGATACACCCTTCGTGCTCCTCGTACACGACGTGTCGTTCGCGGCACACCCGGAGTGGTTCAGGTTCCGCGAAGGGACGCGGCGCCGGCTGCTGACCCGACTGGCGGGCCGCCGAGCCGCCATGGTGCTGACCGTCTCGGAGTGGTCGCGAGCCGAGATTACCGCCCGCCTCGGCCTGCCGGCGCAGCGCGTGCGCGCCATCTATCCTGGCGTGACACCATTTGCCGGCTGCGCGCCGCTCCCAGGCAGCGCGCGCGGACCACTCGTCCTGTTCGCCGGGTCGATCTTCAACCGCCGGCACCTGCCGGATCTGATTGAAGCCTTCAAGCTCGTCTGGACAACGCATCGGGAGGCGCGGCTCGCGCTGGTGGGCGACAACCGGACCCACCCGCGGCAGCAGACTCGAGTCTATCGTCGCCGCCGAGGGGCTCCAGGATGTCGCGTCCGTGCGGTCGTACGTGTCCGACGCCGAGCTGGGCGGGTTGTACGCGCGTGCGGCGGTGTTCGCCTTCCTGTCGGAGTACGAGGGGTTCGGCCACCCTCCCCTCGAGGCGCTCGCGTGCGGGGTTCCGCCGGTGCTGCTCGATACGCCGGTGGCGCGAGAGGTGTGCCTCGAGGCGGCCGCTGTACGTGCCGCTCGAGGTCAAGGCCATCGCCGCGGCGTTGAGCCGTCTGATCTACGACGAGCACGATCGGCGCCGCGTGCTGGACGCCGCGCCGGGCGTGCTCGCCCGCTATTCGTGGGCCGAAGCTGCACGGCAGACGCTCGAGGTGCTCGAACGAAGTGCCGGCGGGCCGCCGGCCTCCGGCGCATAGTGCAACTCACTGGTTCCATGGCCGAGCTCACGATTGTCATCGTCAGCCACAACACTCGGGCGGATCTCGACCGTGTCTCGAGTCGCTCCACGCCGCGCCGCCAGCCGTATCCCACCAGATCGTGGTGGTGGACAACGCGTCGCGCGATGGAACGCCGAGGGGGTGAAGGAGCGCTGGCGCTCGGTCCGGCTGATCGCGCTGGAGTCGAACGCGGGCTTCGCGCGGGCGAACAACGTCGGCATCAGGCAGACGCAGAGCCGGCTGGTGCTGCTCCTCAACAGCGACACCATCGTGCCGCCGGGCGCGATCGACGCGCTCGTCCGGGAGCTCGACTCGCTGCCGGAGGCCGCCATCGCCGGGCCGCGCCTGGTCGATGGACGCGGCGACGCCGAGCTGTCGTTCGGACGGATGATGTCGCCGCTCAACGAGCTGAGGCAGAAATGGCTCACGCGGCCGGGGCACCGGGCCGCAATCGAACGCATGACGTCGCGGCTCCAGCGAGTCGACTGGGTCAGCGGCGCCTGTCTGCTCGTGCGCCGTGCCGACGCCGAGGCGGCCGGCCTGCTCGACGAGCGCTATTTCATGTACTGCGAGGACGTCGACTTCTGCGCAGCCGTGCGGCGGCTGGGGCGAGCGGTGTACTTCACGCCGGCCGCGGAGGTGACACACCTGCGCGGCCGTTCCCGCGCCGTCGACCCTGGCCCCGTCGAGCGGGCCTACCGCCGGAGCCACCTGGCGTTCTACCGTAAGCACCACCCGCTCTGGGCGCCGGCATTGAGGCTGTACCTCTTCCTCCGGGGCAAGTAGAGTGCGCCTCCGGCCGATATATACGGGTGCCATTCATGACCGACCCGGGCGCCGGCAACGAATTCGTCTGGACCTGTCCCGCCTGTGGACGCCACGTCCCCAATCGCCTGGACGTCTGCCGCTGCGGCTGCGAACGTGAGGCCAGGGAGTCCGCCGGCGAGCCGGAGCAGGCGTCCGCATCCAGCCCCGCATGGCGATGGGCCCTCCTCGTCGGAGTGGCGGGTATGGCCGTCGGCGCGCTCGTGGCCCTCCAGCTGGTGCCGCTCCGATCCACGGCGCGTGCGGCCGCGGCCCGCGAGCCCGAAGCCCTGGTTCCCGCAGGACAGGCCACCTCACCAGAAACATCGGAATCCTCTTCGAACGTTCTGTCGACGCCCGCGCCGGCCGCAGCCGCGGGTAACGCGTTCTCTGAGCCGGTGGGGGGCGCCGGCGGGCCCTCGAATCCGCCCGGTTCGTCCTTCGCTGGCGCTGTCCCTTCGCTGGAGGACATCGTCAGCGCGTCGCTTCCCGCGACCGTGTCGATCGAAACGCGTGAAGGGCGCGGCAGCGGCTTCTTCGCGGCTCCGGGGGTCGTGATTACGAACCGGCACGTGGTCGGCGGCAATGTGTCGGTGTCGGTGAGACTCGCTCTGGAGCCCTGCTGCCCGGCGCGGGTGGAAACGGTATCGCCTGACGTGGATCTGGCGCTCCTGCGGGTGGATGGCGCGCCGGCATCGCAACCGGTGCTGCCCCTCGGCACGGTCGGCAGGCGTACGGCCCGGACAGGAAGTGATCGCGATTGGCCTGGCGCTGGGCGTGTTCCAGAACACCGTGACGCGGGGGATCGTCAGCGCCGTCCGGCGCTCCGGCCAGACTGTCGTGATTCAAACGGATGCCGCCATCAACCCCGGCAACAGCGGCGGCCCGCTGTTGAACCGCGAGGGCGAAGTGATCGGCGTCAACGCGATGAAGGTGGCCGGCGCCGCCGAGTCGCTGGGGTTCGCCATCGCGGTCGATCACGCCGCCTCTCTGCTGCCGGGCGGCCGTCCGTTCGTGCTTCCGCCCGACACCGCCGCCGCGTCGACCTCCGACCCTTTGTCGGCGGCCACGGCAGGACGGTCGGCCACCGACGACATGCGCGAGGCCGGCGCGCGCGCGTACGAACAGGTGGTCCGCGCCGCCGCCGGGCGCGCGGCGCAGCTCGACAGCTACTGGGCGCGCGTCAAGACCAGCTGCCCCGCGCGTGTGGCGCCCGGCTACGATCGCGAATGGCTCGGACTGTACGACGGGCGAACGGAGCTGACGACGCCTGATCCGTCCTGCGCGGCCGCGGTGCGAGACCTCCAGGAGCTTGGGGACGAAGTGCGTCAGGCCATGGCTCAGGCGCTCGAAGCGGCGCGGCGGGCGTCGGTGCTGCCCGGGCAGCTTCGCGAGATCCGGCGCCGCTACAGGCTCGACTGGACAGGGTTTGATTAAGTAGGGAACTAGGGAACTGGGAACTGGGGGGACCACCATCCCAACGCTATACTGTCCGACGTGCGGATCGCCATCGACGCGCGCAAGCTGCATGACTTCGGCATCGGCACCTATATCCGGAATCTGCTCCGCGGGCTGGCGCAGGATCGACGCCACGACGGATACCTGGTCCTCTGCGGCCGGGAGGACCTCGGCGCCGCGAGCGCATTCGGACCGAACTTCCGCGCCGTCGTGGAGGACTCCGGCCGCTACTCCATCGCCGAGCAGTTCGCCGTGCCCTACAAGGTGAAGCGGGAGAAGGTCGATCTGCTGCACGCGCCGCACTACGTCCTGCCGGTGCTCACGCCAGGGCGCACGGTCGTGACGATCCATGACTGCATTCATCTCATGTTTCCGGAATACCGCAACCGGCGGATAGGCTATGCGTACGCGCGCGCGTCGCTCTGGGCGGCCGCGCACAAGGCCGATCGCATTCTGACCGTCTCGGAACAGTCCAAGCGCGACATTCTCAAGTTCTTTCACGTGCCCCCGGACAAGATCGTGGTCACGCCCAATGCCATCGACGATCGCTTCAGCGTCACGCCCAGCGATGAGGACGTGCGCCGCACGCGCGAGCGGTATCAGCTCAGCCACCCGTACATCCTCTATGTGGGCAATATCAAGCCGCACAAGAACCTCGAGCGGCTGATCGAGGCGTTTCACTACGTGCGGTCGCAGGGACGCTCGGAGCTCGAGCTGCTCATCATCGGCGACGAGATTTCGCAAGCTGCAGGCGCTTCGCCGGGCCGTGCACCGTCTCGATCTTCACCGGTACGTGCGGTTCCACGGCTACGTCGCCGACAGCACGCTCGCGATCCTGTACCGGCTCGCGTCGGTGTTCGTGTTTCCCTCGCTGTACGAAGGCTTTGGTCTCCCGCCGCTCGAGGCCATGGCGAGCGGCACGCCGGTCGTGACGTCGAACGTCTCCTCTCTGCCCGAAGTGGCGGGCGACGCGGCGGTGCTCGTCGATCCGTACAGCCCGCAGGCGATCGCCGACGGCATCCTCAAGGTGCTCCACAGCGCTCACCTGCGCGAGGAGCTCCGCCAGCGCGGCTTCGCGCGCGTGAAGCAGTTCTCCTGGGATCGGTCGGTGCGGATGGTCCACCAGGTGTATCAGGACGTGCTGAACGGCGCCGCCGAGCGGGTGCCCGCATGAGCGCACCTCGCGTCGCGCTCGTGCACGACTGGCTGACCGGCATGCGCGGCGGCGAGAAAGTGCTCGACGTGCTCTGCCGGATGTATCCCGCCGCGGATCTCTTCACGCTGGTCCACGTGCAGGGCACGCGTCTCGCCGGCCATTGAAGGACGCCGGCCGCATACGTCGTTTCTCCAGCACGTGCCGGGCATCGCCCGGTTCTACCGCCACTGCCTGCCGCTGTTTCCCATCGCCATCGAGCAGTTCGACCTCGACGCCTACGATCTCGTGATCAGCACGAGCCACTGCGCGGCCAAGGCGGTCATCAAGCCCGGGAAGACGCGGCACGTCTGCTACTGCTTCACGCCGATGCGCTATGCGTGGGATCAGTTCGACGCCTACTTCGGCGAGGAGCAGGTGGGTCCGGTCCTCCACCGGCTGCTCAAGCCGGTGCTCGGGGCGCTGGCCCGATGGGACGCCGCGACGGCCGGACCGGCCCGACCGGTATCGTGGCGATCTCTCAGCACGTTGCCAGCCGGATCCACCGGTACTATAATCGTGACGCGACGGTCATCTATCCGCCGGTCGACACGACGTTCTTCAGCCCGACTCGTCGCCGCCGGACCCGTTCGCGCTGATGGTGTCTGCCCTGGTTCCCTACAAGCGCGTCGATCTCGCCATTGCCGCCTGCGGCGCCGCGGGCGTCCCGCTGCGCGTGGCGGGCGCCGGCCCCGAGCGCGAGCGGCTGGAGCGGCTGGCAGCGAGCCTGCGCGCGGAGGTCGAGTTCCTCGGCGCGCTGCCGGACGGCGAGATCCGCGACTGCTATCGGCGCGCCGCGACGGTGCTGCTGCCCGGTGAAGAGGATTTCGGCATCGCGCCGGTCGAAGCGCAGGCGTGCGGCCGGCCGGTGGTCGCGCTCGCGCGCGGGGGGCGCTCGAAACGGTCGTGGACGGCGTCACGGGGCTGCTCGTCGGGGAATCGACGCCCGAGGCCTTCGCCATCGGCGATCCGCCAGGTTCTCGACACGCGGTTCGATCCCGCCGAGGTTCGCGCGCACGCCGTGCGGTTCGACACCGGCGTCTTCGAGCGGGCCGATGCAGGACGTCCTCGCCGATGCTTAGGCGGCACACCCGGCTGCTCGTCGCCCTCTACGTGATCTCGGACGCCGCGCTCGGCGTGCTGGCGTTCGGCCTGGCGTACCTCGTCCGGTTCTCGAGCGGCCTGATCCCGATCACCAAGGGATATCCGCCCGTCGCCCAGTACGTCGCGGTCGCTGCCCTTCATCGCCGTGCTCGTCCCCCTCGCCTATCATTTTCAGGGACTCTACCGGCTCCGCCGCGGCAGATCGCGGGTCGACGACTTCTTCACCGTCTTCATCGGCAGCGTCGTGGCGGTGCTGCTCGGGATTGTCACGACGCTCTACTTCCAGACCTACTACGCCTCGCCGGAGCTCAAGGACCGCGGCGCGTACGAGGTGTCACGCGTCGTCTGGGCGCTCTTCCTCGTGTTCAACGTCGCCGCTGACGTTCGGGTCGCGCCAGTTCGTGCGCGAGGCGCTCGAGCGGCGGTGGCGGGCCGGGATCGGCCTCAAGCGCATCCTGATCGCCGGCGCGGGAGATCTGGGGCGGCTGGTCGCCGACAAGATCCTGCAGCACCGGGAGCTCGGCTACCAGATCGTGGGCTTCGTCGACGACCGCGCCGGCGGCGACCATCTGGGCTACCGCGGCCTGCCGCTGCTGGGCACGCTCGCCGAAGCGGCCGACATCGTGCAGCAGGAGCGGATCGATCACCTGCTATGTCGCGCTCCCCCTCGAGGAGCACGTCAAGATGCTCGACCTGGTGGAGACGCACGAGCCGCGAGATGGTGGATGTCAAGGTCGTGCCCGACCTGCTCCAGTTCCTCGCGCTGCGCGCCCGTCTGGAAGACCTCGACGGCGTGCCGATCATCAACATCCACGACGTGCCGCTGCAGGGCATCAATGCCGGCATCAAGCGCGCCATCGACATCGCGATGAGCTCGGGCGCGCTGGTCCTCCTGGCGCATTCCCGGCGCCGTCGATCGCCCTGGCGGTCAAGCTCACGTCACCGGGGCCGGTGTTCTACCGTCAGGAACGCATGGGCCTCGACGGCCGTCCGTTCACCGTCTACAAGTTCCGATCGATGCGCACCGACGCCGAGGACGTCACCGGTCCCGTCTGGGCGCGCGACGACGACCCGCGCTGCACGCCGCTGGGGCGGTTCCTGCGCCGCTTCGACCTGGACGAGCTGCCGCAAATCTGGAACGTGTTCAAGGGGACATGTCCATCGTCGGCCCGCGGCCGGAGCGGCCGTTCTTCGTGGACCAGTTCAAGCACCGCTTCCCGCAGTACATGCTCCGGCACAAGGTCAAGGCCGGCATCACGGGCTGGGCGCAGGTCAACGGATGGCGCGGCAACACCTCGCTCGAGAAGCGGATCGAGTTCGACCTCTATTACATCGAGAACTGGTCCGTCTCGCTCGACCTCAAGATCATCTGGATGACACTCTTCCGCGGCCTCCTGCAGCGGCAGCCGCTCTAAGGCGGACACACCTCCATGACCACACGCGTCGTCATCACGGGAGCCGCGGGCTTCATCGGGTCCCATCTGGCCGAGGCGCTGCTCGACCGCGGCTGCTCGGTGATTGGCATCGACAATCTGCTCACCGGCGATCTGGCCAACATCGCGCACCTCTCGGGGCGCGATTTCGTCTTCGTCAAACACGACGTGACCAACTACATCAACGTGGAAGGTCCCGTCGACGTCGTGCTCCACTGGGCGAGCCCGGCCAGCCCGATCGACTACCTCGAGCTGCCCATTCCGACGCTGAAGGTCGGCGCCCTGGGCACGCACAAGGCGCTCGGCCTCGCCAAGGCGAAGGGGGCCCGCTTCGTGATTGCGTCGACCTCGGAGGTCTACGGCGACCCGCTCGAGCATCCGCAGAAGGAGTCGTACTGGGGCAACGTGAACCCCATCGGCCCGCGCGGCGTGTACGACGAAGCCAAGCGCTTCGCCGAGGCGATCACCATGGCCTACCACCGGTTTCACGGGCTCGACACGAAGATCGTCCGCATCTTCAACACCTACGGCCCGCGCATGCGCATCAACGACGGGCGCGCGGTGCCCGCCTTCATCTCTCAGGCGCTCAACGGAGAGGACGTGACCGTCTTCGGCGACGGCACGCAGACCCGCAGCTTCTGCTACGTGGACGACCTCGTCGCCGGCATCGTCAAGCTGATGGAGTCTTCTCTGAACGAGCCGGTCAACATCGGCAACCCGCACGAAATGACGATCGAGAACATCGCGCGGACGATCATCCGGATGACGGGATCGCCGAGCCGGATCGTCTACCGGGAGCTGCCGACCGACGACCCGAAGGTGCGGCAGCCCGACATCACCCGCGCGCGCGCCGAGCTCGGCTGGGAGCCGAAGGTGGCGCTCGAGGACGGGCTCGTCAAGACGATCGAGTACTTCCGGCGGAAGATGAAGAAGAACTAATCCGCCGCCTTCTCGAGCTTGATCGAGAACACGTAATGGAAGCCCGAGATCAGCGTGATCGCGGCTGAGGCGTAGATGCCCGCCTGCACGATCGGCGAGGTGCGCCGCAGGTAGTTGAAGTACATGATCGTCACGCAGGTCAGGATGTAGGTGCCTGTGGCGATCTTGCCGTAGATCGAGGGGCGGAACTCGCGGCGGCCGACGGCGAGGTTGATCACGGCGACCGTCAGCACGATGAGGACATCGCGGCTGATGATCAGGATCGTCAGCCAGACCGGCAGACGGTTCACCAGCCCGAGCCCCGGCCATGTGAGCACGACGAAGGTCGTCACGAGCAGGAGCTTGTCGGCGACCGGATCCAGCCATGTGCCGAGGCTCGTGCGGCGGCTGATCGTCCGCGCGAGCAGCCCGTCGAACAGATCGGTCAGGCCGGCCACGAAGAAGACGACCAGCGCCCACCCCAGGTAGCCGTACACCATGAGAATGACGAAGAACGGAATCAGCACCACCCGCGCGAGGGTGAGCTGGTTGGCGGGCGTGAGCACCTCATTGGTTGCGGTCGTAGAGACGCGCCAGGTGATCGATCGCGTCGATCGCCTCGGTGCCCGACACCGGCCGCGTGAGCTCGAACAGCTCGCCGGCGGCCAGGGGCAGGATTCCCGCGGAGACCGACAGCGACACGTCGGCGAAGTTCAGGTTGCTGACGCCGACATCGGCCATCACCGCCTGGCGCGCCTGCCACTGCTTGAGCAGGTCGGGACGGTCCGCCGCAATCAGCTTCAGGAGCACGGCTCACCGCCTGCGCGAGATCGCTCCGCCGGACGACGGCCGCGGGCTCGAACGTGTGGTTCTCATACGGCGTCCATGACGCCGGCGCCGACCACCGCCATGATCCACCCGGACGCCCAGTGGTTCGCGCGTATCGGTGACGAGGGCCGGCTGCGGCCGGCGCCGAGGCGACGAGCGGTTTCAGGCGGATGCCGATCAAGCGCGGCGAGGTCGCCGCGCGTGATCGCCGGCTGGTCCGGCAGCGCGCGATACTCGGCCGGCAGCCGCAGGTACGCGATGCGCGCCTCCAGCGCGGAGATCCGGCGCCGGATCTCCTGCCGCGGATCGAGGCGGTACGCGCTCGTGTAGCTGGCCATCGCGCCCTCGCTGTCGCCGCGCGCGTCGAGGATCTCTCCGATGTGCACGAGCGTCGCCGGGTCGTTGGGATCCAGCGCGAGCGCGCGCCGATAGTGCTGCAGGGCCTGGTCGGCCAGGCCCTGCTTCATCTCGACCTCGGCCAGGTCACGGTAGAGGAATGCGCTCTCGGGCGAGGTCGCGATCGCCTGCTCGTAGCCGTGCCGCGCGTCGTCGAGGCGGCCCGTCTGGGCCGCCTCGCGGGCGGCGGCGACGTTCTCCTGCGCCATGCGCGCCTTCAGCACGTCCACGCGCCGCGCCAGCTCCACGAGCGACGCATCCGCCCCCACGGCGGCCTGGAACGCCGCGAGCGCCCCCGGAATATCCGAGAGCGCGAGCGCCGCGTTCCCCTTCCCGACCAGCGCCGGCACGTACGCCGGGCGCTCGCCGAGCACGCGATCGAAATGCTGCACGGCAGCGGCGGGGCTGTTCCGCGCCGCCTCCACGTAGCCCAGGGCGGTCTCCGCGGGATAGAAAGCCGGGGATCGCTTGAGCACGTTCTGAAACGATCGCTCCGCTCGAACCAGATCGCCGGCCTGGAGCTGCTGCCAACCCGACCGCAGCCCCTTTTCGAGCGGCGCCTGCCGCGGATCGGGCGGCGACAGCTCCGGAAACATGAACTCGGGATAGTGCGGCGCGACGGCGATGGCGGGAGGCGCCTTGGGCGCGCAGGCGGCGGCGAGGGCCAGAGCGATCACCGCGAGAACGGAAATCGGGCGCATGCGGCTACCTCGTCGGACCGACCCTGTCCAGCACGCGCCGCGGGACATCGGCCTCGATGTCGATGCGCCTCCCGTGCGCCTCGTGTCGGAGCACGCGCGCCTGGCGATAGATGCGCGCAATCTTCTCGCGGTCCTCCAGGCTGTTCGAGTCGAACCGCAACCGGACGCGGGCCGTGTCGAGCTCCAGCCCCGCCGCGGTCCGCGCCATCAACTCGGCCTTGCCGGCTCCGGTGAGCGCCGAGATGAACAGCGCGTCGGGATACGCCCGGCGGAGCCGCGCGAGCTCCAGGCCCTCGATCCGATCGATCTTGTTGAACACCTCGATCCGCGGCACCTCGCCCGCGCCGACCTCGTCCAGCACACGCTGCACCGCCGCGGTGTGCCGCTCGCGATCGGGGCTCGCCGCGTCGATCACGTGCAGCACCAGGTCGGCGTCGGCCACCTGCTCTAGCGTGGCGCGGAAGGCCGCCACCAGGGTGTGCGGCAGGCGATCGATGAACCCCACCGTGTCCGAGAGCATCAACTGGCGCCGATCCGGCAGCCGCATCTGCCTCACCAGCGGATCGAGGGTGACGAACAGCGCGTCGGACGCCTGCGCCGATTCGTTCGTCAGGGTATTGAACAGCGTCGTTTTGCCGGCGTTGGTATAGCCGACCAGCGCCGCCACCGGCACGGCGGCCTTGCGCCGCCGGTCGCGGGCGTGGCGGCGGCGGCCCCGGATGGCCTCGATCTCCTGCGCGATGACGTGAATCCGCTCGCGGATCCGCCGGCGATCGGTCTCGAGCTTCGTCTCACCCGGCCCTCTCGTGCCGATGCCGCCTCCGAGCCGGGACAGCGCCGCTCCGGCGCCCACGAGCCTCGGCAGCAGATACCGGAGCTGGGCCAGCTCGACCTGCCATTTGCCTTCGCGCGTGCGCGCGCGGCGGGCGAAGATGTCGAGGATGAGCTGGGTGCGATCGACAACCTTGCGATTCACGGCCTCTTCGATCTGACGCAGCTGGGCTGGCGACAGCTCGTTGTCGACGATCACCAGATCGGCCGACACGCGCGCGCACTCGCGCGCGAGCTCGTCCAGCTTGCCGCGGCCGACGAACGTGGCGGGATCGGGCGCCGGGCGCTCCTGGATCATCCTCAGGACCACCGCCGCGCCCGCGGCTTCCGCCAGTCCGGCGAGTTCGTCGAGTGAGCGCTCCGCGTCGAGGCGTGTGGACCGCCGAAGGGCGAGGCCCACGAGCGCCGCGCGCTCGCGGGATCGAGAAGGCTCTTTCAATGCAGAAATTCTAGCACGCGCTCCCAGGCGACGGCCCCGGCGCGCACGAGTGTCGGCGCGCGCCCGGTCGCATCGACGATCGTCGACGGCCGCGCAGGCGGCAGCGGACCGACGTCGACCAGCGCATCGATCGCCGCGCCCATCGTGCGAACGATCTCGTCCGGGTCCGAGGCGGGTGGTGCGCCGGAGATGTTGGCGCTCGTGGAGGTCACGGCCCAGCCGAACGCGGCCGCGAGCGCGCAGGCGACCGGATGCGCCGGCACGCGCACGGCGACGGTGCCGGACCCGCCGTGGATGGCCGACGACAGCGCGGCCGCAGCGGGCACCACCACCGTCAGCGGACCGGGCCAGAAGGCGTCGGCGAGCTGCGTGGCGAGCGGCGTCATGGCCGCCGCGCGCGCCGCCTGGGTCCTGTCGGCCGCAATCAGCGGGATCGCACGCGCCGCCGCACGCCCTTTGATGGAGAACAGCCGTCCGACCGCGGCATCGGATCGGGGATCTGCGGCGAGGCCGTAGAAGGTGTCCGTCGGATACGCCACGATCCCGCCCTGGGCCAGGAGGCGGGCCGCCGTCCGGATGGCGTCGGCGTCCGCCCCGGAGGCTTCCCCACCCGAAGACACAGGCAGCCGCAGCACGCCTACTCGATGGCCGGCAGGACGCAGCGCGTCGGCTTGTCCTGGCGGTAGCCGAGCACGTAGTCCGCCTGCATGATCTTGTGGATCTCGCGCGTGCCCTCGTAGATCACCCCACCCTTGGCGTTCCGGTAGAAACGCCCGACGGGGTACTCGTCCGAGTAGCCGTTGGCGCCGTGCACCTGCACGGCGTCCGAGGCCGCCCGCTCGGACGCCACGGTCGCGAACCACTTGGCGAGACCGGTCTCGCGCGTGCTGCGCTGTCCGACGTTCTTCATCCAGCCGGCCCGCAGCCACAACAGCCGCGCTGCCTGATAGTCCGACTCCATCTGGGCGATCATTTCCTTGACCAGCTGATGCTCTCCGATGGCGGCGCCGAAGGCGTGGCGCTCGCGCGCGTACGCGGCGCTCGCGTCCCGGCAGGCGCGGATCAGGCCTGTCGCGCCGGCCGCCACGCTGAGCCGGCCCTGATCAATCGCGAACATCGCGATCTTGAAGCCCTCGCCCGGCTCGCCGACGAGATTCCGCGCGGGCACCTCGACGTTGTCCAGTTTGACGTATCCGGTGTTCCCGGCGAGGATGCCCCACTTGGCGGTGAGCGTGCCGCTCGAGAAGCCGGCACGGCGGCGCTCGACGATGAACGCGCTGAGCCCGGAGGCGTCGCGCCGCCGCTTGCGGTCGAGATCGGTCCAGGCGAACACGAGGAAGACGTCCGCCACGTCGGCCAGCGAGATCCACATCTTCTCGCCGTTCAGCACCCAGCCGTCGCCGCGCCGTTCGGCCGTGGTCTGGATGGCGCGGGCGTCGCTGCCGGCGCCGGGCTCGGTGAGCGCGTAGCTGGCGATCAGCCGGCCCTCCGCCTGCGGGACGAGGTACTCCCGCTTCTGTTCCTCCGTGCCCCACGACAGCAGCGTCAGGCTGTTCAGCGCCGTGTGCACCGACAGAATCACCCGCAGCGACGTGTCCACGTACTCGAGCTCTTCACAGGCGATGCCGAGGCCGATGTAGTCCATGCCGGCGCCGCCGTAGCGCGCCGGCACCGGGATGCCGAGCAGCCCGATCTCGGCCATCTTCGGCAGGATCGCACGATCGAACCGGTGCTCGCGGTCGAGTCTGCCGATGACCGGCGCGACTTCCCGCGCCGCCCACTCGCGGCTCGTCCGCTCGAGCATCTGCTGTTCCGCCGTGAGCGCGAAGTCCATCGAAGGGAAAAAATCGTAGCACACGCAGTCGAGCGGCCCCGGAACCGCGGCTCCGCGGGCTCAGGCTCTTCGCACCACCACCGCAGCGCCGCGCGAGAGGCCGAGGCGTTCGGCCGCGCTGCCGGCGTTCACCGCGATTTCGAGATGATCGCTGCTGCCGAAGAGCGCGCAGGCGTCTCCCGCGGCGACTTCGGAATACGTGGCGACGAGGCGCGGGATGTCGTGTGCCCCGGCGACGATCTCGAGCGGGCCGGCCTGGGCGAACGCGTCGAAGAGGCGGTGGTCGATGTTCGTGACGAGGTTCCCGAAGCGGTCGACTCTGAGGACTTCGCCCGCAATCTCGGTGTCGGTGGCCGCGGGCGCGGGAATCTCGAGGCGATGGCAGTCGCCTGCCGACCGGCCGAGCGCCGACAGATCGACTCCCTTGGCCAGAAACGCCGCCGCCGGCGCGAAGCGATCGCGGCCCTCGAAGGTCTTGCTCACGGTCGGCCTGGCATACCGCCGCTCGGTGAGCTCGACGATCCGTCTCGGACGCGCCTCGGCGAATACGGCCGTCAGGACGCCGTTGTCCGGCGCCACGAACCGGTAATCTCCCGCTTCGGCGGCCAGCCCGCGGCGCACCGAGCCGACACCCGGGTCCACCACGACGAGGAAGATCGTGCCTGCGGGAAAATACCTGTACGCGGCGGCGAGCTCGAGCGCCGCCGTCAGGACGTCATGGGCGGGGATATCGTGCGAGAGGTCGACCAGCGTGGCCTCGGGACAGATCCCCAGGACGACGCCCTTCATCGTGCCGGCGTAATGATCGCGGGTGCCGAAGTCGGTCAGCAGCGCTACGACTGGTCGCGCCATCGCAGGTCGTCACCGCGCTAAACCGGCTTTCGGAACAGGAACTCCCGGACGTTCGTCTTCAGCAGGAACGATTCGGACACCTTCAGTCCCTCGAAGTAGCGCAGCATGTCGCGGTTGGGCACCGCCTTCTGCTTCTTGCCTCCCTCGGAGTATGGCTTCTGCCTGATCGCCTCGTCGCCGGCGATGACGTACCGCATGAACCGGGTGTCGGCGGCGGCGATCGTGGCGCAGAACGCCAGCACGAACCCGTCAGGGCGCAGCAGGCGGACGAGGGAAGACGCCAGGGTCTGGGCGGAGGCGGCGTCGAGGTAGTCGAACAGGTTCCAGCAGAGGATGCCGTCGATCGACGACGGCGCGTGCTTCAGGCGGCCCGGCAGCAGCTCGGCGAGCGGCTGACCGCCGCTGCGCGCGTGCCGATCGAGATCGGCGAAGAGGTCCTCGATGAGGATCTTGCAGCCGAGCCGTTCCCCGAGAAATGTGACGTTGGATCCGACGACAGGCCCCAGGTCGAGCAGCACGGGGGCGTCGCGTCCTGCCAATCCTCCGAGAAACTTCTTCAGGGCCTTGGTGGGAACGGCCTGGCTGTCGTCCGCGAGCGCGGCGCCCGAAGGCGCCGCCTCGGCGCGACCTTTTCTCAGGTCCCAGAGCAACGCTGTCTATCCCACTCGCTGGCCGGCGGCCGCCACGGGCTGCGGCGCGGGCTGTGGTCTGGCCTCGGCCTTCACCTCGACCGGCGGGGCCGGGCGCGGCGCCGTCTTGGCCGCCTTGTTCTGCATGTCGACGCTGCCGCGGAAGTGCGCCCCCTCGGCGATCGCCACGCGCGGAGCGGTGATGTCGCCATCCACGGATCCGTTCTCGCGGATGTCCACCTTCTCCGAAGCGCTGACGTTGCCGATCACCTCGCCCAGCACCACCACGGCCTTGGCGTGCACCTCGGCCTTGATCTTGCCGTTCGGCCCGATCGTGAGCACATGGTCGCGCAGCTCGATCTTGCCCTCGACGTGCCCCTCGATGGTGAGATCCTCGCTCCCGTTCAACTCGCCCTTGATCACAACCGACTTCCCAATATTCACGATGTCCCTCTCATTGTGGCCTCTGGCCATGGTGTCTGGACGAGCCGACGGCGCTGCCGCTGCCGGAGCCGTCGCAGCTGCATCGGGGTTGTTGGGTACTGCCGGTGATCGCACGGATTCGTCACGCTTCCACATTCAAACCTCCCCAAACGTGCGGGATATGAGCAGGAGACCCCGAGTGCGAACCCGGGACCGTGAGCGGGTGCAGCCAGTATAGGGGCCGCCCCAGACGTTGTCTACCCCTTATTTTGCTGGGGGTTAGCGCCGGTGCTATGATCGCG
The DNA here is from genome assembly GCA_963738315.1 of Vicinamibacterales bacterium. GTDB lineage: Bacteria > Acidobacteriota > Vicinamibacteria > Vicinamibacterales > JAMQPK01 > JAMQPK01. Next base: position 1,139,145 of record CAVTVT010000003.1, on the reverse strand, counting down.
TTCTGCCTCATGCGGATCTACCTGGACCATAACGCGACGACGCCCGTGGATCCCTCGGTCGCCGACGCAGTGGCGCGGTCCCTCAGGGAGTTTTTCGGCAATCCCTCTTCCGTTCATTACTACGGTCAGCAGGCCAAGGCCCTGGTGGACGATGCCCGGAGCGCCGTCGCGGCCCTCCTGGGGGCCGAACCGACCGAAATCGTCTTCACGAGCGGCGGGACGGAGGCCGACAACCTGGCCATTCGCGGCGTCGCCGAGGCGATGGGCGGCTCCAGCCGGCGGCAAATCGTCACAGCCGGGACGGAGCACGAGGCGGTGCTGAACACCTGCAAGGCGCTCGGCCGCCGCGGCTGGACCATCACGCTCGTCCCCGTGGAGCCGACCGGCATCGTCTCGCCGGAGAGGCTCCGCGAGGCGGTGACCGACGAGACGGCGCTCGTCTCGCTGATGCACGCCAATAACGAAATCGGCGTGGTGCATCCCATCGCCGAGCTGGCCGCTATCGCCCGCGCGAAGGGGGCGATCTTCCACACCGACGCCGTCCAGAGCGCCGGCAAGATCCCGGTGGACGTCCGGGCGCTCGGAGTCGACCTGCTTTCGGTATCCGCGCATAAATTCTACGGTCCGAAGGGCGTCGGCGCGCTCTGGATCAGGCGAGGGGTGCGCCTGGTGGCACCCACGACGGGAGGGAAGCAGGAGCGCAGCCGCCGTGCGGGAACCGAGAACACGCCTGGCATCGCGGGCATGGGCGCCGCGGCCGCCCTGGCCGCCACCAAGCTCGCCGGTGAAGCCACGAGGCTCGCCCGCCTGCGTGACCGACTCGAGAATGGCATTCTCCAGGGCGTGCCCGGCACGGAGGTCAACGGCGCGCGGGACCCGCGCGTTCCCAATACCAGCAACATCAGCTTCGACCGCGTCGAGGCCGAGTCGCTGCTCATCGCGCTGGACCTCGAGGGCGTCGCGGTCTCGACCGGGTCGGCCTGCTCGTCGGGCACGCTGGAGCCTTCGCACGTGCTCAGGGCCATGAACCTGCCGCCGCACCGCGCGCAGAACTCCATCCGCTTCAGCCTGGGCGCCGGCAACGACGAGGCGCAGATCGACCAGGTGATCGCGGTCCTGCCGAAGGTCGTCTCGAAGCTGCGCAGTCTCTCTGCCGTCGGAGCCCGGTAGAACGTGCGATGCGTGTAGTCGCAGCGATGTCGGGCGGCGTCGACTCGTCGGTGGCGGCGGCCCTGCTGGCGCGCGAAGGGCACCAGGTCGTGGGCCTGTCGATGCAGCTGTACGACCAGAGCGAGGGGCAGACGAGCTTCGGCAGCTGCTGCAGCCTCGACGACCTGCACGACGCGCGGCGCGTGGCCCGCCGGCTCGACATCCCTCACTACATCGTCAACTTCGAGCGGAAGTTCCGGCACGCGGTGATCGAGAACTTCGTCAGCGAGTACGCGGCGGGACGAACCCCCATCCCGTGCGCCCGCTGCAACAGCGATCTGAAGTTCGCGGCGCTGCTCGAGCGGGCCCGGGCGTTCGACGCCGATGTGGTCGCGACCGGCCACTACGCGCGGGTCGATGCCGATCCGCGCACGGGGCTGCGGCGTCTCCGGCGCGGCCTCGACGAGCGCAAGGATCAATCGTATTTCCTGTTTTCCCTCACGCAGGAGCAGCTGAGAGCCGCGCTGCTTTCCCGTCGGCGGGCTCCATAAGGATGCGGTGCGCGAGCTGGCCCGCGAGCTGGAGCTCCCGGTGGCCGGAAAACCCGACAGTCAGGAAATCTGCTTCGTGCCGGGCGGCGACTACGCCGCCTTCATCGATCGCGAGCGGGAGACCGAGGGCGCGGGAGGACCATCGTGAACCGGACCGGCGAGCTGCTGGGGCGCCACGCCGGGGTGCACCGCTTCACCGTCGGGCAGCGAAAGGGTCTCGGACTCGCGCTCGCCGAGCCCGTGTACGTGCTGGAGCTGCGGGCCGAAGACGCCACGGTGGTCGTGGGTCCGCGATCTGCGCTGGAGCGGCGCGCGTTGACCGCGACGGGTGTGAGCTGGATTGCGGGGAATCCCCCCGCCGGCCCGGTTCGGCTGACCGCGCAGATCCGGCATCGACATCGCGCCGCCGCGGCGACGGTGAGGGCCGACGGCCCCGGATCGGCAGCGGTCGAGTTCGACGAGCCGCAGGCGGCGATCACTCCCGGGCAGGCCGTCGTGTTCTACGACGGCGACCTCGTGTTGGGCGGCGGCTGGATCGAGTGACGACCCGACCCGACGCCAAACGCTCCAGCGCTTTCCCGCTCACACGGAACACGGTCCATTCGTCGAGCGGGCGGGCCCCGAGCTTGCGATAGAAGGCAATCGAGGGAGCGTTCCAGTCGAGGACGCGCCACTCCAGCCGGCCCCAGCCGCGCGCCAGCGCCAGACCCGCGAGATGTTCGAGCAGCGCGCGTCCGATCCCCTTGCCGCGCGCCTCCGGCCGCACGAACAGGTCCTCGAGGTACAGGCCCGGCCGCGCGAGCCACGTCGAGTAGCTCGCGAAGAATACGGCGAACCCGACCGCATGGCCGCCGCGGCTCGCGATCAGCGCCTCGGCCACAGGCCGCTCCCCGAACATGGTCTCCCGCAGCAGTGCCTCGGTCGCCGTGACTTCGTGCGGCAGCCGCTCGTACTCCGCCAGCTCTCGTATGAACTGCAGCACGAGGCCCGCATCGTCCGCCGTCGCGGATCGAATCGCGATTCGCGCCGTCATTGGTCCAGGGTCAAGGTCTTGCCGTCGAAGCCGGCAATGGTCGCGCGCGAATCGTAGTCCACGATTGCGATGCGATATCCCGCGTGCTGCGAGTTGCATTCGGTGGCCAGCGCGAGCGTCATGTTGCGCTTCTGCTCCGGGTTGTACTTGTTCCACACGGCACGGTTGACCCACGCGGTGGACGCGCCGCAGTCGTAGTTCACCAGCACGCCGTTGGTCATCATGGTCTGCACGAGCGCGGCCGACATCTGCCGCTGATCGATCGGCAGGTCGGTTCGCGGGCTCGATCGGAAGAAGAGGACGACGAGCAGAACGCCCGCGGCCCCGAGCGCGATGATGGGACCGGGCGACGTGGCGGTGGACGGCTTGTTCGCTTCAGGCTCGCTCATGTTCTGACGCTCAGGATCCCCTCACCCGCAATTCAACCACGGACCAGCGGTAGGTCTCCTCGCCGGCGAAGCTTCGAATGCGCAGGTATCGGACGCGCGCCGGCGCGAACGTGAACGGGAGCGGAATATCGATTGGAGAAGCCAGTGCCGCATCGAACACCCGTCCGGCGGCGGGACCGCGGTAGAGATCATCCCAGATGTCTCCCCCGGCCGACCCCTCGATCGAGAGCCGCCGCGGAAAATCATCGGCGAACCGTCCGAGCCACAGCTCCAGACCGGCGACGGTCCGCACCTCGCCGAGGTCGATATCGAGCCGGCTTCCCTCACCGTGCGGCTCGGACCACCAGCGTGTGGCCGGATTGCCATCGAGCATGAGCGGGAGATCCTGCTCGTTGGCTGTCGACCAGACGTGCGCGACCGGCAGAGCGGGACCAGCCGGCGTTTGCGGCGGCGCCGGGACGCCCGGTGCACGCAGGCGGTACAACGCAGTGCCGTCGGCGGCGTCGCAGATGAGGGCAGTACCCGGCTGCGCCGCGACATACGAGCGCAGCGGGCCGGCGGAGGCGTGCGGGCCCACGGCCACGTAGCCTACGCCATGCGCCGCCAGTCGAGTCAGCAGGCCGTCCTCGCGCCCGGACAAACCATATCGCAGCGCCGCGTAATGTGGGGGCAGATAGCCGCTGTACCCGTTCACGACGGCGTGTCGATGCCGGATGCCACGGTACATCGCCGCGGCATCCTGGACGTTGTCCCCAAGAGGCAGCTCCACCAGAGGGCCGGCCGCGTCCAAACACTGTTCGGCTGCCCAGAATCGGGGCATCGGCGCCATCAGCAGCGGCGCAGCCCACGCGTCGGCGAACGCGCCCGCCGCGATCACGAGCACGAGCGCGGCGCGCCGCACGCCTCCTCGCGGCGCGACCCGATCGAACAGCACCGCAGCGGCGACCGCGAGGGCGAGCGTCGCCGTCATCCAGAACCGCGCGGGCACCCTGAGCGCATCGAATCCCGGGAGAAAGGTCAGCAGCCAGTACGGCCCCCGGTACATGAAGGGCCGACCCATGATGGTCGGCGCCGGTCCGAGGCTGAGCACCCACGCCGTGAACGCCACGGTGGCGTAGAAGCCGACGAGCGACGAAGCCGCGTACGCGCGGCGCATGAACGTGGACGTCATGAGGAGCATCAGGCCCAGCGCCAGTGCCAGGGTCAGCGGCTTGACGGCGTCGCCCACCGACAGAAGCGTGACTCGGCCTGCCCCGAGCCGCCACGGTCCCGCGACGACGGTGCTGGCAGAAACGACGCACGCCCCAACGGCTGCCGCGAGGAGCGCGCGTCTCAGGGCGCCCAGCCTGGGCCCGATTGTCGCGCCGGCCGAGGGCTCCGGCCGCGCCCTTCGATTCCGTCGATCGAGGATGACGGCGAACGAGATGCTCACAATGAGCGTCAACCCTGGAAAGAGCTCTCCCTCGGCGCGGCGGTACGCCTCGAGCCAGCCCCAGAGCTTCAGATCGGGCGATGCCGTGAGCAATGCCGCCGCGTCGGCGCCGTACTGGCGGATCGTCCCGAAGTCGCGAACGAAGCCGAAGGAGCGATGGATCTGCTCGGTACTTCCAGAGCAGCGGGACGAGCGGAAGAGAAGCCACCGCCCAGGTGCCGAGGATGGCCGTCCGAGCGCGGGCGGCTTCTCCGGAATGCGCGAACCAGCCGATCCACAGGAGCACGAAGAGGGCGAAGAAGAGCATGTAGTAGCCGTTGCTGATCGCCTGGAGCAGCCAGGCTGCGCCAAAGAGCACGAGCCACCGGGGCCGCCGTTCGCGCAGATACCGGTGAAGGCCGAGAAGCGCGAAGGGCATCGGAAACGAGGCGAGAGACTGGATGTGCGGAAGCTGCGCGATGCGATAGGGCGAGAATCCGTACAGGAGCCCCGCCAGGAACGCGGCGTCCTCACGCCCCGTCAACTCGCGCGCCAGCAGAGAGGCGCCGAGCGCCGACAGCGGAAACGTCAGGAACAGCACGAGGTTGTAGGCGAGCTGCGGCCCTCCTCCGAGCCACTGCACGGGGGTGGAGAGCAGGCCGAGGCCGAGCAGGTGCTCCGAGAATGCGAGCACGCCGTCGACCGGATAGAAGGCGGGCGGACTCCACCAGGCCGACGTGTACGGCAGCGCGTGTGCGTTCCACCAGAGAATCCAGGTGTTCAGCACGGGATCGCCGGGGTCGTGCGGAAGCGCGCTCGACAGATGCGTGGCGAGCGGAAACGTGGCAGCGGCGGCGAGCGCCGCATACAGGACAAATACGAGCGACAGTCTCCTCATCTCCGGCCGGCCAGCCGATGCTATCATCGCGCCCGGCCGGGACGGAGAAAGCAGGGAACGCGATGTCCCCTGCTCCCGTCTGCACCGCGCCTACGGCCTGACCACCAGCTCGTTGACGATCTTGTAGTCGGGCGCCTTGTCTTTCGCGATCCGCTCGGCGCTCGCCTTCTGCGCGGCGGTCGGCACGTGTCCCTTCAGGGTCACGACCATCGTGGAGCCGTTCGTATCGACGTCGATTCCCATGGCGTCAACCGATTTGTCGGTCAAGAGGGCCGTCTTGATCTGGGTGGTCTGTGCGGCGGCATCCAGGCCCGACGCCATGCTTCCCGCCGCGGAGCGGGATTTCTGCTCTGCCTCTTCCGACATGCCGCGGGTGGCGACTGCGGTGTCATGGGCCGCGTCCCGAGCCGCGTCACCCGCCTTCTCCGCCTCAGTTCTGGCTTCGTCGGCCGCGCGGTCGGCCTTGGCTGCAGCGTCCGCGGACGCTTCGCGGGCCTTTTCTGCATTCTGTGACGCGTCTTCCCGGACACCCTGAGCCGTATTCGAGCACGCTGCGAACAGCGCCGCCGCGAGCAACGCCGCCGGAAGCCCGAACGCCTGCATGCGAACTCTCATGTTCTCCTCCTGTACAAAGAGCGGACAAATCCACCCCTGGAGAGGACCAGCAAAACTCCAGCCACACGGCCGGATCGACGCCCGACAGGCTGGGCAAGCCCGTGCAAAGAGTCCGCCGCGGCGCCGCGCACCTACTGCCGCCAGCCGTGCTGCCGACAACGTGGGCATGAGACGACGAACGGCGCTCGCGGACGTGCTCGACAAGCATCAGACCCGGTGCCCGCGCTGCGCCTGTCCGGAAGCCGTGGTGCTGCTGAACGAGAAGTTCGACGTCGAGTGGCAGTGCGTCGACTGCGATTGGCGATGGGCCGCCTCCGAGGAGGAGTCTTCGATGCTCCTGAGCTTCGCGACCAAGACGATCCACTAACCGCACGCCCGCCTTCGCGGCGATTGACACCCTCACCCGCGTACGCCAGACTCTGCGCGCTCACTGTCATGAGGTCCGGGGCCGCCGTTCGCGGGCTGTTGTGTCTGCTCGCCTGCACCACGCTCGCGCAGGCGCAGAGCGCCGCGCCGCGTTTCCAGATCGATCCCTACTGGCCGAGACCGCTTCCCGACGGCTGGGTGATCGGCCGAACCGGCAGCATCTGCACCGATGCCGCGCACGATCAGCTCGTCGTCACCAATCGCCGCGACATCACGGCCGAGGAGGCGGAGACATCGATGCAGGCGCCCTCGGTGCTGTTCTTCGATACGGCCGGCCATCTGATCCAGTCGTGGGGCGACTCGACCACCGTGCCCGGTGTCGTCCACGGCTGCTTCGTCGATCACGAGAACAACGTCTGGCTCACCGGCAACGGCGACGGCATCGTGCAGAGGTGGAGCCGCGACGGCAGGCTGCTGCTCCAGATTGGCAAGCGCGGCGTGTTCGACACCTCGGACGGCACGAGCAGGGGGCGCTCCCTGAACGCCGGCCGCGATCAATTCTTCAACCCCGCGGGTGTCGTCGTGGACCCCGCCAACGGCGACGTGTACGTGGCCGATGGCTACGGGAACCGGCGCATCGCCGTCTTCGACAACACGGGCCGGTTTCTCCGCCAATGGGGGCACCAGGCCACCACGCAAGAGACCGAAGCCGGCGCCGGCGGGGCGTTCGCCCAGATCGTGCACTGCATTGCGATGGGAAACGACGGCCTGCTCTATGTCTGCGACCGGCAAGGGGATCGCGTTCAGGTCTTCGACAAGACGGGGACCTTCAAGCGGAATATCTGGGTGCGGACCGGCACGCCGACGCTGCCCGATCCGAGGGGAACGGTCTGGTGGATCGCGTTCTCGCGCGATCCCGGGCAGACGTATATGTATGTGATGAACGGCCGGAACGAGCAGCTGCACGTGCTCGACCGTGCCACCGGGCAGATCGTCTCGAGCTTCGGCCGCCCGGGCCACATGCTGGGCAGCTTCACGCACGGGCATGCGGTGGCCGTCGATGCGGCCGGCAATCTCTACATCGCAGAGACCGACACCGGCCGCCGCATGCAGAAGTTCGTGCCCGCACCCGCAGCACCCTGATCGCGCCTCCCTCGCTGCCCTCCCCGGGGTCCGGATCTTGCACTGCCGAAGACGTGGACGTTACACGTCGGTTGGGTCGTTACGGCGCGCGCCGGCTTGTACGGCGGTTTTCGCGCTCCATCCCGCTCATCGGCACGGTGGCCGCGCTGGCGGCGCTCGGCGGGGCGGTGCGGCGCAAGGGCATGCTCGGCGGCCTGGTTCACAGCGCCCTCGACGCGACGCCGCTGGTCGGCACGATGAAGGCGGTCATCGAGACCGGACGCGGAAAGGATCTCATTCCCGATCGCGTGCGGAAAATTCCGGATTGGCGACCCAGCTAACGCCGGCAGTCCCCGAAAGTTGAAGCGAAAACCGCGATCTCGGCGGGCACTACTCTTGCCGCAGGCACGCTGGCAGGAGCGTCTTATGCAGAATTTGCTCGTCCGCTTGGGGATCGCCGCCGGGTTGACTGCCGCCCTCGCCGCATCGGCCGCCGCACAGGACCCGGCGCAGACGCCAATGGAGAAACCCGCCGGATCGGCGCTGTTCGCCAGCTACTGCGCCACATGCCACGGAACCAGCGCCACCGGCGACGGGCCGCTGGCAGCCATGCTCCGGAAACCGCCAGCCAACCTGACGCTGCTGGCTCGCCGCAACGGCGGAGTCTTCTCGCCGCAGATGGTGGAGCGGATCATCGACGGCCGCCATCCGCTGGGGGGGCATGGCGGCGGCGACATGCCCGTCTGGGGCGACGCCTTCGGACGCACGACAGACGGCCCGGAGAAGATCTCGGCGAAGATCGCCGCGCTGGCCGAGTACCCTGGGATCGATGCAACAGAAATGAAGCGCAGCGCGCGCGCCACTAGCGGGGGTGGACGTTCTTCGGATCGCGTCCGCTCCCGTCGGGTGAGGGCCGGTCCGGTCTGCGGAAGAGGAACCCCCGGCACGCTCCTTCTTCCGGAGCGCGCTTGACCCGCCACTTCTCGGCAAACACGAACTCGCGAACGAGCTCGAGCCCGAGCCCCTCGACGTACTCCGTCAACTCCGTGCGATTGATGAACCAGCTCAGGAACTCCGTGTCGTAACCCTGGCCGTACGGCCGCTGTCTGACGACGTAGGACGGCGAGCGCATCGCCGTCTGCAGGCGGGCGATGTACAGCAGCTCGCCGGTCCGATCCACCAGCGTGCGGGCCGTCTCACGCCAGTCTTCGAAATAGTGCAATGCGCTGCTGCTCACCACCAGGTCGAAGCGGCGTCCTTCCAGGTCGTCGGCGCCGTCATGGAATCGTGCCCCCGGTACGAGGCTGTTCCCGAGGCGGCACAGGCCCGGCAGGTCGTAGCAGTGATAGTCGACCGGCACATCCGGCAGCAGCGCAGAAGCGTAGAGACAATGGTGACCCGCACCGCCGCCCCAGTCCAGCACGCTGATACGCTGCTTCTGTCGAGCGGCGTACGCCAGCACGTACCCGAACGACATCATCGCGTTGTGGGCCGCCGGATCCTCCCGGGATGTCGCGGAAGGAAGATGCGAGACGCCGAGGGGACCGGTTCCCGCCAGATTCCGCACGAGCACGGGCCAGTGCCGCTCCTGCGCAGCCGCGACGCTCGCCGCGTTCCAGCCGTCGCCCTGTCGCCCCCCCGCGCTCCACCCCTGCGGCACGTGCTCCCACTCCGAGCACGCCTCCTTGACGGCGTCGAGAAGCAGCGGCGGCAGGATCGGCTCGACGCGGCTGAATCCCCGCCGCAGTGCGCGGGCGGTCATCAGCCATCGCGAGAACCTCGGCACTCCCCTGTTCTCCGACGCCTTACGGCCTGCGGCGGGAGGCGCCCGATTTCAGGCACACATAGCCCGCGAAGTTGTACCACTGGAAGAAGGTCTCCACGACCTCGAATCCGTTTCGGCGGAACAGCTCCACGTTCTCCTCCGTTCGGTACGGAACCAGCACGTTCTCGAGCGCGTCTCTCTTCCTGCGGATCTCGTCCGACGAGTACCGGTTGCGCTTCTTGAAATCGTAGTACAGCTCGATGAATACGCGGTTCATGTCCGAGCTGCCCGTCAGAATCTTCTCCGTCACGATCAGCGCTCCGCCGTCGACGAGGCCATCGTAGATCCACTTCACGACGCGATCGCGGTTCAGAGGGCGGACGAACTGCAGCGTCCAGCACATCGTCACGATACTGGCGTGCTCGAGCCTGGCCGGGCCGAGATCGCCGTTCAGATCCAGACAGTCGACGCTGACGCGCTTCTCCAGACCCGCTCTCGCGATCTTCGCGCGCGCCTTGGCGAGCAGCGGACGCGAGCTGTCGAGGCCCACGAGCCGCGGCGCTTTTCTGAGCGCGCGGGCGATGTTGCACAAGGTGGTGCCGGTGGAACAGCCGAGGTCGTAGATGTTCGTGTCCGGAGTCCAGAACAGCCGCGCCAGGTCCCGGATCATGCAGTGCTGCTCGAGGTACATGGGAATGCTGCGAACGAGCATATCGTCGAAGATCCGAGCGACCTCTTCGTTGAATTCGAAGTCCTGGCTCCTGGCGGTCGTCTGGCGAAACAGCCTGTCACGCGTCATCCGTGCTCTCCTGGGGCGCCTGCGGCGCTCCGCGCTCGATCCCCGCGAGCCGTGCCAGCCGGCCATGAACGGCGGCCGGCAACGCGAGACCCGAAAGGCACGCCGCGGCGGCCTTCCAGTTGCGCGAGTCGGCGAAGAAGGCGAGGGGTGCGCAGCGCAGCGCGTGCCGCACGAACCCCAGCCCGGTCCGGTACTCGTGTTCTTCGTACGCCAGGAACGCGAAGTACCTGTTCATGTTGCTGCGGGCGCGCGCCTCGACGGCCGCCGTCGCCTCCGGCGCCAGGAGGCGGCATTTGTCGATCAGCGCGTTCCACTCGCCGCGCATGGCTCGCCAGTCACGCGACATCTGGGCGGGATGGCGGCGGTAGAGCGTGAGCTCCTCCGGAATCGCGCGAATGAGATCCGCGCCGCCGAGGGCGATCCGCAGCAGCAGGTCGACGTCATGGTACCGGGGAAACCGCTCGTCGAAGCATCCCACCCCGAGCACCGTCGAGCGGCGCGCGACGATCGACGAGGTAACTCCCGACCACGTAGTCTTCCAGGAGCTGCCCGAACGAGAGCGTGCCGGGCCAGTGCGCCGGGTGCACGTTGATCGGGCGATCGTGCTCGTCGATCAGTCCCGTCCACGAAAACGTCACCGCCAGCGCGCGATCGCGCTCGAGATATTCGACGTGGCGCTCGAGCTTCACCGGGAGCCATAGATCGTCGTGGTCGAGGAAGCCGATGTAGCGGCCCCGGGCGGCCCGGATGCCTGCGTTCATCACGGCCGGGGCTCCGCGATGCGCGTGCTCGAACAGGCGGATGCGGCCGTCGCCGATGCGCTTCACCCGTTCGACGGTGTCGTCGCTCGACCCGTCGTCCACGACCATGACCTCGAGATCGGCCAGCGTCTGCCGGAGAGCCGAGTCCACTGTCGCCGCGATGAAGCGGGCGGCGTTGAACGTGGGCACGATCACGCTGACCAGCGGCGGATCACCCACGGGACGTTTTCCATGGAACGACGCGCCGCTCGAGCACTTTCAGACTCTCGTGCAGCACTCCGCCGAGAATCGCCGTGGCCAGAATGGCGATGTACAGCCGCTCGGTCGAGAAGGTCTGCCATGCCAGCCAGATCATGCTGCCCAGCCCGGTGGAGGGGCTCACGAGCTCGCACGACACCGCAATCACCAGGGCATTTCCGAGCGCGAGCCGCAGGCCCGTGAAGACCTGCGGCAGACAGGCGGGCAGATAGACCGATCCGAAGAGCGCCCAGCGGCTCGCCCCGTAATTGAGGGCCAGCTCGACCCAGGCGAGATGAATCTGCCGGACCGCATCGAAGGCGTGAATCGCGACGATGACGAGCGCCGTGAGGGCGACGAGCGAGAGGCGGGCCGTCTCGCCAATGCCGACCAGGAGCATCAACAGCGGCAGGAGAATCAGCTTGGGAGTCGCATTGAGCGCCGAGACCATCGGCTCGAGGGACTGCCGGACTTTGGCGAAGCCGCCCATCAGCAGCCCGATCGCGAGACCGAGGATCGCCCCGACCAGAAATCCTCCCATCGTTCGAGCGAGCGTGGCGGCAGCGTTCCGGGGCAGTTCGCCAGACCGCACCATGGCCGCGGCCGACGAGAACAGCGTGGACGGGGCCGGAAAGAACAGCGGGCTCAGCAGACCCGCCCATGCGGCGGTCTGCCACAGCGCCAGGCCGGCAAGCGGCACCCAGAGTCCCCAGGCGAGCCGCCTCATGATGCCGTCGCCGCCTCGAGAAACCTGGTCTCGATCAGCGAGGACGCCTCGGCCGCCGAGTCGAGGAAGCCCTTCTTCACCGACCAGTCGATCATCCGCTGCACGCTCGACGGATTGACGCGGCCGTCCTCGCTCAGCCGGCGCCGGCAGGCCGTCCGCACGGCCCCTGGGTCCATCCCGCTGTCCATCGCGAGCCGGTCGATCGCGCGCGGCACCTGCCCCGACCGGAATGCCCGGACGCCGCGGTAGTACGCGCCGAGGAACGCCGCGCCCGGCCGGAGATCGCCGTCGAGCAGTGCGCGGCCGAACTGCGCGTAGCTGTACTGGAACCCGGGCAGCAGCCGGGCGATGCTCGGCCCCGCCACGACGGCCGGCGAGGAAAATCCCATGTCGAGATTGACCACCGCATCGAGCCTGCCGGCGACCAGTGCCGGCGCGCTCTCGGACAGCCGCATCGTCAGCAGCCGGACGTCGCGCGTCGTGAGGCCGGCAGACGCGAGGAGCGTGTCCAGCAGAAAGGCCGTGAGGCTCGCGGGCGTGGTCACGGCCACCCGCTTGCCGCGGAGCGCGGCGGCGTGTTCGAAGCCGTCGGGGAAGCTGCGGCGGTTACCGTGGACCTCGGTGGTGCAGCCCGGGATCGCCACGTCGCGAGCGGCGACGATCCGGATTCGTGCGCCCTTCGCGGCGGCATTGAAAAGCGCGGGCGTCGCACCGGCGAAGGTGACGTCGATGCGTCCTCCCGCCAGCAGTGGAATCATCTGCGTGGTGTCGGCGAGAGGCTGGATGTCGAGTTGCAGACCGGCGTCCCGGAAGAATCCGAGCTCCTCCGCCAGATAGAGCGGCGCCAGGATGAATCGCGGCAGCGTGGACACCCGGATGGTGCGCAGGGATCCCCGGCGGCAGCCGGAGATCGCCAGCCCGGCCATTGCGGTCAGGGCCGCCCGCCGATTCATCCGCCGGCCCTGCGCTCTCCCGACCGCAGCAGATGGAGCGGCAGGATCTTGCCTCTGCCCGTCGCGATCGGATCCTCGTGGACGACCTCGAGCGCGTTGGCGTCGCGCCAGAGCCGGGAGGCAATCTGTCCGCCGTAGCACTCGCGCAGCTCCTCCAGGAAGCCATCCTTCACGTGGGCGAGCGATGCGGGGCGTACGCGCCGGCTGACGCGCAGCGTGAGCTGCGCCTGATTCGCGGCATCCCGCTCGACCAGCTGATAATCGGTCGCCGTTCCCCCGAACCGCGACGGAAGGGCGTGCTCCAGGATCCGCAGGATGTCGGTGCCGACGAGTGTCACGCCGTGCCCCGTCAGCTTACCGAAGCTGTTGATGTCGCGCAGGACCGTCGTGAACCCCAGCGCGCCGTATTCGCAGTCGCACGACATGCTCCGCTCGATCGAGCCGGCATCGTCCATTTCGACGTTGATGAAGACGTGCGGTGCATGAAGCTGCAGGCTCGTGAACAACAGCGAGTCGAGCGGCACACCCGAGAATGGCGCAGGGCGCCGATGGCTGATGAGGGCGACCGAGTCGGTGAATACATGGACGCCATCGCCGCTGGTCATCCGCCGGCAGGCGTGGCCGATTGCACCGAACTCGGAAATCGAGTAGCGCGCGAACACGCGGGCGCCGCTCGCCTCGATGGCGTGCCGCTTCGCGTCGGTCAGCGTCTCGCCGCCCGTCAGGAACAGCGTGCTCGCGAGCGACAGGCCCAGCTCGGTCGCCGCCGAGGCGACCCGGGCCGCGGGGCTGGCGTAGCTGATCACGACCGACGCCATTCCCTGTTCGCCCCGGCGTGCGAGCCACCGTGCGACGGGCCCGAAGTCGTTGGGGGGCAGATCCGACGGGAACGGCAGCCGCACGCCGTAGAGGCGGGCGAGCGCGACCATGGAATAGGTCGCCATGCGGTAGTGGACCGAATCGGCGGTGCGCGCCACCGGAGAGAACCAGCGATCGAGCGTACACCCCAGGCGCCCCGCGCGCGCCAGGTTCGCGATGCCGTCCACGGCCGGCAGAATCGGCTTCAGCATGACGTGGCGGCGGCGGGTCAGATCGAACTCGTCGATCATGAGCGTGTCGTACGCTTCACGGTACACGCGAGCGGCCGTGCTGGCGTAGACCTTCGTCCCACCGCTTCGGCTCCCGCCGCTCAGTCCGACGAGCGTGCCCTTGCTGAGGGGGTTGCGGAAGCTGCTCTCATCGGTAGGAATGGTCCGGCTCGAACGGACGATCGGCGTCTTCCGTTTGAACTCGTCGTGGCTGAGATAGACGCCGTTCCGGTGCAACGCGGCGAGCGTGGACTCGATCCCCTCCCGCCGCACCCCTGCCGACAGGTCCTCGAAGCTGCAGCCGGCCATCCGGAACATCTGATGGAACGGATTGGCAGGGTTGGCGAAGATCACCCGCCGCGCGAGCTCCAGAAAATTCTCCTGGCGGCGCTCGAGACTGGCGCGGAGCAGCCCCCTCGGGTCCTGCTGCCTGGGCGCCCGCAGCACCTCCCGGAAGCCGGTCACGGCTCCTGTGAAGTAGTCGACCTTGCTTCGCAGGCCGCTCATATGAGGCTGCTCTCCCGCCGTCGAAGGGATCGCCCCAGGCTCGCCCAGAGGCGGCGTTTCAGCGAGAGGAACTCCTCCTCCAGCGTCAGGCTCGCCTCGCGGGGGCGCGCGAACGGCACGCGCAGCTCGTCGACAATCTCGCCTGGAGGCCCCGAGAGCACCACGATCCGATCGCTCAACAGGAGGGCCTCTTCGATGTCGTGGGTGACGAAGATGACGGTCTTGTGATCCTGCTCCCAGAGGAACAGCAGCTCCTGCTGCAGCGCCAGCCGCGTCTGCGCGTCGAGCGCGGCGAACGGCTCGTCCATCAGCATCATCGCAGGATCGGTCAGAAAGCACCGGATGACGGCGACGCGCTGCTTCATGCCGAGCGACAACTGGTGCGGGTACGCGCGCTCCCGCCCGGCGAGCCCGAAGCGCTCCAGCAGCGGGCGCGCACGCGCCTCGCACGCCTGCGGGGCCACGCCCTGCATCCTCAACCCGAAGGTGGCATTGGCCAGCACGGTCATCCACGGAAAGAGGCTGTCTTCCTGAAAGACCAGCAGCACGCGATCCCTGCCATCGCCGGCAGCCACGATGCGTTCGACGCGGCCGCTCTGCGGCAACACCAGGCCCGCGACCGTGCGCAGCAGCGTCGTCTTGCCGCAGCCGCTCGGTCCGATGACGCAGAGGAACTCCCCCTCGCGCGTGTGGAAGGAAATGTCCCGCAAGGCGGCAACCCTGGAATCTCCCGCCTCGAAATCCACGCTCACGTGGCGACACGCCACCTGCATGCTGCTCTCCCTCGCCTGTGGATTCCGCGGGCGCTCGCGGGCTGCACGGCTCGGCGGATGGTATGGGGCGCCACTCAGGTAGGCAAGAACAGCGCCAGCCCGGCCGTCCGACCGGATCGCCGCCTGACCGACGCGAACGGCAGTCTGGGAGATGCCGGACTTAGTTCAGCACCTGGCTGCCCGCGTGAGGATGGCCCGCCGGGTCACCGTGTCCGCGCCTGGTCGAGCTCCTCGTCTGTGGGAAATCGATCGAAGCGGCGATCGGTCTTCCGCCCGCGCAGGCGCACGTCGAAAAAGTCCATCATCGCCGTCCAGTCTTCGTCCGTGAAGGCATGACTGTGCTGGCTGTAGTGCACGCCCAGGCGATCGGCCGCACCGAAGAGCGCGTACGCCGGGCGGGCGCTCAGGATCGACTGCCGCACGGCCTCGGGCAGTGAAATCGTGTCGGCAATGCCTTCGAGCGCGATGAAGGGGCGCGGCGCCGCCAGCGCGAGGAACCAGTGCTGGTCGAATGGCAGCTTCTCGCGGTGTCCCCAGAACTGATGGAGGTGCGGCGAGAACCAGTTCGGATACTTCTTCTGCATGATATCGAGGGTTTCGCTGCCGCGCGGTCCGGCGAACCGGTATGCGCCGAGGCCGCCTCCGCCGGTGACGACGGGCGCACCCATCAGGCGCTCGTCGAATGCGGCGGCGATCATGGACGACTTGCCGTTGCGCGAGGCGCCCGAGATGATCAGCTTCGTTCCGTCGATCGCGCGATCTGTTTCGAGATAGTCCGCGACGCGAGAGGCGCCCCAGGCCCAGCCAGCCAGGATGCCCCAGTCGTAGCCCGGGTAGGCGGGATAGAAGCGCGTCGTGCGAAACGCCCAGCTGCCGTCGGGGTTGCGCAGCGTTGTATCTTCCGCGCAGTCGTTCGGATTGAAGATCACGAGCGCGTATCCACGGCGGAACACGTCGGCGTATCGACTCGCGATCGACCCGGCGGTGGCAGCTTCCGCAGGGCCGCGGCCGCGCCCGCCCGCCGTCCCGGCGCTCGCCGCTCCCGTCGAAGCCGGAGATCCGGCGCCTACCATCAACAGCACGTCCTCGCCGCGTCTCTGATTGGGCCCGGGCGGCAGCCGCGGCAGCACCGTACCGCCAGGAGGGGTGCCGTCCTGCAGGATGATCGCTGGAAAAGGCCCTCCCGCACTCGGCGTGAACACGCCGATATCGAGCCCGAGCTTTTCCGACGGTCCAAACGTCAGGTGAACGAGTCGGTAGGTGACGGTTCCCCCAAGTGCGGTCTCGGTCCTGATCTGCTTGCCCCTCACGTTCCCCGGGGCTGGCGGCATCTGCCCGATCGCGTAGTACGAGAGCACGCGTGTCATTTCCGCGCGCCGCTCCTCCCACTGCCGGCGGGTCGTCACCTTCGTGCCGTCGTTCAGCACCATCACGTCGGGCATGGCCTGGCGCACGGGCAGCTCGCTCATATCCGGCAGCGTTCCCATCGGCGTCGCGATCGGCGGCACGGGAATCTCCCGCGGATCGGGGCCGCTCGCCACCTGCGCGTCCTGCATCTGCGCGACACCGGAGAGGCACAGCATCGCGGCGCATCCAGCCGCCATGAGACGCAGACCAGTCAGCCGATGATTCTGAGGCATGGAATATTTCGTATGCTCTGATCGGCCGTAGCTTGTCATGGAATCCCGCGGTGGACAAATCAGACCGATGGTGCGTGCGTGTTCCGGAAGGCGGCGGCATGATCGGCTACCCACTCGCGAAAGCTTCGCGACAGCTCCTGGAATTGGATCGGGCGACTGATCACGCCGCCGATGATGCGCACCTGCTCCGTCTGGCTCAAGGACGCCGGACCTGTGAGGACGTAATCGCCGCCGGCGTGCCGATTGTCGGACAGGACACGCGCCGCGACAGCCGCGACGTCACGCTCGTCGATCGAGGCCGTCTCGGCGGCGCCGCAGGGCCACCGCACCCTGTCGCCGTCGCGAATTGCTGCCGCCCACCAGTGCAGCGTGTTCGACGCGAACATTCCCGGCCGGATGATCGTCGAGGCGACGCCGGCCTCGGCAATCAGACGCTCGATCGTGGCGTGGAGAACGGCCATCGGGTTCGGTTGCGCCGCCTGGAAGAACGGGTGCGGCGTTCGATGCGGGGAAGAAAGAAACGCGACGTGGCGCGCGTGCAGCGCTCGACGACGGCTGAAGCGGGGGGCGGCGCAGGCAGCTGCGCCGCATCCGGGCGCCGCGTGAGCGCGCGCACCGGCACCCCTCCATCCAGCAGTTCGGCGACCAGCGCCCGCCCGACCCGGCCGGTGGCGCCCGTCACCAGAACAGGCCTTCGGCGCGCGCGAGCCACTACACTCTCAACGCGTCCACTGCCTCCGCCGCGGCGGCTCGTCACGGCTCGTCATCACGGCACTCGCATGCGCGTCAGATCAGATCGATGCGGAACACGTAGCCGCCCGACGGGCTGTTGAGGGGCGGGAAGCCGGGATGCTGCAGCGAGGGATCGTCGATCGACCATCCTGGATGCTCGCCGGCGTCCACGCCGTACAGCTGGCCATTGCGTATGGCGACATCGTGCATGTCGCACGATCCGGGCACGAACTCGATGAGCTCGGCCACCTGACCGGTCTTGACATCGTACTTCAACAGGCCGGGCGTGTAGCCTTCGTAGTCGCCAGTTCCCTCCTTCTGATGTCCGGTCACCTGCCAGATGAAGCCGCTCTCGTACGTGATGCCGTGCAGCCGCTCCCATCCGGGTATCCGCGCCGTCGGGATGATGTAATCCACCTCCCAGGTTTTCGGGTCGATGCGGATCATCGCCTGCAGCCGGTTCGCGTCGATCCAGATCTTGCCGGCGTCGGCCTGCCACGCCATGCCGTGAGTGGCGCCGCCATCGTCTTTCGGCCCGAAGGGAATCTGACGATGGCTGATCTGCTTGCCGTTCATGTCCGTCTGGAAGATGCCGTTGATCGGCGGCGTCGGATGATTGATGACCGACGCACCGTTGGCGCCGCTCCAGACGTAGCCGTCGCCATAGCACATACCGCTCGTGTCCTTGCAATTGGTCATCACGGTGTGCAGCAGCTTGCCGTTCCAGTCGACCAGCCAGGCCGCTTCCGGTTTGTTGTCGTGGCGCTGCTCGTGCACCCAGAAGCCGCGCTGCTGGTCGCGATCGATGTCGATGGCATTGGGCCAGCCGCCCGGCGTCAGAAACATCTTCGTCGTCTTCGCCTTGCGCCGCGGAATCTGCCGTCCGCCTCGGCCTGCGCCGCCCACCCGCCGGCCGAGTGCATCCGTGCCCGCCTCGCGCGGCGCGACCTGCGAGGGCTGCTGGGCAAACGCCGTCCCTGCCGCCAGCCCCGCGCCCAGGCCGGCAGCCAGGAACTCCCGCCTTCCAATGAAATTGGTCATGGTTGTCCTCTATCTGATGAAACTGGTTGCCGCATCGCCGGTCGTACCCGGAACGGAATCTCCCGCAACACCGCCGGAACCTCTCCAAGCCGGGACCGAGCTTCCACCCGTAGCGTATACGCACCCGCGCCGAGCGCTTTCAGGGGTACTTCCGCGCCGTATACGAGAGTCGTCGGAGACTGTCCGACTCCGCGCCGTTCCTCGTGCGATGAGAACACGACCGCACCGGTCGCGTCGTTCACGCTCGTCGTCACGTCGACGACGTGGGCGTTATTGGAAATGTTCTCGTAGATCTCCGCGTAGACTGCCAGCACCTCCCCGGGACTGAACGTCCGCGTTGCCGTTGGCGGCGCCGGCAGTATCCGCTGCAGTGCGGCATCTCCGCGTGGCGTCGCCATGTCGGCGGCCGATGCGGTCGTGAGCAGCAGGCCGCTCATCGAGAGCGGCTGCCTGCTGAAATCGGGCACCTCGAGGTCCGCGTGAACGACGCTCGCCGCGCCACCGCCCGTCTCGGTCGCCGCGACTCTGAGCTGATAGCGATCGGGGGACAGGGCGATGCGCGAGAGGAATCGCACACCCGACCTGACAATCTGCCGGCCCACATCCGGCTTCACCGCCAGCATGATGTTGCCAGCGTCGCTCTCGCGGACCCTCCCGTCGGTGCCGAGAGCGGCCAACGAAAAACGCAGGCCATCCTGAAAGAGTTCGCCCTGTTGCGCGAACTGCAGCGACGTGCCCGCAACCTCGGCCACCACAACGACCGACGGCCTTCCGTCTGCGCCCCTGAACGGCGCCGCGAAGACGGCCATCGGGAGATTGCCGGCCGGCACCGGGCTGGCGAGCGCGTCCAGCAGCACGTTGGTCACCGCATGAGCCTGGCGATCTTCTGGCCTGAAGTAACCCCCGCGCGCCCGCACGTGAAGACCAGGCCGTTGGACGCGGATCTGGATCTTGTGGAACCCGTCTTTGACGCCCTCCGCCTGCGGGTAATAGCCGAGCACGTAATAGGTGCTCGTATCGCGGACGAGGCGCTCGAAGCCGCCGGTGAAGTCGGCAGAATCGACGAGAGACAGCCCGCCGGTCTGCTCAGCGAGTGTTCGGAGGCTGTCCTGCGCCGCTCGGAGGTCCTGCTCCAGCCCACGCGTTCCGAGCTGCTCGCGTGCGGTGCGTGTGTACGTCTGCGGCTCGAGCAGCTTCATGTACTCGTCGCTGAGACCGCCGAGGCCTCGGGGATCGACGGCGTAGATGCTCACGTTCGAGCGCGACGCCGCCGCGATGCTCTCGCGCAAATCCAGCAGGACGCCGGTGGCGCCCCGGCTGCTGAATACATCGCTGATGTCATAGTCGATGCCTTCACTGAAGAAGAGAACCGATTTGCGGCGTCCCTCGAGCAAGCCGATACCGGTGGCCGCGCCTTTCAGCGCGTTCAGCGTGCGGCGCGCATTGAAGCTCCGTTCAGAGTCGTTGGGATCGTCGAGCCGCGAGGCAGACTGGTCCTGGTCGTCGGTCGTGAGCTGCTGCGCCTGGTAGCTTGCGAGGCGGCCGTCCGATGCCGGATCGATCTGCTGACCGCGGAATCGCTCGATGGCGGCGAGCAGGAGCCGCTTGCTCGGTGTCAGCGTCTGGCCAGCCCCCTGCCCGGGCCCCGTGTAGACGACGGCGGCCAGATCCCCGGGATAGAAGTAGGTCTCGACAAATCGGCGGGCGGCGGCCTTCAGCAACGGCGTCCGAAGGGGCGCCGTGTGCAGATCATCGAGCACCAGGACGTACACGCGCCCCTGCTGCGTCTGGGCGAGCGTTCGCACGTCCGGCTCGGCCGCCGCAGGTTCCTGCGAACGAGGAATCGGCGTGTTCACGAGTGAGAACAGCGAAAACTGCCGTCGCCGGCCGTCTTCATAGAGCTCGAAGTCGTCCCGCGCAAGATCCGGCACGAAGCGGCCGGCATCATCGGTCACGACGGCATCGATTTCGACGATTCCGACCTCCGATCGAAACGTGACGGCAGACTGCTGCCCGGGCGGAGGACCGCCCGGCTGATTCGACGACTGTTCGGCAGAGCCGCGGCCGCTGAACAGCAACGCCATCAGCGCGAGCGCGCAAGGCCCGAAGCGTCGCATCGAGGCTGCGAACGCCTGCTTACGGCGCACCGCGTCCGCCGCGGCCACGCCCGCCCCGGCCGCCCGCGGGAGCCGGCGGGGCAATGCCCTTGGCCCGCAAATACAACGTCACAATGCCATTGGTTTCGAGCGCGTGGGCAAGCAGCGCCGTCACGAGCACACCCCGCGCGGTTTGGCCCTGCCCCTGTTGGACCATCTGGTGCACGTTCTCGTCGGTCAATGCCGCGAACGCGCCGTCGCAGAACGCAAAGGCGTCGGCCAGTGCGTGGACGAACTCCGCCTTCGTGGTCCATTTCCGCTCGTTGGGCGCGCCCTGACTGGGATTCGGCACACCTTTCAGCGTCGCGCAGGTCCCGAGCTGATTGTCGGCCTGGTGGCCGAACCACTGGCCGTACGTTCGGACCTCGTCGACAGGCACCAGCTTGAATCCGTAGTTCTCTTCCGGCATCGCGCCGGCTGCGTACGTGAGGTTGGCCTTGACCGTCTCGTAATTGCGCTGCAGGCCAAGCGCGAGGCCGACCTGCTGCGGCCCGGACTGTGCGTGAGCGGTCGCGGCGGCTGCACACCCCAGCACCCCCGCTACGATGAGCGTTCTTCCCTTCATCCGTCGTCTCCTTTGCGTCTCGGACGCAGATCGACTCAGGCCAATGAGCAAATCCAGCCGGTACCGGCGTCGCAGTACCACAGGACGCCGCTGCTGTCGATGTCCAGCCCGTGAGGCGCCGGATCCTGTTTGCTTAATTGGATCTTCCCTGTGACCTTGCCGTCCTTCGGATCCAGCTTGAAGATGGCCCAATCGTCAGAGTTGATCACCCAGAGCGCTCCGTGATCCCATGCCAGACCGTGAGTGCGAGGCGTCGTGCCGGGGGCCGCAATCCAGTGGACGATCACGTTCGTCTCCGGATCCATCAGGTACAGCTTTCCCGCCGCCGGCACGGCCATCCAGTATTTGCCGTCGGCCCACTTCAAACCGTGCGCCCCGGAGGGACGGTCGCCCGTGGGTCTGATGGGTCGGTAGTAGCCCCAGCCCGGCGTCACCCATGACTTGAGCGTCTTGCCGGAGACCGGATCGACCTTCAACGTACGTGGCGGCTCGACGGGACTCGGGCCATAGGTCGACCCGATCCACAGCGCTCCGTTGCCGAACGTGATCCCGCTGCCGTGTATCGACTCGGTCAGAATCTCTCGGATCACGCTGCCGTTCCCGGGATTGACGAGAAACGCCCGATTGCTCGGTTGGTCGGCCTGATCCAGCACCCAGAGCCCTTCGGCCGTGAACTGCAGATCGTTCGGCTGCTTGCTGCGCGCGAGCTGGAAGCGCTTCTCGACACGCCTGGAAAACACCGGCACATCGGAATCGGCCGCTGCCGCGACGCGCGCCGCGCCGACGAGGGCGGTGGCGCCGGCCACGAATTGCCGGCGCGAAAGGTCACGCGCTGCCATGGGACCTCCTCTCAGGTGCGCATCGTCGCGTGCAGGGTTTCGACGAGATACTTCCGATGCGCGGCCATGTCCTGTTCGACCGTAACGCCGGGCGCCATGTCCGCCGCGTTGAAATCGAGGCTGATCCAGCCGTCGTAATGGCGCTCACGCAGAATCGCGATGATCGACGGGAAATCGACGCCGCCGGTACCGAGCCGCTGATAGATCGGATCCGGCCCCACCGGAATCCCCAGCTTTCGCGCCATCGCGACTTCTTCCTCCTTGCTCGGGGCCGGGCCTTTCCAGCCTTTGGCCGAATTCCAGACCGGAAGCGTGTCCTTGAAGTGCATGTGCGCGATACGGTCGTAGTGCGTGCGCAGAAACTGGGCGGGATCGATCCCGCCCACCGAAGCGTGGCACGTATCGAGCGTCATGTACACCAGCTTCGGGTCGGTCATCTCGAGAATCATCTCCACTTCGGGCTGGCGCTCGACGATCGTCCACGCGTGCGGGTGGAATGCGAACTTCACCCCGTACTCCATCGTGCACTTGCCCACCTCGTTCAGATTCTTCGCCAGCGTCCTGGCGTTCGCCGCACTCAGGTTCTCCGTTCCCGGCCGGCGGCCGAGGTTGGCCTTGAGCGCCTTGCACCCGAAGTGCGACGCGAATTTCGCGTTCGTCCGGTGGCTCTCCAGTGTCGCCGGCAGCTTGGTCGTGTCGAGGTACTCTCCGCCGCTGGCCACCGACGAGATGCTGATCCCGGAGGCATCCAGGAGCCGCTTGAACACCTCCGGTGGCTGGGAGAGATAGGCCTGCAGCTCGTTGCCCCATGGCTCGATCCCGTGAAATCCGAACCGGGCGGCCACCTTGATGCCCGTCTCCGGGTGTGGCTTCAAGGGCGTGAACATGTGGCTGCTGATAGCCCAGCGAAACCGGTCGGCTGGCAATGCGAACGCGCGCGTGGCGGCGGCCGCCACGCCCAGGCCCGCGTACACGAATTCACGACGATTCAACATCGGGCCTCCTGTCTGAGCAGCTAATACGGCATCTGCCGCTTGGTGAACGCGCGCCCCTTGTTGGTGAGCTCGACGCTGGTGCCGTGCGTCACCATCACGCCGGCCTTGATGAGCTGCTCGAGATCATCCATCCTCGCCGAATGCAATGGAAAGATGTGATGCGCCTTCATCGCTCCCATGATGCGGGCGCGGGCCGCGTCGAGCCTCTCGACCCCGATCCGCGGCAGTCCTTCCGGCGTGAGGCCGCCTGTACCCGCGTGGGCCTCCTGCGAGCCGCCCTTCTTGAGGTACTCGAGTCCCATCAGCGACATCGACTGGTCGCCCGGTCCCCATTCTCCCCACGCGATTCCGGGCACCGCTGTGATTTCGTCCACGTTCTCGAGCGAGTACTTGTCCTCCATCTTCAGCGACAGCAGCAACTCGCCGTTCGGGTTCAACGGCCAGGGATCCGCCTTCTCGAGATACTCCGTTGCGCTGATTCCCCACGCCCGGGCGGCGGGGCCCTGACCGCCTGACCCCCTCAGTCCCTCGGGCAGGACGCGATCCGCACCTTTGACCTCAGGCCGGACGAACGGATAGCGCGCGGCGGCCACGAATGCCTTCACCGCGTCGGCGTTGCGCGCGTGGCACAGCATCAGGCCATGCACGCCGGTCGTCAAGAATCTGCTCGACCACCCAGGTGTTGGCCCGCACAGACGGGCCGTCGAGGCCGAGAAACGGCAGCGTCACGAGCACCGTCGGCGTCCGGTGTCCCGATTTCGTGGGCCCCCCGTCGATCAGTCCCTGCATGAACTCGCTGAGCCGCTGGGGATTGAACGGGCCGTGCTCCATCTCGTACAGGATCATGTCGTTCTGCGTCTGAGCCAGTTTCTTGCCTTCCTCGTAGCCGCCGCCGGTCACCCCCACGTCGTAGACCGGCTGGCCGGCGGCGAGCAGCTCGATCATCTTGTTCAGCCGCTTCGGCTTCCCGTAGTTCGGATCGCCTCCCTGGGCCGAGAGAAGAGAACTCAGACCGATTCCCAAAAGTCCAAGGGCGATGACAATTCGCTTCATGTGACCTCGCTTTACGCTCGGGCAATGTGCTGCCGGGTAGCAGCGGTTCGTTCCCTAGAACGTGTACGTCACTCCCATTTGGAGGATCCGCGGCAAGATGATCCCGCTCGGGACGAGGAAGCTCGGCCCTTCGCGCGTGCTCTGAGACGTCACGAAATTGGCGTTGAAGATATTGAAGAAATCGAAGCGCCCCTCGACCGAGTGTCCCGACCCCAGCCCGAACCGCTTGGCAAATCGCATGTTCCAGAGATTCGTTGCCGGCAGCGAGATGGTACCGATGGGATCGGTGTTGATGGCGATGTTGTTGATCGTCTTACCACCTGAGAACACCGCGTTGGGCGCCTGCGGCGTCCCGCTCCGGCGCTCGTAGGTGGCCGACACAATCACGTCGAACGGCAGCGTGTAGCCGCCCGACAGCTTCGACGTCGTCTCCCAGGTGGTGTTGTACGTGTTGATCTCGGTGTTCGGATTGTCGGCCTGCTCATCGACGAACGGCACGTCGTCCTTTGTCGCCGTGAAGGAGGCCGCCGCCTGCCAGCCGCCTGAGATCCGTCGAGTGCCTGCCAGCTCGATGGACTTGTAGTGCTGACGGCCGACTGCGGGCACGATCGTCGTTCCAGCGAAGGCAATGCCGTTGAGCTCGGCCGGGTATTCCCAGTACGTCACCGATGTTCCTGGATCATCCGCCGTGCCGACCACGCCATCGAAGCCGGGGTTCGGATTCGTGATGGGAATGCTGTAGGCCGAGCGCGGGCGCAACGGCTCTGCCAGCCGTCGCAGATCGAAGTTGGTGGCATAGACGCCGGTAGCCCGGACGGCCCAGTTGCGCGGCAGTTGCCGTTCCACGGTCAGCGACCACTCGTCCGATTTCGGCTGCGGTTCGTCTGGATTCGGCGCCGTGTTGGTGACCCCCGAGATCGACCGGAAGTCCGGCCCATTCGGATCCAGATTCACCTCTCCAGGCTGGTACATCTTGTCGTTGTTCAAGTCGTGCCAGGTCCACGTGATCATCTGCCGGTTGTTCTTCGCGACCCGTGTCAGTTCCGGCGAGAGATCGCGCAGATTAGCAAATCGTCCAAACCCTCCCTTGACGACGGTCGTCCCATCGCCGAACAAGTCATATGCGGCGTGAAGGCGAGGCAGCGTGGTGGTCCAGGTGGCGAGCGAGATCTCCGGGTAACACGCATGCGCCGAGAAGTCGGTCGCCTCGTGGCACTGTGCCGGGGCCGATGCGGTCTCCCTGGACCACCGGACGCCGAGGTTCAGCGTCAATCGGCTGCCAACGGTCCATGAGTCCTGGAAGTACGTCCCGAAGTACGTGCCGTAGTTCAGCGGCGTCACCGGGACGTTGTAGCTGATGATCTGCGTCGGCGTGCCGTTGTTGAACCGCAGATCGTAATTGCCGGCGGGCTTGTCCCGCCAGCGATCATGGAAACCCGATTCAATCAGGTCGAAGCCGCTCTTGAACTGATGGCTGCCCGCCAGGAGGTCCGGTTTGTAGTAGCTAATCGTCCCCTTGGTTGGATAGCGGTAGCGATGAAGCCATCGCCCGTCGCTCGTGACATCGCCCGTCCTGATGGACGTGAAGGTGTCCAACGTCGAGATCTGGTGCACCGCTGCAGTGTCAGGATTCCCGGCGCGCAGATTCTCGTAGGACGGTTCCGCGAAATACCAGGCCTTCTGGTAGAACGTGCCTGCCTGCAGCGACGCCACCAGGGACGTGCCCTTGACGAATTGCCACGAACCTCCCCACAGCGCAAGCGGACCCTCGTAGACTTCGCGGCCTTCCCGGCCTACGAATCGGCTGCCGCCGCGATGCTCGAGCTCGGCGGCGTCGTGATAGAAGCCGGAGAGCCGGTTCGATTGGTTCATCTGATAGGAGAGCTTCAGCGACCAATAGGGGAGGCGCCTGTTGTTCTGCATCGGAATTCCGTTCTCGTCGAACGCATCCAGCAGATCGCGATCGAATCCCGTGCGCCGAACACTTCCAAAGAACCACAGCTTGTCGCGGACGACACGGCCTCCGAGGGTGGCGCCGTAGTCCCACAACTTGTGCAGTGACGGCGGATTCCGCAGGCCGAAGTCCTTGAGCTCCGACGAGAGGTTCGAGCTCTCGAGCGAGCCGCCCGAACCGTAATAGGTGGCATCGCCGTGGAACGCGTTCCCCCCGGACTTCATCACCGCGTCCAGCATGACGCCGCGCCGCGGCATTTCCGCAGCGCTGCCGACGGTCTGAACTCGCGTCGAATCCAACGCGTTGAAATCGATGTGGCTGCCGTTCGCCCCGCCCGTATTCGGCGTCGAAAACATGATGCCCTCGAGCATCTGCCACGACTGGCCATCCTGTCCGAACGACCGGAACACCACCGTGTCGCTCAAACTGGAGGCGCCCACGTCAAGATTCGTCCGCACGCCCGGCATCGTGCCCATGAAGGCTTTGAGCCCATCCCGATTGGTCGGCAGAATCTCCAATGACTCGGCGGACATGTCGACGCTCGTGGCCGGATTCGTCACGTCGACCAACGGTGACTGACCCGACACGGTGACGCTCTCCGCGAGGGCCCCGACGCCCATCTCCTGATCGAGGGTCGCCGTAAACCCGAGGGCCAGGCGAACGTTGTCCCGCTTGACTGGCTGAAACCCGGAGAGTTCGAACGATACCGAGAACACTCCAGGCGGCAGCGGACTCACCCGGAACTCCCCCTTCGCGTCCGAGACAGAGACGAGAGACGGCACCTGCAAGGCCGGTCCTGTGACCGTCACCGTGACGCCCGGAAGCACGGCTCCGGACGTGTCCTTGATGATCCCGCGAATCGTGCCGGTCGTGGCCTGGCCCGCCGCTGGACTCGACATCAGAAAAAACACGGAAACCAGCGTGGCAATGCCGGTGGCGACACGCAGCGCGTGTACGCCCGACCTTGAATGCACCATGGATCCTCCTCCTGGCATTTCGTCAAGACATGAGCTCGGTATGTCGGGTGGTGGCGGAGGAGCATAGCGTAGATGCGCAACGGCTTCGGGAATATATTCGATGCGACAACTTGCGACAAATGACAACGGGACGAGCGGTGAGGCGGACCGATAGGGTGGCGGCGCCGGTTAGGGGATCACAGTGAACTGAACGTTTCGAAGAACGGTCTGACCACCGATCTTGTCTGTCACCTTGACCTCCAGCTTGTACTCTCCCGGCGCGAAGCTCCCAAGTGGAAACCCTTGCGCCACCACCACCTGATGCCCGGCGCTCAGTTTGAACTCAGCCGGCAACGTCGTGGCGTTGAAGAGCATGGCCGGCAGCTTGCTGAAAGGCCGGCCCTCTGCACCGCGAAACAGATTGCAGTCCACAACGAGATCAGGCTTGTCATCCGGTCCTGGTCCTTCGTTGTAGATGAAGAAGAAGAATGAGAAATCTCCCGACTTCTGAAACGGCGCATCGAATGACGGGGCAATGCGGTATCCGCCCAGAGTGAACGGCTGCTCGAGCTGCTGTTGCGGCGTGAGGGGTTGGGCGACTTCATCCATCGTTTTAGCCTTGAACACACTGCTGGTGGTCAACGCTGTTCCCAGATCGGGCACCGTCAACGACTGAACGAGCACTGCTCTCTTGGGAGCTGCGCCCCGAGCTTTGGGAGGCGCTTCACTAAGGGCGATGTACACATCGTAGTCGCCAGGAGACAGTTCGAGAGCCCGGTTGATTTCGGTGGCGTTTCCGCCTGACGATGCGAAGCTCTTCGAATCGGTGAAGAAGTACACGTTTTCGAACGCATAATCCGTTGCCTTCTTTGCGGCACCGGATTCCGGGGTCGGCTGAGCCGCCTCGGCTGGCTCGGACTTTCGCACGGCGCGGACGTACATTCCCACCGGGAAGGAACCGAGCTTTCCGCCCGTGACCTCGAGGCTGTACGGCACGAACACGTTATTGGTCGACTTCACGAAGTGGTTCCTGAACTCGAGCTTCAGGTCGGAGGGCAACGGCTCCTTTGCACTGACAATCGCATCCACGAGCGAATCCAGAGCTTGAAACTGAACCATTTCGGCCTTGCTCAGCTTCGGCTTCCCGGCCTGATCGCGCTCTTGAGCCAGGATAGGGCGAGAGTACGGGGAAATGAGAGTGAACACACAGACAAGCACCAACAAAGGTTTCTGCTGCATTCTCCGGCTCCTCCCGAGCCATGACATCCCGGCGGGCGCTGCCAGGTTACTGTCGCCCCGTCTGATTCACGTTGATCGAACCGTAGCTTGCCATGGAACGCGCCGGCGAACAATTTCGATGGATGATTGACATATGCCCCAACCGGAACACCGCCTGCCTGCGCCGCCGGAGAGTGTCCGCAGGCGGCTCAGGACGATCATTCAATCGCTCCGCAACGCGACGGCCGGTTCGCGCGGCGCCGAGGCCCTCGCGCGCATCAAGAGCAGGGCAGAGCGGCACGAGCTGGCGGTCCTGCTCGCCGACAATTACGGCTCCCTCATCGGCGTCAATCAGGCCGCCGTCAACCTTCTCGGCTACACCCGCTCGAAGCTCTGTCGGTTGTCAGTCTGGGATCTCACACCCGAGGCGACCGAGTCCGAGTTCGACGTCTTGTGGCGCTCCTTCCGTCGATCCAGGTTTCAGTGCGGTGTGTATGCCGTCTCCACGAGCAAGGGGCGCGTTCGGCGCACGTTCTATTTCGCCGAGCCAAACGTCCTGCCGGGCGTGCACGTCAGCGTCCTCCAGCCGATCCCCTCCTCCCGCACCGCCGGACGGATTCCAACCCGCGCGCGCAAGCGCCGGTCAGTGCGCCACGTCACGTGAGCACGGCTCGTAGACGCTGGAGCGGCGCCGACACACCTGGCAGGGAATGCCGGAGCCGGAACTGGGCCGCACCCACCAGCACGACGATGGCCCAGTGCAGGAAGTGCTGGCGGTAGGAAGCCAGTACGTCCTTCTCCGGATACCGCTCCTCGAACGCCGCCCGCTCGTCCGCCGTCATGGGCCAGCGGTACCAGACGCGAGCGAGATCGTGCTCCCTCGCGCGCAGCGCGATGCTGTCGGTGTCGATGACCCGAAGGGTGCCGCCATCTTGTAACACGATGTTCTCCGGGCAGAGATCGCCGTGCACCAGTCCCACGCGCACGCCCGCGGGTGCGTGCTCGGCGGCAAGCCGCAGCGTCCGCTCTCCTTCTGCCGGACTCAGCGCTCCCGCGCGACAGAGCACCGCCACCCGCGCGGCGAGTGCGTCAAGCGCTCCGGCGTGCAGGGCGCCCGCCTCTCCACATCCCTCCCGAGGAAGATCGACCGCATGCATGCTGCCGAGGATCTCTCCCGCGCGGCTCAAAAGATCGTTCGTAATCTCGGCGGCGGATAGAACGGTCCCGTCGACCCACTCGGCGATCTGCGCAACGCCTCGTCGAGCCAGGACGCGGGGGAACGGACCTTCCGGAAGATGCCGGCTGAGACCCGCCACTCGATCGGCGGCCTCCTGCGACTCGAACCGACGCCCCTTGCAGGACGCGCCGCTGGCCAGCCTCAGACGAAAGGCCGCGCGGTCCCAGGAGGGGGACCACAAGCTGCTGATTCTGGACACCGACACGACGGCGGGCGTCTGCTCGCGCACGAGTGCCTCGAGGTCCGCGCCCATGCTGTCCCGGAGCTCGAGGGTGCTATCCATCTTCGCGCCGGGAGGCGAAGTAGTCGCTCACGAAGGCATGCATTTCATCCTTGTCCGAGCTCCAGCGCCAGGCGCCGTTGTCGTCGATGGCGATGTCCTCGTACGGATCGAACTGGAACGGCTCCAGGCCTTCGTTCCGGTTGCGATAGCGGCGATCGACGGGTGTTCCGTGCCACAGGTGCAGCAGATCGCCGTCGACCGACCCCACCTGCCCTCTGACCGCGTCGTAGAAGGGACGCGCCCAGCTCAGGTAGTGCTCTCGCCGCCGGCCGTTCATGAGCTGCAGGCGCATCGCCTCCTCGAAATATCCGTAAGCCGCGCGAACGAAGGCGCTGTCGCCGCCGCCCACGATGCACGCGTCGTAGAAGGTGTGCGCCTCGAGGAGATCCCGGTGCGCCGCCCACGCGCTCCCGGTTGAGCACTTGAGCTGCTCCGCTGGGGTGCCAAGGCAGCGCGAGATTGCCATGCCGCTCGACAGCAGGAAGGCCGGGGTATGCAGCACTTCCGCGCCGGCCGGCCGGCCCTGGTCCGGCGTCCAGTCCGGCGGCATCCGATGCAAGTGGCTGAAGGGCTGCACCAAGGGAAAGCGGTCGAGCAGCCGGTTCGTGCGTTCGAGCCAGTCGCCGGCTTCGAACAGCACGTCGCAGTCCAGGCACACGACCCTGCGACAGCCCGGCGGCAGCGCCTCGAGCGCGACGTTCAGCAGCCGTTCTTTCTGCCACAGGATGTCGCGGCCGCGCAGTTGGATGAGCACGTCCGCATCCCGTCGGGTGAGGTCGAA
The DNA here is from genome assembly GCA_963738315.1 of Vicinamibacterales bacterium. Classification (GTDB taxonomy): domain Bacteria; phylum Acidobacteriota; class Vicinamibacteria; order Vicinamibacterales; family JAMQPK01; genus JAMQPK01. Next base: position 1,108,551 of record CAVTVT010000003.1, on the reverse strand, counting down.
ATCGGTGCCGTACGCCAGTTCGATGGCCAGCAGGGGCAGCCCGAGACGGCCCCGAAACACGTGATAATTCGCGTGTCTGCGCCGGTAGCCGACCGGGTTGAAGTACACCGTGACGGCCCAGATGTCGCTCTCCGGACCGCCATGCGCGCCGATCGTGCTCATGATCGCGCCCTACATCCTATTCGAAAGATTCCCCACTCCCGCATCCCGCGGTAATGCACTATCCTCAGGCAAATCGTGCTGCGCGTCGAGGACCTGTGCAAGACCTTCGAAGGGGAACGTGGACGTGATGACCTCGACGTACTCCGCCAGGTTCGCTTCGAAGCCGCGGCCGGTGAGTTCATTTCGATCATCGGCCCCAGCGGCTGCGGCAAGACCACGCTGCTCCGCATCGTTCACGGGCTCGAGCCCGCCACGAGCGGGCTCGTCTTCGTGTCGGGCCGGCGCGTGCTCGCGCCCTCGCCGCTGAGCGCGATGGTGTTCCAGCATTTCAACCTCTTCCCGTGGCTGACGGTCACGCGCAACGTCGCCTTCGGCCTGGAGGTTGCGGCCCTGCCGCCGGCCGAATGCGCGGCGCGCACGGACCGTTTCGTGCGGCTCGTCGGACTCGACGGGTTCGCCGACCGCTACCCGCGGGAACTCTCCGGCGGCATGCAGCAGCGCGTCGGCCTGGCGCGCGCGCTCGCGGTCGACCCTGAGCTGTTGCTGCTGGACGAGCCCTTCGGGGCGCTGGACGCCATCACGCGCGAACAGCTCCAGCGCGAGCTCGCAGACATCCTGGCGCTGTCGACCAAGACCGTGGTCTTGATCACGCACAGCATGGACGAGGCGCTCGTCCTGTCGGACCGCATCCTCGTGATGAGCCGGCGGCCGGCGCGGATTCTGGAGCAGGTGCGGGTCGACTTTCCACGTCCGCGCCAGCCCAATGCGCTGCGAGGCAGCCGCCAGTTCGCCGACATGCGCGAGCACCTCTGGTCGCTTCTCTCACAAGAAGGGAAGGAATCGTGATCCGGGCCGCCACGCGACGCCGTTCATGGCCTCTGCAGGCCGCGATGCATCTGTGCCTGCTGGCGGCCTGGGAACTGCTGTCGCGCTACGTCGTCCCTCCGCAGTTCCTTCCGCCGCCGACCGCCATCGCGCGGGCCTTCGTCACCACCACACGGACGGGCGAGCTTCCGAGAGAGCTCTGGCACACCTCCAGCGTGCTGCTCCTGGGCTTCGGCTCCGCGATCGTGTCCGGCACCGCGATCGGCGTCTCCATGGGCCTGCTGCCGGCCCTGCGCCGCCTGCTGGACCCCTATGTCAACGCGCTCGCGGCCATGCCGACGGTCGCGCTCGTGCCGCTCGTCATCATCTGGCTGGGGCTCGGCTTCGAGGCGAAGGTGTTCCTGACCTGGCTCGTGTCGATCACTCCGGTGATCATCAATGCCCACATCGGGGTGGTGAACGCCCCGCAGGCGTTGATCGAGACCGCCCGTGCATTCGGCTGCGGCAGGTGGCAGGTATTTCGGCGAGTGATCCTGCACGCCGCGATGCCGTTCTTCGTCGCCGGCATCCGCGTGGGCCTCGGGCGCGCGCTCGTGGGCGTCGTCGTCGCCGAAATGTTCACCGCGCTCGATGGACTCGGCAACATGGTCGTGCTGTACGGCAACACGTTTCGAACGGCCGAGCTGTTCGTGCCGATTGTCACCCTGGCGGTGCTCAGCATCGCGATCACGCAGCTGATCCAGCGCATCGAGGAGAGGATGGCACCGTGGCGCCCAGCGCACGACTAGCGTCGCGCCGCCGGTTCCTCGGGATGCTGGCCGGCGGCTCCACGTCGCTGGCCGCCGCGCCGTCGCTGCACGCGCAGCCGCGAACGGCGGTGCGGATCGCCTCGGGCGTGACGCCGCCGTCCATTCACAACATCTGGCTCCATGTCGCATACGAGCGCGGGCTCTTTCGCGACAACGGCATCGACGTGACCTCGTTCACCCAGCTGCGGGGCGGCCCGCTGGCGCTGCAGGCGATGGCCGCCGGCCGGGTCGACCTCGCGCCGGCCGACCCGGAAGGCCTGCTCGCGGCTTCGGCCGCCGGGCATCCGATCCGTGGCGTGGCGGCGCCCGGCGCTCACCTTTCCTACATGGTGGCCGTACGGAAGGAGATCCGGTCGATCGCGGACCTCAGGCGCAAGGCCTTCGCGATCTCCCGGCCGGGAGCGATCTCGCAGTACTTGATGTTTCCGCTGCTCGATCGGGCCCGAGTGCCACGCGATTCGGTGCAGTGGCTCGGAGTGGGCGGCGGCTTCGAGCGCATGCTCGCGCTGACGGCCAACCGCGTCCAGGGTGCGTTGCTCAACGTCGACTTTGCGATGCAAGTCAGGGACGATCCGAACGTCAGGCTCCTGCAGTCGGTGGCGGAAGTGCTGCCGGAGTATCCCGTCGAGCTCGTGGTCCTCCGCAAGGAGATGCTCGACAGGAATCCCGCGGCAGCCGCGGCGATCACACGCGCCGTGATTCAGGCCTGCCGCTACATCGTGCGGAACAAGCAGAAGACGATCGACGTCGCCGTCCAGTACAGTCCGGGCATGAATCCCGCCGTCCTGAGCCGCGCGTACGACGAACTGCTCCGCATCCGGGGATTCGGCGTCAACGGAGGGATGACGGCCGCCAACCTGAAGGCGGCTCACGATCTCGCCCTCGAGAACCGCCAGATCGCGCGACCCATTCCGCTGGAACAGTGGATCGACTTCCGATTCCAGCAGCGTGCGCTCGATTCGCTGGGCCGGCTCACGGTATGAACCCCTATCTGCGCGTCGCCAAGCACGCCGGCCTGAAGCAAACCAGCGCGCTGCTCGACTCGCTCCGGCAGCTCGGCGGCGATTCCCACGAGATCGTCGCCACTCTGAGGAGACACGGTCTGGCGGGCCTCGTCCTCTCGAACGCACCGCAGCGGGATCTTCGCGCGGCACTTCCGGCGGCAGCCGTCGCAGACCTCGAGACCTGGCAGGCGCGGCCCCGGCCGTCGAACCGGGCACTGCTCGCAGGCTTCGAGATGGCGAGGAGCGCACTCGCCAAAGAAGGCGTGCCGGCGCTGCTGCTCAAGGGGTGCTACTTCGCCGAACGCCTCTACGGGGGCATCGAATGTCGCCCCCAGTTCGACGTCGACATGCTCGTGCAGGACCGCGACTTCCGCCGGGCCGTGCGCCTTCTCGTGCACGCCGGCTTTGCACGGCATACATACGACCTGCACTCGCGGACGCTCGTCGTGAACGGCTGGAAGCTCGACCTGCATCGCTGTCTGCGCCGGGCCCCGGCGTTCCGCCTGGACGAGCGCACCGTGTGGGACTCAGCGATCGAGGCGCGCGTGGACGGTATTGCGTTCAAGACCCTCTCCGATCAATGGCACCTCGTCCTCCTCGTGCTGGGCGCTTTCGAGGATCTCGGCCAGGGTATGGCCAAGCTTCGACAACTCCTCGATCTGTATCTCTTCGCAAGGGACGTCGACGCGAACTTCCCCTGGGACGACTTCTTCCGCTACCGAGCGCTCGAGAACCTCTCGGGCGTGGCCGCGACGGTTCTGGCTCTGGTCGTCAAGCTGTTCGATGCGCAGCTCGAGCTGCCGCGGCTGGCGGGCGCCCTCGTGGCATGGCGCGGCCAGGCGTGCGACACGACCGAGGCCGAAGCCATCGGCCTCGTCTTCGCGGCGCGCAAGCGGCCGGAGAATTTCAGCTGGTTCGCCCGCATCTATCCTGGAAGTCACCGTCTCTATCTGGCGGAGTTCTGGCTCGCGGGGTTCCCGCAGAACCTCAGGGAGCTCAGTGCCGGCAGGTTGACATCGAGCCTGCGGATGGCATTGGGCGGCGGCTCCAACAGCGGCGCGCGCGTATGAGGCGCGCGTTCGCCCACGACGGCCTCGCCATTTCCGTCGATGCGCCGGAGGCCGATATCACCTGGCTGGAGGAATTTCTGTGGCCGGCCTTCGACGTCGTGGCGGCCGAGCCGGCCGCCGCCCGTGTCTCGTTCGAATCGGCCGCCGATCCGGGCGTCGAGAGCCCGGGCACGGGCGAGCGGGCCGCGTTCACCCTCGACGCCGCTCCGATTCGGCTGCCGGAATCGCCGATAACCGGTGGAACGCGGCTTCGCGACGCAATCCGAGCCGTCACGTTCGACGTCACGGACGGCGGCCGCGACGTCAGGATCCGGTACGCGGCGAGCCCTCTCGATGCACGAATGCGGTTGATGCGCGTCGTGCGGGAGTACGCGCACAACCACTCGGTCCGCAACGGCGGGCTGATGCTGCACGCCGCGGCGATCAGCATCGACGGCAGGGCGGTGGCGATTGCAGGGCCGAAGGGCGCCGGCAAGACCACCCTCGCCCTCAGGCTGCTCGCGATGCCGGGAGTGAGCTACGTGTCGAACGATCGCCTGCTGGTTCGCGACGATCGAGCCCTGGCGGTCCCGACCGTCGTCGCGCTGCGAGAAGGCACACGGACGCTGATGCCGGAGCTGGCCGCCCGCCTTCGCGACTGCGGCGACTTCCGGCAGCACCCGGAGGAGCGTCGCGCCCGCGGCCCAAGCGCTCCGATCGTCATCGGCGAGACGTGGCACGTCAGCCCGCGCCAGCTCTGCGCCGCGCTCGATCGTCCGCTTCTAGCCTCCGCACCGCTGGCGGCGCTCGTATTTCTCACCCCCGATCGTTCAGGGCCACGGCCTGTGCGGCGGCTCAGCACGGTCGAGGCCGCCGAAGCGTTGAAGAGCGCCCGGCTGTGCCGCCATAGCCGGCACACATCCGACGTGTTCGTCACAGGGCCGGGGTCAGACCCCGCCAATCACCAGGTGGATGCGTGGTGCCAGGCCGTCGCCTCGCGAGTGGTCTGCGTGGCCTGCGCATGGCGTGGAGATGCGGCGGCAGATGTCGTGCCGGCGCTGCTCGACGCGTGTATCGAACAACGCAGGTGACGATCGATTCACGATCAGGTCGACCGCGGACACTTTTCGTCCCACAGGTACGCTGAAGAGCTCGTGGAACGACGGCGTGTAGTACCTTGGGGTCCAGCGGCGTCGAGGAGAATTCGTCGAACACCCACCCCTTGTCCGATCTGAAGAAGTCGATCCGCATGTACGTCCCGACAGCCATTCCAAGACGAGTCGCCTGCCGCAGCAGCTCATCGAGGTCCGACGGAGGCGCCGCGATCGGCATCTGGTCGCCGGGGATGCCGACGACGGCATCGAGCGGCTCCCAGGCGGGAGTGTAGTAGCTGTAACCTGGAGGGGCGGGCCCTGTCCGCTCCAGCACCTCCACCGCCGCAACGGTATCTCCGAAGACGTGGCACTTGAATTCGGGCGGAAGGCGATACTCTCCCTCCGGCGTCCTGACGAACTCCTCCGCCATCACCGGAAGCCCGCGATTGAGACGACGGGGTTCCCGTAGGCGCCGGCGCAGTTCCTCCGCCGCGCCCGAATGATCCCACAGCAGATCGCGGGCGCCCGTCACGACATGCACCCCACGGCGCGAGTGCCCCTGCACCGCTCGAATCACGAACGCGCCAGGCAGCCGCTCCAGAGGGACATCGGCCGCGGGACCGCGCCAGTACAGCTCGGGCAAGCGGCAGCCGTATCTGGCCGCGAACTCGCGGCCATTCCATTTGTTGATCAACGTGCGCTGCCAGAACGCGCAGCAGCGCCAGCTCGCATCCGGATCGCGCCGGTCGCGAAATGTCCTCCATTCGCGATGGCGATGGAGTCCATCGGTGTACGTGCGCAGACTGCCCCACCGGCGGGGTTTCCCCCACCAGAGCCAGAGTCGCTGCGCGAGGCGATCGGAGAAAGGGGTCACGGCCGATGCTCGCGGAACAAGGCCAGCGCTGCCTCCATCCGGTCCCGATGGAAGACGTGCAGCAGCAGGCCGTAGGTCAGCACGCCGGCTCCGACTTCGACGCCCAGACGTACCGGCAGCGGCCAGACCGACGGGAGGCCGGTACGAACCAGCAGCACCGCGGCCGCCATGAGGACCGACGTGCTCAACGCGGGCCAGATGGCGTCGAGATACTCCCGGCCGGGCATGACGATGAGACTGAAGACGGCGCGGAACACCGGAACCATCACCAGCGGATACGCGACGATCCAGGCGGCGGCGACACCGCCTGTCCCCCAGCGGCTGCCGATGTAGAACATCGGCGGCATCACGGCGAGCGCCAGCAGGCTGAACTGCATGCTGCGGCGGGCATGTCCCACCGCGACCAGCACCTGGGGAAGAAGCGTGGTGATCGATCGCACGCCGGAGTAGAACACGAGCAGCCGAAGCGGGAGAACGGCCGCCCGCCACTTCTCTCCCAGCGCCACCACGACGAACTCGTCCGCGACGACCGCCATCCCCAGCGAAGCCGGGAACGTGATGAGCGCGAGTCCCTCGGTGAGCCGCAGCACGTACCTGCGCAATCCCGCAAGATCGTGCTGCACCGCGGAGAAGACTCCCGGAACGACGCGGCCGACGAGGACGCTGATCATGTCGACCGGAGCGCTCGCGACGGCCCATCCCAGGTTGTACGTGCCCAGCGTCTCGACCCCGAGCACCCGGCCGACCACCACGAAATCGGCATTGCTGTAGCCGTACCAGGCTAAACCGGCGACCATGATCTGCCCACCCACTTTGAAGGTCGGCTGGATGTCGTGCCAGTGCCGCGGCCAGGCCAGCCGATGGGGACGCAAGAGCAGGAACGCCGTCGTGGCAACGGCGGCGCTGATGAGATTGCCGAGCACCAGCGACCAGTAATGGAAACCGAGAAGCGCCAGGGCGGTTGCCGAGATCGTGGCGACGACCGCCTGCAGCCCATCGATCCAGGCGACTCTGCGGAATTGCAGTTCCCGCTGCAGCAGCGAGCGGGGAATCACCTGCAGCCGCGTCGTGACGAACGTGACGCCCATCGCCGCCACGACACCGGCCACGGCGTTGTCCCGGAAGAACCCCGCGATCGGCACCGCCGCCGCCGCGGACGCGGCGGCCAGCAGAAAGCCCAGCGCCAGCGAGGCTCCGCCGAGCCTCGCGATCTGATCCTCCGAGAGATCCCGCTCGCGGACGATGGCGGCTCCGAGACCGAGCGTGCTGAGCTGGGTGATCAGGCCCAGGAAGACAGTGGCCACGCCGACGATGCCGAAGTCCGCCCTGGTGAGCAGCCGGGCGAGCACGAGCATCGACGCCCAGTTCAGCAGCTGTGTGAGCCACTTCATCCCGCCGGTCCAGGCGATTCCGCCGATGAGCACCCGATCGAGGCGGCGTCGCGCCTCGTCGTGTCCGGCAAGCTGGGACGATGCGGAAACGGGAGTCGTCAACGCTGGCGTGGAATTTCGTTGGAACGTAGTGGAGAGAAGTGTAATGGAGGCGCCGCCCGGGTTTGAACCGCGGATGGAGGGTCCCCCATCACGCCCACTTGGCCGGGATCATAGCAAACGCGGGCCTGGAACGGGCTGACCCCAATGCCATCAGGTTGGCGGTGCCGTGAGGCCGGGGGCGTCTACGGTGTCTGGAACCGGAAGGCGCGGCAACTCCACGAGGCCGCCGAGGTAATTCCGAGTCTCGATCAACAGAGAGGCGAGGTGATTGGCGCCCGCGTCCAGGAGCGTCTGCGAGTTCTCGTCCGCCAGCGCCGGCGGCGCCCATCGTCCCACCGCGATTCGCAACTCGGGCAGCGCCGACCGAAGTCTCCTCACCAGGTACCGTGTCTTCGACGACGAGCTGGGTGGAAGATCCGCGAAGCACACGACAGAGAACTTTCGGTGTCCGACTAACGACACCAAATCCACCGCCTGCATGCGCGCACCGGTGATCTCCATCACGATCGGCAGATGGTCCACCAGATGGGCCAGCATCGCGAGCGCCACTTCATCGGCGGCCCCGTTGACCGCGTAGCCGAGTACGCACAGCGGCTCGGGCGGTCCCAAGACCGAGAGGGCCGCGGCGGGCGGTTCCGTCTCCGCCTGGCGGCGGATGTTCTCGGCCGCGTCCACGATCAACTCCCGGGTTGCATCGATCACCGCGGCTTCCTCTTCCAAGGAGAGCCGGTGCTCGAGACGGTCGCGCTCCGCATAACCGAGTGCCGGCAGCAGCAGCGCGTCGTACACCGACGCCGGCGGCCCGGTCTTGATGCAGCGGTCGATCAGTTCGGCCGCTTCGCTCTGGTCGCGAGCCACCAGTCGCTGATAGAAGCCGTACTCCGGTGCGAGTGCTGCCGTGTCGTCCATCAGCAGTCCGACGAACGCGAGGCCGGGCACGTGCTTGCCGAGCACGACGAGGCACACCGTCAGCGGTGAAGCCATGAGCAACCCGAGCGGTCCCCACAGCCACGTCCAAAACGCGACGGACACGAGCAGCGTCACCTGCGACACGCCGACCGCTCCCGCATAGAGCACCGTTTCCAGCACGAGATTGGTGAACAACTCGAGGACCACGAACAAGGCGAGGACGATCAACGGACCCCTCCACCCATCCAGGGCTGCGAGACTGACGAGGATCGGTGCGCCCGCCGCGAGTACGGGCCCGATGTACGGGATGAATCGAAGCGCCGCGCCGAGGATCGCCCAAACCAGGGGGTAGGGGACGTGCAGGAAGAAGAGTCCGACGAAGACCGCGATGCCATACAGCAGACTCACCAGGGATTGCATCAGCAGCTGCCGGCTGACGCGACTGCCGGCCTCGTCGAATGCCTTCGTGGTCGAGGCGAGCTGTCCGTAGCCGATCAGCCCGATCAGGCGATCCCGCAAATCGCGGCGTTCGAGCAGCATGAAGATGACCATCGCCGCGACGAACCCCGCGGTACTCAGCGGCCCAACGACGGGCCCGAGCCACGCGAAGCCCAAGAACCCGGTCACCTGGTCGGAAGCCACCACGAGGGGCCGCAACACGGTTCCTGTCGGCACCTCCGATGTTTCCAGGTCAGTCTTGATGCCCGCCAACATTTCCTGCAGCTTCTCGACCGCGCCTCCCTTGCCAGCCAGGCGCACGTCGGCAATCTTGATTCGGATGTTGGCGCGATAGTTCGGGAGGTCTTCAACCAGGTGGTCCAGCTGCCAGGTCAGACCCCAGGCGGCGAGCCCGAGAGCCGCGAACACCAGCGTCACGGCTAACAGGACGGCAGCGACCCGACCGACCCACCGTTGAAGCCAGGTGACGGGCCGCGCCAGGACGAACGTGAGCAGAATGGCGAGGGCGAACGGCACGAGGACGGCCCGCGCCCAGTACAGAACGGCGACCACGAGCACGCCACCGGCGAATGTCACCCAGGGCTTTGCGGATTTCCAAGCGTCGTCCAGAGTCCTACTCCGTTGCTCGAGTGAATTGCCGGCGCCCCGTCCACTCTTCCGTGACTTGTCTTGCCAGCACGTCGGGATCGGGGTTCAATGGGCGCTTTGGCCGCTAGATTTCGTTGCGCGCCAGATGGCCAGTCATGACGGCGATCGCTGCGGTCAGTGCGGCGGGCTCAACCGGCTTCGGGGCATGCACTTGGAAGCCCGCCGCGAGCGCCCTGGCGCGATCGTCGGCGCGCGCGTAACCCGTCAGCGCGACCGCGGGAAGAAAGCCGCCGTGCTCGGCTTCACGCTGGCGAATATGTCGGATCAGCGCGTACCCGTCTTCATCCGACAGGTCGATATCGCTCACCAGCGCATCCGGGTGCTCCGCTTCGACTGCCTGAAGCGCTTCTCGAGCGGACGCGACCGCCTTCACGTTGGCCCCAGCCTGCGTCAGCACCAGCGACGTCAACGCGCGCCCGTCGACGTGGTCATCGACGACCAAAATGCGCAACCCGTCGAGCCGAGGTAGACGCGGCGCGGGCGAGGTCGGCGACGACTGAGTTCGTCGATCAACCAGCGCGCCGGCCTGAGTTGCCCGAACGCGGCCAGCGGCAGGCCAACCGTGAACGTCGCCCCGTGCCCCACGCCCGGACTCGCGACGGCCATGAGATCGACGGGCCGCAGCGTCAATCGAACGGCTCCCTTGAGGATGCGCGACGCATCCAGGATATCGTCGATCATCTCCGCGAGCGCGGAAGCGCTGCGCCCGATGGCCGCGATCGCGTGTTCCGCGCGCTCCGGGGGCAATTGCTTCGACTCCAGCATCCGGGCCCATCCGAGGACGGCATTCAAGGGCGTCCGGATCTCGTGCGACACCATCGCGAGGAAGTCGTCCTTGAGATGGCTGGCGGTCTCGGCCTCCTCGGTCAGCGTTTGTGCACGAACCGCCGCGACGACCAGGTGCTCGTTGGCTTCGCGCATCCGGGCCATGCGCTGATCCACGCCTGATCCCATGTGCGGCGCACGTGGCCCGACTCGCCGGCTGCCGCGGCCGGACACGCGCTTCCGGGGCCGTACGGCTCGTTTCCGCGAACGCTTCGGATCGATCGGCTTTGTCACGATGGTCACGCGCATTATCGCTCGTTCTGTGGCCGTGAACTGCCTCCAAGCCTGCAACGCCTGCGCCGCACCGAATGTGCCAGGGAACGACGAGGATTCCTCTTTGAATACGGATCTTTCGGGCGCCGCCGTGAACAATCCCAAAAAACGCGTGATAACTCCCACTGTCCGGATTCGAGCTCGCACTCGCCCCCACGTTTCGGGAAGACTTCCGCGAGTCGCTCTACCGGCTGGTCGCGGCCCTGACCGGCATGGGCCTCACGGTGATGATGACGGCCGAATTTGAGGACAGCTACACGGATCTCCGGTTCAGTCCGCACGGGACGGCCTTTCTGACCGACGCGATCATCCTGCAGCGATATGTCGAGCTCGACGGCCAGTTCAAGCGGGTGATGGCGGTCGTCAAGGTCCGCGCGAGTGCTCACAGCAAGGACCTGCGATTGTTCGAGATTGCCGCTGACGGCATCGTCGTCGGTGAACGGATCGTGGACTACCAAGGACTCCTCACGGGGAGGCCTCATCTGGTCTCGCCCGGCAGTCGGCCGCTACCTGGTCGGCCGACCATCCGGCGCCCGAAGCCGTGAGTCATGAAATCGACACACCTCGGCGTTGCCGAGAGTGTGGCGATGATCGCCTGCAGGCCGTCTATCCAGGCGTGCGCAACTGCAGTTCCCGCTGCTGCAGCGAGCGGGGAATCACCTGATGCCGCGTCGTGACGAACGTGACGCCCATCGCCGCCACGACGCCGGCCACGGCGTTGTTCCGGAAGAACCCCGCGATCGGCACCGCCGCCGCCGACGCCCAGTTCAGCAGCTGTGTGAGCCACTTCATCCCGCCCGTCCAGGCGATTCCGCCGATGAGCCTCCGATCGAGGCGGCGTCGCGCTCGTCGCCTCCGGCAGGCTGGGACGAAAACGGGATTCGTCAAGCGGCGATCATCTGCTCTTTCGGATCGATCGGCCCGAGGTTCTTGACGACGTCGAGCGTGCCATTCCGCACCTGGGCGATGTACATGTTCAGGCGCAGATGATGCTGGCCGGGCACCATCGAGGCCGCCCCCCCGGGGCCGTCCGCGAGCTTTGCATGGTCGAGCGCCTTGATCACGGCACCCTGGTCGAGCGTACCCGCTTCGCGCACCGCCGACTCCCAGAGCTTGAGGCCGCGATACATGCCAGTGGCCGCGCTGCCGGCCGAGAACTTGGGCGCGCCCGGAAACCGCGCATTGTATCGATGGAGCAGGGCCGTGCTGAATGGATCGGTCACCGTCTGATAGTAGTCGAGACACCCGTAGGCGCCTTCGATGAGCGCCGGCGGCAGCGCGCCGACGATGTTTTCTTCGAAGTAGGTGCAGACCAGCCGTCCGCCGCGCTTCTGGAAGCCGGCAGCCGCCAGTTGCTCGAGAAACGGCACGACTCCGGGCGGCACGGTCATGTTGAACACGACATCGACGCCCGTCGTCATGATCCGCTCGATCGTCTGCCGGTAGTCCGCGTGATCGAGCGGGAAATACTCCTCGCCCGCGATGGATCCGCCATTGGCGGTCACGACCTCGCGCACCTTCCTGTTCATCACGCGCGGCCAGATGTAGTCGGCCGACGGCAGATAGAACGTCCTCGCACCCGTCTCCTTCATCAGCCACGGAATGAGCGGTTCGACCTGCTGCGCCGGCACCGGCCCGGTGCAGAAGACGAGGGGATCGGCTTCCTGCCCCTCGTATTGCTCAGGGTAGATGTAGAGCGTCTTCGCCTGCTCCACGACCGGACGCTTGATCGCCTGCCGCGTCGAACTGTAGATGCCGCCCAGGACGACATCCACGCCATGGTCACGCACGAGCCGCTCCGCCTTCGCGCCCGCGACGCTGTCGTTCGTCTCGCTGTCTTCGAGTATCAGCTGGAGCGGACGGCCCAGCAGGCCGCCCACGGCGTTGATGTCCTCGATCACCATGCGGGTGGTGTTCGCGCAGGCGATCCCCAGCGGAGCCAGCGGGCCCGTCTCGTCCATGATGACGCCGACCTTGATGGCGCCGCCCTGCGTCGTGTTCTTCTCGATGTTCATGATGTTTCCTCTCCGAAAGCGGGGTTGCCGAGCTTACCTCACGAATCGCCTGGTGCGCTCGTGCGGAGGACGCTGCTGGCGAACTCCGCCGGCTGGCCTCGCAGGGCGCGCTCGACGCACGCGCGAGGGATGCCGTGCTTGAAGCGGCCGGCCATGGCAAGCCGGCAGGCGCAAAGCGCCAGTATCATCCGGGCGGTCTGTCGGAAGGCGAAGTGGACGTCCTGCGGCTGGCCGCGCGCGGCCTCACGGCGAAGGCGATCGCCGGGCGGCTGTTCATTTCACCCAAGACGGCCGACCATCACATTCAGCATATCTACAACAAGATTGGAGTCGCGACGCGCGCCGCGGCCGCGCTGTGGGCCTCGCAGCACGCGGTCGCAGGATAAGCGAAGACCGGCGGGCGCCCACCCAAATCTCCGATTCGCGCCGCGTTTGTCGGGCGGGATGTGCAGTTGTTCATGCGTGCCTGCGGGCCAGAGCGACCCCCGCAGCCTCTTACCTCAGTCCTGACTCCACGCCTCGTCGTCCAGGTATTCGATCTGCTTCCCGCTCCGAGTCTGGATGATCGCGAGCGTCGTCCTCACGATGTCTTTCCCGAGTTCGAAGACGGCCGCCCGATCTTTGCCAGCGGCATCCTTGAACGCAATCGTGAGGTAGTGATTCCGCTTCTTCGAGAGGAGTGCGAGTGGCGAGGCCATAATCGCCACGCCGACTCGCCGCCCAGCCGTCTGGCCGTATTCGAGGCTCTCGATCGATCTGTAAGGGATGAACGCGACGCCGTCTTTCTTCGCGTTGAATTCGAGCGCGGCCTCAGAACTCGTATTCAGTGTTCCCTCCGCTTTCTCCTTCAGGCTCTGAACCGTGCCACCAACGTAGGCGGCTTTGTCGGCGTCGACAGCCAAGACGATGCTCGGCATGAGGATCGCCCTGATGAGCGTCTCGGTCATGATTCGCATGCCCAACGGTCGCACGACCGGTGCGTCGACGCTGTTCCCTTCCGCACACCTGCGTTTGCAGCGCTCTCCGGGCTAGAACCGTTCACCCAGTCCCGGCACACACAACTGGTCGAGTGAAGGTGGGGGGATTTCCACGACGCTGTGGGACTTATCAGCACCGCGGTCCCTCGCGACTTCGCCCCAAGGCCAACCGCGTCGCAGCCCGCAAATTCATATCTATTCGGAAATAGTCCCCATTTGCCCACGGTTCTCGACGGCTTCCGCAATGACCCGCTGCGTCTGTGAGGTGGATGCCTTCTTGCTTCCGAAAGGAAACGGCCGAGGCGCGTTTCGCCTTACGGCCACGCATCACGCGGGAAGGGGAGTCAGGTCATGCAGTCACAATTTCGGTCTCTTCGGAGTCTGTCGCTTTGTGCACTAGTACTCGCAGTCGCCATCCCGGCGGCAGCGCAAAACGTTCCAAAGGTTGAGGTATCGGGCGGCTATAGCCTGCTCAAGTTCTCAGATGAGACGTTTCCGGGCGGTTGGTATGCGGACGTGGCCGGCAACATTAACAGAGTCTTCGCCATCGTTGGGCAAGGGACCGGGAACTACAAGACAATCGACGCGTCGGGTGTGAGTGTCGATACGAAGTTGCACGGATTCATGGGGGGCGTGCGCGTGATCGGTCCGAATCGCAACCTGGCGCCATTCGCTCAGGCGCTGTTCGGCGGAGTGCGAACGAGCGGCAGCAGCGATCTCTCCGGAGTTCTACCCTTCAGTGTCAGTGCAGGTGAAACGGATGCCGCAATGCAACTCGGGGGGGGCGTGAACATCATGTCGGCTCGAAATGTCGGACTTCGTGTGGGCGTTGACTATGTGCGTATCTTCGCCACAGACGCCGGTACGAATGCGCTCCGATTTACGACCGGTATCGTGATCCCGTTCGGGAAATAGTCAAGAGGGTCGGGCTGGTATTCTGGACTTTGGCCGGAGAACTCAGAAAGAGCGCGCGTTGCCTAGAAGTTCCCGGTGCATCGTCGAATACCGGCCCGGCGTCCGACGATACACCTCCAACCAATGCCCTCCGTCGGGTTGGGGCATTCCCTGAAGATCCAAGTGACGAGGGCCGCGTCACCCGCGTCCTACCGGCTGCTGCCGGCGGGACGCGGGCACCGTCGAGCGGCGGTGACGGCGCACCGTGTGGCTGTTCCAAGCATGCGATGTGCTGACGCTGGAGATCCGACACGGCCGGAAGTTCGAGATGCAGGCGTTGGGCGTGATGCGCGATAGATGTCGTTCGGACTCCCAGGCCAGGCCCTGCTACCAGCGCAACCAGTAGCGCGGCATTGTAGCTTTTCAACCGAACCTGGGTATCGACTGGTCCTATCCTGAGAGTGGCCGCTCGACGGCTGCCACGGTTTTGCTAGGGTCTCGTGCCCCTAACCGGTAGCTTGGGGCGACGGCGCTGATCTTGTTAGGAAATCTGGAGGCGCCGCCCGGATTTGAACCGGGGATGGAGGTTTTGCAGACCTCTGCCTTACCACTTGGCGACGGCGCCGTTTCGAGCCTGTAGAGGGAAGTTGGAGCGGGAAACGGGATTCGAACCCGCGACTTCGACCTTGGCAAGGTCGCACTCTACCACTGAGTTATTCCCGCCCGCCACGCTGTCCGGCTCGCGCCGGACCACCTGGTGGAGTCGTTAAAAGTACCGCACGCCCGGCGCGCCCGCAACCGCGCCGCCCCGGCGCTCCCCATCAATCACCAATCCAATCCCCAATCCCCCAATCACCAATCAATCATCAATCGCCACTCGCCAATCCACCATGCGGAGTCACCTATACCCTGGCCTTGCGCAGCACCTCCGCCGCCTCCTCGGGCCCGGTCGGGTTGATGTAGAACCCGGTGCCCCACTCGAAGCCCGCCACGCGCGTCAGCTTCGGCATGATCTCGAGGTGCCAATGGTAGAACTCCGAGGCGTTCTCCCGCAGCGGCGAGCTGTGCACGATCAGGTTGTAGGGCGGCGACAGCAGCGTGCGGTTCATCCGCTGGAGGATGTCCTTCACCATCCGCGCGAGGCTCGCGTACTCGCCGCGGGACGCGTCTTCGAACCTGGCAGCGTGGCGCTTGGGCAGCACCCAGGTCTCGAACGGAAACCGCGGGGCGTACGGCGCCACCGCCATGAAATCCCCCGATTCGGCGATGACACGCGTCCGCTCCTTCGCCTCCTGCCGGATCACGTCGCAGAACACGCACCGCTCCTTCTGCTGGTAGTGGCGGCGCGCGCCGTCGAGCTCTTCGGTCATCTCGCGCGGCACGATCGGCAGCGCGATGAGCTGTGAATGCGTGTGCTCGAGCGAGGCGCCCGCCGCTGCGCCGTGGTTCTTGAAGATCACGATGTACCGCAGCCGGATGTCGTGCTTGAGATCGAGCACACGATCGCGCCAGGCCCAGAACACCCGCTCGATGGCCGGCTCGGCCATCGTCGCCAGCGTGGCGGTATGATCCGGCGTCTCGATGATGACCTCGTGCGCGCCGATGCCGCTCATCCGGTCGTACAGCCCCTCGCCTTCGCGATCGAGCGTCCCCTCCACGTGCAGCGCGGGAAACTTGTTCGGCACGACCCGCACCTCCCAGCCGCGGCCGTTCGCGGGCGTCCCGTCGCGGTACGCCAGAATTTCCGGCGGCGTCTCGCTCTCGTGCCCTTCGCAGAACGGGCACAGCGCGTCGGGTTTGACGGTGACGGTCTCGATGAGGAAATCGTTGGGGCGCTTCTGCCGCTCGGTCGAGATGATCACCCAGCGCCCGGTCACGGGGTCCTTGCGCAGGTCGGATTTCGGCAGGTACATGGGTCCAGAAGAGTTATCGGCTCAGATCGAACGCGGCCCTCAGCACCTCGACGGCGAGGCCGCCGGCCGGGCCGGGCGTCACCGCCGCGACGTCGAAGCGGCAGGGCACGTCGGCCAGACGCCTGGCGAAGAGGTACGACGCGGCCATGCGGCTCACGCGCCGCTGTTTCTGCCAGGTCACCGACTCGAGCGGATGGCCGAAACTGCCGCTCGAGCGCGCGCGCACCTCCACGAACACCAGCACGGCGCCGTCGCGGGCGATGACGTCGAGCTCGCCGAACCTGGTCCGGAAGTTCCGCTCGACGATGACGTAGCCGCGCCGCTGGAGCTCCGCACAGGCCGCGTCTTCTCCGCGACGGCCGAACGCCGCGCGGCCGTCTCCGGTCACGCCGGCTGGGCCGTGCAAGCCGGCTGCCGCCGGGCGCCGCCCGCCGGGATGCCGCCGGCCGGCTACTTCCGCTTCCAGCGCGTCCCCTGCGGCGAGTCCTCGAGCACGATCCCCGACTCGAGCAGCTGCTGCCGGATGCGGTCCGCCTCGGCGAACGCGCGGCCGTGCCGCGCCGCCTGCCGCGCGGCAATCAACCGCTCGATCTCCGCCACCGGCAGGCTGGGCTGGAGATCCTCCCTGCGGCGCAGCGCGATCACGCCGAGCACCCTGTCGAAGTCTTCGAACGCCGCCTTCACGCGCGCCACATCGCCGGTGCCGAGCTCGCCCGCGTCGATTGCCGTGTTGAGCTCGCGCACCAGCTCGAAGACGGCGCCGAGCGCTGCCGCCGTGTTCAGGTCGTCGAGCAGCGCACCCCGGAACGCGTCGCGCGCCGCGTCGAGCTTCGCGCCGATGCCCGCGTGCGCTCCCTGCGCCGGCACGCGATCGAGCCGATCGAGGAAATCGCTCAGCCGCCGGAGCGCCTCGTCGGCCTGCTCGAGCGTCTCCCAGCTGAACTTGAGCTGCTTGCGGTAGTGTGTGGCGAGCAGCAGGTAACGGACCGCGGACGGGCGATACCCCCGGGCGACGATGTCGGGAAGCGTGAACTGATTGCCCAGCGACTTCGACATCTTCTCTTCGTCGACGAGCAGGTGCTCGACGTGCATCCAGAAGCGCGAGAACGGCTTGTTCGTGGCGCCCTCGCTCTGCGCGATCTCGTTCTCGTGATGCGGGAAGATCAGATCGACGCCTCCGCAGTGGATGTCGATCGGCGGATCGCCGAGCAGGCGCAGCGCCATCGCCGAACACTCCAGGTGCCAGCCGGGGCGCCCCGGGCCGAAGCCGAGATCCCAGCAGGGCTCCCCCGGCCTGGCGGCCTTCCAGAGCACGAAGTCCCTGGCGTTCTCCTTGTCGTAGTTGTCCGAATCGATGCGCGCGCCGGCTTTCAGGCCGTCGTGGTCGAGCCGCGCGAGCCGCCCGTACTGAGGGAGGGTGGCGATCTTGAAGTAGACCGAGCCGTCGCTGGCGTAGGTATGGCCGTTCGCGTCGAGCGCCCGTACGAGCGCTCCCATGGCGTCCAGGTTCTCGCGGTCCGTTGCGCGAGGCCGCTCTTCCACCTCTTCCAGCCCGAGCGCCCGCGCATCCTCGAGAAAGGCGTCGATGAACTGGTTCGTGTACTCGCGCAGCGGCATGCCGCCCTTCTCCGCGCCGGCAATCGTGCGATCGTCCACGTCGGTGAAGTTGACGACGTGGCGGACGCGGTAGCCGGCGAGGTGCTCGAGCACGCGGCGCAGCAGGTCGACGGCCACGAAGGTCCGGAAGTTGCCGATGTGTCCCCGGCTGTACACCGTGAGGCCGCATGCGTACATCCGCACCAGGCCGTTCTCGGAGGGCGCGAACGCCTCTTCGCGCCGGCTCATCGTGTTGTACAGGCGCATCGCCGTCACAGCGCCATCCGATCGAACAGATCGCGCGCCTGCTCCCGGTCCGTCGCGATCTGCGCCCTGAGCGCCTCGACGCTCTCGAATTTCCGCTCGTCGCGAAGCCGGAGGACGAACCCCAGCCGCACCGTCGCCCCGTAGAGATCGCCGTCGAAATCCAGCGCGTGCGCTTCGATCACCTCTTCGGCGCTCTCGAACGTCGGACGGCTCCCGATGTTGGTGATCGACGGATGCACGACGCCGTCCACCGCCAATGTCGTCGCGTAGACGCCGCGCGGAGGGACGAGCTCGTTCGCGGTGCAGAGGTTCGCCGTCGGAAAGCCGAGCGTGCGGCCGCGGTGACTGCCGTGCACGACATCACCCGCGATCGTGTAGTAGTGCCCGAGCAGGGCCCCGGCCTCGTCCATCCGTCCCTCGCTCACCAGCCGCCGAATGCGGGTGCTGCTCACGACGAAGTCCTTGTAGCGCACCGGGTCGATCTTCTCCGCGCGAAAGCCGTAGCGCGCGCCCAGGCTGCGGAGCGACGAGAAGTTGCCGGCCCGGTCGTGCCCGAAAAGGAAGTTCGCGCCGACCCACACCTCGGACACGTGCAGCCACTCCACCAGGACCGTGCGGACGAACGTCTCCGGGTCCCACTGCGCCAGCTCGCGCGTGAAGCGCACGATCGCCACGCCCTGCATGCCGGCGCGCGCCAGCGCATCCAGCTTCTGCGCCGTCGTCATCAGCAGCGGCGGCGCCTTGTCCGGGCGCACGATCTGCGATGGATGGGGATCGAAGGTCATGGCGATCGCCGACGCGCCGCGCTCGTCCGCGCCACGCCGCACGCGATCGACGATCTTCGAATGCCCCCGGTGCATCCCGTCGAAATTGCCGAGGGCCAGCACCGGCGCGCGCCATCGGGCCGGCCGCTGATCGTCGGGATAGTGAATGACGTCCACGGCTACAGTTGGAAGTCGAACGCGAGGCCATCATATGCCAACTCCACACCCGCGGGCAGGCGGGCGCAGGTGGCGGCGTGCGGCAGGTCGTGCGACATGTGCGTGAAATAGGCCCGCTCGGGACCGAGACGATCGATGGCGGCCAGCGCCTGCGACACCGAGAAATGCGTGGGGTGCGGACGCTCGCGGAGCGCGTCGAGAATCAGCGTCCGCACGCCGCTCAGGAGCGGCCACGAGGACTCCGGAATCGCACTGCAGTCGGTCAGGTACGCGAACTCTCCCAGGCGGTACCCGAAGATCTCACGCGAACCGTGGAGCAGCGGCACCGGCACGATGGTCGCGGCCTCAATCGAGAACTCGCCGACCAGCGGAAAGAGCACGAGCTCCGGCAGCCCTCCCGCTTTCGGCGTTGCCTCGTCGAAGGCATAGCCGAAGATCCGGCGGACGTCGTCGAGCGTCCGCGCGTCGCCGTAGCAGGGAATCGCCTCGCGCTGCATGGCATTGAATCGGCGCACTTCGTCGAGCCCCATGACGTGGTCGGCGTGACTGTGCGTGTAGAGAATGGCGTCGACGCGCCGGACGCCGTGCGCGAGCGCCTGCGAGCGCAGATCGGGCGACGTGTCCACGAGCAGCGATCGGCCGCCCGGCAGGGAAATCAGGATCGAGGCGCGCGATCGCCTGTCGCGCGGATCGGCGGAGCGGCAGGTGGCGCACTCGCAGCCGATCATCGGGACGCCGTGCGACGTGCCAGACCCGAGGACGAGCACCCTGGCCGTGGGTCCGCTCAAGGCGTGATGATGCGCTTGTCCTGCGGCGGCTCGTTCTGCGCCTCCACGAACCGGAGACGCAGCTCGTAGAGCACGGCCTCGAGGAGCTGCTGCTCCTCCGGCAGCAGGTTGCCGGCGGTCTTCTCCTGGAGCAGCGCGAGAATGTCGATCATCTGCCCGGCCGCGACGAGATCCACCGGCCCGGGCGCCGCCTGGCCCGGCTCGAGTCGATCGCCGAAGTGCACCGCCGCCGTGGCGGCCAGCGACACCACGAACGAGCTGAAGTTGATGGTCGGATCCGGCATGAAATACGGATGTTAGCATGACAGGGACAACGGACCGGGACAGCGCAGTCGAGGAGGAACGAGGCACGCGACACATGAAAAAGGATGCGGACATCGATGGCGCGGGACGCGCGTTCGCGCGCCTCGTCGGGCTCATGCGAACGCTGCGGTCGCCGGAAGGCTGCCCGTGGGATCGGGAGCAGACGCTCCAGTCACTGACGCATTTCGTGCTCGAGGAAGCGTACGAAGTGGTCGATGCCATCGAGCGCGGCGACATGCCGGCGCTCGCCGGGGAGATCGGCGACCACGTGTTCGAGGGCGTGTTCCTGGCGCAGGTGGCCGACGAGGCGGGGCTGTTCACGATCGCCGATGCGCTCGGCGCGGTGGCCGACAAGCTCGTGCGGCGCCACCCTCACGTCTTTCAGCCCGACGGCTCGGTGCACGACGCGGCGTCCAGGGAGCGCGCACCGTCGCCCGAGGCCGCGCTTGCGCGCTGGAACGCCCTCAAGGCGCAGGAGCAGCCCGGCCCGCAGCCCGGGAGCGCGCTCGGCGCGGTGCCGCGATCGCTGCCCGCCCTGCTCCGCGCGTTCAAGCTCGGCCGCCGCGCCGCGTCGGTCGGCTTCGACTGGGCGGCCACGTCGGACGTGATCGCGAAGATCGAGGAAGAAGTCTCGGAGCTGCGCGACACGCTCGCCGCGAATCCCGACGACCGCGCGCACGCCGAAGAGGAGATGGGCGATCTCCTCTTCGCCCTCGCGAATCTGTCGCGCAAGCTCGACATCGAGCCGGAGGGGGCCCTTCGGCGCGCGAGCGACAAGTTCGAGACGCGCTTTCAGCAGATGGAGGCGCGCCTCGCCGCTCGCGGCCGCCGCCTCGAGGACGCGGGGCTCGACGAGATGGAGAGCGAATGGAAGTCGGTAAAGGCGGGCGAATAGCGCTCACCTCCCATCCGTGCGCAGCGTCAGCAGCCGGCCGGTGAAGGTTCGCACGCGCACGGTCCGTCCGTCGGTCTCCATCGTCACGGCCCCGTCGAGATCGGTGCGGTAGATCGCCGCGCCGATCGAGCGGTACCGATCGAGGACGTCCGGCACCGGGTGCCCGAACGGATTGCCGCGGCCCGCACTGATCACCGCAATCGCCGGACGGAGCGCCCGCACGAACGCGGTCGAGCTCGACGTGGCGCTCCCATGATGCGGCACCTTCAATATGCGGATGGGCGACCGGCCGAACGCGCCCGCAATCTCCTCTTCCACCGATGCACCGATGTCGCCGGTGAACACGAGCGACACGCCGCCGTACGACAGCTCCATCACGGTCGAGTCGTCGTTCCGTACGCGCTGCCGCTCCCACTCCGGCCGCGGCGGATGGTGAAACGACACGCGCACGGCCCCGATGTCCAGCTGGTCCCCTCTCCGCAAGGTGCGCCATGGAATGCCGGCGCCGTCGGCCAGCACCCGCAGGTTCCGCATCGGCTGATGACGGGGCACCGGCACCCCTTCCCAGACCTCGGCCGGCCGGAAATCTGCGAGCAGGGCGGGTGCGCCGCCAACGTGGTCGGGGTCTCCGTGGCTGAGGCTGAGATAGTCGAGCCTTCGCAGACCGAGCGCCCAGTACGCCGGCGAGACCACGCGGCCGCCGATGTCGAACGAGCTGCCTGCGATGCCGCCGGCGTCCACGCCGAGGCTCCGGCCATCGGGAAACTGCACCACTGCGGCATCTCCCTGTCCCACGTCGAGGAACGTCACGCGAAGGGGGGCCGCCGCAGCCCGGGCGGGCGCCGGTCCGGCCACGATCCAGACGGCGCACAGCGCCACGCTCGCGCCGGCTGTCGCGCGAACCCGCCGCGTCCGCCCGGCCACGACCACGATCAGCACGCTGTAGTACGCGCACACGATCGCGAGCGAGGGCGCCGGCACCCGCCGCACGGCCCATGGCATGTCGTCGACCAGGGCCGAGCTCGCGAGCAGCCCGCGCACGGCCCAATGTGCCACCCACCCGCACCACAGCGCCGCCTCCGTACTGAGATGCGCGCACGCCGCGGCCGCCATCCCTGCGACCTGGACGACACTCATCATGGGGATCGCCGCGAAGTTGAGCAGCAGACCCGCTGCCGTCACCCGCGAGAACACGAAGGCGCTCACCGGAAGCAGCGCCAGCTCCGCGCAGGCCGTGGCCGCCAGCAGCGCGGCGGCCGGCGCCGCATGCCGGGGCAGCCAGAAAGGATGCGGCAACGACGGCATTCCGACGATCAGCGCGAGCGTTGCGCCGAACGTGAGCGCAAACGACGCGTCGGTCAGCTGCAGCGGGTCGATGCAGATGAGCAGCGTTGCCGCCACGGCGGCGACATTCGCCGCGGTGCCGCGGTGGTCGAAGAGCTGTGCCGTGAAGTAGACGACCCCCATGAGCGTGGCCCGATACACCGAGGCGCCGCCGCCGACGACGAGCGCATACGCCAGCAGCACGATGATGATGGCCGCGGCCGCCGCTCTCGGTCCGGCGCGTGCCACGCGGAGCGTGAAGGCGCAGAGGGCCGCCAGGATGGCGATATTGCCGCCCGAAATCGCGATCACGTGATAGGTGCCCGCCTCCTGCAGCTGCCGCTGCATGTCGGCATCGAGCCCGGCGCGATCGCCGATGAGTATCGCCGTGACGACGGCGGCGGACCGTGGGCTCCAGTGCCCGACCGCGGCCGCAACGGAGCGGCGGACGTCGGCGCGCGCGGCCGCCGACGCCTCCGCGAGGCGCGGCCCGCGCCCGAGCAGATCCACCAGCCGTGCGCTCTTGACGGCGCCGACCAGCGCGATGCCCTTCCAGCCGAAGTCGCGCTGCGCGTCTCCGACCCCCGGATCCAGATATCGTGCGGGCCGGCGCAGCGTTGCGGGGATCCTCACGCGGCGTCCGGCCCGCCACTCGCCCGCACGCCGGGCGTCCCCGGCCCCGCCCACGCCTGCCAGCAGGCCGCCCGAGGTCGGGAAGCGCTGTGCCTGGATCTCGATCGCATCGGCGGCGATGTCGAGCATGATGCCGCTCGGGCCCGGCGCCGCATCGGCACGCAGCCGTCCCTCGACGTGGGCGAAGAGCTGGTACTCGCCCTGTGGGAGACGGCTATCGAACGCGTGCGCGATGGGAGACGCCTGCGCGGCCGCATTCGCCCTGGCGCCGAGCAGCGCGCCGGCCGCGGCGAACGCGATGGCAACGGCGGCTACGAAAAGTACGGGGCGGCGTCGCAGGAACAGCAGCACGGCTGCCGCCCATAGCAGACCGAGCCCGAGCCGCGCCGGTGCGGACTGCAGCGAAAACGGCAGGAAGATTCCGGCCAGGGCGCCGGCGCTCAGTGCGAGCGCGGGAACCGCCGCGGGAGCGCGCACGGCGTCCGCACAGCAAGGCGCACACCAGCCGACGGCTGGTGGCGTGCTTCAGCGGGGACGCGCCACTAGGTCCGGGTCTGAGTGGCGGGCTGGGAGTGGTAATCCTGCAGCGCCCGGACGTCGAGGGCCTGCGCGCGCAGCGCGCGGATGGCCTCGACGGCCGCCGAGGCGCCTGTGAGCGTGGTGATGCACGGCACGCCATGCAGCATGGCGACCCGCCGCACGACGCGGTCGTCGAAGAACGACTCGCGTCCGAGCGGCGTGTTGACGATGAGATCGACCTCGTGATTGAGGATGTGATCGGCGATGTTCGGTCGCCCCTCGTTGACCTTGAACACCACTTCCACCGGAATGCCGTGCGCCCGCAGGTACGCCGCCGTGCCGCGCGACGCGATGATGCGGAAGCCGAGCTCGGCGAGGTTCCTCGCAATCGGCACCACGGTCGCCTTGTCGTCGTTGTTCACGCTGACGAACGCGGTCCCCTTCTCGGGGAGCCGCTGGCCCACCGACTGCTGCGCCTTCGCGAACGCGGCGCCGAAAGTGGCGGCGGCGCCCATCACCTCGCCCGTGGACTTCATCTCGGGGCCCAGAATGGTATCCACGCCGGGAAACCGCACGAAGGGAAACACCGGCGTCTTGACGAACACGCCCGCCACCTCGAGGTCCTCGGTGAGGCCCAGCGAGGCCAGCGTCTTGCCGGCCATCACGAGCGCGGCGATCTTCGCGAGCGGCACGCCGGTGGCCTTCGAGAGGTACGGCACGGTGCGCGACGCGCGCGGGTTCACTTCCAGCACGTACACCACGTCGTCCTTGATGGCGTACTGCACGTTCATGAGACCGATGACCTTGAGGGCCCGCGCGATGCGGCGGGTGTACTCGCGGATCGTCAGCAGGTGCCGCTCGGCCACGAGGTATGGCGGCACGACGCAGGAGCTGTCGCCGGAATGGATTCCGGCTTCTTCGATGTGCTCCATCACGCCCCCGATCACGACCGCGCCGGTCTCGTCCGCGACGGCGTCCACGTCGAGCTCGAAGGCGTCTTCGAGGAACTTGTCGATGAGCACCGGGTGCTCGGGCGAGGCGTCCACGGCGTTGATCATGTACCGGTCGAGCGAGTTCATGTCGTAGACGATCGCCATGCCGCGGCCGCCGAGCACGTACGACGGACGCACCACCACGGGGAAGCCGACCGTGGACGCCACGTCACGCGCCTCGTCGCGCGAGGTGGCGGTG
The DNA here is from genome assembly GCA_963738315.1 of Vicinamibacterales bacterium. Classification (GTDB taxonomy): domain Bacteria; phylum Acidobacteriota; class Vicinamibacteria; order Vicinamibacterales; family JAMQPK01; genus JAMQPK01. The sequence continues at coordinate 1,083,872 of CAVTVT010000003.1, read as the reverse complement.
CCGCTCGCCGGCTGCGGGATTCCGAGATCCCAGAGCAGCTGGGCAAAGCGGCGCCGGTCTTCGGCCAGATCGATCGAGTCTGGGGACGTGCCCAGAATGCGGATGCCGGCGTTCTGCAGCCCGAGCGCGAGCTTCAGGGGCGTCTGCCCGCCGAACTGCACCAGGCACGACACGTCGCCGCCGGCGCTCGACTCCTTGTCGAGCACCGACATCACGTCCTCGAAGGTCAGCGGCTCGAAATAGAGGCGATCCGTGGTGTCGTAGTCGGTCGAGACGGTCTCCGGGTTGCAGTTGATCATCACCGTCTCGAAGCCCGCGTCGCGGAGCGCAAACGCGGCGTGGCAGCAGCAGTAGTCGAACTCGAGCCCCTGTCCGATCCGGTTCGGACCGCTGCCGAGAATGACCACCTTCGGCTTCGCGGTGGGCGCCGCCTCGCAGCCCTGCTCGTAGGTGCCGTACATGTAGGGGGTGAACGACTCGAACTCGGCGGCGCAGGTGTCGATCCGCTTGAAGGCCGGGACGAGGCCCTCATCGAGCCGGCGCTGGCGGATGGTGCCTTCCGGCACGCGGTAGATCGCGGCGATCTCGCGATCGCCGAAGCCCGAGCGCTTCATCGTCCGCAGCAGGTCCGGCGAGACGTCGCGCAGCTCCTGGAGGCCGGCGATCCGCCTCAGCTCCGAGATCTGCTGGAACTGCTGCAGGAACCACGGATCGATCTTCGTCAGGTCGCGGATCTGCTCGACGCTCCAGCCGCGATCGAGCGCCTTGAACAGCGCCCAGATGCGGCGATCGTTGGGCACCACCAGCTTCTTCCGCAGCGTCGCGTCGTCGTCCTCCTCGCCGGCCTGGGTCAGGAGCAGACCCTCCTTGCCGAGCTCGAGCGATCGAATGCCCTTGAGGAACGCCTCCTTGAAGGTGCGTCCGATGGCCATCGCCTCGCCCACCGACTTCATCTGCGTCGTCAGCGTGCGATCGGCCTGCGGGAACTTCTCGAAGTTCCATCGCGGGATCTTGACGACGAGGTAGTCGATCGTCGGCTCGAAGGAGGCCGGCGTGAGGCGCGTGATGTCGTTCGGGATCTCGTCGAGGTGGTAGCCGAGCGCGAGCTTGGCGGCGATCTTCGCGATCGGGAACCCGGTCGCCTTGGAGGCGAGCGCCGACGACCGGGAGACGCGGGGGTTCATCTCGATGACGAGCATCCGCCCGTCTGTCGGGTTGACGGCGAACTGGATGTTGGAGCCGCCGGTCTCCACCCCGACCCGGCGGATGATCCGCCGCGCCGCATCGCGCATCCGCTGATATTCCTTGTCGCTGAGGGTCAGCGCCGGCGCCACGGTCATGCTGTCCCCGGTATGGACCCCCATCGGATCGATGTTCTCGATCGAGCAGATCACGACGAAGTTGTCCGCGACGTCGCGCATCACCTCGAGCTCGAATTCCTTCCAGCCGATGACCGACTCCTCGATCAGGATCTCGTGCACGGGGCTCATCTCGAGCCCGCGGTCCACGAGATCGCGGAATTCCTCGAGGTTGTAGGCGATGCCGCCGCCGACGCCGCCCATCGTGAACGACGGCCGGATGATCGACGGAAACCCGGTGCGCTGGACGATGGCCGCCGCCTCGTCGGCCGATCGCGCCAGTCCGCTGGCCGGCACCTCGATGCCAATCTCGTTCATGGCGTCGCGGAACAGCAGCCGATCTTCGCCGACCTTGATCGCGTCGATATTGGCGCCGATGAGCTTGACGCCGTGCTGCGCGAGCACCCCGGCCTCGGCGAGCGACACGGCGAGGTTCAGCGCGGTCTGTCCGCCGACGGTGGGAAGCAGCGCATCCGGCCGCTCCTTTTCGATGATCTTGGCGACCGTCTCGACCGTGAGCGGCTCGATGTAGGTGCGATCGGCCATCTCCGGGTCGGTCATGATGGTCGCGGGATTGCTGTTGACCAGCACGACCTCGAGACCCTCGGAGCGGAGCGCCTTGCACGCCTGCGTGCCCGAATAGTCGAACTCGCAGGCCTGGCCGATCACAATCGGCCCGGCGCCTATCACCAGAATGCGGTTCAGATCGTCTCTGCGCGGCATCGCTCAGTCGCGCCTGCGTTCCATGTCGTCCACGAACTGCCGGAACAGGTAGTCGGCATCGTGGGGGCCAGGCGACGCTTCGGGATGATACTGCACCGAGTAGATGGGACGATCCACCGCCCGCAGCCCCTCGACGGTGCCGTCGTACAGATTCAGGTGGGTCACCTTGACGTCTTCGGGCAGCGACTCCGGATCCACGGCAAATCCGTGGTTCTGCGAGGTGATCTCGACCCTGCCGCTTTCCAGGAACTTGACCGGATGGTTCGCCCCCCGGTGGCCGAACTTCAGCTTGAACGTCCGGCCTCCGAGCGCCAGCCCGAGAATCTGGTGCCCCAGGCAGATGCCGAAGATCGGCACGTCCGACTGCGCGAGCTCGCGCGTGTTCGCGACGGCGTAGTCGAGCGCCGCCGGATCGCCCGGCCCGTTGCTGAGGAAGATGCCGTCGGGCCGGTGCTCGATCACCTCGCGGGCGGGCGTGGAGGCCGGGAAGACGCGCACGTCGCAGCCATAGCTGTGGAGCCGGCGCAGGATGTTCCATTTCATCCCGAAGTCGTAGGCCGCGACGCGCAGCTTCCGACTGGCGTGCGACTCGGGGACCGGCGCGAGGTCGCTCGACGCCGCGACGGCGGCCGGCTGGATGCCGCTCGGCCAGTCGAACGGGACGGCGCAGGTCACCTCCTTGACGAAATCGGACCCTTCCATCGGCTGAATGGCCCGGGCCTTCTCGACGAGCTCCGGCTCGTCGACCTCGCCGGTGGCAATCACGCCGCGCATCACGCCCGCGGATCGGAGCAGCCGGGTCAGATCCCGCGTGTCGATGTCGGCGATGGCGACAATGTTGTTCTGGATGAGATAGTCGCGCAGGGTACCGGAGGCGCGCCAGTTGCTCGCGACCGGCGATTCCTCACGCATCACGAAGCCGGCCACCTTGGGGCTGAGCGACTCCACGTCGTCGGGCGCCACGCCGTAGTTGCCGATCTGCGGCGAGGTCATCGTGACGATCTGGCCGGCGTACGAAGGGTCGGTGAGAATCTCCTGATAGCCGGTCATGCTCGTGTTGAACACGACCTCGCCGCGCGCCTCGCCCGCCGCACCCGCCGCAGTGCCACGGTAGACCGTGCCGTTCTCGAGAGCCAGGACTGCCTTCATGTCGTTAACGCCGGATGTCGAGCGACGCGCCCAAGTGCACCTGCTCGCCCGGCCGGACCTCCACCGTCGTCGCCCAGGTCTGATAGCCGTCTCGCTCGAGGCGGACGGCCGCGGGTCCGGCGGGCACTTCCGCCACGACCATCGGCGTCGAGCCCACGAGCCGATCGTTGACGTACACCTGCGCGCCGGAAGGGCGCGATTCGACCGAGATCGACGCGCTCGCCACGCCGGCGCCCGATGCGGCCGGTTCGCGTCCGGCCGCGGCGGGACGCAGCACGACGTCGAGTGATGCGCTCGGACGATCGACCGTGAGCCGCACGCGGCGCTCGACCGAACCGTAGCCGTCCCGCGCGATCCGAATGCTATACGATCCGTATGCCAGATCGCGCACCGCCACCGGCGTCTCGCCTCGCGGCTCGTCGTTCACGGTGACGCTGGCGCCCGCCGGCGACGATCGAACGAGCACACGGCCCTGCTCCGGCGCCCGGTGAGCGGAGAGCCCGGCCGCGGGCGTCGACGGAGACGGCGGCGGGAGGTGCCCGTCGGGGGGAAGCTCCCGCGGGGCCGCCGGTCGGGGCGTCGGTGGCTGCTGGGCCTCGCGGCCGCGACCGCCGGCGACGTCCACAGTCGTCGAGGGCACGCCGCTCGTGGACACCGGCCGTTCTGCCGCGGGCCGCGCACGCGGCCTCAACGCGTACGTGACGGCGAGGGCCGACAGCGCGGCGCACGCGATGAAGAACGAGATCTTCACCACGCCCGGGCGAGACGGCGGCGGCGCGGCCGGGGCGAACAGCGGCGCAGAATCCTCGCGCCAGTCGTTCTGGTCGACAGGGCCGCCCGTGACGCCCGGCTCGATCTCCAGCGGATCGGATGCCGCGCCGAAGTCGGCGAACCGATCCAGCACCTCTTCGAGCTGCGGCTCCGCCGCCTCGAACACCTGCGGCTGCTGACGCGCTTGAGCTTCGGATGATCCCAGCACGTGCGGCGCCGCTGATGCCGGCCGTTCCTCCGGCTCCGACTCCGACGAGAAGGCGGTGAGCTCGGTTGGCGGCAGCTCTGGCAGCGCGACCGGCGTGCTGCGGGTTCCGGAGCGAGCCGATGCCGCCTGCCGAAGCCTGGCAGCGAAGTCCGCGGCCTTCGCGGGCCGCAACGCACCGCTCCCGGAAAGAGTCTCGGCGAACAGCGATTGGAGCTCCGGCCCGAGGTCCGGATCTTCGTCGTGCCGTTCGCGGCCGGTGATGAGCTGGTACGCGATCGCCGCCAGCGACGAGACGTCCGAAGGCGCGCCGGGACGACCGAACGTCTCCGGGACCGCCGCGCTGATTCCCGCGCCGCCGAGCGCGTCCTGTACGCCGAACCCGGTGATGCGGGGTCCCTCAGACGACACGATCACATCGCGCAGCTCCAGGCGGTGGTGGTGCACGCCGCGTCCGGCGCAGTAGTCGATCCCGGCCGCCATGGCGTCGATGATGTCGAGCGCTTCCTCGCGTGAAAGCGAGCCACGCACGCCCGTGGACTCGAGCGGCTCGCCGGCGGCGTGCTCGAACACGATGTACGGAGTCGAGCCGTCGAGCCCGGCCGCAATCGCCGCCGCGACCGCGGGATGGTCGAGCCTCAGGCCGACGAGGCGCTGCAACTCCTCCGCGAGCCGAGCCGCCTCATCGTGGGAGAGCCCCAGATGAATGACCTTGACGGCGACGAGGCGCACCGATCCTTCGTTCGCGCTTTCCTGCGCGCGAAACACTGGACCGAGCGCACCCGCGCCAATCTGATGGAGAACTCGAAATGGCCCGAATGCCTCTGGGGGAAAGTACAGGACGGCGTCTTCGCGGGTCAGTAGACGAATGGTAACATATCGCCCAGTGCCATCCGAACGCGGATCTGACCCGTCGGAATCGGCGCGCATTCCTGTCGATATTCGACGCTTTCCCTGGGTCAGGAAGCTCGCGGCCGATTACGCGTTTTCATTCGCTTCACTCGCATCTTTTTTCTCCGGCGATCCGTCGCAGCCGCAATCGTGGTCGGCCGCCATCGAGCGGGCGCAGCGGCATCCGCGCGATCGAGCCGCCATCGCGCGCGTGCTCGAGGCGCAGCTCGAGGCGCGCGGTGCGGCGCCGGCCGCCCGCGAGGCCGCCCGGCGCCTCGCCGACCCTCGCGCCGTGGCGATCGTCACCGGGCAGCAGGCCGGACTGTTCGGCGGGCCCGCGTTCTCGCTGTACAAGGCGCTGACAGCGGTCAAGCTTGCGGACAGGATTCAGCAGGAGCACGGCGTTCCCACGGTGCCGGTCTTCTGGGTCGAGGGCGAGGACCACGACTGGGAAGAGGTGTCTCGCTGCTTCATTCTGGATGTCGAATCCCGGCGGCGCGCCATCCAGCTTCCGCCGCGTCCCGAGGCGGGACGCACGCCGGTCGCGCGCATGATCTTCGGACAGGAGATCAGCGACGCCGTCGACGAGCTCGCCGCGGCGCTGCCGCAGACCGAGTTCACCGCGGAGCTGCTGAGCGACCTGCGCGCGAGCTATCAGCCCGGGCGCGGCATGGCCGATGCCTTCGCCCGCCTTCTCGAGCGGATGCTGGGCCCGCACGGACTGGTTGTCTTCGATGCCAGCGACCCGGCGGCAAAACCGCTGGCGTCGGCGGTGTTCGTCCGGGAGCTCGAGCACGCGGGCCGCACGTGGCAGCTCGCCGGGGAGGCCGGCGATGCGCTGGTCGAGCGCGGCTATCACGCCCAGGTCACCGCGACCGACCAGCCGGCCGCGCTGTTCCACCTCGACGGCACTCGCAGCCCGATTCAGAAGGCCGATGCCGCCCGGCTCCGGGCCGAGGCGCAGACCTCCCCGCATTCGTTCAGCCCGAATGTCCTGCTCCGCCCTGTAGTGGAAGACGCGCTGCTGCCGACAATCTGCTATGTGAGCGGCCCCAACGAGCTCGCGTACCTGGCCCAGCTGAAAGCGGTCTACGCGCACTTCGGCGTGCCGATGCCGCTGCTCTATCCGAGGCTGAGCATCACCGTGCTCGACTCGGCGAGCCTCCGCTTCCTCGCCCGGCACGAGTTGCCGCTCGAAGAGCTCCACGCCCGCGACGAGTCTGCGCTGAACCGGCTGCTCGCGGCCTCGCTGCCCGCCTCGGTGGACACGGCGCTGCACGACGCGCAGGAGGCGATCGAGCGCTCGATGGCGGTGGTGGTGTCGGCGGTGCCGGCCGTCGACGCCACGCTCGAGGGCGCGGCCAAATCCACGCTCGGCAGGCTCCAGCACGACTTCAGCGCGCTGCGCGGCAAAGTCATCAGCGCCGCGAAGAAGCGCGACGAGACGCTCCGGCGTCAGTTCTTTCGCGCGCAGGCCCAGGCGTTCCCCGATGGCGTGCCACAGGAGCGGGCCATTGGCGGCGTCTCGCTGTTCAACCGCTATGGCCCCGCGCTGATCGGCCGCCTCCTCAGCGACCTGCCGCTCGAACTCGGCCAGCACTGGATGGTCACGCTCTAGCCACGGTGATCGGTCGATCGACGATGGCTGGATGGGAATGAACATTGGCCCCGAGAGCAAAAAGGAAGCAGCCGAAGGGAGCGCTGGCGGCGATTCGCGCGCGGGCGCGCACGCTCGTCCGGGATCATCCCCGCGCCGTGCAGATCGCGGCCGTTGCCGCCGGCTGCCTGTTCGGCGCCACGTGCGCGCTCGGCGGCTACTACTACGTCAGTTTCTCGCGGATGATCGATGCCCGGCTGCACGGGGAGCGCGATCGGGTCGTGCCGCGCGTCTTCGCCCGGCCGCTTCAGATCCGGCGTGGTGAGGGCCTCTCCGAGAAAGAGCTGATCGACCGCCTCAACGACCTGGGTTATGCGCAGCGGACGCTCGCGCAGAGCCCGGCCGAGTTCTCGGTGCAGGGCGGCCTGGTCACGCTGGTGCCGCGAACCGGCGCGCAGGCCGGCCAGCCGGTGACCGTCGGCTTCCAGCGGCCCGCTCCCGCGCGGCGAGGCTCACGCCCGCCGCGCGCCGCCACGTTGAGCGACCGTGTCGAATCGATCAACGCCGGAACGGCCGGCCAGCGCCCGCAGCAGGCCATCGGCGCCCTCACGCTCGACGCGCCCATGCTCACGGCGCTCATCAGCGCCAGCCGCGAGAAGCGGCGCCAGGTGCCGCTCGTCGGCGATCCCGACGCGCATGGTCCAGGCGGTGCTCGCTATCGAGGACCGCCGGTATTACTCCCACCCGGGCGTCGATCCGATCCGCATGGTCGGCGCCCTGTTCACCAATCTCTTCGGCAATCGCCCGTATCTCGAAGGCGGCAGCACCATCACCCAGCAGCTCGCGCGCAACTTCTTCCTGACCGAGGAGATGGCCATCGAGCAGCAGACCGGCCAGCGCTCCATCAAACGGAAGCTGCTGGAGCAATTCATGTCGGTGATCCTGTCGATCAGGACGACGAAGGATCAGGTGCTGGAGCTGTATCTCAACGACGTCTATCTCGGCAACCGCGGCTCATTCGCCATCCATGGCGTGCCGGAGGCGGCGCGGCTGTATTTCGGCAAGGACGTGACGCAACCTGACGCTCGCCGAAGCGGCGACCATCGCCGGGCATCATTCACTCGCCCGGCACGCTGTCGCCCTTCAAGGCGCCGGCGCGCGTGACCGAGCGCCGCAACGTCGTGCTCGCCGAGATGGCCGACGCCGGATTCATCTCGAGCGACGCGGCGGCACGCGCGGCCCGGGAGCCGCTCGCGCCCGTCGCGTCGGCGCTCGATGCCGAAGCCCCCTACTTCGTCGACTACGTCGGCGAGACGCTCTCGACGGCCTTTCCCGGTCTGACCCGCAGCAGCGAAGCCGTGGACGTCTACACCACGCTCGACCTCCGCCTGCAGCGGATCGCGCAGGACGCCGTCGGCGACGGCCTGGCAAAAGTCGACCAGCTGCTGTCGCGCCGCAAGCGGCCGCGCACGCCGCAAGCGGCGCTCATCGCGGTCGACCCGCGGACCGGCGAGATCCTGGCGATGGTCGGCGGCCGCTCCTACAACCAGTCGCAGTTCAACCGCGCCGCGCAGCGCCAACCGCCAGCCTGGCTCGGTCTTCAAGCCGTTCGTCTATCTGGCGGCCTTCGAACGCGCGGCTGACGAGGGAGCGGCCTACGCTGACGCCGGCCACGCTCGTGAACGACGAGCCGACGACCTTCGACGCCGACGGCACGCCGTGGAGCCCCGCCAACTACGAGGACGAGTACGACGGCGAAATCACGCTCCGCCGCGCGCTGGCCATGTCGCGCAACGCCGCCACCGTCAAGGTCGCCGAGGCAGCCGGCTACGGTCGGGTGGCAAGCCTGTGGAAGAAGATCGGCGCCGGGACCCCGCCGCAGGCGTTCCCCTCGATTGCGCTCGGCGTCTTCGAGGCGACGCCGCTCGAGATCGCGGCGGCCTACACGCTCTTCCCGAACAACGGCGTCAAGCGTCCAGCTGCAGCCGCTGCTGCACATCACGCGCGGCGGCCGCGACGTGCCCGTCGCCCGAGCCGCACCCGGTGGCCATCGCGCGGCCCGAGAGCGCTTCCTGGTCACCAGCATGATGCGCAGCGTGTCAACGAAGGCACGGGCGCCGGCGTGCGCGCCGCCGGCTTCTCGCTCGATGCCGCGGGCAAGACCGGCACGACCAACGACCTGCGCGACGCCTGGTTCGTGGGCTTCACGCCGGAGCTGCTCACCGTCGTATGGGTCGGGCTCGACGAGAGCCAGCCGCTCGGGCTCAGCGGGGCGCAGGCTGCGCTGCCGATCTGGACCGCATTCATGACGCGCGCGCTCGCCGGCCACGCCGATCAGCCGTTCGATCCGCCGCCGAACATCACGTTCGCCGAGATCGACCGCGATACCGGCCAGGCTGGCCGCGCCCGGCTGCCCGCGCGTGTTCCACGAGTCGTTCGTCGCCGGCACCGAGCCGGCGACCGTCTGTCCGCTGCACAGCTACTGAGACCTTCCCCTTCCGGGGGCTCTGGCGACATAATCGGGTTCGGATGTCCCAGGAGGTCTTTGCCGCCCTCACCCAGGCGCTCGAGCGCGGGGAAGAAGCGGCGCTCGTCACGATCGTCTCGGCGCAGGGGTCTACGCCTCAGCGCGTCGGCGCGAAGATGCTCGTCTTTCCGGACGGCCGCACCGTCGGCACCATCGGCGGCGGCTGCTACGAGAACGACGCCTTCTGGAAGGCACGCGAGGCCTGCAGACGCGCAAGCCGCGCTGATCACAGTACGATCTCACCGATGATTTCGCGCAGGAGACCGGCCTCATCTGCGGCGGCAACATGCAGGTCTACATCGAGCCGCTGGAGCCCACCCCGCATCTCTACGTCGTCGGCGCCGGACACGTCGGCTACCAGCTCGCGAAGCTTGCCGGCACGATCGGCTTCAAGCTCCACGTGCTCGACGATCGCGAGAAGTTCGCCAACCGCGAGCGCTTCCCCGACGCCGAAGAAGTGATGGTCGACTCGATCCCCGACTGGCTGCATCAGGCGTCGATTCCGCCCGAGCGCCTATGTCGTGATCGTCACGCGCGGCCACACCCACGATCTCGACGCGCTCCGCTCGCTCGCCGCGCGCGATCTCCGCTACCTCGGGCTCATCGGCAGCAAGGCCAAGGTGAAGCGCATGTACGACGCGCTGATCGAAGAGGGGATGGCGGCCGAATGCCTGCAGCGCGTGCATGCGCCGATCGGGCTCGATATCGGCGCCGTGTCGCCCGAAGAGATTGCCGTCTCGATTCTCGCCGAGCTCATCGCCGTCCGCCGGGGCAAGATCCACGATCCGCGCGTCGCCGCCGCGTCGATGCGTTGGGATCAGGCGTCGGCGCTCCGCCGTTGAGACAGATCCTTCCCGCCGCTACGCCTTTGTCGTGAGCTCACCCCTGCGCAGCCGGCGATAGAGCGCGAGCGCCTCGCGGATGATCGTCACCGCGTCAGCCGGACCGAGCAGGTCGTCGACGATGACCTGCTTGTGCTCCAGCGTCTTGTAGTCTTCGAAGAAGCGCTGCACCTGACGCAACACGTGGCCGGGAAGCTGGTCCTTGTCGGAGTACTCGGCATAGGCCGGATCGCGGACGCTCACCGCGAGCACCTTGTCGTCGACGCCCTTTTCGTCGCGCATGCGCATCACGCCAATGGCACGCGCTTCGACCAGGGTGAGGGGATACACAGGCTCCTGCCCCAGCACCAGCACATCCAGCGGGTCCCCATCGTCGCAGTAGGTGCGGGGGATGAAGCCGTAGTCGGCCGGATAGTAGACCGCGCTGTAGAGCACGCGATCCAGCCGCAGGAGTCCCGTCTCCTTGTCGAGCTCGTACTTGTTCTTGCTGCCTTTCGGGATCTCGATCACCACGGGGAATGCCGTGGCGACCAGCGCGTCGTCGATGTAACTGTCGTGCCAGGGGTGCATGGAGAAGCCTCAGGGTGGATGGCGGTGCTCGGACGCGAACTCGCCGCTGGCGCATTCTAGCCCGCCGCGCGGCGGCATTGGAAACGTTCGGGCTCGCTCGCCAGGTCGATATAATGGGAGTCGAGTTGAAGCCGCAGCAATGGATCCTTGGCGGGTAGTCCGACCGAGCTTCCTGGACCGCTCTCGCGTGGCAATCGTCTCTCGTTCGCGTCGACTTCGCTATTCCAAGGCGTAGAATAGCCAGCCGGAGGGAAGGATGATGGGCGCGTTCGATGAGATTGCTCCGCTGGCGTTCATCATGGTGGTGACCGTGGCGCTATTGATTGGGTTTGCGCCGATCCGGCGCATTCTCCAGAGCGCTTTCACGTTCACATTCTTTGGACTCCTGTTCTTCCTCACAGGCGCGTTCGGCTATGCGATCCGGAAGAGCGGCGGCCTGCCTTATCTCGACCCCGTCGCAAATGTCGTGTGGCGGCAGCTATGGCTCGGTCTCGTGTGCTTCGGCTCCGCCATTGTTCTCTGGCGACGAGCGCTGACGGCGGAGGAGCTGCGAGGAAGGTCCTTCGTCTGGCAACGAAGCCAGGGCGACCGAGAACAGTGAAAAACGATGCCAAAGGGTGACAGTGCGGCAAGCGCGGGTGGGTTTGTGAACGCGCCAATTGCGGTATAATTCTTGTTAGCAGTCTCTGTCTTTGACTGCTAATCCTGATGCCCACGAATCTATCTCCGCGAGCCGCGCGAATTCTGTCGGCGCTGGTGGACGAGTTCATCCAGACCGCCGAGCCGGTGGGGTCTGCCCTGCTGGCGCAGCGCGCCGGCCTGTCGGTTTCTTCGGCGACCATCCGGAACACGCTCGCCGAGCTCGAAGACCTCGGGTACCTGCACCAGCCGCATACCTCGGCCGGACGGGTGCCCACCGATCGCGGCTACCGGTTCTACGTGGACGAGCTTCTCGAGTCGCGACCGGCCGCCAAGGGCAGTGCCGCCGTCGAGGCGCAGCTCCGGCGCAGCGCCGGATTCCCGCCGCTGGCTGAAGACGTGCTGGGCTCGGTGTCGGGCGTGCTCTCGCGCGCCTCCCGGTTGATCGCGTTCGCCCTCCCCCTCGAGGACGGCTGCGGCATCCTCAAGGAAATCGAGTTCGTACCGCTCACCGACTCCAAGCTGCTCGTGATCGTGGTCACCGACGAGGGGCAGGTCAGCCGGAAAGCCATCGATCTGGGCAAGGAGCTGCACCCGCACGACCTCCGGCACGCCGCAAACTTCCTGAACACCGAGTATGCCGGCCTGCCGCTCGACGACGTGCGCGCAGCCGTCATCGAGCGCCTCCGCCAGGAGCGCACCCTCTACGACGCGCTGCAGGCACGGGCCCTCCGCCTGGCGCAGAGCGGACTCGAGGAATTCCCCAGGCGGCCGTCCCTGTTCGTGGACGGCGCCTCGTCGCTGCTCGACGAGAGCGCGGAGGCGAGCGGCATCTCGCTCGCCACGCTGCGCGCCCTGCTCCGGATGGTCGAGGAAAAGGAGCGGCTCGTCCGCATTCTCAACGAGTACATCGACGGCAGCAACCTCACCATCGTCATCGGCCATGAACACCGCTCGCCGGATCTGCGCGCCTTCAGCCTCGTCGCGTCGTGCTACGCCGACGGGTCTCGCAGGGGCACGGTCGGCGTCATCGGCCCGATGCGGATGCACTACTCCAGGACGATCGCCGTCGTGGACGGCGTGGCGCAGGCGGTCTCGCGCGTTCTCCGCGACAGCATGTAAACAGGGCCGGTCATGGCTGACAAATCACACCCGATCAACCCGGCGGAAGCATCCGCCGATACACCTGACGAGTCGGATCGTCCCGACGAGGACGCGCCGCGCCGCGATGCCGCGCCGGCGCTGGCCGACGAGATCGTCGAGCTCCGGAGAGAACGCGACTCGCTGCAGGATCGCCTGCTGCGGCAGACGGCCGAGTTCGACAACTACCGCAAGCGCATCGATCGCGAGCGCCGCGAGTCGTCGGAGTACGCCGCGGCCGACGTGCTGAAGGATCTGCTGCCCATCGTCGACGACTTCGAGCGTGCGCTCCAGGCGGAAGCGCCAGGGGCCGAACAATACCGGCAGGGGCTTCAGATCATCCACCGCGCCCTGGTCGACCTGCTGCGCAAGCGGGGCGTCACGCCTATCGAGGCCGTGGGAAGGCCGTTCGACCCGCACCTGCACCAGGCGGTCTCGTACGAAGACGCGGCCGGCAGGCCCGACGGCGACGTGATCGATGAGTTCAGGCGGGGTACCGCCTCGGCGACCGACTGCTGCGGCCCGCCATGGTGAAAGTGGCAAAGGCGTGAGCAAGCGCGACTACTACGAAGTGCTCGGCGTGGCGAAGAACGCCTCCGATCAGCAGATCAAGAGCGCGTACCGGAAGCTTGCGCTTGCAGTACCACCCCGATCGCAACCAGGGTGAACGGGAGGCCGAGGAGCGATTCAAAGAGGCCGCCGAGGCGTACGCCATTCTCGCCGACGCCGAGAAGCGCGCCCGGTACGACCGCTTCGGCCACGCCGGCGTCTCGTCGCAGGCTGGGGCGGGATTCGACCCGTCGACCTTCGCCGGGTTCGAGGACATCTTCGGCGGGCTCGGCGACATCTTCGGGTTCGGCGACATCTTCGGCGGCGGCCGGCGCCGGGGCGGCGCACAACGCGGCGCCGACCTGCGCTACGACCTCGAGATCAGCTTCGAGGAATCTGCCAAAGGGCTCGAAACCGCCATCGACGTTCCCCGGCTGGAGACCTGCGAGACATGCCATGGCACCGGCGCGGCGGCCGGGAGCGGCCCCACCACGTGTCCGCAGTGCAAGGGCCAGGGGCAGCTCCGCTTCCAGCAGGGTTTCTTCACCGTCGCCAAGACCTGCGGCCAGTGCCGGGGCACGGGGAAGGTGATCGCGAAGCCCTGCACCACCTGCCACGGCCAGGGCCGGATCAATCAGAAGCGGAAGCTGACGATCAAGATTCCTGCGGGCATCGCCGCCGGCCAGCGGCTGCGGCTGCACGGCGAGGGTGAGAGCGGCGTCGGCGGGGGCCCGCCGGGCGACCTGTACGTGTTCGTCGACGTCCGAGAGCACCCCTTCTTCCGCCGCGACGGAAACGACCTCGTGTGCGAGATTCCGCTGAACTTCACGACGCTCGCCCTCGGCGGCGCGATCGAGGTGCCGACGCTCGACGGCTCTGAAAGCTACAAGCTTCCGGAGGGCACCCAGCCGGGCACCACGTTCCATCTTCGCGGAAAGGGCATGCCCGATGTCTCCGGCCGCGGCCGCGGACACCTTTACTTCATCGTCCAGCCGACGACCCCGAAGAGGCTGAGCCGCGAACAGCGTGCACTTCTCGAGCAGCTCGCCAAGACCCTGCCGAAGGAGCAGTTCGAGCCGCGCGCGCAGACGGTCGACGGCGAAGACAAGAACATCTTCGAGAAGGTCAAGGATATTTTTGGATAAGCGCTGGCCCGCGCTCGAGATACACCTGCCGGGCTGCGACCCACACCTTCAGGACCTCGTCCTCGCCGAGATCGACGACTTCGAGCCGACGGCCATCCAGGAACTCGACGACCCGCCCCGGCTCCGCGCGTTCTTCGGCTCGGCCGACTCGCGCGAGGGCGCTTTCGCGGCCCTGGGCCGATCCTTCGGCTCCCACTTGTTCGCCGAACGCATGGACGTGGACGACGAAGACTGGGCCGCCCGCTCGCAAGCGGAGCTCCGGGCCATCTCGGTTGGACGGATTACGGTTGCGCCACCATGGGATTCTCCGGGACAAGCCGGCACTGAATCCGGCGGCGATGCCGTCGTGCGTATCGTCATCGAGCCGTCGATGGGCTTCGGAACCGGCCATCATGCGACAACGAGGCTGGCGCTGGCGGCGCTGCAGCGGCTTGAGGTGCGCGGGCGCGCGGTCCTTGACATCGGCTGCGGGTCGGGCGTCCTGGCCATCGCGGCGGCAAGGCTCGGGGCCCGGAACGCGGTGGCGCTCGACGTGGATCCCGATGCGCTCGCCTCGGCAGCGGAGAACATCCGGCTGAACCATGTTGCCGATCGCGTGCACATCCAGACGGGGGACTTTCGCGCCGTACCTCGACGCGGCGACATCGTGCTGGCCAATCTGACCGGCGCGCTGCTGCTCCGCTCGGCTGCCGTGCTGGCCGACTGCGTCGCGCCAGGCGGTTCGCTCGTCGTGAGCGGCTTCATGCAGGCTGAGGTGGAGGTGGTCCCGGCGCTGCAGCGGTTCCTCGAGTGTCGCGAGGTCACGGGCGAGGACGAATGGCGCTGCGCCCTGTTCTCGAAGAATCCTTCCAGATGTACTGCAGCACGGCGATAGCGGCGGCGGCGGCCGCCTCGGCCCTGAGGGTCCGCCGGCCTAGCGTGACCAGCCTCACGCCGGCCCGTGCCGCGGACTGCAGCTCGCCGTCGGTCCATCCGCCCTCCGGACCGATGAAGACCGTGGTTCTGGCCGGGACCCGATTCTCGAGGCTCTCGAGTGAAAAGCGGCCGGGCGCTCCCGGGTGCCCGGCGGGCTCGACGAACATGAGCGCCAGCGCATCGCCGATCGCCTCCATCGCCGCGTCGAACGCCACCGGCGCCAGCACCGGCGGGAGCACCGCGCGCCCGCATTGCTTGACCGACGAAAGCACGGTGCGCTCCCATCGCGCCAGGCGCCCGGCGGCCCCTGCGGCGGCCCGCGGCAGCTCGGTGCGCCCGCTCATGAGCGGCTGAACGGCCGCGGCCCCGAGCATCACGGCGTCGCGGATCACGCGATCCATCTTGTCGCTCTTGAGGAGCGCCTGCGCGAGCGTGATGGCCACCCCCGGCTCCGGCGCGGGCGCCGTCCGCTCGACGGCCCGCACGCGCACGCGCTCCCCCTCGGTGGACTCCACCACGCCGAGAGCCTGCTGGCCTCGTCCATCGAAGAGCTCGACGCGATCGCCGGGCCGGAGCCGCAGCACCCGCGCGAGGTGATGGGCTTCGCCGGCCGGCAGCGTGGTTTCGCGCTGCAGCTCCCAGTCGGGCGCGTGGAACCGGTGCACGGCTGAGATTCTAGCGTCGGCTGGCCTGTATACTGCGACCGTGTTCTTCCGGGGCCAGACCGTCGGCAAGTACCGCATCCAGTCGGCCATCGGCAGCGGCGGGTTCGGCACCGTCTATCTGGCGGAAGACACCTGGATCGGCAAGAAGGTGGCGATCAAGGTGCCCCACCGGCAGAACGTCGACTTCACGGAGCTGCTTCGCGAGCCGCGGCTCCTCGCCGCGCTGAACCATCCGAACATCGTCTCGATCCTCACGGCCGAGCGGCCGGAGAACGTGTTCTTCATCGTGATGGAGTACGTGCCGGGCGACACGCTCGAGACGATCATCTCGCGCCACGGCCGTCTCGAGCTGCCGCTGATGCTGGACTACACGTGCCAGATCTGCCAACGCCCTCGACCACGCGCACCAGCAGAACGTCATCCACCGCGATCTGCGTCCCGGCAACGTGCTGGTGACCGAGGCGGGACGGCTCAAGGTGGCCGACTTCGGCACCTCGCGAATCATCGAGGTCGCCTCGCACGGCACCACCGTGATCGGCAGCCCTCCGTACATGGCCCCGGAACAGTTCCGCGGGAAGGCGGTGTTCGCGTCGGACATCTACTCGCTCGGCGTGACGATGTACCAGATGCTCACGGGTGTGCTGCCGTACAACACGCCGTCGCCGGAGGATCTCGAGAAGCTCGAGCGCGGCGAGCTCGTCTCGCCGCCGAACGTCCGGAACCCGAAGGTCCCGAAGAAGATCAACGACATCGTGATGAAGGCGATCGCGCCGGAGCTGGACGCGCGCTATCAGCGCGCCGGCGATCTGCTCAAGGACCTGCTCGCCGCCCGCGGGAAGAAGACGACCCGGGTGGCGGGGAGGAGCGAGCGAGCGACGCCGGCGCCGCTGCCCGCGACGGGCGCCGGCCCCACGCCCTCGGCCGAGGACGTCGCCGACATTCAGAGCCGGCTGCGCGCCAGAGAGACGCCGCTGCCGCGCTTCTGCTGGCACTGCCGCAAGCCGCTGCACGCGCGGTCGGCGCGCTGTCCGTTTTGTGGCGAAGCACAGTAGATGCTAAGCTTTTTTCGAAGGAGCTGAGGCACCATGGCCTTTGCGGGGACGGGCAAGATCTGGATGAACGGCAAGCTGGTGGACTGGCGCGACGCCACGATCCACATCGGCTCGCACGTCGTCCATTACGGCAGCGGCGTCTTCGAGGGCGCACGCTGCTACGACACGAAGCGCGGCCCGGCCGTGCTCCGTCTCGACGCCCACGTCGCCCGCCTGCTCGCCTCCGCGAAGATCTACCGGATGGAGCCCCCCTTCGGACAGGCGCAGCTCGAGGCCGCGATCCTCGAGACCATCCGCGCCAACGGGCTGAAAGCGTGCTACATCAGGCCCATGTTCTACCGCGGGTACAACACGCTCGGGGTGAACCCGCTCCCCTGCCCCGTGGACGCCGCGATCATGGTCTGGGAATGGGGCACCTATCTCGGCGCCGACGCGCTCGAAAAGGGCGTGGACGTGTGCGTGAGCTCGTGGAACCGGATGGCGCCGAACACCTTTCCGTCGCTCGCGAAAGCCAACGGCAACTACGCCAACGCCGCCCTGATCCGGATGGAGGCGGAGTCGAACGGCTACAGCGAGGGCATCGCCCTCGACGCGTTCGGCTACGTCAGCGAGGGCAGCGGCGAGAATGTGTTCGTGGTGCGCAACGGGGCGCTCTACACTCCGCCGCTGGGCGCCTCGATCCTCGAAGGGATCACGCGCGACATGATCATCACCGTCGCGCGCGATCTCGGTACACGGTCCACGAAGAGATGATTCCCCGCGAGATGCTGTACATCGCCGACGAGCTGTTCTTCGCCGGTACGGCGGTGGAGATCACGCCGATCCGGTCGGTCGACAAGATCGTCGTGGGCGCCGGCCGGCGCGGACCGATCACCGAAGCGATCCAGCGCCGCTTTCTCGGCGTCGTGCACGGCGAGGGCCCCGACATTCACCGGTGGCTGACGTTCGTGGACCAGCCCGCGGCGGCCCCCGAGCCGGCGGCCGCCGTGGCCAAGGCGCGCTAATCGCCCTCTCGCCAGCCGCCGATAAGGGCGGAGATGACTCTCGACGATCTCCTGCGGGCGGCCGTGGCCAAGGGCGCGTCCGACCTGCATCTGAAGGCGGGGGCGTACCCGATGATCCGGCAGAGCGGATCGCTCGTCCCCCTCAGCGAGGAGAAGCGCCTCGCCGCGGACGATACCCGCACCATGGCGCTGGGAATGATGAGCGAGGCCCAGCGGACCAAGTTCCTGGAGCTGCAGGAGCTGGATCTCGCGCACAGCGTCCCGGCGCTCGGGCGCTTCCGCTGCAACGTCTTCCAGCAGCGAGGCAGCCTCGCCCTGGTCGTCCGTATCATCCCGAACGCCATCCTGGGCGTCGACCAGCTGCTGCTGCCGCCGATTCTGAAGACCATCGCCGCCGAGGAGCGCGGCCTGGTCCTCGTCACCGGCACGACCGGGAGCGGAAAGAGCACGACGCTGGCCGCGCTGATCGACGAGATCAACCGGTCGCGCCACACGCACATCATCACGGTGGAAGACCCAATCGAGTTCCTGCACCGCGACAGCCGTTCGATCGTCAACCAGCGCGAGGTCGAGGTCGACACGCGATCCTTTGCGCAGGCGCTGCGCAGCGCGCTGCGGCAGGACCCCGACGTCATCCTGGTCGGAGAGATGCGCGACTTCGATACCATCCAGACGGCGCTGCTGGCCGCCGAAACCGGCCACCTGGTGTTCTCGACGCTCCACACCCTCGATGCCACCGAGACGGTCAACCGCATCATCGCGGTGTTTCCGCCGCACCAGCAGAAGCAGGTGCGCCTCCAGCTCGCCGCCGTGCTCAAGGCCGTGGTGTCGCAGCGGCTGATCCCGCGCACCGACGAGCGCGGACGCGTCCCGGCCGTCGAGGTGCTCGTCGCGACCGGCTTCATCCGCGAGTGCATCATCGACAAGGAGAAGACGCACATGATCCAGGGCGCGATCGCCTCGGGCACGTCGCAGTACGGCATGCAGACCTTCGATCAGTCGATCTTCGGCCTGTTCCAGCAGGGGCTCATCTCGTACGAGGAGGCGCTGCGCTGGGCCTCGAACGTCGACGAGTTCAAGCTCAAGGTGCAGGGCATCTCCACCACGACCGACGCGGCGCGCGACGAGATGGCCAGGAACGTGCTGGGCGATCCCGCCATTCCCGGACTCACCCGGTTCGGCCGCTGAAGGGCACCCCGTGAAGAGACCGCGCGTCGCGGACGAGCCCCACTCGCCTGAGGCTGCTCGTGCGGCCGCGCTGCGCCTTCTCGCCGGACGCGAATTGTCGGAGCGGCAGGTGCGCGACCGGCTCGCCCGCCGCGGCTTCGCCGCCGACGCGATCGACGGCGCCATCGAGGCCCTTCTCGCCGATCGCTCCATCGACGATGCGCGAACGGCGGCCGCGGCGGCGCGCACGGAACTGACGGTGCGCGGGCGCGGGCCGCGGCGGATCCTCAGCCGGCTCGCCGCGCTCGGCATCGACCAGGACGTGGCACGGACCACCGTCCGGGAGCTCGTCGAGCCGGAAGGCGAAGACGCACTGCTCGAAGCGGCGCTGGCGCGACGGCTCCGTGACCCGGCCCGCCTGACCGACCCGGCGGAGCGCCGCAGACTCCTCGCCCGTCTGGTCCGGCAGGGCTTCTCGCCGTCGGCGGCCTCGGCCCTGATTCGGAAGCTCGCGCGTCGGAAGTAAAATACCCCTCTGGTCCCACCGTCCCGTCGCTCACTATGACTGCGAACGAAATCCGTGCGTCGTTTCTCGAGTACTTCAGGCTCCATGGCCACCGCGTGGTCCCGAGCGCCTCGCTCGTCCCCCAGGACGACCCGACGCTGCTCTTCACCAACGCGGGCATGAACCAGTTCAAGGATCTGTTCCTGGGCAAGGAGCGCCGCGAGTACACGCGCGCCGCCACGGCCCAGAAGTGCATGCGCGTGAGCGGCAAGCACAACGACCTGGAGAACGTCGGGCCGTCGCTCCGGCACCACACGTTCTTCGAGATGCTCGGCAACTTCTCCTTCGGCGACTACTTCAAGACCGACGCGATCGGGCTCGCGTGGGGCCTGCTGACCGAAGAGTGGAAGATTCCGGCCGACCGGCTCCACGCGACGATCTTCGGCGGCGAGAGCGGCATCCCGCGCGACGACGAGGCATATGCGCGGTGGCTCGAGTTCCTCCCGAAGACGCAGATCGCGGAGCTGGGAATTGCGGACAACTTCTGGCAGATGGGCGACACCGGCCCCTGCGGCCGCTGCTCGGAAATCCACTACTTCCGCGGCGCCCACCTGCCCTGCCCCGAGCCGGCCTGCCGCGGCGTCGCCTGCAGCTGCGAGCGCTACGTGGAGATCTGGAACAACGTGTTCATGGAGTTCGATCGCCAGCCCGACGGCAGTTTGAAGCCGCTGCCGGCGCTCTCGATCGACACGGGCATGGGCTTCGAGCGCATCTGCGCCACCCTGCAGGGGGTGCTCTCGAACTACGACACCGACCTGTTCGCGCCGATCCTCTCGGCGATCGAGGAGCAGGCGGGTACGCGCTACGGCCGCGCGTTCGACCCGGCCGATATCTCCATCCGCGTGGTCGCGGATCATCTCCGGGCGATGACCTTCCTCATCGCGGACGGCGTGTTCCCCTCGAACGAGTGGCGCGGGTACGTGCTCCGCAAGATCATGCGGCGGGCCATGCGCCACGGGATGAAGCTCGGCGTGGCCGACCCGTTCCTCCACCGGCTCGCCCCCGTCGTCATCGGTCAGATGGGGGGGGCGTATCCGGAGCTGAAGACCAGCCGCGACACGATCATCGAGCGTGATCCGCGGGGAGGAGGACCGGTTCCTCGCGGTCCTCGCCGGCGGTCTCCCGAAGCTGGAGGACGCCGTCGAGCGGGCCTCCGCCGGGCGGCAGCGGCTCTCCGGGGAGGAGGCGTTCAGGCTCTACGACACCTTCGGGCTCCCGCTCGATTTCATCGAGGACCTCGCCGGCGAACGGGGCGTGGTCGTCGACATCGAGAGCTTCGAACGGGCGATGGAAGGCCAGCGCGAGAAAGCGCGCGCGAAGAGCGCCTTCGAGGGAAAGAAGACCGCGGCCGATTTCACCTTCGCCTCGACCGGCGCGCAGCACCACCTCGGAGCCGCCGGCGACCGGTTCGAAGGCTACACCTCGACCGAAGTCAAAGGTACCCCGGTCGTGGCGCTGTTCGATCGTGAACGGCACCAGGTGGACCGGCTCGATCAGGGCAGCGATGGCTATGCGGCGCTCGGACGCACCCCGTTCTACCTCGAGTCCGGAGGCCAGGTGTCCGACGTCGGCGAACTGCGATCGGAAGCCACCGGCGCCGTGGCGGCGGTGAAGGGAATGACGCGGCTGCCGGCCGGGTGGCCGCGGCTGCACCGGATTCACGTCGCGCAGGGTTCGCTGCGCGAGCGGGATCTCGTGACAGCCGAGGTGGACGAGCCGACGCGGGATGCGACGAGGCGCAATCACACGGCCACGCACCTGCTCCACGCGGCGCTCCGGCGCATCCTGGGACCGCACGTGAAGCAGGCGGGCTCGCTGGTGGCGCCGGATCGGCTGCGTTTCGATTTCGTCCATGCGTCGCCGGTCACGCGCCAGCAGATCGTGGAGATCGAGCAGATCGTCAACGAGCAGGTGTACCGGAACACGCCGGTCGTGACCGACGAGCGCTCCACCCAGGATGCGATTGCCGCCGGCGCGATGGCGCTCTTCGGCGAGAAGTACGGCGACACGGTGCGCGTCGTGTCGATCCCCGGCTTCAGCATGGAGCTCTGCGGCGGCACGCACTGCCGCGCGACCGGCGACATCGGTTTCTTCGCCGTCTCGTCCGAGAGCGGCGTGGCGGCCGGCGTACGTCGAATCGAGGCGGTCACCGGGGCCGCCGCCGTCAGCCTGCACCAGTCCACGCGCGCCTCGCTGCAGGACGTCCTGGACGCCCTCGGCACCGGCGCGGACCGCGCGCGCGCGGCCGTCGAGCAGCTGCAGTCGGAGTCGCGGCGGCTGCACCGCGAGCTCAGCCGGCTCAAGGTCGAAGGCGCGCGCGCTCAGCAGGGGCAGCAGCCCGGAGCGTTCGAAGAGGCCCGGGTCGGCGGCGTGACCTTCGTGGCGCAGCGCGTCTCCGATCTCGGGAAGGACGAGGTGCGCCAGCTCGCCGACGCGCATCGCGATCGCATCAAGAGCGGCGTGGTGCTGATCGGCTCGATCGGCGATGGACGGGTGTCGCTGGTGGCGGCGGTCACCAAGGACCTCGCGCCCCGCGTCCACGCAGGCCAGCTCGTCAAGAAGCTTGCGCCGATCGTCGGCGGCAGCGGAGGTGGACGCCCCGATTTCGCCGAGGCGGGCGGAAAGGATCCCTCCCGGATCGGCGAGGCGTTCGATCACGCCAGGGCGCTCGTCGCCGAAGCGCTCGGGTCGACCACCGCCTCGTGACCGGTACACCCCGCCGGATCTGAATCTTCCCGCCTGTTCCGGCCGATAAGGCCGTCAGTGAAGACGATACTTATTCCGGCCCTCGCCGTCTGCGCGCTCGCGGCGGCTCGGCCGGCTGCGGCGCAGATCTACTCGTGGCGCGACGCCAACGGGGTCCTGGTGCTCTCGAACCAGCCCCACGCAGGGGGCGCCCGCACGCACGCTGACGCCCGGCTCATGACCGCGCGGGTGGGAGCGCCGCTGGCGATCAGCCGCGGCTCGAAGTACGAGCCGCTGATCCGCGAGCATGCGAGCCTGAACGGCGTGCGCGAAGACCTCGTGCGGGCCGTCATCCAGGTGGAGTCCGCGTTCAACCCCCTGGCTTTGTCGCCCAAGGGCGCCATGGGGCTGATGCAGCTGATGCCGGCCACGGCGGCCCGGTTCGGCGTGTCGAATCCGTTCGACCCGGCGGAGAACATCCGCGCCGGCGTCGGGTACCTGAAACAGCTCCTCATCCGCTACGAGCACGACGAGCAGCTCGCACTGGCGGCCTACAACGCGGGCCCGACCGCCGTGGATCGCTACGGCAGCCAGATTCCCCCCTACAAAGAGACGCAGGCCTACGTCCGGCGGATCAACGCCCTGCGCGGCGCCACGCCCGGCGCTCCAGGGTCTCGCATCTACAAGCTGGTCGACATCGTGGACGGCCAGGTGGTGGTGCGCTACACGAACGTCCGTCCCCTCTCGGGGAACTACCAGGAAGTGCGCCGGTAGGCTACAATAGGCAGTTCGTGACCATTCGCCGGGGCCGCATCGAGGCCGCGGTGCTTCTGAAGGGACATCGTTCTTGGCTACTCACGCATCCGCGCTGAAGGCGCATCGACAGAGCCTCGTCCACCGCGAGCGCAACCGCCGGTACCGCTCTCAGCTCCGCACGACGCTCAAGCAGATTCGCGCGTTCATCGACGACCCGAAAGGCAAGGACGGCGAGGCGCGCAAGCAGCTCAGCGCCGCCGTGTCGCTGATCGACAAGATGGCCGGCAAGGGGGTCATCCACCGCAACACCGCGAGCCGCTACAAGTCGCGTCTCAACGCCCGGCTCTCGCAGACGGCGTAGGCGCAGCGCACAGCTCCACGACCAGCCGCTCCAGCAGGGCCCGCGGATCGCCGGCCGACGTCTTGATCGCCAGGTCGGTGCGAAAGACAGCTTCGACGGCGGTGGCCAGCCGCGCCGCCGGCATCTTCGTCCTCACGAACCAGGCGAGCTGGCCCAGGACCATGTAGGGCACGGCTCCGCCGTCCATCGATCGGCCCAGCTCGCGCAGCGCATCGGCGGCAGACCCCCGCTCGATGGCTCGCGTCACCGCCCAGTCGTCCTGTGCGGCCGAGGGCGCGACCACCTCCATGACGTCCGCGGCCGTAATGGCTCCGGCATCGGCCGCGTAGAGCGTGAGCCGGTCGACCTCGGATCGGAGCCGCGCCGCATCCGGGCCCACCCGCTCGGCGACCAGGCGGGCGGCACGCGGTTCGATCGTCATGCCCTGCTGCCCCACCCGCTCCCGCACCCACCGGGCCGCTTCCCCGACGTCGGCCGGCCCCGAGCACTCGACGACGATGGCCTTGGACAGCAGCAGCTTCACCAGGGCGCGCCGCCTGTCGAGCGCGCCGGCCACGATCACCAGACACGCACTGTCTTCCGGCGACTTCGCATAGGTCTCGAGGAGCGCCAGGTCGCGCTCGGACGCGTCGCCCTCCTTCCGCGGCACCAGAAGGCGCTCGGCATGGAGGAGCAGGACGATGCGGCGCGGCGCCATCATCGGCAGCGTCCGGGCGGCATCGACCACGGCGCCGGCGGTCGTCTCGCCGCCGTACAGGCGGTCGACGTTGAAGGCGCGGAGGTCCGGATCGACCAGCGAGAGGAACTCGCCTGCGAGTGCGGCCTTCGCGGGCTCGTCGGCGCCCAGGAGCAGATAGACGGCGCCCACACGTCCCGATTGGATCTGCCGGCGAACCTCAGCCTCGGATGCGACGGGCAATCAGAAGGCTTCCAGAATGGCGCTCACGACGCTCCGCGCGAACTCGTCGCTCACGCGCTGCACCGCGTTGGTTTCCTGGTTGAAGAAGGCGGCCGGATCGACCGCCGCCCCGCCCCCCGCCACGCTGGTGCCGCTGGCGTCGTACTCTTCGCGCACGATCACCGACGGGTTGCTCCACAGCACCTCGTTCCGAATCGCTTCCCGCAGCTCGATGTTCGCGGTGACGGTGATGGTATAGCGCGACGCCTGCTGCTGCTGCGAGAACGCGCTCGGCAGGATGGAGATCGACGTGATGGTGCCCACGAGCACCGCGTCGGCCCCGGCGGCCTCCGGCACGACACGGTAATGACCCCGGCCGATGAATTCGGCCCGCATCTTGTCGGTGATGATCTGCGCGATGTCGAAGTACGAGGTCTGATTCGTGAACAGCGGAATGCCGATAACCCGGATGGTGTCCGGCAGGAACGACCCCCGCCCTGCGAGCGCGTAGCCGCAGCCGCTCGAGGCGGCGGCCGCGGCCACCAGGACCGCGGCGAGCCGGCCGAGCGCGAGCGGCCTACTGCACCACGACATTGATCAACCTGCCCTTCGCAATCACGACCGTCTTGATCGTCTTTCCGTCCGTGTGGGCGCGCACGGCCGGGTCGGCCAGCGCGCGGGCGCGCAGGTCGGGTTCGGAGATGTCGGCGGGCACCGTGACGCGGCCCCTCAGCTTGCCGTTCACCTGCACGGGAACGACGATCTCGTCCGCCCGGGCGACCTCGGCGTCGTAGGCGGGCCACTCCGCGCCCGCCAGGCCGCCGCCATGACCCGTCCGCTCCCACATCTCCTCGGCGGAGTGCGGCGCGAACGGAGACAGCATGATCACGAGCGCCTCCACGGCCTCCCGCACGACGGCGGCCGTCTGGGGCCGCGCGGCGTCCGGCCCCTCGACCGTATAGAGCTCGTTGACCAGCTCCATGAGCGCCGAGACGGCGGTGTTCAGATGGATCCGCTGTTCCACATCGATCGTCACGCGCCGGATGGTGTCGTGCGTCTTGCGCCGGAGCCGCCGCTCGCCGTCGCCGAGCGCGGCGGGATCGATCGAGGGCGCCGCCCGAACGGCGCCGCACCACTGATCCACCAGCCGCCAGACCCGCGCCAGGAACCGGAAGCTGCCTTCGAGGCCGCTGTCGGTCCACTCGACCTCCTTCTCCGGAGGCGCCACGAACATCACGTACAGCCGCAGGGCGTCGGCGCCGTACCGATTCCGCATGTCATCGGGATCGACGACGTTCCCTTTCGACTTCGACATCACGGCGCCGTCCTTCAACACCATCCCCTGCGTGAGCAGGTGCGAGAACGGTTCGCTGTGATCCACCATCCCGAGATCGCGAAACACCCGGGCGAAGAACCGCGAGTAGATCAGGTGAAGAATCGCGTGTTCCACGCCGCCGCTGTAGAAATCGACCGGCATCCAGTACTTCGCCCTCGCGGGGTCGAACGGCAGGGCGTCATCTCGCGGATCGCAGAACCGGTAGAAGTACCAGGACGAGTCGACGAAGGTGTCCATGGTGTCGGTCTCGCGGCGGGCCTTGCCCCCGCAAGACGGGCAGCGGACGTTCACGAACTCTGGCACCTGGGCCAGCGGCGAATCGCCGCGCCCGGTGAACTGCGCCAGCTTTGGGAGCTCCACCGGCAGCTCGTTCAGGGGCACGGGCACGATGCCGCAGGCCTCGCAGTAGATCATCGGAATGGGCGTGCCCCAGTAGCGCTGGCGCGAAATGCCCCAGTCCTTGAGGCGGAACTGCACCGTCCGGCGCCCGATGCCCTTCGCTTCGATCCATTCCGCCATCCTCACCTTTGCCTGCTCGGAGGTGAGCCCCGAGAATTCGCCCGAGTCCACCAGACGGCCGTAATCCGTATAGGCCTCGTCTGCGGGGCGCGGCTGGAGCTCCGGCAGCGGGTGGATGACGGTTCTGATGGGGAGCCCGAATTTCTTCGCGAACTCGAAGTCGCGGGTGTCGTGCGCCGGCACGGCCATCACGGCCCCCGTGCCGTACTCGCCGAGCACGAAGTTGGCGATCCAGACCGGGACCAGCTCGCCCGTGAACGGATTGAGCACCCGCTTCCCCGTGAAGAACCCGTCCTTCTCGATCTCGCCGGAAAGGCGTGCGGTGCGGTCCTGCGCGCGGAACGCGCTGACGCGCGTCCGGAATGCGGCGGGGTCGTCCGATTCGGCCGCGAGCCGGTCGACCATGGGGTGTTCGGGCGCGATGAAGACGCAGGTCGCGCCGAAGATCGTGTCGATCCGCGTCGTGAAGACCTCGACCTCGCCGAACAGGAGCGTCACGCCCTCGGAGCGGCCGATCCAGTTCCGCTGCATCGTGAGAACCTTCTCGGGCCACTGGCCGAGCTGGTCGATGCCGCGCAGCAGGTCATCGGCATATTCCGTGATCTTGAAGAACCACTGCTCGAGCGTCTTGGTGGTCACCGGCGTGCCACAGCGCCAGCAGCCGCCGTCCACGACCTGCTCGTTGGCGAGCACGGTCTGGTCCTTCTCGCACCAGTTGACCACCGAGCGCCTGCGGTACGCCAGCCCGCGCTCGTACATCTTGATGAAGAGCCACTGGTTCCACTTGTAGTACGACGGCTCGCAGGTGGCGAACTCGCGCTCCCAGGCGTAGCTGATTCCCAGCCGCTGGAGTTGTCCCTTCATGTGCGCGATGTTGGCGAGCGTCGACGTCTCCGGATGGATGCCGCTCTTGATTGCGGCATTCTCGGCCGGGAGTCCGAAGGCGTCCCAGCCGAAGGGATGCAGCACGTTGCAGCCGCGGAGCCGCTTGGTCCGGGCCATCACATCGCCGATGATGTAATTGCGCACGTGGCCGACGTGCGCGTGTCCCGAGGGGTACGCGAACATCTCCAGGCAGTAGAACTTGGGCCGCGCCGGGTCCTCGACGACCTCGAAGGCGCGCTCGCGCGTCCACCGCGCCTGCCATTTCCTGTCCAGTTCCTGGGGTGCGTACTCGGTGCTCACGTGGGCTGCGGACATTATAGCTGCCAGTACTTCGCCTGTGCGGCGCGCACCGCCGCGATCGCGGTGCGCGAACGCGCTGTCGCTGGAGCAGCGGCGGCGGAAGGAGGCCGCTCACCTGCGAGGACGGCGATCGCGGCATCCAGACAGGCGCGGAGCGCCGCGAGATCGTAGCCTCCCTCGGAGACCGCCACGGCACGGCCGCCCGCGTGCCGCTCCGCTATCCGGCAGAGGCCTGCGGTGAGCCTGGCGAAGCCGGCCGCCGACATCCGCATCCGCGCGAGCGGATCTCGCTCGTGCGCATCGAACCCGGCCGAGACGAGGATGAGTGCCGGGCGGAACTGCTCGAGCACGGGGACAACGACCGCGTCGAACACCTCGTCGTAATCGCCGTCGGTCGCGCCCGCCTCGAGCGGCACGTTGACGGTGAAGCCGCCGCCCGCAGCGCGTCCCACCTCCCCAGCCGCACCGGTGCCTGGATAGTACGGATATTGATGCGTCGAAAGATAGAGCACGCGGGGGTCGTCGTAGAAGATCTCCTGCGTGCCGTTGCCATGGTGCACGTCGTAGTCCACGATTGCGACGCGCTCCACGCCGAGCGACCGCGCGTGAGCGGCTGCCACGGCGACGTTGTTGTAGAGGCAGAACCCCATCGCGCGGTCCCGCCCGGCGTGGTGTCCCGGTGGCCTCACGAGCGCGAAGGCGCGGGACGCTTCGCCCGCCAGGACGCGCTCGACGCCGAGCGCGGCCGCGCCGGCCGCCAGCAGCGCGACGTCGCGGGAGTCCGGCGACGTGTAGGTGTCGGAGTCCAGCGCCGCCGCAAGGCCTGCCGTATCGTCAATGGCGCGCAGATGAGACTCGCCATGAACGCGCAGGAGCTCGGCCCGGGTGGCGGCTCGCGGCTCGGCGATCGTCGCGCCGCGCACGCGCCATTCCTGGGCCACCGACCCCATCACGTCGGCGCGCTCCGGCCGCTCCGGGTGGCCGGGCGGAGTCACGTGATCCCGGAACCGAGGCGATGAAATCAGCAGCAGCGGCATCAGGCCAGAAGCAGACGGGCACGATGCTCCAGCCCGCGGAGCGCGCGCTCCACGTCGGCCCGCTTGTCTTCGATCTCGGCGTCCGATGCGTCTGCGGCGACATGGATGGGCTCACCGACGGCCAGCCCCACCGTGCTGAACGGCTTCGGAACCTGCGTCCGGTCCCAGCTCCCGATCGTCCAAGAGCGCGACGCTTCCATATGGAAGGGCACGATCGGATTGCCCGTGAGCTTCGCGAGCCAGACCACCCCCGGCTGCACGCGGCCGGCGGGCCCGCGCGGTCCGTCCACGGCGAAGCCCGCAGGCCGTCCCTGCGCTATATCGCGCTTCAGCTGCAGGAGCGCCCGCTGCCCGCCTCGCGAGGTGGAGCCGCGCGAGGTGCCGTACCCGAAGGTCTCGATGATTCGGGCGATCCACTCCCCGTCGAAGTTCTCGCTGATCATCACGACGATGCCCCGGTTCCGGAAGAAGTAGGTGGCGGGCAGCACCCGGCCGTGCCAGAACGCCATGATGGGCCGAGGGCCGCCTCCATTGAAGTGCAGGCGATCGAGCCCCTCGACACGCCACCGCAGCGAGCCGCCGAGCGCCGCGATCACCGGCACGCCCACGGCGGCAATGGCCGCGGCCTCGAGCCGCTTGAACGTCGAGCGCTCCCAGTCAGCGGGCATCACATCCCCTCGTATCGCGGCCCGCCCCCGCCCTCCGGCGGCACCCATGTGATCACCTGGTACGGATCCATGATGTCGCAGGTCTTGCAATGCACGCAGTTCGAGGCGTTGATCTGCAGCCTGGGCCGCCCCTGCTCGCCAGCCACGATCTCGTACACCGCCGCGGGGCAGAAGCGCGTGCAGGGATGTCCGTACTCCTGGCCGCAGATCGAGTCGCACACTTCCGTATGAACCAGCAGGTGACTGGGCTGATCCTCTTCGTGGCGCGTGCCCGAGTAGTGCACGTTCGTCAGCTTGTCGAAGACCATCACGCGATCGGGCTTGAGCTCCTCCGCATTTGCAGCGGGCGCGGCGGCGAGCCGCCGCATGCGATCGTGCCCCGGTTCGCTCGGGACCGGCCTGAACCACCAGCCGTTCGTGACGAGCGACAACGCTGCGAAACCCAGCCCGGCGAAGAGTCCGTGCTGGAAGGCCTGGCGGACGTTCCGCGCCGGCTCCAGCTCCGCTGCGATCCAGCTCCTCCGGGTGCGATGGGCGAAGGCGCCGAGCGCAGCCGCTGACGTATCGCCCGAGACAATCGCATCGAAGGCCGTCTCGGCGGCCAGCATACCGCTCTTCATCGCCAGATGAATGCCCTTCAGCCTCAGCGAGTTCAGGAAGCCGGCCGCATCGCCGACGACCAGGGCGCCGTCGGCCGCGCAGCGCGGCAGGGCCGTCCATCCTCCTTCCGGCAGCGCTTTGGCGCCGTAGCGGATCATCTGCCCTCCGGCAGCATCGCCGCAGATGGATGGATGGCGCTTGAACTGCTGGAAAGCGACGTGCGGATCGAAGCGCGGGTCGAGATAGTCGAGGCCCGCGACGAACCCGACCGAGAGCCGCGTCTCGGACATGGCGTAGATGAAGCCGCCGCCGAACTCGTCGCGCGTCAGCGGATAGCCGATGGTGTGCAGTGACGGTCCCGCGGCCGACCCGCCCGGCCGGAACATCCCACAGCTCCTTGATCCCGAGCGCGAAGAGCTGCGGCTCGGCGCCTCGGCGAGCGGCAGTCTTCTCGACAGCTCCTTGCGTGAGATTGCCTCGCACACCGTCGGCGAGAATCGTGACCTTGGCGCGGATGTCCACGCCCGGCTCGAACGACGCCTTCGGCGCGCCGTGGCGATCGACCCCGCGATCGCCGGTGCGCACGCCGGTCACGCGGCCGCCGTCCATCAGCAGCTGCGCCCCGGC
This sequence comes from Vicinamibacterales bacterium, assembly GCA_963738315.1. GTDB lineage: Bacteria > Acidobacteriota > Vicinamibacteria > Vicinamibacterales > JAMQPK01 > JAMQPK01. Next base: position 1,053,726 of record CAVTVT010000003.1, on the reverse strand, counting down.
AAACCCCGCGAACAGATCGATCGCCTTCCGCCTCGACCAGACCCGCCATCCACTTGCCGAGCTGCTGGAGCGAGACGATGTAGTGGCCGTGATTCCGCAGCGGCGGGGGCGTGAACGGCAATTGAACGCGCACGGCCGCGGGTCAGGAACGAGCACGCGATCCCGCTGCACGCGCGCCGCGAGCGGCGCACCCCGGGCCTCGAAGTCCGGGCATCGAGCTCCGCGAGCGCCGCGGGTCGAGGACGGCGCCCGAAAGCAGGTGGGCCCCCGGCTCTGCCGATTTCTCGAGCACGGCGACCGAAAGCGTCCGGCCGGCGGTCTTCTGCAGAGCTGCTCAGGCGCAGGGCCGCGGCAAGACCGGCCGGTCCTCCACCGACGATCAGCATGTCCACCTCCAGCGTCTCGCGCTCGGCCACCGCGCAAATCATACTTCGCGACAACCGCGTCCTGGAAGTGCCCCCGCGAGTCACCCCAGCGCGTCGATCAGCGCGGGAACGATTTCGAACAAATCTCCGACGATCCCGTAGTCGGCAATCTCGAAGATCGGCGCGTCGGCGTCCTTGTTGATCGCCACGATCGTCCGCGCTCCGTTCATGCCGACGACATGCTGGATGGCGCCCGAGATGCCGAGCGCGACGTAGAGCTTCGGCGCGACCGTCTGCCCTGAGCTGCCCACCTGGCGCTCCATCGGCAGCCAGCCGCTGTCGCAGATGGGCCTGGATGCCGCGAGCTGCGCCCCGAGCGCCCTGGCGAGCCGCTCGGCCATCGCGATGTGCTCCTGCGCCTTGATGCCGCGGCCGACGGCGACGATTCGCTCCGCCTGCGAGAGATCGACAGCCTGCTGCGCCTCTTGAAACGGCGCCTCCGGCCGCTCGCGGATCGCCGACGGCTCGAGCCGCACGTCGAGCATGCGGATTGGCGCCGGGTCGGCGCCGCGGGACGCGCCGATCGGCGCGGAACGCGCCGATCTGGACCGTCACGAACCAGGGCCGTTCCCCTTCCGGCTGCACCTCGGCGATCAGCTTCCCCTGGAACACCGGCCGGTGGCACACCACGCCGCGGTCGTCGCGCCTGATTCCTATGCAGTCGGTGACGAGCGCGCGGCCCAGGCGCGCGGCGAGCTTGGGCGCGAAGTCGCGCGTCGGTACGTGTGGGGAAGGATCACGAGCTCCGGCGCGAGGCCTGGTATGGCCTGGGCGAGCGCCTCCACGTAGCCGTCCGGCGTGTACAGCGCCAGTTCGGGTCGATCGATGACGTACACGACGCCCAGGGCCGCGGCCGCCAATTCGCGAGCGGCTGCGGTGCAGTCGGACCCGCAGACGACCGCATGCACGTCGCCCGGTGTAGACGTCATCTCCTGCGCTGCGGCCACGGCTTCCCACGATCCGCGGTGGAGGCCGTCGCCTCGCTGTTCGGCGAGCACGAGCATCACGACAGCACCGCCTCGTCACGAAGCTTCCGGACGAGCTCGCCGGCGGCCTCGGCCGGAGTGCCCTCGATGAAGTCGCGTCTGCTTGGTCCGCTGCGGGACCTGCAGACCGACAGTACGCACGCGCGGTGCAGGGAGATCCGCCGGCGGAACGGCGCGAATCTCCTTCTTCTTGGAGGCCATGATGCCCTTCAGGGTTGCGTACCGCAGCTGGTTGATGCCGCTCTGGATCGTGAGCAGCGCCGGCAGCGGCATCGACACCCATTGGAACCAGCCGCCCTCGAGCTCCCGCTTGACGCGCACGCGCGACTCCTCGATTTGCACCTCCATCACGATCGTGGCGTGCGGCAGCCCGAGCAGCTCCGCCAGAATCACGCCCGTCTGCGCCGCCCCCTGATCGTCGGACTGCAGCCCGGTGAGCACGAGAGTCGAAGCCCTCGTCTCGAAGCGCCGCCGCGAGCGCCGACGCGACAGTGAACGGGTCTGCGCCCGGCAGCCGCGCGTCTTCCACGTGAATCGCGCGATCGGCGCCGCGCGCGAGCGCCTCCCGCAGCACCTGGGCCGATCGGCGACGGCCCCGCCGTGCAGGCCACGACTTCGCCGCCGTGCTGTTCGCGCAGGCGGAGCGCCTCCTCGAGGGCATAGGCGTCGGGCTCGTTCATCTCGAAGCTGGCGTCCTGCTCGCGAATGGCACGGCCGGTCTCGTCGACGCGCGGCTGCCACTCGCGGTCGGGACCTGCTTGATGCAGACCGCGATCTTCATGCCGTCAACGATAACTCAAAAGAGATCGGGGGACGGGAGATCAGGCGTGCCGTTTGAAGAGCAGGGCCGCGTTGGTGCCGCCGAAGCCGAACGAGTTCGACAGCGCGTACTCCATCCTGACGGGCCGGCACCTGCCGGGCACGTAGTCGAGGTCGCAGTCGGGGTCGGGGTTGTCCAGGTTGATGGTCGGGGGCGCCACCTGATGGTGCACGGCGAGCGCGGTGATGCCGGCCTCGAGGCCGCCGGCCGCGCCGAGCAGATGTCCGGTCATCGACTTGGTCGAGGAGATCGCGATCTTGCGGGCGTGGTCGCCGAACAGCTTCTTGATCGCCAGCGTCTCGATGCGATCGTTGTGCGGTGTCGAGGTGCCGTGCGCGTTGATGTAGTCCACCTGCGTCGGGGCGATGCCCGCTTTGCGCAGCGGCCATGTCCATGACGCGGACGGCGCCGCTGCCGTCCTCGGTGGGCGCGGTGATGTGGTACGCGTCGCCGGACATGCCGTAGCCGACCACCTCGGCGTAGATCTTGGCGCCGCGCCTGAGGGCCGGCCTCGCGCTCCTCGAGCACGACCATGCCCGAGCCTTCGCCGATGATGAAGCCGTCGCGCTCCTTGTCGAACGGCCGGCTGGCGCGCTCCGGCTCGTCGTTTCGCGTGGACAGCGCCCGCATCGCGGCGAAGCCGCCGACGCTCATGGGCGTGATCGCGGCCTCCGAGCCGCCGGCGATCATCGCATCGGCGTCGCCGCGCCGGATGATCTCGAACGAGTCGCCGATGGCATGCGCCGAGGCCGAGCAGGCGGTGCAGGTCGCGAGGTTCGGACCCTTGGCGCCGAAACGGATCGACACCTGGCCCGCCGCGAGGTTGATGATGGACGAGGGAATGAAGAACGGGGAAATGCGGCGCGGCCCGCCCTCGAGCAGGGCGATGTGCTCGCGCTCGATACTGGTGAACCCGCCGATGCCGGACCCGACGAAGACGCCGACCCGCGGCGCGTTCTCGCCGGTTGACCGGCAGCTTGGCGTCGTCCATGGCGAACTGCGAGGCGGCGATCGCGAACTGAATGAAGATGTCCATCTTCTTGACATCCTTCTTCTCGACGAAGCCGAGGGGATCGAAGCCCTTCACCTCGCCGGCGATCTGGGCCGCGTGGGCCGTGGCGTCGAAGCGCGTGATGCGGCCGATGCCGCTTCGTCCCGCGGTCAGCGCGCGCCAGTTCTCATCGGTGCCGATGCCGAGCGGCGATACCAGCCCGATGCCGGTGACCACGACGCGTCTGGTCTCCACGCCCTACTTCTTGCCCTTCGCGTGAGAGTCGATGTACTCGATGGCTTCCTTGACGCGCGTGATCTTCTCCGCGTCCTCGTCGGGAATCTCGATCCCGAACTCCTCTTCGAACGCCATCACGAGCTCGACGGTGTCGAGCGAGTCGGCGCCGAGATCGTCGACGAACGACGCATCCGGAGTGACTTCCTCTTCGTCCACGCCCAACTGCTCGACGATGATGCTCTTGACCTTCTCAGCAACCGCCATTCGTTCCCTCCTCCTACGTGTACATACCGCCGTTGACGGCGACGACCTGCCCCGTAATATACGCTGCTTCGTCCGAGGCGAGGAAGCAGACGGTCCATGCGACGTCCTGCGGCGTCCCGAGCCGGCCGGCCGGAACCTGCGACCGCCAGGCCTCCGATGACGCGCCGCCGATGGCCCTGGTCATGTCGGTGTCGATGAGCCCGGGCGCCACCGCGTTCACCGTGATCCCGCGCGAGGCCACTTCGCGCGCGAGCGCCTTGGTGAATCCGATGAGCCCGGCCTTGGACGCGGCGTAGTTCGCCTGGCCGGCATTGCCCATCTGCCCCACGACGGAGCTGATGTTGATGATCCGGCCGCTGCGCTGCTTGATCATCGGACGGATGACGGCCTGCGCGCATGCGAACGCGGCGGTCAGATTGGTCGCGATCACGGCGTCCCAGTCCTCGCGCTTCAAGCGCATCAGCAGCTGATCGCGCGCGATGCCGGCGTTGTTCACCAGGATGTCGATCCGCCCGTGCGCCTCCAGCATCCGCTCGACGGCCGCCTCCACCGAGCCGCGGTCGGTGACATCGAGCGGCGCCGATTCCCCGCGGCCGCCTGCGGCGGCGATCGCGGCCAGGGTCGCCTCGGCGTTCGCCTGGCGCGCCCCCGCCACGACGAACGCGCCCTGGGCGGCCAGCTCGCGCGCGATGGCCGCGCCGATCCCCCGCGATGCGCCCGTCACGAGCGCCACTTTGCCGGAGAGATTGATCATGATGCGAGCAGCGTGCGGGCCTGGTCGGTGATGTCCTCGGGCGCACCGATGTTGATCAGCGTCGCGCCGCGGTCGATTTTGCGTATCAAGCCGCTCAGAACGGTGCCCGGGCCGACTTCAACATATGCGGTGACGCCCTCGGACGCAAGACGCCGGACGACCTCCTCCCATCGCACCGCGGCGGAGACCTGGCGCACGAGTCCGTCGATGGCGGCCGCCGCGTCGCGCTTCGGGGCGGCGTCCACGTTGGCGATCACGGGCACCCGCGGGGCGGCGGCCGGCAGACGCGCGAGCTCCGGGGCCAGCCGGTCCTGCGCCGGGGTCATGAGCGCGCAGTGAAAGGGCGCGCTCACCGCCAGGGGCACCACTCGCCGCGCGCCGAGCTCCCGCGCACGCGCGGACGCCCGCTCCACGGCCGCCCGGGCGCCCGCGATCACGACCTGTCCGGGGCCGTTCAGATTGGCGGGCGCGACGACCTCGCCCGAGGCCGTCTCCTCGCAGGCGCGCGCCACGACGTCCGCATCGAGTCCCAGGATCGCCGCCATGGCACCGGCGCCGACCGGCACCGCCTCCTGCATCAGCTGGCCGCGCCGGCGGACGACCCGTACGGCGTCGGCGAACGCGAGCGTCCCCGCTGCGACGTACGCGGAATACTCGCCGAGGCTGTGGCCCGCCATGAACGCGGCCGACCGGGTGAGCCCCTCGGATTCGAGCGCCCGGTACGCCGCGACGCTCGCCGTCAGGATGGCCGGCTGCGTGTGCTCGGTCAGGGCGAGCCGATCCTCCGGACCGTCCCAGCACAGGCGGCTCAGCGGCTCGCCCAGGGCGTCGTCGGCCGCGGCAAAGACCTCTCGCGCGGCCGGATAGGCATCGGCCATGGCGCGCCCCATGCCGACCCGCTGCGAGCCCTGGCCGGGAAAGACGAACGCGATCATGACTGGCGCGGCGCCCGCTCGCCGGGCGCGGGCAGGGCCGCGATCTCCTCTTCGATGCGGCGGATGAACCCGGCCGTCGAGAATCGATGCGCCATGGCGACGGCGTTGCGGACCGCCTTCGCGGATGACCGGCCGTGGCCGACGATGCAGATGCCGGCGACGCCGAGCAGGGGCGCGCCGCCGTACTCCGCGTAGTCGAGCCGCCGGTGAATGCGCCGAAAGGCGCGGCGCGACAGAATCGATCCGACCATGCCCGAAAACGTGCGCGACAACTCTTCGGCCAGCAGACGCTCCACCGTGTCGACCAGCCCTTCGCTCGCCTTGAGCGCGATGTTGCCGGTGAAGCCGTCGCAGACGATCACGTCGGCCCCCCCCTTGTACATTTCCCTCGCCTCCACGTTCCCCATGAACGGCAACGCCGGAGGCCTTCAGGAGCTGGTGCGCCTCGCGGATCAGGTCCGTGCCCTTGCTCGCCTCTTCGCCGATCGACAGCAGCCCGATGCGCGGGCGGTCGATCGCGAGCGAGCACTTTGGCGTACACCCCGCCCATGACGGCGAATTGCAGCAGATGCTGGGCCCGGCAGCCGAGGTTGGCGCCCACGTCGAGCAGGATGCCCAGTCCGGAGCCGGACGGGATGGTCGCCGCCAGCGCGGGGCGGTCGACGCCCGCCAGCATGCCAAAGGCGCCATGGGCCGCGAGCATCGTGGCGCCGGTGTGCCCGGCGCTGACGAGCGCGGAGGCCTCGCCGCTGGCCACCGCCTCGGCCGCGAGCCGGATCGAGCTGCGCGGCTTGCGGCGGAGCGCCGCCGACGGCGCCTCGTCCATGTCCACGACGTCCGGCGCGTCCAGGACGCGCACGTCGAACCGCGCCGCATCGAGGTGCCGCGACAGCTCCGCCTCGATGACGCCGGCGGGTCCGGCGAGCACGAGTCCGATGTCGAGATGGCGGGCGGCAGCGAGCGCACCGTCGATGATGCTGCGGGGCGCATGATCGCCCCCCATCGCGTCCACGGCGATGCGCATCACGAAGGCCTGTGGCTCAAGGCTCGGGGCTGAAGGCGCAGACAGCGAGGCTCCGGCAGGGGCTACCCTTCGTCGACGGCCCGCACCTGGCGCCCGCGGTAGTACCCGCAGTGGGGGCATGCGCGGTGCGGCTGTTTCGGCTCGTGACAGTGGGGACATTCGCCGCTCTGCGTCGCCACGAGCGTGTCGTGGGTCCGGCGCTTGGCGGTGCGCGATTTGGAGTGCCTGCGTTTTGGATTCGGCATGATGGTTTGAGTGGCCCGGCCTCAGCCGGAGGTCTTGGTGGTCAGCTGCTTCAGCGCGGAGAAGCGCGGGTCTTCCCATCTGGCGCTGCAATCGCACGTGCGCGTGTTCAGGTTCGGCGCCGCAGTGCGGGCAGAGCCCTCTGCACTCGCTCCGAACAGAGCGGCTTCATCGGCAGGACCAGCTGGAACTGCTCCGCAATCAGCTCACCCAGATCGATCTGATCGTCGTCATAGAAGGCGGTCGTCAGATCGTCTTCCTGCACCTCGCGCTCCCCTTCGCCGGCGTTCTCGGTCCGCGGACGTAGCGCAGATCGAACGCGCTTCGCACCGGCAGCGCGAACGGCTCCAGGCAGCGGCTGCAGACCAGCTCCATCGCGCCCGACACCTCACCCCGCAGCCGGAAGCGACGGGCCTCCTGCCGATCGACGTCGAACGACAGCCCCACCGGCGACACCACACGGAAGAGGTCTCCGCCCACGCCTGCGAAGGCGAGGGCTGGTAGCGCTCGTCGACGTGCTCGTGGTCGCCCTGGAGAGACCGGAGGTTGAACCGCAAAACACTCCATTATAAGTGCTTCGCCTCCATCGAGCAAACCGCCATCCCGCTCCTCAGTCGTCAATCGCCAGGGAGGGGCCCACCCACGGTTTGGGGATGAACAGGGTCTCGAAGAGGCTGACGGCATAGCGATCGGTCATGCCGGCCAGGAAATCGCGGGCGGCGGCGTCCAGCCCTTCGTTCGTCGATGGTACGGCGGTCCAGGAATTCGTCGGGACGCTCGCGGACCTTCTCCCACAGCCCGCCGAGGATGCCGGTGGCTTTCTTGAACTCGGCGGTGGCGGATTCGTTTTCGTACACGGCCGCGAACAGGAACTGGCCGCAGCTCCAGCGTCGCCTCCAGCACCTCGTCGCTCATCCGGATTTCGGACATGTTGCCGCCGAAGGTCGCCTCGACCACGTCCCGCACCATCCGGCCGATGCGCGCCGAGGAGGTCTGGCCCAGCAGCGCGACAGCTTCGGCCGGCAGATCCCCGGCTCGCAGAATCCCGGCGCGCTGGGCGTCGTCGATGTCGTGGTTGACGTAGGCAGCGAGGTCGGCGACGCGGACGATCTGCCCTTCGAGCGTCTTGGCGCGCTGCGACGGCGGCATGCCGACCGGCGAGCCGCCCTTTCCCTTGGAATGGTGCGCGATGCCGTCGCGCACTTCCCACGTGAGATTCAGCCCCTGCCGATCGTTCTCGAGCACGTCGACGATCCGCAGGCTCTGCTCGTAGTGGTTGAAGCCGCCCGGGATCAGATCGTCGAGCACGCGCTCGCCGGCGTGGCCGAAGGGCGTGTGGCCGAGATCGTGGCCCAGGGCGATGGCCTCGGTCAGCTCCTCGTGCAGCTGCAGCACCTTCGCGATCGTGCGCGAGATCTGCGCCACCTCGAGCGTGTGCGTGAGCCGCGTCCGGTAGTGGTCGCCGGTCGGGCGCGAAGAACACCTGGGTCTTGTGCTTCAGCCGGCGGAACGCCTTGCAGTGCACGATGCGATCGCGATCGTGCTGGAACGCGGGACGCACGTCGTCCTCCACCTCGGGCCGCAGGCGCCCGCGCGTGTCGGCGCTCTTCGCCGCCTGCGGCGCCAGTACCTGCCGCTCGCGAGCCTCGAGATGCTTACGGATGCTAGCCATCGGCGCCTGGTGAACGTGAGATTGCGGGTTGAACGATGTCCGCGAGAAGCTCGTACCCCGTCACACCGGGCCCGAGCCGAACGTCTCCGCGACGGTCGCGCCCAGATCGGCGAACGTCGACCGCGTGCCGAGATCCACGTCGCCGCCACCCGCGGACCGGTGACCAGCAGCGGAACGTGCTCCCGCGAGTGGTCGGTGCTCGGCGTCGTCGGATCGTTGCCGTGGTCGGCCGTCACGATCAGCAGATCGTCGGTCGCGCAGCATCGGCAGCAGCGCCGCGAGGCGCGCGTCGAAACGCTCGAGATTCGCCGCGTAGCCTTCGACATCGTTGCGGTGTCCGTACAGCGTGTCGAAATCCACGAGATTCGCGAAGATCAGCCCGCGCGGCGTGGCGCCCAGCTCCCGCTCCACTGCGTCCATGCCCTCGTCGTCGCTCGCCGTGTGGACGCCGATCGCGAGATACCCCGGCCGGCGAACAGATCCTGAATCTTGCCGATGGCCACGACCGGCGATGCCGGCGGCGATCGAGCCGATCCAGAACGGTCTCGGACGGTAGGCGTCATCGCGAAATCGTGCCTGTTCGCGGTCCGGATGAAGCGGCCCGGGCTCGCCGACGAACGGCCTGGCGATCACGCGCCCGACGCCGCGGCCTGTCACGGCGAGATCGAATGCCACGCCGCAGATGGCGATACAGCTCCTCGACGGGAATCACCGATTCGTGCGCCGCAATCTTGGAAGACGCTGTCCGCTGAGGTGTAGACGATCGGCTTGCCCGTCTGCGCATGTGCTCCGCGCCGAGACGCTCGATGATTTCGGTGCCCGAGGCCGCGATGTTGCCGAGCGTGCCGCGGCCGATGCGCCGCTCGAACTCGCGCATGAGATCTGCAGGGAAACCGGCCGGAAACACCGGAAACGGCTCGTCGAGCACAATCCCCATCATCTCCCAATGGCCTGTCACCGAGTCCTTGCCGGCCGAGGCCTCGGCCATTCGGCCGACCGCCGAGCGCTCCTCCGCCGGCTGTCCGAGGCGGACAGCCGCAGTCCGCTCGCCAGCCGGTCGAGGCCCAGCTCCCGCAGGGCCGGAATGCGCAGCGGCATTCGGGCGGCGATGTTGCCCAGCGTGTTGCTGCCGCGGTCGCCGTACACGCTCTGCATCGTCGAGCTCCCCGATGCCGAGCCGTCCAGGACGATTACGATGACGCGGGAAAACGGCTGGGCCACGTGGCGAGCATCGACTCTACGGCAGCGAGCGCGCCGGGCGCTCGCCGGAGGTCTGAAGCCAGACCAGATTAGGCTCTTTGCGGAACCAGATCAACTGCCGCCGCGCGTACTGCCGGTTCTCTCGCGCGATCAGCTCGCGCGTTTCGCGCTCGTCCCGCACGCCGTGCAGGTGCTCCAGCACCTGCCGATACACCAGGCCGCCGAACGGCCTCGCCGATTCGGGCACCCCGCGCGCGAGCAGGCCGCGAACCTCGTCGAGCAGCCCCCGCGCGAACTGCTCATCTACCCGCCGCGCCGTCCGCGCCGCAATCTCCTCGAGCGGCATGCGACAGCCCGACGGCGACGATGGGGCGGCCGCCGAGCGGCGAGACCGTCTCGGCGAAATGGTCGGTCAAGCGGCCTTCCGGTCAGGAAATACACCTCCAGGCACCGCACCAGGCGCTTGAGATCTCCGGGCAGGATGCGGGTGGCCGAACGCGGATCCACGCGCGCCACCATCCGATGCAGAAACGCCGCCCCGCGCCGCGCCGCGATCGCCTCGAGGCGTGCGCGGAGCGTCCGGTCGGCCTCGGGCCCTGGAAACAGCCCGCGCACGAGCGCGCGATAGTAGAGGCCGGTGCCGCCCACAATCACCGGCCATCGGCCGCGCGCGTATATGTCCTGGATCGCCGCCGATGCGTCGCGGCTGTAGCGGGCTGCGGTGTACTCGCTCGGTGGGCTCGACGATGTCGACGAGATGGTGCGCCACTCCTCTCGCTGTCTTCGGGGCGCACCTTGTCGGTGCCGATGTCGAACCCGCGATAGACGGCCGTCGAGTCGCAGCTGATGATTTCCCCGCCGTGCCTGAGGGCGAATTCGATGGCGAGCGCGCTCTTGCCGGTCGCCGTGGGACCCAGGATGGCGAGAATCGGGGGCTGCAGACTACATCCTGAAGAAGGCGAGCGCGCACGCGAGCGTGAGCAGAATCAGGAGCCCGAGTTGCTGCGCGCGCGTCGGCACCATGTCATTCCCCGGGCGCGATCTCGTTGTAGAGAAACGTCACGGTGAAGAACGCCGTGTCCGACGGGTACTCCGGCGGCAGCGGCTGCGTCGGATTCGACGAGATCAGCGCGTTCGCCGCGGCGCGCGTGAAGGCGTCCACGGTCGACGGCTGCTTCACCTCGATGTCGCGTGATCGTCCCGTCGCGGTGCACGTTGAACGTGATGACGACGTGCCCCTTCATGATCATCGCCGCCGAGGGAATGAACCAGTTGCGCTTCACCTGTGCGACGAAGCGGGCGAGCCAGGGCCCGAAATCGACGCCCTTCGAGTCGAACTGAATCAGCCCCTGGCCCTGCCCGCTCCCCTGCGGATTGTCGAAGCGCTGATTCTGCGTGTAGCGCTGCAGATTGCGGATGGCCTCCCCCAGGATTCCGTGCGATCCCTGTCCGGCACCCGGCGTCGACAGGGCGGGCAGCGCCGACGGCGCCGTCGGAAGCTTCAACAGCGATCGGGCAGTATCGGTGCTGGCGACCTGCCCATCCGCCTGCGGGTTGGGCCGGTCGCCCTCGGATGCGGCCGGGGGGCGCTGCTCCGGGGGCCGCGGCGGCGTGCGAGGGCCGAAGTCACCTTCCACCCTCTCCCGCGTGTTGCCACGCATGTACGGCATCGCGTTGCGGGGGTCGGGCGCTTTCTCGATGCTCGACATGACCCGGTCCTTGTCCGAGAACGCGACGTCGGGCTTCGGTTGCGGCTTGGCGATGTCGAGCTTGGGCTGAACGAACACGAAGCGCGGCGATTGCTCCGGCGCACTTGCCACCTGCACCGGAGCGGCAGCGACGCTCTGCTTGGGCAGATACTGCGGCCCGAAAATCAGGAGGAGGACGAACAGCGCATGGATCGTCCACGTAATGAGGACAGCCGTGCCGCCGGACAGAGCCCGCTCGACCCGCGGAATCTCCGGGCGATAGTCCTCAAAGTCGATGTACATGAGGGAGTTACCGATTATAGCACCCGGGTTTGTACCGCCCGCGGTCCGGACGCCGGGACACCGGTCGAGCCAGACTATGCAGACGCCGCGCCAGGCGGTTCCTTGGTCGCCACGAACATCTGCACGATTCCGAAGGCCAGCGGGATCGCCCTGGCCGAGGCAAACCCCCACGCCCGAAGCTGCTGCACGAACACGGGAGGGGCGGGGAATTCGGCGACCGAGAGCGGCAGGTACGTGTAGGCGCTCGGGTGCTTCGACACGGCGCGCCCGACGATCGGCAGCACGCGGCGGAAATACCAGAGGTAGAGCCCCCGCACGACCGGCGCGCGCGGAAGTGAGAATTCCAGGATCACGAGGCGTCCGCCCGGCCCGAGCACCCGGGCGATCTCGCGGCACGCCTCTTCGGGCCGCTCCACGTTGCGAATGCCAAAGGCCATCGTGGCCGCGTCCACGGTGCCCCCGGCGAACGGCAGATGCACCGCATCCCCCCGAATCAACTGCACAGGCGCCGGGGCCTGGTCGTTGGTGCGCGCGTCGTCGGCCCGCACCTTCCCGCGGCCGCGCTCGAGCATCGCGCCGGAGAAATCGACTCCAATCACACGGCGTGCGCCGCGCCGGGCGGCGAGGGCGAGGTCGGCGGTGCCGGTGCACACGTCGAGCACCGTTTCACTCCCGTGGAGCCGCAGCTCGCCGATGGCGCGCGCTCGCCATCGGCGATCCAGACCGGCGCTGAGGAGATGGTTGAGGAGGTCGTAACGCCCGGCAATGGCGTCGAACATGCCCGCGATGCGCGGCGCCTCCTTCGAAGTGACCTCGCGCTCGGGATCGAAGGCCGCCGGGTTATCGCCGGGCATACACGGAAACGGCGGTCACCAGAAAATACAGAATGCCGACGTACCCGTTGAGATCGAACGCGCGTTTCACCTGTGAGAGATCGGTCGCGCTGACGAGCGACTGCTCGTAGGCCAGCAGCAGCGCCACGGCGGCAACGCCGGCGAGATACACGCTTCCCAGCGCGGCCACCGCCCCCAGCAGCGCCAGGCAGGCCACGGCGCCGGCGTGCATCGCGCGCGAAATCAGCAGCGAGCGCGCGACGCCGAACCGCACGGGAATCGACTGAAGCCGCTGGCGTCGATCGACCTCGAGATCCTGGCAGGCGTACAGCACGTCGAAGCCGCCCACCCAGAGCCCGATCGCCAGCCCGAGCAGCCACGGCTCCCACCCGCCACGGCCGCCGGCAGCCAGCCACCCCCCCACCGGCGCAATCGCCATCGCCAGCCCGAGAAACAGCTGCGTCGCCCAGGTGTAGCGCTTGGCCAGCGAGTACCAGAAGACGCATGCGAGCGCGATCGGCGAGAGCGCGAAGCAGACAGGATTGATCCTGGAGGCGGCGCTGATGAATGCCAGCGACATGACGGCGACGAAGACCGCCGCCTCGCGGCGGCGCATCCTCCCGGCCGGCAGCTCCCGGGAGACCGTGCGCGGGTTGCCGGCATCGAACCGTGCATCGACGATGCGGTTGAACCCCATGGCCGCGCTGCGGGCCGTCACCATGCAGACGACGATCCACCCTGCCTGGGCGACGCTCACAGGCCGGCCACGGGAGGCGAGCAGTGCGCCCGTCAGCGCAAACGGCAGCGCGAAGACCGAATGGCTGAACCGGACGAACGACAGGTAAGTCGGAATCCGCTCGAACATCGCTCGCCTCAATCCGCCTGCCGGCCGCCGTTCCTGTACATGTCGGGTCTGAAGATCTCCATGTGCCGATCGGGCATCGAGAGCCCGCTGAACCCGACGCGCCGGTAGAGACGATGCGCGTCGCGCGTCACGAGCTGAAACCGGCGCAGTCCCTGGAGGTCCGGATGCGCTATCGTGTATTCCATCATCCAGGTTCCCAGCCCCTGTCCCCGATATTCCTCGAGCACGTAGACGTCGCAGAGATACGCGTAGGTGGAGCTGTCGGTGACCACGCGGGCGAAGCCGATCTGCGCGCTCCCATGGAACAGTCCGACGCAGAGGGAGTTGGCGATCGATCTGGCCACGAGATCGCGCGAAATGCCCTCGGCCCAGAAGCTGCGCGTGAGAAACGCATGGACCGCGCCGACGTCGATGCGCTCGCGTGCCGCCGTCAGCCCGAACTCGCCCCGACGGGTGTCCTCGTACTCCATCGCGTCAGACCCCCGTCGATCCGAATCCGCCCGCGCCGCGCGATGAGGGCGTCAGCTCGGTCGAGTGCTCCACCTCGACCCTCGAGCAGGGGGCGACGACGAGCTGCGCGATCTTCATGCCGGGCGTCACCGAGAACGGCGCCGAACCGTGATTGATCAGAATGACCCCGAGCTCTCCACGATATCCGCGATCGATGGTACCCGGAGCGTTGAGCACCGTGACGCCGTGGTGAAGCGCCAAACCGCTTCGCGGCCGCACGCTCCCCTCGGTGTCTGCCGGAAGCTCGATCGAGATGCCGGTGCCGATCAGCCTCCGCTCACCCGGCGCGATCGTCGCCTGGTCCGCGGCGAACAGATCGAGCCCGGCGTCCCCGTCGTGCGCGTAGCTCGGAATGATCGCTTCAGGCGTCAGCTTCTTGATTCTCAATCGGTAGGTCATGCGCCGCCCTTATCGTAGCGGAAACCGAATCCGGGACGGCTCGATGCCGCCGAGCAGATACTCCTGCACGTCGTCCGTGCCCCGCGGCAGGGCCACCCCGATCAGGGCATCGCGTTTGCCTGGCTCGATCGTGCCGAATTCCGCTTCGAATCCGAGCGCGCGGGCGCCCCCGACGGTGGCGCTTTCGAGAATCCGCGCCGCGGGCACGGCGGGCGCAAGCCGCCGCAGCTCGGCCATCTCGCTGAAGAGATTCAGATCGGGGACGCTCGCAAGGCTGTCGGTGCCGATCGCCATCCGGACGCCCGACCGATAGAACCGCTCGATCGGCGGGTCGCCGGCGCCCGTCAGCCGGTTTCCCCGCGCACAGGTCACGAGGGTGGCACCCGAGGCGCGCAAGATCGCGAGCGCCGGCTCGTCGAGCTGTACCCCGTGCACGACGAGGAGCCTGCCGGAGAGAAATCCGAGGCGATCGAGGTAGTCGACCGGCCCGGTCGCAGGCGGGACCCACGCCCCATCCCACGCACCCACGTCTTCCAGCAACCGGCGCCAGGGGCCGTCGCCCCGCTCCAGGAACGTCAACTCGGCGGCCGACTCGGCCAGGTGCACGCTCGAGATCGCGACGCGCCCGCTCTCGACCGCCTGCCGGATTGCACGGAACAACGCAGGCGACACGGAATAGGGCGCGTGAGCGGCGAGCGAACAGCGCACGCCGCCCGACTCCTCGATCGCCCGCAGCCGGGTCGCGGCCTGCTCGACGATGTCACGGGCGCGTTCGCTCTTGAACCCGATGAGCTCCAGGAACACGAGCGCGGCCGCCTTCCGGGCGGAGAGCGCGGGCAGGGCCTCCAGTGTGTTCGTGATGTCCCCGAAGAGCACCGTACCGGAGGCCTGCGCCTCGGCGATCGCGCTGCGCGCCGCCTCCTGGCGGACCTCGGGCACCGGAGACGACGCGCGCTGAAGGCCGATGAGCGAGCGGATCCAGGACGGAAAATCGGAAGCCTGCACCTTGCCGCGCATCCACGAGAGCTCGAGGTGCGTGTGCGCGTTCACGAGCCCCGGCAGAAGGACGACGTCGCCGAGATCGATCTCTCCAGCCGTACGGGTATGGGCGCCGTGGCGTCCCAGCGCAGTAATCCGTCCAGCCTCGGTGCGGACCCAGCCGTTCTCGATGGGAGGCGACGCGATCGGAAGCAGCCAGGCGGCGCGATACTGAGCCACTACTCGCGCCGCGCCTGCTTTCCCGAACGGCTCCGGGCGGGATAGCGGCCGAGCTCGGGAGGCACGCTCGCGTCTCCGTCCGCGCGCGCCGTCGCCAGGTTGCGCATGCGCGGAATCTCCCGTTCGCGGAAGATCGGGTCGCCGAGCACGTCGTAGTGCATGTTCCGGCGCTTGGGCGTGAACCCGGCGTCCTCCACGTTGCGGACAATCTCGATCTCGTCCATGCAGTAGGCGGCTCCGGCCGCCCGCACGACGTTCTCTTCGATCATCACGCTGCCCATGTCGTTGGCGCCGTAGGCAAGGCTCAACTGGCCGACCTTGCCCCCCTGCGTCACCCAGGAGGCCTGCAGATTGTCGAAATTGTCGAGGACGATTCGCGCCACCGCCAGCGTGCGCAGGTAATCGACGCCGGTCGCCTCGACGCCGCCGAGCTCGGTGTGCTGCGGCTGGAAGCTCCAGGTGATGAAGGCCGTGAACCCGCCGGTCTCGTCCTGGAGATCGCGCAGGCGCATCAGATGCTCGATGCGCTCGGCGGGCGTCTCCACCGTGCCGTACATCATCGTGGCCGTCGTCCGCAGCCCCCGCGCGTGCGCGTGCCGCATCACGTCGATCCACTCGTCGGCCGTGGCCTTGCCGTAGCAGTGCAGCAGCCTGCGGACGCGATCGACGAGAATCTCGGCGCCGCCGCCGGGAATGCTGTCGAGGCCGGCGGCGATCAGGCGGTCGAGCACCGCCGGCACCGGCAGCTGCGACAGCCTCGCCAGGTGGATCACCTCGGGGGGCGAGAGCGCGTGAAGCTTGAACTGCGGATAGCGCTCCTTGATCGCGCCGAAGAGATCCTCGTACCAGCGAAGAGGGAGATCGGGATTGTGTCCACCCTGCAGGAGGAGCTGCACGCCGCCGACCTCGATCGTCTCGTCGATCTTGCGGAAGAGCTCGTCGAAGCCGAGCACGTAGCCGTCGCGGCTGCCGACGTCACGGTAGAACGCGCAGAAATTGCACCGCGCCACGCAGACGTTCGTGTAGTTCACGTTGCGATCGATGATGTAGGTGACGATGCGATCGGGATGCCTGCGGGCGCGAATGGCGTCGGCGAGCTCCCCGAGGCGGTGGGTCGGCCAGCGTGTGTAGAGCTCGAGGGCCTCGGCGGCGTCGAGACGGCGCCCGCCCATCACATCGGCTGCCAAGCGGTCGGAATCCATCAGTAGAAGGCCGGAGGCCTGCCCGGGCGCCCTTCCAGCTCCGCGGCCAGCGAGAAGAACATCTCCAGCCCTGCCGCTTCCCTCTCGCCTAGAGCGTACTTCACATTGCGCCGGAGGTAGTCCGCGCCCCGGCGGATCCGCGCCGGATCGCCGGGAAAATAGCGCGCGGCGACCGCCTCGCTCGCGGCCACCCCGCGGTCGCGGGCACGAGCCAGCGCCGCGAGGTCGTCAGGCCCCGCCGCACCGGGTCTACCCGCCCAGAACGCGTAGACGAACGGCAGGCCGGTCATCCCCATCCAGTGCTCACCGAGATCGATCTTTTCGGCGCCAAGCTTCGCCTCGTCCGCAAACAGCGCTGCGTCGCCGATCACCAGCGCCGCGTCGCAGGCCGCGAGCATCGCCTCGATATCCGGCGGCATCGTCGTGAATGCAGGCGAAATGCCGAACCAGCGTGCGCAGAGCACGCGCAGCAGCGCGGCCGAGGTTCTGGAACTGCTGTCGAGCGCAATCGACGCGACCTTCTCCACGGGCCTGCGGCTGAAGAGCGCCACCGATGCCACCGGCCCGTCGGAGGCGATGGCAATCCCAGGCACGATGCGGTAGTCGAGGCCGGCCAGGAACTCGATCGACGGAATCAGGCCGAGATCGATTTCGGCATCGTGCAGGAGCGCCGCACACCGCGACGGCACGTCGAAACGCAGCTGGAAGCGCTCCCGCTCGTCTTCGAGCCCATGAACCAGCGGGCCCGCGTTGAGGTAGCTGACCGCGCCGAGCCTCATGTCCGCCACGACCGACCGGCGGAGCCGGCGATCATAACGGACGGAAGCGGCCGTCGCGCTCGCGCGGCGCGAACGAGGCGGCTTCGATGTTGCGGCGCACCTCTTCGATCGTGGACCGCCGCATGCCCTGGCTCGTGTCGTCCACGGCCGGTACCGAATCGAGATCGTCGGCGCCGAACGCGAGCGCCACCTGGGCGAGCTTTGGCCCGTAGATCGCCCAGTCCACTTGGATAGTGTCGACGTTCTGGGCCAGCAGCCTGGCCAGCGCCACGCGCTTCACATCGCCATAGCCGGTGGTCGGCTGGGTGGCGTCCGGCTTGCGCGCGAGCGGCGCGAAGGCGCGGATCGAGCCGAGCCGCCGCTGGTGCGCAGCCACTTCCCGGCAGACGCCGGTCCACTCGCGCTCCGGCGTCTCCTCCACGGTGAGCCGCGCGAGCGACAGCCCGGCGTCCCCCGCGGTCTCGAGCGCGCGCTCCGGCGAGGGGAGCCGGTCGATCGGCGCCTGGGCGACCGACTCCAGGCCTGCCTGACGCAGCGCGGGCAGCACCACGGCCAGCCCCTCGGGCAGCTTGCTCAGCTCGAACAGGCAGAACGCAGACGCCGGGACGGCGCCGGCTCGGTCGCGCAGCGTCTGCGCCCATTCGATCGCCAGGTCGAGGGTCGAGGGCGTCTCGAACAGCCGCACCTCTCCTGCGCCGGGCGGCACGTCGGCCCGGGCGATCGCCTCGCCCGTGACGTCGAACACCCGCACGTAGGTGACCACCGCACCGTGGAGCTTGCGGCGCGCCGAGTCGGCCAGCTGCCCCAGCGCGATGATGTCGCGCGTGGCGCCGATCGCCCGCACGTCGTCGTCCGTGAGACGCTCGCCCGATTCGAGCCTGCCCGCGACCTCCTCCAGCGGGACACTCATGACGTCCCCCTCAGGATCCGATCCAGCAGCTCGGCCGCCCTGTGTCCCGCGGCTTCGGTGGTCACGATGCGCCTCGGCCACACGCGGGCGAAGCCTTCGCCAGGCCACTTGCGGGTCGCGTCGATGCCCATCTTGCTGCCGTACGCGGGCAGATCGGACGCGTTCTCGAGGTCGTCCACCGGACCCCGCGTGAACTGGATGTCGCGCTCCGGATCGACGTGCGTGCCGGCAATCCACGCCACTTCGCCGACGTCCTGGACGTCGACGTCCTTGTCCACCACGACGATGGTCTTCGAGAACATCAGCTGCCCGAGACCCCAGAAGGCGTTCATGATCTTCCTGGCGTGCCCCGGATAGCGCTTGTCGATCGAGACGAGCACGAGGTTGTGGAAGATGCCTTGAGCGGGAAAGTGCATGTCGACGATTTCCGGCAGCGTCTTCCGGATCATCGGCAGGAATATGCGCTCGCTGGCTTTCCCGAGGTAGTAATCCTCCTGAGGGGGAATGCCGACGACGGTCGTCAGATACACCGGCTTCCGGCGCATCGTCACGCACTGGAGATGGAAGACCGGGAAGTCGTCCTCCAGCGAGTAGAAGCCCGTGTGATCCCCGAAGGGGCCCTCGCGCCGGCGCTCGCCGGGCTCGACATAGCCCTCGAGCACGATGTGCGCGCTGGCCGGCACCTCGAGATCGACCGTGACTCCTTTCACCAGCTCGATCCGGCGCCGGCTCAGGAACCCTGCGAGCAGCAGCTCGTCGAGCCCTTCGGGCATCGGCGCGGTCGCCGCGTACGCCAGGATCGGCGCGGGGCTGAGCGCCACCGCCACTTCCAGCCGCTTGCCGAGGCGCTCTGCCACGCGGTAGTGCTGTGCGCCTCCCTTGTGGCGCTGCCAGTGCATGCCGGTGGTGCGGCCGTCGAACACCTGCATCCGATAGGTGCCGATGTTGCGGACGCCCGTTTCAGGATCCTTCGTGATGACGAGCGGGAAGGTGATGTACCGGCCGCCGTCCTCGGGCCAGCACTTGAGAATCGGGAGCTCGTCGAGCGTGCCGTCCCGCTTCACGATCTCCTGGCACGGCCCCTCGCGCACCGTCTTCGGCATGAGATCGCGAAGCCGATCGAGCGCCGGAAGCATCTTCAAGGCGTCGAGCACGCCGGAGGGCATCTTCGGCGTCATCAGATCGTCGATCTCGCGCGCGACCGCGTCGAGCGACTCGACGCCGAGCGCCAGGCACATCCGCTCGGTCGAGCCGAACAGATTGGTGGCGACCGGCACGTCGGATCCCGTCGGCCGCTCGAACAACAGCGCCGGGCCGCCGCCGGGCGTCTTGCAGACCCGGTCGGTGATGGCGGCGATCTCCAGATCGGGGCTCACGCCGTCGCGGACGCGCGAGAGCAGGCGGCGCTTCTCGAGCGCGGCGATGAAGTCGTTCAGATCTGAATGCATGTCGTGATGCGCTGCGCGAGCTCCACGGCCCGCAGGCCGTCGGCGCCCGTGACGCCCGGCGCGCGCCGGTCTCTGACCGCGGCGACGAAATCGGCCAGCTCGCGGTGCAGCGGCTCTTCGTCGACGACGGGCAGCGGGCCCCCGTCGATGGCCGGAGGACCGCCGTTGCGGCGCACCAGGCGCCACCGCTCCGCTTCGCGCGCCGCATAGTCGACTGAGATGTAGGAGTCGCGCTGGAAGAGCCGGATCTTGCGGACGCGATCGCGGCTGATCCGGCTCGCGGTGATGTTCGCGATGCAGCCCGACTCGAAGCGGAGCCGGGCATTCGCGATGTCGGGCTTCGGGGTGAGGACGGCAACGCCGACGGCCTCCACCGATGCCACCGTCGAGGGCACCATGGACAGCACGACATCGAGATCGTGGATCATCAAATCGAACACGACGTCGATGTCGAGGCTTCGATCGGGGAACGTGCCCAGCCGGTGCACCTCGATGAAGCGCGGCTCGTCGATGAGCGGCCGCACGGCGGCGATCGCCGGGTTGTAGCGCTCGGTGTGTCCCACGCCGAATACCGCGCCCGATGCCGACGCGAGGGCGATCATCTCCGCGGCTTCTGCGGGATCGCGCGCCAGCGGCTTCTCCACCAGCACGCCGATCCCGCGCGTCAAGAAGGGCGCGGCCACCTGGAGATGCGATTCGGTCGGCACCGCCACCGTCACGGCGTCCACGTCCCACGGCATGGCCGGCGCCTCGAGCGCCCACCCGCAGCCGGCGAAAGCCGCCGCCTCGCGCGCGCGCGGCTCGTCCACGTCGACGACGCCGACGAGCTCGGCCCCGGGCATGCCGGCGAGGATTCTCGCGTGGTGCCTGCCGAGCGCCCCGACGCCGATGACGGCCACCCGTACGCTCATGATGCTGCGATCACCGCCGGCGCGCCTCTGTGTCGACGCTCGCGCCCGCCGGACCGGGATCGGCGATCTCGGCCCGTTCACGCCCCACGACGGCGATGCGGGACTCGGCTGCGCTCGCAAGCATCGCGTCCCGCTCGAACATGAGCGTCCTGCCCGCGTCGACCGACAGCGCGGAGGCGCCGGCACGGCGCATCGCCTCGATCGTCGCGAGGCCCACCACCGGCACGTCGAAGCGCATGTCCTGCTTCGGCTTGGCGACCTTCACGATGCGCACGCCAGCGCCGGCGAGGCGTCCAGCACGGGCGATCACTTCGTCGGTCCCCTCCATCGCCTCGACGGCCACGACGGCGCCGTCCTTGACGGCGATCGTCTGGCCGACGTCGAGCGCGGCGATCGCATCGGCCATCCGGTAGCCGAACTCGAAGTCATTCCGCTCGTCTTCGGTGGGCGCCCGGTCGGACATCACGCCGGAGCCCGCGAGCAGCGGCGTGAGGAACGCCGTCGAATCGATGAGCTCGATGCCGTTGTCCTTCAGCACCGATGCGACCGCCCCGATCAGTCCGTCGGTGTTCCTGGAGCGCAGCTTCATCAGGAGCGACATGAACGTCATGTCGGGCACGATGCCGTCGGCGAAGATCTGCGTGTGCCTGACCTGGCCGGCCATGACGGCGTGCGTCGCGCCGGCCTGTCTCAGGAGGCTGATGCACGTGCCGAGCTGTCCGAGGGAGATCCAGTGGATCGCCGCCCGCGCGCGCGCCGCGGCGTCGGCCAGCTCCGGGAAGGTCTCTTCCTTCGCCGCGATGATCGTGACCTCGTGCCCCATGGAGCGGGCGGCGTCGAGCACGAGGAAGGGGAACCGGCCGTTGCCCGCGATCAGCCCGAGATGCATGCTCCGCAATCAGTCATCCGCGACCATCTCCTCCGTGCG
The DNA here is from genome assembly GCA_963738315.1 of Vicinamibacterales bacterium. Taxonomy (GTDB): domain Bacteria; phylum Acidobacteriota; class Vicinamibacteria; order Vicinamibacterales; family JAMQPK01; genus JAMQPK01. The sequence continues at coordinate 1,032,181 of CAVTVT010000003.1, read as the reverse complement.
GCGCGTCGGCCGCCGCAGGAGCGGCCCGCGCTGGGAGGAGCGGATGAAATCGACGAGATACCGCGTCTCGGCGCACTGCACGGTCGCATCCTTCTCGATCTGCTTCAAGGCCCGGCTCGTGTTCAGCTTCGACTGCAGCAGATAGCGGTACGCGCGCTTCAGCTTGCCGACGGTCTCCTCGGAAAAGCCGCGCCGGATCAGCCCGATCGTGTTCAGGCCGTAGATGCGGGCGCGGTTGCCGACCGACTTGGCGTACGGCAGCGCATCGCGTGTCACCACCGAATAACCGCCCACGAACGCGTGCTGTCCGATCCGGCAGAACTGGTGCACGCCGGAGCCGGCGCTGATCGTCGCGAAGTCGTCCACCCAGACATGGCCGCCGAGCGTCGCGTTGTTGCCGAAGATCGTGTCGTTGCCGATATGGCAGTCGTGGGCCACGTGCGCGTAGGCCATGAACACGTTCCGGTCGCCGATCTCGGTGATGCCCCCGCCGCCGCGCGTGCCACGGTGGATGGTCACGAATTCACGGAAGATGTTCCGCCGCCCGATCACCAGCCTCGTCTCTTCTCCCTTGAACTTGAGATCCTGCGGAATGAGGCCCACCGAGGCGAAGGGAAAGATCTCGGTCTCGTCGCCGATCTCGGTCAGGCCGTCGATGACCGCGGAGGCGCCGATCCGGCAGCCCCGCCCGAGCTCGCACGCGGCTGCCGATGACGGCGTTGGGCCCCATCACCGTGCCGGCGCCGATCTCCGCCCCGCTCATCACGACCGCCGACGGATGGATGCGCACCCCGTCGGGCGCCAGCGCGAGGAGCAGCTCGGCCTCGGCGACCACCTGCTCCCCGACGAACGCCCGGCCGCGGACCTTCGCGAGCGTCGTGCGCGATCGGGCCAGCGTCACTTCGAGACGCAGGCTGATCACCCGGGACGACCTGCTTCCGGAACTTCGCCGCGTTGACGCCGTGGAGGAAGATGCGCGACATCGGCATGGGCCCCTCCCGCTCGAGCAGCAGCACGGCTGCCACCTGCGTGAGGGTCTCGAGCATCAGCACGCCGGGCATCAAAGGCGTGCCGGGAAAGTGCCCCTGGAAGAAGTCTTCGTTCACCGTGACGTTCTTGATCGCGACCAGCCGCCGGCCCGGCTCGTGCTCGGCAATCCCATCCACGAGCAGCGAGGGATGGCGGTAGCAGAGGCGATCGAGGGTGACGGGAAGGCTGGTGGCGGTGCACCGTGGGCTTTAGATTACCCGAAAGGAGACGAGGGGTGTGTGCGTTGAACCGAGACCCGGGGAACGGGCGGAGACAGGGGCGCGCGGCCCCTGTCCCCGAGGCCTTCCACTCCTACGGCTTCGGCGGGGCGCCGCCGCGGCCGGCCGGAGAGGGCGTGGCCGGCTTGGCGGTCGAGGGCGGCGCAGGCGCCGCGGGCTTGGCGGTCGTCGCCGGTGCGGGTGCCGACCCGGAGGCGTCGAACCGTTTGATCACTTCGGCCGTGATGTCGAGCGACGGATCGATGAAGATGGCGCCGGCGTCGGCGGAGCTGAACAGCAGTCCGATGCCGAGCTCCTTGATGAGACCGTCCACGACGGGCCGCAGCTTCTCCTGAAACGCCTGGAGCTGCTGCTGCTGGAACTCCTGCACCTCGGCCTGCGCGTCCTGCTGCTGGCGCTCGATCTCGACGTTCAACCGTTCGTTTTCCTTCTGGAGCTGCGCCCGTGCGGTATCGCTCAACACGGCGCCGCCCTGCTGGAGCTTCTGGTTGTTCGCCTCGACCTGCTTGGTCTTGACGCCGATCTCGTTCGCCTTGGTCTGGGTGAGCTGCTGCACTTTGGCGTTGGCCGCCTTGCCCTCGGTCGACTCGGCCGCAACACGCTGCAGGTCGATGAAGGCCATGCGGAGCGCGCCGGGCCCCGTCGGGGCAGGAGCGGGAGCCGCCTGGGCCGGAGCCGGGGCTGCCGCGCCGGCCGCCGGCTGCTGCGCGAATGCGCCGGCACTCAGGAAGAACACGCTCGAACATACGGCGACGGTCACTCTCATGCTCATCAGCAACGATCCTCTTAGAAGGTTGATCCGACGTCGAACCGGAACCGGAACTTCTTCTCCGGCTGGCCCGTGCTCTGATTGAGCGTGTCTCCCCGCTGCGGGTTCGCCGCAAAGATGAGTCGGAACGGCACGTTCAAGACGGGCATGAAGAACCGGACTTCCGCGCCGGTCGACGTCACGAAGCTGTGGCCGTCGAAGCGCTCCCCGGTGTCCTTCACCTGCCCAGCATCATAGAACAGAATCAACCGTACGGGACCGGCGATATGGATCAGGTACTCGCCGTTGAACAGCAGACTTTTGTTGCCCCCGACGACGACCGGACTCACCTGTCCGTCCGGCAGCACGCTCCGGGGCCCGATCGAGCGCAGGTCGTACCCGCGCACGCTGTAGCCGCCCCCGAGCACCAGCTTCTCGAAGATCGGCAGACTGTTGGTCTGGTTCTCCGCCGCGCCGAACGGCCGGATGTACTCGGCCTGGCCGCGCAGACCGATGGAGATCCGGCTGTTCTGGCGGATGAACCAGACGCCTTCCGCCGAGGGCTTGATGTAGCGCGTGTCGCCCCCCAGGCCGGCCACGGCCGACGACAGCGTGAACCGCCGCCCCATCACCGGCGTGATCGGGTTGTCGACCGAGTTGTAGGCGAAGGTCGGCGTGACCTTGCTGATCGACCGGCGTCCTCCCTTGCCGATGAGCAGCGAGTCGTACAGGTACGGGTTGTACTGGATGATGGCCAGCTGATCCGGCGACAGGTTGTTCAGGTCGAGCGTCGCGCATCCCGCGACGAAGAGACACGTCGGGTCGAAGAACGCTTCGTTCAGGTCGCGCACCTTGATGCGGTCGTAGCTGTAGTCCACGTACATCCGCGCGAACGAGGCGACGGGCCAGCCGAAGGTGATGTTGCCGCCGGTCGAGGCCTGCGTGAACTGGTACAGATAGTTGATGTCGCGCTTGTGGAGATCGATCGATCCCGTGAGGGCGCGATCGAAGAGGAACGGTTCGGTGAAGGCGATCTCGTAGTCGTGCGCGCGGGCGCCGCTCTGCATCGAGAACAGGAGGCTCTCGCCGCGCCCCATGAAGTTCGCGGTCGAGAACGAGAGCTGACCGAACACGCCGTCGTACTGCGATACGCCGGCACCGAAGGAGAGCTGATTGCGGTTCTGCTCCTCCACCTTCAGGCTCAGGTTGACCCGCGCGTCCTGCCCCTCCACTTTTTCGACGGTGAAGGCCTTCTCGTCTTCGAGCGGCTTGAAGTAGCCGAGCTGGTTCAGGCGGCGGATGCTGTACTTCAGCGCCTCGGTGTTGAAGACGCCGTTCTCGTACAGCCGCAGCTCGCGCCGGATCACGTTGTCGCGCGTGGTCGTGTTGCCGACGAAGGTGATCCGGTTGATGAAATACTGCTTCCCCTCCTGCATCTTCATCGTCACGTTGACGACGGGGTCGGGGTCGCCGCGCTTGGGGGCGCCGGCGGCCGCGGGATCGGCCGGCGCGTACTCGGGCAGCGGCGTCATCTCGAAATAGCCGATGGTGCCGTAGATCTCCTTCGCCTTGTCGATGCCCTCGTGCAGCTTCTTGTCGTTGAAGACGTCGCCCGGCTGCATCTTGAACAGCGGGCGCAGCACCGACGAGGGCACCCGCGTGTTGCCGTCGAAGGACAGCTCGCCCAGGCGGTACTGGCGGCCTTCCTTGATCGGAATCTCGAGCGTCATGTACCGCGATTTCCCGTCCGCCGAGTCGCGGATCTTCTCGAGCGTGGGCTCGCCCACGTCCGACTCGATGTAGCCGCGCTCCCGCAGGAACATGATGATCCGCTCGGCGTCCTCGCCGAACTTGTCCTCCTGGTACACGCCGTCGCCGCCGAAGAACAGAAAGCCGCCTCCCTTGTTCTGCTTCATCCGGCCCTTCAGCTTGCCGTCGGAGAACACCGTGTTGCCCGTGAAGTCCACCTTGCTGATCTTCACCTTCGGCCCTTCGGTGATCTTGAACGCCAGGTTGACCGTCTTGGGCGCGCCCGGCAGCGGCTCGATCGCGGGCACCACCTTCGCGTCCTGATACCCCTTGTCCACGAGCATCTCGCGGACGGCATCGGCCACCTTCGACTCGGTCGCCTGATCGACGAACGAGTCCAGGCGGATCGTGATGCTCAGCGTGCGCAGCGCCTCTTCGATCTTGGTCCGATCGATGCCGTCCTTCGAGAACGGCTTCTCGTCCTCGGCCGAGACGTAGGTGACGTTCTTGATCCGCTGCCGCTCCTCCATGTTGTAGGTCACGATCTTGCCGATGACCCCGTTCGCGAAGTGGTAATCGGAGACGTCGATCGAGAGATCGTCGAGGAAGTTCGTCGCCCACAGCCGCTTGAAGTCGTCGATCACCGTCTGCTCGGCCTGGTCGTTGTACGGCCGCCAGATGTTCTGCGAGGGCAGGCTCGGCTGCAGGTGGATGTAATACAGGTACGTCTGCGGCTCGATCACCGACGATCCGCCCTGCCGCTCGAAGCACGGGCCGAGGTAATAGACCACCGGGCCGAGGTTGGTCGGCGGCGGATTGGCGGGCGGGGGAATGGGCTGCCCGCAGAGTGCCGGCTCTCCGCCCGGCGTGGCGGACGTCTCGGCGGGGTTGATCGGAGCCTGGGCCGCGGCCGGCGGGGCCGCCTGGGCGGCGGCCAGCGGCGCCTGCGCCCACGCCGGTCCGGCCGAGACCACCCACGCCACGGCAGCCGGCGCAATCACGCGAAGCAGATTGGATTGTCGTCGCGGCATGAAACCCCCTCCGGCGAACCCTTCCCTCCGGCGGCGGCGGGCAGACCGCCGGCCGGCCGTCGGCGAGAGCCCATGGAGCGGCGTCCATGGACCGCGACGGCCCGGAGAACTCCCTACAGGATTAGTTAGACGCCCTACGCCAGGCGCCGGCCTGCTGCAACCTCCCCGGCGGCACGGTAGGCCAACTGACCGCCATCCAGGTACACCTCGATCTCGCCGTTCCGAAGATGCCCGCGGATGAGCTCTTCGGACAGCGGATCTTCGACGTAGCGCTGGATCGCGCGGCGGAGCGGACGGGCTCCGTAAGAGCGGTCCTTGCAGGTGAGATCGATGATCCAGTCGATGACCTCGGGCAGCAGCGCGATCTTGAGCTGGCGGCTGACGAGGTTCTCGTTCAGCTGGTCGACCAGCAGCAGCATGATCCGGCGCAGCTCGTCGTCCCCCAGCGCTTCGAACACGATCAGCTCTTCGATCCGGTTGATGAACTCCGGGTTGAAGGTGCGCTTGACCTCGCCGAGCACCATGTCGGAGACGCTCTTGGCCACCTCGCTCTCGGACGACTGGAACCCGAGCGACGCCTTCTTCTGAATGAAGCGGGCGCCGATGTTCGACGTCATGATGAGGATGGTGTTCTTGAAGTTCACCTTGTTGCCGAGCCCGTCGGTGAGATGGCCGTCCTCGAACACCTGCAACAGGATGTTGAAGATGTCGGGATGCGCCTTCTCGATTTCGTCGAGCAGCACCACGGAATACGGATTCCGCCGCACCTTCTCGGTGAGCTGGCCGCCCTCTTCGTGCCCGACGTATCCGGGCGGCGAACCGATGAGCTTCGAGACCGAGTGCTTCTCCATGTATTCCGACATGTCGAACCGGATGAGCGCGTTGTCGCTGCCGAACAGGAAGTTGGCGAGGGCGCGCGCCAGCTCCGTCTTGCCGACGCCGGTCGGCCCGAGGAACATGAAGCTGCCGACGGGGCGGTTCGGGTTCTTGAGCCCCGCGCGCGAGCGGCGAATCGCGCGCGACACCGCCGAGATCGCCCGATCCTGGCTCACCACACGCTTGTGGAGGTCCTGCTCCATGCGCAGCAGCTTGTCTCCCTCGTCCTGGTTGATCGAGGCGAGCGGCACGCCCGTCCACTTCGAGACGACCTCGTCGATCTCCTGCTTGCCGACGGAGACCCGGCGGGTGCTCGACTTCACGTCGAACTTCTCGCGCACGAACTGCAGGTTCTCGCGCGCGGCCATCTCCTGCTCGCGATAGAACTGCGCCTTCTCGAAGTCCTTCTGCGAGGAGGCGCTCTCCCACTGCTCCACCGCCACGCGGATGCTCTTGTTGATCTCGCCGAACTCCTCGCTGAAGCCGGCCTCGCGCAGCTTCGCGCGGGCGCCCGCCTCATCGATGAGATCGATCGCCTTGTCCGGCAGGAACCGATCGGTGATGTAGCGGCTCGACTGGTACACCGCGGCTTCGATGGCCTCGCGGGTGTATTCCACGTGATGGAACGATTCGTAGCGGTCCTTCACGCCGAGGATGATCTCGATGGTCTCGCGCTCGGCCGGCGGATCGACCTTGATCGCCTGGAACCGCCGCTCCAGCGAGCGATCCTTCTCGATGTACTTCCGGTACTCGGCCGGCGTCGTCGCGCCGATGCAGCGGATCTCGCCGCGCGACAGCGCAGGCTTGAGGATGTTGGCCGCGTCGAGCGACCCCTCCGCCGACCCCGCGCCGACCAGCGTGTGCAGCTCGTCGATGAACACGATGATGTTCGGGTTGTCGGTGAGCTCCTTCATGATCGCCTTCAGGCGCTCCTCGAACTGCCCGCGGTACTTCGTGCCCGCCACGATGAGCGAGATGTCGAGCGCGAGGATGCGCTTGTCGGCGAGGAAGTGCGGCACGTCGCCGTAGACGATCTTCTGCGCGAGCCCCTCCACGATGGCGGTCTTGCCGACGCCCGGCTCGCCGATCAGCACCGCGTTGTTCTTGGTGCGGCGGCAGAGCACCTGTTGCACGCGCTCGAGCTCGTAGTCGCGCCCCACGAGCGGATCGAGCTGATTCTTCATCGCCGACTCGGTGAGGTCGCGGCTGAACTCGGCCAGCAGCGGCGTCTCCTTGACCCGCGTGAGCGTGGTCTTCTCGTTCAGCAGCTGCACGATGTCCTCGCGCACCGTGTTCAGCCGCATCCCCTTCTCCATGAGGATCGAGGCGGCCACCGAGCGCTCCTCGCGCAGGATGCCGAGCAGCAGGTGCTCGGTCCCGATGTAGTTGTGCAGCAGCCGATCGGCCTCCTCGGCCGCGAACTGGAGCACCCGCTTGGTCTCAGCGCTGAACGGGATCTCCACCGAGGTGGAGACCTTCTCCCGGAAGACGGTGCGCCCTTCGATCTCCTTGCGGATGTTCTCGAGGGACAGATGAGAGCGCGCGAAGATCCGGCTCGTCGAGCCCCTTCCCCTCGCGGATCAGCCCGAGGAGGAGGTGTTCGGTTTCGATAGAGATGCTGCCGAGCTGGCTCGCCTCGTAACGGGCAAAAAAGAGCACCCGGCGTGCGCGTTCGGTATACCGTTCGAACATCCGTTAAACCTGCCAGGAAAGGAGAGTTGCCGGACCCAAATATCTTATCGGCATTATACGGCCTAAGTTCATGCGTACCAAACGTTTCTGCCTACGCCGGCACCAGCCGGCCGGCCTCCAGCCGGAGGATCCGATCGCAGGACGCCGCGAGCCGGCTGTTGTGGGTCGCGATCACCGCGCTCAGGTTCCGCTCGCGCTGCAGTTCCCGCAGCAGCGCGTGCAAAGAGTCGGCCGTCGCCTCGTCCAGGTCGCCGGTGGGCTCGTCGGCCAGCAGCACCGAGGGTTCGGTCACTAACGCTCTCGCCACCGCCACCCGCTGCTGCTCGCCGCCCGACAGCATCGCCGGCCGATGGATGAGACGCTCGGCGAGGCCCAGCCGCTCCAACGTCCGCATCGCGCGGGCGCGCGCCTCGGAGGCGCCCACCCGCGCAATGCGCAGCGGCATCTCGGTGTTCTCCAGCGCAGTGAACTCCGGGAGCAGGTGGTGGAACTGGAACACGAAGCCGACGTTCCGGTTCCGAAAACTGACCAGTGCGGACTCGGGCATCGAGCCGATCTCGACCTCGCCGATCGCAATGCGGCCGCCATCCATCCGATCGAGCCCGCCCAGCAGGTGCAGGAGCGTGCTCTTGCCGACGCCCGAGGCGCCAATCACTGCGACCATCTCGCCGCGCTCGACCGCCAGGTCGAGATCGCGAAGCACGTGCAGATGCTGCGCGCCGACGTGGTAGGACTTGTTGACGCGCGACGCGGTGAGAAAGGGCATCAACTGGTGAACGAGGGAACTGGGAACGGGGGAACTGGTGCCCGGAACGGCCGAGTGGTGAAAAAAAGGCCGGCCGCGCTGAATCCAGGCGGCCGGCCCACTCTCCAGTTCAGTCGTTCCTAGTTCACTCGCTCACTAGTTTAGTGCCTTTTCGCCTGATCGTACAACGTGGCGATGCCGCCCCCGATGAGCGCGCCGATGCCAGCGCCCTTCTTGCCGCCGATCACCGCGCCGACACCGGCGCCGCTGGCGGCCGACCCGCCGATGATCATCGCGCTCTTCTGCCAGCTGCGCCCGTTGGTCGCCCGCTCGGTCGAATAGGCCGGCGAGCTCACTCGCCGGACGGCCGGCCGCGGGGTGTACTGCTCGGTCACAACACGCTGCGCGGCCGGAACGGCGTACACACCTGCCGGCGTCACGACGCCTCCGGGCTGCGCCACATACTGCGTCCCATACGGCGCGTAGAGCGGCGCGTAACCGTCCTGTCCGGCTGGAACCACATAGGCCTGGCCTGCCTGCAGCGGCACCGGCGCCAGGCCCTGGCTGAACGTGCGCTGCTCGCCGAGATGGTAGGCGACGAGGACCGCGCCGAGTGCCAGCGCGCCCGCAACGGCTCCAAAGAGTGTCTTCATGGTGATCCCCCTGCCCGATGAGGCTTCAAGCGCGGTGCCAGCTTCTTGGCTGGGAAAAAAGGACTTAGCGGAGATTCATTGTCCCTTGCGCAGTGCAGTGGCGTCCTGACGCACGGACACTCGGAGGTTCAAGGTTCAGGGGTTCAAGGTTCAAGGTTCGGGCGCCTACCCGTACCGCAGCGCTTCCACCGGCTTGAGCCGGGCGGCCTGGCGCGACGGATAGACGGTGGCGACGAAGCAGATCAGCACGGCCAGCACGACCACCACGAGCACGTCGCGCGGGAGGAGCGTGAACGGGAGGAAGGAGACCTGATAGATGTCGCCCGGCACCTTGATGAGCCGGTAGCGATTCAGCACGAAGGCGGCCGAGATGCCGCCGGCCGCCCCGACCAGGGTGCCGATGCAGCCGATGATCAGCCCCTGCAGCATGAAGATGTACATCACGCTCCTGGCCGAGGCGCCCATCGTCTTGAGGATGGCGATGTCGGGGCTCTTTTCCATCACCAGGAGCACGAGCGACGCCACGATGTTGAGGGCCGCCACCATCACGATCAGGCCGATCGTGATCGAGATGGCGAACTTCTCCAGCGTGAGAGCCGAGAACAGCGACTGGTTCATCGTCGTCCAGTCCTGGGCGACGTGGCTGCGGCCGAGCCTGGCGGGAATGGCGGCCGCAACCTGGGGCGCCAGGTAGATGTCGTCCACCGTCAGCTCGATCAGCTCCGGCTGGGTCCGGTTGAAGATGCGCTCGGCCACCGGGAGCGAGACAAAGCCGTAGGTGGAGTCGTACTCGTAGAACCCGAGGTAGAAGACGCCGACGACCCGCAGCGTGCGGCGATGCGGGATCATTCCCGCGAAGGGAGAAAGGGACCCTTCGGGCGTGAGCATGGAGAGGCTGTCGCCAACCCCGACGCCGAGCTGCCCGGCGAGGTCCCTGCCGAGGAAGATCCCGTCGCGGGCGTCGGTCGGCTCGGCATCGAGGGCGGCGAGTCTGCCGGCAACCACCGCGCGCCCGATGTCACTGACCGTCGGTTCCAGGCTCGTGTCGATCCCCTTCACCGTGATGAACGCCTCTCCCCCCTGGCTGCGCACCAGGGCCTTTCCGAGGATCGCCGGCGCCGCGCCGGTCACGTGCGGGATCTTCCGGAGCGCCGCCACTTCGGCCTGGTAATCGCTCAGCCCCTGCTGGTTCCAGACGAAGACGTGGGCGGTCGCGCCGAGGATCCGGTCGCGCAGCTCCGCCTGCAGCCCGGTCATCAGCGCCAGCGCGATGACGAGCGCCATCACGCCCACCGCCACCCCGGCGATCGACACGAGCGAAATCACCGAGATGAACGCCTGGCGGCGCCGGGCCAGAAGATAGCGGAGCGCGATCTGCAGCTCGAACGGCATCACGTCACTCGGCGGCCTTCGGGCGCATCAGCGGGAACAGAATCACGTCGCGAATCGAGCGGCTGCCGGTCAGCAGCATCACCAGCCGATCCACGCCGACCCCTTCTCCAGCCGTCGGCGGCAGGCCGTACTCCAGGGCGCGCACGTAGTCGACATCCATCGCGTGCGCCTCCTGGTCGCCTCTGGCCTTCTCGGCGAGCTGCTGCTCGAAGCGGCGCCGCTGCTCTTCCGGATCGTTGAGCTCGCTGAAGGCATTGGCCATCTCGAGCCCCCCGACGTACAACTCGAAGCGCTCGACCGTCTCGGGATCGTCGGGACGCTGCTTCGAGAGCGGCGACACCTCGGTCGGAAAGTCGAAGACGAAGGTCGGCTGCACGAGCGTCTCTTCCACGAGCGCCTCGAACATGACGAGCGTCATCTTGCCCGGCCCGCTCCCGGCCTCTACGTGCACGCCAAGCCGGCCGCCGATCGCCCGTGCCCCATCCTCGGTCCGGAGCTCCGACTCCGTCACGGCAGCGCCGAGCCGGGCCGCGGCCGCCTCGGCCACCGCCTGGCGCAGCGGAACCCGCGCGAACGGGGCGCGCAGGTTGATCCGCGTGCCGCCGTAGTCCACCTCGGTGCGGCCAATGGCGGCCTGGGCGACGAAGGCCACCATCTCTTCGGTGAGCGTCATCAGATCGCGGTAATCGCTGTACGCCTGGTAGAACTCCAGCATGGTGAACTCGGGATTGTGCCGGGTCGAGATCCCCTCGTTCCTGAAGTTCCGGTTGATCTCGTAGACCCGCTCGAGGCCGCCGACGACCAGCCGCTTGAGGTACAGCTCCGGTGCGATGCGCAAGAACAGATCGAGATCGAGCGCGTTGTGATGCGTCGTGAACGGGCGTGCCGCCGCACCGCCCGCCAGCGGTTGCATCATCGGCGTCTCGACCTCGAGATACCCGCGCGCGTCGAGGAACTGGCGCAGCGCGGCCAGCACCTTGCTCCGGACGTGGAACACCTCGCGCGCCTCGGGGTTCACGATCAGATCCAGGTAGCGCTGGCGGTACCGGATCTCGATGTCGGTGAGCCCGTGCCACTTCTCCGGGAGCGGCAGATGACACTTGGCGAGGAACTCGAGTCTCGACGCCCAGATCGTCAGCTCGTTGGTCCGTGTACGGAAAAGGTGCCCCTCCACGCCCAGCAGGTCGCCGATATCGAGCAGCTGGAAGAGCCGGAAATCGCGCTCCGGGAGGGAGTCCTTGCGGATGTACACCTGGATCCGCGCGCGTCCGTCCGAGATCACCAGGAAGCTGGCCTTCCCGAAGCTGCGGATGCCCAGAATGCGCCCGGCGGTCGCCGTCTCGACGCGTGCCTGCTCGAGCTCCGGACCGGTCCTGCCGCTATGCGCGCCGACGAGATCGTTGATGGACGCGAGGCGCTCGAACCGGTGCGGGTACGCGTCGACCCCGATCTGCTCGAGCTCGGCCAGGTGCGTGCGGCGCTGGAGGATCTGTTCGTCCTCGGAGGACATGCGGGGAAATCATATCGCCATTTTCTTCTTCACCGCGTCCAGGATGCCGTTCACGAACTTCGCCGATTCGTCGCCGCTGAAGGTCTTGGCGAGCTCGAGCGCCTCGTTGATGACGACGTTGCGGGGCGTCTCGCGGTGAAGGAACTCGCCGATGGCCAGGCGCAGGATCAACCGGTCGAGCGCGGCCATGCGGGAGAGCCGCCAGTGCTCGGCGACCTCGGAGATGAGCGGATCGATCCGGGAGAGGTTGTCGACGGTAAACCGGACGATCTGTTCCGCGAAGCTCTTCACCGCATCGCTGGCGCCCTCGGAGCCGGGCAGGCCGCTCGTCCAGAACCCCTGCAGCACCTCGTCGACCGACGACTGCCCGACCTCCCACTGATAGAGCATCTGCACCGCGGCCTCGCGCGCCCGGTGACGGGATCGCGCCCGCGCCGGCACGCCGGCTTCCGGCGTGCCGCTCATATCTCGATCCCGCTCTGCGGTGCCTTGCGCAGCCGGGGCTTGAGCACGGCCATTTCGACCGCTGCGAGCGCCGCCTCCCACCCTTTGTTCGACGGGCCGGGCTCCGCGCGCTCGCGCGCTTCCTCCGCGGTGTTGGTGGTGAGCACGCCAAAGCTCATCGGTACGCCGGTCGCGAGCGCCGCGGTCATGATGCCCTGAGACGCGGCGGAGGCGATGAATTCGAAATGAGGAGTCTCGCCCCGGATCAGACATCCGAGACAGACGACGGCGGCGAAGTGTCCGGATTCGGCCGCCTGCCGTGCGGCAAACGGGATCTCGAAGGCTCCCGGCACGCCGATCACCGCGACGTCGTCGTCGGCGACACCGGCGGCGCGGAGCGCGTCGAGGGCACCCGACTGGAGCCGTTCCGTGATCGCGGCGTTGAACCGCGAGGTGACCACTGCGATCCTCAAACCCGCCCCGTTGGGCAGCGGCGAACGGCTCTGGGGTGCGTCGCGCGTCATCTACTGCCCCGGGCCCTTCTTCCTGTTCAGGAACGCCTGGATGCCGGCCTTCATGTCGTCGCTCGAGGCGGCCATGCCGAAGAGCGTGGCCTCGTAGCGGCACGCGTCGGCGAACGGCATGTCGGCCCCGTCGTGGACGGCGTCCATGGCGTAGGCCAGCGCGAGGGCCGGTTTCGACGCGAGCTCGGCGGCGAGTTCCCGGGCGGCGCGCATCAGCTCGTTGCCGGGCACGACACGGTTCACGAGCCCGATCGCCAGGGCTCGATCGGCCGACACCGCCGCACCCGTGAGAATCATCTCCATGGCGCGGGTCTTCCCCACCAGCCGTACGAGCCGCTGGGTTCCGGCAAAACCGGGAATCGTGCCCAGGTTGATTTCAGGCTGTCCGAAGCTGGCATGATCGGCGGCGATGCGCAGCGTGCATGCCATGGCCAGCTCGCAGCCGCCACCCAGGGCGTAGCCGTTGACGGCGGCGACGACCGGCTTTCCGAGGCGTTCCACCAGATCGAAGACGTGCTGTCCCGTGAGCGCGCGGCGACGGGCCGACTCCGGAGTGTCGCCGGCGAGCTCGCGGACGTCGGCGCCGGCCACGAAAGCCTTGTCGCCCGCACCGGTGAGGATCACGCACCGGACCAGCGTGTCATGGCGAAGCGAGAGAAGGGCGCTGCGGAGCTCGTCGAGTGTGTGGCTGTCGAGGGCGTTCAACCGCGCCGGCCGCTGGATGGTGAGCACGGCCACGCCGTCCTCGCGTTCGACGAGCAGATTGTCAAACGACATGGCGCGTGCCAGAGCGACGCCTGATTATACTCCACGCCCACGCCGCCGCCGCCGCCGTGGCGGCGCCCGCCGTATCGGCGACGGCGTCGAGCGGATCGGCGTCGCGCCCCGGCACGAACCACTGATGAACCTCATCGGACACGCCGTAGGCGGCGGCGATCAGGATCGCGCCGAGCAGGGTGCGGATCGTCACACCCTGCCACCGTCCCCCGGCCAGCGCGCGCAGCGCCAGCGCGCCGAGCACGGCGTAGAAGACGAAGTGCTCGTGCTTGTCGCTGAATCCGGATGGCGGCCCCGGCACGTCCGACAGCGAGGAGACGAAGAACAGCGCGGCCATGTACGCGACCACGGGTCCCCAGAGAACCAGCAGGCGCTTCATCCCCCGCGCGCGCGCCTCGTCGAGGCGCCCCCGCGCAGCCTCACCGGATCGGGAACGGGTACATGAGCCAGCCGATGCCAATCGCCGCGGCCACGAACCCGGCGAACATCGTGGCGGCGAGCGTGAGCTGCTCGCGCGCCTCTTCGCGAAGCAGCGCACCGAAGACGGCCGAGACGCACAGCGAGAAGATCACGAGCAGGACGAACTGGCTCTGCAGCACTACTTGCGGCCCATTGCGATATCGAAGGCATCGATGATGACGAGCGCGTTCAACAGCCCCGCGACGATCAGGAACGTGTTCCCGTACTTGTACGTCACCGCGATCACGGTGCCCGCCCCGTACCCCAGCATCTTGGCGATCAGGTACGGCACGCCCACGCCCGCGTCGGCGATCGCCGCGAGCGCAATCAGCGGCTGTGACGGATCGAAGGGAAAGATCCGGCCCTTGAGCACGAGCCCGAGCAGGAACATGAACGGCAGCACGACGAGGAAGACGACGCCTTTCTGGCGCCGCAGATAGAGATGCGCGCCGCCCGGGACGGCCCACGCGAGGGCGCAGAGCGCGTAGTAGTTCGGGGTCTTCGCGCGAACGGTGGCGGGCGCCGGCACGGTGCCTCAGTTTACCCCAATTTTCCGGTGCTAAACTGCGCGCTCATGCCTCTGGGCCTCTTGGGGGGTGTCGCGTGCGTGTCGGCGGCACTGCTCATGATCGAGCTGGCGCTCACGCGCATCTTCTCGGTCACGATGTACTATCATTTCGCCTTCCTCGCTATTTCGATCGCCCTCTTCGGCCTGAGCGCGAGCGGCGTGTACGTGTACCTCCTGCGCCGGCGATACCGGAGCGGCTCCGCGCACCGTCTCCTGGCGATCCACGCCTGGCTGTTTGCCATCGCCAGCGTGGCGGCGCTCGGCGCGCTGGTGCGCATCCACGTCGGGCTCAACTATTCGCCGGCGAATCTGGTGAAGATGATCCTCATCTACGGTCTCGCCGCGCTGCCGTTCTTCACGGGCGGCGCCGTGATCTCGCTGGCGATCGCGCGGTTCTCCGACCGCGTGAACATGGTCTACGGCGCCGATCTGATCGGCGCCGCGGCCGGATGCCTGCTGCTGCTCCCGCTCCTCAACGGCTTCGGCGCGCCGGGCGTCGTGCTGCTCGCCGCGCTGCTCGGCAGCGCCGCGGCGCTCCTGTTCGTGGAGAGGCGTGACCTGCCGATTGCCGTCGCCGCCTCGGCGATCGCGATTTGCGTGCCCGGCGGCGCGCTGGCCACCGGCGGCGCGCTCTTCGACGTGCGCGACACCAAGGGGCACCAGGACGATGTCGTGCTGTTCAGCAAGTGGAACTCGTTCTCGCGCGTGGCGGTGTACGACCGCTCGCACGGCGACTGGTCGCTCAGCCCGCGCTACACCGGCCCGCTGCCCGACACGCGGTTCATGGACATCGACTCGGCCGCCTCGACGCCCATCCTCCGGTTCAACGGCGATCTCGGGGGCGTGCGGTATCTCCGGTACGAGCTGACCGGACTCGCGTACCACCTCCTCGAGGGCACGCGCCCTTCCGGCTTCTCGGCGCTCGTCATCGGGCCCGGCGGCGGCCGCGATCTGCTGACCGCCCTCGTGTTCGGCGCGTCCCGGGTGGAGGGCGTCGAGGTGAACCCGATCATCGCGCGCGACGTGATGCTCGGCCGCTTCCGCGAGTTCTCGGGCTCGATCTACGCGCACCCCCGCGTCCACGTCGCCGTGGACGACGGCCGCAGCTACGTGCGGCGCTCGCGCGAGCGCTACGACGTCATCCAGGCGTCGCTCGTCGACACGTGGGCGGCAACGGCCGCCGGCGCGTACACCCTCACCGAGAATACCCTCTACACGAAAGAGGCGTTCGAGGACTACCTCGACCACCTCACCGATCGGGGCATGCTGACGATCACGCGCTGGGTGTTCGACGGGCTCCGGCTCGTGTCGCTCGCGCGCGCGGCGGCGGCCGATCGCGGATGGACGGTCGCCGACCGGCTGGCGGTCGTCCAGCAGGATCGCGTCGCCACCTTCCTGCTGAAGAAGACGCCGTTCACGGCCGACGAGGTGGCGCGGCTCCGGCAGATTGCCGCGGACCTCGATTTCACGGTACTGTATGCGCCCGGTCAGATGGACCCGACCAACGAGTACGCGGCGCTCGCGCTGGCGGCCGATCCGGAGCGCTTCTACGCCGGGTACCGCCTCGACGTGCGGCCGACGACCGACGACCGCCCGTTCTTCTTCCACACCACGAAGATCCGCGATCAGTTCCAGACCGCGTTCGGCCGCAGCATGCTCTTCGGCAACGGTCTGAGCGCGCTGATGACGCTCATGCTGATCTCGGCGCTGTTCGTGGCGCTCTTCGTGATCGGCCCGCTGGCCGTCTCCGGCCGCGAGCTCGGGGGCACCGGCTGGCCGCGATGGCTCACCTATTTCGGGCTTCTCGGCGCCGGGTTCATGCTGATCGAGGTCTCGCTGCTGCAGCGCTTCGTGCTGCTGCTCGGCCATCCCGTCTATTCGCTCACCGTCACGCTGTTCTCGCTGCTGCTGGGCACCGGTGCGGGCAGCGTGTTGAGCCGCCGGATCCCGCACGGCGACCTGGCGCGGCGCCTCACGTTCGTGCTGCTCGCGATTGCCGCCGTCGCCGTGCTCGGGATCGTGGCGCTGCCGGCCATCGTCTCGCACGCGATCAGTGCGGAGCGCAGCCTGCGGATCGTTCTCGCCGTGGCTCTCATCGCCCCGGCCGGCGTGCTGCTCGGGATCCCGCTCCCGGCCGGCGTGCGGCTGATGTCCGCCAGCGGCACGGCCCTGGTGCCGTGGGCGTGGGGGATGAACGGCGCCCTGTCGGTGATCGGCGCCACCCTCGCGGTGTTCATCGCCATGAACTGGGGCTTCTCGGTCACGCTGCTCGCCGGCGCCGGAATCTACGTGCTGGCGGCTGTACTGATTGGGGTCACGTACCGATAGAACGTGGCGATGACACGCACAGCGCTGCCCGCCGCTCGCCCAGGACCGGCCGCCCCCGGCACCCCCGCCGCGCTCGAGGAGCTTCGGAAGTTCACCTGGAACGGACGCCCCAATCGGCGCGCGATCACGAGCGTCGGACTGGCGAAGCGTCCGATCGTCGTCGAGACGCTCGTCAACGAGTTCTGGACGAGCCGCCAGCGGGCCGCGAGCCGCCTCCACGAAGTGTCCTACCGCGCCTGCTTCAAGCCCCAGCTGCCGCGGTTCTTCATCGAGCGATTCACGAGTCCCGGCGACGTCGTCTACGACCCGTTCATGGGACGCGGCACGACGGTCCTGGAGGCGGCGCTGCTCGGCCGCACGCCGGCAGGGTGCGACGTGAACCCGCTGAGCGCCATCCTGCGCGGCGCCGCGGCTGGCGCCGCCCACCGCGGACGCCGTGGCCGAGCGGCTGGAAACGATCGACCTCTCCTCCGCGTCGGACGTCCGGGCCGAGCTCGACGTTTTCTATCATCCCGGCACGCTGCGCAGATCTGCGCCCTTCGCGAGTACCTCCTGCGCCGCACCGCGAGCCGGACGCTGGATGCCGTCGATCGCTGGATCCGCATGGTGGCCGTCAACCGGCTCACCGGGCACTCCAGCGGCTTCTTCTCGGTGTACCCGATGCCGCCGAACCAGGCGGTCTCTCTCGAGGCGCAGAAGAAGATCAACGACGCGCCGCCGGCAGACGCCGCCGGCGCGGGACGTGCGCGCGCTGATTCTCGCGAAGACGCGATCGCTGCTGGCCGACTGCGACGGCGCGGCTCGCGCGGCGCTGCTGCGGGCCGCCCAGCAGGCACGGCTCCTGACCGGCCCGTCGCACGCCACGCCGGATCTGCCGTCGGGCTCCGTGAGCCTGGTGGTGACCTCGCCGCCGTTCCTCGACGTCGTGAACTACGCGGCCGACAACTGGCTGCGCTGCTGGTTCTGCGGCATCGACGTCGACGCAGGTGCGGATTTCGATGCACCGGAAGGTCGCCGAGCTGGCAGCGGGCGATGTCGCAGATCTTTCAGCGAGCTGCGCCGCGTGCTGAGGCCCGGCGGGCATGTGGCCTTCGAGGTCGGCGAAGTCCGCCGCGGCACGATCAAGCTGGAAGAGGCAGTGCTTCCCTGCGGTGTGGGCGCCGGATTCGAGCCCGCAGATGCGTCGTGATCAACGCGCAGGCGTTCACCAAGACCGCGAACTGCTGGGGCGTGAAGAACAACGCCAAGGGGACCAACACCAACCGGATCGTCGTGTTCAGGAAGGCGTGAGGCCGCTCAGCTGCTCTGCGTCCGGGATACCAGCCGCCGCCGCGCCGGCAGAGCGACGATCGCCTTGACGAGACGCTCCGAGATCGCGACGCCGAGGCCCTGCGTCTCGAGCCACGTCGTGATGACGTGATACCCCAGCGCGGCCATGGCGAACGCCGGCCAGAAATGAAAGCCGCCGGTGGTGGCGGCATAGGCCGCCCCCAGAATCAGCGATGAATCGAGCAGCGCCGCGATGATGCGGACGCTGTTCCGGCCGAAGAACCCGGGCTGCATGGCAGCGGCACGATCGCTTGCGCGCCGCCTGGAGGTGCCGGGCAGATCCTCCCACGTGAGCTCGTGGTTCAGCATCTCCGCCTTGCGCCGCAGCGTCCCCTCCGTCCGGCGGTCGCCCCATTCCGGGAACAGCCGGCAGAAATCGTTCACCACTTCCTCGGGCTCGAGACCCACGCGCGCCGCGTAGTCCCGGATGTAGCTCCGCGCGTAGACGCGGCGCGGCCACCGGCTCAGATTGTTCTCCTCCAGATCCGCCCACATCTCGATCGGCAGCTTCGTTTCGGCCGCCATATCTTCCAGCGTCACGCCGTGGCGCTCCCGGGCGGCGCGCAGCACGGGTCCGAATGTTTCCCGCTCCAGTCTCATGGCCGCCCTGGGCAGCAAAAGCCCTTCCAACGGCCCCCGGCTGTTTCCGCGGACGTTCGACGGGAACTCCCGCCGCCGCCGCACGAATGTGTGCCGCGGCGCGGCCCGACCTACGAGAATTGTGGTTGGAGGAGAGAGGCGGGGATGCTGCCCATCACTGCTTGTAGCTGCGCAGGCCTTCTTCCACCGAGTCGAACGTCTCGAACACCGTGAGCAGCTTGGTGATCGAGAGCAGGTCCTGCAGACGCTTGGTGACGTTGGCCAGCTTGAGGCTGCCGCCTTCCCGCGTCATCGTCGTGTAGGCACTGACGATGGCGCCGAGTCCGGCGCTGTCGACGTAATTGACGTCGGCCAGGTTGAGCAGGACGTTCTTCCGTCCCTGGTTGAGCAGGCTGTGCAGCTTGTCCTTGAGCAGCACGTCCCCGTCGCCGAGCGTAATGCGGCCCGACACGTCGAGGACGGTCACGTTTCCCGAATCGTGTTCGGCGATTTCCATCCCAGTGCTCCTTTCGTGCGGTGAAAGGATAACAGAAATGCACAGCCGGACCGTTCGCGCCGGGAAAAGCGCCTGAAATCGCGCGGGAACGAGCGGCATTGCCGGATGAGCGGACGCTCCGCGACGTCGAGTCCGGGGTTGACCGCCCTGATCGCTTCGACTAGTATCCGGCCCGTTTCCTGTGCAGGATGCCGCTGTCGACGGCTCCCCGTCGGGCGAGGAGGCTCATGACGATCGATGAACGCACGGTAGCCCATGTCACGGTGCTCGATCTGGCAGGCCAGATCACGCTGGGCCAGGGCGATGCGATGCTGACGGACAAGATCCACAGCCTGGTACACCAGGGGAAGAAGCACATCCTGGTGAACCTCGGGGCCGTCGACTACGTGGACAGCGCCGGCCTCGGCGCGCTCGTGGGTGCCTATGCCACGGTGGCGCGTGCCGGCGGCCAGTTGAAGCTGCTGAACGCGACCACGCGTCTCCGCGATCTGCTCGCCATCACGAAGCTGGTGACGGTCTTCGACACCTACGAATCCGAACACGACGCCGTCCGCTCTTTCAACTGAGGCACCATGCATCACGCCATTCGCGCCTCGCTCGCTCTCCTCGGGTTGTTGTTGTGCGTCGGTCCGGCTGGCGCGCAGTCGGCCAACACCCTCACTCCGCAGCAGCGTTCCGAGGGCTGGCAGCTGCTCTTCGACGGTCAGACGCTGACCGGCTGGCACTCCGCCGCTCCACCTCAGCGGGCCGCGCGCGCGGGAGCGCCGCCGGCCGCGCAGGCGGCGCCGGGAGCCCCGGGACAGACGGGCACGCCTGGACCGTGCACTCGCGCCGCCGCGGCGGTTCCTCCGGGAGGCTCTCACTGGGAGGTCGTGGACGGCGCCATCACCGGATGCGGCGAACCGGCAGGCTACCTCGTCTCGGACGGCTCTTACAGGAACTTCGTGCTGTCGCTCGACTTCAAGTGCAGCGGCGACACCAACAGCGGCGTGTTCGTGCGCTCACCCATGGAGAACGGCGGCTACGAAGTTCAGATCTGGAACCGGCAGCCAGCAGGGTACAACACGGGCGCCATCGTCGGCACGGCGAAGACCAGCCGCGACTTCGACATCAGGCCCGACGACTGGAACCATTACGAGATCACCGCGGACGGCGATCACCTCGTCGTGGTCCTGAACGGCCAGCGAACGCTCGACGTCCACGACGCGAGGTTTGCGGAAGGCAACATCCGGCTGCAATACCAGCTCTACCCGATTGCCTTCCGCAACATCAGGCTGCGGCCGCTGCCCTGAACCCCGGCGCCTCGAGGGCGATTCGCGCCCTGAGCGCGTGTCACGCGGACGCTCCATGCGCCCGCTCCGCGCGCTCTTCTGATATTCTCTCCGCGAAATGGATCATCCGACGAACATGGCCATACCTCGCCGGCGGCGGCCCGGCGCCCGGGATCAACAGCGTGATTTCGGCGGCCACCATCCGCGCGCAGCTCGACGGCGTCGACATGATCGGCGTGCTGGACGGGTTCGAGTGGCTCATGCAGGGTGACATCGAGCACGTGATGCCGCTCACGATCGAGGGCGTGAGCCGCATTCATTTCCTCGGCGGCTCGCACATCGGCATCGCCCGCGCAAACCCGTCGCGAAACCCGCAGCATCTCGAGAACGTCGTGCTGTCGCTGCTCCGTCTCAACGTCCGCCAGCTCATCACCATCGGGGGCGACGACACGGCCTTCTCCGCCATGAAGCTCGAGGAGCACGCCGGCGGGCGCCTCCGCGTCGTGCACGTGCCCAAGACGATCGACAACGACCTCAACCTGCCGCCGGAGATCGATACGTTCGGGTTCCAGACGGCGCGCCACTACGGCGTGGAGATCGTCAAGAACCTGATGGTGGACGCCACGACCACGGGCCGCTGGTATTTCGTGATCGCGATGGGCCGCTCGGCGGGCCACCTCAGCCTCGGCATCGCCAAGGCCGCCGGGGCGACGCTGGCCCTGATCCCGGAGGAGTTCACGCCGCCGCTGCGGCTCAGGACCATCGTGGACACGCTGGCGGGCGCCATCATCAAGCGGCTGAGCGACGGCCGGCGCAACGGCGTAGCCGTGATCGGCGAAGGGGTCGTGCTGCACATTCACGAGGAGGATCTGGCCGGCCTGCCCGACGTCGAGCGGGACGCGCACGGCCACGTCCGGATTGCCGAAGTGAACATCGGCGAGATCCTCAAGGCGGAGGTCGCCCGGCGGCTGAAGCAGTTCGGCATCAAGATCACCCTGGTGGCGAAGAACATCGGCTACGAGCTGCGCTGCGCCGATCCGATTCCCTACGACATGGAATACGCGCGCGACCTCGGCTACTGTGCGGCCAAGCACCTGCTCTCCGGCGGCAGCGGCGTGATGGTGTCGATGCAGGGAGGCCGCTTCGTGCCGATTCCCTTCACGGAGATGCTCGACCCGGCGACCGGCCGGACGAAATGCCGGCACGTGGACACCGATTCGACCCGGTATCACATCGCCCGGCGCTACATGGTTCGCCTCCGGAGAGACGACTTCGACGATCCGCACCAGCTCGCGAAGTTCGCGGCAACCGCCCGGCTCACCATCGACCAGTTCAAGCACGAGTTCGAGCACGTCGTCGCACACGAGCCGGCGCCGTTCCACGCCGGGTAGGAGCGACGCGGCATCGTGGCTGAGCACCCGATCGAGGACCTCGCCGCGCGGCTCGAGCGCGAGCGGCGGGAGGCCGACCGGCGCTACAACGACGCGCTGACGGCGCTCGATCGCGCCCTGGAACCGCCCCCGGCGCTCCCGGCCGCGCCCTCTGCCTGCGACGATGCGGTGCTGCCCGGCCTCAACGAGGCCTGGGATCTCCTGCCCGGGGGATCCCCCCGATCGATCGGTCGCTGAAAGGACGGCTGCGCGGGTTCATCTGGCGCATCGCCGGAGCCCCGCTGGAGCGCCAGAAGCGCTTCAACGCGCTGCTGATCGATCACCTCAATCGAAACGCGCGTGCCGGGATCGAGAGCTCCCGGGCGGCAGCCGCGGCACTGGAGGCGCTCGGCCGCCAGGCCGCCTCGCTGGCCCGCTTCCAGTCGCTGCTGGTGCAGTACCTCCAGACCATCACGGCGTTCGTGGACACCAGAAATCGCGCCTCCGGCGCGAACGAGGTCAAGGAGCGCCTCGCGCTCGCCGAGCAGCGTCTCGCGGCACTCGCCCGCGAACTCGAGGGGTTCGCCACCGCACCCGGCGCGCCGCACGACGGGACGCGGACCGCGGCGCCTGCTGCCTCGCCGGCGCGGGTGGCGAGCGCGGCCGACTACGTCGGGTTCGAGGACCGCTTCCGCGGCCCGCAGGCGGAAATCCGGCGGCGCGTGGAGGACTACCTGCCGCTCCTCTCTTCCACGACCGACGTCCTCGATATCGGCTGCGGCCGCGGGGAACTGCTGGAGCTTCTGGCCCGGCGCGGCGTGCCGGCGCGCGGCATCGACGCGAACGGCGCCATGGTCGCGGTCTGCCGCGAACGCGGACTGCAGGCCGAAGAGGCCGACGCGCTTGCGGTACCTCGAGGCGCAGGCCGAGGGTTCGCTCGGCGCGCTCGTGGCCATACAGGTGGTCGAGCACTTCGAGCCGGCGTACCTGGCAAGGTTCCTCGACGCGGCGCACCGCAAGATGCGTCCAGGGGCGCCGCTGATCCTGGAAACCGTGAACGTCGCCTGCTGGATGGCCTTTTTCGAGACCTTCCTCCGCGACCTCACGCACCAGCGGGCGCTCCATCCCGACACGCTGCGCTTTCTCGTACAGGCGAGCGGCTTCCATGACGCCGACGTGCAGTTCAGGTCGCCGGTCGGAAGCGGCGATCGCCTGGAGAAGGTCGGCGCGATGGAGGCGGGCCCGCCGTCGGACCCCAGGCTCGCAGCCGTCGCCGCGGCAATCGACGCCAACGCCGACCGGTTGAACGCGCGGCTGTTCTCGTGGATGGACTACGCGATTGTGGCGAGGCGGTGAGCCTCAGACCGTCTCGAAGTGCGTGAGCGCCTTGAACGCCTTGAAGCGTGCCGCGATCTCGGGCTCCGTCAGCCGGAGCAGCCGGTCGACGCTGAAGTCCTCCACCGCGAACGACGCCAGCGTACTGCCGTAGATGATCGCGCGCGCCAGCGACGCATCGTCGACCGACTCGCAGGAGGCGAGATAGCCGAGGAAGCCGCCCGCAAAGGTGTCGCCCGCACCGGTGGGATCGAACACCTCCTCGAGCGGCATCGCGGGCGCCGCGAAGAACCCGTCCGATCGCGTCATCAGCACGCCGTGCTCGCCCCGCTTGATGACGAGAGTGCGCGGGCCCAGCGCCTGGATGCGCCGGGCCGCCTTGACGAGATTGGCCTCTCCCGCCAGTTCGCGTGCCTCCGAGTCGTTGATGAGCAGCACGTCCACGCGGGCGAGCACCCGCCTCAGCTCGTCCGGCGTGCGCTCGATCCAGTAATTCATGGTGTCGGCGCCCACCAGCCGCGGACGCTCGACCTGACCGAGCACGTCGAGCTGCAGCGCCGGATGGATGTTGCCCAGGAACACGAACGGCGATGGGCCGGTGCGCCGGCAGAATCTTCGGCGTGAACCGCTCGAACGACGTTCAGGTGGGTGTAGATGGTCTCGCGGCTGTTCAGGTCGAAGCCGTACTCGCCTTTCCACCGGAAGGTCTCGCCTGGCACGGTCTCCAGGCCCGCCAGGTCGATCGAGCGGCCGCCGAACACCCGTTCGACATTGCCGCCGAAATCCTCGCCGACCACGGCGACCACGCGTACCTCGGTGAAGAACGAGGCCGCCAGGGAAAAGTACGTCGCCGCCCCGCCGACGACCCGCGATCGCCTCGCCGAACGGCGTCTTGACCGAGTCGAAAGCGACCGAGCCCACCGCAAGAATGGGATTCCACAGGTACTTCCCGACGATGGGCGCCAGGTCCCGCTTCATCTGCATCCGGACATCGCCTCGGGCCTGGTGATGATCGCGTGCGCGAGCGCGGAGCCGCACCCGCAGCCGCGGTGGGCGGCAGCCGGCCGACCGCCTCGGCGATGGCGCGCTGCGCCGTCTGCGCGTTCTGCATCAGCGTGGCGACGATCATCTCCACGGTCACCGAATCGTGATCCGGATGCCAGCAGTCGTAGTCGGTCACCAGGGCGAGCGTCACGTAGCAGATCTCCGCCTCGCGCGCCAGCTTCGCCTCCTGCAGGTTCGTCATGCCGATGATGTCCATCCCCCACGACCGATAGAGTCTGCGACTCGGCCAGCGTCGAGAACTGCGGTCCCTCCATGCACAGTAGGTGCCGCCGCGGTGCACCTTCGCGCCGACCGCCTGCACCGCATCGGCGGCGATCCGGCCAGCTCGGGACAGACGGGGTGCGCGAAGCCGACGTGCGCCACGAGCCCGGCGCCGAAGAACGTGCTGATCCGGCCCTGGTGCGGTCGAAGAACTGATCGGGCACGACGATATCCAGTGGCGCGTATTCCTCCTGGAGGCTGCCGACCGCGCTGGCGGAAAACAGCCGCTCCACGCCGAGCAGCTTGAACCCGAAGATGTTGGCCCGGAAGTTCAGCTCCGACGGCAGGATGCGGTGGCCCGCGCCGTGCCGCGCGAGAAACGCCACGCGCCGTCCCGCGCAGCGTGCCGAGCATGTAGGGCCCCGACGGGTCGCCGAACGGCGTCGTCGAGCGCGACTTCTTCACGATCGGTCAGTCCGGCCATCTCGTACAAGCCGCTGCCGCCGATGACGCCGATCTGGACGTTGGTCATATTCGGGTTCGGGGTCCGGGGTTCAGTTCATACTGCCCAGTTCACAAGTTCTCGAGTTGTACGGGTTCCACGTACCGCTTGCCGTCACGCTCGCGGATGTAGCCTGCGGCGATCGTCGGGATCGTGCTCGAACAGGATGAGGTACTCGCGCTCGACGGCTTCGCGCAGGAACGCGCGCTTGAAGCTCAAGGTCTCGAGCGGCAGCAGATCGTAGCCCATGATCCAGACTTCTGGAAGATGCGCCCGGGTCGGCAGCAGATCCGCGGCGAAGACCGCCGTCCTGCCGCCCGATTCGATCATCACGATCTGATGATGAGGGTGTGGCCGCCGGTCCGCCGGACGCGCACTCCAGGCATGATCGTGGCGTCCGCGTCCACGAGCTGCAGGACGCCCGCCGAGGCCAGCGGCTCGTAGTTTTCGAGGAAGTAGGTGCCCTTCGTGCGCTCGTTGGGCTGCATGGCGTCCTCATATTCGCCGCGGCGAATCACGTACTGAGCCCGCGGGAACCGGGGCCGTACGACCCCGTCGGGTCCCCGCGCCGTGAACCCGCCCGCATGATCGAAATGGAGGTGGCTCGCCAGCACGATCTCCACGGCGTCGATCGGCACGCCCGCCTCGGCCATCGACTGCGCGAGGTTGTCGCTTCGATCGAAGCGGTAGATGTCTGCCTGCTTCGCCGTCATCTTGTCGCCGCAGCCCGCGTCGATCAGCATGGTGCGCGGGCCGCGGACGAGCACCGGGCGCATGCTCATCGCAATCCGGTTCCGCTCGTCCGGAGGAGCCTGCTTCTCCCAGAACGTCTTCGGAATGATGCCGAACATCGCGCCGCCATCCAGCGCGAAGCGCCCGTCGGTGAGCACCACCAGTTCCAGATCGCCCAGGCGCAGGCGCTTCGGCCGCTCGGGAGCCGGCCGCCGGCCCCGCGCGGGCTGCTCCAGCTCCACGAGCACCCCGTGAGCGCTCGACGGATGGATGAAGGCGACCAGCGCGCCGTCCGCCCCCGGTCGCGGCGCCTCGTCCACCAGCCTGATGCCGCGCGCGCGGAGGGCGGCGATCGCCGCGGACATGATCCTCCACGCGCAGCGTGATGTGGTGGAGCCCTGGCCCGCGCCGTTCGAGAAACCGCGCGATGGGCGAGTCGGGCGAGGCCGCCGCCAGCAGCTCGAGCCGCGCGGGCCCGGTCCGCAGGAACTGGGCCGTCACCCGGGCCGATGGCACCGCCTCGGGGGCCTCCACCTCCAGCCCCAGCGCGTCGCGGAAGAAGGAGAGCGAATTCTCGAGACTGCTGACCGCAATGCCGACGTGTACCAGCACCGCCTTCACGTACGCTCCAGCGCCGTATCGAGCAAGTCGGCCGCCGCGTAGGGATCCAGCTCGAGGGTGATGACGCGGTCGAGGATCCGATCGAACTGCTCCGGCGGAAGGGCCCGGGCGATCCGGGCGCGGAGGCGGGCGGCGAGAATCTCCCGCACGCGCCCCTCGGCGCGGGCCCGCCGGCGCGCCGAAACCGTCTCCGCGCCGCCGTCGACAAAGCGGCCGATCTCGGACGCCAGCAGCTCCACGCCATCGCCGGTCGTGGCGGTCGTCTTGACGATTGGCGGCCTCCACGCCCCTTCGGCGAATCGCTGCAGCGAGAGGAGCGACTCCACCTGCGCGACCACACGATCGGCGTCATCGCGATCGGACTTGTTCACCACGAACACGTCGGCGATCTCCATCACTCCGGCCTTGAACACCTGCACGTCGTCTCCGGCGCCCGGCACGAGCACCAGCACCGACACGTCGGCCGCCCCTGCGATTTCCACTTCATCCTGCCCGACGCCGACCGTCTCGATCACGACGACGTCCTTCCCCGAGGCGTCCAGGATGGTGGCCGCATCGCCCGTGGCCCGAGCCAGGCCGCCGAGGTGTCCGCGCGTGGCCATGCTCCGGATGAACACGCCTTCGTCGCGCGCGTGCGTCTGCATGCGGACGCGATCGCCGAGCATCGCCCCGCCCGAGTATGGGCTGCTCGGATCGATCGCCAGCACCCCGACCGTGCGTCCGGCGGCGCGCCAGCGCGCGATCAGGCGATCGACCAGCGTGCTCTTGCCGGCGCCCGGCGGCCCGGTCATCCCGACGATCGCGGCCCGGCCGGAGCGCGGATAGAGCTCGCGCACGAGCGCGGCTGCGGCCTCATCCTGTTCGACGATGGAAATCGCGCGGGCGACGGCACGTGGTTCTCCGGCAAGCACGCGATCGGCCAGCTCAGACAACCCGGCGAATGTAGCACACGATCCTTGGTACAATGTCCTGCATGAAGAGAATCGGACCGATCGCCTTCGCCATCGCGCTTCTCGCCGCGTTCACCCCACGGGCCGCGTGGGCCGACGTGACGGTCTTTCTCGGCACGACCACGTCGCCGACGCACCGCGCCGTGAAGGGCTTCGCGGCAGGAATGAGCCTGCTCATCGTCGGCTTCGAGTTCGAGTATGCGAGCACATCCGAGGACGAAACGCTCCAGGCGCCGTCGCTCAAGACGACGTCGGGCAACGTGTCCGTGCAGAGCTTCGGGCTGCCCTTCCAGCTCTACGCCACGACGGGGACCGGGATCTTCCGGGAGCGGCTCGGAACGAGCCAGGAGACCAATGTTCTGTTCAACAGCGGCGGAGGCGTAAAGGTGCCGGTGCTCGGACCTGTCCGTGCACGTGTGGATTATCGGGTCTTCAACCTGCGCGGCAATCCGCAGCACTCGACCGTACAGCGAATCTACGCAGGCGCGAACCTCGCGTTCTGATACCGGACCGGCCGGGTCGTGGGCTGCATCCGGGCAACCCGGCCGGCGTGTGATCAGGGCTTTCCGAAATCGGAAAACATGTCCAGGCTGATCACGACCTGCGATGGTCCGGTCTTGGGATAGCAATCGGCGTACTTCTGGAAGACCGCACGTCCTTCCTCTTCGCCCAATCCTTCGAGCAGAATCGCGCCGAGCGCGTAGTCGGCACCCTTGAGAGAGGGGTCGATCACGAATGCGTAGAGCACGGTGCCGCTGGGTCCCTGCCCCGCCTTGAAGACCTTCCATCCCGCCGCCTGCTGCTTGCGCTCAGGCTTCGGGCTCTTGCCCAGGGCTTCCTTCACCTTGAGCATGGCGGCTTCGAAGTCAGCCGCCTTGTCGGCGAGGATGTAGTGGAGCACGATGCCCGCATCGCCGTTGAACTGCCGCTGCGGGGGGGCCGCCGCCGGCTGCGCGGCTGCCGGCTGTTGACCGGCAGGCTGGTCCTGCGCGAACACTTGCCCCGCGGTGGTCGAAACCGCCGCCGCCAGGACCACCGCCATTACACCAGGTCGCATTCACTCCTCCTTGTTCAAAAGGGGACTTACTTTACCGGTACGCGCCGCGCGCGCCGAAACTCAAATTCACACGAACACCGACATCACCTCGTGCGCGAGCAGCATCCCGCGCCGAGACAGGCGCATCCGGGATCCCTCGTTCACCAGCAGACCCGCCTCCACGTAGGGAGCAAGACGCTGGCCAAACCGGCTCCACACATCGGTCTGGTATCGCGCGTTCAGCTCGGGAACGGGCACGCCGTCGCTCAATCGAAGGGCGGTGAACAGCGCATCCCCGAGCCGCTCGTCAGCCGACAGCCTCCGCTCTTCCGCGACGACCGTCTCGCCGCGCGCGATCCGCTGAATATATTCGTCCGTTGACGAGACGTTGCGCCACCGGACGCCGCCGCGCGTCGAATGTGCGGCGGGCCCGAAGCCCAGCCACTCGCCGTCACTCCAGTACTTCAGGTTGTGCCGCGACCGGCGTCCGGGCCTGGCGACGTTCGAAATCTCGTACTGCTCGTAGCCGGCCCGCTCGAGCGCCTCCATCGCCCGCTCGTACATCTCGGCGGCGGCATCGTCGGGGAGCTGCTCCCAGCGCCGGGCCGCCATCTGCGCCCGCAGCGGCAGATGCGGGTACACCTCCAGCATGTACAGAGAGATGTGATCGGGATCGACGCCGATCGCCCGATCGACCGATTCGAGCCACTGGTCGACGGACTGGCCCGGCAGCCACATCATCAGATCGATGCTGACGTTGTCGAACCCGGCGGCGCGGGCCAGCCGCACCGCCTCGACGGCGCGGGCGGCCGAGTGCATGCGCTCGAGGCGCCGAAGCTCGTCGTCGCGGAACGACTGGACGCCGTAGCTGAGCCGGGTGACACCCGCGCGCCGGAACGCATCCAGCCGACCGGCATCGACCGTCTCCGGGTTCGCCTCGAGCGTGACTTCCGCGCCCGCCGCGAGCCGGAACCGCGTCCGGCAGGCCGCGGTCACCTCCGCCACCTCGGCCGGACTCAACAGCGATGGCGTGCCGCCCCCGAAGTAGAGCGTGTCGGCGGACGGCGGCTCCGCGTCTGGCGTGGCACGGCCGATTTCGGCCACGAGCGCCTGGAGGTAGCGCGCCTCGAGCGCCCCGTCGAACAGTCCGCGCGTGAAATTGCAGTAGTTGCAGATGGCGGCGCAGAAGGGAACGTGGATGTAAAGGCCCAGCATCGGATGATCGGGCGACTGTGATCTTCTACTCCGTGCCGGCGCGGCCGCCCGACCACTTCAGGTCCACCCGTCCGTCGCGAAGCTGCGCCTTCGCGTGCCGCGGACTGCGAACGGCCCGATCGAGCTTGCCCCGCATCTGGCGCTCGGCCCAGTTGCGCTTCAACGCCACGGCGCCCTCACTGGGCAGGAGCATGCGGTAATCGGCGCCCTCCAGGTCGAGGAAGTCACACATCTCGTGCAGGCGCGAGCGCATGCGGAAGCCGATGCGATCGTGGAGCGAGATCACGTCGCCCCCCGCATCGGGCGGCACATCCGGATAGTTCGACGTGAAGATCGTGACCCGCCGCTCGTTGTACCGGGTGTTGACGATCAGATTGAGCGTCTCCTCCACCCACTCGGACGTCTTCTCCGCACCGAGATCGTCGAGCACGAGCAGGTCCGCCTCCATCACCGGGCGCAGCACCTCCAGCTCGGTCGTCCGGACGACGGCGTTGTAGGTGCCTCGGATCATCTTGAGCAGATCGCGGGTGTCGTAGAAGATGCCGCGCGCGCCGCGCGTCACGATCACCTGCTTCAGGGCGGCCACCGCCAGATGCGTCTTGCCCACCCCAGGATCGCCCAGGAAGAACAGACCGCGATCGACGGCGGGAAACGCGTCGGCGAGGCGCCGGCTCCGGGCGAGCGCTTCCTCGAGCGTCTCGTTGTCGTACGTGATGAAGTCGTTCAGCGTGCAGTGGTGGTAGCGGCGCGGAATCCGGGCGCCCGCCAGCAGCCGGCGGCCGACGCCCTCGCGCCAGCAGTCGCAGCGGGCAACGCGCGCGGACGCGTTCGTCGAATCGACCGTCTTCCATCCCGTACCCCCGCACAGCGGGCACGCGCTGTCGTTCGACGCGTCCAACACGCGACCATGATACTGCTATTTCCGTTTCGCTATTTCTGTTTCCGCGCGGATGCCGGCGCGGTGAGATCGGCGGGCGCGGCGGGGTTCGCCCGCACGAGATCGGTCGAGGTGGACTTCACGAGCGCCGTGTTGAGCCGCTGCTCCCAGTCGTCGATGCCGCGCGCGAGCTCGCGCTTGACGTAGTCCATGAACTCGTTCACCTCACCCTGCATCTGCTGAATCTTGCGGCGCATGTTCAGGATCACCTCCACGCCCGCGAGGTTCACGCCCATGTCCCGGGTCAGGGTGAGGATCGTTTCGAGCTGCTCGAGGTCCTCCTCCAAGTACAGGCGGGTGTTCCCCTCGGTGCGCGACGGCTTCAGGAGGCCCTCCCGCTCGTACAGCCGCAGGGTCTGCGGGTGGATGTGGTACTTCTGCGCCACCGCGCTGATCATGAAATACGCCTTGCCGGTCTTCTTCACGCCTGCCCACCCGATATCTGTTTGCGGAGATCGCCGTCGTTCAGCCGGCCGAACTCGCGCAGCAGTTCCTTCGAACGCTCGTCGAGCACGCTCGGCAGCACCAGCCTGACCTCGACCACCAGATCGCCCCGCTCGCCTTCGCCGCGCCGCGACGGCGCGCCGCGGCCGCGCACGCGGAACCGCTGGCCGGTCTGCGTGCCCGGCGGAATACGCACCCGGGCCACCCCGTCCGGCGATGGCACCTCGATGCGCGCGCCGAGAGCGGCTTCGTGGATCGCCACCGGCACCACCAGGTGGAGGTCGTCCCCGTCGCGGCGGAAGAGTTCGTGCGACTCCACGTCCACCGACACGTAGAGGTCGCCGGGACGACCGCCGCGCACTCCCGCATGGCCTTTGCCCGGCACGCGCAACCGGGCGCCATCCGCCACGCCCGCCGGAACCCTGAACCTGACGGTCTCGGCGCGCGACTCGACGCCGAGTCCCGCGCACGCCATGCAGGTGCTGGTCGCGAGCCGGCCCACGCCCTCGCACGCCTCGCACGGACGCGAGAAGACCATGTGGCCGCGGCGGTGCCGCAGCACGCCCGCGCCCTGGCACCGGCGGCAGGGGGCCTCGACGGCGTTCACGACTCCCGCTCCATGACATGCGGCACAGGCTTCACGCCGGGTCAGCACGACCTGCCGCGGGACGCCCTGCATCGCTTCGTCGAACGTCACCGCGATCGAGACGTGCATGTCGGCTCCCGCCTCGGGCCCGAGGATCGATCGCGCGGAGCGGGAGAACACCTCCGCGAACAGGTCCCCGAAGGTCGGCTGGACGTGCCCCCCGCCTCCCGAGAAATCGAACCCCTCGAACTCCACCGTCACCGACGCCGCCGCCTCCCCCACCAGTCCCGACGCGTCGTAGCGGACACGCCGGTCGGGATCGATCAGGGTTTCGTAGGCCCGCGTGATGGCCCTGAAGCGCGCCTCCGCCGCGGCATCGCCCGGATTGATGTCGGGGTGATGCTTGCGGGCCAGCCGCCGGTACGACCGCTTGATCTCGACCAGCGTCGCCCCGCGCGCGAGCCCGAGCAGTGCATAGAGATCCATATGGTGCCGGTCGACGGGCGATCGGCGGCAAGGCCGCGGCGATCGCCGCCTGCCGCCTGCTGCCTATCGCCTACTTGTCGTCCACGACCTCGGCGTCGATCACGTCGCCGCCGCCGGTCGTGCCGGTTTCCGGTCCCGGCCCCGGCTCGCCGCCGCCGCCGCCGGGGGCCGCGCCGGCGCCGGCCGTCTGCGACTGCTTGTACAAGGACTCCGCAGCCTTGTGCTGCGCCTCGGTCAGCCGCTCCATCGCCGAGTTCAGCGCGGCGACGTCGGTGCCCGAGTTCGCCTTCTTCACCTCTTCGATGGCCGACTCCACCGCCTGACGCTCGGCGGCCGGCAGCTTCTCGCCGGTGTCCTTGATCATGCGCTCGGCCGCATAGATCGCCTGGTCGGCGCGGTTGCGCGCCTCGATCTCCTCTTTGCGCTTCTTGTCCTCGTCGGCGTGCGCATCGGCTTCGCGCATCATCCGATCGACCTCGTCCTTGTTCAGGCCGCTCGAGGCGGTGATGGTGATCTTCTGCTCCTTGCCGGTGCCGAGATCCTTGGCCGACACGTTGACGATCCCGTTCGCGTCGATATCGAAGGTAACTTCGATCTGCGGCACGCCGCGCGGGGCCGGCGGCAGCCCCACCAGGTGGAAGCGGCCGAGAGTACGATTGTCGCGCGCCAGCGGGCGCTCGCCCTGGAGCACGTGCACCTCGACGCTCGTCTGACTGTCGGCGGCGGTCGAGAAGATCTCGCTCTTGCGCGTCGGGATCGTCGTGTTGCGCGGGATCAGCGCCGTCATGACGCCGCCGAGCGTCTCGATGCCGAGCGAGAGCGGCGTGACGTCCAGCAGCAGCAGGTCCTTCACCTCGCCGGACAGCACCCCCGCCTGCACCGCGGCGCCGACCGCGACCACTTCGTCCGGGTTCACGCCCTTGTGAGGCTCGCGCCCGAACAGCTCCTTGACGATGGCCTGGACGCGCGGAATGCGGGTGGAATCCGCCGACCAGGACGACCTCGTCGATCTTCCTGGCGTCGACGCCCGCATCGTTGATGGCCTGCTTCGTCGGACCCACCGTCCGCTGCAGCAGCTCTTCGACCAGCTGCTCGAACTTCGCGCGCGTCAGCTTCATCGAGAGGTGCTTGGGGCCCGTCTGATCGGCCGTGATGAACGGCAGGCTGATGTCGGTCTCCATCACCGACGACAGCTCCATCTTGGCCTTCTCCGCCGCCTCCTTGAGGCGCTGGAGCGCCATTCGGTCCTTGCTCAGATCGATGCCGTCGCTTTTGCGGAACTCGTCGGTGATCCAGTCGATGATGCGCTGGTCGAGGTTGTCGCCGCCGAGATGCGTGTCGCCGTTGGTGGATTTCACCTCGACCACGCCCTCGCCCACTTCCAAGATGGAGATGTCGAAGGTCCCGCCCCCGAAGTCGTAGACCGCGATGGTCTCGTCCTTCTTCTTGTCGAGGCCGTAGGCGAGCGCGGCCGCGGTCGGCTCGTTGACGATCCGCATCACCTCGAGGCCGGCAATCTGGCCGGCGTCCTTGGTGGCCTGCCGCTGTGCGTCGTTGAAATAGGCCGGAACGGTGATGACCGCTTTGGTGACCGGCTGGCCCAGATACTCCTCGGCCGCCTGCTTCAGCTTCTGCAGGATCATGGCGGAGATCTCCGGCGGCGAGTAGTCCTTGCCTCCCGCGGCGATCCGGACGTCGCCGTTCTGCGCCCGCACGACGCGGTAGGGCACCATCTTCATCTCTTCGGAGACCTCGTCGTACCGGCGGCCCATGAACCGCTTGATCGAGAAGATCGTGTTCTCTGGGTTCGTCACGGCCTGCCGCTTCGCGACCTGCCCGACCAGGCGCTCGCCGGCCTTGGCGAAGGCCACGACCGACGGGGTGAGGCGGCTGCCTTCGGGATTCGTGATCACGGTCGGCTCGCCGCCCTCCATGACGGCGACCACCGAGTTCGTCGTGCCGAGATCGATGCCGATGATTTTGCTCATGTGCTCCTCGTGCGCGGAATACCGCTCTCTCAGCTTTAGGCTTCGTTCATTATGAAATTTGAGTCGACTATTGTAAAGAACTGCCGATGGCCCGGCGCCATCGTTCGCGGGATGCGCCTTGAGTAACCCTTGCTAGAATAAAGACTTGCCCAGTCATCCGGTTGGACCCCGCCGTGAAGATCGCCGACCGCCCGCGGCCCGGGTCGTCATTCGGTTCGCGGGACGTGCCGGGCTCGTCGCCCTCTTCATCGCGACCGCGCTGGCCGGGGTCCTGAGCGGGGTGATGTTCGCCTATGCGGGCGACCTGCCCCAGATCACGGCCCTCGATCACTACGCCCCGAGCGCGATCACGCGCGTCTACGCGCGCAACGGCGAGACGCTCGCGGAATTCGCGATCGAGCGCCGCATCATGGTGGGCTACGACCAGATCTCGCCCCTGCTCCGCGAGGCCATCATCTCGGCCGAAGACAAGGACTTCAATCACCACTTCGGCATCAGCGTGTCGGCGCTGCTGCTGCGGCTCGGCAACGACGTGCTCCGCCGGCGCTGGGTGCAGGGAGCCAGCACGATCACGATGCAGCTGGCGCGCAACCTGTTCGCCGAGGAAGTCGGGTTCCAGCTGGGCGACAAGAGCCCCGAGCGGAAGATCAAGGAGATCCTCGTCGCGATTCAGATCGAGAAGCGCTACACCAAGCGCGAGATCTTCACCTTCTACGCGAACCAGATTCATTTCGGGCATGGCACGTCCGGCGTGGAGGCGGCGGCGCGGCTCTACTTCAGCAAGCACGCCAAGGACGTCACGCTCGAGGAAGCCGCCATGCTCGCCGGCATCATTCAGCTCCCGGCCCGCCAGAGCCCCTTCGTGAACCGGGC
Source organism: Vicinamibacterales bacterium (assembly GCA_963738315.1). Classification (GTDB taxonomy): domain Bacteria; phylum Acidobacteriota; class Vicinamibacteria; order Vicinamibacterales; family JAMQPK01; genus JAMQPK01. The sequence goes on along the minus strand of CAVTVT010000003.1, from coordinate 997,380 downwards.
CGCGGCGATGCGCCGCCGAAACTACGTCCTCGACCAGATGGCCGACAACGGGTACATCACGCGGGCGCAGGCCGACGCCGCCAAGCGGAAACCCATCGTCACCGAGGGACACCCGCAGCCGCTGAAATCGGTGGCGCCGTTCTTCGCCGAAGAAGTGCGGCAGTACCTCGAGCAGAAGTACGGCGCGAAGAAGCTCTACGAGGGAGGCCTGTCGGTGCAGACCGGCGTCGACTACGGCCTGCAGCTCGCGGCCAACCACGCGATCGACCGCGGACTCCGGGTCATCGACAAGCGCCGCGGATGGCGCCGCGACAAGCGCAATGTCGCCGAGTTCTCGCAAACGGCCGATTCGTACCGCCACGGGCGCTGGTCCCAGCCGTTTGCCGACGACGACGTCGTTCCGGCCGTGGTGATGAGCGTTGCGGCGAAGAGCGCGGTGGTCCGGATCGGAGCGCACAGCGTGGAGCTGCACGCGGACGCCTTTGCATGGACGCACCGGGCGCCGCCGGCGCTCTTCAAGCCGGGGGACATCATCGAAGTCCGGATCGAGACGATCGATGACGCCGGCAGGATCGCGAAGGTGGCGCTCGAGCAGACGCCGATCCTCGAGGGCGCGCTCGTCGCCCTCGACAACCGGACCGGACAGATCCGCGCCATGGTCGGCGGCTTCGACTTCGAGCGGAGCAAGTTCAATCGAGCGACCCAGGCCGCCCGTCAGGTGGGCTCGGCGTTCAAGCCGTTCGTCTACACCGCTGCGATCGACCGCGGCTACACACCCGCCTCGACGCTGATCGACGAACCCGAGAGCTTCCCTGCGGGGCCCAACCAGCCGCTCTACACCCCGAAGAACTACGACGGCCGGTTCGAGGGGGCCATTACGCTGCGGCGGGCGCTCGAGGACTCGCGCAACGTGCCGGCCGTGAAAATGATGGCGAGCCTCACTCCCGAGCAGGTGATTGCATACGCCAGGCGATTCGGGCTCACCGCCAGGCTCGAGCCGTATCTGTCGCTCGCGCTCGGCGCCGCCGACGTGCCGCTGCTCGAGATGACGTCCGCGTACTCGGTCTTCCCGAACGGTGGCGTCCGGATGACGCCGCACCGGATTCTGAAGATCGCCGATCGCGACGGCAGCGTCCTCGAAGAGACCCGGCCCGAACCGCACGACGTCATCCGCGCCGACACGGCGTTCGTCATGACGAACCTCCTCCGGGGGGTGGTGCAGCACGGCACCGGCTTCGCGGCGGCGTCGCTGAAGTGGCCGCTCGGGGGCAAGACGGGCACGACCGACGACTACGGGGACGCCTGGTTCATCGGCTTCGATCCCGACATCAGCGTGGGCGTCTGGGTGGGCCACGACGAGCGCAAGCCGATCGGCCGCGCAGAGACCGGCGCCATCGCCGCGCTGCCGATCTGGATGGACTTCATGCGCACCTACATCGACACCTGCGACAAGACGCACCCGCCCGATTTCGTCCCGCCGGGCAACATCGTGTTCGTCCAGGTGGACAAGGCGACCGGCGCGCGCGACGAGGCCGGAGCTCTCAGCGAGGCCTTCATCTCCGGCACCCAGCCCGGCACCGACTTCTCGCGCTAGTGGCCGGCCGGCGCCGGACTAGCGGCGCGTCACTACTCCTCTTCCGCAGCGGCGGCCTGACCGAGCGTCCCCGAGGCCTTCTGCATCAGGTACACCTTGATGAACTCGTCGAGATCGCCGTCGAGCACGCGGTTGACGTCGCCGACCTCGAACTTGGTCCGGTGATCCTTGATGAGCTGATAGGGATGGAGCACGTAGCTGCGGATCTGGCTGCCGAACGCGATGTCCTTCTTCGTCCCTCCGAGCTGATCCAGCTTCGCCTGCTGCTCCTTCAGCCGCATGTCGTAGAGCCGGGCGCGGAGCACCTTCATCGCCGAATCGCGGTTGCGGTGCTGCGACCGCTCGTTCTGGCACGACACGACGATGCCGGTCGGCAGATGGGTGATGCGCACGGCCGAGTCGGTGACGTTCACGTGCTGGCCGCCGGCGCCGCTCGAGCGGTAGGTGTCGATCCTGATGTCCTTGTCCTCGATCTCCACGTCCACATCGTCGGCCAGTTCGGGCCAGACGAATACCGAGGCGAAGGAGGTGTGCCGCCTGGCAGCCTGATCGAACGGCGAGATGCGGACGAGCCGGTGCACGCCCGCCTCGGCCGAGAACAGGCCATAGGCGTAGTCGCCGGAGACCGTCAGCGTCACGCTCTTGAGCCCGGCTTCGTCGCCGGGCTGGTAGTCGATGATCTCGCGCTTGAAGCCGCGCCGCTCGATCCAGCGCAGATACATGCGGAGCAGCATCTCCGCCCAGTCCTGCGACTCGGTGCCGCCGGCCCCCGGATGGATCGTGACGATCGCGTTCTTCCGGTCGTGCTCGCCGCCGAGCATCTTCCGGATCTCGCCGGCCTCGACGATGCGCGCGAACTCCTCGACGCCCGTGCTGAGCTCGCCGCCGACGTTCTCGCCCTGCGCCGCCCACTCCACGAGCACGCCGAGGTCGTCGGCCCGCCGCACGAGCGTCCGGACGAGATCGACCTCCTCTTCGAGGCGGCGCCGGCGTTGCAGCGTCTTCTGCGCCTCGGCCTGATTGCTCCAGAAGTCGGGCGCCGCCGCCCGCGCCTCTATGGCCGCCAGCTCTTCAGCAGGTCGAGCGGCCTCAAAGATAACTCCGCAGGTCGGATGCGCGTTTGACGAGATCCTGGTAGCGGCGGGTGAGATCGTCGAGAGCGATGGCCACGGGGTGCCTCCAGTCGGGGTTCAAGGTTCAAGGGTTCAAGGTTCAAGGTTCGGGGTTCGAACTCCAATGGCGGCGACAATCGCCAGCAGGGTCAGCGCCGCGCAGAGGTATGCGCAGGCATCGCCAATTCTGCCATATACGGTCCGCTCGTCGAGCATTCGCACCTCCCCCACCAGCACCGTCCGCGCGAACAAGGGCGACTGGAGCAGGACGCGGCCATAGGGGTCCACGATGCCGCTGATGCCGGTGTTGGCCGAGCGTGCCAGATAGCGGCCCTCTTCAATCGATCGCATGCGGGCCTGGAGGAAGTGCTGGTACGGCGCCGACGAGTGGCCGTACCACGCGTCGTTCGTGATGGTGGTGAGCAGCCGGCTCCCGGCGTCCACGGCCTGGCGGACGAGGCGCGGATAGACGATCTCGTAGCAGATCGCAGTGCTGATCGGTCCCAGGCGGGTCGGCAGCATCACCATGGATCGCCCGGGCGTGAAATCGCCCGCACTGTCGACCAGGCGGCTGACGAAGAACAGCAGCGACTTCAGCGGCACGTACTCGCCGAACGGCACCAGGTGCATCTTCCGGTACACAGCCGCCGTCGACCCGTCGCGCCGCACCAGGAAGGCCGCGTTGTAGTACAGCGGCGGCCTGGAATGCTCCATCTGATCGCTGCCGAGCAGGAGCTCGATTCCCGCGGCGCGCACCAGCGAGCGCACACGCTCGGCCGAGACGCGATCCTCCTCGAAGAAGAACGGCGTGGACGATTCCGGCCAGATCACCAGCTCGGCGCCCCGCGCCGCCGCCTCGCGCGTCATCGAGAGGTACGTGTCGAAGATCTGGTTCGCGCGGGCCGCATCCCACTTCTGGTCCTGCGGAATGTTCCCCTGTACCAGCGCGACCCGCACCGGCGTTCCCGCCCGTGTCAGCCGGTCGTCCCCCAGCCGCCGGAGCCCCCAGAGGGACACGGCGCCGACCAGCACGGCGCTGACGGCGAGCACGGCCGCGGCGCGCCTCGATCGGGCGACGATCGCGTAGCTCAGCGCCGCGCTCACGAGGGCCACCAGCGCCGACAACCCGAAGACGCCGACCACGCTGGCCAGCTGTGCGACCGGCAGCACCGGTGTCTGGCTGTAGCCGAGCAGCAGCCACGGAAATCCCGACCAGAAATAGGTGCGGCCCAGCTCGGTGGAGACCCACACGACCGGCGCCAGCATCACCGCTCCCGGACCGAACCTCGCGCGCAGCCAGACGAGGCACATCGCAAACAGCGCCGGGAACAGCGCCAGATACGCCACCAGCAGCGCGGCCGCCAGCGCCGCGACGGGCCAGCTCAGTCCGCCGAAGGTCCGGATCGTGGTGCCCGTCCAGTAGATCGTTCCGGCGAAGTAGCCGACGCCGGCCACCAGGCCGAGCAGGAACCCCTGCCGCAGCCGGCCGTACCGCCGCGATCCGCGCGCGTGCTGGACCGCGACCAGCAGCGGCGTGAGCGCAATCCAGGCCACGGCCGGATGGCCGAATCTCGGGAAGCTGAACGCGAGGAGCGCTCCGGAGAGGATGGCGAGAATCAGGGCTGGGCCACCTGCGGGCCGGCCTCGCGGGCACGCAGCCACTGCAGGACCGGCCCGGCGTCCAGCGGCGGCGAGATGTAGTCGCCCTGTGCCGAGTCGCAGCCGAGCTCGCGCAGGCGATCGACGGTCTCGCGCGTCTGCACCCCCTCGGCGACGACGGTGAGCCCGAGGTTGTGGGCGAGGTCGATCGTCGACTGCACGATCACCTCGTCGTGATCCCGCACCATGTCGTCGATGAACGACTTGTCGATCTTGATTTCCCGCACCGGGAGCCGCCGCAGATAGCTGAACGACGAGTAGCCGGTGCCGAAGTCGTCCACGGCGAGACGGAGGCCCATCTCGTTGAGACGTGTCAGGACCTGCAGCGACTTCAGCGGATCGGCCATGATCACGGTTTCGGTGATCTCGAGCTCCAGCAGACCGGATGGCGCATCGACGCGCGCCAGCAGCTCACCCACGCGATCCGGGAACTCGGCGTCCTGCAGGCTGCGGGCAGAGAGGTTGACCGCCACGATCAGATTCGCGCCGCTCCGGCGCCAGTCGAGGGCCTGCAACAACGCACGCTCCAGCATCCAGAGCGTCAGCGGCTGCACGGCGCCGCTGTGCTCGGCCATCGGGATGAACCGATCCGGCATGATCAAACCGAGCTCCGGGTGCTGCCAGCGGACGAGCGCCTCCACGCCGAACACGCGGTTGGTCCGCAGGTCGAGCTTCGGCTGATAGTGCACGCGGAGCTCGTCGCGTTCGACGGCGTGCCGGAAGGCGCCCATCAGCGCCAGGCGCTCGGGACTGTGGCGATCGAGCTCCGCCTCGTAGATCTCCACACCAGACCGCCGGTGCTTCGCCGCGTACATCGCGACGTCGGCGCGCTGCATGAGCGTCTCGGCCTCGGCGCCGTGGTCCGGACAGACGGCAATGCCCACGCTGCCCCGGACGTCGAGCGTGAGCCCCTGCATCGACAGCGGCTGCTGGACGGCGGCGAGCAGCGCGCGGGCCGCCTGCTCCGCCTCGCCGCGGCCGCACCTCGGCAGCATGACGGCGAACTCGTCCCCGCCGAGACGCGCGAGGGTGTCGAGGCCGTCCGCCGCCGCCGCGAGACGCCGCCCGACCTCCCGCAGCAGGGCGTCTCCCATCAGGTGCCCCAGCGCGTCGTTGACATCCTTGAACGCGTCCAGGTCCATGACCAGCACCGCCAGCGGGTGCTGATCCCGGATGGCGCCGGCGACCGCCTCCTCCAGCCGGTGCTGGAAGAGCGTGCGGTTGGGCAGCTCGGTGAGCGGGTCGAAGAACGCCAGATGGCGGACGCGCTCCTCGGCGCGCCGCCGCTCGCGGCGCACCTCGGCGTCGCGCAGCTCCCGTGAAATGGCGGGAATGAGCCGGGACAGGTTGGTCTTGACGATGCAGTCGTCGGCGCCGTTCTTCATCGCCTCGACGGCGACTTCTTCGCCGATCGTGCCCGATACGAAGATGAACGGCACCTCGAGGCCCCGGCCCCGCACCATCGCCAGGGCGGCCGGACCGCCGAACCGCGCCATCGTGAAGTCGGCGATGATCAGGTCCCAGTCGCGCGCTTCGAGCGCCCGCGCGAGCGCCTCGGCCGAATCGACGCGAAGATACTCGGGGTCGTAGCCGCCGCGCCGAAGAAACTCGATGAGCAGCGTCGCATCGTTCTCCGAGTCTTCGACCAGAAGGAGGCGAAGAGGCTGCATCAATCGTCAGAGGCCGACCGCGCCGCGCGCTATCGGGCAATCCACGGCTTGAACTGCTCCTCGGTCTCCAGACGGCGAGACACGGATTCGGCGTCCCGCTGTGACTTGTACTTGCCGACGCGCACGCGGTAGAAGACCGGCGCGCCCTTGACGGGCGCCATGATGAATGCCGGGTAGCCCTTGGCGAGCAGCCGCTTGAGCATCACGTCAGCATCCTTGCGGTCCTTGTATGCCGCCACCTGCACCGCGAAGCCCGGGCCCGATGGTTCCGTCGCAGCCGGCGGGGCCACAGCCGGCGTCGCCGCGCGGGGAGACGGAGGCGACGTGCGGGCGGCCGAAGACGGAGGCGGCGTGGCGGGCCGCGGCTGAGGCTTCTCCGGCGCTGGCGGCGGCTCCGGCGGCGGCGCCGCCGTCTTCGCCGGCGTCTGAGGACTCAGCGTCTCGCGCGACGGACCGTCCTTCTGGAGACGATCGAAGTACGTCAGCTCATCGGCCGGCGCGGGAGGCTCGGCAGCGGCCTGGGGCGGCGGACCTGCCTGCGCGGGCGGGCGCGCGCCGGTCGCATCCGGGGCGACCTCGGCGACGGCCGCGGCGGGCGCCGCCTGCTCGCCGTGCACGCCGCGCCCGACCAGCACCCCGCACAGAAAGATCACGACCGAGACGACTGTCGCCGCCATGAACAGGAAGACGAGCTGCTTCCCGTTCAGCTGAATTTCGCGGAAGCCTTCGTCGTTCATCACGCGATCTTTTCTTCGCCGGTGACTCGCTTCAGCAGGTGCAGCAACTCGATCGGCAGCGGGAAGATAATGGTGGAATTCTTTTCCGACGCAATTTCGGTCAGTGTCTGGAGATATCGAAGGGTGATCGCGGTCGGCTCGGTGGCGATGACCGCCGCCGCCTGCGACAACTTCTCCGACGCCTGCAATTCGCCGTCTGCGTGGATAATTTTAGCACGCTTCTCCCGCTCGGCTTCGGCCTGGCGCGCCATGGCGCGCTGCATATCGGGCGGCAAATCCACGTGCTTGACCTCGACCGACGACACCTTGATGCCCCAGGGATCGGTATGCTGATCGAGGATCTGCTGAAGCTGCTGGTTCAGCCGTTCCCGCTCCGACAACAGGTCGTCCATCTCCACCTGCCCGAGCACGCTCCGGAGCGTCGTCTGCGCGAGCTGCGACGTGGCGTAGTGGTAGCTCTCCACCTCCACGATGGCGCGGCGCGGATCCATGACGCGGAAATAGACAACGGCGTTGACCTTGACCGACACATTGTCGCGCGTGATGACGTCCTGGGGCGGCACGTCCATGACCACCGTGCGCAGGCTGACGCGGACGATCCGATCGATCGGCGCGAACACGAGGATGACCCCGGGCCCCTTGGGCAGCGGAAGCAGCTTGCCCAGCCGGAAGATCACGCCACGCTCGTACTCGGGCAGGATGTTGATCGACATGATCAGATAGATCACGAGGATCACGAGCAGGATCAGCACGGGCGAAAACGGCATGGTCACTCCTTCCTGACGGTGAGGGTGAGTCGATCGACCGCGGACACGCGGACGGCCTCGCCCAACTCGATGCGATCGGCGGACACGGCGCGCCAGATCTCGCCCCGCAGCCGGACGCGTCCCGCCACACCAGGCGCAATGGCTGCGACGACTTCGGCGTGCTCGCCGAGCATGCCCTCCGCGCCGGTTACGGCCGGGCGGCGCTGGGCCGCGAGGCCCAGGCGCACGAGAAACGCCGCGATCGCCGTGAACCCGAGAACGACCGGAACGACGACGCCCAGGCTCACGCGCAGCTCTGGCGCGGTCGAGTCGATGAGCATCATCGACCCGAAAATCAGGCTGAGCGCGCCGCCGACCGTGAGCAACCCGAAACTCGTGACCTTGACCTCGAGCGCGAGCAGGAGCAGGCCGAACAGCAGCAGGAGGACGCCGGTCGCGCTGACCGGCAGCACCTGAAGCGCGAAGAAGGCCAGCAGCAGGCAGATGCCGCCGGCAATGCCTGGAAGAATCGCGCCGGGGCTCCAGAGCTCGATCGTCAGGCCGAGCGTGCCGAGGCTGAGCAGGATGTAGGCGATGTTCGGGTGCGCGATCGCGCTCAGCACTTTCTGCCTGAGCGTCATCTCGATCTTCGTGATCGGCGCGCCTGCCGTGTGGAGGGTCACAGACGTGCCGTCGAAGCGCGTCACGCGGCGGCCGTCGAGCTTGCGCACGAGCTCCGGCACGTCCACGGCCACGAGATCGATCAGGGGGGGCGATGCCTCGAGGGCCTCGGTCTCGGTAAAGGCCTTGCTCTGGGTGACCGCCTGCTCCGCAAGGGCGACATTCCGGTGCCGGGCCGTCGCCAGCGAGCGCACGTACGCCGCAACGTCCTCTTCCGCCTTCTTGGCCATGGTCTGGTCCATGGCCTCGCCGCCGCCGCCGACCGGGTGTGCCGCCCCGATGTTCGTGCCCGGCGCCATCGCCGCGACGTCGGCCGCGATGGTCAGGATGAAGCCGGCGGACGCGGCACGGGAGCCCGAGGGTCCGACCCAGATCGCGACCGGCGTCCTGGCAGCGAGCAGGCGCGTGATGATCTGCCGCGTGGAGTCGACGAGCCCCCCGGGCGTCCGGAGGGTGAACACCAGCAGATCGGCGCCCGCGGCGTCGGCGCGGTCCATGGCCGAAATCATGAATTCGGCCGAGGCGGGATGAATGATGCTGTCGACGTCGGCAGCATAGACCACCGGCGCGTCAGGCGCCGCGCGCGCCGGCCAGGCCAGCATCGCGGCCCCCGCGGCCGCCAGCACCAACGCGCCGGCGCTTCGTTGTCGTCTCATGGCTTCAGCCTGTCCAGCAGCGCGCGGGCCTCGACCAGGTCGGGCGAGAGACTGAGCGCGCGCTGCGCTTCCGATCGAGCCGCTGGCTCGTTCTTGGCCTGCAGATAGGCTTGCGCCAGGCCCAGATGCGCCTGCGCCGAATCGCCGCTCCAGAGCGAAATCTTGAACGCGTCGATGGCCGCCTGCGTCTGGCCGGTGCGGAGGTAGATCCGTCCCAGCAGGAGATGGGCTTCGGCTTCGTAGGGCGACAGGTACAGAGCGCGCCGGAGCTCCGCGATGGCCGCGCTGTCGCTGCCCTGATCGAACAGCCGCCGGCCGCGATCGAGATGGAACAGGGCGAGCTCGCGTTGATCGCGCTGGCCGCTCTCGGCGATCACGCTGTCGAGACGCCGCAGCGGAGCGGCTTCGAGTGACGTCTTCAGCCGTTCGAGCCCCCGCGTCGCGGCGTCGACGGCCCGCGCGGAGAGCTGCTCCGCCAGCTCCCGCTCGCGCGCGGCCTCGGTCGAGGATCCCACCGACTGGAGCGCCGCCGCGAGCAGCGCGTGGGCTTCGCCGTCGGCCGGATTCCTGCGCACCGCCTCGCGCAGCCAGAAGATCGCCCCCTGCGCGTCGCGCTCCGCGAAATACGCATAGCCGGTGTTGAAGTAGTAGTCGGGGTCGTTCGGGTCGAGCTTCAGCGCCTGGTTGAAGTAGTAGGTGGCCTTGCCGGCCTCCGGCGTCGCCGGACGCCGCAGCTGGATCACGCCGAGGTTGTTCAGGAGCGATGCGGCCGGATTGCGATCGGCCAGCGTCTTCAGCGTGGCGAACGCATCGTCGAGGCGCTTGAGTTGGATGAGCGACAGCGCGAGATCGAACCGCGCTTCTCGATACGCGGTGGAGCGGTCGGGCACGCCCGCGGCGGCAACGAGCGCGGCCTGCTCGTCGCCCTGGTCATGGTGCACCGACCAGAGCGCCAGCCTGGCGCGATCGAATGTCGGATCCAGCTTGACGGCGGCCTCGAGATATCCGGCCTTGGTTTCCGGCGACGATGCGAGGAGCCCTTTGACGTAGTTCTCGAAGACGGGCAGCGGCGGCGGCGCGTCGGCGGGTGCCGGGCTCCCGCCCGCCGCGGGTGCGAGACGATCCGTGAGGCGCGTGAAGATCCCGAACAGATCGGGCAGCGGTCCGCTCTCGGCGACCTCCGCCTCCATGCGCCCGGTATCGAGCCTGATGTTCTGGGCCCGCACACGGAGCTCGGCGCCCTCGAGAGCGAGCGACCCGATCACCACGTGGGTGGCGCCGAGCAGCCGGCCGAGCCTGACGACGGTGGCGTGGCTGAGCGAGGCCACCATCGGCACCTGCAGCTGATCGAACGCGTCGAGCCGCTCCTCCCGCGTGTACGCCCTACGCAGGCCGGCGTTGAGATCCTCCGCCACGAGGATGGCGGCGCCCTCGGTGAGCCAGACCAGCCGCGGCTCGTGCCGGAGATTCTCGAAGGGGACCACGAGATAGCGGTCCGCGCGGGATCCGCCGCCGCCGCCCGGCTGCGCCCACGCAGAGGGCGACACTGTGCCTGCAAGGACGATCGTCAGCGCCACGGCAGGGACGCGTCGCGCGATCATCGGCTCTGCCCGGGAGCTGCCGTGACCGCGATCACACACGCGCTCGCGCCGCAGCCGCGGCAGGCGCGCACCTGCACGGCCGATGTCACGCCCATCAGCGCCAGCGTGCGGCCGAGCGCCGCCGCATAGTACCCGCACAGCGGACGGGGGAACGGCTCCCGGACGGTGCAGAAAATCGAGCTGCGCATCGTGATCGTGGTCTGGCCTCTCCTCATTGTGGACGAGGCGCGCCCCCCTGCAAAGGTGCGCCGGACGAGCCGCTTGGTCAGGTGCAGGGCGAGGCGGATCCGCAGGGCGGCCGGCAGCGCACGGATCAACGAGCGCTGCAGCGGCGGCAGGTTGTCGAAGGTCCACTGCGCGGCGTACTGGCCCGCGCGCTCGGTGACGAGATCGTACGGCTCCCCTTCCTGCCGCAGGAAGCTCAAGACGGCGGCGAGCGGCGCCAGGCCTATCTCGCCGTGCCGCATCCCGCTGGGATGCAGCCAGTGTTCGTAGAACTCGAGCCGCGTCGGGATCAGGTCGGCTATGCCCTGATGAAGGCTCGCGACCAGCATCCGGCCGACTCCCCCACGACTCATTTTTCTGATACCCTTCCGGCTGCGGCGCCGCCGCGGGTCTGCCTGCCGCCGGCGCCTGCTGCAGCGCGCCGGCGACCTCCACACGCGCCAGCGGCGCGCCCGGCGCGCTGAACCCGCCCGCTCACGCGCCCCTCACAGCCTCACGCTCGTCGTTGCGGAGAGTTGTCGAAGACTGGCGGAGGCGGAGCGCCCTGCCGGAGACGGCGCGGCTGCCGGATGTGGTGCGCGCAAGTCGATGTCGGTCGAGAGTACCGCAGCGCTATAGGGTAGTCAATTCGAACAGCATGATTCTCCCTGTCCATCACCACGTGCGAGAGCGGCTCGGCGCCGCGCTCGGCCGCCTGTACCAGATTCCAGCTCCGGAGCTGCCCGCGCTGACGCTCGAGTACCCGCCGAAACGGGAGATGGGCGATCTGGCCACGCCGATCGCCTTCGAGCTCGCCCGCCGGCTCCGCAAAGCCCCGCGGGCCATCGCCCAGGAGCTGGCGTCGGCGCTTGGTCCCATCGAGGGGGTGGACCGCATCGAAGCGGCGCCGAACGGCTATCTGAATCTCTATCTCGACCGCATCGCCTTCACACGGACGCAACTCTCAGGACCCGTGCCGGCCGCTCCTCCGGCGGCCGGAAAGACCATCGTCGAGCATACGGCCATCAACCCCAACAAGGCCGCCCATATCGGGCATCTCCGCAATTCGGCGCTCGGCGACACGCTGGTTCGCGTGCAGCGGTACCGCGGCGTGCCGGTGGAGGTGCAGAACTACATCGATGACACCGGCGTGCAGGTGGCGGACGTCGTCGTGGGGTTTCGAGAGATCGAAGGGGCGGGGCTGGACGCGATCACATCCATCGCCGAATCCACGCGATTCGACCATTACTGCTGGGATCTGTACGCGCGCGTCACCCGGTGGTACGACGAAGATCAGGAACGGCTCAAGATTCGCCAGCGGGTCCTGCACGACATCGAACGGGGCGGAACCGAAGCGGCGGCCGCCGCCGAGCTCATCGCCATGCGCATCGTCCGCTGCCACCTGGCGACGATGGCCCGGCTGAACATCGACTACGACCTGCTCACGTGGGAAGGCCATATCCTGAAGCTCCAGTTCTGGGCGGCGGCTTTCGAGATCCTCAAGAAGTCCGGCGCGGTGTACCTCCAGCCGGAAGGACGGCTGGCGGGCTGCTGGGTCATGAAGATCGAGGACGACGAGTTGGATGCGCGGCCGGCCGGCAGCGCGCCGGAGAACGGGGATACAACGAGCGCGGCGCCAGGAGAGGACGACGAGGACCGGGAGAAGGTCATCGTCCGATCGAACGGGACCGTGACGTACGTCGGCAAGGACATCGCGTACCAGTTCTGGAAATTCGGGCTTCTCGGGCGCGACTTCTTCTACAGACCGTTCGCGGCGAAGCTCGACGGCGACACGCTCTGGAGCACGTCGGCCGAATCGACGGAGGGCCGGCCGCCGGCGTTCGGCCGGGCCGAGGCCACCTACAACGTCATCGACGTCCGGCAGTCGTATCTGCAGAAGCTGTTGAAGCAGGCGCTCCGCGCGCTCGGCTATCCCGGGCAGGCCGAGCGGGCCACGCACTTCTCGTACGAGACCGTCGCGCTCTCCCCGGCCACGGCCCGGGCGCTCGGGTATATCGAAGGCGACGCCGCCGATGGGCGTGGATTCGTCGAAGTATCCGGGCGGCGGGGCCAGGGCGTGAAGGCCGATGACCTGATCGACGCGCTCGTCGCCCGGGCCGAGACGGAGGTCGCGAGCCGCAACCCGGAGTTCTCCGCCGCCGAACAGCACCGGATAGCCGCCATGATCGCCGTGGCCGCGGTGCGGTACTTCATGATCAAATACTCGCGCACCAAGATGATCGCCTTCGACATGGACGAGGCGCTCGCCTTCGAGGGCGAGAGCGGCCCGTACCTGCAGTATGCCGTCGTGAGGGCGCAGAACATCTTCGCGAAGCTGCGGGACCGCGACGGTCTCGAGGAGGCGGCGGTGGTCGCCGAAGCGCCGCAGGTCCAGGCCTCCGAGCTGACCGGCCAGACCGGCACGCACGATCTCTGGGGGCTGGTGCTCGAAGCGGCCCGGCTGGATGAAGTGGTCGAGCAGGTCGTGAGAACGCTGGAATTCTCGGTGCTCGCCAAATACGCGTTCGGACTGGCCCAGATGTTCAACGCGTTCTATCATCGTTACCCGATCCTGAACGAGGAGGACCGGGAAGTTCGGCTCTGGCGCGCCGCCGGCGTCTCGTACTTCCGGGTGCAGCTCACGCGCGCGCTCGATCTGATGGGAGTGGCCGTTCCACCGAGGATGTAACCGCATGCCTGTCATCGGCATCACGCCCTGCCGCCAGCTGCCCGACTACATCGAGTCGATTCGGCGCGCGGGCGGCGAGCCGCGCGTGCTGGAGCCGGCCGGCGGCCCCGGGCTGCTCGGCCTGCACGGCGTGCTTCTCACCGGCGGCGGCGACATCGACCCGGCCCACTACAGCCAGCCCCGCCATGCGCGGACCGCTGAGCCCGACAGAGTCCGCGATGCCTTCGAGCTCGGTCTCGCCAGGGCCGCTCTCGAAGCCGACCTGCCGCTGCTCGGCGTCTGCCGTGGCCTGCAGGTGATGAACGTCGCAGCCGGCGGCACCCTGATCCAGGACATTCCCTCGGAGATCAATCACCCGCTCGCGCATCAGGTCGACACGCCGCTCTATGCCATCGCGCACGAGGCCTGGGTGGCGCCCGGTTCGAGGCTGGAAGAAATCATGGAGGAGCAGCTCGGCGGCGGCGAAATACTGCAGGTCAACAGCCGGCATCATCAGGCTGCGGAAAAGCCGGGCGCCGGCTTCAGTCCCTCGGCGACCGCCCCGGACGGCGTGATCGAGGCCATCGAGCATTCCGAGCGCCGCTTCTGCCTGGCCGTTCAGTGGCACCCGGAGAACTTCTGGCGGACAGGCGAGTTCCGCACGATCTTCGAACGGTTCGTCGAGGCCTGCACCGGGTAGCACGGCGTTCCTCCGGCCGCCCGGCGCCGGCGCGGCACGAAGAGCACGGCCTGGCCGTTTCGTGCATAATCTCGGTCATCACGGCCAATTCAGCGCGCACATCGGATCAGGCCGCCGGATCGCGCGCTCGATTCGAGACGGCTGCGCGGACCCGGCGATGAGGAGGAGGGCTTCATGAGATCGAATCGGATACTGTGGGCAGCTCTGGCGTTCGTAATCGCGGCGACCGGCCTCTCCGTGTCGGCGCAGCGCGGGCGAGGACCGGCGCCGTTGAGCACGACGCCGTACGATCACTGGACCGTCGAACAGCTGTCGAAGCCGGGCAATCTCGGAAACTACGGCAGCCACACCGCGAGCATCCAGCGGCGCGACGTCGGCGCGGCGCCCGAAACGCACACGAATTTCTCGCATTTTCTGATGTTCACGAGCGGCCAGGGCGACTTCTATCTCGGCGGGCAGATCGTGGACGGCGCCGACGGCAAGAAGGTCGTGAAGGGCGGCGAGAAGTTCCGCATTGCAACCGGCGACATGTACCACATCCCGATCAACACGCCGCATTGGGTGGTGCCGGATGCCGGGGGCTCGGTGACCTACTGGGTGACCAACATCTTCGTCGAACCCCCGGCGCGCTAGATCAGGCTTGGCCGGCGCTCACGGCTCGGCGCGCACGGCGCGCCGAGCATCCGGCCGGCGCCGGAGCACGGCGACCGTCTCGATGTGGGGCGTGTTGGGGAACATGTCGAATCCTTCAGCCAGCTCGACGTGATATCCCGCTTCGACCAGCCGCTTGACGTCGCGAGCCAGCGTGGCCACGTCGCAGGAGACGTAGACAATCCGTCCGGGCCTGAGCCTGGCAAGCCCCGACGCGGCCTCCTCTGAGAGGCCCGTCCGCGGTGGATCGACCACCACGCTCCGGGGTGCGTCGGACGACACTGCATCGCTCAGATAGTCTTCCACACTCATGTGCCGGACGGTGATGCGCCCCTCCCACGGCAGCGCATTGATCCGGAGGTCGGCGGCGCCAAAGGGATCCCCCTCCACGGCGGTGACCGCGCCATCGCCGCGGGCGGCGATCGCGACCGAGAACAGGCCGGAGCCGGCATAGAGATCCAGCACGTCGCCTTCGCCCGCGTGCACCGCGACGCGCGCGGCCAGCGGGACCAGCAGATGGCGGTTTCCCTGGAAGAACGCCCGGACGTGGTGACGCAATGTGGCCGTGCGCCGGAAGACTTCGATCGCGTCCACCACCCAGGGAGACCCGTAGCCGCCCGGGTCGAGCGCCGTAATGCCCTCGACCGCGGCCGTGCCGGCGAGGCTCTGCGCCGCGGCGCCATAGTCGAGCGACACGACGCGCTCGGTCGCACCGAGGTTTTCGCACAGTTCGCACGAGGCGGCCGTCACGAGGCGCGCGGCGCCCAGCTCGATCTCGAGCCGCCGGAGGGCGTCGACGGTGGAGGGGAGCAGCTGCCCGGCAGTCGCGGGATCGCAGAGTTCATGCGTCCCTTCGCGGAAGAAGCCGATGCGGCCGCCGCGCACGTGCAGCCTGGCGCGCAGCCGATAACCCGACTGGGGCGATGGCGCCAGGCTCGGACCGTCGGGAAGCGCCATCTTGGCGATGCGCGCGAACGCGTCGGCCATGATCTCCGATTTGAGCGCGAGCTGCCGCGCGTAGCCGACGTGGGCGTACAACGACCCGCCGCAGGCCGGATCGAACGGAGGCGGCCGCCGATCCGGACTTGCTTCCAGCACCTCGATGGTCTCGGCAAACGCCACCCGCCGGGCCACGCGGCCGACGCGCGCCCGGACCCGCTCGCCCGGTATCGCGCCGGAGACGAGCACGACCTGGCCGTCGACACGCCCGAGCATGCGGCCGCCGGCCACCGGCTTGTCGACCGCCATCACGAGCTCGGAACCGATCTGCAGCGGCGCCATGGCTGTTTCTACCGGAGGGAGAAGATCGGGAGCCGATCGCGCTCCCGAAGCAGCCGATCGGCCACGGCCTCGAGGGACGCGGCATAGACATCGGCTGCCATCCGCTCACGGAAGGGACCGAGCTGCTCGGCGGCCTCCCGGCGGATGCCTTCACGATCCGCGGGATCGAGTCCCTCTCGTGCGGCGTCGGAGATCCGGCGATCGAGGTCGGCGAGCCGCGCTGCGACGCGTGAGCGTGCCTCTCCGCGAATCGGCCCCGGCAGGTCGAGAATCGCGGCCACTTCATCGGCGGCCGCCTCGAGCGCCGCGCGCACGGACGGCGCGACGGGGCGCGTGCCGGCCAGCCGCTCCGAGGTGTGCTGCAGCACCCGCTTCAGATGATCCGGCAGGCTCTGGCGCCGGCGTCCCACCGGCCCGCCGCCCGCACCGTCTCCACCGGGCGGCCGGACGCCGGCCGCCCGCCGCCATGCTTCGAAGGCATCGAGGATCTCCGCTTCACAGAAATCGATCTGCACCGGCCGGCGGCGTCCCGGTTTGGCGTAGTACCGCACGCAGCACCGATCGATCCCTTCGTACGCGATTCGCAGCGGAATGCCCTGTTCGGCCCACCCGCACACGCGCTCGAACGAGGGCCCGACGATGCGGATCAGGTGGCCGTCGTTCTTCCGGCAGAGATAGGATTCGATCGCTCGGCAGTACTCGTCTGGGGTCACGGCACGGCCACAGGCCGCCGCGCGGCTCCCGGCGCGCCATCGGGCCGGTTGCGCTCCCAGACGAAGCGAAGTCCGTGCAGGGTGAGATCCGGATCGATGTGCTGGATCAGAGGCACTTCGGCAGAAATCACGCTTGCAAGCCCGCCGGTGGCGATGCACATCGAGCCGGCGCCGAGCTCGGCTTTCATGCGGTGAATGAGTCCGTCCACCAGTCCCACGTAGCCGTAGTACAAACCCGACTCCATGGCCGCCACGGTGGAAGTCCCAATCAGCTCGCACGGGCGCCGGACGTCGACGCGCGGCAGCCGTGCCGCACGCTGGAACAGCGCGTCGGCCGAGATCTGCACGCCGGGACTGATGATGCCGCCGAGATATTCGCCCCTGGCGGAGACGGCGTCGAGGGTCGTGGCGGTGCCGAAGTCGACGACGATGAGCGCCTGCCCCGGCACGGCGTAGAGGCGATACGCGGCGACGGCGTTCACGATGCGATCGGCGCCGATCTCTGCCGGGTACCGGTAGAGCAGCGGCATGCCCGTGTCCACGCTGCTGTCCACGTTCAGGGGCGTCAGCCCGAAATAGCGCTGCGCCATCGAGATCAGCGTCCCGGTGAGCTGCGGGACGACCGACGCCATGACGATGCCGTGGACGTGCGAGGGGTCGAGCCCGCGGTGCTCGAACAGCTGGCTCACCCAAATCCCTACCTCGTCCGCGGTCCGTTCGCGGAGCGTGCCGAGACGCCAGCTCTCGACCAGCCGGTCGCCGTCGAAGACGCCGAGCACGATGTTCGTGTTGCCGACGTCGACGGCTAGGAGCATGCTCTCAGATCCATCTCACCTCGCCGGCGATCAGACGCTCGATGCCGCCGGCCATCCGGACGAGCAGCGCGCCCGACGCGTCGAGGTCCTCGATGCGGCCGCGCGCCGGTCCGGCCGGCCCGTCCCACTCCACCAGCGCCCCCCGCAGGGGCGCCGCCCACTCGCGCCAGGCGCTCAGAATAGCATCGAACCTGCCGCGCCGAAGATCGCCCAGTCGCTCGCCGATCGATGCCAGACACTCCGCCAGCAGCAGCGCGCGATCGATGGGCCGGCCGAGCTCGGCCTCGAGCGATGTCACGCGTCCCGTCAGCTCCGGTGGAACGGCGGACGTGCGCACGTTGATGCCGAAGCCGAGTACCGGCGAACGGCATGGCGGCGCCCTCGGCCGCCGCCTCGGCCAGGATGCCCGCGAGCTTGCGCCGGGCGATCAGAAGATCGTTCGGCCACTTGATCGCGGCCGTCAGTCCGGTGGCGGCGCGAACCGCCTCGGCGAGCGCCACGCCGCTTGCGATCGTCAGCAGCCTGCCGGCGTCCGTGCCCGGCGGTTCCGATGCCGCCGTGACGGAGCTCCACTCCCCGGGGCGGAGGACGATCGAGACGTACAGCCCCGCGCCGGCGGGCGAGAACCAGGCTCGCCCCAGCCGGCCGCGCCCGGCCGTCTGGGACTCGGCCATCACGACGGTCCCCTCCGGCCCGCCGGCCTCCCCCAGCACCGCCGCGACGTCGTTGGTCGAGCCGGCCGACGGCAGCCAGTACATTCGTGCGCCCACGATCCCCCGCCGCCCCCGGACGCGCGCGAGCTCGCGCTCGACGTCGGCCGGCACCGGCGCGGCGTTCAGCAGGTCGTCACGCGGGTTCGATCTCAAAGCTGATGTCGGCGGCCGGCGCAGAGTGTGTGAGCGCGCCGCTCGAGACGAAGTCGGCGCCCGTGGCCGCCAGTTCGGGTATCCGGTCCAGCGTGACGCCGCCGGAAATCTCGGTGCGGACCCGGCCGCGGGTGCGGGCGACGGCGTCGCGGATCTCTCCAAGAGACATGTTGTCGAGCAGAAGGAGATTGGCGCCGGCCGCAATCGCCTCGTCCACTTCCGCCCCGGTCGTCACCTCGACCTCGATCGACTGGCCCGGCTCGGCTGCCCGTACCCGCGACACGGCGCTGGCAATGCCACCGGCCAGCCTGATGTGGTTGTCCTTGATGAGCACGCTGTCGGCCAGCGACAGACGATGGTTCGTCGCACCTCCCATGCGGACGGCGTATTTCTCCAGCGTGCGGAAGGTCGGCGTGGTCTTGCGCGTGTCGAGAATCGTGATGGCGCCGCCGGCCGCCCGGACGAAGCGGCGCGCCAACGTTGCCACGCCCGAGAGGTGCTGGAGGAAGTTCAGGGCCGTCCGCTCGGCGGTCAGAAGCGCGCGCGCGGAACCGGCCACTTCCGCGATCGCCGCGCCGGGGGCGCACTCGTCGCCGTCGTGGAAATGAAACACCGCTCGAACCTGCGGATCGAGCTGCACGAAGGCGTCGATGGCGATATCGAGGCCGGCGAGCGTGCACGCGGCTTTCGCGATGAAGGTGCCTCTCGCGCGCGCGTGCGCTCCCACGATGGCGGCGGTGGTGATGTCGCCCGACGCCGCGTCCTCGGCGAGCGCCGCCTCCACCAGCCCCCGATAGGCGCGCGAATCAATCCTGGAGCTCGCCGAGCTCATACACGCTCTCTGCCGCCGGCGCTTCGACGAGCTGCGGCTGGCAGTCGAACGCCCCCGACGCCGCGACGTCGCGCCACACGAGCCCGAGAAGATCCAGGGTCTCACGCGGCGCGCGTATGACCGCCGATACCACCGGCGTCCGCAGCGGTTTCTTCTCCTCCGATTTCCGCTTGCGGACCTCGCCCAGCACCCGGCATCCCTCGACGAGCGCGGCGGCGGCCTGCGCATCACCTCCGCCGATCCCGGCGAGCAGTTCTCCCGCCTCCGGCCACGGCGAGCGATGGACCGAGCCTCTCTGCCACCACGACCAGACCTCTTCGGTGACGAACGGCAGGAACGGCGCGAACAAGCGGATCATGGCCGAGAGCGCCAGCAGCATGCCGCTGTTGGCCGAAGCCGCCGCCTCGGCGCCGAAGTCGCCGTACCGGCGCGCCTTCACCAGCTCGAGGTAGTCGTCGCAGAAGAACCAGAAGAAGCTCTCGGACTTCTCGAGGGCCGGCGTGTAGTCGTAGCCGGACAGCTCCGCCGTGGCCGCCTCGACGACCGCCGCCAGCCTGGTCAGCATGCCCCGATCCGCAACCTCCGAGATCGGGCCGGCCGGCTCGGTCCTGGCGAGCACGAACTTCGACGCATTGAGCAGCTTGATCGCGAGGCGCCGGCCCACTTTCATCTGGCCCACGTCGAAAGCCGTGTCCGCTCCGGGACGCGCGCTGGCGGCCCAGTATCGTACGCCGTCGGATCCATGCTCCTCGAGCAGCCCGAACGGCGTCACGACGTTGCCCTTCGACTTGGACATCTTCTTGCGATCGGGATCCAGAATCCATCCCGAGAGCGCCGCGTGCGACCATGGCAGCGAATCGTGCTCGAGATGCGAGCGGAGAATCGTCGAGAACAGCCACGTGCGAATGATGTCATGCGCCTGCGGGCGCAGATCCATCGGGAACACGCGACGGAACAGATCTTCGTCGGCACACCAGCCGCCCGCGATCTGCGGGGTGAGCGAGGAGGTCGCCCACGTGTCCATCACGTCGGGATCGCCGATGAACCCGCCCGGCCGCCCGCGCTGATCGGCCGAGAACCCGCTCGGCACGTCGGTCGAGGGATCGATCGGCAGGCGTGCCTCATCCGGAACGATCGGACTGGCGTGCTCGGGAGTGCCGTCGGCCGACAACCGGTACCAGAGCGGAAACGGCACGCCGAAGAACCGCTGCCGGCTGATGCACCAGTCGCCGTTCAGGCCGTTCACCCAGTTCTCGTACCGGGCGCGCATGTACTCAGGGTGCCAGGTCAGCTGGCGGCCCCGCTCGATGAGCGCCGCCCGGAACTGGAGCGTCTTGATGAACCACTGGCGGCTGGTCACGATTTCGAGCGGCCTGTCGCCCTTCTCGAAGTACTTGACGTGATGTTTGATGGGCCGCGGCTCCCCCACCAGCGCACCGGCCTCGCGGAGCAGCTCGACGATGCGGGTCCGGGCCTTGTTGATGGACTGGCCGGCCAGCTCGTCGTAGTAGCGCTGCGCCGCTGCGGCATCCTGCGCTTCCCACCCGGGCTGCCCCCAGGTGAGCGGACGGAGCGTGCCGTTCGGCTGGATCACGGCGCGCACCGGCAGGTTGAGCTCACGCCACCAGGTGACGTCGGTGATGTCGCCGAACGTGCAGATCATCGCGACCCCGGTGCCCTTCTCGGGGTCCGCCAGCTCGTGGGCCACCACCGGCACGCGCGCCCCGAACAGCGGCGTCGTCACGTCGCGCCCCACGAGCTGCGCGTAGCGGCGATCGTCGGGGTGAGCCACGATCGCCACGCAGGCGGGCAGCAGCTCGGGCCGCGTCGTGTCGATCTCGACGGCGCCCTCGGGCCCGGCGAAGCGCAGCCGATGGTACGCCCCGTCCCGTTCGCGATCCTCGAGCTCGGCCTGCGCGACGGCCGTGCGGAAGTCCACGTCCCACAAGGTCGGGGCTTCGAGCTGGTAGGCCAGGCCTCGCCGCAGCAGGTGCAGGAACGCGATCTGCGAAGCCCGCTGAGCGCGGCGATCGATGGTGGCGTAGGTCATGGCCCAGTCGACCGACAGGCCGAGATGGCGCCAGAGCCGCTCGAACGCCTTCTCGTCCTCCTTCGTCAGGCGATCGCACAGCTCGATGAAGTTCGGGCGGGAGATCGAGACCGGCTGCTTGCCGGGAGTCTCCGGCGGCCGGAAACCGGGATCGTAGGCGAGGGACGGATCGCACCGGACGCCGTAGTAGTTCTGCACCCGCCTCTCGGTCGGCAGACCGTTGTCGTCCCACCCCATCGGATAGAAGACGGCCTTGCCCCGCATGCGCTGGAACCGCGCGATGATGTCGGTGTGGGTGAAGGAGAACACGTGCCCGACGTGCAGCGATCCGCTGACGGTCGGCGGCGGCGTGTCGATGGAATAGATGTCTCGCCGGAGGGCTGAGCGATCGAAGCGATAGGTCGCCTCCTGCTCCCAGCGCTGCTGCCACTTCTCTTCGAGCCCTTCGAGCGCCGGCTTCTCGGGAATCTGGCTGGTGATCGCGTCTGGCACGCGTCAATGGTACTTCATTGGCCTTCGGCCTTGATGCGCTCGATCTCCTCTTTGACCAGGCGCTCGGCGGTGCTCGAAACGATCTCGGTGACGGTCTCCCGCACGACCCTGTCGGTGAGCCGTTCGAGCACCCGCGAGACCACCTGTTCGATGACCTCCTCGGTGATCACGGGCGCAGCCGCCTTCGCGGCCGCCTCGGCCCTCGCGGCGGAGAGCTCGGCAAACGGGTTGGTAGCGGGACGCGTGGCCACCGCCGCGGCAGCGGCTGCCGGCGGCGCGACGGCCGGCTCAGGGGCCGCGGCTCGATAGTCGACCGGCGCCGCGTGTGACGAAGGAGATTCCGTGGCGGCCTGGACCCCACCCGGCGGAGCCGGCTCCGGCATGGCCGCCGCTGCTGACGCCACGGGCGGAGCAGATGGCGCGGGCGGAGGCAGCGGGCTGAGGGTTTCGCGCAGGCCGGCATCGCCCTCCGACGACCGTACACCGGCGGGCTGCGCGGGCTCGACGGGCGCAGACGCGGCCTGCGGCGCTGCGGCCGGCTCTGATTTCGGCGGGGCCGGCGCCTGAACCGGCACGATCAGCCGCTGCGTCTCGATCCAGTCCTCCTCGGCCGCCACGGGCTCGCTCGCGTCGGCGCCGGGCGGCGATTGCAGGTTGGAGAAGGCGGCGTCCAGCCGGTCGAAGTACTCGTCCAGCGAAATCGTTTCCGCTCCGGTTTCCGGATCTGCACTCGGCGGCGGGGGTGCCGCGGCCTGGGCGACGATCCGTTCCGGCGGTTCCTGCGGCATGTCATCCCGCTGCCTGGACAGCAGCTGCTTCACACGATTGATCACCATTTGTGGCTCGAAAGGCTTTGCGAGCACGTCGCTCGACCCGGCCGCGGCGGCGCGGGTCTGGTCGATCGGCTCGAACGCGCCGGTCAGCAGGACCACGGGAATGTGGGCCAGCTTTGCCCGGCTCTTCACATATGCCGCCACTTCGTAGCCATCCCGTTTGGGCATATCCACGTCGGCGAGCACGATGTCGGGCGGCTCGGTGTTGAGCCGATCGATCGCCTGCTGCCCGTCGCTCACGGTGATGACTTCGATGTCCTCGTCGGCGAACGTCAGCTCGATGACGCGCTGAATCGTGACACTGTCGTCCGCCAGGAGGAGCTTGTGCGTCAACGTGGAAATTATCGGCCGGACGCCGCGGGCGCCTTAGCGCGCCGGTGGCTCGAAATGAAGTCGATGATCTGCTGCATCGGTGTGCCAGGACCGAACACTTCCGAGATGCCGATGGCCTTCAGCGCAGCGACGTCGGACTGCGGCACGATGCCCCCGACGATCACGAGAACGTCGTCGAGTCCGCGCTCTCTGAGCAGCTCCATCAGCCTCGGACAGATGGAGTTGTGGGCCCCCGAGAGGATCGACAGGCCGATCACCCCCGCATCCTCCTGCAGCGCCGCCGCGACAATCTGTTCGGGCGTCTGCCGGAGGCCCGTGTAGATGACCTCCATGCCGGCATCCCGCAGCGCCCGGGCGATCACCTTCGCGCCGCGGTCGTGTCCGTCGAGGCCCGGCTTGGCGATCACGACGCGGATTGGGGGGGCGTTCCGAGCAGGGACGACGCGCTCGTTCATAGAGCCTACAAACCTGAATTCTTGATCGGGCGACGTCAATCGGCAATCACCAAATCCACCGGTCGCGGACTCGCCGATCAGATGATGGCCTGCTCTTCGTACTCGCCCCACACCTGCCGAAGCGCGCCGCAGATCTCCCCGACCGTTGCGTAGGCGCGCACGGCATCGATGAGCGGAGGCATGATATTCGATCGGCCGGCCGCCGCCTCTCCCACCCGCTCGAGAGCCGCCTCTACCGCGGCCGCGCTGCGGCGGCGCCGGAGCGCGGCCGTCTTCTCCACCTGCCGTTGTGCCGCCTGCTCGTCGATCCGCAGGATCGAGACCGGCTGCTCCTGCGCGCTCACGAGGTCGTTCACGCCGACGATGATCTGCCTTTTCCGTTCGAGATCGCGCTGAAAGCGGTAGGCGCTCTCGGCCACCTCGCGCTGCGGATACCCCTGCTCGATCGCGGCGACCATCCCGCCGAGGCGGTCGATGGCGTCGAAGTAGGCCATCGCCTCCATCTCGAGATCGCGCGTGAGCCGCTCCACGAAATAGGACCCGCCGAGGGGGTCCACCGCATCGGCCACGCCGGTCTCGTACGCCAGGATCTGCTGGGTTCGCAGCGCGAGCGTCGCCGCCTCCGCCGTCGGCAGCGCCAGCGCCTCGTCCAGCGAGTTGGTGTGCAGCGAGTTCGTCCCGCCCAGCGCGGCCGAGAGCGCCTGGAGCGCCGTGCGCACGACGTTGTTCAGCGGCTGCTGCGCCGTGAGCGAGACGCCGGCGGTCTGCGCGTGGAATCTCAGCTTGAGGGATCGCTCGTCGCGCGCGCCGAAGCGCTCGCGCATCACGCGCGCCCAGATGCGGCGCGCAGCGCGGTACTTCGCGATCTCCTCGAAGAAGTCGCTGTGCGCGTTGAAGAAGAAGGAGATCCGGGGCGCGAAAAGATCGACCTCGAGGCCGGCCTCGATGCCCGCCTGCACGTACTCGATCCCGTCGCGAAGCGTGAACGCCAGCTCCTGGGCGGCGGTCGCGCCCGCCTCCCGGATGTGATATCCGCTCACCGAGATCGTGTTCCAGCGCGGCGCCCGCTCCGCGCAGAACGCGAAGACGTCGGTGACCAGGCGCATGGACGGACGAGGCGGGAAGATGTACTCCTTCTGCGCGATGAATTCCTTGAGAATGTCGTTCTGAATCGTGCCGGAGATCGTCCGCCAGTCTGCGCCCTGCCGCTCGGCGACCACCAGGTACATCGCGAGAATCACGGGGGCCGGGGCATTGATCGTCATCGACGTCGTGATGTCCGAGAGCGGCAGCCCCTCGAACAGCGCCTCCATGTCGGCGAGCGACGCCACGCTGACTCCGCACTTCCCGACCTCGCCGATCGAGAGTGGATCGTCGGGGTCGCGCCCCATGAGCGTCGGGAGGTCGAACGCCACGCTCAGACCGGCGGCCCCGGCCGCCAGCAGCTCGCGGTAACGGCTGTTGGTCTCCTCGGGCGTCCCAAATCCGGCAAATTGCCGCATCGTCCAGAGGCGTCCGCGATATCCCGAGCGGTGGATGCCGCGCGTGTACGGATAGGCGCCCGGATCGTTGAGCTCGGTGCCGTAGTCGAACGCAGAGATGGAGTCTGGCGTGTAGATCCGATCGACGGCTCGTCCGGAGATGGTCTGGAAAGGAACGTCGCGCTCGCGGAAGCCGGGGCCTGCAGCCTTCATGGGGCCACCGGGTGCGCCCGGCAGCGCCGGACGCACCCAGAGGGTGTTACAGCGAAATCACCGAAGGTTTAGGCATATGTTGAGTACCTCCCGGCCGCGGCCAAATGACTGCACATTCGAGGCTTGGCGGCTCTTTCACGCGCGCGCGACGATTGGCGCGGAGTCATCGAGGCATTGTACTACGCACGCCGGGCGTGCGTCTCTCTCGCGAGCGCCGGCCGGCCGCGCGGCCGGGCGTCAGGACGTGACGCGGAACGCCACGAGCGCGGAGGTCTTCTCGGTGCCGTCAGACGCGCTGATTTCGACGAGGAACTCGCCGGGCGGAAGATTCGCGAGCGGAAGATCGATGTTCGACATGCCGGCGGTCGGCGCCGGCGCGGGCGTCAACGGCTCCATCTCGTCGCCATCCCGATTGAGCAGCCGGGCCGAGAGCGTGGCCGTGCCGGCCGCCGCCTGCGCCCCGACGCGGATGAGGAGGCGATTGGTGCGGCGGAACTCCCGCTCTGGCACCGGCACCGCGGCGGGATCGCCGGCAAGCGTCTGCCATTCCCGGACGGTGCGGGCGCGAAACACCTGCGGAGTGCTGAGCGTGACGCCCAGACCGAGGCTCGGCACGTCCACCTTTCTCGTCTCGCGATCGAGCACCTCGGCGTTCGCGTCCTCGACGGCGATGTCGAGATCGATGGGGCCCGGCGGCACTTCGAACTCGACACGCGACGGCCGCCCCGGGGCCGGCTCGGGCGCCCTGCCGCGAAAGAACAGGTCGGCGTTCGGACTGCCCGCCACGAGCGACACGCGCGCGGGGGTGTCGCGGCGCGCCCCGGGCGCGACCGGAGCAGGCTCCCAGACGAAAGTGACCTTGGTCTTGCCGTTCGCGCCGGGCGACATGCCGACCCAGCTCCGGATCAGGCTGCGGCGGGCGCTCGTATTGCTCAATGTGCCGAGCGCGTCGGCGATCGCCTTCGGGGGGCCCTGCTTGGCCGGCGCGGTGGCCCGCTCGGCTTCGGCGGCGCTCAGGGCGAGGTAGCCCTTGCGGGCCCTCACCTGCAGATTCGGGCGCTTCACCCTCACCTTGATCTCGTGAAACTTGCCGTCGGTCGCGTTCTGCGTCGTCGTATAGCCGAGCAGGTAGTACGCGCTCGAGTCGCGCACGATCTGCCGCAGCCCGGTCTGGAGATCGTTCTGGTTCACGATCGCCCGGCCGTCGGTCTCGCTCGCGAGGACGCGCAGGGTGTCGAGCGAGTTCTCGAGCACGGAGGCATCGGCCTGCTGGCCGACGTTGCTGCGGCTGAGGTCGAACTCGAAGGGCGCCAGCCCGCGCGGATCCACGGCGTAGATCGTGGTGTTGTACCTGTTCGCCAGCTCGTAGACGAGCTTGATGTCGCCCATCAGCTCCGACCTGAGGAAATACTCCATCGACTGCTCGCGGGACGATTGACCGCCCACCGGATCGGGCGCCCGCGCACCGCCCGTCGGCTCGGCGGCGATGGCGTCCTGGGCCTGCGGCGGCAGCGAGTTGACGAACCCTTCGCTCACGAGAACCAGCGACTTGCGGCCCTCGCGAAGCCCGCCCAGGTGCGTGATCAACCCCTTGATCGCCGACAGCGTCACCTCGTTGCGTATCCGCTCCGCCTCCATCGTGGAGACGTAGTGCACGTAGCGCTCCTCGAAGAGGTTCTTCGGCGTGTAGTCGTACTTCCGGCCCCAGAAGTTCCGGATGGCGCTCGCGACGTTCGCGTGGTTGTGGGTCAGCAGCACCTCGTCGAGCGGCGTCAGCGGGTACATCACGCCGACCATGTCGGTCGGCTGGAGCTGGCTCTCGATGAACTGGGCGATCGGCTCGCGCGCGCGCATGCTGTTCTCCTTGCGCACGTGGTAGTCGTCCAGGAACACCGCGAACACCCGCACGTCGTCGCGCGCCGCCTCGGCCTGCTCGTCGATGACGGACTTGATCTGCTTCACCGGCTCGACCGGCGCCGAGGCCGTCGCCTGCTTGACGTCGATCAGCTTGAAGGTCTGTATCGACTGCGGCTTGCCGTCTTCGGTGATCTCGAAGTCCTGCTGAGAGAGATTCCCGACCGGATTCCCCTGCTTGTCGGTGACGATCACGTCCACCCGCACGAAGTCGATCCCGGTGCGGAAGACGGGGGCCGGGGTCTGGTCCGGAGAGGAAGGGGCGGGCTGCCCGAATCGGGCGGCGTCTGCTGTCCGTTCTGGCCGGCCGGGGTCGAGGGCGTCTGCGCGGCGGGACGCACGGTACGCGGCCGCCGCAATGGCCGCCGCCAGTCCGAGCGCGGGTACGAGCCGCCGCAGAGCCCGGGTCATCACCTTTTCGCAATGATAACATTCCCGCGTGGCCGAACCGTCCACGGATTTCCCGCCACCGCTGACCCGCCTGACCGACGACGAACGACTGTTTCAGCAGAGCATCGAGGAGTTCGCGCGGCGCGAGATTCAGCCGCTCGTGGCCGACATGGATGCGCAGGCGTGTATCCCGCGCGCGCTGCTCGACAAGCTGTTCGGAATCGGACTGATGGGGATTGAGATTCCCGAATCCGCCGGTGGCGCCGGAGGACGGTTCTTCCACGCCGTTCTCGCGGTCGAGGCGCTCTCGGCGGTCGATCCCTCTGTCGGCGTGCTCGTCGACGTCCAGAACACGCTCGTAGTCAACGCGCTGCTGAAATGGGGACAGGACGAGCTCAGGGGCCGTCTCCTGCCGCGGCTCGCCGCCCGCGCCGTGGGCGCCTACGCGCTCTCCGAGGCGGGCTCCGGCAGCGACGCCTTCGCGCTGGCCACTCGCGCCACAGAGGTTCCGGGCGGCTTCCGCCTCAGCGGCCGCAAGCTCTGGATCACCAATGCCGCGGAAGCGGACCTCTTCATCGTGTTCGCGACGGTGGATCCGGAGGCAGGGCACAAAGGGATTACCGCGTTCGTCGTGGAGCGGGACGCGGCCGGCTTCTCGGTCGGCAGAAAGGAGGACAAACTGGGTATTCGGGCGAGCAGCACGTGCGAGCTGCTCCTCGAGGACTGCTTCGTCCCGGCGGCCCAGGTGCTCGGCGAGGTGGGGCGCGGATACCGCGTGGCGATCGAGACGCTGAACGAGGGGCGCATCGGCATCGGCGCCCAGATGGTGGGACTGGCGCAGGGCGCACTCGCGCACGCGATCGGCTACACCCGCGAGCGGCGGCAGTTCGGGCGGGCGGTCGCCGAGTTCCAGGGCGTGCAGTTCCAGCTCGCCCGTGCCGCGACGGAGCTGGAAGCCGCGCGCCTGCTGGTCTACAACGCGGCCCGGCTGCGCGATGCCGGCGAGCCGTTCCTCCAGGCCGCCGCCATGTGCAAGCTGTTCGCGGCCGACATGGCCGAGCACGTGAGCTCGCTCGCGGTCCAGCTGTTCGGTGGCTACGGCTACGTGAAGGACTACCCGGTGGAAAAGCTGTACCGCGACGCGAAGATCGGACAGATCTACGAGGGCACGTCGAATATGCAGCTGCAGACGATCGCCAGGCAGCTGCTGGAAAAACGGAGTGAAGGCTGAAGGCCGCCCCGCTATGCCGCCGTGCCCGTCAGCACGATTGGTGCGCCACGCGTGATGACCATGTGCTCGTGGTGAGCCGACAGGCTGCCGTCATGCGTCCGCGAGGGACTTTCAGGACATGCGCCGGGGCCGAACGCGCGAGCGGCCGCAGCGGCTAGCGCAGCGGCCGGTTTCGGGCCCAGCCCATCATCAGCGCGGCCAGGAAGAAGCCGAACAGGAGCGGCATCGACAGGCTGGCCACTCTACTCCTGCTTCCCTGCCAGCCGTTCGAAGATCGGCCTCAGCCGGCCGGCGGTCTGCCCCAGCTCTTCCGGCAGCACGCGCGTCGACCCGATCGCGGTCATGAAATTGGTGTCTCCCGCCCAGCGGGGGACGATGTGCACGTGCAGGTGGTTCTCGATGCCCGCGCCCGCCGCCCGGCCCAGGTTGATGCCCACGTTGAACCCCTGAGGCTGGTAGGCCTCCGTCAGCGCCATTTCCGCCCATCGCGTGAGCCTCATCAGCTCCGCCTGCTCGTCGTGATTCAGATCGGCCAGCGTCCGCGTGTGGCGGTTCGGCACCGCCATGAGATGCCCGTTGTTATAGGGATAGAGATTCAGGATGAGGAAGCCGGTGCGCCCCCGCAGCAGCACGAGGTCGGCGTCGGCATCCACCTGGGCGTCGCAGAAGATGCAGCCGGTCTGGGGATGAGAGGCCACGTAGGCCAGACGCCAGGGGGACCAGAGGCGCTCCACCGTCTAGGAAGCGGCCTTGGCCTGCGGCGCGTCCCCCGGATCCTGGTTGATGAGCTCCTTCAGCTCCTTGCCCGGCTTGAAGTACGGGACCTTCTTGGGCGGCACGTCGACCTTGTCGCCGGTCTTGGGATTGCGCCCCTTGCGCGGCTCGCGCCGGCGCAGCCTGAAGCTGCCGAACCCGCGGAGCTCGATCTTCTCCCCGCGGTGCAGCGCGGTGATGATGCTGCGGAACACCGTGTCGACGATGACCTCGGAGTGCTTCTTCGTGAGGTCAGACACGCGCGACACTTCCTCCACGAGCTCGGCCTTGGTCATGCTGCCGCCGAGCGTCACGGCATCCTGTGCATCCATAGAGTCCTTAGCTGCGCGCTTTGAAGTGATCGCCCAGCGTCGCGTCGCCGGAGCCCGCCTTCTCGGTGTATTCCTCCCAGTCGGCGCGGAACTCATCGGACTTCAGCGCGCGGATACTGAGCCCGATCTTCCGCTCCGACGGGACGAGCTTGATGATCTTCATCGGGTACGTTTCGCCGACCTGCAGGTCGATCTTCTCCTTCTCGCCACGCTGATCGTCGAGCTCCGAGACGTGAATCAGCCCCTCGATGCCCTCGTCGAGCTCGACGAACGCGCCGAAGTTCGTCACGCGCACGACCTTGCCCTCGACGGTCTGGCCCACCTGGTGGCGCGAGAAGAAGTCGTCCCAGATATCGGTCGCGAGCTGCTTCAACCCCAGTGACAGGCGCTGGTTCTCGGCGTCGATGTTGAGCACCATCGCCTCGACCTTGTCGCCCTTCTTGAGCACTTCCGACGGGTGCTTGATCCGCTTGCTCCAGGACATGTCGGAGATGTGAATGAGGCCGTCGATGTCGTCCTCGACCTCCACGAAGGCGCCGAACTCGGTGAGGTTCCGCACACGGCCGGTGATGCGGGTGCCGACGGGGTACTTGTCGGCCAGCTCGTGCCAGGGGTTCGACTCCACCTGCTTCAGCCCGAGCGAAATCCGCCGCGCGGCGGGATCCACGCCCAGCACCATCGCCTCCACGCTGTCGCCCACGTTCAGAATCTTCGACGGATGCTTGACGCGCTTGCTCCACGACATCTCGGAGACGTGGATCAGCCCTTCGACGCCCGGCTCGAGCTCGATGAACGCGCCGTAGTCGGTGAGGCTCACGACCTTGCCCGAGACGCGCGCGCCGACCGGATAGCGCTCCGACACGTTGGACCAGGGGTCGTTCACGAGCTGCTTGTGCCCGAGCGAGACCCGCTCGGTCGCGGGATTGTACTTGATGACGATCACGTCGATCTCGTCGTTGACCTTGAAGAGCTCCGACGGGTGCCCGACGCGGCCCCACGACATGTCGGTGATGTGCAGCAGGCCGTCGATGCCGCCCAGGTCGATGAACGCGCCGTAGTCGGTGATGTTCTTGACGACCCCGCGCAGCACCTTGCCCTCGGCCAGCGTGTGCAGCGTGTGCTTCTTCTTCTCCGCGTTCTCCTCTTCGAGCAGCACCTTGCGCGACAGGACGATGTTGCCGCGCTTCTTGTTGACCTTGATGACCCGCATGCGCAGCTCCTGGCCGCGCAGCGCGTCCAGGTTTCGCACCGGCCGCACGTCGATCTGCGAGCCGGGCAGGAACGCCCGGACGCCGATGTCGACCGCCAGGCCGCCCTTGATGCGCTCGATGACGCGGCCGATGACGACCTTCCGCTCGGCGTAGGCCTTCTCGACCTCGTCCCAGATCTTCATCTTCTCGGCTTTTTCACGCGAGAGCACGACGTAGCCGTCGCGATCCTCGGTGCGCTCGAGCAGCACGTCGACCTGGTCCCCCGGCTGCACGGTGACCTCGCCGTTCTCGTCGAGGAACTCGTCGACGCCGATGATCCCTTCCGACTTGTACCCGATGTCGACGATGACTTCCGACGGGGTGACTTTGAGCACGGTGCCCTTCATCACCTCGCCTTCCGCTATGTTGCGGAAGCTGTTATCGTAGATATCGAGCAGCTTGGAAAACTCCTCGGGATCGGCGTCTTCGTCTTTGAAAGGGGTCAGCACGCCCGCACGGGGCTGTCCCGATCTCGCGCCCCCGCGCGGCGCCGGCTCGGCGCCCTCCGGGGCCGCTGCTTTAGGGATGCGCTCGTCGTCCACGTTCACCATGCCGTACGCGTCCTCCTCGAACGATTCGATTGCCACTCTGGGTTGCGGGGATCGGTCGGCCTTCGCGCGCCCGATGGGTCCCCGCGCTGCGGCGTGGCTCGCCGAAGCGTGTTGTCAATCTGCACTGAGCGAAGGCGGCGCTTTCGAGTTACAGCGTCGGCTGGCGTACTGCTGCGGCACGCTGGTATTGCGATAAGCATTAGATTGTAGAGACTTTACGGGTACACTGTCAAGGTTGCCTCGCGGGTCGCGACGAGGCTGAAAGGGCGCCACGATGGCCAAACGCAAACCACGGTCGAAGAGGGCACGTACGGGGCGCGCCAAGGGCGCCGCCCGGCGCACCGCACCCGCACGCCGCCGCGCCGCGCGGCCGCGGGCAGCCGCGCGAAAACGCGCCGGCCGCCACGCGCGTTCGAGCGCCCGCCGCGCCGGTACGCGATCGGCCACGGCGCAGCGGCGCCGTCAGAGGCGCCCCCGGGCGTCCACCGGCCGGAAGCGCTCCGGCAAGTCGAAGAACCCGGCGGCCGGGACCGCCTCACGCCGCCGCGCCTCTCCGGCGGCGCGCCGGCCGAAGCCTTCCGCGCGGGCGCGGGCGCCGCAGACGAACCGGCCGAAGGCGCCTGGGCTCCAGCGCGAACGGCGCCGGCTGACCGAGGAAGAAGTCGTCCCGACGCCGCCCTCGACGCTCGACTTCACGCAGCGCGGCTCGGCGGCGAGAAGCGGCCGCGCGTCGGTACGCCATCAGCGGGAGGAGCATACCGAGGCGGGTCCGGCGCTGACCGGCGGCGACGTCGATGCCGACTGGGAAGAGGCCTATGCCTCGGGCGACGAGGCGCCGGGGGGCGACATGCCGACGCCCGATCAGGACGTGGTGGAAGAAATCGGGCGCGCGCTCGGCGTCGAGTACGACGACATGGAAGAGCTCAAAGGCGCCGACAAGATCACCCAGCGGGACCGGCACCGCTGGGAGTACGACCCGGCCTCGGCGGAAGACTACAAGGACAGGAATAAGCGAGAGTCATAACTAGGGAACTAGGGAACTCAAGATTATCCCCTTGACACAGGGTAGCCATTGGACCATACTGTCTGTATGGTTCGCGGCTGCCCTACTTCTTCCGCTTTTTCCGGCCTTTTCCGGCGTCTAACTGTTCGACCAGTGCGTGTAGCTTCTTCACGGCCTTCTTGCCGAAAATCCGCTGAATCGCTTCGTCCGTCGTCAACTCGGCCGCCTTCTTCTTTTTTGCCATGAGCAAACTCACCACACAACCCGCGATTGACCTGCTGCAATTGAACGACCTGTTCGATACGGATGCGGAGTGCCGCGCCTATCTGGAACAACTGCGCTGGCCGGATGGCGTGACCTGCCCACGCTGTGAGTCCAAGCAGGTGAGCCGCATCAAGGCGCGCAAGGTGTTTGACTGCGACAAGTGCCGCTATCAGTTTTCCGCGACGGCTGGCACGCTGTTTCACGATTCGCACCTGCCGCTGCCCAAATGGTTCCTGGCGATCTTCCTCGTCACCGAATCGCGCAAGGGCATGAGCGCGCTGCAATTGAAGCGGCTGCTCAAGGTGTCCTACAAGACGGCGTGGTATCTCTGCCACCGCATCCGCGCGGCGATGGCTGACGCGAACCCAGAGCCGCTCACCGGCACGATTGAAGTGGATGAAACCTACGTCGGCGGACGGCTGCGCGGCGGCGGCCTCGGTATCGGCAACTACACGAAGAACAAGACGCTCGTGCTCGCGGCGCTCCAGCGCGGCGGGAATATTAAGATTCGCACGGCCAAGACAGCGGACCGCAAGACGCTTCACCAGTTCATCAATGACTCAGGAAGTTGGGAACTGGGGCGTCACGAGCCCTGAAGCTGCAGCAGCTTCTCCCGCACGATTTCCATGACTCTCTCCACCGTCTGCTCGACCGACAGATCGGTCGTGTCGATGTGATGCGCGTCGCGGGCCTTGGCGAGCGGCGACACCGAACGCGTGCGATCGGAGGCATCCCGCCTTTCCATCTCGACCGCAACCTCGGCGAGCACCGCGTGACGCCCGATCCCGTGCGCCGGATCGGCCGCGCGCCGCCGCGCGCGCTCCTCGGACGAGGCGTCGAGGAAGATCTTCAGATCGGCATCGGGGAACACCACCGTGCCGATGTCGCGGCCCTCCATGACGATCCCCCCACCCTCGCCCGCCTGACGCTGGCGTTTCACCAGCGCCGCGCGAACGCCGGAGAGCCTCGACGCACGGGCGGCCGCACGGTCGATTTCGGGCGTGCGGATCGCCTGCGTCACATCGGCGCCGTCGATGCACACGCGCCCCGCCTCCATGACGAGCTCGGCCCCTTCCGCCAGCGCCGAGAGGGCGGCCTCGTCGTCCAGGGGGAGTCCAAGACGACAGGCCTTCCAGGCAACGGCGCGGTACATCGCGCCCGTGTCCAGGTGGCGATACCCGAGCCGCGCGGCGAGCGCGCGCGCGACGGTGCCTTTGCCCGCGCCGGACGGCCCGTCGATCGCGATGATGAGCGGCCGCATCTCGGGCGTAATGTAACATGCCGCTCCGATGAAAGCGGCCGCACGCGCGCTGGTGATCGCCCTGGTCCTGGCGATCGGCGCCTGGTGTGCCGCACCGTACTGGCGGGCCACCGCGCTCATCCTGCGGGCGGCCGACGGCGACGGCCTGCTCGGGCGCGCCGCCTCCTGGAATGCGCACGCGGTCACCGACCGGCTGGAATGGATCGCCACACCGGAAGGCACCATCCGCCTTCGCACCTTTTCCCCGTCGGGACGGCCTCGCGGTGCGGTGCTGCTCGTGAGCGGAGTACACCCGGACGGCATCGACGAGCCGCGACTGATCGATCTCGCGCGCGACCTCTCGGCGTCGGGCGTCACCGTGGCTACGCCGGAGATCCCGGACCTCCAGCACTATCGCCTGACGCCCCGGGTCACCGACACGATCGAGCACGTCGGGGAGTGGCTGGCTGCAAACCCGGCGGCGATGAACCGGCGTATCGGGATGATCGGCGTCAGCTTCTCGGGAGGACTCTCGGTGGTCGCCGCCGCGCGGGCCGGCCTGCGCGATCGCGTCGCCTACGTGCTGTCGTTCGGCGGCCACGGCGACCTGCCGCGCGTGCTCCGGTACCTCTGCACCGGCCTCGAGCCCGCCCTGCCTGGCGCGCCGGCGCCGGCGCGGCGCCGGCCGCACGACTACGCCCTCGCGGTGCTGCTGTATCAGGCCGCAGACCTCGCCGTGCCCGCCGATCAGGCGGCGCCGCTGCGTGCGGCCATCGCCGTCTTCCTCGAGGCGTCCGCGCTGACCCGCCTGGCGCCGCGCCGGGCCGAAGCGGTGCTGCGCGAGAGCGTCGAGCGGGCTGGGCGGCTCCCGGAACCCGCTGCCACGCTCATGCGGCAGGTGAACGCACGAAACGTCGAGGCCATCGGCGCGGTCGTCCTGCCCTATCTGCCGCAGCTCGGACAGGACGCCTCGCTCTCCCCCGAGCGCTCGCCGGCGCCCTCCGCACCGGTCTATCTGCTGCACGGACTGGACGACAACGTGATTCCGGCGGTCGAAAGCGAGCTGCTGGCGCGGTACCTCCGCCCGCTCACGCGCACGCGGATCCTGCTGAGCGGGTTTCTCACGCACGTCGACGTCGCCCAGCGGCCGACGCTGCCCGACACCTGGCGGATGATCGCGTTCTGGGCCGCCGCGCTCTCGGAACAGTGAACCGGGGCTTTCGTGCTCTCGCCGCTCCCGTTGTATCTTCGTGAGCAGGGTGCAGGTACGTCTCCAGAAGATCATCTCGGCGGCCGGCGTGGCCTCGCGCCGGGCCGGCGAGCGGCTCATTCAGGAAGGACGCGTCTCGGTGAACGGCGTCACCGTCCGCGAGCTCGGCGCCAGGGCCGACCCCGATCGCGATGAGATCCGCGTCGACGATCGCCGGGTCAAGGCCGCGCAGCCGCTGCGCTACTACCTGCTCAACAAGCCGGTCGGGTATGTCACCACACGCGCCGATCCCCAGGGGCGCCCGACCGTGATGGACCTGCTGAGGGGCGTGCGGGGCTACGTCTATCCAGTCGGCAGGCTCGACTACGACTCGGAGGGGCTGCTCATCCTGACCAACGACGGCGAGCTGGCCGCGCGCCTGACGCATCCGCGACACGAGATCGAGCGCGTGTACGAAGCGCAGGTCGCGGGGATTCCGGATCAGAAGACGCTCGACCGGCTGGCGCGCGGGGTCGTCCTCGACGGCCGCCGCACGGCACCGGCGCGGGTGGAGCTGCTCAGCGATTCACGGCGGGAGCGAACGGCGGCGCGGCTGCGCGTCAGCATTCACGAAGGGCGCACGCGGCAGGTACGCCGCATGTGCGAAGCCGTCGGCCATCCCGTGCGCACGCTGCGCCGCGTGCAGATTGGCCCCATTGCCGATCGCCAGCTCAAGCCGGGTGCGTTTCGCGAGCTCAGCCCCGAGGAGGTGCGCCGCCTCCAGCGGGAGACCAGCAGACCCGCAAGACCAAGGCGTGAGCCTGCCGCACGCATCCGCCCCGAGCCGCGAGGCGAGGGGTGACAGGTCGCGGGGGTGGGGCCCCGCGACCATTGATCAATGAATCTTCTCGCCTGGCGGCACGTCGGGCGACATCGGCTCGAGGTCTTCGGGCGGGAGCCCGCCGTCGAGGTCGAGCTGCGGCTGCGACGGCTGGGTCAGGCCGGCCGGCACGTCGAACCCGAGCGCCTCGGCCATCTCCTCGATCCTGGGCAGGTCCGTCAGATCGCGCAGCCCGAATCGGATGAGGAACTCGCGCGTGGTCGCGTACATGAAGGGCCGCCCGACGACCTGCTTGCGGCCGACGATCTTGATGAGCTGCCGCTCGATGAGCGTGCTCAGCACGCCCGCGGTGTTCACGCCGCGGATCTCGGTGATCTCGGGCCCGGTGATCGGCTGCTTGTAGGCGATGACGGCGAGCGTCTCCAGCGCCTGCACCGAGAGCCGCTGTGTCGTCCGCTCGTGGAAGAGGCGCCGCACCCACTCGTGCAGCTCGGGCTTCGTGACGATCTGATATCCGCCGGCCACTTCGACCAGCTGCAGGCCCCCCGGTCTCGCGTAGTCCTGCTTCAGCGCCTCCAGCGCGGCCTCCACGTCCTCGCGCGGCTCCTGCTCGAGCAGCTTGAAGAGCATCTTCGGCGTGAGGGGATCCGGCGAGGCGAAGATCAGCGCTTCGATGACCGGCTTCAGATCGTCAGACATTGTGCGTCACCTTGTACACGCGAATCGGCCCGAAGGACGCCGTCTGGAAGACCCGGATCAGCTTGAGCCGGATCATCTCGAGCAGCGCGAGGAAGGTCACGATCAGCGAGCCGCGGGTCTCGGCACCCTCGAAGAGATCCTCGAACCCGCAGGCCTCGGTGTCCGACAGCCGCGCGAGCAGCTGCGCGATGCGCGACTCCACCGAGACCTGCTCGGGCGGCAGGAGCACCCGCGGCCGCTGCCGGGCCCGCTCGAGCACGCCGCGGAAGGCGGCGAGCAGGCTGAAGAGGTCGACCTCCAGCTCCGGCTCGAACGCATACGCGGCGCCGGCGATCTCGGCGATGCGCCGCTCCGGGCGGATCCACTGGGCGCCCCGGAGCACGGCACGTTCGTGCAGCAGCTCGGCCGCCGCCTTGAACTTCTGGTGCTCGAGCAGCCGGCGCACGAGCGCCTCGCGCGGGTCCTCCTCCGCCTCCTCCTGCGACGGATCGGGGCGCGGCAGGAGCATCTTGGATTTGATGTGGATCAGCGTGGCGGCCATCACCAGGAACTCGCCGACCGTGTCGAGGTTGAGCTCCTGGATGACCTCGACGTACTCGAGGTACTGCTTCGTGATCAGCGCGATGGGGATGTCGTAGATGCTCACCTCGTTCTTCTTGATGAGGTGAATCAGCAGATCGAGCGGCCCCTCGAACTGGTCGAGCTTGACCGAATACGCATCGGGCGAGGATTCGAAGTCCGCCGCGGAACCTGGCTGCTCGTCCATAGCTCTCCCGATCACCGGGCCCCGTATGACAGCCCGACCGCGTCTCTCACGCGCTCCATCGTTTCCCGCGCCACGCGGCTCGCACGCGCGGAGCCGTCCACGAGGATCTCATGAATCCGCTTCGGCCGGGAGGCCAGTTCGGCGCGCCGCTCGCGCATCGGCTCGAGCACCGCATTGAGCGCCGCCGCCAGTTTGTCCTTGACTTCGACGTCGCCGACCTTGCCGGCGCGGTATCGCGCCTTGAGGTCGTCGACCTCGGCCGTGTTCCGGTTGAACACGTCGTGATAGAGGAACACCGGGTTGCCCTCGACGGTCCCCGGGATGTCCGGCCGGACGCGCTTGGGATCCGTGTACATGGAGCGGACCTTCTTCTTCACCGCGGCCGCGTCCTCCGACAGGAGAATCGTGTTGCCGAGACTCTTGCTCATCTTCCTGCCGCCGTCGAGCCCGGGCAGCCGCGCGACCCTGGTGAGGAGCGGCTGCGGCTCCTCCAGCACGTTCCCATAGAGGCGATTGAACCGGCGGACCACCTCGCGCGCGAGCTCGAGGTGCGCCACCTGATCGTCGCCCACCGGCACGAAATGAGCCCCGTACATCGCGACGTCGGCCGTCTGCAGGAGCGGATATCCGAGAAAGCCGATCGAAGACAGGTCGCGATCGCTCAAGGCCTCCTGCTGCTCCTTGTAGGTCGGCACGCGCTCGAGCCACGGCACGGGGACCACCATGGACAGCAGCAGGTACAGCTCGGCGTGCTCCGGCACCATCGACTGCACGAAGAAGGTGCTCCGCTCCGGATCGAGCCCCGCGGCAATCCAGTCGATGACGTTGTCGTATGCGTAGGTCGTGAGCCCGCTCGTATCGGCGTAGTCGCTCGTCAGCGCGTGCCAGTCGGCGACGAAGTAGAAGCACTCGTACTGCTCCTGCAGCGCGACCCAGTTCTGCAGCGCGCCCACGAGGTGCCCCAGATGCAGCTTCCCGGTCGGGCGCATGCCCGAGACGACGCGGGCGGGGGCCGTCATCGAAGCAGCGAGCGCAGAAACACGTACGGAGGAGTCATCAGGGCCGCGAGCACGCCGGTCAACATCAGCGCGTAGATGATCAGGAACCCGTAGCGGTCGAGCTGATTGTAGCGGATGGCGAGCGGAACGGGCAGCAATCCTGCGAGGACCCGGCTGCCGTCGAGCGGCGGCACCGGGATCATGTTGAAGACCGCGAGCAGCACGTTGATGTCCACCGCCTGCACCGCCATCGTCATCAGTGGACTCGCGAGGTCGAGATCGCCCGCCGAGGCCCCCGGCACCGGCAGCGAGTGCAGCGCCAGAGAGGCGGCGACGGCGATCAGCAGGTTGCTGCCGGGCCCGGCCGCCGTCACCAGGACGTTGTCGCGCCGCGGATGCCGCAGGTTGCGCGGGTTCACGGGCGTCGGCTTGGCCCATCCGATCACGGGCAGGTTTCCGATGATCGCGACGAGCGGCAGGAGCACGGTGCCCACCAGATCCACGTGGACGATCGGATTGAGGCTCACCCGGCCGAGGCGCCGCGCCGTATCGTCGCCGAGACGGCTCGCCATCCAGGCGTGCGCCGCTTCGTGAACCGTCAGCGAGAAGATCAGGACCAGGAAGGCGATGAGGAGGTACGGGACATCGACCGTGGACAAGGGCGCCAGTATAACAGCGCACGCGGCGCGCCGCCACGGCGGCGGGCGGGTCGGCCGCCTTCGATGCTAGGCCGGTCCGTGTTCCGCGAAGTACTGCAGCACGGCGTCGGCGGTCTTCGAGCCGACCACCGCGGTGAGATCCTCACGCGAGGCCCGGCGCACGCCGGCCGGGCTCCCGAAGGCCACGAGCAGCGCCCGGCGGCGCCGCGGCCCCACGCCGGGGACGCCGTCGAGCTCCGATCGCAGATCGCGCATCGCGCGCCGTTTCCTGTGGAACGTGACCGCGAAGCGATGCGCCTCGTCGCGAATCATCTGGAGCAGCCGCAACGCCTGGTCGTCGTGCGCGAGGGCCAGCGGCTCGTCCCGGTCGCGCATGTAGATCAGCTCCTCCTTCTTCGCGAGGCCGATCGCGACGAGGTTGCTCAGGCCGAGCTCGCGCAGCGCCTCGTAGGCCGCCGAGAGCTGCCCCTTGCCGCCGTCGATCACGATCAGATCGGGAAACGGCCCCCCCTGCTCGAGCAGCTTGCGGCATCGCCTGAGGACCACCTCGTGCATCGCCGCGAAGTCGTCCGATCCGGCGTGCCCGGCCGAGGCGATGCGGAATTTCCGGTACTCGCTCTTCCGCATGCGGCCGTCCTCGCAGACCACCATCGAGGCCACGGTGTCGCTGCCCTGAATCGTCGAGATGTCGAAGCACTCGATCCGGCGCGGAATGGCGGGCAGGGCGAGCTCGGCGCGCAGCGTCTCGAGCGCGTCATAGTGCGACAGGCCGGCGTCGATGAGACGCGCCTGGTAGGCGAGCTTTGCGTTGCGGGTCGCGAGCTCCACCAGCCCGCGCTTCTCGCCGCGCCGCGGCACCAGCACCCGTATCCGTCGCTCCGCCCGCGCGGACAGCCATGCCTCGAGCAGCTCGCCGTCCTCGGGCTCGCCCGGCAGGTGCACTTCGGCCGGCGCGGAGCGCTCCTCGTAGAACTGTTCGACCGCCGCCTGCAGGATCTCGGCCGCCGATCCCGACGGTCCCTCGCTCGCGGCCAGCTCCACGCGCTCGAGCACGCGGCCGTCTCGCATCAGGAACACGTGGACGACGGCGCCGGCGGGCCCCATGTGCAGCCCGAACGCGTCACGGTCGCCGAGGCGCGCGGTGGCGATCTTCTGCTGGCGATCCTTCAGGGTCTGCACGGTGCGCGCCGCGTCGCGCAGGTGCGCCGCCTCTTCGAAGCGTTCGGCGGCGGCCGCCGCGCGCATCGAATCGCCCAGGCGCTGGATGAGCTCCTCGTTCCGCCCCTCGAAGAAGAGGCGGGTGCGGTGCACCGCCTCGGCGTACTCGTCGCGCGAGCAGATCTCCGCCACGCAGGGAGCGATGCAGCGCTTGATGTCGTACTCGAGGCACGGCCGCTCCCGCGTGCCGGTAATCGCCTCGTTGCACGAGCGGATGCCGAACAGGCGATGCGTCAGGCCCATGGTGCGGCGCGCGAGCGACGCCGGCATGAAGGGCCCGGCGTAGAACGCGCCGTCGCGCTCGACCCGCCTGGCGACGAGCACGCGGGGGAAATCCTCGTTGGTCGTGAGCTGGAGGTACGGGTAGTTCTTGTCGTCGCGCAGGAGCACGTTGTACTTCGGCCCGCGCTCCTTGATCAGATGGTTCTCGAGCGCCAGCGCTTCCACGACCGAGTCGGTGACGATGACGTCGAGGCGATCGGCCTCGTCGAGCAGGGCGTCGGTCTTCGGGTGCACGCCGCGCGCGCCGAGATAGCTCCGCACGCGATCCCGCAGCGACCGCGCCTTGCCCACGTAGATCGTCTCGCCCGTCCCGTTGGCGAAGAGATAGACCCCGGGCTGCTCGGGCAGACGCGCGATCTGGGTCTTGAGATTCTGGACGGGCATAAGCTACTATGGCGCGCTCTGCGGTCACTCGTCGAACCTTTCATTATATTCCACTCATGACATTCACCGGCACCATCGGGAAGGTCTGCATGTTCCCGCTGCGCGCCATCATCAGGACCAGCGTGGCGCTCGGGATCTCGCCCAATACGCTCACGCTCATCGGCGTGCTCATCAATTGCGTGGCGGGGTGGGCCCTCGCCCGGCAGCGGTTCATCACCGCCGGCCTGATCATGATCTGCGCGAACATCTTCGACTTCATCGACGGCAAGGTCGCCTTCATCACGGGACGGCAGTCGCAGTTCGGGGCCTTCTGGGACTCGACGCTGGACCGGTTCTCGGACCTCGCGCTCTTCACCGGGCTCATCTGGCTGTACGCCAAGCTCGGGCGCACCGACTACGTCCTGATCACGACGCTCACGCTCATCTTCGCGACGATGACCAGCTACGCCCGCGCGCGCGCCGAGTGCCTGGTGGACAAGTGCAAGGTGGGCTTCATGGAGCGGCCCGAACGGATCGTGCTCTTCATGATCGGCGCGTTCACCAACCGCATGGCGGCCGTGCTCTGGGTCATCCTGACGCTGTCGATCGTCACCGTCGCCAACCGGATCCACTACACGTACCTGGCCCTCAACCAGCAGCCCCTGCCCGCCGGCACCGGGCTGACGCGCGTCTTCTGGCGGGCGTTCTTCTGGCGCGACGAACGCACCACGATTCCCTACGATCTGTGGGTGATCGCGATCCTGGCCTTCGTCTGGCTCACGCCTCCGGGCTGGCTGGACGATCCCGTCGCCGCCGGGCAGCCGGGCCTGGTGGGCTGGCTCCTGTCGCGGTCCTGAGGAGCGGCCTCGCCCGGCGCCTACGCGCGCCTCCGGCGGGGCTCGCCGCGCGCGGCCTTCTTCGGCAGCTCGGCCCTGGCCGACTTCTTCTTCTCCGCGCTCACCGAGTCGAGGCTCTTGCGGAGCGCCTCCATGAGGTTCACCACCTTCGGCGGCATCTCTTCGGCGGGCGCCGCCACGTCCTGCCCCGCGATCTTGGCCTCGATGATCTTCTGGAGCCCTTCGCGATATTCGTCGTGGTAGTCCGCGAGGTCCAGCTTGCGCGCGAAGGTGCCGATCACCTGGCGGGCCAGCTGCACTTCCTCCGGACGCACCTTCTGCGGAATCGTGTTGAGCTCCTCGATGCCGCTCATGCCCCGAATCTCGGCGGCGTGATGCAGCGTGTACATGACCAGGCCCTTGTCGTGCGGCTTCACCGCGACGAGGTACTCGCGGCCGTAGAGCGCGAGCTTGCCGACGCCGATCTTGCCTTTCATCCCCTCGCGCATCACGGCGAACGCATCGGCCGCCACCTGGCCGTCCGGGGCGAGGTAGTAGGTCCGATCCACGTACATCGGATCCAGCGCCGTCGCATCGTCGAACTGCACCAGATCGATCACCCGCGTCGAGGTGGGGCGCACCTTCTGGATGTCCTCCTCGGCGACGACCACGTAGCGCCCCTTCTCGAATTCGTATCCCTTCGCGAGCTCCGTGTTCTCGACCTCCTTCTGGCAGGTCGGGCACCATCGCTTCTGCTGGATGCGCGTCTGACAGACGCTGTGGAGCTGGTTGAAGGAGATCGTGGCGCTCGATTCGGTCGCCGGGAACACCTTGATCGGAATGTTGACGAGACTCACCCGCAGGAACCCTTTCCAGGTCGCTCTGGCTGCCATCAATCACTCCCCTCCTCAGGGATATCGGCGCTTCCGGGTTCGAGGTTCGCTACACGTCGTCGCGATCGTCGCGGGCCCCGAGTTCCAGTCCGGTGTGCACGAGCTGGATGTCGTGGGCGGCGATCTTGTCGCGCAGGAGCCGCCTCGCGGCTGCGTAGTGTACCCCAGGCACGGTCAATCGGCGCGCCAGGCTTCGCAGGCGCGAAACGATCACCAGGGCCGGCTGCTTCCCCTCGCGCCAGGAGACCGCCCCGATGCTCCCATAGGGAATGAACCCGTTCTCCGACCAGATGCCGTCGGCGTAGAAGCCGCGGCCGATCCGGAGGCTCAACGGCATCGCGTAGCCGTAATAGACGAACATCATGCCGACGCCGAAGAGCTGCGGAAAGGGGCGCCGCAGAATCAGCGCGTCGGTCACCAGCAGGATCCCGAGTACGACGCCGAGGCCGAGCTGCATCCCGTAGTAGCGGGGCTTGTCGCCGCGCCAGGTCAGCAGTGCCCTGGATCGCCGCTTGAGGAACCTGAGCGTATCGAGGCCGACGCGGAGGTTTGCGGCGAGAAAGCCGAGGCCGAGGACGAAGAGGATCCGGGGCGCCAGCGC
Source organism: Vicinamibacterales bacterium (assembly GCA_963738315.1). Lineage (GTDB taxonomy): Bacteria > Acidobacteriota > Vicinamibacteria > Vicinamibacterales > JAMQPK01 > JAMQPK01. Next base: position 954,064 of record CAVTVT010000003.1, on the reverse strand, counting down.
GGCCAGCATGCCTTCGATCCTACGTCTCGCGGGCCTTCTCGAGCTGCCCGGCAATCGACGGGTCGAAGCAGCGGCGGCACCGCGCCTCGTACGTGCCCGCCGCCCCGACCAGCATCCGCTCGTCGCTGGCGACGAGCCGCTGGGTGTGGCTGGCCGGGTTGCCGCAGACCATGCAGATGGCGTGGGTCTTGGTGACGTACTCGGCAATCGCCATCAGATGGGGCATCGGCTCGAACGGTTTGCCCAGGTAGTCGGTGTCGAGGCCGGCAACGACCACGCGCGTGCCGCGGTCCGCCAGCGCCGCGCAGACGGCCGGCAGCTCTCGGTCGAAGAATTGCGCTTCGTCGATGCCGACGACCTCGGTGTCCTCGCGCACCTGCCGCAGCAGCTCGGCCGAGCTCCCCATGCTCACCGACTGCATGCGCATCTCGCTATGCGAGACGATCTCGGCCACGGCGAAGCGGTCGTCGAACTCGGGTTTGAAGATCTGGACGCGCTGGCGGGCGATCTGGGCGCGGCGCAGGCGCCGAATCAGCTCCTCGCTCTTGCCGCTGAACATGCTGCCCGTGATCACCTCGATCCAGCCGTGGGTGGGGGCGCGGAACGGGACGTCCATCTTCCTTCACTCAGACTCTCGCCTGATACTCCCCCGTCTCGGTGCTCACGCGGATGCGGTCCCCTTCGTTCACGAACGGCGGCACCTGGACGACGAGCCCCGTTTCGGTCACGGCCGGCTTGACCTGCGCGCTGGCGGTGGCGCCCTTGATGCCGGGCACGGTCTCCTTGACGAGCAGCTCGACCGTCGGCGGGAGGTCGATCCCGACCGGCTCGTCGCCGTAGAACTCCATCTTGATGGTCGAATCGGCGATGAGGTAGTTCACCGAGTCGCCGAGCACCTCACGCTCCAGGTGGATCTGCTCGTAGCTCGAGGTGTTCATGAAGTGAAACAGGTCGCCGTCCTTGTACAGATACTGCATCTCGTGCTCGTCGAGCACGGCGCGTTCCACGTCTTCCTCGGCGCGGAGCTTGAGATCGGTGAGCGTGCTGGTGCGGATGTTCCGCAGCCGCGCCTGCACGAAGCCCCTCTTGTTTCCCGGCGTCATGTGCTGCACGTCGAGCACGCGCAGCAGATCGTTGCCGACCTTGATCAGATTGCCCTTACGGAGACGCGTCGCCTGCAATGAGCTCATGCCTGCCCTTTTTCGAGGTGATGATCGCTCCATCCTAGAGCACCTTCGGAGGGTGCGTCAAACGTGGTACGATGCCGGAACGCGCCAATGAAACGGGCTTCGATCGGCCTTGCGCTGCTGCTCTCGGGGTTCATCGCCGGGCTCGTGCTGACGGGCCGGCTGCGATCGGCGGAGGAATCGCGCGCCGATCAGGCGCGGCCCGCGGCAGGCCGGGCCGGCGCAGCCGCGAGCGCACCGGCCGCCGTGCCGGGCTTCCCCGACTTCACCGGCATCGCCGCGCAGGCGGTGAAAGGCGTGGTGAACATCTCGTCGGTGCAGGTCGTGCGCACGCCGAACTCTCCCTGGTCCACCGATCCGTTCTTCCAGTATTTCTTCGGCGGGCAGGATGACGTCTTCGGGTGGAGCGATCGTCAGGCGACGAGCCTCGGATCGGGCGTGCTGATCTCGTCCGACGGCTACATCGTCACCAACAATCACGTCGTCCAGAGCCGCGACGCGCAGATCACCGTGGTGTTCGCCGACAAGCACCAGCTGCCGGGCAAGATCATCGGCACCGACCCGGCTACCGACATCGCACTCGTCAAGGTGGCGCAGGCGTCGCAGCCCACGCTGCCGTGGGGCAACTCGGATCGGCTCAAGGTTGGCGAGTGGGTGCTCGCGATCGGCAGCCCGTATCAGCTCAACCAGACGGTCACCTCGGGGATCGTGAGCGCGCTCGGGCGCACCAATCTCGGCTTCTCCGAGTACGAGGACTTCATCCAGACCGACGCGGCGATCAATCCCGGCAACTCCGGCGGGGCGCTCGTGAACCTTCGCGGCGAGCTCATCGGAATCAACACCGGCATCTTCAGCACCAGCCAGAACGGCGGCTACCAGGGCATCGGCTTCGCGATCCCGAGCGATCTCGCCCGGCGCGTGATCTCCGAGCTCATCCAGTACGGCGAGGTGCGGCGCGGATCCATCGGCCGGATACAGGTGTATCCGCTGACGACGCAGATGGCCGCGGAGCTCGGCGTCCAGGATACACGCGGCGCATTCGTGAACCGGATGGACCAGCGCTCCTCGGCCTACCGGGCGGGCATACGGCCGGGCGACATCATCGTGTCCTTCGACGGGCAGGCCGTCGAGAACCCGTCGCACCTGATGCGGCTCATTTCCGACGCCAAGATCGGAGCCACCGCCGCCATCGTCGTCGTCCGGGAGACGCGCCGCGTCTCCCTGCAGGTCCCGATCACCCAGCGCGTGGGCTGACAGCAGCAGAACGGGAGCACGGGCCGTCTGCAGCCGGCATACGATAGACACATGATCTCCCGTTCGTATTCGGCGCGGCTGTCGCTGCTGCTGCTCGCGGCGGCGGCGATCGGGCTCGGCGCGCAGCGGCTGCCCGATACGATTGTTCCCGAACACTACGAGCTGCATCTCAGCCCGGATCTGGCCCAGCGCCGCTTCCGTGGCGAGGTGGCCATCACGGTGACGCTTCAGCGGCCGACCGACGTCGTGACGCTCCACGCGCTCGAGCTCGTGTTCGAGGAGGCCAGCATCGAGGCGGGCGGGCGGGTACAGACGGCGGCGGTGACCCTCGACCGCGGGAATGAAACGGCGGCGCTGCGGGTGCCGGCGGTCATCGCCGCCGGGCACGCCGTGATCCGGATTCGCTACAGCAGCACGCTGAACGATCAACTGCGGGGTTTCTATCTCGCCACTGCGAACGGCCGCCGCTACGCCACGACCCAGTTCGAACCGACCGATGCGCGCCGCGCGTTCCCCTGCTTCGACGAGCCGGCGCTCAAGGCGACTTTCTCGATCAGCACGACCATCGACGACGCGGACACGGCCATCTCGAACGGCCGCATCGTGTCGGATACGCCTGGACCGGGCGCCGGCAAGCACACGCTGGCCTTCGCCCGTACTCCCGTGATGTCCAGCTATCTCGTGGCGCTGGTCGTGGGCGACTGGGCCTGCGCGGCCGGGAGCGCCGACGGCATCCCGATCCGCGTCTGCTCCACGCCGGAAAACAGGAACCAGCTGGGCTTCGCTCTCCAAGCAGCCGAGTTCGTGCTGCAGTACTACGATCGGTACTTCGCCATCAAGTATCCGTTCGGCAAGCTCGACATCGTGGCGGTGCCCGATTTCGCGGCCGGCGCCATGGAGAACACCGCCGCGATCGTGTTTCGCGAGCGCCTCCTGCTGGTCGACGAGCGCACCACCCCGCCGGCCACCCGGGAGCAGGTGGCCAGAATCATCGCGCACGAGATGGCCCATCAGTGGTTCGGCGATCTCGTGACGATGCGCTGGTGGAACGACATCTGGCTGAACGAAGGCTTCGCCACCTGGATGGCGTACAAGCCGATCGAGGAATGGCGCCCGGAGTGGAACCCGCGTGTCGATGCCCTCAGGGCGTCGCAGTCGGCGATGAATCTCGATGCGCTCGACGCCACCCATCCCATCCGGACCGAGGTGGAGACGCCCGCGGAAATCTATCAGGCGTTCGATTCGATCGCCTATGAGAAGACCGGGGCCGTCGTGCGCATGGTGGAGGCGTACGTCGGCGAGCAGGCATACCGCGGGGCCGTGAACGAGTACCCTGAGGAAGTTCGCCTACGGCAGCGCCGCCGGCGAGGGCTACTGGAGCACGGTTGCGGCAGCGACCGGCAAGCCCGTGGATCGCATTCTCTCAAGCTACATCACCCAGAAGAGCATGCCGGTCGTGAGCGTACGCACCGCATGCGACGAGGGCCGCACGACGGTCACCCTCGCGCAGGCGCCGCTCGCCTCCTCGATGGCTCCCGGCACGACATGGGAGATTCCGGTATGCCTGAAGCGCGCGGTCGGGGGCAAGCCCCAGGCCGCAGCCTGCGAGCTGCTCTCGGGCGCGACCTCGGCCGCCAGGCTCGACGGCTGTTCCTCCTGGGTGTTCGCCAACGCGAATGGGCTCGGGTACTACCGCACCGCGTACGAGCCGGAGACCCTCACAGCGCTCGGGACCGCGCTGCACGAAGGCGGCCTGACGCCGGTGGAGCAGAGCTCGCTGGTTGCGGACGTCTGGGCGCTCGTGCGGCTCAACCGGCAGGACATCTCGGACTTCCTGACTCTCACCCGGCAGCTCGCCGGTGGTCCGCCAACTCCCGCGCTCGCCGACGCCGCAGGAGACATCGATGCCATCTCGACGCGCGTGGTGGACGCCCCCGCACGGCCTTCCTTCGAGCGCTGGGTCCGGGACACGTTCACGCCGATCGCCAGCCGTCTCGGCCCTGACCCGACGGCGGCGGACAGCGACGAGAGCCGCGCGATCAGGTCGGCCGTGCTGTACACCCTCGGTTACGCCGGCCGCGATCCGGGCACGCTCGCCCAGGCGCGCCGCGCCGTCGAGCGGCACCTGGCCGACGGGTCGGCGCTCCCGCCAAGCCTCGTCTCGACCGATCTTCAACTCGCGGCGATGACGGGCGATGCCGCGCTGTACGACAGGTACATGGAGCGCCTGAAAGGCGCCGGCCGGAGCGACCAGGCGCAATATCGCGCCGCGCTGAGCTACTTCACCGACCCGGCGCTCGCCGGCAGGACCTTCCAGTATGCGCTCTCACCCGAGGTCCGCTCGCAGGACGTCGCCACGCTCGTGGGGGGATTGCTCGCCCGGCCCTGGAGCGCGCGCGCGGCATGGGAAGACGTGAAACGCCACTGGGACGAGCTCGGGCGCACGCTCGATATCTTCCAGGGCCTGCAGGCCGTAGTCGGCAGCCTCGGCGGCTTCTGCGATCAGCCCATGCGGGACGACATCGAGCAATTCTTCCGGGAGCATCCGGTGCCGGGGATCGACCGCACGCTCCGCCGGACGCTCGAGAGCGTCGATCGCTGCGTGCAGATGAGAACCCGGCAGGGACAGAGCCTGTCGGCAGCAGTGCGATAGCTCAAGAGGTTCAAGGTTCGGGGTTCAAGGTTCGGGGTTCAGCGGCTTCCCGACACCGCGCGGCTCCCGGCGGCATAGCCGCGCCAGTGGTGCTCCGTGCCTTTGCTGATGCCGATGCGGGGACTCCAGGCGATCGGACCGACGCACAATCCGCGGTCTTCCACGCTCAGGCGCGGGCCGGTCAGATCCAGCCGGTTCTCGCGAAGGGAGATGCCGAGCGCCTGCGTGACGTTGCCGGGTCCGCGGCACAGCTCATGATCGCCGACCTGCCGCCCGCCGTCCTGCCGGCTCGTGCGCCGGCGTGCGCGGCGCCGGCGCATCAGCTCGACTCCTTCGAGCGGCTCGAGCGCTCGAATCAGCACGGCCGCCGGCGCACCCTCGGCTTCGGTGACCACGTTCACCAGATAGTGCACGCCATAGTTGAGATAGACGTATGCGTGGCCGGGAGGACCATAGAGCGGCGCGTTCCGGGCCGTGGGACCCGGGGCCGCGTGGCAGGCGGGATCCGCTTCGCCGATATACGCTTCGACCTCGACGATGACGCCCGAGGCCACTCCCGCGGGAGTGCGGTGCACCAGCACCTTGCCGAGGAGATCTTCGGCGACGGCGAGCGTCGGCCGGGCGTAAAAGGCCCTGGGCAGCCGTCGCCTCGCGGCCCCGCGGGATGGCGCGCCGCGGACTGAGCGCCGGAGCTCATTCTCCGGCATACGCATGGGCGCGCCCTGCCGCCAGCACACGCGCCAGGAACTCTCCCGTGTGCGACCCGGGCACCCTCGCCACCTGCTCCGGCGTGCCGCATGCCACGACGCGACCGCCCTCCCCTCCCCCTTCGGGTCCGAGATCGATGATGTGGTCGGCGGTCTTCAGCACGTCGAGATTGTGCTCGATCACGACGAGCGTATGGCCCGCCTCGAGCAGCTTCTTGAAGGCGGTCAGCAGCTTGGCAATGTCGTCAAAGTGCAGGCCGGTCGTGGGCTCGTCGAGGACGTAGAGGATGCGGTCGCCGACCCGGGACGAGAGATGCGACGCGATCTTGATCCGCTGCGCCTCGCCGCCCGAGAGCGTCGTGGCCGGCTGACCGAGCCGGAGGTAGCCGAGTCCGATCTCGTCGAGCACCTGCAGCCGCCGGAGCACCTTGGGAGACGTGCTGAAGAAGGCCAGCGCCTCGCGCACGGTCAGATCGAGCACCTGGTTGACGTTCTTGCCGCGGTACTTCACCTCCAGGATCTGCGGCTTGAACCGGCGGCCTTCGCACTGATCGCAGGGAACGAACACGTCGGCCAGGAACTGCATCTCGACGCGCACTTCCCCTTCCCCCTGACAGGCCTCGCAGCGGCCGCCGGGGACGTTGAACGAGAAGTGGCTGGCGGTGAGGCCGCGCGCCTTCGCATCCTTGGTCGCCGCGAAGATCTCCCGGATCGGATCGAACGCCTTGAGATAGGTGACCGGGTTCGACCGGGGCGTTCGTCCGATCGGGGTCTGGTCCACGAGCACGACATCGCTCACCAGCTCGACGCCCTCGAGCTTCCGGTGCGCCCCGACACGACGCTCGTTGCCGCCCTTGGCCCGCTTCACCGCGGCGTACAGCACGTCGTGCACGAGTGTGGACTTGCCCGACCCGCTCACCCCCGTGATGCAGGTGAGCGTATGCAGCGGGATCTCGACGTCGATGTTCTTGAGGTTGTGCTCGGTCGCACCGAGCACACGCAGCTTCTGCCCGCTGCCCTTCCGCCGCGTCTGGGGCACGGGGATGGTGAGATCGTCGCGGAGGTACTTGGCCGTGAGCGAGCGCTGATCCTGGAGCAGCTCCGCGAGGGGCCCGGTGAAGATGACTCTGCCGCCCTGCTCGCCCGCGCCCAGGCCGAGGTCGACGATCGTGTCGCCGACCCGAATCATGTCCGCGTCGTGCTCCACGACGAGCACCGTGTTGCCCTGATCGCGGAGCTGCCGCAGGATGGCGATCAGCCGGAGGTTGTCGCGGGGATGCAGCCCGATCGACGGCTCGTCGAGCACGTACAGCGTGTCCACGAGCGACGACCCCAGTGAGGTGGCGAGATTGATCCGCTGCGACTCGCCCCCGGACAAGGTCGACGAGAGTCGATCCAGCGTGAGGTACTCCAGACCGACGTCGCGGAGGAACTTCAGCCGCTTGAGAATCTCCTGCAGCACTTTTCCGCCGATCGCCGCCTCCTTCTCGGAGAGATCGAGCGACCGGAAGAACTCGGCCGCGTCGCCGACGGTGTCGGACGAGATGTTGTCGATCGTACGGCCGCCCACCTTGACGTCGCGGGCCTCGCGGCGCAACCGCGCACCGGCGCAGTCGGGGCAGGTGAGATAGCCCCGGTACCGGCTGAGAAAGACGCGGACGTGCACCTTGTACTTCTTGCGCTCGAGCCAGCGAAAGAACCCGCGCACGCCGTCGTAGTCGCGGCCGTCCCCCTCGATGACGATCCGCTGTTCGTCCTCGGTGAGATGCTCCCACGGGACATCGAGCGGAATGCCCGCGGCCTTCGCCGCGCGCTTGAGCCCGGCCAGATGGCTCCGGTAGTGCGTCTTGGTCCACGGTTCGATCGCCCCTTGCTGGATCGATTTGGCCTTGTTCGGCACCACCAGGTCGAGATCGAGCTCGATGATGTTGCCGAAGCCGTGGCAGGTGGGGCACGCCCCGAAGGGGTTGTTGAAGGAGAAAAGCCTCGGCTGGGGCGTTTCGTAGGCGATGCCGCAGTTCTGGCACTCGAACCGCTCGCTGAAGAGATGGACGTTCAAGGGATCCGTGCCGTCCTCGATCGCCAGCGCCGCTCCTCCCCCTTCGCGATACGCGGTCTCGATCGAATCGGTCAGGCGGGTGCGCAGATCTCCGCCGTCGAGCTTCACGCGATCGACGATCACCTGCAGCGTGCCCAGCCCGCGCAGCTCGTCGGGATTGACCTCGTCCAGCATCACGGTGCGGCCCTTCACGAACAGCCGATGGAACCCGCGGCGCCGCAGCTCGTCCAGGGTTGCCGCCACCGGGGAGCGCTCCGAGACGACTGCCGGCTCCCGCTCGGTCCCTTCGTCGTCGACGTCGGCGTCGCCGCGATCGGCCACGGCGGCCGCGTCCACCACCGGCATCTCGAAGCCGATGAGCAGCCGGGTGCCGGGCGCGAGGCGGCCGAGCTGCCGCGCGACGATTTCCGCCGTCTCGCGCACGACCTCCTGGCCGCAGCTGCGGCAGAAGGTGCGCCCGACCCGCGCGAAGAGCAGCCGGATGTAGTCGTGAATCTCGGTGGTGGTGCCCACCGTCGACCGGGGATTGCGGATGCTGTTCTTCTGGCGGATGGCGATGGCCGGACAGATCCCCTCGATTCGATCGACGTCGGGCTTCTCCATCCGCTCGAGGAACTGCCGCGCGTACGCCGACAGGGAGCTCACATAGCGCCGCTGCCCCTCGGCGTAGATCGTGTCGAAGGCGAGCGATGACTTGCCGGAGCCGCTGACACCGGTGACGATGATCAGCTGCCCGAGAGGCAGCGTCAGGTCCACGTTCTTGAGATTGTGGGTGCGCGCGCCCCGGACGACGATGTCGGTGGCCGCCCTGACGGCAGGCGGCGAGGGTTCAGTCATACCAGCGGAGAATTTCGTGGGAGCGTAAACCTGACATGGTAGCGCACGCGGTCGCCGCGTTCAACCGGCCGCGCTCGCGGCGGGCGCTCCGTCTGCTGATACAATGGGAAGGTTAGGCACCTGCACATGTCCGCCACGAGCGAGCGAGATCACCTGGACGCGCTCGAAAGCGAGTCCATCTTCATCATGCGCGAGGCCTTCGCCAAGTTCGACAACATGGCGATGTTGTGGAGCATCGGCAAGGACTCCACGGCCCTGCTCTGGCTGGCGCGGAAGGCCTTCTTCGGCCACGTGCCGTTCCCGCTCGTCCACATCGACACGAGCTACAAGATCCCCTCGATGATCGAGTACCGCGACCGGCTGGTCCGCGAGTGGAACCTCCAGCTCGTGGTCGGCATGAACACCCCGGTGCTCCAGGAAGGGCGGACGTATCCCAACGGCCGCGCCACGCGCGTCGAGTGCTGCGGGTGGCTCAAGAAGGACGGCCTGCAGCAGGTGATCGAGCATTACGGCTACACCGGCGTCATCGTCGGCGTCCGCCGCGACGAAGACCCGACGCGGGCCAAGGAGCGGTATTTCTCCCCGCGCAACGAGAACATGGAGTGGAACGCGTCGGACCAGCCGCCCGAATTCTGGAACCAGTTCAAGACCGACTTCGCCGCCGGCACGCACATCCGCATCCATCCGCTGCTCCACTGGACCGAGCTGAACGTCTGGGAGTACATCGAGCGCGAGAAGATCCCGGTCATCCCGCTCTACTTCGACGACGGCACGGGACACCGCTATCGCTCGCTCGGCTGCGCGCCGTGCACGTTCCCAATCCAATCCACCGCCAGGACCGTCACGGAAATCGTGGCCGAGCTGAAGGCCACGAAGGTGCCCGAACGCGCCGGGCGCGCCCAGGATCAGGAAAGCGAAGACGCCTTCGAGAAGCTCCGGCGCGACGGCTACATGTGATGGCCGCGCCCCGCCGCCGCCAGCTCCGGCTCGTCATGGTCGGACACGTGGACCACGGCAAGTCGACGCTGATCGGCCGTCTTTTCTACGACACCGGCTCCCTGCCCGAGGGCAAGTACGAGCAGCTCGTGGCCATCGCCGCGCGCCGCGGCGTCCCGTTCGAGTTCGCCAACCTCATGGACGCGCTCCAGGCGGAGCGCGACCAGAACATCACCATCGATACGACCCAGATCTGGTTCCGCACGGCGGAGCGCGAGTACGTCATCATCGACGCCCCGGGGCACAAGGAGTTCGTCAAGAACATGGTGACCGGCGCCGCCCGGGCCGACGCGGCGCTCATCATCATCGACGCCGCGGAAGGGGTCCAGGAACAAACGCGCCGCCACGGCTACCTGCTCCGGCTCATCGGCGTCCGCCAGGTGGTGGTCGTCGTGAACAAGATGGATCTGGTCGGCTACGCCCAGGCGGTGTTCGACCAAGTCTCGAGCGACTACCGCCAGTTCCTTGCGGGCATCGGCGTGGAGGCGCAGCAGATTCTGCCGGTCTCGGCCCGCGAGGGAGACAACATCGCCGCGCGCGGCGACCGGCTGGCCTGGTTCGACGGGCCGACGGTGCTCGCCGCCCTCGACGCGATTCCCGAAGCGACCGCCGTCACGAACCAGCCGCTCCGGTTTCCGATCCAGGATGTCTACAGGTTCGATCACCGGCGCATCCTGGCCGGCCGGATCGAGGCCGGCGCGCTGACGACCGGCGACCAGCTGCTCTTCCTTCCCTCGGGCAAGACCAGCGTGGTGCGCTCGATCGAGAGCTGGAACACTCCCCCCCTCAACAGCGTGACGGCGGGAGACCCGGTGGGCGTCACACTGGCGGACCAGCTGTTCGTGGAGCGCGGCTCCATCGCCGTCCATGCCGACGATGCGCCCAGCCTGGCCACGGAATTCACCGCGCGCATCTTCTGGCTCGGCCGCACGCCCCTGTCGGCCGGCCGCCGCTACAAACTCAAGCTGGTCACCCAGGAAGTCGAGTGCGAGATCAAGACGCTCGAAGAGGTGACCGACGCGTCGACGGTCAAGACGATTCCGGGCGCGGACGCCGTCCGCACCAACGACGCCGCGCGCGTCGTGATTCACACGCGGCGGCCCGTTGCCGTCGATCTCTTCGAACGGGTGCCCTCGCTCGGACGGCTCGTGCTCGTCGACGGGTTCGACGTCGCAGGGGGCGGGATCATCATCGACATCCCCGAGCGGTTCGCGGCCGCGAATGCCGTGGCGGCCGCCGGCGTCGATGCCGACCTTTCGCACGTCGAGCGAGGCGAGCGCCACCTGCGGCACGGGCATCGCGGTGCCGTCATCTGGCTCACCGGGATTCCGGGCAGCGGCAAGACCGCGCTGGCCAAAGCCCTCGAGCGGCAGCTCTTCGAACGCCACATCCAGGTGTTCGTGCTCGATGGGAGCAACGTCCGGCCCGGCCTGAGCGCAGACCTCGGCGTGTCCGGCGCCGACCGCGAAGAGAACGTCCGCCGGGCCGCGGAGGTCGCCAAGCTCTTCGCGCAGGCGGGCCTGGTCTGTCTCGCCAGCGTCACCTCCGCCACCCGCGCCGAGCGGGAGCGCGCGCGCCGGATTGTCGAGACCGACGACGGCGCCCGTATTCCGTTCCTCGAGATTCATTTGAGCGCGCCAGACGATGCGGGGCAGTACGAGCCGTCGGACCGCGCCGAGATCGTCATCCCGCAGGAAGCGGCGATGGACGAGCGCGTCACCAGAGTCCTCGAGCACGTGATCCGCCAGATCCGCTGAGAACCCGGCCGCTCCCGCTTTCTTGAAAAATCTGTGTCCAGATTTCCCGAAGCGGGGACACCACTGGTACTCGCGACAGTGCACGGCCGGCCCCGTGCCGCATCGCAATCTCGCGCTTGCGCGGATTCGGCGTGGCGCTGCCATTGCACGCGAGCGGTATTCGGAACCGTGGGCGGGATTCACGACACGCACGCGGCTGCCATCCAGACGAGCGTGGATCAAGCGGTCGCCGGTCTCGCGGCGTCCGACCTGGTGGCCACCGGGGCAGCCAAGGCGCCCGCGTGGTACACGCTCGGCGGCGTCAGGTTCGGGCTCGGAGTGAAGCTCTGAAGAGACGGATTCGCGGGTCCGCGCCGGCCGCGGACCCGCGTCCTCTCAGTTGCTGCGCCGGTCAGTTGCTGCGCCGGGGCTGTGCGGATACGTCCACCAGCCGCACCGGCTGGTGCGCGTAGTCTTCGATTTCGACGGTCTTCGTGTCGGGATCGGCAGTGATTTTGGTGGCGATGGCGAGCTTGCCCTCACCCTTGCCGTTCTGGCCGATGTGCATCTGAATCAGCGTGAATGGGTACTGAATCGTACGGGGACGGTTCACCGCCTCCCAGAAGCTGATCGGCCGGTCGGTCGCGATCACGATATCGCGTCCGCCCTCGGCGGCGGGACGCTGCTGCGCGTAGCGGAGCTCGTAGCCGATGGAGTCGGGCGTGCGGATGCGGCCCACCGGTTTCATGTCCTGAAGCTTGTCCAGCAGCGCGTCCTGTCCTTTCTCGAGCAGCGTGGACACCAGCGCCTGGCGCTCGGCCGGTGTCGACCAGCGCGTCACGGTGATTTGAACCAATCCAGAGGCTCCCGTATTGGGATCGATGGCCCCTGCGGAAAACTCTTCCGCCTGGCCCATCGTCTGGCTGTAGACCACTGGCGACAAACTCACCGCGGCAGCCGCCAGAACAAACAAGAGTCGTTTCATGAGCACCTCCCCGCGGAAGAGTTGCATACCGCGTTCCGGGAGCGCGTCGTGGAGGCTGGAAAGAGCTCGACCGGGGGGCGCGCGTCAGGCGACGCCGGATGACTGCTTCGCCTGAACGAGGGTGGGCTTGTCGCAGAAGTCGCTCATGAATTTCTCGATCGCCGGGGTGTCGGTCTCCATGAACTTCACGCCAGTACCGGTACACCGACAGACTGGTGCGCGGCTGCTCGAAGACGGCCCACACGATCCGTCCCTTGCAGACGAGCGGCCCCTCGGCTGAAGGCAGCGTCAACCTGACGATCTGATTCGGCCGGACGGCCTGCGTGAGCAGCGCCTGCGCGCCGCCGATCGACAGATCCACGAGCTCGCCGGGAATGCCATCGACGCTCACCTGGATATCCCGCCGGATCCTCACGCGCTTCGCGTCGCGCGCTGGTCCCGAGAACTGGAGCGGTCTGCGCGGAGCAAACGCTGGCGCCTGAGAGGACGCGTCGGCCGAACTCGGCGGCGCTGCCGCCGGCAGCACGGCCGGAGCGCGCGCCGGCTGGGCAGCGGAGCTCGCCGGTGTTGCGGCGCCCTGGTGCGTCGGCGTCACGGCGGCCGGCGGATCGGACCTGCGCGGCAGGGACGCCGCGATCGCACGAATCTGCTCGCGCTCGTGCTGCATCTGGGAGAGCGCGTCGGTGAGCTTCTGGCTCGCGCCGACGAGGTCGCGATACTGCTCTTCCACCGAGGCCTTGGCGGCGGCGACATCCTGGAAGCGCTGCTGAAGGGCCGCATGCTCGCCGGAGACCGACTGCAGCTTCTGCTGAGACGCCATCAAGGTGAGGCTGTTGGTCTCGAGCTTCCGCTGCGCGTCCTGGAGCCGCGCCTGCGAGTCGACCAGATGCGCCTGTGCTTCGGCGAGGGTTGCGGTGAGGCGCTTGTGCTCCTTCAGGGCTTCGCGGTGCTGCGCCTCGAGCGCGGTGCGCGCTGCCTCGGCGGTGGCGGCGCCATTCTGCGCCGACTCGAGTTGGCGCTTCGCATCCTCGAGCGCGGTGCGCAGCATCGCGTTCGCCGAGGTTTCCGTCTCGAGCTGCGCCTGCAGCTCGGCCTCTTTCGACGCCAGCGCCTCAGCCGCCGCGGCCTCGGCCTGCTGCCGCGCACGGTCGGCGCGCTCGGCCGCCAGCCGCGTCACCGCCTCGATGGTGGTCTGGATGATCTGCTGGTGGTCGGCCTGCTCGAGGCGGGCTTCGACGGCCGCAATCTGGCGGTCGAGCGTGGCGCGGACGGCGGCGATTTCCTGGCGGGAGCGCTCCGCCACCTGGCGCGCCAGCGTCTCTATGGACGCGTTGAGGTCGACGGTTTCCTCGTGGATGTCCATTGGGGTCGTGCGCTGCTGCGGAGAGCAATTGTGGTACCACGCCCAAGCAGGCACCATTGCGGCACAATCGTGCAGCAGCGATAACACTTTCGGCGAAGCGGCCGTGATTCTTGTAAGGGGGCCTCGATGCTATGATGGGGGCTCCCGCATAGCCGGCGTAGCTCAGTTGGTAGAGCAGCTGATTCGTAATCAGCAGGTCATCGGTTCAAGTCCGATCGCCGGCTCCAAATCCACTCACCACCCAGTCCAGCCCGCCACGACATCGCGAGGTCGCGAGATGAGACCGCACCGGCTGTTCCTGCTCACCACGGCCGCATATTGACGTGCGGCATCACCGCCGCGTTCGCACAGCCACCGCCCGGCCGCATCGAGGTTGCGGGCGGCGTCTCGGTCCGCCGTCTGGCGAAATCCGACAGCACAGCGGTCGGGCTCACCGGCCGGTTCTCGTTCGATGTCACGACGTGGCTGGCGGCGGAGGCGGAGATCGCGTTCTTTCCGAACGACGACATCACTATCCGTGAGCCCGTGCTCTCGCCGGACTTCCGGCTCGCGCATCTGCGGCGGAGGACGGACGGCCTCTTCGGCGTGAAGCTCGGGCGCCGAAGCAGCCGTCACGGCTTCTTTGGAACGGTGCGTCCGGGGTTCACGCGTCTGACGAATCAGGGCGCCAACTGTTTCGGCGAGCCCTGTACAAGGATTCTCATCGCGCGTGACGAGTACCCGGACGGAATTCGCGCTCGATCTGGGCGGGGGATTCGAGCTCTACCCATCTTCGCGCGCCATCACGCGCTTCGAGCTCGGCGACACGGTCATCGCGCGGGGTTGCGATTCTAGCCGGAGGCGAGCTCTCGCGGTGTGTATACTTTTCTACGGGCCGGGAATGCCGAACAACATACGCACCGTGCTGGCAGCGGCAGCATGGAGCAATCGAGCCGATCGGAGGGTGGTATGCATGCCGTGGTCGTCACCGTCAAGATCGCTGCTGAACGATTTGACGAATCCCGCAAGGCACTGAGGGAGGAAGTCGTACCGCGTGTGAAGAAAGCGCCAGGCCTGGTCAAGGGGTTCTGGACCGTTCGGGCGGACAAATCGGAGGGCACGTCGATCGTTGTGTTCGACACGCAACAGAACGCGGAGAATGCCGCCGGCATGGTGCGGAGCTCGCCCCCGCCTCCTGGCGTCACGCTGAACACGGTCGAAATACGGGAAGTCGTGGCCGAAGCCTGACCGTGTTCGGCGGCAACGGGACGGGCGAGCCTTGCGTTCCCGGCCTTGTTCGTGACCCCAGTCGTCCGTCCGGTCCTTACTCGGTCCAATCCGCCGCCATGACGCGCCGCCGCAGGCGGCCGACGCGCCCTGAAGCGAGACGCGCCGCCCGCCTCCGGCCTCTACTGCGACGTGTCACTGCTTCGGGTTCTTGTCGAACTGCGACTTGCACTGCGCCGAACAGAAGTAATACGTCTGCCCGCCGGACTCGCTCTTCCCCGCTGCATTCCTTTCATCCACGTTCATTCCGCAGACCGGGTCTTTGGCCATGAGTCACACCCTCCAGCTTCCAAGGGATGCAATCGAGCGGCCGGTCGGCCCACGCGCAGCCGTCCCCAGCCAGTAATCAGAATTGCAGTTTTGCGGTGTGACAAGAATTGGCAGCCGAATCGGATCCGGTATTCCGGTTCAGCCGGACTTCGCACGCCATGCGACCGGGGCACGGGGCCACCGGCAGTGCCCGTCGCGGCAAGTCCTTTAGCCCACGCCGGTATCGCCTGCGCATCCCCCATTCGTACGGGCTGGGAATTGACGCGGCGCGCTGCGGGCCTCGCTCGGCTGGGCGACACTCCTGTCACACACTTCCGTAAGTGACGGATGGCATGGAGCGTGCCGTTCGGCACGTCGTGAATGAGCCAACTCGTGCGGTCATGACGAGGATCGGGCGGCTGCGCGCCGCCTGGCGCCAGTATCGGCGCGGAAGACTCGCCGATTCGACCGGCTCGAATCTGATCGAAGCGGCCATCATCCTGCCGCTGCTGGTGCTGTTGACCTGCGGCATCGCGGAGTTCGGATTGATCTTCTGGATCTGGCTCGCGCTCCAGAACGGCGTCAGTCAGGCCACCCGCCATGCGGTGGTCGGCAACTTCAACGAGGCCTCAATCAAGCAGGCGATGCGGGACGCGACGCCGTCGCTGACGATCGATGATGGGGCGTTCGCCTTCAGTCACATGCCGCTCGGTGGCGGCGGCTGGATCGGCGGTGTAGGCGGGCCCAACGACATCGGGAAGGTCAGGGTCACGTACACCTGGAACGTCATCACGCCGTTCATTCGACCCTTCTTTTCGCAGGGAAAGATCGACTTCGAAGTGGAGTCGTCCATGAAATACGAGAGCGCGTTCCAATGAGGCCCCCGATCGCCCCGACCGGCTCCTCGACCCGGGGGCAGACGCTCATCGAGTTCACGTTCGTGCTGCCGCTCCTGCTCGTCATCGCGCTGGGGCTCGCCGAGCTGGGATACGCGCTGATCGACGAGCACGCGGTGACACGACTGGCGCGCGAAGGATCGAACCTGATCTCCCGAGATACCACGCTCCAGGATGCGGCAACGGCCATGAAAACCATGAGCACGTCATCGGTGAACTTCGACAGCGGCTCGAAGCTGATCTTCTCGGTGATCAAGAAGGGCGCGACCACCGGCACGAGCAACTTCGACAAGCTCGTGCTGTACCAGCGATATGAGTACGGCACGCTGCCGGACCACAGCATGCTGACGACCCTCGGGAGCGGCTCGTTCGGCGGCCCTCCCAACTACGAGGCGGCCAACTCGGACAGCAATACCGGCCTGCAGGTGACCAACGTGCCGCCCAATCTCGTGGCGGTGCGCGGCGCCATGATCTACGTGACCGAGATCTACACGAGCCATACGCTGATCACGCCTGTGAGCAATCTGGGGATTCACGTGCCGACGACGCTCTATTCGATTGCGTATTTCTAGTGACGGTTGGTCTTCAGTCGACCACGATGAGGCCACATATGACGACGAAGCGCTCCGACAACTCGGCGGACCAGGGCTTTGCGGTGGTGTACACCGCCATCACGCTGACCACTCTGCTGCTCTTCACCGGGCTGGCCATGGACGCCGGCCGTGCGTACGTCGTCAGGGCTCAGCTGACGAAGGCGCTCGACGGGGCGGCGCTCGGCGCCGCCCGCATGTTGAACAGCGGGGATCCGCAGGGCGAGGCGACACGGATCTTCCGGGCCAATTTCCCAGCCGGCTATCTGGGGACCTCCTCGGTGAGCGACCCGCCGGGATTCAGCTTGCAAACGATCCCCGCCACCGGCGTGAACGTGATCACGGTCAGCGGCTCGGCGACGGTGCCGACCACGTTCATGCGGCTGGCGAACTTCGAGTCGGTGACCGTCAACAGCTCGGCCGAGGCGACGCGGCGGATGGTGGATCTCTCGCTCGTGCTCGACGTGTCGAGCTCCATCGGCTCGGGCTGGCCGGCGGT
Organism: Vicinamibacterales bacterium; assembly: GCA_963738315.1. Classification (GTDB taxonomy): domain Bacteria; phylum Acidobacteriota; class Vicinamibacteria; order Vicinamibacterales; family JAMQPK01; genus JAMQPK01. The sequence goes on along the minus strand of CAVTVT010000003.1, from coordinate 936,787 downwards.
AAGGGACGCGGCGCGCGCGTTCGTCGACACGTTCGACGCCGCGCACGATCGGGTCTCGCTCGTCACCTACGGCAACGGGTCCAGCGTGCTCGACCAGATGCCTTCCAGCCGCGGGTTCAACAAGCCGAAGGTGCTGGCCGACATTCCCAACGCGCTCCCTGGCGGGAGCACCGCGATGGTGGAAGGGCTGTACCACGGGTGGGACGAGCTCCGCACCGTGCCCGGCGGCCAGCAGTCGAGCCTGCGGGTCATCGTGCTCTTCACCGACGGCGCGTCGAACAGCGTACCAGGAGACTATCCGGCAGCCGGCGGTGTGGCCAAAGGCCTGCGCACCTACGATTTCCCGAAGAATCTGCCCGATCCCGACGGCCAGACCTGGAACAACCCGCAAATCGTCGGACTGTTCGATACGCAGACCGGCTCGCAGGGACCGAGCTACAGCCTCACGGTCGGCAACTGGAACGACACGACCACGCTCGCGCAGGTGCCCTATCTCCCGCTGACGAGCTGGCATACCCACCGGCGCAGCTCGGGAATTCCGACGTCGTTTCCGCTTCAGACGAACGCGTTGACGGTGAATGGCATGGCGCAATCGGCGCGGCGCGGGCTGAGGAACTGGAACGCCGCCGCCGGCCGGTTCCCCGCCGATGTCTTCAACATCAACAACGCGGCCAGAAACCTGCTCGAAATCATCGCCAACGCCGCGCGCAACGACAACGGCGACTACCCTATCCGGATCTACACGCTCGGGATGGGCCAACTGGTCAGATACAACCTCGGCACGATGCCGGAGAAGCCGGAAGACATCCTGCTGCGGGTGGCCAACGACTCACGCTCGCCAGACTTCAATGCCGCGCAGCTCGAGGGCAAGTACTATTTCGCTCAGACGGCAGACGACGTCGGACCGGCCTTTCAGGCGCTGCAGAACCAGATCATCCGGCTGACGAAGTAGCATCGCCGAAGGCCCTACCGGCGTCCATCCACGCGTGCGTGGTATAAGTAACGGGTCGGCAAGAATACCCGTGTGGCGCACGCTCGCGGCGCTCGTTCGAGCCCCCCCTGCCGTTTCCAATCCTTCCACAAGGACCGTGCCTTCTAGACGCATACGCGCGCAATGCGCCGCGCTCGCGCTGCTCGTGCTCGGCGCCCGTCCCGCAGCCGCACAGCAGAGCGAGACGCACGACGAGACGTCGCAGCGCGCATCGGGCTGGCATTTCATGCAAGATTGGAAGGTGTTCGGCATGTACAACCATCAGGGCGGCCCGCGCGGCGGCGACGAATTCAGGCTGCCGGACTGGTGGATGGGCATGTTCCAAAGAACGCTCGGACCCGGCGAGGTCACGTTCAACACCATGCTCAGCCTCGAACCCGCGCTGGTCGGCGAGCAGGGCTATCGCGAGATCTTTCAGGTGGGCGAATCGCTCGACGGCCGTCCGCTCGTCGACAGGCAGCATCCACATGACCTGTTCATGCAGCTGGCGGGCGTCTGGCGCGTCGCGCTGAGCGAACGGACGGGCCTCACGATAGCGGGCGGCCCAGTGGGCGAGCCCGCCATCGGCCCGGTGGCGTTCATGCACCGCGCGTCGGCGGCCGAGCTTCCACTGGCGCCCCTCTCGCATCACACGTTCGACTCGACGCACATCTCCTTCGGCGTGATCACCGCGGCGGTGGATCGCGGGCCCTGGACGGTTGAGGGGTCGCTGTTCAACGGCAGGGAGCCGGACCAGCATCGGTGGGACTTCGATTTCGGCCCCCTCGACTCGGTCGCCGGACGGGTCTGGTACAAGCCGTCCGCGGAGTGGGAGCTTCAGGCCTCAGCCGCGCGTCTCAAGGATCCGGAGGCGCTCGAACCGGGCACCGTCACGCGCGCCACGGCGTCGGGCAGCTGGGTCAAGCGGGCGGGCGAGGGATTCTCGGCCGTCACGGCGGGTTTCGGGATCAATGCCGGCGACCGTGCCACCCGGCGCGCATTCTTTGCCGAAGGGACGCGCCACGCGGGATCGATCTCGTTCTTCGGTCGTCTGGAGCTCGCGCAGGTGGAGACCGGCGTGCTCCTGAGCGACGAGCCTGCCGGCGCGATCGACGAGCCGGCGGCGAGTCTCGTGAGCGCCCTGAGCGCCGGCATGGTGCGCGATGTGTTTCGCGCGCGCGGAGTCGAGGGCGGCGTCGGCGCGAGCGTATCCTTCTACGGCGTACCCGGTCCCCTCGAGGTCAGCCACGGAACGCGCCCGGTGTCGTTCCAGGTGTTCTTTCGCCTGTGGCCGGCTCCGGGCCCGATGGGGCATATGTTCGAGATGCGCATGTCGCGCCCGATGGTCACCGCGCCAGAGGGCCGTATGCACGATCACATGATGATGGATTGAGGAGGCGCCATGAGAGCAGCCGCCATGATGGCCACAATCGTTCTGTTCGCCGCTCCCGTTCTGGCACACGTCACGGTTTCGCCCCAGCAGTCTGCGGCAGGCGCCGTGCAGGTCTACAAGGTGCGCGTTCACAACGACGGAAGAGCGCCAACCTCGTCGATCGAGCTGTCGGTGCCCCAGGGTGTCGAGGTCCGCAGCGTCGAACCTGCGGCGGGTGCCAAGTCGGAGATGGGACGGACCGGAAACCGGATCGCCACGATCACCTGGCACGTCGAGGTTCCGGTGGGAAAATACGTCGAGCTCGCGTTCGACGCCACCAATCCGCCGGCGGGCACCCGTCTCGTCTGGAGCATCACCGAGACATTCGCGGACGGCAGCACCATCGAGTACTCGGACAAGCCAGGCGCAAAGGCACGGCCGTCGATCACGACCTTGACCGGGGCGCCGAAATGACGGCACGCGAGGCGGCGACAGCCGTCGACCCGGTCTGCGGCATGACCGTAGCGCCGGAGCGGGCCGCCGGTCACCACGAGTACAAGGGCACGACGTACTACTTCTGCGGCACCGGGTGTCTGCAGCGATTCACACGCGACCCTGAATCCTTCCTGGCGGCCGGCCGCGAACCAGGCGCATCGTCGTCCCCGGCGGCGGCGGCTGCCTCATCGGCGCCGCGCGAGTACACCTGCCCGATGCATCCCGAGATCACGCGCGATGGGCCCGGAAGCTGCCCGATCTGCGGGATGGCGCTCGAAGCCCGGACCATCGTCAGCACGGAGGTGGAAGACAATCCGGAGCTGACCGACATGACGCGCCGGTTATGGCTGGCGGCCGCGCTGACGGTCCCGCTCGCCGCGATCACCATGAGCGATCTCCTGCCGGGTCCGACCCTGTCGTCTCTGATCCCGATGCGCGCGCGCGTGCTCCTGGAGCTGGCGCTCGCGACTCCGGTGTGCACCTGGGCCGCCTGGCCGTTCTACGTTCGCGCCGTGCAGTCCGTCGCGTATCGGAGCCTCAACATGTTCACCCTGATCGGCCTCGGGGTGAGCGTTTCCTATCTCTACAGCGTGGCGGCCGCTCTCGTTCCGTCGGCTTTTCCCGCGTCCTTCCGCGATCACGGCGAAGTCGCCGCATATTTCGAAGCGGCGGCCGTGATCACCACGCTGATCCTGCTCGGACAGGTGCTCGAGCTCCGCGCGCGCAGCCGGACGGGCGCCGCCATCCGGAGCCTTCTCGGGCTCGCTCCGAAGACCGCGCGGCGGATCCGCGACGGCGGAGCCGAGGAGGACGTGCCGCTGGAGGCGATCCACGTCGGCGATCGGCTTCGCGTCCGGCCCGGTGAAAAGATCCCCGTGGACGGCGTCGTGGTCGAGGGCCACAGCCAGATCGACGAGTCGATGGTGACCGGCGAACCGATTCCAGTCGAAAAGCAGTCGCGCGACGGCGTCATTGGCGGCACCATCAATGGAACGGGCAGCCTGATCGTGCGCGCCGAAAAGGTTGGGGCCGACACGCTCCTGGCGCGCATCGTCGCAATGGTGGCCGAGGCCCAGCGCAGCCGCGCTCCGATCCAGCGGCTTGCGGATCTCGTGGCGGCGTACTTCGTGCCGCTCGTCGTCATCGCCGCGGTCGCGACGTTCGTCGTCTGGGCGGTGGCCGGCCCGGAGCCCCGGATGGCGCACGCGCTCATCAACGCGGTGGCAGTCCTGATCATCGCGTGCCCCTGTGCGCTCGGGCTCGCCACGCCGATGTCGATCATGGTGGCAACCGGCAAAGGCGCGCAGATGGGCGTGCTCTTCAGAAACGCCGAGGCCATCGAGGTGCTGCGCCACGTCGACACGCTCGTCGTCGACAAGACCGGCACGCTCACCGAAGGGAGGCCGCGGCTCGTGAGCGTCACCGCCCTCTCGCCCGTTCACGACGAGCGGAGCATCCTCCGGCTCGCGGCGGGCCTCGAGCGCGGCAGCGAGCACCCCCTCGCGGACGCGATCGTGACGGGTGCGGCAGCGCGGGGCGTCGACATCGCCGCCGCCGAGCGCTTCGAGTCGGTGACCGGCAAGGGCGTCACGGGAGGCGTGTCGGGCCGGCAGGTCGCCCTCGGCAACCGTGCGCTGATGGACGCGTTGGGCGTCGACACGAGTGCGCTGTCCGCGCAGGCCGAAGCGCTCCGGGCGGACGCGCAGACCGTCATGTTCGTGGCCATCGACGGGGCGGCCGCCGGGCTGCTCGGGGTCGCCGACCCGGTGAAGCCGACGACCGCTCGGGCCGTCGACGCCCTTCATCGCGCGGGACTCCGGATCGTCATGCTGACCGGCGACAGCCGGACGACGGCCGAGGCCGTGGCGCGCAAGCTCGGCATCGATGAGGTCAAGGCCGAGGTGCTGCCGGATCGGAAAGCCGAGGTCATCAAGGCACTGCAGCGCGAGGGCCGCGTGGTGGCCATGGCCGGCGACGGCATCAACGATGCTCCCGCGCTCGCGCAGGCGCAGGTGGGCATCGCGATGGGCACCGGCACCGATGTCGCCATGGAGAGCGCGGGCGTCACGCTGGTCAAGGGAGACCTGCAGGGCATCGTCCGGGCGCGGCGCCTTTCACAATTGACGATGCGCAACATCACCGAGAACCTGTTCTTCGCCTTCGTCTACAACACGGCGGGCATTCCGATCGCGGCCGGAGCGCTCTATCCCGCCTTCGGGCTGCTCCTCAGCCCGGTGATCGCCGCCGCCGCGATGAGCTTCAGCTCGCTGTCGGTGATCGCGAATGCGCTGCGGTTGAGGACCGCGAGCGTGTGAGCCGCCGGCAGTCGGCTCAAAGGCGGAGACCGCCGGAGGTTGGCGTGCGCACCGATGCGCCCGTGATTGCCTGAACGAGCAGGCCCAGCGCCACCGTTGGCACCAGCTCGACGGCGTGGAGCACGATCGCGAAGGCGAGCGCCGTCCGCCCCGGCACATCCCACAGCGCCAGGCCCGCGGCCGCTGACAGCTCGAACACTCCAAAATTCCCCGGCGCCGCCACGGCGGCGATGCCGACATTGACCGCCACCAGCACGCTGGCCGCTGCGGCGATCGGCAGTGTCAGGTGAAAGGCGCGCATCGCGCACCAGATGACGCCCGCCCGCAGGAGCCACGCCAGCAGCGCGATACCGAGAATCCTGGTGAGCCGGTGCTGGTGGCCGAGGATCGTGAACCCGTCGAGCAGCCGGCTCAGCACGCCGCTCGTGAGCGCGTCGGCCGGCTGACGCCCCCGGATCCAGCGTCCGGCGATGATGAAGGCAAGCGCGAGGGCGAACAGGGCGACGATGCCCAGCGAGCGCACTTTCTGGGCCGTCAGCGGCAGGGGGGCCGCAATGCTCGCGATCGCGATGAAGAGCAGCAGCGTGGAGATGTCAATCGCGCGATCGAGCAGTACGGTGGACATCACCGTCGCCAGCGGCAGGCCCTCGCGCCTGGACATCAGCCAGGCCTTGGCGCCCTCTCCGAGCTTGAAAGGCATCACGACGTTGCTCAGCATCCCGATCAGGAGCCCCTCGACGGCGCTGATGATCGAGATTCGCCGGACGCCGGCCACGATTGCCTTCCACCGTACGGCGTCCACGACGACTCCGAGCAGGTTCATGAGAGCCGCCGCCGCCACCCACCGCCACGAGGCCGCAGCGAGCGCCGCCGCCAGAGCACGCACACGGCAGTGTACATCGCCGATCGCGCGCATCGCCGGGCTGCAGCGGCCCGGCGGAGGCGACCGGCGCGGCTCCGGCGCTCGATGTTAGAATGCCCATCGTGGCCGACGAGCCCGATTTCCATCTTCCCGCCGCGGCGGCCGAGCCGGGGTCCCTGACGTACGAAATCTATTTCGGACTTCGGGAAAAGCCGTTCAGCCTGTCACCCAATCCCAGGTTCTTCTTTCGCACGAAGTCACACGGGGCCGCGTTCGCCGAGCTGCTCGCCGGGATCCGGCGCCGCGAGGGAATCCTCGCCCTGACCGGCGAGGTGGGCACCGGCAAGACCACGCTGTGCCGAGCCGTGCTGGAGTCGCTCGATCGAAAGACATTCGCCGCCTTCGTTCCCGATCCGATCCTGTCGCGGGAAGATCTGCTGAAGACGCTGCTCGTCGAGTTCGGCGTAGTGTCGGTGGACGAGATTCGCGCGGGACACCTGCGGGGCGCCAGCCGGACGGAGCTGATGTATCCGCTGAAGGAGTTCCTCCAGTCGCTGCAGCCGCTCAACGCCTTCGCCGTCGTGATGATCGACGAAGCGCAGAACCTGCCGTCGCCGCTCCTTGAAGAAATCCGTATTCTGACGGACCTCGAGCAGCGGGAGAAGCTGCTGCAGCTGATGCTCATCGGCCAGCCCGAACTGCAGCAGCGCCTGGCGCAGGACGACATGCGGCAGCTCAGACAGCGGCTGTCGGTCCGGTGCGAGCTGGCGCCGTTGTCGAACGCCGATGTCGGGGCCTACGTCGCACACCGGCTCGCCGTGGCAGGCTCGACCCGGGTTTCGTTCACCGAGCAGGCGCTGAGAGTGGTGGCAGCCGCCTCCGGCGGGATTCCGCGCGTGATCAACCTGCTGTGCGATCGCGCCCTGCTCAGGGCGGCGCGGGCGGGCGCCCACAGCGTCGGTCAGGAATACGTCCTCGGCGCTGCTGAGGATTTGAAGCTCGACGCCGGCAGCGAGGCCGTTCCGGAGGTCGAGCTCGAGGCGCCGCGGCCGGCAGATCCGGAGCCGGCGGTGCTCGAGGCGGACGTGCCGGCGCGGACGCGCCACGGGCTGCCGCCCGGCTATCGCATGCGGCACGACGCGCACTACGTCGAAGAACTGGAAGCCATTCGGCGATCCCTGAACGATCAGCCGCCGCCGCCCGCCCCGAACGCCGCCGCCACGCTCGACCGGCAGCGCCCCAACGAGCCGCCGGAACGCACGATATGGTCGGCGCCGATCGACCAATCCGCCGGCGCGAAGACCGCCGACGTCGATTTCTTCGGCGGCGACACGGCGTCCCCCCGCAGGCGCGCTGTCGCGTTTGTCGCAGCGGTCTTCGTGTTCACCCTCGCGATCGCGGGGCTCTGGCGGTGGCGAAGCGGGCGCGACGCGCTTCCGGCGCAGCCGGTTGCGTCTTCGGCGGAAACGCCGCAGGCGTCGGTGCAGGTGCCTGACAGTCGCAGCGCCGGGCCCGGCGAAGCAGCGGCGGCGCCGCGGGTACCGCCGCCTTCTTCAGACGCCGCCTCGGCGCCGACGGCGCCAGGTACTGGCTCCGCTGGCGGCTGCCGCGGAACCGGCTGCCGGCGGCGTGCGGCGGGTGTCCCTCCAGATGGCGACGTTTCGCAGTTCCGTGAAGGCGGACGAGGCGGTCGCAGAACTGCTGTCGACCGGAGAGCCCGTGTTCACCACCCCGCTCAGTCTTTCAGACGGCCGGCGGGGATACGCGGTATTTCTCGGTCCCTATCGCAGTCGCGCGGCTGCCGACGCCGCGATCGAGCGGATCGGGCGGGTCCCCGGCTACGGTCCTCCGCGGATCGTCGAAAGGCCGGCCATCCCGTAATCGATCGCTTCGGCGCGCCTCTACCGTAGCCTACCCTCGCAGGTACTTGTTGAACCAGTCCAGCGTCCGCTGCCACGCCAGCTTGGCGGCGGCCTCGTCGTAGCGCGGCGTCGTGTCGTTGTGGAAACCGTGATTCGCCTTGGGATAGACGTACCCCTCGTGCGGAATCTTCGCGGCGGTCAGTGCCGCGTCGTAGGCGGGCCAGGTCGATGCCAGCCGCGTGTCGAGCTCCCCGTGATGGACCAGCACCGCCGCCTTGATCTTCGGCACGTCCTCCGCGGCAGGGGGCGCCCCGTAGAACGGCACCGCCGCCCGAATCACGTCGGGCAGCCGAACCGCCAGCGTATTCGCTACGCCGCCGCCGAAGCAGAATCCCACGACGCCCACACGTCCCGGTACTGTCTGGGAGCGTCTGGAGGTACTTCGCCGAGGCGATGAAATCCTCCATCATCTTGGGGCGATCCACCTGACCGAACAGCTGGCCCCCCTTCTCGTCGTCACCCGGGTAGCCGCCGACCGACGTGAGGCCGTCCGGCGCGAGGGCGATGAAGTCCGCCGTCGCCAGGCGGCGCGCGACGTCCTCGATGTACGGGTTCAGGCCGCGGTTCTCGTGCACGACCAGGACCGCCGGATGCTTGCCGGCCGCGGCAGGCTTCGCGAGATACCCTTTGATGGATCCGTTGCCCTGGGGCGAGGCGACCGTGACGCGCTCGGTGCGAATCCGCGGGTCGGTCTGCGGCACCTGCTGCGCCCAGGCGTAATTCGGCCGCAGCATTTCGAAAATCGCCGCCGCCGTGAGCCCGCCGACGGCGAACTTCCCCGCCCCCTCGAGGAACGCGCGCCGGTCGATGCCGCCATGCACGTACTCATGGAAGAGATCAAGAAGCTCCTGCGGAAAGTCCGACGCCTTCATGCGCTCTGCCATTGCTGACTCCTTTGCCGGGGGGCCGCGAGCATACCATGGATGCGGCCGCGCGAGGCCTCATGCCGGCTCGCCGAACGGCAGCCGTGGCTGTCCGTCAGAACCGCGCGACGGTGCGGCGTCGGCCGGGTCGTCGCCCGCCGCGCGAAGATTGTGCACGCTGACGCCCAGCAGCCGGACCGGGCGGCGGCCGGCATCGGTCTTCGCGAGCAGCCGGACGGCGCGTCCCGCGATCTCCGCCGCCTCGCTGGACGGCGCCGACGTGTGGCTGCGCGTGATCGTCGTGAAGTCCGCGAAGCGCACCTTGATCGTCACGGTCCGGGCGAACAGCTGCCTGCGCGCGAGCCAGCCCGCAGCATGCGCCGCCATCTCCGCCACCTCGGCTCTGATCACGTCGATGTCGGTCAGGTCTTTGGCGAATGTGTTCTCCGTTCCTGAGGATTTGGCCTCTCGGTCCGGCACCACCGGACGATGGTCCTCACCGCGCGACAGCTGCAGAAGCCAGTCGGCGAGCGCCCCGACCGCCGTACGGAGGCGGGCCGCGTCGATCCGCTGGATGTCGACCACGCGCGCGATGCCTTCGCTCCTCAGCTTGCGCGCGGTCACCGGACCGACGCCCCAGAGCGCATCCACAGGCAGCCGCTGCAGGAAGGACTCGACGCGCCCCGGATGGACGACCGTCAGGCCGTCCGGCTTCTTCCATCCGGAGGCGATCTTCGCGAGGAACTTGTTCGGCGCGACGCCGGCCGATGCGGTGAGGCCCACCTCGTCCCGGATGCGCCCCTTCAACCGCCGGGCGACTTCCGTCGCCACCGGCTCGTGCCAGGCGTTCTCGGTGACATCGAGGTATGCCTCGTCGAGCGAGAGCGGTTCCACCAGCGGCGTCACCTCGCGGTACATCCCGAATATCTGGCTGGAGACGGCCTTGTACCTGGAGAAGTCGGGCGGCACGATGACGAGCGCGGGACAGAGCCGGACGGCCCTGGCCATCGACATCGCCGACCGAACGCCGAAGACGCGCGCCTCGTAGCTCGCGGCCGCGACGACGCCGCGGCGCGTCGGCTGTCCGCCGACCGCCAGCGGACGCCCGCGCAGCGAGGGATTGTCCCGCTGCTCGACCGACGCATAGAACGCGTCCATGTCGATGTGGAGAATCCGGCGGGGCGTCATCACCAGCAGTGTAAATGCTAGACTGCGGGCATGCCACTGCTCCCTCTGCTGCTGTTGAGCCTGGCCATGCCGATCCAGCACGCCGGCGACGACCACGGCGCGCATCGCCATCCTGGGTCCGCGCAGACGGAGAACCCGGTGGCCAGCTCGCCTGAATCCGTGTCGAACGGCGCAAAGTCGTACGGGCGCTACTGCGCCGCCTGCCACGGCAGGGAGGGGCGCGGAGACGGCGCCGGCGGCGCCAAGCTCGATCCGAAGCCGTCGAACCTTGCCGACGCCGACTGGAAGCACGGCCCCACCGACGGCGAGGTGTTTCTCGTCGTTCATGACGGCGTGAAGGGGACCGGCATGAAAGGCTACGCCTCGCGCCTCACCGAGAAGGAGATCTGGGATCTCGTGAATTACATCCGCACGCTCGCTCCGGCGTCGCCCGCACAGCCGCGCTGAGGCCACACCTCCTCGTGCGGCGCCTGTTGCTTGCGCTCGCGGCCGCGGCCCTCGCATGGGCGGCATTCGTCTTCGTCACCGGCGGGATCGAATGGCATCTCGGCTCCTTCTCGCTCCGGTCGCGCGATCCCTCCAGAGCGCTCTTCGCGGCCGGCGTGCTGGTGCTGGCGCAGGGGCTGCTCTATCGCTCGGCCTTCGCGCACGACGCGGCCCGGCTTCGTCGGTCCCGTCGCCTGCCTCGACTCGTGGCGGCCGCCGCCGTGGTCGCGGCAGCCGCTCATGCCTGGCACTTCGGCTCGTTCATCGCCACCGGTTCTGACGCCTACGGCTACGTCAGTCAGGCGTACGGCTGGCGGACGGGCGCGCTTCCGGCCCCGTACGCGCTGAAGCTGCCCCTCTCGGAACCCGACGCCCTGCAGACGCCGCTCGGCCACCGCGAAGGCCCGCGGCCGCACACCATGGTGCCGACGTACGCACCCGGACTGCCGCTGCTGATGGCGCTCGGCATGCTCGTTCTGGGCGACCTCGGCGCCTGGGTCGTCGTTCCGGCGAGCGCGGCTGCTTTCGTGTGGTTCACGTTTCTGCTTGGACGCCGCGCCGCGGGCCCCGCAGCCGGCGCGATTGCGGCCGTGCTCGCCGCTTCCAGCCCGGTGTTCCTGTTTCAGTCTCTCTGGCCGATGAGCGATGTGCCGGCAGGCGCCGCCTGGACGGGGGCCATGGCTGCGGCCCTCGGAGGCTCGCGACGGAGTGCGGCGCTGAGTGGAGCCGCAACGGCCCTGGGCGTCCTCGTGCGCCCGAACCTGCTGCCGCTCGCGGCGGTACCCCTGTGCGCCGTCCTGCTCCAGGCCGACGGTATCACGGCGGCGGCTGACGGCTCGCCGCTGCCGGTCCGCCGCCGGCCGACACGGCTGATTCGCGCCATCCTGTTCTGCCTGCCAGTCATCGCGGTGATCTGGTGGGTTGCCGCGCTGAACGCCGCCTGGTACGGTTCGCCGCTGCGCTCCGGCTACGGCACCGCCAGCACGATCTTCTCCATCGGGTACCTCTGGCCCAATTTGCAGCGATATCCGGCCTGGATGTGGAGCTCGCAATCCGCGCTCGTTCTGCTGCCGGGCCTCTCCCTTCTCGCCCTCCGCTCCCGGAACGCGCTGCGGCGGTCCGTGGCGCTCCTCTGGATCTTCTGCACGGGGGGCCTCCTTCTCTATCTCGTGTACATGCCCTTCGAGGAATGGTGGTATCTGCGATTTCTGCTCCCCGTGCTCGGAGGGTTTTTCGTCCTCACGGCCATCGGGCTGCTTGCGGCCGCCCGGTGGGTGCACGCCCCCTTCGATCTCGTGGCAGTGGCGATTCTGCTGCTGCTGAGCGTGAGCTACACGATCAGCTTCAGCTGGGCGCATGGCGTGTTCGGCCCGCTGAAGCGAAGCGAACACCGCTATGCCGACGTCGGCGAGTTCGCCAGCCGCACCCTGCCTCCGAACGCCGTCGTACTGGCCATGCAGCACAGCGGAACCATGCGCTTCTACGGCGGGCGTGTCACGGTCAGGTACGACTTCGTGCATCCGGGGGAGCAGGACGATCTCCTGGCCGAGATCCAGCGGCTCGGCCTGCATCCGTTCCTGGCGATCGACGACTGGGAAGCGCCGGAAGTACAGAAGGCGTTCGGCCTGCCACTCGGCCGTCCGCTGCCGTGGCCGGTGGTCGGACGAATGCGGGAGAGCGGCGGTGTGACGATTTACGACCTGCGCGAATCGGGCGGCGGTGCTCCAACCGAGGTCGCGGGCGAAATCCGCCCAGGACTGGCGCCGCGGTACTCAGCGCCCAAGGCGATCGTTCTGCAGCCGCTCAGCGGAGCTTCTCCAGCTCCGCCGCCGCGGCGCTGACCAGGGCCGTCTCGCGCTGGATCGCCTGCGCGGCGCGCGCCGCTTCGCGCTCGGCCTCCTGGTACTGCTTCTCTTCGATGGCTTCGCGCACGCCTGGCACCGTCTTGACGGCATAGCCCGTATAGAACCCCGGGGCGTACAACAGATGCCGGTACCAGGGCCGGCGAGGGAGGCCGGCCGGATCGGTCAACTGCCGTTCGCTCTGGATGAGTCTCTGGTTGACGGCCGCCAATGCCTCCGCACCTGCGAGGCGCGGCGCCGCGGCTCGCACGGCCTTGGCATAGCGCTCGGCGGCGGACGCGAGGCCGTTGGCGGCATTTTCGAGCGGAGCGAAGTTGATGGCGGGCGCGATCGCCTCGACCTGCGGCGGCTTCAGCGGCTCGCGCCGATCGGCAATCGCGGCGAACACGCCGTCCTCGATCTCCCTGTTCCGCTCCTTCGTCTCGTCCCGCTGACGCTCGATCAGCTGCTCCAGCTCCCGCACGTACATCTGCACGGTGTCGGCAAGTCCGCTGAAGTCGAACGGCAGGAGATCCGCGTCGGCGAAGCGAATCACGGCGGTCCCGGCCGTCTGCGCGAGCGCCCGTCCGTAGACGAAGTCGGTGTCGGCGAAGCGCGTGAAGTGATAGAAGTCGTCGTAAATCGAATGATAGACGCCGGCCTCGTCCATGCCGCCGAAGCCGAGGTTCAGCGCGGGCACGCCGCTGTGCTGCAGAAACGGCGAATAATCGGATCCGGAGCCGAGCGCCGCAATCCGCAGATCGGGCCGCGTCCGGGCTTCGGCGCGCGCCTCGGTCGATCCGGTCGCGATCCGCTGCGCCTGCGCGCGCTTCCAGACGCTCAAGCCGGTCTCGGGATCCTGGATGTCCCGCGCGACGTCGTTGATGAACTTCTCGAGCGTGTGCGACCCTCCCGCGTTCAGGAACCCTCGGCCGTTGCCGTCCGAATTGAGGTAGAGCGCCGCCTTCTCGGCGAGTTCTCGCTCGTGCTGCTCCACCCATTCGGTCGACCCCAGCAGCATCGGCTCTTCGCCGTCCCAGACCGTGTAAACGATCGTGCGCCTGGGGTGCCAGCCCTGCTTCAGCATCTCGCCCATCGCGCGCGCCTCTTCGAGCAGCGGGGCCGTGCCGCTCACCGGATCGGCGGCGCCGTTGACCCACGCGTCGTGATGATTGCCGCGCACGACCCACTCGTCCGGGTAGCGCGAGCCCGGGATCTTCGCAATCACGTTGTAGAGCGGCTTGAGATCGAAGTTCGACGCCACCTTCAGGTGCACGCGCGCCGGCCCTGGACCCAGGTGGTACGTGAGCGGCAGGGCCCCACGCCAGGCAAGCGGGGCCACCGGCCCTGCAAGCGCGGCGAGGAGCGGCTGCGCGTCGCCGTACGAGATCGGCAGCACCGGAATCTTCGTGAGGGTCGGCGCCTCCTCGATCTTGAGCCGCGGGGCATCAGCGGTGGCCCCGATCCCGGGCGTCAGCGGATCGCCCGGATAGAGCGTCATGTCCGAGACGCTGCCCCGCTGCACCCCGTTGCGGTTCCGCATGGGGCCCTCGGGAAACACGTCTCCCACGAAGTATCCGTCGTCTCGCGGATCGGAATAGATGAGGCACCCGACGGCGCCGTGCTCGGCGGCGACCTTCGGCTTGATGCCGCGCCAGGACTCGCCATAGCGGGCCAGCACGATCGCTCCGCGCACGGAGATGCCGCGCCGATCGAGCTCGTCGTAGTCCTGGGGACGGCCGTAGTTGACGTAGACGAGCGGCGCCGTCACGTCGCCGTCGGCCGAGTACGCGTTGAACGGCGGCAGCTGCTCCGCCTTCTGACCGGATGTCGGATCGCCGGGAATCGCCGGCTCCTCGAGCGCGGCGGTGAAGCGCACCGGCGCCACCAGCTCGACGATGCGCTCCTTCGGCGTGGGAAACAGCACGGTGTAGGTTTCGATCTGCGCATCCCAGCCCCACTCGCGGAACCGGGCCAGGATCCACTCGGCGTTCTCCTTGTCGTAGGGACTGCCCACGTGATGCGGACGCGCGCTGAGCCGCCGCATGTAGTCGCCGATGTTCGCTGTGGAGGGGATCTGCCGGAACGCCGCGTCCCAGGGCCGGGGCGGCGCGCTTTGCGCCGAAAGGTGGAGCGACGCGCCGGCGACAATCACCGCCAGGACGGCGCGCTGCATCGCCGCTACTGCCTGGACGGGGCGCACGCTCCCCACGCCCAGAGCGTGACCAGCCAACGATCGGATCCGCGGTGGTTCACGACGACGCGGGCAAAATCGGGGCGGCCCTGCCGTTCGACAGCGAGGCAGAACCGGAGGTTCGCGCTGGCCGTGCCCTGCCGCTCTGCGCTGAGCACCGACCGCAGCCGGACGGCACTCCCGTTGCGGCGCTGTTGATCGGCGAGCGCGAAGCGGAGCGCCGCCGTGACTTCAGCATCGGACATCGGGACGGCCCGATAAGTGGGCGCTTCGGCTCTGGCCAGTCTCGCCGCAAACCTGGACGGCACCGGGCCGACGCGGCTCTCGCTGGCAATCTGACCGAAGACCACGGCCGCTGCGGCGAACACGGCGCCACCGGCCATCCAGCGCAGAGGCTTCAGGCGTTTCATCGGAGCCCGTAATGATACGACACTCCTGTCCCTGCGCCAATCACCGGCGATCACCGGTCCGCCTGGATATAGCGATCCCTATAGTGGAAGGGCGTGGTCCCGGCCTCTTTCGCGAGCCCTTCGGTGAGCCTGATCGTCACGCCCCAGGGATCGACCAGCGTCGCCGACGGCAGGCCCAGCTCGGCGTCCGGCCGGGGATCGACGGCAACCCCCGCGCGCTTGAGCCGGTCGCAGTAGGCCGTGAGACCGGAGACCTCGAAACCGATTTGGTCGAGCAGCCGGCCGCGTGTCGCCACGCCGGGTCCCCCCTGCCGGCCGAGCGGCGCAAAGGTGAGATTCATCCCGGGGACATCTGCGGACGGATACGGACCGCGCATCGTGGCTGTGAGGAGCAGCCGGTCGACGTACCACGTCTTGACCGCGGCTTGATCGACGAGGAAGTAGTGAAGATGGTGCGCGACGACGGGAGCCGGGAGCGTCGGATCTTCCACGAGCTCCATCCGGAATCCATCGGGCCCGGTCACGTAGGTCTGGGGCGTGTTCTCCCGCCCGACGCGCGGCGCATCGTACTTCCAGCCGCCACGATCGAAGCGATCGGTATAGGTGGAGAGTTTCGAGAGCTTCAATCCCAGATGGTTGATCGTCTCTCCATCGACCGGCCCGGACGGCGGCTGCGGGCGCAGCAGCACCACGAGCCCGGGAATCACGACGCCGTCGAGCCGTCCGACCTTCAGCGGCTTGGCGTCGAATGCCTCCACCCAGAACGCGCGATGCGCGTCGACGCTCGTCACGTTCAGCAGGACGAAACCCATCGTCAGTCCGCTCGCGTTCGCCGGCAGCAGCTGCGCCTGCGCGATGATGCCGCCCGCGACGAGCACACATGCCGTCGCCGCCCAGAGACGTGTCGCACCACTCTTCATGACGCGCTTCTCCTCCCGCATTCCGAAGGGGCGCTAGTATACGCTCGCTGTAGCTTTTCCTGACAGCCGGCTGCCGTGGCATGTTGGATGCACCTGAGCGGGTGGAGGGCATTATGTCGTGTCGTGCAGTGGCCGTCGGCGCCGGCGTGATCCTGTCACTCTCCCTGCAGGCCCGCGCAACCACACTGGACTGGTACCCAGCCGCTCGATTTGCCATTGCAGAACAGCCGGTTGCACAGCCTCCGGACGGTACGAACGCGCCGGCGCCGGAGCAGCCGGCGCCACCGGAACAGTCGTCGCCGCCGGAACAGACCCCGCCGGCCGCGGTGGGCGAAGCCGGCGTGAAGCCAACTCGCGGGTTTCTCTCGGCGCTCCTCCACAATCTGGGAGACGACGTCAAGCACCTGCCCCGGCGCAACAGCGTCTACTGGCTCGCGGGCGGAACGGTCGTCGCCCTCGCGGTGCATCCGGAAGACGGACGGGTCAATCGGCGGCTCCTTGGCAACACGACCGCGGACGCATTGTTCAGACCGGGCAAGTACATCGGCAATTCGCTCGTGCTCACCGGAGCATCCGCCTTGACCTACGTCGTGGGCAGGCAGCTCCACACGCCGCGCCTGCAGCACCTGGGAATGGACGAGCTCGAGGCGGCAATTCTCAGCGAGGGAGTGGCGGAGCTCGGCAAGGTGATCGTGCGCCGCGAGCGGCCGATGGGTCCGCTCGGGCGGCAGGCCGGCGGATACTCGATGCCGTCTGGGCATGCGACGATCACCTTCGCCGCGGCCACCGTGCTCCAGCAGCACCTCGGGTATCGAGCGGGGATTCCCACGTACCTGGCGGCGTCGTACGTCGCCGTGTCGCGGCTCCACGACAACCGGCACTATCTGAGCGACGTGGCCATGGGCGCCGCTCTCGGGGTCATTGTAGGACGGTCGGTGACATATCACGGCCGGAACTACTGGGGTGGGCCGGTGATCGTGCCGGGCGGCATCGCGTTCGTGATCGCGAAGAAGTGACCCGCGAAAAAAATCCGCAAATGATGAGATAATTAAATACCGAATTGAGGGACGGCCGCGTCCGTCAGGACGACAGCTTCTGGGAGGCGAGGTGCTGCAGCTGGGCGCCGGATGTGACACCGGTGACATCCAGCTTGCTCTCGGCCAGCGCATCGAGCAGGGCGCGGATCACTTCGGCGCGAGTGAGATGGGCTCCGGTGCGCCCGCGAATGGCGGTCGTCAGGCGATCGAGCTCCAGCACCTGCCGCTCGAACAGGACCACCGAGACCTTCGTCCATGCTTCCCGGTGCGTCGGGGGACGTCCGCGGCGCGCCCGCGCGCGCGGGCGCGCGTTCTGCCGTCGACGAGAGCGAACAGCCATCGCACTCTATTATGCCGAAAGTTGTTGCTAGCACAAACCCTTTCTCCATGCCGAAGGCTGCGAAACCGCGCGCAACGACGAGGAAGGTGGGACGGCCGCCCGCCGGCGACGGGGGCGAGCGCGTCAAGGACTACCCGCAGGCCAGCTTCCGCCTCCCCAAGCCGACCCGGGACAAGCTGGCGGCCTTGAGCGCGATGCGGGACCAGCCGCAGTGGCGACTCATCGTCGAATCCCTGGACGGGTATCTGCGCCGTCTGCCCAGAGCCGAGCGCGCGCGGATCAGCGCACAAATCCGAAAGATGAATGAAAAGCAGTCACGTTCGCGCTGAGTGACTGTTCGTGGCTTGGACAGAGCTGCCCAGGCAGCGCTCGCGAGATCGCGGCAACCGTGGTTATTCGGGCGGCGGCGGCTGGTAGCTCGCGACGACGAGCGTGGTCAGGACGAACGCGACGGCGGCGCTGCCGTACGCAGACCCTTCGCCGAACCGCTGCAACAGGCCATTCCCCCAGACGGGGCCGATCGTCCGGCCGAGGCTTTCGAGGGCGCCTGCCGCCCCCTGCACCTTCCCCTGTTCCTCTTTCGCCGCGGCGTGACTCACCATCGTGATGAGCGTGGCGCTGCAGAGTCCGAGGCCGATTCCAGCCGGGACGAGGGCCAGCAGGAGCATCGGCACCGAATGAGCGGCCCCTACCATCGCCCAGCCCACGGCCGCGATCACCAGCGCCAGCCTGAACGTGCGTGCCGGTCCGAGCACGCGCACGATCCTGGCCACCATACCCACCTGAACGACGACGCCGAGCAGGCCGAAGCCGGCCAGCACGTAACCGGTCTCGGCCACATCGAAGCCGAACCGGCGCGAGGCAAACAGCGCGAACGTGGTGTTGCAGAGTGAGAACGACGCCCAGTAAATCAGGTCCGCGACCAGGAGCGGCCGGAGCCGGGGCCGGCTCAGGACCTCAGGCAGCGCCCGCACCGGGGAGACGGCCGCCGCGCTGGCGCGATGCACGGTCTCGGGCAGCCAGAGCCATGCCATGACCGTCGCCGCCAGCGTTGCGGCGGCTGCAGCCCAGATGGGTGCCGTGTAGCTGATGTGCGCGAACAGCCCGGCGAGGGCTGGACCGAAGATGAACCCGAGTCCAAACGCGGCGCCCAGGAATCCGAAGGCCCTGGCGCGTTCGTGGGGCGCCGTGACGTCGGCGATGTACGCGCGCGCCGTGGTGATGTTGCCGCCCGAGAGGCCGTCCACCACGCGGGCGGCGAAGACCACGGCGAGGCTCTGCGCCAGCGCCAGCATGACGAAGCTGACCACCGTTCCCAGGAGGCTGAAGATGAGCACCGGCCGCCGTCCCCAGCGATCCGACAGCGCGCCGAGCGCCGGCGTGGCGATCAGCTGCGATACGGAGAACGACGCGAACAGGAGGCCGATGACGAGGGGGGAGGCGCCGAACGTCTGTGCGTAGAACGGCAGCAGCGGAATGATGATGCCGAAGCCGACAAGATTGACGAAGACGGTGAGAACCAGAACCAGCAGCGGCCGCGACACGTCCGGTGGATTATGACATGTTCACTGCCGCAGCCGGGCGACGCCGGCCGCTCAGTTGGCCTGCCGGCCCCAGACCGCTTTCGACCGGTGATGCCACTCTTCGCTCACGATCGACCAGAGCGCCTGATCAAGGTATTTGCCGCCGCGAAGGAACGACTTCTTCAAGATGGCCTCCTGCACCGCCCCCAGCTTCTGGAGGGCTCTGTTGCCCCGTTCGTTCTGCAGCGCCGAGCGTGCCTCGAGTCGATGAACACCGACGACGTCGAACGCAAAGTCCAACACCAGCGCGGAGCCCCGCTGGAACACGCCGGTGCCCCAGAACGCCGAATCGATCGCAAATCCCCACTCCGCCGTCATGAACGACGGGTCCAGCTGACGGACCTGGAAGATCCCCACCGCGGCATCGGTGCCGTCGGGCACGACCGCGAAGCAGGCGTGGCGCCCGGCCAGACGCTCCGATTCGGTCCACGCGATGAATCGCGCGAATCCCTGGAGCGTGCTCGGAGGCGGTGAAATGAAGCGCGTGACCTCTTCGCTCGTCAACGTCGCCAGCAGCGCCGGCGCGTCGCTAAAGCGCAGCTCCCGGAGGGTCAGCCCGCCCCCGCGCAGCACGGGCAGCCGTTGACGCCAGTCGTGGGCCTCTGGCCCCGGGCAGAACGACGACTCGCGCGTGTACAGGACGGTTGTCACCGTCGCGCCTCGTGTCCGACGCTGCGGCGGCCGCGCTGGTTACCGGTACCGACGACGCCACCGCTCCAGCGGACCGCGTCTCCGAGCTGCTCGGAGTAGCCCCAGACGATGTTGTCGTCGAAGGAGTACCCCACACGATGTTGTCGTCGAAGAGGTTGCCCCACACAACGTTGTCGTCGTTCAAGTACCCCCACACGACGTTGTCATCGTCGAACGCGTAGCCCCAGACGACGTTGTCGCCATCGCCGAAACCGAGGAGGCCTCCGCCCCACACGATGTTGTAGCCCCAGACGACGTTGTCGTCGAACCCGTAGCCCCAGACGATGTTGTCGTCGAAGCCGTAGCCCCAGACGATGTTGTCGTCGCCGTACCCCCAGACGATGTTGTAGCCCCAGACGATGTTGTCGCCGAGATCGAAGGCGTTGCCCCACACGACGTTGTCGTCGAACGCGTAACCCCACACGATGTTGTCGTCGTCGAACCCCTGGCCCCAGACGACGTTCGATGCCCAGGCCGGCCGCTGCTCGCTCAGAAGATCGCCGCGCACGACATGGTTGCCCCAGATGACGAGGCCACTCCAGGCGTACGGCGTGCCACCGATCGAAACCGACGGACTCATCGATGAGGTGAGCCAGGAGGAGCCGAGGGGAGCCGTAGGATTGATGACGCGCGCGAGCGCAACCGCGCCGGCAACTTCGATTTCTCCCGCGCCCTGCGTCAGCGCGTCGTACGGCGCGCCCGCATCGTTCCGGACGGGGATCGACGTGTACTCGAGCACGGCCTTCATGGCATTCGGCGTGAGGCCGCGGTTGGCCTGCAGCACCAGTGCGGCGGCGCCGCTCGCCACCGCGGCCGCCATGCTCGTGCCCGAGAGCCGCATGTAGTCGCCGGTGTTGCCTCGCTGTTCCTGCGCCAGCCGCAGCGAGCTGCCGGCAGCCGCAAGCGAGAGCAGGTTGTCGCCCGGGGCAACCACGTCCGGCTTGGCAAACCCGTCGTACCAGGACGGTCCGCGCGAGCTATAGGGCGCCACGCGATCGTCATTGCGGGTCGCCGTGTCGAAGGTGCGCGCCGCGCCCACCGAAATCGCCGACGGCGCGTTGGCCGGCGAGGTGATCCCCGCGTACCCGGTCTGATGCGTGGCGGCGTTCATGCCGAAGTTGCCGGCCGAGAGCACGACGACCAAGCCTTCACGCACGGCATGCTCCACCGCCTGCACGAGCGGGTCGGTGGCAGCGGGTTCGAAGATCGGGTGTCCGAGCGAGAGGTTCAACACCTGGATGTCGAGCAGTCCCCTGTTCGCAATCGCAAATTCGATCGCGCGGATGACGTCGGCGGTCGTGCCCTGCCCCTGGCCGTCCAGCACCTTGAGACCGATGAGGCGCGAATCGGGCGCCACGCCGACGAACTTGCTCGCCACCAGTCCGGCCACGTGCGTGCCGTGTCCGAAGGCGTCGGAGGGCGCCGCGGCCCTGATGTCGCCGTTCGTGAAGTCGAAGAAGTAGGTCAGCCGCTTGTCGAAGTCGGTGGACGCCTGGATGCCCGAGTCGATGATCGCCACGCCGATGCCGCGGCGCGTGTCCGGCTGCCAGTCGGCCGGCAGGGGCAGCGTCGCCTTGAACGGTTCGGCCAGCAGCGAAGCCGCGCGCCCCTGCAGTTGGTGCAGCCCTGGAGGTGTCGCGCCCGCGGCGCTCCCGACCGCCTTCGTTGCAGCCGTGAGCGCACCGGCGGCGACGCCCTGCACCCCGACGCGTGCGTTCAGCGAGACCGACCTCGTCGAGCCGAAGGCCGCGAGCTGCTCCAGGTGATCGCAGCGCACCTGCGCAACGAGGGCATCGAGCGCGGGAAACTCGGCAGCAACCGAATCGCCCGCCTGCTCGAGCGATGTCCGCGTCGGCTGGCGATAGCCCGGCGTGGTGCGGACGATCACCGATTGGCTGCCCGTGCATCCGCGATCCAGCGACTCGCGCAGCGACTCGTCGAGCTTTCTGTTGCGCCTCGGCTGGGCGTCGGCAAGGGACGGCAGCAGCGCGGCCAGCACTGCCAGTGTCGAAATGAGACGGGCGGATGAATAACGCATGCTGGGTCACTCTTTGAGCAATCCCAGCGCCAGCCTGTTTCACACCGCGACACAATGCTCCGAATTCCTACAAACCACGAGACTTAGGGTGCCCCGGAGGTCATAGGACTCTTTGGCACAGGACCGGTCAGGTACGCATTTCAGAACACCGCAAATGCAATTTCGAATGGCAGGAATTGCAGACCGCAGAGCGAAGCCGCAGTCTGCCGCAGCGCCGGAAACCGGCAAAGCGAGCGCAGCCGCACACTCGCGACGGCTGACTCAGGGCTGGATCAGTCGATCAGAGGTGCGACCAGAGCGTCGATGCGGTCGGTCGCACCTGGCGGCTGCCAGGGCACGTCCACCAGGCGGATGTCCGGCAACATGCGCGCGAGAGAGGCTCGATTCGTCGTTTCTGCCAGCGTCTCCTCCGCGGCATCCCGTCCGTTCAGCACGACGCCCCTGATCGCAATTCCGCGCGATTGCAGCGCACGCACCGTGAGCGCGGTATGGTTCAGCGTACCCAGACCGGCACGGGCGACGATGATTGCGTCGAGCGCGCAGCGTTCGGCGAGATCGAGCACAGTGTAGAAACCGCCGTCCCGCCATGCGAGCGGCACCAGTACACCGCCAGCCCCCTCCACCACCAGGGTGTACCCCGCCCCGCGAAGCGCGGCGATCCGCTGTTCGGCTTCAGCCGGATCGAGCGCCGTGCCCGCCCGGTCCGCCGCCACGGCGGGCGCCAGCGGCTCGCGCAGCCGCAGCAGCGGTGCGGCCAGCGGCAACTGCTCCTGCGCCGCCCGCGCCAGGCGCTCCGAATCGGCCAGCTCCTCGCCGGCAAGTCCGGTCTCAGCCGGCTTGAAACCGATCGCACGCACCCCGCGGCGGCGCAGCGCACGCAGGAGCGCGGCGGCGATCACCGTTTTGCCGATGCCGGTATCGGTACCGGTCACGAGCAGATCACGCACCGAAATGCTCGACGATGGCCGCCTGGACGGAGCCGGCGAGGTGCCGCAGCTCGTCGTCTGTGGACGACAGGGGGGGCATCAGCACGATCACGTCTCCGAGCGGCCGGAGGAAGATGCCGCGATCGCGGAGCGAGAGACAGATGTGATGGCCCCGCCGCTCGCCCGGGGGGAAGGTCTCCTTCGTGGAGCGATCGGCGACGAGCTCGATGCCGCACATCAGGCCTATCTGCCGCACGTCGCCGACGTGCGGATGCGCGGCGAGCGGCACGAGCGCGTCGCGGAGCACGGCGCTCTTCGACGCGACGTCGCGGATCACGGTGCCGTTCCGCAGCAGGCCCAGGGTGGCCAGCGCGGCGGCACAGCCCAGCGCGTTGCCGGTGTAGGTGTGGCCGTGGAAGAAGTGGCGGTACTCATCGTAGCGTCCGAGGAACGTGTCGTAGATCGCATCGGTCGCCAGCGTCGCCGCCACGGGCAGGTACCCGCCCGTGAGCCCCTTGGCCACGCAGAGCAGATCGGGCGTCACGCCCTCTCTCAGACACGCGAACATCACGCCGGTCCGGCCGAATCCGGTCGCCACTTCGTCGAGAATCAGCAGCGCACCATGCTTCCTGCACGCCGCCGCCGTACGCGTGAGAAACCCCTCCGGGAGCACGAGCATACCGGCCGCCGCCTGCACTCCCGGTTCGAGAATCACCGCGCACACGCGGCCGCCGGCTTGCGCGAGCGCGCGCTCCAGCTCGTCGGCACAGTCGATCGCGCAGGTGCCGGGCGTCTTGCCGATCGGGCAGCGATAGCAGTACGGCGAGGGCGTTTTGATCGACGGCAGCAGAATCGGCCTGAACAGATCGTGGAACAGCTCGACGCCGCCCACAGCCGCGGCGCCGAGCGTGTCGCCGTGATAGGCGTTTCCCAGGCTGAGGTACGCGGCCTGGTCCGCGGCTGCCTTCCCGCGCGTGAGCAGACGGGTACTGGAACGCGATCTTGAGGGCGGCTTCCACCGCCGTCGCGCCGTTGTCGGAAAAGAACACATGTGTCAGGCCGGCCGGCGCGATCTCGACGAGGCGGCGCGCCAGCTCGGCGACGGCGGGATGCGTGCTGCCGAGCAGGGTGGTGTGGGCGAACCTGCCCAGCTGCTCCAGGATCGCGGCGTCGATCTCCGGAACGCGGTGCCCGAGCAGGTTGCACCAGAGCGCCGAGGTTCCGTCGAAGAGTCGGCGTCCCCCGTCGTCGATCAGGTAATGTCCTTCCGCCGCCACGACCACGAGCGGCTCGGCGGCCAGGTACTCCTGCATCTGGGTGAACGGATGCCAGACGTGCTCGGCATCCCAGCGGCGAATCTGATCGCGCCCGGCGCTCACGCGATCGCGGCTCCCGATCGGCCGGCACCCGCGACGGCGGCGGCGAATCTGACGAGATCGTCGTCGGCCACCGGGTACCGCACGGTGACGCGCAGACGGGCGGTGCCCGGCGCGACCGAAGGCGGCCGGATGGCGCGGACGTCGAACCCGTCCGACTGCAGCCGCTCCTGCAGGTCGAGTGCGGCCTGGTTGCCCCCGACGACGATCGGCAGAATCGGCGCCTCGCCCGGGACGATCGTTCCAGCATCGGCCAGCGTCCGGCGCACCAGCGCCGATTTTCGGTGCACCTCTTGACGGCGCTCCGGCTCGCGCGCGGCGAGATCGATCGCGGCATCGAGCGCTGCGGCGAGCACCGGGAGCGGCCCCGTGGAGAAGATGAAGCTCCGGGCGCCATTGACGAGCACGTCGCAGAGCGCCGAGGAGGCGGCGACCCATGCGCCTCCCGACCCGAGCGCTTTGCCGCCCGTATGGACGGTGGCGAGCACGCGGCCGCGCAGCCCGAGCTGCTCCACGCGCCCCGATCCTCGCGCGCCGTACAAGCCGGTGGCATGCGCCTCGTCGACGACCACGACGGCATCGTGCCGATCGGCGATCGTCACCAGCTCCGGCAACGGCGTCAGGTCGCCGTCCATGCTGAACACGCTCTCGGTCACCACGATCGCGGCGCCGGCGCGCGGCTGCCGGAGGGCCGCCTCGAGCGCGCCCAGGTCCTGATGCGGGTATTTGATCACCGTCGGGCGCGGGTCAGGCGCATGCCGTCGATCAGGCTCGCGTGATTCAGCGCGTCCGAGAGGATGAGTCCTCCGGGCGCGCGATCGCCTGCAGCAGGCCCAGGTTGGCCGCATAGCCGGATCCGAACAGCAGCGCCGCCTCCGTGCCGGAAAACGCGGCCAGCTTCCGTTCGATGGCGTCGAACACGCGGTGATGCCCCCGGAGCAGACGCGATCCGCCCGAACCGGCGGGCAGCGTGCGCAGCGCCTCCCGCATGCGCTCTCTTATATAAGGATGCTCCGCAAGGCCCAGGTAGTCGTTGGACACCAGATCGATGCCCTGCGGCAGGCGCATCTGGCGTAGCATGCGCGGCGTCACGCGCAGCGCGTCGAGCCCGCGCCGCGAGCCGCTCCTCAAATCGCTCGAGCGGCCTCATGCCTGAAAGCGCAGGCCGAGCCGCTGCATCAGCGCCTCGTCTTCGTCACGCCCGGATTGGGGGACGTCAGCAGCTTCTCGCCCGAGAAAATCGAATTGGCGCCGGCCATGAAACAGAGCGCCTGCGCTTCGGCGCTGAGCGCGAGCCGGCCCGCCGACAGACGCACGCGCGCCGCCGGCGCCACGAGCCGCGCGCAGGCCACCGTGCGGACGAGCTCCATGCGGATCGATCTCCTCGGCATCTCGGCGAGCGGCGTGCCTGCCGTGCGGACGAGCACGTTGATGGGCAGGCTCTCGGGATGCGGATCGAGCCGGCCGAGCTGCGCGATCATCGCGCAGCGATCGCGCGCCGACTCCCCCATGCCGACGATGCCGCCGCAGCACACGCTGAGGCCCGCCTCCTGGACGTGCGCAGCGTGTCCAGCCGCTCCTGATAGGTGCGCGTGGTGATGATGCTGCGGATAGAACTCGGGCGAAGTGTCGAGGTTGTGGTTGTAGGCGGTGAGGCCCGGCGGCCTTCAGCCGCCGCGCCTGCTCGCGCGTGAGCATCCCGAGCGTCGTGCAGACCTCCATGCCGAGCGCCGCGACGTCCTCGACCATCCACGAGCACGGCGTCGAACGGCCGCCCCGTCGTGCACTTCGCGCCACGCCGCTCCCATGCAGAAGCGCGTCGAGCCGTTCGCGCTCGCCTGCCGCGCGCCGCCTCCAGAACCGCTCGCCGCGGTCCATCAAGTCCTCGCGCTGCGACGCCGGTGTCGTAGCGCGCGCTCTGGGGGCAGTACGCGCAGTCTTCGGGGCAGCCGCCCGTCTTGATGCTGAGCAGCGTGCAGCGCTGCACGGTGCCGGGATCGTGATGGCGGCGATGCACCGTCTGCGCGCGAACAGCAGCTCCGTGAGCGGGAGATGGTAGAGCGTCTCGACTCGTCGGTGGTCCAGTCGTGGCGGATGTCCATAGGCAACGGGTGCCGGGATGAGGGACTCGGGATTCGGGATTCGTGCGTCGCCGCTGAATCAGCGGCAATCCGGCACCCGACCGCGACGGCCGGCGCATTCTAGTTCAGACCACCAGCTCGGATGCTTCCGGCCGTGCTGCACCAGCCGCACGAGCTCGCCCAGACCCGTCCTTCGAGCCGAGCGTCCTGGCCGGGCCGCCCCCAGCGCGATCCGCATGGCCTGCAGTCGCTCCGCGCCCACGGCAAATGCAGTCGGCGCCCGTCAGCAGTATGCCGCGCTGGCGCGCGCGCGCAACGAAGGCATCGCGTCTGCCAGCGCTCGGGCAGGCGCACCCAGAGATGCGGGCTCTGCGGTGTGTCTGGAGCGTCAGCCCCTGCAGGACGCGCGCGGCAATCTCCTGCCGGGCGGCGCTCTCCTTTCGCTTCCATTCGACGATGCCGCGTCGCCAGACCGCCGGCGATGAGGCTGGTGGCCAGCTCCGCCATGGCCGGCGGCGCGTTCACCAGCGTCCTCAACACCGCCATCGACAGCCGTTCGATCATTGCGGCCGCCGGCGCGAGCAGATACCCGATGCGCATGCCCGGCGCGATGCTCTTCGACGTGCTGGTGATGTAGAAGGACTGCGATTCGGGGAGGTAGCGTGGACATCGGCTTCGGACGTCCGGGCGCAGGTACCCATAGACGTCGTCCTCGATCACCGTGAGCCGATGGCGCGCTGGCAATCCCGGCGATCTCGCGGCGGCGGGCTTCCGGACATCAGCGCCGCGGTGGGGTTCTGAAACGACGGCATGCAGTAGAGCGCGGCCGGCTTCGCCAGCGCCGGCAGGCGTCGTCCAGCGCGTCGGGAGGATGCCGTCCTCGTCGTCAGTCCGCCACGGTGCGAGTCGGAGATGCAGATGGCAGGCAAGATCGGTGATGCCGGGATACGTGAACTCTTCGACCAGCATCTCGTCGCCAGGGTTCGCCAGCGCCATCAGCGAGAGCAGCATCGCGTGCTGCCCACCGGCCGTGACGACCACGCGGTCGACCGGCGCGTCGAGGCCGGTTCAGCCGTATCCATACGGAACCGGCCGCCCTGTTGTGGCGCGCGCCGGCCCGGGGCTGATACCGAAAGACGCGCGCGCCGGCATTTCGCGGAACAGCCGCCGCCAGGCGGTCGGCGAGCTCGCCGGTGAACGGCAGCGGCATGAGCGCATTCACCGCCAGATCGAGCATGCCTTCTTCGGCGCAATCGATCTCAATCGGCGCGTGCCTCACGAACGTGCCGCGGCCCACCTCCCCGCTCACGAGCCCGCGCCGCTGGCCTCTTCGTACGCGCGAGTGACGGTGGTCAGCGTCACGCCGAGCTGCTTCGCGAGCGAGCGCTGCGTCGGCAGCCGCGATCCCGGTTCGAGCCGCCCGCGTTCGATCTCCCATGCAATCTGGTCGGCAATGGCCAGGTAGATCGGTCCGGTCCGCTCGCTCCGCGCGGGAAGCTGAATTGTCATACTTGCAATATGTAACTTGACAGCATGCAATGTCAACCTCAGAATGATTCAATTCCATCTGCATCCGGCTGAGTCTCCAGGAGCAACCGTTTCGGTGTCCCGCGAAGAGCTCTGCCGCCGGCTCTGGCCCGGCGGCACGTTCGTGGATTTCGGGCACAGCGCTTCGCGCCATATTCGGCGCGCGCCTGCGCGTGGCCGTCCTGCCCTTCGTGGCGATCGGCGCCGGACACGACTGCTCGACGCCGATCTGCTGGTGGAGGGGAGCGTGCGTCGCGAGGGCGATCGCGTGCGGTGGTCGACGCGATCAGTGCGCGGCGACCGGCGCTTTCCCGCGAGGCCGCTTCATGATGAAGACCAGCGGCACGAGCAGCACGAAGATCATCCCGAGCAGCGTGAAGATTTCGACGAAGGCGACCATGGTCGCCTGCCGGCGCACCATGCCCGCGACCGCCGCATAGGCGCGGTTGGTGGCAGTCACCGGGTCGCTCCCGGCTCGGATGAAGGCCTCGCGGGCCGCGGCGAGCGCCGTCCGCGCGGCCGGATCGAACCCGTTCACGTGCGCGCCGAGGACGACCGCGGTCGACTGCGAGCGGCGCGCGAGCAGCGTGCTGGTCATCGCGATCCCGATCCCGCCTCCCAGGTTCCGCATCAGATTGAACAGGCTGGTCGCATTGCCCATCCGCTCGCGCGGGATCGGGTCCATGCTGGTGGTGGTCAGCGGCACGAAGATCATCGACAACCCGACTCCCTGAAAGAACTGCGGCCAGAAGACATCCCAGTACCCGGCGTTCAGGTTGAGCCGCCCCAGCCAGAGCAGCGTCACGCCGCCGAGCACGAGTCCGCCCGCGACGAGCTTCCGGGCATCCATCTTCGCGGTCAGCACGCCGATGATCGGCATGCCCAGAAACGAGCCGACGCCGCGCGGCGCCATCGCCAGCCCCGCCTGCACCGGGGGATACCCGAGCAGCGTCTGCAGCATGATCGGCAGCAGCACGAGACTGCCGTAGAGCACGAAGCCGAGCGTGGTCATCAGAAAGACGCCGGCCGCGAAGGTGCGGATGCCGAACACGCGCAGATCGACCACGGGATGCTCCACCGTGAGCTCGCGGATCACGAACACCACCAGCGCCCCGGCGGAGGCGAGCGCGAGCGAAGCGATGAACGGCGAGGCGAACCAGTCGTCCCGCTGGCCGAGATCCAGCATGATCTGCAGCGCGCCGATCCCCAGCGCGAGGAACCCGATGCCCCAGTAGTCGATCGTCTCCGACTGCCGCTTCATGTACGGCGGATCGAAGATGAAGAGCTGCGTCATGACGAGCGACACGATTCCCACGGGTACGTTGATGTAGAAGACCCAGCGCCAGCTGTAGGCGTCGGTCAGCCAGCCGCCGATCACCGGACCCAGAATCGGCGCCGTGACGATGCCCAGGCCCCAGAAGCCCATGGCCTTGCCGCGTTCGTGCGGCGGGAACGCTTCGAGCAGCACCGCCTGGGAAAGCGGTTGCATCGCACCGCCGGTCGCGCCCTGGATGACGCGGAAGAACACGAGCGTGCCGAGATTGGGCGCCAGGCCGCAGAGAAAGGACGCCAGGGTGAATCCGGTCACCGACGCCATCAGCAGCCGCTTTCGGCCGAAGTAGGTGGCGAGCCAGCCGGTCAGCGGCAGCACGATGGCGTTGGCCACGAGATACGACGTCAGCGCCCAGGTGGACTCCTCGATCGTGGCCGACAGGGAGCCGGCGATGTGCGGCAGCGACACGTTCACCACGGTGGTGTCGAGCACCTCCATGAAGGTGGCGAACATCACCGCGACGGCGACGATCCAGGGGTTGACGTACCGCTCGCTGCTCACTGCGTGTACACCGTCGCGATCACCGAGAGCCCCGGCCGGAGCTGATGGCCGGTGTCGGTGCCCGGCTCGAAGACCAGCTTCACGGGCACACGCTGCACGACCTTCACGTAGTTGCCCGTGGCGTTCTCGGCGGGCAGCAGGCTGAAGCGGGCCCCGGTGGCGGCGGCGATGCTGTCGACATGGGCCGGGAACTTCCGGCCGCCGAGCGCGTCCACCGAGATCGACGCGCGCTGTCCGACGCGGATGTCGCGCAGCTGCGTCTCCTTGAAGTTCGCCGTCACCCACACGTCGTCGAGCTGCACGATCGCCAGCAGCGGCTGGCCCGGCTGCACGATCTGGCCGACCTCCACCGACTTCTTGCTCACGATGCCGTCGGCCGCGGCCTTGACAGTGGTGTAGTCGAGGTTGAGCCGCGCCTGCGCGAGGGCGGCGCGCGCCTGCTTGACCCGCGCTTCCGCGGCGGCCGCCCGGGCGCGCGTAGCGGCCATCTGCTGCGGCGCCGTGCGCGCCGCGGCCACCGCCGCCTGCGCCTGAGACGCGCCGGCGCGGGCCTGCGTGATCCGGCCGGCCGCCATTTCGACGGCGTGCTCGGCGGCCGTGACGTCGGCGGCGGCCGCATCGGCGGCGGCCCGGGCCGCGTCGCTGGCGGATGCGGCGGCGTCGAACTGCTGCTGCGAGATCTCGTCCTTGGCGACGAGCGCCTTCAGCCGCTCGACGTCGCGCTGCGATTTGGCCGCATCCGCCTGTTTTTCGCGCTGGTGCGCCTGCTCGGCGGCGAGCCGCGCGCGTGCGGCATCGAGGTCGCGTTCGGCGAGCGTCACGCCGGCCTGCGCCTGCTCGAGCCCGCCTCCGGCCGTGCGCACGTCGCTTGCCGTGGTCGTGGCCGTCAGCGGCACGCCGGCGGCCGCCGCCTCCGATCCGGCTTCGGCGTCGGCCAGCTCCGCCGCCGCGCGGTCGACCGCAATCTGATAATCCTCGGGCGCGATCTCGACGAGCACGTCTCCCCGCTTCACGTGCTGGTTGTCCTTCACGTGCACGGCTCGCACGGTGCCGCCCACACGCGCCGCCATCGCCGTGATGTGCCCGTCCACCTGGGCATCGTCGGTCGATTCACGTCCGGAATAGAACCAGTACGCGCCGGCCGCCGCGATCGCGAGGACGATCGCGGCCGGGAGAATCCATCTGCGCAACGCCGACATTGAAGCTCCTCAGGAAAGAAGGAATGCGTGAATTCAGACCCGTGGAACCGACGGTGCGACCGCGGGCCGAATCAGTGGCTCCCAATCGCATGCGCCAGCGCGGCCTTGGCGATGTTGTGGGCATACAGGCTGGAGATGTAGTTCTCCGTGGCCGCCGCGACCTCCTCCTGCGCCCGCACGACCTCGATGTTGCCGGCCACGCCTGCGGCGAAGCGATCGCGGGTCTGCTCGAGCTCCGCGGTCGCCAGCTTGACGGCGTCGTCGGCCGCCCGCAGCTGCTCTTCGGCGGCGTGGACGTCGAGATACGCCGCCCGCACTTCGTACTCGACGCGAGCGCGGTAGTCGTCGCGCTCCGCGCGACGCCGCTGCACCAGCGCGTCGGCCTCGAGCACGCGCCCGCGCGTGGTCGCCCCGTCGAAGATCGGGACGCGCAGCTGCGCCGTCACCGCGTACGTGCTGTGCGTGTCCTCGGGCGTCCGGCCAATCTGCCCGTAGTCGGCCATGGCGTGCAGCGAAGGCAGGTTGTTCGCGAGCGCCGCGTGACGCTCGGCCACCGCCGCGGTCAGCCTCGCCTCGGCCGCCTGGTAGTCGCGGCGCGCGGTGAATGCCTGAGAGAGCGCCTGGTCGAGCGAAATCGCCTGAAGCGGCGCATAGACGATGGGGTCGGTGAGCACGAAGGGCGCCCCCAGCGGCCAGCCGATCGCCCGCGCGAGCTGCAGCTTCTGCTTCTCGAAATCGTTCTCGGCCGCAATCGCCCGCTGCTCCTGGGTGCGCACCTGCACCTGCGCGCGCACCACGTCGATCCCGGCCACGATGCCGGCGTTCTTCAGATCGGTGGCCTGCGTGAGCAGCGCCCGCGCGGTGGCCGACTGCACGCCCGCGGCGGACAGCCGGCTCTCGGCCGCCACGCTGCGCAGGTACAGATCGCGAACGGCCAGACTCACCAGCTCGCGTGTGTCGTCGGCCGTCAGCTCGGCGGCGCGCAGGCTCGCCGCGCTCGCGCGCGACGCGTAGAGCGCATTCAGATCGACGATCGGCTGCGACACGTAGAGCCGGGCGTCGTGGAGGTTGAACGGCCCGACGATCGTCGGAAAGCCCGGCAGGCTGAACCCGAAGGCGGCGAGGTTGATCTCCTGCCGGGTCAGGCCGAGTCGCGCCGAGGCGGATGGGAGCAGGTCGCCGAGAGAGACCCACCGCTGGCCGCGCGCCGCCAGGAGGTCCGCCTCCTGCGTGCGCGCCGCCACGTTCGCCCGGAGCCCGCGCGCAATGGCGTCCTCCAGTGACAGCCGGTACGGCTCCGCTGATCCGGCCCCGGGAGGCTGCTGCGGGTCGGCGCCTCGTGCGCGTCCGGATGCCGTGCGATCGAACGCCTGAGCGGAGGCGGCGTGTGCGTGCAGCGCCGCGAGACACGCGAACGCGAAGAGGACGGAGAAGCAGCGTCGGATCATGAGGCTCCTAGTTCCTGGTCGTGCGCGCTCGCCGGCAGCGGTTCCCGGGTGTCGCTGCGCGCCTCGAATCGGAGCTCGACTCCCGATTGGAGGCCGCCCAGCGCCACCTCGAGCAGATCGCAGGCGAGCTTGTCGGCGTCTTCTCCGGGCGCGAGGCGATTGGTCAGTCTGAAGACGGCGGCGCCGAACATGCACGTGGAGAGCACGCGAAAGACGGCAGGCGCGGAACTCGCGCCCGGAAACAATCCCTCGTCCATGCAGTGCTGAATGAGCTGCTCGATCGCGGCGCGCAGGTCGCGGACGAAGCTGAAGCGCTCCCAGTCGCGGCTGATGCGCGGCACGGCCCGGTCGACGAAGATCAGCGAGAAGTACTCGGGCTGTTCCTGGCTGAAGGTGTAAAAGCACCAGATCGCCCCGCGCACGCGTGCGATGGCGTTGCCCGATGAGGCGGCGGAGAGCGCCTCCGTGCAGTGCGTGCGCAGCTGCTGCAGACCTTCCTCCGCGAGGGCGAAGAAGATGTCCTCCTTGGACGGGAAGTAGCTGTAGATCGCGCCAGGACTGTACTCAATCTGTCCAGCGATTTTCCGCATGGACACGTTCGCATAACCCTGGCTGAGGAACAGGCCCCGCGCCGCGCTGAGGATGGCTAGACGGATGGCTTCCTTCTCGCGGGTCTGCCGCTCTTTGATGCCCATCAGGGATCCCTCCATATTATACAGCATTCACTACTTGCACGGCGTTCACGCATGGTAGCATCCCGCCGGCAAGCGATGTCCCAGCCCGATCCATCCGTGGTCCTGCCGATCCTGGACACTCTCGAGGCCGAGCTGGCGCGGATACCGGAGAGCGCGCTGACCAGAAACGTCCGGCATCAGTGCGACCGCCTCCGCCAGGCCGCGCGCTTCTCCCACGCGGAGGGGGTCCGCTTCGCCGGGTTCACGGTGACGCGTCTCATGCAACAACCGGGCACGAATCTCGGGCCGGAAATCCGGGCCGCGGCGGCCCGGCTTGCGGAGGTTCTGGGACTTTCGGATGCCCATTGACAGCCCGGCGCCGCGCCGCGACCTCATCGGCACCCGATGGTTCTGGGCGGCCGCGCTGCTCACCCTGCTCCTGCTCCTGCTGGCCCTGGCCGCGCGGGAGGCTCGCGTCTGGATCGCCCTTGGCGTGTTGGTCATGTGGACAGCCTTTTCTGTGGTGAATGCCATCGCCTCGCGGCGCCTGCATTCGATCGTGTCGGCGCCGGTCTATTTCGGCGCCCTCTGTCTGGTCGCCGCGTCGGCGGCCGGCCGGCTGGACATCGAGGTCTGGATGGTCTGGCTGCTCGGCGGGGGCGTGATTGCCGCAAATCTGTCGGAGCGGGTGTTCTCGAAGTATCTCTGACGGCCTACTGCCCCCCCGCCTCCACCCGATAACAGGAACGTGATCTGGTTCTTCGAGCGGCCCGGGGAACGGCTGCAGTGCGAGATCCGGCGGTCCGAAGAATCCGGCTTCGAGCTCGTCTGGACGGCGGAGGATGGACGCGTGCACGTGGCGCGATCCGAGGATCCCGAGGAGCTGATGCTTCGCAAGCGGGCGCTCGAGAACTGGCTCAAGCTCGACGGCTGGGTGCGGCCCGGACGTATCACGCCGTCCCGCGCGCGGGCTCAGCGCGAGGGAACTGCCGCCGTCACCGGCGTCTGAAGAACTCCACCTGAAACTTCCTCACGTTCGCATTGTGCTCGTCGAGGGTTCTCGAGAAGACGTGCGACCCGTCGTTCCGGCTCACGAAGTACAGATAGTCGACCTTGCCCGGCGCCACGACGGCCTGCAGCGAGGCCAGGCCCGGCGAGGCAATCGGACCCGGGGGCATTCCCGCGTAGCGATAGGTGTTGTACGGCGATTCGATGTCGAGATCGGCCCGCCGGATATTGCCGTTGTAGCGGCCGGCCTTCTGCAAGGCGTAGATGACCGTGGGGTCGCATTGCAGCGGCATCCCGATCCGGAGCCGGTTCAGGTACACGGCCGCGATGACCGGACGCTCCGCCGGCGCGCCGGTCTCCTTCTCCACGATCGAGGCGAGCGTGACCGTCTGGCGCACCGTCAGGCCGGCGGCCGCCGCGGCATTCCGCATGTCGGGCGTGAACACCTGTTCGAACCGGCCGACCATCATCCGCACCAGCGCCTCGGCACCCGCGTTCGGCGCGAGCGCGTACGTCTCGGGGAACAGATAACCTTCGAGATCGCCCGCGGAAGCATCGATCGACGCGACGAGCTCCGGCCGGCGGGCGGCGTCGATGAAGGCGGCGGCGCTCCCGAAGTGCTGCTGCTCGAAAATGCGGCTCATCTCGATCACGTTCAGCCCTTCGGGAAACGTGATCCGGCGCAGCCAGATATCCCCTCTGGCAATCTTCTCGAGCACCTCCGCGGCGCTCATCGGACGATCGAACCGGTAGGTACCGGCTTTGAGCGCGCGCGCGACTCCCGTGCGCCAGAGGGCCGCGCGGAACGTCGTGCGATCGCGCACCACGCCGGCCTCGACGAGGCGGTTTCCGATGGCGCGCGTGCTGCTGCCGGGGGCAATCTCGACGAACTGCTCCGCCGTGCCGTATCCCTTGTAGGGTTCGGCGATGCGGCGATAGACCGTCACCGCGGCAGCGGCCGCGCCGAGCGCCGCCAGCACCAGCATCGCGGCGAACAGGCGCTTCACTCGAGGGCGCTCCGGGGGTTCAAGGGTTCGGGGTTCAAGGGTTCAAGGTTTCGGGGTTCTAGGTTCGCTGGTCGAGGTAGTCTTGCAGAATCACTGCCGCCGCCGCGGCATCCAGCTTCGCCTTCCGCCGCCGCCAGTCGCGCTCCTGCGGCCGCAGCCGCTCCTCGGCTTCGTGGCTCGACAGCCGCTCGTCCTGCATCAGAATCGGAATCGCGGTGAGCTGCGCCAGGAGCTTCGCCATCTTCAGGACGCGCGGCGTATGGCTGCTCGGCGCTCCATCGAGCCTCGACGGCAGGCCCACGACGATGCCTGCGACTTCCTCCTCGCGGTCGAGCGCCTCGATCGCATCGGCCAGCGCGCGGGCGGCCGCCCGGTCGGCGCGTTCCCGCACCAGCGTCGCCAGCGGACGCGCGAGCGTCGCGCTCGCGTCGCTGACGGCCAGTCCGATGCGCCGCTCGCCCAGATCCACCCCGACGAACCGCATGGCTGAGGGTAACCCGGAATGCTAGAATTCGCTCGTTCCGTGCACAAGCTGTCGCTGCGGAGAATAATCGGCCGCGCCATCGCGCTGTCGGCGGCCGGCGCCACGCTGATCGGTGCGCAGGCTCCCGATCGCGCGCGCGTGCAGTCGGAAACGCGCAGGGCGAGCGAGCGGCTGCTCGCGCTGCAGCGCGAGGCGGACGCGCTCGCGGCGCAGGAGCGCTCTCTGCTGATCGATCTCCGCCGGCTGGAGGTCGAGCGCGACCTCCGCACCGAACAGCTCAAGCAGGCGCAGCGCGACGCCGATCAGGTGGCGCACGAGCTGGGCACGATCGGCAACGAGATCGACGCGCTGGAATCGCGGGACGCGGCGTCCCGGCCCGCGCTCCAGGCGCGGCTCGCCGAGCTGTACAAGCTCGGCCGCCCGGGGTACGTGCGGATGCTGCTCGACGTCTCCGATCTGCAGGAGCTCGGGCGGGCGTACCGCACGGTATCGGCGCTGGCCGCGGCGGACCGCCGGCGCGCCGACGAGCACCGCCAGACGCTGCAGCGGCTGCAGGAGGCGCGCGCCGGGCTGGAGCAGCGGCATGCGTCGATGGCGCACCTCGAGCAGGAAGCCGTCGGCGCGCGCGCCGCGGCGGATCGAGCCGCCGCCGCGCGCGCGCAGCTCATCGCGCAGATCGACGCGCGGCGCGATCTCACCGCGCAGCTCGCGGGCGAGCTGCAGACGGCCCAGCAGCGGCTCCAGCAGACGCTCGGCGCCATGGCCACCGGCGAGCCCCGCAGCGGCAGCGAGCCGGCGGGCCTTCCGATTCGCCCCTTCCGTGGCGATCTCGACTGGCCCGTGGCCGGACGCGTGATGACCCGCTTCGGCGGATCGCGCCCGGCGCGCGTCGGCTCTCCGCTGCAGAACGGCATCCAGATCGCCGCCCCCGAGGGCGCCGTCGTCCGTGCGGTGCATGGCGGACTGGTCGTCTTCGCCGGTCCGTTCACCGGCTTCGGCAATCTCGTCATCCTCGATCACGGCGGCGACACCTACTCGCTGTACGGCGAGCTCGAGACGCTCCAGGTCTCGCGGGGCGCCCGCATCGAAGGGAGCGACCCGGTCGGGACGACCGGACGGGTGCTGGTGGGAATCCCGGGCGTCTATTTCGAGATGCGCGTCGACGGCAAGCCGGTTGATCCGCTAGAATGGCTCAGGAAGCGTCCATGACATCCCGCACACGCCTGCTCGTCCTCGTGATCTCGGCGCCGGTGATTGCCTTTGCGGTGATCGGCGGTTTCCTCGGAAACGTCATGGCGCGCGGTGACGACACCTACGCGCACCTGAAGGTGTTCCAGGATGTCGTTTCGCTCATCATGAGCAACTACGTCGAACAGCCGAACGTGGACAGCGTGATGCGCGGGGCCATGCGCGGGCTCGCCGAGAACCTCGACTCCGACAGCGCCTTCCTCACCGCGCCGATGGTGCGGCAGGTCGACGCCAATGAGCGCCTGGGCGCGGCGGACGTCGGCCTCGACGTCACACATCAGTACTACCTGCGCGTGGTGTCGGCGCGCGACGACTCCCCTGCGGCCAAGGCCGGCATCAGGCCCGGAGACTTCGTGCGCATCCTCGAGGGGCGGCCGACGCGCGACATGTCGGCGTTCGAAGGACGCCGCCTCCTGCGCGGCGCGCCGGGCTCGCCGATCAAGCTGACCGTGCTCCGCGGGAGCGCAGCCGACCCGCACGTGCTCGAGCTCACGCGCGAGATCGTCGAAGGTCCCGCCGCTCAGGACGTCAAAGGCCGCATGCAGGGCGACGCCGTCGGCTACATCCGTGTCGCCGCCTTCGGCCGCCACGCGGCCGATCAGATGCGCGCGCAGGTCGCCGCCGTGTCCAGGACGGGTGCGAGCCGGCTGATTGTCGATGTGCGCAACTCTTCACTGGGCGATCTCGACGAAGGCGTGGCCGTCGCACGGCTCTTCGTGCCCACCGGCACCCTGGCCATCCGCGAATCGAAGAGCGGCGGCCAGGAGCCGCTGGCGGCCGTGAAGGGCGACGGCTCCATCACGCTCCCGGTCACGCTGCTGGTGGACTCCGGCACGTCCGGTCCCGCCGAAATCTTCGCGGCGGCGCTCGCCGGGAACAAGCGGGCCGAGACCATCGGCGAGCACACGATCGGTCGCGCCGGCACCCAGGAGCTCGTGAAGCTGCCCGACGGCAGCGCGCTCTGGATCACGACCGCACGCTATCTCACGCCCGACGGGAAGCCGATCCAGGGCAAGGGCTTGGAGCCCGACGTCGCCGTCGACCAGCCGGAAGGCGAGTTCGGGGTGGCGCAGCAGAGCGACCCGATTCTCGACAAGGCCCTCGAACGTCTCTCGCCGAAGAAAGCCGCATAGCCGACCATGAACAAGCAGGACGTCATCGCAAAGATCGCCAGCGACACCGGGGCGACCAAGGCCGCTGCGGCGGCCGCCGTGGAGTCGCTGCTCGACGGGATCACCCGTGCCCTCAAGAAGGGCCACCCCATCACCTTCGTCGGCTTCGGCACCTTCCGGACAACCCAGCGCCGCGCCCGCGTGGCCCGCAACCCGCGCACCGGCGCCGCCATCAAGATCCCCAAGCGCCGCGTCGTCCGGTTCGTGGCCGGCAAGACCCTCAAGTCGGCCGTTCGCTGATGCCCTGCTATAATTGACCGTTTCTAGGCGCGTAGCTCAGCGGTTAGAGCGCCTGCTTGACACGCAGGAGGTCAGTGGTTCGATTCCACCCGCGCCTACCACTCGACTCGGCCGCTTCTCTGCCTCGCGGGCGGCGGCCGGCAGAAGCAGCCGAGCCGGGTGCCCTGAGCGACTCTGCGGCGTCGTCGAGTCGACAGGCAACCGAATTCGTTCATGAGCCAGATCACGAGCCAGATCACGGTCACTCTCCCCGACGGATCGACCAAGTCCGTCCCCAGCTCGACCACCGTCGGCGAGATCGCGGCCTCCATTTCGCCGCGGCTCGCCCAGGCCGCGTTCGTCGGCTCGGTCGACGGCCGGCTGGTCGATCTCCGCCTTTCCCGTGACGGCGGACGCCGGCGTGCGGGTGCTGACCGCAAAGGACGCCGAGGCCTTGACGGTGTACCGGCACAGCACCGCCCATCTGCTGGCCGCAGCCGTGACGCAGCTGTTCCCGTCGGCTCAGTGCGGCATCGGCCCTCCGACCGACGAGGGCTTCTTCTACGACTTCGTCGTCGATCGGCCGTTCGTGCCCGAGGATCTCGAGGCGATCGAAAAGCGGATGCGCGAGCTCGCGGCGGGCGACTTCGCGTTCGAGCGGCAGATGTGGCCGCGCCAGGAGGCCATGGCCTTCTTCGAGCGGCGCGGCGAGCCGCTCAAGGTGCAGCTGATCGAGGAGAAGACCGCCGGGCAGCGCGACGTGTCGTGCTACACGATCAAGGACCGCGACACGTTCGTCGATTTCTGCGTCGGACCGCACGTGCCGTCCACCGGACGTCTCAAGGCCTTCAAGCTGCTGAGCACCTCGAACGCGTACTGGAAGGGCGACGCGCGGAACCAGCCGATGCAGCGCATCTACGGGACGGCCTTCTTCACCGAGAACGAGCTGAAGGCGCACCTGACGCGGCTCGAGGAAGCGAAGAAGCGCGACCATCGAAAGCTGGGGCGCGAGCTCGGCCTGTTCCTGTTCCATCCGTGGGCGCCGGGCGCGGCGTTCTGGCTGGAGAAGGGCACGGTCCTGTACAACCTGCTCGGCAACTACATGCGTGGCATGCTGGGGCCGGGCGGCTACGCCGAGGTGAAGACGCCTCTGGTGTTCAACAAGGCGCTCTGGGAGACGTCGGGTCACTGGGAGCACTATCGATCGAACATGTTCCTGATCGAACGTCACGCCGAGTCCGGCCCGGTGAAGGACGATCCCGACGCCGAGCAGCTCGCGCTGAAGGCGATGAACTGCCCCGGGCATATGCTCCTGTTCGCCAGCCAGGTGCGCAGCTACCGGGATCTGCCGCTGCGGTTCCACGAGCAGACGCCGCTGCACAGGAACGAAGTCTCGGGCACCCTCGCCGGCCTCGTCCGCGTCCGGCAGCTGAGCCAGGACGACGCCCATTGCTTCGTCATGGAATCGCAGATCGGCGAGGAGGTCGAACGGCTGCTGCGCCTGGTGCACGCCGTCTATCAGGACTTCGGGCTGAAGCCGGAGATGCGCCTCTCGACGCGTCCGGCGGAGTTCGTCGGCACCATCGAGAGCTGGAATCATGCGGAAGCGGAGCTGAAGCGGGCGCTCGACGCCGTGGGCGAGCAGTATGCGGTCAACGAAGGCGACGGCGCGTTCTACGGCCCGAAGATCGACTTCGACGTGACCGACGCCATCGGACGGAAGTGGCAGTGCGCCACCATCCAGCTCGACTACCAGATGCCCGAGCGCTTCGATCTCAAGTACGTCGGGGCGGACAACGCCGAGCACCGGCCGGTCGTCATCCACCGCGCGATCTTCGGGAGCTTCGAGCGGTTCATCGCGATGCTGATCGAGCACTACGGCGGCGCGTTTCCGCTCTGGCTCGCTCCGCTGCAGGCGGTCGTGCTGCCCATCGCGGATCGCCATGCCGGGTACGCCCGACGGGTGTGTGACTCGCTCGCCGGGGCGGGGCTCAGGGCCGAGGTGGACGAGCGGCAGGAGAAGATTGGATATAAGATCCGTGAGGCGCAGCTCCAGAAGGTCCCCTACATGCTGGTCGTGGGAGACAAGGAGGCCGCCGAGGCCACGGTCGCGGTCCGGAGCCGCTCGGGCGGAGACCTCGGATCGCGCGCGCTCGACGCCTTCATCGCGTCGGCGCTCGACGAGATAAACCAGAAGACCTAGGCGGCATCCGCCGCACCAGGAGGCCGTTATCGCTTTCGATCGCTCGGGACCTCGACGTGACGACCGTGTACGCGTGAACGAACGCATCCGTGTTCGGGAGATACGCGTGATCGACGACGACGGCAAGCAGCTCGGAATCATGCCGCCGCCGCAGGCGCTCGCCATTGCGAAAGGAAAAGGACTGGATCTCGTGGAAATCTCCCCGACGGCCGTGCCTCCGGTGTGCCGGATCATGGACTTCGGGAAATATCAGTACCAGGAGCAGAAGCGCGCCCGCGAGGCGAAGAAGCACCAGAAGATCATCGACGTCAAGGAGATCAAGTTCCGGCCCAAGGTCGACGAGCACGACTACCAGTTCAAGAAGAAGCATATCGAGCGCTTCCTGGCCGAAGGCGACAAGGTGAAGGCGACCATCTTCTTCCGGGGCCGCGAGATGGCGCATCCCGAGATCGGCCGCCGCATCCTGGAGCGGCTCTGCGACGAACTGGCCGAGGTCGCGATTGCCGAGACCATGCCGCGGCAGGAGGGCAACCAGATGCACACGATCCTTGCGCGCCGTCCTCCGGGCGGCCGCTCGTCGCGGCAGTCCGCGTCGAAACCGGAATGACGGGAGCGAGTTGAGAGATGCCGAAACTGAAGACGCATCGGGGAGCCGCCAAGCGGTTCAAGAAGACGGCGAGCGGCAAGTTCGTGCGGAGCAAGGCGTTCAAGCAGCACATCCTCACGAGCAAGTCGACCAAGCGGAAGCGCGGCATGCGGGGCACCACGGTGATCGCCGACGTGGACGCGACCAAGCTGGCGCGGATGTTGCCGTATAAGTGAGTGGCGTTCAAGTTCGGGGTTCGGGGTTCAAGGTTCAGGGTTCAGGGGTGCGAGATTCGGGGTTCGCGGCAGCGTCGTGGCAGTTCGAACTCCGAACCCCGAACCTTGAACCTTTTGAACCCCGAACCCCTACCAGTGGGAGATCGAAGAAATGCCGAGAGTCAAGCGAGGAACCGTCCGCCGCGCCAAGCGCAAGAAGCTGTTGGGCCTGGCGAAGGGCTATTACGCGAATAAGAGCAAGCTGTACCGCGCGGCCAAGGAGTCGGTCGACACGGCGCTCAAGTATGCGTTCGTGGGCCGGCGGCGCAAGAAGCGCGATTTCCGCAAGCTCTGGATCCTCCGCATCAATGCCGCCGCGCGCGAGCACGGCCTCACCTACGGGCAGCTCATCGCCGGCCTCAAAGCCGCGGGCGTGACGCTCGATCGCAAGGTGCTCGCCGATATGGCCGTCAACGAGCCAGCCGCCTTCGCATCGCTCGCCAAGCGGGCCGGCGAAGCGCGTCCCGTCCCGGCGCGATCCCGCAAGAGCGCGCCCGCCC
Source organism: Vicinamibacterales bacterium (assembly GCA_963738315.1). Classification (GTDB taxonomy): domain Bacteria; phylum Acidobacteriota; class Vicinamibacteria; order Vicinamibacterales; family JAMQPK01; genus JAMQPK01. The sequence goes on along the minus strand of CAVTVT010000003.1, from coordinate 895,494 downwards.
GCGCCGCGGCCGCACGCGTGTGACCGACGCCGAGATCGTCCGCGTGCGCGCCTCGTTCGACGAGGATCTCGCGCGGGTCGCATCGGAGACGGATCTTCAGGCAGTTCGAGACAAGTACCTCGGCAGGAAGAGCGGCGCCATCACCGCGCTGCTCAAGTCGGTGGCCGCGGCCCCGCCCGACGAGCGGCCCCGCCTCGGCCGGATCGCCAACGAGCTGAAGACGGCGATTGAGGCCGAACTGGGCGGCCGGCGCGCGGCGCTCGAGACCGCGCGGCCGGCGGTGGGCGCCGTCGACATCACGCTGCCCGGCCGCCGGCCCTCCATCGGCCACCGCCACCCCCTCACCATCGTTCGCGAGCAGATCGAAGCGATTTTCACCCGCATGGGCTACCAGGTGCTGGAAGGGCCCGAGATCGAAGACGACTACCACAATTTCGAGGCGCTGAACATGCCGCCGGAGCATCCCGCCCGCGACATGCAGGACACGCTGTACCTGGATGGACTGGTGCCGGGCGTGCCGAGCCGCGACCGCGCCGGAGCGCCCGGGCCGGATAGGCCCGCCACGCTGCTGCGAACCCACACCTCGCCGATGCAGATCCGGTACATGGAGTCGCACGAGCCGCCCGTGCGCATCATCGTGCCCGGCAAGGTGTACCGGCGCGACGATCTGGATCTCACGCACACGCCGATGTTCCAGCAGGTCGAGGGGCTCGTGGTCGGGGAGCGGATCACGATGGCCGACCTCAAGGGCACGCTCACCGTGTTCGTGCGGGAGCTGTTCGGGGACGATATCCCGGTGCTCTTCCGGCCGAGCTTCTTTCCGTACACGGAGCCGAGCGCGGAAGTGTTCATCGGCTGCGTCTTCTGCCGCGGCGACGGCTGCGCCATCTGCAAGAAGACGGGATGGCTCGAGATCCTGGGCAGCGGCATGGTGCATCCCTCGGTGTTCGAGGCCGTCGGGTACGATGCCGAGCGCTACACCGGGTTCGCCTTCGGCGTCGGCATCGAGCGCGTCGCGCTGCTGAAGTACGGCGTCGACGACATCCGCCTCTTCTACGAAAACGATCTGCGATTCCTGGAGCAGTTCCCGGTTTGAAGCTCGTGGTCTCGTGGCTGCGTGAGCTGGTCGCCGTGGCGGCCGCACCCGAGGAGATCGGACGCGAGCTGTCCATGCGGGGCTTCGAGCTCGCCTCGATCGAGCGCCCGGGCGGCGGCGCCGACGCGATTCTCGATTTCGAGATTACCGCCAACCGTCCGGACTGTCTGAGCGTGACGGGCCTCGCGCGGGAGGCGGCGACCGCCTACGGTCTGCCGCTCCGCATGCCCCCGGCCGCGACGATCGAGGCCGGGCCCGCCGGCGTCCGCGTCGCCCTCGATGCCCCCGATCTCTGCCCGCGCTACTCCGCCGCGGTGGCCGATGTGCGGGTCGGCCCCTCGCCTCCGTGGATGGCCGAACGCCTGCTGGCGGCCGGCATCCGTCCGATCAACAACGTCGTCGACATCACCAACTACGTGCTGCTCGAGATCGGGCAGCCGATGCACGCATTCGATCTCGCGAAGCTCGGGGGCGGCGAGCTGCGCATCAGGCGGGCGGCGGCCGGCGAGCGGGTGAAGACGCTCGACGGCGTCTCTCGCGGCCTCGAGGCCGGGATGCTCGTGATCGCCGACGGCGATCGGCCGCAGGCCGTCGCCGGTGTGATGGGCGGCGGCATTCTCGGAGGTGAGCAGCGGCACGGGCGCGATCGTGCTCGAGAGCGCCTGTTTCCTTCCCGCCAGCGTCCGCCGGACGAGCAAGCGGCTCGGGCTCAAGACGGAGGCTTCGGCGCGATTCGAGCGCGGCAGCGATATCGGCGCCACCGTGCCGGCGCTCGAGCGTGCCGCGGCGCTGCTGGAGCAGACCGGCGCGGGCCGGGTCCGAGGCGGCCTGGTCGACTGCTATCCATCGCCGGCGCCGCCGCGGACGCTCACGCTGCGCGCCGAGCGGATCGCGCGCATCCTCGGCCTCGCCGTGCCGGCACCGGACATCATACGTATCCTGACCGGCCTCGGCTTCGTAGCCCGTGACGCCGCGCCGCACGGCGTCTGGAGCGTCTCGGTGCCGACCTTCCGCGTCGATGTGACGCGCGAAATCGATCTCGTCGAAGAAGTCGGGCGCCATTACGGCTACGACCGGCTCCCGTCGACGTTCCCCCCGCTCGAGACGCCGCCCGAGCCGGCCGACCGCCGGATCGAGCGCGACAGAATCGCCCGGCGCGTGCTGCTCGCCGCAGGATGCTCCGAGGCGGTGACCTTCTCGTTCATCGGCGCGGACGCCGCCGAGCCGTTTGCCACCGCGGCGGACATCGTCCCGATCAGCAATCCGCTCACCGCGCAGTTCGCCGTGCTCCGGCCCTCGCTCGTGCCGGGGCTGCTCGCGGCGCTGGTCCACAACCGTCACCGGCAGATCGCCGACGTGCGGCTGTTCGAGATTGGCGCGGTCGTGACGCGCGCGGGGCTCCGGCAGCAGGCCGCCGTCGCCTGGACCGGAGCGGCCGGCCCGCCGCACTGGAACCGGCCGGGCCGCGCGGTGGACTTCTTCGACGTCAAGGGCGTCGTGGAGCGGCTGGCGGACGCGCTCGGCGTGGAGCTCTCGTTCCAGGCCGCGGGCGCCGCGGTGTACCTGGTGCGCGGACGGGCCGCGATGATCTCGGTGGACGGGCGGCCGGCCGGGCAGGTCGGGCTGCTCGCGCGCGACGAGGACGTGTACGTCGCGGAGCTCGATCTCGATCAGATCGAGGCGGCGCGGACGCGCGCCAGCCGCCCGCTGCGGTTCGCGCCGCTCCCCCGCTACCCGTCGATCGCCCGCGACATCTCGATCATCGTCGATCAAGTCTTGCCCGCCGAAAGCGTTCGTGGCACGATCCGCTCGGCCGCGCCGCCGACGCTCGTGTCGGTCGCCGAGTTCGATCGGTATCAGGGCAAGGGCGTGCCCGAGCAGCGGGTGAGCCTTTCGTTCCGGCTCACCTTCCGTTCGCCCGAGCGCACGCTGACCGACGCCGAGGTCGACGCCGCCATGAAGCAGATTCTCGCTGCGCTGGAACACGCGCATGCCGCCGTTCAACGCTGACGCCTGCAGTCGCTGTCACCGGAGGTTCCCATGTCACGCACCGTTCCCCGCTCGGCCGAGCTCGAGCCCATCGATCGCCTGGAAGACAAAGTGAAGATGCTCATCTCGATGATCGGCCGCCTGAAGGCCGAGCAGGCGAGAATCAACGAAGAGAACCTGCGGCTCGCGCGCGAGCTCGAGGCCGCGCGCGAGCGGATCGCCGAGTCGGAGGCGGGGCTGGCGGAAGTTTCGGCGCTCCGCGACGAGCGGGAGACGATTCGCGGCCGCGTGTCGCACATGCTGGAGCAGCTGGAGGCGCTCAGCCTGTAAGGCCAGCCCCGCGGCTGAGGGTCCCGGCCGTTCGCCCCGAGCCTCGGCCCTGAGCCCTGAGCCCTGAGCCCTGAAAAGGAGACCAATGGAGCCCCAGATCGTCTCGGTGGAGATTCGCGGGCAGCGGTACCCCATCAGCAGCGCGCTCGATCCCGAGTACGTGAGCGGGCTGGCGTCGTACGTGGACGAGAAGATGCGCGCCGCCGCCGAATCGACCCCGGCGGGCGACTCTCTGCGGCTGGCGGTGCTCGCGGCGCTCAACATCGCGGACGAGCTCTTCCGGTGCCAGGATGCGCAACGGGGCCGGCGCGATGCCCTCGCCGAGCGGACGCAGGAGATTGAGCGGCTCGTGGACGCGGCGCTGGCCTCCTAGGCCCCCGCGACGGTCGACCTTGAGCCCCGGGCCCTAACACGCTAAGATCCCTGTCGAAAACGAGCTCCCTGCTTTGCGCGTGATGGTCTGGAGACTCGGTTGAGCCAATGCATCACCTAAGCGAATCGCAACGCTGCGCGGTGTGCATGCCTCTGTGCGAGGAAGCCTGAAGCGCGGCTCACGAGCGGTTCCACCTGCTTACGCAGGTTCATCCGACCTCCCCACACGGCAAAGCGGGGCCTTTCCATAAGCTCCAGCCACGATTACGTTCCGGTTCGAGGCGTCGGGTTCTGGTTCTGGGTTCCTGTCTCCTCGGCACCCTCGTTCCATCCCCGCGCTTTGGCCCTTAAGGACCCGCTATGGGCGTGTACCTCCCGTATCTGGCCAATTTCCTCATCACGGCGGTCGCCGCGGCCGCGGTGTTCGCCTATTGGGTCGCGAACCGCAAGCGCATCGCCGCCGAGACCATCGGACGCGCCGAGGAGCAGGCGCTCCGCGTCCTGAAGGACTCCGAGCGCGACGCCGATGCCCGCAAGAAGGAAGCGCTGCTCGAGGCCAAGGAAAAAGCCCACGAGCTGCGCCTCGACGCCGAGCGCCAGATGATGGAGCGCTCCGGACGGCTCAGCGAACGTGAGCAGCTCCTCGCCCGGAAGGAGGCGCTGGCCGCCGAGCAGAAGGCGGCCGCCGACCGCAAGGAACAGGAGCTGCGGACGCGGGACGCGGCCCTGGCCGACACCGAAAAGCGCGCGGCGGCCGCCTCGGCGCGGTTCGATCAGCTCGTCGCGCAGCAGCAGCACGAGCTCGAGCGGGTCTCCGGGCTCACCAGCGAGGAAGCCAAGGAGCTGCTGATCAGGCAGATCGAGGCCGATGCGCGCCGCGACGCCGCCAACCTCGTCAAGCGGCTCGACGCGGAGGCGCGCGAGCAGGCGGCCGCGCGCTCGCGTCAGTACATCACCGAAGCCATCCAGCGCAGCGCGGCCGAGCACACCATCGAGACGACCGTCTCGGTCGTCGATCTCCCGAGCGACGATCTCAAGGGGCGCATCATCGGCCGTGAGGGGCGCAACATCCGGGCGCTCGAGCAGGCGACCGGCGTGGATCTCATCGTGGACGACACGCCGGGCGCCATCATCCTCTCCGGCTTCGATCCGTACCGCCGTCAGATCGCCAAACAGGCGATCGAGCTGCTCATCGCCGACGGACGGATCCATCCCGCCCGCATCGAAGAAGTCGTGGAGAAGGTCAAGGCGGAGATGGACGAGTCGGTGCGCAAGGACGGCGAGGCAGCCGCCTTCGAGCTCGGCATGCACGACCTCCACCCCGAGCTGCAGAAGCTCATGGGCCGCCTGAAGTACCGCACCAGCTACGGCCAGAACGTGCTGAACCACTCGAAGGAAGTGGCCTACCTCGCCGGCATCATGGCCAAGGAGATCGGCCTGAACGCCGCGGTCGCCGTGCGCGCCGCCTTCCTGCACGACTGCGGCAAGGCGATCGATCGCGAGATGCAGGGCACGCACCTGGAGATCGGCATCGACCTGCTCCGGAAGTACGGCGAGTCGGAGGCCGTCGTCATGGCGATGGCGGCCCACCACATGGACATCGACTGGCCCTCCCTCGAGGCGATGATTGTCCAGGCGGCCGATGCCATCTCGGCCGCCCGCCCGGGCGCCCGGCGCGACATCCTCGAGTCGTACGTCAAGCGGCTGGAGAAGCTCGAAGAGATTGCCGACTCGTTCAAGGGCGTGTCGAAGGCCTTCGCCCTCCAGGCCGGACGCGAGATCCGCATCATGGTCGAGAGCGAGCGCATCACGGACGAGGAAGCCGTCTGGCTGTCCAAGGACATCGCGCGCCGCATCGAGAACGAGCTGGAGTATCCAGGGCACATCAAGGTCACGGTCATCCGCGAGACCCGCGCGGTGGAGTACGCCAAATGAGGGGCGCCAGGCCGCGCCCGGCGCCGCGCGGCGCCCGCTGACGCGACGCGTGGAGACCGTATCGACAATCGGCGAGCACGCGTTGATCGAGCGCATCCGCGCCCGGATTGGCTCCGCCCCGCCCTGGGCCGTCGTGGGCCCGGGCGACGATGCGGCGGTCGTCGAACCGGTGCGCAACCGGCTCGAGGTGCTCACGACCGATGCCTTCGTCGAGGGGGTGCACTTCGACCGCCTCTTCTGCGCGCCGGGCGACATCGGACACAAGGCGCTCGCCATCAATCTGAGCGACCTGGCGGCCATGGGAGCCGAGCCGCGCGCGGCGCTCCTCTCACTCATGCTGCCAGCCGGCATGCCCGTCGCCGAGTTCGACGAGCTGGTGGACGCGATGTGCGCGCTCGCCGCGCGCAGCCGGATTGCGATCGTCGGCGGAAACATCACGCGCTCTCCGGGGCCGCTGATCGTCGACGTCACCGCCACCGGCTCCGTCCATCGCCGCGGCATCCTCACCCGCGGCGGAGCGCGGGCCGGCGACGACCTCTACGTGAGCGGCTCGGTGGGCGGCGGCGCGGCCGGCCTGGCGGAGCTGCGGCGGGATCCGCACAGCTCATCGCCCGCCGCGCGGAAGTATCGCCGCCCGGAGCCGCGGCTCCGGCTCGGCATGCTCCTCGGCCGCATGCGCGCCGCCCGTGCCTGCATCGACTTGAGCGACGGCCTGGCCGACGGCGTCCGGCAGATTGGCGACGCCAGCGGCCTCGGGGCGGCCATCGAGGCGGCCGCCCTGCCGCTTGCCCCCCCCGGCCGGGATTTGCACGAAGCCCTCGCCGGAGGCGATGATTACGAGCTCCTGTTTGCCGTTTCCCCGAAGCTGACGCGCCGCCTGGGCGGCGTGCGACGACTCGAGAAGGATCTGCCGATAACACGAATCGGCCGGCTGACCGCCGACCGCCGATTCGTTGTGGAGGTCGGCGGCGGCGTTGAGCCGCTGCCGTCCGGATTCGAGCACTTTCGCCATGGGGATCATCCCTAGACTGTTCTGGCGCCGGATCTTTCCATCGCTGCTGCTGGTGTCGGCCTTCGTCCTGCTGTACGAGGCCACGGTTTCCGACTCCCGTTACGCGGCGCGCCAGGCCGAGCTGATGGAGAACCAGCTCAAGCCGGCGCCGGGCATGCGGCTTCGGTTCAAAGCCACGGCCTACTGCAAGGGCCAAACGACCGCCTCGGGCGTCCCGGCGCGCAGCGGCGTGGCCGCCGCCGACGTCTCGCTGCTCCCGGTCGGCTCCGTCATCCAGGCCGACTTCGAGATGCCGGAGTACAACGGCGTCTACACGGTCATGGATACCGGGCCGGAGGTGCAGGGACGCGAGCTGGACGTGTACATGTGGAGCTGCTACGACGCGCTCCGCTTCGGCCGGCAGGACGTACACATCGTCGTGCTGCGGCTCGGCTGGAACCCCAGGGACACCACACCGCTGATGGAGACGCTGTTCCACCGCCGGCTGCCGGGCGATGCCGACACCGGGGCCGGGCCTGCCGAACCGCCACGCCGCCAGCGCCCGCCCGCCGAAGAGCCGGCCAGCCCGCCCGCGGCCGGACCGGCCAATCCCACCGGCGCGCCTTCGGCCGAGGACGAGGCCCCCGGTCCTCTCGTTCCCTAGGTCGACACTTCGCCGCTCACCAGACTGCCGCCGGCCTTGTATTGCAGCTGAAATAATTTGTAGTAGATGCCGCGGACCGCGAGCAGCTGCTGGTGGCGTCCCCGCCTCGCGCAACGCGCCTTTGTGGAACACGAGAATCTTGTCCATGTCCTGGATGGTGGAGAGACGATGCGCCACGGCGAGCGTGGTACGGCCCGCCATCAACACCCGCAGCGCGTCGCGGATCAGCAGCTCGGTTTCGGTATCCACGCTCGAGGTGGCCTCGTCGAGGATCAGCACGGCCGGATCGAATGCCAGCGCCCGGGCGAACGACAGCAGCTGCTTCTGCCCGACCGAGAGCGTGGCGCCCCGCTCCGCGACGGCCGCATCGTAGCCGCCCGGCAGCGCCGAGATGAAGCCGTCCGCGTGCACCGCCCTGGCGGCCTCGCGCACCCTGGCGTCGGTGATGTCGTGGTTGCCGAGGCGGATGTTGCCGGCGATCGTGCCCGAGAACAGATGAACGTCCTGCAGCACGAGCCCGAACAGCCGGCGCAGCCGGGCCGGACCCATGTCGCGCACATCGGCGCCGTCCACGACGATCCGTCCGCTCGTCACGTCGTAGAACCGCAGCAGCAGGCTGATCAGGGTCGACTTGCCCGCGCCGGTCGCCCCGACGACGCCGACGCGCTCTCCGGGCCGGATCTCGAACGAGACGTCCCGGAGCACCGGCTCGGCGCCGTAGGCGAAGGTCACATGCGTCGAAGACGATATGTCCCTTTGCCGCGGCCGCCGCCGCAGGGGGCTGTGCTCGCCGGCCGGCAGCCGCCTCTCCCGATGGCGCGATCGAGCGGGCGTCCCCGATCTGCACCGGCGTATCCAGGAGCTGAAAGATCCGCTCCGACGAAGCCATGGCGGCCTGCAGCGTGTTGAACTTCTCCGACATGTCGCTGATGGGCCGGAAGAAGCGGCCCGAGTACAGCAGAAAGGCGACGAGCGACGCCGAGCGTGAGCGTGCCGCTCAGCACGAAGCCTCCGCCGTACCAGATGATCAGCGCCGAGGCCATGGCCGCGACGATTTCGATCGCCGGGTAGAAGACCGCGTAATAGAAGATCTGATCGATGTTGGCGTCGCGGTGCCTGGCGTTGATGCGCTCGAACTGCGCGAAGTCGAAGCTCTCGCGGCGGAACAGCTGGACGGTCGATCATGCCGTTGATGTGCTCGTTCAGGAACGCGTTGATCCGCGCGATCCAGGCGCGGACGTTCCGGTACGACTCGCGGACGTTCCGGCGGAACCACTGCGCGACCAGCACGATGAGCGGGAGCACGGAGAAGGTGATCAGCGCGAGCCGCCAGTCCATGACGAGCAGCATGACCATGATCCCCGCGAGCATGAACAGGTCGCCGAAGGCCGCGACCACACCGGACGTGAACAGGTCGTTGATGACGTCCACGTCGGTCGTCACCCGCGTCATCAGCCGCCCCACCGGATTCCTGTCGTAGAACGAGAGGTCCAGACGCTGCAGGTGGCGGTAGATCTGCCATCCGCATGTCGAACATGATGTGCTGGCCCGTCATCTGCATCAGGTACGTCTGCGCGTATTCGATCGCAAAGGCCCCGGCCAGCACTCCGAGATAGAGAACCGCGATGCGATTCAGCCCGGCCATGTCGCCGCGCGGCGATGTACCGGTCGATCGCGATCTTCACGAGATACGGCTGCGCGAGCTGGAGCAGACCGTCGGCCAGGAGCGCCACGAGCGCCAGCGCGACGAACGGTTTGTGCGGGCGGAGATAGCCCAGCAGCCGCCGCATCAACCGGGCGTCGTACGCCTTCCCCAGGACGTCTTCTTCGTGGAGCGACATCGTCAGGACGCGGCGAGCTCCTCTTCCAGCAGCTGCTTCTTGTAGAGCTCGGCGTACAGGCCGCCGCGGGCCACCAGCTCGTCGTGCGCGGCCGCGCTCGACCAGCCGTCCGTCGTCCAGCACGATGATCTGGTCGGCGTCGCGCACGGTGGAGATGCGGTGCGAGATCATGATCGCCGTCCGCCGCCGCATCACGCTCCCGGAGGCCGCGTGCAGGATGTCCTCTTCCGTGTAGGTGTCGACGGCCGACAGCGCATCGTCGAGGATCGAGAATGCGCGGATCGATCACGACGGCGCGCGCGATGGCGGCGCGCTGTTTCTGCCCGCCCGACAGCGTGATGCCGCGCTCCCCCACCATCGTGTCGTAGCCCTTCGGAAAGTCGGCGACGTCCTTCTCCAGCTGCGCGATGCCGCGCCGCCGCCACGCACGGCGCTCCGGTGCCGTTCGCTCACTTGAGCGCCGGCACGCCGAAAGCCACGTTCTCGGCAAGCGTGTCCGAGAAGAGGAACGGCTCCTGCGGCACGAAGCCGATGGCGCCGCGCAGCTCGGCGAGCGGGATATCGCGCACGTCGCGGCCGTCGATGAACACCGTGCCCCGCGGCGGGTTGTGGAGCCGCGGCAGCAGGCTCACCAGCGTCGACTTGCCGGAGCCGGTGCCGCCCACGATGGCGAGCGTCTCGCCCGGCCCGGACCGAGAACGACACGTGGCTGAGCACCTCGTGGTCGCCGAAGGCGAACGTCAGATCGCGGATCTCGATGCGCGCCCTGCGATCCGCGGGCCGAGCCCTGAGCCTGGCGAGGCGGACCGTTCGTCCCGTATCGCCGGCGGTCGTGTCCATGACCTCGAGCATCCGCTTCCAGGAGGCCATCCCGCGCTGCAGCAGATTCGTGACCCAGCCGAAGGCGATCATCGGCCAGGCGAGCTGCGCCAGGTATGCGTTGAACGCCACGAGCTGCCCCACCGTGATGCGCCCGCTGCATCACCTCCCGGCTGCCCAGCCACAGCGCCAGCAGCGCGCCGATGCCGAGCAGCAGCGACATCGTCGGGAAGAAGGCGCCCTGCAGGCGTGCGAGCCGGCGGTTGTGCTCCAGATAGTCGACATTGGCCTGGCGGAAGCGCTCGATCTCGGCGGCTCTCCTGGCCGTAGGCGCGCACCACGCGGACGCCCGGTCAGCGACTCCTGCACCACGGCGCTCATGTCCGCGAGCTTCTCCTGCACCTGCTCGAACGTGCTTGTGGATGGCGCTGCCCGAACAGCTTGACGGCCATCGACACGAACGGCAGCGGAATCAGCGCCAGCAGCGTCAGCCGGACGTCCAGCGAGAACATCAGCGAGAGGCTCACGACGGCCGTGATCAGCGTATTGGAGAGATACATCACCGCCGGGCCCACCATCATCCGGACGGCGCTGAGGTCGTTGGTCGCGCGCGACATGAGATCGCCCGTCCGATTGGCCTGGAAGAACGCCAGCGGCAGCTTCTCGAGATGGCGCGAAAAAATCGCCGCGCAGGTCGTATTCGATGGCCCGCGAGGCGCTGATGATGATCCGGCGCATCTGGTAGCGGAAGTAGCCGCCGACGCCCGCAATGGCCAGGAGCAGGCCGCCGCGTACAGCCGAGCTTCGCCCGGGTCACCCCCGCGATAGAGATCGTCGATGGCGTACTGGAGCACGCGGGGCGACGACGGCGAAGAGCCCCGAGCAGATGACCAGGCACACTAACCCGAGCAGGATCTGGCGCCGATACCGGGTGATGTACGGAAGAAGCCGCCGGACGGGAGTCACGATGTGAGTATAGACGCGCGCTTCGTGCTATGCTGAGCCACTCCTCCCCGGCCCGCCTCCGAGTGCTCTCCGCATCCCAGCAGGAGGGCGATGGCTCACACGTCTCACGAGAAGGACGGCAATGAGATTCGATGCGAAATATCGCCACAGGCGTCAATCGTTGCTGTACGGCATTGCTGCTCGCTCCCGGCCGCCGCGCACGCCCAATACCGCCCGATGCCGATCTCCGATCCGGCCATCGGCGAGCTCTACCGCGTCGAGGCCTCGGGCGTGCTTCTGGAACCCTCCGCCGGTGCTGACCGTCGCGAGCGAATCACTCGGCATCATCGGCGATCAGATCGACGCAGTGAACGATCTCGGCATCCAGCAGCGGCGCTTGAAGGAGCTCCGCTTCGTGCTGCGGCCGGGGCGCAAGCACAAGCTCCGGATCAGCTATCTGCCGATCACCTATCAGGCCGAGACGAACGTCTCGCGGTCGTTCGTCTTCAACGGGCAGCGGTATGCGGTGAACCTGCCGGTCTCCACCGACTTCTCGTGGAAGACCTGGCTGTTCGGGTACGAGTACGATTCGTGTCGCAGGACCGCTGGTTCGTCGGGGTGCTGGCCGAGCTGAAGAAGACCAGCGTGGACGTCGAGCTCGCGACCTCGAGCATCCCGGTGCAGTCCACGATTGCCGAGGCCCCGATCCCCGCGCTCGGCGGCATCGGGCGCGTGTACGTGGTGCCCAACGTGTCGATCACCGGCGAGCTGGTCGGCATCAAGCTGCCGGAGAGCATCCGCGAGGGCTACCGCGCGCACTACGTGGACTTCGACCTGTATGGCACGGTGAACTTCAACAAATACGCCGGAGCCCAGGTCGGCTATCGGCGCATCGACGTCGGCTACACCTTCAAGAAGGATCAGGGCACCTTCCTGATGAAGGGCCTGTACTTCGGCGGCGTCGTGCGGTACCTGAGTGCGGCTCTTCGGCTGAGGATTGCAGTGGCCGGGCGCCCGCGCCGTCAGCGCGACGCGCGCACGGCGAGTCGTGCCAGACGGCGATCGGCCTCGAGCAGCGTCTCGTCGCGCTTGCTGTAGACGAACCGGACCTTGGTGCGCCCGGCGCTCCGATCGCTGAAGAAGCTGCTGCCAGGCACCACGGCCACGCCGACCTCCTTCACCAGGTAGGTCGCGAACTCGATATCCGAGTCGGAAGCCGAAGTGCGCGATGTCGGTCATGATGTAGTAGGCGCCCTGCGGCCGGTTCACGCGGAAGCCGTGCCGCTCGAGGATCCCGCACAGCAGATCGCGCCGGCGCGCGTAGCCGGCCGCCATCTCCGCGTAGTACCGTCTCGGGCATCGAGAGCGCCGCGACGCCCGCCTCCTGCAGGGGCGCCGGAGCGCCCACGGTGAGGAAGTCGTGCATCTTCCGGATGGGCGCCGCCAGATCGCGCGGCGCGATGGCCCATCCCACCCTCCAGCCCGTGACGCTGAACGTCTTCGACAGGCCGTTGATGGTCACGGTGCGATCGGCCATGCCGTCGATGGAGGCCATCGGCACGTGCCGGCGCCCGTCGTAGACGATGTGCTCGTAGATCTCGTCGGTGATGGCGAGCACGTCCCACTGAAGGCAGAGGCGGGCGATCCGCTGCAGCTCCTCGCGCGTGAATACTTTCCCCGTCGGGTTGTTCGGCGTGTTGATCACGATCGCGCGCGTCCGCTCGTTGAACGCGCGCGCCAGCTCCCCTTCGTCGAAGGTCCAGTCGGGCTCGTGGAGGCGAACGAACCTGGGAACCGCACCCGAGATGATGCTGTCGGGCCCGTAGTTCTCGTAATACGGCTCGAAGATCACGACTTCGTCGCCCGGATCCACCACCGCCAGCAGCGTCGAGAGCATGGCTTCGGTCGAGCCGCAGCAGACGGTCACCTGCGTGTCGTCGACGCCGACGCCGTAGCGCCGCGAGAAGTCGCGCGCGATCGCCTGCCGGAAGTTCTCGGCGCCCCAGGTGATCGGGTACTGGTTGATGTCGGCCTGTATGGCGGCGCACGCGGCGTCCTTGATCGTCTGGTGCGCGGCGAAGTCCGGGAAGCCCTGCGACAGGTTCACCGCGCCGTGCTCCTGCGCCAGGCGCGTCATCTCGCGGATCACCGACTCGGTGAACTGCGCGGCCTTCTTCGATCCTCTGGGTCTGCTCATGTGCCTCAGCGCTCACGCCTCCACCCGGGACTCCGGGAAACCAGATATTAGATCAACTCAGAGCGCCGGCCGTTGCTCGTGCCAGGGCGTCGCCTGCTCGTAGGCGAATCCCGCCGCATACACGGACTCCTCGTCGAACGGCCTGCCCACGATCTGGATCGCCAGGGGAAGGCCTGGCGGCGACGTGGAGAAACCTGCCGGCACCGCCATGGCGGGGAACCCGGTGTCGTTGAACAGCGGGTGGGGGTTCAGGATCGCCTTGCTCGCCTCCCCGGCCGGCACCGACTCGGGCGTGATCATCACGTCGAAGCCGTCGAAGATCGCGAGCATCTGCTTGACGAAGATCTTGCGCATCTTCTGCGCCCGCAGGTACTGGCCGGCGGTAATCAGCGCGCCGGCCTCCATGTCGGAACGCACGGCCGTGGGTCCGTACAGCGCCGCCCGTGTCGCGAGGAACGGCTCGTGATACGACGCCGCCTCGCAGATGCGGATGATGTTGTGCGCGCTCGCCATCACGCCGAGCGTCGGCGGCAGATCGACCTCCTGCACGTGCGCCCCGAGCTTCGTGAAGACCGCCAGCGCGCGCTCGAAGGCGTCCAGCTCGTCGGGATGGAAGCCGTCGATGAGCGGCCGCCTCGGGATCCCGACGCGTACGCCCTGCACGCCGCGCCGCAGGGCGCGCGTGTAGTCGGGCACGGGAACGTCGGCCGTGGCCCAGTCCTCCGGATCGGCGCCCGCCATCACGTTGAGGAGCAGGGCGTTGTCCTCGACCGTCCTGGTCATCGGGCCGACGTGATCCACAGACCAGCTGAGCTTCATGACGCCGTACCCGCTGACCCTGCCGTAGGTCGGCTTGAGTCCGACGACCCCGCACAGTGCGGCCGGCCCTCGAATCGACGCGCCCGTGTCGCCGCCGCTGGCGCCGAAGAACATGCCGGCGCCGAGCCCTGCGGCATTGCCCGCGCTCGATCCGCCGGTGGGCTTCGCGAGGTTCCACGGGTTGTTCGTGCCGTTGCCGAAGCTGCCGGACGAGAACTCCGGCAGGTTCGTCTTCCCCAGGAGCACCGCACCCGCCTGCTTCATGCGCACGACCACCGTCGCGTCGAACGACGGAACGAAATCGGCGAGGACCGGCGAGGCGCACGTCGTCCGGATCCCTTTCGTGTAGTGGGTGTCCTTCACGGCCAGCGGGATGCCATGCAGCGGCCCGCGGTAGCGGCCGGCCACGATCTCCGCCTCGGCGGCGCGCGCCGCCTCGAGCGCGCTCTCGCGCGCGAGGGTGATGAAGGCGTGCACCCGCGGCTCGACCGCGTCGATCCGGGCAAGGACCGCCTGGGTGAGCTCGACCGGCGACATCTGCTTGCGGCGGATGCGCGTGGCGGCGTCCCGCAGGCTGAGATAGTGGAGATCGGACGGCCCGGGGGTGCCGCCGCGCTGCGCCGGCGCCTGAAACGCTCCCGCGCGGACCGTACCCGACGCTGCCAGCGCGCCGACCGAGCTGGCAAAAAAGCCGCGCCTCGACACGTTCATCGCCCGGCTCCTCTCGATGAATGCGCGGGGTGCAGGGAGAAGTGGAACGCCGGCTCGTCCTCCACCGCGAAGGTGTACCGAATCGATCCGTTCCATCGCCAGCAGGAACCGCTTGTATGCCGGAAAGTCGGCCTCGACGCGGTCTTCGGCGAGCGGCCGGCCGTTGGCCTTCGCAATCGCGCGCATCAGCTCCTTGATTTCCTCGTCGGACATCTCGCTCGCTCTGGCCGCCATGGTCTCTTCCTTCCTCGGATTGCGCAATGGACGGGCCTCGACTCTCCACGCCGTGTGGCGGGTCGGGGCCGGTGCAAGGGAGTGTGTGTGGCTGAATTCTACCGCGGCCCGTACAGGCGGCGATACTCTTCCGCGGTCCCCAGAATGCGGCGGACGTAACCCTGGGTCTCCGGATACGGAATATTGTCGATGAACTCTTCCGGCGACAGGCTGGGATTATCCGCGCGCCAGCGGTAGACCGGCTGCTCACCCGCGTTGTAGCTGGCGAGCGCGAGATCAACGGACCCGAACTGACGGACCTTGTCGGCGAAATACGCGGTGCCGATGTTGATGTTCGCCTCGGGACTGGTCAAGAGCGCCTTCGAGTAGCGGAGCCGGAGCGTGCGGGCGTAGTGGCGGGCCGTGGCCGGCCGCAGCTGCGTGAGCCCGTAGGCGTTGGCGGCCGACCGCACGTCGGCCACGAAGGTGGACTCCTGCGCCATCAGCGCCGCGATGAGATACGGATCGAGGCCGCGCTGGACCGAGTACTTCCTGATCAGATCCCAGTACTTCAGCGGGTAGATCACCGTGAGCAGCTCGCGGGGCAGCTCTTCGCCCCCTGCGGCGAGAAACTGCGGATAGGCGCGCTTCATCAGGGTGATGGCGCCGCGTGCGAGGGCGAACTGCGCCGCGCCGGTTTCCGACTCGGCCTTCTGCCGGTTCACCCACGCCATGGTGGCCTGCAGCGCCGGCGAATCGCCCCAGCGCTGGCGGGCGAAGTCGAGCTCCTTGACGGCGGGATCGTAGAGGCCGAGCGCGAGCAGCGTCCGGATCGTGTCCGCGCTCGGCGGCAGCTCGCCGCCTTCGTCGTCGCGGTCGGTCCGCGCGTCGACGAACACGAGCGCGGCCGCAAGCGGCTGGGCGCCCAGCTTCTCCAGCTCGGCCAGGGCCAGCGGGCCGTAGTAGGTGTGCAGGTAGTCGGTGGCCTCGAGCTGGAAGCGCTCGGCGGCCGCAAGCCGATCGTTCATCGCCGCGCGCGCGCGCCCGGCCCAGTAGAGATAGGCCGGCCGGTAGTCGGAGCGCGGAAAGCTCGCGGCGGCGGTCTCGAAGAACCCGGCGGCCTCGCGCATGTTCCCCGCCCGGTACGCGAACCAGCCCGCCTTCCAGGCGGCGCGCTCGGAGTAGCGACCGATCGGGTAGCGCTTGTACTGCTCGCGCACGATCCCGTCGATCTCTTCGTCGGTCTTCTCCTTCAGGTAGTACGTGACGAGGTTGTTCAGCGCGTCCTCGGCCCAGCTCGAGTCGGGGAAATCGTCCATGAGCGCCCGCGCCAGCCGCTCGAACGACTCCTTGTTGCCGAGTCCCATCTGCGACATCAGATAGAAGAAGCGCGCCTCGGCCTGCCGCGCGCCTTGATCCAGATAGGGGCGCAGCGCTTCGCGGGCCTGGAGGTACCGCCCCTGGTGGTAGTCGCATTCGGCGAGCCGGAGCGCGATCCGCTCGCGATCGTCGCCGCTCGCGTACGGCTGCACGCGCAGAAAGCTCGAGCGCGATTCGGCGATTCTGCGCATGCCGAACAGCCGCTCCGCGCGGCCGAGCTCCAGCTTGTAGCGGGTGTTGCCGGAATCGATCGGCTGCACTTCGGTCATCGAGCTCAGCGGGCCCGCGGCTTCGCCCGCGAGCTCGTTGGTTGGAAATTCGTAGTACAGATGAAGGTACGCTTCGGCAGCCTTGGCCCGATCGCCAGCCGCCATCCGTGCCGTGGCGAGGCTGAGCCAGATCGCCGGCTCGTCGAGCGGCTTGACGTCGAGCAGCCGTTGGTACGCTTTCGCTTCGGCGCCGTAGTTGCCCAGCCCCTGCAGCGCCTCGGCCTCACCGAGGACGGCCGCCTGCGTGAGATACCCGTCGACGTTCTTCAATTCGACAAAGCGCTTCCGCGCCGGCTCGAATCGCTGCAGCCGAAGTTCGCAGACACCCGCGTAGTAGACGCCGTACTCCCGCAGAGGCGAACGCGGCGCCGCCGCCTGGACGAAGTGCGCGAGCGCCTGCTCGTATCGCGACTGGGCGTAGAGCTCGAGTCCGGTCTGGAGATGCCCGAGTGCGGGATCGGCCGCGGCTGCGGCGCGATCCGACGCGGCCGGCGCGAGCCAGAGTCGGGAGAGGTTGCGCGGCACCGGTGGATGCGGCGTCGGCGTGAGCGCCGAGGTGGCCGAACCGGCGGGTGCGGCCGAGGCCGAAGGCCGTACTTCCTGGAACACCGGGCTCCCGAGCAGAAGCCCGGCGGCGAGGGCTGGCGCCAGCCCCCCGGTCCTGATGATCCTGTATGACACTTACCCCAATTGTACGTACAACTTGGGGCAATGACAAAGAATTCCTTCTAGTCGAATCCCATGACGACCCGCATCTCGGTGGTGGCAAGCGATTCGGACCTGTCGCTGCGCTTCACCATCGCGCGCACCGCGAAGACTCCGGCCGGAATGTCGTGCAGCAGCACCGACCAGGCGCGCGGAGACGCCGCGCCGTCGAGCTGCTGCGCGCTGCTCCGGTAATAGTTCGGGCCATCCACTTCCCACATCAGCGCACGATTTTCGTCGTCGCGCTCGACCAGAATCGTCAGACGCGCATCGCCCCGGTTGACGGCCGGCGTGACCGAAACTGTGATCGGCTCGTCTGCCCGCGCGAGACGTCCGCCGGGTGCGATCGCGAAGCCGATAATGATTAGGACCAGTAACAAGAAGAAGCCTGTTGCTCTCACCGCTCTGTACCTCACTTCCCGCTCTGCGATGAGCCGTGCAACGGGCCTGCCAAATCGTGCAACGCCGGGCGCGTGCGAGTGCACGGAATCGAACGCGAGGCATCGGGCCGGGCCGTGATTGTCAGAGCTGGCTTCCGTGTCGTACTATGGGAGAGCGCCTTCGATGGAAGGCGCCTGCGTCTCAGGCAATTCTGGGGGCGTTCCGGTTTCGACGGAGGTATGGAAGCGGGGAATGCATGCCGAGCACCATCAACTCGTTAATCTGATGGGACATCCGTTAACTGCGGACAATCAGTACGCTCTCGCTGCTTAATTAACGAAGCAGTGACGTTCGCCCCGGCCTCGCCTGGTGGCTGGGGGCCGAACGACATCAAACAGGCTGGTCTTCGAGCGGCGGCTCGGCGTTCGAAGGCGAGATCATCCGAGCCTGGTATCCGGCGGTTTTCGCCGCTTCCTCACGCCGGATACGAGACATCGGAAGCGGACACGCATGTAGAGTTCCTCGACGACGTGCTTTCGGACGCGGGTTCGACTCCCGCCGCCTCCAAATCCCTCGCTTCGCTCGGTCTTTGTCGGCGCGGCGTCTAGGCTTCGAGCAACGAATCCTATTCGTTGCTCTCGGCACGACTCCCGCCGCCTCCACCAACATCGTCGCCAACACACGGGGAAGAAACAGTGATCGCGAGAATCACTGCAGCTGTCTTGTACTCGATTGGGACCCCACCCCCGGTCTCAGCCTCGGCGAGTTTCGCGCTGGAGCTCGCGCAAGAGCCCGGACGTGCTGATGAAGTGATTGTTGAAAATGCGGCGCGCCACGTCGAGGAGCTCGCCGACGAGGGGATCCCGTATCGTGTATCGCACCGACGTCGCTTCCTTGTCCGTCGCGACGATGCCCTGATTGCGGAGCACGGCAAGCTGCTGCGACACGATCGGCTGCTCGAGCGCGAGCGCGTGCTGCAGCTCGTGGACCGTCCGCCCCCGCTGCACCAGCGCTTCGAGGATGCGGATTCTGATGGGATGCGCCAGCGCGCGGAAGAAGCGCGCCTTGAACGCCTGGAGCTCGCCCCGCGGCGTGGACGACGCCGCCTCGACGGCCTTCCGGCCCCGCCGCCGCTGTCCCGGCACTGGATAATTATATTCGAATATTGCTATACTTCAACTACTCGACGTGAGGCACCCCCGGTTCCGGCCGCCCGCGTCGCCAGGAATCGCTGCGTGTCGACACGCCAGGACATCAGAGCCCGCCAGCCCGGCCCGCCGCACCCGCTCGCGCGCGTGATCGACGAGCTGGCCGAGCTGCTGCCCGCGCAGGGGCCCATCAGCATCTTCATCCACCACAACACGCTGCACGCGTTCGAGCACCTGCCGTTCGAGGAGGCGGTCGAGCGCGCGGCCGAGCGGCTCGGCTGCGAGCCCTACCTGCCCGATTTCCGCTATCGCGCCAAGCTCGCCTCCGGCCGCATTCTCGCCGCCGACGTCGACGCCGTGCTCCGCGATCACCTCGGCGCCAGGGCAGCGAGCGACGTCCAGGATCTCGGATCCCGGCTCGATCTCTGGCGCGCGATCGTCCTGCACGGCATCCCGGCGGCCGCCGGGCGCGAACTCTCGTGGATCCTGGAGGAAACGACGGCGCTGTCACGGTTTCGCACGGATCTCCCTGCCGACGCGCGGTCGGCCGCGGCGGTGTTCGCCGACCTTGATGGGCGCGCGGGCGAAGAGGCGCAGGCGGTCCGGCGCCTTTGGGACGCCTGCGGCGCTGCGATTTCCCGTTCGAGCCCTGCGCGGCCGGCGGCTGCGGCGCCGCCGGCCCGCCATCGGGACGCGTTGCACGCGGCGTTCGGGATCGATGTCGACGCCTGGATTCACCCGCCGCTGATCCGGTTCCTCGCCGGCTATCTCGATCAGGGATTGGCGCACTGGCCGATGCCCGAGCGCAGCCGCGGCATTCACGGATGCTTTCTGGAGCTGTACGGAACCGCTCTCGCGGCGCAATGTGGCCGCTGGGCTCGGACCCTTCCGCAACTCGTCGCCGACGACCGCAGGGCCAATCGGAGCGCATTGGAGTCCATGGCGAACTCTCTCGCACAGCTCGGCGTGGCGGCCGAGGACCGCGCTGATTACCTGAGGGCGGAACTGCTGGCGCTCCGGGGCTGGGCGGGCATCGTGCGGCAGATCGAGGAACGGCCCGACCGCGTGCCCGCACGCGACCTGACCGTGACGCTGCGGGGGTACCTTGCCGTCCGCCTGCTGTTCGAGCGCGCGGCCCTCGCCCATGCGGCGCGGGAAGTGTTGTTTGGCGGCCCGCTTCCGGAACTTCGGTCGTGGCTGTGCGGTCGAGTCGAGCCTTCGCCGGCGCCGACAGCGGCCGAGCGCGCGTGGCCGCTGTTTCACGTCGCGCAGCTTCGAGGCCTGGACGCCTCGATCGTGGAGCGCTGGACCGATGATCACGTCGCGGCGATCGAGGCCGAGCTCGATGAGCTCGACGATGTCCGGCGGCGCCTGATCCTTCATGAGGCCTTCGAGCGTACCGATCCGTCACCGGCTGTACGACGCCCTCATCGGCCACACGCCGCAGCGTCGTCCCGATCCGCCGGCGTTTCAGGCCGTCTTCTGCCTCGACGAGCGCGAGGAGTCGTTTCGGCGTCACCTGGAAGAGGTGGAGCCGGCCTGCGAGACGTTCGGTACGGCCGGGTTCTTCAACGTCGCGATGTACCACCAGGGCGTCACGGACGCGCACCCGCGGCCGCTCTGCCCGGTGTCCATCCATCCGGCGCACTATGTCGCCGAAATCGATCTCGAAGCCGGCCGCTTTGCGGCCCGCTCGCGCCGGCTGCAGCGCCGCGCTGCCGGTTTTCTCGGCTACAACGTCCATCTCGGCAGCCGGCTGCCGGTGCGGGGCGCGCTGTTGATGACGGCGTTCGGATGGCTCGCGCTGGTGCCTCTTGTGTTGCGGGTGTTGTTTCCGTGGCTCTCGTCCCGATGGCATCGCGTCCGGGAGGAGTCGGCGACCGCGCCCAGCACGCGACTGCAGCTCGATCGCGCAGAGGTGCGGCCGCCCATCGGAACGTTCTCGGGCTTCACGGTCCGTGAAATGGCGGACATCGTGCGCCGCGTTATTGAAGACACGGGGCTGCGCGAACGAGTCGCCCCGCTCGTGCTCATCGTCGGCCACGGATCGGTCAGCCTCAACAACCCTCATGAGTCCGCCCACGACTGCGGGGCGTGCGGCGGCGGACGCGGCGGGCCGAATGCGCGCGCGTTCGCGCAGATGGCCAACGACCCCCGGGTCCGACACCTGCTTGCGGACGAGGGGCTGCCGATCGCGGCGGGGACCTGGTTCGTGGGGGCCCAGCGGAACACGTGCAACAACGAGGTCACCTTCTTCGACGAAGATCTCGGTACCTGCGACGTCGCTGCCCTTGTTCGAACGCGCCAGAGACGCGGTGCAGGAGGCGAGGCGCCGGGAGGCACACGAGCGATGCCGGCGCTTCGATGCCGTGCCGCCCTGGTATCCGCCGCTGGCGGCTCTCGCGCATGTCGAAGGACGCGCCGCCGATCTCGCGCAGCCACGTCCCGAGTACGGCCACGCCACCAATGCCTTCTGCATCGTCGGCCGGAGACTGCGGACGCGCGGCCTGTTCCTGGATCGGCGCGCCTTCCTCGTCTCGTACGATCCGACCCGGGATGACGACGGCGCGATCCTCGCGCGCATCATGGCGGCTGTGATCCCCGTCGTGGCTGGCATCAATCTCGAGTACTACTTCAGCTACGTCGATCCGAGCGGATACGGGTCCGGCACCAAACTGCCCCACAACGTCACGTCGCTCCTGGGCGTGATGGACGGCGCGCAGAGCGATCTCCGGACCGGCCTGCCGTGGCAGATGGTGGAGATTCACGAGCCGGCGCGGCTCGCCGTCGTCGTCGAGGGCTCACCGGACCGGATCCGCCGCGCGCTGGAGGGCAATCCGGCGATC
Organism: Vicinamibacterales bacterium; assembly: GCA_963738315.1. Classification (GTDB taxonomy): domain Bacteria; phylum Acidobacteriota; class Vicinamibacteria; order Vicinamibacterales; family JAMQPK01; genus JAMQPK01. The sequence goes on along the minus strand of CAVTVT010000003.1, from coordinate 873,843 downwards.
GAGCGGCTGGTGCGGAATCGGTGGATATGGCTCGCGTGCCTGGACGCCGAATCGGGCGCGCTGCGGGAGCTGCGATCGACCGGCTTCGTGCCGCACGCGGCGCGGCACCCGCTCGCGGCCGTCGCGGGCGAGTCCGCGGACTGGTATCAGGGCAAGCGCGGCCTGCTCCCGCCGGTTGCCATCGTGCCGAGAACGGGGGTTGCGTGATCTCGAACGTGCCCTTTGCCTGGCTCGTGCTCGCGGGCGTGGGCGCACCGGCCGCTCTCCTGACGCTGCTGGGCATCAGCTCGCTGGTGAATCGGCCGCTTCCGGAACGGTGGACGGGATCGCTTACCGCCGGGACGATGATGATCGCGTGCGCCGCCCTGACGGCGGCGCTCATCGCCTACGGTGTGACGCGCACCGGGACGCGTCTTCTCTCGTTTGGCGCGTGGTCGTCTTCGCACGAGGGCGGCATCGCCATCGAGTTCCTGGTCGACCGGCTGTCGCTCTCATTCGCGGCGCTCTCGGCGGCGATTGCCGGCGTCGTCTCGGCGTTCTCGAGCCGCTATCTGCACCGCGAGTCGGGCTACAACCGGTACTTCGTGCTGCTCGCGCTGTTCGTGACCGGCATGCTCCTGGTGGCCCTGGCCGGCAACGTCGAGGTGCTGTTCATCGGCTGGGAGTGCGTCGGGCTCAGCTCGGCGCTGCTCGTGGCGTTCTTTCACGAGCGGCCGGCGCCCGTTTCGAACGGCCTGCGCGTTCTCTCGGTCTACCGCATCAGCGACGCCGCGATGCTGTCGGCCGCGGTGCTCCTGCGTCACGTTGCGGGAAGCGACAGCCTGTCGCTGCTGTTCGGCGGCGCGCGCGCTGCGCCCGCGGCCGGCCTCACCGGCACGAGCGTGACGATCATCGCCGTTCTGCTGATCGTGGCCGTGGCTGGCAAGAGCGCCCTCCTGCCGTTCTCGGGCTGGCTGCCTCGCGCAATGGAAGGGCCGACTCCTTCGAGCGCCATCTACTACGGCTCGCTTTCGATCCACGCCGGCTGCTTTCTGCTGCTCCGGGCGGCACCGCTCCTGGAGCGTGCGCCGGTGGCCCGGCTGCTCGCCGGAACCCTGGGCGTCGCGACCGCGCTCTTCGCGGGCGCGGCAACGCGCGCCCAGAGCGACGTGAAATCGTCGCTGGCGTACGCCTCCCTGACACAGATCGGCGTCATCGTCTTTGAGATCGCGATCGGCTGGTACGCGATCGCGTTCGTGCATCTCGCGGGGCATGCCTGCTTGCGGCTGTTGCAGTTCCTGAGCGCGCCGAACGTCCTCCACGACCTGCACGGGATCGAAAGCGCCCTGGGCGAGCGGCCGTCCGGATCTCGCGGGTACCTAGCCGCCATGGTGCCGGACCGGCTCCGTCGTCTCCTTTTCCTGCTCGCCCTGGAGCGCGGATTTCTCGACAGCCTCGTGGATCGTGCGGTCGTGGACCCGTTCACGAGGCTCGCGCTCCTGCTGTCGCGTCTCGATCGCTGGTTGTGCGACGCCGTGATGCCGGCGAGCGTTCCCACGGTGATCGGCTCCCTCGAGGATCACGATGAGTGACGCCTGGCTCTGCCTTGGCGGTCTCGCCGCGCTCCCGCTGATCGTGATCGGCGCCTCATTCCTGCGGATCGATGTGGAAAAGCTCCGCAGGCTGGCCGTCGTGCTGGCCGCGCTGATGGTACTGGCCGCGCTCGCGGCTGTGACGTCGCCGGCGGTCCGCAGGCTCTCGATCGGTTCGTCGGCGCTCACGCGAGTGCCTGGCGGCGAGGTGCTCGTGCGGGTGGACACCCTCTCGGCCGTGCTGCTGCCGTTCGCCGCAGGATTGTGGCTGCTGACGGTGGCCGTGACGCCGCGAGCCGCCCTCGATCGGGGCGGCTTGCGGCGCACGGCGCTCGCCACGCTGATCACGTTCCTGTCGTTCCTGACCGAGAGCGGCGCCCTGCTGCTGCTCCTGTCCATGGCGTCCGTCTGGACGTTTCTCTCCGCCCTCGGCGACCCGGCCCATCGACGCCAGCGGCGCATCGTTGCCGCGTATCTGGGCGGGTCCACACTGGTGTTCGGCATCGGCGTCGCGCTGGTCGCGGGTTCCGGCGCGGGTCACACCGCGATCGAAACCGCGGGCCTCTGGCTGATCGCGACCGCGGCGCTCGTCCGGAAGGGGATCGTGCCCTTCCATGCATGGGTGCCCGAAGTCTTCGACAGCGGGCGGCTCGGCCCGGCGATTCTTTTCAGCGCGCCGCAGGTCGGCGCGTACATGACGGTGGTGCTGGTCGTGCCCCACGCGTCGCCCGAGCTGCTGCGGCTGATCGCCATCCTGGCGCTCGCCACGGCCGTGTACGGCGCGGCCCTCGCGCTCGTGCAGACGAGCGCCCGCCGGGCCTGCGGGTACCTGTTCATGAGCCAGTCGGCGCTCGTGATGGCCGGGCTCGACTGCACCAGCGTGGGCGCGCTGGCGGGTGGCCTGGTGGTGTGGCTCTCCGCTGGACTGGCGTTCGCCGGCCTTGCGCGCTGTGTCCTCGTGCTGGAAGCGCGCCGTGGCCGGTTGGATCTGACGACCTTTCACGGCGGGTACGAGCGCATGCCCGTGCTCGGGATCGCGTTCCTCGCCACGGGACTCGCCTGCGCGGGGTTCCCGGGCACGCTCGGTTTTGTCGGCCAGGAGCTGCTGGTCAACGGAGCGGTCGACGCTTTCCCGGTGATGGGATTCGCGATCGTGATCGCGTCGGCGCTGACCGGCCTGGCCGTGATCCGCATGTACTTCTCGCTATTCTGCGGGCGGGCGGACTCGTCGAGTCACTCCGTTCTGCGCCTCGGCCTCGAGCCGCGCGAGGCGTGGACGTTCGTGGCGCTCGTGCTCGCACTCTTCGGATTCGGACTCGCGCCGCGTTCGCTCGTGGACTCGCGCTTCGCTGCCAGCGAGGACGTCCTGCACCACCGCCAGGCGGCCCTGGCGGTGAAGTCGGCTGATCACACACGTGCGATCGGCCCGTAGACCGGCACCCTCCACTCCGGATGACGCGCGCCGCCGCGGACGATGTCGTGGTACGACGCCTCCAGGCGGCGCGTGATCGAGCCGATCTCGCCGCTGCCGACGCGATACCCGTCGATCTCGACGACCGGCTGCACCTCGGCTCCGGTGCCGCACATGAAGATCTCGTCGGCGACGTACAACTCCGTGCGGTCTATCTCGCGTTCCTCGCACGGGATGCCGAGCTCGCGGCACAGCTCGAGGAGCGCCCGGCGCGTGATGCTCTCCAGAATGCCGCTCGTGATCGCCGGCGTGATGGCGGTGCCGCCGCGGACAATGAACACGCACGAGGCCGGACCCTCGGTAATCTTCTGCTGGTCGTTGAGCAGGATCGGCACGTCGTAGCCGTACCGTCGCGCTTCGATGAGCGCCATGCGGCTGTTCTGATAGTTCGACAGGCACTTGATGCGCGGCGACATCATGTTGTCGCTCAGCCGGGTCCACGACGACACGCCTGCCCGGAACGTGCGGCCAGAGCCCAGCACGCTCTGGAATGCGCTGGTCGAGATCAGCACGTCGGTCGGAGCGCCTGCGCCCGTCGAGAACCAGACCGTGTCGCCAAAGTACGCGATCGGCCGCACGTAGACGTCGTGGCGGATGCCGTTGACGCGCAGCAGCTCCAGCGACGCCTCGATGAACTCGGCAGCGCCCCAGCGCGGCTCCATGCGCTGCAGCCGCATCGACGTCAGGAAGCGATCGTAATGTTCGGTGAGATGGAGCGCGTAGAGTTCCTGCCGATCGGCATTCCAGTAGGCCTTGATGCCCTCGAATACCGCCGCAATCGTCGACCAGCCGAGTATCGTCGCGTGGACGGTGGCCTCGCGCCATGGGACGATGCGGCCGTTCCACCAGACGTAGGCCGCCTGCGGCTCCATGCGAGCGGCGATGCTAGCACAGAGCTTCGCAGCGGGACGGCCGATGCGACGTTCTTGCCGCCCCGATCGGCGAGTTGATACACTGTCGGGCGAGCCTCATTCTCATGCCTGAACGACGTTCCAGGGCTCGGCTCCTCGCGGCGCTGGCAGCGTCGGCGGCCCTCGCCACTGGCACGTATTCCTCTCGCGTGTCCGGGCAGGCGCCCGCGTCCGCTCCAGACGCCTTCCAGGCGCAGGTCCGCCCGATTCTGGCGGACAACTGCTTCACCTGCCACAGCGATCGGCTGCACACCGGCGGCCTCAGCCTCGAGGCGTTCCACGATGGCACAGACGCCCTGGAGAAGCGTGACGTCTGGGTGAAGGTGCTCGACAAGCTGAAGGCGGGCACGATGCCGCCGCGATCGAGCGCACCGCTCGCGCCGGCCGATCGCGACGCGGTCGTCGCCTGGATCGAGGCGGGTCTCGGCGCCGTCCCGGACTCGGCGCCCGACGCTGCGCCCGATCCCGGGCGCGTCACGGCCCGGCGGCTGAACCGCACGGAGTACAACAACACGATCCGCGATCTCGCGGGCGTGAGCCTTCGGCCCGCCGACGAGTTCCCCGTCGACGACTCGGGCTACGGCTTCGACAACATCGGCGACGTGCTGTCGATGTCGCCGATGTTGATGGAAAAGTACATGAACGCGGCCCGCGTCGTGTCGAAGGCCGCCGTCTTCGGCGAACCGTATCAGCCCAAGCCGGGGCTGATGGCAAAGCTGATGACGAAGAAGATTCAGGACGATGTGCCCGCGACGGCCAACGTGACGCCGTTCTCGGCGCGCGGCGCGCTCTACGCCACCTATCACTTCCCGGTGGACGCGGAGTACCAGTTCCACATCCGGTACCAGAACTTCCGCGGCGGCGAGCGGGTGGTGCAGAGCGACCCCAACGCGCCGGCGCGCGGGCAGCGGGTACAACCCGCGGCCGGCCGGGCCCGCGGCGCCGGGCCTGTCGTGCGGCGTCCTCTGACGGACGACGAGCGCAAGGCTCGCCTCGAGGCGGCGCGCACGGCGGCTCCGCCCGAACCGCTCGTCTTCACCATCGACGGCCAGGAGGCGCTCACCTACGTCGTCCAGGGCAGCAGCGACTACGAGGTACTCGCGCGGCGAGAACATCGTGCGGGTCAGGCTTGCGGCCGGCGACCACCGGCTGCGCGTGGCGTTCCCGAACTACGCGAACATGGACGACCCGCGGAAGAACTTCAACCCGGACGGGCGCCGCAAGCTGTACGTCGACTATCTCGACGTGCTGGGGCCGTATGCGCCGTCAACCGGGCGGCCGGCAGGCTACACCACCATCTTCATCTGCCAGCCGCACGTGCAGGGTCCCTCGATGCGCCAGTGCACGCACGACATCGTCGAGCACCTGCTCGCGCGCGCGTACCGGCGTCCGCCGACCGGTTCCGAGATCCAGGAGCTCGCTGCACTGGCCGCAGAAGTGCAGAAGGAGGATTCGTTCGACGAAAGCATCCGCATCGTCCTCCAGGCGGTGCTGATGTCACCGAAGTTCCTCTACCGTATCGAGCGGGATCAGGCACCAGCCTCCACTGCGCGGCAGGCCGGCAGGACGAGTGCGTACCGGATCGACGATTTTGCGCTGGCGTCCAGGCTGTCCTACTTCCTCTGGAGCTCGATGCCCGACGACCGGCTGTTCGACCTCGCGGCGACAGGGCAGCTGCACGAGCCGGCCGTGCTGAAGGCCGAGGCACTGCGGATGCTTCACGACCCGCGCTCCTCGTCGCTCGCCGAGAACTTCGCCTCGCAGTGGCTCAACCTGCGGCTGATGGACCGCAAGAAGCCCGACGCCGCGAAGTTTCCGCTCGTCGACGATGAGCTGCTCGACGCGATGCGGCGCGAGACGCTGCGGTTCGTCGAAACGATTATTGGAGAGGATCGCAGTGTGCTCGACTTCCTCGACGGCCGGTTCACGTTCGTGAATGGACCGCTGGCGCGCTTCTACGGCATTCCAGGGGTTGACGGCGAGCGGATGCAGCGCGTCGCGCTCGACGGCGAGGAGCGCAGCGGCATCCTGACACAGGGGTCGATCCTCTCCATCTCGTCCTACGCGACGCGCACCTCGCCGGTCCTCCGCGGCAAGTGGGTGCTCGACACGCTGCTCGGCGCCGCGCCGCCGCCGCCGCCCGACGGCGTGCCGCCCCTGGTCGAGAGCGGCCTGGGCACGGCGACGTCGATGCGCGAGCGTCTCGAGCAGCACCGCGCGAACCCCAGCTGCGCGGTCTGCCACAATCAGATGGATCCGATAGGATTCGGCCTGGAGAACTACGACGCATCGGGGGCCTACCGCACGAAGGATGGCAACTTCGACATCGACAGCTCAGGCACGCTGCCCGACGGCCGCTCGTTCGCCGGCGCCAAGGGGCTCAAGGAGACGCTGCGCGGGCGAGCCGATGCCTTCGCCGCGAATTTCGCCGAGAAGCTGATGACGTACGCGCTCGGCCGCGGCCTCGAGCGCGCCGACCGCCGGGTGGTGGACGAGATCACGAGCCACGCCGCCGCCCAGGGCTACAGATTCTCTTCGTTCGTCTACGGCATCATCGACAGCCGGCCGTTCCAGATGCGCGCGCTGCCCGAGGGGAGCAATTAGATGAAGCAGCTGTCACGTCGCACGGTCCTGCGCGGCCTCGGGGCCGCCGTGGCGCTTCCGTTCCTGGATGCGATGTATCCGGCGTTCGCGGCGCCGGTCGTGCGGAAGGCCGCCGGCTCGCCCACGCGGATGGCGTTCCTCTACGTCCCGAACGGCATCATCATGGACGACTGGACGCCCGCCGGCTCGGTTGCCGGCTCGACGCCGCTCGGCGAACTGCCGCGCATCTCCGGCATTCTCGCGCCGTACCGCAGCGACATCGTCATGATGGCCGGGCTCACCTCGAACGGCGGCCGCGCCCTGGGCGACGGCCCGGGCGATCACGGCCGGGCCGGGGCGGCTTATCTCACCGGCGTGCATCCCAAGAAGACCTACGGCAAGGACATCCAGACCGGCGTCTCGATGGATCAGATCGCCGCCCGGCAGCTCGAGGGCCAGACGCGCTTCGCCTCGCTCGAGCTCGGCTGCGAAGAAGGCATTCAGGGCGGCAACTGCGACAACGGCTACAGCTGCGCCTACAGCAACAGCATCTCGTGGCGCTCGCCGGCCACGCCGAACCCGCCGGAGATCCGCCCGCGCGCGGTGTTCGAACGGATGTTCGGCGCCGTCGACGAGGAGAAGGATCCGGCGCGGCGCGCCCGCCTGGACAGCTACAACAAGAGCATCCTGGATCTCGTGCTGACCGACGCCGAGCGCCTCAAGAGCACACTCGGGGGCACCGATCGCCGCAAGATGGACGAGTACCTCACGGCGATTCGCGACGTCGAACAGCGCATCCAGCACGTCGAGCGGACCAACGTCGTCAAGGCGCCGGCGACCGTCCCCTCAGCCAGCGTGCCGACCGATCTTGCGGAGCATTCGCACCTGATGTTCGACCTGCTCGCGCTGGCCTTTCAGGCCGATATGACCCGCGTCGCCACGGTGCTCCTCGGCATCGAGCAGAGCCCGCGCAACTACCCGGAGATCGGCATCACCGAGGGACATCACGGCCTGACCCATCACCAGGGCGACAAGGAGAAGATCGAGAAGGTCGCGCAGATCAACTGCTATCACATCACGCAGTTCACCTACCTGCTCGACAAGCTCACGGCGGCGGCCGACGGCGACGGATCGCTGCTGGATCACTCCATGATCGTCTACGGCAGCGCCCTCGCCGACGGCAACGCACATCAGCACAACAACCTGCCGACCGTGCTCGCGGGGAGGGCATGCGGCACGATCAGGACCGGGCGCCAGATCGCGTTTCCCGACGAGACGCCGATCACCAACCTGTACCTGTCGATGCTCGACCGCGTCGGCGTACCGGTGGAGTCGATCGGCGACAGCAGCGGACGGCTGGAAGGGCTGTCAGAACTGTAGAACCGACGCCGAGCACGTGTGGAGCGGGCTTACTGCCCCGGGGCCCGGTAGCTCACCGTCTTGCGCGCCGCCTGGTCCATCTCCTCCGGCGTGAGCAGCGGAGTGGTCGTTGACGTCACGGCCCCGCTCGCATTCACCGCGAGCGACACGGCAGCAGCCGTCACGTTGTCGCTGCCCTCTATGATCACGAACACATCCGTCTTGCCAAACGCGAAATAGAACGCTTCGATCTTCCCGCCCAGCGGTTTCATCATGGCCTCGAGGCTCTCCCGCCGCTTCGTTCCGCCGTCCTTGAGCAGACCCCGGGCCCCTTCCGATGTGTAGGACGCCTGTACGAGATACTTCGGCATGGTTGATCTCCTGATGTGTGGAGTGCGAAGCCTACTGCCGTACCCCGGCAAACGCAATACGCTCATGGCTCAGCCGTGCCCGGCCTTCCGCGCCACCAGCGCCAACCCACGCCCGGCCGAGACCTGCGTGAACTCCGGGAACCCGCGGCGGCGCAACTCGGCTTCGAGCCGAGGGGGGGCGATGTAGATCGGCGTCGCGGCGCCGCTCGAGAACGCAAAGATGACATGCCCCCCGGGCGCACGACGCGGGCCACTTCGTCGAAGAACGGGATCATGTTGCTGCAGGTCACCAGGTCGAACGCATCGTCCGCGAAGGGGAGGGCGGAACCGTCGGCCTGCTGGAACGACAGACGGCCTGCGGCGGCGGGAGCGATCTTGGCGCTCGCGCGCGCGACCATGGCCTCGGCCAGGTCGACCCCGGTCACCTGCGCGCGAGGGAATCGGTCCGCGATGACGAAGGCGGCACCGCCGGTCCCGGTTCCGACGTCGAGCGCCCGCGCCGGGTCGGCAGGCAGCGTCTCGAGCGCGGCCGCAATCGGCGCGTACGAGTCGGGCTTCCGGGTGCGATCCCAGGATGCCGCCAGGCGGTTCCACTGGCGCGTAAACACCGGCCGGAAGAATCGCCATGTGCCAGGGCGTGCCGCGACTACGACCGTGACGATGCGCGCGAACCTCCGCAGCGCGGCCTCGAACATCCCAGCAGTGTAAACGGAGTAGAGTGAAACCGCGTTCCGCCTGCACGCGGTCCGCGATGTCACACGACCCGCACATGGCCGCCAGACGACGCGTGGGCTTCTACGAACGCCGCATCTTCCCCTGGCTGAACGACCGGTTCACGTCGGAGGGTGAGCTTCCGCGCCTGCGCGCCGAAGCGCTCGCGAGCGCCAGCGGACGGGTGCTCGAAATCGGATTCGGCACCGGAGCCAATCTGCCGCACTACCCCGGCGGCGTGCGGGCGGTGGTCGGCCTCGAGCCGAATGACGGCATGCTCGACCGGGCGGCCGCACGGCTGAAGGACAGCCGGCTGCCGGTGCAGCTCGTCATCGGAAAGGCCGAATCGCTTCCGTTCCGCGACGCGACCTTCGACACGGTCGTCAGCACTCTCACGCTCTGTTCGGTCTTTGATCTGCCGCGGGCGCTCGACGAACTGCGGCGCGTGCAGCGCGATGACGGCCGGCTGATCGTGCTCGAGCACGGGCTCGCGGCCGAAGCGCGGGTGGCGCGCTGGCAGAACAAGCTCAACCGCCTGCAGAACGTGCTCGCGTGCGGGTGCAACCTGAACCGTCCCATCGCGGCGGTCGTGCAGCAGCACGGCTTCGTGTTCGATACGATCCGCACGTTCTATCTTCCGAGGGCCCCGCGGACGCACGGCTGGTTCACGCTGGGCGTCGCCGGCAAACGCCCGCCAGGCCGGCGCTGAGCCGCGCCTCCGGCCGGAGGAGGCATTCGGGCCGGCGCGCTATCGAGGCGGGGCGGGCGGCGGCGGTGGTGGTGGCGGCGGCGGCATCGCCCCGAAGGTCACCCTCGTCGTGACTGCCGGCTCCACCGGAACGCAATTCAGCAGCGTGGGCGTGTACCGCCACTCGCGCACGGCCGTGACTGCCGCGTCGGCCAGCAGCGGATGCGGCGAATCGACGACGCGGATGTCCTTGAGGGAACCGTCGGTCCCCACGCGCGCATCGAGCGTCACCGTCCCGTCAATGCCCGAACCCTTCAGCGCCGGCGGATACTGCGGCACGACGTCGCGGATCTTCTTCGGCGGCCTTATTTGTCCGCCAGCCGAGGATGCCGTGCACGCCGTGCGCGCCGGCGAGACTTCGCGGGCCGGCGCCGGTACGGCGCTTCCGGCGGATTCGGAGGCGTCCTGGACGAAGATCGTTTCCTGAAGCGAACCGAGCCGCAGACGGATGTTGTGGGAGAGATCTTCGCCGGCGATCGCGATCGACTCCCCGTCCCCGGCGAAGCCCGGCACACGAGTGGCGAGCACGTAGTCGCCGGAAGGGAGTCCCACGAGCTCGAAGCGGCCGTTGCCGTCGCTTCGCACTTCGGTACTTGGACGCACGCGCCGCATTCGAGAGCACGACGGTGGCGTTGGGAACAGGCGTGCCGAGCGTGTCGACCACCACCCCCGACAGCGTGGAGAACGGGGCCTGCGCGCCCGCAATGACGACCCCGAGCAGCAGGATGGCGGCGGCGATTGCCGGCCTGGCATAGGGCGCGACGGGCCGGCGGTTCGTGTTCGTCCTCAACATGGCTTCGACTCTCCTTTCGAGGCTCGACCGGCGCGCCATGGCCGGCGCGGCGCCGCAGCTGCGGTCCGGATGGCGCAACGCGCGCGCGATGGCGATCAGGTGATCGGCGTAATCGGGCGGAGCCACGCCCTCCGCCATGACCGCGTCGTCGCAGGCCTGCTCGCTCTCGAGCCGCAGCCGCCTCGACGCGATCCAGACGAGAGGGTTGAACCAGTAGATCGCGCGCAGCAGCTCCGCTCCGGATTGCAGGAGCCAGTCTGCGCGGCGGATGTGCGCCATCTCGTGCGCGAGGACGATGCGGATGCGGTCATGGCTCCACGCCTCGGCGCCCGCGGGCAGCACGATCTTCGGGCGCCGCGTACCCCACGTGACGAGCAGGGTCGTACGTCGGCTCAGCAACAGAATCGGCGAAGTGGCACTCATCCGACGGGCGATGTCTGATGCCAGCTCCGGCCATGGTCCTTCGACGAGCGGCACGGCCGAACGGAACACCCACTGCAACCGGCAGATCCCCACGAGCAGGAACAGCAGGCCCGCCGCGGTGCCAATCAGCCAGATGCGCGCCAGGAACGAGCTGAGCTTCCCTCCTTCGGCTGGCGCGCGCCGGGACGCCGATGCCGGCGCGGCCGTGTTTTCGAGGCGGAACTCGGATGACACTGCCGGCACGCTCGCGGCCGCCGGCATCCCGGCCTGCCTGGTCAGCGCCGGGACGGCCGGCCTGCGCCACTCCGGCGCCGCATGTTCGAGGAGCGGCATCGCGGCGGCGCACGCGAGCGCAATCGCGAGCACCCAGTGGCGTGTCGCCGCGGACTGCCGGCGAAGCACCCCGCACGCGACGAGGCCGGCCCCGATGACGAGCGAGAGTTTCATTCGCCGCCTCCTTTCCGCGCTTTGGCTACGAGCGCCGCGATGCGGTCGAGCTCGTCCTCCGACAGCCGCGCCCCTTCGCCGCCGAGCACCGCCGCGACGACCTGTTCCGCGGAGCCGTCGAAGAAGGTATCGACGAGGTGGCGGAGCGCCGACCTGCGCGCCGTGCGGCGCGGCACGGAGGGCAGATAGATGAACCGCACGCCGTCGTCCTCATGAACGAGGTGGCCCTTGTCTTCGAGCACGCGGAGCTGCGTGCGCACGGTGGACGAACTCGGCTGTCCAGGGAGGGCCGCCTGGACTTCGGCGGCCGTCGCCCGCCCCAGCCGGTAGATCACGTCCATGATCTGCCGTTCGCGGCGGGTCAGCGATGCGTGAGGACGTCCGGCCATGACATGTTATTTTTGTAACATTAATGCTACAAAGATAACATGTCAAGCGATCATTTCTGGAGTGGAGGGCCCTCGGAGAGCTTCCGGGCGATGAGATCGAGATTGGCCTGGATCTGAGCCATGCGCTCGAACTGCAGCTCGAGATCGTGGCTGTGCTTCTGGACGTCCTGCTGGATCTGCGAGATGAGCGCCCGCAGCCGCCGGTTCTTCCGCCGTTCGCGCGTCAGCGCGTTCTTCAAGCGCGGTGTGATCTTCGGCATGATGCGGTCTGATACAGCAGCGCTGAGGTTAACGGATCTCCGAGTGGACTGTCCAACGTCACCTTGGGGCCGTTTCATGGTTTTTTTCGCCTATTCGACCCGCTTCGCCTCCACGTCGATGATGGGTCGCTCATCGCGCTGCTGGATTGGCTGACGCCGCCGGGTGGCGACGACCAGCGCGACGCATCCGGTCCAGGTGGGCAGCATGCCGGCCACCGGCACGAATTCGAGGACGAAGGTCGGGAGCAGAAGCGGGTGGAAGCCGATCAGCCGCCAGGTGAGCGTCATGGCAACGATGTCGAGGAGCTCGTCGGCGAAAGCCCAGCCGAATGGCCCCAGGGCGAGCTGAACGAGGTCCGTCGCAACTGCGACCCCGTACGCCAGGCGTATGCGTGCCGGGTCGAGAATCGGCGGCGGCGAGAGCCAGGAGGGCAGCCGCATGGAATCTATGTTCGCATGCCGGTGTCCTCACGGCCTCGGTTTTTCGTCAACCGGCGGGCAGACTCTCGCCGGCCGGGCCGGAAGATCAGTGGGTTTCTCGCATCTTTCTGGCTGGTATGGCAATTGCGCCTGTTGGCTCTGGCATGGCCCACGCATTCGTCAAATCCACCTATGCTGAACCCACCATCATGTGGCGGCTGCGACGCACCGACGGCGCCGGCGCGCATGCGGTGATCATTCCGCATGGCTCGGCGGCCTCGGCCATCTGGTTTGCAGAGGGCCAGCCGCAAGCCTCGCAGGACTTTGCCACCTGGCACGACGCGATCTACTGGCTCGATTGCGAGCTCGCGCGGCTGCTGCTCCTCGGCTGGCGCGTCGCCGACCTGCAGGGTTGATGAACCCCGAACCCCGAACCCTGAACCCCGAACCTACGCAATAAACGTCCCCGCCCGCAATTCCGAGTAGGCCTGCTGCAGCTCTTCGCGCGTGTTCATGACGATCGGTCCGTACCAGGCGACGGGCTCTTCGATCGGCCGGCCCGACACGAGCAGAAATCGTATCCCCTGCTCTCCTGACTGCACCACGATCTCGTCGCCGCTGTCGAAGAGCACCAGCGCCTTGTTCCCGGTGTGATCGAGCGTGCCGTCATCGGCGGCGCCGACTCGCTCGGTCTTCACCGCCAGCGGATCTGATGCGTCGCGAAAGGCCCCGGAGCCGGCGAAGACGTAGGCGAAGGCATGGCGGGAGCTTTCAACCGGGATCCGCCGGCGCGTGTTGGGCGGCACCGAGACGTCGAGATAACGTGGATCCGCGGCCACGCCTTCGACCGGGCCTTTTCGGCCCCAGAAGTCTCCCGAAATGATCCTGACGCGCGTGCCATCGTCATCGGTGACCTCGGCGATGTCCTTGGACGAGATGTCCTGGTAACGGGGCGCCGTCATCTTCAGCGACGCCGGCAGGTTCGCCCAGAGCTGGAACCCGTGCATCCGCCCCTCTGTGTCGCCCTTCGGCATCTCCTGATGCAGGATGCCGCGTCCGGCGGTCATCCACTGCACGTCCCCCGCGCCCATCTGCCCGCGATTCCCCAGGCTGTCGCCGTGCTCGACCGAGCCCGCCAGCACGTACGTGATCGTCTCGATTCCGCGGTGCGGATGCCACGGAAACCCGGCGAGGTACGCCTCGGGATTGTCGTTCCTGAAATCGTCGAGCAGCAGGAACGGATCGAACTCCCGGGTGTCGCCGAAGCCAAACGCCCGGGAGAGCTGCACGCCGGCCCCCTCGATGGTCGGCTTCGAGTAGCGAATGTCCTTCACAGGTCTGATCGACATGACCCCACTCCTTCCTTATTGACGCCTCGAGCGGCGCCGCGGCTGCCGAGGTTGCCGTTCGCGATCATGCGGGCATTCCGGAGGGCGCTGGCCGGCGCAAGGCGAGCTGCGCGAAGCCGCCGGCTGCCGCCGCGGCCAGCACCGCCGCGCGAAGGGGCAGCGTCCAGACCTGCGCCAGGTGCAGGACCGCGTCGGCCGAGAAGCTGCCATACCCGGCCAGGCCGAGCGCCACCGCTGCGGCCGCGTACAGCACCGGAACTTCGACGCCATTGGACATGGCGAAGATCCCATGCTGCCAGTGCACGCTTCCCGCCGCAACGATCATCACGGCCAGCATGAGGGCCGCTCCGATGGGCCCCAGAAACCCCGCCGCGACGAGCAGCCCCGCAAACAGCTCGCTGGTCGCGGCCAGCGGCGCGAACAGCCCCCCGGGCCTGAACCCCAGCACCTCGAAGTACGCGGCTGTCGGCGGGAGCCCGTGCCCGCCAAACCATCCGAAGAGCTTTTGCGTGCCGTGCATCGCCATCAGCACGCCGACGACCGACCGGAGAACCAGGAGTCCCATGTCCATGTTTGCCCCCTTCCAATCCACTGGCATAACTATATTCTGTATAGTTACTACTTGTCAAGTAGTTACTTGCGTAATTGGCCGAAGCCGTGTATGGTCAAGGAGATGGCCAAGGCAACACCGTCGCCCGAGCTCTGCCCGCGGTTCCATCATGCGAGCGAGTTGATCGGCCGCCGCTGGACCGGCGCGATCATCTTCGTGCTGCTCCGCTCGCGCTGCCGGTTTGCGACGCTGCGCGAGGCGATCCCCGACATCACCGACCGGATGCTCAGCGAGCGCCTGCAGGAGCTCGAGACCGAGGGCATCGTCGAGCGCACGGTGGTGCCGGCGACCCCGGTTCGCGTCGAGTACGCCCTGACGAAGAAGGGGCGGGAGCTGAGCACGGCAATCGAGGCGATCGGCGCCTGGGCGCACCGCTGGGTCCCCCTCGACGGCGCGCCGCGCAAGCGCGCGTGAGCTGGCAGTTCACTTGCACGCCGGATTCGACCTCAGGAGGCCTCAATGAATCTTCGAGACAAGTATCAGCAGGCGATCAACACGGCGAAGGGCTTTCGCATGGACGGTTCGGCCGAGGAGCGGGACGGCAAGCTCCACTTCAACGGCACCGTCCACTCGGAGTCCGAGAAGAACGCGATCTGGGATGCGCTGAAGGCGGTTCCCGACTGGCGCAACGAGGTGGTGGCCGACATCCGCGTGGCCCCGGCGCCCGCAGCCCCGGCGCAGGCTGCCCCTCAGGCACCGACCTACACCGTCAAGCCGGGCGACACGCTCAGCAAGATCGCCAAGGACCATCTCGGCAACGCGAACGCGTACATGGAGATCTTCAACCTCAATCGCGATCAGCTGTCCGATCCGAACAAGATCCAGCCCGGCCAGGTGCTGAAGCTGCCGCAGACGGCGCGCCACTGAAGGCTCGGTCTGACACCCGAACTCGCGACGACGATCGAACCGAAAAAGGGGCGGGATTGTTCGCCAGCTTCGAGCCGGTGCTTTCCGGCGGCTCTAGGAAAATCAGCCGACTTATGAGAACGTAACGGTCATATGGCGAATAGATCCCGCCCGTCACAACAGAAGCGCCACAAGGAGCGCGCGCGCCAGGAGAAGCAGCGGATGAAGCTGGAAAAGCGGCTGGAAGCCAAAGCCCGGCGAGCCACCGCCGAGCCGCCGCCGCCCGGCGTGGATCCCGACATTGCCGACATCATTCCGGGTCCGCAGCCGCCGAGGGAAGATCAGGAGGAGTTCTAGCTAGAGGTTCTTGGCGCTTTCCGACGCTTTCCGATTTCTCTTACGAGTCTCCAGCGTCTCGAGTACGGTCTGCACCGCCTCGTTCTCTTTGTGGCGCAGCTCCCGCTGAATTCCGGGAATCATGTACCACGCCCTAAGCGCTTTGTAGACGTCGTTTTCCTGGGTCTGCAGCTCTGAAGGGGTCTTCTTGACCGGTGCAGGCATACCCTAAGTGTATCATTTGCGCCACTTAAGAAGGAACTGGCGCGCCTGCGAAACGCGGAAGGGCGCCTCGCGAGAGGAAACCGGACCGGGTCGGAGCTGCCGATCGGCTGCCCCAACCCTTCCCAGTTGCCTTGGGGACGGCTACCAGCGGGGCTCGCGCCGGCTGCTTCCGCCACGGCTCCGGCCGCCACCGCCGCCGCCGGAACCGGCGAACTCCGGCTTGGGCCGCGCCTCGTTGACGACCAGCTGACGCCCGCCCATGTCGGCGCCGTTGAGCTGCTGGATGGCGTTCTGCGCATCCTCGTCGGACTGCATCTCGACGAACGCGAATCCGCGCGCCCGGCCAGTCGCCTGATCGCGCATCACTCGCACCGTTTCCACGGCGCCCGCGCGCGCGAACAGCTCCTGCAGCTCTCCTTCTCCCGCGGTGAACGGGAGATTACCCACAAACAACTTCCTTGCCATATCTGCTCCTGCGTAGTGCCTGAACCTAGCCTGAATGGACCATCCACTCTTGCTTGCAGCGAAGTGTGAGGCTCGGGGTCGAGGAACGTGGCTCGGTCGGGACTCAAACAGCGGGGAAAGCGTTGCGGCTAAATTCGACGGTCACAGTATAGCACGCGCCGCGAAATAGCCATCCCGCTCCTGGATCTCGACGGGACCCTCGAACAGGCCGCTCAGGCGCCCCGCCGTCATCATCCGGCGGGTGGGACCGTCGCCCGCCACCCGCCCCCGGCTGATGAAGATCACGCGCCCAATCTCGGGAATGATCTCTTCCACATGGTGCGTGATGAGGATGATCGTGGTACCGCCCCTGGCAATCTGCCCCACGCGCTCCATGAAGTGGCGCCGGGCGACAAGGTCGAGGCCGGTCGTGGGCTCGTCCAGCACGAGCGCGCGCGGCGCCGTCACCAGGGCGCGCGCCAGGAGGATGCGGCGCGCCTCTCCGCTCGACATCTCGTTCATCCGCCGCCCCGCCAGATGCCCGGCGCCCATCCGATCCAGCGACTCGCGCGCGCGCCGCTGCATGTCGTCGGTGATGGTCCCGTACCGCAGAATGCCCTGGGAGGCCAGGAACCCCGACAGCACCGCCGCCTCCCCCGTGATGCGCCCCTCGCTGTTTCCGCCGACGAAACGCTGGTGGAGATCGGCCGACACGATTCCGAGCTGCGATCGCAGCTCGAAGACGTTCCAGTTCTCGTCGCCGAACACCCGGACGGGCGCGGCATCTCGCGAAGCCAGGGCGCGATCCTCGTGCGTGAGCAGCTTCAGGAGCACCGATTTGCCGGCGCCATTGGGGCCGAGAATGGCCGTGTGCTCCCCTTCTGCGATGGTGAGGGACAGATTGGCGAGGACCAGCCGGTCCCCCTTCTTCACGCTCGCATTGGTCAGCTCCAGCACCGGAACCGCCGTCTTCATGCGCCTGTATCTTACGTGACGCCGAACACTTCGCGGAGCGCGCGGCGCGCGGCGAAGTAGCCGCACATCCCATGCACTCCGACGCCGGGTGGCGTGGCCGCCGAACAGATGTAGAGCCCCTTCAAGGGGGTCCCGTGGGCGCGCCACGTGGGCCGGGTGAAGAACTGACGCAGGTCGGTGGCGCCGGCGGCGATGTCCCCTCCGACCAGGTTGGCGTTGTGCGCCTCGACCTCACGCGGGCCCATGGTCGATCGCGCCAGGATCCGCTCCGTGAAGCCCGGGGCGAATCGCTCGATCTGCCGCTCGATCCGCTCCACCATGTCCACCGTCGAGCCCAGCGGCACGTGACAGTACCCCCAGAGCACGTGCCGGCCGGCGGGAGCACGCGACGGATCGAACACGCTCGGCTGGCTGGTGATCACGAAGGGCCGCTCCGGCGCACGCCCGTGCCACGCATCCCGCTCGGACTGCTCGATTTCGGCGAGGGTGCCTCCCACATGCACGGTGCCGGCGCGCCGGCACTCCGGCGCGGTCCATGGCACCGGCGCGTCGAGGGCCCAATCGATCTTGAATACCCCCATGCCGTACCGATACCGGCCCAGCTGACGACGGTAGGATGCGGGAAGCCTGTGCGCGGCGATCTGCAGCAGCGGACGGGGCGAGAGATCGCAGAGCACCGCTCTCGCCGGCGGAAGGCTGTCGAGGCTCGCCACGCGGGCGCCGGTGATGATCCGGCCGCCGAGCGACTCCAGATGGGCGGCGAGCGCGGCGGTGATCTGCTGACTGCCACCCCGCGCGAGCGGCCACCCGACGATGTGCACCAGCCCTCCCAGCGTCATCGCGAACCCGGCGGTGAGCGCGTAGTCGAGCGGCAGCATGCCATGCGCCGCAATGCCGGCGAGCAACGCCCTGGTCCGGTCTTCGGTAAACAGCCGCCTCAGCACCGCCGAAGCGGATCGGAGCGCGTGCGCGCCGAACCGGGCGAGCGCAAATGGGTGTTCGGGCACGGGCAGCCTGAGAGGCCCGAGCACCGACGGCTCCAGCCGCGGCCAGTCGTCGACGAAGGGGCGCATCAACTTGTTGTACGCGCGCTCGTCCCGGCCGAGCCCGGACGCTGTCGCGGCGAGCGAACGCTCCGCAGCCCCGGCGACGCCGCCATCCAGCGGGTGCGCGAGGGCGACCGGCGGCTGAATCCATTCCAGCCCGTACCGCTCCAGCGGCAGCGTTTTGAAAAAGGGGGAGGCCGCAGCCATCGGGTGGATCGCCGAACAGACGTCGTGCACGAAGCCAGGGAGCGTGAGCTCCGCCGATCGCGCCCCCCCGCCGATCAGCGGCTCCGCCTCATAGACCACGACCCTGCACCCCGCCTGAGCGAGGACGATGGCCGCGCTCAGGCCGTTCGGTCCCGAACCGACGATCACCGCATCGAATTCAGACATCGGCTACCCACGTGCGAAGTCCACGCCATCGAGCACTGGCCGCCGCCGGCCTCCGGCTCTATCATCGGAGTGCGTGTCGGATTACTGGTATTCACGCTGGCTGTTCGAGCGCGCGCTCGCGGCAGTCTATCTCGTCGCCTTCCTCGCGGCGGTGCGGCAGTTCGTACCGCTGCTCGGCGAGCATGGCCTGGAGCCGGTGGGCCGATGGGTGCAGGCCGTGCCGTTCCGCTCCTCGCCCAGCATCTTCTATTTGTACCCGAAGGACGCGGCCTTCCGCGCCGCCGCCTGGCTGGGCGTCGCGCTGTCGGCCGTTGCGCTCAGCTCGATCCCTCAGAAGCTCGGGGCGATTCCCGCCGCCGCGGTGTGGACGGCGCTCTGGATGCTGTACCTCTCCTTCGTCAACGTCGGCCAGACGTTCTATGCGTTCGGGTGGGAAACGCTGCTGTGCGAGGTCGGCTTCTTCACGATCTTCGCCGGCTCGAGCCGCATGGCGCCGAACCTGTGGCTCATCTATATCTGGCGCTGGATATTGTTCAGGCTGATGTTCGGCGCGGGGCTCATCAAGCTTCGGGGGGATCCCTGCTGGAGGGATCTCACCTGCCTCGACTATTACTTCGAGACGCAGCCGATGCCGAATCCGCTCAGCTGGTACTTCCACTGGCTGCCGCACGGCGTGCACGCGGCTGGCGTCGTGTTCAACCATGTCGCCGAGATGCTCGTCCCCTTCGCCTACTTCGCGCCTCAGCCGATCGCCTCGATTGCCGGCCTCATCACGATCGTCTTTCAGGGCGCGCTCATCGTCTCTGGCAACCTGTCGTGGCTCAACTGGCTGACGGTGGTCCTCGCGATTCCGCTCATCAGCGACCGGTGGCTCGCGTGGCTGCCCATCCACCCGCCGGAGGCGCTGACGGCGGCGCCGGCCTATCAGGTCACGATGTACGTGATCGCCGCGCTGGTGGTGCTGTTGAGCATCGGTCCGGTGATGAACATGCTTTCGTCGCGGCAGATGATGAATGCCAGCTTCGATCCGCTCCACCTCGTGAACACGTACGGAGCCTTCGGCAGCATCACGCGGCAGCGCTATGAGATCGTGATCGAAGGCACCGATGGGGACGCGCTCGACGGCGCGGCTCTCTGGCGCCCGTACGAGTTCAAGGGAAAGCCGGGCGATCCGGCCTGGCGCCCCCCGCAGGTGGCGCCCTATCACCTCAGGCTCGACTGGCTCATGTGGTTCGAGGCGATGGGGCCGGCGCCGCAGAGCCGCTGGTTCTTCAACCTCCTGGGGACGCTCCTGCAGGGCGATCGCGGCACGCTCGGTCTGCTGCGGACGAATCCATTCCCCGATCGGCCGCCCAGATATCTGCGCGCGCAGTACTATCTCTACCGGTTCACGACACCGGAGGAGCGGCGCCGCACGGGCATGTGGTGGACGCGCCAGCTCGCCGGCACGTACTACGGTCCTGTCTCGCGGCGATAGCTGTTTTTCCGCTTGAACCGCGCACGTCATCTTGCTACTCTCGCGTGCAGAGAAAATCACGATCTCCCCGCGCGGGGCTCCCTCGCCAGAGGGTTGCGCGGATCGACGCCATCCGGATCGTGAGCACGGCTGCAAGACCCGAGCTCCCCCCAGACTCAATCGATGTGTCGAGGTGTATTCATGAGCGAGAGCTTCGGAGCGAGGCTCCGGCACGAGCGCGAACGACGACAGATTTCCCTGCAGACGATTGCCGAAAGCACCAAGATCTCCTCCACGCTGCTCGAAGGGCTGGAGCGGGACAACGTGGCACGCTGGCCGACGGGCATCTTCCGAAAATGCTTCATCCGCGATTACGCGAGGGCGATCGGGCTCGATCCCGAGGCGATCGGCCGGGAGTTCGCGGAGCTGTATCCGGACCCGGCCGATGTGGTGCCCGTTGCGCCAGACGCGCTGCCCACGAAGACCGCCACGGCGCCGGTGCCGCTGGCGGATGCGGTCGCCGAGCCGCTCTCCCGCCTCTCTGAAGCGGTGAACCGCATCGCCAGGGTCAACATCGTTCCCCGGGCGCTGCGGAGAATGCCGCCCGTCATGATCAAGTTCACGATCGTCTCGAACGGGCCGACGTTCACGAAGGGACGCTTTCTCGGCGACGTGCGCAAGCGCTGGGCGGCGGCGGCCTGCGATGCTGGCGTCTCCTTCCTGCTGGCGCTCTGCCTGTTTGCGGTGCTCGGGCGGTTCTGGACGCCGCTGGGCGTGTCGATGCTCTGCTATTACGTCGGCGGCATCGTGATCCTGGGCAACACCCCGGGCGTCTGCCTGTTCGCGCCGGATCGGCGCGATGGGGTCTGACCCTCCCGCTTACATTTTTCGCACATTTAGGGCGGTTGACCGCCCGCATGTGCGAAAAATGTAAGCGGGAGGGTCAGACCCCATGGGACACCCCCGCGCGCAGAATGACGCCCGGCCCCAGCCGCTCGCCGGGCACGAAGCCGTCTGACTTGTACCCTGCCGTGATCACCAGCATCAGTGAGGACGCGCGGAGCACCCGCCGCAGCGGCACCGACGCCGTCATCGCCGCGAGCGCACCCGTCCGCAGCGGCGCCGATGCGCGATCCGCCAGCGTCGCCGGCTGACGCCACAGCTCGAACGAGGCCGACAGCGGCAGGCCGCGCGCGGCAGGCCACGGCCACCGCCATGAGCGCACGCCGGCCCCCCATGTCCGCGCGGCGCCCGTGTTTCCGACCCGCACCGTGACACGCGTGAACTGCCGCTCCTGCGGCCCGCGATCCATCGCCAGCAGATTCCTCACCACGTACTCCGTCCCGTACGGCCGCAGCTCGTATCCGAGTGAAGGCAGATACCCGATCCCCCGCCCCAGGCGGATCATCGGCAGCCCGACCGAGCGCCTGCCACGTCCGACGTACGCGCCGGCGAAGCCGTAGACGGCGTAGTACAGCAGGGGATCGGCCAGCGTCAGGCGGCTCCCCCGCTTCACGCCGCTGCGCGACGGCGGCTGGCAGCCGGGCGGCGCGCACGCCTCTCTGAATGTTCTGAGGAAGTCCGCCACATCGTGGCCCTCGGGCGAGGCCGGCCTCGTGCTGGTGATGTAGTCCATCGCGAGCACACGATTCTCGAAGTACAGCCATGCCTCGCGGTAGTGCATCCGCCCGCGACCGAGCGCAGCGTCGCCGATCCCGTCCGCCATCACGTGCTGCGCCTCGATGCCGGAGGTCTCGATCGCCGCGAACGCGAGCGGCGTATCCGGGAGCGCTCCGCTGAAGCGCGTCTCGGCCCCGCCGGGGCCGTATGGTCTCGGCGCGTCGAAGGAGTAGGTGAGCCGGCCGGATCCCAACTCGCGCAGCCGCGCGCCGTGTCCGAAGACCTCATGCCCGACGACGAGCAGCATGTGATCCTGCGGAACGTCGAGCGCCACGAACGTGCCCGCGCGATAGAGCCCGTCCACCAGCAGCGCGAGTCCGCCCCGTCGCCGCGTCAGCGAGAGCGGCAGCACGCGGTCTTCGGCGCGCGCGAGTTCCCTCTGGATCGCCGCCAGGGTCGCCGCGCCGGCCCGCGGCGTCATGTACCGCTCGAAGACCAGCGCCGGCTCGGCCGTGGCTGGCGCTGGCGCCCCGCCCGCAGGCTGCGCCGATCCGGCTGGAACAAAGGCCGTCAGCACGATCGCGACGATCAGCACCAGCCGCATGGCCTTGATTATGCACACCACGATGGAAGCGCGCGCAAGAGAAGAGCGCGTGCCCGAGGAGGGCCGAATGTCCGAACCGATCAAGAATCCGCCACGCCCGCCCGAACGCCCGGCGCCACCTCAGGCCGATCGATGCGGAAAGGACTTCGAGCCGGAAGAAGAGCTCGACGGCCGGAACGACTCCGGGCCGGAACCCGAGGTGCACAGGACGCGCTAGAATTCCTTGTGGCCATGCTGCCTGTCTCAGGAGGTTTCGTGCGAGCTGCTCTTGCATCCCTCGTCGGCGCGTCGCTGTGCGCCGCGCCGCTTCTGGCCGGCAGCGGCGTGCTGATTACCTTCAAGACGGCCGGCCCGAACGGTATGCAGACCAATCAGGTGCAGGTCGAGCCCGACCGCCTTCGCGCCGACACCACGACGGCTGCCGGCCAGAAGCAGACGGTCGTCTTCGACGCGGACAAGCAGCTGCTGACGGCAATCGACTACGAGCACAAGGCATATCGCCAAATGACCAAGGCCGACGCAGACCGCCTCGGCTCGCAGATGTCCAGTGCGATCGCACAGCTGCAGGCGCAGATGGCGAGCATGCCTCCCGAGCAGCGCGCGCAGCTCGAGGCCATGATGCGCGGCGGCGTGGCGCGCCTGACGCTGCAGGCGCCGGCGATCGACTACCGCCAGGCCGGCACCGACAAGGTGGCGCAGTGGAGCTGCGAGAAGTACGAAGGCTTCATCAGCGAACAGAAGGTCTCCGAGCTCTGCACCGTGCAGCCGCAGGCGCTCGGATTCACCGCCGCGGATTTCGCTATCACCGCGCAGTTCGAGAGCTTCTTCCAGCAGATGATTCCGCAGAACATGGGCCGGCTCTTCGCGCTCGGCGACCCGGCGCGCACCGGCTTCAGCGGCTTCCCGATCCGCCAGATCACGTTCGCCAACGGCGAACCGCGGACGACCAGCGAGCTGACCGCGATTCTCGCGCACGAGCTTTCCGGACGCGAGCTATGAGGTGCCCGCCGGATTCGAGCAGCAGGACCTCTTCGGCGGCCGAGGCAGGGGCCAGCGCTGAACCGCGGACGCTGGCATCCCGATCCGCCCAGGCGTCCCCCCGCGCCCTCTCCGTCCATCCCGCTCCGGGCGCGCACCCGGCAGCTGTTCACCGACCTGACCGCGACGGCCGAGCTCGTCTGGGAGGCGTCGCCGGGACTGTTCTCGCTGATCCTGGCGCTCAGCCTCATCCTCGCGCTCGTGCCGGCGGCGACCCTCTGGGTCGGCAAGTTGCTGCTCGACGAGGTCGCCAGGGCGATCGGCGGCGGAGCCGACACGCCCGCTGACGCCTACCGGCAGCTCGCGCGGCTCCTTGCCCTGCAGGTGGCGATCGGCGCGCTGGCGGCGCTGCTCCAGACTTTTTACGGCGCTTCACGCGAGCTGCTTGGCGACACGCTCCAGAACCGCATCAGCCTGCGCATCCTGCACAAAGCCGCGGCGCTCGACGTCGAGAGCTTCGAGAATGCCGAGACGTACGACGCCCTTCGCAACGCATACAACGAAGTCGGCTCGCGGCCGCTCGGTGTGATGTTCCAGGTCATCGGGATCGGGCAGGCGCTCATTACGCTCGGGTCGATCGGCAGCCTGATGACGCGGCTTGGCGCGCGCGTGATGCCGCTCGTGCTCGTGGCCTCGATCCCCGGCGTGATCGTCTCGTCCAAGTTCGGCGCCGAGGGGTACCGGATGATCCGGCGCCGCGCCACCGACGCCCGGCATCAGAACTACCTGGGCTCGATCCTCACCTCCGACACGCTCGTCAAGGAGGTGCGGCTCTTCGGCTTCGAGCGCTATCTGCTGAACGCCTGGGAGCAGTACCTACTGGAGCTTCCGCGCGCAACTGGTCGCGCTGCTCAGGCGCCGGAGCGCATGGGGCCTGGCCGCCTCGCTGAGCTCCACCGTGCTGGTCGCGCTGGCCACGCTCGCCGTGCTGCGCCGCGCCGCTGAAGGCACGATCACGGTGGGCGACTTCGCGCTGTTCGTGGGCGGCATCGTCCAGGTGCAGAACCAGTTCACGACGCTCTTGTCCAACGTCACCGGGATCTACGAGAGCCTGCTGTACATGCGGAACCTGTTCGAGTTCCTCGAGCTGCCATCCCGCGATCTCGAGGCGGGCGACGAGTGGCGCGGCCCGATCGAGCGGATCGAGTTCGAACGCGTGAGCTTCCGGTATCCGCTCACCGATCGCGACGTGCTCAGCGAGGTCTCGTTCCGGGTGGAGCGAGGCCAGGCGCTGGCGCTCGTGGGCGAGAACGGCGCGGGCAAGACCACGGTCGTCAAGCTGGTCACCCGGCTGTTCGAGCCGACCGCCGGCCGGATCCTGCTGAACGGCATGGACGCCGCGCGGTTCAGCCCGCGGAGCGTCCAGCGCGAGATCAGCATCATCTTCCAGGATTACGGCCAGTATCAGATGACCGCGCGCGAGAACATGGCGCTGAGCCGCACCGCGGCGCTCCACGACAACGAGGCCGTCGAGCACGCTGGCGTCAGGTCGGGAGCGGCGGAGGTGGTGACAGCCCTTCCCGAGCGTTACGAAACGATGCTCGGGCGGCTCTTCCCGGGAGGACAACAGCTGTCGGGAGGCCAGTGGCAGCGGCTCGCGCTGGGGCGGCTCTACTTCCGCACCGCGTCGGTTCAGATCTTCGACGAACCGACGGCGGCCCTCGACGCGCTGGCCGAAGCGGCGATGATCGATCGCCTGCGCGAGCACGGCCGCGACCGGATCACGCTGCTGATCTCGCACCGGTTCTCCACCGTGCGGCTCGCGGATGCGATTGTGGTGCTGCACGAAGGGCAGGTCGTGGAGACCGGCACCCATCAGGAGCTGCTCGCGCGCGGCGGGATCTACGCGACGCTCTTCAACATTCAGGCTCGCGGGTACCTGGACGATCAGTCCACGCGCGGCCCCCAGTCCACGCGCCGCCCCGTCGACGTGACGCCGAACACGCCTCCTCCCGACCCGCTCCGCGCCCCGGTATCGTCGTCCGGCGACTGATTGCCCGGCTGCCGCTGGAACGCGATCCCCGCGCCCTGACGGTCGAACTCGGTGATGTCGGGGCCGATCGTCGGGTTCATGATCGAGGCGCGGGTGGTGACGTGCCGGTACCCGAGCGCGTGGCCCAGCTCGTGCGTCCGGAGGAGCCGGCGGAGCTCGTTCGACTTGTCGAAGTCGCGGTCGAGGAACACGGCGCCTGCCGTGACGCCGTCGTGGTCATCGGTGGCCCAGCGTCCGTATCCGATCGTGTTCTTCAAGCCCATCAAACCCTTGTAGCGGCCCACCACGATGGCTCCCGGACGGAGGGCATCCACCCTCGCACCGGCGGCAGCGCTTTCGCGCTGCACCGAGGAGAACGAGGTGAACGCGCCGCCGGACAATGTGGCGAGTGCCCCGGTGAGCTGATCGATCATCACGGTGGCCTCGGCGTCGGTCAGCTGCTCGCCGCTGGCGTAGGACCTGCTCCTGCTCGCCGAAGCCCGTCTGGTAGTTCATCACGGTCGTCAGCAGCACGAGCGGCGGGGCCGACCTCCACCGCTGCAGCGCGCCGGCGCCGCGGAACATCTGGTCGAAGGCGGTCAGATCGAAGAACGACGGGATCAGGGATTCCTGCAGCGGCCCCGCCTCGGAGGGAATCGTGGCGCGGCGTGGCACGAAGCCGCCGGCGTCCAGCGTGAGCACCTGCGCCGCGAGATCGACGTGCTCGAGGTGGAAGGTGCCGCTGGCATCCGTGGTGGCGGCGCCCGTGCCGGCACGTACGGCGGCGCCCGCTACCGGCACCGCATCGATCGCGCTCACGGCCGTGCCGTCGATCGTCCTTCCGGACGGATCGGCATTCGCGGACGTGCTGGGCGCGAGCGGCGCGCCGCCGCCGCACCCCCACGCGGTGAGTGCCAGCCCCTGGACCAGGAGCGCAGCGGCCGGCCTCTTCCACCAGCGGGTCATGCGCCGCGGGCAGTGCAAGCCGTATGCTCCGGCCCATTGCGCTGGACTTCGCCGTTTTACGCCGGCCTGGGCACCGGCCCCTCCTGGCGCGAAGACGGCCGATCACGGATGCGAACGAACGATTACGAATCGCGCCGGAGCTCACGCTTACAGAAGTCTTACAAACGGCGCCGGCGGAACTTGGTATCGTCTGGTGCGAAAGGAGCCTCCTTCGTGAGCCGACCCAAGCCTGGACAGTGACGACAAGATCTCCTGGATCACCTGTTTCTTCATGACGCTGTTTCATATCGGCGCCGTCTGGGCGCTGTTTCGGTTCAGCTGGTCCGGCCTCGCCGTCTTCCTTCTCACCTACTACGTCTCGCTCGCGCTCGGGATTGGGATGTCGTATCACCGGCTGCTGACGCACCGGTCGTACAAGACGCCGCGGCTGGTCGAGTACTTCCTCACGGTCTGCGGCACGCTCGCCCTCGAAGGAGGCCCGCTGTTCTGGGTGGCCATCCACCGGCAGCACCATCAGCATTCCGACACCGACAGCGACCCGCACACACCCGGGCACGGCGGCTTCTGGGCGCACATGGGCTGGATCATGTTCGGCGATCCGCTGCACAACAACACGACGCTGACGGCGAAGTACGCGCCCGACATCGCCAGAGATCCGTTCTACCTCTGGCTGAGCAAGTACCACTGGGTGCCCCTGACGACGCTCGGGTTCGTGCTGCTGGCGGCCGGCGGCTGGGACTGGGTGCTCTGGGGCGTGTTCCTGCGCACGACGCTGGGCCTGCATGCCACCTGGCTCGTCAACTCGGCTACCCACATGTGGGGTGCGCGCCGGTTCGAGACGCGCGACGATTCGCGCAACAGCTGGTGGGTGGCGGCAGTCACCTTCGGCGAAGGCTGGCACAACAACCATCACGCGTATCCCGCCTCGGCGGCGCACGGCCTCGCGTGGTACGAGATCGACATCACCTACCTGCACATCAAGCTGCTGGAGTTCCTGGGGCTGGCCTGGGCGGTCCGGCGCGCGTCGGTTCACGATCAGTACAAAGCCGCGGCCTGATCACGCCGCCCGATCGACGACCGCCGCGCGCGATTCGGCCACGCGCGATGCGCTATGCTGTCTGGCGTGGACGCAGCCACCGGCCGCCGCGGTGTCATTGCCTTCTTCGTCACCTTCTGCATCTGCCTCGTCGCGCTCGCCATCGGGCTGAACGTCGGCTGGATCGTCCTCAATTTCCGCGATGCCGGCCTGCTGCTGCTGGGCATCCTGGTGTTTCCCGCCATCATCACCGGCCTGATCCTCAACACCACCTATCTGGTGCGCGAAATCCGGCGCAACGAACAGCAGGACGCCTTCGTCAACGCCGTGACGCACGAATTGAAGACCCCCGTCACCTCGCTCAAGCTGCACATCGAGACGCTCAAGACCCGCGGTCCCGCGCTCGACGAGAACACGCGGCGCGAGTTCTACGACGTCATGCTGCAGGATGCCGAGCGGCTGCTGCAGACCATCGACCAGGTGCTCCACGCCGGCCAGGCGGGCCGCCTGCCGCGGCACCGGATCCGCCTCGACCTGCGGGCGCTCGCCGATGAGTGCGTCGCCCTCATCCGCACGCAGCGGCATCTCGAGCCGGAGGTCATGCGCGTGGTGAGCGCGCCGTCCGAGCCGGTCGAGGTCATCGGCGATCCCGATCAGCTCCGCAGCGCGGTGCTCAACCTCCTGGACAATGCCGTGAAGTACTCGAAGGAGCAGCCGCGGATCGAGGTGGACGTCGAGCGCTCACCGCACGATCTCGCGCTGGTGCGCGTCCGCGACCATGGCGTCGGCATGGCGGCCGACGAGATCAAGCGGGTGTTCGGCCGGTTCTACCGGACGCCTGGCGCGCTGGCGCAGCGGATCAAAGGCACCGGCCTCGGCCTCTTCATCGTCGCGGCCACGGCCAAACGGCACGGCGGCCGCGCCTTCGCCGAGAGCGCCGGGCCGGGGCGCGGCGCCACGTTCACGATCGAGCTGCCGGCGGCCCCGCCGTCCGCCAGCCCGGCCGCCCCCTGGTGATGTCCAAGCTCCTGGTCGTCGAAGACGAAGCGCACATCGCGTCCGGGCTCCGATTCAACCTCGAGGCCGACGGGCACGAGGTGACGATCGTCGAGCGCGGCGAAGCCGCGCTCGAGCTCGTGGGCGCGCACCCGGGCCGGATCGATCTCGTGGTGCTCGACGTCATGCTTCCCGGGATCGACGGCTTCAAGGTCGCGGCCGACATGCGTGCGCACGGCTGGCTCGTGCCGATCCTCATGCTCACCGCCCGGGGCCGCGCCGAGGACGTGCTCCGCGGCTTCGAGGCCGGGGCGGACGACTACCTGCCGAAGCCCTTCGATCTCTCCATCCTCCTCGCGCGGATCAACGCACTGCTCCGGCGCCACACCTGGCACGCGGCCTCTCGCGCCGGCGGCGGCCAGGCGCCGGCCGACACGTTCAGCTTCGACGGCAAGACGGTCGACTTCGAGGCGCAGATACTCCAGGCCGGCGGCCGCAAGTACCCGCTCACGCTGATGGAGACCAACCTGCTGCGCTACCTCGTCGGTCACGAGGGCAAGGCCGTGTCGCGCAAGAGCATGCTCGAGGACGTCTGGAACCTGAAGGAAGACACCGACACGCGCGCCATCGACCACTTCATCGCGCGGCTGCGCAAGTACATCGAAAAGGAGCCGGCGCGGCCCCGGCATCTGCAGACGGTCCGCGGAGTCGGGTACCGCTTCGTCGCCAAGCCCTGATCGGCCGTTCCGTCGACACGGCGCCGGCCCGGCCTGCCAGGTACTGCTTCGGCGAGGACGCGCCCCTAGGGCAGGAACGTGAATTTGGCCTGGCTGGTGATCGCGTTGGTGAGGCCCAGCAGCGAGCCGCCGAGCGGCCGCACGCGCGCGCTGATGCGCACGTAATAGTCGCGCTGGCGATCGAGCTTCGACACCTTGCAGAGCGGGAGCGCACTGAGCGAAATCAGCCACCGGCGCGCCAGCGCCTCGTCCTCGGTGACCAGCGCGTCTTCGACGCGGCCATCCACGGTGCGGACCAGGCTGTGCCGGCGGGTCAGGTTGTCGTACTGATCGCTGGCCATCACCTCGACGCTCGCCACGGTGCGATCGGCCCAGACGGGCACGTCGAGCCTCAGCTCGAGCTCGTAGGTGATCGATGTGCGCAGTCCGCTCGCGATTGCCTGCCGCACCTCCTGCGTGTAGCCGTCGGCCAGCTCCACCGACACCACCACGTTCTGTCCGCGGACGACGGGCGTGATCCGCAGGCTGCCGGCCGCATGACCCACCTGCCCCGCCGCGAGGGCGATGACCGTCAAGACGAGAAATCTGCGCTGCATCGCTCCAGACCGGACGAACTCAATACCGGAACGCAACCGCCATCGTCGCGCGCCAGAACGAGAGGTGCTCCTCACCGAAACTCAGACCGTTGATCGCGCCGCTCTCCCCCACGGTGCGGAAGTGCCGGACCTCCCAGCCCAACCCCCAGCGCTCGTTCAGGAAGCCGGTGACGCCGCCGCCGAGATCGATCGCCGGACGCGTGCTCGACACTTCGATACCGCCGAGCCGCCCCTGAATCTGCACGTGGACCAGTCCTCCGCCCCCGACGAAATACGGCCGGAGCGTGTAGCGCGCCACGCGCTCGGGCACCGCGACGATCACGTTGCCGGTGAACGTGGTGACGCGGCTGCTCTGCACGAGCCGCTTGTTCCCCGCCTCGAAGAAGCCCGGGCCGAGTCCGTAATCCCCCTCGACCCCGATCACCTCGCCCAGCCACCCGCCGCTGGCCCCGAGCACGGGGTTCTGACCGCCGGCGGCGTTCTCGAGATCCACGAACGTCGTGTCGCCGCCAAAGCTGAGCCCGAAGAAGGGCTTCACCTGCCAGTCGGCGCCGGCCGGCGCCGCCGGCACGCACGAGAGCGCCACGCAGGCCGCTGCCCACCTGAAGAGTCGCATCCTTCGGCTACCGCATGAAGAACGCGGCGAACAGGCGGCCGAACGGCGACAGCATCACGTTGCCCTCGCCGAGGGGCAGCGGCCTGACCAGGCGATCGCTGTTCCCCATCAGGATCAGCGTAATCCCCCTCCTCGGGGCGGTCATGATCAAGGACGAGGAGGCGTTCTCCTCGAGCCCGAATTGCCAGGCGATCGGCTCGCCGCGGTACGACTGCACGAACCATCCCAGCCCGTGCGGCAGCGGCTCCCCCGTTTCGCCGATCGGCGGCTGCCAGATGCGAGCGAGCGTCTCGGGCTCCAGGAGTTCCCCCTGGCGAAGCGCGAGATCGAATTTCGCCAGGTCGCGCACGGTCGTGATCAACCCCCCGGCGGGCGTGAGCGTCCCCTCGGAGTACCGGGAGCCGGACACGCGCCCCTTCTGATCGACCGCGTATGGAACGGCCAGCCGCTGCAGCAGCGCCGCATACCGCTCGGCGTCGGCCGTATCGGGAATTCCTTCGGCCGGCGGCTTCAGCCGCGGCGCGTCCGCGCCGGGCACCGAGTCGAACATCACCACGCGATCCAGCAGCTTCGCGAGCGTCTCGCGGTACGAATCCACGGCACAGGCGCGCACCACCGTCGTCAGCGGGTCGAGGCGCTCGGGGCGGTAGGAGAACGTCAGACCGGTTGGCGTGGCAAACGTGTGGGTGAGCAGCTGCCACACGGTCGCCCCCGCCTCCGGGCTCTCCGGATCGAACTTGCCGATCACATCGTCGAGCGACAGCCGCCGCTCCTCCACGCAGCGCAGCAGCAGCGTGGATGTCAGCATCTGGGTCAGGCCGTCGGCGTGGAACAGCGTGTCGGGACGCGTTCCGATATTCCGTCCGACGTCCTGCCGTCCGTAGGCGCCTTCCCAAAGGACGCGATCGTCCCCGACGACGGCAGCGGCCATGCCGGGAATGCCGGCCTGGTACCGGAGCGACTCGAGATACGCGGCAAAGACATCGAACGCGTAGGTTTGCGCGGCGGGCGGCGCGGGAACCTGCGCGGCCAGCGGCGACCCGGCGAGCAGGGCGAGCGCGATCGCGGAAAGAAGGACTCGGCGCATCGGTCGGAGGAGAGCGGGAAACGTGGCCCGATTGTAACAGGAACGAGCAACGGATTGACGGTGGGCCGCCGTGCGCCCGGCCGGGCGCGACCGGCGGCTGCTAGAACGGCCGACGCGCCAGCAGGTACGGCATGTCACGCAGTTCCCGGCTCAGCCGCGCGTGCCGCTGCCGCCAGACTTCGAAATGCAGGCTGAGGGTGGCGAGCAGCCGCGCTTTCGCGGACGATCCTCCTCTGTCGGCGGCGCGCATGAAGAACGACGCGCCGAGATCCGCGTACCACTGGATGTTGTGGCGCTGCCGCATCTGGTCTTCGAAGAATCCAGCGAGCAGCAGGCACTGCGCCGCCGCCGTCTCCATCATCGTCGCGTCGTTCAACCAGCTCCCGTCGGCGACGAACTTGTCGAAGACGGCTGTCAAGTCGGCGGGAGCCGCCATGTCGCTGTCGGCGTCGACGGACACCTGCGCGTAGTGCGCGAGGACGCTGGCGTTGTAGAGCAGCTCCTGCACGTCCACCGCGGGGTCGGACACGTCTTTCAACCCCACCACGAAGAACTCCAGCGTCTGTCGGTGATCGCTGGCCAGCAGTTCGCCCAGTGGATCCATCGCTCCTCCGTTGTCGGGCCGGCCCGGTCTCGCGTACGGTTGAACGGTCTATCGGACCGCCGGCGTCAGTCCTTCAGCAAGAGGCTTGCCAGGCTGGAGGATGGCGATATCCATGTGCTGTTTGCGATCTCCGTCGAACGCCGGATGACAGTGTCCGTGAATCGGGGATCTGCGCGGGCCGGGACCGACGACGCGCGCCCGGTCAGGGGATGAAGGTGACGGCGCGGCTCACGTCGCAGCTCGCCGGCAGTCCCGCGTCTTTCGGCGGCACGTCGCCGACATAGCAACCCGGGACGAGGTAGAACGTCTTCGGCGCAGCGGGGACAGCCGGTGGCGCAGGCGCAGGCGGAGTCGGAGCCGCCGGCTCGAGCCGCCGGAGCACGCGCCGATACACGAGCGTCTGATCGGCGGCGATGTTGACCTCGAACTCCACCGGCTCGTACGCCGGTGATTCGATCCGCACGCTGTGCGGTCCCGCATCGAGCACGGCGCCAGCGCCGAGATCGCGCGGCTCGCCGATGTAGTAGCCGTCCACGAATACCTGAGCATCGCCCGGCAGCACCTGCAGCTTGAGCGCACCCCGTGCGGGCGGCTCCGGCTCGAAGGCCTGCGGCGCATCGGGCGCGCCCTCGACGGCCGCCCCGCTGGTCGTCGCCGGGTACCCGATACTGGTCGCCGTACCCGTAACCGAATGGTGGAGCGACGTAGATCACCGTCGGCCAGCCGAAGACGGGGGTGCTCCACCGCTGGCGGTTCCTGTTCTGACTGCCGTGGCGATCGGCGGTCGGCACCGAACGCGGCCCGGAGCGGCCGTGATCCAGCGGGACGCGCGCCTGCGGCAGCCGGACGCCCGCACCCGGCAAACCGACCGGCGGGAGCGGCAGCCCGATGCGCGGGAGCGGCACGCCGCCGCCGGGCAGCGGCACGGGAATGGATCCAGTCGGCAGCGGACCGGCAACCGGCGGGATCGTGTCGATCGGCGCCCGGCGATGCCTCTGCGCGGCAGCGGGCAATGCGATCGAAATCGCGGAAACGAGGAGCGCCGCCGTCACGATCGGCTTTGCCATGATCGGCTCAGGATTGGAGGCTCACCGACTGCGATCCGAGGATGTACTCATGCAGATGATGGATGGTCTCCTCGTGCGTCGCGACCATCTTGCGCACGAGATCGCCGATCGAGACGACGCCCACCACCCGCCCTTCCTCGACGACCGGGAGATGGCGGATGCGGTTGCACGTGCAGATTTCCATGCACGTGTGAACGCTGTGCTTCGGCGTCACCGTGACGACCGGCGCGCTCATGATGTCGGCGACGCGGGTGTCCTTGGAGGCGCGGCCCTGGAGCACCACTTTTCTGGCGTAGTCGCGCTCGGAGAGAATGCCCACGAGCTCGCGGTCGTCCATCACCAGCACGGCGCCCACGCTCTTGCCGGCCATCAATGCGATGGCGTCGTACACCGACGCGTCCGGCCGCACCGTCCAGGCGTCCGAGCCCTTGTGCTGAAGAATCGAGGCTACTGTGTCCGCCATCGCACCTCCTCGGTGATGATCCGTCTGAGGATGATGATGATCCCGATCGATTCTAGCGCTGTTCGCACAAGGCCCACGAAATTTTCAGCGCTGCGCCGGGCCGGCTGAGATGTGCGTCGGGCCGAGAGGGAGTGGGGAGAGGAACGTGCGGAGCGGAGCGGGGCCGCGCCTGTCGCGGCCCCGCCGACGGAAGCGACTTACGAGTGCTGTGCCTGTTTGCGCTGACGGCGCTTCTTGACCCAGGCACCACCAACGACGGCCATGAGGATCGCGACGATCCAGATCATGCGGACCTCCTCTCGCAGGAAACCGCACGCAGCAAGTCGGCTGCCGGTGCATCCGGGGCCGGTCCGCACCCGTAAGTCATTGACTGGACAGACGGACCGGGCGTCCGCGCCCCGACCCTTCGTACGAATCCGTCCGTCCGAATTACGAAAATGTCTCCGGGAGGGTCAGACCCTCATCAGGATGGCGGCGACTGGCTGGCCGGTCGCGTGCCGCACGGCCGTGGCATAGAGGCCGACCTGTGCGAGGTACTGCGCGGCCGAGCCGATCTCCTCGTCGGTCTTGAAGTCGACGATCGTCCATCGGCCGGCCTGGCCGAACGCCAGGTCCACTACTCCCTCCACCAGCGCGCCTCCCGGCTCGCACCAGCTCACGGGGACTTCTCGCCGGCATCGATCGTGCGCATCGGCGTCGCGCGCCAACTGCAGCACCTCGTGCGCGAGCACCGTCTCGACCGCCCGCGCCGCCGCCTCGATCTCTTCGTCGCTGGCGGCGAGCGCGCGCCCGCTCGACGCCGCCGCCCCCCTGATCCGGCTCGCACCGCCATCCAGAGGCACCGTGGCGAGCACCGCGTGGACGAGGGTGCCGAACCGCGGGCCTGATGGGCGCCCGTGCTCCCTCGGCAACTCGATGATACGCACCGGCGGGCCCGCCTCCCCGGCGGCGGCCCTCTTTCGGGCCCACTCTGTCGCGGTACCAAACAGGAGCGACGGCTGGCTGGCCTGAGCCACCGCCCCGTCTCGCGCGGCTCGCCATTGGCGATACGCCGAAAGCCCCTCGTCCACGACCTCGCGCGGCACGTCTTTCACGATCAGTTCCGAGCGGCGGATACCGAGCGGCGCCTCGGCGCCAAGATGGAGCGCCGACGGGTCCCACCAGACGATCTCGCGCGGTGGCGTCCCCCAGCTGTGCGCGCCCGGACACACGGTCGTGGGGAGCGCCGGATCGCCGTTCGGCCGGCTCAGCACGGAGTCCTTCGACCGGAATGCCGGACAGCCGTCGCCGCGCGTCTGGCCGCGTCTGCTCTCGACGGGCGGATACACCGCCCGGTTCA
This sequence comes from Vicinamibacterales bacterium, assembly GCA_963738315.1. Classification (GTDB taxonomy): domain Bacteria; phylum Acidobacteriota; class Vicinamibacteria; order Vicinamibacterales; family JAMQPK01; genus JAMQPK01. The sequence goes on along the minus strand of CAVTVT010000003.1, from coordinate 838,965 downwards.
GCGGCTCGATCCAGCCCTCTCGCTCCTCATCGCCCACCGCCGGCACGACCAGCAGATCGCGTGCACGGGTCGCGGCGACATACGCCAGGCGCACCCCCTCGGCCTGCTCGCGCAGCAGCTCTTCGGCTTCGTGCTGAACCAGCTGCAGGGGGGAGCAGCCGGCCAGCCGCACCGCGCAGACGTGCCGCTCGGCATCGAGATACCGGCTGGCGCTGCCGGGCCGCTGCTTGGCGGTGATGTCTGCGAGCACCACGACCGGAAACTCGAGTCCTTTCGCCTTGTGCACGGTCATGATCCGCACGCCGTCGCTGCCCTCCTCGAGAATCGGCGCCTCGCCGGCCTGCCCGTCCTCGGCCTGCTCGCGCAGTTCGTCGATGAATCCGCGGAAGGAGATCCCTCCCTCTGCGTCGTAGCGCCGGGCCAGCTCCGCGACGTGCAGCACGTTCGCGAGCACCTGCTCTCCGCCGTGCTCGAGCGCAAACCTGACGTGCGCGCGCGTCGCGTCCAGCAGCCGGGAAACCGTCGTGGCCACCGGTACGTAGTTGCGCGACCGGTGCAGCGACCGCAGCAGGCCGAGCGCCGCCGCGATCGGCTGGAGCGGCGATCCGTCTTGCCCGGCCTCGGGAGGGATCCTGAAGGGATGAAAGCCCGACGCCACGGTCCTGTACTGCATCAGCTCCTCATCGCCGATCGCGAAGAGCGCCCCCCGCAGCGTGGCGAACACCGACAGCTCGTCGTCGGGCCACTCGATGGCGGCAAGCGCGGCGCGCAGCGTCTCGATCTCGCCGCGATTGTGGAAAGACCGGCCGCCGACCAGCAGGTGCGGAATCCCGCGCGCCTCGAGCGCGCGCACGTACGGCCGCGTGACGTCCTGCTCCCAGCTCACGAACCGGCGGAACAACAGGCAGACGTGCCGCGCCTGGATCGGCACGAGCTGCTCGCGCTGGCCGGGCGTGAAGGCGAGCGCCGCCGTCGGCGAGGCGCCCGGACGCTCGGCCACCTTCCACCCGCTCTCCTTCACCAGCCACTCGACGAAGGCGCCGGCCGCGTCGGGCAGCGACTGCTCGACCGCGGTGTTGGCGACGCGCTGCACGCCGTACGGCGCCGGCACCGGCAGCACCACCACTGTGGGCTGCCCGGGCAGATCCGGGCGGGACGGCTCCAGCGCGACGTAGCCGGCCGGGTCGTCTGCGGTCATCGGCGCCTCGAAGGCGGCATTGATCGCGCGCTGGATGTTCGGGCGCGACCGGAAGCTCGTGCGCAGCGTCAGTCGTCTCGCGCCGCTCGCGGCGAGCATCTCGTACACGCGCCGGTAGATACCGACATCGGCGCGCCGGAACCGGTAGATCGACTGCTTCGGATCGCCGACCATGAAGAGCTTTCCAGGCACCGGACGAATCGCCGTCCAGTCGCGCACGGCAGGGTCCGCGCCCGCCAGCAGCAGGAGGATCTCGGCCTGCAGCGGGTCGGTGTCCTGGAACTCGTCCACGAAGATGCGCGCGAACCGCCGCTGGAAGCTCCGCCGCACCTGGTCGTTGTCGCGCACGAGCTTGCGCGCTTCGAGGAGCAGATCGAGGAAGTCGAGCGCGCCGGCCTTCGCCTTGGCTGCGGCGTACCGCTGCTCGCAGCCGCGAAGCTCGCGCCGCAGCAGCGCCGCCAGGTCGGCATTCGCGTCGGCTTCGAACGCCGACAGCGCCGTCTCCAGCTCTTCGCGCGCGCGGACGACGCGCTCGCGCGGCACGCCCGCGCCGTACGTCTTGCCGCTTCCCTTGCGCGCCCGCTGGAACTGGCGATTGCGGCCCAGCTCGATGAGCGCGGCCTCGAGACGGTTGTGGTCCCGCGGCCCGACCGCCTCGGTGCGGCGGATCTCTTCGTCGAGCTGCCGAGCCGGACGCGTGTCGGCGGACAAACCGTCGTGCCGCGAGTCCGGAGCGGCCGAGAGATCCGCGAACAGCCGGAGCGCATGCACGAGCCCGTCGATGCGCGCGTCGCGATCGAAGACGGGACGCTCCCAGTCGCCCGCGAAGTCGCGCCACTGGATGAGCTCCCATCCCGCATTCCGCAGCCGGTCGACCGGTCCCTCGTCGTTGTCGGCGGCGGGCCCGAAGCCGGAAAAGGTCGGACGCCGCAGCGACCGCTGAACGCAGTCGGGCGGATTCGCGAGCTGCTCCTGGAACCACCCGTGGAACGCGACATCGTAGAGCCGCCGCGCCTGGCTTTCGGTGAGCACGCTGAAGAGCGGATCGACACCGGCCTCGACCGGCCGCTCGCGCAGCAGATCGGCGCAGAAGCCGTGGATCGTGCTGATCTGCGCTTCTTCGAGCTGCCGGACCGCCCTGTCGAGCCGGTCGCGCTCGTCCGATTCGGGCCGGGCGGCGCCGCGCGCGGCCTCGAGCGCTTCGCGCAGCCGCAGCTTGAGCTCGCCCGCAGCCTTTTCCGTGAAGGTGACGCACACGATGCCGGTGACCTCGGCGCGCCCGGTCTCGATCACGCGCACGATGCGGCGCACCAGCTCGGTCGTCTTGCCCGTTCCGGCGGCGGCTTCGACGATCAGCGTCTCGTCGAGCGCGTGCGTGATCAGGTCGCGATCGGCATGATCGGCCAGATGGACGGCGCTCATGGACGCCCCCGCAGATCGATCAGGTCGCCGATCTCTTTCTGCGACTTGCGTGCGGCCCGGCGTGCCTGATCGGGGCCGCACACCGGGAGGAAGTCGCACCAGACGCACGCGTTCTCGTTGGGCGCGGGCGGCAGCATGCCGTGCTCCACCGCGCGATCGACGATCTCGAGCACCTCGAGTCCCAGCCTGCGTGCGCGATCGTCGATCGGGACGGCGTGCTCGGTGAAGCCCCCGGCGGTCGTGCAGTACGAGAAGCGCGCGCTCTCGACGGTGGCGCCGGTCGCCTGCTCGACCGCAAGGCTGTAAACGATGGGCTGGAGCTGCGCCCCGCCGCCAATCTTCGAGTTGGGCCTGGACCTGTTCTTCGAGGTCTTGTGGTCGGTCACGCGAAGCACGCGGCTGCCGGCGGCCTTGCGCTCCACGAGATCGACCGAGCCTCTGAGCAAGAAGCGCCCGCCCAGCACGACCGGATCGCGGAGGCTCATCGGGTCGTGACCGGGCTGGCCCGGCAGGCCGAAGGCGAACTCGAACAGCCACGGCTCCCAGTCGGCGTTCGAGGCCATGCGATCGATCCACACGCGCAGATCCGTTCGCATGGCCGCAATCTCGTCGTCCCATACCCGCTCGATGGCAGGCGCCAGCCGTTCGCGGTAGTCGGCGGCGACGCGCGCGAGGGTCTCGTCGAGGAGCTCGAGCACCCGCGGAAGATGCGCGGCCGAAATCGTGATCTCCTCGCGCTGGAGCGCGCGGAAGACCTCCGCCTGCACCTGGTGGAACAGGCTGCCCCTGGTCAGCGGGTCCATGCGCTGGAGCGGTTCGGGCTGCTCCTGCGGCGCGAGCCGGTAGGCGGAGGCGAGGAAGAACTGATACGGACACGCCGCATATCGCTGCAGGGCGGAAACCGAGTACGGCCGCGCCTGGAGCCGGTGCGCCGCCAGGAACGGGCGCGTCGCCCCGGTCGCGCGCACCAGACCGTCGAACTGCGACCATCGCTTCTCGGCTCTCGCCCACCGCTCGGTGACCGACCGTTTCAGGCAGTCATTGAGGGCGAGCAGGTACCGCGCGCGGCCCTTGACCTCGTCCGGGCTCGTCATGAGCCGGCGCAGCACCGCGAGGTCGTGCTCCAGATCGTCGATGGCATCGCCGGGATGCTCCGGCGCGGGCCATGCCAGGCTGGCTCTCGACTGCTCCGCGGCCATCTGCTGCAGCCGCACGTGATCGGGCACGCGGCCCGTGGCCGCGCGCATGATCTCGAGCGCGTAGAACGACGGCACCCGCGCACGCGCCTCCGAGATCTCCAGGCGGGGAAACGACACGTAGAGGCGCTCGGTGGCGGCGCCCGCCGCGAGACGCAGCAGCAGCCGCTCCAGCTCGCCCCGATCGGTCTGCTGCGGGAGCTCGGCCCCGAGTTCGCCGCGGAGCTCGTCGAGCAGCAGCGGATCCTCGCGCACCTTCTGGGGAAACAGCCGCTCGGCAAGCCCGGGGACGAAGACGATCCGGAAGGCCCGCCCGCGCGCCTGGTGGGGACTGCCGACGAAGACGCGCCCGTAGCGGCTCGCCGGTGGATCCAGCTCGACCGACAGCAGACGGCCGGCGAGCACGTCGCGAACCTCGGCCAGCGATACCGGCCCCACCGAGGCCATGGGCCGAAGGTCCGCGAGCACCCGCAGCACGTCGGCCGGACGCCTGAGCACGCGGGGCGCCAGCGCGTCCAAGCGCAGCAGCCACTCTCCCCAGCTTCCCTCCTCGGGCCACCCGCCCATCGTCTCCATCAGCGGCAGCGCGAACGCGCGGAGGTGATCGAGGTTCTGCAGCTCGCGCTCCAGCCGCGGGATCCTGGACGAATCGGGCTCGTCGTCTCGCAGCGCGCGAATTCTGACGCGATACTCCTCGGCCAGCCCGTCCAGCCGGCGGGCCCAGCGCTCGCGGCCGCCGATCACCGCCGACTCCACGAGCAGCGCTTCCCATTTCCACGGAGCCCGCAGCGTGCCCGAGACGACCGCCGCGGCGGGATCTCCGGCTTCGCGATCGTCGGCCGCCGGTGTCTCCGCAGTTCCATCGGGCGCCGCGGCGGCTTCCGCGCGCTCCGAAAGCACGCCGAATGCTTCGTCGCGCGCGCTCACCCATGCGTCCGCAGCCACAGCTTCCCCGTCCACCCTCGAGCCGTCCAGCGAGGGAACCTGCCCGAGCGACAGGTACTCCGCGAAGCGGCGGGCCGACAGATTCTCGGCGGCGCAGCTGAGGAGGGCGAGGAAGGCTCGTCCCGACGGATCGGGGCGCCGGATTCCACGGTCGAAGTAGGCGGGAATGCCGGCACGCCCGAGCGCGTGCTCGAGCACGCCGATGTACTGCTGAGGCGAGCGGACGAAGAGCGCCATCTGATCGAACGGCACGCCGGCCGAGGCTTCCTTCAACATCCGCCTCGCGATCTCCACGCACTCGCGTCCCTCGCCGGGCGCCGAGAACCACACGAGCTCCCCCGTCTGCTCGCGTTCCGGGGGCGCCTCGTCGGCGAACAGGAACCGGCCGAGATAAGAGAGATCGCCGGGATCGCCGCCTCGATCGGCGTCGCCCGCGTCGATGCCGATCGAACGCAGCCGCTGCACGGTGCGGTGGTCGCCGGCGGGTACGGTCACGAGCGCGAGCGGCGCGCGGACGAGCACCGTGCGGAGAAACGCCGTCTCGGCGGCCGAGTCGAACGGCACGTCGAGTAGAACGGTTGGCATGGGAGGCCACGGCGGAGCCTCGGCCGCCAGGGTGAACAACGACGCGCGATCGACGCTGCCCGCATCTTCCATCAGCGCCTCGACGCGATCGAGCAACTCGGCGAGATCGGAGCCGCCGAGCCGCAGCGCGCGGACCGGGGCGGCGCCGAAGCCGGCCAGCCTCAGCTCGAGCAGCGTGCGTGCGAGCGCTTTGGAAAACCCGGGCGTGGCGGTGACCGCCGAAAAGTAGCCGAGCGACCCGTCGCGCGAGGCTTCGAATGTGGCCCGGGCCGCGACGGCCTCGTGCCCGAGCGCGGAGGACGCGGACCGGGCGCCGACGGCGAGGCCGGCGGCCGCGAGACGCGCCGCGAGCTGCGTGAACGACAACCGGTGAATACCGAACGAGGCGCCGGCTGCCGCGGCCAGCGTACGCGCGAGATCGTCGGCCGAGCCGCGCGAAGCCCCGAGCAGCAGGACCTGCTCGCCCGCGGCAACCTTCTGGAGGAACGCCCGCGCATGGCCGAGACGGACGGCAGCCGAGGCGGACTGAACCGCGGTGACGGTGGAAGGCATCTCTGGTACTCCCTCCCGGTCTCCATGCCGGGAACATCGAGGCAGCCGCATCGCGCGTGCTGCAGCCGAGGAGTGTAGCCGGGGCGGCGCGCCGCGGCAAGGCCGCGGCCCGAAAAAGCGATTATGATGAGTGGCGTATGCGCCTGATCGTCAGATGGGGATGGCTGCTCGCACTGGCCGGACTGGCAGGCTGCGGCAGCACACCAACGGATCCTTCTCAGAATCTCAACGTGGCCTACTCACAGACGGATCTTCGCGAAGGCACGGGCCGGCAGGCGGCCGCCGGAAACAGAGTGACGACGAACTACACCGGGTGGCTCTACGACCCGAACGGGGTGGACCACAAGGGACGGCAGTTCGACAGCGGCAACGGCTTCGCATTCACGCTGGGAGTGGGAAGCGTCATCACCGGCTGGGATCGCGGAATCGCAGGCATGAAGGTGGGCGGCCTCAGACGGCTGGTCATCCCGCCCGATCTCGGCTACGGCTCGGGCGGCAGCGGCAGCGTCATTCCACCCAACGCGACTTTGGTCTTCGACGTCGAGCTCGTGGACGTGGCCGACTGAGGCTCGCCTCGCCTACGCCCGCAGGTGGCGCGACAGAGGGGCCGCGAGCGCCTCGGCCAGCCGCGAAATTTCCGCTTCCTCGAGCGCCGCAACGATGAACCCGGCGTACTCTCCGACGGGGAACGAAGCGACGCGCAGCGGCGGCGGTCCCCCATGGAGCGCGACAGCTCCAGGTGCCGGGCCCCGGGTGACGAGCAGCGACACGACATCGTCCTCTTCTTGCATGACGATGTGGCCGAAGCGCCGTCCGTGGTAGACGCAGGCGTGCCGTGCGAGCACCCTGAGGCCGCTCGAGAACGAAGACGGCTCGAAGCTGGCGAGCTGCCCGTACGGTGCCCCGTAGCGCTGCTCCGCTTCCTCGAGTGACACAGGCCGCTCGGCGAGGTTGAAACGGACCGCGCAGTTCTGATGGTCGCCGGCGGCCTGCACCGCCAGCTCGGCCAGGGCCGCCTGCGAGGCGCGATAGCGGATGGCGAGCGCTCCCGCCGCCCCCGCCGCCAGCGTGGCGGCCATCCCCCAGCCCGCCTTCAGCATCGTGCGCCTGCTCACGCCGGTCTCCCGACGGCGCAGCCGATCCGACACGTCGGCGGCGAAATCGGGCCTCGGAGCCAGCGCCGCGCTCCGGTCGAAGGCCTCCTGCAGGCGCGTGCGCAGCAGCCGCCGCGCCGAAATCTCCTCGCGGCAGGCAGGGCACGTCTCGAGATGACGCACGATGTCGTGGTTGGTCTCGACGAGCAGCTGCCCGCTCAAGAACGAGTCGGCGAGCTCGCGCACCTGGGCGCACGTCATCTCAACGGCCCTCTCTCTTCTGCGGCGCCGCCGCACCGGTCCGCGTCAACGCCGATCGCAGCAGCTCGCGCCCCCGGTGCAGCCGCGACATCACGGTGCCGATCGGCACGCCGAGCGCCGAGGCGATCTCCTTGTAGCTCATCTCCTGGATGTCGCAGAGCACGATCACCTGTTGATACGGCCCGGGAAGCGCTCCCAGCGCTTCCAGCATGTCCTCGTCGGTCAACTGTTCCGGCAGCGGCGGCACGAAGGGCAGCGTGTTCGCGGCGCGCTCTTCGAACTCCACCTCGACGCCCTGGCGCCCGCGCGCACGCCGGCGGTTCGAGCGGACGTGCTGGAGAATCGAGATGAGCCACGCCCGGCAGTTCGTCCCCGGCGTGAACCGGTGAAACGACTGCAGCGCCTGCACCATCGTTTCCTGCACGAGATCTTCGGCCTCGGACCGGTTGCGCTCGAGCCACATCGCGTGCCGGAAGAGCCGGTCGAGGTGCGGCATCGCCTCGGATTCGAAGGCCGTCCAGCGCTGCTTGAGATCGGATTCGGTCGCCACGGCGGAACGATGGTGGATACCGGGGAATGGCGGATTTATTCCTGAGAGCGGGGCGAGCCGGGCGCGCGAAGAAGCCCGGGGCGGCCCCGCGCCGCAGCCGTCCTAACGGCGGCCGCGCCGGGGACGCCGGCTCCGGGCCCGGGCGTTCGGTGCACGCCGGACCGTCTTCCCGGCCTGCTTCGTGCTCCTCTTCTTCGCGCTGCCCCTCTTCGCGCGCCGGCGCGCGGAACCACGGGACGATGCGCTGGACGGTCTGGCGCTCTGGCGTGCCTTCGACGTTCTCGAGGCGGCCGGCTTTCGCCGGGCGATCTTCCGGGGTCCACGGGCGGATGCCCCGGCCGGCCGGGCTGCCCGCGGCTTCGAGTACACCGCGAAGGCGGCGCCCTGCTGATCCAGCCCCGCGACAATCCAGCCGCCGCCGGGCACTTCCATCGGACCGTTGATGATCGTGCCGCCGAGCTTCGTGATGTTCGCACCGGCTTTCTTCGCATCGGGCACATTGGCGTACGGCAGCCAGAACGCCGGCCCCGGCGTGGCGGCGGCCTTCGTGAACATGCCTCCGAGGATGTGCCCGTCGATCCCGAACATCTGGTACGTGCCGAGGGGGCCCATGTCCATGGCGTCCCCTTTGTGCCAGTCGAAGAGCCGGGAGTAGAACTCCCATGCCGCCTGCCAGTTCGTCGAAAGAAGCTCGTGCCACGAGAAGTTGCCGAGATCGGCTGGATCGCCCAGGTCGCCGTCCGCGGGAGACGGCGTCATCACGGCGAACGGCCCCCCCTGGGGATCGCTGAGAAAGGCGATGCGCCCGACGTTCGGAATGTCCCACGCCGGGCGCATGACGCGTCCGCCGAGCTCCACCGCCTGGCGCACCGTGGCGTCGACGTCCGCCGTGCCGATGTAGCAGAACCACTGCGGCCTGGGCGCCGTGCCGGCCTCCGAGCGCTGTCCCATGAGGCCTCCCATCGCGCGCGAGCCGGTCATCCACGTCGTGTACGAGTCCCCCTCGCCCCAGGGACGCGTGTGCCAGCCGACGACGGCGCCGTAGAACCGCGCGGCGGCATCGGGATCGGAGGTCATCAACTCGTGCCAGAGAAATCGTCCGCGGACCGATGACTTGGACATGCCACGGATTATACGCACGAGGGCCGCCGGGCGCTTCACCTTGACAGCGAAATTCCGTGCCGCCAGACTCCTGCACGAAGCCGCGGCGCGCGGCCATGCGGGAGTTTCCGATGCCGAAATGGACGTCCGGCCTGTTGTGCTGTTTCTTGCTGTATCTTGCTGGGGCCCTCATGCTGCCTGTCAGCGCCCAGGATCGCTCGCAGTCGCGCTCGATGGTCCTCTCGCCCACCGGCATCGTGGCCACCGAGAGCGTCCTGGCCTCGCAGGTCGGCGCCCGGGTGCTCGAGACGGGCGGGAACGCCGTGGATGCGGCCGTCGCGGCGAACGCCATGATGGGACTGGTCGCGCCGATGAACGACGGCATCGGCGGCGACCTCTTCGCCATCGTGTACGAAGCCCGGACGGGCCGGCTCTACGGCCTCAATGCCTCCGGATGGGCGCCGCGGGGCCTGACGGCCGACTATCTCCTGAGCAAGGGCTTCACGGGCATGCCGCAGCGCGGCATCCACTCGGTCACGGTGCCGGGTGCGGTCGACGGATGGGACAAGCTCCTGACTCGCTTCGGCCGGAAGACACTCGCCGACGTGCTGGCGCCCTCGATCGCAATCGCCGAGGAGGGGTTCGCCGTCGGCGAGGTGGTCCACGTCTATTGGCAGGACAGCGAAGAGGCGCTGCGGGCGGACGAGCCGACGTCGCGGACTTTCCTGGTCAACGGCCGCGCGCCGGCCGTCGGGGAGCTGTTCCGCAACCCCGATCTCGCGGCCAGCTATCGTGAGATCGCCGCGCACGGGCGCGACGCCTTTTACAAGGGCGACATCGCACGCAAGATGCTCGCGACCTCGGCATCGCACGGCGGAACGATGGCGGCCGGGGACCTCAGCGAGTTCGAGAGCGAATGGGTGACGCCGATCTCGACGGATTACCGGGGATGGACGGTGTACGAGCTCCCGCCCAACGGGCAAGGGGTGGCCGCGCTCGAGATGCTGAACATCATGGAGGGGTTTCCCCTCGCGACGCTCGGGCACAACAGCGCCGCCGCGCTGCACGCGATGATCGAGGCCAAGAAGCTCGCCTACGCCGACATGCTCCGCTACGACGCCGACCCGCGGTTCGCGTCCGTTCCGGTGGCGGGCCTGATCGCGAAGCCGTACGCCTCGGCGCGCGCGAAGCTGATCGACCCGGCCAGGGCGTCCTGCAGCGTCGCGCATGGCACGCCCCCGGGCACCGACCACGGCACCACGTATCTCGCCGCGGTCGATCGCGAGGGCAACATGGTCTCCCTCATCCAGAGCAACTTCAACACCGTGGGGTTCGGGTCGGGGCTCGCGGTTGAAGGCGCGGGGTTCGCGCTGCAGAACCGCGGCGGTCTCTTCACGCTCGAGAAGGGGCACCCCAACGTGCTCGCCGGGCGCAAGCGCCCGGTGCACACGATCATTCCGGGATTCATGGAGAATGGCGGTCTGCGGATCGCCTTCGGCATCATGGGCGGCTGGAACCAGGCGCAGGCCCACGCCCAGTTCGTGTCGAACGTGGTCGATTTCAAGATGAACATCCAGGCGGCGCTCGACGCGCCGCGCTTCTCGAAGGAAACCTTTCCCGGCTGCGACGTGAACCTGGAGAGCCGCATTCCTGAAACGGTGCGCGCCCGGCTCGCCGGGATGGGGCACCAGATCGTCATGCGGGGCGACTTCTCGTCCACCCGGATGGGGTCGGGTCAGGCGGTGCAGCGCGATTTCGGCGCGGGCATGAACGCCGGCGCGTCCGACCCGCGCAAGGACGGCGCGGCCGTGTTGGAGCTCGCGGCAGGCAGCAGGTGAGACGTCGCTCCGGCCTCAGCGGAGCAGATCCGTGACGATCTCGCCGTACACGTCGGTCAGCCGGAAATCGCGGCCCGCGTAGCGGTAGGTCAGCTTGCGTGTGATCCATGCCGAGCTGGTTCAGCATCGTGGCGTGCAGGTCGTGGATCGAAACGCGGTTCTCCACCGCCTTGAAGCCGAACTCGTCGGTCGCGCCGTAGGCCAGGCCGCCCTTGAATGCCGCCGCCCGCCATCCACATCGTGAAGCCGTACGGATTGTGGTCGCGCCCGGAGCCGCTCTCGGAAACCGGCGTGCGCCCGAACTCGCCGCCCCAGACCACCAGCGTCTCGTCGAGCAGCCCGCGCCGCTTCAGATCGCGGATCAGCGCGGCCGCGGCCTGGTCCATGTCCGGGACAGCGCTTGCGCAGGTTCTTCTCGATGTCCTTGTGATCGTCCCAGACCTGCCCGCGCCGTAGTAGACGTGGATGTAGCGCACGCCGCTCTCCACCAGCCGCCGCGCCAGCAGGCAGCCGTTGCCGAACGGCGCTGCTGCCGTACTCCTCGCGGATCGCCTCCGGCTCCTTGCGTACGTCGAACACGTCCAGCGCCTCGAACTGCATGCGGATAGGCCGTCTTCCATCGACTTGATGCGCCCTTCGAGAAACTCGTCCGCGCCGAACGACGTGCTGAAGTCGCTGGTTCATGCGCCTGCAGCACATCCAGCTGCCTCCGCTGCGCTCGTGGCGTCCAGCGTCTTGTTGCGCAGGTCGGCGATCATCTTCTCGGGCTCGATCGTCCGAATCGTCGAAGGCGATGCCCTGGTGCTCGGCCGGCAGGAATCCCGGCGCGCCACAGCGGGCCGCTCGGCACCGCCTTGCCCGGCGTCAGCACGACGAACGACGGCAGATTCTGGTTCTCCGTCCCCAGGCCGTACGAGATCCACGAGCCGAGCGACGGCCGGTTCGCCAGGACGCTGCCCGCAGTGGAATCAGGCTGCGCGCCGGCGTGTGCGTCGGGTTGAACGTGTACATCGACCGGATCACGCACATGTCGTCGATCACCGACGCGAGCTGCGGCACCAGCTCGCTCACCTCGACGCCGCTCCGCCCCTGCGGCGCGAACTGCGAACGGCGAAGGCAGCAAGCCGCCCGTCGGGCGCTCGGTGCGCAGGTCGACCGCGTCCGGCCGCTGCCCGGCGTACTTGACCAGCTGCGGCTTCGGATCGAACATGTCGATCTGCGACGGCCCGCCGGCCATGAACAGAGCAGATGACGTGCTTGGCCTTCTGCCGGCAGCGCCGGACCCGCATAGTGGCCGAGCCCCGCGGCGCTCACGCCCTCGGTCGCCACGTCCTGCAGCAGTGCCGCCAGGCCGATGGAGCCCGAGCCCGCCGCACAGCGACTGAGATCATCCCGCCGGGAACGGGCGTCTCAGATGTGCGTCTTCATGGCCAGAAGATCTCCTCGTTGGTCGACAAGCAGCACCTGCGCGTATCCGCGCGACGGTGCCCTGGCCCAGATAGGCCCGTGCCTCGGACCCAGCTCGGCCGCGGTCGGATCCCGCGCAGCACCTTCCGGTACAGCGTGCGCACCTTCGAGCGCGCTCGGCTGCCGTCGGTCCGGACAGCACGGCGGCGAGCGCCGCTCCGACAGCTCTTCGATGAACGCGCTGTTCATCAGGAACAGCTGCTGCAGCGACGTGGTCGTCAGGTCGCGGCCGCGGGCTGTCTGGTTGGCGTCGGGAAAATCGTACAGCTTGCAGCAGGTTGCTCGGGTCGCGCCCGGCTGACGCGGGCATAGACGGTGCGGCGGACGTGGTCTCGTCGCGTCCAGTTCCTCCGAAGACGCCGTACATGTCGCTCGCCGAGACTGGCCCGCGGCCCGCAGCAGCGAATCGCGGTACGACTCGACGTCCAGCCGCCGCGGATTCATCCGCCACAGCAGCGCGTTCGGTCGGATCGGCCGCCGCGCCTTCGGCGCGCGGCTGGCTCGACTGCTGGTACGCCGCCGACAGCATGATCTCCCGGTTCAGCCACTTCAGCGACCAGCCGTGCGCGATGAAGCGCGCCGCCAGATCGTCGAGCAGCTCCGGATGCGTCGGCTTTTCGCCCTGCACGCCGAAGTCGCTCGGCGTGGCCACCAGCGGCTTGCCGAAATGCCAGCCCCACACGCGGTTCACGATCACGCGCGCGGCCAGCGGCGCGCGCATCGGTGAAGATCCGCTCGGCCAGCTCGAGCCGGCCCGAGCCTTGCTGGTGAATCGTGCTGTCGCCCTGCGAGAGCACCGTCAGGAACCGCGCGCGGCACCGATTCCCCCGGCGCGGTCACATTGCCGCTGGGCAGCACCGGCATGTCGCGCGCCTCGCCGGGCCTGTAGTTGATCAAGGTGTAGTTCGGGTCGCTGCCGTCCACGTACTGCGCCGCGTCGTAGACGACATTCATGAACGGCTCGCTGGAGGCCGCAGTCCGGCGGCGCCGCGTTCGGCTGGGCGGGCGGCGGCGGCCTCGGCCGGCTGCCCGCCTTGGCATCGCCGCGCGCCATCCGCGGGGATCCGCCGAGGCCGAGGCGGCGTCCAGAATCGCTCGACGTGCCGCACCAGCTTCGGGATACCGGCCTGCCAGCGCCGCGCATCTCCGGCCTTGAGGCTCTCGATCTCCGCCTTCCACTTCGCCTCGCGGCGCTCGGAGTTCCACGACCGTCGAGGCTTCATTCGGTCAGCAGATTCGACGGAATACGACAGATCGAACAAGCGGTTCGCTGCAGCCACATGATAGCGCTGCTCCGACCTTGGGATCCACATCGAACAGCGGCCGCTCGGCGCGCATCGTGGAGGCAAACACGCCGACCAGCGCGTAGTAGTCCTTGGTCGGGATCGGATCGAACTTGTGATCGTGGCAGCGCGCGCAGGCCACCGTCATGCCCGAGCACCCCGCGCGACACGGCATCGATGCGCTCGTCCCAGTCGTCGGTCATGAAGCCGTAGATCACGTCCGCCGACAGCCGCTGGTCCTTGTGATAAATCGGCGCGGCGCCGAGATACCCCAGCGCGCGCAGGTCGTCGCGGCGGGTTCCCGGCATCAGGTCGGCCGCGAGCTGCAGCTTGACGAAGCGGTCGTAGGGCATGTCGGCGTTCATCGCTTCGATGATCCAGTCGCGATAGCGCCAGGCGAACGGGTACGGCGGGTTGGTCGCTTCCGGGGTGGGGTTGTCCTCGCCGAAGCGCGCGACGTCCATCCAGTGCCGGCCCCACCGCTCGCCGTAGTGCGGCGAGGCCTGCAGGCGAGTCGATCAGCTTCGCGTACGCGTCCGGAGACGCGTCGTCGAGAAAGGCCTGCACCTCTTCGTAGGTCGGCTTGTAGCCGAGCAGATCGACGTACGCCCGCGTGACCAGCGTGCGGCGATCGGCGCTCGGCGACGGCCTCAGGTGCACCGCCTCGAGCTTCTGCAGGATGAAGGGGTCGATCGCGTTCTTCGGCCAGGCCGCCGCCAGCGGCGAGGCCGACCTGGGCACCGCGTGGGTGGCAACCGGCTGGAACGCCCACCAGCCGCGGCCCTGTTCGATCGGCATCCCCTTCAGTGGTGCGGTGGCTGCGGTCCTGGAGGTGTCGTCTGTCCGCGGGTCGTAGGCGCCTTCGGCGATCCACTGCCGGAAATCGGCGAGCACCCGGTCCGGGAGCTTTCCGGACGGCGGCATCGCGAGGCCCTGATCCGCGTAGCTCAGGGCGTGGATCAGCCGGCTCTCGGCGGGATTCCCCGGCACGATCTCGGGGCCGAGGCGCCCGCCTTTGGCGAGGCCCGCCTTGGTATCGAGCACGAGATCGCCTTTGGGCGCGGCCAGGCGCGAGGAATGGCATCCGAAACAGCGCGTGGCCAGCACGGGCCGGATTCGTGTTTCGAAGAACTCCGCCTGCGGCGCCTGCGCGCGTGCCGATGCTGCCATGCCGAGCAGCATCAGAAGCAGCACAGGTCGCAGCCGCAGGCTCAAGGTACCCGACATTCTGCAACGCCAGCGTCAAAGAGGGTAGTGAAAAATGGCCCGTCGCTTGCACCGCCGTCACTGATCCAGAACCGAGGTGCAACATGGCCGATCGCCCCAAATCAGAGACATCGAAGCCTGACGTCGAGCAGAACACCCCGGGCGCCGAAATGCCCGAGGACCTCATCGCGAGCGGCCCTGAGACCGACCCGGTCGAGAAAGCCTACGGCAGGGCCGGCCGGCAAGACACGACGGGCGGGCTTCCCGCCGACGACCCCGACGCCGGCGAGGAGCGCCGCCGGTTGTACAAGAAGGGTGCGAAGCTCGTGAGCGAGATCGACTGAGTCGCCGCCCTGCCGAATCGCTTGAAAGCGGGACCGCGCGCGGTCATAATGCCGCCCCATGCCGCAGCTCCCCGGCGAATTCGGCACGGGTACGCCTCCAATCGCCCCATTGGCGGCCGCTGACGCTGACGAACACCCGGCTGTCACGCGCCGCCCGCGCAAGCGACCGGCGACTCGCCGCTCATCGCCGCGGCGCACCCGGACCATCCAGCAACCGAGCTCGTTCGGCGAGCGCACGCGCGAACGGCTCGAAGGGGTGCAGCGCTGGCTCGAGCCGCTCGGACTGGGCGTGCACGGTGCCGGATTCTTCTTCACCTGGTGGCGCAAGCTGGGCCTGAACTGGGCCATCGCGCTCACGCTCGGCTTCTTCCTCCCGCTCTCCGAGTTCTCGCTTCTCAGCCTGGCCATGCGGCACGGCGTGCCGCTCGCGTTCGGCGATTTCGGCGTCCAGTTCGAGGCCGAGAGCTGGGACGTGCATCTGTTCGGCCTCCGCGGCACGGCGCACAAGGTGCGGCTGGCCCGCGACGACCGCTCCGCGCCGGTGCTCACGGCCGATGAGATCGAGTTCAACGCCACGCTCGCCGGGCTGGTCGGACGCCTCTTCGACAGGCCGCAGATCTTCGATTCGATTGACATCAGGGGCGGCGAGCTGCACCTGGAACAGTCGCTCGCGGGCGACTGGAACTGGGCGGAGTTCATCGAGTCTGTGCCGGCCGATCGCCGCACGCAGGTCGCGCGCGGGCAGTACGAGGCGCGCGCGCTCCGCTTTCAGAACCTTCGCGTCGTGTACCTGGAGAACGTGCCGTCGGGCTCCGGCGGCGGCGTGATCCAGACGGCGCAGGCGCGGATCTATGTCGACGATGTCAACGGCTCGGTGAGCAATCTGGTGGCGCCCGGCTCGGGCGCCGAGGCGGCGAGCCGCTTCAACTGGAAAGGCAGAACCGCCGACGGACTGGTCGAGGTCAGCGGCCAGGCGTCGTTCTTCGCGCCGGACGCGAGTGCGCCGGGCAGCGCTCCATTCGCCGTCAGGATCTACCTGGAGAACATCGGCATGGGCGCCTATGCCCGGATGGTGTCCACCACCAACCTGCTGCCCGTGCGCGGCAACCTCCGGGGTACGATCGACGTCAGGAGAACGGCAGCCGACACCACCTGCATCTCGAGCATTGTCGCCGACGACGTGCAGTTCGCGCCGAACCCGAGGCTCGTGCTGGCCAGAACGCAGTACGACGAGCTCGAGGCCATGCTTCGCGGGTACCGCACGTCGGGCGCCTTCGATGCCTGCGCCGCGGGACAGTTCCGCAACGCATCGACGCTGCTCGCGTCATTCAACGCGCAGGCCACGACCACCGCGCCTCGAGCCGTGCGGCTCGCGGCCACCCGCGACCAGCAGAGCTTCGGCGCCGTGCTCGCGAGCAGCGCGGCATCCGACATCGGCGAACGGCTCGGCCGCGAAGCGGTCGGACGCCTGCCCCTTCGCGGCGACACGCAGACGGGACAGGCCCTGCAGCGCGAAGCCCCGAACGCCGTCACCAAGGGGGTCCGCACCGTCGGCAAGGGGTTCAAGAAGCTGTTTGGGAGATAAAGGTTCGGGGTTCGGGGTTCGGCGGCTTGCCCAGTTCTCAACTTCCTAGTTCCCTAGTTGACTCAGTCGCGCCTATTCCCCTGCACCTTCTGGAGGATCATCGCGACATTCGTGCGGATGATCCGCACGTCCTTGGCGACGAGGTCCAGCCCGTGCTCCAGGGCCTCGAGCCGCTGGCGCAGCTCTGCCAGACAGCCAGGGCGCCCTCGGTCGAGACGGGGACAGGCGTTCGTCCCGGCGCGTTCGGCCTCATCCACCGCGAGCCGTTCCGTCATGCCCGCGCGCTCCTGCCAGACGCGTGCCGCGCACGATGTTTCGCCGCGCGCCGCAGAACAGACGGACTCGCGCCGGCTGTGAAGAATCCGCAACGCGTCGCCTGCCGGAGCTCGCATCCTTGACGACTACGGCTCAGTGGCCTCATGATCGTGGGTCTGAGCTCGCGGCCATCACCAGCACGCGCGATCCATCCCCCTCGATCAGAACGTGATGTCACGGGAAGCGCTGCGGGCGACCGTGTCAGGGTGCGGCGTCACAAGACTCGATATGCGTAAAGCGTCAAGGAAACTCTTGCTCGCGCTAGCTGCGTGCACGGTGGCCGCCGGCCTCGGCTGCGGAGGCGAAACGGCGACCGGCGGCGGGGGTGGCGGCGGAGGCGGCCGCAGCGGCATGCCCCCGATGCCGGTCGAGATCGTGACGCTCGAGCCCAAGCCGGTCGAGCAGACGTCGGAGTACGTGGGCACGGTGAAGTCGCGCCGCCAGACGATCATCCAGCCGCAGGTCGAAGGGTTCATCACGCGCATCGCCGCCACGTCCGGCGATCGGGTGGCGGCCGGCGCCACGCTCATGGATATCGACGCACGCCCGCAGCGGGCCGCCATCGCGAGCCTCGAGTCGGTGCGCGCCCAGCGCGAGATCGACGTCAACTACGCGCAGCAGGAGGCGGACCGCGCGGCCAAGCTGCTCGCCGCCGGTGCGGCCAGTCAGATGGACGCCGACCGCGCGGCGAACGCCCTCAAGGCCGCTCAGGCGCAGGTGCGGACCGTCGACGAGCAGATCCGGCAGCAGGAGACCGACCTCGCCTATTACCGCGTCAGCGCGCCGACCGCCGGGATCGTCGGCGACATCCCGGTGCGCGTGGGCGACCGCGTGACGAAGACGACCCTCCTCACCACCATCGACGCGCTGGCGGGTCTCGAGGTGTACGTGAACGTTCCCGTGCAGGACGCGACGCGGCTCAAGCTCGGCCTGCCGGTCAGGCTGCTGGACGACAGCGGCACGCCCGTGGCCACCGAGCCGATCTCGTTCGTCTCGCCGTCGGTCGACACCGCCACCCAGACGGTGCTCGCGAAGGTCCCCGTCGAGCCGGGCGCGGGGTTCCGCACGTCGCAGTACGTCCGGGCGCAGGTCGTCTGGACCACGGCTCCGGGGCTCACCGTTCCGGTCACCTCGGTCACCCGCATCAACGGGCAGTTCTTCGTCTTCGTGGCCACCCCCGGCGAAGGCGGCGCACTCGTCGCCCGGCAGCGTCCGGTCTCTCTCGGGCCGGTCATCGGCAACGTGTACACGGTCACGGGCGGGCTCAAGCCCGGCGAGAAGCTGATCGCGAGCGGCATTCAGAAGATTGGAGACGGCGCGCCCGTGACCCAGGCGCAGCGGACGCCCGCAGCGTAGATGTTCAGCGACATCTTCATCCGCAGGCCGATCCTGGCGACGGTCTGCTCGATCGTGATCACCCTCGCCGGGGCCATTGCCATTCCCGCTCTGCCGATCGGGCGCTATCCCGAGCTCGCGCCGCCGGCGGTGAGCGTGCAGGCGTTCTACACCGGCGCCAACGCGCAGGCGGTCGAGAGCGCGGTCACGACCCCGCTCGAGTCGGTGATCAACGGCGTCGAGGGCATGACGTACATGACCTCGTCGAGCACCAACAGCGGCCTCGCGACGATCAACGTCACCTTCCAGGTGGGCCGCGACCCCGATCTGGCGGCCGTGGACGTGCAGAACCGCGTCAATTCGGCGCTCGGGCGGATGCCGCTGGAGGTGCGCACGAACGGCATCACGGTGACCAAGAGCTCCGCCGGCTTCCTCGGTGCGCTCGGGTTCTTCTCCCCCGACAACCGCTACGACTCGCTGTTCATCAGCAACTATCTCGACCGCTACGTCCGCGACGCGCTCAAGCGCGTGCCGGGCGTCGGCAACGTCATCATCTTCGGCGAGCGCCGGTTCGCGATGCGGCTGTGGCTCGATCCGAACAAGCTCGCGGGCCACAGTCTGACCGCCGGCGACGTGACGAACGCGCTCCGGGAGCAGAACGTGCAGGTGGCCGCCGGCAGCGTGGGCGCCGAGCCGTCCGATGCGAACCAGATGTTCCAGCTCAGCGTCCGCGCGGCGGGCCGGCTCACCGAGGTGAACGAGTTCGAGAACATCATCGTCAAGGCCGGCCGCGACGGTGCCCTCGTGCGCGTGCGCGATCTCGGGCGCGTCGAGCTGGGCGCCGAAGACTATTCCTCCCGGCTGCGCTTCGGCGGGCTGGCGGCCTCGGGCATCGGCGTCCAGCTGCTGCCCTCGGCCAACGCGCTCGAGACCTTCCGCGGCATCATGGCCGAGATGGACCGGCTCGACGACAACTTCCCGCCCGGCCTCGAGTGGCGCCTCGCCTTCGACAACGTCACGATCGTCCGCGAGTCGATCATCGAGGTGCTGATCACGCTCGCGGAGGCGATCGGGCTGGTCGTGCTCGTGATGTTCCTCTTCCTGCAGAACTGGCGGAGCACGATCATCCCGGCGATCACGATTCCGGTCTCGCTCGTCGGCACCTTCGCGTTCGTCAAACTGCTGGGGTACTCGATCAACACCCTCACGCTCTTCGGCATCGTTCTCGCCACCGGGATCGTCGTGGACGATGCGATTGTGGTCATCGAGAACATCGAGCGGCACATCTCGCAGTTTCACAAGAGCGCGCACGAGGCGGCGATCGACGCGATGCGCGAGGTGTTCTCCGCGGTGATCGTCATCGGGATCGTGCTCGTGTCCGTGTTCCTGCCGGTGGCGTTCTTCCCCGGCACCACGGGCCGCATGTACCAGCAGTTCTCCATGACGATCACCTTCGCGGTGATCCTCTCGGTCTTCAACGCCATCACGTTCACGCCGGCGCTGGCGGCGCTGCTGCTCGAGAAGGAGTCGCACCAGCACGGGCGCTTCTTCACCCAGGTCAACCGCGTGATCGACGCCGGCACCAGCCTGTACGTGCGCACCGTGCGCGGCGCGCTGGCGATCAAATGGGTGATGCTCGCCCTGTTCGCGGTCGGCCTGGCGGCCACCTACCTGGTGTACCGGTCGGTGCCCGGCGCCTTCGTGCCCGCGGAAGACGAGGGCTACTTCATCACGATCGTGCAGGCGCCCTCCGGCGCGTCGATCGAGTACACGACCGACATCATGAAGCAGGCCGAGCAGATCTACATGAAGCAGGAGGAAGTGGCGGCCGTCTTCTCGGTGGCGGGGTTCAGCTTCAGCGGCGCGGCGTCCAACGGCGGGCTGATGTTCGTGCGGCTCAAGGCGTTCGAGGAGCGGAAGGGGCGCGAGCACTCGCTCGAGGCCGTGCTGAACCGGCTGAGGGGCCAGGTGTTCGCGATCCCCGGCGCCCTCATCATCCCGACGGCGCCGCCGCCTATCCAGGGGTTGTCGGCGTTCGGCGGCTTCCAGTTCGAAGTGCTCGACCAGGCGGGCGGCGACGTCTCCCAGCTGGCGGGCGTCACGCAGCAGCTGGTCGGCGCCGGCAACCGCTCCGGACGCGTCGCCGGGCTGTTCTCCTCGTTCACGGCCAACGACCCGCAGCTGGTCGTGACCATCGATCGCGACAAGGCGCGCAGCCTCGGACTGCCGGTGGCCGAAGTCACCAGCGCGCTCTCCGTGCTGCTCGGCTCGCAGTACGTGAACGACTTCGACTTCAACAACCGCGCCTATCGCGTCTACGTGCAGGGCGACCAGCAGTTCCGCGCCGAGCCGGCCGACCTCAACCAGTACTACGCACGCGCCTCGAACGGCGACATGGTGCCCCTCTCCACGGTGGTCAAGCTCAGCGAGACCACCGCCCCGGCCGTGATCAACCACTTCAACCTGTTCCGGTCCACCGAGATCACGGGCGCCGCCGTCCCCGGCGTGAGCTCCGGCCAGGCGATTCAGGAAATGGAGCGGCTGGCGCGGGGAACGCTGCCCCAGGGGTTCGGCTTCGCCTGGGCGGGCCTGTCGCTCGAGGAAATCAAGGCAGGCTCGCAGGCGCTCTATCTGTTCGCCCTCAGCATCGTGCTCGTCTATCTCGTCCTCGCGGCGCAATACGAGAGCTGGGTGCTGCCGCTGATCATCCTGCTCGGGGTGCCGCTCGCCGTGTTCGGCGCGCTCGGCGCCCAGTGGGTGCGCGGCCTCGCGAATGACGTCTTCTGTCAGGTGGGGCTCGTCATGCTCATCGGCCTGGCCGCCAAGAACTCGATTCTCATCGTCGAGTTCGCCGAGCAGCTGCGCGC
Source organism: Vicinamibacterales bacterium (assembly GCA_963738315.1). Taxonomy (GTDB): domain Bacteria; phylum Acidobacteriota; class Vicinamibacteria; order Vicinamibacterales; family JAMQPK01; genus JAMQPK01. The sequence goes on along the minus strand of CAVTVT010000003.1, from coordinate 817,821 downwards.
GCAGGGCCGATCGATCGGGGATGCCGCCATCGAGGCCGCCCGCATCCGGCTGCGGCCCATCCTGATGACGTCATTCGCGTTCATCCTCGGCGTGCTGCCGCTGGCCTTCGCCACGGGCGCCGGCGCCGGAGCGCGCAACTCGGTCGGCACCGCGGTGGCGGGCGGCATGGTGGCGTCCACCTTCCTCTCAATCGTCTTCATTCCGGTCCTGTACGTCGTCATCCGGACGATCGCGCCGGGAAAGATCAGGCATGCGGACGTCTGAGCACGGCATGCCCGGCGGCACGCCGGAAGAGCCCAGGCGCACATGCCACCCGTGGTTGCCCGCCAGGCTGCGCCGGATCCTGCTGGTGATCTGTGCGCTGTTCATACCTGCGGTCGTCGCGGCGCAGACACCGGCAGCGCCTTCGATGCCGCCCGCGGCACCTCCGCCTCAGATGGAGGTGGTCACCTTCGAGCAGGCGGTCAGCCGCGCGCTGGCAAACAATCCGACGGTGGCGCAGGCCGCCACCGCCGTGCTCCGGGCCGAGGGTCTGCTGCAGCAGGCCCGCTCGGCGACGCTGCCGACGGCCGCGGCGAGCGTGTCCACGGCGACGATCGATGCGAGCCGCGGGTTCAGCGGCGTGGTGGTGCAGCCGAAGACGCAGAGCACGATTCTCCTCGACATCAGCATGCCGGTGCTGGCCGCTTCGCGCTGGGCGGCGGCCGCGCAGGCCCGCGACCAGATCGAGGTGGCCGACCTCTCGGCCGCCGACGTCCGGAAGCAGGTCGGCGTCGCGGCCGCGCAGGCCTACCTGGGCATCATCAACCAGCGGCGGCAGCTCGAGGTGAACCAGCGGGCCCGCGAGGCGGCGCTCGCCCATCTGGATTACGCACGCCGGCGGCTGGCGGAGGGCGCCGGCACACGCCTGAACGAGCTGCGCGCCGCGCAGGAGGTCGCGAGCGACGATGCCCGCCTCGAGAACGCCCGGCTGGCGGTGCGGCGGGCGCAGGAGGCGCTCGGCGTGCTGATGGCCGCGGCCGGGCCGGTGGACGCCGCCGGCGAGCCGACCTTCGACCTGACCGGCGTGCTGCCCGTCCCGGGCGCGCCCGACGCCGCCGAGGGGCTGATCGACAACCGCAGCGACATCCGGCTGTCGCTCGCGACGAGCCGGGCGTTCGAGCGCGTCTGGCACGACAGCCGGAGGGATTACTTCCCCACCGCGGTCGCTTCGTTCGACCCGCAGGCCCTGACGCCCACCGGCGCGTTCACGGCGTCCCGGAGCTGGCGGTTCACGCTCAACGTCAGCGTGCCGGTGTTCGATGCCGGCCAGCGCCGCGGCCTCGCGCGGTTCCGCGAGGCGGCGGCCACCAGCTCCAGGCTGTCGCTCGAGAACCTCCGCCTCGAGGCGGAATCCGACATCCGTCTGGCCGGGGAGGCGGTGCAGAGCGGCGAACGGGCGCTCGCCAGCCTTCGGCTCGCCGCGGACCAGGCGGAGGAAGTGCTCTCCATCACCAACGTCGCCTTCGAGGCGGGCGCCACGACCAACCTGGAGGTCATCGACGCTCAGCGATCCGCGCGCGACGCCGAGACGGCCGCCGCGCTCGCCGAAGACGCGCTCAGGCGCGCCCGCCTGGATCTGCTGACCGCGGTCGGCCGGTTCCCGTAACCCGCTGCGCACGCCGCCGCGGCAGATTGGCGCCGCCGCCCGCGCGGGGATCGGTTATGCTTCCCGCTCTGCTTCTCCTCCCTCCGGGCGTTTCACGAAGGAGGCGCACGACCGCGTCGGCCGGGTTGCCGTACGACAAGTCTGTTGAGGTCTGGTGCGATCCGAACAAGTTTGTCTGTCGATATCGAACGCGCCGGAGGCCGCCGGACGACCATCGGTGCGCCCGCGCGGATCGCCGCCGCCGCGCCGCGCCCATCGCAACAATTCTGTTTGCCATTTCCCGGCAGCCCTACACGTTCGTCTCTTCCGGCGCCAATGCGCCGCGTGCGGCGATGGCCTGAAAGTATCGGATTTCTCGTGCAAAGTTTCGAAAACAGCGGCGCTGGCGGGTGGCGGCACGCTTGGCGTCGATCTTGATAATTCTGTCGGGCTGAAGAAACGCACGGCCGGCCTGCTAGAATGCACGGCCGTTCCCTCTCGGGCACAACAGGAGGCAGATTAATGGGTTCAGCGGTCTTGGGCGAAGCGATTGGTGCGATCCGCGAGTGGTCGATGTCCACGAGACAGGTCAATGGGGCCGGCAACGGCAAGCCGGTGTTCGGCAGCCTGGTGTTCAACGATGCGGCCCAGGAGAAGCGGCTGCCGAAGAATGTGTACGCGGCGCTCCGCCGCACGATCAGCCACGGAGAGCCGCTGGATCCGTCTCTGGCCGACGCCGTGGCCTCGGCGCTCAAGGACTGGGCGGTGGAGAACGGCGCCACCCATTACACACACTGGTTCCAGCCGCTGACGGGCATCACCGCCGAGAAGCACGACTCCTTTCTCGTGCCGACCGAGAACGGCGGCGCTCTGCCGGAATTCTCGGGGAAGGAGCTCGTCAAGGGCGAGCCCGATGCCTCGAGCTTCCCTTCCGGCGGCATGCGATCCACCTTCGAGGCGCGCGGCTACACGGCCTGGGACCCCACGAGCCCGCCCTGGCTGCTCAAGAGCGGCAACTCGACCACGCTCGTCATTCCGACGGCCTTCGTGAGCTGGACCGGCGAGGCGCTCGACAAGAAGACCCCGCTGCTCCGCTCGATGGAGGCCCTGTCGAAACAGGCCGTGCGCGTGCTCAAGCTGTTCGGTTCTTCGGCCACGCGGGTCTTCACGACCTGCGGCCCGGAGCAGGAGTACTTCCTCATCGATCTCAACTTCTATCTGTCGCGGCCCGACCTGATCAATGCCGGCCGGACGCTCTTCGGCGCCAAGCCGCCCAAGGGGCAGGAGCTCGAGGACCAGTACTTCGGCGCCATCGCCGAGCGCGCCATGCACTTCATGTCGGAAGTCGAGACCGAGCTCTACAAGATCGGCGTGCCGGTGAAGACCCGGCACAACGAGGTCGCGCCCAGCCAGTATGAGATCGCGCCGATCTTCGAGAACGCCAACCTCGCCACCGATCATCAGATGATGACGATGGAGACGATGCGGCGGACGGCGCCCAAGTTCGGGCTGGCCTGCCTGCTGCACGAGAAGCCCTTTGCGGGCGTGAACGGCTCGGGCAAGCACCTGAACTGGTCGATGAGCGACAGCGACGGGAACAACCTGCTGAGCCCCGGCAAGGATCCGCACGCGAACCTGCAGTTCCTGGTCTTCTGCGCGGCGGTGCTCCGGGCCGTGAACAAGTGGCAGGGGCTGCTGCGCGCGAGCATCGCCAGCGCGGGCAACGATCATCGTCTGGGCGCGAACGAGGCGCCGCCGGCGATCATCTCGGTGTTCCTGGGCGACATGCTCACCGACATCTTCGAGCAGATCGAGAAGGGGGGCGCTCGCTCGACCAAGCATGGCGGCATTCTCGACACGGGGGTCATGGTGCTCCCGAAGCTGCCGCGCGACGCGGGCGACCGCAACCGCACCAGCCCGTTCGCCTTCACCGGCAACAAGTTCGAGTTCCGGGCGGTCTCGTCGAATCAGAGCATCGCCTATCCGAACATCGCGCTGAACGTCGCCGTCACCGAGTCGCTCGATTACGTCGCGACCGAGCTCGAGAAGGCCGTCAAGGGGGGCAAGAAGCTCGAACAGGCCGTTGGCGAGCTGCTGCCGAAGATCATCAAGGAGAACAAGCGGATCATCTTCAACGGCAACAACTACGCGCCGGAATGGGAGAAGGAGGCCGGCAAGCGCGGCCTGCTGAACCTCCGCAACACCGTGGACGCGCTCCCGCAGCTCGTCGCGAAGGACGTCATCGCGCTCTTCGAGAAATACAAGGTGCTCAACGGGCGCGAGCTCCACGCCCGCTACGAGATCATGCTCGAGACCTACAACAAGACGGTGAACGTCGAAGGGCAGCTGATGGTGCTGATGGCCAACCGGTACGTGCTGCCGGTGGCGCTCGAGTACCAGAAGCAGGTGGCGCAGAGCGTCGCGGCCGTCAAGCAGGCCGGCGGCAAGACCCCCGAGTCGAAGAAGCTGCTCGATCGCGTGACGAAGCTGACCGATCAGCTCAAGGCGAACACCGACAAGCTCGAGCGGGCGCTCGGGCACGAGAGCAACGGATCGGCCGAGAAGCACGCCAAGCACTTCCGCGACAGCGTGATTCCGGCGATGAACGTCGTGCGTGCCTCGGCCGACGAGCTGGAGACGATCGTGCCCCACGAGCTCTGGCCGCTGGCGACATACCGGGAGATGCTGTTCATCAAGTAAAAGGCCGGGTAAGGGGCGAGGGGTAAGGGGTAAGGACCGGATTCGTTGGGGCGGCGTCGAGCTGCGACGCGATTCAACTCGCGCGTGCGCGGACGTCGCCATGTCTGCGTGGAGGCCCCCCGACGCCGCCGCGAGATCAAGCTGACGCTTACCCCTTACTCCTTACCCCTATTCCCAATCCCCCGTCCATCCTTCATCTATTCCGCTCTTCCGCGGCTCGCTGACGCGCGTGCAGTGCGGATCGCGCTGCGGATCATGAACCGGAGCTCGCTGGCCTCGCGCAGCTCCCACTCGACCTTCCCGGTAGGCAGCCCGCCGGCAGCGACGGCCAGCCGGACACCAGCCGGGTTTCCCGCGCCTCCTTGTTCGGGATGCTCATCTTGGCGATGTAGTCGGCCTTGGTCTGCCCCTCCTGCGCTTCCTCGGCATTGGCGCCGATCGAGGTGCCGCAGCGCAGCAGCTGCGATCAAAGAAGCGCGCTACCGCATCGCCCGTCAGCAGCACCCGGCAGAGCTCGACCATCCGAACGCCGGACGTGAACGCACGAGCGCAGATGATGGAATCGCTCAATAACTGCGACCCCCCCTCGCCCCTTGCCCCTTCCCCTCTCCTCACCTCGCCGACGGACGCCGGAAGGACCCGTTGGACCCCACACTCAGGAACCCCGTCTTCATCAGCAGCGTCAACGCCCCTTCGCACACGTCGGGCGTCAGTCCGCACAGACGGCTCACCTGCGTGGGCGTGAGCATCAGTCCGGGCATCTCGACGAACTCGAGCTGGATCCGCGTGACCGCATCCTGTGGAATGGCGAGCTCCATGGTTCCCTCCTGATCTGGACGCCTCCACGCCCATCGTCGCCGACCGGCCTCTCAAAGATGTGTCGTTCCACCAACGGCTTTGTAAACCGGCGCATCGCCTTACCCCTTACCCCTTACCCCTTACCCCTTACCCCTTACCCCTCACCCCTTACCCCTCACCCCTTCCCCCTCACCCCTTCCCCCTCGCCCCTTCCCCGCGCCGTCACAGTACAATCGCCCGCATGAAGCTGCTCTACGCGTACCTGAGGCACTACTGGGGGCTGATCGCGCTGGCGCTCGTGCTGGCCACGATCAACCAGGTGTTCTCGCTCCTCGACCCGCTCATCTTCCGCTACGTCATCGACGGCTACGCGACGAAGTTCGCCGAATACACCACGGCCCAGTTCTTCCGCGGCGTCACGCTGCTGCTGGGGGCGGCGGTCGGCGTGGCGTTCGTGTCGCGCGTGGCGAAGAACTTCCAGGACTACTACATCAACGTGATCACCCAGCGACTGGGCGCCGAGCTCTACTCCGACGGCATCCGGCATTCGCTGGAGCTGCCCTATTCCGTGTTCGAGGATCAGCGCAGCGGCGAGACGCTGGGCAAGCTGCAGAAGGTGCGGGCCGACGTCGAGAAGCTGATCGCCGCATCGATCAACGTGCTGTTCACCTCGCTCGTCGGCATCGTCTTCGTGATGGTCTACGCCTTCACCGTGCACTGGCTGATCGCGCCGGTGTACTTCCTGACGGTGCCGGTGCTCGGCGTCATCAGCTCCGTGCTGAGCCGGCGCATCAAACAGATCCAGAAGGTCATCGTCGCCGAGACGACGGCGCTCGCCGGCTCGACGACCGAGTCGCTGCGCAACATCGAGCTCGTCAAGAGCCTCGGCCTCGGCCAGCAGGAGATCGCGCGCCTGAACGCGACGACCGGCAAGATCCTCCAGCTCGAGCTGAAGAAGGTGAGGTACCTGCGCAGCCTGAGCTTCATCCAGGGCACCGTCGTGAACTTCCTGCGGACGAGCATCATGTTCCTGATGCTGTACCTGATCTACACCCGCGCCATCAGCGTCGGGCAGTTCTTCTCGCTGTTGATCTACTCGTTCTTCATCTTCGGCCCGCTGCAGGAGCTCGGCAACATCATCAACATCTACCGGGAGACCGAAGCGTCGCTGAACGTGTTCGAGGGGATCCTGGCAATGCCCATCGAGCCGAAGCCGGTCAGACCGCTGCCGCTCGAGGACATCCGGAGCCTGGAGTTCGACCGGGTCACGTTCCAGCACCAGTCGGCGGCCTCCCCCGCCGTCACCGGCATCTCCTTCGCCGTGAGCCGCGGCGAGACCATCGCCTTCGTGGGACCCTCGGGCGCCGGCAAGACGACGCTCGTCAAGCTGCTGGTGGGGCTCTATCCTCCCGCCTCGGGGCGCATCCTCTACAACGGGCTGCCCGGGGACGAGATCGATCTCGACGCGCTGCGCGAGCGCATCGGGTTCGTGACGCAGGACACGCAGCTGTTCTCGGGCACGATCCGCGAGAACCTGCTGTTCGTGAACCCGTCGGCCTCCGATGCCGAGTGCCTCGCGGTGCTCCGCAAGGCCGCCTGCGACTCCCTGCTGGCGCGCGCGGCGAAGGGGCTCGATACCGTGATCGGCGAAGGCGGCGTGAAGGTGTCGGGCGGCGAGAAGCAGCGGCTCTCGATCGCACGCGCGCTGCTGCGCCACCCGCAGCTCCTCGTCTTCGACGAGGCCACCTCGTCACTCGATTCGCTCACCGAAGAGGGCATCGTCGAGACGATCCGCGACGTGGCGGCGAGCGGCGATGCGATCACGATTCTCATCGCGCACCGCCTGTCGACCGTGCTCCACGCCGACCGCATCCACGTGCTGGAGCGGGGGCGCATCGTGGAGACCGGCCGCCACGACGATCTCGTCGCGCAGAAGGGTCTGTACTACGCGATGTGGCGGCAGCAGATCGGCGAGCGGAGGGGGGTGGGGAAAAGAGAGTTACAACTGGTGAACTAGGGAACTAGGAACTAGCGAACTGGGAACTGGGGAACTGGGGAACTGCTGAACTGGCCTTGCTGCCGGCTAATGCCGGCCAGGTGCGTACGAGTCGCAACGAGAGGCACGTGAGGAACTGCCGCGCCGAGCGCGGCGGCGTGTTGCGGGAACTGCGGTCTTTTTCGCCGGTGTCGTGCATTCCACCGTAATCCGGACGCAGGCCATCCGGCATCGGCGCTGCAGGGAAGAGATCGTGGCGCGGCCCAACGATCTCGTACCGCGGGTGGCGAGGTTCGCGCTGGCTGCGCTCGGGTTCTTCCGGCGACTGCCCAAGACGGACGAGGCGAGTATACCCGGCAGGCAGTTCTACGAGGCGGCCACGAGCATGACATCCAACTACCGTGCCGCCAAGCGCGGCCGCTCGCGCCAGCTCCGGTCCATCTTCGCGAAGTCTTTAGGAACCGCCAGACGCAACGCAGCCGGACGCAGTCCGGCCCGCATCCCACGCTAGTTGGCAGGCCGTCGGAGCGGCCGGCGTGAGCCGCCAGGTTCAGAGTCGCCGGCATGAGCCGCCAGGTTCGAGTGGCCGGCGTGAGCCGTCAGCCTTCAGAGTGGCCGGCGTTAGCCGGCCAGCGAAGCCAGTTCCCTAGTTCCCGGTTCCCTAGTTCCCTAGTTGTTAGCCTGGCGAGCTCCCCTGCGTGTTCACATAGACCGCGTAGAGCGACTGCTCGGCGGCCATGAACAGGCGGTTCCGCTTCGGGCCGCCGAAGGTGAGGTTGGCGCAGACCTCCGGCAGGCGGATGCGTCCGATCATCTTGCCGTCTGGCGAGTGCACGGTCACGCCGTTGTAGCCGACGCTGTTGCCGGCGTTGCTGCTGGCCCAGAGGTTGCCATAGACGTCGGTCCGGATGCCATCCGTGCCGCAGCGCACGCCGTCCACCATGAAGTTGCTGAACGGCTGCACGTTGGCGAGCTTGTTGGCAGCCGTGATGTCGCCGGCCACCACCCCGCCGCGCGCCACGATGTAGAGCTTCTTGTAGTCGGGAGCGAAGCAGATGCCGTTACCCGCGCTCCCGAGCGCCTGCTCGTCGATCACCAGGTCCACCCGTCCGCTCGGGTCGACCCGGTAGACGTTCAGCGACAGCTCCCGCTTGAACGGCCCGGCGCCGGCGGGCTGACCCGCCCTGTCGTTCAGCCGCCCCTGCGGATTGCTCGGGCCGCCGGCGGCGTCCGCCATGCCCTCGTAAATCGACCCGCCGTACGGCGGGTCGGTGAACCAGATGCTGCCGTCAGGGTGCGGAGCGACGTCGTTCGGCGAATTCAGCCGCTTTCCCTGGTACGAGTCGGCGACGACGGTGACCGATCCATCGTGCTCGTACCGCACGACGCGCCGCATGCCGTGCTCGCAGGAGAGCTGACGCCCCTGGTGATCGAACGTGTTGCCGTTGCTGTTGTTCGACGGCTGCCTGAACACCGTCACCCGGCCGTCCTCCTCGATGTAGCGGAGCTGCCGGTTGTTCGGGATATCGCTCCAGACGAGGTAGCGTCCCTGGCTCGACCAGGCCGGCCCCTCGCACCAGAGCCCGCCGGTCCAGAGCCGCTGGATTGGCGTGTTGCCCAATCGGAGCGCGTCGAAGGCCGGGGCGATCGTGATGATGTCCGGGTCGGGATACGGAACGGGCGGAGCGCCGGGAGAGAAATCCCGCGGGGGGTTCGAAATCACCGACGGCGGCTGGCGGGTCGGCGCCTGCCCCTGCGCGCGGGCCCCGCGCGGCACGAGCGCGGCCACCCCCGCGGCGACGCCGAGCTTCTGAATCGCTTCGCGTCTCGAGAACTCGCTGCCCATCATCACCTCCGTCGAGACCTCCGCCGGGCCGGCGGCGGCCAGCCCGCGCCCGAAATGTATGCGGGAGCTCTCGAACTGTCAATGACGGCGTTTGCGAAACCGGTGCGGCCGGGCGCGATGCCGTGCGTCACCGGCGGGCGCCGATTCGCGTGCGCCCTCCCGACGCGGCGGCTGCCTCGACCGGGCACGCTGCTGCTCCTGCGCGCGGCGCCGGCGGATCCCGGCGATGCGCTCCTTTTGCGGCACTTCCAGGCGATCCTGCGCCTTCGCACCGTAGTCGAAGTCCGGAATCGTGACCCGCGGCAGGCGCCTGCCGACCGCCCGCTCGATCGTCCGGAGACTCGGTTCATCCTCGGGCGCGACGAGCGTGAACGCCGAGCCGGTCAGCTCCGCGCGGGCGGTCCGGCCGACCCGATGGATGTAGTCCTCGCCTGCGGGGGGCACGTCGAAGTTGATGACGTGGCCGAGCGCCGTCACGTCGATGCCCCGCGCCGCGATGTCGGTGGCCACCAGCACCCGGTAGCGTCCCGCCTTGAAACCGGCAAGCGCCTCCGTCCGTTGCGCCTGGGACCGATTGCCGTGAATGCGCTGGACGTTCACGCCGTGCGCGTCGAGATAGCGCGCCAACCGGTCCGCCCGGTGCTTCGTCCTCGTGAAGACGAGCGCCTCCCGGACGCCGCCCCGCTCCAGCAGCGTGACGAGCAGGCTCTGCTTGAGGTGGGCGGGCACGGGATACACCGCCTGCGTGATTCCCGTCGCCGGCTCGGCGCGCCGCTCGAGATTGATCATCACCGGATCCCGGAGCATCTCCTGCGACAGCTTCACGATCGGCTCGGGCATCGTCGCGCTGAAGAACAGCGTCTGGCGCCGGGATGGGATGTGGCGAAGAATGCGGCGGATGTCGGGAAGGAAGCCCATGTCGAGCATCCGATCGGCCTCGTCCAGGACCAGATACTCCAGACGGTCCAGCTTGGCGTACGGCGCCCGGAAGTGGTCGAGCAGGCGGCCGGGCGTGCCGACGATCACATCGACGCCGCTGCGAAATGCGTGCTCTTGCGGAGCCATGCCGACGCCGCCGAAGACCGCGGCGGCGGTGATCGGAGTGTGCACCGACAGGTCCCGGAGATCCTCCAGAATCTGCGCGGCCAGCTCCCTGGTCGGCGTCAGCACCAGCGCGCGCGTCGCGCGCGGCCGCGGCTGCCCGTCCTTCCTGAGCAGGCCGTTCAGAATCGGCAGGAGAAACGCCGCCGTCTTTCCGCTCCCCGTCTGAGCGCAGGCGAGCATGTCGCGTCCTGTCAGGGCGGGTGGAATGGCATCGGCCTGGATTGGAGTGGGCCTGGAAAAGCCGAGGTCTCTTACGCCCCGAAGAAGGTCCCCATGGAGCCCGAACTGCGAAAAAGGCATCCGCGCAGTGTACCGACACCCGGCGCCTTCGGCGCCCACTTCCCAAACGTCAGCTGCGTGTGACGGTGCCGTCCCCGAAACGCCGTACTATGGAAGTGCACGCCGCCAGTTGCGCCGCTTTTCCGAGCGAAACAGTTGTGACAAATTGGTGTCAAACTTGCTGTACGGAGCATCGGAGGTGTTGATGCGCACGCTGGTGACAGCACTCGCTCTGCTCGCGGCGGTGCCGGCGGCGGCCTCGGCGCAGCACGCGGACTTCCTCTTCGGACAGCCGCACGGGTCGTTCGCCGTCAAGGCCGGGTGGCGCGTGGCGCGCGCCGGCAGCGACGTGTTCACCTTCGTCGAACAGCAGTTCACCGTCTCGCGCAAGGACTTCGACGCGCCGATCATCGGGTTCGACGTCGACTTCAGGGTGGCGCCGCGGCTCTCGGCGATCGCGGGGGTCGACTTCGGGTCCTCGTCGGTGCGGTCCGAGTACCGTGACTTCGTGGACGACCAGCGGCTCCCGATCGAACAGACGACGCGGCTGCGCGAGACGAACCTGGGCGCCGGCATCAAGTTCGATCTGCTGGCGCGCGGCCGAGAGGTGAGCCCACATGCGTGGATTCCGGCCCGCGTCACGCCGTACGTGGGCGCCGGAGCCGGCGCGATGCATTACACATTCACGCAGGAAGGCGACTTCGTGCGCGTCGACGATCTCGCGGTGCTCCCCGACACGCTTCGTTCGAGCGGGTGGTCGCCCAGCGCGCACGTGTTCGGCGGCGTGGACGTGCGAGCGTGGCGAAGCGCCTACTTCAACGGCGAGGCCAGATACCTCTGGTCGCACTCGAGCCTGAGCCGCGACTTCGTCGGGTTCGAGCCGATCGATCTCGCCGGGTTCAAGATGACCGGCGGCATTCGTTTTCTCTTCTGAGGCTGCCATGACACGAGTCACCTTCGGCTTCGCGGCGCTCCTTCTGTTGTCGAGCTTCGCCTCCCCCGCCCGCGGGCAGACGCCTGCATCAGGCACCCTGTCCGATGCGCGGTGGACGCCGTGGCTCGGGTGCTGGCGGCTCTCGCAGGAGGAGACGCGTGACGGCACGGCGTCCCTGGGCGCCGCCCTCGCGCGGCAGGCGCGCCATGCGTCGGTGCCGGGTCTCGTCGTCTGCGTCGAGCCCGCGGGCGGCGGCGTGACGATGAAGACCTTCGCGAGTGGCAAGATCGTGCTCACGCAGAGCGTCATCGCCGACGGCAAACCACATCCGGTCTCGCAGACCGGCTGCGAGGGAACGCAGACGAGCGAGTGGTCGCAGGACGGCGAGCGGCTGTTCACCTCGGCCGACATCGCCTGCAGCGGCCGGCCGGCTCAGAAGGCCTCGGGCATCACGCTCTTCGGGCGCGGTCCCGTCTGGGTGGACGCGCAGACGCTCGATGGCGGCAGCGGCCAGGACGTGCGCGTCCGGCGGTACGAGCGGAGCCTGGATCGCCCGGCGGAAGCGGCCGACCTCTCTTCCGATCTCACGGCGCGCGCCTTCGCCGACGCGCAGCGCTCGGCCGCCACGCCCATCAGCCTCGATGACGTCGTCGAAGCCAGCCGCAAGGTGGCTTCGTCGGCCGTCGAAGCGGCCCTCGTCGAGACCGGCGCGCGCTTCGAGCTCGACAGCAAGGCGCTCGGACGGCTGGCCGATGCCGGCGTGTCGCCGAACGTGATCGACCTGATGGTCGCGCAGTCGTTCCCCACCGAGTTCAAGGTCGATCGCCCCGATTCCTCCGGGCCGATGGTCACGTCGACCGGCGTCGTCGGTCTGCCGTCCGCGTACGGTTACGGGCTGCCGCCGTACTACGCCTACGATCCGTTCTTCTATTACTACTATTCGCCGTTCGCCTACTCGTACTACTACGGCAGTCCGTACTACCGGCAGAATCGGTACTACCTCGGTGGCGGGACGGCCTTCGTCGGAGGTGATGGTTCCTCGGGCGGAGGGTCGACCGGCGGCGGCGCCCCGAACGAGCACGGACGGCTCGTGAATGGACGAGGGTACACGCGCGTGAGCCCGGCCGGCTCGGGAGAGAACGACGGCTCGTCGAACCCGTCCGCGCACCCGGTCACGGGCACGAGGGGCGTGCGCAGCACAGGCAACGGCTCCGACAGCTCGTCGTCTTCTTCGGGCTCGAGCTCGTCCTCGAGCTCCGGTTCGTCCGACTCGTCCGGAGGCGTATCGAGCTCCGGCTATTCGGGCGGCGGCGAGAGCAGCGGGCGCACGGCGCAGCCGAGGTGATGAGTTAGAGAACGTCCACCCTGCACACCCAGCCGGTGCTCGGACTCTTGTCGCGGTCCCAGCCCGGATGGATGCCGGCATCGCAAAAGTAGAGATGTCCTTCGTGCAGGGCGATCCCATGTGGATCCGGGTCGCCCGCCTGTAGCTGGATGATCTCGAGCGTCGCGCCGGTCTTTGCGTCCATCTTCACGATGCGTGCGGCCTCGTCGCCGTCAACGACCCACATGGCGCCGTCGTCCCAGGTGATGCCGTGCGGCCTCGCCATTTGAAATGGATGGGCGATGATGGGTTGGAACGTCTCGGCGTCCACCTGCATGAGTGCCTTGAGGCGGCCGCCGACGATCCAGAGCTTGCCGTCGACGTACTCGATGCCGGTCGCCGAGCCGCCTCCCAGCGGAATCTCGTGTCGGCTCACCACCTTGCCGTCCATGTCGCACTTCAAGATTTCCTGGTTGGTCCGGTCGATCTTGATCGGCCGATCGAACTGCGGCGCGCCGTTCGCCGACATCCACAGATAGCCGCCACCGACCGCCAGGCCGCTGCAGTTGTGGCACTCGGTCTGGAATGCCTTGAGCACCTTGCCGGCCGGATCCATCAGAATGGCGCGGTCGGTGATCTGTTCGCCGATCCAGAAGCCTTCGGGCGTGGCATCCATGGCATTCGGGTGCCCGTCCGGCGTCCGGAACAGCTTGGTGACCGTGGCCTTGTGTACCGGCGGCGGCGGCGCCGGCGGACGGGCCGGCCGGCGTGTCTCGCCCGGCGCCAGCGGACGCCCCTGCGCCAGCGCCCGCAGCGGTGCGGCAGCGACACCCGTCGCCAGAACCTTCAGCAAGTCACGTCTATCCATGTGGGCCTCTTTTCAGCAGCGAAAGTGCCGCAAAGAGGCCATTCTTGTCAACGGAAATCGCGGTCGCATTGACGCGATTCACGACAGGGGCCAGGCGGCTGCCTCGCCGCTTGCGGCCTTGAGATGCTGGTCTTCGGTTTGCTCTCGCGTCCTATGTGAAACGAGCCGCAGGGACGTTCGCGCTCGGCGCCGTCGTCGCCCTCTCGGCGTCCCGGTTCGGGCCGTCAGCCAGCCGACAACCCGTTTCCGAAACGCGAGAAGCCCGCCGCCGCGCCGGACAGCTCGCGGGAGCCAGGGTGTTCCGGACTCGGGCGCCCTTCGACGTCCGACGGGTGGATTTCGGGCGCGATCCGAATGAAGGCGCCGTGGATCCGCGCCTCACCACGTGCAGGTTCTTGCCCACCGAGCCGACGGGCACGACGCCCAAGTTCGACTGCCGTCTGCCCACTGGCGACAAGGTCAAGGTGAAGTACCGGCTGGACGCGCGAGATTCCGGCCGAGATCATCGCGACGCGGCTCCTCGCGGCGCTGGGCTTCGGCGCCGATCGCGTCTCGCGGGTGCAGACGCTTCGCTGCTTCGGCTGCGGCCCGTCTCCGTTTCACGTGCGGTTGCTCGCGCGCACACTGCATTTGGACGATGCGGTCGATCGCCACGTGGAATACGACGAAACGATCGACTTCCATGACGTCTCGGTGGAGCAGCGGCTTCCGGGATCGCCCGTTGAAGCAGACGGCGCGAAGGGCTGGGCCTTCTACGAGCTCTCGGCGATCGATCCAGCGCGGGGCGGCGCCCCGCGCGCCGACGTCGATGCGCTGCGGCTGATCGCCGCTTTCCTGAATCACTGGGATAACAAGCCCTCCAACCAGCGTCTGCTCTGCCCAGGCGAGGACGAGCATTGCGACCACCCGCTCGTCATGCTGCAGGACACCGGGGCGGACCTCGGACCGTACAAGCTGGACCTCGACGGCTGGATGAGTCACCCGATCTGGGCCGAGCCGTCGTCATGCCTGGTCAACATGAAGTCTCTGCCCTACGGCGGAGGGACCTTCGCCGGCGTGCACGTATCGGAATCCGGTCGGCGTCTGCTCGCAGACCGTCTCACACAACTCTCGCGCACGCAGATCCGGACGCTGTTCCAGGCGGGCGGCGTGGACGACGTGGAGGGCTGGACCCGGGCGTTCCACGACAGGGTTCGCCAGCTCAGCGACCACCTGCCTTGCGAGTCATGAGGTTCCCGCGATCTTCGACGATGCGCCCGCTGTCCACGATTTCGCCGACCCGGTTCACCGTCTGGAAGTGGAGCACGTTCTCCGTCAGCTCCACGAGCATGAATGTGAGATCGCGATCGTAGCCGCTGGCCAGAGCGGACGATGGCCTCAAGTCTCCCTGTCGCACGGAGCCCGATCCGCCCGCGACGAAATGGATCACGCCGCCTTGCGGGACCATGCGCTCGTACAGATGCTCGTGGCCGGCGAAGACGACGGCGACGCCGCTTCGGATGAGGAGCGGCTCGAGCGTGTGCCGCAGCACGAGCGACGAGAACCCGTACCGCCCCGACGTATAGAGCGGGTGATGCATGAACACGATCTTCCAGTCGGCGCGCGCGCGTGACAGCTCCGCGGCGAACCAGTCGAGCTGGGCGCGATCGAGGCGGTTGGTGTCGAGCGCGAAGAAAGCCGCGGTGGTGGTCACAAGCCGAGGAATCGGCATGGAAGGTTTCACGAAGCTGAAGTACCGGCGCCCGCCCATGTTGAACAGGGGGTAAGTCGAGTCGCCGATGTCGGCATCGTGGTTGCCGAGCGCCGCGTAAAAGCGGACGCCCTGTTCGATCAGCGGCTCGTACGGTTCCTCGAAGCGCCGGCGGAACGATTCGGGGCTGCCGTCGCCGTAGTTGTTGTCGCCGAGCATGAGTACGAAGTCGAAGCGAAAGCGGTCGCGTGCGGCGGCGAGCTGCCGCGCGAGCTCCTGCTGCTCGCGGCTCCAGCGTCCCGAGTCGCCGATCACGCCGAACCGGAGCGCACCGGCGCGAAACGGCAGGGGCATCGGATCCGGAGAGAGGACCTGTGGGCTGCGGATGGGACCGGGAGCGGGCTGCCCGCACGCGCCCGCGATCGCGCCGGCGAGCAGCACGGCATGAAACCAGCGGCGATGGGATGAAACCACGAAAGAACTGGCGGGTCCGCCGCCGGACTCGCGGAGTCCGGTGACGGAAACCCGCCGCAGGTTGTCGCCTCTACAGCTTGCCTGGCCGGAGCTCGCGCACAAGCGAGCGTAGGCCGGCAACTAGACGACGGGGCCCCTTCGTCCTGTGGCCAGATGGATCACCAGCAGGATGATGCCGATGATGAACAGGACCCAGGCGATTTGGGACGCGACGGCGGCAACACCGGTCGCACCCAGGATTCCAGCGATGACGCCGACAATCAGAAACACCAGCGCGTAATACAGCACAGTAGCACCTCCCTCTCCAGGGCCGATTAAGCAGAACATGTGCCGTCTCGTTTGCCCTTGTACGCCCGCGTACCGCGTGCTGGCGTTGTCGTGAATCGAGTCATGCCATCCCTGCCGCGCCTTCTCCACGAGTGCGGCCCCCTTTTTGAAACATGGTGGCAGGAGGATCCATGAACCGCACGAAGCCCGAACCCCCAGACCGTCCGAAGCATGCCGACGTGCAGCGTGACGCCATGGAAGACATAAAGGACCTGCAGCCCAAGCCAGGCGGCGGCCGGAACGAGGTCCGGTATCGGGAACCGAACCGCGATCGTGCGCTGGGAGAGGCCGACCGCACCGGCCGCCACTTCGACGAAATCAGCGAAGAGCCCACCATCCGTGAAGAGCCCAACGGCGGAGACGAGGCCGCGGTGGACAGGGAGCATGGCAGCGGCCAGGAAGGCGAGACCGAATGACTCGGAACGAGAAGATCGCATCCGGTGTCGCGGCCGGAGCGCTTTCGGCATACGCGGCGCTGCACGCCGGCCGCCGGCGAAGCACATTCAGCTTCGCCGGGCGTACCGTTGTCATCACCGGCGGATCGCGCGGACTGGGCCTGGTGCTGGCCCGGCGGTTCGCGGCTGAAGGCGCGCGGCTGGCCCTGATCGCGCGCCACTGGGACGACCTCGTGCGCGCGCAGGCGGAACTCCTCGACCAGACGGAGGTCGGCATCTATCAGTGCGACGTCCGGGATCGGCAGCAGGTGGAGGCCACGGTGCGGACGATCGCCGTGGAGTTCGGCCGGATCGACGTGCTCGTGAACAACGCCGGCATCATTCAGGGAGGGCCGCTCGAGCACCTCACGATCGACGACTTCGAGCAGGCGATGGGCGTACACTTCTGGGGTCCGCTCTTCATGACGCGCGCGGCGCTGCCCTACCTGACGCGCCCGGCTCGCATCGTGAACATCGCGTCGATCGGCGGCAAGGTGGCCGTCCCTCACCTTGCGGCGTATTGCGCCAGCAAGTTCGCCGAGGTCGGCCTGTCCGATGCGATTCGAAACGAGGTGGCGCGGTACGGAATCGCGGTGACCACGGTGTGTCCAGGACTGATGCGGGTGGGTTCGCATCTCGCCGCTCTCTTCAAGGGCCGGCACGAGCGCGAGTTCCTCGCCTTTGCGCTCAGCGCGGCAACGCCGTTGACGTCGATCAACGCGGAGAGGGCGGCGCGTCAAATCGTGGAGGCCTGCCGCCGCGGCGACCCGGAGCTGACGATCACCGTCCAGGCCAGGACCGCCGCCCGTCTGTACGCCCTCGCGCCCGCGCTCGTCGCGCGGGCGCTCAGCCTTACGGCCCGGCTGCTGCCCGGGCCCAACCTGACCAATGGAAGCGCCGCGGTGCCAGGCTGGAAAACACGCTCGGCCTGGACCCACCCGTACGCGACCACGCTCCTCGACCGCGCGGCGGAACGGAACAACGAGCTCGCGTCACTCCACTGAGCGGCCGGCCGCACCTCCTCACGAAGGCGAGGTCGAGACCGCCCATGGCGCCGCGGTCGAGATGTCCCCCGTCTCCAGAAGGCGCTTGAACTGCCGGAGGTCATCCTCGATCTGCTGCTTCGGGTCGTCGCCGAGGAGCCACGCCGCGGTCGCACCCGCCTTGCCGCCGGGCGGCTCGTACTGGAGCACCACGCGCACTTCGGTCGCTCGGCCCCCGCGCGCCGGCTTGAAGCGAACCGAGCCGGCGCTCACGACGTCAGACTCGCCGACCGATCGCCAGGAGATCAGCTCCGACGGGACGTCATTGATGATCTCGGCATCCCAGCTCACCTCGGCGCCAAGCGGCGCATCGGCCGTCCATCGCGACAGGCCGCCGCCGAGCTCCTCCACCCTGCGCAGATGAGACATGAAGCGCGGAAGGTTGTCGAGCTGACGCCAGTACCGAGTAGACCTCCGCGGCTGGCCGGTTGATGACGGTGGAGGTTTCCACCCTTACGCCACGCCGGCCGCCAAGCGCCTGGCGGGTGTTGCTGCTGGCCGAGTTCCGGCCGATGGCTTTGTTGACCGGGCAGAACCCCGAGGCGCCGCGGGCGATGAGCCCGAGTCCGGCGAACCCGAGCGCTTTGTTCGACCGTTTCAGGCCGGCGACGGCGAGCGCCGTGCCCACGGCGGTCGACACCCATTTCTCCGCGTCAGAGATGTTCTGTTTGTACATACCACTCATCATTGGCTCCGTTTGCGACGCCCGACCGACCATTGGTCAGGCACTTGGGTCTGGCGTTGCACGGACTGTGCCCGGCGCAGCCGCGTCAGCAGGTCGTTCATGTCGGACGGCAGCGGCGCCTCGAAGCGGATCTCGCGCCCATCCGCCGGGTGGCGGAAGGCCAGCCGCCACGCATGGAGCGCCTGGCGGCGGAAGGCAATCGGCCGCAGGTCGTCGGAGCCATAGGTGTAACGGCTCTCGCCCACCAGCGTGTGCCCTCGAAGCCGAGCCTGAAGGCGAATCTGGTTGCGTTTGCCTGTATGGAGCCGGATCTCGATGAGGGTCGCCGGCCCCAGCCGTTCAACCACGTTGTAATGACTGACGGCCTCGGCGGCCCGCGGATCCTTCGGATGCGTCTGCTTCTGAATCAGCGCTTTCGCATCCCAGACCAGGTGGTCGCGCCATGTGCCCGCGGACGGCTCCGGCGTGCCGTAGACCACCGCCAGGTACACACGCGCCGGCGTGCGCTCGCGAAACTGCTGCCTGAGAATGGCCTGCGATCGCCGGTCCTTCGCGAAGAGCACGAGGCCGGAGGTATCGCGGTCGATGCGATGGACGACGAACGGCTTGCGCTTGCCGCGGGAGCGCATGTGCTGGACGAGCTGCTCGTAGACGGAGGTGGCGCCCTCGCGGCGCTCCAGCGGAACCGCCAGCACGCCAGCCGGTTTGTCGATCACGATGACGGCGTCGTCTTCGTAGACGATGCGCAGATCGCCCGAGACAAAGGGCTGCGGGCGCTTGCGGGCGCTGCCAGGCCGGTCGTCCCATACCTGCACGCGATCGCCCGCGCGGAGCCGCAGGACGGCCCGGCCGGGTGCGACGTCCGTGTCGTTGAGCTGAACCTTGGCCTTCTCCCGGGCGGCGGCCGCGCGCGAGCGAGAGCCGAGCCGATCCGGCGAGGCGAGGAACTTGTCCAGGGTCTGGCCGGCCTCGCCGGGTTCGACCGTCCAGGTACGCTTCGGCACGCGCTATTCGACCTCGGGAGGCGTCATGAGCTGCGCCGCGGACTGCATGCCGGTTGCCACTTCCGGCAGAATGCCCATGCGCACGTACAGCGGACGGACCAGCTTGCGGATCTCGGGGAGCTCACGGCTGAACCAGGCTCCGGCCGTGAGGCAGCACGCGGAGCTGAGCAGCACCGTATGCGGCGCGCCGATCCGCGACGACACGACGCCGGCGACGAGGCTGCCGAACGGCGCCGTCCCCAGGAAGCACATCGTGTAGAAGCTCATCACCCTCCCCCGCTTCTCATCGTCCACGATCGTCTGGATGACCGTGTTGCTCGAGGCGAACTGCACCATCATGCCGAAGCCGGCGATGACCAGGCAGGGCACCGACAGCCACAGCGTCCGCGAGAACGAAAACGCCGCCAGGCCCGTGCCGAAGATCAGCGTTGCGTACAGAATCGCCCGGCCCAGGCCGAGGACCGTCTTGCGCGAGGCCAGCCAGAGCGCACCGGTCAGCGCGCCGCAGCCGGTGGCCGTCATGAGCAGGCCGAGCGCGTGGGGCCCGCCGCCCAGGATGTCGTCGGCGAACACCGGCATCAGCACGGAGAAGGGCACCGCCAGCAGGCTCACCAGCGCGAGCAGCGTCATGAGGGAGCGGATCGGCCGGAAGTGCCAGACGTATCTGAGCCCTTCGAGGAATTGAGCGATCACGCCCAGCTTCTCCTGCGCCTTGCGGACCTGGCGGACATCGCGCATCAGCAGCAGCGCGATGAGCACGGCGAAGTAGCTGAAGCCGTCGATCAGGAAGCACCACCCCTCGCCCGCCCCGGCGATGATGAGGCCCGCGATCGACGGCCCGATCAGGCGCGCTCCGTTGAACATGGACGAGTTCAGCGCGATGGCGTTCGCCAGATCCTCGCGATCGTCGATCATGTTCACGAGAAACGCCTGCCGGCCCGGCATGTCGAAGGCGTTCACCACGCCCTGGAAGGCGTTGAGCCAGATGATCGCCGGAACCGTGATATGGCCGGTGAGCGTGAGGGCCGCGAGCGCGAACGACTGCGCCATGGACGCCGCCTGGGTGGCGACGAGCAGCTTGTGGCGGTCCCAGCGATCGACGAACGCGCCGGCGAAGGGACCGATGACGAACCCGGGAAACTGTCCCGCGAACCCCACGACCCCCAGCAGGAGCGTCGAGCCGGTCAGCCGGTAGACGAGCCAGCTCGTGGCGGTGATGGTGATCCAGCTGCCGATGAGCGAGACGATCTGGCCGCCGAAGAAGAGCCGGTAGTTGCGGTACGCCAGCGCCCGCACCATGAACGCCATGCGCGACGGCACCGGGCGATCTTAATCCAGCTTACGGCGGCAGGCGGGGTCAGTGGGTCATCGCGTAGAGGACGACGTCGATGCCGATGGCGTAGCCTTCGACCGAGAACGTGTAGAAGTAGCGCGGGTCGTCTCCCTCGCGCTCGTACGCGTCGCCGAAGTCGGTGTTGTGCGTCATGAAGAACATCACGCGCCCACGCGCGTCGAGGATGGCCCGGGCGGTCGGCACGGCGCTGTCGGCGCCCCGCTCGGAGGTCGAGCCCATCCAGCCCCACTGGTTGATGGAGGGGATCTGCGGGATGCGCTTGGCATCGAAGAGCGTGTGGAACATCGAATGGGTCATCGGCACGTCGACGATCGGAAAGTCGTGCTCGCTCGGAAAGATCTTCCGCACCTCGCCCACCCAGTGCTCCCACGCATAGGTGCCCCAGGCGTCGTCGACCCACAGGAACCCGCCCTTCAGCATGTACTCGCGCAGCGCCTTCGCCTCCGCGTCGTCGAAGTACGTGCTGCCGAACTCGCTCATCATCACGAAGGGGCACTGGAACAGCTCGGGGTCGGTGGCCGTGACGACGTAGTAGTTCGGGTCGCGGCTTTCGTCGAAGTTCACGACGGTCTTGGTGAGCTCCGACAACCGGATCGAGAGGTTCTCGTCGGCGCGTGGATAATCGACGCCCCAGCCGCCGCCGTCGCCGTCGTAGGCCCGCCGGTACGCCAGACGGCAGAAGGTGAAGTCGCCCGTGAAGCTGCTGGCGTCGGCGCGCCGGACCGAGGCGGAGTAGCCGCCCCTGTACCCGCCCCGCCGCCCGCGCCGCTGCCCCTCGAACTGCTGGGCATACGCCACGGCGCCGAGCACCAGGGCGGCCACGAGCGCGGCGACAACGGTCTTGCGGAGCATCGTCAGCCCTCAGTCAGTACATCGCCCGATCAGTGCACTTCCCCTTCGCACTCCGGGCACTGGATCTCGACGAACTGCAGCCAGGCCGCGATCTCGCGGGCCGACGGGAGCGCCGAGACGCGGTCGGACGAGGTAATCCACTGCAGCTCGCCCCAGCGGTCGGCCACGGCGCACCCGGGGAGCGGCATGCCCTCGATCTCCGAGGTCGTCACGACCACGACGGCATCGTGCGCCGCGAGCGCGGGCAGCGCCTCGCGCAGCTCCTGGATGTAGTCCTGCGCCTCGGACGACTCGTCGTCGGAGAGACAGACGAGCGCCAGGTTCTTCTTCTGCCACAAATCGGCGTAGTTCACGCGCACGTCGTCGATGGTGACGATGTCGAATCTGGGGATGCGGTCGCCTTTTCCGAGCATGGAAATCACGATACCACACGATGGCGCGGAGGGGTCGGACGAATGCTAGCGGTCGAACGACTCCCGCCGTCCCGCCGCCGACAACTTGACGACGTAGCGGCCGGGGTCCGCCCGGAAGAGCCGCTTCAGCTCCTCGAGGCTGCCCGCCCCGCCGTAGCTGATCGACGAGCAGAGGTGCTTCAGCATGCCGGCGATGATCGGCCGCGCCGAACCGCGCAGCGGCACGCTCACTTCGAGTCCTTCGGCGCCGAGCGTCTCCACGTCCACCGTGTCGGAGTCCTCGACGTCGAGCCGATCCACCATCGCGCCGATCGACGCCATCCCGCGGAACACCTTGAACGGCACGCGCACCACCTTCTGCGACTCGGGCAGCACGACCGACTTGTGCACCGTCTCGCCGGGCGTCTCCGTCGTCCCGGCGAAGGCGTTCCCGAGCATCACCGTGTCGCCGCCGAACATGAGCGCCTCCAGGATGGCGCCGTCGCGCCGGATGCCGCCGTCGGCGATGAGCGGAACGCGGCCGTCCAGCGCCATCCGGCACTCGACGAGCGCCTGCAGCTGCGGCACGCCGAAATTCGTGTTCAGCCGCGTGGTGCAGCCGCCGCCCGGGCCGATGCCCACCTTCACGCCGTTCACACCCCGCTCGGCGAGATACGTCGCTCCCTCGGCGGTGGCGACGTTGCCGGCGATCATCTCCACGTCGCCGAACCGCGCCCGGAACGCCTCGATCGCCTTGGCCATCACCACCGAGTGGCCGTGCGCGATGTCGATGACGATGACGTCCGCCCCGGCGCGCAGCAGCTCCGCCGCCCGCTCGAGGAAGTCTCCCTTCGCGCCGATGGCGGCGCCCACGCGGAGGCGTCCCTGCGCGTCGCGCGTCGCGAGCGGCAGCCGCTTCTGCTTGAGGATGTCCTTGGCCGTGATCAGCCCGATGAGCGCGCCGCGCTCGTCGACGAGCGGCAGCTTCTTGATTTTGTGCCGCACCATCAGGCGCTCGGCCTCGTCGAGGCTGATCGGCCCCTCGTGGACGACGAGCCGATCGAGGGGCGTCATGCGGCTCGCCACCTTCTCGGCGCCGCCTACGAACCGCACGTCGCGCGCGGTCAGCAGCCCCTGGAGTTTGCGCGAGCCGTCGACCGCCACCAGCGTCCCCACCCCCGACTTCTCCATCGTCCGCGCCGCCTCGGCGAGGCTGGCGTCCGGCGAGACCGTGTACGGGTCCGGGATCACGCCGTGCTGAGTGCGCTTGACGATCTCCACCTCGCGCACCTGCGCGGCGATGTCGCCGCCGCGGAACCCGCGATCGATCACGCCGATGCCCCCCTCTTCGGCCTGCACGATCGCCATCGCGGAACGCGTGATCGTGTCCATGTTGGCCGAGACGAGCGGGTGCTTGAGCGTGAGGTGCTCGGAGAAGCGCGACGAGAGATCGATCGTCCTGGGATCGCGCCGCTCGACGACGCTGAACTGCGGCGAGAAGAGAAAGTCGTCGAACGTGCAGCCGCGGACGGCGGAGAGCAGGTCGTTCATGCAGACATCATACTGTTATGATTAGCGCCGGTGACCTTTCGCCGCGCCACCCTCACCGCCATCGCGGGCGTGCTGCTGCTCGGCGCAGGCGGCGTGTTCGGCCAGGCGCCGCCCGGCCGGCCGGCGCCGATCACGGTGCTCTCGCGCGAAGGACGCCGCTCGCTGCCCGTCGTCGAGATCTCCGGGCGTCCCATGATCGGCCTCGACGATCTCGCCGGCCTCTTCCAGCTCACCGTGCGCGAAGACACGGCGGCCCGCGCGCTCACCGTGAGCTATCGCGGTCAGACGATCGTGCTCACGCCCGACCAGGCCATCGCGTCGGTGCAGGGACGGCTCGTGTCGCTGCCGGCCGCGCCCGTCCATCAGGGGCAGCGATGGCTCGTTCCGCCCGAGTTCGTGAGCCGCGCGCTCGGGCCGATCTATGACGCACGGCTCGACTGGCGTCCCTCCTCGAGGCTGCTGATCGTCGGGGACCTGCGCGTGCCGCGCGTCACGGTGCGCTTCGAGGACGCGGCGCCGGCGCTTCGCGTGGTTCTCGAGATCGAGCCGAAGACGACGGCGGCCGTCAGCCAGGAGCAGACTCGCCTGCTGGTCCGGATCGACGCCGATCTGCTCGATGCGACGCTGCCTCCTCCGCCGCCGCAGAACGGGCTGCTGTCGTCCATTCACGCGGTCGAGCCGAACACGATCCAGCTCGACCTCGGCCCGCGGTTCGCCTCGTACCGCGCCGCGCCGCCGATCTCCACGGGCGCCAATGCCGAGCTGGCTATCGAGCTGATGCCCGCGACCGCCGAGAGCTCCGCGGCGCCGCCGCCCGCGGTGCCGGCGGCCCCCGCGAGCGATCTGCCGGTGTTCGGCGGCGCGCCGGGCTCGTCGATCCGTACTGTCGTGATCGATCCCGGCCACGGCGGCGATCAGGCCGGGGTGAAGGGACCAGGGGGCGGCCTCGAAAAAGACATCGTCCTGGCGGTCGCGCGCCGGTTGAAAGCGGCCGTCGAGGGACGCCTCGGCGTGCGCGCGATCCTCACGCGCGAAGGCGACGCCAACCCCGACGCGGACACGCGCGCCGCGATCGCGAACAACAACAAGGCCGATCTGCTGATCTCCCTCCACGCCAACGGGTCGCCTCGCGCGGCGGTCCGCGGGGCCGAGATCTACTTCCTCGATCTCGATCGCTACGGCGAAGAAGCCCGCCGCCACTCGGAAGCCGACCGCGAGGTGCTGCAGGTCTACGGCGGCGGCGCCCGCGAGTTCGCTCTCGTGGACTGGGAGCTCGCGCAGGCCGCCCATGTCGCCGACTCCACCGCGTTCGCCGGGTTCGTCGAGCAGCACCTGCGCGGCGCGCCGCGTCTGCAGCGCGTCGCCGTGATGAAGGGACCGATGCGGCCGCTCGCCGGCGCCAACATGCCCGCGGTGCTGATCGAGATGGGGTATCTCTCCAATCCCGACGAGGAGAAGGCCCTTGCCTCGCCGGAGGTGCAGCAGGGCATCGCGCAGGCGCTCACCGAATCGGTGATCGCCTTCCGCGGCTACCTGGAGGGGCCCCGATGACGCGGCGGGACACCATCCTCTATGGAGGAACTGCCGCGACGCTCGGCGCGGCGCTCGCACTCCTCTTTTTCGTCGCTCCCAGATGGCTGAGCACGCCGCCTGCCGAATCGCCGCCGGCCGCGGCGGGCGCCGAAGCCGCGCCGGCCGACGCACGCAAGATCAAGGCACAGGTGTTCTTCGTGGCCGAAGACGGCCAGCATCTGGCGCCGGTCGAGCAGGAAGTGCCGTTCGGCGAGGGCCCGAGCGAGCAGGCCAAGCGCCTCGTCGACGCCGCCGTCGCGGCGCCGCCCGCCCCGTACCACGTCCGCATTTCCGCCCGGCACCCGGCTGCGCGCCCTGTTCGTCACCGGGAGCGGCGAGGCGTACGTGGACTTCACGCCCGAGATCCAGACGATGCACCCGGGAGGGACCACGAACGAGATCCTGACCGTGTACTCGCTCGTCGACACCTTGACCGCGAATCTGCCCGCCGTCTCGAGCGTGCAGATCCTCGTGGAAGGCAAAGAGCTCGACACGCTCGCCGGCCATCTGGACCTTCGGCGGCCGCTCGCACAGAATCTTGCTTATGCGAACAGACCAGCGACGCCCTGATCAGCTCCGGCCCACGCACATCCATCCGCAGTTCCTCCTCCATCCCGAAGGCTCCGTGCTGGTGGAGGCCGGCCGCACGCGCGTGATCTGCACGGCGAGCGTCGAGGATCGCGTGCCGCCGTTCCTGCGCAACAGCGGCAAGGGCTGGGTCACCGCGGAGTACGGCATGCTGCCGCGCGCCACCAACACCCGCATGCAGCGCGAGGCGAGCGCGGGCAAGGTGGGCGGCCGCACGCAGGAGATCCAGCGCCTGATCGGCCGATCGCTGCGCGCCGTCACGCGTCTCGACGCGCTCGGCGAGCGCACGATCTGGATCGACTGCGACGTCATCCAGGCCGACGGCGGCACGCGGACCGCCTCGATCACCGGCGCCTTCGTCGCGCTCGTGCTCGCGCTCGGGCACCTGCGCGAGAAGGCGGTCCTCGAGACGATCCCGGTCCACGACTATGTCGCCGCCACGAGCGTCGGCATCGTCCGCGGCACCCCCATGCTCGACCTCGCCTACGAAGAGGACTCGCAGGCCGAGGTTGATATGAATGTGGTCATGACTGGCGCAGGAAAATACATCGAGGTGCAGGGGACCGCCGAGACGCAGCCGTTCGGGCGCGACGGCCTGCTCGAGCTGCTCGACCTGGCCCAGAGCGGCATCCGTCAGCTCGTCGAACAGCAGGCGGCGGCCGTCGGCCACCTCCTCTCCTGATCCGCCCGCCGCGGCGATGCTCATCGCGACGACCAACCCCGACAAGCTCGCGGAGATCCTCGCGGTGCTGGGCGAGCAGGGCGCCGGCGCGCGCACGCTCGCCGATCTTCCCGGTATCGCGCCTCCCGAGGAGACCGGCGAGACCTTCCAAGAAAATGCCCGCGACAAGGCGCTCTACTACGCGCGGGCGACGGGCATGGTCACGCTCGCGGAAGATTCGGGCTTCGAGGTCGCGGCGCTGGCGGGAGAGCCGGGCGTCCGTTCCGCGCGCTTCTTGAGGCCGGACGCCAGCTATCCCGAGCGCTTCGAGGAGATCTACCGGCGGCTCCGCGCGCGCGGCGCCTCCTCCAGCGCGGCGCGATACGTCTGCGCGCTGGCGCTCGCCGACGGGCCCAGGATCCTGTTCGAGACGACCGGCACCGTCGAAGGGACGCTCGCGCCTGCCCCGGCCGGCCACGAAGGCTTCGGCTACGACCCCATCTTCTTTTACCCGCCGTATGGCAAGACCTTCGGCGAGGTCCCGCCGGGGCAGAAGCTCGCGGTGAGCCATCGCAGCCGCGCCGTGCGCGATCTCAAAGCGTTCCTCGATCGCCACCGCGTGGCAGGCGATTCAGTGTAGCCATCGAATACAAGCCGCGAGCTCGGCGCGGGCTCGCCTGTCGCGTGGCGGATTACTTGCAGACCGCAACGCGATATGAAACCGCCCGACACGCACTCATACTGGCTCGACAACTCCCCGGCCCCGCGCTTCTCGCCCCTCAACGACGATCTCGCGGTCGACGTGCTCGTGGTCGGCGCCGGCCTCACCGGCATCACCGCGGCGTATCTGCTGAAGCGCGCGGGGCGGTCGGTGGCGCTCGTCGAGCGCGACCGCACCGTGCAGGCCGACACCGCGCACACCACGGCGCACCTGACCTGCGTCACCGACACGCCGCTCACGGATCTCGTCAGGAGCTTCGGGAAGGATCACGCGCAGGCCGCGTGGGACGCAGGGCTCGCGGCCATCGATACGATCAACGCGCTCGTCTGGCGCGAGCAGATCAAATGTCAGTTCGACTGGGTGCCGGGCTTTCTGTTCGAGCGCGCGCGAAGCGGCGGCGACGCCGATGCGATCGCGCGGCTCAAGGAAGAAGCCGACCTCGCGGTCGAGCTCGGGTTCGACGCCGAGTTCGTCAGCTCGGTGCCGGTGTTCGAGCGGCCCGGCATCCGCTACGACAACCAGGCAAAGTTCCACCCGCGGAAATATCTGCTGGCGCTGCTGCGGCTGATTCCCGGCAAGGGCAGCTACGTGTTCGAGAACACGTCCATCGAGCAGATCGACGGCTCGCCGATCACCGCCACCACGACTGAAGGGCATCGCATCCACTGCGAGCACGTGCTCGTGGCGACGCACGTGCCGCTGCAGGGCAAGGCCGGACTCGCGCCCGCCATCCTGCTCCAGTCGAAGCTCGCGTCCTACAGCTCGTATGCGATCGGCGGCTGGATGAAGCGCGGATCGCTGCCCGAGGCGCTCTTCTGGGACACGGGCGATCCGTACGACTACCTGCGCGTGGATCGCCGCCACGATCACGACTACGTCATCTTCGGCGGCGAGGATCACAAGACCGGCCAGGTGGACGACACCGCCGCCTGCTTCGCGAGTCTCGAGCAGCGGATCAAGCGGATGCTGCCCGACCTGAGCGTCACCCACCGCTGGACGGGCCAGGTCGTCGAGACCAGCGACGGGCTCCCCTTCATCGGCGAAACCGCCGACGGGCAGTTCGCCGCCACTGGGTTCGCGGGCAACGGCATGACGTTCGGGACGCTCGCGGCGATGATGTTCGCCGATCGCGTGCTCGACCGGCCGAACCCATGGCAAGGGCTGTTCGACCCGGGACGGACGAAGGTGCTCGCCGGCGCGTGGGACTACATCAGGGAGAACAAGGATTATCCGTACTACCTGATCCGCGATCGCTTCGCCGGCGCCTCGAACCGCCCGCTGCGGGCGATCAAGCGAGGGACCGGCGAGGTCACCGAAGTGGACGGTCAGCCGGCGGCCGTCTACCGCGGACTCGACGGCCGCATCAGCATCCGCTCAGCGGTCTGCACGCACCTCGGCTGCTACGTGCACTGGAACAACTCGGACTGGACCTGGGACTGCCCCTGCCACGGCTCCCGCTTCAAACCGAACGGCGACGTGCTGGCCGGCCCGGCCGAAACGCCGCTGCACGAGATGAAGGTGAGCAGGAGCTCGAAGGTCAAGCGCTGAGGAGCGCGCGGCATACTGCAGCGCCGTGCCGCCGCGACACCGCTCCGAAGGCGCCGCTCTCTCGCTCGAGAGCAGCGCCCCCGGCAGCATGCGAGGAGACCGAGGCTAGTTCGACTGCGACTTCGGAACGTTCAGCTCGCCCAGCTTCGCGACCATGTCTTCGGCCGAGGTGGCCGGCTTCACCGCCTTGTCGATCGCGAGGATGCGGCCGTCCTTCCCGATGTAGAACGTCCAGCGGTTGGCCGTGCCGCGCGCGTTGAGCACGCCGTAGGAGGTCGCCACTTCCTTGGCGGGATCGCTCAGCAGCGGAAAGTCGGCGTCGTGCGCCTTCGCGAACTCGGTGTTCTTCTCCACGGGGTCGACGCTGGCCATGAAGTAGGCCACCTGATACTTCTTGATGTCGCTGCCATGCTCCGCGAGCGACTTGCACTCGATCGTGCAGCCCTGGGTGAAGGCCGCCGGGAACCAGGCGAGCACCACGGTCTTCTTGCCGGCGTAGTCCGAGAGGCTGTAGGTCTTGCCGTCGGAGGCCTGCAGCTTGAAGTTCGGGGCCTTGTCGCCGACCTTGAGCTCGACCATCGGGGACCCTCCGGCGGGCGCGCCGGCCTGAGCGAAGGCCATCGACGCCGTCGCCAGCGTCGCGGCCGCGATTCCGAACGAGAGCAGGTGCTTCATGTGATCCTCCGCTGCCAGTGGGGGCGCTGCAGCACCAGACAACATATCATGGGGAGCAGGCCATGACATCACCCGAACCGTCCGGCGCATTCGTGCTCCTCGAAGCCTTTCCGAACATGGTTGCCGCCCGGCTCGCCGCCGGCCTGCTCGAGAGCGAAGGCATCGAAGTGCGCTTCGCCGACGAGTTCACCTCGAGCCTCTATCCGCTCGAGGCGGTGATCGGCGGCGTCAAGCTGCTCGTGCCCGACTACTCGCTCGCCTCCGCCCGCGCAATCCTCGCCGACGCCCGCTGAAGCGCGATTCCCGGCGTTCAACGAAAAGATGATCGAAGAGTTTGCCGAGGGGCGCCACGGGGAGTCCGGCGCGAGGCGGCGGGCCGAAGCCCACGTGTAGCAGAGGAACGCAGGGAGGGAAGAAATTACCGGCGGCGAGCCTCGGCTCGCCGCCGGCGTCGGATCGTTCGCTATCGGGCTGCCGGCGTCGCCGGGCAGCTTCCGCCGCTCACTTCCGAGATCGTCGAGACCTCGAATTCCGCCAGATCGATCTTGTCGTGGCCCACCGCCCGATCGGCCTGCGAGGTGGTCGGAGCGTTCTCGGCCGATCCTTTGTAGTCGCCCGATTCCGCGTCGATCTTGCCGGTCACCTGCACGCGCTTGCCCACCATCGACTTGAGCTTGCTGTCGTCGGCGTGCTCGAGCTTGAACATCGAGCCGGCCTTTGCCGCGCTCGCGGATCCCGCGGTTCCGACCGCCCCGCCGCCGGGGGTGTTCGCGTCGGCCACGAGGATGTAGTCCTCGAGAATACCGGCCCGCTCGGCCGGATTCGGCGCGCGGCCCGGAACGTCCTTCTCCTGGTAGACGCAGCCGGTGAGCGTCGCCGAAGCCGTGGCGGACGACGCCGAGGTGATCGGCTGGGGCGCCGGGGCCTTCTGGTCCGCGCCGGGCGCTGCCGGCGTCTGCGCCATGAGCGCCGCCGAGCAGAGCACCGCTGCGGCTGTGGTTGCGAAGTAGCTGTTGATCACGTGACCTCCTCCTTGATCGCTGTTCATCGATCGCTGTTCGTCGTCGGGTTGTCACGTTCGGTGTTGCAACGTGCGGACCAACATGGGCGAGGGGAGGTGCAGTGGATTGATTCAGGGCTCAGGGCTCAGGGCTCAAGGCTCAAAAGAGTGTGTAGATGAACGGCGCGGCGGCGGTGCCGGCCAGGAAGATCAAACCGCCGATCAGGAGGAGCACGATCACGATCGGCGTGAGCCACCACTTCTTGTTGTTCCGCAGGAAGTCGATCAGCTCCGCAGCGAGCCCTGGACGCTGCTGCCGCGCCGCCGCGGCGAACTTCGCCGCATCGTCGTTCTTTTCTGGAAGCTGCGTTTCCAATGACGTTCTCCTTTGCTCCGGGAGCCCTAATACTGCTTGAAGTAGCTGCCGACGTCGCGGCGAGGCGGATGCGGCGACCAATACGTCCGGGCCGAGCGATCGAGGCCGAGCGAGAGCGGGTCGTATCCGGCCGCTCGCATGACCGCGCCAATCGGCGTGATCACCGCGTAGAAGATGCACGCCATCAGAACGTGCGAGACGGTCCAGCCAATGGGGAACGCGGCGTACATCCAGCCGACGTAGATGGCGCGGCGGCTCGCCGGCGCCAGCCAATAGGCAGCGGTCAGCAGCCCTGCGGCGGCCCAGGCGATCGCGCCATACTCCAGGCGTCCGGAGCGCCACCAGATCAGCGCTCCGGCGATCGGCGTGAAGATCGCGAGCAGAATCCCGAAGGTCCGAAGCTGACTCTGCGCCGGATGGCGATCGATGCTCAACATGCTGTGTCCCGTCAGTCCAGTCCGAACTCGCCGAGGTATTCGTCGCGCGCGAAGGCGACGGCGTTCGGCTGCTCGTCCTTCAACAGCACGAAGCGCTCGAGCACGAGCACGTCCATGTTGGTCGCCATGAAGCAGCGGTAGGCGTCCTCCGGCGTGCACACGATCGGCTCGCCGCGGACGTTGAAGCTGGTGTTGATGATCACCGGGCAGCCGGTCTTGCGCTCGAACGCCCTGAGCAGCCGGTAGTACCGGCCGTGGCGCTCCGGCATCGACGGTCTGCACCCGGGCCGAGTAGTCCACGTGCGTGATCGCCGGCACTTCCGAACGGAGCGTCGTCAGCTTGTCGAGGCCCTTCCGATCCGCGTCGCTGCCGTTCACGGGCAGCCGCCGTCGACTGGCGCACCGGCGCCACCAGCAGCATGTACGGGCTTTCCTGCCCGGGCCGCATCTCGAAGTACTCGTCGGCGCGCTCCTGCAGCACCGACGGCGCGAACGGCCGGAACGACTCGCGGAACTTGATCTTGAGGTTCATCACCGACTGCATCTGCGGGCTGCGCGCATCGCCGATGATGCTGCGCGACCCGAGCGCCCGCGGGCCGAACTCCATCCGCCCCTGGAACCAGCCGATCACCTTCTCCTCGGCGATCTGATCGGCCACGCGCGTCGCAGAGCGTCTCGTCGCGGTCGAACTCGTGATAGACCGCGCCCGCCCGATCGAGGAAACCGCGGATCTCGCTATCGGCGGCGCGAGGGCCGAGCAGCGACCCGCTTGGCTGTCGTGCGCGGACGGACCTGCGCGGCTTGTCGAGCAGTTGATGCCAGATGAACAGTGCGACCCCCAGCGCGCCGCCGGCATCGCCGGCCGCCGGCTGAATCCAGACGTTCTCGAAGGGCCCCTCGCGCAGAATGCGGCCGTTGCCCGACGCAGTTCAGCGCGACGCCGCCGGCCAGGCAGAGGTTCGTCATGCCCGTCACGGCGTGCACGTGTCGGGCGCAGCGCAGCATGATCTCTTCGGTCACGGCCTGGATCGACGCGGCGATGTCCATCTCCCGCTGGGTCAGCGCCGCCTCGGGCGCCCGCGGCGGTCCGCCGAACAGCGCCGTCGAACTTCCGGGACGTCATCGTCAGGCCCTGGCAGTAGTTGAAGTACGGTCATGTCCATCCGGAACGACCCGTCTTCCTTCAGGTCGATCAGGTGCTCGAGGATGAGGTCGGCGTACCTCGGCTCGCCGTACGGCGCCAGCCCCATCAGCTTGTACTCGCCCGAGTTGACTCTGAAGCCCGTGAAGTAGGTGAAAGCCGAGTACAGCAGCCCCAGCGAGTGCGGGAAGCGCAGCTCGTGCGTGAGCGCGATGCGGTTGCCGCGGCCGACGCCGACAGGTGGCGGTGGCCCATTCGCCGACGCCGTCGAGCGTGAGGATGGCCGCCTCGTCGAACGGCGACGGAAAGAATGCGCTCGCGGCGTGCGATTCGTGGTGCTCGGTGAAGACGTACGCGTTGCCGGTACTGGCCGCCGAGCCCTCGCGCGAGCTCGCGCGGCAGGTGGAGCTTCTGCGACAGCCAGAGCGGCACGGACTTGGCGAACGACCGGAACCCTCGCGGCGCGTAGGCGAGATATGTCTCGAGCAGCCGCTCGAACTTGAGGAACGGCTTGTCGTAGAAGCCGACGTAGTCGAGCTGTTCGGGCCGGAGCCCCGCCTCGTCGAGGCAGTAGTCGAGCGCGTGTGCCGGAAAGCCGTGGTCGTGCTTCTTGCGCGTGAAGCGTTCTTCCTGCGCCGCGGCGACGATCCGTGCCGTCGACAACCAGCGCGGCGGCCGAGTCGTGATAGAAGGCCGAGATGCCCAGAACGGCGGTCATCGCGCGGCCGTTGCCACCTCGCCGGACGGCTGGGCTGCGGGTACCACCCCCGTCTCGCGAAGGAATGCGGCGATGCGGGTGGCCACCCAGCTGTTCATTCCGGGCGAGTAGTGGCCGCTCGGACCGAAAAGACCGTCCAGGCTGCCCGCCGCTCCATTCAGGATGTCTGCGGCAAGATCGAAGACCACGATGCCGTTGGCTCGCGCGCGCCGGACGACGGCCGGAAGCCGGTGGTTGTCGCCGATCCGGCCGTTGGTGGCCAGGGCGACGGCGATGAAGCGGCCGCCGCGGCTCCTCTGCAGGCGGTCGAGCCGGGCGAGCAGGCTCACGCTGACGTTCTCGCCGTCGCGATGCGCACGCTTGTTGGACGTGTCGCGCTCCGGCCAGCGCCGCGCGATGCGGGAGAAGATCGCCTCAGCGAGCAGGCTGTGATCGCGCAGCGTTTCGAATCGCGGGTGAACCGTCACGCGCGCAACCGGAACGTTGCGCAGCCCGAGGGAGCCGTTCACGAGCTCGAAATAGGGCTTCGATTGTTGTTGATAGAAAGAGAGCTCGGCCCGGGTGATGTCATCGGAGATGAACGGCAGCAGCACGAGGTCGGGCTGGTATCGCTCGACGAGAAGCTCGGCTCGAAGAACCGCCTGATCGAGGCCGTAGGCCGGCACGCCCGCGTTCAGCACGCGTCTGTTCAGCAGCCGTTCGAGCTGCGCCTCCCACGTGTCGCCGTCGTCCACGCCGTCGCAGAACGTGAACGAGTCGCCGACGGCCAGAATCGGCGGGCCCACGGGTGAGGGCGTCTCGCCGTTGCTTCGCACGCCCGTGGCGTCGACCGTCGAGACCCACCTATCGGCCGTCCGCCCGGGCTTCGTCGTCCAGCCGAGGCGGGAATCGAAGGTGTTGCGTCCGACGCTCGCCGGCGGCTCGCCGGCTGCGGAGGACGCGGCCCGGAGGAGCTTGTACCGGACCCGCAGCACCCCTTCCAGCGCCAGGAGCGTAAAGCTCACGCTCAAGACGACCGTGACGGCCGCGAATACTCCCTTTCTCATGGCGGAGCCGGCAGTATTGACGGCCGGTCGGTCCGCAGTCAAGCGGCTCTCCAGAGAGGCGCCGGCCGTCACGCCCTCTGCAGGATCGGCCGTGCGAACAGAATGCCCCCAACGAGAAACGCGAGGTTGCCAATCTGGCTGAGCAGCACCTGCGCGGTCACGATCTCGGCACCGATCAAGATCGCTCCCACGGCGAATCCGATGGCAGGCCAGCGCAGTGGTCCGCCGGCGCAGATGAGCGGAACAGCTAGGGCCGCCACGCCCAGGAAGAACATGATCCCTCCCACCATCACAGCTCCCAACAACGGGCCCGACTGGAACGTCTCCAGCAGCCTGGTTGCGGCGGAGACGTCGGCGCCATCCGACACGTAGCGGCCGATCAGCATCTCGCCGCCGAAGATCGCGGCGAAGGAAGCGATGCCGATGAGACTCAGAATCCGGGAGGCGTACCCGCCTCTGGCCGTCCGCTCCGAAACGAGGCTGGTAATCGCGAGGATTCCTGGAATGACCACGAGGATGCCCGCGAACAACAGCAGATGCGCCGCGTACCAGCGCGATGCGTGCGAGGCATGTTGCATGATCACGGCCGCCTGGACTGCGGGATCCATTGACTCCTGCGGATGCATGAGATCGCCGACACTCATGAGGAGCGGCCCGAGGACGATGCTGACCGCGGCAACCCTCGTGTGGGAACGGTCCACCGCTTGCGACATGGCTACCCTCCCGCTTACCGGCTCAGCTCTCGATCCGATAGATCTCCCGCCGGCCGCTGTTGACGAGGTCGTGGTAGTCGGCCATGGCCTTGCGCAGCGACTCGTTCGCCATGAGCTTCTGCTCGATGGCAAAGAAGTCGTCGATCTTCTCCACCTGCGCTTCGGCGACGAGCGTCCAGAATGGCTCGCCTGTGGCCTTTCCCGGCTTGCAGCTCATGATCTCGCGAATCACGTACATGTCGCCTCCTCGATCGTTGTGTGTTGGTGCGCTCTCAACCCCTTCCCACGAAGGGCATCTTCGTCGCCATCACGGTGATGAATTGCACGTTGGCGTCGAGCGGCAGGCTCGCCATGTAGACGACCGCCTTCGCGACGTGCGCGAGATCCACCCGCGGCTCGACCATGATCTGCCCGTTCGCCTGCGGGACGCCGTGAGCCATCCGCTCGGTCATGTCAGTCGCCGCGTTGCCGATATCGATCTGCCCGCAGGCGATGTCGTACTGGCGGCCGTCGAGCGAGGTGGATTTCGTGAGGCCGGTGATCGCGTGTTTGGTGGCCGTGTACGGCGCCGAGTTCGGACGTGGCGCGTGCGCGGAAATCGAGCCGTTGTTGATGATGCGTCCGCCCCGCGGCTGCTGCCGCTTCATCACCGCGAAGGCCGCTCTCGTGCAGAGGAACGGCCCGCTCAGGTTGGTATCGACGACCGATCGCCACTGTTCCACCGTGAGCTCGTCCATCGGTACGCCCGGCGCGCTGATGCCGGCGTTGTTGAAGAGAAGGTCCACGCGGCCGAACGCCTCGATCGTCTTCGCGAAGAGGTTGCTGACCGAATCGGGGTCGCAGACGTCGGTGCTGACGACGAGCGGGCGCCCATGCCCTGGCGCGGCGCCGCGCGCCGTCTCTTCGAGCGCCGCCATCCGGCGTCCAGCGAGCGCCACGCCGTAGTCCTCGGCAAGAAGCGCCTGCGCCACCGCGCGTCCGATTCCGCTTCCCGCACCCGTGATGATGGCGACTCTTCGTGATGGCATGCGCGCGCTATTGTGGCATGCGAGCCGACAGCCGGGCGCCGGCATTCGTTTTCGATTGCCATGCCGCCAGTATGCGCCGCTGCGGGCGGCGTGGTGTCAAGGCTGCAGACACCGGCGTATATATCCTGACGGGCATATGCCATGCTCGATGGGTGCCGCCGGCTGGCATGTGTGCTTCGATGTTCTCGATCATTTCCTCGGCGGCGATCCCATTGGCCGCATCGTCGGTCCCGAGGCGATGAAGTTCGCCGGCTGGCAGCGCATCAACTCGGAGTACGCGCAGCAGTTCGGCGTCTAGAATGGGATTATGAAGAAGACCGCCGCGACTCCGGGGCCGCCGGCCTCGGAGCTCATCTCGAAGAGAATCGCCGAGCTCGGCGACTGGCGCGGAAAGACGCTCCGCAGAGTGCGCGCGCTCATCCGGCAGGCGGATCCGGAGGTCGTCGAGGAGTGGAAGTGGGTCAAACCGACCAGGCCCGGCACGCCCGTCTGGTCGCACGACGGGATCATCTGCACCGGCGAGTCGTACAAGAGTGTCGTGAAGCTAACCTTCGCCAGGGGGGCGTCTCTGAAGGATCCCGCGCGGCTCTTCAACTCCAGCCTCGACGGGAATGTCCGCCGCGCGATCGACATCCACGAAGGAGAAGACGTTGACGAGTCCGCGTTCAAGGCGCTCATTCGCCGGGCGGTCGCCCTCAACAGCTCCGCCAGGCCGAAGCGCTCGAAGTAAGCGCAAGCCGACGCTCCTGGCAGGCGGCAATCCCCAGATCGCGAAGGCCGAGGGTGAGGCTCCCGTGCTGGCGTACATCGCGGCCATGCCGGGCTGGAAGCGCGGCGTCGGCCGGCGCCTCGACGCCCTGATCGCGCGCACCGTCCCCGGCGTGCGCAAGGCCGTCAAGTGGAACTCCCCCTTCTACGGCATCGAGGGACAGGGCTGGTTCCTCAACTTTCATTGCTTCACGCGCTACGTCAAGGTGGCGTTTTTCCGCGGTCGATCGCTGCGCCCTGCGGTGCCCGGCGCGTCCAGGCACAAGGACGTGCGTTACCTCGACATTCGCGAGGACGGTCCGTTTGACGAGAAGCTGCTGGCGAACTGGATCCGGCAGGCGTCGGAGCTGCCGGGCTGGGTGCCGTAGCGCCGTCCTGCCGCTCACGGATGCTCGCGATGCACCTGCAGGACCATCCGCCCCAACACGTGTCCTCGATCCAAACGCCGATGCGCCTGGGCGGCGTTCCCCAGCGGATAGCTTGCCGCGATCGGCACGCGAATCCTGCCGGCGCGGAAGCGACGATTCAGCTTCTCGAATTCGCGTGGACTCGCGATCGCGTCGAAGGCGTGCAGGCGGAACCCGCGCCGCTTCGCCGGTTCCGGTTCGATGCCGTTCGGGTACACCACGCGTCCCCTGGGCCGCACGACGTCGAGGCAGCGATCGAGCTCGCTGCCGCCGGCGAGGGCCAGCACGCCATTCAGTCCGTCTGGCGCGAGCGTTCTCAGTCGATCGGTGGATTCGGTATGCCGCGCGTCGATCACGCGATGCGCGCCGAGCTTCCGGACCAGACGTGCCGCCGCGGCGCCGGACGCCGTCGCGATGACGCGAGCCCCGCGCTGAACGGCGAATTGCACCGCCATCGTGCCCACGGCTCCCGAGGCACCGAAGATCAGGATCGTGTGGCCCGGCCGCAGCTCGAGTGCATCGATGCCCTGAAGCGCCGTCAAGCCGGTGGCCGCCGCCGCTCCGGCCTCGCGCAGGCCGAGCCCCTTCGGCACGCGGCCCACGTGTGCCGCGTCTGCCGCCGCGAGCTCTGCGTAGAAGCCGCCCTGACGATTGCCAAATTCGTAGGCGTAGACGCAGTCACCCACGCGCAGGCGCCGGACTCGTGAGCCTTTGGCGACGACCGTTCCCGCCCCGTCCACTCCCGGCACCATGGGAAATCGCGGCCGCCCGGGCTTCCGCCACGAGCCATCCCGAATCGAGGCATCCCAGCTGCCGACGCCGGCCGTATCGAGAGCGATCAGCACCTCGTGGGGCCCCGGCCTTGGCACGGGCACTTCGTGCAGGGTCAGAGCCGACGGCGGGCCGAAGCGATCGATTGCCGCCGCTTCCATGGTGTCGGGGATAGCCGGCGGCCGTCTTTTCGCGCCGCTCGAGATTCGATGACGAGTCATAACGAATGATCAGCTCAGACGCTACCGCGATGCACGATCATCGCCAGACGGTCCCGGCGGCGGTACAGTTCTCGTCGACGGCGCGACGGCGTGTCGGTTGCGTACAAATTGACAACACTGCAAGTGTGCTTTGAGCGGGCGACAGGCCATTCAGTTGCATGTCCTGACTTCTTCAGGCAGGCGTCGGCCTCCTGCTGTTGCGTCGTTCGAGGGGTTCGTGATTCCGCAGCTCGGCGCTCCGCGCAGAGCGGCGCATCACCGCGTCTCACGGTCATCAATGGCGAGATGCTCATCTCCTGCGCTGCTTCGTGAACCCAGTCGACTACGCCGCCTCTCGCGGATGCACGTCGCGCTTGATCTGTTCGGCAGACGCACGCGTAGCGACGTCGAGATCGTAGGCGCTCTGCAAATTGACCCAGAACTCCGCCGTCGTCGAGAAATAGCGCGCGAGACGGAGGGCTGTGTCGGCCGTGATGCTGCGCCGTCCGTTCACGATCTCGCTCATCCGCGTGACTGGCACCCGAAGGTCGCGGGCCAGTCCGTTGATGCTCAGCCCGAGCGGCACCATCAGGTCCTCACGGAGGATCTCTCCTGGGTGAACGGGCGGCAGTCGGCGACTCTTCGCCATGATCTCTCCTCGAACGTCAGTGGTAGTCGACGATCTCCACGTCCTCGGCGTCGCCATCCTTCCAGACGAAACAGATCCGGTACTGATCGTTGACCCGGATGCTGTGCTGGCCACGCCTGTCGCCGGCCAGCGCTTCCAGCCGATTGCCGGGAAACGCTGACAGATCGCGAAGCTCTCGGGCGGCGTGCAGTTGCTGGAGCTTCCGCTGGGCCACGCGCGCTACTTGCTGCAGGCGTCGGCTGAACCGGCCGGCAAACAACGCCTCGGCTTCAGTGCCCTTGAACGACCGGATCACGTTGTCTCCAGACTATAACGCCACGCGTTATACGTCAAGCAGTATGGCTGAGGCGCGATTGTGAGACGTTTGGTCCGTTCGGAGTTGTCGAAGTGTGGCTACGACACCGTCACTCATTCCAAACACCGCGCCCTCCGACCTCACCAACGCCCCGCCATTTTGAGAACCTTGTCCGAGCGTGGCGCGACCGGAATCTTCACCTGCTGGCTCGCGGCGACCAGATCTTCCTTCAGCAAGTGTGCATAGCGCGCCTCGGTGACCGCCGCGCTCGAGTGCCCGAGGATCTTCGACAGCTTGTAGATGTCACCGCCGGCCTGAAGCCATCGTGTGCCGAATGTGTGGCGCAGCGCGTGCGGGGTGATCGCCGGGATCTTCGCGCGCACCGCGCCCTCAGCCAGCACGTCACGTAGCTGCGGATTGTCCTTCCAGAGCTTGTCTTCTTCTTCGAGCTGTTCCTTGAGCGCGGTGCTGGCGTCCGGCTGCATCGGCACGTCGCGCTCCTTGCGGAACTTACCGATCGCTTGAACCGTGCCGCGGATCCAATCGATATCCTGCTTCGAATCGATTCCGCGGATCTCGTCGAGGCGGCATCCCGTGCCGCGGGCGAAACGAACGAAGCGCTGGAAGCGCGCGTGGAGGGCATCCAGCAGCTTGTCTCCTCGTCGAGCGTCAGCACGCGGGTGCGCGGCTTGTCCTTTCCGCGCTTGATGCCCGCGGAACGGCTTGCGGATGTCGTAGCCGTCGTCGATCTCGTGCTCGAAGATCGACTGCAGCAGGCCACGCTCGCGGCGGACCGTGCTCTCAGAAACAAGTCGGCGCTTCCTGTGGCCGGGATTGCCGGTCATCTGAGTCCGTCGCAAATTCAGATACCGGACGATATCGGACTTCGTGATCTCGTCGAGCCGCTTCGCGCCGAAATGCGGCAGGAAGTGGGCGACGATCTGAGCGTCACGGTTCTTGGCCGACTTCTGAGGCGTGTACGTAGTGCGATACACGGCCCACCAGTCAGCGAAGCTCGGAATCGTGCTCTTCCATCCGTGAATCCCGGCCCGGATGTCGTGCTCGATCTCGGACGCGCGCCGCTCCGCCGACTTCTTGTCCGCAAACCCGGTGGACTCGCGGAACAGCTGACCGTTGATCGTTTTCCGGAAGTACCAGATCCCTCCTCGCTTCCTCAAAGCCATTGCGCACCCCCTTGCTCATCCAGCGATCAAGAGCCTGTCCGTCGAATCGAATGATCCGACCGCGCCGCACGAATGGAATCTGACGACGACTGATACGGTGATAGAGCGCATGCCGGCTCATACAGAGGTACTGAGCCGCGGTGTCCACGTCGAGCCAGCGCGGCTCGATGTTCGGCCCCGAAGCAACGTCTCGCGGTTCCATGGCGGAACTCCCTCAACTGCCGAGGGTGTGGAAGGGGCGATCGGCTGCCGCCATTGGCGGGGACCGACCGCATCGTCGGAGCCGCCCTCGGAATCAGCGGCTCGTGTGACCGCCAGGGCCTTGCAGCCGTGCGGGGACAACTCGGAATGCCCCGACGGTGGCCAGCGTGCGACTCTCGGAGCCCCGCAACGTGTACTCGCGGTCGCCGTCGAACACGCGCTCGCGCTGGGGTCCTCGGGGAAGGTCGAGCTCGCGGAGGAACACGTCTCGCGGATCGGTGCGGTCAGGTTCCCGAGTATCGCGATCGCGAGGATCGTCGTCGCGCTCTCGGGGATCATCAGCGGTTCGAGGATCATGCTCGAGCATGGGAGCCCTCGCGAAGAAACGCTGCCACGCGTCGCCCTGTGTGACCGTTCTTGGCGGCTGGATTCCAACAACCGCCATCATTTGCATCACTTAGCTGTGATTTTGGTGGGCCCACTTTTGGGCCCACTCTGAGGTGAAAAACGGCGATTGAGGGCGACGCGCGGCAGATCGCGAGTACCGCTGAGGATTCAGCTAACTCGCAATCGTTCTGTGTGTTATGGAGATTTTCGAGTGAAGTGGTCGGGGCGACTGGATTCGAACCAGCGACCCCCTGCGCCCAAGGCAGGTTTGCGGTGATTTCGGCTGCAAACGCCTGATGCTTCCTGACCTTCACATTCGCGCCGAATTACTGAGCAAATCACGCAAAAGCAGCGCGTCACCCGTTTTCAGGATTCTGCTTGCGTCGGCGGCTGCCTGTTCCCATAATGTTCCCACGTTCGGGACTGACAGGGAGCCAGACGACATGGCCACATCCGAAGCAATTCCCGCGTCTTCTCCTTCCAGAGCGGTGCTCACAGATGCGCGCGCGCGTGCTTTGAAGCCAGGGAGCGTGCGGGAGGACGTGCCTGACGGGCGCGTGCCTGGTCTCTTCCTCTCTGTCCTGCCCAGCGGCTTGAAACAGTGGACGCTGCGCTATCGGACCCAGGGCAAACAGCGACGCCTCGTGCTGGGCGAGTTCGGTGACCATCCGAAGCTCACGCTGTCGAAGGCGCGCGAAGCCGCTGAGAAGCACCGGCCCAAGATCCGCGAGGGCGCCGATCCCGTCGCGGAGCGGGTCGCCGCGAAGGCCATTCCCGTCGACACGGTCGGCGCACTTGCCGAGGAGTACGTTAACAAGCACGTTCAAGTGCACCATCGGCGTCGTGACGAAGAGGAGCGCATCCTGGACGTCTATGTTCTGCCCGCGTGGAAGGATCGATCCGTCCGTGCCCTCACGCGCCGCGACGTTCGCACGCTCGTCGAGCCGATTGCCGAACGCGGAGCGCCGGTCATGGCAAACCGCGTGCTCGCCGTCGTCCGACGCATGCTCAATTTCGGCGTCCGGCGCGATTGGATCGAGGCCAACCCGGCGAGCCTTATCGCCAAGCCAGGCCGCGAGAACTCACGCGATCGCGTGCTCTCCGACGAGGAGCTTCGCGCGCTCTGGAAGCTGCTTGAGCGGTTCCCGGCAACCCACGAGAAGCAGGCGCCTGGCCGGAAGCGGGCGAAGCACGCTAAGGATCGGAACCCGTTCTGCCCGATCAGTCCCGCACTTGCTGCCGTGCAGAAGGTGCGCCTCTTGACGGCGCAGCGCGGTGGCGAGGTCGTCGCCATGCGCTGGCAGGATCTGGATCTCAGGACGCCGGCCTGGTGGACGATTCCCGGCGAACTGGCGAAGAATGGACAGCCGCATCGCGTGCCACTCACGGCGGATGTCGTGAAGATTGTCAAGGCGCAATGTCCAGACGGCGAGCCGAAACACGACAGCCATGTTTTCGCGCATCTCGGTGAGTCCGTCAAAGACCGCGCGAAGAAGGCCGGCGCGGCGCTTTCGCGCGTCTTGGGATTCGAGTTCCGCAGCCACGATCTGCGCCGCACGGCTGCCACGCGGATGGCCGAGGCGGGCGTCCCGCGCCAGCACATCTCGGCCGTGCTGAACCACGTCGAAGGCGGTCCGACCGCGACGCGCGTCTACGACCGCTACTCCTACGATGCCGAGAAGCGCGCGGCGCTCGAAACGTGGGCGAAGGAACTGTCACGGATTCTGGCCGAGAAGCCGAAGGCGCGCGCTGCCGTCGTGGCGATGAAGAAGCGCGCCTGAGCGCGATCTCGGCGGCCAACATCCGTCTTTGCCGTAATACGTCTCTGACGTATAATACCATGCAGACGTTCGTCGAGACCCGGCTGTTCACGAAACTCGTGCAAGAGTACCTGTCGGACGACGAGTACGGGGCGCTGCAGCAGGCGCTCGTGGCGAATCCGGAGGCCGGCGACGTCATCCCTGGCTCGGGGGGGTTCGGAAACTCCGATGGGGCGTCGCCGGCCGGGGCAAGCGCGGTGGGATTCGAGTCATCTACTACTTGCGGTCGCGGCAGGGGCAGATTTGGATGTTGACGTTGTACGCGAAGAACATCGCGGAGAACATTCCCGCCCACGTCCTGAAGAAGATTCGGGAGGAGATCGATGGCTAAGCGCGCGCGCAACGTCGGCCTGGAGATTCTGGAGGGCTTGCGGCAACTCAAACGGGGCGAGCACGGCCGGATCATCAACGTCCCCTCGGTTGCCAGCGTTCGTGAGAAGACGGGGCTCTCGCAATCGCGATTCGCCGAGTTGCTCGGAGTGTCTGTTCGGACGCTCCAGGAGTGGGAGCAGGGCCGGCGCGCGCCATCAGGCGCGGCGAGAACGCTGCTCCTGATCGCTGCCAAGAACCCTCGAGCGTTGCTGGACGTCGCGTAGTCGGACGCCGATGACGCCTCGACGCTCGATCGACGAACTTGGTCCCTTGTTCACGATGACCGAGGACGAATTGAGCCGGCCTGCACGGCGACGCGAGGACCGCGACGTCCTCGTGCTGCGCGTGGAGATCGAGGCGCAGCGGCGCGAGGTCGCGCGGCTCATGAACGAGCTGGGCGAGCGTCCGCAGCCGCCACCGAGAGAGGCCGACGACGCCAACTCGGCCGGCGACATCGCTCTCGATGACCGACTCTTGCTCAGCGCTCGCGACCTGCGCAAGGCGCTGGGCGTCACCCCGAGCACGCTGTACCGATGGATGAAGGAAGGCGCATTCCCGACGCAGATTCACGTCGGCTCCCCAGCCACTCGTAGACAGCCGACCATGTCGCGGCAATTGACTTGGCCGGTTGCGCAGCTGACTTGGTCAGAACCAGTCGGCCAATCTGCTCAAAGCCGCGGCGGCGCAGCGTGCGCTCATGCCGCGTCAACTGGTCATCGCTCAAGCGCGCCTGAATCTTGCTTTCGATCAGCAGGCACCAGGCGTTGCCGTCATGAATCACGATGTCCGGCAATCCTTTGCGCTCTGCTTCCTCCTCGAACTCCGGAGGATCGCCGGGTAGTCCTTGCTCCGTCATCAGCAAGTCGGCCGCGGACACGCGCGGCTGCACGCCAATCCATGTCAAGAATCTCCGTAAGAGATCTCGGTCCTCGTCGAGGCAGACGGCGAGCGCGTGCGTCAAACGGTTTTCTGGCTGACTGTATTGGTCGAAGAGATTTCGCACGGCGTGAGCCGCGCGGATCGTACCGCAGCCGCCCGGGACGTGTCACTGGCCGCTTCGCTTCGCGCCAGCATGAGGCGCTGGCACGCCCGTGAGACGGATCGGCGCAGTCCGGGCCGCCGGGCTCCATGAGGGCGAGGGGTTCAGTAGGCAACCTGGGCTTGCCGCGTGTCTTCCAGTTGGCAGGCGACGCTGCTAAGGTGTGTGGGAATGGAACCCGCGTTCGCCCGCTACGCCGAGTCGCTACACCCCTCCTTCGAGCGCTTAGTCGCCATGCCGCCGGTAACGATCGCCACACTGTCTCACGACGCGCCTAAGGAGTGCGTTTATTTGTTCAGCGAGAACGGCAAGAGCCTCTATGTCGGCCGCACGCGTCATCTCCGTCAACGGATGCGCCAGCATTCGATCCCGTCGTCGCGTCACAACCAGGCTGTCTTCGCGTTCAGGCTCGCCCGCGAGGCGACCGGCCGCCTTATCGCCACGTATACGGGCGAGGGCACGCGCGCGTTGCTCGCGGCAAACGATCCCGCATTCATGGCGGCGTTTACGGACGCCAAGAGGCGCATCCGCACCATGCAGCTGCGCTACATCGAGGAAACAGATCCGTTGCGCCAGGCGCTTCTGGAAA
This sequence comes from Vicinamibacterales bacterium, assembly GCA_963738315.1. Taxonomy (GTDB): domain Bacteria; phylum Acidobacteriota; class Vicinamibacteria; order Vicinamibacterales; family JAMQPK01; genus JAMQPK01. Next base: position 773,632 of record CAVTVT010000003.1, on the reverse strand, counting down.
TCTACGCATCCATCGTTCTCGCCACGCCCTACAACGACTTCAATACTCACTGACGCAGCACACGACGGCGTCCACGCCGTCGACGCGTCCTGCGCGACGAGCAGCACGTGCCTCGTTATCGTGCCACCGCCATGCAGTCGAAGCACCGCATTCACCGGCCGCTTCGCTTCGCGCCAGCATGAAGCGCTGGCACGCCCGGTGAGAAGCGTCGTGGCGCTTCGATCGGCGTGAGCTGTGCCCTCCGGCCGGGCTGCCGGGTTCCTCAGGTTGTGAAGGAACCACGGACAGCCCGTCCACAAGGAGGACACAGCCATGAACGCCGACCAACTGAAGAAGCTCACGACCGACGCTCTCGACCGCCTGGGCGCTCTGCTCGATGCCGGCAAGAGCGATCAGCTCACCGCGCTGCTGAAGACGATGGCGCGGTTCCATCGCTACAGCTTTCATAATGTCTGCCTCATCGCCTCCCAGCGACCGGACGCGACGCGCGTTGCCGGCTTCCATACTTGGCGGTCGCTCGGCCGATTCGTCCGCAAGGGCGAGAAGGGCATCGTGATCCTGGCGCCCATCGTCGGCCGGCGCTCAGACGCCGACGAAGACGACTCCAAGCGTGTCGTCGGCTTCCGCGCGACGTACGTGTTCGACGTCGCCCAGACCGACGGCGAGCCGCTGCCCGAGGTCGCTGCTGCCTCCGGCGATCCTGGCGAGCGCTCGTCAGCTCTCCGCCGTGCGATCGAGGCGCGTGGGATCGTGATCGACGACGCCGCCACCCTCGACGGCGCGCTCGGAATCTCGTGTGGAGGGCGGATTCAGATCGTGAAAGGCCTTCCGCCGGCCGAGGAGTTTGTCGTCCTCGTGCACGAGTTCGCCCACGAGCTGTTGCATCGAACCGCTGACCGGCCGGACTCCCGCGACACCCGCGAGCTGGAAGCCGAAGCCGCCGCGTTCGTCGTTGGCGAGGCGATCGGGCTCGACGTGGCGGATGCCGCTCGAGATTACATCCACCTGTACGATGGCGACCGTGACGCGCTTCTCGCGTCCCTGGATCGCGTTCGCACCGCCGCCTGCACCATTCTCGAGGCGCTGGACGCCAGCGCAGCCACCCCGGTGTAGACTTGGATGTCTTTGAAGATCCTCGCCTCTCTACGCGACCGCGATGGTCTTTTCCGATTCGATCGTATCGGCGTCGAACTCGACGTCCTCTCCTTCTTCGGGCACTGTACCCGTGTACGCAGCCTTGCCGGTCGCGCCCTCGATCAGCGCTAGCAGTCGCTTCTGCCGGTCTGCCATGAATGCCTCGAAACTGTCCGACCGCAAAATAGTCGGGTCGATCAAATGCGAGGCAAGGAACTCGTCCAACCGCCGGCGATCTATTGGCGGTGTCTTGTGCGTCCCCTTTTCGAGTTTCGCGAGGTATTGCGACGGTGCGACGCCGCCAATGATTCTATTGGTGCGATAGGAGAGAGGGGTCTTGTTGATGATTGAATCGAACACCTTCGGCTTGATGCCGTGGGACTTGCACCAATCCTGCGGGAAAATGTGGTGAATGTCGACATTTTCCCCGAAGAACACTGTGTGATCGAACTTCTGCCCTGACCGGAAATCCTCGGCACCTTCTTTCATCAGCAAAGCGTTGACGCCCTTGTACGCGGCGGAGATGCGCATGCGCATCGTTTTGAGCCGATCGGACCGGAAGATCGTCTCGCTCACTGTGGTCGGCTCCGGGCCGCCCTGCACCCACGCTGGCACTTCAATGAAGTCGCGCGCCAGCCGCGACTCGACCGCGGACCCATAGAGCTCGCCGAACACGCCATTCCAGTACCACTTCTCGAGCTTCGCGCGAGTCGCGTGGTGCTCCCACGTGTCGCCGAGGTCAGCCAGAATGGCGGCGAGCGCCACTACCTGGGACTGATAAGGAAGGTCGAAGATGCGGTAAATGTGGAGCATGTGCAGGAACTTCGCAGCCTGCATGAACCCTTGCTCCGCCTGTTTTTCGTATTGCAGATACGCCTCGAGCGGCAGATTCAGCAGCGCCTGTCGCTGACACGTAACCGCCGGCAACTCCTTGCCAGTCTTCCCCGCCTGCTCGGCGGCGCGGCGGCGATCGCGCGTGTGAAACAGCGAAACCGCCTGCAAGAAATCAGTGTTCGAAACGTTGGCCAGAATGCCGGTCTCTGAGCCGGCCGGCCGGAACGCCTCAGCGAACCGCCGATGCCGGCCTTTCGTGTGGTCGTCGCCGTACCAGTCTTTGCGCAGCTCGTGGCCGGAGGCCGCGTACATGGCGGTTACCAGCTCGAACGCGTCGAGCGGCTTGCCACCGGTGTTTACCTTCTCGAACACAACGCAGACCGCCTCTTTCGACGTCGATCGGTCGAGAGTGATCACCGGGACGCGGTAGTACTTAAAATTCTCCAGCACCTGGCGCTTGAAGGTCCGGAACTCCTCGCGCACGCTCTCGTTCTGGTCGCCGCGCCAGTGCTTGTCAAAACCGTCCTGCCATTTGTCCCAATCGAATACCTGTGTGAGCGGGAACATCAGCTGCGCGCATTCCTTCTCTGGCGTCGAGAGATCGAAAACGACCTCGCGGCCAAAATCCGTGCGGACGACGCGATCCTCTGGCACGCCGATGATCGCCTGCTCGCGGTCCACCTCGGGATCGAGAGCCTTGCGAATGTCGATGTAGAACCACCGCTTTACCTTTTTGTTCTTTGGCGTGACCGTCTCGACGACCTTGTTGCGTAGGATCACCTGAAACAACGACGTCATACGCTGCTGGCCGTCGAGGAGCAGCGACTGCGGAGACATCTGTGTGGCCTCGGGCAGGGCGCCCTCGACGGGCCGGGGCTTGAAATTCACCGGTCCGCCGGTATCGAGTGTCATCAGTGCACCCACGGGGAACGCCCGAGATACCGATGCGATCAAGCTCTTGATCCGTTCCTCGTCCCACACCCAGCTGCGCTGAAAGTCCGGAAGCTGGAGAACGCCGCGAGCGCAGTCCTCGAGCAGTTTGTGCAGGTCAAACGGGTTCGTCTGGAAGGTCGATCCGGCCATTCACCGCCTCCGCATGAGTGTGTCGCTTTGGTCCCGGCGCGATGACGGGCATCATGCCAAGCTCTGCTCGGCGGAGCAAGCGTGGCCTTCCCGGATTGAACCGATCGCTGCCGTCCACCGGAATCGTGCTCGAGGCGCCTGCGCGCGCACCGGTATCAACGTGCCGCGCTTGTCGTGGAGACACCGAGCGCGTCACGCGACCAACCAGGTATCTGACGTCGTGTCACGCCGACCTCGCACCGACCGTCGCTAAGCCAGGTGCGAAAACTGTGATCCGCTCGCTTGTTCGGCTTGGAACACCGGCCCGGCCGAACGACGGATTCTTCCCCGGATTTCGGGTTTGTTACCGATCGTCGATTGTTACTGATCGTCCATCGACACCCTAATTGCCCCGCGACAGTCTGATGCGTGACGCAGCGACGCGACCGCCTGTTGCTGGCGCTTGGCGCCCGCGTCAGGCGCCTCCGAGAGGCCAAGTCCTGGACTCAGGAGGGGCTAGCCGAGAAGGCCGACCTGGACCGGTCGTACATCGCTGCCATCGAGACAGGGCTTCGGAATCCTTCCGTGAAGGCCGCCGCCAAGCTCGCACGAGGGCTCGGCGTCAGCCTCTCGGATCTGTTCGAGAACGTCGGGTAACAGAAGACGTCCGACCTCGTCCGGACACGACGGCGCCGCCCGCCCCCCTCGGCGCCTTGGCGCGGAACCCCTCCCGCTCCGCGTGGACGTTGTCGGTAAGGTTTTTCCGAGAACCGGCGTTCAACGGTACAACGCTGCCCCAGCAGAAGGGAACAGTGCATGACCAACCCTTGCTGCCTCGACCGCCGGCGGCGCGTGCGGGAACGCGGACGAGGATGACATGCGCAGCCATCCTTCCGCCGCTGGAGTCCGCGCCGGCCTGATCGCGCTGGCTCTTGCGTTCTGTCCGTCCCTCCTGGCTCAGAACGCTCAGGACCCTGACGCGCTGCTCAGTCAGGCCGAGCAGCTTGCCTGGCAGAAAGCCTGGGCGAAGGCTGAACCACTGTACGCGGAGGCCGCCCGACTCTATGAGGCGCGCGGCGATCGGCGCAATGCGCTCTACGCCGAAGTGAACCAGTTGCGCGGCGAGTTGCCGCGCCTGTCGGTCCTCGACGTGTCCCAGCGCCTGGCGGCCTACCTCGACAATCCGATCGTCCAGAGCGACGATCGGCTGCGCCTGAGGTGCCTCGTCATCAAAGGCGAGACGGACGAGGACGTCGATCCGATGCTCGCGCAGGAATCGTGGCGCGAGGCCGAAGCCATCGCCGAACGCATCAACGAGCCGCGCTGGGCGAATCGCGCGCGTGGCGAGATCGGGTTCATGTCTCTCCTGATTGGCGACCTCAGTTCGGGCGTCATCCAGGTGACGCAGGCGCTCACCGAGGCTCGCCAGAACGGCGACGATCCGTCGCTCGTGCGGTGGCTGACGTTGTTTGGCGCAAGCTTCACCGAAATCGGTCGACCGCAACAGGCGGTCGATTACTTCGACCAGGCGCTGAAGGTCGCCGCCGGCATTCCCGACCTGCAGTTCCCGGTGATGACCTACCTCGCGAAGGCCGACGCGCTGATCCAGCTCCAGCAGTATTCGCAGGCCGACGTCCTCCTCAACGATGCCCTCACCGCTGCCCAACGTGTCGGGTCGCTCGGTTACGAGGCGGAGGTGACGTTGAAGCGGGCCGACATCGCGAGTCGACGTGGGCAGACGGAACAGGCGATTCAGCTGCTCGGCACCGCGGCAAGCCTGGCGCACCAGGCGGGTGGCAACCAGATTCTCGCCGACGTCGCGTTGTCGCTGGCGAGCATCAACCGCAAACTGGGAAGGTTGGACGACGCCGAGACGGCGCTCTCCGAGGGTGTAGCCGCGGCCCGGGAGGTCGGCGGTCACCTGATGCTCTCGCGCATGCTCGCCGCGTACGCGGATCTCAAGAGTTCCCGCCACGAGTACGCTGACGCCGGTCAGCTCCTCGAGCAGGCGAACGACATCCTGGAAGGAGTCCTGACGAAGACGAGCAGCCCCTGGGTCCGCAGCCGCGTGATCGGCAGCATGGACCAGGTGTTCCTCGCGAGGCTGCGTCTCGAAGCGGCGGTCGGCCGCAGTCCCGCGCGCGCCTTCGCCATCGTCGAGGAAGCGCGCGGACGCTCACTGCTCGAATTGCTTCTTGCGACGCCCTTCGCCGACGTCAAGAAGACTCCGGAGCTGCGCGCCAAAGAACGCGAGATCGCGTCGCTTCAGGCGCAATTGCTCCGAGCGACTGCCAGGGCCAAGCGGCAGGATCTGCTCGATCGGATCTTCGTGGCCGAGGGCGAGCTCGCGCCGATTACGACAGAGCTGTTCAACCGGACGCGCACGCGCCCGCGCCAGACGTTGACGCTTCGCGACGTGCAACAGGCGCTTCGCTCGGACGAAGTGCTGCTGGAGTTCACGCTCGCCGAGCCGGACTCCTACTGCATCGTCGTCACGCGCTCGACGAGCAGGCTCCAACGCCTCGCGGGGAAGAACACGCTCGAGAAACACATCACGCCGCTCCTCGCAGCAGTTCGGGGCAACGGTCCAGCGGCAGCCGACGTCGATGACGTCAGCACGCAGCTTCTGGCGTCGATTCCCGAGCTGGCCGGTCACCGTCGGGTGATCGTCAGTCCAGACGGGCCGCTCCATCAACTGCCTTTCGAGCTGCTGACGAGCGGCGGCAAACGGCTGCTCGATACTCACGTCGTCTCCTACACGCCTTCGGGTTCCGTGCTGGCGATCCTGCGCAAGCGGGGCGCGCAGGCACGGCCCATGCGCGCCGCGCTCGCCGTCAGCGCGTCGCCGCAAGAGCCGTCCGGCCAGACGGATGGGAACGGCGCGGACAGCCCCACTCGCGATGTCCCGCGCGGCGTCTACGATCTCGACGTCGCCAAGCTGCCGCCGCTTCCGTCCGCCAACGACGAGGCCCGTTCCGTTGGCCAGACACTCGGCGCTACCGCGTCCACCGTGCTACTCGGCGAGGCAGCTACCGAGCTGGCGCTGAAGCGCCAACCGCTCGACCAGTACCCGTGTCCTTCACTTCGCCGTGCACGGCATTCTCAGCACGAAGTCACCCACGCGCTCGGCACTGCTCCTGCGGCCTGCGAGTCCCGAGGACGGACTCCTGCAGGCGTGGGAGATCCTCTCGTTCAAGCTTCGCGCGGGTCTCGTCACACTGTCGGCCTGCGACACGGGCACGGGCGTCTCGTACGGCCAGGAGGGGGTGTCGAGCCTTGTTCGCCCATTCCTGGCGGCTGGCGCCGCCTCCGTCGTCGCCAATCTCTGGGCGGCCGACGATCACTTCAGCCTGACGATGATGCGGGAGTTCTATCGGGAGCTGGCGGCCGGTGAGGACGTCGCCGAGGCGCTCAGGGGCGCGAAGCTGAAGATGATTCAACTCTTCGGACCGCAGGCAGTCCCGCGGTTGTGGAGCGGAGTGCTGGCATACGGGGACACCGCGAGCGTCGTCGCGCCCGTCAGCCGACGCGCCGGAGCACGCTGAGGAGCCGCCCATGGTGACTTTGAACGAGACGCAGCGCCGAGAGGTCTTGGAGAAGGTCCTCGGCACGATCGAACGGAAGTTCATGGGGCCCGATCCCGACATCAGCAGGCTGCGAGAGAAGTACCAGCCGCTCCTCTCCCAGGCGGCAAGCGTCGATGAAGTCGAGCAGACCATCACGCAGCTCCTCAAGGACCTCGGCACCAGCCACACCGGCTGCTTCCATGAAAGCAAGCCTCGCGCGGCGGGCAGGATTGCCATCGCGGCGACGTTTGCGAAAGTGGAGACGCCGGACGGGCCGCGGTGGGTCTTCCAGGACGTGCATCCTGGCGGCATCGCGCAGCAGGCGGGGATTCGGCCAGGCGACGTGCTGCTCACGATCAACAGCAAGGAATACCGGCCGCCACAAGCGATGCCGTTCACGCTCGGGGAGACTTACGCGTTCACTATTCGGCGGGCGGACGGTTCGACGTCGCCGGCGACGATGGCCGTGCCTGGGTCTGCGGAGAAGAAGCGACCAATCGTCGTGCCGGACGAGGTCGTGACCGCGAAGCGCCTTGACGGTGGCATCGGGCTCATTCGCGTGAGTATGTTTCCAGGCGTGCTCGGTATGGACGTCGCGAAAGACATCAGCCGGGCCGTGGCCGATGTGAAGTGCGATCGGCTGATCGTCGACCTGCGTGGCAACACCGGCGGCGGCATCGGTTGTCTTCGCCTCATGAGCCACATGTGCGGCGATCGGCGCGGCGTCGGGTACAGCCTGGACCGCAACGCCGGGAAACGTGGCCGACCGAAGGAACAACTGCCGCAGTTCGATCACCTTCCGGCGTCGAAGTGGGGCGTCATTCCGCTGGCCGTCAGATTCGCGAGAGCCGGGCGCTCGGTCGCAGTCTTCACGGAAGCGCTCGGCAGCCAGCCGCATCACGGACACATTGCCGTGCTGGTGAACGAGCATTCGGCGAGTGCCGCCGAGATGGTGGCGGCGTTCGCCTCTGAGTACGGCCTTGGGACGCTCGTGGGAACCAAGACTGGCGGCCGACTCGTGGCAACGAGCGCGTTCAAGGTCGGCCACGGGTTTCGCATCGCGATTCCGGTCGCGGCCTACTACACCTGGCAAGGGACCAACCTCGAAGGTGCGGGCGTGCGTCCGGCCGTCGAGGAGCCGTTCTCCGCCCAGGCAGTCTGGAACGGCCAGGACAACCAGCTCAATCGCGCGGTGCAGTGGCTCCAGCAACGCCATTGACACGTGCCGCCTTCAATGGACCAGTCCTCGAGATTCAGGGTGCTTGACGAGAGCGGGCAGCCCATCGACCCGCGTATCGAGCAGGCCCTCGTGAGCCTCATCCCGAGGTTCCGCCGACACTATCCATCCTTCCGCGACGACGTGTCCGTCGTCGAGATTCTCGAGGAAGCCGGCCGCAAGATCGGCCTGCGGGAGAAACGGTCAGGGCCGATCGAACACCTCCACGCCTACGCATGGGTGACGCTGCGCACCGTCGCAGCTTCGCGGCTGCGTCGCGGCGATGGACGGTTGGCGCGTCGGACGTTCGGCGCCGAGAGCGGCGGTGCTGCCATCGAGGGCACGCCGGCGAAAGCGGGAGGGCCGGAGGAGATCGAGCGCTCAATCCTGCTCCGCGAGCTGCTCGAACGCCTGTCGCCAGACGAGCGGCTCGTCTGCATGTGGAAGAAGGCTGGATACACGAGCCAGGAGATCGCGGAACGCCGAGGCACGACAGCCGGCGCCGTCGATGTGATGCTGTCGCGGATCAGGCAGAAGGTGCGGGAGTCGATGGAGACGCGAATGGGCGACGCACAGCGGGGCCCGATGAAGGATGATCGAAGGGACAAGGTTGGCGGTATCCTCCCGCGAGTGCGGGAACGGAAGGCAGAGGGCGGCGATGGCAAGTAGCGCCGACCGCTTCGATTCGCGCGATCTCGCGTCGCCCGACGAGATCGACATCCTGTTCGGGACGGCCAATCCGAATCCCGACCGGACTGGCTGTCCGCCGCCCGAAACGCTCGAGGCCTTGGCCCGACGCGAACTGCCAATGGACCACCCGGCGTACGTTCATCTGGCCGGGTGCTCACCGTGCTACGAAGAGTTCGTCGCGTATCGCCACGACGTCGACTCGGCCGAGCCGCTGGGGCTGTTCCATCGACGCGGGATAAGGTGGGCGGCCGCCGCCGCGCTCTTGGTGCTCCTCGCAGTGAGCGGCTGGTTCTTCGCGCGACGGAGTGGTGAGCCGAACGCGCCGCCCACACGAGCCGTTCTGTCCGAAGCCCGTGTCGATCTGGACCTCCGGCCGTACACGGTCTCCCGCAGCGAAACGAACCTCCCGCCGCAGCCGCCGCTGGAGCTCTCGCAGCGGCGCCTGGTGCTGTCGCTCCTGCTGCCGGTTGGCTCGGAGCCTGGCGCCTACCAGGTTCAATTGCTCGGCGACGGCTCCCACGTGGTGGCGTCGGCGTCCGGGCAGGCGGAGATCGTGAACTTCGTCACCACGCTGCGGGTCGCCCTCGATCTCAGTGCCGTCCCGGTCGGCGAGTATCGGCTCGCTGTGCGCCGCAACGGTGACGCCTGGTCGTTCTATCCGGCGACCGTGCAGTAGCCGCAGCCCAAATCGCTCGCCCGCCGTTCACGTCCGCGCCATCATCAGTGGACGCCGGTCGATTGCCCGCTTCGACCCCCAAAAGCCGCGAAATCCATCCGTCCACCGACGCCCCTCTACTGAGGCCGTCCGGCACAACTGACGAGTCCGGTCGCCTTCTCGTTCAATCCCTTGATCACGATCACGCTCATCGCTCCAGGTCTTCGCTGATCGCGCCGGTCCCGACGGCCGCCGCGGAGCGGACAGCGCACCGCCATCGCCGGGTGCCTTCGGCTCGCGCCAGCCACAGAGCAGGCTGTCACGCCGGCGAGTAGGGCCGTGCGCTTCGGCCGCCGGTCCTCGGCCCGTGGCCTCCGAGTGGCCCGCGGGTGGGATTCCTCACCGGGCATGAAGGAACCGCACATCGCGGGACCACAGGAGGCCAGCAATGGCGAAGACAGAAGGAGCGACGAACATGACGGTCAAGATCATTCCGAACGACAAGGGCAACCCTCCGGGCAAGCTGGCGGACGCCGAACTGCACTTCGCGAGCGGCCCGCTGGGCGGGCTGAAACTCATCGGCTTCGCGGTCTGGGAGCGGCGCGGCGGCGCACGCAACGTCACGTTCCCGGCGCGGCAGTACTCGGTGAACGGCGAGCGGCGCAGCTTCGCGTTGCTGCGGCCCGTCGCCGACACGGCCTCGCAGGAGCGGCTGCGCGACATCGTCCTCGCGGCGTACAGCGAGCACGAGGCCGCCTTGGCCGAGAGCGCCTGATCACTCGCCGGGGCGCCTCGCGCGAGCGGGGCGCCCCGGGCTGTGATACTCATGCACGTTGTCATGACCGCCGCGCTCGTGGCTCAGTGGGTCTTGTTGGCGGTCGTGGCCCTCGCGGCGTCGACCCTGGCCGCCGTCACGGGGTTCGGTGGGGCCGCCGTGCTGCTGCCCGCGCTCGTCGCGGTCTTCGGCGTCCGTGAGGCCATTCCGATCCTCACCGCTGCGCAGCTCGTCGGCAACTCTGCGCGGGTCTGGTTCAACCGCCGCGAATTGGACAGACGGGTCGTGGCGTGGTTCGCACTGGGCGGAGTGCCGATGGCGCTCGCTGGCGGCTATCTGTTCGCGCGGGCGCCGGTCGGGCTGCTGACCCGGCTGCTCGGCGCGTTTCTCCTGCTCGTGGTCGTATGGCGTCATGTCCGCCCGACGCGCTCCGGCGCGTTTCCCGTCCAGATGTTCGCGGCGATCGGCGCGGGTGGGAGCTTCCTCTCGGCGCTGCTCGGCAGCGTCGGGCCACTGATGGCACCATTCTATCTGGCGTATGGTCTCGTCAAAGGCGCCTACATCGGCACCGAGGCGCTCTCGACAGTCGTCATGCACGTCACCAAGCTGGTGGCCTATCAGCAGACCGACGTGCTGACAGGGTCCGGTGCTCTCATCGGTGCGGCGCTTGGACCGCTGATGATTCTCGGCTCGTTCGTCGGAAAGCGAATCGTCGATCGGCTTCCCGAGCGAGTCTTCGTGGCGACCGTCGAGATCGTGTTGCTGACCGCAGGCACGCTGTTCCTGATGCGCGGCTGAATTGATGGCGGAGTAATCTCTCTCAACTCCCACTTCGGTCATCGTCCAGCCGACCGCCAACTGAAGTCCGACAGTCGCAGGCAGCGGTCAGCCGGCTTCGCCAGCCGCGCCAGGCTTCGCCTGTCACGCCCGCTGCACGCTTTGCTTGAACGGAGTTGGCGGTCGGCTCGCGTCCTCGCACCTGCCCGCCGGGTCTCTCGGATCGCGAAGAGACCACGGCGCACACGCGCGGGAGGACCCGACATGACGATGACGCTTCGAGAGTTGACGCTTCGATACTCGCCGGCAGCCGACGGCGCCGGTCATCCTATTCCGCTCACCCGCTCGGTCTGCCGCGCCGCCGACGTCGCGCCGGCTGTCGTGAGTCTGCTCCGAGAGGAGGCCGTCGAGGTCTTCGTGATGCTGTGCCTGTCGACGAAGCACCGCGTGCTCGGCTACTACGAGGTGAGTCGCGGAACGTTGGACGCCACGCTCGTGCATCCCCGCGAGGTCTTCAAGGTCGCGTTGCTCGCCAATGCGGCAGCGATCCTCGTCGCGCACAATCATCCTAGCGGTGATCCGTCGCCAACTGCTGATGACCTCGCCGTCACCCGTCGCCTGGTCGGCGCCGGCGAGCTTCTCGGGATCCATCTCCTCGATCACATCGTCGTTGGGGACGATCGGTGGGTGAGCCTGAATGACCTGGGACTGATTCGCTGACGGTCGGGCGGGAGCAGCTCGTTTCGTTGCGCGGTCATGGTCGCGCGGACGCCACGGCCCGAACGCCGTGTCGATCCGCCAGCCACCCGAGCACCGCGCCGTAGATCAGGTGAAGGATCAGCGTGGCCATCGCGATCCGCGGCGTGATCCCCATGCCGAATGCACCCCATCCGAGGAACGGGAGGACGACCACCTGCATGATGAGCCACAAGATCACGCCAAGCAGCAGACCCTTCCCGACGGTGATCGGCCGCGCGATGCTGGCCAGCACGGCGCCCCAGATTCCTCCGTACGCCAGGTGACTCACGGCGGCGAGCAGCACGACGACTGGCTTCGGCAGACCGCTGCCTAACACATGGGTGACCAGCGCGGCCGGTATCGGTGCCGGCATCGGCGAGATCCCCGTGATCGTGCCGATGATCATCACGAGCGACATGGCGAGCGTCGCGGCCACGCCCCACCAGAATCCAGAAATCAAACGAGATCGATCCATGGTTCCTCCATTAACTGGATCGTGCCGGCTCCGCTTGCCGCGCCCGCGCTCGCTCCCTCTGGCGACGGCGCGCGTCAGGCTGCCGCGGGCGGCGCCGTTGCGCGCACGACGCCAGCGCCGGCCACGATGCCCAGCGAAATTCCAATCACGTTGCCCAGGCCGAGATCCGCGCATCCCAGAGCCGCCGCGAGCATGGCGACGGCGATTGCGGCACCAATCCGTGCGACCGGAGCCGCGCCCAACTCTCGACCGCGAAGGCCAATCCACGCACCCGCCAGCGCGCCGAGACCCACGCACGCCGCTCCCTGCGGCGAGATCACGCCGAACGTCGGGCACGCGGCGATTCGACAGGCCCAGAGACCCGCGACATACGGTATGAGGCCGGCTTCCAACCCGATCCGCACATCGTCCACGCCCGCGCGACTTCGCCAGCGGAGCGCGACCGGCAACGCCAGCCACGTGACGCCCACGAGCGCGAGCCAGAGATTCACGCCCACGCCCAGCCGGCTGAACGCGGCGAGCAGCACGAGCCAGGGCAGCACCCGCACCGCCATCCACACCCGGCCCCATTCGTAAGCGCGGCGCGCGCGACGTTCGAGCACGAGCACATCAGTCATAGCGCTGACTCCAGATTCGATCGCAGGCGGGCCAGCGCGCGCTGGCGCCGCTTCCGTTGGGCCGGGCTGGCAGGGACCGGTCGTCCGCCGGCTGTCGCTGGCGGCGCGAGCGCCGTCCGATTCCGCCGGCGTCAACGCGCCGAGCGCGTCCTCGAGGGCCGCGTCGAGGTCGCGCTGAATGGCCAGCGTCTCTGGCGAGGGCGCGCCGGTCTCGGGTTCCCGCGTTACCTCTGACGTGGGCGTCTCGCGACGCCGCTGCCGCTGCCGGAGGTGAGTGCGCACTTCCCAGGCCGCCACACCAAAGACCCACGCCACGCCATCGCGCGACGTATCGAACTCCGCAATCCGGAAGAAGATGTTGATCAGGACCCGCTGGGCGACGTCCTCGGCGTCCGGCGCCTCTCCGATCGTCCGCTTGACGAAGCGGAGCACGCGCGGCCACAGCTCCGCGAAGACCTCCGGAAACCTGGCGCGGTCGCCATTGGCCAAGCCGACGATCGCCTCGTGGAGTTGTCGCCGCGTCGCACTATCCATCGAATCGTCGCGTCGTGCCCTCTCCAGGTCCCGGTTCGGACCTTCTATACAGGATAGGCGCCGGCCCGACCTTCGTGACCCCCGTCACATCGGCCCGTCACGCGCCTATTGCCTGTGAGATGCCGAGTCACCACCTCAGGTCCCCGTCCCGGTCGATTCGCTGGCTGCTCGGGCTGGGCGTGCTGGGCTGCGCGATTCTGCTGCGCGTTGCCCGGCTTGGTCACGCTGGGCGTCGGGGCCAGCATCGCGGCTGCGCTGTGGTCGGTGGCGCCGTCGGCGGGTCCCAGCCCCGAGCCGTCGCCGTCGGCCTCACCACGATCGGTCGTGACGCCGCAGGGCGTCGTGGACCTGATTGCAGCCTCGTCCGAACCGCCGGCACCGCGGCGCGAGAGGTGGCTGGGAATACGATTTCGCCTTCACGAGGGGTGGCACATCTACTGGCGCAATCCCGGGGACTCGGGCGGCCCGCCTTCCGTCTCGTGGGACGCGCCGCCGGGCGTGACGCTCGACGAGTTCGAGTGGCCCGCGCCGCGACGGATCTCCCTGTCGCATCTGGTGAACTACGGGTACACCGGCGATGTCGTGCTGCCGGTGCGCGTCCGCGTCGATGCCACCGCGCGGCTTCGCGCGCCGATCACGCTCACGGCGCATGTGCGGTGGCTCGTGTGCCGTGACGTGTGCGTGCCTGGCAACGCGACGCTTCGGCTCCACTGGCCGCTCGCGACCGACGAGCGCGCATCGGTCGGCGAATGGCATCGGCGGATCGAGGCGGCCGTCGCGGCGGTGCCAGAAGTCGCCCCAGCCTCGTGGCGACCGACCGTCGATGTTGATCGCGACGGGTTCCTGCTCCACGTGCATCCAGATCCGCCGGCGGATCGAGCGACGTTCTTCCCGCTCGACCCGGCGCAGATTGACGATGCGGCGCCGCAGCAGGTGGAGTCGCTGGCCGGCGAACTGCGCATCCGGCTCCACAAGTCGGCTCAGCTCCTGCACGAACCGGACGTACTGCGCGGTGTGCTGGTCCTGCCGGGTCGGCCGGCGGTCACGGTCGCGGCGTCGGCGCGGCGCTGAACCTCAGGCGAACTCACACGGATACAGATGGGAGAGGTGGCATGAAGATCATCGGACTGATTCTGGCGGGTTGCGGGTGCGCGGCCGTGGCCTGCGGGTGTGCGGCCGGCGCGGCGGCGGCTACGCCCGCCAAGATCGGGCAGCCCGCCCCGGCGTTTGCTGCACCCGATCTCCGCGGGGCGACCCACCGCCTGGCGGACTACGCGGGGCGCTGGGTCGTGCTCGAATGGTACGACCCCGAGTGCCCGTACACGCGCAAGCACTACGACAGCGGCAACGTGCCGCACCTGGAGCAGAAATGGACGTCGCGCGGCGTCGTGTGGCTGACGGTTTACACGGGAGCCCGTCCGACGGTGCGCCAGCTGGATCAGGCCGGTCAGGACAACCGGGACGCCACGTCCGTGCTCCTGGATCGCTCGGCCACGCTGGCGACGGCCTATGAAGCCAAGACCGCGCTCCACATGTTCGTCATCGACCCGCACGGCGTCCTTGTGTACAACGGCGCGATCGACGACCGGCCGACGACGGATCCCGCGGACATCAAGGGCGCGCACAACTACGTGGACGCGGCGCTCACCGAGGGCTTGGCTGGTCGCCCGGTCTCCGTACCCGGCCTCGCGGCCGTACGGCTGCGCCGTCAGGTACCCCTTGGCGCCCTGAGCGAGGCGCGCCGGTATAATCGCGGGGATGTCCGGTCCGACGCCGATTGCGTGTTCGTTGACGCCCGAGGCTCTCGCCGCTCGTCGCGAAGGACTGCTCGATAGTCTCGTCCGCCGGGCGGAGACCCGTGAAGTCTTGTCACACGGCTTCCGCCTGACCTTCCGTCCAGAGGCTGACATCCTTCCGACGATCGTCCGCGTTATCGAAGCCGAGCGGCGGTGTTGCCGGTTTCTGCGGTTCGATGTGTCGGTGGCCGCAGACGACGGCCCGATTTCGCTGGAACTCTCCGGACCGCCGGGGACACGCGAGTTTCTCGAAGCACTGTTCCGCGCATGACGGCAAGCCTCGCGGCATTCGTCGCGGCCGCGTTCTTCGAGATTGCGGGATGCTATGCGTTCTGGATATGGCTTCGCCAAGGCGCGACGCCGTTCGTCGCCGTGCTCGGCGTGGCCAGCCTCGTCGCGTTTGCCACTGCGCTGACGCGCGTGGACACGCCGTTCGCAGGCCGCGCCTATGCGGCGTACGGCGGCATCTACATCGCGGCGTCGCTCGCCTGGCTCTGGGTCATCGAGGGTCGCAGGCCAACGGCGGTCGATCTGACTGGCGCCGGGCTGGCGATCCTGGGCGGCGTCATCATCATCGCCGGCGCCCTGCGCTCTCGTTGAGCACCATCTTCCTATCCGCTGATTGCTCCCCGTCGATTCTCGACACCCCCCATTATCGCCCGTCCACGTAGCCTCCAAGCGCTTACCGTCGCACCCGGCTTGACCAGTCCGGTCGCCTTGCCATTCGTCTTCTTGAACACGTTCATCGCTCCAGGTCTTCGCTGATCGCGCCGGTCCCGACGGCCGCCGCGGAGCGGACAGCGCGCCACCATCGCCGAGCGCCTTCGGCTCGCGCCAGCCACAGAGCAGGCTGTCACGCCGGCGAGTAGGGCGGTGCGCTTCGGCCGCCGGTCCTCGGCGCGCGGCCTCCGAGCGGCCCGCGAGTGGGATTCCTCACCCGGCGTGAAGGAACCGCACATCGCGGGACCACAGGAGGCCAGCAATGGCGAAGACACAAGGAGCGACGAACATGACGGTCAAGATCATTCCGAATGACAAGGGCAAGGTGTTCGCCGAACTGCAAAATGCCCAGGCGATCGTCCTCCCGTACGACGGCCTGAACCCGCTGCCGCCGACGT
This sequence comes from Vicinamibacterales bacterium, assembly GCA_963738315.1. GTDB lineage: Bacteria > Acidobacteriota > Vicinamibacteria > Vicinamibacterales > JAMQPK01 > JAMQPK01. The sequence goes on along the minus strand of CAVTVT010000003.1, from coordinate 757,645 downwards.
ACTGCTATCTCAAGCCGCATTATCTCGAGATCCAGACCAGCTACTTCGAGCACGCCGCCCGAGGAGCCCTGTGATGAGCTTCGACATCATCCTTCCGTTTCTTCGGCCGATTGCTCACTTGATTGAGGACGAGGGCGTCAGCGAGATCATGGTCAACGGCTCGCGGCGCGTCTTCATCGAACGCGAAGGGGTGGTCCGCGAGGCGACGGACGTTCGACTCGACGAGCGGAACCTCCGCGTCGCCGTGAAGAACATCGCACGCGCGCTGGGCGACGACGTGTCGGAGGAGAAGCCAATCCTCGACTCGCGTCTACCGGACGGTTCGCGCGTCGCCGCCGTCTTGCCGCCGTGCAGCCTCGGCGGGACGACGCTCACGATTCGCAAGTTCCAGACGCGCTTCTTCACCGCCGACGAGCTCGTGCGGATCGGCACGATGACGCCCGAAGTGCTGTCGGCGGTGCGCGAGGCGATCACGGGGAACGAGAACATCCTGATCAGCGGCGGGACGAGTACGGGTAAGACCACGCTCCTGAACGCGCTCGCGGCGTTCCTCCCGGTCGACGACCGAGTCGTGCTCATCGAGGACACGGCGGAACTCCAGATTGACCGCCCGAACCTGGTGCGGTTCGAGGCTCGCCGCGAGCAGGTCGGGTTGCCAGCCGTCACCATTCGGGAGCTGCTCCGCGCGACCCTGCGGCATCGCCCCGACCGCATCATCGTCGGGGAGGTGCGCGGCGGCGAAGCGTTCGATCTGTTGCAGGCGCTGAACACCGGCCATGCCGGGTCGTTGTCCACGATCCATGCGAACTCGGCCGAACAGGCGCTGGCTCGCCTGGCGTCGTGCGTCGTGCAGAGCGGCGTCGAACTGCCGTATCAAGCCGTCCGCTACCAGATTGCCGATGCGATCGATCTCGTGTTGCACCTTGTGCGCCGGCCGGGTGCGCGCGTTGTCGAGTCGCTGATCAGAGTCGGGCACTACGACGTCGATCGCGATGGGTACGACACCGTGCCACTCGGTGGGCAGGCTCGCGACAGGGCTGCGGCACCGAGCGTCCCACGCTGAACGCAGCGCGCGATCGCTGAGGCGGGTCGCCGGCCGTGGATTGTCTGGCGCGGCTCGGCGCCGTCAAGACGCCTCGCTGCCGGCGACGCCCGACTTCGGAGGCGGGTCAAGGGTGGCTCGGCCCCGCATCGCGGGCTGACGGTCTTGACCGTGCCTCCGCCGCGCCGGTAGTCGGCAACTATCGCCGGCCCGCCAGGACCTTGGACCTGCTGCTTGGCGGGCATGCAGGAGGAAACGATGTCTGACATACCGAGCCACGCCAGCATCGTCGTCACCATCGGCCGTCAGAGCCGCCGGTACGAAGCGTTCGTGACATCCGCGCCGCCGTGCCTGGATGCGCCGTCGACGATGACGCTGTACGCGTCCACGCTGGCAGACGTCGGGATGTTCGCGGCCAGCGACGTGGCGATCGGGCCGACGCTGGCCGGCGCCGGAGCCAGGCTCATTCTCGTGGACGTCACCGAACTCCCGTGGCAGCGCGCCCGCTGTCGCGAAGCGCGGCACTTACTGGTGCCGGCGGATCCGTGGCTGGCGGGCGCGAACACGCTGCAACCGTGGCTCTGGCGCAGGCTACGCGGCTGCACAGGCGGTTGCGAGATCGAGACAGGAGGCTGACCAATGCCGCGCGAACTGCCGAACCGGTTCAACTCGTCGCTGCGGATCCCACCGACGCGCTCGTCCTCGGCGCGAAGGCCAGCCCCCGAAGGCACCGCTTCGCGACGCCTGGAGCCAACCGACGGTAACAATGGGTCCACTGGCGGTGAAGTGGCGCCGGCACGGCTGCTGCGGTTCCCGACCGTTCGGGAGCGGACCGGGCTGTCGCGCTCGACGATCTGGCGCCTCGAGCGCCGAGGCGACTTTCCGCGTCATCGACGGATCTCGGCGAATGCCGTCGCGTGGGTGGAACAGGAGGTAACGCAATGGATTCGGTCGCGCTCGAACGACGACGCGCCCTCCTCGCAGCAGTCCAAACAAGGCGAGGGTAAGAATCCAGCTACGCTATGACGTTCTTTGGACCGCGACAGATGCCGCGAATCATCAGATCTGTTCGAGAATGAGCTGACGACATGTTCAGAAGTACTGTTCCTTACTACGATGCAATTCACTCCTACAAGAACTACGAAGGCGAAGTCGCGAGGCTCAACGAGATTCTTCATCATGAATGCCCGCGCGCCAAGTCCGTGCTCGACGTGGGCTGCGGTACTGGAGAGCACGCTCGGCGGCTCTCTCGTCGGTTTCGCGTCCAAGGAATCGATGTCGAACCGGCCTTCATTGAAGCCGCCAGGCGCAAAGTTCCGACTGGGAGGTTCGAAGTAGCCGACATGCGGCATTTCGAGATGGAACGCGACCAAGACGCGATCGTGTGCCTCTTCAGCTCGATCGCGTACCTGACCGATCCGGCGGATGTGATACGGGCGCTCCGATGCTTCGCGGCTCATCTCTCGCCATCCGGAATCGTTGTCGTCGAACCTTGGTTCACGCCGGACTCATGGCGCTTTCTCGAACCGTTTCTAGCGCCGTCAATTGACACTGGTGAGATCAAGATTGCTGGCGTTACATTTTCTCGTCAGGACGGCAACGACTGTGTAATTGACTTCCACTATCTGATCGGGCAACAAGGCGGGATTACTCACGTTGCGGAGAAACATAGGCTTGCAATGTACACGAGGGAGCAGATGCTGCATTTCTTCTCAGAAGCTGGCATCTCCGCCGAGTACGATGCCGACGCTTTCGGCGATCGCGGTCTGTACATCGGTCGGCACAAATGATCGCAGAAGATCCGACTATCGTGCCTGACCCGAGTCAGCTCGCGTGCAGGTAATCGAGGTACGCTTTAGCGACGGTCTGCGTGTGAAATCTACACGCTTGCGTTTCGTGCTGAAGCAGGGTCCTATTCTCGGACCACTTGTTGGAAAAGTACCCACCACCACAGATCTGGAAGAAGGAGCACTTCGATCGACACGCGTCCACACTCGCATTTACATCCTTGTTTAATGCTGAAGCGGAGAGCCTTTCGAAGATCGCGGCGAATTCATCTCGGTCGATATTGCCAATGCAAAAGTTCTTGTACTCGAGGCTCGGCATCCCGGCGAATTCCGGACTGAAGGGCGACACATCGCCATTGTGCAGGATGGTGAGAATTCGAAACGGCCTGACCTCCATTGGCTCGTACACGTACGTGGCGTCGGCCTGAATCCGCGTCGTGATCTTGATGAGCTGTTCGATTTCGCGAATTTTTAGCGGCGTCTGGTCTCTGTCCACCCGTTCCAGCAAACGATAAAAGAAACGACGATACTTTTCGCGCAATGGTGCTTCCACTTGCTGCGAAAACGTGTTTAGCGCGTGAACGTGTTCGATTTCCTCAATGTTGAACCCAACAGATGTTGTTCCCAGTTCCTTGAAGAAATCGTAGATTTCGTCTGGATAGTCAATGCTCGTCGTTGTCAGGACAGCAAGTGCGCCGAACTCCAGGTCATATTCTCTGAGTTTGCGGATTCCAGCCATCACTTGAGCGAAGCTGCCGCGCCCGCTCCAAGTCTTGCGATGGCTATCGTGAATATACGCCGGCCCATCGATGCTCACGCCGATCTCAAAGCGCTCGCGCAACAGAAAGCGACACCAAGAGTCGTTCAGCAGTGTTGCGTTCGTCTGCAGTGAGTGGGTTAGATTCGTTGAGTCAGGCTTGTGGAGCGCCGCCAACCGGACGGCTTCCTCGAACCATTCCACTCCGACGGTGAGCGGTTCTCCGGCGTGCCACAGGACGATGATTCGAGGATCTGCAAGGTCCGAATTGAGAACTTTGCGGAACGTGTTCTCAATCGTTCGTGCGGGCATGCGGGCCCGATCGGCCCGATTGGGAAGATAGCAGTAGCTGCAGTTCAGATTGCAGAGTGGCGTTGGTTGAATCACCAGCAACTCAAGCTTCCGGTCTTGAGTTCTCGGCGATGCCATGGGCGCCAGCTGGAAGCGCCAATCGGAACAGTCTTGGTGCGAGCGGATTGGCAGCCCTATTTCTTCTTGCGATTTGCCCAGTGGCCCTGATCCCACGGCGACGCTTGCCACGTCTCAGCGTCTGTCAGATCGTGCGAGCGTCTAAGCCGAGCAAGCTTCTCGCGATCAACGTGCCGCATCCGTTCCGCTGGCGGCAGCGCTGTTTCCTGACGAGAGTGACCGTCTGCCCCTGTATTTGTTCCGTCGAACAGGTTACCGGATGCCATCGAAAGCCCCCGTTCAAGAATCAGAGGGAAGAACATACCACAGCCGGGCCTTCTGAGCAGCTCGAAGCCGGCGCATCTGGGTACGCCCGCCGACCCGGCGCAATTTTCGGATCGTGGCGCGACTCTCCGGACCGGATCCTGCTTCTGGTCTAAAGACCGCCAGTCCGGCGCAAGTGCAACGAGCGCTCAGACGATGTGTTGTTGCAATGGCAAGCCGGCCGGGCCCCTCCACGTGATCACCCACCTGTTCCCACCTGTTCCCACCATGTTCCCACAAAGCCAAACGGCCATGAGCGCTGATCGCGATCATGGCCGTAAACATTGGTCGGGGCGACTGGATTCGAACCAGCGACCCCCTGCGCCCAAGGCAGGTGCGCTACCAGGCTGCGCTACGCCCCGACTCGCGGCCGCGCCGCGGAAGGCCGACCAGCAGCAGTCTAGCACGCACGTTCGCTGCCCTACTTCCGGCGCTTTGACTTCGATGTGCGCGTCTTGCTGAGCCGGCCCGTCGGCGACCCGCGTGATCCGCTGGACGACCGGCTGCGCCGGCGCGCCGACGCCGCGCCCGCTCCCCCGCTCCCCTGCCTGCTCGATCGCCGCGACCCGGCAACCGGTGCTGGCCGCACCGCCGCAATCCAGCTCCGCTCGCAGTACGGACACTGCAGCGAGATTTCGAGTGCCGCGCCGCGGCTCTTCACTTCCGTGGGACGCCCGATGCCATCGCAATCGGGGCAGCGATGCACCGGGCCGAGAGGAGTGTTCGTCACGTCGCGTCGTCGGCTGTATCGGGCGGTAAATATATACCTAAATCCGCATCGGCCACATTGCCCACGGACGCGCGCAGGCACAAAGCGCGATACGCGCGAAAGCTCAAATGCGACCGTTTGAGTCGCCAATAGACTTCACCCCACCGAGACGCGGCAGCATTCGCATCGATGTAGGTGTCCAGATCGCAGACATCGGTGGGAGCGCGATTGCCCGGCACGCCCGATCGCAGCGCATCGTCTTCGACCGAAAGCGCACCGAACACCCGCAGACAGATCGCATCGGGCCCGACAGCGGGGACACCCCGATCGACGATCGCGTACAGTCCTCGCGCGACACGATCTCGCCGCACGACGTACGCCACGACACGCTGCACTCTGCCATCGCGATCGATGACACGCGATCTCCCCACGCACGCATGGCCACGTGATATGCTCGCCCGCTGAGGTTCGGTTCGCCGTCGGGATATGCCGCAGATCTTTCATCGCAGCGCCAACACGATCGCGCGAGTCAGCATCTTCGGAGCCGTCTTCTTCATCGCCGCGCTCAGCGGGCTGCTGTACGAACTGGACCGATCGCCGTGGGTCACGCAGGAGCACGTCGCGCGCGAGCAGCCGATCCAGTTCAGCCACGAACGCCACGTCGCGGGCAACGGCATCGACTGCCGCTACTGCCACACGTCGGTCGAAACCTCCTCCTTCGCCGGCATTCCGCCGACCAAGACCTGCATGAACTGCCACTCGGAGATCTTCTCGAACAGCCCGTACCTCGAACCGGTGCGCGCAAGCTTCCGCACCGACCAGTCGATCCCCTGGATGCGCGTCCACGATCTGCCCGACTTCGTCTACTTCAACCACAGCATCCACGTGCACAAGGGCGTGGGCTGCGCCACCTGCCACGGGCAGGTGGATCGCATGCCGCTGATCCGCAAGGAGGCCTCGCTCCAGATGGAATGGTGCCTCAACTGCCACCGCCACCCCGAGTGGTACGTCAGGCCGCGCGAGGAGGTGTTCGATATGAGCTACGAGCAGCCGGCCAACCAGCTCGAGCTCGGCAGGAAGCTCGTGGCGGAATACCAGATCCGCCGGCTGACGAACTGCACGACGTGCCATCGATGAGCGACACGCCCAGACCCCACGACGCGCCGCAGTTCTGGCGCACGCTCGCCGAGCGCGACGGCGCGGATCTTCGCCGGGCTGGTCGGCGACGAGTTCCTGTCGCGTCTGCCGGCCGCCGCCGACGCGGTGGAGCGGCGCACCTTCCTGAAGCTGATGGCGGCCTCGTTCGCGCTCGCCGGCATGGCGGGCTGCACGAAGCAGCCGCCCGAGCAGATCCTCCCCTACGTCCGCCAGCCGGAGAACTTCGTCCCCGGCAAGCCGCTCTTCTTCGCGACGACGATGACGCTGGGGGGAAGGGGGAGGGGGCTGCTCGTCGAAAGCCATCTCGGACGGCCGACGAAGATCGAAGGCAATCCGCTCCACCCGGCAAGCCTCGGGGCCACTGACCTCTTCGCGCAGGCGGCGGTGCTCGACCTCTACGACCCGGACCGGATGCAGACGCTCACCTACCTGGGCGAGATCCGCCCCTGGTCGTCGTTCATCGGCGCCATGCACCAGCTCGTCACGGCGCGCGCGGCGGATCGCGGCGCCGGGCTGCACTTCCTCACCGAGTCGATCTGCTCGCCCACGCTCGCCGCGCAGATGACGGACCTGCTCGCCCGCCTGCCCGACGCGCGCTGGCACCAGTGGGACCCGTCGGGCGAGCGCAACGCCGCCGGCGGCGTGCGACTCGCCTTCGGCGCCGACGCGGCCGTGCAGTACGCGGTCGATCGCGCGGCGGTGATCGTCTGCCTCGACGCCGACCTGCTGGCCTCCGGCGGCGGAAGCCTGCGCTACGCGCGGCAGTTCGCACAGCGCCGGCGCCCCGACGCGGCGGGCAACCGGCTGTACGCGGTGGAGAGCATGCCGACCTCCACCGGCTCGCGCGCGGATCACCGCCTGCCGCTCCGTTCGAGCCAGGTGGAGAGCGTCGCGCGCCGCCTCGCCGCCGATCTCGGCGTGGCGAGCGTCAACCGCGGCGGCGACCTGCCGGCGGCCGCACAGGCCTGGGTGAACGCGGTCCGGGGCGATCTCGACCGCCACCGAGGCTCGAGCCTCATCGTGGCGGGCGAAGGGCAGCCGCCGGTGGTGCACGCGCTCGCGCACGCGATGAACGCGGCGCTCGGCAACACGGGACAGACGGTCTTCTACACCGATCCGATCGAAGCGCAGCCGGTGGATCATGCGCAATCGCTTCGCGAGCTCACCTCGGCGATGTCGGCGGGGCGCGTGGACGCGCTCGTCATCATGGGCGGCAACCCGGTGTTCACCGCGCCGGCGGACCTCGGCTTCGCCGAGGCGATGGGACGCGTGGCCGAGCGGATCCACCTCAGCCTGCACGCGAACGAAACCTCGGCGCTCTGCCACTGGCAGGTGCCGGAGGCGCACTTCCTCGAAGCCTGGAGCGACGCGCGCGCCTTCGACGGCACCGTATCTATCGTGCAGCCGCTGATCGCACCGCTCTACGGCGGGAAGGCGGCGCACGAGGTGCTCGCCGCCTTCAGCGACCAGCCCGAGCAGCGGCCGTACGACGCGGTGCGGCAGTACTGGCAGCGGCAGCACGCGAGCGGCGACTTCGAGGCGTTCTGGCGGCGCACGGTGCACGATGGCGTGATGGCGGGGACGGCGCTCGCGCCCAAGCCGCTCGCCGTGCGGACGGGCATCTTCGCCGAGACGCCGACGGTCGTGTCGGGCGGCGGCATCGAGGTCGTCTTCCGCACGGATCCGACGGTGTACGACGGCCGCTTCGCCAACAACGGCTGGCTGCAGGAGCTGCCAAAGCCGATCACGGCGCTCACCTGGGACAACGCGATCCTCACGAGCCCCGCCATGATGCAGCGGCTGGGTGTGAGCGCCGACCCGGCATTCGTCGGCGGCGAGCGCGGCAACATCGAGGCGCCGATCGCGGAGCTGCGGCTCGGCAGCCGGTCCGTCCGCGGCGCGCTCTTTCCGGTGGCCGGCCATCCAGACGAGGCGGTCACGGTGCACCTGGGCTACGGACGCTCGCGCGCCGGGCACGTGGGCGAGAACCGCGGATTCGACGCGGGCGCGCTGCGCACCTCCAGCGCGCTCTGGATCGCGTCGGGCGCGCAGCTCGCTCCTACCGGCGACTCGTTTCCGCTGGCGTGCGTGCAGTATCACCATCTGATGGAAGGCCGCGACATCGTCCGCGTGACTCCGCGAGCCGAACTGCGAGCGGCCGCGGGGCAGGCGGGCGGCGCGGCGGCGCGCGGAGGCGAGGGCGCCGCCGAGGGACAGGAGCAGATCTCGCTCTTCCCCATTCCACCGCACGACGACCCGTACGCCTGGGGGATGTCGATCGATCTCAACGCCTGCACCGGCTGCAACGCGTGCGTGGTCGCGTGTCAGGCGGAGAACAACATTCCGGTCGTCGGCAAGGACCAGGTGCTCGCGGGCGCGAGATGCACTGGCTGCGCGTCGACAGCTATCACGAGGGGCCCGCCGAAGCGCCCCGCACCTATTTCCAGCCGGTGCCGTGCATGCACTGCGAGGACGGCGCCGTGCGAGGTCGTCTGCCCGGTGGGGGCCACCGTCCACAGCCCCGAGGGGCTGAACGAGATGGTGTACAACCGCTGCGTCGGCACGCGGTACTGCTCGAACAACTGCCCCTACAAGGTCCGCCGCTTCAACTTCTTCTGTATCAGGACTGGGATACGCCCAGCCTGAAGCCGATGCGCAACCCCGACGTCACCGTCCGCAGCCGCGGCGTGATGGAGAAGTGCACCTACTGCGTGCAGCGGATCAACAAGGCGAAGATCGAGTCGGAGGTCGAGGATCGGCGCGTGCGCGACGGCGAGATCCAGACCGCCTGCCAGGCGGTCTGCCCCACCGAGGCGATCGTCTTCGGCGACATCGAGGATCCCGACAGCCGCGTGTCGAAGCTGAAAGCCGAGTCACGCGACTACGCGCTGCTTGAAGAATCTGAATACCCGGCCGCGCACGACGTACCTGGCCGCGATCACCGACATCGAACCCGCGATCTCGAGCCGGCCAAATGAGCACGCGGACGCCCCCGATCATCGGCCCGGGACACAGCTTCGGCTCCGTCACCGACAAGATCAGCTCGATCGTCCTGACACGGCGGTCGCCGCTCGCCTGGTGGTTCGGCTTCCTCATCGCGTTCCTGCTCACCAACCTGCTGCTGGTCGCGCTCGGCGTGCTGGTGCTGCGCGGCGTCGGCATCTGGGGCATCAACATGCCGGTGGCCTGGGGCTTCGCCATCGTCAACTTCGTCTGGTGGATCGGGATCGGCCACGCCGGCACGCTCATCTCGGCCATCCTGCTGCTGCTCAAGCAGACCTGGCGCACGTCGATCAACCGCTTCGCCGAAGCGATGACGCTCTTCGCGGTCGCCTGCGCCGGGATGTTCCCGATCGCTCCATCTCGGCCGGCCGTGGCTCTTCTACTGGCTGTTGCCGTACCCGAACACGATGGACATCTGGCCGCAGTTCCGCAGCCCGCTGGTGTGGGACGTCTTCGCGGTCTCGACCTACGCCACCGTCTCGCTGCTGTTCTGGTACGTCGGGCTGATCCCCGACCTCGCGACGCTGCGCGATCGCGCGCAGTCGCGCGTCGGCCGGGTGATCTACGGCATCCTCGCGATGGGCTGGCGCGGCTCGGCGCGCCACTGGCAGCGCTACGACACGGCGTACCTGCTCCTGGCCGGCCTGGCGACGCCGCTGGTCGTGTCGGTGCACACGATCGTCAGCTTCGACTTCGCCATCGCCATTCTGCCCGGCTGGCACACCACGATCTTCCCGCCGTACTTCGTCGCCGGCGCGATCTACTCGGGGTTCGCGATGGTGCTGACGCTGGCGATTCCGCTCCGCGCCGTGTATGGCCTGGAGGACTTCATCACGCTGCGGCACCTGCAGAACATGGCGAAGATCATGCTCGCCACCGGCCTGATCGTGGCCTACGGCTACGTGATGGAAGCGTTCATGGCGTGGTACAGCGGCAACACGTTCGAGAGGTACATGATGGCAAACCGGATGACCGGGCCGTACGCCCCCGTGTACTGGCTGCTGATTCTCTGCAACATCGTCATGCCGCAGCTGCTCTGGTTCCGCCGCATCCGGTCCAACGTGCCGGTGCTGTTCCTCATCTCGCTCGTCGTGAACGTGGGCATGTGGCTCGAGCGCTTCGTGATCGTCGTCACGAGCCTGCACCGCGACTTCATGCCGTCGTCCTGGGGCATGTACATGCCGACGGTCTGGGACTGGGCGACCTTCGTCGGCACGCTCGGGCTGTTCGTCATGCTGCTGTTCCTGTTCATCCGGTTCCTGCCGATGATCTCGATCTTCGAGATGCGGACGATCCTGCCGGAAGCGAAGGTCGAAGAATGAGCGATGCACAGGCGGCCGCCGGCGTGCGGACGGGTGAAGCCACCAGGCCGCGGATCTACGGCATGCTCGCCGAGTTCGAGACGCCGCAGGCGCTGGTCGACGCGGCCGAGCAGGCGCGCCGGGAGGGATATCGCCGCATGGACGCCTATACGCCGTTCCCGATCGAGGAGCTGCACGAGGCGCTCGAGTTCGAGGACAAGCGGTTGCCGCTGATCGTGCTGATCGGCGGGATCGTGGGATGCGTCGGAGGCTTCGCGCTGCAGTACTGGATCTCGGCGATCGCCTATCCGATCGACGTCGGCGGGCGGCCGCTGAACAGCTGGCCGGCGTTCATTCCGGTCACCTTCGAGTGCACGATTCTGGCGGCGGCGCTCGCGGCCGTGCTGGGCATGCTGGCGCTGGACGGGCTGCCGATGCCGTTCCACCCGGTGTTCAACGTTCCGCGGTTCGCGCTGGCGAGCCGCGACCGCTTCTTCCTGTGCATCGAGGCGCGCGACCGGAAGTTCGACCTCGACGGGACGAAGACATTCCTCTCGTCGCTCGGCGCGCGCGAGGTATCGGTGGTGGAGGATTGAGGGATACCGATGGTCGCTGACTGGCGAGTCGCCATGGCGGCGGTCGCGGTAGCAGCCGCGGCGTCGGCGGGATGCCGGCAGGACATGCACGACCAGCCGAAGTACATCCCGTACCGCGAGGCGCCGTTCTTCTCCGATCTGCGATCGGAGCGGCCGCGCATCGAGGGCACCATTGCGCGCGGCGAGCTCGGCGACGACGAGCTGCTGGCGACCGGCAAGATCGACGGCGACGACGCCACGGCGTTTCCGTTCGCGATCGACGAGCGGACGATGGCCCGGGGCCAGGAGCGCTTCAACATCTACTGCTCTCCGTGCCACGGCCGCACGGGGGACGGCAACGGGATGATCGTCCAGCGCGGGTACCGGCATCCGCCGTCGTTCCACACCGATCGTCTGGTGCAGGCGCCGCCGGGACACATCTTCGACGTGATCACCAACGGCTTCGGCGCCATGCCCGACTACGCGGCGCAGGTGGCGGTGGAGGATCGCTGGGCGATTGCCGCCTACATCAGAGCGCTCCAGCTCAGCCAGCGCGTGAGGGTGGCCGAGCTCTCGCCGGCCGCGAGGGCGGCGGTGGAGGCAGCTCGATGACGATCCGCGGCCGCCAGACGAGGCTGCAGGCGCGGGCGGGCGAGCTCCTGCCCGAACTGCGCGGCGTCCAGCAGCAGCTTCTTGCGGGCGGCGGCGTGGGCGTGGCGATCTGCCTGGTAGGGCTGTTCCTCAATCCGGCGCAGTTCATCCGCTCGTACCTCCCAGCCTACATGCTGGTCCTCGGCGTCACGCTCGGGTGCCTGGCGCTCGGGATGGTGCATCAGGTGTCGGGCGGCGCCTGGGGGGTGGTGATCCGCCGTCTGATCGGCGCGGCGGCGCGGACGCTCCCGGCGCTCACGCTGCTCTTCCTGCCGATCGTGTGCGGCATGCGTGCGCTCTATCCGTGGACGCACCCCGAAGTGGTCGCGCATGACGAGGCGCTGCAGTGGAAGCAGCCGTATCTCAACGTGCCGTTCTTCATCCTGCGCGCCGCAATCTACTTCGCCGCGTGGAATGGGATCTCGTACGTGCTGAACCGCTGGGCGGTCGAGCAGGATCAGACGGGCGATCCGCGGTACGCGCGGAAGATGCAGCTCGTGAGCGCGGGCGGGCTCGTCGCGTACGGGCTCACCATCACCTTCGCGTCGTTCGACTGGATGATGTCGCTCGAGCCGCACTGGTTCTCGACGATCTACGGCGTCCTCGTGATGGGCGGGCAGGGGCTCGCCGGAATGGCCTTCGCCATCGTCGTCCTCGAGCGGCTGTCGCGGCGGCCGCCGCTCCGCGACCTGGTGACGAGCAGCCACTTCCACGACCTCGGGAACCTGCTCCTCGCCTTCGTGATGCTGTGGACCTACTTCAGCTTCTCGCAGTTCCTGATCATCTGGTCGGGCAACCTGCCCGAAGAGGCCGAGTGGTACCTACGACCGCATGGCCGGCGGCTGGTGGCTCGTGGGGCTCGCGCTGATCCTGTTCCACTTCGCCGTGCCGTTCCTGCTGCTGCTGTCGCGCGGGCTGAAGCGCAACCCGGCATCGCTGGCGCGCATCGCGATCCTGGTGCTCGTCATGCGCTACGTCGATCTGTTCTGGCTGACGGCCCCGCCGTTTCATCGAGAAGGCGTGCACGTCCACTGGCTGGACCTCGCGCTGCCGGTGTCGATCGGCGCGGTGTGGCTGGGCCTCTTCGTCCATCAAGTGCGGCGCCGTTCGCTCGTGCCGGTGCACGACCCCGAGTTCGACGAGGCGGTCGGACGGGCGGCGGCGCGCGTGGAGCAGAAGTCGTGACGACGAGAGAGACGGGATCTGCTGAGCACGAGAACCCGGCGCAGGCGCACGAGGAGAGCGACGTCAACGTGCGCGCGGTGCTGGGCTTCGGCCTCGGGCTGTTGGTGGCAGGGGCGGCGATCTACGTCCTCGTCGGCCTGCTGTTCGGGTACTACACGCGGGAGGCGTCGAAGGCGCGGCGCGTGTATCCGCTGGCCGCGTATCAGCAGGGGCAGCTGCCGCCGCAGCCGCGGCTGCAGACGCATCCGCGCGAGGACATGCGGGAGCTCCGGCGCCGTGAGGACGCGGTGCTCGGCAGCTACGGCTGGGTCGACCGGGACGCGGGGATCGCGCGGATTCCGATCGACGAAGCCATGAAACTCACCGTCCAGAGAGGTCTGCCTACACGATGAGGAATTTGGGGTCTGACCCTGTTTTTACGTTCTACGTAAATTTGGTGGCGGTTTTTGCCATCTCTGTCAATGTTTTGGCGCAAAGCTCGGTGGCACGACCGGATCAGCCGGGGCTGCCGGCGGCCGTCGTCCCCAGCGTCCTGCGCGAGGTCGGGTTCGACCAGCACCCGAACCAGCAGATTCCTCCCGACCTCCAGTTCATGGACGAGGACGGCCATCCCGTCAGGCTGGGCGACTACTTCGGCCAGCGCCCCGTCGTCCTCTCGCTCGTGTACTACGGCTGCCCGATGCTCTGCACGCAGACGCTGAACAGCCTCGCGAGCACCGTCGGCGTCCTCTCCGAGGAGCCGGGCCGCGACTTCGAGATCGTCACCGTGAGCTTCGACCCGAAGGAGAAGCCCGACCTCGCGCGCATGAAGAAGGCCGGCTACATCGAGCGCGCCGGCAAGCCGCAGATCGCGCGCGGCTGGCACTTCCTGACCGGCGAGCAGCCGGCCATCGACGCGCTGACGCGCGCCGCCGGCTTCCGCTACGTCTGGGACGACAGCATGCAGCAGTTCGCGCACCCCACCGGGATCGTCGTGCTGACGCCGGGCGGCCGCATCGCGCGCTACCTCTTCGGCATCGACTACGGCCCGCGCGATCTCCGGCTGGCCGTGATCGACGCGTCGAACAACAAGGTGAGCACCCCGATCCAGCGGGCGCTGCTCTACTGCTACCACTACGATCTCACGACCGGCCGCTACAGCCTCGCCGTGATGCGCCTGGTCCAGATCGCGGGTGCCGGGACGGTCCTTCTCATGGGCACGCTGATTCTCGTCTACGTCCGGCGCGAGCATCGGCGGCGCCACTGACGGGGTTTCCGACGCATGTGGTTCGGCATTCCCCTCTTCCCCGAGCGCGCATCGACGATCGCCGCACGCGTCGACGCGCTGTACCTGTTCCTGGTCGCGCTCTCCGCCTTCTTCTCGATTCTCATCGCCGGGCTCATCGTCTACTTCGCGATCAAGTACCGCCGCCGCAACCCCGACGATGTCGGCGCGAAGATCTCCGGCGGGCTGGCGCTCGAGGTGATGTGGACGATCGTCCCGTTCCTCATCACGCTGGTGATCTTCTTCTGGGCCGCAAACATCTTCTTCGCGATGTCGCGCCCGCCCGACGAAACGCTGAACATCTACGTCGTCGGCAAGCAGTGGATGTGGAAGATCCAGCACGCCGACGGCCAGCGCGAGATCAACGAGCTGCACGTGCCGGTGGGGCGCGCCGTGAAGCTGATCATGACCTCCGAGGACGTCATCCACGATTTCTTCGTACCGGCCTTCCGCGTGAAGGCCGACGTCATTCCCGGCCGCTACACCCAGATCTGGTTCGAGCCGACCAAGCCGGGCCGGTATCACCTTTTCTGCGCGGAGTACTGCGGGACGCGGCACCACGCGATGCGCGGCGAGGTGATAGTGATGGAGGCGAGCGACTACCAGACCTGGCTGAGCGGCGGCGCCCCGGAGGGATCGCTCGCGAGCACCGGCGAGAAGCTGTTCGCCGATCTCGCCTGCAACAGCTGCCACCGCCCCGACTCGCGCGGCCGGGGGCCGGTGCTGCAGGGGCTATTCGGCCGTCCGGTGCAGCTCCAGTCGGGCGAGGTCCTCACCGCGGACGAGTCGTACATCCGCGAGTCGATCATGCGGCCGGCCGCCCGCGTCGTGCAGGGCTTTCAGCCGATCATGCCGGCGTTCCAGGGCATCGTCACCGAGGAGCAGCTTCTCGCGTTGATCGAATACGTGAAGTCGCTGTCGACCGAGACGCAGCAGGCCCCGGTTGCGCCGGCGCAGCCGCAGCTCCCGACGGCCCAACCGGCACAGCCCGGCGGCGCGCAACAAGACGCGCGGCCCGCCGCCGCGCAACCGGCCGGCGCACGGCCCCAGAACCCTGCAGCCGGACAGCCGCAGCCGCCCGCGGCCGCGAGGTAACTCTATGCCACCAGTCTTCCCCGCCCATCACTACCTGAACGCGCGCTACGGCATCAAGTCGTGGCTGCTCACGCGCGACCACAAGCGGATTGCGCTGCTCTACCTGGCGGCCATCACGTTCTTCTTCTTCATCGGCGGCGCGTTCGCCGTGCTCATGCGGCTCGACCTCGCCACGCCGGCCGGCGACCTCGTGACCGACGACGTGTACAACGAGCTCTTCACCATGCACGGGATCATCATGGTGTTCTTCTTCCTGATTCCGGCGATCCCGGCGGTGCTCGGCAACTTTCTCGTCCCGATGATGATCGGCGCGAAGGACCTCGCGTTCCCCAAGCTGAACCTGGCGAGCTGGTACATCTACATCCTCGGCGGCCTCTTCACGCTGCACGCGATCGTCACCGGCGGGCTCGACACGGGCTGGACCTTCTACGCCCCGTTCAGCACGCAGTTCGCGACGACGCGCGTGATCCCGGCGGCGATCGGCATCTTCATCACCGGCTTCTCGTCCATCCTCACGGCGCTCAACTTCATCGTCACGATTCACCGGATGCGCGCGCCCGGGCTGTCGTGGTTCAGGATGCCGCTCTTCCTCTGGTCGATGTACGCGACGAGCGTGATCATCGTGCTCGGCACGCCGGTGATCGCGGTCACGCTGCTGATGGTGGCGGCCGAGCGCGTGCTCCGGCTGGGCATCTTCGACCCGTCGCTCGGCGGCGACCCGGTGCTCTTCCAGCACCTGTTCTGGTTCTACTCGCACCCGGCGGTCTACATCATGGTGCTGCCGGCGATGGGGGTGATCAGCGAGCTGGTGGCGGCCTTCTGCCGCAAGCCGGTGTTCGGCTACAGCTTCGTGGCGTTCGCCAGCCTCTCGATCGCCGTGCTCGGCTTCCTCGTGTGGGGGCACCACATGTTCGTGGCCGGCGAGTCGGTGTACGCCTCGCTGATCTTCTCGTTCATCAGCTACATGGTCGCGATCCCGTCGGCCGTCAAGGTCTTCAACTGGACGGCGACGATGTACAAGGGGTCGGTGTCATGGCAGACGCCGATGCTGTATGCCATCGGGTTCATCGGGCTGTTCACGATCGGCGGGCTCACGGGACTCTTCCTCGCGGCCATCAGCGTCGACGTGCACGTCACCGACACCTACTTCGTGGTCGCGCACTTCCACTACATCATGGTGGGCGGCACGATCATGGGCTATCTGGGCGGCCTCCACTACTGGTGGCCCAAGATCAGCGGACGGCTGTACCCCGAGGGGCTGGCGAAGCTCTCGGCCGGCATCATCTTCATCGGCTTCAACCTGACGTTCTTCCCGCAGTTCGTCCTCGGCTATCTCGGGATGCCGCGCCGCTATCACTCCTATCCGCCGGAGTTTCAGGTGCTGAACGTGCTCTCGTCGGCGGGCGCCTCGATTCTCGGCATCGGCTACCTGCTGCCGATGGCCTACCTCGCCTGGTCGCTCCGGTACGGCCGCATCGCCGGATCGAATCCCTGGAACGCATCCGGCCTCGAGTGGAACACGACGTCGCCGCCGCCGACCGAGAACTTCCCCGTGACGCCGATCGTCACCTCCGGGCCGTACCAGTACCCGCCGCGCGTGGAGCAGCACGTTGCATAACGAACACCTCGCCGGCGCGCCACCCCATCCGGCGCTCGCGCACCACTTCGACGACCTGGAGCAGCAGACCGAGGCCGCATCCCTCGGGATGTGGGTGTTCCTGGCGACCGAGATCCTCTTCTTCGGCGGCCTCTTCCTGGTCTACACCGTCTACCGGCACGCCTATCCCGACGCCTTTGCCGCGGCCAGCCACGAGCTCGACGTGACGCTCGGCACGCTCAACACGGCGGTGCTCATCGCGAGCAGCCTCACCATGGCGCTCGCGGTGCACGCGGCGCAGACCGGCTCGCGCCGGCTGCTGGTGATCCTGCTGCTTGCCACGATGGTGCTGGGGACGGTGTTCCTGGGAATCAAGGCCACCGAGTACGCGCACAAGTTCGCCGAGGGGCACGTTCCGGGCCCGGGCTTCCGGTTCGAGGAGCGCTACGTTCGCGAAGCGCAGATCTTCTTCTCGCTCTACTTCGTGATGACCGGCCTGCATGCGCTGCACATGATCGTCGGCCTCTCTGTGATGGCCGTGATGGTGTACATGGCGATGCGCGGCCGCTTCTCGCCGGAGTACTACGCGCCGATCGAGGTCTCCGGCCTCTACTGGCACTTCGTCGACATCATCTGGATCTTCCTCTTCCCGCTGCTCTATCTCATCGGGCGGCACGGAGTCCACTAGCATGGCCGCGCATATCGTCCCCCGGCGGACGTACTACCTGATCTTCGCGTCGCTCCTGCTGCTCACGTACCTCACCGTCCAGATCTCGTTCTTCGACCTGGGCGCGCTGAACACCGTCGCGGCGGTCGCGATCGCGGCGATCAAGGCCACGCTCGTCGTGCTCTTCTTCATGCACGTGAAATACAGCACGCGCCTCACCAAGCTCGCGATTATCGCCGGGCTCTACTGGCTGTTCATCCTGCTGGCCCTCACCCTGGGCGACTATCTCACCAGGCCGTGGAGGACATACGGGTAGCCTCTGCACCATCTATCTCAAGCGATTCCACCGGGGGCCGATGGACGCGGTTCCAGCGGCCTTGCTCGATGCCGACGGGCTCGTCGGCAACGCTGATCGCGGCGGAGCGCGCGCGATCACCGTGATCTCGCTCGAGCGCTGGGACGAGCTCATGCGGGATGTGGGCGCATCCCTCGACAGCGGCGCCCGACGCGCCAACTTCGTGGTCGCCGGACTGGACTTCGAAGGCACGCGCGGGCGCGTCCTGTCGATCGGCGGCTGCGAGCTGCTCGTGCGCGGCGAGACGCGGCCGTGCGAGCGGATGGAAGCGGCCGCAGGCGGTCTCCAGCGCGCGATGCAACGACGCTGGGGCGGAGGCGTGTACGCCTCGGTGACCACGGGTGGACATGTCGCCGTCGGCGATCCCGTCCGCTGGAAATAGCCGGCACCGCTCTTGCTCTACCATCTGGATGGCGCTCGACCACCGGCCGCTCGGGCTGCGGGTGCAGGAACGCAGGCAGGACGACCGGCGCCGCCGCGAGCGGAGTTCGCGGGAGGCCGCCGGCGCGACCGCCGGCGCGACACGCTGCGCGGCCTGCTGCTCGGCATGCTCGCCCTGGCGCTGCCTCATCACGGCTTGAAGACGGGCGGCGCTCAGGCCCACGAGCTCATCGAGGTCGCGGAAGACTACCGCGCACTTCCGCCGGAGCTCGCCTACGACGACGCGATCTCGGAGGCCGCGCGCCTCTACGATTTCGACCCAGCACTGATACGCGGCGTCATCCAGGTCGAGTCGTCGTTCAATCCGTCCGCGGTATCGAGCTCCGGAGCGATCGGGCCGATGCAGTTGATGCCTGGTCTCGCGCAGGCGCTCGACGTCAGTGACCCGTTCAACCCCCGCGAGAACGTCCTGGCCGGCAGCCGCTATCTTCGCGATCTCCTCGATCTCCATCACGGGAACATCGATCTCGCTCTTGCGAGCTACAACGCCGGTCCCGGCGCCGTCGCGAGGTTCGAGGGAAAGCGATCACCCGTTTGATGCGTAACGCCAAGCGGACGCCGGCAGACTACGCGGCCGCTCGGCACCAGACAACCCTTTCTCCATCAGCCGTTTACAAGAATTAACGTTCCATTTACAGGTACGTCGCAGCCGCCTCATAGCGCCCCTCTAGGCTCACACCAGCACAGTAATCACTTTCTTGCAGAGGTGCACATGATTTCGACTACGGCTCGACGACGATGGTTGTGGATGGTGTGGCTGGCGGCGATGTGTCTGGTGCCGGCGGCCGCGCGGGCGCAAGGGGACGCAAAGATCTCCGGCACGGTCCGCGACTCGCAGGGGGCGTCGGTGCCGGGCGCAAGCGTGTCGGTGAAGAACGACAAGACCGGCGCCACGCGCGCGGCAGTAACCAACAGGCAAGGCTACTTCACCGTCAGTAACCTGCAGCCGTCCACCTATACGATCAAGGTCGAGACGCCCAATTTCGCGCCGCTCGAGTATCCCGGGATGACCGTGAACGCGGGCCAGGAGCTCGCGCTCGACTTCGAGCTGCATCCGGCGGGCGTGTCGGAAACGGTCAACGTCACCGCGGACGCCAGAGTCATCGACATCAGCTCGGCGCGCATCGGCGTCAACGTCACCCAGCGCGAGGTGAACAATCTGCCGGTGAACGGCCGGCAGATGTCGCAGCTGCTGCTGCAGGCGCCCGGCTCGCTGAACAGCGGCACAGGAACCTGGCAGGACGTCCGCTTCAGCGGACGCGCTGTCGAGCAGAACGCGATCAAGTACGACGGCATCGAGGGATCCGCGGTTATCGATGCGGCGCCCGGCAATCTCAACGGCGAGATTCCGACGCCGTTCAAGCTGCAGGCGAGCCTCGAGAACGTGCAGGAGTTCCGGGTGGAGTCGAACAACTACCCGGCCGAGTACGGCACGGGCACCGGCGGCCAGGTGAGCGTGATCACGAAGTCGGGCAGCAACAACATCCACGGCTCGGCGTTCGAGTACCTGCGCAGCGACAAGCTGGACGCGCCGAACTATTTCGACAAGGCGGCCAACCTGCCGAAATCGAAGCTGAAGCAGAACCAGTTCGGCGGTTCGTTCGGCGGTCCGGTCGCGCACGACCGCGCCTTCTTCTTCGGGAGCTTCGAAGCCTACCGGCTCGATGCCGGGTTCAACAGCGTCGAGGCGGTGCCGAGCGACCTCGCGTGGTCGAGGGCCGTGCCGGCCATCGCGGCACTCCGCTCCGGCTTCTTGTCGCCCAACGCCGTGATCCTGCCGGGCTCGGTCAAGGACAACCCCGACTTCGACATCGCGCAACTGCAGGGCCTCCAGCGGGTGCGCGAGACCGCCGCCAGCGCACGCCTCGACTTCAAGGTGAACGACCGCTGGTCCACGTACGTGCGCGTTTTCCACGACCAGGGCACCAGCGATCAGCCCGAGGGGGTGAGCGGACGCGTGGTGCACATCACCGACAACCCGACCAACGCCGTCGGCTCGCTGCAGGGGCTGCTCGGGACGCGCGCGGTCAACGAGTTCAAGGTCGGCTACAACGCCGCGCCCACCAACATCGTGGGGCAGGCGCCGACGGTGAACGGCATCGACTTCTCCAAGATCGCGATCAACCTGAGCGGCTCGGTGGCCAACAACGGCATCGCCGGCCAGGGCGGCTCGTCGGGCATCGTCGTCCCGGGCGGTCTGGTGCGCGCGAACAGCGCCTCCAACGGCCACGCAAACCCGTACGACCCGTACTCCCTGACGTTCGCCGATTCGCTCAGCTACATCACCGGCGCGCACGCCGTGAAGTCGGGTGCCGAGGTCCGCATGATCCGGATGGCGACCGACCGCATCGGCGGCACCACTTACTCGTTCGGCAACCTCGACGCGTTCCTGAACAACCAGGTCTCGACGGCGCAGTATCTGGGCGACGTGAGCGCCCCCAGCCCGTTCAACAACGGCGCCACCGGCGAGCGGCACACGATCCAGAACTACTACATCGCCTTCGCGCAGGACGAGTGGCGGGCGAGCGACAAGCTGACGCTGAACTACGGCCTCCGGTACGAGTACCTACTCGCCGCTGCGCGAGCGCGACAACCTCATCGTGAAGTTCAACATCGACACCGGCCAGATCGATCCCAACACGACGCCGGAATACAAGTCGAACCACAGCCTCGAGCCGCGCGTGGCGCTCACGTACGCTCCTGGAAAGACCGTCTTCCGCGGCGGCTTCGGGATCTTCGTCGGGCCGGGCCAGACCGAGGATCAGATCCAGCCGGTGGAGAGCGACCGCGTCTCCTCCACCCTCAGCAGCGTGTCGTTTCCGCTCGATCAGAACGCGCTCGTGACGCAGTTCACGAGCAACCCCAACACGCGGTCGTATCAGCCGCGCGCCTACGCCAACGACTACACCATCCCGGAGCGCGTGTACCAGTACACCGCCTCGGTCCAGCGCGAGCTGCCCGGCGCCATGGCCGTGACCGCCGCCTACGTGGGCAGCCAGGGGCGCAATCTCTTCCTGCGCAGCGTCGCCAACAACATCATCGGGGTCTACACCAACCCGGATCCGACCAAGGACGCCATCGTCCAGCGCCAGTTCTCGATCGTCACCGCCCGCGACGCGGCGGGCAACCCGACGGCGGTGCAGAATCCGTTCGCCGAGGTGGACTACAAGACCAGCGGCGGGCACGATCGGTACAACGCGATGATGCTCTCGCTCACAAAGCGCTCCACCAACGGGCTGGCGCTCAACGCGCAGTACACCCTGGGCAAGAGCTGGGGGAACACCGGCGGGTCCAACGAGGCGGATACCTCGGCCAACGCCGCGCGCGCTCTCTCCGACTTCGACTATGACAACGGCTACAACAAGTTCGACGTGCGGCACACGTATAACCTGAGCGCGCTCTACACGATTCCGTACGGGCGCGGCCGGCAGCACACCGCGCACGGTGTCTCCGATGCGCTGCTCGGCGGCTGGGACGTGGGGGGCATCCTGAACGGCCGCAGCGGGCTCCCGGTTCCGGTGCTCATCACGCGGCCGGACGTGGTGTACGTGGACGGCGGCGGCAACGTCTTCCGGAGCCCGGCGGCCGACCGGACCGCCGTGATCAACACGCCGCGGGGCGGCGCCTCGAGGAACATCCGGCGGCCGGACGTGGTGCCCGGCGTCGATCCCTTCATCAAGAGCGGAGGGCTGCTCTTCCTCAACCCGGCGGCGTTTGCCGCGCCGGCCCCCGGCACGTTCGGCAACCTGACGCGAAATGCCATCCACGGGCCATCGTTCGCGCAGTTCGACCTCGTGGCCTCCAAGCACTTCCCGCTGGCCTCCGCGCGCGACGTCGAGTTCCGGATCGAGGTGTTCAATCTGTTCAACCGCACGAACTTCACCAATCCGGCGGGGACGCTTCCACTGGCGCTGCCCTCCAAGACGCTGGACGAGGCGAACACGCTGCAGCCTGGCCAGCCCTACACGACCGCGGCGGCGGGACAGTTCGGCAAGCTCACGGGCACGGTGGGCCGCACGGTCGGGCTCGGCACGCCGAGGCAGGTGCAGTTCGCGCTGCGGCTGAACTTCTAGGGACGCAGAGGGGGACGCCGGCGTATGGCCGGGATCCCCGTTGCAGGCTCCGCCGGCGCGCCCCGCCGGCGGAGGAGGCGGCCATCAGCGCGATGGCCGCCTTTTTTTTGCAGACAGCCTCCGCGCCGCCTGCACAGCCTTTTAACGATACGGTAACGTCAATTAACGGGGCCGAAACACCGTAGAAAACCGCTGGAAACCGTTTCTTCGTATTCTCGTCGGAACTCGTTCAAAGGAGCGCCGACGTGCGATTCGACTCGTTGAGTACCAGAACGGCTCTTGCGGTACTACTCTCCTGTGCGCCGGCGGCTGTCGCCAGCGCCCAGACGACGCCCGCTGTCGCCCCGGCACGGCCCGACGACACGCCCTCCATCAAGGTCGGCGTCGTCTTCTACGGCGATTACACCTACACCCAGAGCCCGGAGATCGTCGACAACGACGGGAACATCGTGCACCTCAGCCAGTTCAACGTCACCCGCACGTATCTGAACATCACCGGCAATGCCTCGCATATCGTGGCGTTCCGGATCACCCCCGACATCGCGCGCGAGACGAGCTCTGGGTCGTCGCTCGCCGGAAGCCTCGAATACCGCGTCAAGTACGCCTTCGTCCAGTTCAACCTCGACGACTGGGTGCCGGGCGCCTGGGCCCGCCTGGGCATACAGCAGACGCCATGGGTGGATTTCGAGGAGGGGATCTACCGCTACCGGTTCCAGGGGACGGTCTTCTCCGAGCGCGAGGGCTTTCTGTCGTCGTCGGACGCCGGCGCCTCGTTCCACTACAACCTGCCGTCGAACTACGGCGACCTGCACGTCGGCCTCTACAACGGCGAGAATTACGCGAAAGCCGAAGTGAACAACGAAAAGGCCTTCGAGGTTCGCGGCACTGTCCGCCCCTTCGCCGGCCGGGCGCCGGCGCTCGGCGGCCTGCGCGCGCACGTCTTCGTCGATGCGGATCATTACCTCCAGAGCGCCCAACGGAGACGGGCAATCGGCAGCGTCACCTTCGAGCATTCGTGCTTGAACGCGGGATTCGAGTACCTGGGCGTGAGCGACCGGCTCTCGAGCGCGATTCCGGCGGTCGGCGGCCGCGGCTACAGCTTCTGGCTCACGCCGAGGACGAGGATGGGATGGGAGGGACTGATCCGGTTCGATCGCTTCACGCCGGACACGTCAGCGGCGCTCGAGGAGCAGCACCGGACCCGGACCATCCTCGGAGTGGCGTACTGGTTTCCGCACCAGGGTCCGGTGAGCTCCGCGCTGCTCCTCGACTACGATTCGACGCGGTTTCACGCGTTCGCGCCGGCCCAGCCGCCGCAGACCCGGATTGCGCTCCACGGTCTGCTCAGCTTCTAAACGGGCCGTTACTTGGCCTGACCGCTGACCGTGATGCCGTCGACGGCCTTGGCCGCCAGCTCCTGCACCGCCTTGGGCAGCGGCGCATATGACAGCGGTTCGGCGAACTGCTGGCCCTCCATGATGACGTAATTGAGCAGCTGGACGAGCTCCCGCCCCTTTGCGGCGTCCTTCTGGTTCTTGAATGCCACGATCCAGCTGAAGCCCGCGATGGGATAGCTCTCGTCGCCCGGTGCATCCACGAAGATCGCCTTCAGATCGGCGGGCATGTTGCCCGCCGCCCCCGCTCCGGCGGCGGCCGCCCCGGCGACGCTGGGCTCCACGAACTTGCCGGCCCGGTTCTTCAACACCGCCGCCTTGATGTTGTTCGATTTCGCATAGGCCAGCTCGAAGTAGCCGATTGCGCCTGGCGTGCTCGTCACCTGTCCGGAGACGCCTTCGCTGCCCTTGGCGCCGACGCCGGCGGGCCACTTCACCGCACCGGCCGCGCCCACTTTCTCCTTCCACTCACCGCTCACGGCCGACAGGTACGACGTGAAGATGAACGTCGTGCCGCTGCCTTCGCTGCGGTGCACGACCACGATGGGCGTGGAGGGGAGAGCCACGCCGGCGTTCAGCGCGGCCAGGCGGGGGTCGTTCCACCTGGTGATCGTGCCCAGGTAGATGCCGCTGAGCGTGTCGGCATCGAGCTTGATGCCGTCAATCGGCAGGTTGTACCCCACGGCCACCGCCCCCATCGTCACCGGCACGTGCACGACCTCGCCCCCGGCGGACGCCGCGCTCCCGGTCTGCTCGTCGTTCAACGGAAAGTCGCTGGCACCGAAATCCACGGTGCCGCTGATGAGCTGCTGAACGCCGCCGCCGCTGCCGATCGACTGGTAGTTCACCTCGATGCCGGTCTGCTTGTTGAAGGCGTCGAACACCTTGCTGAACAGCGGCGCGTCGAACGTGGAGCCGGCCCCCTGCAGCCGGACCTTGTCCGAACCGGGGGCGGCGGATTCCGAGGATTGCGGCGACGAGCCGCCGCATGAGGCAAGCAGCAGCGCGAGGGGAACGACGGAGAGGACGAATGGCCTGATTCGCATGCGCAAAGTCTATATGACGGCCGGGAAACGCCCTGTTAAAAACCTGTCAAAAACCTGTTAACGACCCTCGACGGGACGTCACATCCCCGCATCGGAGATGGACCCGGGGGGCCGGATCAATCTACAGTAATCGCCGATGAAGTCGCGTCCGGTCGGCACCGATGTTGGTTTCCGTCTCGGCACGGGCGCCTTCGCCGTGCTCCTGGTCGCGATCGTCGCGGGCATCGCCATCGTGCTCTATCGGGAATCGGCGCTCTCGATTCGAGACATTCGGTTTCAAGTTCTGGGCCACGGACGTCTGGGATCCGGTCTCCGGCCAGTTCGGCGCCCGCCCGTTCATCTGGGGCACGCTGTACTCGTCCGCCCTCGCGCTGGTGATCGCCGCACCGGTCTCCCTCGGCGTCGCCATCTACCTCTCGGAGCTGAGCCCGCCGTCGCTCCGTCAGCCGCTGATCTTCCTCACCGAGCTGCTCGCTGCCATTCCGTCGATCGTGTACGGGCTCTGGGGCATCTTCGTGCTGGTGCCGTTCGTCAGGAGCCTCGAAGCGAGGATCCCCGAGGCATGGCGCGGCTTCCCGCTGTTCGCCGGACCGCCGATCGGGCTCGGCATGCTCTCGGCGGCCCTGATCCTCGCGATCATGATCACGCCGCTCATCTCGTCGCTGTCGCGCGAAGTCCTCAGGCAGGTCCCGCGGCACCAGCGCGAAGCCGCGTACGCCCTCGGCGCCACTCAGTGGGAGGCGATCCGCGTCGCCCTGGCCTACGCCCGCACCGGCATCGTGGGCGCCGTCATGCTGGGGCTGGGCCGGGCGCTCGGCGAGACGATGGCGGTGACGATGGTGATCGGCAATACGCCGAACATCTCGTTGTCGCTGTTTGCGCCGCAGCACACGATGGCGGCTGCCATCGCCAACGAGTTCACGGAGGCGACGAGCGAGCTCTACCTCGACGCGCTCATCGAGATCGGGCTCGTGCTCTTCGTGATCACCCTGATCGTCAACGCGCTCTCGAGGCTGCTGATCTGGTCGATGAACAAGCGCACGGTGGCCAGGGCGAAGACGAGCGCGGCGGCGGCGCCTGCCGGAGCAGAGGCATGAGCGCGGCGGGGATCGCTCGCGCCCGCACGACGCGGCGGCAGATCGCCTCTGCCATCGCCGTCGGACTGTGCGCGGCCTCGGTGCTCCTCGCCCTGGTGCCGCTCGGGCTCGTGCTGTCGTTCGTGCTGTCGAAGGGGATCCAGGCCCTGAACTGGAGCTTCTTCACCCGGATGCCGATGCCGGTCGGCGAGACCGGCGGCGGCATGGCCAACGCCATCGTCGGCACGCTGATGCTCTCGGCCCTCGGCGCGCTGGGGGCGGTGCCGATCGGAATCATCAGCGGCATCTACATCTCGGAGTACGCCGGCAGCCGCTTCGGATCGGTGGTGCGCTTCGCCGCCGACACGCTGAACGGCGTGCCCTCGATCGTCATCGGCGTGTTCGTCTACGCGATCGCGGTGCGGCCGCTGAAGCAGTTCTCGATGCTCGCCGGCAGCATCGCGCTGGGGATCATGATGATCCCGATCATCACCCGCACGACCGAGGAGCTGCTCCGCCTCGTGCCGCACACGCTGCGCGAGGGAGCGCTCGCGCTGGGCGCGACGCGGGCGCGCGCCGTGTTCACGGTCGTGCTGCCGGCGGCGCTTCCCGGCATCATCACCGGCGTCGTGCTGGCGCTCGCCCGCATCGCGGGCGAAACGGCGCCGCTCCTCTTCACGTCGTTCAACAACCACTTCTGGAACCTCGACCCGATGCAGCCGACCGCGGCGCTCACGGTGCAGATCTACACGTACGCCACGTCGCCGTACCGAGGACTGGCACCGGCAGGCATGGGCCGGCGCGCTCGTCCTGGTCGGAATCGTGCTGCTGTGCTCGATCCTGGCGCGCACCAGCACGCGACGGCTGGTGCGGATGTCGCGCGGCGCCTGACGGCCGTCAGACCGCGACGCCGACCGGGCAGGAGACGCCCGTGCCGCCGTGCCCGCAATAGCCGCGCGGGTTCTTGGCGAGATACTGCTGGTGGTAGTCCTCGGCGAAATAGAAATCGGGCGCCGGCGCGATCTCCGTGGTGATCGCCCCGTAGCCCGCGTCCCGCAGCCGCTGCTGGTATGCGTCGCGCGACCGTTCGGCGGCGGCGCGCTGCGCGTCGGAGTAGTAGTAGATTGCCGACCGGTACTGCGTTCCCACGTCGGCGCCCTGGCGCATGCCCTCGGTGGGATCGTGTCCTTCCCAGAACGTCTTCAGCATCGTGTCGTACAGCGTGACCTTGGGATCGAAGACGACGCGCACGACCTCGGTGTGTCCCGTGAGGCCGGAGCAGACTTCCTCGTAGCTGGCGTTGGGCGTGTAGCCGCCCGCATAGCCGACCGCCGTCGAGTGGACGCCGGGCAGCAGCCAGAACGCCTTCTCGCCGCCCCAGAAGCAGCCCATGCCGAACATCGCGAGCTCCATGCCCGGGAACGGCCCTTCCATCGGCGTACCGTGAATCGCGTGCCTCGAGGCCACCGGTACCTGGGCCGCCCGGCCGCGCAGCGCCTTTTCGGGCGAAACCATTTCGGTCTTCCGTGAGTTGAACGCCATCAGGCGATAATACCGCACGATGCTGACCAATATCCTGGCTTCGGTGACGGTAACGGGCGAGCAGGGCTACGCGCAGCGCATCGCGACCTCGGGGCACGAGATCGCGTCGGACGAGCCGGTGAAGCGGGGCGGCACGAATACCGGTCCCACCCCGTTCGAGCTGCTGCTGGCGAGCCTCGGCGCCTGCACGTCGATCACCCTGCGCATGTACGCCGATCGCAAGCAGTGGAACCTCGGCTCGATTCAGGTGAAGCTGCGGCTGCTGAAAGAAGGGGAAATTCAGCGCATCGAGCGCAAGCTCACGGTGAGCGGCGCCCTCGAAGAGGATCAGCGAGCGCGGTTACTGGAGATTGCCGACAAGACGCCCGTGAGCCGCGCCGTGTCGGCCGGAGTGCCGATTCAGACGACGCTGGAGGCGGGGGCCTGAACTTCCTCCCAGCCGTCGCTGCGCAGCCGCACCGCCTCGATGGCGAAGCGCATCATCGCCTTCTCGACGCCGTACCAGTTGTGGGTCCACATCGTGCGGATGACTCTGTCGTCCTCTTGCTCGCGCACTTCCCAGCCGCGCTCGTCGGCCTCGCCGACGATGAACGAGCGGATATGGTGCCGAGCGCTCAAGTGCTTTGCGAAAATCATCGCAGCCCCCAACTGGCGCCAAATTTTGTCAGTACCCGCCCGTCGTATGTGTAAACACTCTGTAACAAACCTTGCGAAAAGCGGGCCAACCCTCGGTCGTACGGCCTAATGGGGGGTCTGACCCTCCGGGAGGGTCAGACCCCAAGCCGGGCGGGGTCAGACCCCGACGGGGGTGTCGTGGTTGGCGACAGCTGACGGCGGCTCTTTTCCCACAATTTACAGAGCCGCAATGGCAAGGAAACAGCGAGTTTGTACCGTGCAGGAGGATGAGCCTGCAGCAGCCCGCCAAGACCCGTGTCCTCATCGTGGAGGACGAGCCCGACATCGCCGCCCTCATGAAGCACGCGTTGGAGCGGGGGGGCGACCTGAACGTCGAAGTGGTCGGCACGGGCGCCGCCGCGCTGAAATCGGTCATGGAAGAGCCGCCCGGGCTCGTGCTGCTCGATCTGAACCTGCCCTTCATCGACGGGATCGAGGTGTGCCGCCTGCTGCGTGGGCGCGCATCGAGCGCGGCCGTCCCGATCATCATGGTGACCGCCCGGACGAGCGAAGCCGACAGGGTCGCCGGCCTGGAAATCGGCGCCGACGACTACGTGACGAAGCCGTTCAGCATCCGCGAGCTCGTGGCACGCGCGCGCGCGGTGCTGCGGCGGCCGGCCAACATCGCCGTGGAATCCCGCTCGACGGTGAAGGCCGGCAACATCGCGATCGACTTCGACGCCGTGTCGGTGACCGTCTCCGGCGCCCCCATCCGCCTCACGCGGCGCGAGTTCGAGCTGCTGCGGTTCCTCATCGAGAACCGCAACCGCGTCCTCTCGCGCGATCGGCTGCTCGAGCGCGTCTGGGGACTCGACCGCCACGTCGAGACGCGCTCGGTCGACGTGCACGTGGGACGGCTGCGCGGCAAGCTCGGCAGCGCCGGCCGTCACATCGAGACGGTCATCGGCATGGG
This sequence comes from Vicinamibacterales bacterium, assembly GCA_963738315.1. GTDB lineage: Bacteria > Acidobacteriota > Vicinamibacteria > Vicinamibacterales > JAMQPK01 > JAMQPK01. The sequence goes on along the minus strand of CAVTVT010000003.1, from coordinate 728,607 downwards.
GTACCGTTTCGTCGAAACGCCCGACACCGCCGCCCCGCTCGACTGACCCGCCTGCAGCACATCCCGCCGCTGTTCTATAGTCAACAGGGCCTCCGCCGCGCCACCGCGCACTGAGCAGCTCGTTGCTACAAAGAGAACCGAGCCGCCAAGAGCGGCGAGATACAGGCCTGAGGAGTAGCCCCGGCCCGTTGCCGCACCGAGCAGCTCGTTGCTACAAGCACCGGCCGAGCCGCCAAAACCGGCGAGGCACAGGCCTGAGGAGTAGCGCCAGGCCCGCTGCCGCACCGAGCAGCTCGTTGCTACAAGCACCGGCCGAGCCGCCAAGAGCGGCGAGGCACAGGCCTGAGGAGCAGCCCCGGCCCGCTGCCGCACCGAGCAGCTCGTTGCTACAAGCACCGGCCGAGCCGCCAAAGGCGGTGAGGTACAGGTCGTGGGGGTGGGGCCCCACGACATACTAAGTATGGACAACGTTCTCGGAATCATTCTCGGAGGCGGCCAGGGCACGCGCCTCTTCCCGCTCACGCAGACCCGCTCCAAGCCGGCGGTGCCGATCGGCGGGAAGTACCGTCTCATCGACGTGCCCGTGAGCAACTGTCTCCACGCGGACCTGCGGCGGATCTTCGTGCTCACGCAGTTCAATTCCGCCTCGCTCAACCGGCACGTCGCCAACACGTACCACATGGATCCGTTCTCGCGCGGCTTCGTGGACATCCTCGCGGCGGAGCAGACGCCCGACAACCCGCACTGGTTCCAGGGCACCGCCGACGCCGTGCGCCAGGCGGCGCGCCACTTCGCCGGCTACGACGTGGACTACTACCTGGTTCTGGCTGGCGATCACCTCTACCGCATGGACTACGGACGCCTGCTCGACGCCCACGTGGACGAATCGGCCGACATCACCGTCGCGGCCCTCACCGTGACCCCGGAGGATGCGGTGTCGATGGGGCTCTTTCTGTTCGATCGCGAGGCCCACATCGTGGCGTTCGAGGAGAAGCCGAACGCCGACCGTCTGCAGCAGATCGGCACGAGCGTCCCGCCGGGCAACTTCTTCTACACCCAGGTGCACGATCCGCAGAAGCCGTTCGTCGGCTCGATGGGCATCTACGTCTTCAGCCGCGACGTGCTGCTGGATCTGCTCGAGCGCACCGAGGGCAAAGACTTCGGCCGCGAGATCATCCCCGCGTCGCTGGGCTCGTACCGCGTCAAGGCCTTCCTCCACCACGACTACTGGGCGGACGTCGGCACCGTGGAGTCGTTCTACGACGCCAACATCGGCCTGACGCGGCCCCACGCGCCGTTCAAGTTCTACGATCCGGAGCGTCCCGTCTTCACCCACCAGCGGTTTCTCCCGCCGTCGCACATGCGGTCGTGCACGGTGCGGGAGTCGATCGTGGCCGAGGGCTGCTTCCTGGAGGAGTGCACGATCGAGGAGTCGGTGATCGGCATCCGCACCCACGTCGGGCGTGGCACGCACGTCGCCCGCTCGGTGCTGCTCGGCGCCGACACCTACGACCCCGCGGCGCTTCCCCACGCCGCGCCGGATCAGCCGATCAGGCGCGATCTCGCGCCGCTCGGCATCGGGCGCGACGTCGTGCTCGACCGGGTCATCATCGACAAGAACGCGTCGATCGGCGACGGCGCGCGTCTCACCAATGCCGCCGGCGTGCAGCACCAGGACGGCGACGGCTACTTCATCCGGAGCGGCATCGTGATTGTTCCCAAGGGGGGCCGCATCCCCGACGGCTTCGTCATCTGAGCGCGCCCATGGACCTCATCCGCAACGGCCGGATCTTCGCGCTCTACCTGTTCGACGTCGGCGAGGCGATCGACCTCCGGACCGCCGCCGAGCGGCTCGGCACCAGCGCGCGCGCCCGGCTCGAGCCGAAGGCCCAGGCGCCCGCCTACCTGCAGGACCAGCAGCCGCCGCTCCTGCTCGACGGAGCGATGGTCGATCAGCCCACGGTGGACGGCTTTCACGCCGTCTTCCGCGTATTCGACTACGGCGTGATCTCACTCCGCCTCTCGAAGCCGTTCTCGGGCAGCTGGTCGGAGCTCTCGAGCGCCGCCGAAACGGTGGTCGAGAACGAGGCGCTGGAGCGCCAGGCGGAGCAGGCCTGCCGGGTGGTGGCCGGACGGCTGGGCAACGCGCTGATCAAACCGCGCGCCACGCTGCTGTCGGAGGATTACGTCATCTTCGCCGTCAGCGAGCTCGACCGGCCCCACTCGGCCGACGACCTGCTCCGGGCCCACGGCGACGTGATCGCGCGGCTGCTCCGGGCCGAGACCGCCCCGCTCAGCCTGCAGGAGCGCGACGAGGTGCTCGGGCATCGCATTTCGTATCTGGCGGATGACCTCGTCATCCCCACCTGGAGCGCGGGATTCGTCTACGACACGCCGGCCGGCATTCTCGCGGCGGTGGAGATCTTCGAGTTCGCCAACTCCCAGCTCCTCCAGTTCCGGTACGACGACGACCTCCTGGACGGCGAGATGGCGCGGATCTACGGCGAGATGCAGCGGAAGCGCTGGTACGACGGCATCGTCGGACGCCACTACGCCCGCGCGGCGCGGCAGGTGCACGCGCTCTTCATCGACGTGAACGAGCTCACCGACCGGACGGAGAACGCCCTCAAGATCATCGGCGACGTCTACGCGGCGCGGGTGTTCTCGCTGGTGGGGACGCGCCTGGGGCTGAGCCGGTGGAAGACGAGCGTCGCCGAGAAGCTGAAGACGCTCGACGACATCTACCGGTTCTCGGTCGAACAGGTCTCGATGTCGCGCGGCCAGTTCCTCGAGCTCACGATTGTGGTGATCCTCGTGCTGGAGCTGGGGCTGCTGTTCGCCGGCGTGATGCCGTAGCCGCCGCCGCTGGCGCGAGCGCGCCTATTTGCGGATCCGCCGGAGGATGCGCGGCGTCGCGAACCAGCGGAGCTCGCCGGCCGAGGCCGGCGGCAGCGCGGCGACGTCGATGCGGCAGATCGCCCCCTTCTTGAACTCGATGGGACGCCGCAGGCCGAGCAGCTTGGCCGCCAGCTCGCCGATGCCCGGCTCATGGCCGACGAGCGCGATCCGCTGGCGCCGATGCGACTGCTTGGAGAGCTCGTCGACGATCGCGCTGTGCGTGCCGCCCGGCGCCAGCGACGGCGCGTTGACGATCGGCGGCGGCGTGCGGTACACGGAGGCGATGGCCTCGGCCGTCTGGCGCGCGCGCACGAGGGGGCTCGTGAGGATGATGTCGAACGCCACATCGAGGGCGGCCAGCCCCTGGGCTTCGCGCTTCATGCGTGCGATGCCGCGCGCCGTCAGCGGCCGCTTGGTGTCGTCCGGATAGCTCTCGCCGCGCTCCGCCGCGAGGCCGTGCCGCACGAGGTAGAGCTCGAACTGCTCGCCGTCCATCACGTCACCGGACCCGCCGGCCGGCCGGCATCTGCGCGCGCACCGCCGTCGCGCGCGCGGGGCGCCGGTGCGCGGCGGTCAGCGCCGGCACGAGCGTCAGCCTGACCTGCCGAATCGCGTCGAGCAGCGCGCCCCGCCCCTCCATGAACCCGGCGTGCACCCGGCGGCATTCGCGCTCGAGCGACTCGGCGTACTCGTCGAGCGCGGAAAGGCGCGCGATGCCGCGGGGCCGCGACTCCGCTTCGCGCACGTGCCGCAGCAGCATCTCGAAATCGTGGAGCTGCCCGAGCCGCTCCTGCTCGGATTTGAGGATTCGCACCAGCGGCCGGGCGGACGGGTAGCCGAGCTCGTCGGAGAGCTCGAGCGTGTACCGCAGCTTCTTGACCGACACGCGCACCGCGTGCAGCGGCTCCGGGGAGTACATCGAGCCAGCTTCTTCGAGAGCATCGCTCAGCTTCCTGGCGCGGCGGACCAGCGTGGCCGCCAGCGCCGGACGCCACACGGTCTCCGTGGCGCCCCTCGCCCCTCGCCCCTTCCCGCTTACCCCTTTCCCCTTCCCCCTTCCCCCTGGCCCCTCCCCCTTTCCCTCTTCCCCCTTGTGCCGTCCCACGCGCCGCAGCTTCTTCAGCAGCCGCTTGAGATCCTTTACCGGCGTTTCATCGTCCAGCTGTTCGCGAAGCTCGGCGCGATGCTCCGCGACCTGCCGCCGGACCAGCGACAGCGCCGCGCGTGGCGTCCGCTTCTCGGCAATCTCGCGCTCGATGAGCCCCAGTTCGACGTCGAGCTCGCGGATCGGCCCGAGCAGCCGCGTCAGCCTTCCCACCCGGCGGCGCAGCTTCCTGATCCTGGCACGCGGGAGATCGACGCCGATGACCGGCAGCGCCTCGCGGATCCGGCGAGAGGCGACGCGCACTTTGTGAAGCGCATCGACGTCGCCGTCCAGGAAGCCGGGCCAGGCACGTTGCAGGGCGTCGAGCCTCCTGTGCCAGAGCGCGTCATGGCTGCTTGATACGTTCATGCTAGGATGCGGCGGGAAGTCGGCTGCGCAGGCTTACCGGACCGTGCTCCAATTATAGAAAGCTGGACAGTTTCATTTGTAAGTCGTTATCTTCCTTATAGATGCGTATAGCGGCCGTCGACTGTGGCACCAACTCGATCCACATGATCATCGTGCGGATCCGGCCCGATCTCTCCTTCGAGGTGATCGATCGGGAGAAGGAGATGGTGCGCCTCGGCTCGGGCGGGCTCGAGGGAAAGGCGCTGACCCGCGACGCGATGCACGCGGGGCTCCAGACCTTCTCGCGGTTCCGGCGGCTCGCCGAATCGCACCGGGTCGAGGAGATTCTGGCGGCGGCCACGAGCGCCGTTCGGGAGGCGGAGAACGGCGGCGAATTCCTGGCGTCGGTCGAGCGGGAGACCGGAATCAAGACACAGGTGATCTCCGGCACCGAGGAGGCGCGGCTCATCCACCTGGCCGCGGTGTACGGTGTTGATGTTGCAGGCGCCTCGGCGGTGGTGATCGATATCGGCGGCGGGAGCGTGGAGATTACGCACGGCGCCGGCACATCGCTGCGTCTCGCGCGCAGCTTCAAGCTCGGCGCCCTTCGCCTGACCGAACGCTTCGTCAAGAGCGATCCTCTCAGCGGCCGCGACGAGCGCAAGCTCGTCCGCCATATCGACGAGGAGCTCGGCACCTGTCTGGCCGACATCCGCAGCGCCGGCTTCGACCGGGTGATCGGCACGTCGGGAACGATCCTGAGCCTTGGAACCGTGGCGGCCGCCGGCGGCCGGCGCACGGGGGACGAGGTGCGCAACCTGCGCGTCTCGGCCAAGCAGATCCGCCGTCTGCGCCGCGACCTTACCGCGCAGAGCCTGTCGCAGCGGATGAAGATCCCGGGGCTCGACCCGCGGCGGGCCGACATCGCCGTGGCCGGGGCGGTGCTGCTCGACACGATCCTGCGGCAGCTCGAGGCCCCCGACATCACCCTCTGCGATTTCGCGCTGCGCGAAGGGCTCGTGCTCGACTACATCCAGCGCAACCGCCGGCACATCGCGCAGGCCGATCGCTATCCCGACATCCGCCGCCGCAGCGTCATCGAGCTGGCCGAGCGCTGCAGCTACTGGCCCGACCACGCGCAGCAGGTCGCGCGGCTCGCCTCGGCGATCTTCGATCAGACGCGGCCGCTGCACGGCCTCACCGACCGCGAGCGCGAGTGGCTGGAGTTCGCGGCGCTGCTCCACGACATCGGGACGCACATCAGCTATCCGCGCCACCACAAGCACTCCTATTACCTCATCAAGAACGGCGACCTGCGCGGCTTCGAGCCGGGCGAGGTGGACGTGATCGCGCAGGTCGCGCGGTACCACCGCAAGACTTCGCCCAAGAAGTCGCACGCGCCCTACCAGGCGCTGAGGCCGCGGATGCGCCACGTGGTGCGCACGCTCGCGGCCATCCTGCGCCTGGCCGAGACGCTCGACCGCAGCCACTCGCAGGCGGTCAAGACGGTCGAGCTGCACGATCGCGGCGCCGAGTACCTGCTCAAGCTGCGGGCCGCCGGCGACGCAGAGCTGGAACTGTGGGCCGCGCGGCGGCAGACCGAGCCGTTCGAGGCGCTCCTCGGCAAGCCCGTGCGCGTGAGCGCCGGCAGAGCTACCTATGCTGAACAACCTGAGCACACCGCACGAGTATCCGGGGAAGCTGTTCGTGGTCGAAGGGATCGACGGGTCGGGCAAGACGACGCAGCTGGCGCTGCTGGCGAAGTGGCTGAGCGCCGCCGGCCTGCGCGTGTTCGTCACCGAATGGAACTCGTCCGCGCTCGTCAAGGCCGCGACCAAGGCGGGCAAGAAGAAGAACGCGCTGACGCCGACGACGTTCAGCCTGCTGCACGCCACTGACTTCGCCGACCGGCAGCTGTACAACATCGTTCCGCCGCTGAAGGCCGGCATGATCGTGCTCGCCGACCGCTACGCTTACACCGCCTTCGCGCGCGACGTCGCGCGCGGCGTGGACCGCCGGTGGGTGCGCGACCTCTACAGCTTCGCCGTGCGGCCTGACCTCGCGCTCTATTTCCGCGTGCCGATCGACGTCTCGCTCGACAGGCTGATGGCGAGACGCGTGAAGCTGAAGTTCTACGAGGCCGGCATGGACATGGGCTGGAGCCAGAACCTCGTCGAGAGCTTCCGCATCTTCCAGGGCAAGGTGCTCGAGGAATACGACCGGCTGGTGGACGAGTTCGGGTTGAGCGTCGTCGACGCGACGCTGGCGATCACGGATCAGCAGCAGCTCGTGCGGAACCTCGTGTCGAGGCAGCTCGAGCGGCCCACGCTGGTCGACGCGGCGGTGGGGGAATGAGCAGCTGAGCAGGAGCGGGGGCCCGATGCCAGAGAGCAAAGCAGAGAGCAAGCCGGAGAGCAGGGACGACACCGCGGGCGGGTTCGAAGAAGGCGCCAACGCGCCCATCCAGCCGGGGCGGTACTACGGGCACGGGCTTCCCTACCTGCCCATCGGGCACTACCCGGGAAAGATCATCGCCGTCGAGGGCACCGACGGCGTGGGGCGGAGCACGCAGATTCAACTGCTCCGCGAATGGCTCGAAGTGCAGGGCTACGGCGTCATCGAGACGGGCTGGACCCGCTCAGCGCTGATGCAGCCAACGATCGAGCTGGCGAAATCGAGCAACACGCTGAACAAGCTCACCTTCGTGCTGCTCTACGCCACCGACTTCGCCGACCGGCTCGAGAAGGAGATTATCCCGGCGCTCAAGGCGGGGTTCGTCGTGCTGTCGGACCGCTACATCTTCTCGGCGCTCGCCCGTGCGGGGGTCCGGGGAGTCGACCGCGCGTGGCTCCGGAGCCTGTACGGCTTCGCGATCGCGCCGCACCTGGTCTTCTATCTGAAGATCGACGTCGACACGCTGATCCGGCGCGTCCTCGGGGCGCGGGGGATGGACTTCTGGGAATCGGGCATGGATCTCAAAGGAGGCGACGACATCTACGACAGCTTCCGCTCGTACCAGAACAAGCTGTTGCGCGAGTACGCGTCGATGGCCGACGAGTTCGGGTTCCGCGTCCTGGACGCGCGGCGGCCCGTCGACGCCATCCAGGAGGACCTCCGCCGGCAGGTGCAGGCGTTTCTCTCCACCTCGGACATTGCGGTGGAGGCGTCGGAGCCCACGCTTCAGTAGGCGCCGATGCCGGCATGGGGCTCATCCGGCGCCGGTAACATCGTATTAACAGGACCGCTGTAGAGTAGGAGCCCGTGTCCGAAGCGCTCACCTCATCGCCGCCCCAGCCGGGCCGGTCGCTCGTCCCCACGGGGCCCGACGCCGCGGCCGAGACGCCCGTAAAAGTGCAGGTCGAGCACCTGAACTTCTACTACGGCGCGGCGAAGGTGCTCCACGACATCTCGATCGGCCTGCAGTCGAATCAGGTGTCGGCGTTCATCGGTCCCTCCGGCTGCGGCAAGAGCACGTTCCTGCGGACGCTGAACCGCATGAACGACATCATCCCGGGGACCCGTGTCGAGGGCGAGGTGCTCATCGACGGCCAGAACATCTACCGCCGACAGCACCGACGTGGTCGATCTGCGCCGCCGGGTCGGCATGGTCTTCCAGAAGTCGAACCCCTTCCCGAAATCGATCTTCGAGAACGTGGCCTACGGGCTGCGCATCAACGGGATGGCGCGCGACCGCGCCGATCTGCACGAGCGGGTCGCAGGAGAGCCTGGGGCACGCCGCGCTGTGGGACGAGGTGAAGGATCGGCTGCACGAGTCGGCGCTCGCGCTCTCGGGCGGACAGCAGCAGCGCCTCTGCATCGCGCGGGCGCTGGCCGTCAGGCCCGAGATCCTGCTCATGGACGAGCCGGCCTCGGCGCTCGACCCCATCGCCACCCAGCGGATCGAAGAGCTGATCTACGCATTGAAGTCGCGACTACACGATCGTCATCGTGACGCACAACATGCAGCAGGCGGCGCGGGTCTCCGACTTCACGGCGTTCTTCTGGCTGGGCCGGCTGGTGGAGTTCGGCCGCACGCCGCAGATTTTCACGACGCCGAAGGAGAAATTGACCGAAGATTACATCACGGGACGATTCGGGTAACGACAAACGATGGAGCGTCATCACTTCCAACAGGAGCTCTCGGGGCTGAAGGAGCGGCTGCTCGCCATGGGCGGCCTCGCCGAGGAGCGGGTGCGGCTGGCGATGCAGGGGCTGGTCGAGCGCGATCCCCAGATGCTGGAGGAGGTGCTCAATGGCGACGTGCCGCTCAACGAGCTGCACATCGAGATCGACGATCTCTGCCTCAAGCTGCTCGCGCTCCACTCGCCCATGGCCAGCGACCTGCGCGCCATCGATGGCGGCCATCAAGATCAACAGCGACCTGGAGCGCGTGGGCGACCTGGCCGTCAACATCGCCGAGGCGGCGCGGCGCTACGCGTCGCACCCGCCGGTCAAGAAGCTCATCGACATCCCGCGCATGGCGACCACCGCCCAGCGCATGCTGCGCGACGCGCTCGACTCCTACGTGCGGCGGCGACATGCAGCTGGCCCAGCACGTGCTCGACGAGGACGACACGCTCGACACGCCTCAAGACGCAGGTCTTCCGCGAGCTGCTCACCTACATGCTGCAGGACCCGGCGCACCATCGAGCCGGCGCTCGACCTGATCCTGATCTCGCGGCACCTCGAGCGGATCGGCGACCACGCCACGAACATCGCCGAGGACGTGATCTTCATGGTCTCGGGCCGCGACGTCCGCCACCATGCCACCGAGGCGCACAATCCGTAGCCGCGCGGCGCCGCCGCCCGTAGCCGCCGGACGGCCGGTACCATAGAATGTCAGGCGTGGCGCGCGCGACGTGCGTGTTCTGCCGCCGCAGCCCGTGCACAGCCGCCGTGGCGAGCCGTTCTGCAGCGAGCGCTGCAAGCTCCAGGATCTGGCCCGATGGATAGACGGAGCTACCGGGTGCCCGGCGAGAGCCGCTGCCCGACGACGACGAGGAGCCCGACCATCCAAGGCGACGACACCGACACTATGGCTGACACGCTCACGATTACCGACAACCGCACGGGCAAGCAGTACGAGATTCCGATCAAGGACGGCGCCATCCGCGCCACCGACCTCCGCCAGATCAAGCTCGCGCCGGACGACTTCGGGCTGATGACCTACGACCCGGCGTTCATGAACACGGCCGCCTGCCGCAGCGCCATCACCTACATCGACGGCGACAAGGGCATCCTGCTGCTACCGCGGCTACCCGATCGAGCAGCTGGCCGAGCACTGCGACTACCTGGAGATGGCCTACCTGATCCTGTTCGGCGAGCTGCCGACCGGCCGCGACAGCTGGCGGCGTGGATCGAGGCGATCACGCGCCACACGATGCTGCACGAGAACGTCAAGAAGCTCATGGAAGGGTTCCAGTACGACGCCCACCCGATGGGCATCTTCATCAGCACGGTCGGCGCGCTGTCGACGCTCTACCGCGACGCCAAGCAGATCTTCGACGCGGAGGCGCGCAGCCGCCAGTGCGCTGCGGCTGATCGCCAAGGTGCGCGAGCATCGCCGCCTACGCGTACCGCCACAGCATCGGCCGCACCTACGTCTACCCCGACAACGACCTCAGCTTCACCGGCAACTTCCTGAACATGCTGTTCAAGATGACCGAGCTGAAGTACCAGCCGAACCCGGTGCTGGAACGCGCGCTCGACGTGCTGTTCATCCTGCACGCCGACCACGAGCAGAACTGCAGCACGACCGCGATGCGCAACATCGGCAGCTCGCACGTGGATCCGTACTCGGCCATCGCCGGCGCGGCCGCGGCGCTCTACGGCCCGCTGCACGGCGGCGCGAACGAGGCGGTGCTGCGGATGCTCGACGAGATCGGCACGCATCAAGAACGTGCCGGCGTTCATCGAGCGGGTGAAGGCGGGCGAGGGCGCGGCTGATGGGCTTCGGCCACCGGGTCTACAAGTCTGTACGACCCGCGCGCCAAGATCATCAAGCGGATCGCCGACGAGGTGTTCGAGGTCACCGGCAAGAACCCGCTGCTCGACATCGCGCTCGAGCTCGAGCGGATCGCGCTGGAGGACGACTACTTCGTCACGCGGCAAGCTGTACCCGAACGTCGACTTCTACTCCGGGCTGATCTATCAGGCGATGGGCTTCCCGGTCGAGATGTTCCCGGTGCTCTTCGCGATCCCGCGCACGGCCGGCTGGTTCGCGCAGTGGGAGGAGATGCTGCGCGATCCCGAGCAGAAGATCGCGCGGCCGCGCCAGATCTATATCGGCGCCGCCAGCGCGACTACGTGCCGCGAGACAGGCGGGTGTGATGGGTCCGGGGTATACGGTTCGGGGCTCGGCGGTTCGCGCTCGGCGCGATCGCGATCGCCGTCGCCGTCGCTGCGGCTGCGGCCCTCATCGCTGGCGCGCCGGCGGCCGGCAGGGCCGCCGCGCTTCGACGGCGGCCGCGCCTGGGAGCACCTGCGCCAGATCGTGGCGACTTCGGGCCCCGGCCGGCGGGGTCGCCGGCCATCGAGCGGACGCGCGCGTACATCACGGCGCAGCTCGCCGCGCCGGGCATCACCGTCGGCCGAGCAGGCCTTCGACGGCGCAGACGCCGCTCGGCACCGATCCACATGGTCAACCTCATCGCGCACGATCCCCGGCGCGCGGCGCACGACCGCATCGTCCTCGCCGGGCACTACGACACCAAGCTGTTCAGCGAGTTCCGCTTCGTCGGCGCCAACGACGGCGGATCGAGCGCGGCGTTCCTGCTCGAGCTGGCGCGCGTGCTGAAGGCGCCGGCGCAACGCGTCTCACGATCGAGCTGCTCTTCCTCGACGGCGAGGAAGCGACGTCGGCGCGACTGGGCGCGGCACCGACCACACCTACGGCAGCCGGCACTACGTGGAGGCCGCGCAGCCGAGCCGGCTCGCTTCGCACGCTGGAGGCGCTCGTCCTGGTCGACATGATCGGCGACCGCGACCTGCGGATCATGCGCGAAGCGAACTCGACGCCCTGGCTGACCGACATCGTCTGGGCCGCCGCCAGGCGCGCAGGGCTACGGCGCGTACTTCGTCGACGCAGCCGACGCCGATCGAGGACGACCACCTGCCGTTCCTCGCAGGCGGGCGTCGCCGTCGGTCGACATCATCGACCTCGACTACCCCGCCTGGCACACCGCCGGCGATACGCTGGAGCAGGTCTCCGCCCGCAGCCTGCAGACCGTCGGCGAGGTCCTCGTCCAGGCGTGGCCCGATATCGAGCGCCGGCTGGCCAGATGAGCGGGAAGGCGGCGGGATGAAGTGCCCCGAGTGCGGCACCGAGATCGCCGAGAAGGCGCTCATCTGCTTCCGGTGCGGCGCATCGATGTATCAACCGGTGCACAAGCCGGCGCCGCTCCGGACGCGGAAACGCCCGGTGATCGTCTACATCGTGTTCGCGATTCTGGTGCTCGCCGCCATCGCGATCGTCCTGTTTCGCTGAAGGGCGCCCGGGCATGATCCCCCTGCGCGACGTCATTCCCACGCGCACGACTCCGTTCGTCACCATCTCGCTCATCGCGCTGAACGCCGTGGCGTTCTTCTACGAGCAGTCGCTGACCAGCCAGGGGCTTCGCCAGCTCGTGGCGGTGTTCGCGGTCGTGCCGGCCGATTTCACCTGGCTCAGCCTGGTCACGTCGATGTTCCTCCACGGGGGCTGGCTGCACTTTCTCGGAAACATGCTGTACCTCTGGATCTTCGGCGACAACGTGGAGGAACGGCTGGGGCACGGCGCGTTCATGGCCTTCTATCTCTTCTGCGGCCTGGCGGCCGGCATCGCGCACGTGTACATCAATCCGGCCTCACACCTGCCCACCCTCGGCGCGAGCGGCGCCATTGCGGGCGTCATGGGCGCCTACTTCGTCCTCTACCCCCACTCGCGGATCCTGACGCTCGTTCCGCTCGGGTTCATCGTGCGGGTCATCGAAGTGCCGGCGGTGTTCTTCCTCGGGATCTGGTTCGTGATGCAGTTCTTCAGCGGCGCGCTGTCGTCCAACCCCGAGGCCGGGGGCGTGGCGTTCTGGGCGCACGTGGCGGGCTTTCTGGCTGGGATCGCCTGGGTGCTCGTCTTCCGCAGCCGCCGGACCACGTGGGCGTGAGCGCGCCCGAGACGTCCGGTTTCGGATCCGATTTGGCGGTAGTCGCGCGGATCTGCGCGGACACGCGGGCCGAGCTCGAGCGCGAGCTTCTCGAGCTGGGCGTCGTACTCCGCCTCGGGGATCTGGTCCTTGCGCCCCTTCAGCTCTTCGATCTGCGCCTCGAGCGCGATGCGCTGCTTGTCGAGAGCCGCGACGGCCGGGTTGGCCGACGCTGCCGGACCGGAGTCGAGGAAGGTGGTCTTGGCGAGGACGCCGTCGGCGCCGGTCGCCGCAGCTTCCTTGCCGACCCCGTCGCCGTTGTCGTCCAGCAGCGAGCGCTCGGTGACGAGCGTCCCCTGCTGTCCGTACGCCTGCTTCACCGCCTGGCTGGCGTAGGCGAAGGCCTCCCACACCGAGAGGCGGCCGTTCTTGTCGCTGTCGGCGGCCGAGAGCTTGTCGAGCGCCTCGATGAAGTACTGGGGGAACATCGTGTCGTAGCGCTGGGCGGCCGAATCGGTGGCGGTAATCACGATCCGGTTCTTCGCCGATAGCTCGCTCACGAACGGAAAACTCGAGCTGGTCGTGTTGACGAAAACGATACGGCCGGAGATGCCGTCGAGCAGCTTCTTCCACTCCTTGGCGGCCATGTCCGGGCCGACGAGGTTGAATTTGGCCGTGTTGTCGGCGAAGGTGCCATGGCCGATGAGCACGACCAGCAGCAGGTCGTTCGCGGTCACCTGCCGTCCGATGCCGGCAACTGCGCCGGCCACTCCCTGCCGGGTCGCCGCACTGGCGCCGCTGCCGTCTTCCGTGAGGACGACGAGGTGGCCGGCCGGAAAGCCGAGCTTGCCGCTCAGCGTCGACTGGAGCGAGGAGACCCAGCCCTTCTGCGCGGCGGCAATCTTCTCCGTGCCGGACACGCCAGAGACGATCAGCGCGAAGCGCTCGTCGGCGCGTGCCGGCGCCGCGGCCGAGGCCAGGGCCGCCAGGAGCAGCGCGCGCGCCAGCAGACGGCTCGTCATCGCACCAGCTTCAGCAGGAGATCCTGGGCGCGCGGGTAGCCCGGCGCCACCTCGATGGCCGCCAGCGCTTCCTTCTTGGCGAGCGCCGTGTCGCCGGCGGCGACGTAGCCTTCGGCGAGATCCGTGTGGGCAGCGGCGGCATCCAGCGGACCGGCGGCGATCGCCGCGCGGAACTCGCGGACGGCGGCCCGGCTGTCGCCCGCCTTCATCTGCAGCCGGCCGAGCGCCGAGTGATTGGCCGAGTCGAACGGATCCAGGGCCGCGAGGATCCCGTACACCTTCGTCAGCCGCGCCGCATCCGGCGGCGTCGACTGCTCGAGCTGCTTCGCGAGCAGGCGCGCCGAATCGAGGTCGGTGTGCGACACCTCGAGGAGCTCTTCCAGCTCCGATATGGCGCGGGCGCGATCGTTGCGCTCGAGAGCCATCTTCGCCATCAGCGCGTGCGGGCTCCTGGGCCCGGCCGCCATGGGGACGAGCCGGGCGGCCTGTTCGAGCGCGCGGTAGGCTTCGTCGATCCGGCCGGCCTTGGACAGGAACTCGCCGAGCGCGATCTGCGCCGGATAGCTGCCGGGATTCGCCGCGGCGACGGTCTCGATGTTGGAGGCGCCCACCTCCAGCTCTTTCGGGGGCGCCATCGCCTTCACGATCGGTCCGTACTTCGCGCTCAGGAGCTTGTCGAAGCCCGCCTGCAGCGTGTCGATGTCCACGCCGAGGCCCTCCTGCAGTGCGGCCTCCCCTTCCTTCCCCTGCCCGTAGGTCACGAGCAGCTTGCGGAGCGCGCCCCAGCCATAGGTGTCGACGATGTACTCGGCCAGAATCGAGGCTTCGTAGTACGCCAGGGAGATCTTCTCCGGATTGGTGAACGCCGCGTTGAGCTCGCGCAGGCTCATGTGCTCGCCGCGGCCGTAGGCCGCCACGAACGACAGCTCCCCTTCACGGCCCCAGTCGGGCGACCCCAGCTTCTCCTCGTACACCGAGATGCCCTCGGTGAGCCACCGCGGCACGCGCTGATTCGAGAGCTGCAGCGTGATGACGTGGCCGAGCTCGTGCCAGAGCGTCGGCTCCCAGTTGAAGTCGCCGGGCGGCCGCGCCTTCGGCGAGTCGAGCGTGACGACGCGGCCGAAGCAGGCGCCGAGCGCACCGAGCATCCCCGGCAGCCCGACGGTGCGGACCGCGAAGTCGTCGTGGCGGGGGAACATCTCGATCAGAATCGGCCCCTTGGGCGTGAACTGGTATTTCTGCGCGTACTGGGCCAGGGCGCGCTCGGCCAGCGGCCCCACGTACTCGCCCATCACGGGCGCCTCGCCGGGGTCGAGCTTGACGATCAGGTTTCCCTCCCGCAGCACGACGTACTTGTCGAGCTTGTCGGAGAGGTCGAGCAGGTTCTTGGTGGTGTGGTCGAAGGGATCGCTCTTGAAGGCGATCTCCAGGTGCTCGCGCGCCTCCTCCTCGTCGCCGGTGCGAAGCAGGTGCACGCCGAGCGCCGCGTGAACCCGCACGTCGTCGGGGTTCAGCAGCAGCGCCTGGCGGTTGAGGGCCACCGCCTCCTCGAAGCGGTAGTTGGAGGCGGCCTGGTCGGCCGCGACGCGATAGACGTCGCTGAAGTGCGGGTTGATCGCGAGCGCGGCATTCACCGCCGCCTGGAAATCGCTGCGGCGATCCTCGACATACGCGATGGCGCCCTCCATCGCGATCGCGTCGAGGCTGGCCGGGTTGATGGCCCTGGCCTTCTCGACCTCCGCTCTGGCCGCGCCGCGATCGCTGCGATCCAGATGGAGCTGTGCCAGGAGCAGATGCGCCGGCACCGACTGCGGATCGCGCGAAACCACCTGGGCCGCCAGCTTCATGGCGGCCGGCGGGTTCTCGTCGGTGAGCGTCTGTGCCATCCCGAGCTGCGCCGGCAGGAAGCCTTCGTCGATTTCGAGGGCCGCCCGGAACGATTCCGCGGCGTTGGCCGCGTCGTGGACCTGCAGGAACAGCTCGCCCCAGTCGCTCTGAATCGCCGGATCCCTGGGCGCCCGCTCGGCCGCGAGCTGATACGCGTCGTTGGCGAGATGGAACTGCCCGAGCGCCCTGGCAGCGCGGCCGAGGCGCGCGTAGGCGCCCGCGGTGGTGCGCGGGCCGACCGACATGTTCGCGAGCCGATCCAGGATCGGCTGCGCCTCGGCGCGGCGGCCGAGCATCTGATACAGGAGCGCGAGCTCGAGCGCGGCGTCGCCGTCAGGCGCACGGCTCGCGGCCGGCTGCAGAATCTTCTCGGCCTCGGCGTACTGCCCCCGATTCGCGGCAGCGCGCGCCTGGGCGACGATCGGGTCGAGGTTGGCCTGGGCGTAGGCGACGCGGATCCCGCGGCCGTCGGACACCGATCCGATCAGCACGGCCACCGCGAGCAGGCGCAGCACGAACCCGCGCGGCAGGCGCGCGGAGCTCGAGACCCGGGCAAATGTCATGGGAGCTTTCATTATAGCTACGCGTCAGGCGCGATTGCCCCGGTTGTCGTCGTCCTCGTCGTAGCCGGATGAGCCCTGCCCCGCGCCGCCCGCCTGGTCGACGAACACCATGGACTGGTGCGACGGAATCTCGAAGCGCTTCCCGCAGGTCTTGCAGGTCACGTCATCGTCCATCCGGATCAGGTAGTCGCGCAGCTTCTCGTAGAGGGCGCGATCGCGCGGGTTGGCGCCGGGCGGGAGCCACGGCTTCTTCGTGCGCCGCATCCACCGGATCTGGTAATCGTTCCGGCGCTTGCAGCGCGGACAGGTGTACTGCGCAGGGCGCTGCTCGGGGCGCTCGGTGAAGAAATCGCGCTCGTCCATAGGGCCATCATAGCGCGTCCGTCAGTACCTGAGATGGTGAACCCAGGCGGGCGGCACGTTCTGCCAGATCCACTCGCGGGAGAACTCGCGCTGCCGGAGCGCCCCGCTGATGAGGTCGCCCACACCCCTGAGCCGGTCGCGCTCCGGGCCGAAGCTCATCACCGCCTTGGCGTCGCGCACCAGCATGTACTCGAAGAACGACAGCACGCCCGTGGGCTTGAGCAGCCGCGCGTAGGTCTCGAGAATGGACCGCACGTCTGCCGGCGCGAAGTTGTTCAGCGGCAGGCTCGAGATGATGACGTCGAAGTGGCGGTCGGTGGCGAGCTGCTGCACCGCTCCCTCCACCAGCGAGCAGCGCGGGGCCGCCGCGCGAAAGGCGGGACGCTCCTGGAACGCGCTGCGCAGGTGCGCCGCGAAGCTCGGATTGAGCTCGACGATGCAGAGCTCGTCGTCCGGACGGAGGCGCTCGACGAGCACGCCCGTGACGGCGCCCGTGCCCGGCCCGGCTTCCAGGATCTGCTGCGGACGATCGGCGCCGACGTGGCGGCAGAGCGCCGTGGCCAGCGCGCGGCTGCTGGGCATGACGGCGCCCGTTGTCTGATGGCTGCGAAAGAACTGGGTGAGGAAGGCGCGATAGTCGTGAAGCTGGCGCATCAGCCGTTGTGGCAGATCACGAGCGACCAGATTCGCGGAACGTTGACCTTCTCGATGGATGCCGCACGCAGGCCCGTCTGGGCGAGGAACGCGGGAAGATCGAAATCCGACTTGAAGCCCAGGTGCACCGTGAACGGCGCGATCGCACGCTCCGCGCGCGAGAGGAACGTGCCGCCGCTCAGGAAGTGATTGAGAAACACGATGCGGCCGTCGGGCCGGCAGACGCGCCGCATTTCGCGCGTGACCTGAATCGGATCGGGCACGCAGCTGATGAAATATGGCGCGTAGACGATGTCGAAGGATTTGTCGGGAAACTCGAGGTGGGTGGCGTCCATCTGCAGCAGCTGCACGTTGCGCAGGCCGTGGCGCGCCGCCCGCGCGTGCGCCCGCTCCAGCATCGAGTCCGACAGGTCGACCGCCGTCACCGAGCAGCGGCGCGGATAGAGCGGCAGGCTCATGCCGGTGCCGACGCCGACCTCGAGCACCTGATCGTCGGCTCCGATGGACATTCGCTGAATGGCGCGCGTGCGTCCGTGATGCAGCGGCAGACCGAAGAACAGGTCGTAGACCGACGCCATCTTGCCGTAGACCCCTTCGACGAAGTCGGTCTCGAGCGACATGACCGACAGCTGGCGGCTGGCCGCATCGCCGGATCCGCCGTACTCTTCCTCTCGTTCGCGTGGGAACAGCAGCGCCATCACGCCTCCGGGGGGACTATATATCGAAACGGGCCGTGTCTATCCCCTGTCAGGTCTCGTGTCGCTGGTGAGCAAGGGTCTTGCCATTGAAGATAAGGTACGACCGGGTAACCATTTCGAGCCCGATGGACGCCACGTGCTGGCGCTCGGACACGGTGTACCGGTGGTGATGGCCGAACAGGTGCAGACGCGGCCGCATGCTCGCGAGCACCTCGTTCACCGCCGTTTTTCCGGCATCGATCGGGTGACCCGCGCGGCGGCCCGGAAGCGGGAACGGACGCGGGGCCTCGTGCGAGAGAAAGATGTCGATGCCGGTGAGGCGCTCGCAGGCCTCGACCTCCCCGCGGACGAAGTGGCGCCTCTTGTCGTCGCGCACGGTGCCCGCGGCCCCCAGACGGTCCGCCGGTGTCTCATACCACGTCGGCGCGAAGGTGCCGCCGAGACCTGCAATGCGCATCCCCGCAACCGTGACGAAGCGGCCGTTCGGGATGTAGTGGAGGTTCGCAACCGTACCCGAGCCAGCCGGCTGGCGATCGACGAAGTCGAAGTTCTCGTTGTTGCCTTTGATCCAGTACAGGGGCGCAGGCGGCGAAGGATACTCGCCCCGGTCGTCCGCCAGATCGCCGGGACACACCCAGAAGGCGACATCCGGATGGCGCGTGAGCACGCGGTCGAGGGCGTCGAACGCACCATGCACGTCGCCGATGGCGCCGAAGAGCACGGAGCGGGGCGTCAGTCGGCGGTCGGCACGGGCACGAGCAGGTCTTTCTTGTCCCACACGAAGTCGTTCTTGCTGTAGACCGCGAGCTCGTAGTCCTTGCCCATGAAGATGGCGGAGACCGGGCACGCCTCCTCGCAGAAGCCGCAGAAGATGCACCGGGTCTTGTGGATCTGATAGGTGACGGCGTACCGCGGTCCGGCCATCACGGAGCCGTCGTTCTCTGCGGCTTCGAGGTAGATCGCGTCGGCGGGACACGCCACGGCGCACAGCCCGCACGCGACGCACTTCTCGAGGCCGGCCTCGTCCCGCATCAGGACCTGCTTGCCGCGCCATTTCGGCGACATCGGCACCTTCTGCTCCGGGTAGTTCACCGTCACCGACGGCCGGAACATGTACTTGAAGGTGGTGCCGAAGCCGACGAGGAACGCCTTGGTGCGGTGCAAAAGTGTGCTGGCCATGGTCTGGCGCCGCGCGCCTCCCTTCATACTACCGCATGGTAAGCTGTCCTTCGAATGCCGTCAGTACCTGGCACGACATTCCTCTCCGGGGAACAGGTGCTGCTCACGACGCTGATCTTCAAGATCACGATCGTCGCGGCGCTGGCCACGATTCTGGTCCGGTTCCGCCGGTTCCGGCACATCCTGATCTCCGAGCGGCGGGCCTGGCCCGACCGGCTCACCTTCGCTCTGAGTCTGGGCATTCCGCTCGCCGCGGCCGTCACCTCGCGGCTGCTCCTGAACTACAACGCGGCCGACCTCACGCTCGAAGGCTCGTTCCTGGCCGGGCTCATCGCCGGGCCGTATGCCGGCGCACTGGTCGGCACGCTCGTCGGGGCGCCGGCGCTCATGGCCGGCCAGTACATCGCCCTGCCCTTCGCGGTGGGCTGCGGATTCGCGGGCGGCGGGCTGCGCGAGGCCTGTCCGAAGGAGGAGATCTGGCACTTCTCCCCGTTCGTGTTCACGAGGCTGCACCGGCACATCTGGCGCATGTTCAAGAGCGTGCACGCCGACTGGTCGGTGATCCTGCTGCTCGCGCCGGTGGCGCTCGAGCTGATCCGCCAGATGCTCGGATGGCGCTTCGAGGGGCGCCTCTTCTTCCTGCACCCGCAGTCGCCGTCCATGCTCTTCCAGAACCTGCTCGTGCTGCTGGCGACGGTGTTCTCGGTCTCGACGCCCATCATGATCTGGAACCACGCGCGCATCGAGCACCGGCTGGCCGAGCAGGAGAAGCTGCTGCTCACCGCCCGTGTCGAGGCGCTGGCGAACCAGATCAACCCGCACTTCCTGTTCAACACGCTGACCTCGATCTCGTCGCTGATCCGGTCGCAGCCCGAGACGGCGCGCATGCTGATCGTCAAGCTCTCCGGCCTCCTGCGGCGTCTGCTCCGCAGCGGCGATCACTTCGTGACGCTCCGCGAAGAGCTCGAGTCGATCGACGAGTACCCTGGACATCGAGGTGATCCGCTTCGGGCCGCAGCTGAAGGTGGAGAAGCAGATCGAGCCCGGCACGCTCGACACCATCGTGCCCAGCATGATCCTGCAGCCGCTCGTCGAGAACTCGATCAAGCACGGGTTCTCCCGCAAGATCGGGGGCGGGCGCATCGTCCTGCGCAGCTTCCGGCAGAACGGCCACGCGGTGATCGAGGTGGAGGACGACGGCAGCGGCATGACGGGGGAGCAGCTGAGCACGGTATTCGGCAACGGGATCGGCCTGAGCAACGTCAACGAGCGGCTGAGCGTGATCTACGGCGCGCAGTACCAGGTGCGGGTGACGAGCGCCCCCGGCGTCGGCACCATCATCCGCCTCGACATCCCGGAACTGCTCTCGGCCGAGCCGATCACCGCCTGACCTATGACGATGCACGCGATTGTGGTCGACGACGAGCAGCTCGCGCGCGAGGAGCTGTGCTACCTGCTCGAGCAGATCGGCGGCGTGGAAGTGGTGGCGCAGGCCGGCAACGGGATGGAGGCGCTCTCGGTCATCGACCGCGTGTCGCCGCAGCTCGTGTTCCTCGACGTCCAGATGCCCGGGCTGACCGGGTTCGAGGTGGCGCACCGGCTCATCCAGCAGGGCAACCCGCCGAACATCATCTTCGTCACCGCCTTCGACCGGCACGCGATCGAGGCCTTCGAGGTGAATGCGGTCGACTATCTGCTGAAGCCGGTGGAGTCGGCCCGGCTGGAGCAGGCGCTCGACCGGGCCCGCCGGCGGACGGTGGAAGTGCCGCTGAACGACCAGGTGGAGCGGCTGGTGCAGCTCATGGCGGAGCGGCAGAGCAAGCGGGAGCAGGTTGCGCTCAAGGTGGGCGAGCGATTTCTCCTGGTCCACACCGACGAGATTATCTATGCCTCTCTGACCGACGACTCGATTAACATAGTAACAGGTCAGTTCGCCGGGACGTCCAATTTCAGGACCCTGGACGAGCTGCAGGCGAGGCTCGACCCGGCCGTCTTCTGGCGGGTCCACCGCTCGCATCTCGTGAACATCAACAAGGTCAAGGAGATAGTCCCCTGGTTCAGCAGGAATTACATCCTGAGGATGAAAGACGCGAAGGCTACCGAGATCCCGGTGAGCCGGTCGCAGACCAAGCGGCTCCGGGAGTACCTCCGCCTCTAGATCCCCGGTTTCAGGCCGGCGGAGAGGACGGAGGCAGGCTGGGCATGGAGGTGCCGGCCGTGGCCGGCGTGGACGGGTCCGGCTCGGGCGTGTCCCCGGTGATCGTCACGGCGCAGCAGGCGCCGGGCTCGCGCACGGCCGAGCGGCTCGCGCTGGTCCGCGACGAGCTCATCGCCTGGTTCAAGACGCTGGCGTCGGCGGCGGTGTACGCCACCCTCATCGTGACGTTCGGGTTCCAGGTCGCCCGCGTCGAGGGCATGAGCATGGCCCCGACGCTCGAGGATCAGGATCGCCTCATCGTCAACAAGCTCGACTACATCATCGGCGAGCCCCACCGCGGCGACATCGTGATGTTGTACTACCCGATCGATCCGAAGAAGTCGTTCGTCAAGCGCGTGATCGCCGAGGAAGGCGACACCGTGCGCATCGTGGACGGGCACGTGTTCGTCAACGAGGCGCCGATCGACGACAAGTACGTGCCCGACGAGTACCGCGACCACAACGACTGGGGTCCGCAGGTGGTGCCCGAAGGCTATTACTTCGTGATGGGCGACCATCGGAACAACAGCTCGGACAGCCGGCACTGGGGCTTCGTGCCGAAGAAGTACATCATCGGGAAAGTGCAGATCCGCTGGTGGCCAGTGCCAACCGCGAAAGTCTTCTAGCCGCCTCGTCCCAGGACATACGGTACTCGGCAGTGCGGACGGTGCTCGTCCGCATCTGCGCGCTCAACCTGCTCGTCGCCGTCGCGAAGATCGCCTACGGCTTCGCGAGCGGCGCCATCAGCATTCTCTCCGACGGGTTCCACTCGCTGACCGACGCCGCCTCCAACCTGGTGGCGCTGTTCGGCCTGCGGGTGGCGCGCAAGCCGCCCGACGAGAACCACCCGTACGGCCACCGGAAATACGAGACGCTCGCGGCCGCGGTGATCGCGATCTTCCTCGCGATCATCATGATCGAGGTGGCGCAGGCGGCTCTGGTCCGCTTCCGCTCCGGCGGGGCGCCGAGGGTGACGCCGGCGAGCTTCGCGATCATGTTCGGAACCCTGGCCATCAATACGGCCGTGGTACGCGCCGAGCGCAGGGCGGCGCGGCGGCTGTCGAGCGAGCTGCTGCTCGCCGACGCCCAGCATACGCAGAGCGACGTCCTGACCTCGATGGCCGTGATCGGCGCGCTCGCGGGCTCGGCGCTCGGCTACCCCATCCTGGACCCTGCTGCGGCCGTTGTCGTCGTGTTCTTCATCGGCCGCGCAGGCTTCGAGATCGCCCGCGAGGCGGCGCGAATCCTCTCGGATCAGATTGTGATCTCAGAGGAGGACGTCCGCCGCGTGGTGCAGGCCGTCCCGCGCGTGCTCGGGTGCCATCACATCCGCTCGCGAGGCTCGGCCGACCACGTGTTCCTGGACCTCCACATGTGGATGGATGGAGCCACGCCGCTGGTGGACGCGCACGCGCTGTCGCACCTGGTCAAGGACCGGCTGATGGAGCGCTACCCGCAGATCGTGGACGCGATCATCCACATCGAGCCGCCGCCGGAGCCGTAAGCCGCTGGCAGACGCTTGTTCCGAGGTGTAGAGTGGAGCGCGCTCTCCATCCTATGCGTGTCCCTCTGCGACCGCCATCCCGTCGGGCTATCGGAGCGTTGCCGCTTGTCGCGTGCCTCTTCTTCGCATCAGTCGCCGAGGGGCAGCTCCGCGGGAGAGTGACCGATCAATCCGGCCGCCCGGTTGCCGGAGCGGCCGTGGAGGTCACTCAAGTATCCGAGTTCCTCCCGGGCTTCGCGGAACGCGAGAGGCCGGCCGCGGGAAGAACGTGGCACACGGAGGCCAACGAAGAGGGCAACTACATCGTCGCGGCGTTCTCGTCGGGCAGGTATCAGGTCGCGGCCTCGAAACCCGCCGTTGGGTTGGGAGTGATGCAGGTACTGGTGCGGTTCGGAACGCCGGGCATCGCCAACCTGACGCTGTCAAATGCCGCGGGGCCGGTTCAGGCTGGATCATGCGAACAGACAGCGGCCGGTGGCGAGTCGAAAATCAGCAGCGCGATAGAACGGGGCATTCCCGTTGCTGCGGACTCGTCCGTGGGCCGTCTCCTACGATGGCTGCGTGCGGTGCGGTTTCACGATCCAGGGTGCAACGACCCGCCAGCTAGCCTGGTCGGAGGCTGGTCTCGCCTCGATCTCGAAATGCTCGTTCGCGACGTCCGCGAGCTCCTTGGGTTCCTGCAGAGAGCGGATCGATCCCTCAGTCGCGAGAATGAACGAAGCCGGCTCGTATTCGTCATTGACGGTTTTTCGCTCACCTTGGACGAACTCGAGCGTTTCTATTTCGGCGGCGAGCCGCTGACCGGCAATGCGATGCTTCGACGCGCGGCCGTGCTGCACGCTGATGCGGCCATGTTCATTCGAGGAAATCTGCCCGGACAGGTCCTCGTCGCGGACGGCCGATCGCGAGGGGAACGGCCCGCGACGCTGCATTGGGCAATCGGGCGTTCCCTGCTCGATTACATCGTCCCGAGTCCGAATGGCGACTCAGGCGCGCTGCTCTGGTATCGCGCCGTCTCCGCGCACCTGCTGCAGACAGGCAAACTGGAAGAAGCGCAGGCACACCTCCAGAAGGCACGGCAGATCTTTCCACAGGAGGCCGCGTTCGCGCTCGACAGCGCGTTCCTCCATCAGGAGCTGGCCTCTCCCGCTGTTCAGTCATCGCTCGGGGAGCTGCGTGCGGCCGGTCTGAATCCTGCCGTGGCCAGCCGGTCCGGCGAACTGCAGAACGCGGAGCAATTTCTCCATCAAACGGTCGCCCTGGAGCCCGCCAACGCCACCGCGCGATTACGCCTGGGCGAGACGCTTGGAACCCTGGGCCAGCACGACGAAGCAGTTGCCCAACTGCAGCGCGCGATCGCGCTCACGCCCGATCGCCGGGATCTCTATCTGGCCGAGCTGTTCCTTGGCCGGGAGCAACAGGCGCAAGGCAATACTAGCGAAGCCAAGAGGCGCTACCAGAATGCCGCCGCTCTCTATCCGACGGCTCAATCGCCCAGGCTTGCGCTTGCCCACCTTGCGCGGGAGTCCGGCAATCGCGCCGCCGCCTTCGAAACCATCCACAGCGTCATCACCGCGATCGCGGTGAGTG
Organism: Vicinamibacterales bacterium; assembly: GCA_963738315.1. GTDB lineage: Bacteria > Acidobacteriota > Vicinamibacteria > Vicinamibacterales > JAMQPK01 > JAMQPK01. The sequence goes on along the minus strand of CAVTVT010000003.1, from coordinate 704,440 downwards.
AGGAAGCAGACCCCTGGTGGGGCTACTACGAGCCACACAGTGAAGACGCCGCGACTTTTCTGGCGGAGATGTATCGGCAACTGGCCGAAGGAGGGAGACGCTAGATTAGACCGGCCGGGACATGCCTACTTCCGCCTCTTCCACTCCCCGCTCCGCCCGCCGCGCTTCTCCGTGACCACGATCGGCCCGATCACCATCGCCTTGTCGATGGCTTTGAGCATGTCGTACATCGTCAGTGCGGCGACCGAAACGGCGGTGAGCGCCTCCATCTCGACACCGGTCCGGGCGCTGGTGCGGACGCGCGCCTCGATCGCATAGCCGTCGCGCTTCGGCGCGATGTCCACCTCCACGTGCGTGATCGGCAGCGGATGGCAGAGCGGGATGAGGTCGGCCGTGCGCTTGGCGGCAAGGATGCCGGCGAGGCGGGCCGCCTGCAGCGGATCCCCCTTCTTCACGCGGCCGGCCCTGATGGCCCGGAGCGCCTCGCGCGAAACCTGGATGCGGCCCGTGGCCACGGCCTCGCGGGCGGTCTCCGGCTTCGCGCCGACGTCCACCATCCGCACCCGTCCGGCCGCGTCCACGTGTGACAGGCGCTTCGCCATCATTCCTCCTGCGCCAGGTAGAACGAGAGGCTCTCGAGCGACACGGTGAGGTCGACGCTCTTCAGCTTGACTCCGCCGGGAGCGCTGAGGGTGCCGGGCGAGAAGTTCAGGATGGCTTTGATGCCGGCGGCGACCACCTGATCGACCACCCGCTGCGCCGAGGCGGCGGGCACCGCGATCATGGCGATGTCGATGCGCTCCTTCAGCGCCGACGCGCCTGAGGTCCTTGATGTCGAAGATCGGCACTCCCATCTCGCGATCGCTGCCCCACCTTGTCGGAGAGATTGTCGAAGAGCGCCACGATCTGGAAGCCCTCCTGGCGGAAGCCGGGGTAGTCCGCCAGCGCCAGCCCGAGATTGCCCGCGCCCATGATGGCGATCCGCAGCTTCTTCTCCAGCCCGAGGATCTGCCGCAGGTGCCGCTTGAGATCCTTGACGTAGTAGCCCACGCCGCGCACCCCGAACTCGCCGAAGTTGGCGAGATCCTTCCGGATCTGCGCGGCGTTGAGGTGAAACTGCTGGGCGAGCATCTGCGAGGACACCGTCTTCACCCCCGCCGCCTCCAGGGCGTTGAGGCAGCGGAGATAGACGGAGAGCCGGCTGGTCGTGAGCTCGGAGATCTGATCGCTGAGCTGCCGTCGCTTGATCGCCAATTTCACAAGCGATTCTACAGCAGCGGTCGGGGTGCGCGGGCTACGGTAACATCCCGCCATGCCGCAGCCGACACCGTTCCAGCCCTACGTGCCCGACTCCGCGTCGCCGCCGGAGCTGACGGTGCGCGCGGTGCTGCTCGGCGCCCTGCTCGGGCTGGTGTTCGCCGCCTCGTCGGTCTACCTCGCCCTGCGCGCCGGCCTGACGGTGAGCGCATCGATCCCCATTGCGGTGCTCTCGATCTCGGTGCTCAAGCGGCTCGGCGGCTCCACCATCCTCGAGAACAACATCGTCCAGACGATTGGGTCGGCCGGCGAGTCGGTGGCCGCCGGCGTCGTCTTCACGATTCCGGCGCTGATCTTCCTCGCCCCGGAGGGGCCCGGCGTACTTCAACTACTTCCAGATCACGATGATCGCGCTGGCGGGCGGCGTCCTGGGCGTGCTGATGATGGTGCCGCTCCGCCGCGCGCTGATCGTCAAGGAGCACGGCGTGCTCCCCTATCCCGAGGGCACGGCGTGCGCGGAAGTGCTGATGGCCGGGGAGCGCGGCGGGCGGCTGGCGGCGCTGGTGTTCTCGGGGCTCGGGATCGGCGCGCTGTGGAAGTCGCTCTCGTGGGTCTTCAACCTGTTCCTCACCGAACGTCGGCCTACGCGACCCCGCGGACGAGCCAGTTCCCCAACGCCACGATCGACGTGGACGTGTCGCCGGAGTATCTGGGCGTGGGCTACGTCATCGGCCCGCGCATCGCCGGCGAGATGTTCGCCGGCGGCGTGCTGTCGTGGCTGGTGCTGCTCCCGCTGCTGTCGATTCTCGGCGCGCATCATGACGACGCCGTTCCCGCCCATCCATCCGTCCTTAGCCAACAACCCCGCCACCGGCCGGCCGTTCCTGATTTCCGAGATGACGCGCCGACCAGTTGTGGAGCGCCTACATCCGCTACATCGGCGCCGGCGCCGTGCTGGCGGCCGGACTGATTACCCTGGCGCGGACGCTGCCGACGATCGTCTCGTCGGCGCGCGAAGGGCTGCGCCAGTTCGGGTCGCGCGCCGGGGCGGCGCGCGCATCGCACCGAGCGCGACATGCCGATGTCGATCGTGCTCGCCGGCTCGCTGCTGCTGGCGCTCTTCCTGGCCTTCGCCCCGCGCATGCCGACGCAGGGCAACCTGCTCGCGGCGGTGCTGATCGTCGTGTTCGGCTTCTTCTTCGTGACGGTGTCGTCGCGCATCACGGGCCTGATCGGCTCCTCGTCCAATCCCGTCTCGGGCATGACCATCGCCACGCTGATCCTCACCTGCCTGCTGTTCGTGTCGCTCGGCTGGACCGGCAGCTACTACGCGCCCATCGCGCTCTGCGTCGGCGCGGTCGTCTGCATCGCGGCGGCCAACGGCGGCGCCACCTCGCAGGATCTGAAGACCGGCTACATCGTCGGCGCGACACCGCTCTACCAGCAGATCGGGCTGGTCATCGGCGTCGTCGCCTCGGCGCTGGTCATCGGGATGACGACGCTTGTACCTCCACCGCGTGTTCGGCATCGGCTCGCGCGAGATCGCCGCGCCGCAGGCGACCCTGATGGCCACGATCATCCGCGGGCCTCCTCGAGCCAGAGCCTGCCCTGGGGGCTGGTGCTCGTCGGCGTGTTCTCTCGCCGTGACGCTCGAGCTCTGCGGCATCCATTCGCTGTCGTTCGCCGTGGGCGCCTACCTGCCGATCGCGACGACCGCGCCGATCATGGCGGGCGGCGTCGTCCGTTGGTACGTGAGCAGGCGCGCGGCGGCGCCGAGGAATCGGAAATCGGCGCGGGCACGCTGTTCAGCTCGGGTCTGATCGCTGGCGGGTCGCTTGCCGGCATTCTGTATGCCGTGCTCGTCGGAACAGGTACAATCGGATCACTGGCGGCAATCGGACGAGCCGCGCCGTTTCTGCACGAGGGCACGAGCGGCTTGATCGCCAGCTCGCTGCTGTTCGTTGCGCTCGCCGTGATTCTCGCGGCTGCGGCGCGAAGACGACTGACATGAAAGGGCGGGCACCCCTCATCGGCGCGTGCGTGTTCGCGATGACATCGGCGGCCGGCGCGCAGCCGGCGCCGCGGCGCGCCACCACGCTCGCCGCCCTGCTCGCCTATCCCGGCTTCTATCAGGGGCAGGCTGTGGTCGTCCGCGGCCTGCTGACAACGCGCGATCAGGCCGTGCTCACCTCGCCCGGCGCGGACCGATCGATCCCGCTGATCTTCTCGGGCCCCTCCCCTTCGGATGGACAGGTCGAACTGCGCGCCACGTTCTGGGACGTCGGCAGGCTGCAGCGCGAGGATCCCAGAGTGGCCAGCCTGCGCCTCATGGAGCTCGTGCCGAACCCGGACGATCGCGGCTGGCCCAAACCGGGTGACGTGGTGGCGCTCACGGTGACCGACGCCTCGCCCGTGAAGCCGGCCGGCGGCCCGCCGTCGCTCCGGGAGATCGCGCTCAGTCCCGACCAGCACTACCGGCGAGCGGGTCACCCTCACCGGCCAGTTCCGCGGCAGGAATCTCTATGGCGATCTGCCGCAGGCGCCCGGCGTGGACCAGTGGGAGTTCGTGCTCCACACCGGGGACGCCGCGGTGTGGGTGACCGGGGTTCGTCCGCGGGGGAAAGGCTTCAATCTCGACCTCGGCGCCCGCGTGGACACCAGCACCTGGCTTCAGGTGACCGGCACGGTGGCCGAGGCACGGGGGGTCGTGAGAGTGGAGGCGAGCCAGCAGCCGGTGCTGGCCAAACCGGACCTCAGCGCGCCGACTTCCGAGGCGCCGCCGGTACACCAGGCGGGCCCGGCCCCCGAGGTGGTCTTCAGCGATCCCCAGGACGGCGACACCAACGTGCCGCTCGGCAAGACGATCGTCATCCAGTTCTCGAGAGACATGGACCCGGCCTCGTTCAAGGGAAACCTCCACTGGCGCTCCGCGGCGGCCGATTCACAGGACGAGCTGCCCCGCAGCGGGCTCGAGGTGAAGTACGAGAAGTCCAACCGGTCGATCGAAGTGAAGATGGACGCGGACGACGTGGCGCCTAACCGCAACGTCGTGCTCGAGCTTCCCGACAGCATCCATGCCACCGACGGCGCCCCCCTCAAGTCCTGGTCGATGACGTTCACCTTCGGGGCTCAGTGACCGGGCCCATCGCCAGCAGCTCCCCCACCCGCGCCCGTACTGCATCGGCCAGTTTCTCGCGATCGTCGATCGTCAGGCCGGCGGTCTCGACCGGCTCGCCGATTCTCACGCTGACGGTGGCCGGCCGGACGATGGCGCTGCCTTTCCGCATCGACTCCGTCCCGCCCTGCACCGCGACGGGGATGACCGGCGCCTGTGCCTTGATGGCAATCAGGAACGGGCCCCGCTTGAAGGGCAGCAGCGCGCCGGTCCGGCTGCGGGTCCCTTCGGGAAACGTGAGGAACGAGTTGCCGCGCGCTGAGCGAGTCGGCCGCCTGCTCGATGGCCGCCATCGACTGCTCGCGGTGACGGCGGTCGATTGGGACGAACCCCCCAATCTGAAACGCACGGCCGAGCAGCGGGAGCTTCGTCATCTCGGCCTTGAAGAGCACGTGAAGGCGGGGATGGAGCGCCTGGAAGAGGATGGGCGGGTCGATGTTGCTCTGGTGATTGGCGCAGAACACCACCGCACGGCCTCGCGGTACATGCTCGAGCCCGGCGACGCGCGTCCGGATCCCCGCGCAGGCCGCTCCCAGCGCGACGCCCCCGTGCCCGAGCATGTACAGCACGCCCTTCCAGCGGAACAGCAGCGCCAGCAGCATGCCCGGAGGCGCCGTGACGGCCACGTAGAGCGAGACGGCCACATAGGCAGCCGCCGATCGCACCGCGGCGATGGCCACGGCCGGTGAGGAGGTGCCGGGAGCGGACATGTGGCAGGGAGCGTACACGAAAAAGGGGCGGCGAGTGCTCGTCGCCGCCCCGTGAGTTGCTGAAAGCAGGGGCTTTCGATGTGCCTGGACCCGCGTCAGGATGCGCGTGCGGTGCGTCGCGCGGCGGCCACGCCGCGGGGGGGCGGCCTTGGCGGTCTTCGCCCGCGCCACGGCGCGGCTGCGGGCCGTGAAGCTGCGCTCGAGCGCCTTGTCCACGCGGTCTTCGACCGAATCGATCGATTCGCGCATGACCTCGGAGATCTCCGAGATGATCAGGAACTTCGCGCGGTCGAGCATGCGCTTCTCGCGGAACGACAGGCTCTTGGAGCGGCTCAGCAGGGTCAGGCTCTTGAGGACGTCGGCCACGTCGTAGATGGAGCCGGTCCGCATCTTGTCCGAGTTGTCCTTGAATCGCCCTTTCCAGTTCTGGTGGTTGTCGATCTTGCCATTGCCGAGCGCACTGAAGAGGCGCTCCACTTCTGCGTCACCGATCGCACGCCGCAGGCCGACGCCGTCGACGTTGTCGAGCGGGACGAGCACGGTGGTTTCGTTGGCGACGATGCGCAGGTGGTAAAAGCCGCAGGTGGTGCCGAGAATGGTTTTCTCTTCGATGCGGGTGACGACGCCGAGTCCCTGGTTGGGGTAGATGACCTTGTCTCCGACCTCGAATGTCACGTTGTGCCCCTATCTGAGGTGGGTTGATGAAGGCACGATTTTTAGTGCCGAACCGTCTGCCAGTATAGCGCAGAATACGCCAGAAAAGCAACGAAAACTGGCAAAAAACCACAGATTTTCGCCTTTAATTCGCCATACGGAGGCCCGATTCGCAGAACTGGACATTGCCGGTAAGATATTGAGGTACAACCGCATAGGGCATCGCGTCTCGTGACAGCGTTCCTCCTCCGCCGCCTCGCATACCTGACGCTCCTCGTGGCCGTCTCGACCTGCGTTGCCTACTTTCTCGCGGCTACGCAGCTCAACCCCCGCTCGCGGTACCAGGGACGGAATCCGCCTCCTCCGGTGCAGGTGGTCGACGAAGCGCTCGATGCGCTGAACATGAATGACAAGACGCCTGTGTTCGCCCGATTCGAGCGGTGGGCGGGCGCCCTCCTGCACGGCGATCTCGGCCGGACAATCGAGAACACGTCGGTGAACGACGAGATCGCACGCCGGATGTGGGTGAGCCTGCGCCTGGTGCTGATCGGGTCGGTGCTGGGTACGCTTCTCGGTGTCGCCGCCGGCGCCTACGGGGCGGTCAAGCAGTATCGAGCCGCGGATTACCTGCTGTCGGTCTTCTCGTTCGTCGCGCTGTCCATTCCCGTCGTGGTGCTGGCCGTGCTGCTGAAGAATGCGGGCATCGGGCTCAACAACGTGCTCGGCTTCACCGGCGAGACCAAGCTGCTGTACACGACAGGCGAGATTACTCCAGGAGTGGATCCCACTTCCTGGGCCGGCCTGCTCAATCGCGTGGCGCACCTCGTCCTCCCTTCGCTCGTGCTCATCGTCGTCTCGGTCGCGTTCTACGGCCGCTACCAGCGGAACGCGATGCTCGACGTGCTCGGGAGCGACTTCCTGCGCACGGCCCAGGCCAAAGGGCTGCGCCGCTCGCGCGCGCTGGTGAAGCACGGCCTCCGGACCGCGCTCATCCCGATGGCCACCTTCTTCGCGTATCAGTTCGCGCTGCTGTTCGTCGGAGCGACCTTCACCGAACGGATTTTTGGATGGCACGGGATGGGTGAGTACTTCGTGGACTCGGTGACCAAGAACGACATCAACTCGGTGGCGGGCGTGACGTTGTTCGTGGCCGTGCTCGTGCTGATCGCCGGCTTCCTCTCCGACGTGGCCTACGCCGCCCTGGACCCGCGGGTGCGCGTGTAGCCCGCATGGCCGACACCCCCCACCCGATCTCCGTTGCAGAGGCGCACCCTGAGACTCCGGTGGTGGAGGCTGCCGCGGCCGAGACGGTGTCGCGCGGGCGTCTCGTGCTCCGCCGCTTCCTCCGGCACCGCCTGGCGCTCGCCGGCCTGGCAGCCGTACTGCTGCTCTTCGCCGTCGCATATCTCAGCCCCCACCTTGCGGGGTGGCGTTACGACGAGCTCGACACGAGCTCGTTCCTCACGCCCCCGTCGCCCGACCACTGGTTCGGCACCACGCAGAACGGGTTCGACGTGTTCGCGCTCACGATGCGCGGGCTGCAGAAGTCGCTGATCATCGGGCTGCTCGGGGCGGTCATCTCCACGGCGCTGGCGGCCGTCGTGGGTGCCTTTGCGGGCTACTTCGGCGGGCTGCTGAGCGCGGCGCTGCTCGCGCTGGTGGACCTGCTGCTGGTGCTGCCGTCCTTTCTCATCATCGCCATCCTGTCGCCGGCGTTCCGCGGCCGGACCTGGCTGATCTTCGTCCTGCTGCTCGCCGCCTTCCAGTGGATGATCACCGCGCGGATCGTTCGAGGGATGACGCTCTCTCTGAAGGAGCGCGAGTTCGTGCACGCGGCGCGCTTCATGGGGGTGCCGGGGTGGAAGATCATCTTCCGGCACATCCTGCCGAACATGGCGTCGCTGCTGATCATCGACGCCACGGTCAACGTCAGCTCGCTGATCCTGGCCGAGGTCGGGCTCTCCTTCTTCGGATTCGGCGTCCAGCCGCCTGACGTGTCGCTCGGCACGCTCATCGGCGACTATGCGGGGGCGGCGCTCACCTATCCGTGGGAGTTCTACTTTCCCGCCGGGTTCCTGGTCCTGCTCGTCCTGGCCATCAACGTCGTGGGCGACGGCCTGCGCGATGCGTTCGATCCCAACGCGCGGGTGCGGGCCGCCTCGTGAGCGGCCCGCTGCTCGAAGTCCGGGACCTCTCCGTGACGTTCCCGAGCGAGGCCGGCGACGTCACCGCCGTCCGGTCGCTCTCGTATCGGGTGGCGCCGGGCGAAGTGCTCGGCATCGTCGGAGAATCGGGCTCGGGCAAGACCGTCTCGTCGCTCGCCGTGATGGAGCTCCTTCCGCCGCAGGCGCGGATCAGCGGTTCGATCACCTTCCAGGGCACAGAGCTGATCGGCAAATCCGATCGGCAGCTCTCCGAGCTGCGCGGGCGGAAGATCTCGATGATCTTCCAGGACCCGCTCTCCGCGCTCACACCGGTCTACACCGTCGGCGATCAGATCGCCGAGGCGGTGCTGGTACACGCCGGCTCCGGGTTCAGCCGCGAGGCGGCACGGGGCCGCGCCGTGGAGCTGCTCGACCAGGTCGGCATCCCGAACGCGCGCCAGCGGGCCTCCGCCTTTCCCCACGAGTTCTCGGGCGGCATGAGGCAGCGGGTGATGATCGCGATGGCCATCGCGAACGACCCCGAGCTGATCATCGCCGACGAGCCGACGACCGCCCTCGACGTCACGATTCAGGCGCAGATCCTGGACGTGCTGCGGGCGGCCAAAGAGGCGACCGGCGCGGCGATCATCCTGGTCACGCACGATCTCGGCATTGTCGCCGGCTTCGCCGATCGCGTGGCGGTGATGTACGCGGGGCGGATCGTCGAGATGGCAGAGGTGGACGACCTCTTCTACCGGCCGAGAATGCCGTACACGCTGGGGCTTCTCGGCGCGCTCCCCCGTCCGGACGCGCGGGATCGCCGGCCGCTCACGCCGATCGAGGGCAGCCCTCCCTCCCTCGTGGCGCTTCCGCCTGGATGCCCGTTCGTGCCGCGCTGCCCCATGCGGATCGAACGATGCGTGGAGGTGGAACCATCGCTGCTGCCGATGGCGCGGTCGGGAGACGATCATTGCTCGGCGTGCCACCGGAGCGGCGAAATCGAAGAGCGTGGACTGACGGGCTCCGACGTGTTCCCCGCGGCCGTGCCGTCCAGGCCGGCCATCGTATCGATTCCACGGAGCGAGCGTACCGCGGTGCTCGAGGTCACCGGCCTGGTGAAGGAGTTTCCGGTGATCAAGGGCGCGGTGCTGCGGCGCCGAGTCGGCACCGTGCATGCCGTGGACGGCATCTCGTTCGACATCCGCGAGGGAGAGACGCTTGGGCTCGTCGGCGAGTCGGGCTGCGGGAAGACGACCACGATCATGGAGATCCTCAACCTCGCCGCGCCCAGCTCAGGGCGCATCGTCGTGCTCGGAAAGGACACGGCCCGTCTCACGCCACCCGAGCGCCTCGCGATCCGACGCGAGGTGCAGGTGGTGTTCCAGGATCCCATGGCCTCGCTCGATCCGCGGCTGCCGATCGGCGACATCCTGGCCGAGCCGCTCGCCGCTCACGGCATGGCGAAACCCGAGCGCACGGCGAGAATCCGGGAGCTGCTGAAGCTCGTGGGGCTTCAGCCCGACCACGCCAACCGCTACCCGCAGGCCTTCTCCGGCGGCCAGCGGCAGCGTATCGCGATTGCGCGAGCGCTGGCGCTGCAGCCCAGACTGCTCGTGCTCGACGAGCCGGTCTCCGCGCTCGACGTCTCGATTCGGGCGGGCATCATCAACCTGCTCCAGCATCTCAAGGCCGAGCTCAAGCTGTCGTATCTGTTCGTCGCGCACGACCTCGCGCTCGTGCGGCACATCGCCGACCGGGTGGCGGTGATGTATCTCGGACGTTTCGCCGAGATCGGCGGCGTCGACGACGTGTTCGACGGGCCGGCGCATCCGTACACCCAGGCGCTGCTCTCGGCCGTGCCGCTGCCGGATCCCCGCAAGGAGCGCTCGCGCCAGCGCGTCGTGCTTCAGGGGGATCTGCCGAGTCCGTCGAATCCGCCCTCGGGATGCCGGTTCCGGACGCGCTGCCAGAAGTTCGCCCACGAGCTCGACGACGGCCAGCGTCAGTTGTGCATCAGCGCGTCGCCGCCGCTCGCGGCGCGCACCGCTCCGGCCGATCATCTGGACGCGTGTCATTACGCCGACGTGCGTCCGGTTTTGTAGCGCAGCCGGCGTGTTTCCGTTAGGCTGAGAGCATCAGGGAGGGGCGATGATTGGACGATGGGCGGCAGCCACAGCCGCGGTGGTGGTTGTGGTGATCGGGACGCTGGCGGCGGGTGCCTGCGGCGGCGGGCGCACGGCCCCGCCGGCCGGCCAGGCGGCCCCGACGCCGGCGGCCGCACGGAACCAGATCAACCCGCAGCCGCGGGATCGTGTGCAGGAGGGCGGACGCCTGGTCTGGCCGATCGACCAGATGCCCAGCAACTTCAACTACTACCAGCTCGACGGCACGCCGCTCGCAACCGAGAACGTGATGTCGGCGCTCATGCCGGCCACCTACAATCCCGACGCCTCTGGCACCCCGATCTGGGATCGCAACTATCTTGCCTCGGAAGCCACGCTGACAACCGAGCCGCAGCAGGTGGTGACCTACGAAATCAACCCGAAGGCGAACTGGGACGATGGCACCCCGATCACCTGGCAGGATTTCTACTGGCAGTGGAAGGCCCAGAACGGGACGAGCCAGGCGTATCAGATCTCGAGCGCGAACGGCTTCGAGGACATCGCCAGCGTCGAGCGGGGCAAAGACGACCGCGAGGTCATCGTCACCTTCAAGCACAAGTACGCCGACTGGGCGGCCGTCTTCAATCCTATCTATCCGGCGTCGACGAACAAGGACCCGAAGATCTTCAATCAGGGCTGGACGGAACGCCCGCTGCTGACGGCCGGCCCGTTCAAGCTGGCGTCGATCGATCGCACGGCCCAGACGATCACGCTGGTGCGGAACGAGAAATGGTGGGGGCCGCCGGCCAAGCTCGATTCGATCGTGCTACCGCGTGATCCTGCCCGACGCGCAGATCGACGCGCTGGCCAACGGCGAAATCGACGCCATGGACGTCGGGCCGGATGCGAACAAGTACCAGCGGGCGCGCAACATCGCCGGCACCGAGGTGCGCGAGGCGGGAGGCCCCAACTTCCGCCACCTGACGGTCAACGGGTCGGGACCCATCCTGCGCGACATCAAGGTCCGTCAGGCTCTCGCGATGGCCATCGACAGGACGGCGATCGCACGGGCGCTCCTCGGGCCGCTGGGGATCGAAGCGACGCCGCTCAACAACCACATCTTCATGACGAACCAGAAGGGCTATCAGGACAATTCAGGCGACATCGGGAAGTACAACCCGGAGCGCGCGCGCCAGCTGCTCGACGAGGCAGGCTGGACGCTCGACGGACGCGCGCGCCGCAAGGAGGGCAGGCCGCTCGAAATCACCTGTGTCATTCCCGCCGGCGTGACGACCTCGCGCCAGGAGTCCGAGCTGATCCAGAACATGCTCGGCCAGGTGGGGGTCACCATGCGGATCAACACGGTGCCGAGCCAGGACTTCTTCGACAAGTACATCACGCCGGGCCAGTTCGACTTCACCGTCTTCTCGTGGATCGGTACGCCGTACCCATCAGCTCGTCCAAGTCGATCTATGCGAAGCCGACCGTCAACGCCAAGGGGCAGATGGAGATCCAGCAGAACTACGCGCGCGTCGGATCCGACGAAATCGACGGGCTCTTCCGTCAGGCCTTCGAGGAACTCGACCCGAAAAGGCGATCGAAATCGCCAACCGCATAGACGGGCTGATCTGGCAGGAGGTGCACTCGCTCACGCTCTACCAGCGGCCGGAAATCGTCGTCGTCAAGAAGGGCCTGGCCAACTTCGGCGCCTTCGGATTCGTCCGGCCATGGGTGTATCAGGATATCGGGTGGATGAAGCCGTAGACGACGCTGCAGACCGACAGTCGCAGGTCGCGTCTCGCGAGTCCCGGGTCGTACCTCGCGGGGCGCACCGCGGGCGTGCGATAAGATACGAGCTGCCAGAGGCACGGCACGCCGGAGTGGTGAAACTGGCAGACGCGCCGGACTCAAAATCCGGTGGGGTTTACCCCCCGTGAGGGTTCGATTCCCTCCTCCGGCACCATCCGCTCGATCCGGGTTCGGCCGGGCCTAGCTCATGGAGGTTTCCACCTTGAATGTGGTATGAGACGTGAGCGAATTGGGGGGCGCCATCCCAAGGTATAGCAGGACCTCGCCTGCTGCGCTGACCGGCAGATCGCTCGTGAGTTCCTGATTACCGCTGGCGAGAATGCGGCCTTCAGCGAACAGGGTGAGGTTCGGTCCCGCTGTCCACGTGATGTGAACGTGCAAGGTGCCGGGATTCGGGACGCTCACCCGCATCAGCCGACAATCGTCGCAGTGCAATGCGCCCACGACATAGGAGAGGTCATGTGGGGCGAGCGCATGCGGCATCAGCGAATCTCCGGCGGTCAAGTGGACAACCTTCTGCATGGGAAGATCGACGCTGGGATTTGTGGTTGTCGGAGTGGTGCTCTGCATCGACGGTTCGTAATCATCCTTCTCCGCAATGAGGCGAAGTTGGGAGGATGGCAGAGCCCCGAATGTGAAGATGCCCTTCGTATCACTCAGGCCCGAGCGTCCCGAGGTCATTTCCGTGACACGAACCCCAGAGAGAGGTCCCTGGCCTGGCTCCCTCACCACGCCAGATACGGCAGACGTGCCGCTGGGTGTTGCCGTGATCCAGCCGCCTGCGTTATAGCTCATATAGACAAACGCGATGCCGCTGATTCCGAAGTCCAGCACTCTGATTTCGCCCGGTTTTGCCATGCCGAATACGGTCGGATTTGCGAGAGTCCAGCGTGCGGCGGCGCTCGTCGTCACATCTTGCGTCGTTCCATCAGAGAACACCGCGACGCCCGCCAACTGGCTTGTCTCACCAAGACTGGTCAGGGTCGTCGCGCCGGTAATCTCCACCCGTATTAGAGACGCAGAAGGAGTCGCTGCGGGCTGCGACGGCGTCAGGTCCGCTGATGTGCCTGATGGCGCCGACGGCCCTGGCCTGATCGAGGGTCCAGTGGTGCAGCTCATCAAGAGCGTGGCGGCCATGAGCACTGCCGCTGGTAATGAAGAGCGCATCGCGTGCTCCTGACTAATCGGGTTCAGTCGTTCGCGAGAACAACGCCTGAATCCCTCAAACGAGAGCGTTCACTGCAAGTCGGATGAGAGACGCCTCATCGGAAAGAGGCGTGCCGAAGGGATCCAACCGTTGCAGCAACGGAGGGTTGGCCACACCTGCGCTGCATTCTACGCTCTTTCTTATCTGCCGAGGATATGCCACTCCCCGACCAGCACGCTTCTCCCCCCGAGCCACACGGACTGGGGCACATCTACGTCGGCCTCGGCTGGCTCGCCGCGCTCGCGCTGGTGGTCGCGCTCGTCATCGCCTTCACGGGTGGTATCGCCGCTTCGATCGGCCCGTGGCGGCTTACCGCGCGCGATCCGTACCGCCCCTTCTACCTGGGCGCCGTCCTGTGCTGCACGGCCCTGTGGTTGCACGACCGATACGATCGTCGCGCCGCGGCCGCGAGCTGGGAGCAGATCGCCAGACAATCGAAGTGGCTCGTTGCAGCCGCGGCGCTTGTCACACTCGCGGTCGGGCTGGTCCATGGCACCTTCGTGGCGGGCGGGTCCGACTCGTACGGCTATGCGAGCCAGGCGCTGCTCTGGCGACAGGGACACCTTTCCATCCCCGAACCGCTGATTCGCCTGATGCCGTCTCTCGGCGCCGCGGCCGCTCCCCTCGGCTACCGCCTGGCCCCCGACGCTCAGAGTCTCGTTCCCGTCTATCCTCCCGGTCTTCCCCTCCTCATGGCGCTCGCGATGAAGCTCGGCGGCTTCTCGGCCGCGTTTCTCGTCGTCCCGATCCTCGGCGCGGCGGCGCTCTGGCTCACGTACCTGCTCGGGACGAGGGTCGGAGATCGACGGGCGGGGCTCCTCGCCGCCACGCTCCTCGCGTGCAGTCCCATCTTCCTCATGCAGGTGATGCAGCCGATGAGCGACGTGCCCGCGACGACGTTCTGGCTGGCGGCGGTGGTGGTGGGAACCGCCGGAGGCGGCTCGTGGCGAGCGTTCGCAAGCGGAGTGCTCGCCGCGGGCGCGCTGCTCGTTCGGCCCAACCTGCTGCCGGTCGCCCCCGCCGTCGGGCTGCTGGCCTGCGCCACACCGCCGCGTCTCAACCGCGGCGTCGCATTCGCGCTCGGCGCGGTTCCCGCGGCGGCCGCGGTCGCGCTCCTCAACTGGAAGCTGTACGGTTCACCGTTGAGCTCCGGGTACGGAACAGCGGCGGGCCTGTTCAGCCTCGAGTGGATTCCGGCAAATCTCAAGCGGTTCCCTCTGTGGCTGCTCCAGCTTCACACCGTCTTCATCTTCGCGGGCCTGCTCGCGCCGGCGCTGCCGATCGGCGAGGAGGCCGAGGGCGCTCCCGCGCGCCGGCTACGAACCGGTCTGCTGATCGTGGCGCTGGCGGTATTCGCCAGTTACCTCACCTACATCCCGTTCGACAACTGGCAGTTCGTGCGGTTTCTGCTGCCGGCCATCCCGCTGTTGCTGGCCCTCGGCAGCGCAGTCGCCGTGTGGATCGTCTCGAAGGCGGCGCTCCATGCCCGGGGCGCGCTGTTCGCCGCGCTCTGCGCCCTGCTCGCTGCGATGTACCTCCAGAGAGCGGAAGAGCGCAGCGTGTTCCGCGACGCCGAGAGTCAGGCGCGCTTCAAGGTCGTCGCGCGGTACGTTCGCAGCGTGCTGCCGTCGAACGCGGTGGTCCTCACGGTGATGCAGTCCGGCAGTCTGCGCCTGTACGCGGAGCGCCAGACGATCCGCTGGGACGAGATCCCGCCGGAAGATTTCGACGTGGTCCTCCGGCGCCTCGAGAGCGCCGGGCTGGCTCCCTACATCCTCGTCGAAGGCTCGGAAGCGCCGCTGTTCGAAGCCCGCTTCGGAAAGACGACCTTCGGCGCGCTCGATTGGCCGCCGACGGCCGAGTATGATCGGTACGAGCGCGTGCGCCTGTATGCCGCCGGCGATCGGAATCGATTCAGGTCCGGCTCTCCGATTCGCACGTCTCGAATGACTCCGTGAAGGTCCCCGGCTACGCTCGGCGCCTGCGCCCACCCGCGCAGCGTCAGCCTCGTGCCCGCCATTGCGGGGTCCTGCCGCTCCGAATCAGCCCGCTGGCACACCCCCGAGGATGCGGGCGATCGCCGCCGCCTGGACGCATGGTGCGCCGGCGTGGGCCCCGTGGTGGAGTGGGCCCCTGCCGCCATCGGCCCGCGTGCCGCGGAGGCGCCGGCCGTGCGGCAGAGATCAATGTCGACACTGAGACCACATACGGTGCTGCCCGGGCCGGCGTCCTGGGCATCAATGGGATCAGACTGAGCCGCCGCGTCGAGCTGGTGCCGAATGCTCGGCTGTTCGTCAGCTACGCGGGCCGAGGGCTGGATCCTGTTGATATTGCGTCCTGGCGTAGGCGCGCGTTTCACGTTCTGACGTGCGAGATCGCGACTGAGGTCCAATCGATCGTGCGACCGTTCGGTTTCCGCATACTCCAGACGTGCTCGGCCAGCTACTTGATGCCCACCACCATGGAGTCCGGCCCTACGAGCGGCTCCACGCGCGTCGACGAGAAGCCAGCCTCCATCATCCATCGCGAGCCGTCAGCCCCCGTGTAGTCGAACCCGCCGGGTGTCTCGATGAGCATGTTGAGGCTCATCATCAACCCGAAGGCATTCTTCGACCGATCGTCATCGATGACGGCTTTGTACACGACGAATGCGCCGCCTTTCGGCACCGCGTCGAATGCCTTCCTGATCAGCATCTTCTTGGTCGGCAGATCCCAATCGTGGAGGATGTGCCCCATCAAGACGACGTCGGCCTTGGGCAGATCGTGGTCGAAGAAGCTGCCGGGCGCGAACGTCACGCGATCGGCCATGCCCACCCCGGCGATGTACTCCTCGAAGATGGGCGCGACTTCCGGCAGGTCGAAGCCGCAGCCCCGCAGATGCGGGTTCGCGCGCGCGATCTGCGCGGCCAGATCCCCCTGTGCGGTGCCCACGTCGACGAACGTGCGATAGTTCTTCCAGGGGAAGTTCTTCGCGATCGTCAGGTTTGCGCCGTGGCTGAGTCCGGTCATCGCAGCGAGGAACTCCTTGAGGCGAGCCGGATCGGCATAGAGCGTTTCGAAGAGTCCCGGTCCTCCCGACTTGACCTCGTTCTGCGGCAGGCCCGTTCGAAGGCCCTCGGTCAGATTTCCCCAGAAGGCGTACAGACGATGGTTCGCCATCTCCAGGATCCCACCGACGTACGACGGCTTCCGGCGGTCGAGAAAGAGGTCGGTCTCGGTGGTGTTCGAGTACGTGTCTCCGGAGCGCTGGAGGAACCCGAGCGCGACAAGCGTGTCGAGGAAGTCGCGGGCCGATCGCGCGTGGAGACCCAGTCGGCCGCGCAGGCCCTCGTAGGTCTCGGGACCTTTGGCCAGTTCTGTGAACACGCCCATCTCGATGGCGCTCAAGAGGGTCTTCGCTGGCCAGAACGCAAGGCCGGTCTGTAGAATCTTCTCTGGGGTCGGTTGCTGGCTCATCCGTGCCGTCTCCTTGGCGCCGGAATTATAGCGGTGAAGGTTCGCGATAACGCGATCGCTCGCCGGTGCGACGGCTGGTTGCCGTCTCCCGCGATCTGGTCCGGCAGCAGCACGCGAATGGATCCGGCCGGAATCGGGCGCGCGCTCAGGTAGTATGAGCGCCCGGAGAACGGAATGACCAGACTGGTCGTTGACGTCGGGGCGCACGACGGGGAAGACACGCAGGAATACCTGAGACAGGGGTTTCGCGTCTTGGCCATTGAAGCCGACCCGCTGAAAGCGGCCGCCCTGCGCAGTCGCTTCCGGCCCGATATTTCGGCTGGCAGGTTGATCGTGGAATCAATCGGCGTGGGAGACAGCGCCGGCATCCTGACGTTCTATCGAGCCGAGGAGCAGGGCCGGAGTTCATTTGACGCGAGCTTCGCAGACTCGTCGCAGACCGTCGCCATAGAGGTGAAACCTCTCGCCGACGTCATTCGGCCTCATGGCAGGCCCTACTATCTCAAATGCGACATCGAAGGGTTCGACTTCAAAGCGCTTTCGACGCTCACCCCGGATTTGACGCCCGACTTCATCTCCGCCGAGATTTCTGATCAGCCGCAACTTCTCGACCTCTTCGTCCGGCTGGGGTTCCGGAAGTTCAAGCTGATCGCACAGCCGTGGCAGACCAGCAGCGAGGACATTTATCCGTATGAGATCGGCTGGCGGCTTCTCAGGAAACTGAGCCGTACAATCCCCGGGTTTCGATCGGTCGTTCAAACGCTGCCCCGTCGCTGGCGCCCCAAGACCGAGTGGGATGAGGACTCTCTCGGTTCACACGTGTCCGGGCCGTGGGGCGACGCCGCGGACGGGCCCTGGCTCACCGAAAAGCAGGCCCGCATACGGATCGGCCGTATAGTCAAGTACGCGCCCAACGGCAGAGCCTGGGTGGATCTGCACGCTGCACGGGGCAGTTGAACCCTCGACCGGGGCGAATGCGCCGCTCGAGCGGAGCATCGGCTGATAGAATCGGCTATCGGCCCGTCGATCAAGCCTCAGACGCGGCTCCGTCGGGCGCCGATGTGATTTCCAAGATGGGCCGGTATGGCGGAACTGGCAGACGCAGGAGACTCAAAATCTCCCGCACTTCGGGGCATCTCGGTTCGACCCCGAGCACCGGCACGATCACAGGGATCTCGAGGCTTCCCGTCCTGCTTCTGCTCGCCGCGGCAACGCTCGGCGCCTGCGCCCACCCGCGCAGCGTCAGCCTCGTGCCCGCCATTGCGGGGTCCTGCCGCTCCGAATCAGCCCGCTGGTACATCCCCGAGGATGCGGGCGATCGCCGCCGCCTGGACGCATGGTGCGCCGGCGTCGGCCCCGTGGTGGAGTGGGCCCCTGCCGCCATCGGCCCGCGTGCCGCGGAGGCGCCGATCCACCTTCGGGATGTGACCTTCGTGAGCTGGAACGTCCACGTCGGACAGGCGGACGTCGAGCGGTTCGTCGCCGACCTTCGCGCCGGACATCTGACGCCCGAACGGAACGTGGGACCGCTCGTCCTCCTGCTGCAGGAGGCCGTGCGGCTCGACGGTGTGCCGCCGCTGAGCCCCGGTGCGTCCGCCGCCGGACGCATCGCCCCGCACGAGAACCTGCCCGTCGATGTGGGCGCGCTTGCGCGGGCGCTGCAGATGTACTTGTTCTACGTGCCCTCGATGCGGAACGGGCACTCCCGCTCCGATCCACCGGCGGATCGCGGTAACGCGATTCTGTCGACTCTTCCGCTCGCCGACGCCGAGGCGATCGAGCTGCCGTTCGGCCGCCAGCGGCGTGTCGCGCTGCTGGCGACCGTTCTGCTGGCCGGCGGCGGCCGGGCCTCGGTGGGCGTCGTGCACCTGGACGCGCTCGGGCCGCCGCGCCATCTCTGGATCTTCGGCACGGAAGGTACGCGTGCGCGCCAGGCGCGCGCGCTCCGCCAACGCCTGCCGGAAGGCACGCTCGTGCTGGGCACGGACCTGAACACGTGGCTCGGCGAGCAGGAGCCCGCCGCACGACTGCTCAGGTCAATCGCCACCGGAACGCGGTTGCCCGTCACTGCGCCGGGCTCACGCCGCCGGGTGCTCGACTACCTCTTCTTCCGTGCGCCGGCGGCAACGGCCGAGTGGGTGCGGGTGGACGCAAAATACGGATCGGACCACCATCCGCTGGTGGGCTGGATCAACTGATCGCGCCGATGAGCTGCGTCGTGGCCCCGTTCTCGCGCAGCCACCGGCGCGCGGCGCCGTAGTCCGGGCAGGCCCCGGCCACGAGCCGCCAGAACGCGCGGGAATGATCCAGCCGCTTCAGGTGCATGAGCTCGTGAATCAGCACGTACTCGCGGACGAACGGGGGCATGGTGATCAACCGCCAGTTGAGGCAGATATGCCCGGCCGGCGAGCAGGAGCCCCACCGCCAGCGCTGGTTGCGAATACTGACCCGCGAAACGGAGAGGCCGTGCGCGGCGGCGAGACGCGCGAGCTCGGCTGGCAGCTCGAGCCGGGCGCGCGCCCGGAGCGCCGCCACCTGCCCATCGGCGTACGGCTCGGGAACGAGCCGCCGGCGCCGCTCCGCCGCCCGGCGTCGCTGCCGTTCGATCCAGGCGCGCTGCTCTTCGGCAAAGGCCCTGGCCTCGCGGCGCGAGCCCCAGCGCGGTATCGTCACACGCACGCTTCCGTCGTCGCGCACCCGGATGACGTACCGGCGTGCCTTGTTGTGTCGGATGATTTCGAAGTCGAGTGACTCGTCCAACGCCGCGGCCATTATCGCTCGAATCGACGCGCCCCGGCCGGTCGGAGGAACCTGAGACGGTGCGGCATGAAAACTGAATATGTGGCTTGCGCCCGGCGGTCGCGCTAGACTGGCTTCGGTGCGCACCGGGTACGCTGTATGACTGGCCGATTCACCCGAGCAGCAGTGCTGGCGGCGACGCTTGCGATGGCCATCGGCGCGGCGGGGCTGGCGGCGCAGCGGCAGCGCGGGTTCATCCGATCGCCGTCGATGACCCGGCCGGACGCCTCGGGCGAGTTCCCCAGCTACGACGGCGGCTTTCACTTCTGCCGGCTGTACTTCCGCAACAGCTACACCGGCGACGGCGACGGCTGGTTCGTCGATTATCCGCGCGCCGATGAGAATCTGTCGATTCGCCTGACCGAGCTCACAAAGGCCCCCGTGAGCAACGACCTGGAAGGAAATCCCGACCACTACGTCGTCCGGCTGATCGATCCGGCGCTGTTCCAGTGCCCGTTCCTGATGATGAGCGAGCCGGGGGGGGCCTACTTCGACGAGGCCGAGGCGGCCAACCTGCGCGCCTATCTGCTCAAGGGCGGGTTCCTCTGGGCCGACGACTTCTGGGGCACGCGAGCCTGGGCGAACTGGGAGTCGCAGATTCGGAAGGCGCTTCCTGCCGGGGAATACCCGATTACCGACGTGACGACCGACCAGCAGATGTTCCACATGCTGTTCAACATCCAGACGCTCCCGCAGATTCCCAACATCGGACTCTGGGTCCGATTCGGCGAAACCTCGGAGCGGGGGGCCGACAGCGCCCAGATGCACGCCCGGATCATCGCCGACCGCAAAGGGCGCGTCATGGTGTTCATGACGCACAACACCGATTACGGCGACGCTTACGAGCGCGAGGCCGAGAGCCCCGATTACTTCCAGCAATTCTCCATAAACGGCTACGCCATCGGCATCGACGTCATCCTGTACTCGATGACGCATTGACGATTGGAACCCCGGCAACCTGGAACCGGGGACTGGTTGTAGAATCTCGCCTTCAGGAGGATTGCCGATGCGAATTCTGCTTGCCGTGGGCGCAATGGTTCTGGCTTCGAACGTGGCGTGGGCGCAACAGGGGCCGCAGCGGCCGGCAGCGCCGAGCACGCCGACCGACCGGGCCAGTCACTTTTCGTCAGAGGATCTGGCCGCCGCGCTGGCCAAACTGCCGGCCGACCGGCCGAGCTCGAGCGTGCGCGTGTTCAGCCTGGCCCCGTACAACGTGAACGTCGAGCGGCGGCAGCCGGTGGCCCAGGGCGCCTCGGTGCACGAAGCCAACGCCGAACTGTTCTACGTGATCGACGGCAGCGCCACGATGCTGACCGGTGGCAGCCTGGTCGGTGAAACCCGCAATGGCAACAATCGCTCGGCGAAGACCATTGAAGGCGGCGTCCGCCAGAAGCTCGGCAAGGGCGACTTCTTCGTGGTTCCCTCCGGCGTGCCGCACCAGTTCGTGGACGTCGTCGATCACATCACGATCATGTCGCTGTACTTGCCGAACGCGAAGTGAGAGCACGGCGCGACCGCCGCGTGAAGGCCCGGGCCGGAATTCCTCCGGCCCGGGCGCCGTGGCGGTCCGCGGTGGTGCTTGCGATCGCGATCTGCGCCGTCTACGCCAACAGCCTGTCCGGGCCTTTCGTGCTCGACGACGCGATGGCGATCGTCGGGAACCCCACGATCCGCAACCTCGCCGATCCCGGCCGCGTGATCCTCGAGCGCGTGCGCCATTCACGAGGCCAGTAGCGATGCCATCACCAGAGTACCTACTCGACATCCCGACGCCCGCGCTCATCGTCGACGCGCCGGCCATGGAGCGGAACATCCGGAGGATGGCCGATTTCTTCGCCGCGCGGCGCTGCCGTCTGCGCCCGCATTTCAAGGCGCACAAGACGGCGGAAATCGCCCGCCGCCAGCTCGCAGCCGGCTCCTGCACCGGGCTGACCTGCGCCACGCTCCTCGAAGCGGAGGCGGTGGCGCCTTTCTGCCGCGACATCCTGATCGCGAACGAGATCGCCGGCCGCGAACGAGCCGCCCGCGTGGCCGAGCTCGCGCGCCATGGCACGGTGACGACCGCAGTCGACTCCGCGTACGGCGTGGAGATCCTGTCGCACGCTGGGGAAGCAGCCGGCGCCACGATCGGCGTGCTCGTGGACGTCAACGTCGGGCAGAACCGATGCGGCGTTGCACCGGCGCCGAGCGGCGAGGCGGTGACGCTGGCCCGGCGTGTGGTGGCGGCCCCGAACCTTCGGCTCCGGGGGGTCATGGGCTATGAAGGACATGCCGTCGGTCTCGTCTCCCGCGACGAACGGCGTGCCGAGGCCGAGCGATCGATGCAGAAGCTGCTCGCGACGGCCCGCGCGTGCCAGCAGGCGGGGCTGCCGGCCGAGATCGTGTCGTCGGGCGGTACCGGCACCTACGACATCTCCGGTGTGATGGACGGCATCACGGAGATGCAGGCGGGGTCGTACGCGCTGATGGACACCGATTACGGCAAGCTCGATCTGCCCTTCGAGTACGCGTTGTTCGTCATGGGCACGGTCATCAGCCGTCCCGTTCCGGAGCGCTGCGTGGCCGACTGCGGGCACAAGGCGTGCACGAAAGATCACGGCCACCCGCTCGTGCGCGGGATCGATGGCGCCGCCGTGACGGCGCTCAACGACGAGCATGCCGTCATCAGCCTTCCGGCGGCGGCACAGGTGGCGCTGGGCGATCGGATCTTCCTGATCCCTTCACATACCGATCCGACGCTCAATCTGCACGACGTGGTGTATGCCCTGGATGGCGAGCGGGTCGCGGGCGTCTGGCCCGTGGCCAGGGGCTATTCGGATCGACGCCGCGCCTGATCCGGTCAGAAGAACAGGTAACAGATCACCGCGCCGACGATGGACATCGACAGGCCCCAGGCCAGGAGCTGGTTGAACACCTTCCGCACGTTCTCGCCCGACGGCATGGCGGCGAGGCAGAGCGCGCCGGTGGTCGAGAGCGGCGAGACGTCCACCAGGTGCGCGCCGACGTTCATCGAGGTCGCGACGCGATCGGGTCGCCGCCGCCGAGACGCTGGATCAGCCCGGGAATCGTCGGCAGAAACGCCGGCAGCACGACGCCCGAGGTGCTGCTGTAGACGGAGATGATGCCGGTCACGAACGCGATGAAACCGGTGATCGACGTGGGCGACGCGAAGCGCGCCAGCAGCGAGGTGAAGAGATCGAGGCCCTCGGTCTTCTCCAGCAGCGCAATCAGCACCGTCACGCCGCTCATCATCATGATGACGGCCCACGGCATCTTCCGCACCGCCTCGCGGTGATCGGCCGCGCCGACGCCGGCCAGCACGACGGCGCCGAGAAACGCGCCCATGCCGACGTTGACGCCGAAGAACAGCACGCCGGTGATGAGCGCGGCAATCACGGCGACGGTGATCCAGTTCTTCCGATCGAGCCGGGCGTCGAGCGCCTCGGCTCCCTCGGCCGCCGCGACATAGCCCAGACGGAAGAGCCTCAGGCCGCCGAACAGCGAGTAGCCGGCAAACGCCACGAACGCGTGCGCCAGCGCGTTGGTGTAGTAGTTGTGCCACTCATGCCCGCCCAGGCCGATCTTCGCCATCAGCCCGTTGACGATGATGCCCGTCGGGGCGAAGGGCGAGAGCGATCCCGCCTGCGCGCCGTTGCCCACCATGATGATCATGAGGAACGGCGGTATGCCTGCCCGCGCGGCGGTCGCCATCGCCATCGGCCCGAGCAGCGCCGCCGTCGAGACGTTGCCCGGACCGACCGATGCCAGCGCGCACCCGAGCAGGAAGAACATGACGGGAATCAGGCCGACATTTCCGCGGCAGACGCGCACGGCACGGTGCGCGATGCGATCGAGCGTCCCGTTCAGCTGCGCCTGGGTGAACAGCAGCGTGACGCCGGCGAGCGTGAGGAAGAGCGAGACGGGAAACCCGCCGAGCACCGCGTCGAGCTTCATCCCGCCGAGAAACACCCCGACGACATACGCGAGCGCGAGCGACAGGATGCCGACGTTCAGCTCGGTGAAGCAGCTGACGAGAATGGCGACGGCCAGCGCCGCCAGCGAGATCTGCGCGAGGTTCATAGCGGCCTCTGCGAGAGCAGGGATTGCAGCAGGGTCGCCGGATGGAGCGCCGACTGTCCCGTGAAATCCATCACCTGGTGACGGCACGACGTGCCCGCCGCGACGACGACGGCGCCAGGCGCTTTGGCACGCACGGCGGGAAGCAGCCTCCGCTCGCCGATGGCGCGAGACACATCGAAGTGGTCGCGAGAGTAGCCGAACGAGCCCGCCATGCCGCAGCAGCCCGCGTCGAGATCGACGACGGTGGCCTGCGGGATCGCCCCGAGGAGCGCTTTCGCCGGCCCCAGCAGCCCCATGGATTTCTGGTGGCAGTGGCCGTGCAGCAGGATCTCGCCCGGGACCGCTTTCAGGGGCAGCCGGGACATCAGCGGCGCCAGCATCTCCTCGAAGAGGACCGACGAGGCGGCCACGGTTCTCGCCCGGTCGCGCGCCTCGCCCGTCAGCAGGGCCGGCGCGTCTTCTCGAACGGCTGACAGACAGCTCGGCTCGCAGAACACGATCTTCTGCCCCGCGGACGCGTACCGATACAGCGCGCTCGCATTCCGCGCGGCGAGCGCGCGCGCCTGCGGCAGCAGCCCCTTCGAGATCTGCGGACGGCCGCAGCAGGCATGCGGCACCACGCCAGGCCGGAGACCGGCCGCACGAAGCACCGCGACCGCGGCCTCACCGATCTCCGGCTCGTAGTAGTTCGTGAAGGTGTCGTTGAAGAGCACGACGTCGCAGCCGTCTTCGAACCGGGGCGCCGTCCGGCCGAACTCGCGGCGCGCGAGCTGCGGCAGGCTCCGCCGCCGATCGATGCCCAGCCAGCGCTCCCCGGCGGCCTTGCCGAGGCGGGTCCGGCGATCCAGTTGGCGACAGGTGCGGCCCGGCTGCCGAGCTGCGCCAGCATTCTCGCGTTGCCGAGCGCGCGCGCGTGCAGCGAGACGCCGTGGCGCGCCCAGTAGTCGGCGAGGAACTCGCTCTTGAAGCGGGCGACGTCCACGCCGACGGGACACTCCGCCTTGCACGCGCGGCACTCGAGACAGAGGTCGAGCACCTTGTACACGCCCTCGTCGCCCAGCCCCGCCTCCCCCAGTCTGCCGCTCATCGCCAGCCGGAGCACGTTGGCGCGTCCGCGCGTCGAATCGGCCTCCTCGCGGGTCGCCATGTACGACGGGCACATGGTTCCGTCGAGCTTCTTGCGGCACGCGCCGAGGCCGCTGCACATCTCGACCGCGCCCGCCATGCCGCCGTACTCGGAGTAGTCGAAGAAAGTCTCCGGGCGCCGGGCGCTGTAGCCCGGCCCGAAGCGGAGGTTGGACGTCAGCGGCGGCGCGTCGACGATCTTGCCGGGATTGAAGATGCCGTGCGGGTCGAAGGTGCGCTTCATCGTCCTGAACGCGTCGTAGAGGACGGGGCCGAACATCTTCTCCATGAACGGGCTGCGCACGAGACCGTCGCCATGCTCGCCCGAGAGCGCCGCGCCGAATTCGAGTGCGAGCTCGGCGATGTCGCCCGCAATGGCCTCGAACTTCCTGACCCCCTCCTCGGTCTTCATGTTCACGACGGGCCGGACGTGCAGGCAGCCGACCGAGGCGTGCGCGTAGACGCCGGCGCGCGTCCCGTGGCGGGCGATGATCTGCAGGAAGCGATCGATGTAGTCGCGCGAGCTTCTCGGGGGCGACGGCCGTGTCTTCGACGAACGACAGCGACTTGTTGTCGTCCTTCATCGCCATCGAGAGGCCGAGCGCGGCCTCTCGCAGAGCTCCAGATGCGCGCCTGCGCGGCCGCGTCCAGCGCGTGATGGAACCGGTAGCCGAACCCGCGGCTCGCGAAGGTCCTCTTCGACCGCCTGCATCCGCGGCGGCAGATCGCCGGCGCGGTCGGCGTAGAACTCGACGCAGAGCAGCGAGCCCGGATCCCCCTCGATGAAGCTCTCGCGCAGCTGCTGCAGGCGCGGGCTCTGCTTCGTGTGATCGAGGATGAACTTGTCCATCACCTCGATGGCCGACGGCCCGTGGCCGAGGATGACGGGCGTGGCTCCCAGCGACTCGAGCAGCCCGGCGAACTGAATCGCCAGCACCGACTTGTGCGCCGGCAGCGGCACGAGGTTCAGCCTGGCCTCGAGCACGGCCCCGAGCGTGCCCTCGGAGCCGACGACGATCTTCGCCAGGTTGAACGGCCTCGCCGGGTCCGTGAACTCATCCAGGTTGTAGCCGCCGACCCGGCGGACCACCTTCGGAAACCGTCGCTCGATCTCGTCCTTGAGACTCCGTCCCAGGTCGCGCACCGTACGGTAGCACTCCGCCTCGAGGCCGGTTCCCCGGCATGCCGCCTCGAGCTCGGCGGGCGCGAGCGGCCGGAAGCGCGCCACCGTTCCGTCGGACAGGATCACCTCCAGATCGAGCACGTGATCGATCGTCTTGCCGTAGAGGACCGACCGCGCGCCGCTCGAGTTGTTCGCGATCATGCCCCCGATCGTGGCGCGGCTGGCCGTGGAGATGTCGGGAGCGAAGCGGAGACCAGCAGGCTTGAGCCGGGCGTTGAGCTCGTCGAGCACGATGCCCGGCTCCACTCTCGCCCACCGCTCCTGCGGGTTCACCTCGAGGATGCGGTTCAGATACTTGGACGTGTCGACGACGAGACCGGCGCCGATGGCCTGGCCCGCCTGAGAGGTGCCGCCTCCTCGCAGGGTGAGGGGCATGCCGCGCTCGACGCAGGTACGCACGATCTCGATGAGATCCTCGCGCGTACGCGGCAGCACCACACCCGCCGGCTCGATCTGATAGACGCTCGCGTCGGTGGAATAGAGGGCGCGCGACAGGCGATCGAAGCGGATCTCGCCCGACACCCGGCGCTCGAGCGCCTGTTGGAGCTCTCCGTGTGGGCTGGGATGTGTGTCGATAGGGCCTCCCGGCGCGTGCCGGTTGAGGCCGGCCGGCTGAATGAGCTGGAGTCTACCCCAAAAAACACGGTCTGCCGATAAAGCAGGATATGCGTGTGGCCTGTGCAGCCGTGGCGCTTTGCCTCTACGCGCTGCCTGCGGCGGGTGCCGGACTGAGCGGAACTGCGCAGGCCGGTCCACAGCCCGTCTACCAGGCGGTGGTCTGGCTCGACCTTCCCGGGGGCGCCGCGTCAGCGCCGCCGAAGCGCGCGGTCCTGGATCAGCGGAACCTCAGCTTCGAGCCGGGCGTGCTGGCGGTGCAGGTCGGCGCGGCGGTCGACTTTCCGAACAATGACCGGGTCTTCCACAACGTGTTCTCGTTCCACGACGGGAAGAAGTTCGACCTCGGCATGTATCCCTCCGGCACGTCCAAGCCCATCGTCTTCGACAAGCCGGGTCTGAGCCGCATCTTCTGCAATATCCACCCGCACATGGCCGCCTACGTGATGGCGGTCGAGTCGCCGTACTTCGCCGTGTCCGACAGGCTCGGCGCCTTCAGCATCCCCGACGTGCCGCCCGGCAGCTACACGTTTCACGCGTGGAGGCCCGGCGGATCGATCCTGACCGGCTCGGTCGCGGTCGACTCGACCCACCCGCTCCTCGTCCGGTGGCCATGATCAGAGCGGGACGGGTCTGCGGCTGTCTGCTCGCCTGTCTCGCGCTCGGCTCGAAAGCCGCCGCGCAGACGAGCGTCGAGCTCGACCTCACCGGCGGCTACTCGGGCGAGGACGTCCGCGCCGGCGCCGCGCAACTGCGCGCCTTCGGACGGTTCGACGAGCGCAGCCGGATCAGCTACTACGCCGAGCTCGCGTGGGGCGAGCGCTGGACGCGGGCGTCTCCGCAGCCGGCCCAGACGTTGATCGGCACCGATCCGATCGGTACCGACGTCTTCGGCGCCGCATATCCCTACGGCGGCGATGCGTGCCTGATGGAAGCGTATGCGGGGCGCTCGTTCGGCTCCGGGCGAGGCATCCTCCGCGTGCGAGCCGGACAGGTACCGAACACCCTTCGGCATCTACGATCGGGGCGAGTACAGCTACGGCGGCTTCGTGCGCGCACCGCTGATCCGGTACGACGGATACTTCGGCCTTTCCAACAACTATCTCGAGCGGGGCGCGGCTGTGGTCGCCGGCATCCCGCGCCTCACCGTCGAAGCGAGCGTCGGCGCCCCGCACGACGTCGGCAGCTCTCAACGCCGCGGCGGCGTCGACGAATCCGTCCGCGTCCAGGCCTACATCGGGCGGGCGATCCTCGGGGTGAGCCACGCCCGGAGCGAGCCGTACATGCCGGCGACCTTCGCGCACGGGCGGCAGGTGTTCACCGGCGCCGATCTCCGGTGGTCGCACCCGGGCGGGCTGCTCCTGCGCGGCGAGCTCGTCCACGGCCATTCCTTCGACGGCGTCACCACGAACGGGGGCTACCTCGATGCCGTGCTGCACCGCCCCGCCATGGGACCGGTGACCGCCGTCTGGCGCGCGGAGGACCTCCGCTACGACGCCCCGGCGCCGCGGGCGCGTTCCGCCCGCCGGCTCACCGCGGGCGCGCGGCTGCGTCTGCCCGACGCCGTCACGCTCCAGCTGAACTACGTGCACCAGCAGGGCGACATGCCGCGGATCAAGGACAACTCGGTGGACGTCACGGCCACCTACTCCATTCGCTATCACTGACACGATGGCTTCGATCGCCCACCGTATTCGATGGCACCGGCGGATGGAGACCCGCGTCGCCGCCGGCATCCTGCTGATCGTCGGCCTGTCGCTCGCCGCGGTCATCGTGACGGCCGCCCGCATTGCGACGCACAGCGCCATGGATCGAGCCGCGGCCAGCCTGCAGGACGCCCGCTCGGCGTTCGATCGGCTCGTCGAGACGCGGGCGGACTTCGCGGCCGCGCAGACGCGGCTCATCGTCGCGCTCCCGGTGTTCCGCAGCATCATGCTCAATCCGGTGGTGGCGGCGGACCGGGCCACCCTCTCTCAGGCCGCCGACAGCTACCGCAGCGACCTGGGCGCCGAATTCAGCATCCTCACGGATCCCTTCAGGCGCACCCACGGTGCAGCCCGGCTGGCCGGCCGGCGCGGCGCTGCCGGACCCGCTGCGGACCGCCATCGCGGGCGCCGCGCGCGGGGAATCGCGCCGCGACCTGGTGCCCATTGCCGGCCGCCTGTTCCTGGTCACCGCCGAGCCGGCGAAGTTCGCCGACGAGGTGCTGGGCACGGTCACCTTCGGCTTCGCGCTCGACGATCGCGTGGCGCGCCAGCTCGCCGAGGTCACGCACACCGAAATCAACCTGGTGTCCGGCCGCACACTGGTCGGCAGCAGCCTTGCCGCCGACGAGCGCGCGACCATGGCCTCCGAGATTGAGCGAACGAGCGCATCGGCCGGACAAGATCTCGTCCATGGACGTCCGCCCGCTCGGCGGCCGGCGCTACATCGCGCAATCGTTCTGGCTGGGCCGCGGGCGCCCGTCCGATGATGTCGGGCGGCTGGTGCTGCTCCAGGATTGGGCGCCCACGCAGCAGTTCCTCGACGAGCTCACGCGAGGCCTGCTGCTCGCCGGAGCCGGCGCCTTCGTGCTCGCGCTCGCGGGAGGAGTCGCGTTCAGCAGGCGCGCGAGCAGGCCGCTGATCGATATCTCGCAGGCGGCGGGCGACATCGCCGGCGGCGACTGGACGCGGCAGGTGCCGGTGCGCGGCAGCGCCGAAGCCGAGACGCTCGCCACGGCGTTCAACGACATGACCCGCAGCCTGCGCGATCAGGCGGAGCGGCTCGAAACGGCCTATCAGCGCTTCGCCACGGTCACGCAGTCGGCCCGCGACGCGATCATTTCCACCGACGAGCAGGACGTCATCACCTTCTGGAACCGGAGTGCCGAGCACATCTTCGGCTACACCGAGGCCGAGGTGCTGGGCCAGTCGCTGCTGACGCTGATCGCCGAGCCGGATCGAGCGCGCTACACGGCGGCGAAGCCGGCGCCGATCGAGCACGGGCTCGCATCGGGGCAGGCGGTCGAGGTGATCGGCATCAAGAAAGACGGCGCGGCGTTCCCCGGCGAAGTGTCGCTCGCCGCCGTGCAGGCGGCAAACGGGATCGCACTGACCGCAGTGGTGCGCGACGTCAGCGAGCGCCGCCGCGTGGAAGAAGCGCTCCGCCAGCGCGACGAGCAGCTCCGCCACTCACAGAAGATGGAGGCGATTGGACGTCTGGCCGGCGGGATCGCACACGACTTCAACAACCTCCTGATGGCCATTCAGGGCTACGCCGAGCTGATGCTCCACGGCCTGCCCGACGGGGATCCCCATCGAAGCGAGGTCGAGGAGATCCTCAAGGCGTCCGACCGCGCCGCGGGGCTGACGCGCCAGCTGCTCGCCTTCAGCCGCCGTCAGGTGATCACGCAGCAGCCCGTTCCGCTCGACCAGCTGGTCGACGGCACTGAGAAGATGCTGCGGCGCCTCATCGGCGAAGACGTCACACTCGAGATGCACGTCTGGCCCGGGCTCACGCCGGTGCTCGCCGACCGCACGCAGCTGGAACAGATCCTCGTCAACCTGGTCGTGAACGCGCGAGATGCCATGCCGGAAGGGGGCAGATATCGGAATCGAGCTCCGGAACGTCGAGCTCGATCAGGCCGGCGTGGCGGCGCATCCGGGCCTCGCGCCGGGCAATTACGTGGAGATGGTGGTGAGCGACACCGGAACGGGCATGGACGCGGAGACGGCGGCGCGCATCTTCGAGCCCTTCTTCACGACCAAGGAGAACGGCAAGGGCACGGGTCTGGGGCTCGCGACGGTCTACGGCATCGTGCAGCAGAGCGGGGGCGGCATCGAAGTCCAGAGCCAGCCGGGGCACGGAACGCGCTTCTCGATCTACCTGCCGCAGGCGGTCAGCTTCGGACAGCCGCCCGCACCCAAGCCGCAGATGGCGGCCGGCGGCTCCGAAACGATCCTGCTGGTCGAGGATGACGACGGCGTGCGCGTGCTCGTGTCGGCGATGCTGAAGAAGAACGGCTACAACGTGCTGCATCGCCTCGGCCGGCGACCAGGCGCTCCAGATCGCGGCCCGCTACCACGGCCGTATCCATCTGCTGCTGACCGACGTCGTGATGCCCGGCATGAGCGGCCGGGTGCTGTCGGAGCGGCTGATGCTCGCGCACCCGGGCATCAGGTGCTCTACATGTCCGGGTATTCCGATGACGCGATCCTGCGGCACGGCGTGAAGAGCGCCGGCACGCACTTCATCCAGAAACCGTTCTCGGCCGAAGCCCTCGCGGTGAAGGTGCACGACGTGCTCGCGACGCCGGTCACCAGCTAGCCTACGGCAGCGACAACGCCATCAGTTCGGCCGGGGCGCCGACCGCGACCGCGATGAACTGTTTGCCGTTGACCATGTAGGTCATCGGGTTCCCGCAGGTCGCCGCCGGCAGCTCCATCTCGTGCACCACGTCGCCGGTCTTCTTGTCGTACGCGTAGAACATCGGTCCGCCGCCCCCGCCGCTGCGGAACAGCCCGCACCCCTGTCCGGCAAATGCCAGCGTCTTCGTGACGACGATTCCCGCCCTCGTCGGCGCGCCCGGTCCTCGGGTATGTTCATGCCCTGCAGCGCCGGGTGGGTCTTGATCCAGTCGTACGTATCGCCGTTGGCCACCTGAAAGACGATGTTCCCCGAGTTCATGTCGTAGGCGGTGATGCGCCCGTAGGGCGGCTTGATGAGGGGCAATCCCTGCGGGCCGATACCCCAGGGGCCGCGGCCGACGCCCGGCCCGAGCGCCACGGGGCCGCGGCCGCGCCCGCCGCCGGCCGCACCACCGGGCCGCTCTGCCGCCACCCGCCCTCCTCGACGTTGGCGCCGCCCCGGCCTCCGGCCCGGCCGCCCTGTCCGGCGAAGAGATCGCCCGCGCCGCCGATGTACCGCATATCCGATCGCGTGCCCCCCTCCTGCAGCGCCTGAATGCTCATGTTCGTCACCGACGGCACGTAGAGCATGTTCGTCTCGGGATCCCAGGCCGCTCCCTGCCAGAGCGCGGCGCCCTGCGCGGCGGGCACCTGCAGCGTCCCGTGCGTTCCGCTGGCCGTGGCGATACTGGGCGGCGTGAACACGGGACCTGTGCGGTACCGCTTCATCATCTCCAGCGCTTCGGCCTTCAGCGCCGGCGTGAAGTCGGTCAGGTCGTTCTCGCTCACCCCCTGCCGATCGTACGGAGCAGGCCAGCTCGGAATCGGCTGCGTGGGCGAATACCACTCACCCGGCGTGTCCCCGGCGGGCACGGGCTTCTCTTCGATCGGCCACACCGGATCGCCTGTCACGCGATCGAACACGTACAGGAACCCCTGCTTGCTCGGCTGCGCCACGGCCCGTACCGGTTTGCCGTTCACGGAGATGTTGATCAGGCTGGGCGGCGACGCGGTGTCGTAGTCCCAGATGTCGTGGTGGACGAGCTGGAAGTGCCATACACGCTTGCCCGTCCTCGCGTCGAGGCACACGAGACTGTCGGCAAACAGGTTGTTGCCGGGACGATGGCCGCCGTAGAAATCGCCGGTGCCGGTCTCGACCGGCAGATACACGTAGCCCAGCTCCTCGTCGCCGGTGAACGGCGACCAGACGCCGGTATTGCCGGTATAGGACCAGGAATCGTTCATCCAGGTGTCGTTGCCGAACTCGCCGGGCTGCGGAATCGTATGGAAGGTCCAGACGCGCTTGCCCGTTCGCACGTCGTAGCCCCGGATGAATCCTTTGGTGTTCTGCTTCGACTGCGGCGCCGTACCGGCCAGAAGCGCAATGCCGGTGACCACCACGTCCCGCACCACGACCGGCGGCGAACTGGATCCCACCATGCCGTCCTTCGGCGTCGGCTGATCGAAGTCCTGATAGATATCCACGATCCCGTCCTTGCCGAAGCCCTTGACGGGGAGACCCGACTTGGCCTCGAGGGCGATGAGATGGAAGCCCGGCGTGATGAAGAAGATCCGCTGATCCCGCTTATCCTGGCTCGCCCAGTACTCGACGCCGCGGCCGGCTCCCTTGCGCGGAGCCAGATCGCCGCGCGTTCCTTCGTCGAACCTGTACATCCAGAGTGTCTCGCCCGTCGCGCCGTCGATGGCCACGACGTCGCGCCGGCTCCCGGCGGTCGTGTACAGCACCCCGTCGATCATCAGCGGCGTCGCCTCGAAGTTCCCGTCGGGACGCGGGCCGAAGTTGTCGGCCTTCCACCGCCACGCGATCCGCAGCGT
The DNA here is from genome assembly GCA_963738315.1 of Vicinamibacterales bacterium. GTDB lineage: Bacteria > Acidobacteriota > Vicinamibacteria > Vicinamibacterales > JAMQPK01 > JAMQPK01. The sequence continues at coordinate 671,900 of CAVTVT010000003.1, read as the reverse complement.
CTTGACATTGTCGCGGGTGATCTGGTCGAGCGGTGAGTACCTGCTGTTGCCGAGATCGCCTCCCCAGTGCGGCCATTCACCGTTCTGCGCGCCGCTCTGGCCGGAGACCAGCATCGAACACAACAGGAGCATGGTAGCCGCCGAGGCGGCCGTCGCCGCACGTAGGGGGGTCCAGCGCATCGATCGCTCCCTTTCGGTAGGTGGACGGGATGCTCGTGAGAGGCAGCATTATAACTGCTGCGGAGAGTCGCGGGCCGGAATACTGGGGGATGGTGCAGCCGCGCCGGCAGGCGGGCGCTACCTGGTGGCTACGGCGCGCAGCTCGACGTCCGCGCTGAGCGCCGCCGCCGCGGGCAGGACGAGCTGGAAGCAGGCGCCGATGTTGCTCGGCACCAGCTTGAGCGATCCACCATGGGCCTCGGCGATGCCCATGGCGATCGAGAGCCCGAGGCCGGTGCCTTCCCCGACCCCTTTGGTCGAGAAGAAGGGTTCGAAGATCCGCCCCGCCATCTCCGGCGGGATGCCCGGACCGTCGTCGCGGACCTCGATCACGGCGCAGCCGTCGACGGTGGTCGTGGTGACGGCCAGGGTGCCGGCACGGCCGGCGGCGCGCAGCGCGTGTTCGGCGTTGATGATCAGGTTCAGGATGACCTGCTGAATCTCCTCGGGGTTGACGAGCGCAGTCGGCAGCGTTTCCGCATAGCTCTCGATCAGCCGGATGTTGGCCGACCCGAACTCGTAGGACCGGAGCGCGACGGTCGTGCGGACGATCTCGTTGATGTTGGTATTCACCCGCTCGCGCGAGGATCGGCGGACGAACGCCAGCAGATTGCGTACGATCTTGCCGGCGCGGATCGCCTCCGAGCGCACCTGCTCGAGATCGCGCCGGAGGCCCGGGCGCTCCTCGGCCTCGATCAGCAGCTCGGTGAACCCCAGGATCGACTGGAGCGGGTTGTTCAGCTCGTGGGCCACGCCCGAGACGAGCTGTCCCACGGCCGACAGCCGCTCGCTGTGAATCAGCTGGCCGCGCAGCTGCAGTTCCTCCGTGATGTCGCGCTCCATGCAGACGTAGTGCGTCACGTTCCCGGCAGGCTCGATCAGCGGGACGACCGCGCAGGCCGCCTGGAAGCTGGAGCCGTCGGCGCGCTGGTGCACGAGCGTGCCGCTCCAGCTCTCGCCCTTCGGCAGCTGCCGGATCTGCGCGACACGCGGAACCGACTCCTCCGCGAGCACCGCGTCCATCGGCCGATCGATCAACTCGGTCATCGGCCGGCCGACCGCCTCGCAGAACGCGCGGTTCGCATGCGTGATCCGGCAGTCGGCGGAAATGATCTCGATGAGCTCGTTCGCCTCCTCGACGGCGGCCGCCATCAGCCGCAGCTTGGCATCCACCTCTTTCACCTCCGCGCGTTCGACCGCGAGCCGCGCCATCAGCAGCGGCAGCACGGAGACGATCGCCACGGCGGTGGAGAGATCCTGGAAGGCGTCGAGCGGGCCGAGCGGGGACGCGCGGCGCAGCGCGTAGTCGATCAGCGGAAGCAGGCCGAGCCCGGCGAAGATCACCCACGGGCGCGACTGCGCGGCCTCCTCGGTGGTCAGCTCAGCCGCGCTGGGCACCGACGCCGGGGCGGTCGAGGCCGCCCACGGATAGAACGCAAACGGCAGGATCCACATGGCGTCGGCCAGCGACGCGGTCTCGTAGAGGCCCTGCCAGATCTCGGCGTTGCCGAGCGTGAGGGTGACCAGACTGATGCAGAGTCCGATGGCGAGCCGGCGGTAGGTCTGCCGCCACCCCGGATCCGTCGCGACGAACATCGCCGCGACCATGCCCATGCACACGAGCAGCTGCTGCACCTCCGAGAGCAGGAGCAGCGCCCGCTCCGCCGAGCCGCTGGCGGCGGCCGACGGATCCGACGCGATGACGAAGTGCGCGTAGAGGAACCCGGTGAGGACCGCGATGCCGGCGATGTCGACCGCGGTCGTTGCGGCGGCCTTCTCCCGCAGGCCCCGGTGCGGCTGCGCGAGCAGGCCGAACAGGGGCGCCACTCCGCCGAAGAGCGCAAAGACGGCGTGCCACCCCAGCCACGAGGTATTCACGCCGAGCAGCAGCTCGTCCACCGTCCACCCGACGACGCCGATTCCGGACATCACCAGGCCGACGGCCAGGCAGGCCCAGAACAGCCACTGGCACCCGGCCCAGGCGTGGCGCCGCCTGACGATCACGGCAACCCCCAGCATCGGGGGGATCAGCAGTGCGACGATGCGAAACCACGGGAGCATGGCCGGGTGCGGCCGCAGCCACGCGCCGATGAGGGCGTAGCTGATCGAGTACGCCACTCCGAACCCAAGCCAACCCATCTCCCCAATTCTCGGCATCTGGGCGTCGCGCCCATAGGGCTTGTCGGTCAGGTATTTACCGGCGATCCCGGGCGGCCGGTATACTTCGGCGCAGCCGTGGCCGCCCCGATGGTGCTCATTGTCGAAGACGACGCCGATATCGCCGCCCTCATCGTGCACTATCTGGCAAGGAGCGGCCTCGAATCGGAGGTGATGCCGGATGGCGGGCGGGCCCTGGCGCGCGCGCGCGCGGACAGGCCCGACCTGCTGATCCTCGACCTCATGCTGCCCGGCCTGAGCGGGCTCGAAATCTGCCGCGCGCTGCGCGCCGACGACAATACGGCGGCGCTGCCCATCATCATGCTCACGGCGCGCGGCGAGGAGTCGGAGCGCATTCTGGGGCTCGACGTCGGCGCCGATGACTACATCGTCAAGCCGTTCAGCCCCCACGAGCTGATGGCGCGTGTCCGGGCCCTGCTGCGGCGCACCAGCCTCCCCGCGCCCAGAGAGCACCTCCTGCGGTGCGGACCGATTCTGATGGATCTCGACCGCCACACCGTCTCGGCCGAGGGCGCCGAGGTCCGGCTCACCGCGAAGGAGTTCCTCCTGCTGCAGTACCTGATGGAGCACCGCGGACGCGTGCTCTCGCGCGATCGCCTGCTCTCCGACGTCTGGGACTATCAGTATCCGGGAGAGACGCGGACGGTCGACGTGCACGTGCGGCGCCTCCGGGAGAAGCTGCCATTCCTGCAGACCGCCCTCGTCACCGTGCAGCAGTTCGGCTACAAGCTCGTCGAGCCCTGATCATGCCCAGCGCATTCCGGGCGCAGACCTTCTGGACCTGCACCGCGGTCGCGGCGGGCGGCATCCTGGCCGCCACGTGGAGCCGCTCGGCCGTCGCCGGATTCGTGGTGGCCATCATCGGAGCGCTGGCGGCGGCGGCCTGGATTGCCTCGGCGGCGGCGGCAAGGCTCAGGGCAGTCGAGGGCCTTGGCGCACAGACGGCGCAGCGGCTCGCGCAGCAGGTCGCCGGCCTCACGACGGATCGCGCGCGCACGGAAGCGGTGCTCTCGGGCATGGTGGAGGGCGTCCTGGTGATCGATGCGGCGGGCGCGCTGCGGCTCATCAATGACGCCGCCAGGCGGATGCTGAACCTCGACGACTCGGCGCTGGGGCGTCACCACGTCGAAGCCGTGCGGCATCCGGCCATCGTAAGCCAGCTGAGCGGCGCACTGCGGGCCGAGCGTACCGAGCCGGTCGAAGTCCCGATCGGCACCGCCATCTTCAGCGCCCGCGCGACGCCCGTGAGCGGGAGCCGGGGAGGCGGCGCCGTCCTCGTGCTGCACGACATCAGCGAGGTGCGGCGCGTCGATTGGATGCGCCGCGACTTCGTCGCGAACGTCTCGCACGAGCTGCGCACCCCCCTGACGGCGGTCCGCGGCTATGTCGAAGCGCTGATGGAAGAGCCCACGAGCCCCGACGAGCGCGCGCGGTTCCTCGACGTGATCATGCGCCACACCAGCCGCATGGAGCGCCTGGTGCGCGATCTGCTCCGGCTCGCCCGCCTCGACGCGCAGCAGGAGGCGGCCGAGGTGCACCCCTGCGATCTCGAGGCGTTGTGCCGCTCGGTGGTGGCCGATCTGACCGCGCCCATCCAGCGCCAGAAGGCCCAGGTGACCATCCAGGTCGTGCCCTCGCCCTGCGTCCGTCCACTCGACGCCACCAAGCTCCACGATGCGCTGCGCAATCTGGTGGAGAACGCCGTGAACTACTCGCCGGAGGGAGGACGGGTGGAGATCGGGGTCCAGGAAGAGGAGGGCGTGCTGAGCGTGACGGTGGCGGATCGCGGTCCCGGGCTGCCGGAGCAGGAGCTCGATCGCGTCTTCGAGCGCTTCTACCGGGTGGACAAGTCGCGCTCCCGCGACCCGGGTGGAACAGGCCTCGGACTGTCGATCGTCAAGCACCTCATCGAGCTGCAGGGGGGACGGGTGAGCGCGGCGAACCGGCCGGACGGCGGAGCGGTGTTCACGATTACGCTGCCGGTGCAGCAGCCGTAAAGGGGCCGAGGGGGGTCTGTCGAGGGGGGTCTGACCCTCGTTCTTACAAAAACGTAAGAACGAGGGTCCTGCCGGGCGCGGCTGCGCGTCAGGACGGCGCCGCGAGCTCGCGCCTCAGCTCCCGCGCCCGCTCGTAGAGCGAGTCGTGGTCGGGATAGAGCTCGCGAAGGACCACCTCGTCGCTCCTTCCCCGCCCCGAGCGCAGCACTTGCAGCTCCGCGCCGGCACAGCAGCTCACCATGACGCAGGCGGTCGTCGTGCCGTCGCCCTCGATCTCCCAGAGCACGTGGTGGTCGGGCCTCACCGCGTGTACCTGGCCATGGCGAGCCCCACGATCTCGTCGATGAGCTGCGAGTAGGTGCGGCCGGCCTTCCGCGCCGCCATGGCCAGCTCGGCGCGCGAGGCGAGCCACGGATTGGGATTCACCTCGATCACGGTGACGGTGCCGTCGGGCTTGAGGCGCATGTCCACGCGCCCGTAGTCGCGCAGCTCGAGCGCCTGATAGGCCGCCACCGCGGTCTGCTGCAGCAGGCCGGCCGTCTCCTCCGACAGGTCGGTGGCCACGATCGACTTCGTGTCGCGGTAGGCCTTGGTGCCCTTGGCCCACTTCACTTCCGCTGCCGCGATCCGGGGCGTCCCTTCTGGGAGCTTCGAGAGATCCAGCTCGATCACCGGGAGGGCTTCCGGCGTCTCGTTGCCGAGCACGCCCACGTACATCTCGCGGCCGTCGACGTACTCCTCGATCAGGATCGGAGAGTCGAACTGCTCGTGCAGCCAGTCGATCCGCTCCATCAGCTCCTTGATCGAGGAGACGACGGCGTTGAACTCGATGCCGATGGAGCCGTCCTCGCGCATCGGCTTGACGATCACCGGAAAGTGGAGCTCGTCGGAGAAGGCGAGCCGGCCGCGGAACGACCGGGCGAAGACCGGCGTGTGGATGCCGTGGAACGCGAAGATCTTCTTCGCGACGCTCTTGTCCTGCGCCAGCATGAGGCCGTGGCTGCCGGTGCCGGTGAAGCGCCTGCCGATGAGCTCGAGGTAGGCGGCGATGTTGTAGTCGGCGGTGTCGTTGCCGCCGAACGACTCGGTGAGGTTGAAGATCAGGTCGCAGTCGGCGCGGGCGACCGCGTGAAGGCTCTTGAGCGACCCGTCGAGCTCGTGCAGCGCCGGCTCGTGGCCCAGCTTGCCCAGCGCGTCCAGCACCTCCTCCTCGACTTCCTTCTTGTCGAGCGTGCGGACGAGCGGGGCCTTGCCGTTGCCCCCGGCCGAGCCGCCCTCGTCGGGCTCCCAGCGGTCGTACAGCACGAGAATTTTGAGTTTGCCTGTCGTCATCCCTGCTCGGCGTCCCGGGTCTTCGGCTGCGGTGCGCGGCCGTTCCTGGGCGTGCGGCGGTCTCCGGTGAAAGTGCCGCGCGTCAGGAAGTTCATCGCGAGCGTCGTGCCGAACGCGGTGAGCTCCACGAGGTAGCTCGCCTCGCGGCCGACCTCGCCCCAGAGCTTCAGCCGCTCGCAGTTCTTGCAGATCGCCTCGACCAGTCCGCGCACGACGGGACGGCGCACGCCGGTCCAGTACGTGATCTTGTCGATCAGCTCGCGACGATACTTTGTCACGATCGCGGCCGCAGGTCGAGCCTCTCGCGGTTTGCGCGTGAGAAAGATCTCCGGCAGGTGCGCGTCCATGGCCAGATCGATCCGCGTCGCGCGCTCCTTCTCCGCGCGCTGGTAGAACTGCTCGACGGTGAGCCGCATGTCGTCCACCGTGATGTCGACCTCGCCCGTGCCGACGATCGGGTCCACGTCGGAGAAGGTGCGCGCCATCCGATCGACGTACCGCAGCTTGCGCATCGCCGGCCATCCCTGGTACCGGCGGCGCCACGCGGAGCCCGGCGTGAGCCAGACGGCGAAGGTCTCGGCGAAGTCCTCGTCGGGATGCTTCTGCGCGTACCAGCCTTCGATGTGGCGCACGAAATTCCGGCTGAACGGCACGGGCCGGTACTTGTCCCGGTAGGGCCGGTCGAACGGCCCGAAGACCGCCCGCCAGTCGGCGCGCGTGTAGAGGCGATAGGCGTAGTTGAAGACGTGCCCCGCCTCGTGCCGCATGTAGCGCATGATCTCGCGCGCATCTTCGAGATCGTCGACCGCCCGCTCGAGCTGGCCGAGGTTCGGGTCGGCGAGATAGAACGGGATCCCCAGAATCGGCTGCATGTCGGGGCATCCCCACTCGTCGGTGAGGTAGCAGACGGGACGGAACTTGTGCAGCCCCCGCCGCTCGAGCTCCCGGTAGAGCTGGCGCACGTACGGCTCGACGGGCGAGCCCTCGAGCCGGAGGCCCAGTTCGCGGATCCGCTTGCCCAGCACCCCCCGCAGCTCGGGGTCGAGCGTTTCGAAAGCCGGCACGTCCCGATTATCGGCCTTTTCCCGCACTTGATATTGAACGCGAGGTCGGAGACAATCATGTGGTTCCAGATCGACTGAGATACATTTTTGTCTGAGTTCGACATCCTATGAGCACCGCCCGCGCCGCCCGCACCGCGCCCGACGCCTCCACCAGCGAAGTCCGCCGGCTCGCCACCCTGCTCGAGACGAGCCAGGCGCTCACCGGCACGCTCAATCTGAAGTCGGCCCTGCACCGCGTCCTCGAAGTGCTGGGACGTCATCACGGCGCCGTGCGCAGCAGCGTCGTCCTGCTCGACGACGAGACCGGACAGCTCCAGGTGGAGGCCTCCGACGGCCTCGATCGGCCGGGCTATCGCGTGAGCTACCAGCTGGGCGAGGGCATCACCGGCCGGGTGGTCGAGAGCGGCAAGCCGATCGTCGTGCCGCAGATCAGCCGCGAGCCGATGTTCCTGAACCGCGCCGCGAAGCGGTCCGAGCTGCCGCAGCAGGAGCTGAGCTTCATCTGCGTGCCCATCATCTTCAACCGCAAGCCGGTCGGAGCGCTGGGCGTCGACCTGAAGTTCAAGCCGGAGCGCGACTACGATCGCACGCAGAAGTTCCTCGGCGTCGTGGCCTCGATGATCTCGCAGGCGATCAAGGTGCAGCGCCTGATCGACGGCGAGCGCAAGCGCCTGCTCGACGAGAACACCCACCTGCGGCAGGAGCTCAAGGAGCGCTACGACTTCTCGAACCTGCTCGGGACCAGCGGGCCGATGCGCCAGATCTGCGAACAGGTCGCCCAGGTGGCCCGGACGATGACCACCGTGCTCATCCGCGGCGAATCGGGCACCGGCAAGGAGCTCATCGCCCACGCGATCCACTACAACTCGCTGCGCGCGAACAAGCCGTTCGTCAAGGTGAGCTGCGCGGCGCTGCCCGAGAGCCTCATCGAGTCGGAGCTCTTCGGCTACGAGAAGGGCGCCTTCACCGGCGCGCAGCAGCGCAAGAAAGGCCGGTTCGAGCTCGCCGAGGGGGGCACGCTGTTCCTCGACGAGATCGGCGACGTCAACCTCGGCACGCAGGTCAAGCTGCTGCGGGTCCTCCAGGAGCGCGAGTACGAGCGGCTCGGCGGCACCGAGACGCTGAAGGCGAACGTCCGACTCGTCACCGCCACCAACAAGGACCTCGAGAAGGCGATTGCCGAGGGCACGTTCCGCGAGGACCTCTACTACCGCCTGAACGTGTTCACGATCTTCGTGCCGCCCCTGCGCGAGCGCAAGACGGATCTGCTCCTGCTGGCCGACCACTTCCTCGAGACGTTCTCACGAACGCACAACAAGAACATCAAGCGCATCTCGACGCCCGCCATCGACATGCTCATGAGCTATCACTGGCCCGGGAACGTGCGCGAGCTCGAGAACACCCTCGAGCGGGCCGTGCTCGTCTGCGACGGCCACGTGATCCACGCGCACCATCTGCCGCCCACGCTGCAGACGGCCGAGGCGTCCGGCACCATCACCCGCGTGTCGCTCAAGGACGCGGTGGCCGCCTACGAGAAGGACCTCATCCAGGACGCGCTCAAGACGACGCGCGGCAACCGCGCCAAGGCGGCCAGGCTGTTGAACACGACCGAGCGCATCATCAACTATCAGGTGCGGAAGTACAACATCGACCACCGCCGCTTCAAGAACTGAGCTGGAGCAGCTCGTCCACGGCCGACAGCGGCGGCACCGACGCGATCGCCCCGACGCGGGTGCAGCTCGCCGCCGCCGCCGCATTGGCGAACCGCAGCAGCTGCGGCGCCGCCCATCCCCTCAGCAGCCCGAACAGGAACCCCGCCCGGAAGACATCGCCCGCGCCCGTGGCGTCCACCACGCGCACCGGCGCGGCGGGCGCCAGGTGAAAGACGTCGCCGTCGAGGGCGGCCGCGCCCTGCTCGGCCAGCGTCATGCACAGCAGCCCCGGATTCCAGCGCCGGATCTTGCGGAGCGCCCGCTCCGGATCGCGCTCGCCCGTGAGCGCCTCCGGCGCGTTGTGATCGAAGATCGGGTGCGTCACCGCGCGCACGAGGCGCTCGGCCTCGCCGCCGGCCTGCTCGATGTCGCTCGTGACGGGAATCCCGAGCGCCCTCGCGAGCGAGGCGGCATGGAGCGCGGCCGGCACATCGACGTCGTCCACGTGCACCGCACGCGAGCCGCGCAGCGCGTCGGCGTCTATGTCTTCGGGAGGAAGCCGCAGCCGCTCGTCCCGCCGCCAGAGCACCAGGCGGCGGCCGGCGCCGTCCACGACAATCACCGCGCCGGCGTTCGGGGCGTCGGCATCGACCGACCCGCTCACGTCGACGCCGCGCGCGGCGATGTCGGCCCGGACGCGCCTCCCATGCTCGTCGCCGCCGAACACGCCGATGTACCGGACGCGCAGGCCGAGCGCCGCACAGGCGCACATGGCCGTCGCCGTCTGACCGCCGCTCGACAGCCGCGGCGCCTTCGCGCGCGACTTCCCGGTCGCGGCCAGCGTCTCGATGCCGCTCGCGATCCGCACGACCTGATCGATGGAATTGGCGCCGACGCCGACGACGTCCACGTCCGGCAGGGGCGGGTCCTGGCGGCTCACGTCAGTCCCCCGCGATCTCCCGGCAGAGCCGGTCCACCCGCTCGCAGCACTCCGCGATCTCGCCGTCGACCCGGCTCCAGCTCTCCCGGCCCATGCGCCGGGCGGCCAGATCCCGCGGCTCCGTGCCGCCGGCCGCCACGTCGTGCACGAGCTCGAGCCTGCGCGCGAGCCCGCACAGCAACTCGTACTCGGCGCCCAGCGCGCGGCGGCGCGCGTCGCTCAGCAGGCCGGAGCGGGAGAGCGCTTCCAGAGCAGCCAGCGTGTTCGCCTTCCGCACGGCCGGATCGCCGGCTCCATGCGCGAGCTGCAGCGCCAGTGTGGTGAGCTCGATCTGGCGGACGCCGGCGGTGGCCCGGGGCAGGTCGTGCCACGGCGCAGACTCCATGGCAGCCTGCCGCTGTCCCTGGCGCGTCAGGCGCTCGGCCGTGCGTGCGCCGCCGGCAAAGATCGCCGCGTGGAGCCGCGCCACCGCTTGGGCGCCGAGACCCGCGTCACCGGACACGGGGCGCACCTTCACCCACGCCGCCTGTTCCATAGGATCGGCATGCGCCGCGCCGTACCGGATCTCGCATTCCGACGGCGACTCGACGAGCGGCACCCCGCGATCGTCCGCCTCGACATTGACCTGGTACAAGCGGTCCTCCGCCGCCTCGTCGCGGAGGGCCGCGGTCAGCGCGGCCGCCAGACGGACGAACCGATCCCGCGCCGGCGCGCCGTCAACCCCGTCCCGCCCTGGCTCGAAGACGAACATGAGGTCGAGAGCCGATCCGTAGCTCAGCTCGCCCCCTCCCAGGCTGCCGCCGCCCAGGATGGCGAAACGTCCGGGAAGATCGGCGCCCTGCTCCTGCTCGACGATGCGGACAACGGCGCGCAGCGCGCGGGTGACGACCGCACCGGCGACATCGGCCAGCTGCGCCGCGGCGCCCGGGACGGGATCGCGCCCCAGCAACTCGCGGGTCCCGACACGCAGGATCTCGCGGCGCTTCCACCGCTTGAGCGTCTCCAGCGTGCTCGCGTGATCCGCGCTGCCCGCCAGCAGCGCATCGAGCTCCTCTTCGAGGTCCTGCCGATCGGGGGCGCTGCGCTCCACCTGAGCGACCAGCCAGTGGAAGTAGTCGGGATGGCGGACGAGCACGTCGGTCAGCAGCGGTGACGCCCCGAACACGATGGCGAGCACGTCGAGCGCGCGCGGATCGTCCCCGAGATAGTCGAAGAACATGGCGCGGCCGCTGCGGCAGCCGACGTACCGCGAGAGGCCGCGCACGGCCGCGTCGGGATCGGGAGCCTCGGCGAGCGCGCTCAGCAGCGGATCGGCGATGCGGCCGAGCGTCTCGCGGACGACGGGGTCGTCGGCCAGGGCCTGCAGCGCGGCATCGGCGGCCGACGGCTCACGGAACCCGAGCCGCGCGAGCAACGCGACGGCGTCGGATTCCGAGAGATCGGGAGAAAGGAAGAGATCGGCGGGCGTAGGCACGCATACGTCCTTTCGCCGGCGCCGCGATCGGCGCCGGGCGTCGGGCTGACTAGAGCGCGTCGCGTTCGCCCGTGCGGATGTTGTAGCCCTGCTCGACCGGCATCACGAAGACGCGGCCGTCGCCGATTTCCCCGGTGCGGGCCGCCCCGATGATCGCCTTGATCGCGTCGTCGACGGCGCTGTCGGGGATCACGACCTCGATTTCCATCTTCGGCAGGAGGCTCACTTCGTACTCGCGGCCGCGGTAGACCGCCGTGTGGCCCTTCTGCCGGCCGTGGCCGCGGACCTCGGTCACGGTCATGCCGGAGATGTTGAGCTTGCCCAGCGCGTCCTTGATGTTGTCCACCATGTTGGGGCGGACGATGGCCTTGATGAGTTTCATGCGCTCTCCTTCAACGTGCGGTCGAGGTCTGCCTTCAGCGCCGCCTGTGCGGCCTCGTCCAGCTTCGCCCCGCCGCGAGTGATGTGAAACACGTCGATCGCCTTCTGCCCTTCGGTCGAGATCAATACCAGATCCACGTCGACGCCGTGCTCGGAGATGACCCGGCTGATGCGGTGCAGCAGTCCGGGCGCGTCCTGGGCGACGAGCTCCAGGATGGTATAGCGCTGCGAGTGGTCGTTGTCGAAGTAGATCACCGGCGCCCGCCGGCCGAAGAGCGGCCTGCGGTAGAGCACGCTGCGCTCCTTGCCCTTCAGCATGCCGCGCACGTCGATGAGCCCGGCGACCGCGTCCCGCAGCGCCTTGTCGAACTGCTCGCGGGCCTGCCCGCCGCGCGCGAAGACCAGCTCCCGGTCGGTGAACTGGAACACGTCGAGCACCAGCCCCGCGAGGCTGGTCAGCGCGTGGCCGCGGAGGATGTCCATGCCGAAGTACGAGAGCACGCCGCTGATGTTCGAGAACAGGGACGGCTTGTCGAGCGTCACCACCGTGAGCTCCCAGACGGCCGCGGCCTTCTTCTCGAGGAAGAAGTGGACATCGTCGGGCTCGATGTCGCGCGAGAGGCGCACGTGACGGTAGATGGCCTCGGGCGTGAAGAGCAGCAGGTAGCGGCGCGGCAGCCCTTCCAGAAAGCGCGCCATCTCCGCCTCCGAAATGTCGGCCGGACGGCTCGCCTGGAGCGCGGCCATGTCGGCCGCCTTGCGATCGATGATCTCGTCGCCGTAGCCGAGCGTCATGTGGTTGTACGCGTCCACGTACAGCCGCCAGAGCAGCTCTTCCTTCCAGGGCGTGAGCGTGTCGGGGCTGACGGCGCCGACGTCGGCGAGCGTCAGCAGGCAGAGCATCTTGAGGTGATCCTCGCTGCTGAACATCGAGGCGAACTGCTTGACGACCTCCGGCTCTTCGGTGTCGCGGCGGAAGGCCACGCGCGACATTCTCAGATGGTTGCGGATCAGGAAGTCGATCGTCTGCCGGGAGCTCTCGTCGAGCTCGAGGCGCTGCGTCATCACCGCCGCCATCTCGGCCCCCACGACCGAGTGGTCGCCGTCCCGCGCCTTGCCGACGTCGTGGTAGAGCAGCGCCAGCACGAGCAGCTCCGGCTTGGGCAGCTCGCGCAGCACCGGGCCGAACCGCGGGTTGCCGAGCAGCCGCTCGAGGTTGCGGACGGTCAGCCGGGTGTGCTCGTCGACGGTGTACTTGTGGTAGAAGTCGCGTGTCACGCGGCACGAGAATCTCATCGAGCTCGGGAAAGAGCGCGCCGAGCAGACCGCAGTCGCGCATCTCGGCGAGGCGCGCCGCGAGGCCCGGCCGCGGCCTGAGGAACTGCAGCAGCCGCTGCCGGTGGGCCGGCGTCGGCAGCAGGACGTCCGGTGTGAGCCGGTGCGCGTCCTGCTCGCGCTCGATCATCGCGAGCGCCTCGTCGGTCACCGGGACGTTGCGCGAGACGGCGGCCTCGAACACGCGCAGCCACGAGACGGGCCGCGCCGCGGCCTGCTCCGCGTCGGCGAACGCGATACCCTCGACGACCCACATCAGGTTCTCGCCGATCAGCTTGATCGGCGTCGGCGCCGCCGGCCGTGCCGCCCGGCGGACGCGAGCCAGGACGCGGGCGACCGTCCGGGCGTGGCGGAAGTAGTCGGTCATCAGCGCTTCCGCCCGCCGCCGGGCGTCGGGCGCCTGGTAGCCCAGCCGATCCGCCGTCTTCTCCTGCAGCTCGTAGCCGAGCACGTTGACGTTGCGTCCTGCGTCCAGATGCAGCCCGGAGCGGACGCGCATCAGGAATTCCTCGGCCTCGTAGAGACGCTCGGGCGCCAGGGCCGCTTCGGCCCGCACGTCACCCGACAGCGTCACGATCGTCCGGGCCGCCCAGATGTCGCGCAGTGCGCCCGGGCCGTCCTTCACGTCCGGCTCGAGCTGGTACAACGTGCCGCCGTGCTGAGCGTGCCGTTCGTTCGTGAGCTCGAGCAGGGCATCCAGGATCTGCGGGTGCCACTGTTCGCTGGTCGCCTGGAGCTTCGCCTGGAATCGCTCGAGGAGCGTCACGTCACCCGCCAGTCCTCGCAAGTCGATGAGCGCCAGCAGGAACTCCGGATTGCCGGTGTCGAGGCGGCCGAAGTCGTCCAGCTCGCGCACGTGATGGCCGACCGTGACGCGGAGATCCCACAGCGGATGCAGCAGCGCCTTGATGAAGCGTTCTTCGGGCCGGCGGATGCGGCCGCCGACCAGCAGCAGCAGGTCGAGATCGGAGTGCAGGCTGAGGGCGCGCCGGCCGTAGCCGCCCAGGGCGCAGACCGCGATCGGCGTCGAGGTCTGCACCGCCGCCGCGTCGACCAGATCGCGGATGATGCGATCGACCGCGTCCGAGAAGCGGGCCAGCGCCTCATGGCCCCCTTCACCACGCTCGGTCGAGCGGCTCAGCTCGCCGCGGGCGGCTTCGAGCGCGGCCCGATGGCGCACGCGCAGGTCGGATTGCTCGACGTGCATTCCGCCATAGCTTACCCCGGGGGTCGAAGCCCGACACGCAGACTCCGCCCCCGGAAGCTGGAAGCGCTAATAGGAAAATCCAATCCCCCCCATCACGACGCCCTGGTTCTTCTTGCCATTGGGCGTCGCCGCCGCCGTGCCGTCGCCCAGCCGCAGGTAGTCGGCGCGGCCGTGCACGTTCCAGGACCCGTATTTCGCCGGCACATTGCTGAACGGAACCGTGATCATCAGGCCGAGATCGAAGAAGCCGAAGTGGTTGTCGGGATCGGCGGCGGTCTCGTAGTACTTGTTGAGGCTGAGCCCCACCGATACGGGAATGGTGAGCGTCGCGCCCCCGAGCGGCCAGTTCGGACCGGCGCCCAGTTCGAAGTACGTTCCCCGGTCCGCCCCCAGATCAGCCTGTCCGTTGTCGCTGAGCTCGAAGGCGATCAGCCCGTACGGCGCGTAGCTCTGGGTGCCGGTGACCTGGAGGTCCATTTCCTTGATCGTGGGATAGGACCCGTTCGGGCTCGTGTAGGCGATGTACTTCGCCGCCACGTTCACCGGGTTGAAGCCGAGCGTCAGCGTGGAATAGAAGTCCTCCTCGTAGTGCGTCGAGAGGCCCGACACGGCGCCGCCGCTGCCGGAGGTGCCGGTGTGCAGGCTGTTCCAGACGCCGAAGTTCACGCCCACGCTCTTGAGACCGGTGTCCGCCGAGGCGAGGGTGATACCGACGTCGCCGTACGGCCACAGGGTGAACTTGGGATCGAACTCCTGCCGGATCCCGCGGAAGTAATAGACCGACGGGATGTCCACGCCCGTCGTGACCTTCACGTTCCCGCTGTTGGGGGCCGGCGCGCCCTGTGCCCATGCCGAGCCGGAGAGTGCGCCCACCAGGATTGCTGCTGCAGTAAGAGTGCGTTTCACGAATGCCTCCTCTGACGTGGCCCGTCTGCCGTCGACGCACGGGCCTGGGTTATCACGCGCTTGGCGGCGCGCCATGACCGTCCCCAACCACACCGCGGAGCCGGCCGGATATAAACGAAGGGCACCACAAGAGCCCGCTGCCACTCGTGGTGCCCGCTTTCCTCGACTAGATGACTTCCGTGCTGATCAGCCGCGTGCCGGCGGGAGCGAATCCGACATAGGCATCCATGCCGTGCTCCCCTTGATCCAGCCCTTCGCGCTCCTCCTGCGGGGTGACGCGCACGCCGATCACCATCTTGATGAGCAGCCACGCGACGTAGCTGGCCACGAAGGTGAAGGCTCCGACGGCGACGATACCGGTCAGCTGCGTGATCGTCTTGGTCCAGCCGCCGCCCAGGAAGAGGCCGCCGTCGGTGGCGAAGAGGCCGACGCACAGCGTCCCCCAGACGCCGTTGACCAGGTGCACGCTCAGCGCCCCGACGGGGTCGTCGAGCTTCACACGGTCGAAGAAGAGCACGGCGTAGACCACGAGCACGCCGGCCACCAGGCCGATGATGATCGAGCTGCCGACGCTCACGGCGTTGCAGGGCGCAGTGATCGCGACCAGCCCGGCGAGCGTGCCGTTCAGGATCATGCTGAGGTCGGGTTTGCCCAGGACCACCCACGCGATCGCCGTGGCCGCGAGGCATCCGGCCGCCGCCGCCATGTTCGTGTTGAGGGCGATGAGCGCGATGGCGTTGAAGTCGGCGGCCATCGTGCTGCCCGGATTGAACCCGAACCACCCGAGCCACAGAATCAGGCAGCCGAGCGTGGCCGAGGTCATGTTGTGCGCCGGGATCGGCTTGATGGAGCCGTCGGGCAGGTACTTGCCCAACCGCGGGCCGAGCACCATGACGCCGGCGAGCGCCGCCCACCCGCCGATGCTGTGCACCACGGTGGAGCCGGCGAAGTCGGCGAACCCGCGCGTGCCGAGCCATCCGCCGCCCCAGGCCCAGTGGCCGCCGACGGGATAGATCAACGCCACGAGCAGGAACGAGAAAACGATGAACGAGAGGAACTTGATGCGCTCGGCCACGGCGCCGCTCACGATCGTCGCGGCCGTCCCGGCGAAGACCAGCTGGAAGAAGAACTTCGCGTAGAGCGGCACGCCGGTCCAGTTCAGCGCGGAGAACACGCCGTGATACGCCTCTCCGGTGGCCGGGCTGTTGTCGGCCCCCATGATCATCCAGCCGTGGAGCCCGACGAACGGCGTGCCGTCGCCGAACATCAGTCCGAAGCCAATCCCCCAGAACGCGATCGACGCAGCGGCGAACACGATGAAGTTCTTCGCGAGGATGTTGACGGCGTTCTTCGCCTGACAGAGTCCCGATTCCACGAGGGCGAACCCGGCGTTCATCCAGAACACCAGGAACGCCGTGACGAGCACCCAGACCGTGTCGACCGCCACCTTCACGTCGACGCTGTTCCCCTGCGCCATCGCCGGCGCCGCCAGCAGGGAAAGCCCGAACAACCACACCGCTACCTTTCGTCGCATCGCCCCTCCTTGCGAAAGATCCTCGTGAACCGAGCCGCCGTGTGCGGCGCCGAGATCGTGTCGGCCGGCGCCGCGGCCGCGTCGCGCCGCGCTCAACGCCGACGCGCCGCAGTGTGCAAGACAGACGCCAGCCAGGGGCTCCGCTGCGCGCACGCCGATCGCGTGGAAATCCGAATAGATCCGGCGAGATCGACGCGCCGAGCGGCCAGGCGAGGCCGCGCACGCGACGACAAGTTCGTGTGCCTGGCAATGACGAGCAACATTAATGTCTGATTTCACCGGCCGGCTGGAACGCGCCTCCGGCAGGGAGCCCACGCCGGGGACCGGCCGCGTCCGGCTCTGGCTGGTGAGGAGACAAGAATGTCGGTTTCACGGGAACCGACTCCAAAAGCGTGGGAGTGCTGTCGGTGGGCTCAGTCGAGCCAGCTGACGAGCGCGCTCTCGGCGTAGAGCAGCAGCGTGAGCAGCGCGAGCACCTGCAGCACGACGGGCGTCATCTCGCGGATCCACTGCAGCGGCGTGTAGCGCTCGTCCACGTCGCGCCGGATGAACGCATACGCGACGACCGACTGCGCCGACCCGATGTGGGTCCAGCAGCCGCCGAGCGCATAGCCCGCGATCTGCGCCAGGGCGAACAGGTGCAGCAGAGGGGTGTCGAGGTCGCGGATGCCCCGCGACGCGAAGTCGGCGACGACGTTGTTGTCGAGGATGGCCGAGAGCACGGTGGAGCCGATGAACTGCCCGAACGCGACGTGCGCGTGCCCCAGCGCCGCGATGCCATGGTGCACGACCGACTGCATCCGGTCGAAGAACCCGGCCTGGGTGAGCAGCGAGATCGAGAAGAAGAGCGGGAACAGGAAGTAGTACTCGGCGTACTCGTGCCGCGCCTCGCTCAGCGCCAGCGCGCGCATCTTCGGAATGTAGCCGATGGCCGGCAGCGCCATCGCGAAGGCCCCGAACGAGGCCAGGAACAGCGGCAGATGATGGTTGACGCCGTGACCGATCAGCAGGGCGATGAACGGGGCGAGCGCCAGAGCAGCGATCCGCTGCGCCCGCTGCCGCCGCTCGGTCAGGAAGGCCAGCCGCCGATCGACGGCCGCCTCGGCCTCGAGCGCGCCCTGGTGATCGCCGGCGGCATCGAGCACATAGTGGCGATCCAGCGATTCGGCCAGATCCTCGGCCACGAAATGGCCCAGGATCTTCCGGCGCACCTCCGCCGGGACGCCCTCGCGGACCAGGGCGATGCCCAGCGATTCGCCGGCGCGCAGGCGTGCGACGACCGGCTCGGCGCGACCCGCGAGATCGGCCGCATGGTGGCGGATCGCCTCGACCGGCGTCAGCACCTCGCCGTGCCGCGCCGCCTGCAGGAAACGGACGTCCGCCAGATTGGCGTCGATCACGTCCATCGTCTCGAGGGCGATGCGCTGCGTCCCGAGCAGCGACCGGAGCCGCCACGCGATGACGATGTAGCTCACGAGCGCCGCCGGCGCGCAATAGCGGAGGAAGAACGCGTTCCCGAGGCTGGGGAACAGATTGGCCCGCATGATCAGGTTCGGCGGCTCGCCGTAGGCCATCCACATCCCGCAGACCGTGGTCACGACGGTGCAGACCATCACCGCCTGACGGATGGCCGCGGTCGGCGCGGCCGCCAGCAGGAGAACGATCACCAGCGTCCGGATCGTCAGCCCGATCATCGACACGCCGTCGAAGATGCCGGAGGCCAGCGCCACCACCGAGGTCACGGCGAGCACCGTCGGCAGGATCGCCCCGCCGTAGCGCCGGAGGAGCGCGAACGTGATCCGCTCGAGCAGCCGGGTCTGCGCCACGACCGAGACGAACAGCGTCAGGCCCAGGATGAACAGCATCGTATCGAGGTGCATCAGACCGTCGAGCCCCTCGAACGACAGCAGGTGCCGCTCGACCCACACGAGCAGACCGTCGCGCGCCACCTCCGCATGCCACGCCGAGTCCGCGAGGCCGCAGAAGGTCGCCACGGCGACCAGGAACATCCCGTAGGTGACGGCGTTCTTGTGGATCTGGAAGCGGAACGAGCCGAACACGAACAGGCTCAGGATGGTGGCGAGCACCTCGGCCGCGAGGAGCCAGACCGGCATCGGCGTCGGTACGCCCGACGAGGAAGAGGACCGCGGCGGCCGCGGCGCAGCCTGCCATGAACCAGCGCGCCGGCAGCATGACGACCGCGGGTTCATCCGGAGCGTCCGTGGCTGGCAGCGTCGCGCCCTGATCGATCGACAACGGCGCGGATCGTATCACGCCGGGTGTCCGATGCCTGAAGACACTCGTGTATGCAAGAGCTCTGGTTATGACATTCTTGTATGTTTTCGTTATCCTGCTCCCGCGACGGGGCGCCGGCGCGGCTACTGGCGGAAGCGGCGCCAGTCGATCCCGAGCTGCCGCACCTTGTAGTTCATGATGCGTCCCGTGGTGTTCAGGAGCCGCGCGGCCTTCGCGCGGTTCCCCCGGGCGGTCTTCAGCGCGTCCTGGATCAAGTCGCGCTCGTAGGCGGCGACGGCGTCCTTCAACGACAGACTCATCGCCGCCCCGGGTGTGACCGCCGTCTGCAGCGCGGGCGGGAGGTGATGGGCGTGCACGACCTGCCCATCGCAGACCACGACCGCGCGCTCGACCGCGTTCTCCAGCTCGCGGACGTTGCCGGGCCAGTGATAGCTCATGAGCATGTCGATGGCCGGCGTCGAGATCCGCTTGATGTGCTTGCCGTGGGCGAGGGACGCCTTCTCGAGGAAATGATCCGCCAGCAGCAGCAGGTCCGGCCTGCGATCCCGCAGCGGGGGCAGATAGATCGGGAAGACGTTGAGCCGGTAGTACAGATCTTCGCGAAAGACGCCATCGGCAATCGCCTTCTCGATCGGCCGGTTGGTGGCCGCGACGAGCCGCACGTTTGCACGGATGGTGCGCGTGCCGCCAAGGCGCTCGAATTCCTTCGACTGGAGCACCCGCAGCAGCTTGACCTGGACGGCTGCGTTCAGCTCGCCGATCTCGTCGAGGAACAGCGTGCCGCCTTCGGCGAGCTCGAACCGCCCTTTCTTGGGCGCGTCCGCCCCGGTGAAGGCGCCCTTGTCGTAGCCGAACAGCTCCGACTCGATCAGAGTCGCGGGCAGCGCCGCACAGCTCACCTTGACCAGCGGCCGCCGCGCGCGGAGGGAGTTGTGGTGGATGGCCTGCGCGATCAGCTCCTTGCCGGTCCCCGACTCCCCCCGGACGAGCACCGCGGTATCGGTGCGCGCCACCCGGGCCACCTGCTCGTAGACGAGCCGCATCGGCCCGCTCGTGCCCAATATGTTGCTGAAGTCGTAGCGCTCGCGCAGCTCGAGGCGCAGGTGCGTGTTCTCGTCGCGGAGGCGATCGCGCTCGGCGTCGATGACGCGCTGAATCCGGATCGCCTGCGCGAGCAGCGAGGCGACGACGGCGAAGAACTTGACCGTGCGGTCGAAGTCCCGGTCGCACGCGAATCCCAGATCCACGGTCAGCGCGCCCACGGCCTTGCGGTTGAGCAGAATGGGGACGGCGATGTGGCTGGTCTCCTCTGCGGCACGCTCCGTGCGCTCGGCGGCGCCGCGCCGCAGCAGCGGCTCCTTCGACACCCTGGGCACGACGATCGGCCGGCCGCTCCGGACGACGCGGCCCGCGATGCCGTCGCCCGCGCGGAGGCGGGCCTCCTGCGGGCCGCCTCCCCCGGTGACCGCGGCGACGCGCATGTCGTCGCCCGCGCCGTTCAGCAGGGCAATGGCCCCACGCAGCACGCCGTGCTGCCGCTCGAGAATGGCGAGCACCTGCTGCATGGCCGCCTTCGCGTTCGTCGCGGCGCCGAGCGTGCGGCTGATTCTCGAGGAACGTGGCCAGACGCTCGCGCTCGCGGCTGCCGCGCGCCGCCTCCGACTTGCCGAGCCCCGAAGTCGAGGGCATCAACCTCCCGGTCACAATCCATCGGGCCACGAGCAAAGGCGGTTCCACGTCGCCGCTGGGAACTGCGGGAGTTTTCAGGGATTTTTCACCGGGCGCATTGCGGCCGGTGGACAACTTTGAAGAAAACTCCCATGCATCCCACATTCATGTCTGTTTTGGGCGGACCGGACGGGCGCAGGTTTCCGTCGCCCCCTGCGCGGCCTCGCGCGCCGGGCCTCGAGCAGGCCGGTGGGTGGACGCGAATGTCAGCGCCGGCCGGCGTCCCTGACGGAAATGTCGGCGGAGGTGTTACGCGAGCGGCGCGGCGAGATCGGACTTGCCCATGAGGAAGAGATTGATGCCGCGAGCGGCGCTGCGTCCTTCGGCAATCGCCCAGACGACGAGCGACTGGCCGCGCTGCATGTCGCCGGCGGTGAACACGGCGCGTTCGCTCGTCATCCAGTTCCGGTCGCGCCACACCGTCCCGCGCTCGGTGAGCTTCACGCCGAAGTCGCTGAGGAGGCCTTCGCGAACCGGGCCGACGAAGCCCATCGCGAGCAGCACGAGATCGACGTCCATCTCGAACTCGCTGCCGGGCACCGGCTGGAACGACATGCGGCCGTCGGTGCGCACGAGCTCGACGTTCGCGCCGTGCAGCCTGCGGACGTGTCCGCGATCGTCGCCGGTGAACCGCTCGGTCGACACGGCATAGACGCGCTCGCCGCCCTCTTCATGGGCCGGCGAGACCCGGAAGACGTTGGGCCACTGGGGCCACGGATTCTCGGGCGCGCGCTGATCCGGGGGGCGCGGCAGCAGCTCGAACTGATGGACGGATCGGGCGCCCTGGCGGTGCACCGTGCCCAGACAGTCGGCGCCGGTATCGCCGCCGCCGATGATCACCACGCGCTTGTCCCTGGCCGAGATGAACGCCTCGTCCGGAACGGCATCCCCCTCACAGCGGCGGTTGGACAGGGTCAGGTACTCCATCGCGAAGTGGACGCCCGCCAGCTCCCGGCCCGGCACCGGGAGATCGCGCGGCTGCCCGGCGCCGCCGGCGAGCAGAATGGCGTCGAACTCCGATTTCAGCGCACCGGCGCGCACGTCGATGCCGACGTCCACGCCCGCGCGAAAGACGACGCCCTCTTCTTCGAGGATGGACAGGCGGCGATCGAGGACCCGCTTCTCCATCTTGAACTCCGGGATGCCGTACCGGAGCAGGCCGCCGATGCGATCCGCCTTCTCGAAGACGGTCACGGCGTGTCCCGCCCTGTTCAGCTGGTCGGCGGCCGCGAGCCCCGCCGGCCCCGACCCGATCACGGCGACTGTCTTGCCGGTCCGCAGCAGCGGCGGGCGCGGCGCGACCCACCCCTCGTCGAATGCGCGCTCGATGATCGCGGCTTCGATCGACTTGATGGTCACGGGATCGTCATTGATGCCGAGCACGCACGATCCCTCGCATGGCGCCGGACACAGCCTGCCGGTCCACTCGGGAAAGTTGTTGGTCGCGTGCAGCCGCTCGATCGCCGGCTCCCAGCGGTCGCGGTAGACCAGATCGTTCCAGTCGGGGATCAGGTTGCCCAGCGGACATCCCTGATGGCAGAACGGAATGCCGCAGTCCATGCAGCGTGCGCCCTGCTGCTGCAGCTCCTGGCGCGGATACGGCAGGTACACTTCGCGGTAGTCGTGCACCCGCTCCGCGACCGGCCGCATCGGCGGCTTCTTGCGGCGAATTTCGATGAATCCTGTAGGTTTGCCCATTCTTCTTCCGAAGCGTTGTCTCTGCCGGGGTGTCTCGGTGCCGGGAAGTCGGGACGGCTATCCGCCCGCGCCGACGAGCTCGGCGAAGTCCGGCTCCCGCTGCTCGGCGCGGGCGCGGGCCTGGGCCGCCATCACGCGCTTGAAATCGCGCGGCATCACCTTGACGAACGGCCGTGAATCGAGGCCCGCGAGCACACGCCGCGCATGGGCGCTGCCGGTGAACTCGATGTGGCGCTCGACCATCCGCCGCACGGCCGCCCAGTCCTCGTCGTCCAGCGGCTCGAGGTCCACCATGCCGGCGTTGCACCGCTGCCGGAAGCGGCCGTCGCCGTCCAGCACGTAGGCGATCCCGCCGCTCATGCCTGCCGCGAAGTTGCGTCCGGTCGGACCGAGCACGAGCACGCGCCCGCCCGTCATGTACTCGCACCCGTGGTCGCCGACGCCTTCCACCACGGCGCAGGCGCCGCTGTTGCGAACCGCGAAGCGCTCGCCGGCCAGACCGTGCAGATACGCCTCTCCGCTGGTGGCCCCGTAGAGCGTGACGTTGCCGACCAGGATGTTCTCTTCGGGGACGAAGGTGGCCTGCCGCGGCGGAAACGCCGCCAGGATGCCGCCCGACAATCCCTTGCCGAAGTAGTCGTTGGCGTCCCCCTCGAGCGTCAGCGTGATGCCGCGCGGAACGAACGCGCCGAAGCTCTGCCCCGCCGAGCCCCTGAAGCGAATCGCAATGGTGCCGTCGGGCAGGCCGGCGCTGCCGTGGCGCCTCGTCACCTCGGAGCCCAGGATCGTGCCGACGGTGCGGTTGACATTCCGGATCGGCAGCTCGAGGGCCACCGGCGTGCCGTGCTCCAGCGCCGCTCGGCAGCGCGTGACGAGCTCGTTGTCGAGCGCCCGCTCGAGCCCGTGATCCTGCGCGCGCACGCATCGCTGCGCGACGGTCGGGGCCACCGCGGGCCTGTAGAGAATCGGCGACAGGTCGATCCCCGCGGCCTTCCAGTGATCCACGGCGCGCCTGAAGTCCAGCCGATCCGAACGGCCGATCATCTCGTCGAGGCGGCGGAAGCCGAGCTCGGCCATCAGCTCGCGCACCTCTTCGGCGATGAACCGGAAGAAGCTCTCGACGAATTCGGGCTTGCCCGCAAAGCGCTTGCGCAGCTCCGGATCCTGCGTCGCCACGCCGACCGGGCAGGTGTTCAGATGGCACACGCGCATCATGACGCAGCCCAGCACCACCAGCGGCGCGGTGGCGAACCCGAACTCCTCCGCCCCGAGCAGAGCGGCGATGACGACGTCGCGTCCGGTCTTCAGCTGGCCGTCCACCTGCACGATGATGCGATCGCGCAGGTTGTTGAGCACGAGCACCTGCTGGGTCTCGGCGAGCCCCAGCTCCCAGGGCGCGCCGGCGTGCTTCAGGCTGGTGAGCGGCGAGGCGCCGGTGCCGCCGTCGTGTCCCGAGATCAGCACCACGTCGGCGTGCGCCTTGGCGACCCCGGCCGCGACCGTGCCCACACCCACCTCCGCCACGAGCTTCACGTGAATGCGCGCGCGCGTGTTGGAGTTCTTCAGGTCGTAGATCAGCTGCGCGAGATCCTCGATCGAGTAGATATCGTGGTGCGGCGGCGGCGAGATCAGTCCGACGCCGGGGGTCGCGTGACGGACTTTCGCGATCCACGGATACACCTTGTGGCCCGGCAGCTGTCCGCCCTCGCCCGGCTTGGCGCCCTGCGCCATCTTGATCTGCAGGTCGTCCGCGTTGACGAGGTACTCGCTGGTGACGCCGAACCGGGCGGAGGCGACCTGCTTGATGGCGCTCCGCCGCGAGTCGCCGTTGGCGTCGGGCACGTAGCGCTCCGGGTCTTCGCCCCCCTCGCCGGTATTCGACTTCCCGCCGATCCGGTTCATCGCGATCGCCAGCGTCTCGTGCGCCTCGCGGCTGATGGACCCGTATGACATCGCACCGGTCGCGAACCGCTTCAGGAGGCTCTCCACCGACTCGACCTCGTCGAGCGGAACCGGCTCGGAGGCCTTCTTCAGCTCGAACAGGCTGCGAAGCGTGGCGCGCCGCGCGCTCTGATCATCGACCGCCCGCGTGTATTCCTTGTAGATCCGGTACTGCCCGCTGCGGGTGGCGTGCTGCAGCTTGTACACCGTGTCGGGATTGAAGAGGTGGAACTCGCCGTCGCGCCGCCACTGGTACTCACCGCCCTCGTCCAGGTCGGGCGGCGCCACGGGCCGCGACGGGAACGCGAGCTGATGCCGCTCGCGCACTTCGGCCGCGATCGCGTCCAGGTCGGCGCCGCCGATGCGCGAGGCGGTGTGGGTGAAGTACCGTTCGACGACCTCCTTGTCCAGCCCGATCGCCTCGAAAATCTGGGCGCCCCGGTAGCTCTGGAGCGTCGAGATCCCCATCTTGGACATCACCTTGAGCACGCCCTTGTTGAGCGCCTTGATGTAGTTCCGGACAGCCTTCTCGTGCGTCACGCCGGGCAGCTCGCCGCCTCGAATCATGTCGCCGAGCGTCTCGAAGGCGAGATACGGATTCACCGCGCCGGCGCCGTAGCCGATCAGCAGGGCCAGGTGGTGCACCTCCCGCGCCGATCCGCTCTCGATGACGAACGCCGCACGGTTGCGCGTGCCCTCGCGCACGAGGTGGTGATGCACGCTGGAGACCGCGAGCAGGCTCGGAATCGGCGCCAGCCTGAAGTTCACGCCCCGATCGGAGAGGATGATGATGTTGTAGCCCTCCTCCACCGCCTCGCTCGTCCGCCGCTGCAGCTCCTCGACGGCGTGCGCGAGCCCGCGGCCGCCGGAGGCCGCCTCGAACAGCATGGGGATGCTGATCGATCGGAACCCATGCTCGTCGACGTGGCGCAGCTTCGCCAGCTCGTCGTTGTCGAGGATGGCGGAGGCGATCTTGATCTGACGGCACGACTCGGGCACCGGATCGAGCAGGTTGCCCTCGGGACCGATCGTCGATCCCATCGAGGTCACCAGCTCCTCGCGGATCGCATCGAGCGGCGGGTTGGTGACCTGCGCGAAGAGCTGCGTGAAATAGTCGTACAGGAGCCGGGGCCGGTCCGACAGGACGGCCAGGGCGGTGTCGGTGCCCATCGACCCGATCGCTTCTTCGCCGTTCAGCGCCATCGGGGCCAGCAGGATCCGGAGGTCCTCCAGCGTGTAGCCGAAGGTCCGCTGGCGGTTCAGCACCGTCTCGTGATCGGGCGGCGGCACGAGCGGCGCCGGCTTCAGCTCCTCGAGCGTGACGAGGTGCTCCCGCAGCCACGCCCGATACGGGTTCGCCGATGCGAGCTCGCGCTTGATCTCCTCGTCGTCGATGATCCGCCCCTGGGCCGTGTCCACCAGGAAGATGCGGCCCGGGTGGAGCCGCTCCTTCAGGAGGATGTTCTCCTCGGGGATGTCGAGCACGCCGACCTCCGAGGCCATGATCACGAGGCCGTCCTTCGTGACGTAGTACCGGGAGGGGCGCAGGCCGTTGCGGTCGAGCACCGCCCCGATCACCGTGCCGTCGGTGAAGGCGATCGACGCCGGGCCGTCCCAGGGCTCCATGAGCGAGGCGTGGTACTCGTAGAACGCCTTCCGCTCGGGATCCATCGAGTCGTTCCCGCTCCAGGGCTCGGGGATCATCATCAGGATGGCGTGCGGCAGGGACCGGCCCGTCATCACGAGGAACTCGAGCACGTTGTCGAACGTGGCCGTGTCGCTCCCCCCCTCCCGGATGACCGGCAGGATCTTCTGCAGGTCCTCGCCGAGCAGATCCGACTGGCACATCGCCTCACGCGCGCGCATCCAGTTGATGTTGCCCCGCAGCGTGTTGATCTCGCCGTTGTGCGCGATGTAGCGGTACGGGTGCGCCAGCGGCCATGAAGGAAACGTGTTGGTGCTGAAGCGCTGGTGCACCAGCGCGAGCGCCGACTCGACGTCCGGATCGGTCAGATCGGGGAACATGGTCTCGATCTGATCGGCGATCAGCATGCCCTTGTAGATCAGCGTATTGGCCGACAGGCTCGGGATGTAGACGAACCGTTTGTCGGCCTCCGAGATCGGCAGGCTGTCGACCGCGTGCTCGATGCGCTTGCGGATGACGTAGAGCTTCCGCTCGAAGGCCGCGCGCGGCCCGGAGCGGGCCGCGCCGGCCGGCGCCGCCCCGCGTGCGATGAAGATCTGCTTGAAGTACGGCTCGACGGCCGCGGCCGAGGCGCCGACCAGGCGATCGTCGACGGGCAGATCCCGCCAGCCCAGCAGCGTCTGGCCTTCCTCCGCGACGATGACTTCGACGGCCGCTTCGACCGCCGCGCGGGCCGCCGCCTCCCGCGGCAGGAACAGCAGGCCGACGCCGTACTCTCCTTCCGGCGGCAACGAGACGCCCACCCGCCGCATCTCCTTGCGGAGGAACTTGTCGGGAATCTGAATCAGGATGCCGGCGCCGTCGCCGGTGTTCACCTCGCAGCCGCAGGCGCCGCGATGCAGCAGGTTGACGAGCACCTGCAGCGCCTGGCTGACGATGGCGTGCGAGCGAACGCCTTTGACGTGCACGACGAAGCCGACGCCGCAGGCGTCGTGCTCGAAGGCGGGGTCGTAGAGCCCTTGGGGGCCCGGCGGAGCATCTCGGTCCATAGGAGTGTGGACGTATCCGGTACTCTGGTCCATAAGTAAAATACAATCTGCGAATTAGAAGTATCTTGAAAATAGATACATGACCGTGCAAGGGTTCAAGGTGCGGGGTTCGGCAGCCACACGGGCGCGGCGCCCCGATGACGCCCCAGCGGGGATGCGCGCGGAAGGCGGCAGTGCGTCAGCGAGGACGCGCCGCTACGCCGAGCACTCGCCTTCTTGGACTTCCGGCCGGAACTCGGCGGTTTCGGCGAGATTGATGAAATCGTCGGGGAGCGCGTCGCCGGGTGTGAGCCGTTCGAGATCCGCCAGCGCCGCCTTCGCGCGCTCCAGATCGACGCGCATGAAGAAGTCGGTGGCGCGCTCGCCTGCGGTCCGCTCGCGCACGTACAGATCGACGAGGCGCTCGAGGGCCTCGGGCATCCGGCGGGCCGGAATCTTGGCGGCGAGCCGGCCGAAGCGGACGCCGTCCCCGCCGTGCGGCTCGACGCCGCCCCCCACCATCACGAAGTACTGCGGCACGGCCTTTCCGCCCACCTTGCGCACGCTGCCCTGGAATCCGACGCCGGCGATGTGATGCCGGCCGCATCCGTTGGGGCAGCCGCTGATCTTGACCTGCAGGTCGGGCGCGGCCGCGACCAGAGCGGGCCGCGCGCGAAGATGATCGCCGAGCAACTTGCCGAGGCCGCGCGATTGCGTGACCGCGAGGCGGCACGACTCGGCCCCCGGACAGCTCGTCACGTCGGCCAGGGTGCCCGCGTCGGCGAGGCCCATGCCGGCGGCGGCGAGCTGACGATACAGCTCAGGCACGGCATCGCGCGCCACCCAGCGGAAGACCAGGTCCTGCTCGGCCGTCACGCGCAGCGACCCGTCGCCGAAGGCCTGCGCGAGATCCCCGAGGATCCGCATCTGCTGGCTCGTGAAGTCGCCGAGGGTGATCGTGGCCGTCACGAGGAAGTAGCCGTTCTGCTTTTGCGGCCGCACGTTGGTCGAGAGCCAGTGCGAGTAGTCGCCGTTCATGGTCGGCAGCATCGGCCGGATCTGGGGCAGAATGCCGGGACCGTTCACTCTCGAAGCCGACGCGCGGGACACCGTCTCGAGAATCGACGGCGCGGCATCGCGCGCCGTCCCGTTCGACGACGGCGCCGCTTCGGCGGGAGGCGCCTCGGGATCGAACGGCAGCCGCGCGCCGCCTTCGGCCCGGAACTCCGCGAGCGCCCGGTCGTACTCGGCGCGCCACCGCTCCCAGCCCATCGACTTGATCAGGAACTTCAGGCGGTTGGCCTGCTTGTGCTTGTAGTCGCCGAACTCCCGGAAGACGCGCACCACGGCTTCGGCGACGTCGAAGATCTCCGCCGCCGGAATCCACTCGTGCAGAATGGCCGCCGACTTCACCATGATCGATGTGCCGCCGCCGACGACCACCCGGAAGCCGCGCCGTCCCTCCCGCATCTCGGCGCGATATCCCAGGTCGTGCATGCCGAGCAGCGCGTGATCCTCGTCGGCGCACCCTTCGAACGCGATCTTGAACTTGCGCGGCAGCGACGAGCTGAGCGGATGCCGCAGGAGGTAGCGCGTCGTGGCCTCCGCATACGGCGTGACATCGAAGACCTCGGTCGGCGACACGCCCGCGACGGGGCAGCAGGTGATGTTGCGGACCGAGTTGCCGCATGCTTCGCGCGTCGTCAGACCCGCGTCGGCGAGGATGCGCATCGCCGCCTCGACGTCGTGGAGCTTGACGAAATGGAACTGGATGTTCTGCCGGGTGGTGATGTGGCCGAAGCCCCGCGAATAGCGCTCACCGACCTCGGCGAGCGCCTCGAGCTGCGGACCGCTCAGGATGCCCTGCGGCACCTTGACGCGCAGCATCTGCACGTCGCCGGGCTGGCGCTGGCCGTAGGTGCCGCGCACGAGCCGGAAGGCGCGCCACTGGTCGGGCGTCAGCTCGCCGCGCTCGAACTGGCCGAGCACCGACACGAACTCGTCGATGTCGGCCTCGCTGGCGAACGAGAGGCGCGTGCGGCCGAACGTCTTGGGATCGTCTGCGACGGACATGGCTGTGAAGATGGACCGTAGAACCGCGGTCCAAGCAGCTATTATCGCACTTTTCGCCGGGGCCTCCGACCGATCATTTCGTGCCGGCGAGAATCTTCCAGACACCGCGCAGGTTGCGGTGAATGTACAGCGCAGGCAGCAAGGCGCCCCTGAATCGGCTCCCCTCTACACCGTAGGCGCCGAACATGTAGACAGGATCCGGGAAGAAGACCTCGCGAAGGTGTCTCCATCGGCGTCGCACCCCGGGCAGACTTCGTATGCTGAACAGCAGCTCGTGGTGCCAGCGATGCGGCGCCAGGTAGCCGCGTGACGGCTCTCCAGACACATCCAGCGCGTTCAGCACCTCGCTCGGCACGCGGGTGCCGAAGAGCGTTCGCGCGCGATCGAGCTGATGCGCACAAATCGCGGCGACCTTCTTATCCCGGGCCAGCGCAATCAGCCGATCGAGCTCGGCAGTCGAGCATCGCGATGCCAGCAGGTGGATGTCGTGCACCCAGAGGGCATGGACATCGTTCCGGTGATGCATCACGGGATGCATACAGGCGAGCAACAGCGCGTGCAGCCGGCTGGGCACCCGCGCGCCCGGTCCCAGGCCAGGCGCGGGCTGCGCTTCGGCCGTCAGCTCCGTGTGCGACAACACGCCGGCGAACACCGGCTGCGTGCTGATGGCCCAGTGCACGTCGAGCGCGTGAAGCAGTCCGAACGCATCGGTCTTCCGGGCCTCGAACTGGGAGAACAGGCCGCTGCAGGTGGCTGTTTCGCGATATCCGCGCGCGGCCAGTACGGCCTTCGCGACCGCCACGCGATCGGAGGGCACGAGGACGTCGGTGTCGTTTCGCGGCCGCTGATCGGGCGAACGGTAGATCGTGTAGGCCAGGGCCGTGCCCTTGAACACGATGGGTTCGACCTGCGCGTCCCGGAGATCCGCCAGCGCCGCGCTCACCTCGCGTGCGCGGAGCAGCTCGATGGCCGCTTCTCCGCGAGCCTCGAGATCGAGCCGCTCGCGGATCGAGACCGGCCAATCCGGCGCCGAGGCTCTGAGCGCGTCGCGCAGAAGACCATGCAGGCCATGCTGCACCGACGAAGCGAGAACCTCCTCGGCCGTCGCCTGGACGTCGCGCCAGGCGGGCGGCCGCCCGGCGATTGCCATCGCGATGCTTTCGACGGCACCTCCGCCACTCATGAGCGTGCGGACCGCGCCCCGGCCAGCGGCGCGTACCCGGCCCGATCCTCCAGGCGGCCGAGAACGGCCTCGCCGTCGTGCTCCAGCCACGCGTGCGCCTCCAGCCGTCCCGAGCCCCGGGGAGCCCGCACTCCGAATCGAACGGTGCAGTCGATGCCGCGCCGGCGCAGCATGGCATCGGCCGCGAGGGCATCCACCAGACACGTGGTGCCGAACGGCAGCCGGCGGGTCGCCGCGTTCACGGCCCATCTCACGCGTGCGATGGCCGTCCGGCAGGGGCGACGCGCGGCACGCGCAGACCATCGGCCGAGAATACGTCGCAGGAGGGTGAGCGGGAGGAGTGCGGCGGCGGCCCGGACGAACGAACAGACGATTGCCGCCTCGATCACGAGGCGCCGATCCTCGGCGTCCAGCGCACGAAAGCGTGCCCATGCGCCGTTCATCAGCACGAGTATACTCGGCCCATTTCCGTGGCAGGACTCTTCGGACTCTGGCATCTCGACGGCCGGCCGGCCACCGCCGAACCGTGGGGCGCGATGGCGGAAGCGCTGCGCCACCGGGGAGGCGTTCTCGAACAGGCATCCCCCGCACCCGAGGTCCGTCTCGGCGCCCGGCGGCACGAGGCTCGCGACGACGCGTCAGCCGCGGCCGTGGCGCGGTCCGGCGCCATCATCGTCTTCGATGGGCGGCTCGACAATCGCGACGAGATCATTCCGGCGTTCCCCGATCCCATATCGGCCGCCGCGCTGCCCGACTGTGCGTTGGCGGCGCTCGTGTACGACCAGAAGGGCGATGACTTCGTCTCGCGGCTGAACGGTGATTTCGCCGTGGCCGTCTTCGATGCGGGGCGCCGGCGCCTGTTGCTGGCCCGCGATGCCGTCGGCGTACCGCCCTGCTACTATTTCAGCTCTCCCGCGCTGTTCGCATTCGCGACCGACATCCGCGCGCTCCTCGCCCACGCCGCCATCCCGGCCCGCCCCGACGACACGGTGCTGGCCGAGTTCGTGGCATCGCGCCTTCACAGGCAGCCGGCAGACGGCACGACGTTCTTCCAGGGGATCCGCGCCGTGCTGCCCGCTCACATCGTGTCCGTCACCGGCGATGGCTGCAGGTCGCGTCGCTACTGGGATTTCTTCCAGGCGGGCGCCGCGGAGTGCTCCCCTTCAGAGGCGCCCGAGGCGTTCCGCCATCACTTCACGCTGGCCGTGCGCCGTCGCCTGCGCACCGCGCACCGGGCGGCCGTGTCGGTGAGCGGCGGGCTCGACTCGTCGGCGATCCTCTGCGCCGGCCTCGCCGCCGGGCGGGACCAGGGCGGACCGGCGATCACGGGTTTTCACTACCAGGGTGGCGACAGCCTCGACACGAGCGACGCGCCATTCGTAGACGAGCTCGAACGCACGCGCCGGGTGTGCCTCGTCCGGGTCGGCGCCAAGCCGGGGCTTCTCGACGACTGTCGCGGTGTCGTGACCCATGCAGAAGCGCCGATGCTGCGTGGATCGTGGAATACGCTCCGCCGGCTGCTCGGCGCCGTGCGCAATCACGGCTCCGACGTCCTGCTGACCGGGCACTGGGGCGACCAGGTGCTCTTCGATCAGGCGTACCTGGTGGATCTAGCGGGCGCGGGGCACTTCGGGGAGCTGCGGCGGCACCTCGACGAGTACGCGCGCTGGTTACCGGACGCGGACGGCCGTGAATTCCGATCGTTCTTCGCATCGGATTTGGCACGCGAGTGGCTGCCGGGCGGCGTGCACCGCCTGCTGGGACGCGCACGCGCACGATGGCGCCGCCCATCGGCCGATACCTGGTACAGGGAGGCGTTCCTCGGGCTCGCGCCCGGACGCCGATTCCACGGCGCGGAGCCGGATCCCGCGGTCAGCGCGCACGGGCGCTCGCTCTATCGCGAGGTACGCTCGCGCTATAATCTGCTCTGCCTCGAGTGGAACAACAAGATCGCCGCGATGTTCGGCGTCGACATGGCGTTTCCGTTTCTCGATCGCGATCTTCTGGTGTTCCTGATGGGCGTACCCGGTGCGGTGTTGAACGCGAGCGGCGTCCCAAAGGCGATCCTGCGCCGGTCGATGAGAGGCATCGTGCCGGACGCGATTCTCGATCGCCGGTCGAAGGCGGATTTCAGCACGCTCGTCAACGACGGGATGAAGAGCGACCTCCCGGCGCTGGTCCGATCGTTCGGGTCCGCGCGGGCCGTCGAGATGGGTTACGTGGATCCGGTGGCGCTCCGCAAGGGGCTTCGCTCCGCGGCTGACGGGCTGCAGTCTTCGACGTGCGCCGCCAGCTGGCGGCTGGCGGATCTGTTCGCGTTCGAGCTTTGGTTGCGCGAATTCTTCGGACACACGAGGCCAGGTACAGGAGCCCCTATGCGAAGAGATCGACCGGGCAGCGGCGCCACGAAGCTGACTTCCGCGGGCGGATCGAGCGGCAAGAAGCCGTACCGCGCTCCCCGCCTGACGACCTACGGCACTCTCGCGAAATTGACGAAGCTCAAAGGCAGAGACAAGTCGGACGGCAGCGGCGAGCCCGCCACCAGGAAGTGACGTGTGAGCTGGGCCTATTACTCCTACGGGCTCCGGCTCGCATCCGACTGGCGCTTACCCTATCCTGACGCGCCGGCTCCCTACACCGCACGGGTCGCTCTCCGACGCGGAAGCACCACCGAGTTTGCCAGGGCCCTCGGCACCATCTGCGCCGCGCCGGCGGGGAGCGGCGCCTGGTCTGCCGCTGCCCTCCCTGACGGCGCCACCTACCTCAAGTGGACGAACGTGTTCGATTTCATTGTCTCTCGATCCGGACGGGTGGTGACGTGCTGCCCCACCGGCGGAGCGCTCTCGACGAAGGCCTTTCATACTCACCTCGGCCCGTCGCTGTCGTTCGCGCTGATCAATCTTGGCGTGGAGCCGCTGCATTCCACGACGGTGATCGTGGATGGCAAGGCGGTTGCGCTGATGGGAGATTGCGGGTACGGCAAGTCCAGCCTGGGGGCGAGCTTCGTAAAGGCCGGTCACCGGATCCTCACCGACGACTTGCTCGTGCTGCGCCCGAGCGGCGGGACGCTGCTTGGATACGCCGGTGCTCCGCGCGTGAAGCTCTTCCCGGCGATCGCGCGCGTCATCTTCGGCGCGGGCGTTCGAGGGCTGCGGCTCGAGCCTCTCAGTTCGAAGCTGATCATTCCGCTGAACGCACGGCGCCACTCGTCGCGCCCTGCGCCGCTGAGCGCGATCTACGTCATGCGCCCCCCGGCTGCCGGCCGCCAGTCGTCGCGCGTGTCCATCCGCCGCCTGCCCCGGCGGAGCGCCTGCCTGGAGCTGGTCCGCAACACGTTCAACATGGCGGTCACCACTCCCGAGCGGCTGCACCGCCAGCTCGATCAGGCCGCGGCCCTCGCCCGCTCCGTGCCGGTGAAATCGCTGTCGTACCCGCGGGAGTTCCGGATGCTGGACGAGGCGCGCGACGCGATCCTTGCGGATCTCGAGCTCTAAATTAGCCCGTTCCGCCCGCGGCGACCAGCCCGGCACCCAGCAACTGCCGGATCAACTCGAGGAGGTCGCCTTCGATCTCGGCGGGCGATGCCGCGAATTCGCCAGCGAGGGCGGCGGCGATGTCCGACAACGTCGCGCCGCCTTGGTCCTGGCCGCGTTCGATGAGCTGCCAGATGCGCGCTCCGACGTCGTTCAGCCCGAAATAGACACCCGACTCCAGATTGAGCAGCACGGCTTCATCGTCGAGCTGCCTGAACACGACATCGGGTGAGATGGTGATCGCACTGCGGAGAGAAACTTCGGTCATCGGCCTCACGCCTCCCGCTCAGAGAACGCGCGCGCCTTGGCGGCTCACCGGACCGGCGAAGAGGTCGCTGCCGAGCCCTGCGGCCGCCCGGAACGACTCGCGCATCGCCCGGCCGACGCGATCCGCAACGGCGTCGTCTCCGGCGAAGGCGAACACCGACGGACCCGAGCCGGCAATCGAGCAGCCGAGCGCGCCGGCCGCGAGGGCGGATTCCTTCACGGTCTGAAAGCCCGGAATCAGCGCGGCGCGCACCGGCTCGACGAGCCGATTGTCGATGCAGCGTCCGAGGAGCGCCAGGTCGCCGCGGCCGAGCGCGGCCACGAGCGCGGCGACGTTTCCAAGATTCCTCACGATGTCGCCGAGCGCGTACTCGCGCCCGTTGACGAGGCCCCGCGCCTCGGCCGTGGAGACCCGGCAGTGCGGGTGCACCACGACCACCCGCAGCGCCGCCGGAACGGGAAGATCGATGACATCGAGGGGATCGTAGCTGCGGATCAGCACGATGCCGCCCAACAGACTGGGCGCGACGTTGTCGGCATGCGGGGCGCCCGACGCGACCCGCTCCCCCTCCATGGCGCTCAGGAGCACGTCGCCAGACGCGAGTGGACCGCCCAGGAGCGCGTTGGCCGCGAACGCGCCGGCCGCGCTGCTCGCGCCGGAGCTGCCGAGCCCGCTCGCCAGCGGCATCTGCTTGTGCAGCCAGAGTCGAATGCCAGGCTTGGGGGCCAACCCCGCCCGTTGAGCCCGCTGCAGCACGTCGCCCGCGGCGCGTCCGGCCACGTTCTCCGCCGCGTCGCGGCTGAGCTGCCCCTGGTCGCCCGTCACGTCGACGATTTCGACGCCGGGAAGCTCTGAAAGCTCCGCTTCGAGCAGATCGCCGGGATGCGAGAGTGCGAGGCCGAGGACGTCGAACCCTGGCCCGAGATTGGCAACCGTGGCAGGCGCGAAGACCCGGATCCGTCGATTCATTCGTGCTGCGGAAGATTATCATGCGGTGTGATTACGATTTTGCAGGACGGTGGTGCGAAATGGGACACAGGCTCTGTCTTTCGGCGCTCCTCACAATCGCCACGGCAGGCATCGCCGCCGCGCAAACGGTTGCGCCGGCGCCGCCCGTCCCTGTGCCGAGCAGCGCGCAGACGGCCGGTCCGCGCGGCGCGAGTCCGGATGCCCAGAGCGTGATTCGCGGCACTGTCGTCGACGCCGAGTCGCACCCGATCCCCAACGTCACCGTGCGCCTGCGCAACATGCAAACGCGAAAGGTCGACTTCACGACGGCCGCCGATCAGAAGGGGGAGTTCACATTTGCCGTGCAGCCGGGAATCCCGTACGCCGTCGAGGTCGTGAACCCCGCACGGCAGGTCGTGGCCACGGGACGGGTCATCGTGACCCAGTCGGGCGACGTGGCCGGCGAGCAGATCGCCCTCGCCGCGGCGCTGCCCGAGATGTCGCGGATGTTCGCGGACACGGTGGGCTCGGTGATCTCTGCTGTGGCCGGCGTCGGGCTCACCACGCTGCAGTCGACGCTTCCGGGGCCTCCGCCCCTCAGCCCGGAGCGCTGACGCAGATCTCCCGTCTTGAGGGCGGAGACCCGGCCCATCGCGTCCCACCGAGTCCCCTGACTGGCCTGTTCCCGGGGCGCAGTACGGCCGATATTCCCTAACGGAAGATGGACAAACAGAAGCCGCCCGCGCCCGCGCGCCCGTCAGCCGGCGCTCCCAGACATCTGTTCCCCACCGATTCGGATGTCCATCTCCTGGATCGGCTGAACGCGATCTACAAACATCGCTACGTCGCGGTGTCGGTCTTCCTGCTGGTGCTGCTCGGCGTGGTGCTTCGCACCTACACGACGGTTCCGATGTATCGCGCGACCACGAGCGTGCTCATCGAGGACGAGCGCGGCACGAACGTCTCGGGGTTCACGACGGCCAACGCCAACGACTACCTTCAGGATCCCGAGCCGTACTTCCAGACTCAGCTTCGTATCCTGCAGGGGCGTGAGCTGGCCGGCCGAGTGGTCGATCGCCTGCACCTCGACGTTGTCCCCGAATTCAACGGGCAAGGCCCGGCGAGGACGGGCATCGGCGCCGCGCTGCACGAATTCAAGGCGCAGACGCTCGGCAGGCTGCGTCCGCTGATGGGCGGCGCGCCGGTTCCCGCCGCCGCGGGGAAGACGTCGCGCGACGGGCTCGTCAACGCATTTCTCGCGAGCCTCACGCTCGAGCCGGTGCGCGGCAGCCGGCTGGTGAACGTGTCCGTACGGTCGTCGGCCGCGGCGCTCGCCGCGCGCGCGTCCGACGCGCTCGTGGAGGAATACGTCAAGCAGAACTCCGAGATGCGCACCGAGGCCACGCGCAAGAGCCTGCAGTTCCTCTCGGAGGAGATCGCGAAGCAGCAGCAGAAGGTGGAGGAGAGCGAGCGCGCGATGGCGGACTACCGCGAGCACAACAACGCGCTGTCTCTCGAGGACCGCCAGAACACCGTCGTGGCGAGCCTGAACCAGCTGAACGATCAGTTACACCCGCGCGAAGACGGACCGGATCCAGAAGGAGACGCTCTACCGCCAGATCGAGGGGCTCACGCCCTCCACGCCACAGCTCGAGTCGATTCCGGCGATCATGCAGAACACGACGGTGTCGGGTCTCCGCCAGCGCCTGAACGAGCTGCTGCGCGAGAAGACCACGCTGAACGAGCGCTACGGCGAGAAGAACCCGCAGGTCATCTCCAACGCGAACGCCATCGAGGACACCAGGCATCAGTACCAGAGCGCGCTCAACGCGGCGCTGGGCGCGATCAAGAACGACTTCCTGACGTCGCAGGGCCAGGAGCGCCGCCTCGCCGCCGAGCTCGATTCGCAGAAAGGCGCCGCGATGGAGCTGAACCGGAAGGGCGTCAGCTACACGGTGCTCGAGCGCGAGGCGCAGAGCAACCGGCAGGTATACGAGCTGCTGCTGCAGCGCCACAAGGAGCTGGAAGTCGTCAGCAACGGCGCGGACAACAACGTGCGCCTCATGGACCGTGCCGTCGTGCCCGGCGCGCCGTTCACGCCCGATGTGCTTCGCAACCTCCTGCTCGGCTCGCTGGCCGGCATCCTGCTCGCCGTGGGCCTCGTCGTGGCCATCGACTACCTCGACGACACGGTGAAGACACCCGAGGACATCACGCGCCGCCTGAAGCTGCCCTTCCTGGGGCTGGTGCCGGCGGTGAAGGGCAACGACCATCCGCTGCTCTCCAAGGACGTCCCGCACGAGTTCGGAGAGGCGTTCCGCGCGCTCCGCACGTCGCTCGTCTTCAGCAGCGGCGTCGAGGGGCCGCGGGTGATCGGCATCACGAGCGCTCAGCCGCTCGAAGGCAAGACGACGACCGCGTGCAACATGGCGATCGCGCTCGCCTATGGCGGGTCCCGCGTGCTGCTGATCGACGCCGACCTCCGCCGCCCGAGCGTGGCGCGGACGCTCGGCATGGACGACACGATCGGGCTGTCGCACCTGCTCGCGGGTCAGGCCCAGGCAAAGCAGGCGATCCGACAGACCGCCGTCCAGAATTTGTGGGTCATGACGGCGGGTG
The DNA here is from genome assembly GCA_963738315.1 of Vicinamibacterales bacterium. Classification (GTDB taxonomy): domain Bacteria; phylum Acidobacteriota; class Vicinamibacteria; order Vicinamibacterales; family JAMQPK01; genus JAMQPK01. Next base: position 634,761 of record CAVTVT010000003.1, on the reverse strand, counting down.
TGCTGCCGCCGAATCCCTCGGAGCTGCTCTCCTCGGATCGCATGAAGGCGCTGATCGCCAACGTGCAGAACGGACCCTTCGACTGGGTGCTCATCGACACGCCGCCGGTGCTCGCGGTGACCGACGCGGTGATCATCGCGCCGTGGGTGTCGGGGATGGTGTTCATCGTCGGATCCGAGATGACCCAGCGCAGGCTCGCCGAGCGGGCGGTCGAAACGCTTCTCACCAGCCGGCCGCACCTGCTCGGCGCCGTGCTCAATCGCGTTGATATCGTACGCAACAAGGTACTATTACTCCCGCTACTACGGCTACAAGTACAAGAACTACTACGTCCGATCCAACGCGGCATAGGCGATCGCGCCCGGCTGCGGCCGGCGCGCTGGTCGCCCTGCTGGCGTGGCTCACCTTCCCCGGCGGGGGCGTATACGGCTGGGTCTGGATGCCCGGCGCATGCGCGGCGGTCGCCATTGCCGTACAGGTGCGCCCGCGCATCGCGTACCCGGCTGCCGTCCGCACGCTCGATCTGTCGCTGCTGGCGATCGCAGTTGCGATCGCCGCGCAGCTCGTGCCGCTGCCGGCGGGGATCTGGTCGCGCCTCGACCCGCATGCGGCGGGGCTCAGGGAGGCGCTCTGGCTGGCGCCGGTGCCCGCCGGCGCGCTGCCGGTCAGCGTCGATCCGAAAGCCACCATCGAGGCGCTCGCGATCTACGCGTCTGCCGTGCTGCTCTTCTGGGCCTGCCGCCGCGCCTGCGAGCTCGGCGGCGCGGGACGCATCGTCCGCGGCACGGCCGTCATCGGGCTGCTCGCGTCCATGGCCGCCATCGTCCTGCGGCCGGCGCAGCTCCCTCTTGCTGTACGGCATCTGGTCGCCGCAGGATCCGGGCGCCCGCCCGTACGGACCGTTCGTGAACCGGAATCACTTCGCGACCTGGCTCCTGATGGCCATTCCGCTCGTTTTCGGATACCTGCTCGCGCGCGTGCCGCCGCCGCGCGAGGTACCGCCGGTGGGGCGACCGCTTCGTCGCCATGATCGAGCAGTTCGGTTCCATCCGCGTCTGGCTCGCGGCGTCCATCTGCCTGATGTCGCTCGCGCTGCTCATCTCCACGTCGCGTTCCGGCCTGATCGGGCTCGGCGTCGGCGCCCTGGGATGCGCGGCGCTCGCCGGAGCATCGCGCGCGCCGGCGGCGCGGCGGTGGCTGCTCTTCCAGGGCATCATGCTCGCGCTCGTCGCACTGTCGTTCGGGAACGTCGGCGCCCTGTCGGCGCGCATGGACGAGACGCTGGCTGAAACGCAGTCGGACGGAGGGCGCACGGGGATCTGGCGGGACTCCGCGCGCATGATGTCCGATTTCCCGCTCAGCGGCACCGGGGCCGGCACGTTCGGGCTGGCGATCGCTCCCTACCAGACGACGGCCCGTGGATACGCGCTGGGACAGGCCCACAACCACTACGTGCAGCTCGCCTCCGAGGGCGGCGCGCTGCTGGCGCTGCCGGCGGCAGCAGCGCTGCTGACGTTCGTCCTGCTCGCCCGCCGGCGTCTGCTCGGCGCCCGCGGTCCGATTCTGTTCATCCGCGGGGGAGCCCTGGCCGGGCTTGCAGCCGTCCTGATGCAGAGCGTCTGGGAAACCGGCCTGCGGATGCCGGCAAACGCGGCGCTGTGCGCCATGCTGGCCGCCATCGCCGTGCACGACGCCGGATCGTGCGAGGAGGCCCGCTGATGCTCCGCCTCGGGTTCGATCTCGACGGCGTGGTCGCGGATTTTCGAAGCGCGTTCTTGCGCGAGGCCTCCAGCATCCTCGGCGGCGCCGCGATTACCAGATACGGCTCGCCCATGCCCGAGCTCGACGCCGTGTCGGCCGAGGACGCCGAGCGCGTGTGGAAGGTGATTACGGCGACGCCCAACTGGTGGCTGCGCATCGCGCCCTACGAGCCGGCGCAGATCGCGCGTCTGTATCAGCTCGCCCGGCGTTTCCGGTGGGAAGTGTCGTTCTTGACGACGCGGGTGGCGACCGCCGGCGACTCGGTGCAGTTCCAGAGCCAGTCATGGCTCGAGGCGCACGGGTTCTACCTGCCGGCGGTCGTGACGGTGCCGGGCTCGAGGGGCGAGGTGGCCAATGCGCTGCGGCTCGACGTCGTCGTGGACGACCAGCTGCTGAACTGCCTGGAGGTGATCAGCGCGTCTCAGGCGAAAGCCGTGCTGATCCTGCAGCAGCAGAAGGACGCCGGGCTGGAGCAGCAGGCGATCGACCGCGGGATCGGGGTCGTGCACCGGCTCGAGGCCACGCTGGATCTGCTCCTGCGCCTCCAGGACATCCTTCCTCAGAAGCGCGGAGTCGCGTTGCGGCTTGCGGACTGGTTCAACTGGCGGGAGCCCGACGAACGGGGATTGCCGATGAACCCCCGCAAGACCCGTCCGGTTCCGCCCCTCGGCTGACCCAGCCAGGGGACGAAACCGCCGGACGGCTCAGCAGGCGAGGCGGCGGAAGAGCAGCCGCCGCACGGGCGGGTGCCCGAGCAGCGAGAGGATCAGGTGGCGGTGGCGGTTGAACGAGGCCGTGCGCCGGACGATCGGCATCACGCCGTCGGTGCGCGCCAGCTCGAAGAGCGCCTCGATCTCCTCGTCGGTCATGCGATGCGCCAGACGCCGCAACGAGAGCTGCGCCTCGAGCTCGTCGGAGATGCGCGCGCGCCAGAGCCGCTCGTAGGGCGCAAGCCGCTCGGCTTCCAGGCGGTCTTCGCGGAGGGCCGCCGAGAGGACGTCGGTCGCCAGCGCCGCGCTGAGCAGGCTGTAATAGATGCCGCCGCCGGTGGTCGGCTTCACCAGGCCGGCGGCGTCGCCGATGGCCACCAGGCGGCGGCTGAAGGTGCGGGGAATGGGCCCGAGCGGCAACATTTTCTGACGGGGCGCGCCGGACGTGCGCAGATCGATCTGCCAGCGGCCGGCGACGCGGGCGATCAACCGGTCGAAATGGCGGCGGGCGTCGCCCTCGCACATCACTCCCACGCGCGCGGAGAGTCTCTCCCCGCGCCGGACCGGCACGACCCAGCCGAATCCCTTCGGCGCCACTTCGCTGCCGAAGTGCAACTCGACGTCTCCGGCCTGTCTGGCTGGCAGCTCGAGCTGCGCCGTGTGCAGAAACATGCGCGGCATCGCCAGGCTCACCTGCTTGTGCAACGCGTAGCTGGCGCCGCAAGCCAGCACGCACGCGCGCGCGCGCAGATCGCCGGTCGTCGCGCGCACGTTCACACCCTGGGCGTCGATCGTCACGCCAAGGACACGAGCCCCGGTCGTGACGGCCACGCGCGAGGCCCGGGCGATCTCGAGCAGATCCTGATCGAAGACCCGCCGGTCGATCACGACGGCTTCGGGTACAGGTGAGGAATAGGCTATCTGGTGCCCGGCGGGTGACCAGAACCGGGCGGTGGTCAGCTCGTGGAGCCACGCGCGGCGCGGCAGGTCGAACTCGGCGAAGGCGTCTGCGGCGAGCACGCCGGTGCAATGCACCGGCTCGCCGACGGCGGAGTGTTCTTCGAGGAGCGCGGTCTGAAAGCCCGCCGCAGCGAGGCGCGCGCCGGCATAGAGCCCCGCAGGGCCGCCGCCGACGACGACGACGTCGTGCATCGCGGGCATTCTACTCGCGTTTCAGAATTTTCTGCCCCGTGTTTCCCATGCACCGCGGAAGGTGATCCAGAACGACAGCGCGATCAGGCGGAGATCGAGCCAGAGCGACTGCCGGCGGATGTAGAGTCGATCGTACCGGAACTTCTGGCGCCGCAGGACGTCGCGATCGGCGTAGATCTGCGCGACGCCTGTGAGTCCGGGCCGCACGGCACACCGAGCCACGAATCCCGGCACGTCCTCGAGCCGCTCCACGTCTCCGCTGCCATTGACCTCGATCTCGCCGGGCCGGAGGGCGCGCGGACCGACGAAGCTCATGTCGCCCCGGAAGATGTTCCAGAGCTGCGGCAGTTCATCAAGAGCGGTGGCGCGCAGGAGCCTGCCGACCCTGGTCACGCGGGCGTCGCGCGCGCCCGACTGCACCGGACCGGTGTGCCGCTCGGCGTCGGGCACCATCGATCGGAACTTGAACGCCCTGAACGGCCGGCCGCCGCGGCCCACGCGCTCCTGCGAGAAGAACAGCGGCCCGCCGTCCTCGATCGTGATGAACAGCGCAATCAACAGCCAGAGCGGCGACGACAGGACCAGCCCGGTCCCCGAGAGGGCGAGGTCGAGCCAGCGTTTGGCCAGGCGCATCACCATCTCACGCGGCGCGGCCCTCGCCCGAGCGCCGCACGACGTCGCGATACAGGGTCAGCACCGCGCGCGCCATGCGGTCCGCGCTGAACACGGCGGCCGCCCGGGCGCGGCCGGCCTCCCCCATCCGGCGGGCCAGATCGGGATCCCGCAAGATGCGCCCGATGGCATCGCCCAGCGCCGGCGGGTCGCGCGGCGGGACGACGAGACCCGTCTCACCGGCCTGGTTCGCCCAGCTCGTTCCGGTGCCCAGCTCGGTGCTGACGATTGGCTTTCCGCAGGCCATCGCCTCCACCAGGACGAGGCCGAAGGCCTCCTGCCGTGTGACCGAGGGAAGCACGAGCAGATCGCAGGCGCGCATCCAGGCCGCGAGCTCCCCGGGCGCGAGCGCGCCGAGAAACCGCACCCGGCGCGCTTCGCCCGCCGCCTGGACGCGCCGCTCGAGCGCCTCGCGCTCCGGTCCGTTTCCGGCGACGAGCACGGTGGCAGCGAAGGACCCCAGCGAGTCGATCAGGGCATCCACGCCCTTGTAGGGCACCAGCCGGCCCACGAAGAGCACCAGCGGCTCCGGATGCTCGCGCTTGATCTCCTCCGCCCTGAGCTTCACCGATTCGGTCTCGGCGAGCGGAGGCGGCTCGATGCCATAGGGGATCACGACGCATTTGTTCTGCCACGCGTGAAGCTGCGGCGCCGACGAGGCCAGCGCGGGCGATGACACGACGATTCGCGCGGCACGCTCGCACGCGTACTTCAACAGGGGGCGATAGAACAGCAGGTACTTCCAGCCGGGCCTGATCACCTCGCTGTGAAACCAGACGACCAACGGCGCCGCCGGTCGCACGAGATAGTACGCGAGCAGCGCCATGGGATTCGGTTCGTGGAGGACGATTAGATCCGCCGATGCGGCACGGAGCGCGGCCGGCAGCGTCGGGCACACGGCGACCGCGCCAATCTTCGCGAGCGCCGGCACCCTCTCCACCCGCACGCCGTCGTGCCGTTCCACGCTGTGAGTCCACCGGCGGTTCGCGACGAGCGCCGTGTTCTCGACCTCGCCCGCCGTACGCCGGCAGATCAGCTCCAGCATGGTCTCCATCCCGCCCCGTACCGGCGGATAGAACTTCCCGAGATGCAGAATCTTCATCACAGAGCAGCCGCCAGCCGCGCACCGGGCGCCGAAGCTACCTCGCGGTAGAGCTTCGTCATGCTGACGGCGAAGTCGTTCCAGTCGAACCTCCGTGCCTCGCGCGCGCAGCGCTCCCGGCGGCTGCGCCACTGCACGGCATCCTGCTCCCGTTCGGTCAGCAGACGGTGCACAACCTCCACCCACTCGCCCGGGCTTCCTACCCGACAGAATGCCGCCGCCTCGCCCCCGACTTCCTGGAGTGCCGGGATGGCGCTGGCCACGGCGGGCGTGCCGCACGCCATGGCTTCGGCCAGCGGAAGCCCGAACCCCTCGCGTTCGGACGGCATCAGCAGGAGCGCCGCACGCCGATAGATGCCCGCGAGCTCCGGCCGTTCGAGAAAGGGCAGCTGGAGGACGGCGCCGGCCACCCCCAGCGCGTCGGCCATCTGCCGCTGCGCGTCTGTGAATGGATCGCCGACGCGGATCAGTCTCGCGTCCGGCCGGAGGCGCCGAATGCCGGCGAACACCTCGAGAAGCGTGTCGATCCGCTTGCGGGGAATGCTGCTGCCGACGTGCAGCAGCTCGAGGCCCGGCGGCCCGATGCGTTCCCGCACGCGGGCATCCCAGATCGGATCCGGCGACGCCACGCAGCTTGGATGGACGCCGAGATAGACGACCTCCACCCGATCGGCCTCGATGCGTCCGCTCGTCAGCACGTCGTTCCGGGTCGCCCGGCTGATGCAGGCGACGCGGGCCGCGCTCGACAGGCCGTCGAGAATCGGCCTGGCAATCAGCCGCATGGGATTCAGCACGCGCTGGGCGCCGGGCAGCGCGGCTCTCACTGCATCCACGTCGTTGCACGTCACGATGGTCCGCTGAGGCGGCAGCACACGAACGAGATGCGCGTAACTCTGATCGACGATGTGGAAGACGTCGAAGTCGGGGGCCTGCCGCGCCAGCCAGCGGGGATAGTCGTGAAAGCGTCCGGTCAGACGGTCGGCGAGCTGTGCGCGCCGGCCCTGCCCCACGAGCGGCACGCGGCTCCACCGGCGCGGCATCGGCGGCCGCAGACGCGTGGCGGTCACGATGCCGGCGGCGGCCGCCGGCAACCGCTCCAACAGCATGTCGGCGATCAGATCCATGCTGTGCCAGCCCTCTTCCTGGAAATCGCAGACGACGGCGAGTCTAATGGGCGCGCGCGACACTTTCGAGCACATCCTTCAAGTCGGCGAAGACCCGCGACCGCTCCCAGCGCTCGTGCACGTACTCCCGGCCCCGGCCGGCCTGCTCCCGGGCCTCGTGCCGGTGCTCCGCCACCCACGCAATCGCCCGGGCCATCGATTCGACGTCGTGCGGCGGCGTCAGCTGGGCGTAGCCGTCCAGATGCGCGGCCATCCCGCCGACCCGCGTCGCGACCACCGGCGTCCCGCAGGCCAGCGCCTCGAGCGGCGACAGACCGAAGCCCTCCGCGCGCGATGACTGCACCACCAGGTCGGCGAGCTGGAAGTACTCGCAGAGATCGCCCATCGGATGGACGGCCGGCCGCCCGATCACCCAGGCCGCGGCGTCGCCGAGCCCCAGTTCGTCGGCGAGGTGAACGAACTCGCGGAAGCCGCCTCCCAGGTTCACGACCACCGCGTCGAGCCCGCCGGCGCGAACGCGGGCGACCGCGCGAAGCAGCGTTTCGGGGTCTTTCTCATGACTGATCCGGCTGGGAAAGAACACGATGAACGCATCCTCCGGCATCGCATGGCGGCGTCTGAGAGCACGGCGGCAATCGTCGCACACGGGCCGGAAGAGCCGCTCGTCGACGCCATAGTACCCGCCCATCACGCTGCGCCGCGAGTACCGCGACGCGAGGGCCGTCAGATACGGTCCCATCGCGATTGCCGCGGACGCCAGCGTGCCGTTGACGGTCATCGCGGCGCGGATGAACATCTCGCCGGCCGCGGCCGTCACCGGCCCGATCGTCCCGCGCTCGCGCCGGCACCGGAAATACTCGACGGGCGAGATTCCCATATAGGTCGCCACCGGCACTCCCGTGAGCCGGCCGGCAAGCGTGGCGCTGAGCGCGCCGCGCACCATCTCCTGCGCGATCACAACGTCGTACCGGCGCATCTCGCGGACCAGGTACCCGAAGGCGCGCGCCTGGAAGGCCAGACGCCCGCCCTCGAGCTCGTGCACGCCGATCTCCGCCCCGCTCTCTTCGAGCCGCCGCGCGAGCCCGCTCGCGTGGAACGCGCGCGCCGGCGTCGCGAGCGTGAGGTCGGCGATCTCGCTCAGCCCGACGAGGAAACGGATGTCGGTGAAGCCCTCGCAGAAATACAGCAGCTTCAGCCGGCAGCCCCCGCTCATACGGCCGCAGGAACGCCGGGCGCGGAGGCACGCCGCAGCGCGTCGAGAAGGGCGGGCAGATGACGCCGCATGGTGAACCGCGCGGCGGCCCGCATGGCGCCACACCGCAGCGCGGCGTGGTGAGCCGGATCGGCAAGGCACTGCACGACCGCCGCCGCCAGCCCCTCCGCCGTCGGCGGATCGGCCGGCGCCAGATGTCCGCCGACGCCGTCCTCCAGCCACTGCGGAATGCCGCCGCTTGCGAAAGCGGCCGCGGGCACGCCGAACTGCGCCGCCATCGGGCCGACCATGCCGAAGGGCTCGGGCCACAGGCTCGGCATGGCGAGGAGATCGACCGAGCTCAACAGTTCCTCGATGCGCAGCCGCGGCAGCCAACCCGTGAACTCGACGTGCAGAGAGCTGCAGCCGTCTGCGAGACCGCGCGCCTGCGCTTCCCAGCGCGGCCGTTCGCCGCCCTCACCGACGAAGATCGCGCGAATCGGCCGCCGCTCGGGCCCGCTCACCAGCCGGAGCGCGTCGAGCAGCACGGCGCCGCCCTTGAGCGGCTCCATCCGTCCGACGAAGAGGATCCGCCATTCCGCGTCGGTGCGCGCGCCCACAGGCAACGTTCGCTCCATGACGGGAAACGGCACGACGGCGGCCTGCACTCCGTGCCGCACGGCCTCCTCGCGCATGTGATCGCTGTGCGTGAGCACCGCTCTGTAACGCCCGAGCAGCGCGAGCCGTTTCTGCTGCTGTCTGAAGAGCCGGAGCATCGTGACGGGGCTCCGGCCGCCGCAGCGCCTCGGCAGATAGTGCGCGAGGCAGGGCCAGCCGAACGTCCGGCTGCACGCCCGCGCGCCGGGACGCGAGAACGCCTTCGCGCCGCTGATGCAAGTGCCCGTATACGTGTGCAGGAAGAAGACGGCCGGCGCGAGATCCAGCAGCGCGGCTTCGCCCTCGAGGTCGTCGAGCCGCTGTGCGTAGATGACGTCCGGCTGCCATGACGCCAGCGCGGCGAGCGCCGCCGCGCGGCCCATTTCGGCCGCACAGGACCCGCGGGATGCCTTCCGGCGCCACGCAGGGCCTGTCGCGCGGTTCGTCGACTTCGTGCCAGAGCGCCGGCTCGATGCCGGCGTCGACGAGCGCGGGGAGCAGAGTGGAGACGTACTCCTCGACGCCTCCGACGTGTCTCGACGTCCAGTTCGCGATCGCCACGCGAAACCGGCTCGCACTCATGCGGCGGCCTCCTGCCGCTGCCGGGTCAGGGCGGCAACGGTGTGGCGAACGTCGAAGACGCGCCCGTAGAGCTCCCGGCCGGCCCGGGCGAGCCGCCGGCGCGCTTCGGGATGCGCCAGCAGATCCCTCGCCTCGGCGGCCATGCTCCGCGCATCGCCGACGGCCGTGAGCCGCACGCTGTGCGAATCGTGCCACATCCCCTCGGTGAGATGCCCGCGGGTCGTCACCATCGGCACGCCGAGACTGAGGGCGGCCATCGCCGTGGTGCGTCGTGAACTGATCCCGTCCGGGTACGGCTGCACCAGCAGATCGCAGGCGGCGATGTGCGCCGGCAGCTCATCGTCGGGGAGGGCGCCAGTGGCCGAGACCGCGCGGGCCAGATCAGGATGCGCCGCAACGAGCCGGGCGCGAAAGGCGTCGCTCCCCGCGCCCACCAGCAGGACGTGGATCTCGCGGGTGTGGGCGAGCAGCTCGAGCAGCACCGGTTCGAGGAGCGGCTCGATCAGCGGTCCGTAGGTGCCGAAATGCCCGACCAGCGCCGAACCGTGCGCGCCGGCGGCCGCACGGGCGGCCCCGATGCGCTCCGGGGCCGGCTGCTCGAGGTTGCACGGCACCGGCAGCCACTCGAACCGCACGGATTTGCCGAGCGAATACGGCTTCCACTTCATCTCCCATGCGGGAATCGCGGTCCAGACGCGAACGGCGGACTGCAGGAGCACCATCGTCATCAGTCTGTGGACCAGCGCCGCCGCCGTCTGCCGCCAGCTGCCTTCCCACATCGCGAGGAAGGCCTCGTGCACCATCAACTCGACGCGGTCGCCGCGGCGCGCGCGATCCCACAGCCAGAGACAGAACTTCACGTTGAGGGCTCGGTAGCCGTAGCCGTGCGGCACCCACTGCACGAGGAGCCGTCGGGGCGCCGGGAAACCGTCCAGGAGCCCCGCCGCACGCCGGAGGTCCGATGCGCCGAACGCTCCGAGATTGGGATGGAGTGTGAACCCGTCGCCGGGCACGTGTCGGGCCGTCCCCGGTCCCCACACGTGCACCTCCTCTCCCGCGGCGGCCAGTGCGCGGGCCACGCCGCGGGTGTAGGCGGCGACGCCGCCCACCTGCGGCAGATACTCCGGCGTAATGATGTGCATCATGGTGTGCTCACGAAGCGTACGCGTCGAGGCATCGCTGGACGACGCGCGCCCATTGGAATTGCGCGACCACTTTGGACCGCCCCCGTTCTCCCATGGCGCGTGCCTCGGCGCGATGCGTGGCGAACCAGCACAGACGGGCGCGCAGCGCCTCGCCATCGCCGGGCGCCACGATGAACCCGTCGCATCCCTCGTCCACGATTTCCGGCAAGCTCGCCACGCGGGTGCAGATCACCGGCGCGCCGCACGCCATGGCTTCGAGAAGGGTCTGTCCGAGGAGCTCCGGCACCATCGTCTCTGCGCCCGCGGCCGTGCGATACAGGCTCGGAAGCACGACGCATCGTGCCCTGCGGTATGCCTCCACCAGTTCCTCGTCGCCGACCTCGTGGCGGAAGGTCACCTGCTTGCCGGCGGCCGCCTCGTGCAGCATGTCCAGATACCCGGGCTCCGGAGCCGGCCCGATGATCTCGAGCGGCAGCACGGCCGGCAGGGCGGCGATGAGCTCCCGCACGCCCTTGTGCGGCAGCAGCCGGCCGACGAAGAGCGCCGCGCCCCTGCCGTCCGGGGCAGCGCCGGGCGTGAAACGGGTGGCATCGACGCCGCCGAGAATCACCTTCGCCCATGCCTTGCCGGCATGTCCGTAGATCGCGCGGCTGTACTCGCTGATGTGCAGGTGCCCGTGGAACCACCGGTCGGTCGAGACGTAGGCCGAAACATCCCAGCCTCCTCCGCCCAGCTCGGTCGTGAACACGCGTCTTCCGCTTGCGCGGCACGCGGCCGCGGACAGGCTGCTGAGCAGGATGTGGGTCTGATGACAGTGCACGACGTCGGCCCGGAAGATCTCCGGCAGGACTGCGGGTGCCACAGGGTTGCTGGCCTGGCCCCGGACGTGCCACGGGCGCCCGAGCACGCGGACGTCGAGGCTGCCGACGCGGCGCTGTTCCGACGCCGATCCGAAGGTGACCAGCCGCGTGGGCACGACCTCGGCCATGTGCCGCGCGAGCTCCAGCACGTAGCGTTCCGCTCCGCCGGTGACGCCCCGCGGTCCGAAGATCGCCGGGGCGAGGTGCAGCACCCGCATCAGCCCACGGGCGCAAGCTCGTGCGCCTGCGCGTCTTCCCCGGTTCCTTCCGGGTCGCCGTCCCGTGCCTGCTCCTCTTCGTGCCACGCCTGCACGGCGAGGGTGCGCTCGCAGCCGACCAGCATGGCGGTGGGCAGCCAGAACATGATGCCGAGCTGCGTGTTGAACGCGGGGCCGGTGAGGCAGAGCCCCGCGATCAGCACCTGGAGGATCAGCACCATCATGGCCAGGTCGTTCAACTGGCTTCCCCGCTCCACGGCCCGCTTGTACGCGTACCGTACCGCCGCGCCGAGCGCCGCCGGGTACAACAGGAGCAGGAGCACGCCGCCGTCGTAGATCCAGCCGGTCGGCTGAATCTCCGCGTAGAGGGCGGGATGCTGCCAGTTCGAGGTGTCGCCGAAGTACAGCGACATCATGCCCCAGCGTCCCAGCCCGGCGCCCAGCGGATACTCGAAGGGAAGCTGCCTGAGGGTGTAGTCGAGAAAGAGGCCGCGATTCTCCTGGTAGGTGGTGACCACGCCCTGGTCCATGATGCCGAGGAAGCGCTCGTGCACGGCCTCCCCGCCCACCGACACCGCCCAGATGAACGAGCCGAGAATCAGGATGGCCGCGCCGCCCGCGATCCAGCCGCTCTGCACCACGCGTCCCTGCCGCAGCCGAATGAATGCCATGACGCCGATGCAGCCGACGATCATCAGCACGAGCGAGCGCACCTGCGTGAGATACAGCACGGTGATCCCGATGAACGCCGCGCCGAAATAGACGGCCTTCTTCAGGTTGTGGACCGCCGGACGCACCGCGAAGGCAAAGCCGAGCAGCGCGACGATCGTCCCCGAAATCGCGGCGCCGCCGGGCAAATCGGTGAGACCCGGCGGCCGGATGATCGTGCGGTCGCCCGCGCCGGTGTAGGTCAGGCTCGCCACGAATTCCGGCGAGAACTTCAGGGCCATGCTGTTGAAGTCGGGCGGCATGAAGGTCGCCGGATAGTAGACCTGCAGGAGCCCGACCGCCGCGCTGGCGAAGTTCGCGGCGCAGATGAGCCAGAGCAGCCGCTCCATGCGCTCGACTGTCACCCAGGTCTTGGCGCCCCAGAACACGGGCGCCGCGATCGCCAGCTGAAAGACGATCTGGGCCATGCCCGACACGAGCCAGGTGGAGTCGTGGACCAGATTGGCCACCAGCAGGAACATCACCGCGATGATCCAGCGCGCGCCGGGAACGATCGCGTCCATCCCGCTCGAGCGTGCGCACACCATGAGCGCCGACAGGCTCGTGACGTACGGAAACGCCCGGATGTAGGTGCGATAGGCCTGCGATCCAGGCACGAACAGCAGCACGCCCCAGAACACCTGGCTCAGCACGAAGAGCTCGACCCATCCCCAGCCGTCCGATCGGACCACCGCCGGAAGCTCCGGCTCGCTCGGCTCCGGAAGCTGGATCGCGACGGGAAAGACGATCTGGCTAGGTGGAGGCGACTGATCGCGCATGTGCGTGACTGAGCTCCAGCAACAGTGCTTCGTAGGCGTCGAGCATCCGGCTGAGCGACAGCTCGCGGGCGCGGCGCAGGCCCGCGTCGGCCATTGCGGCGCGTGCGTCCGCATCCCGGAGCAGCTCCAGAATCGCCGCGCCAAACCCGTCGTCACCGGCAAGCCGGCCGTAGGCGCCGTTGTCCAGCACCTCGATGCTGCCCGCGTTCGGCGACGCCACCACGGCGGTGCCGCTCGCCATCGCTTCGAGATAGGGCAGCCCGAATCCTTCGTAGGTGCTGGGAGAGACGTACAGCCATGCCCGGCGGTAGAGCGCACCCAGCTCGTCGTCTGCGATCCCGCAGTGATAACTGACGCCCGCCATCGGTTCGCCCTCTGGTCCGACGAACATCAGCCGCGCCGAGGGGTGCGCCTCACGGATGACGCGGCGGAAGAGATCGAGCAGGAAGGCCCCCCGTTTCCGTCCGCCAGCGGTGCCGACGAAAAGAAGTGAGGGCTCCGCCGATCTGCCGCAGGGCTCCGGATGGAAGATTCTCGTGTCGACTCCGTAGTGGATCACGCGCCTGATGAACGGATTGTCGCGGCGCGTGGCCTCGCTGATGGCGACCGTTCCCGGCGTGATCGCCGCCGTCAGGAGCTCCTGCAGATACACGCCGGCCTGCAGCGCGAATCGCCCGAGCGAGGTGGCGTGCCGCGCCTCGCCCCAGGCGCTTCCCTGCATGATGCGCATGATCGGCTTGCCCGTGAGGGGCAGCAGAAGACTGTCGCCGTGCGCGATGATCGCGTCGAATCCGCGATAGCTCGGGAGGACCGACAGCAGGTTGCCGAGATAGCCCATGGTCGCGCGACGGCCGAGCCAGCTGGCGACGAACCTCTTCCATGGCAGCGGGCGCACGTCGTAGGCCGCGCGCTCGGGCTTCGGGTCGTGCGAGAACACCGTCACGCCGTGACCCCGTTCGGCCAGCCCCTGAGCGATCGTGTGCGCCGCGCGCTCGATGCCCCCCCGCTTCTCGCCCTGCACCGGCAGACCGTAGCTGATCATCGCCAGCCGCATCAGCACGCCGCCCCCTGGCGCGCAAGCTGCTCGAGGACGACGGCAATCCGTCGGGTCTGCGTGGCGGGATCACACAGCTCGCGGGCTCTCCGCCGGCCGTGTTGTCCGAGACGTCTGCGCTCCGCCTCGTCAGATATCAGCCGGCCGAGCACCTCTCCAAGCCGGCCGACGTCGCCCGCCGGCAGCAGCACGCCCGACTGCTCGTCCACCACCTCGAGCGCGCCGCCAATGGCGGATGTGACCACCGGAATCCCCGCATCCATCGCCTCGACGAAGGTGATGCCGAAGCCCTCGGGCTGCAGGTTCGGCTGGCACAGGATGTCGGCTCCCCGCAGCAGGGTGACCGCGTCCGGACGGTGCCCGAGAAACTGCACCCGGTCCCGAATGTGCAGCTCGGAGGCCGCGGCCCTGAGCGAAGCGACGTACTCGAGCTCGGACTGGCGCTGCGCGCCGCCGACGATCCAGCAGGTCCAGCCGGGGTACGCCCGAAGTGAGCCGAGCGCCTGGAGCAGCAGCGCATGCCCCTTCAGCGATTCCATCCGGCTCACCTGGACGATCACCGCTTCGCCGGAAGCGACGCCGAGCTCCCGCCGCACACGGGTGCGCTCCGCGGGATCGGCCTCGACGGGGGCCTCGATCGGGTAGTAGACCCACTCCACCCGCGCGCCGGTCGGCATCAGCGTCGAGGCCGTGAATCGGCTGTTGCAGATCACGCCGTCCACGGGCACGCGGGCAGCCAGCCGTTCCAGCCAGTGGCGGCTCTGGGCCATGTGGACCCACTGCATCAGCGGCACGCCGGCGGCGCGCGCGACAGGGCCGAAGATCGCAAGCGGCCAGGCCTGATGACAGACGACCGCGTCAGCCGGCTCCCGGTCGAGCAGCTCTGCCAGCCGGCGGCGCGCGCGCCAGACGGCGTCGGGCCGGCGCAGCCGCACCTCCCCGAGATCGGCCACGCGGACGCCGGCGTCGCGCAGCTCGCAGGCGATGCGGCCGTCGAAGCAGAGCGCGACCGACATCTCCATGTCCGCAGCATGACGACGCGCTCGCGCCAGCGTGGCGAGGAATGTCTCTACGCCACCATACAGATTGCCGCTGTGAACGTGGAGCACCCGCATGGCGATCTACGCGGCGCCCGCCGGCGGTGCAATCCGCTCGTAGAGCGGCAACAGTCCCTGCAGCAGCGGCTCGCGGCCGAACAGGCGAACGGCCGCCCGGCGTCCCGCCGAGGCCAGCGAGAGGCGGCGCGGGCAGTCGCCCGCGAGCTCCAGGATCCGCTCGGCGAGCTCTCGCGCGTTGCCGGGCTCATGGAACAGCGCGCCGGCCTGCGCGATCTCCTCCGCGCCTCCGCTTCGGCTCACGATGACCGGACGTCCGCAGGCCATGGCCTCGGCAATCACCAGACCGAACGGCTCCGGCTCCTCGCTCGCATGAACCACGATGTCGAGCGCACGGAGGGCGGCGGGCACGTCGTCGATCCGCCCGGTGAAGCCGACCGTATCGTGGAGACCGAGCGCTGCGGCCGACGCCTGGAGCTCGTGCATCGAGAATTGGCTCTCGGCGGTCTCGTAGATCGGTGCGCCGATGACGTATCCGCGCACCGGCGCGGCGTCCTTGATCGAGGCGAGCGCCCGCAGGAAGACAGCGTGTCCCTTCCAGCGCGCGAAGGTGGCGACGAGCCCCACTCTGACGGGGCGCGCCCCGCCCGCCTCCCGCGGCACGGGGAGCCCGGCAATCGCATCCAGATCCAGCGCAGGGCCGTCGGGCTGAAATCGATCGAGGTCGATCGAGTTGTAGAGCGTGCGCACGGGCGCTCCCGGTCCGAAGAGGCGACGGGCGCGGTCCGCCACGCTGTTCGAATTGGCGATCAGGGCCGTGCATCGGCCCAGGTTCGCCCGCAGGAGACGCGCCGTGATCGGGCGCGCGTCGGGATAGTCGTGGAGATGCCAGACCAGCGCTGACGCGCGCGGACGGGCGCGAGCCGCGAGGAGGTGCATCTTCAAGCCGTTGGAGTGAACGATGTGGGGCCCGATGGCGTCGAGGCGGCGGCGGAGCCGCCCGGCGTAGCGCAGAGCCGGCCACGCCGACAGCGACAACCCGAGGGCAAGCCGCGCGCGCGCATGCCATCCGCGCCGGCGGCCCCATTCTCCCAGCCTGGACAGAGACGGCGGAAATGCCAGCGCCCCGGCGTCGATGCCGAGCCGCGATGCGCGCTCGACCAAGGGGCCGTCCGCGGCCGTGATCAAGGTGAGCGCCCACGAGGGGCGCGCGCGCCTCACCGCCGCGAGCAGATCCAGCAGAGCCGTCTCCGCGCCCCCGAGCGCGCCGCTCGGGTCGAGGAAGACGATCTTCACAGCCGCCGCGGCTTGACGTTCACCTGGTCGCCCGGATTCAGCGCATCGGTTTGCTTCACGCCGAACTCCTTCATCTGCCCTTTGATGAGCCGCCGCACGGAAATCCGTGAGTTCGATCCTTTCTCGGTGACGCCGCCCGCCAGCGCGACCGCCTCGAACACCGTCATGTTCTCGGTATAGGGTACCGCCCCGGGCGTGCGCACCTGCCCCATGACGTAGACGACCTGTGCCTTGGGCACGAACACGGTGTCGCCGTCCTGCAGCAGGATATTCTGCCCCTTTCCGCTCTGAATGTCGGCAAGGCTCACCTTCAGGTCGGCCTGCGTGTTCTCGTCGTTGATGACCGGCCCCTCCATGGCGGCGCCGAGCCGCGCGTGGTTGATGTACACCCACTGTCCGGCATTGCCCGTGGTCGAGCCGGCCAGCGTGAGGACGTCGATGAGCGTCGCGTTGCCAGGGAGCGCGTACTTGTTGGGGGCGCGGACCTCGCCGAACACGTAGACGTTCCGGCTGTGGTATTGATCGATCTCCACCGACACCTGCGGGCTGCGCAGATAGCCGTCTGCCAGGCCCCTCGTCAGCGCTTCGGCGATCTCGACGACCGTCAGGCCATCCACCTTGACGCGATTCAGGTACGGGAAGCTGATGGACCCGTCGTTCTCCACCCGCACCTTGCCCGACAGGTCCTTCTCCCCGAACACCGAGACGGCCAGAACGTCCTCGGGCCCGACGCGATACACCGTCTCATCAGCGGCCGATGGCGTGGCCTGCACCGGCTCACTCGGGGCAGCCGGCTTCGGCGGCGCCGGCGCGGGATCGGTCTGAGCGGCGGCGGTCGGGTCGGCCACGGCGAACAGGAGGATTAGGAGCAGCATGGGCATGAGCAGGTCCCTCAGTATCCAATCGTCAGGCTGGTCAGCAGTCGCGTACCGGCGTAATCCAGACCGCTGTCGAGCTCCGACCGGCGCCGGGCGTGCTCGGCGCTGAGCCCGACGCTCAAGGCGTGCGGAAGCTGGAGCAGCACTCCCCCGCTGAACGACTCGCTGATGGTCCGATCCGAAGGCGTCGGAGCGGCGAGAGAACCGGATTGCCACCGGTAGGAGAGATATTGCCGACCGGCGCCGCCCTGCAGCGAGACCGGGCCGAACAGCCGTTCGGTGACGGAGACCGCCAGGCGGGTGGACAGGTAGTACGGATTCTCGTCTTGGTAGGAATAGCTCACGCCCCTCGCGGCGTGCACGTCCACGCCGGTGCGGCCGAACAGGATCCAGCTCAGCCCTCCCTCGAACGTGGGACCGGTATACCGGTCGAAGCGCGTGTCCTTCGGGACGAAGCGCGCCACACCCGCCGAGAACGAGCCGTGAATCACCGCGTCGGGATCGAACTCGACCGTCGGACTGAACGAGTACGTCGTCGCGTCGCGCAGATGCGACTCGGGAAAGATGTCCTCGCGGTACGCCCCCTCGAACCGTATCGTGGTGAGCGGGGTGATCGAATACCTGAGGCCCGCCGCGGCCGCGCGCGTGGTGGAGTTGAGCGCCGTTGCCAGGTCCGCTCCCAGGAAGCGCTGTCCTTCGTCGTAGGACGTGCGACTGGCCTCTCCGCTCACCGTGAGCGCGGTGCGCTCGGTCATTCCCACGCTCGCCCCGGCCAGCACGCGGTCGACCAGCCGCCGCGCGCGCGCGTCGATCTCGGCGTTCGGGCGCGTGCGGGTGCGAGTGCGCTCGCCGCCCACGAACGGCTTCAGCCGGCTCGTCGAGAGGTTCAGCCGCATGGCGTACGACCCGTTGCTCGACCGCTCGGAGGCGTACTGCTGGAACCACTGGTAGTCGCTTCCGGCCGAGGCCAGCAGTTCGTTCGACCCGAGCCGCGCGACGACGAGCGCGCGCGACACCAGTGTCGCGGTGTAGTCGTCCTTCGGGTTCTGGCCGTCGTTGAAGACGTTGGAGTCGCTCCCCGCGTCCAGAATCTGGAATCGGGGATAGACCGACAGCGGCCCATACGCAATCTGCGCCTGCTCTCGCGGCGCACTCAGCTGGGCACGTGCCACGCCGGGGCAGGCCGAGATCATCAGGGCCGCAGCGGCCGCCCGGGCCGCCATCCTCTTTCTTGTATGTGTTATCTGCACAGCTCCGCCCCGTCGGTTACAGCGCACGCCCGAAGGACCGTATGTGCCTCTGATCCTTAAGCTTGCGCCGAACGGCAGGAGAACCACTCCTCAATGTCCTTCTTATCGACCGAACCGGGTATCGGGCGCAGTTGATCCGCCCGTACATCCTGTGTAGGCTGGAGGCCTTCCGGGGGCTTGGCGAAACTGGCAGACGCGCAAGACTTAGGATCTTGTGTCGCAAGACGTGTGGGTTCGACTCCCTCAGCCCCCACACCCCATTCGAGGACGCGAAGCCCGGTATACTGCAAGGGTGAAAACCGAATTCGCCGATCTCACAGAGACGAAGAAGAGCGTCGCCATCGAAATTCCGAGCGACGTCGTCGATGCGCAGATCGACCTCGTGGCCCGAAGCTACAGCCGGCAGGCCCGCATTCCGGGATTCCGTCCGGGCAAGGTGCCTCCGACCCTCGTCAGGAAGCGGTTCCGCGACCAGATTCTGCACGACGTGGCGCACGATCTCATCCCGCGCGCCGTCGACAACGCGCTGCGCGAACGCGGGCTGGAGCCGGTGGATACGCCGGACGTGGTCGACGTCACGATCGATGAAGGCAAGCCGCTGACGTTCACGGCGACATTCGAGACGCTGCCGCCAATCGACCCCGGCCCGCTCGAGACGATTCTGCTGAGGCGCCCCGGCGTCACGCTCGAAGACGGCGCCGTCGAGGCGGCGCTCGGGCAGCTCCAGAGCCGCGCCGCCCGGTACGAGCCGGTCGAGGGCCGGCCGATCGAGGACGGCGACACGGCGGCGCTCGACATCACGCGCCAGGCGGCCGGGGCCCAGCCCGACCGCCACCAGGACGTGGCGGTCGAGATGGGCGGCAAGGCCAATCCCCCCGGGTTCGACGACGAAATCCGCGGCCTGCGCGACGGCGAGCAGAAGACGTTCACGATCCACTACCCGGAGGACTACGCCGCGAAGGAGCTGGCGGGCACCGACGTGCAGTACCCCGTCACCGTCAAAGGCATCCGCCGGCGCACGGTTCCCGCGCTGGACGATGAGTTCGCGAAGGATGTCGGAGACTTCGACACGCTCGCCGCGCTTCGCGCACGCGTGGAAGAGGACCTGCAGCGGGAGGCCGAAGCGGAGGCCGACCGGCGGCTCAGGGCCGATCTGCTCAAGGAGCTCGCCGGACGCGTGACCGTCGAGATTCCCGAGTCGCTGGTCGAGCGCGAGCTCGACCGGCGCATCGAGGAGTTCGCGCGGCGCCTGATGGACCAGCAGATCGATCCGCGGCGCGCGAACATCGACTGGGATCAGTTCCGCGACAGCCAGCGCGACGCGGCGAAGGACGCGGTCAGGAGCGCGCTGGTGCTCGACGAGATCGCCCGGCGGGACAAGATCGCCGTCACCGAGGACGATCTGGAGCGGGACGTGGCCGACTACGCCGCCCGCAGCGGGCTCTCGCCCGCGGCCGTGCGCGCCCGGCTGGAGAAGGAAGGCGCACTGTCGCGCATATCTGCGGGACTACGCCGCGAGAAGGCGTTGGATCACGTGTTGTCGAAGGCTCAAGTCACCCGCGACTAGGGCCGATATTTCGGAAGTCGAGTATCCACACATGGCCGATTCGCACATGCAGCTCGTCCCGATGGTGGTCGAACAGACCAACCGCGGCGAACGGGCGTACGATATCTTCTCCCGGCTGCTGAAAGACAGCATCATCCTCATCGGCACGCCGATCGACGACACCATTGCGAACCTGGTCGTCGCGCAGATGCTCTTCCTCGAGGCGGAGGATCCCGACAAGGACATTCAGCTCTACATCAACAGTCCGGGCGGGTCGATTACGGCGGGGCTGGCGATTTATGACACCATGCAGTTCATCCGGCCCGACGTGCAGACGATTTGCATCGGCCAGGCGGCCTCGATGGCGGCGGTGCTCCTGGCGGCCGGCGCCAAGGGCAAGCGCTTCTCGCTGCCGAACTCCCGCATCGTCATTCACCAGCCGCTCATGTCGGGCCTCGGCGGCCAGGCGACCGACATCGACATCGCGGCGCGGGAGATTCTCCGGATTCGCGAGCGGCTCAACGAGATCCTGGTGCACCACACCGGACAGCCCACGAAGCGGATCCAGGACGACACCGAGCGGGACTACATCATGAATGCCGAGCAGGGCAAGGAATACGGTATTATTGACGATGTCATCCGGAAGCGACTGTAGGCCCCCGAATCTCGAGTGGTTATGGTGAAAGCAAAAGGCGAAAACGAAGTCCTGCGGTGCTCGTTCTGCAACAAGGACCAGAACGACGTCCGGAAGCTCATTGCGGGCCCGACCGTCTTCATCTGCGACGAGTGCGTCGAGGTCTGCAACGACATCATCGCGGACGACAACCGGTTCGACAACCGGACCGTCAAGTCGTCGCTGCCGGTGCCGCAGGAGATCAAGAAGTTCCTCGACGAGTACGTGGTCGGGCAGGACCAGACCAAGAAGAAACTCGCGGTCGCGGTCTACAACCACTACAAGCGGATCGAGATCCAGAAGCAGCCGCGGAGCCGGAACGACGTCGAGCTCAACAAGTCGAACATCCTGCTGATCGGGCCGACCGGCACGGGCAAGACGCTGCTCGCCCAGACGCTCGCCAAGCTCCTGTCGGTGCCCTTCACCATCGTCGACGCCACCACCCTGACCGAGGCGGGCTACGTCGGCGAGGACGTGGAGAACATCATCCTCAAGCTGCTCCAGGCGGCCGGGGGCGACATCGAGAAATGCCAGCAGGGCATCATCTACATCGACGAGGTCGACAAGATCTGCCGGAAGGACGAGAACCCGTCGATCACGCGCGACGTGTCGGGCGAAGGCGTGCAGCAGGCGCTGCTGAAGATCCTGGAGGGCACGGTGGCCAACGTGCCGCCGCAGGGAGGGCGCAAGCACCCGCACCAGGAGTTCTTCCAGATCGACACCACGAACATCCTCTTCATCTGCGGCGGCGCCTTCGTCGGTCTCGAGAAGCTCATCGAGCGGCGGACCGGCAAGAAGACGCTCGGGTTCAAGGCCGAGGTGAAGACCTCGCGCCAGCGCGACCTGGGGGCCACGCTCGAGCGGGTGGAGCCGCAGGATCTCATCCGGTACGGCCTGATCCCGGAGTTCGTGGGGCGGCTGCCCGTCGTGGGCACCCTGCACGAGCTCGACAAGCCGGCGCTGGTGCAGATCCTCACGCAACCCCGCAACGCGATTACGCGTCAATACCAGAAGCTGTTCGAATACGAGAACGTCAAGCTGCGATTCGCCGACGATGCTCTCGAGGCCATCGCGGAGTCGGCGCTGGAGCGGAAGATCGGCGCGCGCGGCCTCCGCATGATCATCGAAGACCTGATGCTCGACCTCATGTACTCGCTGCCCAACCAGAAGAAGGTGCGCGAGTGCGTGGTCACGCGCGACGTCGTCGAGGCCAAGGACAAGCCGATCACGCTGATCGAAAAGGCCGGTTAACCGTCGGCTCAGGGCTGAGACTCGGCGCTCGGGCCGCAACGCATGGCTCGAGCCGCGAGTCCCGAACCTGACGCCACAGGAGTACCCATTGGAAGTCTACGAGACCCTTCCGATCGTCCCGCTTCGCGACGTGGTGGTGTTCCCGCACATGATGATGCCCTTCGTCATCGGGCGGCCATCGTCCACCCGGGCGCTCGAGCATGCGCTCGCGAAGGACAAGCGGATCTTCCTGGCGGCGCAGCACGACGCGTCCACCGACGACCCCCGCCCCGACGACATCTACACCATGGGCTGCGTGGCGAACGTCGTCCAGAGTCTCAAGCTGCCAGACGGCAACATCAAGGTGCTGGTGGAAGGGGTGGAACGGGCGCGCGCCGTGGAGTGGAAGGAGGACAAGGGCTTCTACCGCGTGGTGGTGAAGGTGCTGCCGCGCCAGAAGGAGATGCCGGCCGACATCGAGGAGACGATGTCGCGCGTGGTGTCGCTCTTCGAGCAGTACGTGAAGCTGTCGAACAACCTTCATTACGACGCGATGATTGCCGCCGTGCGCGTGGATGATCCCGGCCGGCTCGCCGACACCATCGCCGCGCACCTGCTCGTCGGCGTGGACGAGAAGCAGAACCTGCTCGAGATCGTCTCCCCTGTCGAGCGCCTGACCCGGATCGCCGGCATCCTGGAGATCGAAGTCGACAAGCTGCAGGTCGACCGCCGGATCCAGTCCCGCGTGAAGAAGCAGATGGAGAAGGCGCAGAAGGAGTACTACCTCAACGAGAAGATGAAGGCCATCCAGAAGGAGCTGGGCCGCAAGGACGACAAGGGCAACGAGATCGACGACCTCAAGAAGAAGATCGAACAGGCCAAGATGCCGAAAGACGTCGAGGAAAAGGCCATCCAGGAGCTGAAGCGCCTGGAGGCGATGCCCCCGATGTCGGCCGAAGCCACGGTCTCGCGGAACTACCTCGACTGGCTGATCGCCGTGCCGTGGTACAAGAAGTCGCGGGAGAGCCGCGACCTCCAGCGCGCCGAAGAGATCCTCCACGCCGATCACTACGGCCTCGACAAGATCAAGGACCGTATTCTGGAGTTCCTCGCCGTCCGCGCGCTCGTGAAGAAGCCGAAGGCGACCATCCTGACCTTCTCCGGCCCTCCCGGAGTAGGCAAGACGTCCCTCGCCAAGTCGATCGCCAAGGCGATGAACCGGAAGTTCGTGCGGCTGTCGCTGGGCGGCGTTCGGGACGAAGCGGAGATCCGGGGCCACCGGCGCACCTATATCGGCGCGTTTCCGGGCCAGGTGATCCAGATGATGAAGAAGGCGGGCACCATGAATCCCGTCTTCCTCCTGGACGAAGTCGACAAGATGTCGATGGACTTTCGCGGCGATCCGTCGGCGGCGCTGCTCGAAGTGCTCGATCCCGAGCAGAATCATACGTTCCTCGATCACTACCTCGACGTGGAATACGACCTCTCGTCGGTGATGTTCATCTGCACGGCGAACGTGCTGCACACCATCCCCCAGGCCCTGCGCGACCGGATGGAGGTGCTGCAGCTCGCCGGCTACACCGAACAGGAGAAGATCGAGATTGCCAAGCGCTTCCTCGCGCCGAAGGCCATCGAAGGCAGCGGGCTCGATCCGAAGAACATCACGTTCACCGACGAGGCCATCCAGACCATGATCCAGCGCTACACGCGCGAGGCCGGCGTTCGCAACCTCGAGCGGGAGCTCAACTCGATCTGCCGCAAAGTGGCCCGCAAGGTCATCGTCGAAGGCAAGGCCTTCCAGGCGACGGTGACGCCCGAAAAGGTCACTGAGTATCTGGGCGTGCCGCGCTTCCGTCCGACCGTCGCCGAAGAGAAGGACGAGATCGGCGTCGCGACGGGCCTGGCCTGGACCGAAGTCGGCGGCGAGATTCTGGTGACCGAGGCGACCCTCATGCCGGGGCGCGGCCACCTGACGCTGACCGGCAAGCTCGGCGACGTCATGCAGGAGTCGGCGCAGGCCGCCATGAGCTGGGTGCGCTCCAAGGCCGACGAGTTCGGCATCCCGAAAGACTTCAACAAGAAGACCGACGTCCACGTGCACGTGCCCGAGGGCGCCATCCCGAAGGACGGCCCGTCTGCCGGCATCACGCTGGCCACCGCGCTCGTCTCGGCGCTGGCGCGCGTGCCGGTGCGCACCGACGTGGCGATGACGGGCGAAATCACGCTCCGGGGCAAGGTGCTCCCCATCGGAGGCGTGAAGGAGAAGGTCCTGGCGGCGCACCGGGCGGGCATCAAGAACATCATCATGCCCAAGGACAACGAGAAGGACCTCGCCGACATTCCCAAGAACGTGCTCGACGCGCTCAACTTGTACCTCGTGGGCGGCATGGACGAAGTGCTGAAGACGGCCCTCGCCGGCCCGCTGCCGGCGCCGATGCCGGTGGAAGCGGCGACCCCCGAGGTCGAAGTCGAGACCGACGACACGATCACTCACTGACGTTCGCCAGGGGTAAAGGGAGAGGGGCCCTTTCCCCGCACCCTGGCGCGTGATCTCCCGTGTCTTCCTCCGCCTGCTTCGTCCTCTCCGCCGCGTCCGCCGCAGACTTTCCGACCACCGGGCTGCCCGAAATCGCGCTGGTCGGCCGATCGAACGTCGGCAAGTCGAGCCTGATCAACGGGCTCGCGAAGCACGCAGTCGCCCGGACCAGCGCCGCTCCCGGCAAGACGCGGCTGGCCAACTACTACCTCTTCGAGACGCCAGCCCGCAGCCGCTCCCCATCGAAGCTCTACCTCGTGGACCTGCCCGGATACGGCTACGCCCGGGGTGGCGATTGGTCGGTGCGGGAGTTCGAAGCACTCACCACCCAGTACTTCAACCTGCCGCCGGGCAGCCACCGGCGCATCGCCGGGGTCCTCCATCTGATCGACAGCCGTCATCCCGGCCTCCCGCAGGACGACAGTGCCCACGAATGGGTGGCGGCCACCGGCATTCCCATCGTCGTGCTCGCGACCAAAATCGACAAGCTCGGACGCGCAGACCTCGCCCGCTCGTTGAAAGTGCTCGAGAATGGCTACGACACGGCGATCATCCCTGTGTCGTCGGCAAAAGGAGACGGTCTGGACGAGGTCTGGAAGACGATCCACCGGTGGCTCGACGCACCGCGAACCCTGAACCCTGAACCTTGAACCTTGAAGGGGACCCGACATGCACTACCGGCGCTTCGGCAGGCTTGAATGGCAGATTTCTGAAGTCGGCTGCGGCATGTGGGGCATGGGCGGGTGGACCGGCTCCGACGACGACGCGAGTCGGCGCAGTCGCTCGAGCGGGCCGTCCAGCTCGGCTGCAACTTCTTCGACACCGCCTTCGCCTACGGGCACGGCCGGAGCGAGCGGCTCCTCGGGAAGCTCCTGGGCGGCCACCGGGAAGAAGCTGTACGCCGCGACCAAGGTCCCGCCGAAGAACCGGAAGTGGCCGGGGAGGCCGGAGACTCCGCTCGACGAGGTCTTTCCCTACGAACACATCGTGCGAGTACACGGGAAGAGCCTGGACAACCTCGGCGTCGAACGGATCGACCTGCAGCAGCTGCACGTCTGGAGCGACGCCTGGGCGAAGGACGAGGGTGGCAGCGCGCCGCCGCCGACCTGAAGCGCGACGAGCTCATCGCGGGCTTCGGGATCAGCGTGAACCGCTGGGAGCCGGCGAACGTGCTGGCCGCGCTCGCACCGGCCTCGTGGATTCCGTCCAGGTCGTCTACAACGTCTTCGACCAGTCGCCGGAGGACGAGCTCTTCCCCGCCTGCCGCGAGCACGACATCGCGGTGATCGCCCGCGTGCCCTTCGACGAGGGCAGCCTCACGGGCGCGCTCCGGCCCGACAGCCACTGGCCCGAGGGGGACTGGCGCAACATCTACTTCACGCCGGAAAACCTCGCTGAAACCCTCGCGAGGGTGGAACGCGTCAAACAGAGCGTGCCCGGCGGCATGAACCTGCCCGAGCTCGCGCTGCGATTCGTCCTGGCGAGCCCGGACGTGGCGACCGTCATCCCGGGCATGCGCAAGACCCTGCACGTGGAAGGGAATCTCCGGGCCAGCGGCGGACGGCCGCTGCCGGCGCCCGTGGTGAGCGCACTGCGGGCGCATCGCTGGGATCGCTCCACCGTGATTGAGTGAGCCGTGGGCGGCGCCGGGCTGCGGCTGACCGGTCAGTGGTAGAATAGAGGTTTGCCGAAGGGAGCTCGATCGTGAAAGAAGGCATTCATCCCAAGTATTTCGACGTGGAGGCCCGCTGTGCGTGCGGCGCCACCTGGAAGACGCGCTCGACCAAGCCCGAGCTGCATCTGGAAATCTGCGCGAACTGCCATCCGTTCTTCACGGGACGGCAGAAGCTCATCGACACCGAGGGCCGCGTGGAGCGCTTCACCAAGAAGTTCGGCGCACAGACCGTGGAGAGCCGGAAGAAAGCGGCGTCCGCGAAGAGCGCCGCGCGGAAGCCGGGCAGGCAACTCGTCAGCTGATCGCCTTCCTCTCGTCCCGCCGCACGCGAGCGCCGCATGCGCTCGCGTGAAGATCCGTGAACCATCCGCATTTCGTGATTGATCTCCCCACAGTCGACTGCTACCATTCGTGCCCACTCGTTCAGCGCAGCGACGCAAATTTCTCGTCGCCGCGGATTCGCAGGGTGGCGGTCGCAATGGCGCCGGGAGGGCGCGGGAAGGAAGAGAGAGATGGTTGCAGACGAGCCGCACGTGCGGCGCCGCGGGTTCTTCGTTCACGTGGAAACCCCAGAGCTCGATCAGATCGATCAGGACTCCTCCGAAGGCGTGACCGTTCGGCTGCGGGTGGCGCGTCCCAGGCTCGAACGCGCGGTCGTGAGCTCGCGCAAACCTACCCACGCGGTGCGCACCAGCGCTCTCTCCACGGCGGACTTCAGATTAGAGACCGCGACTGACACCCATCGACAGGGACGCATGCCCCGCTGATCCAGCTGGCGCGTGGTGACGCGATGAAGGCCACCACGGCCCCGACCTCCTCCGCGCGGCCGAAGCGGCCGAATGGAAGTTCCCGTTCAACGAACTCGGCGATACCGTCCGGATCCGCCTGCTGGCGCCGGTCCCATGATCCGCCAGCGAACAGGATCGATCCGGGGGCCACGCTGTTGACGCGAATACCGTCTCTGGCGAGCTGCTGGGCCATCGACTTGGCCAGGCTGATCTCGGCCGCCTTCACGGCGTTGTAGGTCATACGGCCGCCCGATTCCCGGCCCCAGATCGAGGCCATCATCACAATCGCGCCGCCGCCCCGGGCACGCATGTGCGGCACCACCAGCCTCGACATGCGGATCGCGGGAAACAGCGTCTGGTCGACGGCCTCCTGCCAGCTGTCGTCGGTGGTATCCGAAATGCCGCCGCCCCTGGCGAGCCCCACGTTGTTCACGAGGATGTCCACCCGGCCGAAAGCCGCAAGGGTGTCCTCGACCACCTGTCTGGCGCCCGGCTCGGCAGACACGTCTGCCGCCACCGCGATGACACGGCCGCCGCCGGTCTCCCGCAACCCGGACGCGGCTGATTCGAGCGCCGCCGCGCCGCGCGCGCAGAGGCAGACGTGGCAGCCCTCGGCCGCGAGGGCCCGCGCGGTCGCGAGCCCCAGCCCGCGGCTGGAGCCGGTGACGATGGCCGCTTTCCCCTGAAGCTCCAGATCCACAGTTCCCCAGTTCCCTAGTTCTAGTGCCTTACCCCCGCCCGATCGTTCAGCTTCCAGTCGAAGTCGAGGTAGACGAGCCGGAAGGTGTTCTTCTCGAGGAACTCGCGCTCGGGCGCGAGCAGGTACGGCCTGATGAACCCGACAATCGCCAGCTCGATCGGCGTCCGTCCGGGAAGCGTGAGCGACTTCTCGGTGTAGCCTTCGATGAAGGGCTGGGCGCGCCAGCTGAACAGCGGGCTGACGCTCAGCGTGCCGGCGAGAGGGTCGACGCGCACACGATCGGGGTCGGTCGCAAACTGCTGCGCCGACTGCTCCAGCTGCGCCTCCAGGCGTGGCCCGCTGAATGCTTCGCTCCGAAGACGTCCGCTGCCCATCGCGCTGCGTCCCAGCACCAGGTAGACACGCGGATCCCCGTAGGCCGCCAGAATCGTGGTCTCGATCTGATCGAGCGTCAGCGACTTTCCGGCCACCGCGTGCCGGATGCGGTCGAAGGCGCCGGGCACCTGCCGCATGGACGACGGATAGTGCTCGACGCCGGTCTGCAGCGCAATGGCATTGTAGGCATTGATCCAGAACGCCATCTGCCGCGGCTTGTCCCACGACTCCGCCGCCGCCGCAACATCTGGCGTGTTCAACGAGGCCACGTAGCGGTCGAGGCGCGCGCGGTCGGCCCGGAGCGCGCGATAGTAGACGAGTCCATCGCGCACGTAGGCGTCCAGCAGCTGATCCAGCGGGCGATGAATCGGCTCGAGATCGGCCGGAGCGCGATAGTCCATCTGCGCGGCGGCGCCGCCGGCCAGGGCCAGCATGGCGAGCGCCTGGATCGAGCAGATGACGGCGATGACGCTGAAGGTGTGCCGCATACGCTGACTATACCGTCTTCACAAGCGGTCGAGGAACCTCGTCAGCAGGATGTCGAAGGCCGCCGGCTGCTCGAGGCCGGGAAGATGCCCCGCCCTCGCAATCGTCTCCAGACTGGAATTCGCGATGGCGGCGTGCATCGCCTGAGCGGCGGCGAAGGGAATCAGCGTGTCCTCTGCTCCCGACACGATCATCGTCGGCACCGAGATGCTGGAAAGCAGCCGCGTCATGTCCTTGCGGTTCATCATGGCGCGGACCGCCATGGCGATCGCGGCAGGATCCGAGGATGCGATGAGCCGGTGGACGTGCTTGACGAGATCGGGGCGATCGTGGCGGGTGCTGTCGCCAAGGAGCTTCGGGGTCATTTCCCGCGCCACGCCTTCCGCGCCCGCCTCCGCGGCCAGCCCGAGCATTCGGCGCCGGCCCTCCCTGCCCTGCTCGGAGTCCGCCTCCGCGCGCGTGTCGACCATCACCAGGCCGGATACGTACGAAGCGGCGCTCGCCAGCAGTTCCAGGGCGACATAGCCACCCATGGAGCACCCGAGGACGACGGCATGCGTCATTCCAAGGTGATCCATCAGGTCGACCACGTCGCCCGCGAGATCCGACATCGTCGCGTCGCCCCGGCCGAGCGAAGATGCGCCGAAGCCTCGGTAGTCGGGTGCCACGACGCGCCATCCCGGGCGAACGGCCTCGAGCTGCGGCCGCCACATCTCCGCGCTCAGGGGGAATGCATGGAGCAGCACCAGGTCTCTTACAGGCGGCTGCCGCCCTGCCGCGGTGGGAGGCTCGCTGATGAGATACCCGATCTGCCTGCTGCCGACAACCGCCTGCTCTCGACGCACGCAGAGATAATAGGCCATTCGGGAGACCTTCACCCCATGCTGCGCGATCGCATTCGCCCCGGTGTCAGGATATTGTTCGTCGGCATCAATCCAGGCCTGCGATCGGACGCAATCGGACACCACTTCGCAGGCTTCTCGAACAGATTCTGGAAACTCCTCTACGACGGCGGCCTGGTGCCTCAGGCCATGCGTGCCGAAGACGACGCGCGGCTGCCGGAGTGGGGCTTTGGCGTGACCAATCTCATCGCGCGCACCACCTCCGGCATCGATGCGCTGCGGCCGCCAGAGTACCCGCTCGGGCCTCGCGCGGCTTCGCCGGAAGGTGCGGCGCTGGCAGCCGGAGGTCGTCGTGCTGATGGGTGTGTCGCTCTACCGCTTCATCTTCGAGCACAGGGAGCCGGTGGTGCTGGGGCTCCAGGGGCAGCGTCTGGAGGGGGCCCGGGTGTTCGTGCTGCCGAATCCGTCCGGGCGCAACGCGAACTTCAGCTATGCGGAGATGCTCGCCGCCTATCGCAAGCTCGCGCGTCTCAATCGGCAGCTGCCTCGCCCCGAGTGAGGCCACCCCGGGCAGGCGCAGGTCGTGTAGTCTGATAGCGCCCATGTTCGATCCCGAGGCGGTGTCCACGCCGCTTCTCCTGCTCGGCATCGCCTTCTCGCTCGGTGTCGTGCTCGGCCTGCGGCGGCTGGCGCCGGCGCGTCCGGGCCTCGCGCTGTTCCTGGCTGTGCTCTTCGGTCCGGCCGGGCACCTGTACCTGAAAGGCGGAGCCCGCTACATTCTGCTGATGTACGCGGCCTGGCTCGGCCTGCTCATCGCGACGCCTCTGCCGGTGATGATCAGCGGCCTCCTCCTCACGGTGCTGTCGGTCCTGCTGATGAACGCGCGCATTCGGGGGAGCGGCAAGACGGCGTAGCGGTCTGGAGCGCAGACGCGGGCCCGCCCCCCCATCCGGGAGCGCGGGCCCGGCTCGCACCATCTAGGCGCAGCCGCTCGTCGTGCCGCAGTTCGCGCACTTGTAGCAGCTGCCGCTGCGCACCATGATGGAGCCGCACATGCTGCACGGCGGCGCGTCCTCCTGGTTCTGCATGGCGGCGTAGGGCGCCGCGGCCCCTGCGGCGGGCCTGCCGGGCGCGGCCGCGGCCGCCTTCGGCGGGTCGCCTCGCTCCGTTTCCCGGCGCTCCTCCCGGTTGTTCACGCCGGCATGGAACTGCGCCTCCGCCGAAAGGAACTTGGTGGCAAGCCAGCGGAAGATGTAGTCGACGATCGACTTCGCAAACCGCATGTCGGGGTTCTTCGTCATGCCCGACGGCTCGAAGCGCGCGTGGCTGAACTTGTCCACGAGCACCTGCAGCGGCACGCCGTATTGCAGCGCGTAGGAGATGGCCTGCGCGAAGGCGTCGGCAAACCCGGAAATGGTCGACCCCTCCTTGGCCATGACGAGGAAGATCTCGCCCGGCTGGCCGTTCTCGAACAAGCCCACCGTGATATAGCCCTCGTGGCCCGCGATGTCGAACTTGTGGGTGATCGACTGGCGCTCGTCCGGCAGCTTGCGCCGCACGGGCTGCGCCATGCTCGCGACCACCTTCTCCACCTCGGCCACCGCCTGGTCCTTGTCCTTGCTGGTGTTCAGCGGCTGGGTCCGCTTGCTGCCGTCGCGGTAGATCGAGATGGCCTTGGCGCCCAGCTTCCACGACTCCATGTAGGCCTGCATGATCTCCTCGACCGTCGCCTCCTTCGGGACGTTCACCGTCTTGGAGATCGCGCCGGAGATGAAGGGCTGCGTGGCGCCCATCATCTTGATGTGCCCCATGTAGTGGATCGAGCGTTCCCCCTTGCGCGCCTTGAACGCACAGTCGAACACCGGCAGATGCTCGGGCTTGAGCCCCGGCGCGCCCTCGATCGTCTCCTGCTCGTTGATGTGGTCGACGATGGCCTTGATTTGGAGCTCGGTGTAGCCGAGCTTGGCCAGCGCCATGGGCACGGTCTGGTTGACGATCTTCATGAGCCCGCCGCCGACCAGCTTCTTGTACTTGACCAGGGCGATGTCCGGCTCGACGCCGGTCGTATCGCAGTCCATCATGAAGCCGATGGTGCCGGTGGGCGCCAGCACCGTGGCCTGGGCATTCCGGTAGCCGTAGAGCTCTCCCAGCCGCACCGCCTCGTCCCAGGCCGCCCTGGCCGCGGCGTAGAGATCGGCGGGCACGT
Organism: Vicinamibacterales bacterium; assembly: GCA_963738315.1. Taxonomy (GTDB): domain Bacteria; phylum Acidobacteriota; class Vicinamibacteria; order Vicinamibacterales; family JAMQPK01; genus JAMQPK01. The sequence continues at coordinate 603,509 of CAVTVT010000003.1, read as the reverse complement.
TCTTCTGCGTGATGTTCTTCACCGAGTCCCGGTGCTTGCGCATGACGCGAAGGAACGGCTCGCGGTTCTTCTGGTAGCCGGTGAACGGCCCGCCCTGATCCCGGGAGATGCGGGCCGACTGCGCGTAGGCCTCGCCGGTCATGATGGCCGTCAGCGCCGCGGCGTAGTCGCGACCGGTATCGCTGTCGTACGGCAGCCCGCGCGACATCAGCAGCGCCCCGAGGTTGGCGTACCCGAGGCCGAGCGGCCGATAGGCGTGGCTGTTCTTCTCAATCGCGGGCGTCGGATAGCTGGCGTTGTCGACGATGATCTCCTGTGCCGTGATCAGCGTGCGAATGGCCGCCTTGTAGCCGTCGATGTCGAACTCGCCGTCCGCCTTGACGAACTTCATGAGGTTGATCGACGCCAGATTGCACGCCGAATCGTCCAGGAACATGTACTCCGAACAGGGGTTCGACGCGTTGATGCGCGCGGTGTTCGAGCAGGTATGCCACTCGTTGACGGTGGTGTCGAACTGCATGCCCGGGTCGCCGCAGACGTAGGTCCCCTCGGCGATGAGACGCATCAGGTCGCGCGCCTTGTAGGCGTCCATCACCTCGCCGGTCATGACCGCTCTCGTCTCCCAGTCGCCGTCGTCCTGCACCGCCCGCATGAAGTCGTCGGTCACGCGCACGCTGTTGTTCGAGTTCTGGAAGAACACCGACGAGTACGCCGGCCCCGTGAACGAGCCGTCGTAGCCGGCGTCGATCAGCGCCCACGCCTTCGCTCCTCCTCGACCTTGCAGTTGATGAACTCGACGATGTCGGGATGCTCGGCGTTCAGGATCACCATCTTCGCGGCGCGCCGGGTCTTGCCACCCGATTTGATGACGCCGGCAAAGGCATCGAACCCCTTCATGAACGAGACCGGCCCCGACGCCGTGCCGCCGCCGGTGAGGAGCTCGCGCGAGGAGCGGATCGCCGACAGGTTCGTGCCCGTGCCGGATCCGCCCTTGAACAGCATGCCCTCCGTCCTGGCCAGCGTGAGGATGGAGTCCATCGTGTCCTGCACCGAGTTGATGAAGCAGGCCGAGCACTGCGGCGCCTTCTCGAAGCCGCAGTTGAACCACACCGGGCTGTTGAAGGCCGCCTTCTGGTACACGAGGATGTGCTTCAGCTCGTCGCTGAAGGCCTGCAGGTCCGCCTCGCTGGCGAAGTAGCCGTCCTTGCGGCCCCAGGCCGTGATCGTGTCCACGACCCGGCCGATCAGCTGCTTGACGCTCCGCTCGCGGGCCGGCGTGCCAATCTGGCCGCGGAAATACTTCGACACCACGATATTGGTCGCCTGCTGCGACCAGAACGCGGGAATCTCGACGTCACGCTGCTCGAACACCACCTCGCCCCGCTCGTTGCCGATGACCGCGGCCCGCTGCTCCCAGGTGACCTCGGCGAAGGGATCCACGCCCGGCAGCGTAAAGAACCGCCGGAACTCGAGGCCGGCCTCCGACGCGGCCTCGGCCGCCGCCTCGGGGGACGTCTGCTGGTCGACTCTGGTGGCTTCCTGCGCAGCGCTTCTGTCCATGATCACCTCCCGCATTCGTGGCGCCCCACCACCGGCACGCCAGAATTCGTGCAAGACAAAACCTGTCGATGTGTCGCCCTCCCATGCCTGCGGCGGCGCCCGCAGCCATGCGGCAGGACAGAACGGCGCGGCCAGAGCCCAGCGTGATTGGGTGTCAGTCTGACGTGATGGCAGAGGCGATGCGTCAGCCTCCTCGGCGGCGCCCAGGCGGATCAATATGCGCCCCACCTGGGGCTTTGTCAATCCGAAAACACCACATATTGTGGCTTCTTTTTAGGGCGAACGCAAGATATCGCGACCAGCTTGAGCTTTTCCAGCTTCGCGGATAGAGTGCCGAGGCTTGGAATCCCCGTCGTTTTCGACGCCTCCTCCCCGCTCCGCCATCCGCGCCGCCCGCTTCCAGGCCGTCCTGGAAATCGTTCTCTGCTCGGGCGTTCCGTCCCAGTTCGCCATCACGAATCTGATCGCCCTCGCCGGCTTCAGTCCGCTGGAGGGAGGGCGGCTCTCGTTCGGCTACGTCACGACGCTCCTGCTGCTCGATGCGACCCTGATGATCGGCATGATCGTCTGGTTTCTCCGACGGAGCGGCGAGCGCCCCCGTCAGGTGTTCCTGGGCGACCGTGCCGCGTCGGGCGAGATCTGGCTGGGCATCCCCATGACGGGCATCGTGTTCATGCTGGCGCTGATCGTGCTCTCGACGGCGAACCGGCTGCTGCCCTCACTGCACAACGTACCCGAGAACCCGCTGCAGCAGCTCATCGCGACGCGCGGGCAGGCCGTGGTCTTCGCGATCGTCGCCACCATCGCCGGCGGCCTCCGCGAGGAGATCCAGCGTGCGTTCATCATTCATCGCTTCGAGCAGCACCTCGGCGGCGCGATGGTAGGTCTGCTGGTGTACAGCCTCGTGTTCGGCCTCGGCCACAGCCTGCAGGGGTGGGACGCGGTGATCACGACGACGATCCTGGGGCTGTTCTGGGGGTTCGTCTACATCTCGCGCCGCAGCATCGTGGCGCCCGTCGTCAGCCATTCCGGCTTCAACGCGGCGGAGATTTTTCAGTATTTCGTCATGGCCCGCTAGGGCTCCCGCGGACGCAGGCGGGCCGTCAGGGTGCGAGCACTGTGACCTCGGCCCGGCGCCGCAGCTCGTCCACCCAGGCCGACACGAGCGTCTGCCTCCGCTCGCCGAGGATCTGCTCGCGGGCGCGCGCGGCCGCCATGCTGGGGTGCTCGTTGGCGTATTGCCGCACCTCCTCGTCTGTCGGTGCGGGCCCGCCGAGAATCGCTCCTGCAGGTACGCGTCGAGGCGGAGCTCGTCGGCGGCGTAGGTCCGCAGGGCCTGTTGATCCACCCCCGTGGCGGCGAACATCGCGGCCAGGGCCTCGGGAGACGCGAACCGGGCACGCATCGCCGCCACCCGCGAGTCGACGGCAGAGGAAGAGGGCTCGGGCGGAGCCAGCCTGCGGATTTCCGCCAGCATCAACGTACGGTCGATCAGTCTCTCGAGCGAATCCGCGATGCCGAGTGCCGAGGCGGCCTGGACGTCCGACTGCGTGACGATCTGCCCGCCCACGACCGCCACGACCCTGTCGATGATCTCCGCCTGCAGCCCTCCCGCAGCGAGCCAGAGCACGAGGAACGGCACCCATCGGATCGCCGCCCGGGCGGCACCTCCCTTCATCCTCGCCGGGCGTCCCTCACTCCTGCCCCTCGGCATCTCTAGAACGCCTGTCCAAGGCTGATGTGCAGCGCCGTGGGCCGCTCGAGCACGCCGCTCGGCAGCGCCTGGCGGTGGAGCTTGAAGCCGAGATCCACGCGGATCGGGCCGATCGGCGATCGATATCGCAGTCCGAATCCGGTGGATCCGCGCAGGCGGCCCAGGTCGATGTCGTTGACGTGCAGAAAGACGTTGCCGGCGTCGACGAAGCCGACCGCGCCGACGCTGCCCCTGACGGGCGTCCGCAGCTCCGCGTTCAGCACGATCAGCCCATGGCCGCCCTTCGGGAAGCCTTTTGAGTCGATGGTTTCGGGCGTCCCGAGGCGGTCGAGCGCGAAGCCGCGCACGGTCGTGTCACCGCCGGCGAAAAAGCGTTCGCTGGCCGGCAGATCGTCCACCACGCTCGTCACGACGGTTCCCGCGGGTGTGGTGGTGGTCGACGGTTCGCGGGAAGCCGGTGGCCAGACCGACGCGCGCGCCGAAGGCGGCAACCGTCCGCCCGCCGCCGATCCGGCGGTACGCAGAACCCCTGCAGAAACGTCTTCAGGAATCCCACCTCCGATCCGATGCGACCGCGCGGCCACCTCGCCGTCGACCCCGATCAGGCCGCCGGTGGCGGGATCGATGGCATCGTCGCGGGTATCGCGGATGAGCGAGCCGGAGATCGCCGACAGCCGGACCTGCGGGAACAGGCGGTCGATCAGCGGCACGTCGGCGGGATCGATGTTCTCGGTGTTGAAGACGCGCGTCCGCTCGATCGCATACCGGCCGGCGAGCGCGAAGGAGTGCCCGAGACGCCGCCCGATGTTGACGTTGGCGCTGCGCCGGTTGAAGTCGAAGCTCGTGCGCCTGGCCTGCTCGATCCCCACCGCAATGGTCCCGTCGGTGGCGGTTCCGAACATCCCGCGCTCGCCGTAGCGCAGACGCGCGCGAGGTACTCGTTGAATGCGTAGCCGGCGGTGTCGGGGCGCTCGGCGGTCGGCTCCCGCGGCCGCAAGCTGACTCGGGTGAACAGATTGAGCGATGCGGTCCCCGCCGAACAGGTTTCGCCGGCCGACCTCGAAGAAGCCGCGGGGCGCGATCTGGAACTCCTCGGTGGCGAGTCGGTCGCCGGGTCGAGCACCGTGCGGCTGTCCCCCTTCGATGCCTCCTCCATACCCGATCGTCGTCACCGGCGCCTCTTCGACGCGTGATCAGCACGTCGCGGCGCGTCTCGATGCCCGGGAGCTGCATGATACGAGATGTCGACCCGCCGGAAAATCCCCAGCGCGGTCAATCGCGCGCGCGTCTCGTCCTCGTCCTGCTGCGACAGCGGCGCGCCCCTGGTGAACTGGACTGCGCGCGCGATCGTCTCGCGCCTGGTCCGCTCGTTCCCGATGATGAGGACGTGGTCCACCACGACCTGCGGGCCTTCATGGATCAGGAACCGCACCTCGACATCGCCGCTGCCGGGGCTGCGCCGGGGCGCCGGCTGCACGGTCGACTCCGGGTATCCCCCGTTGAGATAGAGCACGCCCAGCGCGGTGGCATCGGCGGCAACCTGCGGCTCGAAGTAGGGCTGCCCGGGTGCTGACACGATTGCCTGGCGGAGCGCCTCGGCCGGCATTCCGGAATTGCCCTCGAATACCACCGACGCGATGACGTGCCGCGCACCCTCCGTGATGACGAGCTGTGCGTTCACCGGCGCCGTACCGGCCCGCACCTCTCCGGTCTCGATCTGGGACGCGACCTTCACATCGACGAACCCCCTTCGCCTGTAGAAGCCCTGTATCCGCGCGGCGTCGCCGCCGAGCAGGCTCTCGTCGAACGGCTGTCCCTGCTGCGAGCGCACCAGCGGCAGCAGCTCGTCGGCGCCGATCGACGTGTTGCCCGTGACCTGCACGCGATCGATCACGCAGCGGGGCCCCCGGGAAACGGTGAAGACGATCCGGAGCAGCTCGGGCGAGTCGGCTCGGGTGTAATCGGCGCGGGGACGGCAATAGCCGCCCGAGCGGAGATGCCCTTCAATCCCGAACTTGGCATCTTCGAGCAGGTCTTCGTCCACCGAGTGCTCCCGGGCGATGGGCACGAGCTGCTCGCGCTCTCGCGGGCCCAGCGGATCTCCCTCGAAGGCGATCTCGACGTGCGGCCCGGGGTCGACGCTCAGGGCGATGTTCGACCGTGCGCCCGTCGTCTGCGAACCGCGGAAGGTGAGTGGCGCGCGCGAGATAATAGCCGCGCGAGCGCAGGTCGTCGGCGTACCGGGCGAGCCGCGCGTCGAGGGCCACGCCGTCATACACCCCTCCGCGTCTGAGGTCGAGCGCATCGAGGAGCGCGGCCGTGGATCCGGCTGGCGTCCCCTGCACTTCGATGGTTCCCACGCGCGCGTGCACGCCCGGCCGCACCTCGAACGCCAGAATCGTGTCGTCCGGGGAGCGATCGGGCTCGGGCCGCACCAGAATCTCGGCGGCGGGGTAGCCGTGATTGCGGTACAGCGTCGTGAGCGTCCCGACGATCTGCGGCGCGCGGGCAAGCGGCGGAGAGGCCCCATACCGGTCGACGACCGCACGCCTGAGCTCGTCGCGCGGCAGCTCGGGATCGCCCCTGAACTCGACGCGGCGCACGCGCTGAACCGGCGTCACGCTGTAGGTGAGCACGACCCCGCTGCCGCTGTCGCCGGCGTCCACCTCGATGTCGGAGTACCGCCCGAGGCCGAAGAGGTGGGCCATGGTCTCGCGGACGTCCGCCATGCGCAGCGGCTGACCCGCGCGCGTCTCGATCACGTCGACGACGCTCGGGTCGCGAACCTCCACGCCGTTGGAGCGCAGATGAACGGCCAGGATCGGCCGTTCGAGATAGTCGGTGACGGCCGCCCGCGCGTCGGTGATCCCCATCGAGCCCAGCAGCAGGGCCCAGCCCAGCAGCCGCCTCAAAATTCCTTCCTCACCCTGATGTCGAGCGCGTAGCTGTCGTCTTCGTTGCGCGTGAGGACCCAGGAAGTGCGATCGCTCTGATCGTATTCGAGCAGGATGATCTGATCGCTCGAGGTCGCGATGCTGCGCGAGAACGTCAGGTAGGCCCGGTTCGAGATTCGCTTGCCGATGGTGAGCCGCGCCGAGGGGTTGAACCGCGAGGACAACTGCGACGGATCGCCGACCAGGGGCGTGAGCTGAAAGGTGTCCACGCCGAAGGTCTGCTCGACGACCTTCCCGATCTCGCCCGATATCGGGCTCGTGAGCAGCCGCGCGGCGCGGGCCTGGATCAGCTGCTGCTCGGTGAGATCGGGCCGCTGGAGGGCCAGCAGGTCCGCGTCCGGAGACGCCGCCACGTCGCCGAGCAGCAGCGAGGCGATCGTGATCGCCGGCAGCGGCGGATCCGACGTGAACTCCGGACGGAGCCGCTGCATCGTCCCGCTCGCCCGCAGCGTGACGCGGTACGTCTGCCTCGGGACGCGCACCTGCGTCTCGGCGGCAATGTCGAAGGTGGGCTCGATTCGCACGGGATTGGTGAAGTCGATATTGCCCCTGGTCACGACGTAGCGGCGCCCCTCGAACAGGAACTCCCCGCGGGTGACCTCGGCCCGCCCGAACACGACCGGGCGGTCGTAGGTCCCGCGAAACGTCAGGTCGGCGCTGGACGCGATGTGCGCCAGGCTGTTCTCGATCCGCAGCGTGCCCGGCGCATTCACACGGACATCGAGCCGCAGCGGGATGGTCTCGGGCGCGAGCCCCGAATCGACCGGCGTGCCCGAACTGCTGAAGTCGAACAGGCTGCCATTGGTGTCGAGCGTCGTCGTCCAGACCGCATTCTGCACGGTGACCGTACCCGAGAGGAGCGGGGCCGTCGCGCGCCCGGTGAGCGCCAGGTCGGCGTCGACGTCGGACCGCACGCCTTCGGGATAGCGCAGGCGCATCCCTCTGCCGGTGGCCGTCAGCGCGAGGTCGGCCGGCGTGAAGCCGGTGAGACCGACGCGGCCATCGAAGCTCACCTGCCCTCCAGCCAGCACCGCCGTCAGCCCTTCGATGCGGATGTTCCGCGAATCAAGAAGGATGGTCCCGTTCATCTGCTCGAGCGAGTGCGGCAGCGTGACGTACCGGATGCGCCCGCCCGCGATCGTGGCCTGGCCGAGAATGACCGGCGCGTCGAGCGTACCGCTCACCTGGCCGAGCAGCTCCGCCTGCCCGGAGGTCCGGATGTTGCGATAGAAGCCCTGCAGGATGCCGAGATTCGCGCTGCCCCGCGCCAGCACGGCGATCTCGTTCGCCCGCCGATTGAGCGAGCCCGACACGGCCAGCTCGGTCCCTTCGCCGGTGAAACGCATGTCATCGGCCTTGATCAGGCCCCCGCTCATCACCATGCGAATCGGGGCCGCGTTCCGCAGGGCGTAGTCGAAGAGCTTGAGCTGCACCTGGTCGAAAGACGCGTCGACGTTCAGCTCGTCCGGCGCAGCCAGCCCTCCAGTGATGTGCATCGTGCCGCTCGCCACCGCGGTCGTGAACGGCGACAGTTTGGGCTGAAGCGAGCGCGCGTAGGGGTCGAGGGAGGTGTCGCTGAAGCGCAGGCGGATGTCGGCGGCCTCGTCGCCGGAGAGCTCCACGCGGCCCGTCCCGGAGACCGCCAGGCGCGGCGACGCCGCTTCCAGCTCCATCGTCATCACCGTGCCCCGGACCTCGAGACGCGTCGTGACGTCGCCGATGCCTTCGTCCTTCAGGAACAGATCCCGGATCTGCGAGCGGAACTGATACCGCGGCGACTCGAACGAGCCGCTCCCTCCGGCGGTGAACGTCATGACCCCGGTGAGCGGCAGGTCCGGGTACTGAACGGCCTGAACGCTCTCCACCGGCATCCGCTGTCCGTCCGCGTTGAAGGAGTACGTGCCGTTCCAGCCCACGAACGCCGCCCCCTCGGCGGTCCCGCCGCCCTTCTTCATCTGGATGCCGTCGATCCTCACGCCGTTGCCCTCGAAGCGCAGTCCGCCGGACGCGGTCTCGAAGCGCTCGCCGTAGGCGATGCCGTTGTCGATGGTGAGGGTGCCGAAGCCGAACGGTCCCTGATAGGGGCCATACAAGTGGTAGTCGCCCGACAACACGCCTTCCACCCTGTAGTCGTCGATGTCGAAGGCGTGCTTGAAGTCGGTTGCCGGCCAGTTCACGACCCGAATCCGGCCGTTCAGCTCCTCGCCGTGATCGCGCCTGGGAAAGCCCAGCGAAAACCGGCCGTCCACCGATATCTCGCCGCCGCCCTTCCGCATGCGGCCGCCGCTCACGTCCGCATAGGAGTTCTGGACGATCAGCGCCGCGCGCCCCTCTCCCCAGTTCACGTCGAACGCGCGGAGGTCGCTCGCCTCGAACTCCCCTTCGACGCGCGGCGCCCGAAGCGACTCGAGCATCGTGCCCGTGAACACGGCACGCCCCCCGACGTCGATCGGCCTGGTCGGCGCGCCGAGCGCCGACATGACGCCGGCGAGCACGCGATCGCTCTCCCGCAGATCGGCGCTGACGACGTGAAACGGAATACGGGAGCGCTCACCCCAGCCGGTGCGGCCGTCGAACGTCACGTCGGTGCCGGGCGTGGAGAAGCGCCCGCCGGACATGTCGAACCAGTCCCGATCGAAGCGATACGCCAGGTGACCGCCGACCGGCGTGTGCCCTGCCGGAGCGTCCGAGGCCGGCGACATGTCCCAGACGCCCTCGCCGACGTGATCGCCGAACCGTCCGAGCGGCCACTCGAGCCGGTTCCGTCCGCTCCAGCGACCTGCGAGCCGAATTCCCTTCAGTTCGAGGAAGTCGCTGAGGCTGGCCATGTCCACGTTCTGCCATTCAGCGGTGAAGTTCGCGCGCGCGGGGCGGTTCTGGCCGAGCGGCGCAATCGAGTACGCCAGCCGCGCCGCGCCCCCATGGAAGCCTGCCGTGGTGTCGACGACGTCGAAGCGATCGGGAAACCAGCCGAGGCTGCCCCGCACGCCGGGAAAGCGGTAGTCGTAGGCGCCCAGTTGAAGCCCGAGCACGCCGCTCTGAAAGCGGCCGGTCAGCGCCCGGCCGCCGTGGTAGAGATGGAACACGCCGTCGAACAGCCCCTGCCCGGAGAGGGTGTAGGGCTCGCCGGCGAAGAAGATCTCGCGCATGCGATGGAAGTCGACCACGGACTTGACCTGGTAGCGCTGCTCGGGCCAGTGCGCGATATCGGCATCGCCCGTGACGATCGACTCCGCGCCATCGGTCTTGAGCGCGATGCGGTCGAAGTGCACGACTCCGCCGTCGATGCGGAAGCTCGCCTCCATGTCGGCCCACATCGGCACGTACCGCTGGATGGTCACGGTCCCCCCGGTGAACGCGGCTTCGCCCCGATACCCGTTCAGGTGGCGCACTGTGACATCGAGGTTGCGGGCGACGGTGCTCCAGGGTGTCCCGTGATCTTCGAAGGTGAAGCGTCCGTCGCGCGCGCGGACGTACTGGAGCGTCGTCGTGAAGCGCTTCCTCCCCTTGGGGCCGGTCGAGAGCTTCGGGAAGTTGTGCCGGCCGTTGGCCCATTGCTCGACGAGCATGTCCCAGTCGGTCATCTCGATCGAGTCGAGCAGCACCTCCCGGTTCACCATCGCGACCCATGAGAGCGAGACGTCGATTCGTTTCGCGCGGAGAAACGGCCGGTCCCCCGGGGCGAGCCCGTCGATGACGACGTCGTCGAGGGCAAACTTGCCCGTGAGGAGCCGCACCGACAGGCGCCCGATGTGCATCGGCCGCTGGAGGCGGCGCGAGCCTTCCCGTTCCGCGAGGCCGCGCAGGGAGGGCCCGAGATCGACCGTCAGCGTCGTCACGATGGCCACGGCGAGGGCCGTGGCGGCAATCACCACGCCGATGCGCGTCAGCCTGAACGCCGCGTGCGATCGGATACGGTGAAATCGCGCGAATCTCAGGGGCACTGCTCTGATGCCTTCACTCAATCACGACGAGCACGGCGCCGCCCTCGACGGCGGCGCCCTCCACGGCGTTCATCTCGCGCACCACGCCGCTGCCGGGGGCGCGCAGCTCGTTCTCCATCTTCATCGCTTCGATCACGACGAGCGGCTCGCCGGCGGCCACCTGCGCACCGACCGCCGTCAGCACGCGCACGACCCGGCCCGGCATCGGCGACGACACGAGGCGGCGCCCGCGCTGGACCGTACCCGGCCGCGACGCCCACCACCCCCCGCGGCCGCCGCCGGCGAGCGCCGTCCACGAGCGTCCATCTATCGACACCTCCAGTTCGACGCCCGCTCCGCCCGGGCGGCCGCGGCGGCGCACGCCGACTTCCCGAACGTGCGCGGCGCCGCCCTCCCAGAGGATCAGCGAGAGGGTCTCGGCGTCGACCCAGGCGGAATCCACCAGGCGTTCCACTCCGTCGATCGCAACGGGCGTCGGCGCACCGTCCGCCGCGTTCCTCAGCAAGACATGCCGCAGCCGTCCTCCGAGCGTGACGGGGACCGTCACGACTCGACGCCCTCGGATCGCGCCCTCCGCGCCCATGCGCTCTGCGGCGGGATCGGCTCCCGGCCCGCTCGGCCTTCACGGGCATGAAGGGCAGCCGCCATCACCGCCAGCTCCTCGAGCGCCGGCTGGCCGAGGCGGTCCTGCCTGAATCGATCCAGGAATCCGTCCATGCTCGCCGTGTCGAACCGTCCTTCAGCGAATTCCGGTGTGCCTACCACCCAGCCGCAGAATGCGATGGTGGTCTCGACGCCTCGCAGGTCGTACTCGGTCAACGCGCGGCGCATCCGCGCAATGGCTCCCGCCCGATCGGGCGCCCACGCCACGACCTTGGATACGAGCGCGTCGTAATGAATGGGCACGAGCGAGCCAGCCGCCGCGCCGCTGTCATCGCGGATTCCGGGTCCGGCCGGCGCCCTCAAGTGGGCGATCCGTCCGGGTGAGGGCAGGAAGCCGCGTTCCGGGTCCTCGGCATAGATGCGGCATTCGATGGCATGCCCGCGCCACGAATCCGAAACCTGCAGGCGGGTGCCGCCGGCGATTTCGATCTGCGCCTTCACGAAATCGACTCCCGTCACGGCCTCGGTGACCGGGTGCTCCACCTGCAGCCTCGTGTTCATCTCGAGAAAATAGAAGCGGCCGGCGCGGTCGAGCAGGAACTCCATCGTACCGGCGCTCGTGTATCCCACCGCCCGCCCCATCGCCGCGGCCGCAGCCGCAAGCTCCCGGCGCAGGGCGGGCGTCACCGAGGGGGAGGGCGTCTCCTCGATCAGCTTCTGGTGGCGCCGCTGGATCGAGCACTCGCGCTCCACGAACGGCACGACGGTGCCGTGCCTGTCTCCGAGCAGCTGCACTTCGACGTGCCGCGGACCTTCGACGAGCCGCTCGAACAACAGCGTCGGATCCCCGAACGCGGTCCGTGCCTCCGAGCGCGCCATCGCAACGGCGCCCGTCAGGTCCGCTGCGTTGCGCACGATCCGCATGCCCTTGCCCCCGCCGCCGGCGTCCGCCTTCACGACGAGCGGATACCCGACCGCACCGGCGGCCGCGAGAAGCTCGGCCTCGGCTGCCTCGGACGAGAGTCCCCGTTCCGTTCCGGGCACCACCTGCACGCCGGCGCTCATCGCCACCCGCCGGGCGCCCGTCTTGCTGCCCATCCGGCGCATCACCGCCGGCGCCGGACCGATGAAGACGAGGCCGGCCGCTTCACAGCCCTCGGCGAACGCCGGGTTCTCGGCCAGAAAGCCGTAGCCGGGATGCACCGCGTCCGCTCCGGCGCTGAGGGCCGCCCGTATCACCGCGTCGATGCAGAGATAGCTCTCAGCCGGCGCGTCGGGTCCGATGTGATACGCCTCGTCCGCGAGTCGAACGTGCAGGGCGGTCCTGTCGCAGGTGGAGTACACCGCGGCCGTCCGCAGGCCCAGATCGCGGCAGGTTCGGATGACCCGGACGGCTATCTCGCCGCGATTCGCAATCAGAATTTTCTTCAAGAAGGCGCGAGCAACTTCTTATTGTACTGTCTCTAGAGCGGGATGTTCCCGTGCTTCTTGGGCGGCAGCTTCTCTCGCTTCGTGCCGAGCGCCGCGAGGGCGGCAATGAGCCTGCGCCTCGTGGCGCGGGGAGCGATCACGGCGTCGACGAACCCGTGCGCCGCCGCCGCGAAGGGATTCGCAAACTTCGCACGGAACTCCTCGATCCGGGCGGTGCGCTCGGCCGCCGGGTCGGCCGCCGCCGCGAGCTCCTTCCGGTAGAGGATGTTCACGGCGCCCTCGGGGCCCATCACCGCCACCTCGGCCGACGGCCAGGCGTAGTTGACGTCGGTGCGCAGGTGCTTGCTCGACATGACACAGTACGCGCCGCCGTAGGCTTTGCGGGTGATCACCGTGACCTTCGGCACGGTGGCTTCCGCGAACGCGTACAGCAGCTTGGCGCCGTGCCTGATGATGCCGCCGTACTCCTGGGCGGTGCCGGGCAGGAAGCCCGGAACGTCTTCAAAGGTGACGAGCGGGATGTTGAAGGCGTCGCAGAACCGGACGAAGCGCGCGCCCTTGATCGATGCATCGATGTCGAGCACCCCCGCCAGGTGGGCCGGCTGGTTCGCGACGATGCCCACCGACCGCCCGCCGAGACGGGCGAAGCCGACGATCAGATTGCGCGCGAACGACCGATGCACTTCCAGAAAGGCGCCGTCGTCGGCGACCGCATGGATCAGGTCGAGCATGTCGTACGGCTGGTTCGGCGAGCCCGGTATCAGCCGGTCGAGGCTCTCCTCCTCGCGTTCGACAGGATCGCGGCTCTCGACGACCGGCGGGTCGTCGAGGTTGTTGCTCGGCAGGAACGCGAGCAGGTCGCGGATGAGGGCCACACACTCATGGTCGTCCGCCACGGCGAAGTGTGCCACGCCGCTCCGCTCGTTGTGCGTCACCGCGCCGCCGAGCTCTTCCTTGGTCACCTCTTCGTGCGTCACCGTCCTGATCACGTCGGGCCCCGTCACGAACATGTAGCTCGATTCGCGGACCATGATGGTGAAGTCGGTGATCGCGGGGGAATACACGGCCCCGCCGGCGCAGGGCCCCATGATGGCGGAAATCTGCGGCACGACGCCCGAGGCCAGCGTGTTGCGGAGAAAGATGTCGGCGTAGCCCGCCAGCGAGAGCACCCCTTCCTGAATCCGCGCGCCGCCCGAGTCGTTCAGGCCGACGACGGGGGCGCCGAGCTTCACGGCGAGGTCCATCACCTTCACGATCTTCGCGGCATTGGTCTCCGAGAGCGATCCGCCGAACACCGTGAAGTCCTGTGCGAAGGCGAAGACGGTCCGGCCGTCGATGCGGCCGTGCCCGCACACGACGCCGTCGCCCGGGATCAGGTGTTCGGCCATCCCGAAGTCGAGGCAGCGGTGGGTCACCAGCTTGTCGAGCTCTTCGAAGGTCCCGGAGTCGAACAGCAGCGCGATGCGCTCGCGTGCCGTCAGCTTGCCGGCCGCGCGCTGCCGGCGCATGCGCTCGCCGCCGCCGCCCGCCTCGGCCCGGCGCTCGAGATCCTCGAGCGCCCGCCGGGCATGGTCAGACACGCGCCGCCTGAGCTTTTTCCCAGTCTTTCAGGAACTTCTCGAGCCCGATATCGGTCAGCGGATGCTTGAAGCAGGCGTCGAGCACCGACGGCGGACACGTACACACATCGGCCCCGAGCTTCGCCGCCTCGACGATGTGCATCGGATGGCGGACGCTGGCGACCAGCACGTCGGTCGAGAACGGGTAATTGCGGTAGATCTCCACGATGTCGCTGATGAGCGCCATGCCGTTGGACGCAATGTCGTCGAGGCGCCCGATGAACGGGCTGACGAATGCCGCGCCGACCTTTGCCGCGATCAGCGCCTGCGTCGGCGAGAAGACCAGGGTGACGTTCACTTTCAGGCCGTCTTTCGACAGCGTGCCGCAGGCGCGGACGCCGTCGCGCGTGAACGGCACCTTCACGACGATGTGCTCGTCGATGGTCGCGAGGTCGCGCCCTTCGCGCACCATGGCCTCGTAGTCCTTCGCGATCACTTCCGCGCTCACCGGTCCCTGCACGATGCGGCAGATCTCCTTCATCGTCGCACGGTAGTCGCCCGATTCCTTCGCCATGAGCGACGGGTTGGTGGTGACGCCGTCGAGAATGCCGAGGGCCGCGAGCGCCTCGATCTCCTTCACGTTGCCCGTATCCACGAAGAGTTTCATGGCTGCCTCCAATCAATGACCGGATTCTCGAGCTCGCCGATGCCGTCGATGCGCACGGTGACGCGGTCGCCAGGCGTGAGCGGCCCGATGCCGGCCGGGGTGCCGGTCGCGATGACGTCGCCCGGCAGCAGCGTCATCACCGCCGACACGAACGCGAGAATCGCCGGAACCGGGAAGATCAATTGTCGGGTGTTCGACGACTGCCGCAGCACGCCGTTGACGAGGCCGGCGATGTCGAGCGTGCCAGAGTCTAGGCCAATTGCGATACAGGGTCCAATCGGCGAGAACGTGTCGAAGCCCTTGGCGCGCGTATACTGCACGTCCTTCGTTTGCAGGTCCCGGGCCGTGACGTCGTTCAGGCAGGTCAGCCCCAGCACGTAGTCCGCGGCCCGCGCGGCGGGTACCTGCCACGCGCGCCGGCCGATCACGACCGCCAGCTCCGCCTCGTGATCGACACGCCCGATATCGCTGGGCATCCGGATCGGATCACCCGGGCCGATCACGGTCGTCGACGGCTTCATGAACATCAGCGGCTCCGGCGGCAGCGGCTTGTTCCGCTCGGCGGCGTGGTCTTTGTAGTTCAGCCCGATGGCGACGATCTTCGAGGGGGCGACGGGCGCGAGCACGCGCACCGGCCTCACCTCCCCGGCAGTACCGGTACGGAGGGCCGGCGAACAGGTCCCCGTCGATCCGGAGGAACCGGGAACCCGACTCCACGGCATAGCACGGCCCCGAACCGTCGTCGAGCCGGAACACGCGCACGACCGATGGCGCGCTCAACGGGCCGTCTCCGTGACTCGATTCGAGTACCTGGCTCATGTTGGGCTCCGGGGCGTTGTCGACGGCCGCCACGACGTACACGTAGGTGGTGCCGGCTCGGACCGACGAATCATGATACGTCGTCTCCTGGATGGGCGCGGGCGTGAGCGGGCGCAGGTCCCCGTCTGGAGAGTCCGCCCGGAGCACGAGGTAACCCGCCAGGTCGGGCTCGGCGTTCGGCTCCCAGATGAGGTTGATCGCGCCGTCTCCCGCCACTGCGGCGAGCGCTTTGGGCGCGGCCGGAGGAAACGTGTCGACCGGCGTCACGCACACCGGATCGGTCGGCTCGCTCTCGATCGAGATGCCGTTCTGCATTCGCACGGTCCGTACGACGTAGCAGCGCTGCGTGCCGAATACCACCCGCGGATCGTTGAAGGAGGCGGTCGAGAGCACCGCGGCGTTCAGCGGCGGCGCGCTCACGAACCGTTCCGCGCGCTCAGCCGGCGCGACACCGGTCTCCTCCGGCACCTCGTACACGTTATACGCCGGCGGCGGCACAAACGGATCGTCGCTCGGCGCGGGCGCGATCCAGCTGAGAGAGATGGCATCCTGGGCATATCCGGACTGCACGGTCGCCGGGGCGGCCTCTGGAGCGACGAGCGGCACGGCCACCGGGGTCGAGAACGCGCCGCGCCGGTTCCGGCGGCTGGCGCCGACCGCCACGTAGTACCGCATGACCGGGACCGGTACGTTCACCGTCCCCTCCGTCTCCAGATCGGCGGGCGCCGGGCGCGCCGGCAGCGGGGATCGGACCGTGGGGGCCTTTCCCGGCTCCAGCTGGGCCGGCGTGATCTCTTCCACGGCGACCGCCTTCGCCCCCTGCTCCACTCCGGGCAGCGCGGCGCCGGCGTCCCCGTCCGGCTGCTTGACCGGAATGGTACCGATCAGGGTGCCATAGCGCAGGAAGTCTGCCGGCGAGGGCAGCGGGTCCGTGTGGGCGTAGATCTCGACACGATCCAGATCCGCCGGCCGGCTGTTGTCCGAGTTGGCCGCGGGCACGGTGAACCTCAGCACGACCTGCGGGCCGAGGCGCCGTGCGGTCAGATCGTTGATGGCCCCCGGCAGGCGCACGATCGGCGGGAGCGGCGGGCCCTTACGCCCGCAGGATCCGGCCAGGGTGAACAAGGCGACCAGCAGACACGCCGGGAGCGTCCGAAGCGTTCTCGCGGGTGCCGTCACAGAATGTAGCGCGACAGGTCCTCGTTCTTGACGATGGAGGCCAGCATCCGATCGACGTAGGCCGCGTCGATCGCGATCGTCTTCTCGCGCAGGTCCGGCCCTTCGAACGAGATCTCGTCGAGCAGCCGCTCCATGACGGTGTGCAGGCGGCGGGCGCCGATGTTCTCGGTCCGATCGTTCACGCGCGTGGCGAAGTCGGCGACCCGCTCCACCGCCTCGTCGAGGAACCGCAGCGAGATGCCCTCGGTCTCCATGAGCGCGACGTACTGCTTCACCAGTGCGTTCTTGGGCTCCGTGAGAATGCGGACGAACTCGTCCTTGCCGAGCGGCTCCAGCTCGACCCGAATCGGAAAGCGGCCCTGGAGCTCCGGAATCAGATCCGAGGGTTTGGCCACGTGAAACGCGCCCGCGGCGATGAACAGGATGTGATCGGTGCGCACCATGCCGTGCTTCGTGTTCACCGTCGTGCCTTCGATGATCGGGAGGATGTCGCGCTGGACGCCTTCGCGGCTCACGTCGGGCCCCTGACTGCCTCCCTCGCGCCCCGCGATCTTGTCGATCTCGTCGACGAAGATGATGCCGCTCTGCTCTACGCGCTCCACGGCCACGCGCGAGACGCTCTCCATGTCGACGAGCTTCGACTCCTCTTCCTGGACGAGGTAGTCGAATGCCTCGGGCACCTTCATCCGCCGCTTCCGCGTGCGCCCCTGGATGAGCCCGGGCAGCATGTCCTTGATATTGATGTCGATCTCCTCGATCGACGAGCCGGTGATCACCTCGAAAGACGGAAACGCCTTCTCCCGGACGTCGATCTCGACCGAGCGGTGGTCGAGGCGGCCGTCGCGCAGCTGCTCGCGGAACTTCTCCCGCGTCTGCTGCCACGACTCCATCGGGTCGCCGGGCGCCGCGGTCCCCTCGTCGGCGAAGCCGGTGGCCGCCGCCGATCCGCGCGGCGGCGGCAGCAGCAGGTCCAGCAGCCGCTCCTCGGCACTCTGCTCGGCCTTCCCGTGCACTTCCTCCAGCCGCTCCTCGCGCACCATGTCGACGGCCAGCTCGACCAGGTCGCGGACCATCGACTCGACGTCGCGGCCAACGTAGCCGACCTCGGTGAACTTCGAGGCCTCCACTTTGATGAAGGGCGACTGCGCGAGGCGCGCGAGCCGCCGGGCGATTTCGGTCTTGCCGACGCCGGTCGGGCCGATCATCAGGATGTTCTTGGGGACGATCTCCTCGGCGAGCTCGGCCGGCAGCTTCTGCCGGCGCATCCGGTTGCGCAGCGCGATGGCCACCGCCCGCTTCGCCTGCTTCTGGCCGATCACGTACTTGTCCAGCTCCGCGACGATCTGTCTCGGCGTCAGCGTATCGGTGGGGGGCGCCAGCGTTTCGGGAAGAAAGATGGCCATGTCGAGCGTCAGAGTTCCTCGATCACCAGATGGTCGTTCGTGTAGATGCAGATCGATGCCGCGACCGCCATCGCGCGCTCGACGATGGCGCGCGCGTCGAGATCGGTGTGGCGTGCGAGCGCCTTGGCCGCCGAGAGCGCGTACGCCCCGCCCGAACCGATCCCCAGCACGCCTTCGTCCGGCTCGATCAGATCGCCCGTGCCGGAGATCAGGAACATCGATCCTCTGTCGAGGACGATCATCATCGCTTCCAGCCGGCGCAGGACGCGATCGGTCCGCCAGTCCTTGGCCAGCTCCACCGCCGAGCGCTCCAGGTTCCCGCGGTACTGCTCCAGCTTCGATTCGAAGCGCGTGAAGAGCGCGAACGAATCGGCGGCCGACCCCGCGAAGCCCGCCAGGATCTGATTGTTATACAAACGGCGGACCTTTTTCGCGCCTTGTTTGACGATCGTGTCGCCCAGGGTCACCTGGCCGTCTCCGGCGATGACGGCTTTGTCGCGGTGCCGGACTGCCAGGATCGTTGTCGCGTGGAACATGGGGGAGGCGAGATCGAATGCGGTGCAGACGGCGGGTGTGGCGCGCCCCGCCTCAATCTCTGGAGTCTATCGGCGGGGATCTATGCTGTCAAGAAACGGGGCGGCGGCGTGTCAGCCACACATACAGCGGAATGCCGGCCGCCATCACCGTCAGCCCGGCGCCCGCCGGCCCCGGCGCCGTGATGACGGCATTGGCGACGATTGCCAGGCTGGCCAGGGTGAAGACCGCGGGCGCCACCGGGTAGCCGACGGCCGCAAATGGGCGCGCGGCGCCGGGATCGCGGCGGCGCAGCACGAACAAAGCGGCCACGGCGATTCCCGAGAAGAGCACGACGGCGAAGCCGGTGTACTTCGTGAGTGCGTCGGCGCTGCCGGTCAGCACCAGCACGCCGCTCCAGACGGCCTGCGCGACGATGGCCGCCGCCGGTGTCTTGTAGCGCGGATGAATGCGCGCCGCGAAGGACAGGAAGAGGCCGTCGCGCGCCATGGCGTAGTAGACGCGCGGTCCGGCGAAAGTCATCGCGCTGATGCTCGCCGCGAGGCTGATGACCGACACCGCGCCCATCACGTTGCCGGCCCGCAGGCCCAGCAGCCGATCGGCCACGGTGTCGAGCACGCTTCCGCGGACGGCCGCGAGCTCGTGCACCGGCAGCACGTAGAGGTAGAGCACGTTCAGCGCCAGATAGATGGCGATGACGGCCGCCGTTCCGATCGCGAATGCCCTGGGCGCGTTGCGTCCCGGTTCGCGAATCTCTTCGGCCAGGTACCCGGCGGCGTTCCAGCCGGAGTAGGTGAACATCACCGGGATCAGTGCGAGCAGCCAGGACGCGGCATGCACCGGACCGGCCGGCGCGCCGGCGGAACCCGCCGACGGCCGCCCGATCGCGAATCCGAGGGCGATGAACATCAGCAGCGCCGACACCTTGAGCGCCGCGAGCAGATTGCCCACGACGCGGCCCGGGCCCACGCCGCGCACGTGCACCCACGCGAGCAGCGCGATGGCCGAGAGCGCCACCAGCGACTGGCGCGACACGACGAACGGCACCCACGGAATCGGAATCACGACGAGCGGGGTGCCGTCGGCCGCCGCCGGGACGAAGCGGCCCAGATACAGCGTGAGCACGATCGCGCTCGCCGCGATGGCGCCGCTGAAGCCGGCGACGAAGGAGGTCCAGCCGGTGAGGAACGCGGCCAGGCGGCCGTACGCTTCGCGGAGGTAGACGTATTCGCCGCCGGCCTTCGGCCGCATCGCGGCCAGCTCCGCGTACGCCATCGCGCCCGCGAAGGCGAGCGCGCCGCCGGCGATCCACGCCGCCAGGAACCAGAACGTATTGGGGACGGCGGCCGCCACGATCGGCGGGGTGAAGAGGATCCCGCCGCCGATCACGTTCGACACGATGATCGCGGCCGCGTCGAGCGGCCCGAGGCGGCGTTCGAGTGACGAGGGCAGCGGGGGCCTCAGACGTCCCTGCCGCTACCGAGTCAGGAGCTCACGCGCGACCGGGAAGTCGCCGAGCTTCGTCCAGTTGCCGCCGCCGTACTTCGCGAAGAGCTCGATGTGGGCGTCGACGAAGTGGCTGTTCTGCAGCATGACGTTCCGCGGCTCGGTGCCGGTGTAGCCCAGGTTGGACTTCAGCACGATCGCCCGCGTGTAGCCGCCCGGCGGCAGGCCTTCGGAGCCGATCGCGCGGGTGTACGCGCCGCCCCACTCGTCCGCCTCTCCGACGCGCCGGATCACGGCGTTGAGCTGCACCTGCGTCACGGTCTGGTCGCTCACGTTCTTCAACAGGAGCGAGATCGTCGGCACCAGTTTGTTCCTGCCGTTCTCGATCCCTGCGTCGAACCAGCCCGTCTTGACGTTGGCGACGGTGAGCAGCTTCGCGACGTCCTGGGTGGAGGACGCCGAACCGCGGCAGCCGGAGAGCGCCAGAACTCCAGCGAGCGCCAGGATCAGCTTCTGCATCGAATCATTGTAGCGGGAATCAGTAGCGCCCCACCTCCACGCGGTCGCGCGCCTCCTCCCGCGTGAGCGTTCCGTCGCGAAGCGCCGCGAGATCGCTGCCCTTCATGCGGATCATCAGCGTCGGCGATCCGCTGGCATCCTCGGGCATGAACCGGAAGTCGAGGCTCTCGCGAGCGGCGACGGCGAGCCACTCGGCAGGCGCGAGGCCGAGGGACGGGCCCGCGGCGAGCACCGCGTTCACGAGAACGCCCGTGAGATCGGCCGCATAGACCACCCGCGGATCGACCAGCGGCGGCGGCTCGGCGGCGGCCGCGCCGGCGGCCACGTTCGTGGTCCGGCGCTGGTTGGCCGTCATCTGCTCCTCGAGCGTCCGGATGGCGCGGTCGAGCTCCTCGCGTGTGCGCGGATCGGCCAGGTGTTCCGCATTGCTGCGCAGCTCCTTCATCGCCGCGAGCAGCTCGGGATCCGGGGCGCCCAGCGCGCGCAACGTCCAGGCTACCGTCCGGCGGATGGACGGGAACTCGACGTCGAACAGGATCCCGTAGCCCTCGAGCCGGAACCCGCGGGCACGATTGAGACCCGTGAGCAGGACCGACTGGGGCGTCGCGGAGGTCTGCACGTGCTGCCCCAGCCGCTGCGCGCCCTCGTTGACGGCGCTCTCGAGCGCCCGCTCGAAGGCGGCGATGTCGCGGCGCATCCGCACCTGCTCGGCCGAGGCGCCGGCGGCCGCAGGCGGCGTCTGGGCCGCGAGTGCCGGCGGCAGGAGCGCGGCAACGGCCGCGGCGGCGATCGTAGGCCACGGCCGGACGCGTTGAAGCCGCTCGATCACTTCGAGCCTCCCTGCTGCGATACCTTGACGAGCGAGTTCAGCAGCGCACGCTGCTGCGCCACTTCGGCGCCGGTCTGTCCTTCGAGCTGCCCCAGGCTCTGCTGCACCTGCAGCAGATCGGCCTGCCGCTGCGTGTCGATGTCGCGGAGCAGGTCCGTGAGCCTGAGCGCGAGCTGGTGCTGCTGGCGCGATTCACTTTGATCGATCAGCAGTCGAACCCGGCGCATCAGCTCCTCGGATGACGGAGATCGCCCGCTTCCATAGGCGATGTTCGTGGTGCCGGACGGCGCCGCGGCCGCGGGCTCCTCGGCCGGCAGGGGAATGTCGGTGCCGCGATGGATCACCATGTCGGCAACCGGCTGCGCGCTGACGCGCGAGCGAACGGTGAGCGCTCCGCCGTCGTACTCGATGCGCACTTGCGAGGCGGCCATGCCAGCCGCGAAGAGCCCCACCGCCGCTGCCGCCTGAGCCCAGACCGGCCACCGCGACCGCGGCGCCGGCGCTGCGGCTGCATCTGCGGATGCCGACGCGAGGTCCTCCGCAGCGGCCGTGCCATCGGCCGGAACATTGAAGCCCAAGGCCGCCCGGGGAGGCGTCCACTCCTTCAACAGCCCGCGCACCGACTGCAGCTCCAGCACCGCCACCGAACAGCCGGCGCACTCCTGCAGATGACGCGCGACGCGCAGCCGTTCGGCCGGATCGCCCTCTTCGTAGAGATAGTCCAGCAGCAGCTCGTGATTCTCGGTAATGTGCGTCATACCCATCTCTTCAGCTCTCGTGGTACTTGCCCTGCTCCGCCAGGTAGCGCCTGAGCAGCGTGAGCCCCTGATACAAGCGTGTCTTGGCCGTACTCAGTGGGCAGTTCATCACGTCGGCGACCTCCTGGAAGGTCAGGCCGTGGTACTCCTTCAGGATGATCGCGGTCCGCTGTTCGCGCGGCAGCCGCTCCATGGCCTTGGCCACCGCCTCGCTCAACTCCGCGCGGGCGGCGAGGTCCTCCGCCGACGGGGTGCCGGCCGGCTCGGCCGCGAGCTCGTGGGCCTCTACCCCTTCCGGCATCGCGACAACCGGGGCGCGGCGATCCTTCCGCATCCAGTCGCGGCAGAGATTCAGCGCGATCCGGTACAGCCAGGAGGAGAACTTGGCGTCTCCCTTGAACCCCGGCAGCGCCCGGAAGGCGCGCAGAAAGGTCTCCTGTGTGACGTCGCGGGCGTCCTCCTCCCGGCCCAGCGTGCGGTAGGCGAGGGCGAAGATGGGACGTTCCCAACGGTGGATGAGCTGGTTGAAGCTCTCCGCGTCGCCCCCTTTCGAGCGCCGGACGAGCTCCTCGTCGTCCAGGGAGCTCAGCGCGCTCGGCGAAGGCCAGGGCATGGGCAGCACGGCAGCATTCATGAACGGCGCCTTGGCATTACTCTCAATTAGACGGCCAGGGCCGCCGGCCGGTCGGTGTACCCGATCATAGCCCCGGGCGGCCCGGGTGACGCCGCTTTACAATGCCGCACATGCCATCCAGCCCCGCTCCGGAAGGCGCTCTGCTCGAGGCTCTCGTCAGCGTCTACGGCACCAGCGACCTGCTGGCCTTTCTCCACAGGCGCGCCGTGAGTGTCGCGGGCGGCCGCACCTCGCTGCTGCTGGAGTTCGATGCCGGCGCCGAGTGGCTGCAGGCCACCTCCGGACTCGGCGTGGATCCGCTTCCCGACGACCGCTGGCGGCCGGGGCGTGGCGGCATGCCGGCGGGACTCTTCCGCGAGCGCCGGCCGATGGTGGTGGCCGACCTGAGTGGAACGATCCCCGAGCTCGGGCGCCATCTCCGATCGGAGTCGGCGGTGCTCGTACCCATCCTCCACATGAACGAGCGAGCCGGCGTGCTCGCAATCGGCCGCGACGCCGGGGCCGGCCAGAGTTCCGCGGAGCCGCTGACGGCGGTGGCCAGCGCATTCGCGCTCGCGCTGGAGCGCGATCGGGTACGGCGCGGGCTCGACCTGCAGCAGGATCTCCACCGGCTGCTGAGTGACTTCTCGGGTGCGGTGTCCTCCTCTTTGGATATCGGCATCGGACTGCAGGCGCTCTGTGCGGGCGCGGACCGGCTCTTCCAGTCTGCCATCACGACAGTCTGGCTGCACGATCGACGAAGCCGCGCGATGGTGCTCTCGGCATCGACCGATAGCGACGCGTTGGCGCGCGGCGCGCGTGTGCCGACGGGGCAGACGGCGGCCCTGCCGGCCGCCGCACTGCGGCGCGACCGGGCCGAGCTGCTGCCCTCGGCGTCCAGGGGCGGCGGGATGATCACCATTCCGCTCAAAGGCAGGCGCCGGGCGCTCGGCGCGATCGTGATCGACGGCGTGCGGGTCGCGCCGGGGCTGGACATGGAGCTGCTGGAGCGGGCCGACGAGCTCGGCCGCCGCGTGTCGGTCGCGCTCGAGAACGTCCTGCTGCTCGAGGATGTCCTGCGGTCACGCCGCGAGCTCGACGACACGTTCAACTCGCTCGTCGATCTCGTCGTGGTCTGCAACCGCGACCGGAGAATCGTGCACGTGAACGAAGCATTCGCGGCCCGCGTGGGCCGCCCGCGCGGGCAGCTCGCCAACAGCCCGCTCGACGAGCTCGTGGCCCCCGGCACCCGCCAGCTCGTCGAGTCGGCGCTCGACCCCCGCGGGCGGCGGCAGGGCGTCCTGCACGCCGAACAGCCCGACGGCCGCCTGGGCGGGACGTTCGCCTTCACGGTGACGCCACTCGCGAGCCCGCGCGAGAACGATCCCCTCGCCGGAGGCGCCGTGCTCGTGGCGCGCGACGTCACGGCGCACGCCAGGCTCGAGGCCGAGCGCGCGGAGCTGCGCAACCGTCTGGCGCAGTCGGAGAAGCTGGCGGCGCTCGGGCAGTTCGTCGCCGGGATCGCTCACGAGCTGAACAACCCGCTGCAGGGCGTGCTGGGGTACATCGAGCTGCTGCGCGCGACCGGAGCCATTCCGCGCCCGCTCAGGCGCGACCTGCAGCGGATCTACCGCGAGGCCGACCGCGCCGCGAAGATCGTCAGGAACCTGCTGGTCTTCGCCGGCTCGCGGCGCATGGTGCGGCGCAGCACGAGCGTCAACGCGGTGCTCTCACGGGTGCTGGCGCTCCGGGGGCCGGCGCTGCGCGCCGCATCGATCGAGGTGACGCGGCGCCATGACGAGCGGCTGCCCCGCGTGAACGGAGACCCGCTGCTCCTCCAGCAGGCGCTGCTCAACGTGGTGCTGAACGCCGAGCAGGCGATCGGCAGCGGGGGGCGAATCGAAACCTCGACCAGCTATCTTCCCGATGCCTCGTCGATCGTGATCGAGGTGCGCGACACGGGTCCCGGCATTCCTCCGGACGTGCTGCCGCGCATCTTCGAGCCGTTCTACACGACGAAGGAGGTCGGCAAGGGCACCGGACTGGGGCTGGCGATCGCCTATGGCATCGTCCAGGAGCACTCGGGGCAGATATCGGCCGACAACCATCATGAGGCCGGCGCCGTGTTCCGGCTGCAGCTTCCCGTGCAGCGCGACTGATCCGCCGCGAGCCGATACGGTAAGATCGATTGGAAAATCATCGCCGAGCCGCAATGGCGGCGAGGTACAGGTCGCGGGGGTGGGGCCCCGCGACATAGAGATAAATGAACGACACTTTTCTCACGACCGAGGAGGTTCTCGAGTACCTGCAGGTGAACCTTCGGACGGTCTATCGACTGATCAAAGCGGGGAAGATTCCCGCCGTCCGCGTGGGACGGCAGTGGCGGTTCCGCAAGCGCGACATCGACGCGTGGCTCGAGAGCCAGCAGCCCCGCGCCGCCGGACGCGGAGTGGCCGCACACGAGGCCGGTGACACGCCGCCGAACCGCGGAGCCGAACGCCCGCGCATCCTCGTGGTGGACGATGAGTCGAGCATCCGCGATCTGCTGTCGAAGACGCTCGCGCTCGCCGACTACGACGTGGACACCGCGCCCGATGGACGCTCGGCCATCGAACGCCTGCGCCTCCAGCCGTACCATCTGCTGATTGCCGATTCTCAAGATGCCCGGCATCGACGGCCTCGCCGTGATTCGAGAGGCCAAGCGGCTGAAATCGACCCTGCCCGTGATCATCATCACCGGCTACTCCACCGAGTCGGCGGCCATCGATGCGGTGAACCTCGGCGTCACGGGTTATCTGACCAAGCCCTTCCGGGTGCCGCAGGTGCTCGCGGCCGCCGCGAAGGCGATGGGCGACACGCCTTCCTGACCGACCATTGCTCCAGCTGTCATCCGTCACCAAGTCATTCGGCGACCGCGTTCTGCTGCAGAGCGTCACCTGGCAGATCTCCGACGGCGAGCGCGTCGGCCTGTGCGGTCCGAACGGCGCCGGCAAGACAACGCTCCTGAAGATGCTGGCCGGCATCGACGAGCCCGACAGCGGCGCCATCATCAAGCCCGCCTCGCTCACCGTCGGGTACCTGCCGCAGGATGGGCTCGCCCACGCCGGCCGGACGATTCTGGACGAGGCGACCTCCGCCTTCGGCGACCTGCTCGCGATGAAGAGCGAGATGCACGACATCGAGGAGCGGCTCGGGGACCGCTCGCTCCCGGCCGAGCAGCACGATGCGCTCCTCGATCGCTACAGCACACTGCAGGATCGGTTCCGCATCGACGAGGGGTACAGCATCGACCTGAAGGTCGCCGCGGTGCTCCGCGGCCTCGGCTTCAGCGACGGCCAGTTCGCGCAGCCCACCGATGCGCTCTCCGGAGGGTGGCAGATGCGCCTGGCGCTCGCGAAGCTCCTCCTCGGCCGCCCCACGCTGCTGCTGCTCGACGAGCCGACGAACCACCTCGATCTCGAGGCGCGGAACTGGCTCGAGGACTATCTGGCCGGCTACCCGCACGCGGTGATTCTCGTCTCGCACGACCGTTTCTTCCTCGATGCCGTGGTCACGCGCATCACCGACCTGAATCTGCGGACTCTCACCGACTACCCGGGCGGCTACACCCATTACATCAACGAGCGCGACGCCCGCATGGAGGCGCTTCGCAAGGCCAAGCGCGAGCAGGAAGAGGAAGTCGCGCGGGTGAAGATGTTCATCGATCGCTTCCGCTACCAGGCGACGAAGGCCGCGCAGGTCCAGAGCCGGATCAAGATGCTGGAGAAGGTGGTGCCTATCGAGGCGCCGCCCGAGCGGAAGCGCATCCACTTCTCGTTTCCCTCGTCGGCCAAGAGCGGCCGGATGGTGCTGGAGCTGCGGAGCGCCCGCAAGAACTACGGCAGCACCGCGGTGTTCTCCGGCATCGATCTGCACATCGAACGCGGCGACCGGCTGGCGCTCGTCGGTCCCAACGGGGCCGGCAAATCCACGCTGATGCGTCTGCTCTCGGGAGTCGAAGCCCCCGATTCCGGCGAGCGCCGGCTGGGTCATCAGGTGCTGATGCAGTACTTCGCCCAGGACGAGGCGACGACGCTCGACCCGGCGCTGACGGTGTACGAGACGCTGTCCTCAGGATCCCCCAGCGACATGGTGCCGGCGATCCGGAACATCCTCGGCGGATTTCTCTTTTCCGGAGACGACGTGCACAAGAAGGTCGCGGTGCTCTCGGGCGGCGAGCGCACGCGGCTGGCCGTGGCACGGATGCTCCTGCGCCCCGCCAACACGCTGCTGCTCGACGAGCCGACGAACCACCTCGACCTCGATTCCAAGGACATCCTGCTCGACGCCCTCGAGGATTTCGGCGGCACGCTGATCTTCGTGTCGCACGACCGCTACTTCGTGGAGAAGCTGGCGACCAGGATCGTGGAGATCGGACAGGGCCGTGCGGAGGTCTTCCCCGGCACCTATGCCGAATTCCTCTGGAGCAAGGCGCAGCGCGAGCGGCAGCCGGCGGCCTCGCTCCGCCCCCGGCCATCGCCGCCCCCCCGGTCGGGACCCCGTTCCGCGCCGCAGGCGGCCGGCGCCGGCCCGGTCTCAGCGCCGTCCGGGCGTCCGGGCGCGGCGGAGCCGGCGGCCGGACGCGGCGCGGCCGGTCACGAGGCCCGCAAGCGCGCGCGCGCGGACGAGAAGCGCCGGGCGCAGGCATCCGAGCGGCTCGTCAGCCAGATCGCCCTGCTCGAATCCCAGATCGCCGAGCGCGAACAGGCGATCCGGGAGCTCGAGGCGGCCATGTCCGCCTCGGGCTTCTACGACGACCGTGCCAAAGCGCAGCCGCTGATCGACCGGCATCAAGCGCTCATGTGGGAAGTGGGCGACCTGATGCAGCGCTGGGAAGAACTGCAACGACAGTCCGCGACGGTTACAGAAACCAACCCTTCCTGACGATAACGTAATCGGCGGACGCTGAATTTCGGCTTCTATCCCTGTTCTATCAAGGACTTAGACCCGACAAGACGTCCGACTGAGAGGCACACCGTTTGCCCTGCGGCGACTGAGCTCATGAGCGAGTTCCAGCAGGTGCGCCCGCAGCCGTTATTCGAATTTCCGATGCCCCTGTCCAGCCGCGTGCGGCCTGCGCCCCGACACTCCTCGTCCGTTCGCCCGGGCGACACGGATGAGTTCTTCCGCCACCTGGTGGCGAGCATGCGCAACGGCGTGCTCGCGGTGACCTGCAACGGCGCCATCGTGGAGATGAACGCCGAAGCGCTCCGGATCTTCCAGCTGGAGCGCGCAGCACAGCGTGATCGGACGGCCGTACTCGGAGGTGCTCTCGAAGCACCCGGACATCGTGCGCGTGCTCCATGGCGCATTCGAGATGACCAACCTCCCCAACCGCGCCGAGCTGCGGCTGCGCTCGAGCGGCAAGGTGATCGGCTACACGCTGTCGCACGTACGCGACGAGCGCGGCCGAACGACGGGCCTGGCGCTCTTCTTCAAGGACCTGACGAAGGTCGAACAGCTCGAGGAGCGCGAGCGGCTCCGCGATCGTCTGGTGGCCCTCGGCGAGATGGCGGCGGCGATTGCGCACGAGGTCAAGAACCCGCTGGCGGGCATCGAGGTGATGGCCGGCGTGCTCAAGCGGCAGGTCGCCGGCTCGCCCGATGCGCAGTCCATTCTCACCGACATCATCAACGAAGCGAAGATGGCCAACCGGATCGTGCACGAGGCGCTCGAGTTCGTGCGGCCGATCCGGCTGCAGGTCGAGCACACGGCGCTGGGCGACGTGATCACCGACTCGATCACGCTGGCCGAGAGCAAGGTGCCGCGCCGCGGGACGGTCGTGCGCGTCGACGTGGACGCCAGCCTGCCCCCGATCCAGGGCGATCACCACCAGCTCTGCCAGCTCTTCACGAACCTCGTCATCAACGCCTTCGAGGCGCTGAACGGGGAGGGCACGGTCGAGATCACGGCCCGCGAGGGCCTGCTGGAGGACGACCCGCACGCGAGCGACGCGCACGGCGTGACGCGCACCGTCGTGATCGAGGTCGCCGACGACGGCCCGGGGGTGCCGAAGGAGCTGCGCCGATCGGATCTTCAACGCGTTCTTCACGACCAAACCGCAGGGGTCGGGGCTCGGCCTCGCGATCGTGCGCAAGGTCGTGGACGCGCACGACGGACGCATCGACGTCCTCGGCGGCCCCGGAGGCACGCGCTTCCGCGTCACGCTGCCGATCTCCGGAGTGGACGACTGGTTCACGGCGAAGTCGGAGCCGGCGCAGACGCCGGGGCCGGCGCACACACAGGGCGAGGACTACTGATGGGTCGCATTCTCATCGCGGATGATCACGACGCGCTGCGGCGCGGGCTCGCGCGGGCGCTGACGGCCGCCGGCCACGAAGTCGAGGAAGCGCCGAACGGCAACCAGGCCATCGAGCGGCTCCACGAAGGACATTTCGACGTCGTCTTGAGCGACCTCAAGATGGGCGGGAGCGACGGCCTGGACGTGCTGCGCACGACCAAGACGCTGCACCCGTCCGCGGCGGTGATCCTCATGACGGCCTTCGGGTCGGTCCACACCGCGGTCGAGGCGATGAAGAGCGGCGCCTTCGACTACGTGCAGAAGCCGTTCGAAGTCGAGGAGATGGAGGTCAAGATCGAGAAGGCGCTGGAGATGCGCCGCATGCGGCACGAGCTCGACTACCTCCGGCACACCCAGAACGACATCTACGACTTCGACCGGATCGTCGGCACCAGCCCCGCGCTCCAGCGGGTGCTCGGCGTCGTGCGCAAGGTGGCCAAGAGCAACACGACGGTGCTGATCCGCGGCGAGACGGGGACGGGCAAGGAGCTGATCGCGGGCGCCATCCATCACAATTCCCTGCGGGCGTCCCGCAACTTCGTCAAGGTGAACTGCGCCGCGCTGCCCGAGACCCTGCTGGAGTCGGAGCTCTTCGGGCACGAGAAGGGCGCGTTCACCAGCGCCGACCGGCAGCGCATCGGCCGCTTCGAGCAGGCCGACGGCGGCAGCCTCTTCCTCGACGAGATCGGCGACATGAGCCCGGCCATTCAGGCGAAGATCCTCCGCGTGCTGCAGGAGCACGAGTTCGAGCGCCTCGGCGGCACACGCACGCAGCGCGTGGACGTGCGGCTGGTCGCCGCGACCAATCGCGATCTGTCGCCAGATGGTCGCCCAGGGCGTGTTCCGCGAAGATCTCTACTACCGCCTGAACGTCGTCTCGGTGGAGATGCCGCCGCTGCGGGAGCGCAAGGAGGACATCCTGGCCCTCGCGATGTTCTTCACGAAGAAGTTCGCCGGCGAGCTGAAGAAGAAGATCGACGGAATCGAGCCCGAGGCGCAGAAGATGCTCATGCGTTACAACTGGCCCGGCAACATCCGCGAGCTGGAGAACTCGATCGAGCGGGCGATCCTCATGACCGAGGGGCAGAACATCGCGTCCGAGGACCTGCGGCTCGGCGAGGTGGCCACGACGAGCGGCAGCGGCGGGCGCGAGCTGACCTCGCTGGTCAAGATCCCGCCGTCGGGCGTCCCTCTCGAGGAGATCGAGCGGAGCGCCCTGATCGAGGCGCTGAAGATGTCGAACTGGGTCCAGAAGGACGCCGCCGAGCTGCTGGGCATCAGCCCGCGCGTGATGAACTACAAGATCAAGACGCTGCAGATCGACTTCCCGCGCGGGCGCCGGGCGATGCCCGCAGGGACGGTGCCCGCCCCGGCAGACGTGGTCGGCTAGCCTCAGCGCCCCGGGCCCGCCTCCGGGTCCGCGTCGGCCCGCCGTCCGCGCTTCATCGATCCGCGCGGATGCGCCTTCCGGTACACCTCGATCAGCTGTCCCGTGTTCACGTGCGTGTACCGCTGGGTGGTGCTGAGCCGGGCGTGCCCCAGCAGCTCCTGAATCGCCCGGAGATCGGCGCCGTTGGAGAGCAGGTGCGTCGCGAACGAGTGCCGGAGCGCGTGCGGGCTGATACCGAACCGCGCGCCACACCGGGCGACGTAGCGGCGCACGAGCCGATCGACGCTCCGCGCCGACAGCCGCTCGCCGCGGTAGTTGAGAAACAGCGGCGAGCGAATCCCCGCCGCTCCCGTCATCCGGTCCTTGAGATACGTCCTCAGCGCCTCCGCCGTCGCCGTGTTGAACGGAACGAGGCGCTCCTTCCGCCCTTTCCCCAGCACCCGGACGATCCGGCGCGAGAGATCGATGCTGTCGAGATTCAGTCCCACGAGCTCGCTCAACCGGAGGCCCGACGCGTAGAACAGCTCCAGGATGCCCCGGTCGCGGCGGCCTAGCGGCGTCGAACCGTCCGGCGTCTCCAGCAGCCGGTTCATCTCCTCGACGGTCAGGTGCGCCGGAATCGTCTGAGGGGTCTTGGGCGCCGCCACGAGCGCCGCCGGGTCGTCGTCGAGCAGCGACTCCCGGTTGAGATAACGGATGAACGTGCGCAGCGCCGACAGCTTTCGCGCGGAGGTCGAGGCCGAGAGGCGCTTGTCGTGGAGCCGCGCCAGAAAGCCGCGGACCATGGGAAGCGTGATATCGCGCGGTCGAAGATCGTCCACCTTCCGGCCGCTGGCGCCGGCGACGTGCTGTAGGAACTGCGAGAGGTCGCTGGAATAGGCCAGCACCGTGTGACGGGAGGCATTGCGATTGAGGCGGAGGTGGTTCAGGAACTCCTTGAGAACCTGCTTCATGTCGCGTTACACGCCGATCGTGGAGGTCTCAATCCATCGCCCCAGATCCTGCAGGGCTCTCGCCGAGACGGCGAGCTTGCGCTGGACCTTGTCGCGAATCCGGCCGGGCGGCGGCGCCATGATCCCGAACGTGATATTCGTGGGCTGGTAGTGCGCGGGATCCGCATGCGACACGTAGTACGCCAGTGCGCCGAGCGCGGTCGTTCTCGGCGGCGCGGCCGGCTGCTCGCCCCCGATCAGCGCCGCCGCGTTCCTGCCGGCCAGCAGCCCCGAGGCAGCCGACTCGACGTACCCCTCGACGCCGGAGATCTGACCCGCGAAGAACAGCGAGGGGCTGATCCTTGTCTGCCAGGTCTGCAACAGCACGCGCGGGCCGTTGATGTAGGTGTTCCGGTGCACCATGCCGAAGCGGACGAACTCCGCCCCCTCGAGCCCCGGGATCATCCTGAGCACGCGCGCCTGCTCGCCCCACTTCAGCTGCGTTTGAAACCCCACGAGGCTGTAGTGATCGCCTGCCAGGTTGTCCTGCCGCAGCTGCACGACGGCATACGGCTGCCGGCCTGTTCTCGGATCGCTCAGGCCAACCGGTTTCATGGGACCGAACCGGAGCGTGTCCTCGCCGCGGTGGGCCATCACCTCGATCGGCAGGCAGCCTTCGAAGAAGGTCTCGCGATCGAAGTCGTGCACCGTAGCGGATTCGGCGCCCGTCAACGCGGCGTGGAACGCGCGGTACTCGTCGGCGGTGAGCGGGCAATTCAGGTAGTCGCCCGCTCCGTCATCGAGCCCGCAGGTCGCCCCTTGCCCCTCAGCCTTTACCCCTTGCCCCTCACCCCTTGCCCCTCTGTCGTGCCTCCCCCACCGGGATGCCCTGAACACCTTCGTCACGTCGATCGACTCGGCCAGCACGATGGGGCTGATCGCATCGTAGAAGTAGAGGTGCTCCGAACCGACCATGCGGATGATGGCGCTCGACAGCGACTGGGAGGTCAACGGTCCGGTGGCGATGATGACGGGGTCCGACGGGCTCGACTCGGGAATCTGCTGGATCTCGTCGCGCGCCACGGTGATGAGCGGATGCGACTCGATGGCCTGGGTGACGATGCCGGCGAAGAGATCGCGGTCGACGGCGAGGGCCGCGCCGGCAGGCACCCTCGAGGCGTCGGCCGCCCGCATCACCAGCGAATCCAGACGCCGCATCTCCTCTTTGAGGAGACCGACGGCATTGTCGAGCTTGTCGGCGCGGAAGGAATTGCTGCAGACGAGCTCCGCCAGCCGATCCGTCCTGTGGACGGCCGTCGGCCGGAGCGGCCGCATCTCGTGCACGGTCACCGGGACGCCGCGGGACGCGGCCTGCCACGCCGCTTCGCAGCCGGCGAGTCCGCCGCCGATCACGTGGAGCATTTCGGGGCTCAGACGGCGGCGGGCTCCGGCTCTTCGAGCGGCGCGTCGCGGATATAGCCGCAATCGTCTTTGCTGCAGACCAGCTGGCGGCCGGCCTTCTTGGTGATCTTCTCGAGCAGGAACGGCGTCCCGCAGCTCGGGCACGCCTCGGCCACCGGGCGCTTCCAGAGGGTGAACTCGCAATCGGGATAATTGCTGCAGCCGTAGAAGACCTTGCCGCGCCGCGATTTGCGCTCGACGATTTCCCCTCCGTCGTTGTTCGGGCACTTCACGCCCGTGCTCTTCAGCTTGACGTACTTGCACTCGGGGTACTTGGTGCAGGCGGTGAACTCGCCGAACCGCCCCTGCTTGATCACCAGATTCGAGCCGCACTTCGGGCACTTCTCGTCGAGAATCTGATCCGGCTTGGCCGCCTTCAAAGCGCCGCCCGAGGTGATGAGCTTGCGCGTCGTCTTGCAGTCCGGATAGCCGGTGCACGCCAGGAACTGGCCGAAGCGCCCGCGCTTGACCACCATCGGCTTGCCGCAGTTCTCGCAGGTCTCCTCTTCGGCCTCCACCGTCTCGCCCGGCTCGCTCTTCTCGAGCTCGCGCGTGTTCGTGCAGTCCGGATAGCCGCTGCAGGCGACGAACGGCCCGAACTTGCCCACCTTGATCAGCATCGGGCTGCCGCAGCGGTCGCAGAGCTCCTCGGTCTTGATGCCTTCCTTGAGGTTCTGCATCTCCTTGCCGGCCTTCGCCAGGTCTTTCTTGAACTTCTTGTAGAAGGCGGTCAGGGTCCCTTTGTAGTCGGCCTTTCCCTGCTCGATGCGATCGAGGTCCTCCTCGAGGCTTCGCGTGTATTCCACGTCGATGATGTCGTCGAAGCTCTTGGTCAGCAGGTCCGAGATGATCATCCCGAGCGCGGTCGGCTTGAAACGCCCTTCAATCTTGTTGGTGTACTCGCGGTCCTGGAGCACGCCGATGATCGAGGCGTAGGTGCTCGGCCGGCCGATGCCGTTCTCTTCGAGCTCCTTCACGAGGGTCGCTTCGGTAAACCGCGGCGGCGGCTGCGTGAACTTCTGCTCCGGCCGCAGCGTGCGGAGCTCCAGACGGTCCCCCTCGGCCAGCGGGGGCAGCACCCCGGACGCGGTCTCGTCTTCGTCGTCCCTGCCCGCGCCGGCGGGACGATCGGCCACCGGCGAGGCGAGCTCGTCGGGCGTCTTCCCGTATGCGGCGAGCCAGCCCGGGAACTTCGGGACGCTCCCCTTCACCCGGAACGTGTAGCCGGCGGCCGCGATATCGACGGTCGTCTCGTCGAAGGTCGCCGGCGGCATCTGCGAGGCGACGAACCGGTTCCAGATGAGGCGGTAGAGCGAGTACTGCTCGGATGTGAGGTACGGCCGCACCTTCTCGGGGTCGTACTCCATGGACGTCGGCCGAATCGCCTCGTGCGCATCCTGTGCGTCGGCCTTCGCCCGGAAATAGTTCGGTTTCTCGGGCACGTAGTCCGCGCCGAAGGCCGCCCCGATATGCTCGCGCACGGCGGTGAGCGCGTCCTCGGAGACGCGCGTGGAGTCGGTGCGCATGTAGGTGATCAGGCCCACCGGTCCCTCGGTGCCGAGGCCGGGCAGCTCGATGCCTTCGTAGAGCTGCTGCGCGATCTGCATCGTGCGCTTCACGGGGAAGCGCGCCGTCTGCTGCAGCTTGCTCGTGATGAACGGCGGAGCGGCGTTGCGCTTGCGTTCCTTGGTGGCCACCGAGGCGACGACGAACGCCGCGCCCTCGAGGTCGCGCAGAACGGCCTGCGACTCGGCCTCATTGGCCACCTTGATCGTCTCGTCGCCTTTCTTGAGGAGTCGCGCCTCGAACTCGGGCGGCTGGGCGCCCGCGAGCCTGGCGAAGAGGAGCCAGTACTCATCCGGGACGAAGCGCCCGATCTCCTTCTCGCGATCGCAGATGAGCTTGAGCGCCACCGACTGCACACGCCCCGCGCTCAGGCCCCGGCGCACCTTGTCCCAGAGAATCGGGCTGATCTTGTAGCCGACCAGCCGATCGAGCACCCGGCGCGCCTGCTGCGCATCGACCATGCGGAGGTCGATCGCGCCAGGATGCTTGAGCGCCTCCTGGACGGCCTTCTTGGTGATCTCGTTGAACATCAGCCGGTGAATCTTCTTCTTCTTGCCTCCAAGCTCCTCGGCGAGGTGCCAGCCGATCGCCTCGCCTTCGCGGTCCGGGTCCGTGGCGACGTAGATGTCGCTGGCGTCCTTGGCCGCCGCCTTCAGCTCGGCGAGCACCTTCTTGCGCGTGGCAAGAGGCTCGTAGGCGGGCGCAAACCCTTCATCGACGTCGACGCCGAGCTTGCTCTTCGGCAGGTCGCGCACGTGCCCCATGGACGCGATCACCTTGTAGTCGCGCCCGAGATACTTGTTGATGGTCTTTGCCTTCGCCGGCGATTCGACGATGACAAGCGCTTTGGCCATAGGCTGTAGATACCTTAGCACGACCCCGTTCAGGACCCGGCGAGCGGAATCGCCGCGTGGAGGCGCACGAATCGTCCGCCATCGGCGCGCTGCACGGCTCCGCCAATCTCCAGCTCGAGAAGACGCGGAAGGAGCGCCACGCGGTTCATGCCGGAGAGCGCAGCGAGCTGATCGAGGTCGTACGGCTCGCCGGGGATCATGCCGTGGAGGATCGGATCTTCTGACGCCGGAAGCCACGGCGAGGATCCAGGGGCACCGGGAACGGCCGCACCCATGCGAATCTCGTCGAGCACATCCTCGGCCGACTCGACCAGGCGTGCCCCGTCGCGCAGCAGCGCGTGCGCGCCGGAGTTCCGGCCGCTCAGGATGTTGCCCGGAACCGCGAGCACATCCCGTCCCTGATCCAGCGCCATTCGCGCCGTGATGAGCGAGCCGCTCTTCTGCGCGGCTTCGACGATGACCACCGCACGCGACAGGCCGCTGATGATCCGGTTCCGCTGCGGAAAGTGGCCCGCGCGCGGAGGCGTCCCCGGCGGGAACTCGGTCAGGAGCGTCCCCCCTTCGCAGATCTGCGCGGCCAGCCGCGCGTGCTCGCGCGGATAGATCACGTCCACTCCGCACCCGAACACCGCCACGGTTCCGCCGCCTCCCTCGAGCGCGCCGCGGTGCGCCGCCGAGTCGATTCCGCGAGCCAGCCCGCTCACGATGGTGACGCCGCGCCCCGCCAGCTCGGCGGCCAGTCTGAAGGCAACCTCCAGCCCGTACGGCGAGGCGCTGCGCGAGCCGACGATGGCGACCATCACCGAAGAGAGGCGCGCCTGGCAGCCGCGGATCCAGAGGATGGGCGGGGGATCGTGTATGGCCGCGAGCAGAGCTGGGTAGCGGGGATCGCTGAGGGGAATCCGGCAAATCGGGTCGAGCGGCATCGAACGGCTCCCGGTGCTGGTCCGGTGCCCGACCTCACCGATATTGTAAGGCGAAAAAGCCGCCCCGGCCCGATTTCATATCAGGTATAGTGGGATCTCCCCATGCGTAGCCCTCTTCTGGCGTTGGCAGTTCTGGCAGCACTCGCCGTGCCGGCGTACGCCGATGCGCGCTCGGATGCCAGGGCCCAGGTGGAGTTCGGGATCTCCGTGGCGCAAAAGGGTTTGTGGAAAGAGGCGATCTACCGGTGGGAGCGAGCAACGCAGATCGACCCGACCTACGGGGCGGCGTTCAACAACCTCGCGGTCGCCTATGAGCACGAAGGCCTGCTCGAGAAGGCGGGGGCCGCCTATGAGCAGGCGCTCAAGCTCGATCCGGACAACGCGATGGTGCGCCAGAACTTCGAGTTGTTCAAGGAAATCCATGACCGCACGACTCAGCCTCAGAATCCTTAGCCTTTCGCTCGCGTTGGGCGCCGCCGGGTGCGCCAGCTTCTACGAGATTCCCATCGAGACGCCGATCGCGGCCAAGCTCGACGTATCGCAGTTCCAGCGCGTGTTCATCGCCGGCTTCCTGTCGGGCGGCACCGAGGACGTGGACGGCAATCTCGAGACCGTGCGCCTGCTGCGCAGCCAGCTCCGGATGAAATCGAACCTGCGCGTGCTCGATGCCGACGTGCTGCCGCTGATGGATGTGGCGCTGGCCACGACCGGCCAGGGACAGGCCGCCGGGCCCGCCGCCGAATCGAAGGAAGCGCCGCACGCGGCCGCGCTCAAGTCGGAGAAGGATCTGGAACCGTACGAGCACATCTTCGCGGATGCCGATTACTGGAAGCGGATCGGCGAAGAGTATCAGAACCCGCTCATCGTCACAGGCACGGTGCTCTTCACGCCCCACTCGCAGGCCGGCATGGTGCAGCGCGAACAGGAAGTGATCGATCCGCTCGGGCGGCGCCGCGTGGAGCCGATCCGCGAGTACATGGAGCGCAAGGGCTTCATTCTGCAGGAGACCTTCATCTTCATCGACGGCCGCTCGGGCGTGCAGATCCACTCGGAGAGCATGCGCGAAGAGCGTCTGTACAACCAGAACGACAACACCCCTGCCCTGTCCTCGTACTTCGAGCTGATGGACGAGATCATCCCGCGGTTCCTGAGCACGCTGAGCACGCAGAAGGTGCGCGGATCGCGGGTGCTGATCAAATAGCCCCTTCTGGTTTATACTTGAATGTTTCGTTTCAAGACCAAGGAGTTGTTGTGTACGCAATCATCCAGGCCGGAGGACGGCAGGTAAAGGTGGCGCCCGGCGCCACGGTGCAGGTCGACGGCACGGCAGGGCAGCCCGGGGCCGATATCACGTTCGATCAGGTGCTGTTCCTCGCGAAGGACGGCGGGGAGCTGCTGGCCGGCGCGCCGTTCGTGGCCGGCGCCAAAGTGCTCGGCGTCATCGACGGGGAGGCGCGAGGCCCGAAGATCCGGGTGTTCAAGAAGAAGCGGCGCAAGGGGTTCCGCCGCACCAAGGGGCACCGCGCCGTCTACACCCGCGTGCGGATCACCGACATCCAGTCCTAGGCCCGCGCCGCGGCGAGCACCCGCCCCGAGCCGCAAGGCGAGGGGTGACAGGCCGTGGGGGTGGGGCCCCAAGAGAAGAGAGAGTCATGGCACACAAGAAAGGACAAGGCAGCTCGCGCAACGGGCGCGACAGCAACTCGCAGCGGCTCGGCGTCAAGCGCCACGACGGCAATCTGGTGACGGGCGGATCCATTCTCGTGCGTCAGCGCGGCCGCCGGTTTCTTCCGGGGCTGAACGTCGGACTCGGCAAGGACGACACGCTGTTCGCCAAAATCGGCGGGCGCGTCCGTTTCGAGGACCACGGCGCCCGCGGCCGCAAGATCAGCGTCATCCCCTGATCGGACGCGAGAGCGCGGAGTCACACAGCGAATCCACTCCCTCCCCTGCCCTATGTTCGTCGATGAAGCCGACATCCTCGTGGAGGCGGGCGCCGGTGGCGCGGGATGCATGAGCTTCCGGCGTGAGAAGTTCGTTCCCCGCGGCGGGCCCGACGGGGGGGACGGCGGCAGCGGCGGCTCGGTCTACGCAGTCGCGAGCCCGCACCTGAACACCCTCATCCCGTTTCGATTCAACCGGGAGTTCCGTGCCAGGCGCGGCACCCACGGGAAGGGCGCCAATCGCACCGGCGCCGATGGCGCCGACCTCGAGATCGAAGTGCCGATCGGGACCACGATCTATCAGAAGCTCGAGGAATCAGGCGGCGAGCTGGTGGCGATCGGCGACCTGGTGGAGCCCGGCCAGCGCGCGCTCCTTGCGCAGGGTGGACGCGGCGGCCGCGGCAACGCGCGGTTTGCGAGCTCCACCAACCGCGCGCCGCGCCGCACCGAGGAAGGCACCCCCGGGGAGATCAAGCACCTGCGGCTCCACCTGAAGCTGCTCGCCGATGTCGGCCTCGTCGGATTCCCCAATGCCGGCAAGTCGACTCTGATCTCGCGGATCTCGTCGGCGCACCCGAAGATCGCCGACTACCCTTTCACGACGCTCTCGCCGAACCTCGGCGTGGTGGCCCTGAGCGGCAACCGCAGCTTCGTCGTCGCCGATGTGCCCGGTCTGATCGAAGGCGCGCACCAGGGACGTGGTCTCGGCGACCGCTTTCTGAAGCACCTGGATCGCACGAAGGTGCTGGTGCACCTGGTCGATGTCTCGGGGGCCTCCGGACGCGACCCGGTGGAGGACTTCGAAGCCGTTCAGCGTGAGCTGTCGCTCTTCAGTCCCGAGCTCGGGGCCAAGCCGCAGATAGTGGCGGCGACCAAGATCGACGCGGCGAGCGACCTGCAGGATGCCGGCGCGCTCGAGCGGCACGCGAGCGCACGCGGCCTGCAGGTGATCCGCATCTCGTCGGCGACGGGGGCGGGCATCGACACGCTCCTCGAGCGCCTCTGGGCGCTCCTCCCGCCCGCCGAGGCGGCGCCGCAGGTCGCACACGCTCGGACGGGCGTCCGCAAGGAATGATGAGGATCGGCATCCTCGGCGGCACGTTCGACCCCATTCACCTGGGGCATCTCGACGCGGCCGAAGCAGCCAGGCGGGCGCTCGCGCTCGACCGGGTGCTGCTCGTGCCCTCCCGCCTGCCGCCGCATCGACAGAGCGAGCCGCGCGCGTCCGCGTTTCACCGGTTCGCGATGACGGTGCTGGCCGCGGCGGAGCGGAGCATGCTCGCATCTGATCTCGAGCTCGTGAGGGAGGGGCCCTCCTACACGTCGCTCACGCTGGAGGCGCTGCTCCGCGACGGGCTGTCGCCAGCCAGCCTGTTCTTCATCGTGGGGAGCGACGCATTTGCGGAAGTGGAATCGTGGCACGACTATCCGCGCATTCTCGAGCTGAGCAACTTCGCCGTGGTGGCAAGACCCGGATTCGCGCCGGTGGCGCCGGCGGCGTGCGTCAGCCGCACCGGCACGCAGGTGTTCTCCGTCAGCGCCAGCACGGCAGACGTGGCGTCCACGGAGATCCGCCGCCGGATCGTCGCGCGCGAGCCCATCGACACCCTCGTGCCGGCGGCGGTCGCCGAGCACATCCGGCGCTACCAGCTCTACGTTCCGTCATCGGTTCCCACCGCAGGCTGATGGCCGCGCGCAGACCTTCCGGTAAACGCTTTCCGTCCGAGCTGCAGCACGCCATCGCTGCAGCCCAGGATCACAAAGCCATCGACGTGGTCGTCCTCGATCTCAGGCCGGCTGACGGCTTCACCGACTATTTCCTGATCTGCTCCGGGCAGAACGCACGGCAGATGCACGCGATCTCGGAAGCCGTCCAGGACGCGCTCGGCGAAACCGGCGCCAAGCCGGCGCTGGTGGAAGGCGACGACCGGGCCGGCTGGATCCTGCTCGACTACTTCGACTTCATCGTGCACATCTTCAGCCCCGATGCGCGCGCGTTCTATGCGCTCGAGCGCCTCTGGGGGAGCGCCCGGCGGTTCGAGCTGGCCGACGCGCGGTAGGACGGACCGATTCGCTGCCGGCATCAGCGCCGCGGAGCCAGTGCTACGCGCGCGGCGGTGAGGACGAAGACGTCGCGAGCCCCGGCTGCCTTCAACACACGCCCGCACTCCTCCAGGGTTGTGCCCGTCGTGCTCACGTCGTCCACCAGCAGAATGCAGGCGCCCTCGACGGCGGTCGGCTGCGCTGCGCGGCTCCTGCGCACCCTGAAGGCGCCAGCGAGGTTCGCACGGCGCTTCTCTGCGGTGAGCGGCACCTGAGGCGGCGTGAACCGCACCCTTTCCAGCAGACGCGCGAGCGGCAGGGGGAGGTATCGCGCCAGCTCCTCCGCCTGGTTGAAACCGCGCGCGTACCTGCCGCCATCGATGCAGCGGAACCGGCACGGCGCAGTCGGCCCGTGCGGCGAGCTCGCCGGCGGCGGCCGCCATGAGCCGGCCGAGCGGGGCGGCGAGGGAGCGCCGACGCTGATACTTCAGCGCGTGGACGATCTCGCGCAGCGGTCCCTCGTATTCCCCCACGGCGGCCGCCGCCCGAATCGGACCCGTCTCGAAGCTCACGAGATGGCGCGGCTGCCGCTGCACGAACGCCCAGCAGCCCTCGCAGACGCAGCCGGCGTGCGGGTGCTCGAGCACGGCACCGCAGGAGGCGCAGGTCGGCGCCAGGAGCACCGATGTGAGCGCGTCGGCCGCAGTGTGAAAGAAATGCGCCGCCGCACTGCCCGACCGGCGCAGGAACTGCGCAGCCGGCCGCCGCGGGCGATTGCGGAAACTGCGGCGCAACTTTCGAACCCCGGGGTCAGACCCCATCGGTGGCATTCGGCCGGCAACATCCGTGCCGATTGCCGGCTCGAGGCCTTGGAAGCCTACGGGGCGAGCCTCGATTCCACGGCCTTGAAGATGTCGTCCGCGATCGCCTCTTTCGAACGCTCTCCGTCGATGCGGATCCACCCGGCCCCGGACGACTGACGCATGTAGCTCTCGCGCACGCGCGCGAGCATCGCCAGATCGCGCTCGTAGCGATCTCGATCGTGCGTTTTGCGCGAAGCGGCGGTCTCCGGCGCGATGTCGATGTACACCGTGAGGTCCGCCGGCGGCAGGAGCCGCTGGATGTCCTCGAGCCAGCGGGGATCGAGGCCCTGCGCCTCTCCGTACGCGATGCTCGAGGCGCGGTACCGATCGCAGAGCAGTACCAGTCCCGCGTCGAGCCAGCCGGCAATGGCCTCCCGCCGCTCGTGCCGGTTGGCCACGAAGAGCAGCTGCATCACGTCGGGCCCGTACTCGCGCTCGCCCTGCAGCGCGCGGGCGATCTCCTCGCCGATGGAGGTCCCATAGTCGGGAAACGACAGCAGCCTCGCCCTGCGCGCGGCGCTGCGCAGGCGATCGCGCAGCAGCGTGGCCTGCGTCTCCTTGCCGCTCTGGTCGAGCCCCTCGAATGCGATCAGCAGTCCGCGCATTCCAGCTCCAGCATCTCGTCGATCGTCTGCCGCCGCCGGACAACGCGGGCACGCCCCCCATCGACCAGCAGTTCGGCCGCGAGCGGCCGGCGGTTGTAGGTCGATCCCATCGCCGAGGCGTACGCGCCGGCATCGAGAATCGCGACGAAATCGCCGACCGCGAGCTCCGGCAGACAGCGCTCTTCGCCGAAGGCGTCGCTGCTCTCGCAGACCGGCCCGACCACGTCGTACGTGACCTCGCGAGTGCCCGCCGGCGCGACGGCTTCAATGCGGTGGAACGCACCGTAGAGAGCCGGACGGATCAGCTCCGTCATACTGGCATCCAGCACCGCGAACTCACGGCCGGCGGGTCCAGGCTTCAGATCGACCACGGACCCGACCAGCGCGCCCGCCGCGCCCACCAGGAGCCGTCCCGGTTCCAGCACGAGCGCGAGCGCAGACGAGGCGAGCGCCGGCAGCACGGATGCGGCGTACTGGGCGGCGTCGGGCACCTTCGAGCCGTCGTACGAGATGCCGAGCCCGCCGCCCAGATCGACGTACTCCAGCGCAATGCCGTCCTCGCGCAGCTCGCCCGCCAGCTTCACCACCATGCCGGCCGCACGCTGCAGCGGCTCCAGGGCCACGATCTGCGAGCCCAGGTGCACGTGCAGCCCCACCGGGAGCAGGCCAGGCTGTTCCAGTGTCTGGCGGTAGATGGCGCGGGCCTGCTCGAGCGGCACGCCGAACTTGTTGACGTGCAGGCCGGTCGAGATGTGAGGGTGCGTGCCCGAGTCGATGTCGGGGTTGACCCGCAGCGCGACTCGCGTCTGCACGCCCCTGTCGCGGGACGCGCGATCGATGCGCTGCAGCTCGCCGGCCGACTCCGCGTTGATCGCCTTGAGCCCGAGGGAGACGGCGCGATCGATTTCCGCACCGGTCTTGCCGACGCCCGTGAATACGATGTCCCGGGGAGCGAAGCCGGCGCGGAGCGCGAGCTCGATCTCCCCGATCGAGTTCGCATCGACCGCGCTGCCGATGCCGTGCAGCAGCTTCATGAGCGCGAACGACGAGTTCGCCTTCATCGCGTAGTGGATGCGGTGGGGGTGCCCGGCAAGGGCGTCGTCCAGTGCGCGGTATGCCTGCCGGATCGCCTCCGCGCTGTAGACGTAGAGCGGCGTGCCGTGGGCGCGCGCGAGGGCCTCGAGCGCGACGCCGTCGCAGACCAGCCCGCCGCGCTCCCGGAAGAAGCCGAACATGGCCGCTGATCTTACTTGAACCATTCGTTGTCAGCTATCATCGGGCAGCCGGTGTCCATCGACCTGACCATCCAGCGCGCGGCGGAGGGCGACCAGGCCGCCTGGGAAACGATCGTCCGGACCTACTGGCGCAAGGTGTTCAATGTCGCCTACCGGTTCGTCGGGACGTACGAGGAAGCGGAGGACCTCACGCAGGAGATCTTCCTCAAGGTCTTCCGCTCGCTGCACACTTTCGACCGCCGTGCGAACTTCCAGACATGGCTGATCAGCGTCAGCCGGAATCTCTGCATCGACCGGTACCGCAGCGGACGGCGCGACCGCGAGGTCTTCGCGCGCGAGATCGACCCGACGACGGTACAGGCCGAGTCCGCGACGCCGCGCGCCGATACGCGGGTCGAGGCGCAGGACCGGATCGCGCTGCTGCGGGAGGCGCTGCGCACGCTCTCTCCCGCCCTCCGGTCGGCCGTGCTGCTCAGGGACATCCACGAGCTCTCCTACCAGGAAATCGCGGGCCGTCTCGGCATTGCCGAAGGCACGGTAAAATCACGGATCAACCGGGGTCGAACCGAGCTGGCCCGGCGCATCGAGCGGCTGCGGGCGGCGACCGGGTCTTCAGAGGCGGACGCCAGGCCACAGGGCCCTCGCGAGCCGAAACGGAGAATCAGCAGATGACCGTCACGAGCGAGCGCTCCGGCGACGTGGTGATCGTGCACGCGGCGCCCGCGCGCCTGATGTACCCGTCACTGGCCGAGTTTTCCACGTCGGTGAAGGACCTGCTGAGCGGCGGTGAGCGCAAGCTGGTGATCGATTTCAGCGGGGTGGAGTATCTCGACAGCGCCGCCGTCGGCTGCCTCATGGACCTCTACCGCCAGTCGCAGCAGGCGGGCGCGAGCCTGAAACTCGCCGGCGTCCAGCAGCGCGTCGAGACACTGCTGACCCTGGTGGGAGCGAACCAGTTCCTCGAGATCTACCCCGACGCTGCGGCAGCGGTCGGCAGCTTCTGAAGGCGAGCCATGCGTACCATCACCACCACGACGGGCGCGTCGATTCCGCTCGACGGCGACCTGCTCGCAATCCTCGAAGCGCTCTACCTGGAGATCACCGTCAAGAAGCACTTCGACCGATCCTTCGAGGACATGATCCAGGAGATCCGCCACCTGATCGATCA
Source organism: Vicinamibacterales bacterium (assembly GCA_963738315.1). Lineage (GTDB taxonomy): Bacteria > Acidobacteriota > Vicinamibacteria > Vicinamibacterales > JAMQPK01 > JAMQPK01. The sequence continues at coordinate 559,651 of CAVTVT010000003.1, read as the reverse complement.
GATGTCGGAGGACGAGCGGCGCGCGCTGCTGGTGGAGAGCCTCTTTCTCAACGCCGTGAAGTACGAGAACGACCGGGCCGAAGCGTACAGTCCGGAAGCTCGCCTCCAAGAAATGAACCGTCACGTCCGTGAGGAGCGCCCCGCGTGTCGCTGAACTACCTCGCGACACGCTTCTCGTGCACCTGGCCCTGGAGCACGCTGGTGATGCTGTGCGACGGGCGGATCGTCTGCGGCTGCGCCGATCCGTACGGCCGCCGCGTGCTCGGCGACGCGCGCTCGGCGACCGTCTCCGCCATCTGGACCGGACCGACGATCACCGGGCTCCGGGCGGACCTCAACCTCGGCGGCTCGCGCTTCTGCGGCGACTGCCCTCTCAAGCTGCCTCTCCACGGCCAGCCGCCGCCCGTCCGGCCGCTCGATGCGGGGCCGCTGCCGGGCCGGATGTACATCGAGTGCACCGCGGCCTGCAACATTTCCTGCGCCGAGGCGTGCTGCGCGCCCGAGACGGGCATCACGCGGACGCGCCAGGCCGGGATGCTCGACTTCGATCTCTTCACGCGCGTGGTCGACGAAGCGGGCGGTTCGCTGGCCCGGATCGACTTCTTCAATTACGGGGAAGCGTTCCTCCACAAGCGGGCGATCGAGATGTGCGAGTACATCAAGACCCGATTCCCGCACATCTACCTGTACACGAGCACCAACGGGCTGATGTTCGACGATGCAGCGGCGCGGCGGCTCGTCCGCTCCGGCATCGACGAGGTGACCTTTTCGATCGACGGCGCGACGGCCGGGAGCTATGCGAAATACCGGCAGCGGGGCGACTTCGGGCGCGCCATCGCCAACCTGCGCGCGATGGCCGATGAGAAGCGCAGGGCCGGCCGGGACGTGCCGGTCCTGAACTGGCGCTACATCCTGTTCAACTGGAACGACAGCGACGAGGAGATGGCCCTCGCGCGCGGACTGGCGGCCGAGCTGGGCATCGATCGGCTCTCGTGGGAGGTCACCGATCACCCCGAGAGCGCCTACTCGCGGCGGTTCGCGCCGGGCACCGCTGACTACGAGGCCATCCGGCAGGAGATCTGGGACTACGAGCAACCTCGGCAACGCCATCCCGGGTGCGACGCCGCGGGCGAAGATCGACATTGCCCGCCTGGCTGCCCTGGCGGCCGCTGCAGGCACGCGCGTCGACAGCCGTTGAGCATCCGCACCCGCGTCGAGAACAGCTGCGGCCGTCCGTTTCCGGCACAGGCGACCTACGGCAGACGGCTCGTGCGTCTCGGCGCACAGCTCTGCGACGGAGACGGCGCACTGATCGACCGCGACTTCGCGCGCGCGTGGCTGCCGCGGTCGCTCGAGCCCGGCGGCCGTGTCGAGGTCCCCATCGAGAATCGTCGCGCCCGAGCGGCCGGGGCAGCTACACGCTGAAGTTCGATCTCGTCAGCGAAGGGATCGACTGGTTCGAGGCCTGCGGCTCGCCGACGACCAGCAAACCGCTGATTGTCATTTGAGAGCACCCAGGGCCCGCAGGCGCCGCAGACCGGTCACCGCGTCCACGCTCCCGCCGCCCACTCGAGAATGCGGTCGACCGGCCAGCAGTTGATGATCCTCTCGGCGGCGAGGCCGGCCAGTCTGGCGTGAGCAATGGCGTACTCGGCCATCCAGAGCTGATCCGCAGCATGTGCGTCGCTGTCGAGCGCGAACAGGCAGCCTGCTTTCTTCGCCGCCGCCGCGATGCGGTAATCCAGATCCTGCCGGGACACATCGCCGTCGATTTCGACGGCGACGCCCGCCGACGCCGCCGCACGGAACACGGCCGGCCAGTCGGCGACCACCCCGGCGCGCAGGTTGAAGACCCGCCCGCGCGGATGGCCGAGCACGTGGACGCCCGGCGTTGCGACGGCCCTCAGCATGCGCTCGGTCTGATCGACGGACTTCCGGAGCTTCGAGTGGGGGGACGCGACGACGAGAATCGATTTCCCGGAGCTCCTCCGCCGTCATGTCGAGGCCGCCCTCCGGCAGGATGTTGGCCTCGACGCCCTGCAGGACGCGGAAGGCACGGCCGTACCGCGCGTTGATGGCCGCGATCTCCTCACGCTGTCGGCGAAGCGCCTCCATCGTCATGCCGCCGGCAATCGGCAGTCCGTAGGAATGGTCCGTCACCGCCATGCAGCGATAGCCGCGCGCCAGGCAGGCCTCGGCCAGCGTGGCGACGGCATCGACCCCGTCGCTGCCCCGAGAGTGCATTTGAAAGTCGCCGCCATACTGCTGAGGTGTGAGGGCTCCGCGCTTCGGCTCGGCGAGCGCGCGGCGCACCATGGCGGCGCTCAAGAAGTGGCGACGGAAGGCCTGGCGCGCGGCCACCGCATCAGCCCTGCCGCTCGCCGCGATCGCCGCGTCCACGCGCGCCGACCGCCCCTCGTCGAGGTATTCCCGAATCAGGCGGAGCGTCGCGGGGCCGAGGCCAGGCACCGCCAGGATCTCGCGGTCCGAGGATCGCTGACGAACTCCGGCAGGCTCCGGATGGCGCGGGATGCCTGTTTGTATCCCCAGTAGCGCGCCGCGGGCCGGTATGTTTCGGCGAGATCGAGCAGCAGCCCCGCGATCTCGATGTTGGGATCGTGCGCATCACCCGAGGGGCTGACGCCGGTCATCGCCAGTCCACCTCAGCAACGTCCGTGCCCGGGGGCTGTTTCGGCTGGAAGTCCGCTCAGTTGTCGTCGCGGAACCGTGGATTCACCACGTTGTTGAAGATCGAGCCGAAGGTGTAGTTCAGGCCGAACGAGAGCTGGTACCGATAGGACGTGGCGAGCTCGCGCTGCCGGATCAGGATGTCCTCGTCCGAGGCATCGCCTTTCTGGAGATTCAACTGATCGTGCACGCGCGCCACGTTGCCGCTGATGCTCAGGGACAGTCCCCGGAAGATCCGGAACTGCGCGTATCCGTCGACGTTCACGTGATACTTCGACATGTCGTGCAGGTAGTTGGCCGTCTCGAACGACATGTTCGCCTCGCCCCACGGCTGAACCATGGCCAGCGCCGCGGCGAGCTTCTGGCTGAAGAGCCGCTCCGACAGCTTGCCGTAGAGGGTCTCCTGATAGTAGGCGAAGTGCTGCACGCCCAGCATGTACTGGAACGTGAACTGCCGGCGGGTGGACTCGGCGTAGGGGAACAGATTCCATTCGGGCCCCCCTTCGACCACCGTCTGGTTCTTGGCGTTGGCAAACGTGTCTACGTATCTGGAGGCCCGCACGCCCGCGGACCAGTGCTGGGTGGCGCTCTTCACGATTGCACCGCGGACGCCAAGCCGCTTGTTGATCGTCGAAAGCGTGCCTCCGTCGCTCAGAGCATATTTTCTCCGGCGATAGTTGCCGTTGGTGCCCAGGATGAATTTCCACGCCTCGGTGATCCGGTTGGCCGTGATGTTGGCCGCAACCGACGAGCCCTGCGAGCTGGACTCTCCATCGAAGTTGCCGTTCACGCGCGTGCGGAAGACCCAGTAGTTCCAGGGGTCCCGAACCGCTCCGCCGGGAGATGCCGCCCGCGCCGGCGGCCGCCGGTAGCTGACCTCCAGGCCGTCGGCCGACGGCAGCTTGAGCGCGTACGGGACCAGCCCGAGCTGCAGCAGCCTCAGCAGTTCCGTGCGCCGCGCATCGTCCGACTCGTTCGGGAGGGCGTTGTAGGCGAGCTGCTGATCCTGCCCGGCATAGGCCCTGAGCCCGATGAACCGCAGGGTGATCTGCGATCCGCCGGCGCCGGTCCGATCTGACGTGATGAGGACATGGACGTCGGCGTCGCGGCGGTCGCGAACGTAGCTGATCCACGTGAGCTGCGTCCGCAGGAACTCTTCGTGGCAGTAGACCTGGCAATCGAGGAAGACGCGGAGCTCCTGACTCGACGCGGCCGGCGATGACGGCTCCTGCGCGTGAACGATCCGGCCGAACCCTCCGAACACCGCAAGACAGACGAGTAACGCGACCGAGCAACGACTCCGGACCATTGTGTGGGACGACAAGAAGATACCACGGAGGGACGGCGCACGCCTCCCCCGCCTGAAGCGGGCGGAGAATCGCGGCCCGCGCCGGAGCAGCGCGTCAGCTGGCGAGTCGAGGAGCGCTCTTGACCGGAATCGTGACGGGCGCGCCGATGGCGCTGGGATCGACCTCGCCTTCGACGATGCGCCAGGCGTCGGTCTCTTCGAGGATCTTGGCCGCGAACGCGGTGTGCAGCGCGTGCCCGCCGCGATGCGCGACGACGTGGCCGATGATCGGATACCCGACCAGCGCCATGTCGCCGATGACGTCGAGGATCTTGTGGCGCACGAACTCGTCTTCGAACCGGAGCGAGTTCAGCACGCCCGTTTCGCCCAGCACGATGGCGTTCTCGAGCGACCCGCCGAGCGCCAGGCCGTTCTGCCGGAGCATCTCGACTTCCTTCAGGAAGCCGAAGGTGCGCGCGGGCGCGATCTCCTCGATGAACGACTCCTCGCGACACCTGCATGGTGCGCGTCTGGTGCCGGAGCAGCGGATGATCGAAGCTGATGCTGTAGGTGACCTTGAAGTGGTCCGAGGGGTACAGCGCGATTCGCTTGTCGCCGCGCGACAGCGCGACCGGCCGGACCACCTTCAGGAATCGCTTGGGCGCAGCCAGCCGCTTCAGACCGGCCTCGTGGATCAGGTAGATGAAGGGCGCCGCGCTGCCGTCCATGATCGGCACTTCGGGGTGATTCAGTTCGACGACGACGTTGTCGACGCCAAGGCTGACGAGCGCGGCGAGCAGATGCTCGACCGTTTCCACCGAGCCTTCCTTGAGCGACAACGCCGTGGCGTACTGAATGCCGCCGAGATTCGTGACCGTGGCGGGAATCTCGACCCCGCCGAGATCGGCGCGGCGGAAACGAATCCCATAGTCGGCCGGAGCCGGCTTCAGGGACAGCGTGACCTTCCTGCCGGAGTGGAGCCCGATGCCTGCGCAGGAGACTGCTCGTCGAAGCGTTCGCTGAGCGTCCATTAATCCTTGTGAATCAGGCGATTAGGGAGCACGTCGTTTCAGCCGCACCTCTACAAGCAATTCCAGGGCCTGGGGGACCGCCGGGTGGGTACGTGGGTTAAAGCGTTAAAGAACAGCGACTTGCCGATTCAGCCGGAACTTCGGCGCTCGTGAAGGTCTGACATTTGTGGTACGCGAGCCACAGAAAGCCCCGAAAACGTGTAGGAATTCTACCACAAGCGTCATGAAACCGTCGGGCCCAGCAGCGCCCCCAGGAACTTCCCGGTGGCCGAACCTATTGTAGCTGCAATATCTTCCGGCGTTCCCTCGGCGACGATACGTCCGCCGCCTTCTCCGCCTTCAGGACCCAGGTCAATTATGTAATCTGCCGACTTGATTACGTCCAGGTTGTGCTCGATCACCACGACGGTATTGCCCTGGTCCACCAGCTTGTCCAGCACGTCGAGCAACTTGTGGGTATCGGCGAAATGAAGGCCCGTTGTCGGCTCGTCGAGGATGTAGAGCGTCCGCCCTGTGCCCCGCCGCGAGAGCTCCTTGGCCAGTTTCACCCGCTGCGCCTCACCCCCGCTCAAGGTCGTGGCAGACTGCCCCAGCTCGATATAGCCCAAGCCCGACATCCTGCAGCGTCCGCAGCTTGTTGGCGATGGCGGGGAAGTTCTCGAGCAGCGGCAGTGCCTGGTCGACGGTCAGGTCGAGCACGTCTGCAATCGACTTGCCGCGATAGAGAATCTCGAGCGTCTCCCGGTTGTAGCGGCGTCCCTTGCACTGCTCGCACGTCACGTACACGTCGGGGAGGAAGTGCATCTCGATGGCGATGACGCCATCGCCCTGGCACCCCTCGCACCGTCCGCCCTTCACGTTGAAGGAAAACCGGCCGGGCTTGAACCCGCGGGCCTTCGCATCGGGCAGCATGGCGAACAGCTCGCGGATGAACGTGAACAGACCCGTGTAGGTGGCCGGGTTTGATCGCGGCGTCCGGCCAATCGGCGATTGGTCGATTTCGATCACCTTGTCGATCAGGGCGACCCCCTCGATGGCTTCGTGCGCCCCGGGCTCGTCGCCGGCGCGATAGAGCCGCTGAGCCAGCGACTTGTAAAGAATGTCGTTGACGAGGGTCGACTTGCCGGATCCGCTGACGCCGGTCACCGCCACGAGCGACCCCAGCGGGATGTGCACGTCGATGTTCTTCAGGTTGTTCTCGCGCGCGCCCCGGATGACGATCTCGCCCTGGAGCGGCGGCCGCCGGCTGCGCGGCGTCGCGATCGCCACTTCGCCGCGCAGGTACTGGCCCGTGATCGACTCCTGCACGCCTCGCCCGCCGTCCGCGCTCCCCTGTCCGCTGCCGCTCGCCGTGTGCCGCGTCAGCTCCTCGGGAGTGCCCTGGAAGATCAGCCGCCCGCCGTGCTCGCCGGCGCCCGGCCCGAGGTCGATGAGGTAGTCGGCGACCCTGATCGTCTCCTCGTCGTGCTCGACGACGATGATCGTGTTACCCAGATCGCGCAGATGGTGGAGCGTCGCGAGCAGCCGCCGGTTGTCGCGCTGGTGCAGGCCGATCGACGGCTCGTCGAGGACGTAGAGGACCCCCGTCAGGTTCGCGCCGATCTGCGTCGCTAGGCGGATCCGCTGGCCTTCCCCCCCGGAGAGCGTCGTGGCGCTGCGCGCGAGCGTGAGGTACCCCACGCCGACCTCGTAGAGGAAGGTCAGCCGGTCCTGGATCTCCTTGAGCACCCGGCCCGCAATCAGCTGCTCGCGCTCGCTCAGGTCGAGCCTGTTGAACAGGTCGTACGCTTCGCTGATGGGGAGGTTCACGTATCCGGAAATCGTGCGCCCTTTGACGCGCACGGCGAGACTCTCGGGCTTCAGACGCTCGCCGCGGCAGGCGGGACAGGGTCGAAGCGAGCGATACGCCTCGAGCTCCTCCTGCTCCGCCCAGCCCGCCTCGTCGAACCGGCGGCGGAGGTTCGGAATGAGCCCCTCGAACCCGCGGCCGCCGCCGCCAGAGAGAATCTGATCCCGCACCTTCCGGGGCAGCGCGGCGAAGGGCGTCGCCGGATCGAAACCCAGGTTCCGGCCCAGTGCGACAATGGCTTCGCGGACGAGCTTCTTGTCGCCCCTGGCCCAGGGGGCGATCGCGCCCTCGAGGAGCGACCGCGATTCGTCCGGCACGATCCGGTGCGGGTCGAAGTCGTACATGGCGCCCGAGGCCCTGGCATTCCGGGCAGGCTCCATGCGGCGAGTTGAACGAGAAGGCGCGCGGGGTCATCTCCGGCACGCTGATGCCGCACTCCACGCACGCCAGCCGCCGCGAGAACAGCCGGTCGCCCCCCTCGAGCGTGTTGATGACGACGATATCGCCCGCGAGGTTGAGCGCGATCTCGAGCGAATCGGCCAGGCGGCGCTCGATGCTCGACTTGACGATGAGCCGATCGACAACGATGTCGATGGAATGGTTCCGGCGCTTGTCGAGGCGAACCTCCTCTTCGAGCGATCGGTACTGTCCGTCGATGCGGGCCTTCGTGAAGCCCTTCGCCTTGTAGCCGGCCAGCTCCTTCCGGAATTCTCCCTTGCGCCCGCGGACCACCGGCGCCAGCACGTTGATGCGCGCGTCCTGCGGGTACAGCATCACCATGTCCATGATCCGCTCGAGCGACTGCGACGAGATCTCCCGCCCGCACTGAGGGCAGTGGGGAATACCGATGTTTGCGAACAGCAGCCGGAGGTAGTCGTAGATCTCGGTGACGGTGCCGACCGTGGACCGCGGGTTCGATGCAGTCGTCTTCTGCTCGATCGAGATCGCGGGAGACAGCCCGTCGATCAGGTCGACGTCCGGCTTCTCCATCTGATCGAGAAACTGCCGCGCGTACGCCGACAGCGATTCGACGTACCGACGCTGTCCCTCCGCGTAGATCGTGTCGAAGGCGAGCGACGACTTGCCCGAGCCCGACAGGCCCGTGATGACGACGAGCTTGTCCCTGGGGATGTCGACGTCGATGTCCTTGAGGTTGTGAACGCGCGCGCCGCGAACGGCAATCCACCCGTGTGCCATGTTTCGTGACTGGGTAACCAGCCATTGTACTACGCAGCTGTCGGGTGGCCGATGCGTCGTGCGGCGATCCCGACAGGCACTCAGACTGACGTCGAGACGGGCCGCACGGGTACGGGGAGAGCGACCGTCAGGGCGTCCGTCCTCCCGCGCGCACGGGCCAGACCCAGGTGCGCCCAGGGATCAGCGCGTCGATGCCCGCCCCGATGGCCGCCCAGATGCCCGCGCCCACCAGCGCCATGGCGACGTGAGTGCCCGGGCAATTGCTGCAGTCCCCGCCAATCGTCGCCCCGGAAACCGCTCCGAAGATGGCGCCGATGATGGCCCCGTTCTTCAACGAGTCGCCCTTGCGCTCGATGAGGCTGACCTCGGCGGGCGTGAACGTCCGGGGCCCGGTCTTCGTCCTCACGACGATCGCCGAGTCGGTCAGCCTGACGAGCGTCCCTTCGATTTCCCGGCCGGCGCGATCGAGCACGTACATCGTCGGCAGCCCGTTGAGCTGCACCTGTTCGAACGTCTGCCCGTTCACCGACGCCGGAAGCGCCATGGCGAGCAGTACGGTGGCAGTCTGGAAGCGATTCATCTCTCTCTCTCCGGGGATTGCGCGAAAAACGGGGACCGGGGGCTCAGCGGCTCGGCCCGTCGCTCGAACCGGCCGGAAGGTTGCGCGCGGCGATCTCGGCGTTGCGCGCGGAGATCTGCTGCATGCTCCGCGCCTCTTCGATGTCGGCGAGCAGTCCGGGGATCATGCCGGCGTACAGACCGGATGTGTCGGCGCGCTTCCGCTCGAGATCGGCGGAGAGCCGCTCGATGCTGCGTCCATAGCACGAGGCGGCCGACCTGAACTCGTCGAGCGCGCTCTCCCACTTGCGCTCGGCGCCGTCGATCAGGCCCAGAAAACGCCACGAGTCGCACTCGCCGGCGTCCATCTTGACGGCCGCGGCGAAGTTCTCGCGGGCCCCCGGGATCCGCGACAGGTTGTAGGACGCGATGCCGGCCAGCTTGTACACGGGCGCATTGGCCATCACGCGCATCGCGGCCGCCGCATCATCGCGGGCCGCGGGATACTCAGCCAGCTGCAGGTAATTCCAGCCGCGCCAGTAGTACTTTTCGCCCGGGTCGCGGCGCGGATCGACGAGGAGCTCGTCGAGCACCTGGACGGCATCGTGATGCCGCTTCAGGTAGCTGAGCGCAATCGCGCGCCCGAGCAGCGCCGACTCGTCGCGCTCGCGCGCGAGCACGCGATCGAACAGATCCAGGGACTGCTGATAACGGCCGAAGGGCAGCTCGAGCCGGGCGAACGTGAGCGTGATCGACAGGCTGTCGGGCAGCGTCTCGTAGGCGGCCGCGAGAGCCTGGTGAGCGTCGACCAGCTGTGCGCGCAGCACGGCTCGCTGACCGAGCAGAAGACGCAGCTCGGCGAACCGGGGCTCCTCCGCCAGGATATCGCTGGCGACATCGCCGAGGAACCCGCGGGGATTGCCCAGCCACCGATACTCGAGGGCAAGATTGCCCGGATGAGCGTCGAGAAGGTCGGGCATCACTGACTCGAGCTCATCACCCTGGCCCGAGCCGATCATGCTGGCGAGGTAGAAATATGCCGCCGCGGCGCTGGACGGCCAATCAGCCTCGAACCTGGACGCCAGAGCCTTCCAATCCCGCTGCCGCCGTTGCTGTTCCTGGTACGTCAGTCCGCCGGCGCCGACGGGCGCGGCCGTGAGATCGAGCGCCGAGAAGTACGCATCGTAATCGGCGCCGGGAGACTGCGCCGTGAGCGCGCGGGCGCGGCCGGCGGCGCCCGAGTCGGGCAGCCGCAGCTCCCGCTCCCGGATCGCGATCAGGAGATCGTTTTCGAGGGCCTTGCGGGCGAGCGAGGGTGTGACGGTGAGGGCGAGGAGACGTTCGTATTCGGCGGCCGCGTCGCGCAGGCAGAGATAGCAGCCGTGCGCGGCAAGGCTGTCTGCGGCAGCAAGGCGCGCGGCGAGATCCTCGGGCGCGATCGCCGGCGCAACCCTGCGGGCACCCGCGGCACAGCCGATGGCGCACCCCGCCGCGGTGAACAGCGCCAGGAGACGTGGGACTGACACCACCCGCATCTCACAGCATTAGACAACAGTTCTACGGCTCGCGGTCGAGCAGTTCAATCCCGAACGACGGCGTTGTCGGCGACTGAACCACACCGCCGCCGGCCGGCACATCGACATAGCCGATCTGGCGCAGCGAAGGGAGAACTCCGTCAAGAGCCTGTGCGTCGCCCTGGTAGATGAATACCCGTACCGACCTCGCCGCCGGGCGGCCGGCTCGGCCGAAACGAGAAGCGCTGAGGCTCGGCCGGCGAAAGCGTCACCGACCCGAAGCCCCCCATCTGAATCTTCAGCACCGGCGTCGCGCCGTTCGGCAGAACGATTCGCAGCCTCACTGACTCGGCGAGGGAGAAATTCACCGTGACGGTGACGAGCACAGGCACGGCCGCGCCGTCGACGAGCGTGGGCTCGTACTGCCACTGTCTGACGGCATCAATCGCCGCCTGATCGAGCAGCGGGATCGACCGGAGCACGCGGACGTCGCTCACCGCGCCGCTCTCATTGATCGTGGCCTCCAGAATGACTACGCCCTGCACGCCCGCGTTCTTCGCCTCCTCGGGGTAGACCGGTGCCATATCCCCGATCCTTCGGGGTGCGGGGATATCCCCGCCGATGCGGGTACTCGCCGTTCGGCCCACGCCGGGCCCCTGCCCCTCCGTTTTGAACCATGCCGCGCAGCGTCCGCATGGTGCTAGCAAGCTCCTGGAGCGCAGTGCCGGGTCCATCGATCAGCCGCACGCCCCACGACTGCTGGTCCACGCGATACTCGAACGCGATCGTCATGGCGGTGGTGCCCGAGGCAGCCGATGTCTTCAGCCCCATCGCCGCCTTGAATGCCGACGCGCGGAGCACGTCGGGCCCGCTCGCCACATCGGCCGTGGTGACGTCGCCGGCGGCGTTGACGGCGATGTTCACCGTGACGACGCCGCCGATCTGCTTCTCAAGCGCTTCGGCCGGATACTCCGGATGCGTGCCTCTGACCAGCCGCCGCGGTCGGTCGGCAGCCGAGCCGGGAGCCTGGAGTGCGGGCGCGGCCGGCCTTGCAGCGAGGGCTGCGGATACCGACCCTTCCGGCTGTTGCCTGGCAGCAGCCGTCCGGCGGATGACTGGTCCACTTGCATGCGGCGCCGTGACATCGGGCCGCTCTCGCTGCGGCATTGTCATGGCGTAAATGGGCGCCTGCGAGGAGCCGAGCCATATCGCGCCCAGAGCGATCAACACGAGAGCCGCGCAGAGGGCTGCCATCCGGCGTCTCGACATGACAGCCTCCTGAAACATGGCGTCCACCCGCGCGCGCAGCTCGCGCGGGCGCACCATACGTGCGCCGGCCGGCGAGAAGAGCGGCGCCAGATTGTGTCCCGCCATCTCGACGAGACAGTGGACGTACTCGGCTCGATCGCCGACGACCGCCAGCACGCCCGCATCCACCACCTGCTCGCGCGCAAGCCGCAGCTCGCTGCGAAGCAGCCAGATCCACGGGTGGAACCAGAGCAATGCCACGGCCAGCTCTTCGATCAGCCCGACGGCGGGATCCCTGCGTTTGACGTGCAGCAACTCATGGCAGATGACTGCGCGCTGGCGCGCAGGCGGAAGCTCGCGAAACCGGATCGGGAGGAAGATCCGCGGCCGCATCAGGCCGAAGGCCGCCGGACCTGCCGCGTCCGGATGCTCGAGGCACTCGGCCTCCACGCCGGTGGCGCGCGCGAGGTCGTCCGCGAACAACGGCAGATCGACCGGCGTTGCCTGCGCGGCGAACCAGCGCATCCGCACCAGGCCGGCAGCGATCCACGTCAGTCGGCCGACAGCGCCGAGGGTCATGACGACTAGCACCAGCGGCGCCAGGTCATGGCCGCGTGCCGGCCGGCCTGAGCTCGTGTCAACCGCCGGCTGCGCCGCATCGACGCCGCCTTCCACGACGAATGGCGCGGTCGCAGCGTCCGCCGGCGCGATGCCGGCCGCCGGCCGCCACGGCTGCACCCAGGGAAGCACGAAGAGGAGCGCGGTCGCGATTTGCAGCACCGCCAGCTTCACGCGCGGCTGCCGCAGCTTCAGCACACGAATCCCGAGCAGGACGGTGACCGCGAGGATGCCGGACTGCATCCAATGCGCCGCGGCGTTCGACAGCAGCAGGTCTGCATCCACGTCGTTCACCTCGATCTTTCATCCGCCTTCCGAAGCTGCCGCGCGATCTCGCGAAGATCCTCCTCGGTGAGACGCCGATCGCGCACAAGGTGCTGGACGAGCGGTTCCGCCGCTCCCCCGAAGACGCGGTCGACGAACTCGCGGACCATCTCGCCCAGCACGCGCTGGCGGGGCTTTGCCGGCCGGTAGACGTACGCCCGATCGGCGCGGCTCACCTTGAGATGGCCCTTCCTCTCCAGAATCCTCATCATGGTCATCACGGTCGTGTACGCGATGCGCCTGCGCGCGCGCAGTTGCTCGTACACGTCGCGCACGGTGGCATCGCCGAGCTCCCAGACCACTTTCATGATCTCGAGCTCCTGTTCGGTGGGCACGGGGGTGGCTCGCGACATCTACTATTAAGTTAGTACTACTTGAGGTGGTGGTGTCAAGGCTTGGAGGTTCAAGGTTCGGGGTTCAAGGTTCTAAGCTTCGGGGTTCGGGGTTCAGCGGATCGGGACGTTCAGGCGGTACGCCGTGTCGTTCGAACAGACCACCAGCCCGCCCGAGGGGTCGATGGCCAGGCCGATCAGCCCCTGCCCCGAGAGCACGAGCTCCGTGGATCGATCCTCGCGCAGGCGGTACAGCCCGCACCACCCGGCGACGGCGTCCACGACATAGAGCGCACCCTGCGAATCGAACGCGAGCCCTTGCGGCCGGCCGAATCCCGAATACAGCGATTCGACCCGGCCGGAGGCCGGGTCCACCCGGTAGAGGTGGTCGTAGGAGCCGAGGGTCGGGCCCGTCACATATACCTGCCCGTCGGGTCCGACCGCGACGTGAAAGGCGGCGACGCTCGGCGGAAGCGTGGCCAGCGGCCTCGCAGAACCGTCCGGCTGCACGGCGAACAGCGTGCCGGAGCGGTCGCCGACGTACAAGGTGCCGTCAGGGCCGACTGCGAGCCCGCACGCGATCCCCAGATCGGTGGCGAACATGCTGTGGGATCCGTCCGGCCTCACGCGATAGACCGACCCTTCGAAGCGGCTCGACACGTAGAGGTCCCCGTCCGGGCCGAACGCCGTCGATGTGGGATTGACGAGGCCCGACACGAACGCTTCGCGCCTGCCTGTCCGGCTCACACGGAAGATCGAGACCGGCACTTCCTGTCCGCGGCTGCCGCTGTAGGTGACGTACAGATTGCCGTCACCGTCGAACACAGGATTGTCCACCTGGTGCAGGCCATTCGCGAGGATGGTGCCGACTTCGAGGAATGCCGTCTCTCCCGCCGCGCCCTCCACGCGCACGCTCGTGCGGCCGCCATCGAGCCCACCGGGAACCAGCACCGCTACGCTGGTGCTCGAGGCGTAGACCACGCGTGCCGCGAGGTCGCCGATGCGAATCTCAGGCAGGCCCGGATCGACCTGAAATCCCGATCCGTCGATCGTGACGCGGCCGCCTTCCACGGCCCAGAGCGGGCGGATGGCGGAAATCGTCGGGGTAGAAGAGCGAGGCGACAATGAAGCGGGGGGCATCCCGGCCCGATCAGGTATCTTCGAGCTCGGCGTTCCAGTAGAGGTAATCGCGCCAGCTGTCGGGCGCGTTGCGGAGTCCGATCGTGATTCGGATCGCCGGCACCGACTCCGGCCGCCGTGGCCACTTCACCAGGTGCATCCCCGCTTCGGCGGGCGTGCAGTCCGCCCTTCCGCCGATTGCAGCTCACGCAGCAGGTCACGATGTTCTCCCAGTCCTTGCGGCCGCCCTGCATCACCGGCACGACGTGGTCGAACGTCAGCTCGCTGGTCGGAAACTGTTCGCCGCAGGTACTGGCAGCAGTGGTTGTCGCGCGCGTAGATGTTCGCGCGCGAAAACGGCACGTAGTCGAACCGGCGCTTGATCTTGATGTAGCGAAGGAGGCGGATGACCGATGGCAGCTTGATGCTGAACGACACCGCGCGTATCTCACGGTCGTAGACCGAAATCACCTCCACTTTCCCCTGGCAGAGCAGGGTAATGGCCTTCTGCCAGTTGACTACCTTGAGAGGCTCGTAGGTCGCGTTGAGGAGGAGCGTCTGCTCCATACCGATTCAAGATTCTGGCCCGAAGCTCGGCACCTGTCAAGCGAGCCGCTCAGGTTAAACAGCTGAGGCTGCGCGGGTTAGCGCACTATCGGCTGTACAGCGAGGACCGATATGTATAAAGTACCCCTGTGGCCTCCACGTCCCGTATTCAGGTCTCGCCGATGGTCCGGCTTTCGGTTGCGGCAGCTGTCGCACTCACTTCCGCGGCGTGCGCGTCGGCAACGGCCGTGCCCCGTCCGTTCCCAGGTGGGCCGGTCGTCGAGATGCCGTCGGCGCCGCCCTCTTCCGACGGCCCGCTCGCCTCGCCCGGCGCAGAGGTGCCACCGGACTCGCCATACGCCCTCACGGCCCGTCGATACGACGGCCGCGCGGTTGCGGGGTACGCCCTCGCGTTCCAGGGCGTCCGGTACCGGCTTGGCGGCGCGGACCCGGCCGGCTTCGACTGCAGCGGACTGGTGCAATACGTATTCGGCCAGTACGGCGTCGCCCTGCCGCGCGTGGTCGAGCAGCAGTGGCATGTCGGCGACCGCATCAAGCCGCGCAATATCAGAGCAGGCGACCTGATCTTCTTCTCCACCACCGGCTCGGGCGCCTCGCACGTCGGCATCGCTCTCGGCGGAGAGCGCTTCGTGCACGCGCCGAACTCGACCGGCGTGGTGCGCGTCGAATCCCTGACCTCCGACTACTGGCGCGAGCACTACATCGGGGCCCGCCGCATCACGCCGCCAGCCGCGACGAACTGAGTTATCGGGGCGAGCCGGCTGCATCAGGCGGCTCGGTCGTCTGTTCGGTCGAGTCGTCGGCCGGAGGCAGGCTCAGCAGAATCCGGCGGCACGTCGCTCGGCGACTGGGTCGCCGGTTCGGCGGAAAGCGGAGGCTCAACCGGCGTCACGACCACTGGCGGCGGCGTGACGTGGCCCATGCGTGCCCGGATGATGCGCTGCCGGTTCCGGAGCCGCGCGTTCGGCCGCGCGACGTTCAGCTCGCGCGGGTTCACGATGGCTCCCGCCATGAGCGCCGCCTGCTCGGGGCTGAGCGACGCCGCGGAGGTGCCGAAATAGGCGCGCGCCGCCGCATCGGCGCCATAGATCCCGTCGCCCCACTCGATTTCGTTCAAGTACAGCTCGAGAATCCTCGTCTTGGTGAGCTCGGTACTCCAAGCGCCGCGTGATGTAGAGCTCGCGGAGCTTGCGGAAAGGATTGCGGGAGGGCGACAGATACAGGTTCTTCGCGAGCTGCTGCGTGATGGTGCTGGCGCCGCGCAGCAAGGCGCCCTTCTCCCAGTCGGTCTCGAGCGACTTGCGAATCTCGACGAGATCGATCCCCTCATGGCCCCAGAAGCCGGCGTCTTCCGCCACGAGCACCGCGCGCTTGAGGTTGGGCGAGATCCGCGAATACGGCTGCCAGTGCTGCAAATGCCTCGGCTCGCGTCCCGCCGTCCGCGCCTCCCGCGCGCGCAAGTCGATGAAGGCCGTGCTGGCAGGATTGCGAGTGCGCAGCGCACGGACGTCGGGCAGGGTCAGGTAGAGAAACGCCACGTATCCGAAGGCGAACGCCGCCGCGGCCAGCGAGGCGCGACCGAGCGTGCGTGTCCAGTTCCTTCGTCCGCTGCCGCGGACCGGTGCACGCTTCGGCGACCGTCTCATCGCGCGATCGCCAGCCCTTCGGCGTTCCACAGCAGAGCCGGACGCCGTCGGGCCGCTCTGACGTTCATGACCCGGGGGCTGGTCACGGCGTACAAGGACGGCGCGGCGAGCGGGATGTCGGGCATGTGCGCAGCGAATGTCTTCTGGACGCGAGCGAACAGCTCCAGACGCTGTACTTTATCGGCGGTATGTGCCAGCCGCGCCACATCGTCGGCCAGGCCGCGCGTCCACTCCTCCCTGGCGCCGCCGACGGCCCGGCCGCCCGTCCAGGTCCCCCCGCCAAGGGCAGGGTCCGTGTCGACCGGGCCGACGCGGGCGTAAAGCAGATCGAAATCTCCGCTCGCCCGCCTGCGGGCGAGCTCCGCTCCATCCACCGGCACGACGGCTGCCGCCAGGCCGATCTTGCCGAGCGCGTCGCTGACGAACTGCGCCCCGCGCCGCGCGACCGCCACGCCGCGATCGACCAGGATCGCAAACCGCACCGGCTGTCCGGCCGGATCATCCAGCAACCCGTCGCCGTTCCGGTCTTGAAGGCCGATGCCGGCCATCAGCGAGCGCGCCGATCCCGGATCGGGTCCGCCAGAGGGCAGATCTTCGACCATCCACGCGCGATTGCCTGGCGAGACGGGGCCGAACGCCGGATCGCAGGCGCCGAGATAGACGGCTTCGCACAGGGCGCGGCGATCGACGGCCGACGACAGCGCCAGTCGGAGCGGCTCCTGCTGCAGAAGCGCGCTTCGGCCGCCGACGAGCAGCGTGTCGATCTGCAGCGTGGGCCCGAGATCGTACAAGTGCACCGATCCGTCCTGGTCGGCACGCTTCAGACTGGAGTAATCGTCCGGCTCGAGCTCGGTTTCCACCAGGTCGAGCTTGCCCGAGCGGAACAGTGCCAGGGCGGAGGCGCCGGCATGCGACGTCAGCTCCACGCCTTCCAGATATGGAAGGGACGCGCCATCTGGCGCCGTCCGCCAGTAATGAGGATTGCGGCGAAACACTCGAGCTGCCGATCCGTCCGAAGCATCGACGACGAACGGCCCCAGCCCGGGCGGTTCGATGCCGCTGCCCTGCCGTCCGTTCGGGCCGGCCGGCGGTCGGACGATCGGCGTGTACGCCAATAGCCGCAGCCCGGCCGCAAATGGGTCGGGAAAGGACACCACCACGGTGCGCGGGCCGTCGGCGCGCCCTTCCGGTGCGCTGCCGAGCGCTTTCAACCGCGGCCTGTCGAGCTCGAGCGCGCGTACGACGTCGGCGCCGGTCAGCGGGGTTCCGTCAGACCAGAGAATGTTTGGACGAAGGGTGAAGCGATAGGTCAGCCCGCCGCGGTCTGCGATCCACGACTCCGCGAGCCACGGCTGCACCTCGTCGGTCGCCGGGCTGATCCGGACGAGCGCAGCCGTCGTGAGCAGCGCCGCGGCGCTGTCGAGGTCACGCGGATCGACCGCTGCTCTGAGCACACCGCCGCGAGGCATGACGGGGCCCGCCGCGGGGGGAACGTGCGCACCTGCCGGCTCGGTTTGATCAGCGACGGCTTGCGGCAGTCCGGCCTGCGGTGCGGATTCTGCCGGCATCCGCGGAGCCTCGCCGGCGGCCTCCGATCTCTCGCGCAACGTGGCGCGGGCGGCGCTTTCCGGACCGGTCGCCCACCAGATCAGGAAGGTGACGCCGCCAATCAGCAGCGCGATCAGAGCCGCGCGCCAGACGCGCGGCGTGGCGGCGGGAGGTCTGGTGGCACGCATCAGGAGCCAATGGCCGTCGACCCGGCCAACCGGCTGGCCGGGCGCAATCCGTCCCGGGCCTCGCGCGTGCCGCACGGGAAATCGGCGGCTCTGTGCGATCGCGATGCGATCGCCGGCGCAGGCCAAGATGTTGGCTCTATCAGGCTGCGCACCGGGTTGTTTTCCTGATCCGATCGTATCCCACCAAGTCGCGCGCCTGCAAAGACTTAGCTTACGCGCTCGCGGACGCCGCCTGGCTGGCACGAGCTTCGCCATGCGGTTGGCGCAACCTGCCGTCAGATTCCATCACCGAGCACGGAGGAAAACGCGATGTTCGAGCAACAACTCGGCCGCAGTGTGACGATTGACCAGGCCGCCGCCTTCCTGAAGGTGTCCCGCCGGACGATCTACAACCGCATTCGGGACCACAAGCTGCTGACCATCCGGACGCTCGGGGGATCGCAGCGCGTGCTGGTGGCCTCGCTCGAAGAGAACCGGAACGTGGCGTGGAGCGTTCGCCGGCCGTCCGGCAGTCCTGCGCCAGCCGCTTATCACGTCGACCCGACGCGCTTCGCGGCAGCGGGAAACAAGGAGCATTGATGTCGAGTCAGGCGATGTTCGTCCCGTCCCGGTTCCGCCGCACGGTCGTTCTCACACTCGCGCTCCTGACGATTGGCGTCGTCCCGAGCAAGTCGCTGTGGGGTCAATCGCGGGCGCGGCTCTCGTCGAGCCTGCGGCAGCATGTCGCGAGCAAGTCAACCTCCGCGGTGGACGTCATCGTCCATGGCAGCCAGCAGCAGATCGCGGCCATTGCCGCGCGGCACCAGCTGCGGGTGACGAAGTGGCTCGAAGACAGCGCCGTCCTCTCGGCGACGGCCGCCCAGATCGACGCGCTGAGCGCCGAGCCGTCCATTGATCATCTGTCGCGCGACGCGCGGGTGCGCTCGTTCATGGCGATCACGGACCCCGCCATCGGCGCCGACCAGGTCTGGGCTGGCGTGGGAGGGGTGGCGGGAGCAGACGGCAGCGGCATCGGCGTTGCGGTGATCGATTCCGGGATCTGGACGGATCACCGTGCGCTGGCCGGCCAGGTCGTGCTGGCGAAGGATTTCGTGGGCGACGGACTCGGGACGGCCGATGGGTTCGGCCATGGCACGCACGTGGCGGGCATCATCGCGGGCAATAGTCCATACCCACAGGACGGCACTGTACCAGACGCCATTCCGGGGAGTGGCGCCGCAGGCCAGCCTCATCAGCCTGCGCGTCATAGGGGCAGACGGCACGGGACTCACCAGCGACGTCATCGGCGCGATCCAGTGGGCGGTGCGCCATCGTCATCAGTACAACATCCGCGTGATCAATCTGTCGCTCGGGCACGCCGTGGAGGAATCGTACCAGGATGACCCGTTGTGCGAGGCGGTCGAGCGCGCCGTGCAGGCGGGCATCGTGGTGGTGGCAGCCGCCGGCAATCGCGGCAAGAACAGCGCCGGCGAGAGTGTCTACGGCACGATCGAGTCCCCGGCCAACGATCCCTATGCGATCGCGGTGGGCGCACTGAACACGCACGGCACGGTGCAGCGATCCGACGATGAGCTGGCGAGCTACAGCGCGAAGGGGCCGACCGCGATCGACGGCCTGTTGAAGCCGGATCTGGCCGCACCGGGAAACAAGATCGTCTCTGCGGAGGCGGCGGGGTCGGCGCTGGCGGTGCAGTATGCGGACCTGCACGCGTCGGGACTGGGCGCGGACGCGTATATGACGCTGAGCGGCACGAGCATGGCGTCGGCGGTCGCCAGCGGCGCTGCGGCGCTGGTGGTCGACGTCAATCCGAAGCTCACGCCGGCTCAGGTGAAGATCGCGCTGCAGTATTCGGCGACGTTCCTACCGGCGGTCGGCTTTGTGGGCGCGGGAGCGGGGAGCTTGAATGTGGCGGCGGCGGTGCAGGTGGCGAAGAATGGGCCGACGGCGGAGGGCGTGACGAGTGCGGAGACGATGTCCAGACTCGCATTTCTAGCTCCGGATTCCAATCCAAGACTTGTCCATCGCAAGGGCGGATGGGGCGCTTTAGCTGCAAATGGCTGGTTCACCGATGACACCATCGTTTGGGGAAACTTTGGCGACACTATCGTTTGGGGAAATTTCGACGACACCATCGTGTGGGGCAACAGCTGGTTCGACGATACGATCGTGTGGGGCAATAGTTGGTTCGATGACACCATCGTATGGGGAAATCACACACGCGCCACATCCGCACTCTCAGGCGTAGAGCCGAAATAGCAAGCTAGTTCCTTCGGATCTCAGTTTGAGGTGGTCCAAGGGGGGCTATTAATAGCGGAGGCTAAGGCCGATACACGAACGGGAGGTGTCGCCAACCTCCGAAAGCCACGTGCACACCCCTTTTAGCGCCCTGTCACGCCGCGGCCGCATCTATGTGGCTGTCGTTACTCTTTGCGGCTATTGCGTAATCGGCCAATCTGTCCACCTACTGTACTCCGCTCCGGTTACCGCGCAATGGTTTGTACTTGCCGCGCTCACGTTGTTGAGCGGATCCATCTCGATTAAACTCCCGTCAGTACCAGCAACTATTTCCGTTTCTGAGACGTTCATATTCACTTCGGTTCTCTTGTTTGGAAGCGCGGCTGGCACGATAACCGTTACGTTGGATGCACTCGTAATTTCTCTTTGGCTCCAACGGAACAACCTGGACGCTCACAAGCTTCTCTTCAACACGGCCGCCCCCGCACTCTCCCTATGGATCTCAGCGCAATTGTTTTTCGCCATAACCAAAGCGCCGCCACTAAGCATCCGGCCGTCACCCATTTCGGGGCTCGTCCCAGGCATATTACTATTTGCCGTAACCTATTTCTTTTTGAACAGCTGGTTGATGGCAATCGCCGTCAGCATTGACAAGCGGATCGCCGCTGCGACGGTGTGGCGAGAGAACTTCCTCTGGCTCTCATTGAGTTACTTCAGTGGTGCGTCAGTAGCGATCCTGATTGTCTCCGTGAATCGCACTCTCAATCTTGGCGCCATTGCCATGATTTCACCTCTGCTTATCGTCTCTTATCTTACCTACCAGACGGCGCTCGGCCGAGTCGCAGATGCCAACCGGCACGTAGAAAAGATCAGCAAGCTCTATCTATCAACGATAGAGAGCCTTGCTCTTGCAATCGACGCCAAGGATCAGGTGACCCACGGGCACATTCGTCGCGTCCAAGAGCATTCAGTTCGCCTTGCTCGAGAGTTGGGCGTGAGTGACGCGGATTTGATCAAAGCGGTGGAGGCTGCTTCTCTCCTGCACGACATGGGGAAGCTCGCCATACCCGAGCACATTCTCAACAAGCCCGGCAGACTCACGCCTGCCGAGTTCGAAATAATGAAGACGCATGCCGCAATGGGAGCGGAAATTCTAGCGGCCGTGGACTTCCCATATCCCGTTGTGCCGATAGTCCGCCATCACCACGAAAATTGGGACGGCAGTGGGTATCCGGATGGTCTCAGCGGCACAGATATCCCGCTCGGTGCCCGCATCCTAGCAGTCGTTGATTGCTTTGACGCGCTTACGTCTGACCGACCATATCGACCTCGACTTCCAGACACGGAGGCACTCCAGATACTGTCCGATCGTCGCGGCAACATGTACGATCCATTAGTCGTCGACACGTTTTTTGGCATTCACGAATCGATGGACGTGCCCAGTCCGGAAGCCGGATCACCAGCACCGTCAAGCTCAACTCAAGCGCCGCCACCCATTGCCTCGGAACGCCCCCACAATGAGGCTGCGACCGTGCGACGGCATTTCTCAATTCCTTATCGCATTGAGGTAGTAGCGGCATACATTGCCACTCTCTCGCCGAGTTCTGTTGTCGTGTGGTACGCAGTGGACCGCGCTGGTTGCTGCCTTCGCATTGGGAAAGCATGGGGAGATACCGATCGGATTCCCCTCAGAGAACTGCCGCTCGGGCGTGGTCTAGCTGGGTGGGTCGCGCTCAACCGAGCACCAATCGTGGGCGCCGCTCCAGGTCTCGAAGTGGGCGCGGCCATCGAGGGCTTCCGAACCGTGAGCGCCATTCCACTCTGTCACGACAGCGCAGCTGCGGTGTTGACAATCCACTGGTCCGATATGGATTCAACACCCTTCCAGCCGCACCTCCGTATTGCTCATGACTACCTACTCACCCAACAGGCTTCCAAAACAGATCAGAAACCACAGCTCTCTGACGAAGTGATGCAACGATGAGAGCGGCATGAGACCTGACCTTCCTGGAGTTACGCATGAGGCGCGTCGCCTTCTTAGGCTTGGTCGATTTGCAGATGCACTCAGCTCGATCGACGCCTCTAGCCCTATCCATGCCGATCCCTCTCGATCCGCACTTGTCGCAGACCTCCTCCAGCGGACGGGCGACAACCAACGCTCGCATCAGATTGCAAAGGAGATCCTAAAACACAACCCGAAAACAGGTGACGCCGCATCACGCAGCCTCTTCGTAATCGGAAATGTCTTGAGGGACAGGGGCGAGCTGACGGCCGCCATCTCAAGCTTCCAGGCTGCTCTCAAGTCGGTGGGAGAGGACGCCGAGCTTGCATGCTGGATCCAGTTACGAATATTAGCTGCCATTTCAGACTTGGCGGGACCAGAAACCGCTGCCACACGAGTTGGGGAAGTCAAGCGTCGTCTCACGAAATTGGGGGATCCTCGACCTTTCTGCGCCCTTCACTTATGGCACGCCGAAGCAGATACGACACGCGGGAGACTCGACAGCGCACACCGCCATCTCCAAATCGCACAGACGTTGCTGGTTAACATCGAAGACGCATGGCTGAGTGGCTATCTCGCCACCAACAGCTTTGGGGTTAGTTATTACTCGGCGGAGATCAAGGAGGCGCGACATTGGGCCGAAACAGCGATTCACTACGCCAAGCTGTCAGGCCACGCCGCAGCCCGTCGGGCCGCATTCGCAAACTTCGGCCAGATCGAATTTGCGCTAGGACGTACGTCCGTAGCGGAGGACTACTATCGTCAGGCCCTGGAATGCAGCGAGCCTGGAACCCCTCCTTACATGGCTATCTTGGATAGCATCGCCCAAACGAAGCTGCACCAAGGAGAGCTTGCCGAATGTCGACGGATCCTTGATGAGCTGGATGAGAGCTCTCTTTCGCGAAGCGATTCCCAAACAGTCAAGATCTACACCGTTTACCGATCTTGGGCCTTGCAGACTCACGTCCAGCTTCTTCTCAAGCAAGGACAGTTTGAACAAGCCCAGCAATTGTGTTCTGTGCTTGAAACGGGGCGCTTCGAAACTTCACAGCCTCGCCTCAGAGCAGTGCTGGGCCTCGTCTCGGCGGAAAGTTACGCTCTAAACAAGCAATTCGTCAAAGCGGCTGGTCGCCTTGACTGGGCACTTTCTAATTCTGTGAATTCAAGTCCTGATCTACTTGCAGAGACGGAACGCGTTATCGGTGAAATTCTCAGTTTGAATGGGACGATGCACTCAGCCAGAGTGCACTACCAGAGGGCCCTAGACATCTTCGGCCGCATCGGCCACGTCCTTGGCAGGTCGCAAATCGAAACCGAGGCGGCCACTGTCCTCAGGACTACCGGCTCCCAAGCTGACGCGTATAGCGTCACACTCACTTTGGACCGTGTCCGCGCTTTGATTGAGACGAACAGACGACCTGAACTGTTTGGCATCGAAGCGGTCAAACTGCTCCAAGAACTACAGTGCTCTTCTCACTTCGAAATCGGGGCAGGCAGTTCCACATTCGAAATGGATAGTCCATCTGACCTGCCCACCATTACGGTGCCTATCGGAGCACAGCCGGACGGCCCCGTTCTGTGTATTCGCCCGGATCGAAACTGCGACTCGATTCTAGCAGCCCTCATCTATAAGCGAGTAATTGAAGGTCTTGCGCAACGAGAGACTGCGGAATCAAGTGACGAATCAGATCTCTTGTGGCCTTCAGCAGAGGCGCTCTCGGGCAATGACGTCGTGTTCGCTTCGGACCCGATGGTTGGAATTTTGAAGACAGTCAATAAAGTCGCGCCTACGAACGTTAGTGTTCTGATCACGGGCGAGACTGGCAGTGGAAAAGAAGTGCTGGCCCGGGCTATTCACGATCGGTCGGATCGTAGCGGAGGCCCCTTCGTCGCATTCAATTGCGCAGCAGTTCCCCGCGAGCTTCTTGAGAGTCAGCTATTTGGATATCGCAAGGGGGCCTTTTCAGGAGCGAATGAGGCCTTCGCTGGCATTATTCGCGGCGCCTCTGGTGGCACGGTCGTGCTCGACGAAATCGGAGACCTCCCGATTGACATGCAACCGAAGCTCTTGAGGTTTCTTGAATCCGGCGAGATCCACCCCTTGGGAGAGACGCGGCCAGTATCGGTTGATGTACGCCTGCTCTTTGCGACGAACGCGAGACTGGATCAGTTGGTGGCTGAGCGTCGATTTCGGGAAGACCTCTTTTTTAGAATTAATGTTATTCATATCAGTATTCCTCCACTTCGAGAGCGTAGAGATGAGATCCCGACGCTGGTTAATAGATTTGCCGCCAAGTGGGCTCGGGAATTGTCGAAGACCCCCCCAAAGTTCACGTCAGATGCTCTTGAACACATGGTCTTCTATAGTTGGCCAGGTAACGTGCGACAGCTCACCAATGAAGTTCGGCGTATCGTGGTTATGAGCGACGGGCTACCGGAAGTCACTGTCCACGACTTAGCACCGGAAATTCGCAACACCACTGTCGAGAAGAGCAATAGCGCCCGAACGGACTCATCGTTCGCAATCTCCCTCAACCAGGCGCTCTCCCGTGCAATCCACGACCTTGAGCGTGCCATGATCCAAAACGCCCTCAAATCCACGCACGGTCGTGTCGAACCCGCCGCGAAACTGCTGGGCCTCTCCCGCAAGGGCCTGTACCTGAAACGTCAGCGTCTCGGACTGCTCTGAGGCCTGCCGGTCGTCGCCGGCTGCGCTACCCAGGCGCCCTCCCCACACTTCAGCCGTCTTTTCCCGCTAACCCCCGGCCCCCAGGCGCGTATTGGCCTGTGAGGAGCCCAATGACGCTACGCCCGGCAGCCATACTCTTGTTCGTCACCGCAATGGCGCTCCACCCCGGCGCCTCCGCGTGGGCCCAGCGCCAGCTCGCCCAGGCCACCCAACCCGCCCGGCCCGAGCCGGCGCCGCCTCCACAGCCCGTCGAGGCGATCAGCGTCGACAACGATCAGAACGCCCGCGAAACCCGTGAACGTCTGCGCCGGCTTCTCGATCAATATCCGCCCTCGGTGCGCGACGTGCTCCGGCTGGACACGTCCCTGCTCTCGCGGCCCGATTACCTGCAGACCTACCCGGTGCTCGCCGGTTTCCTGGCGCAGCACCCGGAAGTCGCGCACAACCCCCGGTACTTCGTCGGCGAGCCCGATTCCCGGAATGAAGAGGACCGCGCCGACCCGCGTATGGCCGCCGTCCGCGCCTGGTCCGAGTTCTGGGGCTGGATCGGCCCGATCGCGATCGTCCTGATCATCACCTCCGCCCTGGTCGGCCTCATCCGCACCCTCGCCGACCAGTTCCGCTGGCGCAGGGCCGTGCGGCTGCAGGTCGACATGCAGAACAAGCTCGTCGATCGCTTCACGAACACGGAAGAGCTGCTGAGCTACCTGCAGTCGCCCGCCGGACGCAGCCTCACCGACCTGCAGGCGCCCGCGGCCGCCGCCCCCGGCGCCCTGCGCGCCTGGGATACCCCGCTCTCCCGCATCTTCTGGCCGCTCCAGGCGGGCATCGTCGCCACGGCGGCGGGCATCGGCCTGGCGATCGTCGGACACCGGGTGAGCTTCGAGGAATTCGCCCAGCCCATCGCGGGCGCTGGCATCCTCGCTGTCGCGGTGGGGATCGGCCTGGTCGTCTCGGCCGCCGCCTCCTATTTGATCTCCCACCGATTGGGCTTGGTGGCGCCCGCCGGCCGATCTAACCTCCGGGGTGACACGCCCGGCGCATGACACGCAGACTCCTCTCCCTCGCCTTCCCGTTCCTCGACGAACGAGCCGCGGCGGCTTCGACCGGCGCCGCGGCAGAGGAGACCGCGCTGCAGATGGACGAGACGGCGTTCCATGGCTTCTACGGGCGCACCGCGACGATGCTGTGGGCGTATCTGGCCAAGGCGACGGGAGATCCCCATGCGGCGGACGACCTGCTGCAGGAGAGCTACTATCGGTTTCTGCGCGCGCGCGTCGAGTTCCAGAGCGATGCGCACCGGCGTCACTACCTGTTCCGCATCGCCACGAACCTGGTGCGTGATCGCTTCCGCCGGCCGCGCCTCGATCAGGCGCCGCTGGCCGACGAGTCGCTGCTGCCGGCCGCCGGCGATCTGGCTGGTGAGATCCAGCAGCGGAGCGACCTCGAGCGCGCGATGAACAAGCTCAGCGGCCGCGAGCGCGACATGCTGTGGCTCGCCTACGGCCAGGGATCGTCGCACCAGGAGATTGCCGCGACGCTCGGCCTGAAGACCGGGAGCGTGAAGCCGCTGCTCTTCCGCGCGCGCAGGAAGCTCGCAGCGCTCCTCGGAGGACAGCGATAGTGGATGAACACGAGATTCCAGCCCTGATCGAGCGGGAGTATGCCGCCGCCATCGCCGAGGCGCGCGTGCCTCCGGCCGAGGTCGTCTGGCTGCAGGCACGGATGCGCGCGCGGGAGGAGGCGGCGCGTAAGGCCGTGCGCCCCATCCTAATCGGTCAGGCCGTGGCGATCGCGGCGCTCCTCGGCGCGCTGGCGTCGATCCTCAGTCGTTTCTCTTTCACGGTCGTGCCGCAAATCCCCTTGAGCCTGCTGGGCATGGTCCTGGCGAGCTGGCTCGTGCTCGGGCTTGCGCCTCTCGCGCTCTATCTCGGCTTCTCTCGAGACTGACCGTCGCGCCCCACGCTGTTCCCCCTCGCATAGATCCGCATGGCATTCTCCATGCCGATCTTCTGGCGCAGCGAGGGCGGGAGCTCATTCAGAATCCGCACGGCGGCCTGCCAGCGCTGCGGCTCTTCGGGATGCTCCGCCGGATAGTGCTGGTCGGTGCCGATCACGAACCGATCCGGGAAGTCCCGCAGCAGAGTCAGCCACTCCGGCTTCACGTGGCCATCGGCCGTCATCGGGTAGTTTCTGCCTGGATTCTTCGGGTCGGCCTTGATCTCCATGTACAGATTCGAGTGCGCGCCGAGCAGCGACCGCATCAGCGCTGGGGTGCGCGCGCCGGTGCCGTCCGACCCGGCATGTGCCCAGACGATCGGCGCGCGGCGGTCGTGCGCCAGAAGCCGCTCGAACGGCCTGATGTTCGCGGGCAGTGTCGCGGCGTTGGGCGGCGACAAGAGGCCGTCCGGCAGCGGCATCGTCTGCGGCACGGCTTCCATGTGGATCACAACGGGTATGCCGTGCCGGGCGGCGATGTCGGCGAGCAGCAGGAACAGCGGATGGTCGGGCGGTACGCTCTGATACGGCGTCGCGCCGGCGAAATGCTCCGCGGTCATCTCTCCGAACCCGGCGATCCCTTCGGTCAGCAATTCCTCAGCCCGCGCGCTGAACCGTCGCTGCACTTCGGGACCGGCGTCGTGTGACGCCGCTGCCCGCTGAATCATCCCGTTGAGCGTGCCGCCGCCGCCGACGAGCGCCAGCTGCCCTGGATGCCGGCGCGCGGCCGCACGGATCACCTCGACGTCATAGCGGGCCGGCGAGTCGAGCGTGTCAGGAGGCGCCTCCAGAAAGACTCTGGTCGCATTCTGCCGCGGCAGCGCGTCGAGCGCCGCGCGAACCGATCCTTCCGGATCGCGGGGATCGAAATGCGTGTGGGTCTCGATGTAAGGCGTCAGCGCGCGCTCCGCGGTCCGACCGGGTGCACCCGGCTGCCCCACGGCGACGACCGTCGCGGCGATGATGCCGGCCGCCGCCAGCCAGGCGTGGAGCCCCGCGCTCTTCATGGCTTCTTCACGAACTTCTGCACGGTTCCAGACAGCTGCGCCAGATAGATGTCGCCCGACGGTGTGACGATCATTCCGTGCGGGCTGCCGACGGCGCCCGGCAGCTTGCCGACCGGGGTGCCGTCCAGGCTGCGGAGCACTCCGCCGGTCCAGATCTGGCGCCCATCGGGCGTCAACGCCAGCGCCGACACGCCGCCGCCGGTCGGCCACTGGGCGAGGAACGCGCCATCGGACTCGAACACCTCCACGCGCTGGTTCTCACGATCCGTGACGTAGACGCGGCCCGCCTGGTCGACGACGAGGTTGTGCGGGAGGTCGAACTGCCCTGGTCCGCTTCCGCGCGCGCCCCATTGGCGAAGCAGCGCTCCGCCGGCCGAGAACCGGAGCACGCGTGCGCCGCCGTAGCCGTCGGTCACGTAGAAATCGCCATTCGCGGCGAATGCGACGTCGGTCGGCAGATTGAAGGTGGCCGCCGTCTGGCCCGACACGCCGCGCGTTCCGACCCGCGCGATCTCCTTGCCGTTCGCATCCATCCGGAAGATCACGTGACCGGGCGCATCCACCAGCCAGATGTTACCCTCCCGGTCGATCCGGACCGAGTGCGCGCCGCAGGAGTCGCAGCCGGCGGGACCGTACACGGCCGAGTAGTGCGACTTGTCGGCCGTCCAGAATTGCTTCGGGATCGCGGCGACCTTGCCCTCGCTGAACAGCCCGTCGCCCCACGAGCGGAGGAGCTGTCCGCCGGCATCGAACTCGAGTACCGGGTGCGCGCCACGATGAAGGACGAGAATCGTTCCGCGCGGCGTGACCGCCACCGACGAAACCTGGATGAGATTCCATGGCGCGGGCGTGCCGGCGGCGTTGGTCGCGGGCCTGGGCCACTCGACCTGCTCGTAGGCGAGATCAGGAATGCTCGCGGTGCTGCCCGGCGCCGGCCGGCCCTGAGCCGGCTGCTGGGCCACGACGCGATCGCCCACCTCGAACGCCAGCAGCAGTGATACGAACCAGATGGCGCGTTTCATCGTCTCGCCCCCTTACCCCTTCCCCCTTACCCCTTGCCCCTTACCCCTTTTGCCTAGGCGCCACCATCCTCGTAACCCGCCCCACACTGGTGTCGCCGGCATACAGATTGTCGTTCTTGTCGAACGACCAGTAGCTCGCTTCGATGAACTGGCCGTGGCCGATGCCCATCCCGTTGCCGATTGCGCCAATCACTCTTCCGTCGCGCGTCAGTTTCAGGAATTGACCGTCCTGGCCGCTTCCCATCCACGGGTCGCCGTGGGCGTCGAAGTTGAGCGCGCACACCAGGTTCCTCATCTGCATCGTCCGGAGGAAGGTGCCCTGGCTGTTGTAGACGACGATCCGGTACTCTTCGCGATCGCCGATCCAGACGTCGCCGGTCTTCGGGTCGACGGCGAGGCCATGCGCCGAGCTGAACTTGCCCTGTCCCACTTCGTTGCCGAACCACTGGTTGATGAAGGTGCCGTTCTTGTCGAGATGGATGATGCGCGCGGCCCCGATATTGTTCGCCGGGTCACCCGAATCGGTGTCATTGGGGCTCTCGTTGGCGTGCCCTTCCGCGATGTACACGTCCCCGGCCGGTCCGAAGGCCACCATCACGGGCTCCCAGAGCAGCCGCTGCCCTTTGGCTTCATCCCAGTCTCCCCGCCGGTCGCGCTGTCCAAGCATGAGCAGCAGCTTTCCCTCCGGACTGAGCTTCATGACGGTCGCCGTGCCTGCGGCGGTGATCCAGACGTTGTCCTCGGCATCGACGGCCATGCCGTGCGCTTTTTCCTGATAGCCGATCACCTCTTCGCCGATCTGCAGGATCAGCTTCGCGTGCGGATCGAACTTGAAGAGCTGCGGCTTGCCCCGGTCCGCGCGCTGGAACACCCAGAGGTTGCCCTTCGAGTCGAGCGCCACCGACGGCACTCCGCCGAAACCGGGGGGCAGGATGTACGGGTACTCGAACGTGTACCCCATCGTCTGTTTCCACTGGACGCGCTGCAGCGACTGGCGCGGAATGCCGCCGCGATGCCCGCAGAGCGGCGAATGGCTGCACGGCGGCACTCCTCCGCCGCCCGCCGGCCCGGTACCGCGGCGGCCGGCCGCCGCCGCGCGGCCGGTGGGTGCGCCTCGACCGCCTGCGCCTCCTTCCCTCGGAGGCACCGTCACGCGTCCACCGGGCGCCACGATCGTCCGGCCGGTCGGATTCGGGGAACGAGCCCTGCAAGAACCAGGCGGGCGAGCCGTCCACGGCTGGCCCCTCGGTGGGCGGTTGCGTCTGGGCGAATGGCTGCGAGCCGGCGACCATCGCCCCGAGCGCCACAGCGGCAATGGCGGCCGCGCATCGTCTCGTCATGCGAATCTCCATGTTCAAAGCAGGTACCCTCAGTTCTTGATCCCGAACGTGTACACCTTCGCGTCCCAGGTCACGACGAACACCTTGCCGGCGGCGACGACCGGTTCGCTGTAGTGCACCCAGCCTGGGATGAGCTTCTCGCTCGAGTAGAGCTGCTTGCCGGTCGCGGCGTCGAGCGCATAGAGGACGAGGTTCGTGATCGGGGTCGCCCGGAACTTCGCCGCCCGCTCTGCCGCGGCCGCGGCGGCGGCGGGGTCGAAGGCGCCCCGTCCTCTGCCTGGAGCGGCGGCCGGGCCGCCCGCGCGCGCCGGCGCGCCATCGGCGCCGCGCCCCGCAGGCGGGGCGGCGTCGGTGTTCCGGATGTCGCCGCCCGGCGCGGGGTTCTGCACCGTGTTCTCGCCGGTCTGAACGGCGTACACGACACCGTTCGCGATCACCGGCGGGTCGGGCACGTGGATGTCGCGCGACTTCCACACGGGAACCAGCGCGGGCGTCTCGCCCCGGCTCGCCACTTCGAAGGCCATGATGCTTCCGTGCGGCGCATCGCCGTAGCCGAGCGTGAAGGGCGGCGCATCCTTGGCGGGCGGACCCCACATCGGCACGTACAGGAAGCGCCGGCCCTGGGCATCGGCCGCGGTCGCAATCGAGCCCCACACGCCGCGGCCGCCGAGCATCACCTCGTCGTTACCGAAGCGCGGCGATTCATACAACGGCGTTGAATGGTCCGCGCCGCCAAGGTTGTTTGCGTCGAGCAGGTACACCACCGACTCTTTCGCGGCAGTCGCCACGAGCGTCCGGCCCTGGAACGGGAAGACCACCGGACCGGCGGATCCGAGATCGAGATCGCGGGCGTTGAGATACTTCCAGTTCGATGGCGTGAACGAGTCGATGATTCGCAGCTCCTTCGGGGCGAGCGCGAGCACGGTTTCGCCGAACCAGCCGATGGCGGGATTGTACAGGCCGTCGGCGGTCTGGGTGACGATGCCTCGCGGGGCGCGCACCACGCCGCCGCGGCCCCATGCGCCCGCAGGGCGCCCGCCGCTCGTGTAGAGACGCGACAGCCGCGGATGGGCAGGGTCGGAGACGTCCATCGCGGAGATGTTTGCCATGGCGCCCCCGCAGCCGCGCGCCGTGGGCGTGTAGATCACGTCGTCGATGAGATTCAGGCTCCAGTTCCTGGCGAACGGCGTGACGAAGTCGGTGGGCGTCAGCACCTGATCGCCGTTACCCAGCTTCAGCCCGCGCAGCTTGCCGTCGCTCGAATTGAAGTAGATGATGCCTTTCTGCTTGTCGATCACCGGCGTGGCATTCTGCGTGTTCGAGCAGAGCCAGGTGGACGTCTGTGGCGGCTTCGCCTGGTTCGGATATGCCTTCTGCCAGACCACCTTTCCCGTGTCGGCATCCATGGCGAATAGCGTGTCGTCGCTGCCCATGACGAACGCCAGCGTGCGGCGTCCCTGCGGGGTCGCGACGCCCTGCACCACGAGGGGCGCGGTAAGTGTGGACAGCGCGATTTCCCGCGGTGTGGTGGACAACTGCGCCGTCCACAACAGCGTCAATCGGGAGACGTTGTCCCTGGACAACGTCGTTTCGGCGGTATTCGATCCCGTGCGCGCCTGGTCGTAGCCCCAGGTCAGCCATTCGCTCGGCGGCGCCTGCGCGGAGCCGGCCAGCGGCAGCAGCAGCGACAGAGAGATGAAGAGAGCGATCGGCGACGGGAATTTGGGCGTCATGCGGCCTCGGGGGACCTCCGGAGTTGAGGTGAACGGTGGGGGTTGTATAGGTGAACCGTCGAAGGTTGTCAAATTGAAAGATGACAGCCGTCGGGGCACTTGTGAGAGGCGGGCCGGCCTGTCTTGTTTCGCGAAAACACACACGTGTTCCAGCTTGTGCACACAATCCTGATCGCGCTTCTCCCGGATTCGTAACCTCGCCCGAAGCGCTTCCTGCGCAAGTCGTTGGATGGTAAGGACCGGCCCTTGTGGCGCGGCGCTCGCACTGCGCTCGGCTCCGGAGGGCTCCCTTATGCCACGCTTCAAATCTGTAACCTTGTTCGTCGCCGCCGCTGCGGCGCTGTGGGGACGACCGGCGCTCGCACAGTCGAAAGCGGCGGGTCAGCCGCCCGTGATCATGAGCGCGCACGCCGACGCCGTACACGGCGTGCTCCTGGTGAGCGGGTACGACTTCGCCTGCGGCGCGCCGCACGTCTGGCTCGCGGACCTCGAGCTGCCGGTGATGAGCTGCACGCCCGACACGATTCAGGCCGTGCTCGCAGCCGAGCCGGTCCCCGGCACCTACCGGGTGCTGGTGGTGACCGGTCCCGGGGCGCACCAGGCCGCCCTCGACATGACGGTCGGCACGATCGGCCCGCCCGGACGCGACGGCGCGCCGGGACCCAGTGGATTGGACGGCGCGACTGGTCCCGCCGGACCTCCGGGACCAGCCGGTCCTGCCGGGCCTCCCGGATCCATGGGACCCGCGGGACCGGCAGGACCGCAGGGGGCGGTGGGCGCGACCGGCGCGCAGGGCCCCGCGGGACCCATCGGACCCGCCGGCCCCGCAGGCCCGGCGGGCCCTGCCGGGCCGGCCGGCACGGGCGGCGCGGCGTACCTCAATCAACAGACGTGGAATACGCTGACCTTCGTGCCGTGCTGTGATTGGGTGACGCTGGCCGACAGCGGATTCTCGATCGCGACCACCGGCGGCGCGCTCCTCATCCAGACGAGCGTGGCGATCTCCGGGGGCGGCAGCGGATCGCACTCCACGTGCGCGCCGTTTCTCGGCAGCAGCTGGGCGGGAGACTTCGGTCCGCTGCTCAATCCGGGCACGCCCGCGAGCAGTCCGTACTGGCGGGAAGGGTTGATGATGACAGGCCTGGCCGGCTGGAATCGCTGGGCGTCGTCACGCGTGTATCCCAACGTGCCTGCCGGCACCTACGCGGTGACGATCCGCTGCGCCACCGACTTCGGCACGTTGAGCGTGAACGCCGATGCCATCGCCTCGTCAGCCAGCGTCATCGAGCTGAAATAAGCTGACAGTTACGACGCGCCGGCAGCAATCCTTTACCGCTGCCGGCGCGCGTCTGCAATAGGCCGGATGCCTGAGAATAAATTTTCTGCGGCGTCGTCGCGGTGCTGATCAATTCACGCCGTTCTGCACTATGATCAGCCAATGTCTGAATCGACGGATACGGCCCCCTCGAGTGACTTCACGGAACTTCTCGACAACATCAAGGCGCCGGCGAAACGGGTCCGGCAGGGACTTCCCGCCGAGTACCGCATGAGGCACGACGCGCATTACGTGGAGGAGCTTACGACTCAAACACGCCCGCAGGAGATGACGGCCCAGAGCGCCGGCGTCCCGATGTCGGCGGCGCTCCGCGATCTGTGTCAAGAGTTCGAAGGGCTCGCCTCCTGCTTCAACCTGATCGATCGGACGGCCCGGCCCCTGCGCGAGCGCCTCGGGCTCTCGCTCGCCAAGGTGGGCGTGCAGCGCAGCATCCGCTACGCGCAGAACCTCCGGCTCCTGCTCGAGGAGCCGCATCCGGTGATGCGCGACGTGCGTGTGGACGATCTCGTCCGGCATGCGTTCGGCGATTTCAAGGAAGAGCTGCGGCTCACCGAAGCGACGCTCATCCTGGAGCTGCCAGACGGGGCCACGATGCTGCGGGGCGACGCCGCGCTGCTCCGTACGGCGCTCCGCGGCTGCGCCGGCGCGGCGATCTCGCTCGTCGAGCTCAGCGGAACCGCCGGCAACATCCATGTCTCGATCTTCGCGACCGACGACGTGGTGCATTGCGAGCTCCGGCAGGATTCGTATCCGGTCGAACCGCAGCAGCTCGTGAAGATGTTCGACCTGGAATCGCCCGACCGTGCGAGCGGGCGCAGCGTCGCGGTGGCGCTCAACGCCGCGCGCCGCATGGCTCAGCTCCATGCCGGCCAGTTCCAGGCGCGCCGGACGACTTCGGGGGGATGCGCGTTCCTCTTCAGCCTGCCGAAGTCGGCAGCGGCCGAACCGCCCGTCACGCCCAACTAAGCACCATCCCGCAGCGCGCGGCGGGCCGGACCGGCCCCCGCGCGCGCCGCGAGCTCCGCGATGGACGGCCCCGCCTCTCCTGCCGACGGTCCCATCATCCGCGTCGACCGGCTCGTCAAGCGGTATGGCGATGCGACCGCCGTCGACGGCGTGTCGTTCGCCGTCAATCGCGGCGAGATCTTCGCGTTCCTCGGTCCGAACGGCGCCGGCAAGACCACCACCATCAAGATGCTCACGACGATCCTGAGACCGACGAGCGGGTCGGTGGAGATCGACGGGCTCGATCCCGCGCGGCATCCGCTCGAGGTGCGCCGCCGGTTCGGGATCGTCTTCCAGGATCCGAGCCTGGACAACGAGCTCACGGCGGTCGAGAATCTTCACCTGCACGCGGCCCTGTACAGCGTGCCGCGGCGTCTCCGCGACGATCGTGTCGAGTACCTGCTGACCCTGTTCGAGCTCTGGGAGCGCCGCGACGACGTGGTAAAGCACTTCTCGGGCGGCATGCGGCGCCGGCTCGAGATCGCGCGGGGCCTGCTGCACACGCCGAAGATCCTCTTCCTGGACGAGCCGACGCTCGGGCTCGACCCGCAGACGCGCAATCAGCTCTGGACGCTGGTCCGGCAGCTCAACGAGCAGGAGCACGTCACCGTCTTCCTGACGACGCACTACATGGACGAAGCGGATCGCGTCGCGCAGCGAATCGCCGTCATCGATCACGGCCGCATCGTCGCGGAGGGATCGGCGGCGGCGCTGAAGCAGCAGACCGCGACGGCGACGCTCGAAGACGCGTTCCTGGCGCTGACCGGAACGACGATCCGAGACGAAGCGGCGAGCGGCATGGACGCGATGCGCAACATGGCGCGCCTGTGGAGCGGACGCCGATGACGCTGCAGGTGGTTCGGATGCTCTGGCTGCGGCAGTTGAAGCGCTACGTCCGGTCGCGCGCGCGAATCGTCGGCGCGCTCGGCCAGCCGCTGCTCTTCCTGGTGGCGCTCGGCTTCGGGCTCGGCCCGGTGTTCCAGCGCGCCGGCCAGGGCGACTACATCACATTCCTGGCTCCCGGCGTGATCTGCATGACGATTCTCTTCGCCGCGATCTTCAGCGGGATCGAGCTGATCTGGGATCGCCAGTTCGGGTTCCTCAAGGAGACCCTCGTGGCGCCGGTGCCGCGCGTGACGATCATGCTGGGGCGCTCGCTCGGGGGCGCCACCGTCGCGCTGATCCAGGGCGCCATCGTGACGGCCGTCTGCCTCCTCGTCGGGTTTCGCCCGGATGTCTCCGCGCTGCCGGCCGCGCTGGTGTTCATGGCGCTCATCGCGCTGATGTTCACCGCCCTCGGAACGGCGATCGCGTCGCTCATGGAGGACTTCCAGGGCTTCCAGCTCGTGATGAACTTCCTGGTCATGCCGACCTTCTTCCTCTCCGGCGCGCTGTTCCCGCTGACCAACGTGCCGCGGCCGCTCGCGCTCGTCGCGGCCCTCGATCCCCTCACCTACGGCGTGGACGGCGTGCGGAGCACGCTCACCGGCGTGGCGCACTTCGGCGTGGGGGTCGACCTGGTGGTGCTCTCGGTGCTGACCGCCGCCCTGCTCGTCATCGGCACGTACCTGTTCTCGCGCATCGAGCTCTGACCGCAGCGCCGGACGCCTTGCTTACTTCTTCATCATCGCCACGAACATCCGCAGGTGCTCTTCGGGCGTCTGCAGCGTGATCCGATTCAGCACATTCACGTCAGCCGGCAGTTCCCGGGCCCCCATGGGATAGAAGTTCTGCCACAAGATGAACGCCACGATGTCGGTCGACTGCTGCAGCGTCAGCGTGTTTGCCGCGCCCTCCGGCATCGTCGTCTGGATGAGATTGGCGATACCGCCGAGCGGGATGACGCCCCAGTGCTCGAGGAAGTGAGGACCGCTCAACCCCAGGTCCACCTCACCGCTCGCGAGGTCCTCGCGATGGCAATCGGCGCAGTACCTGCTTGACCAGTCCTTCGCCCCGGCGGGCCTGGGCCTGCGTGTAAAGGGGCTCAGTCCTCTTCCCGGGAGTGCTGCCGGGCGCTTGCATGCCCGAGGGGCTCGTCGCCAGCACGACCATTCCCACAGCCAGACCGGCGGCCCGGCGAATCACCGTCGATAGCGTCATTCCCACCTCCCACGTCCGCCCTACTCGTACCTGAGCGCTTTCACCGGGTCGAGCTCCGTCGCGCGCCGGGCCGGGCCGAGGCACGCCACCACCGCCACCGCCACGAGCACCGCGCTGATCACAACCAGCGTCAGCGGATCGCTCGGACCGGTGCCCACGAGCAGGTTCTGCAGCAGCCTCCCCGCGGCTACCGCGCCGGCGAGGCCGAGGACGAGCCCGACGGCCACCTGTACCATTCCGCGGCGCAGCACCAGCCACCACATCTGCTCCCGATCGGCGCCGAGCGCCATCCGTATTCCGATCTCCACCGTGCGCTGCGCCACCGAGTAGGCGGTGATGGCATACAAACCGACCGCCGCGAGCACGATCGCGATGAGCCCGAACAGCGTGAACATGGTGGCGAACACGCGCTGCGGCCAGCGTGCCTGCGCGAGAATCTCGTTCATCGTGCGGATGTTGGCGACCGGCACGTCCGGATCCATCGCGGAGATCTCCTGCCGCAGCAGCGGCACCACGCCCGCCGGGTTGCCGCGTGCGCGCACGAGCAGGTTCGCCTGCAGGGCCATCAATTGGTTCTGCGCGTGCGTGATATAGACGACCGGATCGGGGCCCTGCAGGAACGGCCGCTGCCGGATCATCGATGACACGCCGACGATGGCGCCGGCGTAGAACCTGGGCGCGCCCGGTATGGCTCCATCGTTGATGAGCCGGATCCGCTTGCCGATCGGATCCTCGCCCGGGAAGTACATCGCGGCGAGCTGTTCGTTGACGATCATCGCCTCGCGCCCCGGCCGGCCGTCGTTGGCCACGAACGCACGGCCGCGCTGCATGCGAATGCCCAGGGTGCCGAAGTAGCCCGGGCTCACCGCCACCATGCCGACCATGGCGGGCTGCCCCGCGTCCAGCTCCGGGCGGCCTTCAATCGCCAACCGGCGCGGCGAGGCGCCGCGCGCCGGGAGGTAATTGGAGGAGCTCGCGCCTTCGATGGCGCTGATGCCTTTCAGCCGTTCGTCGAGCCGGTCGAGAAACAGCGCGCGCGCCTCGAGGCTCGAGTACGTGCGCGCGGGGAACACGAGCTGCATCGCGACCAGCCGCGAGGGATCGAACCCGAGGTCGACCCGGTAGAGGTAGAGGAAGCTCCGCAGCATCAGTCCCGCGCCCGAAAGCAGCACGATCGTGAGCGCCAGCTCCACGATGATCAACGCCGTGGTCCAGCGCCGGGCGCGCAGGCCGGCTGAGCCGGACCGCCCGCCGTCCTTCAGCACGTCCGCGACGCTGGTGCGAGAGACGTACAGCGCCGGCGCGAGGCCGAAGACGATGCCCGTGGCAAAACAGACCAGGGCGAAGAACGCGAACACCTTCGCGTCCATGCTGAAGACCATCCAGTACGGCCGGCCGACATCCTGCAGGTTGGCATCGAACCAGCGGACGCCGAGATACGCGAAGCCCAGTCCGGCCACGCCGCTGATGCTCGCCAGGAGCACGCTCTCGACCAGGAGCTGCCGCACGATGCGCCAGCGCGTCGCCCCGATCGACAGGCGCACCGCGATCTCGCGCGATCGATCCGACGCCCGCGCCAGCAGCAGGTTGGCGACGTTCGCGCAGGCGATCAGCAGGACAAACCCGACGGCGCCCATGAGCGACCAGAAGATCACGCGGATCTGGCGGCCCACCACCTGTTCGGCGAACGGCCTGACGACGGCCGAGACGCCTTTGTTGGTATCGGGGTACTCCGAGGCGAGCTGCGCCGTGATGTTCGTCATCTCGCTGCGCGCCTGCTCGATCCTCACGCCGGGCGCCAGGCGCCCGTAGGCGATGAGCAGGCGGCCGCCCCGCCCGCCGACGACCGCCGCCCGCGGCATCTGCGACATCGACAGCCACAGATCGGTGTCGAACGGAAAGCGGACGCCCTCCGGCATGACGCCGATGATCGTGGCCGGCTCGAGGTCGACGCGGATCGTCCGGCCGACCGCCGACGCGTCGGCGCCGTAGCGGTTCTGCCACACCTCGTGGCTGAGCACGACCACCTCCGGCGCGCCGGGGCGATCGTCGTCGGCGAGGAAGCCGCGGCCGAGGGTCGGCCGCGCGCCAATCAGCGAGAAGCCGTTGTATGAAAGGTAGGCGCCGTCGTACTGCTCCGGCGAGCGCTCGTCGGCGCTGAGGTTCACCGGGCGCTGGACGACGAGCGCCATGCCGTCGAAGGTGCGGCTCGCGCGGCGCCAGTCTTCGAAGTCCTCGAGCGAGACGCCGAACTCGCGCTTCTGCGCGTCGCTCGTGCCGAGCCACATGATTCGATCCGGCTGATCGAAGGGCAGGCTGCGGAGCAGCACGGCGTTGACGAGGGTGAACACGGCGCTGTTGGCGCCGATGCCCAGGGCGAGCGCGGCGACGGCCGCCAGCGTGAAGCGGCGATCTTTCAGCAGCCGACGCGCGCCGAACTGCAGGTCTTTGATCAGGCCGCCCATTGAGCCTCCCCGGAAGCAAGGGACAGGGACCGCCGCGCCGGAGTGGTGATTATCCGCGATCAGCCGCCGCTGATCGGAAGCGTCACGGTGGCCCGCGCGCCGCGGCGCCCCTTGTGCGACTCCAGGGTCAGGGTGCCGCCGTGCGCTTCCGCAATCTGGCGGCCGAGCGCCAGGCCGATGCCCGATCCACGCGGCTTGGTCGTGAAGAAGGGCACGAAGAGGTTAGCCGTGCTCGCCACCCCCGGACCCTCGTCGTCTATGTACACCGCCACTCGATGGCTGTTCTTCTCCCAGGCCACCTGCACGCCGCCGCCGGTCTCGGCCGCCGCGTCGGCCGCATTGCGGATCAGGTTGATGAGGAGCTGCTCGATCTGGTCGGGATCGGCGAGCACCGAGACAGGCGCGCCCTCGGCCACGTTGATGGCGGTGCGGGTTTCGAGCTGTGCCGCCCTGCGCACGAGATCGGGCAGATTGATCTCGCGCTTGTTCGGCCTGGGCAGTTTCGCGAGGGCGGTGTAGGCGCTCGTGAAGCGGCTCAGCGCGTCCGTGCGGCCGGCGATCACGCCCAGGCCGCGGCGCATGTCGTCGCGCCAGTCCGGCGGCAGCGGGTCCTGCGCCGCAATGCGATCGAGACTGCCGGCAATCGACTTGATGGGGGCGAGCGAGTTGTTCAGCTCGTGGCCGAGCACGCGGATCAGGCGATGCCACGCCTCGCGCTCCTGCTGTCTCAGCGGGTCGCTGACGTCGCTCAGCACGACGAGGCGGTGGGGCAGCCCGCCCTGCCGGAACGACCCGCGGCGCACGGCCCACTGCCCCGTGCCGCCGGGAAACGCGCTGTTGATCACCTGCGGCGAGCGGTCGTCGAGGGCGGCTCCCAGCCCGATCTCGTGCGCGGTCCGCCCGAGCAGCTGCTCGCCCGGCCGGCCGAGCAGCCGCTCCCCCGCACGGTTCACCAGCTTCAGCCGGCGCCCGTCGTCGAACGCAAAGACGGCCACGTCGATCTCCGCCATCACCGTTCTGAGGAGCGCGGTCGCCTCGAGCGACTCGAGCCGCTCATCGCGCAGCGTGTCGGCGAGCGCGTTGATCTCGAGCAGCGCCTCGCCGAGGGGGTCGTTCCGGCGCGCACCCCGGGCGCGGAAGGAAAAATCGTTCTCCCGCAACGCTTCGAGCAGGTTCGCCATCGTCTGCAGAGGAAAGACGACGCGGTGCCGCAGCGCGGACGCCACCATCCCCCAGGCGACGGCGATGAGCGCGATGACGGTGAGCGAGGTGCGGACCGAATAGCCGCCGAGCCAGAGCAGCGCCGCCGCGGCGATGAGGCCCGGGAGCCCGGCCGCCACCGCGAGCAGAAGGATTCGCCGATCGTGGCGGAGGAGCATGATCAGGCTCAGGGCTTAGGGCTCAGGGCTCAGGGCTGAATGCCGTAGCGTTCGAGGCGGCGGTAGAGTGCGCTCCGGCTCAAGCCGAGCGCTCTGGCCGCCTCGGTCACGCTGCCGTAGCGGGCGACCGCCTTCTTGATCAGAAACGCTTCGACGTCTTCGAGGGGCATGTTCTCGAGGCTGGTGGCGCCGTCGGCGGAGCGGCGGAGGGCGAGGTCGCCGGCCGCAATCGTATCGGTGCGCGCCATCAGGACGCTCCGCTCGATCGCGTGCTCGAGCTCCCGAACGTTGCCGGGCCAGGAGTGCCGGAGCATGGACTCGACGGCCGCGGGCTCGAAGCCGGTGACGCGCTTGCGGTAGCGGCGTGCGTGCTGATCCAGGAAGTAGGCCGCGAGCGCGGGGATGTCCTCGCGGCGATCGCGGAGCGGCGGCAGCGTGATGTCGATGGTGTTCAGCCGGAAGAGGAGATCCTGCCGGAACCGCCCCGCCGCCACCTCGGCGTCGATGTCGGCGTTGGTGGCCGACACGATGCGCACGTCCACGCGGCGCGTCTTCGAGGACCCGAGGCGCTCGAACTCGCCGGCCGCCAGCACCCGCAGCAGCTTCGCCTGCTGCGAGAGCGGCACGTTGGCGATCTCGTCGAGGAAGAGCGTGCCGCCGTCGGCGAGCTCGAACCGGCCGACGCGGTCCGCCCTCGCGTCGGTGAAGGCCCCCTTCACGTGGCCGAACAGCTCGCTCTCGAAGACCGTCTCGGAGACGCCGCCGGCGTTCACGGTGACCATCGGCCGGGACGCGCGGGGCGACAGGGCATGGATGGCCTGGGCCACCAGCCCCTTCCCGGTGCCGTTCTCGCCGGTCACCAGCACGTTGGCGTCCGAAGGCGCCGTGCGCTCGATCAGGTCGATCACCGGCTTCATCGCCGGGGACTGGGCGATGAGCGGCGGGCCGCCCTCGAGTCGGAGGCGCGCCGCATCCTCGAGCTGCCGTCCGCGCCGCAGCGCGCGGCTGAGCTCCACCTGCGTTCGGACGATGGCGAGCAGGCGCGCGTTGTCCCAGGGCTTCTGGATGAAGTCGCGCGCGCCGCGGCGCATCGCCTCGACGGCCACATCCACGCTGGCCCAGGCGGTCATCACGATCACCGGCAGCGTCGGGTCCGCGGTCTGCAGACGGCCGAGCAGATCGAGCCCCTCCTCACCCGAGGTGGTATCGCGGGCGTAGTTGAGGTCCATCAGCACCGCGTCGAAGTCCGACTCGTCGATCGCCGCCAGCACCGCGCCGGGCGATGTCACGCACTCCACCCGGTAGCCGTCGCTCTTCAGGAGCAGCTGGAGCGCTTCGAGGATGTCGCGCTGGTCGTCGGCGACGAGAACGCGCGTAGTGGACGTCTTCACGGCTTCGATGATATCGCCCTCAGACGGCCTTCAGGGCCGATGCGGGATCGCGGCGGCCTGCTCTGAGGGCCGGGCCCAGCGCGGCGAGGGTCGAGATCGCCACGAGGCAGGCGCCGGCGACGGCGAACACGGCGGGATCGCGGGCAGGCACTCCCTTGACCATCACGGAGAGAAGGGGCGAGATGGCGAGGCAGCCCCCGATGCCCGCGAACACGCCGAGAAATGCGGGCGCGAGGACGCGTGCGAGGACCTCGCGGACGACCACCGGCGGACTCGCGCCGACCGCGAGCCGAATGCCGGTCTCCCGCGCGCAGCGCTCCACCGACGACGAGACAATGGTGTAGATCCCGAGCCCGGCGAGCCCCAGGGCGAGCAGACCGAACGAGCCAGCGAGTGCAAG
The DNA here is from genome assembly GCA_963738315.1 of Vicinamibacterales bacterium. Classification (GTDB taxonomy): domain Bacteria; phylum Acidobacteriota; class Vicinamibacteria; order Vicinamibacterales; family JAMQPK01; genus JAMQPK01. The sequence goes on along the minus strand of CAVTVT010000003.1, from coordinate 517,834 downwards.
ACCGAGCCGCTGGGGTGCGAGCGACGTCCTCACAATCTCCTCGCCCGCGGCGACGTCGAACAGCGGCTCGCGGGGGGCCAGCCTTCGCCACTCCCGGCGGATCATCGGCTCGACGCTGTGCGGCTCGAGCATGGTCCTGACGACAAGTCGCTGGGGAGGCGCCGGCGAGGCCGACAGCGGCACGTACAAGTAAGGCTTCGGCGGCTGCCAGGCGGACGCTCGCACGCCGCGCGAGACGCCGACGACGTGGAGAACCGCAGCATCCTTCGCTCCAGGCCGTACGAGGATGGCACGGCCGACCGGATTCGCGGTGGGAAACAGAATCGCGGCGAGCGTCTCATTCACGATCGCTGCTCGCGCGGGGCCTGCCTCGTCTGCTGCGGTGAAGTCCCGCCCCGCGACAATGCCGATGCCGAGCGTGGTCAGCAGGCCCGGCCCGGCGGCCGAGTAGTCGGCCGTGAGCGTTGGCCGCATAGCCGAAGGGTCCGCGGATACCCCGACAGCGGACTGCACGTCGAACGGTAGCCGCGCGGCATAGGCCACGCCGGCGACACCGGGCAGCCTGGCGACACGCGACACGAACTCGCGCCGCCGGTCGTCGCTCCGGTCCGTCGAGATGTCTGCCGCACTCATCCCCATCGACATCGTCAGCAGGTGATCCGCGCGGTAGCCAAGCTCGGTGGAATACGCCGCGACCAGGCTCCGCGCCAGGAGGCCGGTGGCGACCAGCAGGATGGTCGAGACCGCCACCTGAATGACCACGAGCGAAGGCTGAATCCGCACGAATCGGGAGCGAGGCTGGTCGAGCGCGCCACCTTTGAGCGCCGGCACGAGCACCGGCTGCGAGCCACGCCGGGCCGATGCGAGCCCAACCAGCGCGGCGACGACGAACGTCAAAAAGGCACAGAAGATCAGAGCGGGCGCATCCAGGTTCAGGTCGAGCGCCAGCGCGACGCCGAGCGCCGTCGGAAACTTGAGGAGGGCGCGCTGAAGGCCAGCGGCCGCGGCTATGGCGGCTACGAATCCGGGAACCGCCAGCAGCAGGTTCTCGACCACCAGCTGCCGCACGAGGCGCGACCGGCTGGCCCCCATCGAGATGCGGATCGCCATCTCCTGGCGGCGCCCGAGACCGCGCGCGAGGAGCAGGCCAGTCATGTTCGCGCAGGCCATGAGCAGCACCAGCGCCGCCATGATCACGAGCACGAGCAGCGAGCGATCGACCACGGATCGATAGCTCGGCCAGAACTTCGCGGATGTCGCGGAGAACGCCAGGGCGGTCACGCGGCCGGCGGACTCGCGGGCCGCAATGGTCTCGAGCTCGGCCTGCGCCTCCGACGGCGTGGTGCCGGGCCGCAGCCGCCCGATCAGCACGAGCCAGCGCATCTCCCGATGCTCGAAGATGCCGATCTGGCGGAATCGCGGCACGACGAGCTGGGCCGACTCGAGCGGAATCCAGACCTCGGGAGGGTCGTACCAGTTCAGGTTCGTCCCCCGGTACGACGCCGGCGCCACGCCGACGACGGTGAACGCACGCCCTTCAATCGTCAGTGCGCGGCCCACTGCATCTGGGCTGCCCTGGAATGCCCGCCGCCACAGGGACTCGCCGATCACTGCGACTGGAGCATGCCGGTCTCCGGCGTCGAACAGCCGTCCGGCCGCGGGCAGGAGGCGGAGCATGGAGAAGTAGTTCGCCGTCACCGCCTCGACCGGCATGCGATCGGTACCGCCCAGAAGCGTGACGTTGAGTGGCAGCCGGACGTACGCCGAGAGCTGCTGGAACGCTCTCGACTGGCGTTGGAAATCGTCGTACTCCGGATACGAGCTGGAGATGTACTTGCCAGTGGTCCTGTCGAAGCTGAACACCGCGGCAAGCTGGTGTGGCTGCGGCAATGGAAGCGGCCGCAGCAGAATCTCGTAGACAGCGCTGAAGATCGCAGTGTTCGCGCCGACGCCCAGGGCCATGGTCAGCACGACAGCTGCCGCGAATCTCGGCCTGCGGGCGATGCGCCGCGAGCCATGGCGCAGGTCCTGGACGATCTCGTCCCACCGCATGAAACGGCCGAGTGTCATGGTCGCCGATTACTCCCACCGAAGCGCACGGGTCGGCTCGATCGCGGCGGCCCGGCGCGCCGGTATGACGCCGGCGGCCAATGCGACCGTCAGCGTGGCCACCGCTGCCGCGGTCAGCACGGCCGGATCCGAACCGCTCAGCCCGAAGAGCAGCTTCGCGGCCAGTCTGCCGAGGAGCAGCGCCGTCAGAATACCGGCTGTCACGCCGGCGGCCGCGATACGGCCCATCTCCCGGAGCACCATGCGGCGGATGTCGGCCGGCTCCGCTCCGAGCGCCATCCGGACGCCGAATTCCGGGGTGCGCTGCGCAACGGTGTACACAATCACCCCGTAGAGGCCAATGGCCGCGAGCAGCGTCGCGAGCGCCGCCAGCACGCCCGACAGCCTCCCGATGAGGCGGTCGGGCGCGGCCCGCGTTCGCACCTGCTCCGCCATGGTCCGGAGCGCCTCTACTGGGAGATTCGGGTCGAGCGAACGAATCACCTGCGGCAGGACTGACAGCACGCGTGCGGAATCACCGTTTCCCCGCACGTAGAATGTCATGCGGCCCACGTCTTCCTTCTGCCGGAATGGCAGAAAGAACTGCGGTGGCACGTCACCCTTGACGCCGCTGTACTTGGCATCCAGCACGAGACCGACGATTTGGATGTCGAGGTTCGGTCTGCTGGACCGGCCCAGCTGCATCCGTTTGCCCACGACATCGCGCCCGACATTGAACTTCCGCGCGAATGCCTGGTTCACGATCGCCACTTTCGGCGAACCCTCGCGATCGTTGCGGGTAAACTCCCGGCCCCTCACGAGTGGAATGCCGAGAGTCCTGAAGAATCCGGGACCGATGTGGCTGAGGAAAGCGTCGGTGTCGGTGTCGGCATCCGCCTCGAAGCCCTCGACGGTGAGGTTCGCGCTCTCGTTCTCTCCCGCAAGCAGCGCAATGGTCGACGAACCCGCGCTCGAAACACCGGGCAGCGCCCCGAGCCCCTCCTCGACACGCTCGAAGAGCTGTTTACTGCGTTCGGGCGTATAGCCGTTCAGCTCCGGCGAAATCCGGAAGGTCGTGACCTGCCGGGGGTCCAGCCCGAGCTTGATCCGACTGATGTTCACCAGACTCCGCACCAGCAGCCCTGCGACGGCGATCAGCGCCAACGCCAGGGCAACCTGCGCTGCCGCGAGGCCCGATCGAAAGACGCCGGTCAATTTTGAGCGCGGCTGTGCGCCCCTTTGCGTCTTCAACGTCGAGACCACCGACACGCGTGCGCTGTGGAGGGCTGGCAGCAGTCCCATAACGAGCGCGGCGGCGATCGACATGCCGACGACGAAGAGCACGGTCGTGGCATCGATCCGAGCCTGGAGGTTCTCCAGCCCCGAGTTGGAGAGGAGTCCGCCGAGCAGATCGCCCGTCCACTTCATGACGATCGGACTGACGAGGCCGCCGAGGAGGGCGAGGGCAAACGACTCGGCCATCAGCTGACCCACGAGCTGCGACGGCCGCGCCCCGAGCGAGAGCCTCACGGCGAATTCGCCCGCGCGTCCCATGCCGCGAACGATCAGCAGGTTGGCCACATTGGCGCAGGCACTGAGCACGACGATGCCCGTAATGCCGAACAGCATCACGAACATCGGCGCGAGGTCACGCCGATCGGGCATCTCCCCACGCGCGCCATCACTCAGCACCACCCGCTTTCGTCCGAACTCCTCCCGCGCCCGCCGGCCCATCTCGTCCTGCAGTGGCAGCTCGATATTGTTGATGATCGCCGTGTACGGTCCATTGATCGCAGCCCGCGCCTGATCTCTGGAGACGCCGGGCCTCATCCGCGCGATGAGGTACAGCCAGTAGTCCTTTCGGGTCTCGTAATCGTCCCACTGGGTGTGCAGCGCTGCCGCCATCGTCACTGGAACGAAGATCGCCGGCTGTTCTGATGGCGTCGTTCCGCTGAACCCGGCCGGCGCGACGCCAACGATCGTCAGCGGCTCGCCATTCACCATCAGCGTGGCGTTCAGGACGGCGTCGCTTTCCGCGAATCGGGAGCGCCAGAATTCGAAGCTCAGCACGACGACGCGCTGGGAGCCTGGAGCGGAATCATCGCCAGCGTCGATCAGGCGCCCCAGCGCAGGGTTCACGCCAAGCACGCGAAAGTAGCTTCCCGAAATGAGCAGGCCGACCTCACTCGACGTACAGGCCGCCCTGGGATATGTTCGCGGCGAACGTGCGGTGTGCCGCAATTCCGGTGAAGACCCTCTGCTCCCGCTCCAAGTCCCGGAACATCGGATATGTGAAGACCGCGTCACCGCCTCCCGCATTGCTGCTGGAGACCCGACCCATTTTCGGTCCGGGCGACGACAACGTGATGAGCTGATCGGGCGCGGCGACGGGCAGTTCACGGAGCATGACCTGGCTGAAGATCGAGAAGATGGCAGCGTTGGCGCCGATGCCGAACGCCAGCGACGCGACGGCGATCGCGGTCAGCGCCGGTGCCCGTCCGAGCGAGCGGATCGCCGTCGGGACCAGCTTCGTCATGTGACGATCCAGCCGTCCCGCAGCTTGATGATGCGGTCGCCGTAGCTCGCGTTCTCTGCCGAATGCGTCACCTGGATGATCGTCGTCCCCTCGTCGTTGAGCTTCTTGAAGAGCTGCATGATCTCGCGGGCCTGGTCGGAGTGCAGGTTGCCGGTCGGCTCGTCGGCGAGAATCAGCGTCGGACTCGCCACCACCGCCCGCGCGACTCCGACGAGCTGCTGCTGGCCGCCCGACAGCTGGCTGGGGTAGAGATCCTTCTTCGCGACGATCTGAAACCGATCCAGCACGTCGGAGACGATGCTCTGGCGCTGCGCCCGCGGCACGTCGCGGTAGCTCAGCGGCACCTCGATGTTCTCGTACACCGTCAGATTGTCGAGCAGATGGTAGCTCTGGAAGACGAACCCGATGTGCTTCTTCTGGAGCGCCAGACGATCCTTGTGCTTCAGGGCATGAATGGACTGGCCGTGCAGCTCGTACTCGCCGCGCCAGTCGGTGTCGTGCATCCCGAGAATGTGCAGGAGGGTCGACTTCCCCGCTCCCGAGGGTCCCATGACCGACACGAATTCGCCGGGCTTCACGTCGAGGCTGATGCGGCGGAGGAGGAAGGTTTCGCTGCCGCCGTTCTTGACGGATTTTTCGAGGTGTCTGACGCTGATCATGCGCGGTGCCAGTCTCAAGAAAGCTGCCAATCGGCGCGCGTGAATTGTGCGGATTCCAGGCGAAAAAAGCGAGCAGGCGTCCGGACGTGGGATTACCGTCCCGGGAGCGGACAAGCAGGAGCTTCTTTTGGCGCGCGCCCGGGCGGCTACTTTCTTGCCGTCGTCTTGCGGGGAGCCCGCTTGCGGGGCGCCGGCCGCGGCTTGCGCGTCCGTCTGCCGCGGGTGCCGGACGCGGCCTCCGGCGCCGCCGCCGCATCCTCCTGAACGGTCTCGTCCTGGCGCATGGCCAGCGGTTCCGAGAGGCCGTCGCCGTCAGTGAGCGCCTCGTCCTCTCCGGCGGGCTCGGCCTCGCCCATCGGCGCCATGTCCTCGCCGAGAATCGCCCGGCGTCCCGGCCAGCGGAAGCTCGGAGGCGCTCACGGCGTCCGTGGCAGGCGATGGCTGCTGGAGCGCGTGTCCCGGGAAGACGCGCATCTGCCCGCGGCGGTCGCGCTCGAGCCGGAGCGTGCCCTCGCGCTGACACGCGCGGAGCAGGTCGAGCAGCGCACCCTGGCCGGCCGTCTGCTGCTCGAGCAATCGGTCGTTGGCGCGGAGGAACTGCTTGAACTGGCGGATGTACATCGGCCAGCGCGGCGGCTGCGGGAGCCAATCGAAGACCTGCCGCACCTGTTGCGTGAGCTCGAAGAGCTTTGCCGGGATCGAGCGGCGGCGGAGCCGCGGCCCGCTCCGCGCCTTCCGACTGTCCGCCAGCCTGAGGAGGATGCACCTCGTCCACACGGGGCTCGCCCTCGAAGGACAGAGGGGCGGCAGGCTGGGCGGCCTCGGAGGACGCCCCGTCTTCCGGGAGATCGACCATCATGTTCCGCCCCGCGTGCCGGAGCGCGACCGCGCCGGTTCTCGCCATCTTCTCGATGAAATCACGGAAGGTCGACGATCCGTAGTTGCGTTCGGAGAAGGTGGAGTCGAGCTGCAGCAGCGTGCTCTTGAGCAATCCGAGCTGCGGCGACACCTCACGATCGGCCAGCACCTTGAGCGCCCGCTTCACCAGCGGCACCGCCTGTTCGATCGCGGCCGATTCGCGGGTACCTCGCGCCGGTGCGCGCGGCCTGGCGCCGCTCGGTGCTCTGCGGCCGCCTGCCGCCCACCAGGTTCTCGTACGCGATGAACTCGTGGCAATTGCGCTGCATCACGAGACTGGTGAACTGGCGGCCGCCGACGACGAAGACCTTCTTGTCGTACTGCTTGAGCTTCTCGACCAGCGTGATGAAGTCGCTGTCGCCGCCGACAATGACGAACGCGTTGATGTGGTCGTGGGTGAACGCCATCTCGAGCGCGTCGAGCGCGAGATTGATGTCGGCGCCGTTCTTGTCGCCGCCGGGCGTGACGTTGCGCTGCACCATGCGAATGGCGTGCTGCGACAGGACGCGTCCGTAGTCTCCCGAGCGCTTCCAGTCGCCGTAGGCGACCTTGGTCACGACCTCGCCGCGCTCCTTGATGGCGTCGAGGACGGCGGCGATGTCGAGCTGCAGCCCGAGGGTGGTCTTGACGCCGATCTCGACGTTGTCGAAATCGACGAACACGGCGATCTTCAAACCACTGTCAATCACAGGAAATGGTCTCCGCAGTCGGCGCGAGCTGAGCGTGATAACAAGGCGGCAGGCTCAGAACAGGCTCAGTGACGAGGGCTTCAGTCTACCATGGGCTCGCGCCGGCCGGCCGGGATGACGCACGACCGGCGTGCGTTACTCTATTCATTCTTGTCCCACCGCTCGCCGTCACTCGTCCACGCGCGCGGGCTCGTCAAGCGCTTCCCGGGTCTCACCGCCGTGGACGGCGTGGATTTCGACGTCCATGCCGCCGAGGCGTTCGGGTTTCTCGGACCCAACGGCGCCGGCAAGACCTCGACGATGAAGATGATCGGCTGCGCCTCGCCGGTCTCCGGCGGGGAGCTGCGCGTGATGGGCCTGGACCCGCGCACCCACGCGAGCGCGATCAAGGCGCGGCTGGGCGTCGTGCCGCAGGTCGACAACCTCGACAACGAGCTCACCGTGCGCGAAAACCTGCTGATGTACGCGCGCTACTTCGACGTGCCCCGCCCGGCCGCGGAGCGCCGCGTGGCGGAGCTGCTCGAGTTCGTTCAGCTCTCGGAGCGGGCCGACGCGAGCGTGGAGCCGCTCTCGGGCGGCCTCAAGCGGCGGCTGACGATCGCGCGCGGCCTGGTCAACGAGCCCGAGCTGCTGCTGCTCGACGAGCCGACCACCGGGCTGGATCCGCAGGCGCGGCACGTCATCTGGGATCGCCTGTACCGGCTGAAGCGGCGCGGCGTCACCCTGATCCTGACCACCCACTACATGGACGAGGCCGAGCAGCTCTGCGATCGGCTCGTCGTCATGGACAAGGGACGGATCGTGGCCGGAGGATCCCCGCGCGAGCTGATCGAGCGCCACTCCACGCGCGAAGTGCTCGAGCTGCGCATGGCGGACGCGGACGAAGCGACCGGCGAGGCCGACCTGGCGGGACTCGCCGACCGGGTCGAGCGGCTGCCCGATCGCCTGCTGCTCTACTCGCAGGACGGAGAGCGCACGCTGGAGGAGGTCCGGAAGCGCGGCGTCGCATACGACAATGCCCTCGTGCGGCGATCGACGCTGGAGGACGTGTTCCTGAAGCTGACCGGACGGACGCTCATCGATTAGGACACGTCCATGACGCGATCGCTCCGCATCGTCCAGCGAAACGCGCTCGTGTACAGCCACACCTGGCGAGGCTCGCTGTTCACGAGCTTCCTGCAGCCGGCGCTCTTTCTCCTCTCGATCGGCATCGGCGTCGGCAATCTCGTGGATCGCGGCGGTACGGCCCTGCCGGGCGGCGTCGACTTTCTCACGTTTCTCGCTCCGGGGCTGCTCGCGGGGGCGTGCATGCAGACGGCCAGCTTCGAATCGAGCTGGCCGATTCTCGGCAGGATGACGTGGGGGCGGAACTACGAGGCGATTGCCGCCACACCGCTCGGGGCGATCGACATCGTCTTCGGAGAGCTGACATGGCTGGCCGTGCGCCTGCTCATGGTGGCCACCGCCTTCATGCTCGTCATGGCGTCGTTCGGGGTGCCGCGATCGCCCCTCGCGCTGCTCGCCGTTCCGGCGGGCGCGCTCACGGGGCTGGCCTTTGGCGCGCCGATCATGGCCTTTGCCGCGACGCGCCGCGACGGCCAGGACTTCAACGTGCTCTTCCGGTTCATCATCACGCCTCTCTATCTCTTCTCCGGCATCTTCTTTCCCGTCTCGCGCCTGCCCGCCGTCCTGCAGCCGCTCGCCCTGCTCTCGCCGCTGTTCCACGGGGTCGCCCTGGCGAGAAGTCTCACGCTCGGGACGGCGGCACCCCCAGGAACCGCCGTGCACGCGGGCTTCCTCCTGGCACTCATCACGACCGGCGCCGCGGCGGCCGTCCGCGCCTTCGGGCGGAGGCTGCGGCAATGAGCTCCCCCACGCCCGTGGCCTGGAGCGGTGCGCTCCCCTCGCCCCGGCGCGCCCTCCGGATGGTGCAGCGGAATGCCATGGTGTACCGCCACACCTGGATGGTGATCTTCTCCGGGTTCTTCGAGCCGGTCTTCTACCTCTTCAGCATCGGCATCGGACTGGGCTCCATGGTCGCAGGCGTGCAGGGCGTGTCCTACACCGCCTTCGTCGTGCCGGCGCTGCTCGCATCGAGCTGCATGAACGGCGCGATCACCGACGGCTTCTTCAATATCTTCTTCAAGCTTCATCATCAGAAGACCTACGACGGCATTCTCGCCACGCCGCTGCGGGTCGCCGATATCGTCTTCGGCGAGATGCTCTGGGCGATCATGCGCGGCTCGATCTACGCCGCGGGATTTCTGCTGGTGGTCCTCGGCGTCGGCGAAGCGACCGGCAACCGGGGGCTGCTGTCCTGGTGGGCGCTGCTGGCCTGGCCAGCCGCGGTGCTGGCCGCCACGGCCTTCTCCGCCGTGGCGATCTGCATCACGAGCTTCGCGAAGAAGATTCAGGACTTCGACCTGGTGATGGGCCTGTTCGTGATGCCGATGTTCCTCTTCGCCGGCACGTTCTTCCCCATCGACTCGCTCCCCGCGCCGCTCCGCTGGGCGGTGCAGGCGCTGCCGCTCTATCAGGGTGTCGCGATGTTGAGGCAGCTCACGACCGGAGCGATCCACGCGACGATTCTTCTCCATGCGCTTTACCTGGCCGCGCTGGGAACCGCCGCCTTCGCCCTGGCGATGAGGCGCCTCGAGCGCGCGCTGCTGAGGTAATCCCGATCTGCAGCGTCCGGTCCCGGAACAATCGTCCCACTCGCGAACGGACGCGCCGGGCCGTACCCCGAAGATCCGTCCAATTCTGCGCCTGCTCTCTGGCAGCGTTCTTGACTCTCCAGGGACCGTGCGGATCCTCGTGGCGGACGATCACACCGGCGTACTCGAAGCCGCCCGGCTGCTGTTCAAGGCGAACGGCCACACCACGATTACGGCCGATTCGCCGGGGCAGGTCCTCGAGCTCACGTCGGCCGACGAGTTCGACCTGCTCCTCATCGATCTCAATTACGCCCGCGATACGACCTCCGGCGCCGAGGGACTGGATTTGCTGGGCGCGCTCCGCCGGTCGGCGGTCGCCAGCCCGGTGGTCGTGATGACGGCCTGGGGCAGCATCGAGCTCGCGGTCGAGGCCATGCGGGCCGGCGCGTCGGACTTCGTGCAGAAGCCGTGGGACAACGCGCGGCTGCTCCAGACGATCGAGAGCGAGGTGCATCGCGCACGCACGTCTCGCTCCGACCTGGAGATCGCGCGGAACGTGCAGTCCAAGCTGCTGCCGGACGCACCGCCGCGGCTCGAGGGGATCGACTGCGCGGCCCGATGCGTGCCGGCGCGCGGCGTCGGCGGCGATTACTTCGACTGGTTCGACCTGGGCCATGGCGAGCTCGGGTTCGTCATGGCGGACGTGTCGGGCAAGGGGATCGGCGCCGCGCTGCTGATGGCGCACCTGCGCGGCGGGTTCCACACGCGCCTCTCGATGCCGGTCTCGAGCACACCGGATCTGATCGCGGCGGTGAACCGGGAGTTCTGGGCCTCCACGGCGCCCGAGCACTACGCCACGCTGTTATTCGGCCGGTACCAGGCGTCCACCCGCGCGCTGCGCTATGTGAGCGCGGGTCATCCAGCGCCCCTCATCTTCCGCTCCGACGGGGGTATCGAGGCGCTGGAGGCGACGAGCGTGCCGATTGGCCTGTTCCCGGAGTGGCACTCGCGCGAGCGCCTGGTTACCCTGAGCCCCGGCGACATCGTCGTGATCTGCAGCGACGGCGTGCTGGAGGCAGGCATGAGCCACGGAGACGGCGTCGGAGCCGCGCTCGTCGGCAGGGCCGTGCGCGCCTGGACCGCCGCACACGCCAAGGGCCTGTCCGGCGCGACGGTCGATCAGCTCGTCTCCCAGATCTGCACGGCCGCGGCAACGGCCGACCCACAGCAGCACGACGACTGCACCGTCATGGCGCTGAGGCTGGCTGAGCCGGTCATTCCTCGTTCATGATGCCGAGGATGCGATCGCCCGCGCGCCGGGCGCGGAAGTCGCGGCTCGCAATCCGCCTCGGGCTGAATCCCATTTCGCGGGCAAGCTGTTCGATATCGAACGCGATGATCTTGAGCAGGCGGGGGTGCTCGCCGCTGGCGCGGAACGTCGTTTCACTTTCGCAGAGCGCCATCAACTGGCGCCATTGGGTCTCGAGTCGGGTGACGTTCGGCATCGAACGGGGCCGTCTCCCGAGTCTAGCCGACGCCCGGAGCGCGAGCAATCTTCAGCGGGGCGGGGGCGAGTGCCCCGCGCGAGAAGCAGCGGACGACGAACTACTCGAGGTCGAAGTCCTTGCCCTGCAGGAGCGCCTCGCGCCGGACGCTGTCTCGCCAGGCCGCACGCTGCCGCTCGAGCGCCTTCTTGGTCTGCGTCTCGAGGCGAGCGACGACGCTCGTGAGGTGCCGCTTGAAGAACTGATCGTCATCGCGGGCGAGAATGTCGACGTGTGCGGCCGGCTGGGGAGTGCGCATGCGCCTTCCGGTGGCAAATCTAATGCCGCTCGGGATGGCGCCGAAAGCAGATGGAATTCGCACGAGAATGCCTGCGCGCCCGGGAGAAATTCAAACATTCGCATCGCCGGAACCAAAAGTCTGAATCGACGGGCGAAGCGAAACGACGCTAGAATAGCCGACCCAGGAGTGAGCCATGCATGTGACCAGACTCGTCAAACGTTCCCTCGTTGCCGGCGGCCTCGGCGCGCTGGCCATTGCGGCTCTTCTCGCTCAGGCCCAGGCTCCGGCGGATCAATACAAGCCCGAGGTCGGCCAGCCGGGAAAGGATGTCGTCTGGGTGCCATCGCCGCAGGCGCTCGTCGACAAGATGCTCGACATGGCGAACGTGACTCCGCAGGATTTCGTGATGGATCTCGGCTCCGGAGACGGACGGACGGTGATCACCGCGGCCAAGCGGGGCGCGCGCGCGGTCGGCATCGAATACAACCCGGAGATGGTGGCGCTCTCGCGAGCCAACGCCGACCGCGAAGGCATGGGCAGCAAGGCGATCTTCGTCCAGGCCGATCTGTTCGAAACCGATCTCTCGCAGCCCACCGTCATCACCATGTTCCTGCTGCCCAGCATCAACATGAAGCTGCGGCCGAAGCTGCTGGATCTGAAGCCCGGCACGCGGATCGTGTCGAACTCGTTCGACATGGCCGACTGGGAGCCGGACGAAAAGGTGAACCTCGGTCCCGAGGGCTGTGCGAGCTGGTGCACGGCGATGCTCTGGATCGTGCCGGCGAAGGTGGACGGCCGCTGGAAAACCCCGCAGGGGGATCTCACAATCGCGCAGACCTTCCAGATGATCTCGGGAACGCTCGGCTCGACCCCGTTCAACGGCAAGCTCGTCGGAGATCAGATCTCCTTCACGGCGGCCGGCACCACCTACACCGGGCGCGTGAACGGCCGCGCGATCAGCGGCGGCAACCTCAACGCGTCGCGCTAAATTTAGTGGCGCGGCCGATGGCCGTCAGCTGCTCCACGAAAGCGGCGGGTCACGGAGATGAGCCGCGGCACGACGCCAGGATTGAACGCGAGGGCCGCCGGGGGATTGCCGGCCGGGCGGCCGCGGCGGCCGTTCTGCCACTGCAGCGCTTCGCGGGCGGGCGGCCCGATCCTGGCGCTCTTGACCCCTCAGTACGCCACCGCACATCCATATGGCGGCCGCCGCGGCAAGGAGCCGCACTGCGGAGCGATACTTCTGGCGCATGCCGCGGATTACACACACAGTATGAAGAATGCGCGAGACGGCAGACGTCGTCATCGTCGGCGCCGGACACAACGGGCTCGTGGCGGCACTGCTGCTGGCGCGCGCCGGGCTGGACGTGCGCGTGCTGGAGACTGCCGGCGTCGTTGGGGGCGCGGCGCGCTCGGAGCGGCCGTTCGCGAAGGCGCCGGATCTAATCTCCTCTACGGGTGCGTACCTGCTCGGCCTCATGCCTCCCGAGCTGCTCGCGATCACCGGAGTCGACCTTCCCCTCAAACGGCGCGATCCCCACTACTTCCTTCCGCGGCGCGAGCGCGGGTATCTGCTGTTCGGATCCGATGCGGCCGCGACCCGAGAGCAGTTCCTCGCGTTCTTCTCCGCCGAGGACTGGAAGGCCCACCGTGCGCTCCAGTCCGAGCTCGAGGCGCTGCGGCACGACGTCGCGCCTGCATGGCTGCAGCAGCCGCTCTCGATCGAGGGCACCGCGGAGCGCTTCGTGCGTCCGGCGCTACGCGCGGTCTTCGTGGAGCTGTGCCGGCGCCCCGTCCGCGACTACCTCGAACGATTCGAATTCAAGAGCGATCTCGTGAAGGCCATGTATGCCGTGACCGACGGCTTCAGCGGCCTGTACGGCGCCTGGGACACGCCCGGCACGGGGATGAATTTCCTCGTCCACAACATGTGCCGCCTCCCCGGATCGGACGGCACATGGATGATCGTCGAGGGCGGAATGGGGACCGTGTCGGCCCGTTTCGCGGCGGCCGTGCGGCGGCACGGCGGCACCATCGAAGTCGGCCGGCGGGTCGAGCGCATTCTGGTCGAGCGCGCTGCCGTCCAGGGCGTCCTCACGGCTGGCGGCGACGAAGTGCGTGCCTCGACCGTCGTGGTGAACGCGGATCCCTTCCGCATGCGCAACCTGCTCGGCGCCGAACATCTTCCGCCCGAGTACAACCAGCGTCTCGACGAGTACCGGCGCCCCGGCTCCACGTTCAAGCTGAACCTCGCCCTTCGCGGGCTGCCCGCCTTCACGTGCCTGCCGGAGAACAGAGGCCAGTTCCACGCGACGATGCACCTCCTGCCCGGGGAGGACGGCGTGCTGCAGGCGCTCAGCCGGTCGTTCCTGGACGTGCAGGCAGGGCGGCTGCCCGAGCATCCGGCCATAGAGTGGTACGTCCAGAGCACAACCGACCCGAGCGTGATGGACGCAGCCGGCCGTCACAGCGCCGCGCTGTTCGTCCAGTGGGTGCCGTACGAGCTCAAGGAGTCGGCCTGGGACGCGGAGGAATCGCGTTTCGCGCATCGCCTGCTCGATATCTGCGATTCGTTCGCGCCGGGCACGAGCCATCTCGTGGAGGACATGCTGCCGCTCAGCCCGAAGACGATCGAACGGAGGTTCGGGATCACGCTGGGGCACATCCACCACATCGACAACTCGTTCGGATTCGCCGATCGCCTGCCTTACGCGCAGCCCCTTGCGGGCCTCTATTCCTGTTCGGCCGGCACCCATCCGGCGGGATCGGTGATCGGCTGCGCGGGGCACAATGCCGCCATGAAGGTGCTGAAGGATCTGGGCGTTCACCGCTAGACCGCCGTCCGCGAGGATGCCGGGCGGCAGCCAGCATGGGATAATCGGGCCACACGGTCCAAGCATGCGACCAGGCTACTGGCTGCTGATTGCCGCAGTCGCCGGAGCGACGCTGGCCGCGCGGGCGCAGGAGGCGCCGCGCAGCCCGTTCCGTTCGCGTGTCGACCTGATCAGCGTGACGGCGACGGTCGTCGACCGCGACGGCCGGCTCGTCTCGGGGCTCGGCAGGGACGCCTTCGAAATCTTCGAGGACGGCGATCGCCAGACGGTTGCCCAGTTCACCAACGAGCGCGTGCCGGTGAGCCTCGCCGTGCTGCTCGACGTGAGCGACAGCATGTTCGGACAGCGGCTGGTCGACGCGCGCGCGGCGGTCGAGCGCTTCCTCTTCGATCTCCTCGATCCCGGCGACGAGTTCTGCGTCGTCGCCTTCAACCACCAGCCGCGGGTGCTGACGCCATGGACGCGATCGCCCGATCTGATTCACGGCGGCCTGTCCGATCTGCGGCCGTTCGGGGCGACGGCGCTCTTCGACGCGGTGATGGCGGCGCTGCCGCTCATGGATCAGCGGACCCGGGAGCGCGGCGCGATGCTCCTCATCTCTGACGGCGCCGACACGGCCAGTGACACGACGCTGCGCGAGCTCCGGTCGGCGCTCCTCAGGAGCGACGCGTTCGCCTACGCCATCGCGATCGATCCGCCGGCGCGGCGCGCGATCAACACCGGCGTGAACATCTCGGCGCTCACCGAGATCACCAACGGCAGCGGCGGCAATACCGAGGTCGTGCACGACACGACCGATCTGAACGCGGCCACGTCGCGCATCGCCGACGAACTGAACCGCCAGTACCTGCTGGGCTATGTCTCGCCGCGCGCGCCGGACGGCGGCTATCACAGCATCCGCGTTCGCACCGTGGATCCCTCGTACCGGGTGCGGGCGCGCAACGGTTACGTCGCGGCGAAGAGGCCCGCACGGTGAGGGCCCGCCTGACGCGTGTCACTCGATCGGCAGGGTCACGGTGATGGTGGTGCCGTGCCCGACGCGGCTTTCGACCCGAATCTCACCGCCATGCGCCTCCACGAGCTTTCGCGCGATCGTGAGGCCGAGCCCTGACCCGGGCGACGGGCCGCTCTTGTAGAAACGGTCGAACACGCGCGGGAGATCCTCCGGCGGAATGCCGCTGCCCGTATCGGCAACCGCGATGGTGAGACGTCCGGGCTCAGCGGCTGTCGCCGCGGCGTGGCGAATGGTGACCGCCACCGTCCCATCGGCCGGCGTGTGCCGCAGCGCATTCGACAGCAGATTCATCAGCACCTCCCGGAGCCTCAGGGGATCGACGGAGGCCAGCGGCACGTCCGGCGGCGCGTCCACCCGAACGCCGACGCGCCTCGCCGACGCCTCGCCCTCGAGCGCGCCGGCCACGTCGTGCGCGAGCACGGTGAGATCGGTCTGCTCCCTCTCCAGCGCAAGCATGCCGCTCTCCGCGTGCGACAGGACCCGCAGGTCGTCGACGAGCCGGGCGAGCGTGCGCGTTTCCGCCAGCACCGCCGCAATCTGCCCGTCGTCTCGCGGGTAGACCCCGTCGAGCAGCCCTTCGAGCCGTCCCTGCACCACGCTCAGCGGCGTGCGGATCTCGTGCGCGATATCGGCCATCAGTTCCCGCCGCTGGCGATCCTGCGCCTGCAGTTTGCCGGCCATGGTGTTGAACGCGTGCCCCACCGCTCTGACCGAGGGAGGGCCATACGCCTGCGCGCGCGCGGCGTAGTCCCCCTCTGCGAGACGGTTGGCGGCCGCCACGACGTCCCCGATCGGGCGGGCGAGTCCGCGGACGATCAGCGCCAGCACCGCGCCCGCGACGAGCACGAACACGATCGCGGGCGCGAACGGCCCCACCGGCAGGCGCCCTCGCGTGAGCGACGAGACGATCGTCCCGGCGCCGACGAGGCTCAGCAGGAGAAAGATCGCGGCAAGCAGCGCGAACCGCCCGACGAACGCCCTGCGGCGGCGGCGCCAGCGATGCCGGCCGCCGTGCGGCGGCCACGGCTCCCCTTCGGGCCACCATGGCGGCGGGCCGGATCTTCTCCAGTGGCGCGGGCGCTCATTCATCGGAGAACTTGTAGCCGATGCCGTAAACCGACAGCAGATAACGCGGATTCCGCGAATCGGCCTCCAGCTTGCGCCGGATGTTCTTCACGTGGGCGTCGATGGCGCGCTCGAACGCCTCGACTTCCTCGCCTCTGATGGCGTCGAGCAGCTGCGATCGCGTGAAAACCCGACCCGGACGCCTGGCGAGCGTGGCGAGCAGCTGGAACTCCGTCGCGGTCAGGTCGATCCTGTGGGCGCCGCGCGCGACCGTCATGCGCGGAAGATCGATGGTGAGATCGGCGCGCCGGAGCACCTCCCCCTCGCCGGCGGCGGCGCCGGCGCGCCGCAGCACCGCCCTGACCCGCGCCACCAGTTCCCGCGGGCTGAACGGCTTGACGATGTAGTCGTCGGCGCCGAGATCGAGGCCGAGCAGCCGATCGGATTCGTCGGCGCGCGCGGTGAGCATGACGATCGGCACCGTGCTTTCGCGCCGCAGCCGCCGCGCCACTTCGAGGCCGTCGAGCCGCGGCAGGCCCAGGTCGAGGACGATGAGATCCAGGTGCCGATCGCGCCAGGCGGCCAGCGCCTGTGGACCGTCGCCGGCGACGACCACGTCGAAGCCGGCGTGCCGGAGATAGTCGCGCGCGATCTGCGCGATCTGACGCTCGTCCTCCACCACCAGAACCGTCTGCATCCCCGTGTGGCGACCGCGGTCATCGTACTTCAGAGCCGCCCGGCGGCTGGCCGCTCATCCGCTCGTGCTCCCGGCGGTGCCAGTCCTCGAACGAGGGCGGCATCCCGTAGTACCCATGCCGCCAGCGCGGCCCGTAGCCGCGCCAGAACAGCGCGCGCGCGATCAGGATGAAGAGCAGGATCGAGAAGAGCGGCCCGAACGGGAAGAAACCCCATGGCCGGTGCCAGCGATAGTGGTAGTACGGCGCGGCGCCGGGCGGCAGAGCCGGTGCCGCGGCGCCCGGCCCGGCCGCTGCCGCGGCTGGCGCCATGGCGAGCCCGTGCGACACGCCGGCGTTGTAGGCCACGATGCCGATCGCGCCGGCGAGCAGCACCCCGCCAATGGCGAGCGGCCAGTTGAAGCGGGTAGACATTGCACGTCCTCCTTTACACTCGCGTCCGGCTGCGCCGGACGCCTCTCCAAGGAGTGTGCGGCGTCATTGTGTAGCAATTGTGAAGGTCAGCGCACCACCCGGAACGCCATGATCTGCCGCTCGTCGGCCGACGCCGTGCGCGCGCGAAGCTCGAGCGCATACTCTCCGCGGGCGATGCTCGAGAGCGGCAGCTCGAGGTGCGCTCCGCCACCCACGTCGGCGTCGATCCGCAGGCCGACCAGCTTCGCGCCTCGCGAGTCGAGCAGCACGGCCTCCAGGGTCGGCGCGCCGCCGCTCGAACGTGCGTCGAGCCGGATGATGACGCGATCGGTCCGATCGAAGTCGCGCCCGGCATACACGGGAGGGGCGGGCATCGACGCGAGCGCACGATACTCCGGCGCCGTCGTCGCCCGAATCACGGCAGGCGTGGCGACGATCAACGCACTCGTCGGATCCGGCACCTCGACCGCGCGCTCCACGCGATCCAACTGCTCTCCGGCCTCATCGAAGATGTTGAACGAGAGCGTCAGCGGGCCGGGCGGCGCTGTAAACGTCGTTCCCGCCTGGGCGACATCCCCGCCAAAGACTTGCGCCCCGCCCGAAACGGCTTTGACGGACACACGGGTCACGCGAGCTGCCGCGCTGCCGCTCGTCTGGCGCGGCGTCCAGGCTGCTGTCACAGACGGCCCGCCGTTCGCATCGAATTGGACGCCCGCCCATACCTCGGCGGCCATTGCCGACTCGACGGGCGTCAGCGCCTTGAACGCGGCCTCGACCGCAGCCGGCACTGGAGTCCGGACCGGGGCACGCGAGTCGGCCGGCGACGCGCGCGGCGCCCAGTATCCGGCGCGCGCGCGCACCTCGAGCCCCGGCCGCCGCACGCTGACCTTGATTTTGTGGAAATCGCCGTCATCCCGCGACTCCCTCTGGTAGCCGAGCAGGTACACGGCGCTCGACTGCCGGACGACGCGCGGAAATGCGGCGGCGAGATCGTTGGTGCGGATCACCTCGCCCCCGGATTGTTCGGCCAACGCCGCGAGCATCGAGGCGGCATTGCCGGGACCCGCGATGCCGCGCGGGTCGAACACGTACACCGCCGTGTTGTTGTCGCTGGCCGTCTGCATCAACCGGCTCACGTCGTCGTACTGCTGGCCGGGCAGGCGATACGCTCCGAGCGATTCGCTCACGATGATGAGGTTCTTGCGCCCCTCTCGCAGCGTGCCCAGATAGACCATGGCGGCCTCGATGGCGGTTCTGGTGACCTCGCCGCGAAAGCCCTCCACCTCGCCGAATTGCTGCGCCCGCCTCAGGTGCTCGCGCTCGATCTCGCTGCGAAACGGCAGGTAGACGCCCTGCCGCCCCTCGAGTCGGCTCGCCTGGTCGGCCAGCGCGCGCCTGTCGCGGGTGAACCGGATGGCGTCCGTGGGAGTGAGCTGATCCATGATCGCCACGAGGTCCGTGGGACCGAATGCGTTCAGCATCACCTGCTGCAGACCAGCCCTGGCCGAGAGCGCGCTCCCGAACTGTTCCACGTGGTACTCGTCCCAGAAGAACAGGAACACCCGCACGTCGTCTCGCGCCGCTTCGGCCTTCATGTGCTGCGGACCGCGGATCGGCAGCGACAGATTGTCGGTCGGCTGGCCGGTGGCGCCCAGGAACTTGAACGACGTGATCGGCTGACGCCTGCCGTCTTCGCGCACCTCGAAGTCGTCAGCCGTGAGTGAGGTGACCGGCTCCCCTTTTCGATCGATCACTGTCGCATCCACTCGAACGAGCGTGGTTCCCGTCCGGAAGGTGGGCTGCTCCGGGGCCTGCGCCGCG
Organism: Vicinamibacterales bacterium; assembly: GCA_963738315.1. GTDB lineage: Bacteria > Acidobacteriota > Vicinamibacteria > Vicinamibacterales > JAMQPK01 > JAMQPK01. The sequence continues at coordinate 498,700 of CAVTVT010000003.1, read as the reverse complement.
AGCACGGATGCGGCCAGGGTGACGCCGATCAGACTGCGTGAAATCGACAGCACAGGTTGGAACCCACAGCGATACAATCATGACATCACTCACGAAGGAGGCACCGATGAAACAGCTCAGCATCACCCTCGGTCTCGCTCTGCTGCTGGCACCGCTTCCCGCGCTCGCGCAATCTGGCAGGAATCCGGCGGTCGACAAGGTCCGTGCGGCATACGCGCAGGCCTCCGATGCCGGGAATCTCGCCGCGCTCGTCGCCCTCTTCACCAACGATGCCGTCGTCATGCCGCCAAATCACCCGATGGTGAAGGGCAAGGCAGCCATCGAGACCTTCCACAAAGGGCTGTTCGACTCGGCGAAGGTCTCCAACGTGATGATCACGGCAACCCAGACGGCGTGCATGACCAACAGCTGCTACGACATCGGCACCTACAGCCAGATGGTGACGCCCAAGGACGGGACCGGCTCCAAGGAAACCGGCAAGTACATGGTCGTGCTGAACAAGGAAGCCGACGGATCGATGAAGATTGCGTATGAGATCTGGAATGCGGACAGCCCGCCTCCCATGCCGCACATGATGATGATGGGCAAGCCGGCTCGTTAGCGGCGTCCGGGCGCCGTCGGCGCAGCTATTCCGTCCGCAGGGTCTTCAGCGGGTTCTGCGCCAGTGCCCGCCGCACGGGCACGTAGCTCGCGCCGATGGCCGTCGCCACCAGCAACGCCGCCGCCCCAAAGAGCGTGCGCGGATCGCCTGGCTGAATCTCGTACAGCAGAGCCCGCACGGACGCACCCAGCATGAGCGCGGCGGCGAGGCCGGCGGCGACGGCGGCCAGCACGACCGCCGCCGCCTGACCCAGGACGAGCCGCAGCACGTCGCCGCGCGTCGCGCCGAGCGCCATGCGGACCCCGATTTCCCGGGTCCGCCCGCGCACGACATGGCTCATCATGCCGAAGGTGCCGACCAGCGCCAGCACCAGCGCCAGGCCGGCGAACACGCTGGCGATCGTGGTCGTGAACCGCTGCATCGCCGTCGACTCGCGCACGTCGTCTTCGACGCTGCGCACGCGCGAAATCGGCTGGTCGGCATCCGCGCCGAGAACGGCGCGCCGGACGAGATCGCCCACGGCCGCGGCCGGCGCCGAGCTCTTGATCAGGTAGGACGCCGAATTCCACGGTTCCCGATCCTGGCGGAACGGCGCGTAGGCCGTCGGCTGCGGCGGCTGGGCGATTCGCTCGCGGGTATCGGCCACGAGCCCGACGATGGTGTGCCAGTAATGGTCGCTCTCACGCGGACCGTACCCGATTCGCCTGCCGATGGGATCCTCGCCGGGAAAATACCGCCGCACGAACGCCTCGTTCACGACGACCACACCGGGTGAGCCGAAATCGTCCTGCCTCGCCAGCGCCCGGCCGCGCAGCAGACGGATGCCTGTCGTCGAAAAGTAGCTCTCGCTCACGGTCTGGAACGACATCGTCTGCAGCTCGCCTGGAGCGGGGGCGGGGCGTCCCTCGGGCCACACGCCCCGGGTGATCGCGAAGCCGGGCGCCATCGGCGCGCTCATCGCCATCGCCACTCGATCCACGCCCGGAGAGCCCTCGAGCTGTGCCAGCACGGTCTCGTGGAACCGCGCCTTCACTTCCGGATCGCGGTACTTGGCGCCAGGCAGCGACACGCTGACCGCGGTGAGGCCCTTGGCGTCGAAGCCGGGATCGACCGACACCAGGCGCACCAGGCTGGTGAGTAGGAGGCCTGCCACGACCAGCAGCACCTGCGCGATCGCGAGCTCGCCTGACACGAGCAGCAGCTGCGGCCGCCGGCGCCCGCCTGCATCCGTCGTCCGTCCCGCCGAGCTGACGGCCGGCGCCAGCGGAGCACGGGACACCCGCCAGGCTGGCCACAACCCGAACATCACGCCCACCCCAACGGTCAGGACAGCCGAGAACACCGCCAGCCGTGGGTTCATGCCGATCTCGTCCAGACGCGGCAGGCCTGCCGGCGCCAGCCGCACCAGCTCGTGCACGCCCACGGCGGCAACGCCGATCGCCAGCAGCCCTCCGCAGGCGGCGAAGAGCAGGCTCTCGATCAGAATCTGACGCGCGAGGCGCCCCGGGGAGGCGCCGAGCGCGGTCCGCATCGCGAGCTCGACGGTGCGCGCGTCGGTGCGCACCAGAATCAGGTTCGCCACGTTGACCGATGCGATGAGCAGCAGCAACCCTACCGCGGCGAAGAGGAGCACCAGCACACCGCGCGTGTCGCCGACCAGCGCCGTCTTGAGCGGATCGATCGCGATGCCGAGACCCTTGTCGATCGGGTGCTCCCGCGCGAGGCGGTCGGCCATCGCATCCATCTGCGCCTGGGCTGCCGCGAGCGACACCTGCGGGCGGAGGCGCCCGAAAACGGTCAGCAGGTGCACGTCGCGATTGCCGGCGAGGTTGGGAATGCCCGTGATGCGCGGAACGCCGCGATCGGCCAGCACCCACACGTCGTTCGGCGTCTCGAACCGGAAGCCGGCCGGGGCGACGCCGACGACCTGAACCGAGACGTCCGACAGCAGGATCTGGCGTCCGATCACGTCCGGCCGTGCGTCGTACCGGCGGCGCCAGAGCGGCTCGCTCAGCACGGCCTGGACCGGCGCACCAGGCATGTCGTCGGCAGGCACGAACGTGCGCCCGAGAACGGCCCGCACGCCGAGCAGCGTGAAGAAGTTGCCCGACACCTGCGCGACACGGATCTGCTCCGGCAGGCCCCCGCCGGTGAGCCGCATCGACGAGGTCATGACGGAGCCCAGACCGTCGAAGCTCGGGCTCCCACGGTAGTCGAGGTAGTCGGCCGGCGACAGATCGCCTCCGCGGCGCGCGGTCGATGCATCGCGCGTCAGCGATGACGTCGTGGAGACGAGCATCAGCCGGTCGGCATCCGGATACGGCAGCGGCCGCAGCAGGATGGCGTCCACGGCGCCGAACATCACGGCCGTGCCGCCGATGCCGAGGGCGAGCGAGACGATGGCCGCGGCGCTGGTGAGCGGCGACCGCAGGAGCTGGCGGAAGCCGAAGCGGAGATCGGAAAGAGTGCCCATGGTCTTCTCAGTCCTCTCGGAGCGTGCGAACGGGATCGGTGGCGAGCGCGCGGCGTGCCGGAAACCAGGAGGCGCTGGCGGCCACAGCGAGCATGGCCAGCACGGCGGCTGTCAGCACGACCGGATCGTGTGCGCTGGCCTGATAGACGACGGCTGCCAACAGGCGGCTGCCCGCCAGACCGGCGGCGATGCCGGCAAGCGAGCCTGCGATCACGAAGGCGCCGACTCGCCCGAACACCGTCCGAAGAATCTGCCGCGGCGCCGCACCGATGGCCATGCGAATACTGATCTCGCGCGCGCGGCTGGCGACCGAGTACGCCGCGAGCCCGTATATGCCCGTCACCATCAGCATGATCGCAAGAATAGCGAATGCTCCCAGGGCAATCGCCGCCGCCCGCGCAGGCACGAATACCCACGCGAGGGCGCTCCTGAGAGTGCCCACTTCGTACAGCGGCAAAGCAGGATCGAGCCGCCCGATCACCCGCCTGATCTCGGCCGGTGAGATCGTTCGATCGAACGGCGCACGGACGATCATGAAGGTCGACGAATTCCCTTTCTGCAGGATCGGATAGAAGACGGCCATGCGCGGCGCCTCTGTAAGGGCCTGGTACTTGCCGTCCTCGACTATTCCGACGACCCGAATCGGAGCCCCGCGAAGGCCAGTCCGAAAGGACCAGCCGAGCTCGCCACTCCGCCCGAACCGGCTGGCAAACTGCTCGTTCACGATGGCTACCTGCGCCGACGCAGGACCATCGCTCCACCCGAACTCTCGACCGCGGACAAGACGTGTCCCAAGTGCGCGGAAGTACGCGGGCGACACGTCAAAGTAGCTGGCAGAGCCCACGGCTCGCGTCGAGGCGGTTACCTGTTCCGGGAATACAGTAGTGGTCGACTGGTCGACATACAGAGGGACCGAGTTGCCGTAGGCGGCTGCCTCGACGCCCGGAATGGCGGCAACCGCCTCGAGTGCGCGGCGCTGAAACACTTCCGCCCGAGACGCGTCGTAGCCCGCCAGGCCGAGATCGAAGCTGGCGACCGTCGCGCGATCCGGCTCCATCGCCAGATTCGTGCGTAGTGATCCAGCCAGTCCGCGCAGCGACACCACGCCTCCGGTGAGCAGCACGGCGCAGCAGGCGACTTCCATCGCCAGAAGAATGTCGCGCATCGCCAGACGGCGGCCGCCGATGGAGGTCGCAGGCGGATGCAGCAGGATGGCGGGATCGCTTCGCAAGACGCGCCAGAGCGGCGGGAGCGTGCACAACGCAAGGGCCAGCAGCAACAGCACCATCGCGAACGTGAACACTGCTCCATCGGCGCCGACGTCAAACGCCGTGGAAATGTCGAGCGGCAGGCGCCAGGCGCTCAGAGCCCTCAGCAGCTCGTACGCCAGCGCGAGCGCTGCCGCACCGGCAACGGCCACGAAGACCGCCACTTCGGCGGTAAGCTGTCCGACCAGACGGCTGCGGCCCGCGCCGAGCGCTACGCGGACGCCGAACTCCCGCATCCGATCGACGGATCGGGCGAGGAACAGGCCGGCGACATTGAGACACGCGGCCATCAGCACCAGGACGGCGAGCACCAGCACTCCGCCCCCGAAACGCGCCGGTGGGCCCTCGGAGCACGTCGCCCATCAGGCCGGGTCTGGTCAAGGTGATTTGGACCGGATCGGCGGACGCGGATCTTGTCCTGACCGCGACTGTGGCGACTGCCGACAGATTCGCTGCCGCCTGGTTCTTCGCCACGCCCTCTTTCACACGGCCGACGATCAAAGTATTCCTCGTGTCCCAGCTGTCGAGCCACGAACGACCTTCGACCCTCGGCTGCATCGTCATGGGCAGCCAGATCTCCGGATCGTAGAAGACCTCGGTGCCGCGGAACCCTTCCGGTCCGACGCCGAGCACCGTGTACGGGTCGCCGTTGATCCGGACGACGCGCCCGACGATGTGAGCGTCGCCGCCGAAACGAGTGCGCCAGCTTGCGTAGCTGAGAACGGCATACGGCGACGCACCCGGCGTCACATCCTCTTCGGCCGTGAAGAACCGTCCGAGCGCCGGGCGGACGCCGAGCAGGCTGAAGTAATTACCCGTGACCAGGTATCCCCACACTCGCTCGGATCCGCGCCCGGTCGAGAGTCCCATCGGCGCGATGCGATATCCCGCCAGGCCCGCGAACGTGATATTGGCGTCGCGCAACGCCCGGTACAGTGGAAACGGATGCGAGATGTCCGAGCCGCTCTGCAGGAAATAGACCCGCTGCGGATCTCGTACCGGCAGCGGGCGCAGCAGCAACCCGTTGACGACACCGAACACGACCGTATTGGCGGCGACGGCCAATGCCAATGACGCGATCGCGACCAGCGCAAGAGCTGGACGCGTGACCAGCGTGCGAATGGCCTGTCCAACATCCTGGCGAGCCACATCAACCCACCGCTCGACGAAGACCATCTCCCTCCCTCCCGCTGTCCAGCTACTCCGCCCTCAGCGCCTGCGCCGGATCGATCGACGCCGCCTTCCCCGCCGGGAGCGCGCTTGACGCGATCACGATGACCGCAAGCAGGAGGAGCGCCGCGGCGAACGTCTGCGGATCGTCCGGCTGCAGCCCGAAGAGCAGCGTGCCAGCCAGCCGGCCGGCCGCCAGCGACAGCGCGCAGCCGACGAGGGCGCCCGCGGCGAACAGGCGTCCGGCCTCGCGCATCACCAGCGCCAGCAATCGTTTCGAATCGGCGCCGAGCGCCGCTCGAACCCCCAGCTCCGCCTGCCGCTGCGATACGGCATAGGCGAGCATCCCGTACACACTCACGATCGTGAGCAGCACCGCCAGCCCTCCGAAGAAGCCGGCCAGCAGAGCGAGCAGGCGCTCGCGGACGAGCCGATCGCGGACCTGCGACTTGAACACCCCGTACTCCGACAGCACGTCCGGATGCCGTTCTTTCAACCGGCGCTGGATGGCCGTGATCGCAGCGTCGGGCGGGATGCCTGCGTGCACCATGACGACGGCACCAGGTCCCGGCGACGGGTGCTGCGTGTCGGGCGCGAACACCATCGGCGGCGTCTCGCCGCGGAGGCTGTTGTACTGGGTGTCCGGGATGACGCCGACGATCTCGTACACCGTCGAGGGATAGCGCGGCTCGGGGTTCGTGCGCAGCGACACGCCGAGCGGGTTGGCAGCGCCGAGGAACTTGCGCACGAACGTCTCGTTCACGACGGCCACACGCGGCGAGCTGCGCGTATCTGCAAGTGACACATCGCGGCCCCGTGTGATGGGAATCCCCATCGCCTGAAAATACCCTGGGCTCACCCACGTGAACTGCGAGGACCCCTCCGCGCCGCCGACGTGAACGCCGTGGCTCCAGCCGCCGCCGAGCAGCGGCGTCTGCGTCGTCGTGCCCGCGGCAAGCACGCCAGGAACGGATTGGACCTCCGCGAGCAGCTCGCGCCGCACGCGATCGAGCACGTCTGGATCCCACACGCCGGCGTCGAATCCGTCGAATCCAAAGCGGGCGACGACAATCCCGTCCTGCCGCATGCCCGGATCGAACGTCATGAGATTGCGGAAGCTGCGGACGAACAGCAGGGCCGTGACGAGCATGACCAGCGACAGCGCGATCTGGCCGCCAACCATAAGCCGCTGCAGCCGCAGAGCGTCGCGGCTGGTGGTGGCCCCCCGGCCGCCGGCGGCGATGACGGCCAGCGGCCGTGTGCCGAGCGTGCGCAGGGCGGGCGCCAGCCCGAAGACGAGGCAGGTGCCCAGCGCAATGACGCCGGCGAACCCCAGCACTCGCCAGTCCATCGCCAGCGACACGGCGGGCGCACCGCTCTGCGACGAGAGCGCGGCCACGAGCAGCCGCGTCATGATCTGCGCAAGCCCGACGGCGAGCGCGGCGCCGGCGGCGCCGAGCAGGGTGATTTCAGCCAGCGACTGGCGAACCAGCGCGCCTCGGGAGGCGCCGAGCGCGGCGCGCACGGCCGTTTCGGCCGTGCGTCCGTTGGCGCGCGCCAGCATCAGGTTCGCGATGTTCGCGCAGCCCATCAGCAGAAGCAGGCCCGCCACGCCCAGCAGCAGGTACAGAGACGTGCCGTACTCGGTTCGCAGCGCACTCACGCCGGTCGCCGCCGGATACGCCGCCAGCCGGAACGACCTGAATCGTTCGAGGCTCTCCGCGCTGTAACCGGGGGGCGCAACCGCTTCGAATACGCCCTTGCTCATGGCGTCCAGATGTCGCGACGCGCGCTCGACCGACCAGCCCGGACGCAGGCGTCCGACCAGGGCGACGTCGAAGAGCTCGCGCGGCTCCGGCTGGCGGCAGAGCGGCAGCGCGAGATCGAAGCTTTCGCCGACGGCCAGGCCGAAGAACTCCGGCGGTGCGACGCCAATCACGTCGATCGGTGCGAGGTTGACGCGGATGCGCGCGCCGCTGCCGCTCAGGTCGCGGCCGCCCATCGCACGCTGCCAGAAGCTGTAACTGGCCACGGCGACCGTCGCCGGACATGCCGCATCGGCCTCGGCGCGGCCAATCAGGCGCCCGCGCCACGGCTCCACACCGAGCACCCGGAAGAAATCGCCGCTCACGGAGATCCCGTGCGCGGGCCTCAGATCGCTGCGCTCGCCGACGCGAAGGTCGCGCGTGGACCAGGCGAACATCTCCGAGAACGCCTGCTGACGCGCTTCGACCTCGTGCCAGGCGGGGCGTGTCAGCTGCGCGTACGGGCCCGCGGTGACCCCGAAGCCGCCGTTGCCGCCGGCAATGCGCACCTCGGCGAGCTCGCCGGGGTTCTTCACCGGGAGACTGCGCAGCGCGATCGCATCGATGAGCTGGAAGATGGCGGTGTTCGCGCCGATGCCGAGCGCGAGCGTCAGGACGACCGTGGCGGTGAAGCCCGGGCTGCGGGCGAGGCTGCGCAGGGCGTAGCGAAGGGCGTGCATCGCCGCTGTTTCTCTCAAATCGCCTGCCGCTTCCGGCCCGCAGGAAACGGCCACGTTTCACAGGATCGCCGATCCGGGCTGTGCGGGGTTGGGACTCCCCGTCCCAGGAGCGAACGGCCGGCGGTCAGTTCGTCGGCGGGACCAGATCGGCGACAGGCATCGCCCAACCGGGAACGGCTGGCTCGGCGTCGGCAAGCTCTCCAAGTCGATAAACCGTGGGAGTTCGAGGATCGCTCGCGCGGTATACGCGCACGCTCGGATCGCGGAGATCGACGTCCCACACGACGAGTGTGCCGGCGGCAAAATAATCGGAGCGCTTGGCGGCAAGCGCGCCCTCGGCGGCAGGTCCGTAGTCTTCCTCGGATCGAACCTCGACCGCGAGGACCGGCGCTCCGTCGATGAACCTGGGTGTCAAAGGGCCGCCAGTCCAGAATGCCGCATCGGGACTGAAGGAACGGCGATTGGGCAGGTTGACGGTGAACCCGACGTTGTCCGGCAGCGCGATGCCACGGCCGTTTCGGCGGGCATACGCGAAGAGACTCGCGTGGATCGCACCCGCGGCGTAGCCGTGGGTGCCGCCACCGGGGGTCATGACGGCGAGTTCGCCATTGACGAGCTCGGCCTTCCCCGGCGCCCGGTACAGATCCTCAATCGTTGCGGCCGGCACTCTGCCCACCACGCAAATCCTATCATCGTCTCTTGAGAGGGGATGTGCAGTCTCTGCCATGATCCACGGACATTGCCTATCAGTGCCGCGGTCGAGCAAGGACCGAGCCGGGCTATACTCGCGGCGAGCTCCGCGACCCTTCACCACGTTCCCTTGCAAAGGATGAAATTGACCGGGCTCTTCTCGTGCAATGGCTGAGATCGTCATCGTCGGCCCGGGCGCCGTTGGCGGCACGGTGGCGGCCTGGCTCGCGCAGGACGACACCCACCGCATCACCGTCTGCGCGCGGACGCCGTTCGACCGCATCGATCTCGAAACGCCGTACGGCCGGATCCTCGCCGAGCCGCGCGTCGTCACCGATGCCGGCGGCCTCGACCCTGCCGACTGGGTGCTGGTCGCCACGAAAACCTATGATGCCGGACCCACGGCGGCTTGGTTTCCCCGCCTGATCGGACGCGAGACGCAGGTCGCCATCCTGCAGAACGGCGTGGAGCACGTCGAGCGGTTCGCGCGCTATGTGTCGCGCGAGCAGATCCTGCCGGTGGTGGTCGAGTGTGCAGCGGAGCGCAGCGGGCCGGGACGCATCCGTCAGCGCAAGCCCGCATGGCTGATGGTGCCCGATACCGGCGCCGGGAGATCCTTCGCCGGACTGTTCGGCCGCACCCGGATCGACGTCAGGACCACGGACGACTTCTGCACCGAAGCGTGGCGCAAGCTCGCGCTGAACTGCGCCGGCGCGCTGTCGGCGATTCTGCTGAAGCCCGCCGGCATCGTCCAGATCGACGCTATAGCCGATGTGATGCGCGGGCTCGTGCGTGAATGCATTTCGGTCGGCCGTGCGGAGGGAGCAAGGCTGGAAGACGAGCTGGTCGAGGCCGTGATCACCGGCTACAAGAACGGCCCCCAGGATTCGATCAACTCGCTGCAGGCCGATCGCATGGCGGGACGCCCCATGGAAATCGACGCGCGCAACGGGGTCATCGTGCGGCGGGCAAGAACCCACGGGCTCCCGGCGCCGCTCAACCAGATGGTGGTCGCCCTGCTGGAGGCGTCGGGATCGCCCGCTGAGACGGCCAGGTAGCCGCGGCCCGAAACGGCCTTCCGGGCCTGGAGCACGAGATCGTATATCGCACAGGCGCTGGCGGCAGACGCCGCCTTGAACTTACAATACGAATCTTAGCTACCTTCCGTCCTTTTCTTTCTTTCGGGGTGCGATGCTGAAGGCACTGCTCGTCGTATCACTCCTCTCGATCCCGCCGCTGGTCTCCGGCTGCGCGCGGTCCAGAACCGCCGAGGCCGAGGGGGTCGGCCAGGCGAAGTCCATCACCACCGCGGCCGTGCGGCGCGACACGGTGCCGCGCGCCATCGACGCGGTCGGCACGCTCGCAGCCGTGGATCAGGTGACGGTCTCGGCCGAAACCGACGGCACGGTGCGCGCGATTCTGGCCGACCTCGGCGACCGGGTCAAAGCCGGCCAGGTGCTGGCGCGGCTCGACAACGAGCGGCAGGAATATGCGCTTCAGCAGCAGCAGGCCACCCTCGCCCGCGCGCTCGCTCAGTACGGCGCCTCCGATCCGCAGCAACTGCCCGAGGTGGATCAGACGCCCGACGTGCGGCGCGCCGCCGCCGAGCTGGAGCAGGCCCGGCGGGCGTTCGAGCGGGCCACCGAACTCTCCCGGCGCAAGCTGCTCTCGCAGCAGGACTTCGACGATGCGCAGGCGGAGCTGCAGACGCGCCGGGCCGCCTACGACGTCGCCCTGCAGGGCGCGCGCAACCTGCGCGCGAGCATCCAGGGGTCGGAGGCCGCGATGAAGCTCTCGGGGCGGCAGCTCCGCGACACGGACATCAGGGCGCCGTTCGACGGGTACGTCGAGAAGCGGCTGATCAACCTGGGCGAGCTCGTCAAGGCGCAGATGCCGGTCATGTCCATCGTCCGGCTCGACCCGCTGAAGGTGACCGCGGAGATCCCGGAGAAGATGACGCCGTGGATCGACACCGGCCGTCCGGTGGAGCTGCACGTGGACGCGTACGCCGATCGCACCTTCACGGGCAAGGTCACGCGCATCAGCCCGGCCGTCAACACGGCGACGCGCGCGTTTCCCTTCGAAGCCGTCGTCCCGAACCCCGACGGCGCGCTCAAGCCGGGCACCTTCGTCCGCGTGCACGTTCAGAGCGCGAAGGTCGACGAAGTGCTGACGCTCCCGTACGCGGCCATCCAGTACCGCTACGGCGTCAACCGGGTGTTCGTCGTCAAGGGCAATCGCCTCGAGATGCGCGAGCTGCAGCTCGGCGAGCGCCTCGGCGATCGCGTCGAAGTCACCAGCGGCGTGGCCGCCGGCGAGCGGGTGGCCGTCTCGGGGGTCGAAAGTCTCAGCGGCGGCGAGCTCGTGTCGGTCGGCAGCTGATCCTCAAGCCGCTCATCGGAGGTTCTGCATGATCTCGGATTTCTGCGTCCGCCGCCCGGTCTCGGCCACGATGCTCGTGGCCTCCCTGGTGGTCCTCGGCACCTTCTCGTTCCGCGACCTCGGCGTGGACCTGTTCCCGAAGGCCGACCCGGCCACGGTGAGCGTCGCGCTCTCGCTGCCCGGCGCCAGCCCCGACGAGATGTCGACCTCCGTGGTGGAGCCCATGGAGCAGGCGATCAGCGGCGTCTCGGGGATCGACGAGCTCTCCGCGCGCATTTCCGAAGGACAGGCGCGCCTGATCGTCCGCTTCGTGCTCGAGCGGGATCTCAACGACGCCGTGAACGACGTGCGCGAGAAGGTGGCGGGGGCGATCCGCAGCGCACCGCCGGCGCTGCTGCCTCCGGTGGTCACCAAGATCGACCCCGATGCGGATCCCGTGCTCTCGCTGATCGTCTCGTCGAGCTCGATGAGCCTGCGCACGCTGACCGAGCTCGCCGACAAGCAGATCGCCCGCGGCATCCAGACGGTCAACGGCGTGGGCGAAGTGAGCCTCACCGGCGGCCGCGCGCGCGAGATTCACATCGTCGTCGACCTGGAGAAGCTCAACTGGTACGGCCTGTCGATCAGCCAGGTGCGCGACGCCGTCGTGGCCGAGAACGTCGAGATACCCGGGGGCACCATCGAGCAGGGCAAGGGCCAGCTGCTGCTCCGCACGCTCGGCCGCATGGACGCGTCCGAGGACTTCAACAACATCATCGTCGCGACCAAGGACGGCACGCCGATCCGGATCACCGACATCGGCCGGGCCGAGGACACGTTCGAGCGCCCCACGAGCGCCGTGTGGCTCGGCAAGGATCCGGCGGTGATGATCGACGTACGCCGCGCCATGGGCGAGAACACCGTGGCCGTCATCGAAGGGGTGCGGACCGCCCTCAACCGGATCGAGCGGTCGCTCCCGCCCGAGGTCAAGCTGACGGTCGTCCGCGACGATTCACGCTTCATCTACGCGTCGGTCGCCTCGCTCGAGGAGCACCTGATCTTCGGCGCCCTGTTCGCGGCCATCGTCGTCATGTTCTTCATCCGCAACACCCGTGCGGTGATCATCGCGGCCCTCGCCATTCCGGCCTCGATCATCTCGGCGTTCACGCTGATGCGGATCATGGGCTTCACGCTGAACAACATGACGCTGCTCGCCATCACGCTCGCCGTGGGCATCGTCATCGACGACGCGATCGTCGTGCTCGAGAACATCTTTCGCTATATCGAAGAGAAGAACTGTACACCGTACCAGGCCGCCATCGAGGGCACCCGCGAGGTCGCGCTGCCGGTCATGGCGACCACGCTCTCCCTGGTGGTCATCTTTCTGCCGATCGCGTTCATGAAGGGCTATGCGGAGCGCTTCATCAGCCCGTTCGGATGGACGATGGCGTTCGCCATCATGGTCTCGATGCTCGTCAGCTTCACGCTGACGCCCATGCTGAGCTCGCGGTTCCTGAAGGTGGCCGACGGCGTCAAGGATCACAAGTCGAAGGAGGCCGGCTTCTTCCACTGGCTCGACGAGCGGTATACCCGGTCCGTGAACTGGGCGCTCGACCATTCCGGGATCATCTTCGCGATCTCGGGCGTCACCATGCTGATGATGCTGCCGCTGAACCACCTGGTGGGTCGCGACTTCGTCCCCAACGAGGACATGGGGGAATGGATCATCCACCTCGACGCGCCCGAGGGCACTTCGCTCGAAGGCACGAGCGAGGTGGCCTTCACGGTGCTGCACTCGATCAGCGGCATCGAGGGCGTGGCGCAGATCGAGCCGTCGATCGGCGTCTCGGGCGGCAGCGGCGCCGCCACGCACATCCACATGATCTGCCAGGCGCTGCCGCTCGACGAGCGCAAGAACTCTCAGGCGGACATCATCGAAGAAATGCGCCGGCGGCTCACTGCCTTCCCCGGGCTGCGGCCGAGCATCACCTCCCGGAATGCGCTCGGCAGCGGCGAGGGCCAGGGCGGCTTCGCGATCGCCGTGAACATCCTCGGGCCCGACCTCAACGAGCTCGCCGAGTACTCGCGCCGCGCGCTCGCCGCGGCCCAGAAGCTGCCGAGCCTGACCGACGTGAAGATCAATCTGAACCTGGCCAACCCGGAGGTGCACGTCGCGGTCGATCGCAAGCGCGCCGGCGACCTGGGCGTGCGGATGGCGACGGTGGGCAACACGCTGCGGCTGGCTGTCTCGGGCGACGACCAGATCTCCTTCTACAAGGAGGCGGCCGAGCAATATCCGGTGAAGATCCGCGTGCTCGAGGATCAGCGGCGCGACATCGCCGAGATCGGCCGGCTCACGGTGCCGTCGGCCTCCGGGCCGGTCCGCATCGACAACATCGCGCGGATCGAGCGCGGTCTCGGGCCGACGACCCTCTCCCGCTCGAACCGCCAGTTCACCGTGATGCTCATCTCGGACGTGGCGCCCGGCTACGCGCTCGACGGCGCGGCCGAGGACGTCCGCCGCCTGCTCACGGGGCTGCACATGCCGCCGACGATGTCGTTCCGGCTGCAGGGACAGTCGAAGATTCTGGACGAGACGACCGCCAACCTGGTGATGGCCATCGCGCTCGCCATGATCTTCGTCTACATGGTGCTCGCGTCGCAGTTCGAGAGCTTCCTCCAGCCGATCGTCATCATGCTCGCCCTTCCCGTGGCGGTGCCGTTCGCGCTGTTCACGCTCTGGGCGACCGGCCGGACGCTCAATCTCTGGAGCGCGCTCGGCATGCTGCTGCTGCTGGGGATCGTCAAGAAGAACTCGATTCTGCAGGTGGACTACGCCAACGTGCTCCGGGCGCGCGGCCTGCCGCTCCGCGAAGCCATCGTCGAATCCTGCCGCACGCGGCTCCGCCCGATCCTGATGACGACCAGCGCGATCATCGCCGGGCTGATTCCGACCTCGCTCGGCATCGGCATCGGCGGCACCGGGCGCGCCGCCATCGCCGTCACGATCATCGGCGGCCAGTCGCTGTGCCTGTTCCTGACGCTCCTGCTGGTGCCGGTCGCGTACGTGAAATTCGACGCGCTGGAGCAGGCCTTCGTGAGCGACGGGGCCAGGTCGTGGCTGAGCCGCGTCTCCGCCGCCACGATCGGACGGTTCCGCCCGGCGACGGCCGAACGATAGGCGCGGGGCGGGCCGCCGGGGCCCCGGCGAGCACTCACCGTGTTGCTCCTCGTGCCCGGTCGAGTCCGAGCTCGGCGCGCACCAGCCGGATCATCACGCGCGCCGTCTCCTTCACGTCGCCGTCGGGACCGGCCAGCGCGTCGTACATCTCGAAGCTCGTGAGGGCGTGCACGACGTCGGTTTCGGCCGCGAGCGATCGGGGAAGCCGATGCACCCGCCCGACCCGTGCAAGCATGTCGCCGAGGGCCTTACGCTTGCGCTCGTCGCGCGCGCCGGCGCTGCGGCGCACCTCGGGATCCAGCAGGGCCAGGGCGCGGATGCGGCGAATCAGCACGCGGTCCGACGCCCAGAACGCGCAGAACGCACGAATGAGAGCGCAGAGGCCGTCCGCGGGTTCTGAACGGGCGAACGCGCCGCGCAGCGCCGGCAGGAGCCCGGCCGCCGAGGTCTGTTCGCCGAGCGCCTCGACCAGCCCCCATTTGGACTCGAACTGGTAGTAGACCGTCATCCGCGCCACGGCGGCCCGCCGGGCGACGGTCTCCACCGTGAAGGCCGAGACCCCGGCCGGATCGGTGAGCACGTCCCGGGCGGCGGCGAGGATGCGGGCGCGGGTCGCGTCGGCCGAGGCCTGCCGCTCACCCAGGCGGTACACGCGCGGGCTCATGGAACTCGCCTTTATTTTAATCGTATTGTCAGTACAATTAAAATAGCGGCCTGCGGGCCGCCAGGAGCGACATCATGATCCGTCCTCGCCTGCCGAGAATCGTCCTCACTGCCGTCCTCCTCCTGGGCGCGGCGGCGTCGTTCCTGCTCGACTGGAGCCCCAATCATCTGCTGAACCCGCTGTGGCACCCGCACGCACGCTTCCATGGCGCGTTGCTGCTGTTCTTCGTCGCCGGCACGTCGGCCATCGGCACCTGGCTGCTGTGGCGCCCGTCGCCGGAGCCGGCTCTCGGGGTCCGCGTGGCGGCGCTCCTCTCGGTGGCGTACTGGACGCCGCTCTTCTATATCCCGTTCCTGCTGCCGACTTCGACGTGGTGGGCCGGCGTGCGAGGCCAGGAGCCACGGATCGCCGGCCATGTCTTCTATCCCAATCTGCTCGTGGCGGCGGTCTTCCTGGCAGTGACCGCTGCCGCCTACCGCGCCGACACGCACGGACGGCCGTGATCGCCGGATCGGCCTCGGCGGCGCCGGGTGCGCTCAGGACGATGCGGGCTGCGAAGCTGCCGTGAGACTGGCGATGATGCTCGTGAGCTCGCCGGGATCGACCGGCTTGGGAATGTGCATCGTGAAACCGGCGGCGAGGCAGCGCAGACGGTCCTGGGATCGGCCGTAGGCGGTCAGGGCGACGGCCGGCGTTTCGCCGCCCAGCTCCCGCGCGAGCGCGCGGACCTTCCGGATGAGCGTATAGCCGTCTTCGCCGGGCATCTCGATGTCCGACAGCAGCACGTCCGGGCGCGACCCCACGATGGCCTGCATCGCCTCTTCGGCCGAGAAGCAGGTTCTGACCGACGCCCCGGCGCTCCGCAGAATCGCGTCGGCCAGCGCCACGCTCTCCCGATCGTCGTCGACGACCAGCACGCGCACGCCCGTGAGCCGAACGAGGTTCGGGCTCGCCACGGCCCCGGGCGCGGTCTCCTGCTGCTTGGCCGGGCGCTCGGCGGGGGCCGCGCTGGCGATCGGCAGGTTGACGGTGAAGGTGGCGCCGAGACCGGGTCCGGCGCTCTGCGCCTGCACGGTGCCGCCATGGAGCTCGACGAGATGCTTGACCAGGGCCAGCCCGAGCCCCAGCCCGCCGTGCGACCGCGTGCTCGAGCTGTCGGCCTGCCGGAAGCGCTCGAATACGTGAGGCAGCACCTCCGGCGGTATGCCCTGGCCGGTATCGGCGATCACGATCCGGACGTAGGCGTCCACGCACTCCGCGTGAAGTTGCACCTGGCCGCCGGGCGGCGTGAACTTGACCGCGTTCATCAGGAGATTCCAGACGATCTGCTGGAGCCGGGCGGGATCGCCGTTCACCGATCCGGGATCGTCATCGACGATCAGGCGGAGGTCGATCTGCTTGGCCGCGGCAGCCGGACGCACGGCGTCGAGGGCGTCCTCGACGACCTGCCGCACCGGTACGCGTGAGACGCTCAGCCGCATCTTGCCGCTCGTGATGCGGGAGAGATCGAGGAGATCGTCGATGAGCCGCACCTGGACGTCGGCATTGCGGACGATCGCATCTTTCGCGCGCGCGGCCACCGCCTCGTCGCGCAGCTCGCCGGTCTGCAGCATTCGCGCCCAGCCGTACACGGCATTGAGCGGCGTGCGCAGCTCGTGCGAGAGCACGGCCATGAACTCATCCTTGGCGCGATCGGCCGCCTCGGCCGTCTCGCGCGCGTGCCGCTCCTTGACGAGCAGCTCCTCGCGCTCGGCCTCGCCCCGGGCCAGCTCGCGGCTCGCGCGGGCCAGCGCGAGCCCGACCTCGCGGATCTCCTGGATCGAGGTGGCGGGCGGCGGCGGAACCTCGCCATGGCCGATGGCCTCGGCCGACCGGCGCAGGTGCCCGATCGGGCGGGTGATGCCGCGGGCAATCCAGAGCGCCCCGAACGTGCCGAGGAGGATCGACAGCACGATCCCGCCTCCGTACGCGGCGAGCGAACGATAGGCCGCGGCATCGATCACGGCCGTGGGGATGCCGAGCACCGCCATCCAGCCGCTCGACGCCACCGGGCTGTATGGCGTGAAGATGCGCTCGCCTTCCAGCGTGTAGGAGAGGCCCGTCCCTTCCCGGCTGCCGTTCGCGACCACGCGCTGGGCGCTTGGCGACAACCGCCCGCCCAGGTTCTCCTCGTGCGCTCTGGATCGCGCGACGCGCAGGCCGCTGGCGTCGACGATGGAGATCACCCAGTCGTCGGGGAGCTGCTGGCGCGTGAGGACGTCGCGGATGGCGTCGGGCTTGATGATGGCCGTCAGGACGTACCTGACGCCCCTGTTCCGGATCACGGGGACGCGCACGGCAAACAGCCATTCCCCCTGTCCCTGCCGGGCGAGTCCGCCAATCGCGGGCGCGCGCGTCCGCAGCACGCGATCGAAGCTCTGCGGATCGCCGGCCGGCAGCCGCCCGCCGGGCTCACTTCGTGTATCGAACAGGGCATGCCCCGCCGGATCGGCCAGCGCGATCGCGGCCCAGG
This sequence comes from Vicinamibacterales bacterium, assembly GCA_963738315.1. Lineage (GTDB taxonomy): Bacteria > Acidobacteriota > Vicinamibacteria > Vicinamibacterales > JAMQPK01 > JAMQPK01. The sequence continues at coordinate 481,295 of CAVTVT010000003.1, read as the reverse complement.
CCGATCTGGAGGCGACCACGCGCAAGGCCCGATCCTGGAAGCCGGCCATGCCGTCGACGTCGAGAGCCGGCGTCGTGGCGAGCGTCTCGAGCACCGATACTGACGTGCGGAGCTCGGCGTCCACGGCGTTGGCCACCGATCGCGCGAGCTCGATCCCGACCTGTGCGGTCTGCGTGCTCTGCTGCCGCGCCAGCGCAGTCAACCCGATGCCGGCCATGACGGCAAGCGGCAGGATGGCAACGGTCGCGAGCACGAACAGGCGGCGCCGGAGCGGACTTCCTGTCACGGCTCACCGGTCTGGCACGCGCAAGCGGCCGGCATGCTCTCGACCCACGGCCTCATTGCCCAGCGAACAGACTGCTGCCGCCTTCGATCTGTATCTTCGTCGGTCCGGTGAACCGCACGGTCAGCCGGTTTGCCGCCGCACTGTAGGAGTAGTCGCGTCTCGCCATCGGCTTGCCGTCGCGGAGCACGCGCGTGGGATTGCGCCAGTAGATCTCGACGGTCCCCGGCGCGCCGAGATCACCCAGCGCCACTTCGATGCCCCTCCCGGCGGGCGCCGCCGCGATCTCGGCGGCCGCGCTCCCGGTGTAGTACTCGAAGCGGCTCGAGGAGGCCGGCCACGGGAAACACTTCGATCCGGAGGTTCGGCGCCCAGTTCGCGTCCCAGTTGTTGTTCGACTTGAGGATGCCGCCGCGAGGAATGATGGCGCCTTCACGTACGAACAGCGGAATCGTGTCGAGCGGCGCCGCGGCGGTGATGGTGGCGCCTCCCGCGTGCGCGGTCTTCCGGTCGTTGTAGTCGAGCCAGCGGCCCGCCGGCAGGTAGACGCTGCGCGAGGTCGCCCCGGCGGTGGTCACCGGCGCCACGAGCAGCCAGTCGCCCAGGAGATACTCGTCCCAGATGTCGGCGACCTTCTCATCTGACGGGTACGCGAAGACGAGCGGCCGCGCGATCGGCATTCCGGTCAGAGTCGCCTGGTGCATCAGCGAGCGGGTCATCGGGATCAGATCGTGATGTGCGGCGGTCGTCGTGCGCGCGATCTGGATGAGCTCCTCGTCGAAGTCGTACCAGATGGTGCGTTTGGGCCCCACGCAGCACCTCCATCATGGGGCTGTAGGCTGCCGAACTCGAGCCAGCGGGCGAAGAGCTCCTTGTCGGGATTGCCGAGATAGCCGCCGATGTCGGAGCCCCACATGGGGAAATTGATCGCGCCGGACCGCAGCAGCCCCTTGACGGACACCGCCAGCCCGCCGAAGGTAGGCTGCGTGTCGCCGTTCCAGACCGCCGTGTACTTGCGGCTGAGGTCGTTGGCGTTGCGGCTGAAGTTGAAGAAGTCCGTGCCGTTCTTCGCCGCCATGCCCTCGGCGGCGAGCTTGTTGAGGAGAATGACGTGCTCGTTCTCGATCGACCTCGGCATCTCCCCTTCTTCGCCGCGATCGATCTTGTAGCCCTTGATGCCCAGGTTCACGAAGTAGTCGAACTTCTGCTTCAGCCAGTCGTACACCTCGGGACGCGTGATGTCGGCGGCGGGCCACTCCGCGTCGAAGAGATACCCTTTCGCCTTGCCCTCGTCGAAGACGGCGTTCGAGCTGCGGTTGGTGACCCAGACGATCAGGTTCATGCCGCGCTCCTTCAGATCGGCCACCATTTTGGCCGGATCGGGGAACGACTCGTCGAAGTCGAAGTTGCCCCATCCCATTCTGCCGGTGCCGAACGGGCGATCGAGCCAGATGGCCGAGGCCGGAATGCGCAGCGTGCGCATGCGATCGGCGTCGTCGATGACCTTCTCCTGGCTGTTGCGCACGTCGCGGAGGTCCTGGTGATGATCGTCGCGCCACCAGATCGAGTCGAACGCCCAGAGCGGCGGCATGAAGGACCCGCCGGCGATCTGCGTGTAGCGCTTCAGCATGTCCCCGTACGAGGGGCCGTAGATCACGTCGAAGGTCAGGGCGTTGCCGTTGAAATCGAACGCGGTCGCGCCCTCGTGTGCGAACCGGTAGTGCCCCTGCTCGGTGGTCCTGGCATAGATCGCGTACTTGCGCGAGGTCATGTAGAACGGGGCGCGCGCGCTGGAGTAGTTGACATCCGGCTGCCGCTGCATGCCGAGAAAGTCGAAGTCGGCGCCCCGGTTGTCGATGGCGCCGCCGAAGGGATACTCCCACACCCCGTAGTAGTGCTCCCCGCTGTCGGCGAACTCCTGGGTGATGTGTCCCGGCGCCTGCCCGCCGTCCACGACGACCTCGAGCACCTCCGGCTGAACGAACGTGAAGGTCGTCCGGGAGGTCGCGCCGGCGTAGCCCCGCAGCTGCGCCACGAGCGAGCTGCCGCTCGGTGCCACGGCCGTCGCCTCCTGCACGGCGTTGCCGCTCGCGAGAGTCGTGCGCGTGTGGGTCAGCAGAACCTCACCTGTCGATCGCTCGATCACGCGATATCCGTAGGGCCGGGCCGTCACCTCCAGCCGCAGCGCCGGCGACTCGAGCGTCTGTGCGGCCGCGGCCGAGGCGCCCAAGAGGCAGAGGATGGTCCAGAGCACGCGGACGCCGGATCTACACATCATCGATGTCTCCCCCAGAAGATCGAAATGATATACGAGAGCCCGCCGTATGCGCACCTCGCGCCGTTTTTTGTTGACACGCCGCTCGCTCGCCTCCTACCGTTCCGTTCTTTCCGCCGTTTCCGTACCGAGGAGAGGCGCGCATGAGAAAGCTCGCGTGGTCGGTTCTGCTATTGGCCGCGGCGGTGCCGCTCCTGACGGCGGCCCGTCAGGCCGCCGCCCCCCCGTCGCCGCTCTACCTCGATGCCTCCGCCCCGCTCGAGCGCCGCGTGGACGACCTGATCGGACGCCTCACGCTCGCCGAGAAGATCTCGCTGCTCGGCACCACTGCGCCCGCCATCGAGCGGCTGACGATCCAGCCGATGAACGGCTGGAACCAGAGCCTCCACGGCATCGTCTGGACGCTGCCGACCACCATGTTTCCGGTGCCGATTGCCATGGCGGCGGCCTGGCACCCGCAGCTCGTGCAGGAGGTGGCCTCCGCGATCGCGGACGAGGGGCGCGCGGTCAACAACTACTGGCCCACCGTCGCGGGACGGCAGGAGCCGACCGGCGGACAGGGGCAGATGGTCACCGTCACACCCGGCGGGGAGCGGCTGCGCCACAACGGGCTCGTCTATCGATCGCCGGTCATCAACGTGGGGCGCGATCCTCGCTGGGGACGCATCTGGGAGGCGTTCGGAGAGGATCCGCTGCTCGACGGGCTGACGACGGTGGCGTACGTGAGGGGCACGCAGGGGGACGATCCGAAGTACCTGAAGCTCGCCTCGACCCTGAAGCACTACGCCGTGTACAACCAGGAGCGCGACCGCCTGAAGCACGACGTGACCGTCAGCGAACGGATGCTGCGCGAGTACTACCTGCCGCACTTCGAGGCCGGCATCGTCGCGGGCAAGGCGCAGTCGATCATGTCGTCGTACAACGCGATCAACGGCACGCCCGGGGCCGAACACGCGTGGCTGCTGAAGACCGTGCTCCGCGACGAGTGGAAGTTCGACGGTTTCGTGGTGCCCGACAGCGGTGCCGTGGAACGGCTGGTCACGGGGCACCGGAAGTACGCCACGGTCGAGGAGGCGGCGGCAAAGACCATCCTGGCTGGCAGCAACCTCGACAATTCCGCGTACGTCCGCGTGCTGCCAAAGGCCGTGCAGCAGGGGTTCCTGCGCGAGCAGGATGTCGATGGCGCGCTGCGTCAGGTGCTGAAGGTGCGATTCCGGCTGGGTGAATTCGATCCGGCCGGCGCGGTGCCGTACACGAAGATCGGCCGCGAGGAGATCGACTCGCCGGGCCACCGGCGACTCGCCCTCAGGCTCGCCAGAGAATCGACCGTGCTGCTCGAGAACCAGCGCGATTTCCTGCCGCTGGATCGGAGCCGGCTCAAGAAAGTGGCCGTCATCGGCCCCTTTGCCGACCTGGCACAGACGGGCCCGAACTACACGGGCGTCTACTCGACGTTCGTCAAGCCGCTCGAAGGCATCCGGCGCAAGCTCGGAGCGTCGGCGCAGGTGCGCTACGCGCGCGGCAGCGGCATCCTGGAAACCGACGACCCGCAGACGAGCTATGCCGAAGCGGAGGATACCGCACGACAGGCTGATGTCGCCGTTCTCTTCGTCGGCATCAATCAGCTGCTCGAGCGTGAGGGAATCGATCGTGATTCCCTGAGCCTGCCGCCCGTCCAGGCCGAGCTGGTCCGGAGGGTGTTGCGGGCGAATGCGAAGACCGTGGTCGTGCTGCAGAACGGCGGCCCGGTGTCGCTCGCCGGCCCGCCCGCGGCGCCAGGCCAGGAGGCGGTCGCTCCAGCCGCGGTGCTCGACATGTTCTGGCCTGGAGAAGAGGGAGGCACGGCGATCGCCGACATCCTCTTCGGCGACGAGAATCCCGCCGGGCGGCTTCCCTATACGGTCTATCGCTCAGCCGAAGACGTGCCGGCGATGGACGAGTACAACATCACCAGGGGATTCACGTACATGTATTTCGAGGGTGAGCCGATCTACGCGTTCGGCCACGGACTGAGCTACACCACCTTCACGTACTCGCGCCTGGCCGTTGCGAGCCAGGCGCCGAACGGGCCCGTGACGGTTCGGCTGGACGTGACGAACAGCGGACGGCGCGCCGGCGACGAGGTCGTACAGCTGTACGTGCGGCATGTCGACGCACCCGTCAAGGCACCGCGGAAGCAGCTCGTCGCGCTCGAGCGGACGAGCCTTCGTCCGGGGGAGACGAAGACGATCAGCTTCTCTGTTGCGCCTCACGTCCTGGCGCTCTGGGACGAGACCGCGAAGGCCTGGATGCTGAGGCCGGGCGCGTTCGAGTTGATGGCCGGCGGCGCGTCGGACGACATCCGGCTGACCGGACAGCTCCGTGTCGACGAGCCCGGGCGATGGACGCCCGCCGAACAGGCGGCCGAGCTCGGCCGCTACTGGCCGCGGAAGTAAAGGCCGACCGCGCTGAGGTCGCGCATCGCCTCACCTTCGTGCTGCCACGTCTTCTTGTAATGGATGGTGGCCAGAATGGCGGCTCCCGGCGCGACCGCGACACTCTGCGCGACCTCGATGCGGCCGGGGACCTGGCGCGGCACCCAGGTCCCGAGTCTCGTGAGGCCTCCGTCGGGTGCGCGCAGCTCGATCGCCACGTCCCGGACGACCGCCGGAGTTCCCGGCAGCAGATCGATGGCCTCGATCGTTCGCGCGTGGTCGAGCCCCGCCGGCAGGAGGATCTGACTGGTGAGCTCCATGACGCCGGCGGGAATCTCAACCGGCGCGTCCGGACGCAGCACGAGATCCGGCCGCGGTCCGGCCCAGTCGTTCGACAACGTGGCGGCCGGCGGCGCATTGGCCGCATCGCCTTCGGGCGTGCCGCCGAGCGCCCAGTCGAGCACGACGTCCAGCTCGCGCGCGGTAAGGCCGCGATGCGCGGCCCGGACGAAGCCCGCCCCAATGTCGCCCTGCGGCTGGGCCGCTCCGGCGGCCAACAGCTCGATGCGCAGCGACTCGGCCCACGGGAACGCCTCGCGGTAGGTGACGAGCGACATCGGCCCCACCCCGCCGCCGACATGGCAGCGGCCGCAGCGGCTCAGAAAGATCGGAAACACGTCGGCGTTGTAGGTGAATCTCGACGTCACCGCCTTGTGCGCCTGGACGGCCGACGTCAGCAGAGCGATGGTGACGAGGGCGGACAGGGTTCTTCGGGGTTCGAGGTTCACGGGTTCGAGGTTCGGGGTTCCTGCTACACTCCAATCTTCCCATGGAGCGCCGCCCTTTGATGCAGCGCAGCCTGCTCTGGCTCGCACTCGCCGGTGCGGTGCTGGCGTCGGCGCAGGGCGCACGCAAGAGCGCCCCCGCGCAGCTCCCGCCGGTGTCCTGGACGTGTCCGATGCATCCCGACATCGTGGACGACCAGCGCGGCGTCTGCCCGATCTGCAAGATGCCGCTCGCGGCGGTGCGCCTCGTGTCGGTCTGGACCTGTCCGGTGCACCGTGTGGTCGAGCAGGAGCTGCCGGGCCGGTGCCGGATCTGCGCGCGCCATCTCGTGCGCGTCACCGAATCGTTGACCTTCACGTGCGCTGGGCATCCCGAGATCAGCCGCATCGATCCAGGCCGGTGCCCGGACGGCTCGGCGGCAGTAGCGCACCGCGCCGCCCGCCCGCACGGTGACCACAACCCGAAACACGGCGGGCTCTTTTTCATGGCGCCGGACAACTGGCACCACCTCGAGGGCGCCTATCCGGCCGCGGGCCGGTTCCGCCTCTATCTCTACGACGACTACAGCAGGCCGCTGCCCCGCGCCCAAGCCCGCCAGGTTCGCGGCCGGCTCGTCACGCGCGAGCAGTTCGATACCTCATCGCAAGAGACGCGTGAGCTGGCCTCGGGGCCGCTCGTGCTCGCCCGGAGCGGCACGTACCTCGAGGCTGCCGTCCAACCGCTGGCATTGCCGGCGACCGTCACCGCGAAGATCGCGTTCGCTCCGGGGCAGGCGGAAGCGCGCTTCGACTTCACGTTCGCGGCCTACTCGAAGGACACGGCCGCGCCGACAAGCGGCGCGCCCACGGGCATCACAGCGCCGTCCCGCCCCTCGGGCGCAACAGCCGCCTCAGCAACGCGGCCTCTGGCGGCGATCGTCCAGGAGTTGCACGAACGCGACCGCGAGGTCGCCGCGCTCGTCAGGGACGGCAATTTCGGAGCGATCTATGTGCCGGCGCTGCGGGCGAAGGATGTTGCGCTCGAGATACAGGAGCGGTTGAGCTCGACGCCCGTAAAGACGGCGGCCGACGCGCGCGTGTACGAGATAGTGGTGGCCGCCTACCAGCTCGACAACTACGGCGATCTCGGGGACGCGGAGAAAATCGGCGCCGCCTGCGAGGCCTTCCGTACCGCGGTCGCGGCGCTCGCGGCGATCGCGAGCGGCGGCGCGCCAGCCGCACCGCCTCCGCGCTGAGACCTCTCTAGCGTGGCGCCGGCCGCACCGGCGCGGCCCGTCTGAACACCTTGGTCGGGTCGGCGGCCGGGTTGACGACGATCCCCACGAAGGTGACGTTCATCTCATCCCAGCTCTGCGGCCCGTAGGTGACGCTCACCTTCGGATCCGGGTTGAACTTGTTCCCGGTCGAGTTGTCATAGTGCGACACCGTCACCAGCTTCGTCCCGGCCGGAAGCGCCAGCGGCGCCGCCAGCTCGTAGCCGACCTGCCAGTCGAAACGGTAGCTCGGCACGCGCAGCACCGTGACGGTCTCGCCACTCGGATACACGGCCTTCAGCTCGTAATCCTTTCCCCGATAGTGCATGTGGGGCTGAACCCAGACGAGGCTGGCGGGCGCATCGATGACGGTCTCGCCGTCGACCTCGTAGTTCGGCTCTCCGGCAGGAATCTCGAACCGCCGCACGCTGATCGCCGTCGTCGTCAGGTGGCGCTGCTCCGGGGGGTTCTTCGCCAGGACGATGCCTACCATGGACTGATCGGTTTCCGGCTGGCCGTCCGTGGTGTAGTGCGCCTCGAACACGATGTCCGAGCCGGCCGCGATGAACTTCGCCGCGCCGCCGACGGTGAACTCCTGCCCTTCGACGCCGGGGTTGTACTTCGCGAGGATGTCCTGCACCGGCTTCACCGGCGAGGACGCCGCCACGTTTTCCAGATCGTTCCCGACGGCGCCCACTTCGCCGCGCGGGGGGTTGTACAGCTCTCCTTCGGGCGCATTCTTCATCCAGGACGATCCGGGCGGGCGGATCCACGCCTTCATGTGATGCACCACCTTCGGGTTGCCGGGCATCACCTGCGCCGCCTGTACCCACATGTCGCGATCGAAGTGCGCGTACACGAGCAGGTTGGATTGTTCGATCACGCCGGTCGCCGGAATCTGAATCGGATGGGGGTACTTGACGACGATGTCGGGCTTCCCGATCGTCCAGCCATCCTGAAACGCCACGGGGGGCGGGGCGTCGTTGGCGTCTCCTTCACGTGCTCCCTGCTCCGCCCAGGCGCTCAGCGTGGAGATCTGTTCGTCGGTGAGCATCTTCGCGTTCTTGAAGTGTCCGACCGTTGGATCGGCGAACCAGGGCGGCATGGCCTTCGTGACGACCGCGCGTGCGATCGCGCGCGCGTACGGCCGCGTCTCGCCATAGGTGAGGAACGACATCGGCGCGATTGCGCCTGGGCGATGGCACTCCTGGCAGTTCTGCTGGAGGATCGGAAGGACGTCTCTGGCGAACGTGGGGCTCTGACCCGACTGGGCCAGAACACGGTGGCCCGGGGCGGCGAACGCAGCCGCGAGCAGCAATCCGAGGCCGGCCGGCGCAAGGCACCTGTTCATAACCGACTCCTTCGAGCGCGGGGCAGCCCGCAGCAGGAGGGTGATTATCGCATGGGCGCCGGGACCTCGGCTGTTATTCGGGGCTGGGCTGTTTCTTTCTTCGAGTCAGCTCCGCGGTGAACTCCGACGGCGTCTCAACGCGGATCCCATGGCGAAGCGCCGACAGGAAGTGCCGGCGGTTATCGGTGACGATGACCTCGGCTCCGGCCGACCGGGCGACCTCCGCGATGTGAGCGTCGTAGATCCGGCCGCCGGCGATGCCCTCGCGTGAGGCGGCACGCAGCATCTCCCGGCGGTCTCCCGCCGGCAGCTCATGCACCGCCATCCGGTCGAAGACCTCCGCCTCGAGCAACGCCCACGCGTCGGCGGGCGTCAGGCGGTATTCCGGCGGCAGCCGCGTGGCGACGGAAAAGAATTCGAGGCAGCAGTGCCATGCCGTGTCGGCGGCAACCCGTTGTTCGGCGGCGAGATGCAGCACCGATTGCGCGGGCGCGCTCTGGGGACCGAAGTCGATCAGCCCCGCGAGGATCACGCTGGTATCGAGGAAGGCATGCACAGGGCGCTCACGGCCAGCGGCTGCGCTCGTCCTCGACGAGCGCCGCGATATCCAGGACCGGCCGGTGCCCGGCCGGCGCCGTCGGCCGCGCGACCAGCCGTCGTCCGACCTTGACCAGGCGCGGACCGGGTGCCAGCCTCGTCAGCCGTACGCCGGACTCATCCACCGTCGCCTCGAGCTCCGCGCCCGGGATCAACCCCGCACGCTCGCGGATCGCCGCCGGAATGACCACGCGGCCTGCCTTGTCAATGGTGGTTCTCATACCATTAGCTTACCACCCCCAGCGGGCTGTGCGCAGGCTTCAACCGTCCTTGGGCGCCCGCACTTCCATCGGGATATTGTCGGGCCCGAGGCACTGGAACACCAGCGCCGGCCCTTGCACGCCGAGGTCCAGCTTCATCGCTACTCCGGCCGCTTTGAAGCGATCGTAGGCCGCGCGCACGTCGCTCGCACGCTCGAGCACGAATCCGACGTGAAAGTCCGGCGGGTAGCTCGGCGGAGGCGAGTTGAAGAGATTGCTCACCGCGAACTCGAGACCGGATCCGTTCTCGAAGATCGCAATCTGTTTCTGCCGCTGATACCGGCAGCGCAGGTCGAAGAACTGCTCGAAGAACTCCCGCGCGGCATCGACATCGGACACTTGAAGATCGATGTGATTGAGTTTCATCTGCCTCAGCCCAGCATCAACGGTTACACCAGCGGGTGCAGCTCGTCAACCGGGTCGTTGGCAGGGGCGCGCGTGCACGACGCGCGAGAGCGACCCGGCGCTCCCGCGGCCAGCTGGAAGTCCGGTGGTGAATGCGCGCGCGCAGCGGCACTGCGTGAAGAGCGCCTCAGAACATCAGCAGCGTGCCGATCTGGAGCTGTCGCGCGGCGCGCGCCGAGGTCGCCTGGCCGAAGAACGGCGACGTGAGCGTGCCCCGGAAGCCGGTGTCATTCACCGTGTTCAGGACGTTGGTGGCGCGGACGTAGAGCTCGACGAGCGCCCGGTGCTCGGCGCGCCAGTCGCCACCCCGCTCGCGGCCGCGCGGCGGTCTGCCGCCGGCCTGCGCTGCCGAGCTCGGCTCGCCCATGCCGAGGCGCCACGACAGGCGCAGGTCGAGACGGAACTGGCCGGCCCCGCGCGCCGAGTTGCGCCCGACGCCGGCCGGACGATCGTTGAAGACCGTATCCCCATTGTCGTCCCGGCCGGTCGTGATGGGGTACGGCGATGCCGACTGCGCGCGCAACGCGATGCTCGCCCGCAGCGAGCTCAGCACGTCGGCCACTCCAAAGATCGACAGCTCGTGCCGCACATCGTCCGAAGCCGGCCCCCACTCGTCGGGGGACGCGTTGTTGGCCGGCAGCGACGTCGGACCGTTCCCGTCATCGAAGGCGTGTCCGAATGTGTAACGGAGCGATGCGAATGCATGATGCCAGGGAACCTGGCCGCTGACGCTGGTCCGAAGCTGATCCTCCCTCATGCGCCCGATCGATCGGATCTCGATGACGTTGCCGATCGACGGATCCGGCCGGGCGCCGTCGAGGCCGGGCGCGTTCACATTGCGCCCGCGCATCAGGTTGTCGCCGGTGCGCCGGATGTAGGCCGCCTCCACGCGCATCCCTCCGCCGAGCCGCCGCTCGATCCCGAGCGAGGCCTGCCGGACCGTCGGCATCTCCAGGTCCGGCGATCCGATCACACGACCGGCGGGGAGAACGACCGTCTCGCCGCCGACGAACGGATCCGGATAACCGGGCGATTCGATGCTGATCTCCTGGCCGCGCGTGCCGTCGCTCTGCAGCGTGTCTTCGTACGTCGCCCCCTCGTACCAGGAGTGAAACACGCCGTATCCGCCGCGCACCGTCGTCCGGCCGTCCTTGAACGGCGCCCAGGTGACGCCGAGACGCGGCGCGGGATTCCATGTCTGCTGCAGCTTTGACTGCCATTCGTTGCGCAGTCCGAAACCGATCATGAGGTTCTTCCGAAGCTGGATGTCGTCCTGGACGAACCAGGCACCCTGGAACATCGCAAAGTCGACGGAGGGATCGCCGAGCCACTGCGTGTATGTATCCGGGCGGCCGGCTTCGAAGCCGTCCAGTCCCGAGAAGGTGAACGTGCCGTTGCCGTTGTCGATCTGATTCGACGTGTACCGATCCCAGTCGAATTGTCCGCCGACGCTGAGCGCGTGCTCACCGCGGGTGTAATCGAGCTTCTCCGGGAGGCTCACCGAACGATCAGCCCGCGTCCCCCGCTGGGTGGCGCCGCCGGCCGTCATCGTATCGAGAACCTGGATGGCCGGTCCGTTCGTGACGGGCGTGATCGTGGAGTCGCTCCAGCCGACCTGCAGCCCGAGCGTGCTGTACGTGCGGCCGCCGAGCGATCCCTGGTTGCTCACCTGGAACCGGCGGCCCGTCGAGAGCGAGGTGTAGGCGTGCTCCCGCAGGCTGAAGTCGCCCACGCCCTGGTTCTCCTCGTTATCGCGGTTATCGCGGTACTCGAGCCGCAGCATGTTTGCCGGCGCCAACGCCTGCTGCAGACGCAGCGATACGTTGCGGCCTGCCTCCGGCTGTCTGACCAGTCCGTTGAAGACGCCTGTCGGCGTTGCCGCTCGGATGGTGGACGAGTCGTATGCGGAGAGGCCGTGCACGAAGAGCGCAATCGACGTCTTTCCCTCGACGAGCGGTCCCTGGATGGAGAACCGACCTTCGTTCTGCCGCTCCGGCGGACGCGTGTCCGCGAAAGCGTTGCGCGCGTTCAGTGACGCATCGCCAAACCCGAAGCTGAGCGTGGACCGCCATTGCTCGGTGCCGGGCCGCGTGATGATCTCGATCCGTGAGCCGCCGCGGCCGTGCCGGTCGGCGGCGAAGACGTTGCGGCGGATCCGGATCTGCTGAATCTGCGACTTGGGCGGCATCGTGCCGCCGGCGAAGCCGTCGACCGTCAATTCGGCGTCGTCGCCGGCGAGTTCGGTGAGGGTCTGCTGGAGCTCCGACTCGTTCTCCGGGAGGGCATCGAGCTCCCCCTGCCCGAGTGTCGTCGTCATGCTGTCGCCGTTGGGGTTGACGGCGGCCGCCTGCGCGTCAGGCCTGACGGTCACCGAGGTGGCCATGGCGGCGAGGCCGAGCGTGACCGGGAGTTGGTTGACGCCCGGCTTTACGGTCAACGTCGGTTGAACAAAATCGTTGAACCCGTCGAGCACCACGCGCACGTTGTACAGGCCCGGCTCGAGGTTGTCGACGAGCGCTTCGCCGCGCGAATCGGTGGGAACCGTGCGCAACACGGTCGTCGATCCGGCGAGGGAGACGTTGACAGTGGCGCCGACAATTGCGAGACCCGTGGTGTCGACAACGGTGATGTGAAGGGACGCGGATGTGGGGCGGGTCGAAGACTGGGCGAAACTCGCCCGCGCCGACAACGTCAGGCAAATGCCCGCGCCGACCGCCAGCACAGCGGCGAGACGACGACAGCGAGGTGAATGAACGCGCGGGGACTCTGCACCTTTCATCACATCAGTATCTAAATATCGCCGGGATCGCGCATTCGTTTACGACGGCCCGGACCCTGCGTTCGGCGCTCTACTCGACATGCTCCAGCGCAATCACCGGTTCCACGCGCGCGGCGCGGACGGCCGAGGCGATGCCGGCGACCAGCCCGACAATCAGCATGACGCCGACAGCGCCGGCGAGGGTCGCCGGATTGTTGGGCTGGAGCCCGAACAGCAGACTGCGGGTCAGACGTGACGCCATCATCGAGAGCGGAATGCCGATGATCGTGCCGGAGGCAATGAGACGGGCGTTCTCCAGTGTCACCATCACGGCTATGCGCGCGGGCCCGGCCCCAAGGGCCATGCGCACGCCGATCTCGCTGGTTTTCTGGGCGACGCGGTATGCCATCAAACCGTAGACGCCGAGGCACGCGAGGCCCGAAGCCAGAATGCCGAATGCGGCGGCCAGCATCGCGATCGCGCGGTCGATCGCCACGGCGCGATCCGCAAGAGACGCGCCGACGAGGATGCTTTCGATCGGCACACGCGGGTCGTCGTCCCGAATGGCATGCCGGACAAGATCCGCCACCGCCGGAGAAGATGCCGCCGACCGGACGATGAAATATCCGTTGCCTGGCCGGTCGGCAACCTGCAGGTACGGCACGTAGAAGCGCATCTGGGGCGCATCTCTCGGCCCGTTCGGCTTCGCGTCCTGTGCCACGCCGATTACCTCGAGCTCGCGCTGCTGCTGTCGCGGGTTGCCCCAGAGCACCCGTTCGCCCAGAGGGTTCCTCTCTGGAAACCACCTGCGCGCCATCTCGGCGTTGATCACGACGACTCCCGGAGCGGCCCCGTCGTCGTCCCTTCTGAAATCGCGGCCGGCGACCAGGGGAATTCCCACCGCCGTAAAGTACTCGGGGCCCACGACGTCGTACCGGGTCTTCGGAAACCCGTCGGACTCTTCTGCGGCGCCGCGCGGGCGCATGCGATCGGTGGTCGAATCGCGCCCGTTCAACAGCCCGTTATCGGAAAACGTGGCTCCCACCACGCCCGGCAGCGTCCGGAGGCGGTCGGTCAGCCGTAACGCGTACGCCGCATAGGCTGCCCCCTCGTAACCGGCGGCGTTCGCATTCAGGTCGGCTACCAACACTCGATCGGCCGGGAATCCCAGATCGACGCTCTTGAGGTTCCACAGAGATCGGATGAACAGGCCGGCGGCAACGAGCAGGACCACCGAGACGGCGATCTGCGCACCAACCAACCAGCGGCCGCCCCATAGGCCGTGCCGTTTCCCCGCCGACTGGCGTGTGCTGCCGAGCGAGCGCACGGGATCGAGGCGCGCCGATTGCCATGCCGGCGCAACGCTGCAGAGGACCGCGGTGACGGCTGACAGCAGGCAGGCGAACCCCAGGACACGCGAATCGAGGTGGACGGCGAGCGGCAGCCGCGCTCCGTTGCCGGAGACGAGTCTGAGCAGGGCCTCACGGCCGAGGATCGCGAGCGCCATCCCGGCGGCGGCCCCGCCGGCGGCGAGCAGCGATCCCTCGACCAGCACCGCCCGCGTGAGCCGCTCGCGGCTGGCGCCCAGCGCGATTCGAACTCCGATTTCCCGCTGTCTGCCGGCAACCCGGACGAGCAGGAGACTTGCCACGTTCGCGCACGCGATGAGCAGCACCAGGGCAACCGCACCCATCATCAAGCGAAGGGGCATGGCAAAGGGGCCCCGGAGCCGCGAGACGCCACGAGCGGCCGGATCGAGACGGATCGTCGCCCGCGCAATATCCCGCCGCTCATCGGACGCCATGCTCGGACCGAACGTCTCCGTCAGTATCCGCCGGTAGATCGCGGTCAGCTTCGCCGAGGCCGCCGTGCGATCCACACCGGGGCGCAGGCGCCCAATCAAGGTGAGCCAAGACGAACGGGGACTGTGGATCAGATCGCGGCCGCGCCAAACCGCTGGCTGGAGGCTGAGCGGGGCCCAGAGATCGGGCGCTGCTCCCACACGTTCGCCAAAGAACGCCGACGGCGTGACGCCGACAATAGTGAGCGGGGTGCCGCTCACCCGGATGTTGCGGCCGACCGCCAGCGGATCGCGCGCGAATCGGCGCTCCCAATATCCGTAGCTGATGACGGCCACCCGGCCCGCGTCATCACGTCCCGGCACATCGTCGGCAGCGTTGAAAGTTCTCCCGGCGAGCGCTGGAACCCCCAGGGTGGAAAAGTACGAGCCGGAGACGAGCGCCACATCCGCCTTCTCGCTCTCCGGCCCCAGCTCCACGTCGACTCGCATCGATCCGCCGGACGCCAGCACGTTCTCGAACGTGTCTCTCGCCGCCTGAAACGCCTGGAATACCTGATAGTGACCGTCGCTGATCGTGACGAGGCGCTCCGGCGCGTCCACCGGCAGAGCGCGCAGCAGCACGGCATCGAAGAGGCTGAAGATCGCGGTGTTGGCACCGATGCCCAGCGCCAGCGTCAACACGACGACGGCGGTGAATGCAGGCGTGCGCGCCAGCCCGCGAATCACCATTCGCATCTCGCTCCCCATTTGCACGGCCTCTCTGGTGTCTTTGCTGTTAGCTGGTTATTCGTCTGCGGCCGAGCCCCACACCATCACCAGACGGTCCGGCTCTGCAAATGGCAGCTGTCGAATCAACACGGCATTCACGACGGAAAACACCGCCGTGTTCGCGCCGATGCCGAGCGCGAGCGTCACGATCGCGATCGCCGCGAAGCCGGGGTTCCGCCGCAGCGACCGGAACGCGTAACGGAGATCGTGTGCGAGCGAGGTCATTCAGCGGCTCCGACGTTTCTCATTCGCATCTCAATGCCACCATCGGATCGACGCGGCTCGCGCGGCGCGCCGGCACGTACGCCGCAACCGCCGCGACCGCCAGCAGCACGGCGATGGCGCCCGCCATCGACACGAGGTCCCAGGCCCTCACGCCGAACAGCAGCCCTTCGATCACACGCCCTGTAGCAACGGCCGCGCACACACCGACGATGACGCCGATCCCTGCCAGGATCATCGACTCGCGCATGACGGCCCCGAGCACCCTCGCACGGTCCGCGCCGAGCGCCATGCGAACGCCGATCTCACTCGTGCGCTGCGACACGCTGTACGACATCAGCCCGAACAGGCCGATGCAGGCGAGCAGCAGCGCGAGGCCGCCGAAGATAGCGTATGCCTGCGCCACCAGCTTCTCCCGTGCGAATCGCTCCTCGATGCGCGCCTCCTGCGTCGAGATGCGCGCAATCGGCAGATCGGGGTAGGCGCGGGCGATCGCCTGGAGCACCTCCGGCACGACGGTCTCGGGATCTCGCGCCGTTCTCGCCTCGAACACGACGCCGCTCGGCCTTCCCGCCTGCGCGTAGAGCAGGTACATCGTCGGCGGCGGCGGCTCGCGCAGGCTCGAATACCTGGCGTCGCCCACGACGCCCACGATTTCGTATTCAGCGGTGCGCTCGACGCTCTCGCCGAACGTGCGCCCGATCGGATCGGTGTTCGGAAAGAACTTGCGCACGGCCGACTGGTTGATGACGACGACCTTCCGGGTGCTCGCCGTGTCGCCTGAGCCGAAGAGGCGCCCGGCCACGAGCGGAATCTGCATCGTGGCGAAGTAGGACGACTGCATGACGACATGCCGGCTGATATTGGTCTCGGAGCTCTCGCCATTGGGATAGTCGCGGCCCGGCAGGAAGACGCTGGTGTCGCTCAGGCTGCCCGACAGGACGGCGTTGCGCGAGAAGGACACGCTGGTCACACCGGGGAGCCGGCCGACGCGCTCCGCAATGTCGCGATAGAGCTGCTCGAACCGCTCCGGGTCGTACTGCACGCTCGCCGCATCGATGTCGAACAGCACCAGATTCCGCGGATTGAAACCGACCTCGATCGCCCGAAGGTTGTCGATGGTTCGCAGGAAGACGCCCGCGCCGACCAGCAGCACGATCGACACGGCCACCTGCGCGACGAGCAGCGCCTTCGCCGCATACGATCGCGAGCGCAGCACGCTCCGGCTCTGCTCCTTCAGCGCCGTCGCCACGTCGACCGAGGTCGCGCGGAGCGCCGGCAGCATGCCGAAGGCGATGCCGGTGATCATCGTCACGCCGATCGCAAACGACAGCACGCGCCAGTCGAGAGCGGCCGCGCGCTCGATCGTGGCCGGCAGCAGGTGCACACCGGACACGGCCACGGCTGCGCCCGCCAGGCCGCCGGCGGCCGCCAGCACGATGCTTTCGACCAGGAGCTGCAGCACGATCCGCCTCCTCGTGGCCCCCATGGAGAAGCGAACGGCGATCTCCTTCTGACGGGCCGACGCACGCGCCAGCAGCAGGTTGGCCACGTTCGCGCAGACGATGAGCAGCACGAGCGCCACGACGGCCGCGAGCACGCGAACCGTCTGCGCATCGCCGGTGTTGACGTCGGTCAGGCCGCGGCTCGCCGGCTGCACGATCAGCTTCGGGACGCGCGTCCGGCTCCTGTTGCGCGCGCTGCCGCGCGCCTCGGGCGGCAGCGCGGCTAGATACGCATCGAGTCCCCTGCGGGCCGCACGTTCGAACGCCGGGCCGAGGTTCGCCTGGACCTGCCTGGCATCGGCGCCCGGCTCGAGTCGTCCCAGAATCTGCAGCCACCACTCGGTCGGCTCGCGCAGGCGGCCGCGATCCCGCACTTCCAGCGCGGCCTGCGGATCCAGCGCGAGCGGCAGGGTGACATCCGGCGGCGGCACGCCCGGGCGTTCGGTGCCCGTGAACTCGCGCGGCAGCACGCCGACGATCGTCGCCGCCACGCCGCCCACGCGAATCACCTTGCCGACCGCCCCGAGGTCGCTCCCGAACCGTTTCGCCCAGTATGGGGCGCTGATCACGGCGGCGGCCGGCGCATCCGGCCGATCGTCGTCCGGCGTAATCACGCGGCCGCGCAGCGCGGAGATGCCCAGCAGCTGATAGTAGTTGCCCGAACAGATGAAGGTGCGTGCGAGCTCCGCGTGACCGTCGGCAATGACGTTCAGCCTGCCGTAGGGCGCCGAGGCCGCCAGGTCCACGAGCGTGCGGTTCGCCCGCCGCAGCTCGAGGTACATCGGATACGAGAACGACGTGCGCACGCGCTGGCCGTCCACCGACGCCGGCAGGCCGTAGTCCTGACCTTCGACGGGTGCAGACTGGCCGTAGTCGCTCGACCCGGTGACCATGTCGTTCTGGCCGGCGGTGCGCAGGCGCACCAGCGAGCCGGGATCCTCGACGGGAATGGTGCGCAGCAGCAGCCCGCTCGCGGCGCTGAAGAGGGCCGTGGTGGCGCCGATGCCGAGCGCGAGCGAGACGATGGCCACCGTCGTCCAGCTCCGGGATCGGAGCAGCACGCGGACGGCGAAGCGGAGGTCGTTCAGCATAGCTTACAGATCTCGAGTGCTGGAGCCATGCGTCACGTTTCGTCCAAGAACCCTGCCAGGAATCGCCGAACATTCCGCAGGGTTCATTGTCGGGCCGTCTGGCTCGTGCGTCCGGCCGCGATGCGTGCGGCGCGATCCATTCACTTCCACTCTCGCCTCGGACTCGTTCGAGTTGATCAGCCGAACATCAACGGGGAATCCGGAGACGGTCGAGCGCCACACCCGCGCTGGCCGGCGACGGGCGCTATGTCGCCTTCCAGTCCGAAGCCTCGGATCTTGTCCGCGCGGCCCACTGCGGTCCCGCAGACGCAGACGTCAATCTCCTGTCCGACGTATTCGTATTCGACCGCCTGAGGAAGCAGATGACGTGCGTCAGCACCGATCCCGGCGATCCCTGGATGGAGCCCAGCCTTGCCCCGGCAATCGATTTTCAAGTGCGGGCCTCACCAGGAGTGCGCGAATCGCATAGCGAAGTTCCTGCAACATCCTTCCGTCTCCTGGACCTCGAACACTGCCTTGGACACTGCCAAGTGATTGAATGGCAATATCTCTCGGCCGGCACGCCCATTGCGATTGCTCCCTACATGTTCGACTGGGACCGCATAGGCGTCATGTGCCTCGAGACAGGTCGAGAAGGCGGCTTGCTCGTCATCGTGTTTCTTCCGCTCGAAGCAACGTTCTCCGGCATTTCGGTCGCACGAGGTGCCGCTTCATCCATATGGATGGCCGCAGCGCTCGCGACCGCGTGCGCTATACTGATTCAAGGGCGCAAGTCATGAATTTCACCACTCATTGGCTGATGACCGTCGGAGCGCTGTACGTCTTTCTGCTCTGCGGAATCGGCGCACGGTACTTAGACAAGCGCCAGAAACGCCGCCGCCAGTAATCGGCCCCTTCACTCCGCTCTCAAGCTTCTGGCGGGATTCATGCGCACCACCCCCAGCGCCGGCAACAGAATTGCCGCGGCCGACACCATCGCGATCAAGCCGCACACGGTCAGGTATGTAACGGGATCGTGAGACGTCACACGGAACACCATCGATTGAACCGACCGCGCGGTCCATACGGCGATGAGCAGTCCGGAGGCAACGCCGAGGCAGACGACGATGCCGTTCTCAATGGGGAAGCGCTCCACGAGGTTACGCGGCATGGCTCCGAGCGCGAGCCGAATGCCGACTTCCTGCACACGCTGACGCATCACGTATGCAGCCAGGCCATAAAATGCCGACTGCGCACAGCAACGCGGCGGCCGTCGCAAAGAAGGTGAACAGCAACATCAGGAACGTCTGCTGGGCCAAATCGCGTGCGACCACGTCGCGCATGGTCTTCACATCGAGGAATCGCATTCATCATCTGCTCTCAGCTGAACGCCATCGTCTTCTCGTTCAGCGTCTGCTCGTCCACGATCTGGCCGTCGAAGAGATGGATGGTGCGGTCGGCATGCCTCGCGTAGCGCGGATCGTGCGTGACCATGCACAACGTGGCGCCGTTGCGGTGGAGCTCGCGCAGCAGATCCATCACGGCTTCGCCGTTCTTGGAGTCGAGATTGCCCGTGGGCTCGTCGGCCAGGATGATGGACGGATCGCCCCCAACGGCGCGCGCCACGGCGACGCGCTGCTGCTGGCCGCCCGAGAGCTGGCTGGGGTAGTGCTTCGCGCGGTGCGCCATCCCGACGCGCTCGAGCGACGCCAGCACGCGCGTCTTGCGATCGGCCGGCGACATGCCGCGATAGGTCAGCGGCAGCTCGACGTTGTCGAAGACGGTGAGATCGCCGATGAGGTTGAAGTTCTGGAAGATGAAGCCAATCTCCCGGTTGCGCGTCCGGGCCCGCTCGCGCATGGTCAGGTTCGCCACCGGCTTGCCGTTGAGCCAGTACTCGCCCGCCGTGGGCGTGTCGAGCAGGCCGAAGATCGACAGCAGCGTCGACTTGCCGCACCCCGACGGCCCCGCGATCGAGACGTACTCGCCGCGCTGGATCTCGAGGTGGATGCCGCCCAGCGCGTGCGTCTCCACTTCGTCGGTGTAGAAGACCTTCTTGACGCCGTCGAGCTTGATGAGTGGATCCATGTCGGTCATGAGGTTCCTGCCTGCTACCTGAGCCTGATCCGGTCGTAGCCGTCCCACTGGGACATATCCGAGAGCACCACGCGATCGCCGACGTTCAACCCGCGCTTCACTTCAATGGTGTTGACCGAGCTGCGGCCGAGCTCGACCTGCGTGAGAGCCGCGGCGGAGCCGTCCGGCGACAACTTGAAGAGATTCGTCTTCGCCTGTTCCTGCCCGAACGCCGGGCGGCCCACGTAGAGGATGTCGTCGAGCCGCTCCAGCTCGATCGTCCCGTCCACGCTCATGTCGGGCCTCGACCCGCGGGGCAGCGCCTCGTCGAACACGATGTCGACGGTGACGGTGCCGTTCTTCGCCGCGGGGTCGATCCGGACCACGTGCCCCTGCGCGACGCCGTTGCGCGTGTCGATCTCCGCCTTCTGGGAGATCGCGACGTCCTTGACCTGCGTCTCGGCGACCTGCACCTGGGCGCGCAACCGCGTGGGATCGGCCACCCGCGCCAGGTTGGTGCCGGGGCCGATGCTCTGGCCCTCCTCCACCGGCACTTCCTGGAGCACGCCGGCGACGCCGGCGCGAACCTTCAGGCCCAGCGCTTCGTTCCGCCGCAGCGTCGCCATCGTTTCACGGCGATCGACCTCGGCGCGCTGCACCTCCAGCCTCACCGCCAATGACTGTTGAGAGTTCACGAGCCGCGCGTGCTCCATCTTCGCGCGCTCGGCGGCGGTCTGGGCCTTCAGCCGCGCCTGCTTGGCCACGATGGCGGAGATCAACCCCTCCTTGGCCAGGGCGTCGTTCGCCTCGGCCTCCATGGCCGCCTGCGCGGCATCCGCATCCACCCCCGCGGCAGCGGCCCGCTGCGCGAGCAGATCCTTCTCGAGGTCCGCCTTGAGCACTTCGTACTGCGCCTTGGCCGATTTCAAGTCGAGATCGGCCGTGAGGGCGGCCTGCTCGGTCTGCGGGTTGCTGAGCTCGAGGATCACCGTGTCGGGCTGCACCGTTGCGCCCGGACGAACGAGCAGGCGTTCCACGCGGCCGTCGGTGAGGGCGGTGATCCAGCGGATGTCGTCGGGCACCAGGACGCCCGTCCCCCGCACCTGCCGCACCATGGTGCCGCGCTTGACGGTGTCGATCCAGAGCCCGCCCCCTTCCACGGTCGGCGCGGCGGGCTTCAGCCGCGCAAGCGCCACGCTGGTGGCGGCGACGAGCAGAATCACCCCGGCGCCGATGACGAACCGGCGGCGGCGTTTGCGCTGCAGCACTTCGGGGGGCCGGGCGATGTCCATCACGGGATCCGCTAGGTCAAGAAGCCTGCCAGCGTCCGCACCATAAATAAAGGAAATTCTGGACTTACGTGGCGGAGCTGCGTCCGGCGGTGGGATCGGCGTCCCACCACCGAACGCGAGCCGAAGCCTTCCGTGCGGGGCTATTTCTTCGGCATCGGCTTGACTGCGGGCTTCGGCGGCACCGCCGGAGCGGCCGGCTTGCCGGCCAGACCCGCGGGAAGGTGGCCGAGTTGAGCGGCAGCACCTATGACGCCCTGGATCCCGCCCAACTGGCTGAAGTTGATCTGTCCGACGAGGTTCACGATCGTCAGCTCACGCGGCTCGGCGGCGACGATGGCGAGCCCGCCGGGCGTATTGCCCTCGCTCCACGTGTAGATCTCGGTGAGCTCGTTCTTCTCGCGCACGCTGACGATGCGCCCCCATCCCGGAGCCTTGAGCTGCGCGCGGATCGCGTCGACGTCCTCGTCGGTATATGCCCCTTCTCCCTCGAACTCGAAGCTCTTCACGTACACGCCTTTCAATCCCTGCAGCATCGTCTGGATCCCCTGCGCGTCGGCGCCGCCCATCGACGCGGCCTGCCGGAGCATGGCCTCGTCGAGATTCACGTCGGCGACCTCCTTCGCCTTGTCGGCGAGCCGGTTGAGCCGGTCCAGCTGGAGCTTCGCCCCCTGCGCGAACGAGGGAACGGGGAGAAGCAGGATGGCAACCACGAGACAACGTGACAGCAGCGGCATTGTGACCTCTCATTCGCGAGCGATGGGCTCGCTGGTTGTGGCTCGCTCGTTCAATTATTGCGATCGCGGGCGGCAAAGCGCTCGAGCTTCATCTGGACGTCGTTGAGCTTCGCGCTGGCGATCCGCAGGCCGAGCACCGCGTCGTTCCTGGCGCGTTCGGCCTCCCGCTCGATGCGAAGGCGTTCAGCACGCGCTTCTGCGGCTTGTATGCGGACGCTCTGCTGGTGCGAGTAGTACAGGCCCGAGCCGGTCGCAAGGAGCAGCGCGGCGGCGGCCAGCCCGGGCCAGAGACGGGCCGCGCCCGATGTCGTCAGGCTGTGCGGGTGCGTGCCGGAGTGGATCCGCGCGAGCACGCGCTCGGCGAACCGCTCGCCCGGGTCTTCCCTCTTCAGCGTCCGGCGCAGCTCGTCGTCAAAGCTCATAGGACATTCCCAGCTCGGCCAGCTTCGCGCGCAGCAGGTCGAGCGAGCGGCGAAGATGGCTCTTCACGGTATTGACCGGCATCTCGAGCACCCCGGCGATCTCCGACGGCTGCAGATCTTCCTGGAACCGCAGCGTCACCACCAGGCGCGCCTGTGGCGACAGGCGCCGGATGAGCCGTCGAAGGGTCGACGCCAGCAGCGGATCGCCGCCGGCGGGCGCCGCATGCCGCTCCGGCAGCTCGCTCATCGCGCGTTCGAGCCGCCACGAGAGCCGCCTCATCCGGTCGATGCACCGGCGGCTCGTCACCTGACGCAGCCAGAACACGACGTGCGCAGGCGATTCGAGTCTGGACAGGTTCTGGTGCAGCGCCACGAACACGTCCTGCGCCAGCTCCTCCGCTTCCGGCCGCCGCTGCAGGACATGGCGGGCGAGCCCGAACACCATCGCCTGGTGCTCGCGGACCAGGTCCGCGAACGCGTCCGGATCGCCCTCGCGGGCGAGCGCGAGCGTGTCGGGCGCCGGGCGCGGGGCGGTCAGTGGCATGCACCAGCTCTCGCAAGCGCCCGGTTTCGTGCTCACGACGGGCGCCGCTGCCAGTTATATACGCAAGAAGCGGCGGGAAGGGTGCAGCGGCTACGGAATGACGATGATGGGCGCGCGCCAGAAGTTGATCTTCTGGCTCGTCGTGTCCAGGACGCTCACCTGACAGTCGTACGGTCCTGGCGGCAGCTCCGCCAGGGGAATCTCGAACCGCAGCGGCACCGCCTTGGAGTGGTCGTTCATGCCATCGACGAACGCATACGGCGCTGTCTCGAACACTTTCCCGCCGTTCCGGTAGAACGTCACGAACCCGACGAGCGGCTGCATCGTCTCGGCGCCGCGCTCGTAGGCCTGCAGATAGACGTACATGGGCCGGGCCCTGCTGAACACGCGCGTGACGCTCGGGAACAGCTTCTCCCCGGCACGCACGAGCGGGTTCACGGCCTGCGGCGAGTCCTTCACGGTGTAGATGGCGTCGGCAAGCGGGATCTTCTGACTGCTCAGCACGACCGAGCTGATGGGCAGGCGCAGATCCTCCCGATTCAGATTGGGGATCGTGAAGGCGCCCTGGTACGTACCGATGCGGCCGGTCTCCGAATCGCGGGCGAGGAGTTTGATGACGTACTTCCCGGGCAGCAGCGTGAAGCCGGTGTCGTACTGGATGGGACGCCTCGAGAGCTGGACCGCGGTCTCCTCGCTCAGCTTGATGTCCAGCCGGTCGCGCACGTTCTGGATCGTGACGCCGTAGTCGTCCTTGATCTCCCCGATGAAGTCGACGAGCGTTCGCGCGGCGCCGTGGCTTCGCGCCAGGGCGAGCTCGCTGCCGGGAATCTTCACGGCCACGGGCACGAAGTACTCCGCCCGGTTGAGCTGGAAGTAGTTCACCTCCATGGCGAGCGTAATCTCGGTGATCGGATTCTCCAGCATCAGCGCATCTTCGAGCTGGCGCTCCTTGTCGGCGGCCGTGAACCTGGGGAACGTCTTGTCGGCGAAGTAGCCCTGCCGGTACGACAGCTCCGCCGGGAGATCCCCGTTCAGCGCCACCTTCACGCGGCGGAACTTGCCGTCGGCCGCGGTGTGGGTGCTGTAGTAGCCAAGGATGTAGTAGCTGCCCATCGTCTCGGCGGCCCTGACGATGCCCAGCGAGAGGTCGTTGTAGTTGAACATCGCCTCGCCGCCCGTGTCCTTCGAGAGCGCGTACAACGTGTCCTGCGACCGCTGGAAATTCGCCATCGCGCGACTCGCAATCTGCCCGTTGAACATCCCGATGCCGCCGGCCGACTGGCGTGTCGCGTCGCCCAGCGGCGCCTCGGCCACCAGCCCGCGCGCATCCACGGCGTGAATGCTCGTGTTCGCCCGCAGCGCCGCGTTGGTCGTCGCGCGAAGCTGCGCCTGGTTGTCGACGCCGTTCAACCGCAGGCCGCTCGCGAAGTAGATCAGCGCCTTCTGCTCCGGGATCGGCTGCAGCATGTTCATCGCCGTCTGCAGCGCCGAGAGCTGGCGGTCGGTGTTGAAGATCGCGAACTCGGGGTCGTCCTGGCCGAAGGCGGAGCCGTAGTCTGGATTGTCGGGAATGCCGTCGCCGTCCAGGTCGTCGTTGTAGATGAGCCGCAGGAGGACCTCGCCCAACTGCTCGCGGCTGTCGGTGAAATCGCTCTTGACGCGCACCGATCCGCCGTCGAAGCTCATGACGGCCATGAGCGTGGATGCGTCCATCTGCGCGCCGATGAACTTCTGCGCCGCGCTGAACGCGCGCATCTGATCGCCGCCCGGCATGGCGGTGAGATCGAAGTAGAGGACGAGCAGCCGCTTGTCGCGGTATCGCCGGCTGCCCGCGGGAGTGGTCGTGATACGCGGACCCGCCGCCGCATCGGCCGGGGGCGGCTGCGGCACGGGCGGGGCCGGTGCGTCCGGGCGCGGGCCGGCGGCCGGCGGCACCGGCGGCAGCCGCTGAAATTCGACGAAGCTGATTGTCTGCGGCTCGCCGTCCTCGGTGATCGAAAAGTCGTTCGCCGTCAGCCCCTCGATGACGTTCCCGTTCCGATCCGTGACGATGACGTTCTCCACGATGAGGCGGGTGCCGCTGCGGAAGGCGGGCGGCGACGGGGGCGCGGGCTGCTGCGCGGCCGGGCCCGTCGCGGCGGCGAGCGATGCAAGACACAGCAGAACGGCGAGCCGTCCTCTCATGTCAGAACCTCACGCGGAAGCCGGTACGTCAGCTTCCGCATGGCGTTGGCGCGATCGGGCAGGCCGAACTGGGGACTGCCTGCGATGGTGTTCACGGTCGAGTACACCACGGTGTTCAGCACATTGGTGGCATCGAGACGCCACTCGAGCGTGAGCCGGTTGCCGAGCAGGAACGTCCGTCCGATGCCGGCGTCGAACGAGAACTGCGCCGGGCCGGAGATCACGTTCCGGCCGGAGGTTCCCCATTGCCCCGCCGGCGGCGCAGCGTACGCCGCCGGATCGAAGTAGTACCCGGACGGCGCATGCCCATGGGAACCAAGATCATCGGCGCGAATCGATCCGAGCACGCCCGTGCCGGACAACGGCGCCAGATAGACCGGCGTGAGCGGCAATCCGCTGCCGGACGCCAGCCGTCCGGTGAACGTCCAGCCCTTGAACAGAGAGGCCGTCCGGCCCGTCGTGAGCGCACCGCCGGCCGCTCCCATGCCGGTCGTGTACTCGAAGTCGACCGCGAGCTGATGCCGCTGGTCGAAGTTGGATCGCGAGCGCTCGGCGTCGAGATCCAGCCAGTTCTGCGCAATCGCTGCGCCCGCGGGATTGGCTCCCGCATACGCCGCCGCATCGTCGGTCGCCTTGGCGAGCGTGTACTGCACCGAAGCGGTCAGGCCGTTCCTCAGCCGGCGGCGGAGCTGGAGCTGTGCGGCGTTCCGCAGGGACGACCCCGTCGACGACAGGTAGATGAACCCGGACGGGCATGACGCGCAGGGATCCGGCCCACCCGGCGGATAGGTATTCGGCGCAAACTCCTGGATGAGGTGCGTCCCGCGCGTTCCCAGGTAGGTCGCGATCATGGTCAGCGAAGCCGGGAGATCGCGCTGCAGCGACACCTGCCAGTTGTGCGACATTCCCACGCGGAAATCGGGATCGACGGCGAAGGTGTTCGAGGCGCCGCCGACCGGAACGGCGAAGCCGTTCGCCAGCGTCAGGGGCGCGGCCGGCGAGCTCTGGGCGCTGACGGTCTTCGCGAACGGAGGCTGGTCGGCAAGAAGCAGCGCGATGGATTGATAGACGTTGGTGCTTCGATAGATGCCGTAGCCGCCGCGGATCACGACCGATGAAGCGGGGATCGGCCGCCAGGAAACGCCGATCCTCGGCTGGACGCCGCGTACGTCCGCCCTGAGCAGCGGATCGGACTTCGAGCCGACGACCGGTTCCACGGAGGTGAACCCGGTGGCCGGGAGGAGGTTCGCGATCCGCCCCTGCCCTTCCCGGAACGGCGCCTCGAACTCCCAGCGCAGTCCCGCGTTGATGCTCAGGACGGAGCTGACCCGCCAGTCGTCCGAGAAGTACGCGTTCGCCGCAGGGGCCCGGAACCGCTTGTCGCGATTGCCGAATGCGATCGAGCTCGTCTGCGGCAGCCCGAGCAGGAAGTCCGCGACATCCGACACCCGTCGCCGCGCCGGTGAAGCCGAAGCGGCCGCGTGGATCCTGCTGCGACGCGACATCCAGCGCCTGCGGGCGGATGGCGCCGCCGAACGTGAACGCGTGGCGGCCGCGCGTCCGCCAGACCATCTCGGCCGACCAGGTGTGCGTGCGCGCGGAGGTCTGCGCGTACGGGCCGTCCCACAATCCTGCCGTGCCGCTCGAAAACGTGAGGGCGGGCGGGCCCCAGTTGAGCGCATCCTGATCGTTGCCGCCGATCCCCGCGGCGCCCGAGACGTTGGACCGGTTCGCGAAGTACGGGAGCGTCTCGGCTGTCTGGCGGTTGAGCTGATAGCCGACCCTCAGCGACAGGAACTGGGAAAAGCGGTGGGACCAGTTGACCGAGGCGTCGAGCGCCGAATTGTTCGACAGATCTCGAAACCCGAACAGGTTGGTGTCGTCGATGCGCGTGCGCTGGTAGTTGAACGTGCCGTTGAGGAAATTGCGCGCGTCGAGCGTCTGGCCGAAGCGCGACTGCAGCGCATCCTGCCGGGTGACGAGCGGAACGGCCGTCTGGAAGTTGTAGCGGCGGTCGGCCACGTTCGGCTCCGGGTAGTAGTCGAGCAGCGCCACGCGCCTGCGGACTGATGCGCGCGGCGGGAACCAGGCCGCCGGCAAACGGCTGTCCCGTCGCGGGATCGATCACCCGCACGGGCGCGCCCTGCGCGTCGAGCGTGTCAGAGAAGTCGCCGCCCCGTTCCCGGACCGTGGGTACCAGCGCCGATTGCGTGCTCACGTTGTGGTCGGATGTGCGCTGATACGAGGCGAACAGGTTCAGCCGGTTTCGCACGCGCGGCAGCCTGAGCGGGCCGCCAAAGGTCGCCACCACCTGGGCGTCGCCGTACGACGGCTTCGGCGCGCGATCCGATGTGAACGAGAACGGACGCGAGTCCCACGCCGAGCTGCCCAGCGTGGCGCCGAAGTCTCCGTTGTAGAGCGAGCGCTGGCCGCGCCGCTGGTTGCCGAACGCGCGCGGCTGCGCGAAGGGAGACGCCGCGCCGTTGTTGACGCTGCCGTTGATGAGAAAGCCCTCGGCCGCAGCCTGCTCGAGCTCGCTCGGAGGCGCGTCGTCCGGAGGCGCCTGCGGCTGAACAGCCTCGGGGCGCGCCGCCGCCTTCAGGCCCGCCTGATCCCGCCGTGCGGGCTCCGGCTCTTCCGTCACCGTGACGGCCAACGTCCTGATTTCGTCGAACGACAAGAGCGTCAGCTCCCAGCGTTTCGGCGCCGCATCGGCACTATCTCCTACCGTGAATTCCTCGACAGCGGGCCTGAAGCCGGACATCTCGATGCGGATCGACCAGATGCCGGCGGCGAGATCGGTGAGACGGTAGAAGCCTTCGTCGTTCGATGTGGCCGTCACGGTGGTGCTGCCCTGCGTAGCGGTGATGGTTGCGCCAGGCACCGGCAGACCGGTGAAGGTCACCTGGCCGGTGTGATCGAAGGCGCACAGCGCCGCATGGAAGGCCAGAACGCACAACGCCGCGCACGCGGCACCACCATGGGGACTACGACGGAAACCACGCAGCACACGAAGGGCACGAAGGGGCCAGTCAGTCACGAGTCTCAAGTCACAAGTCGGCCAACGCTCTCAGTCCGCCTCCGGCCGCTCCACGTGGTCGACCACCAGCACGTCCACCGGGCCCCGCGCTGGCTCGAGCTTCAAGCCGAGCTGGTCCTGGAGCGCCGTGAAAATAGAGGGCGCCGAAGCGTCGGCAGCCGGATCCCGCGACCACTGCAACTCGAAGTCATAGGAGCCGGTGAGGCCAGTGCGATCGACAACCACACGGCCGACGTTCGCAGACAGCGTGGCCACGAGCGCGGGCAACTTCATCGCGCCCCCGCGCAGCCCGCCCCCGGCCACCATCATCATCCGGCACGGACGGGCTGCCGTTGCAGACTGCGGCGGCGGCAACGGCTTCTTGATCCGCATGTATTCATCGCAGTCGATCGCGGACGGCCGCAGATGTGGTCCGAGCCTGCCGTCGGCGCGCGCGAGCACCAGCGCAAGGATCGGCAGCTCGCGCGTCTCCGAGTGCAGCACGAGCTTGAACCGATCGCGCAACAGGTTCCGCAGCCGCGCCCGGCGCTCTTCGAGAGTCGCATGGGGATTGCCTCTGGCTGCGACGTCGAAGCGATCCACGTCGAGCCAGTCGGGACCGTTCAAGATCTCGAACGGCCTGTACGTCGTACCCGTTCGTGAGCAGGTTCTGAAGCGTGACGTTCGTCGCCGTGAAGAGTTCGGGAGACGGATTCGTCAGGCTCATCCCGGCCGCGCCTGACCTATTGGGCTTCACCGAGGCAATTTCGAACACGCTTTCCAAATCATCCGAACTGGCCGGCGGTGTCTGCGCTGAGGCCTCGACAACGCTGAGCAACGTGGCAATTACGATCGCAAGCGTGCCTTGAATGCGCATAATACTAATACGTTAGTATTAATCACCTACTCCATGTCAAGCGACCGCGGCCTGGGCTCCCACTTTTCCGGCTCTCCGCTCGAGCCCCAATCCGAGCCCGAAAGCCTCCGCCATGAGCCGTGAGCCTTGATTAATCCGCGTCCGGCCGCTTCACCTGGTCGACCACCAGCACGTCCACAGGCTCGCGCGCCGGCTCGAGCTTCAACCCGAGCTGCTCCCGGAGCGCGGTGAACAGAGACGGGCCGTCGAGATCAATCTCCACGCCGTTGAGCCGGAGCGAGCGGTTCGCGGACTCCGTCAGCCGCCGGGGAAGCTCCGGCGTCCACCTGAGATCGATGTCGAAGCCGCCCCCGAGATTCGTGCGATTGAGCACTACGCGCCGCGTGAACTGGGAGAGCGGGACGATGATGGCGTCCAGGGGCACGCCGGTGGCCTTCAGTTGCCCCGGAAGCAGCTGGATGCCGCACGCGCCCTTCTCGAACCCGCTTGCCGATCCCACTTCCCCGCCCACTGTCTTGCACTCGGCGGCCGACCGCGTCAGCTTCGGACCGAGCTGCCCATCGTCGCGCACCGGTTTCAAGGCGTAGACCGGCAGCTCGCGATTCTCGTGGTGCATGACGAGCGCAAAACGCTCGGAGAGCAGCGTCTGGAGCATCAGCTGGGGCTCGGCCAATTCGCCCGGCCGCCCGGGCGCGAACTCGCGTTCCGCCTTGGCGTTGATGTCGAACTGCGCCTCAGCGATCCACTTGGGGCCGGACAGTTGCGACGGAAGCAATCCGTACGCATGCGCAATGAGGACGTTCAGCGGCATATTCGTGGCGACGAACCGGCCGCCGGGCTGGATCCGAAGACTCGCGCCGCGGAGATCGGGCGAGTCGTTCGGCTTCACCGACGCCACTTCGAACTTCATCGCCGCGGGGGGCGCCTGCGCCTCCAGCCGCCAGACCGTCGCTGCGAGGATGGCCAGCACCGCGAGCACTGCGCTCACGGGAGGGGCGCTCCTATCGGCATCGGTTTCGACGTGCAGCACGCGCCGTATGCGCCGCAGCAGGGAGCCGTCGGAGGCCGCGGGCGCCAGGCGCCACCGGGTTCTCCTGCACGTTTCGATTTCCGCAAGGGCGCCTGCATAGACCACCCGGTCGCCGGAAAGAGCGACCGCCTCGTCGTCGCAGCAGTGCTCGCGCTCCTCTCGAATGCGCGCCGAGATCCACCAGACCGCCGGATGATAGAAGAGCGTCGACTCCACCAGGGTCTGCAGCAGGTTCACGAGGTAATCGTGGCGGCGGATGTGCGCGAGCTCGTGGCCGAGAATGGCCTCCACCTGCGCCGGCGTGAGATGCGACAAGGCGGCGACCGGCAGCACGATGACGGGACGCAGATACCCGATCATCAGCGGGACGTCGACCGCCGCCAGTTCGACCACACGCAGGAGGCGATGGACGGCAAGACGTGAGGCGAGCGCCTGCGCCACGGGCTGCCAGCGAGACGAGACGGTCGACAACGCCAGAGCATGCAGCCGCTGCACGCGCCACCAGCCCAGGCTCGTCCGCGCAAGCAGCAGCGCGACGCCGCCCAGCCAGAGCGGCACCATCCAGGGAAAGATCCGCTCGATGACCGAGTATCTTCCAGACCGCACCGGTGCCCACCACAGCAGGTTGACGCGCAGACCTCCCGTTGGCATCACGCCGTTCGGCAGGGTTGCCGCACCGGCGTGCGCGACGTACTCCGGCATTCCGGCGCCGGTGATCGCGCCCGCCGTCACGAGTGCCGCGGCGCCCATGAGCGCCATCGCCGAGCAGGCGATGAAGTAGCGCACCGATGCGCTCGAGCGGGCGGAGGCACGCAGTGCGAATGCCGCCGCCGCAGCGATCAGCGCGCCCTGCCAGAAGACATGCACCAGCGTCCAGCCGACAACGTAGACTGCTGCGCTCATCGCGGTTGCCTTTCTTTGTCGTTCAGCAGTTTGCGAATTTCCGCGAGCTCTTCCGGCGACGCCTTCCGGGCGGAGAGCGCCCGCATCAGCAGCTTGGCCGCCGACCCGTCGAACACCCGATCGAGCAGGTCGGACACGAGATGCCGCTGGATCTGCTCTTCGTCATACGCGGCCCGGTAGATGTGCGTGCGCGAGGACTCGTCCCGCGCCACCAGCCGCTTCTCCGTCATGATCTGCAGGAGTTTGAGGATGGTGGTGTAGGCCCCCTCGCGCCCGAGCTCGATAGAGACCTGCCGGACGGTGCTCGGCCCGTGCAGCCAGAGGACTTGCAGAATCTCGAGCTCGGCGTCTGTTGGCTTGCGGCGCAGTCGTCTCATCGACTGCAGGATCTACGAAGGTCTTCGTGGTGTCAATACGAAAGTTGTCGTAGGGCTCAGGGCCCCTTACCCCTCGCCCCTTACCCCTTACCCCTACCCTCGCCCCTTCCCTAGTCCGACTCCGGCCGCTCCACGTGATCGATGACCATCACCTGAACCGGCGCCCTCGTCGACTCCAGCTTCAATCCCAGCTGCTCCTGGAGTGCGGTGAACAGTGACGGCCCGTTCGGATCGACCGGCGGAAGCGGCGGCGCTCCCGGCGGTGGAGGTCCCGGGAGCCGATCCGGCGTGAACGCGAGATCGAGGTCGAAGGTGCCATCGAGCCCGGTGCGGTCGAGCACGATGCGATGACTCAGCATCGAGAAGATCCGGAGGAGCTGTGGAATTGCGACGCTGCCGGCGGAAATGCGGCCCGGCATCATGCGCATCCCGCACTGGGGCCGTTCGGGTGCGGACGCGGAGGCGGGCGGAGGCGCGCCGAACCGGCCCGGCGCGCCCGCTGGCCCCCTGCCGGCGGCGCATGGAGTGGACGACGGCTGCATGCCGGGACCGAGCTTCCGGTCGGAGTGCACGGTGGTCAACGCGTAGACCGGCAGTTCCCGGGTCTCCTGATGGAGCGCCAGGCGGAAGCGATCCTCGAGCAGCGTCTGCAGCATGAGCTGGACGGGACCCGGCGGACCGCCCGGCATCGACGGCGCGACCTCACCTTCCGCCTTCGCGACGATGTCGAACCGTTCCTCGTCGAGCCAGGACGGAGCGTCGATGATCTGAAAGTCCTCGACGCCGTAGGCGTTCGTGATCAGCAGTTTCAGCGGTACGTTGGTCGCGGTGTAGCGCCCGCCCGGCTGGAGACCGATGCTGACAAACGGCGTTCCCGATCTGTTGGGCTTGACCGACGCGACCTCGAATGCAGGCCGGGGGATCTGCGCCGCCGGCCGAGGCGCGGCCGACTGGGCGGACAGAGCCGCGATGGATCCCGCGCAGACAAGGGCAACGGCTGTCGGACGCATCCAGCGCTCCTCGGTGAGTCAGCCCATTATGCCTCGCCCGTCATTCCCCCATGAAGCGCCCGATCGGCTGCAGCTCCTCCACGTGATCGCAGACGACCTTCAGCATCATCATCATCGGCACGGCCAGCAGCATTCCCCAGATTCCCCAGATCCAGCTCCAGAACAGCAGCCCGACGAACACCGTGACGCGATTCATCTCGGCGACCTTGCCCATCAGCATCGGCGTGAGCAGCGACCCTTCAAGGGTCGTGATGAGCATCGCCATCCCGGAAACCGCCAGCGTCTCGTGCAGCGTGCCGAACTGGAGGAAGGCCACGAGCGACAGGCCGCCGCTCACGATGAGCGGCCCGTAGTACGGGATCGAGTTGAAGACCCCGGCCAGCAGCCCCCAGAGAGCCGCCTGCTCGAGACCCAGGTACCAGAGCGCCCACGCCGTCACGACCCCGACGATCGCGCTCGTGAAGATCTGAATGAGCAGAAAGCGGCCGATCTGAAACCCGATGTCGTTGATGATCTCGAGCGTCAGCCGCTTCTTGGCGAGCCCGGGCGCCAGCTCGATGAACTTCCGCTTGAAGAGGTCGTCGGAGAGCAGCATGAAATAGGTGAGGAACAGGATCATCGCCAGCTGATTCGCCGCGCTGATGACGGTCGACGAGCTCGAGAGCAGAAGGCTGGTCACGCTGATCGCCGGCTGCTCCACCTGCACGCGGAGCACGCCTGGCGGCGGTTTCTTGGAAGTGTCTCCCTTCTGCAGCTCCTCGGCGGCCTCCTGCACCTTGTCGATCGGACTGGGAGGGCCGTTGCGGCTCCGCTCGAACAGGTGACCGATCCGGCGTGCGCCCTGCGGCAGCTGATTGACGACGGTCAGCGCCTCGTCCTGCAGCGTGTAGGCGAGGACGCCGATGCTGCCGACGGCAAGTGCGATCGCGAGCGCCGACCCGAACGCCCTCGGCATCCGCATCTTCTGCAGCCAGTCGACGAGCGGATCCAGCGCGTAGAACAGCAGCAGACCCAGCACGAAGGGCACCATCACCGACTGGGTCTGCTGCAGGATGAAGAGGCCGGCGCCGGTGGCGATGACGACCAGCGCGATGCTGCGGAACGTGACCGGGAGCACGACGGGCGGCTCGGCCGGAACGGCAGTCTGCGGAGCCGCGCGTTGCAGCGGATTGATACTCATTCGACGATCACCGGTTCGCTGCCGCTGTAACAGCAAACGTCGTTCCGCTAGGCGGAATCGAAATGGCGCGTCGTTCGAGAGCTCAGGGCAGCGTGCCGGCGCGCCGGGCTGCCTCGAGCAGCGTGGGGTAGAACTGCACGAACGTGTTGTCGAGCGCGGCGTGCGTGGCGTGGCAGGCGTAGCAGCTCGCGGTCTGCGGAAGCGGACCGGCAGCCGCCTTCATGGCCGCGCCCCGCCCGAAGTCGAAGTAGGCCCATTTGCCCGGAAAGCGGCTGTCCTTGACCGACGCTTCCATCGCCGCAAGACCAGTCTGGAAATGGCCGCCCCGGTTGATCGAGCCTTCGGTGGTGGAGCCGCGGACCTCGAGCACGAACATGGTGCCCTCGGGCCATCGACCGGTCTCGATGAAGGCCCGATAGGCCGGAGGATTGACGTAGACGTTGGTGAAGTTCGGCGAGGCGCTGGGCGTTCCCGACGCGTTGTAGGTCATCCCCAGCCCGGAGGTCACGAACACCCAGTCGCGCACATCGGCCGGGCGCGTCAGCTCACCGGCCGCGGAGAAGATCGGCCCGTCCGCGGCCGCCTGCGCGGAGATACGCACCGGCAGGAACTGGACTCCAGCAATCGCAGGAGCCAGCGCGGCAAGCACCAGCGTGGAGAGCCTTACCCGGCGCGTCACGCTGACACTCTATCAACTTTCGAATGGCCGGACCAGTCAGCCCGACGCGTTTCATCTTCGCGCTCCGCCAATGCCGGCAGCAGGACGCCCCGGCAGAACCGGGAACCGGAGCCCATCGGCCCAGCCCCCAGTTCTTACTTCCTAGTTCCCCAGTTCCCTAGTTGTAGTGGTGGTAATGCCGTCCGTCGCGGTCGTAGCCCGTATCTCTCACGCCGAGATCGAGTCCGCTCTGCAGACGATAGGTGAGCAGCGTCTCGGCCGGCACATCCACCTGCTTGCCGTGCGTGAGGATCTGCACCGCCGCGCCGGCAGCTGCCCCGGTCGCCGCGCCGATCGCCGCGCCTTTGCCGCCGCCCGCAATCGCGCCGATCACGGTGCCGAGAATGGCGCCGCCGCCGACGTGCTTCGCGGTCTCCTCATTGGCGCCGATGCCGCTGTTCTTCACATCGATCCCGCTGGTGGCGACCGGGTGCCGGCTGGCGTCCACGCCGTACCGCTGGCCGCTCACGGTGATGGAATCGAGATCGAGATACAGATCGTCGTTCTCGCCCTTGCGGACCATCAACTCAGCGGTGGCGCCGCGCGGAATCGCGACGCGACCGTTCGCGTCGACCACGTCCTCCTCGACCACTCCCGTGTACACCCGGCCATCCATCGTCGACTGGTCGATCGCATCGGTCGTCCGCACATGCACCGTCGTCCCCGGGGAAATGTATTGAGGGAGCGAGGTCTGTGCAGAGACCGTCCCAGCGCCGAGTGTCCAGAATATGGCCAGGGCGGCCACCGAGCCCGGCAAGAAAAGCCGCCGTTGAGTTCGAGACATGCCACACCTCCGTCCAGGTCATGTGCAAGCTCGACGCCATGCGGTAACGGCTAGCGCTGCGGGGAATCGGAGACAACGCGCTGGCGCTGCTCGCCGAGCCCGTCGATGCCGAGCCGGACGAGATTACCGGCCCGCAGGAAGATCGGCGACGGCTTCTGCCCCATGCCGATGCCGGGCGGCGTGCCCGTCGAGATGACGTCGCCTGGCTGAAGGCTCATGAAGCGGCTGATGTAGCTCACGAGGTACGCCACGGTGAAGATCATGTGCGCCGTGGTTCCGTCCTGATACCGGCGTCCATCGACTTCCAGCCAGAGATGAAGGCGCTGCGGATCGGGCACGTCATCAGGCGTGACCAGCCATGGGCCGATCGGTCCGAACGTGTCGGCGCTCTTGCCCTTGACCCACTGCCCCGTCCCCTCGAGCTGGAAGGCGCGCTCCGACAGATCGTTGACCACGCAGTAGCCCGCGACGTGAGCGGGCGCATCGGCCTCCGTCATGTACTTCGCGGGTCTGCCGATCACGACGCCGAGCTCGACCTCCCAGTCGGCCTTCGCGGAGCCGCGCGGCAGCACGATGTCGTCGTTGGGACCGCAGACCGCCGAGGTCGCTTTCATGAAGAGAATCGGCTCGGCGGGAACAAGCATGCCCGACTCGGCGGCGTGATCGGAGTAGTTGAGTCCGATGCAGATGAACTTGCCGACACCGGCCACGCACGGGCCCAGCCGCGAGCCCGCCGGCGCGAGCGGCAGGCTCGCGGCATCGGAGGCGCGCAGGCGCTCGAGCCCTGCGGGGAGCAGGGCGGCGCCCGCGAGGTCGGGCACGAGGGTGGAAAGATCTCGTATCGCACCGCTGCCGTCGACCATGCCCGGCTTCTCGCGGCCGGGCTCGCCAAAGCGGACGAGCTTCATCGAGCGGACCGCGCGCCGCCCGGGCCAGGTCCGGAGCCGGGCCGGGGAGCGGCGTCGCCGGGCACCCGCCCCATCGCCCACTTGATCGCCTCCAGATACATCTTCTGGATGTCCGGATCGTCCCAGCTCTCGAAGGTATGCCCGAAGGTGGACCAGAACGTCCGCCCCTTGCCATACGTGCGGGCGAGCGCGACCGGCACGTCGCCGTCCGTGCGGTGGTAGTCAGGGTTGCTCAGATCGAGATTGGAGACGTCGAGATGCGCGAGCACCCGCACGATGTCGCGCGAGTACGGCTCGTCCCTGAGCACGTAATACTCGTCGATCTTCGTGAAGACGCGGGGAAAGTGGCGCATCGCCGGAAAATCGGGCGCCTCCACCACGACACGTCCTTCGAACACCTTGCCCTCGCCGGCGTCCTTGCCCCAGGGGTGCTTGTCGAAGAACCCGCCCATCATCTCGCCGAACTCGGGCCAGTCGTAGAACGCCGCATTGCCGGTGTGCGCGCCGACGACCCCCTTGCCGTCGTCCTTCACGAACGAGATGAAGTCGGCCTTCTGCTGCGCCGTCCAGCCGGGGTTCGCGTTGCTCATCAGCACCACGACGGCGAAATCGTCCAGGTTCTTCTCGCGCCGGCTGCGGTCCGCCTTCGAGATCGGCTGCTTGTTCACCCACTGCGAATCGGTGCGGATGTAGGTGTCCCACAACTTCGACTCGTGGCCGAGGCGGTCGATCGTGGCCATGGCATGGCCGAGCGCCTCGTGCGTGTTCCCGGTGTGCGTATCGGCGAGCACCAGCACCTTCGGGCGCGCACGCGCCTGGCCGTTGATGGATGCCACGGCAGCCAGCAGCAGAGCGGCGACGATCAGATGGCGCATAGAGAGGTTCAAGGTTCAGATCGTTTTCAACAATCTGGCCGATCGACCCGGAAGTGTCAACTGAACCGTTCCCTGGCGGCGGCCGAGCGACTCGCCCGTCCAGTGGTCGGCCACAGTCGCCGGGCGCGGAAGGGTGAAGGCCAGCGTCCGCGGCTCCTCGTCCCAGTTGAAGAGCGAGATCATGCGCGCGCCGGCGACCTCGGTCACGCCCACGTCGAGCGCGCGCCGGTCCGCGAACTCGGCCGCGGCTGCCGCGGGCGGGAGCAGCTTGCGGAGCACGTCCATCCGGTCGGGCGGCAGCTTCGTGAGGTCGTCGCCGGAGAGGATCATCCCGCCCGAGGCGTAGATCGCCGTCGCGTGGAAGTAGAGCTCGTTGTCCGCGAGATCGCTCAGGCAGACCGCGTCGGGGTCGTTCCACCAGAGGCGGCCGTTCTGCCAGTTGCGACTGAGGTTCTGACGGGCGGTGGTCTTGATCCGATCCCAGGTGCGCTTGATGTCGTTGGAGCTGCGCGAGCCGTGGATCTCCCCCATGGACGGCCAGAGCGGGTGGTTGCAGCCGAGCAGAAAGGCGTCGCCCGCGCCGCGTCGCACGGCCTGCATGCCCCGGCGGTACGCCTCGACCCTCGTGGCGGACGGATCGTGGAAGCGGCCCCCGTGGATGGCGCCCCAGAAGTTCGCGTCGAGCTTGAAGTAGGTGCAGCCCCACTCGCGGCGCATCGTGTTGAACACCTGCGTGAGGTGGCGCTGCGCCTCGGGATGGGTGCCGTCGAGCGCGTACCACGGCCCGTGGCGCCAGCCGCCGAAGGTCACGCGATCGGCGCCGAGCGGCTGGCCGCCGGCGTCCTTCACGAACCAGTCGGGGTGCTGCTGAAACAGGTGCGAGTGCTCCTCCGCGATGAAGGGCGCCACCCAGATCGCCGGCTCGAACCCGCGCTTGCGGATCTCGGTGAGCACGGTCTGCACGTTGCCGCCGAAGGCCGCGCCGGTCTCGAGCCAATCCCCCATCGCCGGCTGATACCCGTCGTCGATCTGCACGTACTTGAGGCCGGGGATGGTCTTTCCGATGGTGTCGAGGTTGTCGAGCACCTGCTGGGCCGTGACCTGCGGACCGAAGCAGTACCACGAACACCAGCCCGTCGGCGGAGTCGGGAATGTAAGCGGCGGGTGATGCCGCGCCATGCGCAGCGTGTTCCAGTACAGCATCTTCTGCGCGTCGCGATCCGACTGGAACGTGAACTCCTCGAGGGCGAGCGTCCCGCCGGGCGGCACCTCCACGCCTTCGGTGTCCACCACCACGCGCAGCGTGCCGCCGTCCAGCTCGAAGCGGCCGGCGAAGCGGGCGCAGGAAGTGAAACAAAGTATGCGCGTGGGCTCGCCGGGCGGCGTCAGCATCAGCAGGCCATAGACGGCGCGCCCGTCCGCCGGAATCCGATAGTGCTTCTCATCGGTGTACTGGCTGTAGTCAACCGGCTGCCCGAGCGTGCCGCCGGTCTGACTCAACATCTGAAACCCTTCGCCGTACAGCGCCGTGTCCGGCGACACCGCGGGCTGCAGATCGAAGAGCACGATCTGACGCACGCGAACGGCGCGCGACCCGCGGTTCACCACCCGCGGAGCGCAGATGGCGTCGCCGCTCCAGTCGCGCACCAGCTGCAGCGACTGCGCATCGCCGTCAACGGTCTCGATGCGCGAGGCAGCGTTCTTGAATGCCTGCGCGTCGAAGCCGCCGCCGGGGGACGCGCGTTGCAGCAGGGGCGCGGCGCCCCTTAGCACCGGCGCCGCCACCGCCATACCGATGACCTCTCGACGCGAGAACCCGGGCCGCTTCTTCATGACGCTGCTCCTTCCAGGTAGTGAATCTCGCTCGACTCTCTCAACCGCGCTGCCGCATCCTCCGGCAGCAGATCCCTCTGCGGCGACCCGAGCAGCTCGAAGCCCACCATGAACTTGCGTATCGTCGCCGAGCGCAGCAGCGGCGGATAGAAGTGTGCGTGAAAATGCCACAGTCCAGCGGTCTCGTCGCCGACGATGCCCTGATGAAATCCCATCGAATACGGGAACGGCGCCTCGAACAGGTTGTCGTACCGGATGGTGATCCGCCGGAGGATGTCGGCCAGCGCGTCCCGCTCCTCCTCGTCGAGCTCACCCATGGTCCCGAGATGACGGCGGCTGAGCACGAGGATCTCGAACGGCCAGACCGCCCAGAACGGGACCACCGCGAGAAACGCGTCGTTCTGGCACACGACCCGCTCACCCGGCCGCGAGGCCTCGAGCGCCGCGTACTCGCACAGGAGACACGTACCATGCTCGCGCTGGAACGCTTCGAACGACTCGCGCTCCCGGGCCGGCTCGTCGGGCGCCGACTCGGTCGCCCAGATCTGGCCGTGCGGATGCGGGTTGCTGGCCCCCATCATCTCCCCTCGATTCTCGAACAGCTGCACGTGGCGGATCCACGTTCGCCCTGCGAGCTCCGCATACTGCTCGATCCATGTTTCGACCACGGCCCGGATGGCCGCGCGATCCATGCGCGAGAGCGTCAGATCGTGGCGCGGCGAAAAGCAGACCACGCGGCAGATCCCGCGTTCCGGCCGCACGACCAGAAGCGGGGGCGTGGAGCTCCGGGCCGCCGCCGGTTCGGGTACGAGCGCCGGAAAATCGTTGTCGAACACGAACGTCGACGCATAGGGCGGGTTCCGCGCGCCGCCCGCCCGCGGGTTGCCCGGGCAGAGATAGCAGCCGGGGTCGTAGGCCGGCGGGGTCTGCCGCGGAACGCGCTCCACCTGTCCCTGCCAGGGCCTGGCCGTGCGCTGCGGCGACACCAGCACCCACTCGCGGCTGAGCGGGTTGAACCGGCGGTGCGGACGTGCGTCGGACGCCCCCGCGCGATCGGCGCGATCAGGTTCGGCCACGAGCCCCGGACGGCTGCCTTCGCCCGCGTCCGCTGGCGGCGGCGTCGCGGCGGGCGATCACGAGCACGGCGATCGAGATGACGAGCAGCACGGCTCCCCAGATGAGATCCACCGCAATGCCCTCGAGGAGCCCGTAGCCGGTCAAGAGGGCCCCCATGACGATGAACATCCAGGCGACGGGAATCCGGATGTCGAGCTGCATCAGAAGAAGATGACGTTCAGCAGGAGGCTGACGGCCAGCACGAAGGCGCCGAAGACGGCCGGACGGCGATACCAGACGAGCGAGGGCTCCGACGGCTTTTCGGTGAGCGAGTACACCAGCCCTCTCAGCTCACCGGCCGGTCTGGGCGCCGTGGCCAGGCTCACGGCAATCGTGACCACGAAGCAGACCGTCCACGCGTCGATGGCCGTCCAGAAATTCTGCGCCATCTCGCTGGGATAGACATGCGCCACGGATCGTCCGAGAGCCAGCGAGAGCCACCCGCCCTTCACTCCCGCCAGGGCGCCGGCGGGCAGCGTCATGCCGTGGTGCACGGCTGCGGCGAGCGTGCCGGCGAGCAGACCCGTGAATGCGCCATGTCCCGTCGCGCGCCGCCAGAACATGCCGAGCAGGAACGTGGCGAGGAGCGGCGCGTTGACGAACGCGAAGACGAGCTGCAGCACGTCCATGATGTTGTTGAACTGCGCCGCAACGTATGCCGTCACGATCGACGCGAGGACGCCGAAGAGCGTCGCCATCCGCCCCATCCAGAGGTAGTGGGCGTCGCTCGCGTGCGGCCGCACGTACGCCTGGTAGATGTCGTACGTCCAGACGGTGTTGAAGGCGGTCACGTTGCCGGCCATTCCCGACATGAAGCTCGCGAGCAGGGCCGTCAGCCCGAGGCCGAGCATGCCCGCCGGGAAATAGCGCGTCAGCAGCACGGGCACGGTGAGGTCGTAGTCGAGCTCCGGCTGGCCGTCCTTGTCGCGGACGATTTCGGCGGTGCCTTCCCGCACCTTGAAGGGAATCACGCCCATCCGCGCCTCGCCAGTCCCGGCCGCCTGCGCCGCGGCGATGCCGGGCACCGCCAATCCCCCGTGCAGGGTGCCGGGCGTGACCGCCAGCGCGATGAGCCCTGGCAGCACCACCAGCGCCGGAAAGAACATCTTGGGGACGGCGGCGATGAGCGGCGTTCTCCGCGCGGCGTTCATCGAGTCGGCGGCCATTGCGCGCTGCACGACGAGGAAGTCGGTGCACCAGTAGCCGAACGAGAGGACGAAGCCGAGGCCCATCGCCACGCCGAAAGCATCGACGCCCATGGGATTGCTCGACGCGCTGCCGAATCCGCGCCACGCGTGGGTGAACGATTCGGGGAGCGTGGCGCGGATCTGGCTCCAGCCTCCCGCGTCGCGCAGACCGAGATACACCAGGGGCAGGAAGCCGGCGACGATCAGGAAGAACTGCAGCACCTCGTTGTAGATGGCGCTCGAGAGCCCGCCCAGCATGATGTAGGCGAGCACGATGACCGCCGACACGACAATCGAGACGTCGAAGGCGTACTGCGGCCCGATGCCCATCGCCGCGAACGGCACGTCGAGCACGTGCAGGAGCTGCAGCAGCTTCGCCATCGCGTACATCGAGATTCCGGACGAGAACACCGTCATCAGCGCGAAGGAGAACGCGTTGAACGCGCGCGTCTTCTCGTCGAATCGCAGCCGCAGATACTCAGGCACCGAGCGGGCGCGCGATCCGTAGTAGAACGGCATCATGAAGATGCCCAGGAAGACCATGGCCGGGATCGCGCCGATCCAGTAGAAGTGGCTCGTCGCGATGCCGTACTTCGCGCCGGAGGCCGCCATCCCGATGATCTCCTGCGCGCCGAGGTTCGCCGAGATGAACGCCAGCCCGCAGACCCAGGCCGGCAGCGCGCGGCCCGCCTGAAAGAAGTCGGTGCTGGTGGTCGTCCGGCGCTTGAGCGCCAGGCCGACGCCCAGCACGAACCCGAAGTAGACCAGCATCAGCAGCCAGTCGAGCCAGCTCAGAGACATGGACCCTTCTATGCCGATTCGCGCGGCACCAGGCGCGGCGGAATGATGACCCGGCGCGGTTCGTCGCCCACGCGGCCCTCCATCGCATCGAGCAGCAGCTCCGCGGCAGAAATGCCCTGATCCCGCCGCGACCAGCTCACGGTCGTCAGCGGCACCCGGAGCAGATCGAGGAACGCGATGTCTCCCGCGCCCACCACCGCGACATCTTCGGGCACGCGCAGCCCCGCCTCCCAGATCGCCTTCATCGCGCCGATGGCGGCCGGGTCGTTCGCGGCGAACACCGAGTCGATGCGGGGCCGGACCTCGAGCAGCTGTTTCATCCCGCGGTAGCCGTCGTGCTCCATGAACCCGGCCTGGACGCGCCAGGCGGCGGCCGGCTCGATGCCGCGCGCGCGGAGCGCCGCGCGCCAGCCCTGCTCGCGGCGCCGCGCGTGCTCCATGTCGGAGCCGGCGATGTGCGCGATCGCGCGGCGGCCGCGATCGAGCAGGTGTCCCGCCGCCAGCCTCCCCACCTGCTCGTCGTCGGTGAGTACGCGATGGCAGCGCACCTGCGGGTGATCGTCGCGGTCGATCATGACGACGGCCGTGCCCGAGTGCGTCAGGCGCTCGAGCAGCGCGACGCTCGCCGAGCCCTCCGCCGACGCCAGCACGATGCCGTCCACCTGCCGGCTGCGGAGCATCTCGAGCTCGGTGCGCTCCTTCTCGGGGTTCTCGCCGGAGCTGCACAGCAGCAGTCCGTACCCGCGGGCGCTCGCCACCGATTCGAGCCCGGAGACGATCTCGACGAAGAACGAGTGCATCAGGTCGGGAATGACGATGCCGAGCGTGTGCGTGCGGCCGAGCGTCAGGCTCCGGGCGACGGCGTTGCGGCGGTAGCCGAGCTCGTCGACCTTCGCGAGCACGCGGCCGCGGGTCGATTCGGAGATGTCGGCATGGTTGTTCAACACCTTCGAAATGGTGGTGACCGACACGCCGAGCTCGCGCGCCACCCGCTTCATCGTGGTCGGAACGTGACGGGACATATGCAGTTTGACTTTAGCGGTAAAGCATATTACAAGTCGGCCGCAGGTCCTCCATGAAGCTGCCTTCCCTCATCTGTGCCCTGGTTCTCATCTTCTTCGCCGGCGTGCTCGCCGGACAGCAGCCCGGCCCCGCGGCCGGGGGCATCTACCACGACGGCTGGATCGACCTGAACAAGAACGGCCAGAAGGATCCCTACGAAGATCCGGCGGTCGACGATCGATCGCCGCGTCGAGGATCTGCTCGGCCGGATGACGGTGGAGGAGAAGACCTGCCAGCTCGCGACGCTCTACGGCTACGCGCGTGTGCTGAAGGACGAACAGCCGACGCCGGAATGGAAGCAGGAGGTCTGGAAGGACGGCATCGGCAACATCGACGAGCATGCTGAACGGCGTGCCCGGCGTCCATCCGAAGAGCGACCTCACGCTACCCGCCGTCGCGGCACGCCGGCGCGCTCAATAACGTGCAGCGCTGGTTCGTCGAAGCAGACGCGGCTCGGCGATCCCGGCCGAGTTCACGACCGAAGGCATCCGCGGTCTGCGCGCACGATCGCGCCACCAGCTTCCCGGCGCAGCTGGCGATTGCGAGCGCGTGGGACCGCGATCTCGTGCAGCAGGATCGGGACGTCGCCGGCGCGCGAGGCGCGCGCGCTCGGCTACACGAACGTGTACTCGCCCATCCTCGACCTGCCGCGCGATCCGCGCTGGGGCCGCGTGGTCGAGACCTACAGCGAGGATCCGTACCTCACGGCCGAGCTGGGCCGCGTCCAGGTGCAGGCGATGCAGGCCAACCACGTGGTCTCGACGGTCAAGCACTTCGCGGTCTACAGCGTGCCGAAGGGCGGACGTGACGGGACGGCGCGGACCGATCCCGAGGTGACCACCCGCGAGCTCGAGATGATCTACCTGCGCCCGTTCCGAGCGGGCGATCAAGGACGCCGGCGCGCTCGGCGTGATGGCGGCGTACAACGACTACGACGGCATCCCGATCACCGCCAGCCGCCACTTCCTCACCGACATCCTGCGCGGCCGCTGGGGCTTCAAGGGCTACGTCGTCTCCGACAGCAAGGCGGTCGAGTTCATCGAGACCAAGCACAACGTGGCGGCCGACTACGCCGACGCCGTGCGCCAGACGGTGGAAGCGGGCCTGAATGTCCGCACCGACTTCACGCCTCCGGAGGTGTACATCAACGCCGTGCGCGGGCTGGTCGCGCGCCGGCCGGCTGCCCATGGCGACGATCGACGACCGCGTCCGCGACGTGCTGCGCGTGAAGTTCTGGCAGGGGCTGTTCGACCAGCCGTACGGCCGACACCAGCGACGCCGACGCGATCGTGCGGAGCCCGCAGCACCTGGAGACGTCGCTCG
Source organism: Vicinamibacterales bacterium (assembly GCA_963738315.1). Lineage (GTDB taxonomy): Bacteria > Acidobacteriota > Vicinamibacteria > Vicinamibacterales > JAMQPK01 > JAMQPK01. The sequence continues at coordinate 437,293 of CAVTVT010000003.1, read as the reverse complement.
CGGGCCGCGCACGAGTCGATCGTGCTGCTGAAGAACGAGGGCAAGCGTGCTGCCGCTTCAGCAAGCGACCTGCGCTCGGTCCTCGTGACCGGCCCCAACGCCGCGGAGGTCCGCAACTCGATCAGCCGCTACGGCCCGTCGAACCTGAAGGTCGTATCGGTGCTCGACGGGATCAAGGCGAAGCTCGGGCCCGGCGTACAGGTGCTCTACACCAAGGGCAGCGGAGTTCGTCGACGCGGGATTTCCCGAGACGGAGATCCTGCCGGTGCCGCCGAGCGCCGCGGAGCAGGCGGAGATCGACAAGGCGCGCGAGATGGCGCGGCAGGTCGACGCCGCGGTCGTCGTGCTCGGCGAGAGCGACGACCTGGTGGGCGAGAGCCGTCGCGGACGAGCCTGGATCTCCCCGGCTTCCAGCTCGAGCTCGTCAAGGCCGTCCACGCCGCGGGCAAGCCGACGGTCGTGGTGCATGCTCAACGGCCGCCCGATGACGATCAACTGGATCGACCGGAACGTGCCCGGCGATCGTGGAGGCCTGGTTCCAGGGGGAGTTCTGCGGAACGGCCATCGCCGACGTGCTGTTCGGCGACTACAACCCGTCGGGCAAGCTGCCGCTGACCTTTCCGAAGACGGTGGGCCAGATCCCGTTCAACTTCCCGTCGAAGCGAGGGGCGCAGATTCCGACCGCCGAGCTGCGCGCCGCAGGAGAAGAAGACGCTGGTCAACGGCGCGCTGTATCCGTTCGGCCACGGGCTCAGCTATACGACCTACCGCTACTCCAACCTGGCGGTCATCTCCCGGCACGCAGCCGCCGTCGGGCACGGTTGCAGGTGTCGGTGGACGTGGAGAACACCGGGCACGCGCGCCGGCGACGGAGATCGTGCAGCTGTATCTGGTGGACGAAGTCACCAGCGTCGTGTACTACGACAAGGTGCTCCGCGGATTCGAGCGCGTGCCGCTGCAGCCCGGCGAGAAGAAGACGCGTCCGCTTCACGCTGGGGCCCGACGACCTTGAGGCTGCTCGACCGCGACATGCGGTGGACCGTGGAGCCGGGCGAGTTCGAGGTGCAGATCGGTGCCTCGTCCGAGGACATCCGGCAGAGGGCGAAGTTCAGGGTGCAGTAGCCTTCAGCCCATGGCTGTCAGCCGCGCCATCGCACTATCGGAAGTGGACCGGCTGACGCACGTCATGGTGAAGCACCCGCGCGAGGCCTTTGTCGACGCCCAGACGATTGCCGCCCAGTGGTCTGCGCTCAACTTCACCTCCCCGCCCGACCTCGCACGCGCCACGGCCGAGTACGAGCGATTCCTCGAGCTGCTCACCTCCGGCGGCGCCTCCCTGCTCACGCTGCCGCACGACGACCGGACGACGCTCGATTCGATCTACGTGCGGGACGCATCCATCCTGAGCCCGCGCGGTCTCATCCTCTGCCGCATGGGGAAACCCTCGCGCGCCGGCGAGCCGGCGGCGCAGGCACACGCGCTTGGCGCGGATGCGCCGGTTCATGTCTGCGGCCGCATCGATCCGCCCGGCACGCTCGAAGGCGGCGATGTCGTCTGGCTCGATGCGCGCACGGTCCTCGTCGGTTGCGGATACCGGAGCAACAGCGAAGGCATCCGGCAGCTGCGCGCGATCCTGGGGTCCGAGATCGAGGTGGTCGACGTCCCGCTGCCGCACTGGCGCGGACCCGACGACGTGATGCATCTGATGTCGCTCCTCAGTCCGGTCGATCACGATCTGGCGGTGGTGTACTCGCCGCTCCTGCCGGTACCGTTCCGCCAATGGCTGCTCGAGCGCGGCGTCGCCCTCGTCGAGGTGCCCGACGAGGAGTTCGAGACCATGGGCGCCAACGTTCTGGCGTTGTCGCCGCGGCACTGCGTGATGGCAGGGGGCAGCCGGCGCACGCGAGCGGCGCTCGAGCGAGCGGGCTGCGACGTGCGGGAGTACCGGGGAGAGGAGATCAGCGTCAAGGGCGCGGGCGGTCCGACGTGCCTGACGCGCCCGCTCGCCCGAGCCGTCAGTACAGAATCTTCACCAGCAGGTAGCTGAGCGGCTGAGGAATCTCCGGGAACCAGTGGGGCGTCTGTTTCGGCACCCACACGACGTCGTCCGGCGAGATGTGGTACGTGGCGCCCCCCTCGAATCTTCGATCCTCGCACCTCGCCCGGTCCGGTCGGCCGGCCTTCCTCGACACGGCCGCCAAGAACCTGCGTGGCGGTTCCGCTCACGATGAAGAAGAGATCGGCAGAGGTCGCGTGCACTTCGACGGCGGGCCTGTAGTCTGCCGGTGCGTACGGACCTGTCCGGAAGCCGCCCGAGACGCGAAAGTTCGGGCCTTCTGCCAGTGGTGCGGCCTTCTTCAGCGCCGCGGCCACCTTGTCGCGGTCCACTACCGCGAACCGCGCCGCTGGAGCATTCGCCGGAGCGGGAATCGAGACGGTGTAGCAGGTGATCGAGGGTGAGACGGCCGTAAACCGGACAATGGTGCCCGCCGGGAGCACGACGACCTCTCCAGCGGAGAGCTTGCCCGATTCCCCAGAGCGATCCGTCACACCAAACGTGGCGGTCCCCTCGACTACGTACAGCACCGTGTTGGAGGCCGCGGTGAACGCGCCGGGACGGTCGAGATGGAGCCCGCGAACCGACACATCGCCACCCTCGAGAATGGACGCCGAGGCGGCGAGCGCTTCGCGCACCCGCTCATGCGCCACATGCCCCGCATCCTGCGCCAGCGGACCGGCCGCGAGCACCAGCAGGAGCCCCGTTCCGGCCGCGCTTCCAAGCTTGTGGGTGATCATGCGCGCACCCCTCACTTGCCCCTCGCGCCGCCCTTCTTCCGGTATCGCGTAATCCCCTTCAGCGTGTTCTCCGCCGCGTAGAGATTTCCCTCCACGAGCACCACGCCCTCACCCGCTGCGCCGTCCGGTCCGCCCTCGACATGGCCCGGCACGAACGCCGCGACCGAGCCGTCCGCGGCGCTCCCGATCCGGATGCCCTTCTTCCAGCCGGGGTGGTTCGCCGGACTGGAGTCGGCGTCGATGACGTAGAGGCGGTCGTTCCGGTCGATGTAGAGTCCGCTCGGACGCCCGAACTGCTTCCACTCGGCCACGAACGTTCCGTCGCGGTCGAAGATCTGCAGGCGCGAGTTGCCCCGATCGGCGACGAACACGCGGCCGCGCGAGTCGAGTGCTACCGCATGCGCGTTGTGGAATTCGCCCGGTCCGGATCCGAGGCGGCCCCATGCCTTGATGAACCTGCCGTCTTTGGAGAACCGGATGACGCGGGTGACGTAGTCGGCCGGCGTATTCGGCGCCTGGCCGGAGTGGCCGTCGACGACGAAGATGTCGCCGTCGGGCGCGGTGACGACGTCGGAGGGCTCCTGAAAATGATCGGGACCGCCGCCGGCCACGCCGGCCGTGCCGAGCCGCATCAGCACCCGCCCGTCGGGGCTCAGCTCGATCACCTGCTGCCCCTTCGTCCCGTCCTTGCTCGTCTGGGCGTCGGTGACCCACACGTTCCCGTTGCGATCGACGTGCAGCCCGTGGGGAAAGACGAACAGGCCGGCGCCAATCCGCTTCTTCGGCGTGCCGGTCGCCAGATCGAGCAGCACGATCGGGGCGATGTCCGAGCCGTCGCAGCTATTGGCGCCGCAGCGGTCGATGGCCCAGACCTCGCCGCCCGGGCCGAGCTCGATCCCGGCGGTCGATCCCCAGGGGTGGCCATCCGGAAACGTGGCCCAGTTGCGCTCAGCGGCCTGAAACGGATTGGGCAAGTCGCCGCTCTGCGCCGCGGCGAAACCGGGCGCCGTCACGACCAGGAGGAGGAGCAGCGTCGACCGGGCGACGAACGGAGGCAGGGAACTCATCATGTCTGCAGCCCTACTTCTTCAACACGAACTTCCGCACGTCGGTGAGGTTGTCGGCCCCGTACACATTGCCGTCGCGATCGGCCGTCACCCCTTCCGCCATGCGAGGTCCCGCCGGCATACGGATACGGACAGGGATCCGGGAATGAGGTACTTCACCGAGCCGTCGCGCGCGCTGCCGATGCGGATCCCGCGGCGCGCACCCAGATTGAACGAGTAGCCGGTCGGCGGCAGGCTCCCCTGCCGGCCGTTGTTGGTGCGGCCGTCCCGCGACTCCGAGTCGGCGACGTACATCGCGTCGGTCCGCGTGTCGATGTAGATGCCGCTCGGACGCCCGAACTGGAACCACTGCGCGATGAACTTGCCGTCCTGGTCGAAGATCTGGATGCGGTTGTTCTGGCGGTCGCCCACGAACAGCCGGCCGCGCGAGTCGAAGGCGAGCGTGTGCGGCATGTCGAACTCGCCGGGTCCCATACCTTTCTTGCCCCACGTCTTGAGGAACTTGCCGTTCCTGTCGAACTTCACGATGCGGGCGTTGCCGACGGCGGAGCCGCCGCCGGTGTGCCCGTCGGCCACGAAGATGTCGCCGTTGGGGGCGACGGCCACCTCGGTGGGCGCGTCGAACTCATCGGTGCCCGGCCCGGCGACCCCCTTCTTTCCCAGCGTGAGCAGCACCTTGCCATTGCGATCGAGCTTGAAGACCTGATGCTGGCCGTTGTCGGCCATCCACAGGTTGTCATCCTTGTCGATGGAGAGCTTGTGGGGGCTCGTGAACAGGCCGGCGCCCAACTGCTTGAGCAGCTTGCCGCTCGTGTCGAACTGGAAGACTGGGTCGATGGCCGCGCTGGCTCCGTTGCACAGCTCGCCTCCCGCCCCGGAGTGGCCGCACCGGTCCGCTACCCAGATCGTGCCGTCAGGCGCCGTGGAGACGCTCGCGGTCGATCCCCAGTTGCGCCCGGCCGGCAGCTGACCCCAGTCCACCCCTGGCTGGTAGGGGTTGGGAAGGTCATTGGGCGTGCCGAGCAGCGACTTGGCGGGGAGCTGCACCGGGTACTGGCCCGGCGGGAAGATCGGCTGCTCCTGCCCCCGGCCGGTGGCCGGCGCGGCCCCGGCGCGGCCCCGGCCCGCGGAATTGCCGCAGGTCGTCGCCTGCGGCCCGGCCGACGAACGCGGCGCCGGCATGCCGCCGCCTGACTGCGCGATCGCCATTTCCACCGCGACCACGCTTCCGATGAGAACCGGTCCCCATACACGCATAGCGCCTCCAGACGAAGCAGCGTCGAGCGCTCGAGACTCGACAGGTGTCACTTGAACGCGGAGTGTGGACAGTTTAGAAGTTTCCGGCCGAGTTTCAAGTTTTCAGTTTCGAGTTCCCGGTTGTAGACTAAGCCCCTTCCGACGATCACCACCTCACGCTCGGGAGAAATGAGGGCTACCAGGATGCCGAAGAAACTCTATGCCGTCGTTGCCATGGCCGCGCTGGTCACGCTCGCCGTTGACGCACAACAGGTACCGCCGGCCGGCCGCGGCCGCGGACAGGGTCGCGGCGGGCGCGGGCCGGGAGCCCCGACGGGGGAACGGCAGGTGCCGTCGATCTCCAAGCGTCCGACGGGCTCGAGCCTGGGAATGATTCGGGCCGGGGCCGACAGCGATATCTGGTTCAACTGGCGCGTCGCGATGCCGAGCGACGTCATCAGGGGCAAGACCTTCTCCGAGGTCGTGGAACGTGCCGACGCGCTCGCGGTGCCGACCGTCGAGGTGCCCAGCACCCAGCAGGTCGCCTTCGAGGTGCCCAAGCCCTTCGACTACCGGCTGCACGACGGTGAGCGGCGCGCGATCGACTACCGGCTTCGGGAGCTGAACGAGCGGGTCGCCGCCTACCGCGTGATGGACCTGCCGGGCGACGCCGCCGCGCGCCGGAGCGTCTTCGAGTTCGCCAAGGCCATCGGCGCGCCGCTCGTGATCGTCCCGGCGAGCGCGGCGGCCGCCGCCGCCGACCTCGGGACGCTGGCCGAGGAGCTCGGACTCAACGTCGCCATCGACAGCAAGACCGACCCGAAAGCACTGGCCGCGTCGCTGGCGAGCGCGAGCAATCGCGTGGGCATCGCCGGCGATCTCGGCGGCTGGATGCAGAGCGGCATCGCGCCGGTCGACGCGCTGAAGGCCGCCGGGAGCCGCCTGATGGCGGTGCGCGTCAGCGATCGCAGCGCCCTCGGCGCCCGGGGGCAGGCGGTGCCGCTCGGCACCGGGGCGGGCGGGATCGGCAGCTTCTTCGTCCAGGCGTACCGCAGCGGTTTGAAGCCGCTGACGGTGACGATCGACTCTCCCGGACCGACCGAAGCGGACCTGATGAAGAATCTCAACGCCTTCGAGCGCGTCATGCTGCCGGCGATGACCGAGCGCGTGAACGCGATGCTGCAGACGCCGGCGGGACAGATCCGCGGCGGCGACCGGCTCTCGCCCGAAGTGCGGGCGCGGATTGAGGCAGCCGCGCCGAAGGAGGCGATCGTCAAGCCCCGCAAGCCGCGGAAGCTGCTCGTCACCGACATCCAGATGTACTCCGGGCACGGCACGATTCCGCACGGCAACTATCTGATCGAGCAGATGGCCAAGAACACCGGTGCATTCGAGGTCACGTTCAGCAACGACCAGGAGCTGCTGAAGTACCCGAAGATCAAGGAGTTCGATGCGATCTTCCTGAACAACATCTGCGGCATGGTGCACAACGACCCCGAGGTCCGCGCCGGCATCCTCCGCTACGTCCAGGAAGGGGGCGGCATCGGCGGCAATCACGCCGTCACGTTCGCCGACAACAACTGGGCCGAATTCGCCGAGATGATGGGCGGCTGGGCCGGAGCGCACCACACCGAGACGCAAATGGTGAAGATCGACGATCCGAACAGTCCGCTCACCAAGAGCTTCGGATCGCAGAGCTTCGTGCACACCGACGAGTTCTACCAGTTCCCGATGTACGCGCCCTATTCGCGCGAGCGGCAGCACATTCTGCTGAGCATCGACGTCGAAAAATCCGACCGCGCCACCAACGGCCGGTTCTGCACCGAGTGCACCAGGACCGACCAGGACTACGGCCTCGCGTGGATCCGGACCTACGGCAAGGGACGGACGTACTTCACGCCCCTCGGCCACACCGAGATCATGTACACCGATCCGCGGTGGACCGAGCATCTGCTCGCCGCGATCCAGTACATCCTGGGCGACCTCGACGCCGATGCGACGCCCAGCGCGAAGCTGGCTGGCACACGGTCGAGTCGGTAACAGCTGGGGAACTCGAGAACTGGAGAACTGAGAACTGGAGAACTAGGGAACTGGTGGCCTCCGGGCGGCTAACGCCGCCCTTCCCCGGGAATGGCGGAGCGTCAGCGACGGCAGCGCGTGGGGGTGGGGCCCCACGCGGACTAACTAATGAAACTCGCCACATTCGAAATCCCGACGCTCGCAGGTCCGCTGCGGCGCATCGGGGCCGCGGTCGACGGCCGGCTCGTCGACTTCCGCGCGGCCTATGCCGCCCACCTCGATCGCGCTGACCCCGGGTGCGACGCGGAGCGGATTGCCGGGCTGCTGTTTCCACCCGACATGGTCGCGCTGCTCGAGCTCGGCGACCTCGGCCGGCGGGCGGCGGAGGCGGCCGTGAGCACCGCGGCGGCCGTGGACGAGGCGTATGGTGCGCGCACGCAGTACACGCCGGACGAGGTGCGGCTGCTCGCGCCGGTCGCCCGTCCGCGCGTGATCCGCGACTTCCTCACCTTCGAAGGACACATGCTGACGGCCGGGAAGGCGCTCGGCCGTCCGCAGATTCCCGCGGTCTGGTATGAAGTGCCCGCCTACTACAAAGGGGATCCCGATACCGTGGTCGGCCCCGATGCCGTGGTCGAGTGGCCGGCCTACTGCGAGAAGTTCGACTTCGAGCTCGAGCTCGGGATGGTGATCGGCCGCCGCGGGAAGAACATCTCCAAGACCGACGCGCCCCGGTACATTGCGGGCTACACCATCTGGAACGACTACAGCGCGCGCGATCAGCAGATGAAAGAAGGGCCGCTCGGCATGGGTCCCAGTAAGGGGAAAGACTTCGACACCGGCAACGCGGTGGGTCCGTACCTCGTCACCGCGGACGAGCTCGACGTCTCGAACCTGCGCATGATCGCGCGCATCAACGGCGAGGTCTGGACCGACTCGACCACGGGCGGCCGGCAGTTCTCGTTCGCCGATCTCATCGCGCACGTCTCGCAGAACGAAACCATCCACCCGGGCGAGCTCTGGGGATCGGGAACGACGGCCGGCGGCTCCGGACTCGAGCTCGACCGCTGGCTCAAGCCGGGGGATGTGGTCGAGCTCGAGATCGAAGGCATCGGCGTCCTACGCAACCGCATAGAGAGGAGATAACGACAGATGTATGTAGTAGCCGCGGAGTACACCGTCAAGGAAGGCAAGGAGCAGGAGGTGCTCGGCATCCTCAGAAAGATGATCCCGATCTCGCGCGCGGAGCCGGGATGCAAGCTCTACACGGTCAACCAGTCGGTCGGGAACCCGCGCAAGCTGCTGCTGTACGAGCAGTACGTGGACAAAGGCGGGTACGAAGCCCACATGTCGACCGATGCGTTCAAGGAGAACATCCTCGGCAAAGTCGTGCCGATGCTCGAGAGCCGCGTCCGCGACTTCTATGAAGTAATCGAGCCCTAATCGCTCATTCCTGCGCGCAGTGTGCGCTCGCGCACGCCGCACCAAGCGGTTTTTCCGGCTTTTTCCCACTTAGTCCTGGCTCGTCGTTTGCTGCCGTGGAACCGCCCGGCCGCCGGAACTCCCGGCGGCCGGACGTCCACGGCCAGATGCTGACCATATCTGCACGCCCGGCGAGGCTCGTCCTGCGGCTCGCGCTGTTCGCCGGCGTCCTCGCCATGGCGGCGGAGGCGGCCTCGCAGCAGCGGAACACCACCTACTCGTGGCCGGCAGTCGAAGTGTTCCGCCAGCCGCAGGGGCTGCCGCAGAACTCGGTGCTCGCCATCCTCCAGACGCGCGACGGCTATCTGTGGATCGGCAGCAAGGGGGGCGTGTCCAGGTTCGACGGCGTGCGCTTCACGACCTTCGACGACAGCACTCCCGGCCAGCTCAGGGAGAACGAGGTCTGGGCGCTCGCCGAAGCCGACGACGGCAGCCTGTGGATCGGGACGTATGGCGGCGGAGTGAGCCGGTACCAGGACGGCCGTTTCACGTCGTACGGGTCCGCAGAGGGACTGATCAACGATTTCGTCACGGCCATCCAACCGGTGGGAGACAGCGTCTGGATCGCCACCGACGCGGGACTCAGCCGGTTCCAGAACGGACGATTCACCAACTACACGGCGCGCGAGGGGCTTCCCTTCCCGTCGATTCGCGCGCTGGAGCTCGACGCTGACGGGCGCCTGTGGATCGGCGGCCTGCGCGGCGGCGTCGCAACCTTCGAGAACGGCCGCTTCCACGTGGCCGGGGTCGAATCCGGAGGGCCGGCGGCGACCGCCGACGTCGTGTATTTCTACCCCGATGCCAGAACGCGGTCGCTGTGGGTTGGCTCGACCGACGGTCTCTACCTGCTGCGTGACGGACGCTGGTCGCGCTTCACGATAGACGATGGCCTTCCGTCCAATCGCATCCGCTTCATCGCGCCGGGCGCCGACGGCGCGCTCTGGATCGGGACCGCGTACGGGCTCGCCAGCTACCACGACGGCGCGTTCATCACGTACAACTTCGGCGACTCGTGGGCCTCGCCCGAGCTGCTCTCCTTCTGCAGGGATCGCGAGGGCAGCTTCTGGCTCGGTTCCAGGAATTCGGGGCTTGCCCATGCATGGCAGGGCAGCTTCCGGAGCTTCACGACCAAGGACGGGCTCGCGGATCCGTACGTCGCCGCCGTGCTCGAGGATCGATCCGGCACGATCTGGATGGGCACCTACAGAGGCCTGAACGCGCTGACGCGCGGCCACATCACGAGGGTCGGAGGCGAGCACGGGCTCGGCGGCGAGAAGCTGATCTCCACGCTGGCCGAAGATCGCGAAGGCCGCCTGTGGGTGGGAGGCGAGGCGGGCCTCTTCCGGTCGACGACGCCTCCGCGCTGCGCGGGCGGCCGCTGCGACACACGGTTCGCCACGATCAAGACAGACCTCGTCCCCAACCTGTTCGTCCGGAATCTCTTCATCGACCGCGACGACACCGTCTGGGCGGGCACCAATTTCGAGGGGCTGCTGAAGTACCGCCACGGGCGCTTCACCCTCTACAACAGCGCCAACGGGCTGCCGCACGACGCGGTGCGCGGGCTGCAGCAGGATCGTCGGGGGCGGCTCTGGATCGGGACGCGCGGCGGCGGCCTGGCGCAGCTCGCGGACGGACGCTTCACGATCTACACGGAGCGCGACGGGCTGCTGAGCGACAACATCCAGGCGCTCTACATCGACTCCGACGACGTGCTCTGGATTGCGACGCGCCAGGGGCTGAGCCGCTTCAAGGCCGGCCGCTTCGCGAGCGTCACCGTGGGCCAGGGACTCTACGAAAACTACATCTATGGGCTGGCCGAAGATGACGCCGGCAACATGTGGATGAAGTGCAGCAAGGGGGTCTTCAGCGTCCGCAAGGACGAGCTGAACGCGGTCGCCGACGGCCGCGCCCGGACGCTGAAATCCGAGATCTACGGCGTCGAGCACGGACTGAGCAACACCACCGGCACCGCCGCCCACTTTCCGGGGGTCTACAAGTCGGCCGACGGCCGGGTCTGGTTCCCGATGGTGGTCGGGATCGACGTCGTGGACCCGAAGCGCGTGACGCGGAACACGCTGCCGCCGCCCGTCCATATCGAATCGGTGTCCATCGACCAGCGCGCCTTCCAGGTGACCCGGCCGGCCGAGGCGGCGCCCGGGCGCGGCGATCTGGTATTCCACTATGCCGGGCTGAGCTTTCTCGCGCCCGAGAAAGTGCGGTTCAGAGTACCGCCTCGAGGGGTACGACGAGGACTGGATCGACGCCGGCGATCGCCGGAGCGCCTTCTACAGCAACATTCCTCCCGGGCAGTACACCTTCCAGGTGAAGGCGGCCAACAACGACGGAGTCTGGAACGACACGGGCGCGAGCTACGCGATCTACCTCGCGCCCCACTTCTACCAGAGCGGCTGGTTCTACGGATTCGCCCTCTGCGCGGCCGGCCTCGTGATGGGCGGCCTCTATCGCGTGCGCGTCCGGAGCCTCACGGCGCGCGAACAGCAGCTCGCGCGCCTGGTGGACGAGCGCACCGAGGAGCTGCAGCACGCGAAGGAGGCGGCCGAGGTCGCGGGGAGGGCGAAGAGCGCGTTTCTGGCCAACATGAGCCACGAGATCCGGACGCCGATGAACGGCGTGCTGGGCATGACCGAGCTGGTGCTCGGCACCGAGCTCCAGCCCGAGCAGCGCGAGTATCTCGAGATCGCCGCACAGCTCGGCGCGATCTGCTGCTCACGGTGATCAACGACATCCTCGACTTCTCCAAGATCGAGGCCGGATCAGCTCGTCGTCGAGCACCGGGCGTTCCGATCTACGTCAGGTCGTCCAGACCGCTGCGAGAACCTGCTGCAGCTGCAGGCCGGACAGAAGGGCCTCGCGCTCCACGTCGACATGGCGCCCGAGGTGCCGGCGGCGCTCGTCGGCGATTCGCACCGGCTGGCGCAGGTGCTCAACAACCTGCTGGGGAACGCCATCAAGTTCACGCATGCGGGCGGCATCACGCTGCGAGTCTCGCCGAACGGGCCGCGCCGGGCCGACGAGCCCGAGATGCTGCACTTCGAGGTGCAGGATACCGGCGTCGGCATCCCGCCGAGCAGCAGAAGCACATCTTCGAGCCGTTCAGGCAGGCCGACGGCATCGACGACCCGAAAGTACGGCGGCACGGGGCTGGGACTCAGCATCTCGCAGCGTCTCGTCGAGCGCGATGGGCGGCCGGCTCTGGCTCGAAAGCACGCCCGGCGTGGGCAGCACGTTCCACTTCACGATTCCCGCATCGAGCGTCGCACAGGAGCCGCCGCAGCCCTCATCGGCGCCGCTCGCGCCCCGCAGCGACACCGCTGCGCGTGCTGCTGGCCGAGGACAACCGGATCAACCAGCGCGTGGCGGTGGCCATGCTGGAGCTGGAAGGCCACCGGGTGAAGGTGGTGGACAACGGCGACGCGGCGGTGGCGGCAGCCACCACCGAACGCTTCGACGTGATCCTCATGGACGTGCAGATGCCGGGCATGAGCGGCTTCGACGCGACCGGCGCGATCCGCGCGCACGAAGCGCGCGGGGGCGGGCACGTGCCGATCATCGCGATGACGGCCCACGCCATGCCGGGCGACCGCGAGCGCTGCGAAGAGGCGGGGATGGACGGCTACGTGGCCAAACCGATCATGCCCGACGCGCTTCGCAAGGCCCTGCTCGAAGCCTCGCTGCCCTCCTTCAGCTGACCCAGAGCACCGGCTGCCGGATGAAGAAGTTGCGGATGATCTCCGGTGTGGTCGGATCGGCGTCCAGCGTGCGCCACAGCTCGAGGTACGACGGCACGTCCAGCGCCAGAGCCGCAAAGAACAGGCTCGGCTGCCGCACGGGCCAGCCGTCGAAGTACATCACGTCCGGCTTGTCCGGCCACCGGCTCTTGTCCTTGATGTACGGATACATGAACGACATCCCGCGGCGCATGCCGCGGCCGTCGGGCAGTTCGAAGGCCCAGAGGTCGCCCTTCACCGACAGGATCTGACACACCATCGCCATCGCGTCGAGGTTGAAGAGCGAGTAGCCGTACGGCTTCGTGCGGGCCAGCTCGAGCGGAAAGCTGCCGTCGGTCCCCATCTGATTGGGCAGCAGCACGGTCTTGTAGCGCTCCCGGCAGAACGACGTGAGATCGGAGGCGCCGGTGAATCGGGCGAACTCCGCCACCTGGACGACCCAGCAGGTGCCGTGATTGTTCTTCGCGTCCCGCTCCGCGATGCCGTACTGGTGGGTCGTCATCCAGGTCACGTAGCGCGAAAACCAGTCGCGTATGCGCCGCAGCTCCGCGGCCGTGAGCGCGTGCGAGGCTTCGAGCCTGCCGATCGCGCGAACGACTTCGACCAGATGGAGCGTATCGATGATGCCGATCCCGCGACCGGTCATTCGCCCGTGAATCGCCTGCGCATAGAGCAGACTGGGATTCATCATCGTCTCGGGGGCGATGAACCATGCCCGCAGGTGGGCGGCGGCGTGCGCGGCATAGCGCCGATCCTGCGTGAGGATCCACGCCGCCACGAGGGCCGGCACCTGCAGGCTCAACCGGATCAGCGCGTCCCTGTGCGCGTTGAAATTGCCGGGGTTGCTCATCCCGTCGCGCTGGACGTACGGACCATCAGGGTTGGCCGGATCGGGCCACCAGTAATCTCCCTCGGAAAAGTAATCGTGCGGGCCGCCCGCGCTGCGCGGGCTGCGGGCGGCCGTGATCGTGATCGGAGGCTCGGCGAGGTAGCGGTCCGCAGCGCGCAGCACGCGGGCGCGTTCGCTCTCGGGCCGGAAGCGCGGCACGGCGCCCTGCCGCTCCGCCTGCTTCGCGAGCAGCGGCTGGCGCGATCCCGTGCGGAGGACGTACGCGGCGAGCGGCAACGACAGGAAGCTCCGGCGGTCCATGTCTATCGCCCCTGCGCAGCCGGGCCGTCGGGCAGCGTGAAGACGTAGTAGCCCTGCGTGTCGGGATCGGCGGCTTCCCAGGCGATGTTGCCGTCGGCCGGTTTCTCGCCCGAGCCGCCGAAGAACGCGACGTATTGTCTGCCGCGGACCTCGTACACCGCTGGAATGCCGGCGAAGTTCGCCCGCATCGGCTTTTCCCAGAGCACCGTGCCGGTGTCCTTGTCGAAGGCTCGAACGGTCCGGTCGGCGAAGGTCGCGATGAAGATCAGCCCCCCGGCGGTGACGACCGGAGCGTTGCGGTGCACGCGGAAGTTGTTGCCCGTGCCGGTGATGCCCTTCGCCGCCAGCGCCGGGACCGCGCCGAGCGGCGTCTGCCATTTGATCGTGCCGGTGTTCAGATCGTACGCGGTGAGCTGCGCCCACGGAGGGCTGATCGCCGGCAGGCCGTTGTCCGCGAAGAACATCGACCCGAGCCTGCCGCTGTACCGCACGCGGCCATCCGGCAGCTTCTGCTCGGTCAGCCTGGCGTGATACGCGGGCTGGTCGGCCCCGCGCACGTAGAGCAGGCCTGTCTCCGGATCGCCCGCGGCGGCTCCCCAGTTGGCGCCGCCGAGCTCGCCCGGCACGGAGATCTGCTCGGAGGTGAAGCTCAGAGGCGTGAACACGCCCTCGTTGCGCGCCTCGCGCATCAGCTCCAGAATCCGCGCGCGCTCCTCCGGCTCGAGGTAGGGATTGATCTGTCCTTCGGTGAACTTCAGCCGCGAGAACGGCGGCGGACTCGGTGGGAAACGGCTGCGTCGGCCACGCCTGCTCGCCCGGCACGTCGCTCTTGCGGAACCGGCCGCTCCTCGATCGGCCAGATCGGCTCGCCCGGTCACGCGGTCGAACACGTACAGCCATCCCGAACTTGGTCGCCTGCGCGACGATGTCCACGGGCTTGCCGTCGTGCTGGACGGTGAGCAGCTTCGGGCCGCGTCATCGGATCGTAGTCCCACAGGTCGTGGTGCACGAGCTGGATAGTGCCAGAGCCGCTTTCCGGTGCGCAGCGTCGAGCGCGACGAGGAGGTCGCCGAAGAGGTTCGCGCCGATGCGGTCGCGCGCCGTAGAAATCGTAGGTCGGCGAGCCGAGCGGGAAGTAGCCGATGCCCGCGCTTCGGTATCGATCGTCAGATCTCGCCCCAGGTGTTGACGCCGCCGATGTACTTCCAGGCATCCTTGGGCCAGGTGTCGTAGCCGAACTCGCCCGGCCGCGGAACGGTATGGAACGTCCAGACGAGCTTGCCGGTCAGCACGTCGTAGGCGCGCAGGTCGCCCGGCGGCGACATCGTAGCCCTCGCCCGGCGGCCGCTCCGAGAATGATCAGGTTCTCGAAGACGTGGCCGGCCGATCCGACTGGACGCCCCGCGTGACCGGGCCCGGCGCGCCGAGCCCTTCGCGCAGGTTCACGCGCCCCTTGTTGCCGAAGGTCGTGATGGCGGCGCCGGTCGCGCGTCGACCTCCTGCAGCTAGCTGCTCGCCGAGAAGATCAGGCGGCGGTCGCGGCGGTCCCTGCTCTCCCAGTAGTTGAACCCGCGGTTGGTGGGCGCCCCCTCGATCGCGTGCGACCAGATCTCCTTCCCGGTGCCCGCGTCGATGGCGGCGATCGTCGCGTCTTTCCCGACGACGTACATCACGTCGTCGACGACCAGCGGGCCGAAGGCGAACCGTCCGCCGTGGCCCGGCGCCGGGTAGAAGAACGCGAGCTGGAGCTGGCTACGCTGGTCTTGTTGATTTGCTTCAGCGACGAGGTACTGCATCGAATCGGCGCTGCCGGCGAATTCGCTCCACGTGCCGTAGGGCGCAGACGGTGGCTCCGGTGCGCCGCGGAGGGTGGAAAAGCCCAGCGCGAGCGCGGCTGCGCAGGCGAGCACGCGCGTGCATGTCTCGAGTCGCAAGGTGTTCTCCTGTGGCTCCATCTTATCCGAGGCGCTCGCCCGCGGCGGAGCCGTGCGCGCGTCGGGGATGCGTGTCGGGCGCGTGAGGTCGCGGGGCGTCCCGCGCGCGCCCCAAAAGCCGCTACTTCACCGTGATCAACCGATCGTCCTGCGGATCGACCTCCACGCGGACGTCCTTATACTCCACGGTCGAGGCGCCGGAGTGAATCTGCAGCCCGATGGGCCCGCGCTTCAGCCGCGAAGGCTCCTGATCGCGATAGCGCGTCACCTCCACGCCGTTGACGGCCACGCGGATGGTGCCGGCGGGAAGATTCGCGAGGATCTCGGTTTCGTGCCACACGTGCGGATCGAACATCTCGTGCGGCAGGTTCGCCCGCACGGGGCTCCCCTTTCCCTGGTGGTAGTCCCACATGCCGTTGTTCGGCGGGATCACCAGGATGCAGTCTCCGTAGCGCCAGTCCGGCCGTCGATCACCCCAGAAGCAGACGCCCAGGTGGTTGCTCTCGCTCACGAGCCTCGACTTCACCATCAATCTGAAGCTGCCGTACTCGCCGTCGGTCAGGATGAGCTCGCCGGGTGTCTTTTCGGTCGTGCCGTGAATCGCGCCGTCCACTACCGACCAGAATCCTGGGTTGCCGCTCCATCCGTTCAACGTGCGTCCATCGAACAGGCTGGTGAAGCGTCCGCGGGACGGCCCTGCCGCCAGATCGACGCGGACGACGTCGGGTAGCCTGGTGCGGCGCGACGCGGGCAGCCCAATCGAGAGCACACCGCCGGAAAAGGTGTGCGCGAGCGGAGCGCCGTCGGCGAGCAGCGTCACGGCGGCGGGCTTGCTCACGCCGCGCAGCGTCAACGTGGTGTCGACCGGCGGCAGCAGATCCTTCTTGTACGGGCTGTTGTCCTTGAACTGCGGGAGCGCGAACAGGTAGCGCGTGGTGCCGATCGGCGGTCGCCGGGACCGACGCGTGCTCGGAGCCGGGCAGCGGCCGCGCCCGCTTGACGGCGGCCGCATTGACGTTCATCCAGCCGGCGACGGCCGCCATGTTGGTGTAGGCGTCGGGCTCGAGATCGCCGGTGGCCATCGGTCCGATGCCGAGCAGGTAGTTGATGCCGAGCGCGCGGCTCTGCACCAGCTGCCCCAGCACGAAGCCGTTGGCGCGGAACGGCTGGGGCACGTACGACCAGTTGCTCGTCCAGGTGTTGCAGAACTCGGCCCACTGGGTCGCTTTCTCGTTCACCGGGAGCGTCCGTTCGTACGTGATGTAGTCGCCGTGCCCGTGCAGGCGCGGATTGATGACGATGCCGGGCTGAAGCTGCCGAATATGATCGGCCGTGACCAGCTGCTCCGGATCCGGCACGTTCGGCTTTCCGTCGAACCAGATGACGTCGATCTTTCCGTAATTGGTGAGCAGCTCCTCGATCTGCCCCTTCACCATGTCGGCATAGGCACGCTCGTGCGCCGCGCGTTCGGCGGCGGTGTGCGTCGTCGTCCGCGGCTTGAGGTCCGCGTCGAGCGCCGGCAGCTCCGGATGCTCGTCGCCGTGATAGAGGAAGTTCCAGTAGTCCCGATCGAAGTGCCAGTCGGGTCCCGAGAAGTAGAGGCCGACCTTCAGGTTGTTGCGGCGGCAGGCTTCGACGAACTCCTTCACGAGATCGCGGCCGCCCATGTAGGTGGACGTATTGAAGTCGCCGTAACTGGCTGGGCCACAGGGCGAAGCCGTTGTGGTGCTTCGTCGTGAGGACGGCGTACTCGAAGCCGGCGGCCTTCGCCGCCTTCAGCCACTTGTCGGGGTCGAACTGCGCGGGCTGGAAGTCCTTTGCGAGCGCCCAGTACTGGTTGGGCGTGAGCGGCCATTTGCGTCCTTCGAGGTTGAAGTCCTCCTCGCGAACAATGCGAGCCACTTCTTCGGAGGTGAACTTCGCCTTATGGGCGGCGATGGCACGGCCCGGAATCACCGACCAGCCGATGTTCACGCCCTTGACGGACGAGGGGTCCCAGTGGAGGAACAGGCCGAAGCCCGCGTCGGGAAACCACTGCGCATCGGGGTTGACGGTGCGCGCGGGTTCCACCGCGGCGGCGCGAGCGAAAGCCACGCTCGCCACGGCGGCGAGCACCAGTCCCGGAAGCAGCGCGGATCGTGTCTTGGACATGGGCCTTATCTTCCGCGATTTGTGCCAGGGTCTGACCCCAAGATTTACGTGCCGCGTAAATTTCTGCGCCGGGCTTCCCGTAGGTACGCAAAGAGATGGAGGTGGGGCCTGACCCCGGATGAAGTTGGGGTCTGACCCCGGAACTTACGAAAAACGTAAATCGCTATTGGATATCCAATGATAAGTGGCTTTTTTTGAGGACTTTGGCGTAGAATCGTACTTCCTAAAAAACGGAGTTCTGCATGCTTGACCAGGCCGCGTTTTCCCGGAAACCCCGCTGGTGGATGCCCGTCGTGCTCGCGATAGGCCTGGTAATGGGCGGTCGCTCGCCCCTCTTTGCACAGCAACCCGCAGCAGTTGGTCAGACACCCCAAGCGTCCCCGGATCGCATCGTGGCCGAGTGGATGGTCCGCATGGGCGGCAGCGTCGTCCTCGAAGGACAGCGCAAGGCGATCTACGACCTCGCCGACCTTCCGACCACCGACTTCCGCATCCACACCCTGAATTTCACCGGCATCACCATGTGGGCCGCCTCGCTGCAGGACGAACTGCGACACCTGCCGGCGCTTCCCCATTTGAAAGAGCTCTACATCAACGGCCGCCTGTGGTACGACCAGCCGGCCCCGCGCCTGGCCGATACCATCGGACTCTTCGCCGCCTCGACAGAGCTCGAAAAGCTGGTGCTCAGCCGCCCGGTGCAGACGTACATTCCGATGAACGACTCCGCGCTGAAACAGCTGGCGCCTCTCAAGAACCTCAAGGAGATCCGCCTGCGCCAGACGCGCGTGCCCGGCGTCGATCTCTCCCAGTTCCCGCTCACCCATCTCGACATGAACTACGTCGTCGCGTTCGGCGATGACGGGATGGGCAGCCTGAAGGCGATGAAGACACTGACCGAGCTCTACGTGCGCGGAACGTCGATCACGGATGAAGGCCTGAAGAACCTCGCGGGCCTGACGAACCTGGTCGAGCTGGACCTGGCCGACGACAACATCAGCGACACGGGTCTCCAGGCGCTCGCCGCCCTGACCGGCCTCCGCAAGCTCAGCCTGCAGGGCGCCAACGTCACCGACGCCGGCCTCGACGTCCTCGAGCACATGCCCGAACTGCAGGAGCTCAGCCTCTACCGCACGAAGGTGTCGAACGCCGGGCTGGCCAAACTGGCCGCGCTGAAGAACCTGCGCTCGGTGGATCTGCGGTACAGCCGCGTCACCGGCGCCGGCGTGCGCGAGCTCACGGCGAGTCTCCCCAAGCTCGACGTGCTCCTGCAGGAATCCGGCGGCGAGGCGCCGACGCGAACCAAGCAGGCGGCCGACGTCGCGAATCACGGCGAGCAGGCGATCGCCGACTGGCTGCAGTCGATCGGCGGCAAGGTGCAGATGACGGGTGGACACGTCACCACCGTCTCGCTCCAGGCCACGTCGATCACCGACGCGGAGCTCGCGATTCTCGCCAAGCTGCCGCAGCTGGCCGACCTGAACCTCCGCAGCACGGAAGTCAGCTCGGTCGGCCTCGCGCATCTCTCGACAATCACGTCCCTGCGCGATCTGGATCTCGGCGACACGCTCCTCGGCGACGACGCGCTCAGCAGCCTGTCGCCGCTCAAGAACCTGCGGTCGCTGCGCCTCAAGGGCACGCTGGTCGAGGGCCCGGGGCTGGCGGCGCTCGCCCCGCTCACCAACCTGCGGTCGCTCAACCTCGACAACGCGCCCCTCGGCAACAACGGGCTGGATCAGATCGCGAAGATCTACGGTCTCGAGGATCTCTCGCTCCGCTACACCAACATCACCGACGCCGGCATGGCCGAGGTCGCGCGGCTGAGGAACCTGCAGCGCCTGGACCTCTCGTCGGTCGACATCACCGAAAAAGGGCTGCAGAGCCTCGCCGGGCTCACGAACCTCGTCGATCTCGACCTGAGCTTCGCGCGCTTCGCCGAGCCGGGTCTCCAGGTGCTGGTCACCCTGCCTCAGCTCAAGCGGCTGGGGCTGGAGCAGACCACCGTGACCGACAAGGGCATGGAGTTCGTCGCCAAGCTGCCGAGGCTCGAGGCCCTCAACCTCAACTACACCACGGTGAGCGACGATGGGTTCGCGAAGCTCGCCGGACTGACCTCGCTGACCGAGCTGAAGCTGGACCGCACCGACATCTCCGACAAATCGCTCGGCTGGCTCACGGCGCAGACGAACCTCCACTATGCGGACCTCTATCACACGCAGCTGACCGAGCAGGCGCATCAGGCGCTCGTCAAGGCGCACCCGAACTGCGAGATCAACTGGAGCCTGGACTCGACGCGCACGCGGCGGAGGACGTAACCCGATGACGATGACAAAGACCTTCCTCCTTGGGTTCTCCGCGGCGGTGTTCGCGCTGGCCCCCGCGGCGGGCGCGCAGACCAAGACGCCGGCGGCGGGCGCCAACAGCTACGGCGAGGCCGTCGCAGCGCATCGAAGCGCGCGGCGGGTTCGTCGTGCGCGACCGCGACGGCAGCCATCTCCGAGGTTTCGCTGGCGCGCACCTGGGCGACCGACGAAGACCTCGCCTACGTGGCGCGAGATCAACACGCTCAAGCGGCTCGACCTCTCGTTCACGCTGCGTCACCGACAAAGGCATCAAGGAGCTCGAGCAGCTGCGCCAGCTCGAAGAGCTGACCCTCGAGACGGCCGAGGCGCTCACCGACGCGTCGATGAACTACGTGAAGAACATCCCGACGCTCCGCAAGCTGAACGTGCGCGGCATCGACGTCACCGACGTCGGCATGCCGGCCATCGCGCAGATGACCGGCCTGCGGTCGCTCGACCTCAGCCACACGATGCTCGAGCGACGTCGGGCTCGAAAACCTGCCGGCGCTGACCGAGCTCGAGGAGCTGTACCTCGGCGGCGACATGATCACCGGCATCAACCTGAACTTCCTCAAGCTGCTGCCGAAGCTGAAGAAGCTGAGCCTCGACGGGATCCAGCGGCGCAACGCCGGCGCCTGCTGGACGCCGCGGTCACCGACCTCGATCTCGAGACGATCTCGCTGCTCTCGGGGCTCGAGGAGCTGGACCTCGGCGTTGGGCTGAACCTCGGGCGCGGCGGCAAGCCGGCGGCTCCGGGCGGGGGCAACTGCAGGTGACCGGCGGACTGCAGATCACCGACCTCGGCGTCGCGAAGCTGGCCAAGCTGACGAAGCTGCGCCGGTTCGACTCAGCGGCGCGCGCCTCACCCCGGCCGGGCTGAAGGCGCTGGCCGCGCTCCCGCTGGACCGGCTGAGCCTCTGGAACTGCGAAGCGCTCGACGACAACGCCGCCGCGATGCTCGCCGAGATCCCGACGCTGACCAATCTCGACCTGACCCTCACCTCCATCGGCGACAAGGGGCTGCAGACGCTGCGCCAAGCTGCCGAACCTGAAAGCGCTCTACATCACCGAGACCAAGGTCACCCCGCAGGCGGTGGATGCGTTTCGAAAGTCCAACCCGCAAGACTTCGTGTCGTGGGCCACGACGCATGACCCCGCGCGGCGCTCCGCTGCAGGGGGCGAAAGAGGAGCCGTCGGAATGAACCTCCGTATCGCAGGATTGTTCCTCGCGTTGATCGGTCTGGTCGCGATCTCGTCCGGGATCTACGCCCAGGGCGGCGCGCCGGCGGCGCCGGCCGGCACGCCCGATCCCGCCTTCTTCGCGACCAAGCTCTATCCGGTGCTGCAGGAGGCGCGCTGCCGCGGCTGCCACGCGCAGCGACGGCGTCGCCTCGGCCACGCGGCTCCACTTCCCGGAAAAGGACGCCACCCAGGGCCAGATCGAAGACTTTCGGCCTGTCGCTGACGCCCCTGGTGGACCGCGCCGGACTGGGCGAACTCGCTGCTGCTCAACAAGCCGACCAAGCGCATTCCGCACACCGGCGGCGAGCGGATCAAGCCGGGCTCGGACGAGGAGAAGCTGCTGACGCAGTGGGTCGCAGTATCTGGCGTCGACGTCCGACGAGCAGCTCGCCGCCGTCCGCAAGAGCCTGGGCGATGTCTCCGAGGCCGGAGCCGAAGCGAACTGGTGCGCCGCCTGACGCACAGCCAGTACAACAACACGGTGCGCGATCTGCTCGGCGACTTCAGCCAGCCGGCGCAACGCTTTCCGCCCGAAGACTACGTCGACGGCTTCAAGAACCAGTTGACGCGCCCAGGGCATGCCGCCGCTGCTGGTCGAAACCTACAGCACGGCGGCCGAGAAGCTGGCGCTGAACGCCTTCCGCATCGGCGACGTCAACGGGCTGATTCCCTGCAAGCCGTCATCGGCCGCCGACGCGAAGTGCCGCGACGCAGTTTGTGCGCGAGTTCGGGCTGCGGGCCTTCCGGCGGCCGCTGTCGGACGACGAGTTGCAGCGCTACAGCGCGCTCGTTCAGCGCGCAGGCCAAGGCGACCGGCAAGTTCCTCGAAGGCGCGCGCGTCGTCGTCGAAGCGATGCTGCAGTCGCCCAACTTCCTGTTCCACGTCGAAGGCGGCGCCGGACGGCACGCTCGCCGACTACGACGTCGCGAGCCGGCTCTCCTATCATGCTGTGGAACACGATGCCCGATCCGGCCGCTGTTCGACGCGGCGGCGAAAGGCGAGCTGCGCACCGCCGAGGGCACGCGTGAAGGCCGCGCGGCGCATGCTCGACGACCCGCGCGCCCGGCAGGCGCTCGACGAGTTCTTCGACGAGTGGCTGCGGCTTCGACCGCGTGATCAATGCGGTGAAGGAGCGGCGGCAGTTCCCGAGTTCACGCCCGAGCTGGCGGCTGCGATGGCGGAAGAAACGCGGCGTCTGCTGCAGCATCTGGTGTGGGAACGACCGAACTTCATGGAGGCGTTTACGGCCGACTACAGCTTCGTGAGCTCCGACCTGGCGACGCTGTACAAGCGTGCCCGCGCCCGCGGGGCAGTTCGAGATGGTGCAGTTTCCCGGCGAGCGCCCATCGCGCCGGCATGCTCGGGCAGGCGTCGTTCCTGGCCTCGACGGCCGGGCCGACCGAGACCTCGCCCACCGGCGCGCGGCATCTTCATCCGCGAGCAGCTGCTCTGCCAGCACGTGCCGCCGCCGCCGCCGGGCGTGAACACGACGCTGCCGGAGCCGACGAGCCCCGACAACGCGCGGACGCGGCGCCAGCTGATGATCGCGCACGTCGAGAATCCGACCTGCGCGTCGTGCCATCGTCTGATGGACCCGATCGGCTTCGGTCTCGAGAACTTCGACGCCATCGGCGCGCTGGCGCGAGAAGGAGACGATCCTGATGCCGGGCCATCGCCACGGCCGAAGACGCGGCCGCAGCAAGCCGCGAAGAGATCGAGCTCGACATCGACACCCAGGGCGAGATCGCCGGGCTGCCGAACTCGCAGTTCTCCGACGCCAAGCAGCTGGGGCGCATTCTGGCCGACAGCCCGGTGTGCCAGAAATGCATCGTGCGGCAGATGTTCCGGTACGCCTATGGCCGGCTGGAGACGGCAGCGGACGAGGAACGATCGAGCAGCTTTTCGCAGTTTCGGGATTCCGGATTCCACTTCAAAGATCTGCTGATCGCACTGGTGCGGTCCCCGGAATTCTTGAGAGCTGGGATAATATGGACCAGCATAGCGCAGAGTCACCGGACGGTCCGATACCGGGAATCGGTGAGGGACTAACGATGCAGCTCAGCAGACGCAAATTTCTCAAGGGGCTGACCAGCCTGGCCGGCGCGGTGGTGCGGGTCGGACTTCCGCCGCTGGCGGCGATGTTCAACTCCAACGGCACCGCCTACGCCGCCGACGGCGAACGGCGCGGCGGCCAAGTCGGCGATCGACAAGCCGCGTTCCTGCTCTGGTTCAACGGCAACGGCATTCCGGAGCGCTACTGGATTCCGCGCGAGACCGGCTCGGACTACGAGCTGACGCCCTGCCTGGCGCCGCTCGAGCGAGTGCGCGACTATGTCCACGTCATCAGCGGCATCGACAACGTGGCGGCGCGGCTCGACGGGCAGGGCAACGGCCATTTCAGCGCGCTGTGCGGCTTGATGACCGGCACCGCCTATACGGGCCGCGGCGCGGCGGGTCCGTCGATCGACCAGATCCTGGCGGCGCAAGATCGGCACCAAGTCGCGCTTCCGTTCGCTGCAGATCGGCGTGGCGCAGGAATCGCACGGCGAGAACGTGCATCGCAACATGAGCTGGGCGGGCTACGAGCGCGCGCTGCCGCCCGAGATGATTCCGCACAACCTGTTCGACCGCCTGTTCGGCGTCAGAGACGAGGGCTGGGTCGAACCGCAAGAAGAGCGTGCTCGACGTGGTGAGCGACGACGTCACGGAGCTCGAAGCCGGCGCTCGGCGCAGCAGACCGCCAGCGGCTGGACGAGCATCTGACCTCGGTGCGCGATCTCGAGCGCGCCATCGCCAGCCTGCCTCCCGACTACGGCAAGAACATCAAGGAGCCGGAGGACATCACCGACCTGACCGACTATCCGCGGATCGCGAAGATTCAGTCGGACCTGGTGCATGCACGCCTTCGCCTCCGGGCAGACGCGCGTCGCGTCCTACATGCTGACCAAGTGCCAGAGCCTGACGCGCTTCCCCTGGCTCGGCCACGCCGACAACCGGCATCACGACTACACCCACACCAACGCCGGCTCGCCGCAGCAGCAGCGCATCATGCGCGACATCTGCCGCTGGCACGTCGAGGAGTTCGCCTACCTGCTGGAGCGGCATGAAGGCCATGCCGGAAGGCGACGGCAACCTGCTCGATCACACCGTCTGCGTCTTCGTCCACGAGCACGCCGAGGCGAACCCGCACAAGTGCAACGGCCTCGCGATGCTGGTCGCCGGCGGCGGGATCAAGGGCGGCATGCACACCAAGTCCCACAACTCGTTCGGCGACATCTACCTACACCATCTGCGGAAGAGATCCTCAAGACACCGCTCGGCAAGGACAGTTCCCGACCGCGGAAGAGAAGCTGTCGTTCCTCGTATGATCACGCGATCACTGCTGCCGCTCGCCGCGGCATTCGTTCTCGCCTGCGCCGCGACCGCCGCGGCGCAGGATCTCCCGGACGGGCCGGGCATGGACATCCTCCGCACCAAGTGCCGGACCTGCCACATGCCCGACCGCGTCACCAAGGTCCCGGGCAAACCCTCTGACGGATGGGAGCGGCTGGTCAACACGATGATCAACCGCGGCGCCCCGGTCACCGAAGACGAGGTGCCGGTACTGGTCGAGTACCTCGCGACGAACTTCCCTCCCGACAAGAAAATGGACACCGTCACCTTCGCGCCGCTCGCCCCGATGGCGTCGCACGTGAGGGCGGAGTTCACCGAATGGGACGCGCCGACGGCCGGCTCGCGCCCGACCGACCCGCTCGCCGCCTCCGACGGGTCGATCTGGTACACGGGCGAGGCGGCCAACGTGCTCGGCCGCGTGGATCCGAAGACCGGCGAGGTGAAGGAATACAAGCTGAAGACTCCGCAGTCGGGCCCGAGCGGCCTGGTCGAAGACCCGAGCGGCAACATCTGGTTCACGGCGGCGTCGACGGCGCAGATTGGCAAGCTCGATCCGAAGACCGGAAGCGTCAGCGAGTATCCGATGCCCAACGCCGCGGCGCGCGATCCGCACGTGCCGGCCCTGGACCAGAAGGGCAACGTCTGGTTCACGCTGCAGGACGGCAACATGGTCGGCCGCTTCAACCCGGCCAGCGGCGATTTCACGCTCCGCAACTCTCCGACGGCGGGCTCGCAGCCGGCGGGCATCGCCGTGAGCTCAAAGGGGGTGCCCTACTTCGCCGAGTTCGGCGCCAACAAGCTCGCGGCCGTGGACCCGGCGAAGCTGTCGATTCGAGAATGGACGCTGCCGGATCCCGCGGCGCGGCCGCGCCGGGTCGCAATCGACGGCTCGGACATGGTCTGGTACACGGACTACGCGCGCGGGTATCTGGGCCGCTTCGATCCCGCAACCGGCGCGGTGAAGGAATGGGCGGCGCCGGGGGGCGCCGGAGCGAAGCCCTTTGCGATTGCGGTCGTCGGCAGCGACGTCTGGTTCAGCGAATCGGGCTCGACGCCGAACACGCTGGTGCGCTTCGAGCCGGCGACCGAGCGGTTCCAGACCTGGAACATTCCGTCCGGCGGTGGCGTCGTGCAGAACATCAGCGTCACCAAGGACGGCAACCTCGCACTCGCCGAGAGCGAAATCAACAAGATCGCGCTCGTGACGATCACCAAAAGTGAGAAGTGAGAAGTAAGAAGTAAGAAGTAAGAAGTTGCGGGAGAACGTGAAGGCCGGCCGGGAGCAGTCCCGGCCGGCCTTCGTCGTTTTCCGGCGGACGAGCGGCAGACGACCGGCCGCGGGCTACTTCAGCGTCAGCGAGAAGCCGACGAGCGTCAAATCCGCGCCCCCGAGCAGGACCTGCTCGGAGTTCTGTCCCATGATGTGAACCCGCGCGAGGTTCAAGTGCAGCTGTCCGCGCTGTGCCGTGCCGGGGAAGGTGAACGAGCCGATCTTGCAGCTCCCACCCCCGAGGTTCACGGCGACGTCGAGCTGCCGGTGGCGTCCATTGGGGACGGTCATCACCATCGTGCCGGGAATGACGTTCACCTGGCAGCGGCCCAGAGGCACGAGGCCGACGTGCACGCCGACGATGCCGTAGACCTGCGGTGAAGGAAACTGAGCGGCCGTGTAGAACGTGTCGATGTGCACCCGCTGCAGGAACGACGTGTGCGTCGGCCGCTCGGCCTGAATCCGCAGCTGCGCGAGCACCGCGCGGTTGTTGTCGGCCACCCAGTCGTACTCCTTCAAGGCGTTGTAGCGCGAGCAGATCCGATCGCTCGTGACGTCGGCCTCGAAGGTGCCGCGGCAGTACTCCGGCAGCCATCCCGGCACCGCGGGCCTTTCCCTGCGGCCGGCGACGGAGGTCCAGACGCCGTGGGCCACGCGGTTCCGGTTGGTCTCGATCCACTTGCGCCAGGCCACCTCGGCCTTGAACCACTCGTGGAACTCGTGGAGGCACTGTTCGGAAATGAACTCTCCGATGGTGCAGGTCGGCACGGAGGCGGCACCGGCAGGCGCCTGGGCCGATGCCGGCCGCGGTACGCACAGGATCAGGAATCCGAGAGCGAACGCGAGGACGAACGATCTGAGGAGCCGCGCCGGACAGGGCATATGGAACAATCCATCTCTCCCGCAGAATCAGGGCGGGTAGCCGCAGGACGAAGCCGGTGAAACGCTCTCGCGCAGCGAGAGCAACTGTCGGGGTTGGCGAGATCCTGTCACCGTGCGGCTGAGCCTGTCAATCGGCTTTTATGAGGAACGTGTCTCCCCTGGCCGTATCGAACGTGAGGAGCGGACCTGCGAGCCGGCGCCAGCGAGATCCATTTCGGTACACGGTCACGCGGCCCGCACCCCAGGGGTTCTGCAGCCGGCAGGGCGCGCCCGCCTCGGATCGGAGCTCCACCGCCTCGGTCCTCCCCGCGGCATGGCTGGCGGTGACGACAAAGCCTCCGCGCGCCCGCAGCGTGAATCGCGCGTCCCAATCGGCCGGCCAGGCCATAAAGATGCGGATCACAGGATCGCCGGCGGGCTGAGCTGGCCCACTCTGGAGGAGCGCGAGCTGGAGCGCGTCGGAGGCCCGCCCGAGCCGCTCGGCGTCGAGCGCCTGTGCGCCTTCGCGCAGGGCCATCCGGTTGGCCAGCACCGCACCGCGTCGGTACGCGCTCTGACGCTCGGCGGTCAGGCCGCGCATCTGGTTCGGCACGAGAAACCGGGCGGCGTCGACGCGGCCGAGAATCGCGCCGGCAATGGCCATCTTCGACAGCACGCCTACTTGCGTCTCCGGACCAATGCCGTTCCGGTAGACGCGATCGAACGTGGCGTTGGCGGTCTTCCACATCTCCGGATCGGCGCCAGGATTGACGAGATCGAAGAACCAGACGGGCAGGCTGTTGCCATCGGGCGTGAAGCCGTTCCCCGCCGCCACCGGCTTCAGCCCCCTCACGAACACCCGCGGGCCCGAGTAGTCTGCCGGCTTGGTGGCGTTCGGATCGTCGCTCGTGGGCAGCGGCGCGACGTTCTGGAGCAGCTCCTCCCACTGGGCGCGCAGCTCAGCGTCCTGGCCCAGAATCGCGCTCGCGCGAATCGCCGCGGCGAACACCCCCCGCATCGCCGAGAGATCTTCGTCCGTGTCGTTGGCGCCCATCACGCTCTCGTTGCTGTTCACGTGATGAATGTGGTACTTGCCGTCAGCTTCTTTCTGCAGGTTCGGAAAGCGAT
Source organism: Vicinamibacterales bacterium (assembly GCA_963738315.1). Taxonomy (GTDB): domain Bacteria; phylum Acidobacteriota; class Vicinamibacteria; order Vicinamibacterales; family JAMQPK01; genus JAMQPK01. The sequence continues at coordinate 409,472 of CAVTVT010000003.1, read as the reverse complement.
GGTAGAGCTCCGCCGCGCCCTTCAGCATCGGGTAGGCGCGGTCGCGGAGCCAGTCCGCGTCCAGTGTGTATTCGTACCGGCGCCAGTAGAGGTAGGCCACCTTGGCGGTCGTGCCCAGATTGTGGGTCACGGGGCCGAACGGACCGAAGCCCCGCTCGGTGATCTCCCAGCGTCCTTCCACCCACCGCCCGCCGCCAATCCAGTTCCAGCGGCTCGAGTGCGGGTGCTTGGTGGATGCGAACTGCTTGAATCGCTCGCTCCGCTGGCTCCACGGCTTGCGCAGCAGGTAGAGGTCGCGCATCTCGGCGGCGATGTCGTCCGGCAGCGTCGCCAGACCGTCGTACCACGTGGTCTCGGGAATGAAGATGCCCTCGCTGCCCCACTGCTGCCGCGCCGCCGTGGCGGCGGCGTCGTACATCCCCGAGTACATCGCGAACACCGGCTCCAGCAGATCGAGCCGGTTGGCCTCGAACAGCGCCTCGTAGTAGCAGCTGAGGTTGGCGAACCAGTGCTGGGCGCCCCACGTGCGGAAGTCGCCGGCCGTGTTCCACAGCATCCCGTTGAACTTCGGCGGGAAGGCGCCGCGGGACGTCGCGCCCATCAGGTACAAGAAGTAGTGATAGTTGTCGGCCGCGAACTCGGCGGCGCCGTCGGCGCTGTGCAGGTCGAGCGCGCCGCGCTCCCAGAATGCGTGCCACCAGGACGCGTTGTCGGCCGCGAGGGCGGCAAAGCCCTGAGCGGCCGCCGCGTCCAGCTCCCGCAGCGCCGCCGCCGTCACATCCGTATCGGCATCCAGCGTCGCCGCGCTCGCCATCAGGACCAGGGCGCGGCCGCGCGCCGCCGGGGCGGCCAGCCGCACCTCGGTGTCGTTCGCGATGCGCGGGGTGGCCGTCCGGCCCAGCATCGCCAGGGCGACGGCCGACTTCGCCACGTGGGCCCCTTCGCGAAATTCCTGGATCAGCAGGACGCGGTCGCCCGCGATGCGCAGGGTCGAGGCCGCCGTGTGTTCGCGCGTGCGCACCGTCACGGTGTGCTCGGCAATCATCCTCTCCAGCTGGGCGCCGAAGTCCTGTGACAGATACCGGAGCATGCGCAGGTTCACCTGCAGCGGCTGCGGACTGTCGCGCTGATCGTCGATTTCGACGGCCATCACGTCGCGGGCGTTCCACGCCAGCAGCCGCGCCGAGAGGCCGGGCGCCTGCAGGCTCATCAGGCCGTCGTACACGGAGAGATGCTGCCGCGTGCCGTCGGCCGGCAGTGGATCGGCGCCGGGGCCGCCGAGCTCGATGTCGACGAACGCACAGCCGCCCATGTAGTCGCTGTTCCGCTCGAAGAAGCTCGTGGTCGCGCGGTCCATCGGCTGCACGTCGACGCGGTTGATCTGGAACTTCAGGGCCGTCGGCGAGGTCCAGACGAGGCTGCCCATGCGGCCGTTGCCGAGCGGCATCCCTTCCTCGCTGCGCGGCGCCGGCCGGTCGTACTGCAGGTCGGCGCGGGAGATGAGCGCACGATAGTCCGGCGCCGCGAGCGGAGGCGGCGCCGCGCGCTGCGCCAGGAGCGCGGGGGCGCCGACAATCAGCATCGCCGCAAACAGACGCGCTCTCATCGTGGTTTCGTCTTGAGCTCGACCCAGAGGTAATTGAGAGCACCGGCGCCGCCGTTGCGCTTCCGAGGTACGGCTCCCGGCTCGGACCACGCAGCCGTGCGCTCGGTGAGCGACACGACCACGGCCGGGAGCACCGGCATCTCGCACACCGCGCCGGCGGCGCAGACGTGCCGGCTGATCCGGATCTGCACGCCGTCGTAGGGTCCGGGGTCCTCGGGCTCCAGTCGCACGTCGCGCTGGGGATTCGGCTGAACCGTCTTCAACTCGATCCGCAGGTACTCGGAGGGCTCGTCGCCGAAGTATTCGATCGTGTGCGTCTCCTCGTGCGGATTGTGGTTGAACCGCACACCCCCCGCCCGCACGGGGCGCCGATCGATCGTATAGCTGGGCGTGATGTGATCGAACCGCGTCCTCCCGGCATCGGTGAGGTAGACGTACACCGTCGGCCAGAGCGGGTGCTGATGCTCGGGCAGCGAGTCGTGCGGTCTCAGCGTATTCCGTACGACCCGCACGTAGTCGTTCTCGAACTCCAGATGGTAGTTCCTGGGAGCCACGACGGTCGGGTCCTGGGCCAGGCAGGGCCGGACGGCCAGGCCAACCGCGAAGCAAACAGGAAGAAAGAAAGAATTCCTCATGCCCTTCTTTCCGGCCGCCGCCCCGGTCTCAGTTCGTCGCGGCCGTGACCGCCCCGATGCCCTTGTACTCGAATTTCTGCAGCCGCTTCCCTTCGTAGGTCTCGACCGTGTAGATGTTGCCGGTCGAGTCGAGCGCCACGTTGTGCGGCGAATAGAACTCGCCGGGCTGGCGCCCGCCGCGCCCGAAGTAGCTCACGATCTGCAGCGGATCCCGCAGCAGCGTCCAGACGCGATGGTTCGCGCCGTCCGAGATGAAGAGATAGCGCTGGGGCGCGTCCTTCGAGAAGGCGATATCGAACACCGCGCCATCTCCGAGAGTGCGCTTGACGAACTGCGCCTCCTTCACGAACGTGCCGTCCTTGTGGAACACCTGGATGCGGTTGTTCACGCGGTCGCAGACGTACACCAGTCCGTCGGCGGCGATCTGCGCGCAGTGCACCGTGCGAAAGACCTGCGGAAGCGGCTTGTCCGGATCGTACGGTCCCGGATCCACATCGTCGGGCTTCCTACCGTAGGCGCCCCAGTGGCGCTTGTACTGCCCGGTGTCGGCGTCGAAGACGATGACGCGGCGATTGCCGTAGCCGTCGGCCACGTACGCCTCGTTGGCGGCGAGGTCCACTTCCACCTCGGCCGGCCGGCCGAGGTTCTGCGTGTCGGTGTTGCCCTTGCTCTGCCCGTTCTTGCCGATCTGCAGCAGGAATTTGCCCTGTTTGGTGAACTTCAGGACGCTGTTGCCGGCGTTGCCGGCCAGCCACACGTTGTCCTTGCCATCCACCGTGACGCCGTGCATCGATGTCGGCCACTCATATCCGGCGCCCGGTCCGCCCCACGACGACACGAGGTTGCCGGCGGCATCGAACTCGAGCACCGGCGGCGCCAGCGCGCAGCAGATCTCGGAGATTGGCCGCTTGTCGCCCGGAATGGGCGGCGGCGAGCCGCCCGGCTGCTGCATGCCGGCCGTGCCGGGCTGCATCCCGACCTCCTTCGGTGCGACGTTGCCGGGCGTCCATCCGCGGTGTACGATCCAGACGTGATCGTGCGAGTCCACGCTCAACCCGACGATCGACCCGACCACCCAGTTGTTGGGCAGCGGCTTGGGCCAGAACGGATCGACCTGATACATCGGTCCCTGGGCGGTGCCCCGGCTCTGAGCCAGACCGTCGGTCTGCAGCGCCCATTCGGCGGCGGCCAGCACCGCCAACGCGGCGACGATCGCCGCCCCTGTCTTTCCGTGTCGGCTCGACATGCGTCTGCTCCTTTGAACTCGAGGCCGTCCTACGGCCGCACCGGGATCCGCTGAGATCCACCGCGTCCGACGACGACCATCCGGCCGCCGGCGGCCTCGACGTCCTTCACGCCTTCGAAGCCGGCGGGGATCTCGGCGAGAAATACGGTGAACGAGGTCGAGAGGCGCTGACGCGCCCCGATGAATCGGTAGGTGGGCGTGTCGAACATCTGCGCCCGCTCGACGCTCTTCCGGAGCCCCTCGTCCCAGGGCGAGGTCCCGAACTCGATGCCGCGCGCCGTGCCCGCCGGCGAGTCGGTCCGAGGCTGATTCTGCCAGTCGATGATCCAGGGATGATCGGCCACGGAAAACACATAGCCGACCAGCAGCCGATAGTCGGCGTTGTACATCGTGAACCAGGCCGTCGGCCGTGACGGATCGGCGGCGATGACCGTGTAGGCCTGGCCCGCGGGCGCCGCGTGGAACGGGCGCAGGTCGATCGCGCCTCCCCCCTCAGACTTCGGCGCGTTGGGCCACGTGAACTCGCGGCTGACGGCCCATTGGCCGCCGGCCGTCCGGCGCGGGTCGGTCATCCCGCGGCTTCCCGACACGTCGAGAAACGTCTTGCCGGGCGCAACGAACGGCGCGCCGAACGTCGCATGCTCGTCCAGGTTGTAGGGGCGATCGAACGCCGTCAGGTTCTCGAACGACTCCTCGACATGGATCACCGAGCCGCCCGGCGTCAGCGAGACCGCACGTTCGATCCGGTACTGCGTCTTCGGGAGATCGGCGCCGTAGAAGAACGTGAACCCTCCCGAGGCATCCGTCGCGGGAGGCTTCGTCTGATGCCAGTCGACCGCGTTGGCCTCGCCATGCCCGCCGATCCCGCTCTGCCGCTCGTCGGCTGAAGCTGGACCGAAGTTCGGGAAGCAGACCATGTGCCCCATGTAGCCGTTGCCGGCGGGAACGAACATCGGATTGATCGCGAGCTTCGGGTCGTCCGCGACGAACCGGATTTCGGCGATGTGGCCGCCGCCGCGCAGGAGTGCCACATGGATTCGGCCGTTCTCGATCACCCACCCCGGCCGGCCGTGGATGTCGGCCTGCTCGTGCACCGTCACGGTCTGCGCTGCGGCGGAGCCGCTCAGAAGTACCGACAACGCGAGAAAGCTGGCGAAGGTTTGGGGGTTCAAGGTTCAGGGTTCAAGGTTCGGGGTTCGCGCACCGAGAGCCCGGAGGCCGACGCCCGGCTCCGTGCTCTCGGTGTGCTTCGGTCGATCGCTCCTACCGCTTGCTCATCGTCATCGGGTTGGGCGTGGCGTTCGCGTCCAGATCCCCGAGCACGTACTGAATCCCGGCCAGGAAGTGGCCGACGATCTCCGGTGTGAAGAAGGTGGCCGGCATATGGCCCATCGAGTTGTAGAACACCCGGCCCTTGCCGTACTCACGAATCCAGGCCACCGGGTAGATGTTGTCCGGCCTCTTGTAGCCGTTCCAGGGACGCGGCTCCACCTTCGGGTCGTCGAGCGCCACGGTGAGCAGCACGTGCACCTTGTCCCACCGCAGCCGTCCCATCCCCTCCGTGTTGAAGCGGTAGAACTCCTCCTGGAAGGGCAGGTCCTCTCTGTGGAACGACTGCACGATCGGGCTGGCGGGATCGAATACCTTGAGAATGCCGTGCTCGATCCGGTGCGGCGCGCTCTGCGCGCCGATCATCTCGGCGAACTCGTCCCAGTTCCGCGACGCCCACGGCGTGCCGTGAATCCCGGCCATGCCGCCGCCTTCCTTGATGTACCGCACGAATCCCTCCCGCATCGCCGGATCCGGCATGAACTCGCCCACGATGCTGTTCAGGAAGACGGCGTCGTACTCCTTGATCTTCGGATAACGGAGGTTCTCGAGGTCGTTGTCGAACACGGCCGTAAAGGCGCCGGTCTTCTGGCCCATCAGCTGCAGCATCACGTTCGTGTTGCCGATGGTGTCGTGCGACATGCCCTCGAGGCTGTCGATGACGAGCAGCTTGCGCGGCTTCTTCGGCGTGGCGTACGGCTTGGCCGGGATGGCGGCTTCGATCTTCGCTTTCATCTCGGCCGTCTGCCGCTCCATGTCGGCCGGCGCGATCGTCTGTCCGCGCCCCGCGTGGACGACGTCGAAGCGGCTCTGCTTCTCCTTGGAGTACTCGGTGAAGAAGGCGGCATAGGCCGGCTGCACGGCGTCCTCGAACGCGCTCACGGCGGCGTTCAGGTCCGCCGGCGCGCTGACGAGACCGGTGGTGTCGAGCGTCATCGCGAGCGGACGCACCTCGAGACGATTCAGCTCGTTGAAGAACGACGAGAGATTGCCCACGCCCTTGCCGAGCGGGACGTGGCGCGCGCCGGCGCCGCGCGCCGACCGATCGCCGAGCCGGACGTACAGCAGCCGATCCTTCACGGCCGCCAGCCCCTGCGCGGGCGCGATGCCCTCCTGCGCCCAGATGCCGGTGTCGATGCCGAGCCCGACCCGCCTGTCATGGCCCTGCAGCGCGCTCACCACGGCCGTGCCGTTCCCGTACGCGGAGAGCACCGCCACGTCCACTCGATACTGATCGGCCAGCGCGTCGATACCGGTGAGATCCGTGTTGGCCGGCACGACGATCGTCATCAGCGGCGCCGCGCTGGCGGCCGCGTTCCCGCCTCGTCCCTGTCCAGGCGGCGGCGTGCCGAGGTCCCGCGCCAGCTCGAACACCTTCCGCCGCGTGTCGGCGTCGGCCGGCAGCGACTCCAGGTGATAGGCGAGAATGCGTTCGGGCCCCAGCTTCGCCTTGATCTGCTCACGCTCGGCGGCCGTCAGGTTGTAGTCGAGCGGCTTCTGAATCCCGCCGCCCACGGTCTGCGTGCTCGAGGCCTCCAGGAAGTTCACGATCACGGCGTCGGCGCGCACGACCGCGTCGAGGAATGTCGATGCGCCCACCCCAGTGGCCGGGACGGCGAATTTCCAGTCGGTCAGCTTGTCACTGCCGACCAGCGTGCGCGTGCGCCAGGTGACGCGCTCGAGCGCATCGGGCGCGCGGTCGAACGCGGGCGGCGGCTGCTGGGCGTGCACGCCCGGGTAGAAGGACGCGAGAAAGGCTCCTGTCAGGACGGACAGCACGGCGGCGAGCTTCATTTTCATAGGCAAACCTCTATGGCGAAGTCCGGCGCCAGCCGGACGCCCCGGCGACGGACCGGCGAAGGCCGGAGCGTGCCGGTGGAGATGGTGCATTGTATATGTCTGCCGATCACAATAGCCGGGCGGACACCGACTTGTCCACTCCGGTGCGGCTCACACGTTCGCCGATTCGTGCGGCTTGGCGGGCTGTCCGACCGGCGCGAACGCCGGACGTCTGACGGTGCGCCGGTGCGCCAGCCACTCGCTGAACCGCTCCATATAGATGTAGAACACGGGCGTGACGTAGAGCGTGAGCGTCTGCGAGACGAGCAGCCCGCCGACCACCGCCAGGCCCAGCGGCCGGCGTGCTTCGGCGCCGGCGCCGAAGCCGAGCGCGATCGGCAGCGTCCCGGCGAGTGCCGCCATGGTCGTCATCATGATCGGCCGGAAGCGCACCATGCACGCCTCGTGGATCGCCTCGGCGGCGGTCGCGGCGCCCTCGCGCCGCCGCTCGATCGCGAAGTCGATCATCATGATCCCGTTCTTCTTCACCAGGCCCACGAGCATGATCACCCCGACGAAGGCGTACATGTCGAGGTCCTGGTGGAAGATCAGCAGCGTGAGCAGCGCGCCGAACCCGGCCGCGGGCAGGCCCGAGAGAATCGTCAGCGGGTGGATGAAGCTCTCGTAGAGAATCCCCAGCACCACGTAGATGACGAAAATGGCCAGCACCAGAATCCACCCGAGGCCCTTCAGGGACTCCTGAAACGCCTGCGCCGTGCCCTGAAAGCTCCCGCTCACCGTCGCCGGCAGCGTCCGGCTGGCGAGCTCCTCGACGCGGCCGACCACGTCGCCGAGCGCGACACCCTGCTTCAGGTTGAACGAGAGCGTCACCGACGGAAGCTGACCGGTGTGGTTCACCGACTGCGGTCCCACGGTCTGGCGTGTCGTCACCACGGCCGACAGCGGCACGAGCGCGCCGCCCGGCGCCTTGACGTACAGCATCGAGAGCGCCGCCGGATCCTGCTGGTACTCCGGCGCGACCTCCATGATCACCTGGTACTCGTCGTTGGGCGCGAAGATCTGCGACACCTGCCGCGAGCCGTACGCCGACGAGAGCGCCGACTCGACCTGGTCCACCGTCAGCCCCAGCGCAGCGATCTGCTCGCGATCGAGGTCGACGGTCAGCTGCGGGTTGCGGATCTGCAGGTCGGAGCTGACGTCCTCGAGCCCGTCGACGCCGTGGAGAGCGGCCTCGAACCTGGGCGCCACCTGGTAGAGCTCCTCGGTGTTCGTGTCCTGCAGCGTGTACTGATACTGGCTCCGGCTCCTGAATCCCCCGATCCGGATGGCCGGCGGGTTCGTGAGGAACACGCGGACGCCGGGGATGCGCGCTAGCTTCGGCCGCAGCTCGTCGATGACCTGATCCGCCGAGAGCGTGCGGTCCTCGCGCGGCTTCAACTGCACGTTCAACCGCCCGGTGTTATCGCTGGCATTGGCGGTGTACGCCGCGACGTTCGGGTCCTTCTCCGCCACGGCCATCACGTCTTTCACGTGATTCACCATCGCTTCGAAGCCGATGCCCTGGACGGCCTCGATCTCGCCGCTCAACTGTCCCGTGTCGACGCTGGGGATGAAGCCCTTCGGCACGACCTCGAACAGATACACCGTGCCGGCCAGCAGCAGCGCGAGCACGAGCATGGTAACGGCGCGGAAGCGGATCGTCTGCCACAGCGTCCAGCCGTACCATCGGACCATGCGCTCGAAGCCGGCCTCGATCAGGTTGTACAGGCGGCCATGGTGGCCCTCATGGAGCGGCTTGAGGAACCGGCTGCAGAGCATCGGCGTGAGCGTCAATGACACGAGGCCCGACACCAGGATGGCCGACGCGATGGTGATGGCGAACTCGTGCATGAGGCGGCCGACGATTCCCCCCATGAACAGGATGGGGATGAACACGGCGGCGAGCGACAGCGTCATGGAGATGATCGTGAAGCTGATCTCGCGCGAGCCGTCGAGCGCCGCCCGCAGCCGCGGCTTGCCCATCTCCAGGTGCCGGACGATGTTCTCCAGCATCACGATCGCGTCGTCCACGACGAAGCCGACCGAGAGCGTGAGGGCCATGAGGGAGAGGTTGTCGAGACTGAAGCCCATGCCCCACATGACGGCGAAGGTGCCCACGATCGAGAACGGCAGCGCCAGGCTGGGAATGATGGTGGCGGAGACGTTCCGCAGGAACAGGAAGATCACCAGCACGACCAGGAACACCGTGAGCAGCAGCGTGAACTTGACGTCGTCGACCGACTCGCGGATGGCGACCGACCGGTCGAAGCGCACGCCGACGCTGAGGGCCGCCGGAAGATCCGATTCGAGGTCGGGCAGAATCGCCTTGATGGCGTCCACCACTTCGACCGTGTTCGTGCCCGGCTGCCGCTGAATCGCCAGGTAGATCGTGCTCGCGCCGTTGTACCAGCTCGCGTTGCGCGGATCCTCGACGCCGTCGTAGACCGTCGCCACCTCCTCGAGCCGCACCGGACTGCCGTTGCGATAGGAGACGACCACCGGCCGGTACTCGGCCGCGTGCATCAGCTGCCCGGATGACTGCACGACGAAGTTCCGGTCGGCGCCGTACAGCGTGCCGGTCGGTCGATTCGCGTTGGCGTCGGCGATCGCCGAGGCCACCTGGTCGATGCCTATCTGGCGCGCGGCGAGCTGCGCCGGGTCCACCGAGACGCGCACGGCGAACTTCTGCGCACCAAAGACGTTGACCTGCGCGACGCCGTTCACCATCGACAGCCGCTGCGCCAGCACCGTCTCGGCGTAGCGGTCCACCTCCGGCATCGGGAGCGTCTCGGAGCTGAGCGTCAGGAAGAGAATCGGCGAATCGGCCGGATTGACCTTCGAGTACGACGGAGGCGACGGCATGCCCGGCGGCAGCGACCGCGAGGCGCGCGCGATCATCGACTGCACGTCCTGCGCGGCCGAGTCGATATCGCGGCTGAGGTCGAACTGCAGCGTGATGCTGGTGCCCCCCTGGGAGTTGCTCGAGCTGATCGAGCTGACGCCGGCGATCGTGGAGAACTGTTTCTCGAGCGGCGTCGCCACCGACGCCGCCATCGTCTCCGGACTGGCGCCCGGCAGATTCGCCCGGACCTGGATCGTCGGATAATCCACCGTCGGCAGATCGCTCACCGGCAGCATCCGGTACCCCGCGACGCCGAAGATCAGAATGGTGAGGACGAGCAGCGTCGTGGCGACGGGCCGGCGGATGAAGAGCTCTGTGAAGTTCATGCGGGGCGCCCCCGGGTTCTAGTCTTCGATGCGCGGCCCCTGGGCGCGCCCCCGGTCGATCGTCACGCGGGCGCCCGGTGTGAGCCGCAATTGTCCGTCGGTGACCACCTCTTCGCCTTTCGAGAGACCGCTGGCGATCACCATCTCGTTCCCCTGCTGGCGTTCGACGACCACCTTCCTCATCTCGGCCGTGTGATCGGGCTTCACGACAAATGCGTACTGCCCTTCCTGCGACGGCTGCACCGCGGAGGCGGGGACCACGATCGCGTCCTCGCGGATCGTCAGGTTCAGCGCGACCTGCACGAACAGGCCGGGCCACAGCGCGCGATCGGTGTTGGCGAACGAGGCGCGCAGCTTGATCGTGCCGGTGGACGGATCGACCGAGCTGTCGATGAACGTGACACGCCCCTCCTCCACGTTGCCGGCCGCCCCCTGCGCCGGCACGTCGGGCGTCGTCGCCGCCGGCGCCTGCGGCTGAGCGCCGGGCAGCACTACCGGCGCGGTCCGGCTCTGGGCCAGCAGCGGGCGCTCGGCCTGATAGCGGCGGATCTCGGCCAGATAGCGTCCCGGCACGGAGAAGGTGACGTAGATCGGCGAGAGCTGATTGATCGCGACCATCGGCGTCGCGTCGTTCGCACGCACGATGTCGCCGGCGTGCACCCCCAGGGTGCCGGTGCGCCCGGCGATCGGCGCCATGATCTGCGCGTACTGCAGGTTCAACTGGGCCGTCGTCAATGCCGCCTGGTCGACTTCGAGCGTGGCGCGCGCCGCTGCGGCGGCAGCCGTCTGGCTCTCGTGCTGGTCGCGCGAGATCAACCCCTGTTTGAACAGATCGTCGGCGCGCGCGAGCTGCGACTGCTGCAGGCTGGCGGTCGCGGTGTCGCGCGCCAGCGCGGCCCTGGCCTGCGCCAGCGACGCCTCGAACGGCCGCGGATCGATGCTGAAGAGCAGCTGCCCCTTGCGAACCTCATCGCCTTCTCTGAAGTGGATCGCGGTGAGCTGACCCGTGACCTGCGCGCCCACCTGAACGGTGGACACCGCCTCGACCGTCCCGACCGCCGGGATGATCACCGGCATCGGCTTCGCCTCGACCGTGCTGGTGACGACCGGAACGGCGCCGCCGCCGCGGCCGCCGCGCGCCGGCTCGCGCGCGGAAGAGGAGGATTCGGCCGCACGGGTGGCAGATTGGGGGTCTGCACAGGAGCTCAGGAGTAGAAGGCTCCCGAGCGCGATGGCGGTGGATATGAGCTTTGTCACGTCAGGATCCGCTCGCGGGTGTTCGGAACGACGTCCTATATCTGATACGCCGCCGGTCCGGATTCATTTCGCAGGCAGGCTCGGCCGCCAGCCGCCCCGGCGCTCTGCCCGCCCGCCGGGCTCTGGTTCGATCTTACGCTTGGACGGGGTTCATGGTTCAAGGTTCAGCGATTCCAATTTGCGATGCACAGTCGGCAATCGTCAATCAATCTGGCAATCGTCAATCGGAAATCGTGCATTGCTGCTGGTCAGTTCTGTGTGCCATCGCCCTTATCTGGTCCAGAGAGCGGTGGAATCCTGCAGATGCGGTTCATAGTCCAGCCGCCAGGGGTCCTCGCCTGGCGGGTCCACCGGCGCCACGACGACCTGCAACTCCCGCAAGGCAGTCTGCGGGTCGCCGCGTTCTCTGGCCAGCCGCGCCATCGCCAGTCGAGGTGACTGTGCGTGCGGGTAGAGAGCGGCCGCCTCAGCAAAGCTCCGCGAGGCCGCGACGGTGTCGCCCAGCGCCTCCTCCTCCCGTCCGAGAAACAGCCGGGCGAGATAGCGCTGCCGCGGCTCGCGAGCGATGTCCGCCGCGCGCCGCAGCTCCGCGGCGGCATCCTGGTGGCGGCCGAGCTCGCCGAGCGCGCGCCCGTGATGCAGCCGGGCATCCGGGTTCTCGCCTGCGAGTGCGACGGCGCGCCGAAAGTAACCTTCCGCGCGCTCGAGCTCGCGCGACGCCGTCTGGACGAGAACGGGTGTGCCGGCGGCATCCAGCTGGTGGACGGCCGCCTGCACCTCCGGCGACGCGAGCTTCTCGTGCAGGTAGCCGCTGTCGAGCTGAAACGCCGCATCATCAGGGAACAACTGCCGGGCCCGTTCGAGCTGCGCCGGCGCCTCGGCGAGCCGGTGCGTGCCGATCAGATAGGCGCTCGTCGCGCGGTACCAGCGGCGGACATCAGCGTCTTCGCCGGCATCGGGCAGGAGGTCGAGCAGCCGCCGGCCCACCTCCCAATGAATGCTCGCCCCTCCGCCGCCTTTCCGACGGCCATCGTCGACGACGACGCTGCGCTGGCCCAGATGGTCGCCAACCAGGGCCGCGATGTCGGCATGCAGCACCGCACCCCGCTTCACGGTATCGCTCCCCTGAAAGATCCGCTCGACCTCGTCGAGCACGAAGAGCTCTCCGTGGATCGTGAGCGAGGCCTCCACGTCGGGCTTCGGATTGTCGCGATCGCCTTCGGAAATGTGGTGGACCTTTCGTCGCGCCGCTGCCTCGGCCCGCCGCTGCTGCCAGCCCACCGGATCCTGCGCCTCGATGTTCCGCATCTTCTGCAGGAACGACGACAGACGGCCGACGTCCTGCAGCAGGATCTTGAAATCCTCCCGCGACCAGGTGGCGACGTCTGCGGCTGAACGATCGACACAACCCGGCGAATGGAGCTGCACGGCGTCGAGCCAGCGAGCCAGATGCACCAGCGGCGCACTGCCGGGGTACGCCGCGAACACGTTCATCGGCGCGTATGCGTTCGCCTGCGGAGCACATGCCTGATCCGGCCCGGACACAGACCTGCGCAGCGTCACGGTCACCACCGCGAATGCAGCGACGCCGAGCACGCCGGACGCGCGCCCCGTTCCGGCGCCGTCTTTCGATGCCAGCACCTGGTACTCGCCGCCGGCCAGATTCGGCACGACGAACGCGCCGTGCTCGTCCGTGCTGGTGCGCCTCGTGCCCGATCGGGCCGCGCTGGCGGTACGTCCCGCGACTCCGGACGCCGCCACCACCTCGACCGCGGCGCCGGCCACCGGGCGGCCCTGCTCGTCAGTGACGATGCCCTGAAGACGGCCGGACTGGGCGAGAGCTGGGAGGGCGAGAAGGAGAAACGCCGCACACATTTCCGCAATCGCGATTGACGATTGGCGGTTGGCGATTGATTGACGAGGGGATGATTGTCGCATTGGGGCTTCTCCCATCACCGCTCACAAGCGTCTCTCACTCGCTCGCCCAATCATCAATCTCACAATCCACAATCAATCCCCACTCACCAATCCCCAATCCGCAATGCGGAGTGCAGATGGAGTCTCTCAGCGCAGATTGAGGTCCACCGTCCCATACCGCCCCGTGTTCCGATCGCGCACGACCACGCGAATCGAGACGGTCTCCGGTGCGACCAACCCGACCCGGGTGCCCGGCTCGATCGACTGCAGGTAGTTCATCAGCGTCGTCCCGGCGCGGAAGGTGGGCTGCTGGGCGGCCAGGCCGGCACTGAGCACACCGCAGAGAAGCAGCATTGCCAAATTGGCGATTGGGGATTGCGGATTGATTGGCGAGGGGGTGATTGACGCATTGATTGACGATTGGCCAGCCACACCACACCTCGCTCTCGTAGGGGCGTCTCCGTCGCCGTTCTCACAATCGTCAATCAATCGCACGATCCTGACTCAATCTGTAATCACCGATCAATCCGCATTCGCCAATCGCGACTCGCAATGCCAGCCCGGCGCATTGGCTGCCACATGCACATACTGATTCGCCTATGCCCAGATCACTTCGACGTCATACGCCGCAAACTGCCGATCGGCGGTCAATATCGACAAACGTTCGAGCTGCGCCTGGGCTATGAGGATGCGATCGAATGGATCCCGATGCAGATAAGGCAGCTCTCCCGTCCTGAGCGCATGATCGTGCGTGATCGGCAGCGACGATGTCCGAAGCAGACGAAGCCGGCCGGGAACGAAGTCGCGTGCCGGGACAGGCAGTCGCAGCTTTCCCAGCGAGCACTTGATCGCGATTTCCCAGGCGCTCGCCGCCGATAGAATCAGTTGCGTGTCGCGCGCCTGAACCAGGCGCCGCGATGACTCCGAAAATCGCTCGGGGGAGACGCCCATCCACAACCAGCACTGCGTATCAATGAGAACGTTCACGGTTCGAAGTCGGCCAGCACGCCTTCGGGCAACGGCGCATCGAAATCGTCGGCGATCCAGACCGCATCGCGATCCAGCCCCAGGGGCCTGAGCTCCTCCGTAGGCTCGACGGGATAGAGCCTGGCAATCGGACGCCCGGCCCGCGCGATCACAATTTCCTCGCCGTGCTCGACACGGTCCAGCAGACGCGACAGGTGTGTCTTTGCCTCGTGGACATTGACAACAGTTCGCTTCATGCCGCCATGTTAGCTAAGTCACTAGACTAAGTCAATGTTGTTTGGCTGGCCTATCGTGCCGGATTCGCCAATCGCGAATCCGCAATCCCAGCCCCGCGCACTGTCAGCGAGCATTGATGTCCAGCGCCCCATATCGCCCCGCGCTCCGGTCGCGCACGATCACCCGCACGACCGCCGTGTCGGCGCGCAGCGTCCAACGGGTGCGGTACGGCATCACGAGGTCGCTCGTCGCGACCGATTCGGGCAGCACGAACGTCACGGCCTCCTTTCGATACGCGAAGGCCCCGCTCGGCGCCTTTTCCGCGATGCCGATCTCCACGTCGGCAACGAGGCGGCCGCCGGAGGGATGAAACAGGAGATCGTCCGATGTGATCTGGAGCACCAGGTCGCGCGTGCCGGGGGCGGTGCCGGGCGGCGTGTCCAATCGCGCGTCGAGGCGCACGACCGACGAGATGAGAGGGCTCTGAATGCTCGAGCGCCAGCGCTCCTCGGACCACGACACCGGCGTCGGGGCCGGCGCGTCGAGCAGGTAGCCCTGTTTGTACGTCAGGTGCAGGCCGCGCCGGCGGGCCTTCACGTCCACCTTCCGCCAGCCGCCGTCGGGATCGGCGGCCGCGTAGAACCCGAGGGTGTACGAGCCGCGCAGGTCGTCGGTCGCCACCTTCAAACCCGCCGCCATGTCGTTCGTATTCCTGGAGAACCGGCCGCCGGTGATATCGGCCATCACGATCATCGTCGACCAGAGGCGCTGATTCACGACGGCGCCCGCGCTTCCCATGACGCCTCCAAGCGACGGCCTGACGCTCATGCCGAGGTTGGGCCCGCGCAGTCCCAGAATGTCGACCGGATAGATGGCGACGCCTTCGCTGGCCAGCAGCTCGGCCGCTCGCCGCAGCTGTGGCTCGTGGTTGCGCAGGAATCCCTGATACGAGGTCAGGATCGGCATGCCCATCGTGAGCCACACCAGGCTCTTGCGTCCCGGGACGGCGGCCAGATGCGCGCCGATCGCCTCGAGTCCGGCAAGCGTGACCGCGCGCTTGCGGTCGTCCACCGTCTCGGAGTACGCCTCTTCCTGACGTTTCATGTCCTCCGCCGCCACGGACATGATCTCCCTGGCCTCGGGCGACATGCCCGCGCTCGTCGCGAGCTGGTCGCTCGCCACCACGGCGTGCGCCGCGGCGTCGGCGACGATCTCGCGGACCCTCGCGCGCAGCGAGTCGAGATCGCTGGTGAAATCATGGAGCACGCGCGTGCGCCAGCCCAGCTGATACAACGCGACGCGGCTTCCGGCGGGCATCGTCTCGAGATACCGCAGCAGCTGCTCACGAGCCTGCCCCTGATCCCACAGAGGGCTGTTCACCGAATCGATGACGATCGCGGTGACGTTGCGCGCGGATGGCGCCGCGTACTCGGGGCGGTTGGTAAAGAGTCCGGCCGGCAGCTCCGCCGCCTTGGAATTCTCCGGCGCGCCTTCGAACCGGAAGAACGCGATGTCGCGCGGCGCTCCCCGATCGAGGACCACGAGGTCGTCTTTGGTGAGATTCGTCACCGGCGCGCCGCTGTCGTCGGTCGCCACGACCGAGAGCTCGACCAGCGTCGTGCCGCCGCGAAACGTGGGCTGCTGCGCGAGGGCGCTCGCGCTCACTGCCAATAGCATTGCCACATTCGCAATTGGCGATTGCCGCATCGAATGCCGATTGACCCTGGCACGTCGATTCGAATCAGCAATCCCCAATCCGCACTCTCCAATCAGTGTGGCAATCGCCAATCCGCAATCCGCCATGTCATTGCACAGCAAGCTCCAGCGTCCCATACCGCCCCGTCGCGCGGTCGCGGACGATCGCCCGCAGACCCGTCGTACCGCGGTTGAGCGGCCAGCTCGTCTCCACCGGAATCATCTCGCTCCGATGATCCTTCGACGGATCGTCCAGCGTCACGTCCATCGGCTCCACGCGAACGTTCGTCGGTTCGCCCTTCTTCATCTCGACGAGGCCGATCTCGAGGTCTGCGAGGGTTTCGCCGCTCCGGTCCTGGAAATAAAGGTCGGCGGCCGCAACCTCGAGCGACAGGTTCACGCGGCCGCCCGAGGCCCGCGCCCGCCCGTTGAACGTAATCCCGGTCGAATCGAGCTTCTGATACGCCAAGTCGTTCCAGCTCTTCTCCGGCCAGCTCTGCACCTGCGCGCGGCGGACCGCGAGATAGCCCTGCTGATGCCGTATGCGCACGCCAGGGCGCGTCACGGACACCTCGAGCGACCGCCACTGATCGTCGGGCACGTCATCGGCATAAAAGCCAATCGTGTAGGTGCCGCGCTGATCGCGAGCCGCCGCCGCCAGGCCCTCGGTGTAGTCGTTGGTGCTCTGCACCACGTCGCCACCGGTGAGATCGGCTAGCAGATGGAAGAAGCCCGACTCGCCGAGGGTGTCTGTGCCGAGATCCGCGAGGCCCACTTTGCAGTCCGGCGCGACATAGACCGGATACACCGCGATGCCCTGACTCGCCAGCCGCTCGGCGGCGGCACGAATCCTCGGCTCGAAGTTCACGTCGGTGACCTTCGACAGCATGTCCGTGCTCGTTCCCAGCGGCATCCCGGAGGTAATCCACACCAGGCTCTTGCGGCCCGGAATACCGGCAAGGTGGTTGCCCATCACCTCGAGTCCGATCAGCGTGTTGTCGGTCCGCGACCGATGAATCCCCGCGTTGAAGCCGCCAAGCGCCCGCGCTTCCGCCGCTTGAGCCGACGATCGCAGCTCGCTGGTGCCAACAGACGCTCCGCCAAAGCTTCCGCCGCTGCCTGGCGTCGAGGTCTCGAGGCGCAGCGCGAGATCGAGATGGGTCACCTTGTCGCGCAGACGATCGACACGATTGGTGAACGGCTCGACGGTGATCACCGGCACGAGCTCGGAGATGCGGAACAGGCCGGCGTACGTGTTCGGGGGCACAGTTCGCAGGTATCGCAGAACCTGCCCACGGACGCAGGTCTGATCGATGACGCCGGTGTTGATCAGATCCAGCAGAATGGCCGCGGCGTTGCGCTCCGGCACGGGACGGTTCGTGACGAATCCTGGCGGCGGCTCCGGGCGCGAGCCGGACACCGCAGACGCCTCGCCATCGAATCGAAAGAACGCCATCTCGCGGCGGCGGCCGCCGTCGCTCAAAACGACGTCTTCCTTCTTCAGGTCCGTGATGGGATTACCGTCTTCGTCGAGCGCGACGAGCGTGAACTCGACGAGCGTCGTACCGGAACGGAAGGTGGGCTGCTGGGCGAGGACGCCGGGGACAATGATGCCGGCGGCGGCCAACAGCATTGCCAGATTGGCGATTGGCGATTGGCGGACTTGATTGGCGATTGAGGGAGTGGGGATTGCGTGCTCCGGAGGTGCATGGCATGCCGAGCTCCACAGGGGAATCCTCCTCGAGCCGAATGAACGCGTCCCACGAGCGTGCGCCAGCGCGCGCCAGAGAAGCAACCCCTGTGCCGGCAGCTCCGCTGATTTTACTTGGAAAACCAGCTAACAGGCGACGGAGCTGACCTCAGGGTGGGACAGGAGGGGGAGGAGGAAGAGGACAGGGGCATTGGCGATTGAGGATTGGCGATTGGGGATTGATTGTTGATTGAGAGATTGGCGGATGGGGGCTGCTGAGATTTGCGAGGAGCCCCAATCTTCAATCACTCCACAATCCCGCAATCCTCTAATCAATCCCCAATCCCCAATCCCCAATCCGCAGTGCCCCGTCCCCTCCCCCGCCTATTTGCCCGGCAGCGCGAACACGTAATACCCCTGCGCCTCGATCTTGGACGGCTTCCGGTGGAACGCGTTCTTCCACACCGGGTCGCCGCCGGTGCCCCAGGAGGCGCCGGCCGCAAACGCGATGTACTCGCGTCCGTTTACCTCGTAAATCGCGGGGATGCCTTCGGGATTGGCCGGCAGATCCTTCGACCAGAGGATCGCGCCGGTCTTTTCGTCGAACGCGCGGATCGTCTTGTCCTGCGAGTTCGCGACGATGACGAGCCCCGTCGCGGTGACAACCGGACCGTTGCGAGGCCGCACCGTCCCGGTGCCGACGATCCCTTTCTCGGCCAGGCCGGGCGCGTCGCCATCGGGCACGCGCCAGAGAATCGTCCCCTTGTTGAGGTCGTACGCCACCAGCTGCGTCCAGGGCGGTCCGACGGCGGGCAGTCCGTTGCTGGTGTACCAGCCGGCGGAGAACGAGCCCGAATACCGGATCGGCGGGCCCGAATACCTGGACTCGTTCGCCGGCAGGCGCAGCGCCGGCGTGTCCTCGATCTGCTCGTTGCTGGTCGCCAGCCCGGTCAGGAACGTCTCCAGCGCGTCCAAGGAGTCGTCCGACAGCCGCTCCTCGCCGAACGCGGGCATCTGATCCTTCCCATGACGGACGATGTCGTGAAAGACGGCGGTGCCGAGCATCGCGGGCGACCGCATCGGCACCGCGCCGGGACCGTGACACGTCGAGCAGGTCTGGGCGAACACCGCCGCACCCTGCTGGGCGCGCGGTCCGCCCTGCACGGGAGCGTTCCCGGACTCCCGCGGGGTCACCTGCGACATCTTGCGCCGGCTCGGCATCTCGAGGCTTCGCACGAACACCAGGCCGTTGGCGGGGTCGGCGGCCGTGCTGCCCCAGTTCGCGCCCCCCCAGGCGCCGGGAAACTCGATGTGGTAGCGCTTGTCGCTCGACGGCGTGAACACGCCCTCGTTGGCCGACTCGAGCAGCTCCTGCTTGAGCTTCGCCTGCTCCTCAGCACTCATGTAGGGGTTCACGTCCCCCGGGCCGAACGACTGCCGTGCGAAAGGAGGCGGCAGCGTGGGAACCGGCTGTGTCGGCGACGAGACCTCTCCCGGAATCTCACTTTTGGGGACGGGCCGCTCCTCGATCGGCCACAGCGGCTTGCCCGTCGTGCGCTCGAAGACATAGAGAAACCCGGTCTTGCCCGCCTGCGCGACGACGTCAACGCTGCGGCCGTCGTGCTTCACGGTGAGCAGCTTCGGCGAGGCCGTGAGGTCATAGTCCCAGAGGTCGTGGTGCACGACCTGGAAGTGCCAGCGCAGCTTGCCGGTGCGCGCGTCGAGCGCGAGGAGCGAGTTGCCGAAGAGATCGTTGCCGACGCGATCGGCGCCGTACAGGTCTGCCGTCGGCGAGCCGGTGGGAACGAAGACCATCGCGTTCCTCGCATCCACGGACATCTCGCCCCAGTTGTTCGCGCCGCCCGCGTACTTCCAGGCGTCCGGCGGCCAGGTGTCATAGCCGTATTCGCCAGGACTGGGGAATCGTGTGGAAGGTCCAGACCAGCTTGCCCGTCATCACGTCGTAGGCGCGGATGTCTCCCGCCGGCGAGCCGAAGCCCTCGCCGGTGTTGGAGCCGACGATCATCAGATCCTCGAAAATCCGCGGCGGCGTGTTGTTGGGGCCGCCGTTGCGCCGGGGGCTGCCGATGCGCATGTCGACGAAGCCATTGCGGCCGAAGGTGGTGATCAGCTCGCCGGTGAGCGCGTTGAGCTCGCGGATGCCGCCCTGCCCGGTCGTGATCAGGCGGCGGTCGGCTCGATCTTCGGCTTCTCCCAGTACGCCAGGCCGCGTTCGGTGGCGTGGTACGGAGCCGTCCAGAGCGCCTTGCCGGTCGCGGCGCTCAACGCCACGATCGTGTTACCGGCGCCGGCCACGTACATCACGTCGCCGACGACCAGCGGGCTGAAGGGCATCCGATCCGGCTCGCCGTCCACGTGATAGAACCAGGCGACCTCGAGCTGCCTGACGTTGTTCCTGTTGATCTGCGTCAGCGCCGAATACTGCGACGAATCGCCGGACCCGCCGTACTCGCTCCAGGTGGTGTACGCCTTCGGTGAGGCCGCCTCGCCATGGAGCATCGTGAGGGCGAGCAGGGCGATCGCGGCCGGGCTCGCGCCCATCCAAAAGGCTCTGGCCTTCAGGGTCATTCGGGTCTCCTTTGCAGGGCTCAAGGCTCAGGACTCAAGGCTCAGGGCTCAGGGCTTTCAGCGCGTCCTCAGGTTCTCCAGCGGCATGTCCAGCACGCCGTAGCGGCCTGTGAAGCGATCGCGCACGATCAGCCGGACGGTCGAGGTGCCGGGGTTGAGCGTCCAGCTCTGATGCATGCGGATGAGCGAGGCGGACGTGTTCGCCCGCTGGTTGGCGAGCGTGACCGTCGCGCGATCCTGGCGCACCCGGCTCCATTCGACGGTGCCCCGCTCGGCCAGCGCGATGTCCAGGTCGGTGCCGAGCTGATCGTTGACGCGGCGGAAGTAGAGATCCTGCGCCGGAATCTGAATCATCGCCTGCAGCGTCGATCCGCTGACCGTGGCGCGCACGTCGAGCCGGATGGCCGTGGAGCCGACCGGGTCTTCAACGGCGCCGCGCCACTGCTCCTCTCCCCAGTTCTTCAGCTCTTTCGACGGCGCGAGAGCAAGTACCCCGCCTGGTCAACACCCGCACGCCGGGGCGCGTCGTCCTCACCCGCACGTCGTGCCAGCGGTCGTCGGGCGGATCGGGCGAGTAGAAGCCGATCGAGTAGCTGCCCCGGATGTCGTTGGCCGCCAGCCGGACGCCTTCCACGAGATCGTTCGTGTTCTTCGAGACGCGTCCGCCGGTGATCTCGGCGAACTGCTCCATGCCCGCGAGCATGCGCAGGTCGTCGATATTCGCCTGCGGATGCAGGTTCGATTTCACGTCGTCGGTCGCCTGGCCGAACCCCGACCCCTTCGCGATGGACGAGGTGGCCATGTCGACGCTCGTGAGGCCGGTGGCCACGACCGGGTACATCGCGATGCCTTCGCTCGCGATGCGCTGCGCCATCGCGCGGATGTCCTTCTCGTAGCTCTTCGGCCACGGGTCGCGCACGCCGGCGAAGAGCGTCGGCGTGCCGCCGGAGATCCAGATGAGGTTCTTGCGGCCGGGAATCGCGGCGAGGTGATTGCTGATCGACTCCAGCGCGAGCAGCGTGAGGTTGCTGCGCTCGTCGGCGGTCGCCTGGTTGTAGTACTCCTCGACGCGCGCCATCTCCTCGTCGGCGATCATCATCGACTCGTGCAGCGTGTCGGGACCCTGGCTGTTGTCGCTCCCGTCGGCGCTGCCGCTGCTGTCGGCGCTGCTGTTGCTGCTGGAGCTGCCCTGCGGATCGTCCAGCTGTCCCTGCCGGACCGGCTCGCGCACCTTCTCGACCGCTGAGACGGGCCGCTGCCGCGCGAACTCCTCGATGCCCAGCTTGGCGATGCGCAGGCGGAGCGACGCGATGTCGTCCGTGAAGTCGTGAATCACGTGAACGCCGTCTCCCGCGCGGTACACGGCGATGCGCGTGCCGGGCTCGATCGTCCGGAGGTACCGGACGACCTGCTCGCGGACGGCGGTCTGATCCTCCGATCGCGTGTTCAGCGAGTCGATCACGATCGCGGTGATGTTGCGCGGAGGCCCGGGCGTATATTCGGACCGGTTGGTGTACAGGCCGGGCTCGAGGGCCGGCGGGGGCGCGGCCGATGCCGCGGCGGCGCCGGGAGCCCGCCCCGTGCCCTCGAAGCGGAAGAAGGACACCGGGCGCGGCTTGCCGTTCTCGGTGACGACGAGCTCGTCCTGCCGGAGATCGCTCACCGGCTTGCCGTCCGAGCCGGTGGCCACGACCGTGAACTCGACGAGCGTCTGGGTAGTCCGGAAGGTCGGCTGGTCGGACTGCTGCGCGCCTGCGATCAGAGCGCCCGCGCACACGGCCACCGCGGCCGTGCAGAGGGCACCAGTACTCAATTTCATGAGGGCGACTCCCTGTATTTACCTAATTTACCTTGATCGGCTCGGGAACGGGAAAACGCGACCCCAATCCCTCATCGCCCCTCACTTAATCACCGGTGGTCAGGCGGGCCCTCCCGGGATCACCTGCGAGCTCGGAACGATCCGCGTCGCCTGCCAGTTCACCATCTGCCACCGGCCGTCGCGCAGCACGTGCACGTTGATGTAGCGCAGGCTGGCGTCCACGTCGAGACCGTGATCGATGACGTGCACCGTCGTGATGCCGGTGATGACGGCCACGTTGCCCATGACGTGCACGCGCCGCTCGGTGGGCGTGATGGTGAAGTACTTCAGCTGGCCGCTCTTGATGTTGTAGAGCAGCGAGTGCTTGTCGTCGATGCGGGCGCTCGCGTGCACGAACATCAGCTCGGGCGCCAGCATCCGCTCGAGGGCGTCCACGTCGCCCTTGAGCATCGCGTCGAAGCGGTCGTCGTCGGCCTTGAGCACCGCCTGTTCGGACGTCATCCGGGACGGGGTCCGAGCGTTCGCGGTTCGGGGTTCCGGGTTCGGGGTTCGCGGTGCCGGGTTCGGGGTCTGCGCGGCCGCGGTCGCGCCCAGCGCCAGCACCAGCGCCAGTAGGCTCGAGCGAGTGGTGGGTATTATCATGACGCCATTTTATGGACTACCAACTCAAAGGCAAGCACGCATATGTGGCGGCCGGCGCCCATGGAATCGGCGAAGCCGTGGCCGACCTGCTGACGAAGGAAGGGGCCCTGGTGGCCGTCGCCGACAAGGACGAGGCGGCACTGAGAGACAAAGCGACCAAATGGCGGGCGACGGTCGCCGCCGACCTGTCGACCGCCGAGGGCATCGACCACGCCGTGGCATTCGTGCTGAAGGCGTTCGGCGGCCCGCCCGACATTCTCATCAACAATCTCGGCGTCGCCGACGCGTCGCCGTTCGAGGACATCTCGGACGAGAAATGGGAACGCTCGATTGACATCAACCTGATGGGGACGGTGCGGACCTGCCGCGCGCTCGTGCCCAGGATGGCGGCGCGCGGCTCGGGCGTCGTCGTGAACACGGGATCCGATCTCGCCAAGCAGCCCGAGCCGACGCTGATGGACTACGGGGCCTGCAAGGCCGCCCTTCTCTACCTCACCAAGGCGCTGGCCAAGCAGTACGCGCCGTCACTTCGCGTCAACGCCGTGCTCCCGGGCCCCATCTGGTCCGCCATGTGGACCCGCCCGGGCGGCATCGTCGATCAGCTCGTACAGCACTACGGGGTGGATCGAGACGCCGCCGTGCAGCGGTTCCTGCAGGATCGCCAGATGCCGATGGGGATCGGCAACCCCGAAGACGTGGCGCACGCGGTCGTCTTCCTGGCCTCGCCGCTCGCCCGGTTCATCACCGGCGCGGCGCTCGACATCGGCGGCACGATCCGTGGCCTCATCTGAGCTGAGCTGCCTCACTCCAGAACCTCGCATGCACGGTGTACGTTTCTTACAGAGTTGGCCGTCCTCTTGCTGCGGTCGTCCGCTGAGACTCTGTCGTGCGCGTAATCCTCACCAGGCGGCCGCCTGAGCTCGTCGAAGAAATTCCGCTGGACACTTTCACTACCGGCAGCGAGGTAAATACTTCCGCCTCTGTCGGGATGCTGTTCATTGCGGCCGGGTGGGCGCGGGCCGACACGCGCACCGGTCAGCACCGTCGTGGCGCGGCGGCGCGGCCATTCGCCCAAGAACGTCGTCTCGCGGCTGACCGCCGTACGTGCACCAAAGGCGGCGCCAGTCGATTCGGGCGAGAGGCGAAAGGCTAGAGCAGGTCGGTTCAGTCGGGTGGGCGTCGAGATACGCCAATCGGGACGAGCGGCGAAGCCTCGCCGGCGGACCGGAAGACGTGTTCGTCTCGCGAGTTCGAGGTGCTGGGTCAGCCGTTGATGATCGCGACCGCGCGCACCGGCGCGGCCGAGGCGCCGCGCCACTTGATCGGCAGCACGCTCACGGTGAACGAGTGGTAGGGCGCCGGAATCTCGTGCAGGTTGCAGAGATTCTCGAGGTGGTAGTACTCGCGGTCGCGCATCACCCGGTGCGCCTCCCAGAACTTCTTGCGCTCGAACATCTTGGCCACCGGCGGATCGAACCCGATGGCGTCGATGCCCATCACCTTCACGCCGCGGTCGAGGATGTAGTTGGTGGATTCCTTGGTCATCCCGGGATGGTCGGTGAGATAGGCCTTCTCGAAGCGCTTCTTCGCGGCGTCGGTGCGCAGCAGCACGATGTCGAGCGCCTTGATCGTGTAGCCGCCGAGTCTCGCCTCGGCCTGCTCGATGTCGGCCACGGTGATCTCGTCGCCGGGCTGCTTGGAGGTGAGATCGAGCACCACGCCGTCGCCGTAGCAGTACTCGATGGGGATCCCTTCGGCGCGCGGCGCCTTCGGGTTCACGTGACCCCACGAATCGATGTGCGTGCCGATATGGTCCCCGGTCACGATCATGTAGTGGTTCGTGATCTCATCGACGCCGTACTTGTCGGTGCCGATGCTCTTGGCCATGTCGCTGTAGCTTTCCATTTCGACGATGACCGGCTTGGCCACGTTGGGATAGGTCATCATCCCCTGGTACACTTCCATGCTCAAATCGATCAGTCTCGGCCGCATCTGCTCCACCAATCAATCATCAATCACCAATCCCCAATCGCCAATCTATTTCCCTTCCCACCCTCCGTCCACGTGGATGGACTGCCCCGTGAGGTAGCTCGCCTCGTCGGAGGCGAAGAAGGCGGTCACGGTGCCGATCTCGCGCGGCTGTCCGGCGCGCCCGAGCGAGATCTGCGCCAGCACCATGGGCAGGATCTCCGGATTCTTCATGACCCAGGCCGTCATGTCGGTGTCGATCAGCCCGGGATGGACGCAGTTGACGCGGATCCCGAGCGGCGTGACCTCGGCCGACATGTTGCGCGTGAGCGCCTCGAGCCCCAGCTTGGTCGGCGCGTAGTGGGTCCGGCCCGGCAGCACCTTGGCCGCCTGGATCGACCCGATGTGGACGATGCTGCCCTTGCGCTTCTCGGCGAGGACCTTGCGGCAGAACACCTGCGAGCAGAGCCAGGCGCCGCGCAGGTTCACGTCGACCAGGCGCGTCCACTGTTCGTCGGTGAGCTCGAGGAATGGCACGATGGTCTCGATGCCGGCGTTGTTCACCAGGATGTCGAGCGGCCCGAGCTCCTTCCACACCTTCTCGAACATCGGCTCCACGTCGCTGCGCTTGGAGACGTCCCCCTTGACGGCGATCGCCTTGCGCCCCTTGGCGCGCAGCTCCTTCGCGACCTCTTCCGCCTTTTCGGGGCTCTCGATATAGTTGACCGCCACATCGGCACCCTCGTCAGCGAAGACTTCCGCGATGCCGCGTCCGATGCCGCGGCTCGCTCCCGTCACCAGCGCGCGCTTCCCTTGTAGTCGCATGTTGTGTCGCGGGACGCCTCGTCCCGCTCCTCGGCTTGTGATGTCGTTACCTGTTGGGCAGGGCGAACACGTAGTAGCCCTGGTTCTCCTGTTTACCCTGGAAGATCGCCGTGTTGCCCGGCGCCAGCGACGAGTAGAACGACGCCGCGAAGGCGACGTACTCGCGCCCGTTCACCTCGTACACGGCCGGAATCCCTTCGGGGTTGGCGTTCAGGTCGTGCTCCCAGAGCACCTTGCCGGTGTCCTTGTCGAAGGCGCGGAGGTAGCCGTCGCCGTTGGTGCCGATGAAGATCAGGCCGCCCGCCGTCGCCACGATCCCGTTGCGGTACATCCGCTGCGGATTGCCGGTGTCCTTGATGCCCTTCGCCGCGAGCGACCGCACGATGCCGAGCGGCGCGCGCCATTTGATCTCCCCCACGTTCATGTCGTAGGCCACGATCGACGCCCACGGCGGGCTGATGGAGACCAGCCCGTTCGTCGCGCGCAGCACCGACCCGAGCGGCCCCGTATAGCGGATCAACCCTTCGATGTACGGCAGCGACGGGTTGCGCGGGATCGGCGCGCCGCCGCGGCCGGCGGCCCCGCCCCGTCCGCCCCGGCCTGCCGCCGACGCAGGGTCCATGAGGTACTGAATGAGCCAGTCGAGCTGCTCGTTCGGGATCATCGTCTCGGTGTGGGGGGGCATCGCGCCCTGCCCGGCCCGCACGGTGCTGCGCACCTTCTCGGCGCCGAGCGCCTTCACGTCGATGAGGCTGCCGCCGCCGTACGCGCGGATGCCCGACTGATCCGCCTCCTCGTGACACGACTCGCAGTAGCTCTGATAGATCGCGCGTCCGCTCGAGGCCGGCGAGTTGCCCACGCCGAGGCCCGGCGTGCGCAGCTTGTGCAGCGCGGGCATGTCGGTGGTGCGGACGTACAGCCAGCCGTTGCCCTGATCGGCCGCGGCCCCGCCCCAGTTCGAGCCGCCGAACTCGCCGGGCGTGGAGATCTGCTCGCGCGACAACGTCTGCGGCGTGAACAGACCCTGGTTGCGCGCATTCAGGACGATGTTGCGGATCCGCTCGCGCTCCGGCTCGTCCAGGTACGGATTGATGTCTTCCAGCCCGAACTCCTGCCGCGCGAACGGCGCGGGTTTGGTGGGGTACGGCTGCGTCTTCGACAGCTGCTCGCCCGGGACGTCGCTCACCGGAACGGGCCGCTCGACGATGGGCCAGATCGGCTCGCCGGTCACGCGATCGAACACGAAGAGGAAGCCGGTCTTGGTCGCCTGCGCCACGATGTCCACGCTCCGGCCCGGATGACGCGGGTCCCGGATGGTCAGGAGCTTGGGTGCGGTCGTGAGGTCGTAGTCCCACGTGTCGTGGTGCACCGTCTGGAAGTGCCACAGGCGCTTCCCCGTCCGCGCGTCCAGCGCGAGCAGCGAGTTGCCGAACACGTTGTTGCCGAGGCGATCGCCGCCGTACGCGTCGTGCGTCGGTGACCCGAGCGGGAAGTAGGCGATGCCGCGCTGCTCGTCCACCGAGATCTCGCCCCACGTGTTCACGCCGCCCGCCCACTTGTAGGCGCCCTCCGGCCAGGTGTCGTAGCCGAACTCGCCGGGGTACGGGATGGTGTGGAAGGTCCAGACGAGCTTGCCGGTCACGACGTCGAAGGCCCGCACGTCGCCCGGCGGCGAGCCGTAGGTCTCCCCCGTCGTCGAACCGGTGAGGAACAGGTTCTCGAAGACCCGTCCGGGCGTGCCGCTCGGGCCGCCGAGCGGCCGGAGATCGCCGACGCGCATGCTCACCCGGCCGTTCTCGCCGAAGGTCTCGATCGGCCGTCCGGTGCGCGCGTCCACCTCGCGCAGTGTGCCGCCGGCCGCGAAGATCAGCCGCCGGTCTGAACGATCCTTGCTCTCCCAGTAGTT
The DNA here is from genome assembly GCA_963738315.1 of Vicinamibacterales bacterium. GTDB lineage: Bacteria > Acidobacteriota > Vicinamibacteria > Vicinamibacterales > JAMQPK01 > JAMQPK01. The sequence goes on along the minus strand of CAVTVT010000003.1, from coordinate 382,078 downwards.
GATGCCGCGGCTGCCGGGCCCGCCTCCGTCGGGCGAGTACGCCCAGACGGGCTTGCCGGTGGCCGCCTCGAGCGCCGTGATCGAGTTCTTCGGCCCGAGCACGTACATCACGCCGTCCACGACGATGGGGCTGAAGCTGAAGTTGCCGGTCCGGTCCGTGACCGGGAAGAACCATGCCTGCTGGAGCAAGGCGACGTTCGTCTTGTTGATCTGCTTCAGCGCCGAGTACTGGCTGGAGTCGCTGGACCCGCCGTAATCGCTCCACGTCGTGTAGGCCGCACGGGGAGTGGGCCCCTGGGCCGCCAGCGCCGCCACCGCGGCGGCCCAGACGAGGCTGTTGATGAGCGCTCTTGGGCGGGGTCTGACCCTCTTACTTACGAAACCGTAAGCGGCGCAGGGCCCTCGGAAAGAAGGCCCCACCGCCTCCGCGCCTCTGTGTCGGGATCCCAAAGGACTACGTCCGGAACGTGTAGCCGAGGCCCTGCAGGAACTTCTTGCCGATCTCGGCCGTCTGGCGCGGGGTGTACGGCATGTCGGGCGACCCGTCGAGCTCGTGCATGATGTTCGCGTTCGGGTTGGCCTTCTCCATCGTCTCGAGAATGCCCTTGAGGTCGACCACGCCTTCGCCCAGCGGACAGTAGCCGGCCATGTACTTCCAGCCCTTGTAGTCCTTGAAGTGCATGTGCGGGATGACCGACGCGAAGTCCTTCACCACCTGCGCGGCGTCCGCCCCGCCCTTCTGAAGCTGGCCGACGTCGGGCGCGAACTTCATGTAGCGCGTGTCGAACTTCTCGACGACCGCATAGGTCTCGTCGCGCGTCTCGACGGCCGAGCCCGTGTGCTGGTGCATGCCGGTGCCGATCCCGAGATCGCTGACGGCCTTGCCGTACTCGTTGTAGGCCGCGATGATGTTGGCCCTGTTCTCCGCGAAATTGTAGTTCTTGCCCCGCCCGTTGCTCGACTGGACGAGGAAGCGGCCGCCATATTTCTTCACGAGGCGGGCATAGCGCTGGAGCATTTCGATCTGCTCCTTGCGCGCGCTCGGATCGGTGACGTTGACGCCGGTGTACGCCGAGGTCAGCGGGATCGGGTATTTCTCGAGCAGCGGCTGGAGGGTGCCCTTCTTGTCCCAGTCCTCGAGGATGGACGCGAAGGTCTCGAATCCGTGGAACCCGAGCTCGGACATGTCTTTCAAGGCCGGCTCCAGGTTCTCCGGATTCCGCGGCACGGCGCCCCAGATCAACGTGGTACACCCGATCTTGAGCTTGCGCGATTCGGCCGCGAGCCCGTGCAGGGGCAGCGCGGCGGCGCCCACGCCGGCGAAGATGGTTTTCGCAAAATGCCTGCGTGTGAGAGGCATCGACATAACGGGCCGTCCTTTCTTGGACTTTGTGTGGCTCGAGCCGCGATTCTAGTTAGCGCTCTCTCGGGGTGTCAAGGCAACCCCGTTTGAGAGAGGTTTCGTTCCGATCGTATCAGGACCGGCACCGCGGCCGAGCGATCGGCGTCTCTGCTCTTCCGTGCGTTCGGTTTCTTGCACGCGATTGTCTGCATTCTGGTCACCGCATCGTTTCCCTTTCGATCATTCGTGCGCTGCGTTTGGAATCGCGTCGCAAATCGCGCGATCGATGACGGTCGTGCGCGTCACGGCGTGTTAACGTGGATCCTTTGGAGGAGACGCGCATGAAAGATCAACCAGCACGTGCCGCACGCATCTGGGTTCTGTCTCTGTGCGCCGTTCTCGCGATCGCGACGACGGCGTTTGCGCAGGTCTTGTACGGATCGCTCATCGTGGAGGCGCGCGATTCCAGCGGAGGCGCCCTGCCGGGCGCATCGGTGACAATCACGCAGCGCCAGACGGGATGGACGCAGACGACGGTGACCAACGGCGTGGGCGCCGCGACGTTCACCAACGTGCCGCCCGGCACCTTCGAGGTGCGAACCAACCTGCAGGGCTTCAAGGAGTCGGTCACCAACAACGTGTCGGTCACCGGCGGGGCCGTGAGCCGCATCGGCAGCACGCTCGAGGTGGGCCAGATCAGCGAAGCGGTCACCGTCACCGCGGGAGCGGCGGTGATGCAGACCGACCGCGCCGACGTCCGCACCGAGCTCGGCACCACCCAGCTCGAGAACCTGCCGGTGCCGGTGTCGCGCAACTATCAGAATCTCTTCATTCTCGTGCCGGGCATCACGCCGCCCGAGAACATGCACTCGACGGCGGCGAATCCGTCCCGGGGGCTCGGGTTCACCTCGAACGGCACCACGCGCAACGCGAACACCATCAGAATCGAGGGCGCGATTGCCAACAACCTGTGGCTGCCGCACGTCGCCGCATACGTCCCCGCGCTCGACGCCATCGAAAGCGTGTCGGTGACGACCAGCAGCTTCGACGCCGATCTCGGCCTGTCGGGCGGCATGTCGGCCAACGTCTACATCAAGAGCGGCACCAACGACTTCCACGGCTCGCTGTTCGAGTACCACTACGACGAGGCGTTGAAGTCGCGCCCGTACTTCCTCCCCTCGACGGAGAAGAAGCCGAAGGCGCTCGAGAACCAGACCGGCGGCACGCTGGGCGGCCCGATCGTCCGCAACAAGCTGTTCTTCTTCGGCAGCTACCAGGGCACCTTCGATCGCCAGACGGCGCAGCGCTTCGGCACCGTCCCGACGGCGGCCATGCGCATGGGCGATCTCTCGGCGTCGCCCACGCCCATCTACGACCCGGCCACCGGGAACGCCGCCGGCGCCGGCCGCACGCCGTTTCCGGGCAACATCATTCCGCAGGATCGGCTCGATCCGATCGTGCAGAAGCTGATCGCGCCGCTGCCGCTGCCGACATTTCCCGATCGGCTCACGGACAACTACTTCGCGAGCGGGCCCTTCACCTTCACGCGGCACAATATCGATGCCAAGATGAACTACAACGCGTCGAACAAGCTGGCGTTCACGGGGCGGGTCGGCTGGCTCAACTTCAATTTCGTCAATCCGCCGATGTTCGGCGATCTCGGGGGGCTGCCGATCAACGCCAGCGCGTCGAAGATGGGCAAGGGGCTGGGCAACACCGTCACCCTGACCGGCAGCGGATCGTACATCGTATCGCCGAGCCTGGTCGTCGACGCCTACACGGGGATCACGCTGATCACCGTGCGGTCGGAGCCGCCGCGAATGGACGAGAACCTGGGAACGGATTACCTGGGCATCCCCGGCACGAACGGCGGCAACCGGCTGTACGGCGGCTGGCCGCAGTTCGCGGTCTCGGACTTCTCCACCATCGGCTACGCCGGCAGCAACGGCACGCCGTACGTGGACGACAACTGGCAGGTGCAGTACACCGGGAACGCCACCTGGACCAAGGGCACCCACACCGTCCGGTTCGGCGGCGACATCGTCCGTCAGGCGCTCAACCGGTTCGAGACCGGATCGCCATCGGGCACCTTCAATTTCGGCGGCGGCCCCACCGGCACCAGCGGCACGGCGCTGAACATGTACAACAACTTCGGCGCGTTCCTGCTCGGGCTGCCGACGACGATCTCCAAGAGCATCATCCCGTTCGAGAACAACTACACGCGGAGCCGCAACTGGCAGTTCAGCGCGTTCGTGAAGGACCAGTGGCAGCCGACGCAGCGGATCACGGCGTCGCTCGGCGTCCGCTGGGACCGGTTCCCGATGGGCACGCGCACCACGCGCGGCATGGAGCGGTACGACTTCGATACCAACGAGGAGCTGATCTGCGGCGTGGCCGACATCCCGAAGGACTGCGGCTACGAGATAGGCGCGGGGAATCTCTCGCCGCGCGTGGGGCTCGCCTATCGCGCCACCGACAAGATCGTGCTGCGCGCCGGATACGGCCGCAACTACGATCCGTATCCGCTCGCGTTCGTGCGCGACCTGCTCGGCAACTATCCGTCCTCGATCAGCTATTCCGATGCGGCGACCGGCTTCGCGTACGCCGGGCGCCTGGCCGACGGCATCCCGCCGGTCGAAGTGCCCGATATCAGCAGCGGCAGCATTCCGGTGCCGAACAACGTCAGCGCGCGCGCCCTCGATCAGAAGCCGAAGCGAGGCTACACGGATTCGTGGAACGTGACCATGGAATCCGAGCTGCCGTGGCAGTTCACCGGCCAGGTGGGATATGTCGGCACGCGGCAGCGCGACATCAACCAGATCCTCGACCAGAACGCCGGACAGGTGATCGGCGCAGGCAACAACGGGCGTCCGCTGTTCGTGAAGTTCCCGGGGCGGACCGCTCAGAGCGGCCTGCTCACCAACGTCGGGTGGAGCAACTACGATTCGCTGCAGACGCAGCTCCGGCGCCGGATGGCCAATGGCGTGCAGGCGACGATCGCCTACACCTGGTCCAAGTCGTTCGGCATCTGCTGCGACACGCTCAGCGACAACCCGCCGCGGATCCAGGCGCTGCAGTACTTCGATCTCAACGAAGCGCGGCTGCCGAACGACCGGCCGCACAACTTCCAGGCGGCGGTCGTGGCGGAGCTGCCGTTCGGCGAGGGCAAGCCGTTCCTGAACAGCGGCGGCACGGCCTCGGCGCTGCTCGGCGGATGGCAGGTGAACACGCTCGTTAGCCTCTACTCGGGCTCGCCGTTCACCGTCACGGCTTCCGGCACTTCGCTGAACCTTCCCGGCAGCAATCAGATGGCCGATCAGGTGAAACCGGACGTGGAGATCCTCAACGGCATCGGCGCGGACTCGCCCTGGTTCGACACGACGGCGTTCGCCCCCGTCACGGAGGCCCGATTCGGCACGGCGGGGTTCGACAGCATGCGCGGACCGGGCTACGCGAATATCGATCTGAGCATCTTCCGCGATTTCTCGCTCGCGCAGCAGCGGACACTGCAGTTCAGAGTCGAGATCTTCAACCTCACGAACACGCCGCACTTCGGAGATCCGAACAGCAACGTCAACTCTGGCGGGTTCGGCACGATCACGAGCACCGCCAATAGCGGGCGCGAGGGGATCGACGAGCGGCTGATCCGGCTGGGGCTCAGGTTCGGGTTCTAGAGGGGACGGGGGCGAGGGGTAAGGGGTAAGGGGAAACGTCTTCTTCTTGCTCACCCTCACCCCTTTTCCCTTGCCCCTTTTCCCTCGCCCCTTACCCCTTACCCCTTCCCCCTTCCCCTTCGCCACCTCCCACAGCCATGCCAGCGACCATGCGCGGAGCATCATGGAGCGGGAGCATTGAAGCGATTGCAGTCGACGGAGCAATCATCGTCATTACCATCTCCTACCTGGTTTCCAAGCTCGGTGCGGTGGGGGATTGGAGGGTGCGCGGCATTGCGGATTGCGGATTGGGGATTGCGGGTTGATTGAAGGACTGCGGGATTGTGGAGTGATTGATGACGGTGTGCGCCCCTCGCCCCTTGCCCCTTACCCCTTACCCCTTCCTTGCCCCCCGCCCTCCCTGCCGCTACCATCAGCGGCATGCGATCACCGGCTCCCCCGCTCGTCCTTGTGCTCGCCTTCGCGGCCGTGCTGCCCGCCGCCGCCACCTATTCTCAGTGGGCGCGCCCGGGCCGGGACGGCCATCTTCAATACAAGCTGGACGCGCAGGGCAACCGGATCATGGACTTCTCGCACGCGGGCTATCGCGGCGGCGGCGTCGCGCTTCCCGCCGTGCGCGTCGTCCGCACCGTGAAGCCGATCTCCGGCGACAACACCGCGCAGATCCAGTCCGCGCTCGACGGACTGGCGCAGGCGCCGGCCGACGGCGCCGGCATCCGCGGCGCGGTGCTGCTCGAAGCCGGCACGTACGAGCTCGAGGGAGAGCTGCGGATCGCGGCGAGCGGCATGGTGCTGCGCGGCAGCGGCTCGTCGGCATCGGGCACGGTGCTGCAGCTCACCGGGGCTCCTCACCGGGCCATCGCAGTGGCGGGGTCCGGAACGTGGTCGCGCCAGGGTGCGCCGGCGGCGGTGACCGACGCGTACGTTCCGGCGGGCGCCGATTCGTTTGCCGTGGAGTCTGCCGGCACGTTCCACGTCGGAGACGCGGTGCTGTTCCAGCGCCCGGTGACCGGGAACTGGATTCACTTCATGGGCATGGACACGCTCTCGCGCGACGGAAAGCCTCAGACCTGGATTCGCGCGGGAACGATCATCAGCACCGATCGCACGATCGCAGCCGTTCGCGGCAACCGCATCACGCTCGACGCCCCGCTGTCGGACTCCTGCGACGCGCGCTATCTGAACCCGCCGGGCTGCTCGCTCGTGGCGTACGCGTTTCCCGGGCGCATCCAGCAGGTCGGCCTCGAGTCGCTTCGCGTCGTGGCGCCGGCCCAGGACAAGCCGATCAGCGAGCGGCAGTACACGCTGCTCGCCATGAGCGCGGTGAGCGACGGCTGGGTACGCGATGTCGTCTCGGTCGATACGCAGAACAGCACCACCTTCGCGCCCGCGACCAGGCGGATCACGATCGAGAACGTCCACATCGTGCACACGCTGCCGTTCACGGCCCCGGCCGCGCCGGCCGACTTCGCGCTGTCGGGCACCGAGATCCTGCTCGACCGCTCGGGCGTGACCGGCCAGGGCGTCTGGCCGGTGGTGACGCAGAACGGCGTGACCGGACCGAACGTGGTGCTCCACTTCCGGAGCGAGACGGCCGGCATCGCCCCGCACCAGCGCTGGGCGACCGGACTGCTCGTCGACAGCAGCGAGCTGACGGGCGGCACCGAGCGCCGTCCGAACATCGCGTTCTCGAACCGCGAGTACGCCGGGTCGGGACATGGGTGGAGCGTGGGCTGGGCCGTCGCGTGGAATGTGAATGCCGACTACGTGCTGCTGCAGCAGCCACCGGGCGCGAAGAACTGGTGCATCGGCTGTACGGGCAAGCCGCCGACGATCCTCTGGCATGGCGGCTCGATTCCGATCCCGGAGATTCCGTCCGACACCTGGGAGTCGCCCGGTGTGCGGGTGTCGCCCGACAGCCTGTACCTCGCGCAGCTTCGCGACAGGCTGGGCGCGGGCGCGGTGAAGAACATCGGATATTGAACGTGAGCACCACGGCACATTCACCACGGGGCGCGATGAAGAACATGGGATCGTGCGGAGTATTGGCGATCGCCCTGATGGTGTTGCCGCTGGGCGCAGCGCAAGCACGGGCTGTGCAAATCTCCGCTGGGCAGCCGCCGACGCCGACCGAGGTGAAGCCGGGGAGCATCACCTGCGAGGACGTCTCTTATCCGTACGCCTCGTCGTACCTGCAGTTCACTACATACGGTCAGGATGTCCGTATCGCCTTCATGGACGTGCCGCCGGCCGGCACGCCAAACGGCCACACCGTCGTGCTGTTTCACGGGATGAACTTCGCTGGGTTCTACTGGGGAGGTCCGATTGACGTTCTCCGGAACCGCGGGTTCCGGGTCGTTGTCCCGGATCAGATTGGCTTTGGCCGCTCCTCGAAGCCGATCATTCCGTACAACTTCCACGACATGGCATTGAACACACATCGGATTCTGCAGCATCTCGGCATTCCGAGCGTGATGGTGATCGGCCATTCCATGGGAGGGATGCTGGCAGCCCGGTTTGCGACGCAGTACCCGAACGAGACCGAACGTGTGGTCATTTACAACCCGATCGGGCTCACCGACACGCGATTCGATCGGCCGTGGCCGACAGTAGACGAGGCCTATCCGCGTATTCTGGCGTCCAGCTATCAAACGATCCGAGCGAGCCTGTTCCGCTACGTCTCGCATAATCCGTCGGCATGGTCGCCGGAGTTCGAGCGTTATGCGCGTATCCGGTACGCATGGACGTTGAGCGCCGGATGGCCGCGCCTCGCCATGGTGCAGGCACGGCTCAGCCAAATCACGTATCTGGATCCGGTCGTTGACGACTGGGCGCACATCAAGGCACCGACGCTGGTGATCGGCGGCGCGGAGGACAGCCTCGCGGGCCCGGTGTTTCGGGAGCGGATGAAGTTCGTCGCCGACACGATCCCAAACGGCAACGGACGGCTCGTCCTGCTGCCGGGAATCGGCCACGTGCCGCACATCGAAGCCCCGGCCAAGCTCTATCCGCCGCTGCTCGATTTTCTCGACGCCGGCGTTCGCTAAGTGCGGGCAACGCAATCCGCTCGAGATGTGAATTGGGAATGACGATGCGAAGCAGACATGCCGTTGCGATCATCATCGCGGTGCTGCTGGCTGTCGGCCGGGCCGAGGCGCAGCAGCGGGCGAACGTGCTGTTCTACACACATCCCGCGCCGCAGTGGAATCAGGCGCTGCCGCTCGGCAACGGCCATCTGGGCGCGATGGTGTTCGGGAATGTCAGCAGCGAACGCATCCAGCTGAACGACAACACGCTGTGGATGGGCGGCCCGCGCGACCCGAACAACTATGATGCAGTGAACCATCTGGCGGAGATCAGGCGGCTGCTCTTCGCGGGCATGCCGCAGGAGGCGTTACGTCGAGGCCGAGCGCCACTTCACCGGGCGGCCGTTCCGGCTTCAGCCCTACCAGACGCTCGGCGAGCTCCATCTCACCTTTTTTCACGAGGGTGCGGCGACGGACTACCGGCTGGAGCTGGACATCGATCGCGCGATCGCACGGCTCACCTATCGTGTCGGCGGCGTGCAATATACACGTGAGATCTTCGTGAGCCACCCCGCCGATGCGATCGTGATGCGCGTCAGCGCGGACGCGCCGGGACACGTCTCGATGTCGGCCTGGCTCGATCGGCTGCAGGATGCGACGACGGAATTCGACGGGAGCAATCGACTGAATCTCGTGGGCGCCCTTGCCGGCGGCAAGGGCCTGTCGTTCCAGGCGTCGGTGCAGGTGATCGCCGAAGGCGGCAGGCAGGACGCGTTTCTCGAGCGCATCCATACCGAGAAGGCAGACGCGCTCACGCTGATCCTCACAGCGGCGACGAGCTATCGCAACCCCGATCCGCGTGCCGCGGCCGACCGCGCGCTGCGCGCGGCTGTTGCTACGCCGTTTCAGAAACTCGAGGCCGATCACATCGCCGATTATCAGCAGTTCTTTCGGCGTGTGGCGTTGCGCCTCGGCCCCACTGGCGCCTCCGATCCGCACGCGTCGATGCCGACCGACGATCGGCTCGATCGCGTGAAGCACGGCGAACCCGATCTCGGGCTGGAAGCACTCTATTTTCAATTCGGGCGCTACCTGCTCATCTCCAGCAGCCGTCCGGGCGGGCTGCCCGCGAACCTGCAGGGGCTCTGGAACGACAGCATGCAGCCGCCGTGGAACAGCGACTATCACCTGAACATCAACATCCAGATGAACTACTGGCCGGCCGAGGTCACCAACCTCGCCGAGCTGCACCAGCCGCTGTTCGACCTGCTCGAATCGCTGCGCGCCCCGGGACGCAAGACGGCGCAGGCCTACTACGGCGCCCACGGCTTCGTCGCGCACCACATCACCGACATCTGGGGGTTCACCGCGCCGGGCGACCATCCGCGGTCGGGTCTCTGGCCGATGGGCGCGGCCTGGCTGACGCAGCATTTGTGGGAGCACTATCGCTTCAGCCTCGATCGGAACTTCCTGGCGAAGGTGTACCCGGCGATGAAGGAGGCGGCGGAGTTCTTCGTGGATTACCTGGTGGAGGATCCGCGCGCGCCGGGCCGGCTCGTGAGCGGGCCGTCGGTATCGCCGGAGAACCGCTACCGACTGCCGAACGGCCAGATCGGCATCCTCGCGATGGGCGCGTCCATGGACCACGAGATCATCCGCGGCCTGTTCACGCAGGTGATCGAGTCGAGCAGGGTCCTCGGTACCGACCAGGCGTTCGCCCAGAAGCTCGCGGCGATGCGCGAGCGCATTCCGGCGCCGCAGATCGGCAAGTACGGGCAGATTCAGGAATGGGCCGAGGACTACGACGAGCCGGATCCGGGCCACCGGCACATCTCGCAGCTCTTCGCGCTGTTCCCGAGCGATCAGATCACCGTACAAGGCACGCCGGCGCTGGCACGGGCGGCGCGCGCGACGATCGAGCGCCGCCTCGCGCACGGCGGCGGGCACACCGGCTGGAGCCGCGCGTGGATCATCAGCTTCTGGGCGCGGCTCGAGGATGGCGAGCAGGCCTACTCCAATTTCCAGGCGCTGCTCGCGCGGTCGACGCTGCCCAATCTCTGGGATCTCCATCCGCCGTTCCAGATCGACGGGAACTTCGGCGGCACGGCGGGCGTCGCCGAGATGCTGCTGCAGAGCCACGACGGCAGCATCCACCTGCTGCCGGCGCTGCCGAAGGCGTGGGCGGACGGATCGTTCACCGGGCTGCGCGCGCGCGGCGGCGTCACCGTCGATCTCGATTGGTCGGGCGGCCGGGCCACGAAGGCCGTCCTGCACGCCAGCGGGTCAGGCCCGCAGCAGATCCGTGTCCCGCCGGGACAGCAAGTGGCGCGCATCTCGTCTGACGGGAGGCCCATCGTATTCCGTCAGACGAATGACATTGTTGAAGTGGCTTTTGAACGAGGTCAGGTTTACGAAGCGGACTTTTAGCCACTGGCACGCAGCCCGGAACCGCCCCATTTGACGCTTGATATGAATCGACTCGGCACGGAAGAAACACCAGGTAACTGATCCAAAAACAGAACGGAGCCCTCATCCGTGAACGCGAACACCCGTCGCGCTGGCTTCGCTCACGGTACGCTTGCCATGCTCTCCGATCAATCCACTTCGCGAGTAGTTTTGCGACAAGAAGTGTCGGGAACACGCCACCGGTCGGCAGATTCGCTTCGGCCCCGAAGGGCTGGAATCAGTGACGGCTGCGAATAGCATTGAGGGCTGCGGGCGACGCCGATACAGCCCGATCTTGCTGGAGGCTGGCGCAGTTACATGTCCGACACCAACCGCTCGAGAGCAGCAATCCGGTGGCGGATGGAGGGAGGCACACCGGAAGAACAGACACGTCTCAGTTCAGATGGGGAAAGCCCGGTCGCGTTTGCGATTGCCACCCGTAGTGTGGTGCGGCTTCTGATTCCTACCTCGAATGCAATAGCGTCAATCTTATCATCCGTGCTGATCAGGAGATGGATGGCCTCGAGCGTGCGCAGCATGAGTACCACCGCATGAACCGATTGATGGGCGGTTCTCCGAAAGGCCCGCTCAAGAGTCCTCTTATGACAATGCAACTCTGCCGAGAGCTGTGACACCGAAATACTTGAACCTATCTGCTCCCGAATATAATCGCGTGCTGCTCGCACAAGCACAGCGTCAGATGAGACGAGTTGCCGTGAAGAAGCGAACCACGTCGACAAGCGACGCTGAAAACCGGACCAATTAATCAAGGACAAGTGACTCAATTCTTTGCAGAGATCTTGTCCTTTAGCGAATGGCGCCTCCAATTTTGCAAGCACCTGAACCATTAAGTAGCTAAGGATCGCACACTCCACGATGTCGGTTGGCGGCGTTAAGCGCTGGACGAATAAGCGCACTGCTTCGTGCGGGAGCAGTGAGTGAGGAAGACCCTCACCGGCAAGCACTTGCGCATCACGAACCACTGCCGACACCCATTGCATCCGCATCGGCACGACCCAGAAGTGAAGGAGGAAATACTCCCACGGAGATTTGGCATTGTCAATTGACGTTTGCCGCGAAACATCTTTCGCTCGCCGCACGCGCTGCTTAGTGCTCGTCTTATCGAATCTTCAGGAACGCACGAACGATTGAGAGGGCCCATGACCACTGAGGGCGGCAGCGACGGCGGCGCGCCGAAACTCAGTACAACCAGAACGCCCAGAGCAGATCGCCCGTCGCGATGAGCACGACCTGCCGGCCGTCGACCGTGAACGTCTCCGGCGCGTTGCTGATCGTGCCAATGCGGGTGTGCCAGAGCGGCCGCCCCGTGCGCGCGTCATAGGCCACGAAGTTCCCGCTCCCGTCGCCGCCGAACAGCAGCCCGCCCGCCGTGGTCAGCAGCCCGGTTCCTCCGCCGCCGCCGCCGGAGCTCGCATACGGCCGCCGCCACGCCACTTTGCCGCTCGCCGGATCGATCGCGGTCAGGTACTTCGGCCACGCGCCCACCTCGACGCGCAGCTTCCCGCCGAGCCCCATGGACCCGCGCGGATCGGGATCGGTCAGGTACAGCAGATTGAAGCCGTTGTGCTCCTGCGTGTAGAAGAGGCCCGTCTGGGGCGAGTAGGCCGGCGGCTGCCAGTTGGTCGTGCCACCCTCCACCGGCGAAACCAGCGCGCCGGCGATTGTCGCCTCCTTCGCGGGATCGGAGATCGGAGCGCCCTTCGCGTCCAGCCCCTTGGCCCAGTTCGTGGCGGTTCCGTACTTCGTCGTCGCGATGTGCTCGCCGGTGGTGCGATCGAGCGTGAAGAAGTAGCCGTTCCTCGCCGCGGTCGACACGAGCTTGCGGGACCTCCCGCCCACCCTGGCGTCGATTAGGATGGGCGTCTGCGCCGAATCGAAATCATGGGTGTCGTGCGGCGAGGTCTGGTAGTACCAGGCCATCTTGCCCGTGTCGACGTTCAGCGCGATCAGTGAGCAGGTGAAGAGGTTCGCGCCCGGCCGCGAGACGCCCGTGTAGGCAGGCGTGGGATTGCCGGTGCCGAAGATGTAGAGATGCGTCTCGGGATCGTACGCGCCCGGCATCCAGGTGTGCCCGCCGCCGAAGCGCGCCGCCTCGAGGCTCGGCCACGTGTCGAGGCCGGGATCGCCGGGGTTCATCGGCACCGTGTAGAACTTCCACTGGAGCTTTCCGGTCTCCGGATCGAACGACTGCAGCAACCCGGGGCCGTCCAGATCGTTCCCGGTTCCCACCAGCACGTGATCGTCGACAATCACCGGGGCCGGCGTGGAGAAGTACTGCTGGTTGAAGTCGACGATCTCCACGTGCCAGCGCTCCTCGCCGGTGCGCGCGTCGAGCGACACGAGATAGTCGTCGGGCGTCTCGAAGAACAGATAGCCGCGCCACATGCCGACGCCCCGGTTGCCGATGTGCGTCCCGCCGCGCGTCTTCCAGAAGTAGTGCCAGATCTCGCGGCCGTCGCGCGCGTCGAGCGCCCACACGTTGTCGGGAGCGGTCACGTAGAGCACGCCATCGACGGCGAGCACGGCTCCCTTGATCGTGCCGCCGGCGTACTCCCGCTCGCCCACGCCGCCGATGACGGTCGGCGGCAGGCCTCCCCGCGCCCCGGTGACGACGCGCGTCATCCATGCGAGCGTGAGCGTATCGACGTTCTCGCGGGTGATCTGTTTCAGCGCGCTGAAGCGGCGGCCGCTGTAGTCGCCGGAGAAGGTGGGCCAGGCGGATCCGAGCGGCGCCAGGATGGCCGCCGGGTCCAGCCCTGCCCCCTGCCCGGCGGCGGCGATCGGCAGAAGGGCGAGCAGCGACGCGACGATCGCGAGGCCGCGCCTCATTCCTTCAGCCCCGCGAGGAACGCCGTCACGTCGTGGATGTCCTTGTCCGTGTGGATCGTCAGGAGCGCACGATGCGCCTCGAGCGGATCGTGGATCACCACGCGCGGCACGTCTCCGACGCGCCGGAACGATCGCGGCGTGCCGTCGGCCTCGGTGAGCGCGACGACGAAGTCATCGATGCGCTCGAGCCGGCCTTCGACCGCCGGGCCGGCCTGCGGCGTGACCGTGACGGTGACCTCGCGCCGCGTGGTCATCGGCGGGGGCCGGCGCTGAGGCTCGGTTTCGCGTCTCTCGCGCTCGCCGCCCGAGACCCACAGATTCTGGAGCTGCACGGGGCTGAGCCCGCGCTCGCCGAGGCCGCGCAGATCGCCGCCGGGCGAGTGGCACGAGCTGCACCTGGCGGCGAAGTACGTTTCGCCGGCGCGCGCATCGCCGACGAGCACGTTCAGCGTCCGCCCGGGGCCGGGCGGCGGCGCTCCCTGCCCGGGCGATCGCGCGGCGACGCTGTGGATGAACGCCGCCACGGCTGCGACGTCCTCAGGCGTCATGCCGATCGCCGGCATGCCCTGCGCCTGGCGCGACCCCTGGACGACCGGCAGGATCAGCTCACCGTTCTGGTCCGACAAGACCAGCGGCGACCGCAGCAGATTCGGTCCGCCCATCTCTCCGCCGCGCAGATCCGCGCCGTGGCAGCCGCGGCACTCGAGGCCGTACAGCTCTTCTCCCCGGGCGACCACCGCCGGATCGGCGGCTTTACGCTGCTGGGCGGGAAAGCTGGTCGTGCTGCCGCGCCCGCCCTGCGCCGGCGCCGGGGCCTGCGCCAGCGCCACGCCGATGGCGGCGGCGAGCATCACGCCGATGCCGATCGCCGTCCTCACGCCGCCTCCGGGACTCGCCGGCTGCCGCCCTGGAAGAACACGGTGAACACGGCCAGCACGGCGAGCGCGCCGGCGGCCGGCACGATCCAGATGCGCTGCCAGTCGTGGACGGCGGCACCGTTCATCACCGCGACGTGGCGATCGACGACAATCCCTGACAGCCAGGAGCCGATCAGCATCCCCACGCCGTAGGTGACGAACGTGATGAACCCCTGCGCCGCGGCGCGCACGGTTTCCGGCGCCTTCTGATCGACGTAGATCTGCCCCGTGACGAAGAAGAAGTCGTAGCAGATGCCATGGAGCACGATCCCGGCGTACAGCATCCACACGAGCGGGCCGTTGTTGCCATAGGCGAACAGCACGTAGCGCGCCACCCACGCCGCCATGCCGACGATGAGCATGTACTTGACGCCGAGCCGCCGGAAGAACCAGGGCATCAGCAGCATGAAGCCGAGCTCGGACATCTGGCCCATGGTCATCTTGCCGGCCGCATTCGCGACGCCGAGCTCGTTGAGGAACGGGTTCGCGAACGCGTAGTAGAACTGGAGCGGAATGCACACGAGGAAGGAGCCGGCCACGAACACGGCAAAGGACCGATCCCTCATGAGCTGCAGCGCGTCGAGCCCGAGTACGTCCCGCAGCCTGACGGCCCCGGTCTTCTGGGGAGGTGTATGCGGAAGCGCGAGCGCAAAGACCGCCAGGAGCAGCGATCCGGCGGCCGCGAGCCGGACCGGCACCGCCGTGGCCTCCACTCCGAGGGTGCCGACGACCAGGCCGGCGACGATCCATCCGATCGTCCCGAGCACGCGCACGGCCGGGAACTCCCGCCCGGGATCCTGCATCTGCCGGAACGAGAGCGAGTTGGTCAGCGCCAGGGTCGGCATGTACAGCAACGTGTAGACGAGCATCACGGCGTACAGCGGGCCGAAGCGCGTCTGCAGAGACGCGTAGAAGAGCGCGGCCGCTCCCAGCCCGTGGAGCGCAGACAGCAGCCGCTCGGTCGCGAAGAATCGATCCGCGATCATGCCCACGAAGAACGGCGAGATTATCGCCGCGACCGCCGTCGTCCCGTACGTCAGCCCGATCTGTTCGCCCGAGAACCCGAGCGTCGCGCCGAGCCAGGTGCCGAGCGTCACGTACCAGGCGCCCCAGATGAAGTACTCGAGGAACATCATCATGGAGAGCCTGACGCGCGTCGCCGCCGTCGTGGAGGGCCGCGCGGGGATCAGGCCAGCACCTGCCGCATGTAGGCGTATCCCTTCTGCACTTCCTCGATCGGCGTCCCCGCGCCGCGATACTCGTATTCGAGATAGGCGGGAATCGGCCACTGGTTCTGTTTCAGCAGCTGCAGCACCTCGCGAATGGGCGCGTCTCCCTCGCCCCACGGCGCCGGGCCGCCCTGGTTGCGCCGCATGTCCTTGACGTGCAGGTTGGTGATGTCCGCATGGTGCTCGCGGATGTACGCCACGGCGTCCTGGTTGGCGGCCGTGAAATGGCCGATGTCCAGGTTCACCTTGAAGTACTTCGACAGCTTCATCGCCGCCGCGAAGGTCGCCGGCGTCGAGAACTCGTTGGGGTTGCTCACCTGCGAGTGGTTGTGCATGCCGACGGCCATCTGATGCTTCTCGGCAAAGGGCGCCACGCGCCTGGACGCCGAGATCGTGCTCGAGGCGGTGATCCAGCCGGCGCCGAGCGCACGCGCCATCTCGAACCCGCGATCGATCTCCTCGTCGGTGAAGTCGTCCTTGAAGCTGTAGTTGAAGGCGCGGATGGCGATGCCCGCGCCGGCGAACTTCTGCCGGATGCCGCGAAAGTGCTCGAGCGGCGTCTCGAGCCGCCAGCGGCGGAGCTCGGCGCGCACCCGCTGACGGGCCTGCCGCAGTTCCGGAGTGTCGCCGGCCGGAATCTCGGGCGCGGCCGGCTCGATCTGCGGCGACCAGAGCTCGCACTCCCACAGATTGCACGCCGTGAAGGCGGCGATGAGCGGGCCGACCATGTCGGCGCCGGGCGGGCGCTCCAGCGCCCGAAAGCTGTAGCTCTGCGCGCCGACGCGAACGCCGGCGATCTCCACGCTGCGGGTCGCGGAGCGGGCCTGCGGCAGGGCCAGGGCGGCCAGCGCCATTCCTGCGAACTCCCGTCTTGTGTACATGCGGTGCACTTTAGCGCGCAGTTTCTGCGACGTAAACGGCGAATTCGAAGATGGTCCATTCCGGCGCCGCGATGGACACACGTTTGGGGGCCATGCCGCAGGCGAACGTGTCGGCCGCACGGCCGTGTTCGTGCAGCGTCAGTGCCGGCCGAAGGCCGACAGGTTCGTCCTGCGGCGTTCCCTCGCGATTACAGCGTCGCCAGCACGATGCCGGCGATCATCACGACCGCGCCGGCGAGCGCCTTCACCCCGAACGGCTGCACGGGAGACCCCAGCCAGCCGAAGTGCGAGATCACCAGCCCGCTGATGATCTGTCCCGCGAGCAGCGTGAGCGTGAACGGGCCCGCCCCGATGCGCGGAATCAGCCAGGCGATCCCGAACACCAGGCATGCGCCCATGGCGCCCGCCGTCAGCAGAATCGGATTCACGTCGCGCAGGCCGTCCAGCACGCCGGACCGCCACCCCGTCGCGCCGATGACGACCGCCATGGCGGCGCCCACGCACCAGAACAGGGCGTTCCCGACGCGCGCGTTGTCGAGCGCCGCCCCCACCTTCCCGTTCATCGCCAGGTGCACCGTCAGGACCACGCCGAGCCCCATGGACAGCAGATACAGGTACGCTCTCATGTCATCCTCCATTCGCCGCGGACCAGGCCGCGCCATCGGGAAACCTGTACGTTCGCCTCGAGACCGGTTTGATGGTGATGCTGTAGCCCGGCCTCTCGGGCGCCATGTAGCGCCCGCGCCTGACCACCACCGGCTCCTCGAAGTGCTCGTGCAGGTGATCGACGAACTCGATCACGCGCCCGTCCATCGTGCCGGTGACCGCGATGAAGTCGAACATCGAGAGGTGTTGCACGTACTCGCACAGGCCGACGCCCCCGGCGTGCGGGCAGACCGGGATCGCCGAACTTCGCCGCCATGAGCATCACCGCGAGGTTCTCGTTCACGCCGCCGAGCCGGCAGCTGTCGATCTGGCAGAAGCTGATCGCCTGCGCCTGCATGAGCTGCTTGAAGAGCACGCGGTTGGCGCAGTGCTCGCCGGTGGCGATGCCCACCGGCGCCACGGCCTTCGCAATCCTCGCGTGGCCGAGCACGTCGTCGGGATGCGTCGGCTCCTCCGCCCACCAGAGATCGAACGCGCGAGAGCTCGCGTGATGCGCTCGATCGCGGTGTCCACGTCCCAGATCTGGTTGGCGTCCACCATCAGCTTGTTGGCCGGCCCGATGGCGTCGCGCACCGCGGCCACCCGGCGGAGATCGTCGGAGGGCGCGCCGCCGACCTTCACCTTGAAGTGCGTCCAGCCGTCGGCGAGCGCGTCGCCGCAGAGCCTCCCGATCTTCTCGTCGGAGTACCCCATCCAGCCGACCGACGTGGTGTAGGCCGGGTAGCCGATCTCGCAGCAGCTCGGCCTCGCGGTCGGCCTTTCCGCGCGCCTGGCGATCGAGCATGTCGCGGCGCTTCCTCGGGCGTGAGGGCGTCGGTGATATAGCGGAAGTCGATGCACGACACGAGCTGCGGCCGGCGTCATGTCGGCCAGCAGCTTCCACACCGGTTTCCGCTCGGCCTTCGCGTACAGGTCCCAGACGGCGTTGACGATCGCGGCCAGAGCCAGATGGACGACGCCCTTCTCCGGCCCGAGCCATCGCAGCTGCGACTCGCCGGCCAGGCGGTGCCAGAAGCCGGCGAAGTCGGCCGTGATGTCGCCGAGCCGCTGGCCCACGACGAGATGACGGTAGGCGTCGATGGCGGCGGCGCACACTTCGTTGCCGCGGCCGATCGTGAAGGTGAGCCCGTGCCCCTCGAGCCCGGCATCGGTGCCGAGAATCACGTATGCGGCCGAGTAGTCGGGATCCACGTGGACCGAGTCGGTGCCCACTTTGTCACGTGCCGTGGGAAACCGCAGATCGAGCACGGTCAGATCGGTAATGAGCATTCTCAGTGTCCCCGAACCCCGACCTTCTCTATCCCCGCCGCCCGGATCCGATCGAGTGCGACCGCAAAGACGATGATGCCTGCCGGTGACGATCTGCTGCACCCAGTTGGGCAGCCCCTGCTGCGAGCAGCCGACCTGGATGACGGTCATGATGGCGGCGCCCGCGAGCGTGCCGAGCACCGTGCCCCTGCCGCCGCTCAGACTGCCGCCGCCGATGATCACCGCGGCGATCACGTCCAGCTCGAGCCCGACGGCGACGGTGGGATCGCCCACCGAGAGCCGCGAGAACTCCATCACGCCGGCGAGCCCGGCGAGCGCCGGCGGCGATCGTGTAGACCGCAATCTTGGCGCGATCCACGCGGACGCCGCACAGGCGCGCCGTCCGCTCGTTCGATCCGATCGCGAACAGCTGCCGGCCGAACCGCGTGTACTGCAGCGTGCCGCCGACCAGCAGCGCCAGCAGCAGCGATCACCCAGATGCCCGACGGCACGAGCAGCCCGCTGCCGTCCCGCACGGTGCGCAGCAGGCCGTTCAGCCAGGTGATCGGCGCCTCGAGCCGCTGCTCGCTCGGCAGCCCCTTCGCGGCGCCGCGACCAGCAGCATCGTGCCCAGCGTGACGATGAACGGCACGACGCGGAGGCCGCGTGACGAGCACGCCGTTCAGCAGCCCGCACGCCGCGCCCGCCGCGATGCGCCCCGGCCGCCGCCACCGCGGGCCGGCACCCGGCGCGCAGCAGCAGCGCCGTCACGACCGTGCGCGAGCGCGATGACGGAGCCGACCGACAGGTCGATGCCGCCCGACACGATCACCATGGTCATGCCGAGCGCCGCCACGCAGACGATCGCCGTCTGGCGGGCCATCAGTTCGAGATTGCGGGCGCGGAAGAACTGCGGTCCGACGAGGAGCGCCGAAGACCAGCGCGACGACCAGGAGGCCGAGCAGCACGCCGGCCTCCGCGATCATGGCAGCTCGACGGCGATCCCGCGTCAGGTCATGACGCCGCCCGCGCGCCCGATGGCCTGCGATCATCAGCTCGTGCTCGGTCCATTCGGCGGCAGGTCGCGCGCGGCCCGAGCGCGCCGCGCGACATGACGCGCGATGCGGTCGCAGACGCCGAGCAGCTCCGGCAGGTAGCTGCTGACCAGAAGCACGGCCTTCGCGCCGGCGCCGGCTCGCCGCGCCGGCGCCGACCGAGCCGCTCGTCGATCAGCCGCGTAGATCTGCGCCTTGCTGCCACGTCGATGCCGCGCGTCGGCTCGTCGAGCAGCAGCACGTCCACGTCGTGGTGCAGCAGCCGGGCCAGGGCCACCTTCTGCTGGTTGCCGCCCGAGAGCTCGCGCCACGCGCCTGCGCGCGGGCCGCGCGCACCGGATGGCCAGCCGCTCGATCCAGGTGCGCGCCGCCGCCTCCTGGCGCGACGGCACGCACGAGCGCGCCCGGGCCCGAGGCCCGCCAGGCGCGACAGCGTCAGATTGTCGGCGACGCTCAGCGCCGGGGCCAGCCCCTCGCCCTTGCGGTCCTCGCTGAGAATGCCCATGCCCTGCCGCCAGCGCGACGGCGCGGTCGCGCCGGTCCGGGTAGGCCGCCCAGCCGCACGCGCCCGCTCGCGACCGGCTCGAGGCCGAAGAGCGCCCGCAGCAGCCGCGTCCGGCCCGGCGCCGATCAGGCCGGCGATGCCGAGGACCTCGCCGCGGTGCAGGGTGAACGTGGCGCCCCCGGGCATCGAGCCCGTCGACGGTCGAGAATGGCCTCGCCCGCGCGCGCGGCGCTGCGTCGGGATACAGCTCGTCGACCGTCGCGGCCGACCATCAGCCCCACGATCTCGTCGCGTGCGACGTGCCGCGGTGGGGCCGCCGCCGACGTTGCGGCCGTCGCGCAGCACGACGAACCGGTCGGACGACCTGCCTTCACCTCTTCGATGAAGTGGGAGATGTAGACGATGCGCGTGCCCCTGCGCCTTCAGCCGCCCGATGAGCGCGAACAGCCGCGTCGACGTCCTCGTGCGCCAGGCTGCTGGTCGGCTCGTCGAGCACGAGCACGCGGCAGCCGACCGCGAGCGCGCGGGCGATCTCGACGAGCTGCTGCTCGGCGGGCGACAGGTCGCCGACCTCGCGTCGAGGCGCGATGCTCCGCGTGGCCCAGCTGCGCGAGCGCGCCCGCGGCCGTGCGCGCGCATCGCGCCGCGGTCGAACGACGCCCGACCGCGTCGGCTCCATGCCGAGCACGATGTTCTCCATCGACCGTGAGGTGGGGCGCGAGCGACAGCTCCTGGTAGATCATCGCGACGCCGGCGCGCCGCGCCTCGAGCGGACTCGCGCGGCGCGTAGGGCGCGCCGTCGAGGCTCATGGCGCCGGCGTCCGGCGCGAGCGCGCCGGACAGCACGCCCATCAGCGTGCTCTTGCCCGCGCCGTTCTCGCCGACCAGGGCGCAGACCTCGCCGGCGGCCACGGCGAGATCGACGCCGTCGAGCGCGACGGTCGCGCCGAACGCCTTGCGGACGCCGCGCATCTCGAAGCGCGGCGGCCGATCCTAGCGGCTTCAGCCATTTCGAGAGGTCGGGATGCGAGCAGCTCCTTCATCGCCGGCTCGTCCATGTTCGTCCGGCGTCACGAGCTGGACGCCGGTGTCGATGCGCTTCTCCACCGGCTGCCCCTTGATGTGCGCGACGAGCGTCTTCACGCCGAGGTAGCCCATCTTGACCGGGTCCTGCACGACGAGCCCGTCGATGTGGCCGTCCGACAGGCCCTTCACGAGGTTGTCGGAGGCGTCGAAGCCGACGAACCGCACCTTGCCCGCCCAGCCGTTCTCCTCGAGCACGCGCAGCATCGCCGAGCGTCGTCGACTCGTTCGGGCAGAAGATTCCGTCGACGCCGAGGCGCGCCGTCCGCCGTTCTTGTAGCGGCTGAGCAGCGACTCGCTCTTCTTGTAGGCGCCCTCCGACGTCCGTGCCGCCGTACTGGTTGTCGAGCTCACGACCTCGAGTTCCGGGTGGCCGGCATGGCGTCGAGGAATCCCTCTTCGCGCTTCGTCGGTGCTGCCGCTGCCCTCGGCGTAGCGCAGCAGCACGACCTTGCCCCTGCCCGCAGCAGCGCCGCGAGTCCTCTCCCCGCCAGCCGCCCCCCCTTGCTCGTTGTCGGTTGCGACGAAGCTGACGTAGTCGCTGCCCTTCAGGCCCGAGTCGATGATCACCACGGGAATCTTCGTCTGCGACCGCGCTCGGCACCGGCGCCACGAGGGCCGCTGTCGTCGAGCGGCGCCAGCACGATGCCCGACACGCCGCGGCTGACGAAGCCCTCGACCTCGGAGACCTGCGCGTCGCGGTCGTCCTCGCGCAGCGGTCCGCGCCAGATGACCTCGACGCCGAGCTCCTGCGCCGCCTTCTCCGCGCCGGCGTGGATGCTCTGCCAGTAGACGTGCGACGTGCCCTTTGGAATCACCGCAATCGTCAACCGGCCCGACTGCGCCGGCTGACGCATGCCCGCCGCATGCGGCCAGCGCCAGGACGCCGATCAACACGATCCCGATCACATGTCGTTTCACATCAGCTCTCCCGCGTTGAGACTCCAGAAGCGCTGCGCCGTTGCCCCCCAGCACCGCCTCGCGCTCCTCGCGCGTGCGCGACGGCGAGATACTCCGCAGCCACCGACATCGTCCGATGCGTAATCCGCCGCCAGCGTGCACACCGGCCAGTCGGAGCCCACCATGCAGCCGAACGCGCCGAAGCAGTCGAACGCGACGTCGAGATACGGCCGGATCGCTCCGGCGTCCAGCCGGTGCCAGTCGGCCTCGGTCACCAGCCCCGAGATCTTGGCATAACACGTTCGGGATGCTCGGCCAGCGCGTCGAATGCCGCTTCGCCCAGCCGCTCGATCTCGCCCCCGCGGATGTCGGGCTTGGCCAGGTGATCGAGCACGAAGCGCTGCGTCGGGAAATCGCGCGACGAACTGCGCGGCCGCCACCGGCAGTGGCGCGGGTAGATCAGGATGTCGTAGGCCAGCCCGAGATCGCGCGAGCAGCGACGACGCCGCGCCAGAACGACGGCCGCAGCAGAAACCGTCGTCAGGCTCGCTCTGCACGATGTGGCGGATGCCCGACCAGCTGCGGGCTGGTCGGCGAACGCCTCGAGCTGCTCGCGAACGTCGCTCGCCTGCAGGTCGACCCAGCCGACGACGCCGGCGATGAAGGGGTGCTGTTCCGCCAGCTCCAGCAGCCAGCGCGTCTCCTCGAGCGTCTGCCGGCCTGCACCGCGACGCACGCCGTCGATGCCGGCGGACTGCGCGCCATCTCGGCTCGCAGGTCGGCCGGCAGGAAATCGCGGCGCAGCGCCGACCATGCGAGTCATCGATCCAGCCGTACTCGGCGGCGTCGTAGCGCCAGAAGTGCTGATGGCGCAGTCGATGATCATCAGAGGTTCGGGCACGGCGGTGCCGCCCGCCTGCGCTCGACCGGTAGCACGCCTCCACGACGGCCATCGTCCTGCATCGCGTCTTCGATCGGCGAGACGAGCGCGGCGTCCTCGCCGGCGACGACGCGCTGCAGGTTCGACATCGGGCCCTCGAAGGCCTCGGTGAACCACGAGCCGCGCAGCGGCACCGGCTCCACGGGCCGCCGAGCGCCACCTCCAGCGGTCGGGCCCGCCGTCCGGATAGTCCAGATTCACGCCCATCGTCAGCACGGCGGCGCCTTCGAGACCCTCGATCTTGAACATCGACGCACGGTGGCGCGCGTCGTGATCGTGCGTGTGGTTGAGCGCGAGCGAGCAGCGGAGGCGGTCGCCGTAGTCGAGAATGATCGTGCTGCGCGTGTCGGCGAATTGTCCGAGCGCAGGGATGTGCGAACGGACCTGGCAGTAGACGCCACGCGGCTCACCCGCGATCGACCGGATCGCGTCGAGGTAGTGAATCGAATGGTAGAGAATCTCCAGCCGCGGACGCCCTCTCCAGGAACGTCCAGAGGTGCCACGGCTGCTTGACCACGAGCCGCACTTCGAGGTCGACGATCTCGCCGAGCGCGCCGCCGGCCAGCAGGTCTTTCACCGCGAGCACGTTGGGGCTGAACCGCAGCTGGAAGTTCACGGCGGCGACGAGTCGCCGCTCGCGGCACACCTGCGCGAATGCGGCGCGCGGCGTCGAGATCCTCGCCCGGCGGCTTCTGCATCGAGAACGGGCGCTCCCGGCGGGAGCTGCTCGAGCACCCCGCATACCTGACCGCCCGGGCACCGCGACGTCGAAGACGGCGTCGGGCACACTCGCGGCTTCGGCGAACGTGGAGAAGACGGCCGGCACGCCGAAGCGCCGTCCGGTCTCGGACGCCGCCGACGCGTCGATGTCGAACAGGCCCGCCACCGGGAATCGGACCCGCCGGTAGGCCGGCAGGTGCGCCGTCCGCACGATGCCTCCCGCGCCGATGATCACGATCGGCCGCGGGTGCGCGGGCAGATCCCACGCCTGCCGCAGATGAGTCATCCTGCTCCGGGTCCGTCCATGAGAAACACCGGCTCCATCAGCGCCCACCCCCCGGCGGCGCCGCCAGGCGCGGCCTCCTGGAACGAGTCCATGAGCCGCTCCCACTCCGCCACCCGAGGGCTCGACTGCCGGTGCGCGGCAAGCGCACGCGGGAGATCCACGCCGTCGCGCACCTCGAGCACCATCACCAGACGGCGCCCGAGCTGGCGGATGTCCATGCCCTCGACGCCGACGGCGCGCAGGCTCTCGACCACCTCGGGCCAGACGTGCCGATGGTGCGTCCGGTAGGCCTCCATCTGGGAGGGATCGTCTTTCAGATCCACGGTGAGCACGTACCGGGTCATTGGTTCAGCACGCCGCCGTCGATGGGATACGCCTGCCCAGTGACGAACGCCGCCTCGTCGGAACAGAGATACAGCGCCAGGGCCGCGACCTCCTCCGGAGTGCCCATCCGGCCCATCGGCTGATACTCCGACAACGCCCGCATCACCTCGGACTCCCGGCCCGGATAGTGCTTCGCGACGAACTGATCCACGAACGGAGTGTGCACGCGCGTCGGGCAGATGCAGTTGCAGCGGATGTTCCGCTTGACGTAGTCGACCGCGATGGACTTCGTCATGGTGTACACGGCGCCCTTGCTCATCGAATACGCGAACCGTTCCGCGACGCCGATGAGCGACACGATCGAGGCCAGGTTCAGGATCACGCCGCCGCCCTGGCGCAGCATCGCCGCCACGGCGGCCTTGCTGCACAGGTAGACGCCCTTCACGTTCACGGCATAGAGGCGGTCGAACTCGGCCTCGGAGGTGGCCTCGATCGTGCCGACGTGGGCGATTCCGGCGTTGTTCACGAGGATATCGATCCTCCCGTGCGACCCGGCGATCTCGTCGAACACCGCGGCGACCTCGCCGGCGCTCGCGACATCGCACACCCGGGCCTCCGCGTGGCCCCCGTCCGCCGCGATTCGGCCGGAAACCGCCTCGGCCGCCCGCAGATCACGATCGAGGCCGATGACGCGCGCGCCCTGGCGCGCGAAGAGCGTGGCGATGGCCGCGCCGATACCCGAGCCCGCACCGGTGACGACCGAGACCTTGTCGGTGAGCTGGAACATCACTTTGTCGCTAAAGGCGGCAACGTTACCACGGATGGGAGGACCGGAAAAAGCCGCGAACCGGAGGGGAGCGGGCCCAAAGGGAGGCGCCCGCCGACGGCGATTTGCCCGGCGCGCGGGCCGGCGTATCGAGCCGGAAGCGGGACTACTGGAGCAGAGCCGCGGCGGCGATGATCGCCGTCGCGGCCGCAACGCCTATTCCGAACGACAGCCCGATCACCGAGGAGATCAGCTGAACGAAGTTCACGTGAGTCGTCATCGTCTCAACACCCTTTGCTGCCTGCAGATCTGGAGAGCATTGGCTGTGCCACTCTCCGGCGGGGGCGTCGGGCAGAATCACATGAGCGCGTGCGTTCATGGCAAGGACATGTGTCGGAAATACGGTCAGGGAATGGTGAAAAACCGCGCAGGTCGCGTTGATCGGGACGCGACGCAGGGCGACTCTCTGATTGTTTCGGCAGATTGGCGTTCGGGAACAGGTCTTGAGAATGGGCCGGGATCAGTCGCGCAGGGCGAAGACGAAGTAGCTGTTGCCGGCGGCGACCCCGACGTACTGCTTCCCGTTCACCATGTACGTCATCGGTCCCGAGGAGATCGGGCCGCCCAGGCTGATCTTCCAGAGCAGCGCGCCGGACCGCGAGTCGAGCGCGTGGAAATGCCCCTCGCGCCCGCCGGTGAAGAGCACGTCGGCATCGGTGGTCAGGACCCCGGAATCGGTGACGTCGGTCATCTCATATCGCCACTCCTGATTCCCCGTCCTGGGATCGATCGCAATCACCGCCCCGGTGCCGAGCGCCTCGGTCCAGGTGTTGATTGGTCCGCGGCGCAGCGTCGGAATATTCGGGACGCCCGCGATCGGGCTCGCGCCCCGGCCGCCCGTGAACTGCCGCCCTTCCTGGTACTCCTGATCCTGCGGCTGGAACACGTTGCGATAGTTCTCCCACGCCGACACGTAGAAGAGACCGGTGCGTGGATTGTAGGAGGGAGAGAACCAGTTCGTGCCGCCGGCCAGCCCGGGAATCGTCTCTTTGCCGGGCGGCTGAGGCGTCTGGACGGGACGGCCGCTCGCGTCGAGCCCGCTGGCCCAGTTCACCGGCACGAACGGCTTTCCGAACAGGAACGTGCCGTCGGTCCTGTCGAGCACGTAGAAGAAGCCGTTCCGGTTGGCCCAGTACATCAACTTGCGCGGCGCACCGTTCCACGCGGCGTCGACGAGCACGGGCACCTGCACGGAGTCGTAGTCGTACCCGTCGTTCGGCGTGAACTGGAAATGCCACTTCAGTACGCCCGTATCGGCGTCGAGCGCGACGACGCTGTCGGTGTACAGGTTGTCGCCCTTGCGCTGAGCCGGGTTCCAGTCGGGTCCGGGATTTCCCGTGCCCCAATACGTGAGATTCAGCGCCGGATCGTACGAGCCGGTCACCCAGATCGATCCGCCGCCGTGCTCCCACGTATCGCCTGGCCACGTCTCGTGCCCGGCCTCCCCGGGCTCGGGAATGATGTGGAACCGCCACGCCTCGCGGCCGGTGCGCGCGTCGAATGCCGCGACGAAGCCGCGGATGCCGTACTCTCCTCCCGCGACGCCGAGAATCACCTTGTCGTGCACGACGAGCGGCGCGACCGTAATCGCATAGCCGAGCGAGTTGTCGGCCACCTGCGTCTTCCACAGGGGTCGGCCGCTCTTCGCGTCGATCGCGACCAGGTTCGCGTCGACCGTCCCCATGAACAGCGTCTCTCCCAGGATCGCCAGACCGCGGTTCACCTGGCCGCAGCAGAGCGCGACCGAGGAAGGCAGTGGATAGTGGTAGATCCAGAACACGCGCCCGGTCCTGGCGTCGAGCGCGACCACGTCGTTGGGCGCCTGGGTGAGGTACATGATTCCGTCCACCACCAGCGGCGTCGCCTCGAACGTCTGGAGCGACTGCGCCTGGAACACCCATTTGAGCTCCAGGTTCCTGGCGTTGGCCGTGGTGATCTGCTTCAGCGCGCTGTGCCGCTGGCTCATGTACGAGCCGGAATAGGTGAGCCAGTTCTGCGGCTCTTCCTGCGCGTTCAACAGCCGCGCCGAGGTCACCTGCCCGGCGGCGGAGTGCGCGAGCAGCAGGACGCCACAGAGCGGAAGCCACACGCGGATCCGATGCATCAGAGGGCGCCTTTCAGGGTGACCAGATAGCTCACGACGTCCGCCAGTTCCTGCGGCGTCAGGCTCTTCGTGTACGACGGCATGGTGGAGGTCTTCAGGATCGTGTACTCGCGCAGGTCGCTCTTCATGAGCGAGAGCAGGTTCTCCTGCTCGTCGATGATCTGCACCGAGTAGGTGTCTTCGTTCAGACGGCGGCCGCGAATCGTGCGCCCATCCCTGGTGACGATGCTGTACGGGGCGGTTGATCGGACGCATGACGCTGGAGGGCGCCTCGAGCGCGTGCCAGAGGGCGTCGGCCGCGCGCACGCGGCCGATATCGCTGAGGTCGGGCGCGACTCGCGCCCCCTCCGCCCCCACGCGATGGCACGAGAGGCAGTTGCCTTTCCCTTCGAAGAGCGCCTGCCCCCGGTCCGGATCGCCGACCATGACGGTCGGGGCGTTGTAGTCGCGCATCGATCGGAGGTAGGCCACCAGGGCCGACAGCTCGGCGCCTCCGAACGGCGTGGCGGGCATCGCGGTGCCGGGAATGCCGCCGGTGATGAGCCTGGCCAGGTCACGATCCGACGCGGCGCGCCTGATGCCGCTCTTCAGGTCCACTCCGGGGACGCCGTCGCCCGTCGCGCCGTGACACTGGGCGCAGTTGGCGCCATAGAGCAACGCGCCGTTGCGGATGTCGACCTCCGGGTAGACGCCCGAGTGATCCTGGGCGGCGAGCGACGCGGGTGAAATCAGCAGCGCGCCCAGCAGGAGACAGACGGCGGCGCCGACACCCGTACGGCAGAACGTTCCGTTCGACTCGAGCATTGTCGATGGATTGTCACTCCAGGCCCGGGCGTTTGCAACCGGCAGGCTGGATGCAGGCGGGTACAACGATGACCTACGTCGTCCAGATCCTGCTGCCGGTCTACGACAACGAGGGGCGGCCGTTCGCGGCCGCCGAGTACGCGGCATTGCGGCGCGAGCTCGCGGACTGCTTCGGCGGCGTCACCTCCTATACCCGCGCTCCGGCACGCGGCCTCTGGAAGGACGAGACGGGCGAGACCACCCCCGACGACATCGTCATCTTCGAAGTGATGACCGGCGACCTCGACAGAGCCTGGTGGAGCGCATTCCGCCGGCGGCTGGAGGAGCGGTTCCGCCAGGACGAGATCATCGTGCGCGCGCTCAGCAGCACGCGCCTCTGAGTGTGTGGAGCGTCCGGGAGGGCGCGCCGGTCCGTCGTATCGGTCTGCTGGAGAGGTAGGCCGGGAGGCTGTGCTGCCTCCCGTCACTATTGGCAGGCGCTTTACGTTCCGCAGGGAGCGAAACGTGAGAAGTAGAACTCACTCCCCAATAGAGCAACGCGCGTGCCACACGGCCGGCGGTGCGTCCGGACGCGCATTCACGGGGCATGTGAGCCACATGCCCCCGCGAAAGCGGCGCCCGTCGGATTGGCGGCGAGAATATTTCCTGGTCAGCCGGCGCTGGGAGAAGGGAGGGGTTGTCTATCTTTGCTGCACGCGGAGAGGTCGCCGGAAAGAGCCGTCACGACGGCTCCTTCTGCCGGGTCTTCACGATGGCCCCCATCACTCCCACCCCGAGCAGCGCGACCGCAATCACGCCTACCCAAGCCGTGCCCAATCCGGCCAGCCGGGCGCCATAAGCCACTGCGCCGACGACGAGCAACACGCCGATCATGTAGACGAGGAAGTTGGTCATGCCCGGCCTCGATGCAAGATCAGTGCACCTGGCGGGCTAGAGGCGCCTCAAGAACGCGTCGAGGCGGGTCTTGTCGATCATGCGGCGCTTCCTGGGCGTGTCGAGCGCGTCGATGACCGCGTAGGCTTCATCGCAGTACCTGCCGAAGAACGCCCATGTCATCTGGTGTTTGCGTCCCCAGGTGACGCACATGGGCCCCAGCCGGGTGTAGCCCGTCACGTAGACGTAGTGGCCGCCCCAGGTACCCGGCGTCGAGCCGGGCCCCGTGGTGGTCGCCCATGGCTTGCCGGCCGCGAACTCGCGCTGGGCCGTTTCCGGCAGGGCGAGCCCCAGGCCGACCCCCAGCTCGGTGAACACCGTTCGCTTCACCTGAACGGGAGCGCGGCGGTCTATCTCCGCAAAGGCGGTGATGAAGTACTGGTCGCCGGCGGCGGTCCATCCCCGTTTGCGCCACTGTTTCAGCGACTCGAGCACGATCAGGCCCGAATCGCGCCCGCCGGTCTCGAGGAAATATTCCCGCACCACCTCTTCATCGGAGATCGTCAGCACCGTGCGCTGCTCCACCAGCTCGAAGCGCAGCGTCTGATGGGCGCGGCCGGCGATGACGCAGTCTCCGAAGCGATCGTTGGCGAAGACCGGTGTGGGCACGCCGGCGTGCACGGCGTCGAAGTCGTATTCGTCGGGCACTTTCACCAGCGGCTTCAGGATCGATCGCAGCTGGAGATTGCGGCGATCGCGTCTGGCCGGCCTCTTTCCCAGTTTGAAGATGGGGTGTCTCTGAATGCCCTTCGCTCGCGGCATTCCCGGATGGTAGACGTGTGCACTTCCAACTATTGCACACAAAACTAGCCGGTCCGCACGCCCTGTCCCCTGAAACATGACACCAAGGGAAGGTGCCTCATCGTCTGCAGACCGGGGCGGGCGGCGAGCACGGCGGGGATCGCATTGACGACGATCGAGGTGGTCGCGATATCGCCGGGAATGCCCCCGGGGATGGTCATCGTGAGCGGCGGGCGTCCTTCGATGATCACCGTGTCGAACGACTCGGGCGCGCCCAGGTACGCCTCCATGTGCAGGCGGATCACCGGGGTCCCGTGCCGGTATCCGGCGCCGTCCTGCACGATTCCGCTCACATATCCCGGATCGACGGCGAGGTATTCGCTGGCGACCGCGTGTTCCGCGATCCTCGGCCGGATTTCATCGCTGATGCGGTCCAGCGTCCAGCCGAGCGCGTCGGCGATCATCGTGATCGATTGGGCCAGGCCGACGTGGCGGATGTTGCCGCGCGCGGCCTCGCGCTCGAACTGCTCGCGGCTCAGCCCGGCGCCGATCTTCTGCTGAAACGGAAGACGCCTGGTGCTGGCGTCCTGGACCCGCCGCACCTCGATGGCGTCGACGCGCTCGCAGACCGCCGTGAGCGTGATGGGCAGGAGGTCCATCGCAAATCCCGGGTTGACACCCGTGGCGAGCACGGCCACTCTCGCCCGGCGCGCGGCGGCATCGATTCGTCTGGCGAGCGCCCGGTGTCCTCTCACCGGATAGCTGAGCTCCTCGGTCGTGGTCACGATGGGCACTCTGGCCTTCAGCACCGTCTCAATCTGCGGCAGCACGGCCGCGATCGACGACGAGGTGCACAGCACGACCGCGTCCGGCTTCGCCGTCTTGATCGCACGCGCCGGGTCGGGGCTCACCTTGATCCGCAACGGCCGCTCGAGTCCGGCCACCGCTCCGACGTCGCGCCCGGCCTTGGCCGGATCCACATCGATCGCTCCCACGACGCGGAACCCGTCGCGCGTGGTGAGCTGCCTGGCGACCATGCACCCGATGGGACCGAGGCCGTACAAGAGGACGCGAATCATCCGAAAATTATATGATCCGCGGGTGCCGTGCCTCCGCCGCGCCGCTCGTGCTCCGGCGAGTCCCGTGCGCCCCGCGATCGTGCTCTGGGCGCTCGTGGCGTGCGCGGAC
The DNA here is from genome assembly GCA_963738315.1 of Vicinamibacterales bacterium. Taxonomy (GTDB): domain Bacteria; phylum Acidobacteriota; class Vicinamibacteria; order Vicinamibacterales; family JAMQPK01; genus JAMQPK01. Next base: position 351,391 of record CAVTVT010000003.1, on the reverse strand, counting down.
GCTGCGCTCGCGCAGCCGCGCCCGCCCGGTTCGGTCACCCCCCCGCTCTCGCCGCGCAACGCGAACTACACCATCGACGCGCGGCTCGACGCCGCCGCGCGCGAGCTGGCCGGGCGCGAAACGCTGGTCTGGACCAACATCTCGGCGGCGCCGGCGCGGGAGCTGCAGTTCCACCTCTACTACAATGCGTGGCGCAGCAACGACTCGACGTTCATGCGGGAGGCGCGCCGCGGCGCGGGCTGGTGGAGCTCGCGTGAGCTGGCGTCCGATCAGCACGCCTCGATGGAGATTGCCAGCCTGAAGATCGTCGGCGGGGCAACGCCCGCCGATCTCACGTCCGCGATCCGCTTCATCGCCCCCGACGACGGCAACGACGCCGACCGGACGGTCGCGGCGGTGGCGCTGCCCTCGCCCGTCGATCCGCAGCAGACCATCTCGGTGGAGATCGTCTGGCGGTCGGCCATTCCGCGGCCGGTCGCCCGGACCGGCGTCGTCGGCGACGACTTCTTCTTCGGCCAGTGGTTTCCGAAGATTGGCGTGCTCCAGGACGACGGGCGCTGGAACTGCCACCAGTTCCATGCGACCACCGAGTTCTTCGCCGATTTCGGCGTCTACGACGTCACGATGCGCGTGCCGCGCGGATGGCCGCTCGCGGCCACTGGAGAGCTGCGCGACCGGCGCGACAACGCCGACGGCACGACGAGCTACCGGTATTTCCAGGAAGACGTGCACGATTTCGCCTGGACGACCAGCCCCGAGTACGTGGAGCGGCGCGCCCGGTTCGAGGAGCCCGGCCTGCCGCCGGTCGAGATCCGCCTCATGATGCTCCCGGAGCACCTGAACCAGGTGGATCGCCATATCGAAGCCGCGCGGGCCGCGCTCGGCTCCTACGGCGAGTGGGTGGGACCGTACCCCTACGGCCATCTCACAATCGTGGACCCGGCCTGGCAGAGCGCCGCCGACGGCATGGAGTACCCCACGCTGATCACGACCGGGACCCGCTGGCTGGCGCCCCGCGCGTCCGTCGATCCCGGAGACGTCACGGTGCACGAGGCCGGCCATCAGTGGTTCTACGGGATGATCGCGTCGAACGAGTTCGAGGACGCGTGGATGGACGAAGGCGTGAACATGTACGTGAACGTTCGCGTCGACGCAGAGGCGTTTGGCAGCCGGTTCCGGCAGGTTCGGCGCTACTTCGGCGGCTTCGTCCCGTGGACGCTCGCCGACGTCGGCTGGGATCGGGCCGGCGGCGAATCCATCGCCAGCTATCGTGAAGCGGCCGGGATCGACATCCCGTCGATGCCCTCCTACCAGGTACTGGCCTGGCAATCCCACCGCCATGATGTACGCGAAGCCGGCGCTGTGGCTGCACACGCTCGAACGCGCCCTTGGCTGGCCCGTGATGAACCGCGTCCTGTCGAGCTATTTCGAGCGGTGCCGTTTCCGGCATCCGAAGCCGGCGGACTTCTTCGCGGCGGTGAACGAGGAGAGCGGACGCGACCTCACCCCGTTCTTCGATCAGGTCTACCGCGGGTCGTCGATCTTCGACTATGGCATCGAGCGCGTGACGAGCGCTCCTGCCGCCGGAGGCGCCATCCGGACCGACGTCGTCGTCCGGCGGTACGGCGACGGCATCTTTCCGGTGACCGTGCTGATCACCTTCGCCGACGGCGCCCAACGGCGCCTGCCCTGGAACGGGGCGACACGCTGGGCGACGGTGTCGGCCGAGTACACGGCCGCGGCCGCCTCGGCGCAGATCGATCCGGACCGGATCCTGCTCCTCGACACGAACTTCACGAACAACAGCTTTGCCGTCGCGGCCGACGGCCCGCCGGCGGCCCTCAAGTGGGCCTCGGCATGGATGGTGTGGCTGCAGGATCAGCTCCTCACCTGGGCGTTTTTCGTGTGACGGCCGCCGGAGCTTTCGCCGATGGCGTCCGGCGGATCGGGCGGGCGCCCGCACTGCTGGCGGCGCTGTTCCTCGCGACCCTGATCACCGCCCTGCCGCTCTCGATCGCCCTGACCAGCGCCCTCGGCGCGAGCTTCGGGCACAGCCTCGCGGCGACCGAGGCGCTTCAGGGCGTCAACGAGCGCTGGTGGAGTGAATTCGCGGCCGCGCACCCGAACGGCGCGGCGGGGACCTTCACGACGACCGTCATCGGATTCGCCGCGGTCCTGGACAACCTCAGCACCTTCATGGACCGGGGCGGCCGCCCGGTGAGCATCGTCCTGGCGGGCGGCGCATACCTCCTGCTGTGGCTGTTCCTGACGGGCGGCGTGCTGGACCGGCTCGCGCGCGATCGCCCGACCGGCGCGCACGAGTTCTTCGGGGCGTGCGGAGTGTACTTCGTTCGTTTTCTCAGGCTGGCGCCGATGATGGCGGCCGCATACTACCTGCTCTTCGCCTGGCTGCATCCGGTCCTGCTCGGCGATCTCTACGACCGCCTCACGCGCGACACGACCGCGGAGCGGACGGCGTTCTTCACGCGTGCGGCGCTCTACGCCGTGTTCGGCCTGCTGCTTCTCGCGGTCAACGTCGTCTTCGACTACGCGAAGGTGCGGGCCGTGGTCGAAGACCGGCGCAGCATGCTCGGTGCGGTGTTCGCGTCGATGCGGTTCGTGCGGCGCAACGCCGGAGCCGCAGCGGCGCTCTATGGACTGGGCGCGCTGGTCTTCGTCGCCGTCGCCGGCGCGTACGCCGTGGCCGCTCCTGGCGCGGGCGGCGGCGGCGCGGGCGCCGTGCTCAGCTTCGTCGTGGGAGAGCTCTACATCGCGGCCCGGCTCTGGATCCGGCTCCTGTTCCTCGCGTCGGAGACGGCATTGTTCCAGGGACGGCTCGCTCATGCAGGCTACGTGGCCGGCGCCCTGCTCCCCGGGCCGGAACCTCCCATCGTCGAACGGCTGATCGAGTGAAACCCGCCCGGGCTGAACGGCGTTCTCTTCGGCGACGCATTCGCGGACGCGCAGCCGCGGACGGCATCGTGAGCGCGAGGACGCTTACGTAACGCCGAGGCCAAATACGTACTGGCGGCATGCGGAGTGTCGTCGCCGTCTTTCATCTCGTGTCGGTCCGCTGACAAAGGTTTCCGTGCAAGCGCCCGTGCGTAATCGAACGAGACGTGGTATTGAACTTGCTGTCAACGCTCGCGAACGAGCGCAGCATGTCCCAGAAGTTGACCCTCATGCGCGGCGGGGAGCCGCTGCCAGACGAGGTTGTGGCCTCGGAAGCGCAGCTCACGGGATCGGTGCGGTACCTCCTGGACTTCGTCGCGCGCACCCTGAAGCTCGATACGCCCCAGCTGGAGCTCATCCGTCCCGCATTCGAGACGCTCGACCTGGCCATCAACGACAAGATCGAGGACTGGAACCAGGTCTTCGTGCACGTGCTGGAGGAGCTCCGGCAGAAAGGCGTGGCGCTCGAGCAGCGGGAGGCGCTCCTCCGCCGGATGCGGCGCGACGGGCGCACGCTCCTCTACCGGCGCGAAATGGGCGAGGAGCGGCTGCTGACGACCGTCCGGGAAGAACACCGGGGCAACGGGTTCGGGATTGAGCTGGTCGATCACGACCGCTTCAAGTTCTACAACGACACGTACGGGCACCTGATCGGCGACCTCGTGCTCAGCACGACAGGACGGCTTTTCCGGATGCACCGTGGCGGCGACGTCGGCGTGCGCTGGGGGGCGACGAGTACCTCCGGATTGTGCGCAACCTGGTCACCGAGACGCAGCTCGGGGTGGTCGCGGGACGCGACGCGGAGCTCGTCGACTCGTTCCCCTGGGAAGCGCTGGACGAGCGCTTCAAAGACCAGCCGCCCCGCCTGAGCATCGGGCTGGTGTACTGCGAGCGACCCTCACAGGACGAGCGCACGCGCATGGCCCAGGCCGACAGCCAGGTGCAGTTGAAGCCGGAACAGCGCTTCGATCCCGGCGTGCCGGTTCCGCCCGGCTCCTCGTTCGAGCTCGCGCGCAAGCTGGTGGCAATGGCCGACCAGAAGATGTACGAGGCCAAGCGCACGTTCGCCGGCAGCCCCGACCCGCATATCGTGCAGGTCAACGTGCGCATCGTCGGCGGGCGGCTCGTGGAGATCTAGCGCCGGTTACCGTCCCTGCGCCGGAGCGCCAGCACGATTGGCGACGGCCGCCTGCACGGCCTCGACGATGTGCCGTGCGCCGATGCCGAACTTCTCCAGCATCTCCTCGGGCTTGCCGCTGCGCGGGATCTCCCGGACCGCCAGCCGCCGCACGACGATGCCCTCCGGGGCGACCGCCTCGGCGACGGCGTCGCCGAGGCCGCCGGCCGCATAGTGATCTTCGACGGTGATGATCTGCCCGCCCGCCTGCCGCCCGGCGCGAGCCAGGGTGGCGGCATCCACCGGCTGCACGGAGTAGACGTCGATGACCCTCACCGGCAGGCCCATTCGCGCCAGCTCGTCGCAGGCCTTCAGCGCCTCGAATACCGTGACGCCGGCGCATGCGACGGCGGCGACATCGCCCGGGCTCTCGCGCAGCACCTTGCAGCCGCCCACCACGAACGTGTCGTCGTTCGAGTAGATCACCGGCGTCTTCGGTCTGGAGGTCCGGATGTAGGCGGGCCCCGGATGATAGGCCGCCAGTGCTGTCAGGCGCTCCGCGCTGACCGCGTCGCACGGGTACAGCACGGTCATGTTCGGCTGGGCCCGCATCATGGCCAGGTCTTCGAGCCCCATCTGCGACGGACCGTCCTCGCCAATCGATACGCCGACGTGCGAGCCAACCAGCTTGATGCCCAGGTCACTTACCGCGGCCATGCGGATGAAGTCGTACGCCCGCGTCAGGAACGCCGCGAAGGTGGCGGGGAACGGAATCGCGCCGCGCGAGGCCAGGCCCATGGCGGCGCCCACCATGATCTGCTCGGCGATGAAGTCTTCGTAGAAGCGATCCGAATGGGCTTTCTCGAACTTCTCCGTGAAGGTGGAATTCCCGACATCGGCGTCGAGCGCGACGACCCGTGCGTCGGCATCGCCGAGCTTGAGCAGCGCGGTGCCGAACGCCTCGCGGGTGGCCACCATGGCGCCGCGGGCGTATTCGGGAGGCGCGACCGGCGATGGACGAGGCTCGGCCGGCGGCGGTGACGCCGGAGTCTTCGGCGTGAGCGGCGCCGGCCCTTCGAGCGATCCGCCGTCCACGAACTGGCGCGTCAGCTCCGCCACGGCCGTCTCGGCCTGGGCGGGACTGAGCGCCTTGCCGTGCCAGCCTTCCTTCCCTTCCATCAGGGAGACTCCCTTGCCTTTGAGGGTGCGCGCGACGAGCACAGTCGGGCGATCGGCGGTCGTCCGCGCCCGGGCAAATGCGTCGAGCAGCGCGGAGACGTCGTGGCCGTCCACCTCCACGGCGTGCCAGCCGAGCGCGCTCCAGCGGCGCGCGAGCTCCGCCGTATCGTGCGCCCACATCGTCGGACGGCTCTGGCCGAGGCCGTTGACGTCGATCACCGCGCAGAGGTTGTCCAGACGGTAGAACTCGGCGACGTCGGCCGCTTCCGCCACCGACCCTTCTGCGGCTTCCCCGTCGCCCAGCAGGACGTACGTGCGGTAGTCCGAGGCGATTCGGCGTGCGTTGAGGGCCATTCCCACGGCGGCGCAGATGCCCTGGCCCAGCGATCCGGTGGCGACATCGACGAACGGCAGGCGGGGCGTCGGATGCCCCTCGAGATCCGAATCGATCTGCCTCAGGGTCATCAATCGGGCGCGATCGAGCGCTCCCGCTTCCGACCACGCGGCGTACAACAGCGGCGCCGCGTGCCCTTTCGAGAGCACGAACCGGTCGTTGTTCGCGCGTCCGGGGTCGTGCGGATCGAACCGCATCTCGTGAAAGAAGAGCACCGCCGCGATCTCGGCGGCCGAGCAGCAGCTCGAGGGATGGCCGCTCCCCGCGCGCGTGGTGCTTTCGACCGAGAGGATGCGGAGCCGCGTCGCGATGTTGCCGAGCGACGAGACGAGTGACGGTCATGAGCCATGTTCCAAACCCCAATCCACCGGTGAGAGTTCCAGGCCGGCCGGCCGCCGGCCCTCGAGCACTTCGCACGCGGCCAGCACGTACGGCGCCCCGAAAAGACCGTGGGTGCGGTACTCCGATGCGAACCGCGCGAGAATAGCGACAGCCCTGTCGCGATACGCTGCACGCCCGGCGAGCGCCGCCAGGCGATCGAGCACACAGGCCGCCTCGCAGTTCTCCGCGAAGGGCCGGGCGGGCTGCGCCAGGAGGCCGACACGACCGGCCGCGCCCTCCGCCCGATTCGACGAAGCACCCCTCGCGCTCGTCCCACATGGTCCGAATCGCGTAGTGTGCGAGCTCCAGGGCGAGCATCGAATAGGGCAGCTCACCGGTGAGCTGGTGGGCCCAGATCAATGCCGAGGCGGCCGGAATCTGATCCACCAGCAAACTGCGAACCGGCTTTTCGGCCTCCTCCTCGACGTCGCCGCCGGCCCGTCCTGCCCCGGGGGTGTGCGCGAGGCCGCAGCCCGGTGCGTATGCCGGCACGATGACCGTTTCGATCGCCTCGAGCGCGAGATTCCGGATGGATGCATCGCCGAAGGCGGCCGACGCGCGAAGCAGCGCGGCGATCATCCGTGCGTTCTGCCCGACATACACGCGGCGATCCACCGGGCCCGCTTCCGCCGCCTGGCTGCTGTAGAAGCCGGAGAACCGGGGTGCGGCGAGTGCCCGCCGCACCCATCGAATCAGCTCCTCGGCCCGCGTGCGGCACGCGGGCGCGCCGAGGATCGCCCAGCCGTCCACGTAGAGGTGCAGCAGCGCCGCCTGATCCTCGCAGGTCTTTTCGGTGCCGCCGCCCGTCCAATCGCGCGCCTCCGCGAACCGGCGGAAGCCGCCGTGTGCGCGATCCCAGAGCCCCGCGCTCATGCGATCGAGCGAGAGGCTGGCGATTTCGCCCAGCCGGACGTCTCCGTGCATGGCTTCGGCCAAGGCGAACGAGAGGGCCGCCGCATACGGCAGCTTCGTCCCGGGTCCAAACCCTCCGTGCAGCTCGTCGAACTCCGCGATCGCGCGGGCGCGCAGCCAGGCCCGGGCGGTCTCGACAGATACGTCGTCTCCCCGCTCGCGCGGCCTGGGTGGCTCTCCCCCGCCTGGCTTCTCGAGCGCCGCGCGCTCCCGCGCGCGGATCTCCTCTCCCCGTGTGCGCCAGATGCGATCGGCCTGCTCGAGCAGGGCGGTGAGCTGCTCAGGGAGAAGTACGTTCCCCCGTCCAGGACATGTCCGGCCGGCGTCAGCACGAGCGTGCTCGGCCAGCCGCCCATGTTGTAGCGCTCGTTGACATCGGGCCTGGCATCCGCGTCGACGCGGATGGCGATGTAGCGGCGCCGCACGAGATCCACGACCGCGGGGCTGGCGAAGACCTGCGCATCCATGGCCGCGCACTCGGCCGACCAGGCGCTCACCAGCGAGAGCAGAACCGGCTTCGATTCGGCGGCGGCCTCGGCGAAGGCGCGATCGGACCAGGGGCGCCAGGGAATCAGGGGGTCCAAGGGACAAATTATAATGTTGGGCAGTGATTGCGCTCAGGTATGCGTACGTTCTCGCGCTGTCTGCGTGGTTCGGCGGCACGATCGTCATCGCGTTCATCGCGGCTCCGGCTGACGAAGCGGTCCTGCGGCGCTTCTTCTATCTATCTTACGCGGCGGGACTGATCCTGCTGCTCACGCTTCTGGCCATGGGTCTGCTCGGCCCGCGCCCCTCCCGGTTCGCGGCGCGCTTCGGCATCGCCGTGCTGATGTGCGGCGCGACGATCTACAGCGGCCGCTACCTTCACCGGCTCACCGACCTGACGCTCGGCGTCACGATGGCCTGCAGCCTCGCCCTGCTCTTCTGGGAAGCGCTCGACGGTACGCGCGCGGCATGACGCGCACGATCACGCTCATCCCGGGCGACGGCATCGGCCCCGAGGTCACCGCCGCCGTCGTGCGCGTGCTCGAGACCGCCGGCGTCGAGATCGAATGGGAACGGTTCGACGCCGGGGTCACCGCGCTGGAGCGCCACGGCACACCGCTCCCCGCGCCGCTGCTCGACTCGATCCGCAGGAACACCGTCGCGCTCAAGGGACCGGTGACGACGCCGGTGGGCGAAGGCTTCACGAGCGTAAACGTCGGTCTGCGCAAGGCGCTCGGGCTGTACGCCAATCTCCGCCCGGTGCGGAACCTGCCGAACGTGCCGTCCCGCTTCGACCGCGTCGATCTCGTCATCGTCCGGGAGAACACCGAGGACCTCTATTCGGGCATCGAGCACGAGGTGGTGCCCGGGGTGGTGGAGAGCCTGAAGATCATCACCGAGGCGGCGTCGTCGCGCATCGCGCGGTTCGCGTTCGACTACGCGCGGCGGATGGGTCGGCGGCGCGTCACCGCGGTGCACAAGGCGAACATCATGAAGCTCTCGGACGGGCTCTTCATCCACACCGCGCGCGCGGTGGCCGCCGGGTACCCCGGGATCGAGTACGACGAGCAGATCGTGGATGCCGCCTGCATGAACCTCGTGATGCGGCCGGAGCAGTTCGACATGCTGCTCCTGCCGAATCTGTACGGCGACATCGTCTCGGACCTGTGCGCGGGCCTGGTCGGCGGCCTGGGCACCGTGCCGGCTGCGAATCTCGGCGCCAGCTCCGCGGTGTTCGAGGCGGTGCACGGCAGCGCACCCGACATTGCGGGCCGGAACCTCGCCAATCCCACCGCGCTGCTCCGCTCGGCGCTGCTGATGCTGGGGCACATCGGCGAAGACGCGGCGGCCGCCCGCATCGAGACGGCGCTCTTCACAGCGCTCGCCCGGCCGGAGACGCGCACGCGCGATCTCGGCGGATCGGCCTCGACCACGGAATTCACGGATGCTATAGTGCAGGCGCTGCATGGTTCCTGACGAACTGGCGCAGGCGGTGCTCGCGCGCGAGGACGTGGCGCGGTACCTCCGGAGCCCGCATGCCGGCGCCGACGGCCGGGAGCGCGTGTACGCCTATCTCGAAGAGCTGCGCACCACGCAGCGCTATCGCTTCTACCGCGCGCTGCAGCACCCGCTCTACCCCATCCTGCGGAAGATCGAGCGGCGAGCCGAGCACATCGAGGTCGTGCAGAATGCGACCCGCGCCGGGCGGGTGATCTACGCGTCGAACCACAAGAGCCACATCGACTATCTGGTCGAACCGCTCGTGCTCGACGACAACGGCGTCCGCCCCCCCATCATCGCGGCGGGCATCAACTTGTTCGGCGGCCCGCTCGGCCTGATCCACAAGCACGTCACCGGGGCGATTCCGATCCGGCGCAACACGAAGGACCCCGCGTACCTGATCACGCTCAAGGCGTACGTGGCGGAGCTGCTGCGCAGCCACGACCTCCTCTTCTATCCGGAGGGCGGGCGCAGCTACAGCGGCGAGCTCAAGCCGCCGAAGACCGGCCTGATCCACGCGGCGCTCCAGTCGGAGCTCGCCGGGCTGGCCATCCTGCCGACGGCCATCTCCTACGATCTGGTGCTCGAGGATCACATCCTGGCGCGCCAGGGCGTCAAGCGCGCGCAGCGCCCGTTCACGCGAGAGCTGGCGGAGATGGTGCGCTACGCGGTCGGCTACCGCTCGCGGGCGTTCGTGACCTTCGGGCGGCCGATTCCGCTCGACGGCTGGGAGGGGCAGTCGCGCCGCGACGTGCTCGAGCTCGGGCGGCTGACCCGCGAGGCGATCGGCAAGCTCGTGAAGGTGCTGCCGACCTCGGTGATGGCGGCGGCCATGCGGCCGTCCATCACGCGCCGCGATCTCGAGGCGCGCGCGCAGGATCTGGTCGAGACGCTCGCCGCGGTGGGGGCGAACCTCGGCGTCGGCTCCGGGCGCGAGGCGATCGACGAGGCGGCCGAACCGCTGGAGCTGCGCGGGGTGGTCGTCTCCGAGCGCGGGCGCTTCCGCGTGCGCGACCGCAACGTGCTCCGGTACTACGCGCGCATGATCGAGCACCTGCTCAGTGCGGGCCCCGGCCGCACGCACTGATGGTCGGTGCGGCGTCGAAGGCGTTCTTCCACACCCTCTCCCGCAGCCAGGCCCTGAAGACGCTCGCCTCGCGCTACGGCATGCGCCGCGGGGCGTTCGCGCGCCGCTTCATCGCCGGCGAGACTGTCGAGGACGCCCTCGCCGCCGTGCGTCAGCTGGAGGCCGAGGGGCTGCTCCACACGCTCGACCACCTGGGTGAATCGGTGAGATCGCTCCCCGCGAGCGAGGCCTGCACGCGCGACTACCTCCGGCTCATGGAGGCCGTCGCGCGCGCCGGCGTCGGCCGGAACGTCTCGCTCAAGCTCACGCAGCTCGGTCTCGACGCGGACAGGGCGATCTGCGTCGACAACCTGCGCCGTGTCCTGGCGGCCGCGGACCGCCAGGGCTTCTTCGTGCGCATCGACATGGAGAGCTCGGACTATACCGAGGCGACGCTCGACATCTTCGAGACCGTGTGGCGCCATGGAAGCCGGCGCGTGGGCGTGGTGCTGCAGTCGTGCCTGTATCGCTCCGAGCGCGACTTCGAGCGCGTCAACGCCCTCGGCGCCACGATCCGCCTCGTCAAGGGCGCGTACCGGGAACCGAAGAGCGTCGCCTATCAGTCCAAGGCCGACGTCGACACCGCCTACGTGCGGATTGCGGGGCGCATGCTCCTCGAAGGCACCTACCCGGCCTTCGCCACGCACGATCCAGCCATCATCGGCGCCATCCGCCGCATGGCCGACCAAGCGAGCGCCGCGCGCGATCGGTTCGAGTTCCAGATGCTGTACGGCATCCGGCGCGATCTGCAGACCTCCCTCGCCGCCGACGGGTATCGGATGCGGATCTACGTTCCGTTTGGCAAGGAGTGGTTTCCCTACTTCATGCGCCGGCTGGGCGAGCGGCCGGCGAACGTTGGATTCGTGATCAGGAGTCTGCTGGCGGAGAAGGGGTAAGGGCTCAGGGCTCAGGGCTCGCGTCGGCCGTCGGCCCGTAGATCGGCGGCAGCGGCACGTCGCAGAGCCGCAGGTAGACCGTGAGCTGGCCGCGATGGTGGATCAGGTGGTTCATGACGAACGACCGGAACACCGTCAGCCTGGGTGCCGTGAAGACGATCCGCCCGCCGTTGCGCAGCGTCCAGGACGCCATCATCTCGGCGTCCGACGTGGCGACGATCGCCGCCCGGGCGGCCGCCACACGCTCGTCGTAGGCCGCGAGCAGCCGGGCGGTCGTGTCGAACGGGGCCGCTCTCACCGCCTCCCCTTCCGGCTGCCCGAAATCGAACTGGGCGCGCTTGAGCGCGAGCGGCACCCATTGCGCAAGGCCGGCGACGTGCGAAGCGAGCTCACCCATCGACCGGGACTTGTGGTGCGGGCGCCATGCGGCCTTCTCGTCCGGCACCCGCTCGAGCACGAGGCGCGTCACGGCCGTCTCCCGATCGAACTCCGGCAGAAGCGAATCGGCGATCATCGATTCACGCGTCGCGCCTGGCCGCCTCGAGCGAGAACGCGGGCGTGCACACGGCGACGTACTCGGCCCCCTCCGGTCCGGGCGAGCTGTACCTCACCCACTCGCCCGGCAGCGCCACCACGGCCTGGCCGGCATGGACGTCGATGGTGCCCGTTTCGGACTCGACCCGCAGCATTCCCCGGAGCACCACGGTGACTTCCTCGAAATCCGGCCGCTGGCCGGGCTCCTGCCAGCCCGATGGCGACATCATGCGCGCCACGCTCACGCCCTGGTGCCCGCTGTTCACCCGGCCCACGTACTCTTCGATGCGCTTGGGGGGATGCCCCGCGGCCTGAATGACGCTCGATCGCTCGATCAATCTCGGCATGTATCCTCGTCCAGGTGTGCTATCGTCGATGCCCGGCCGCGATTCTATGACACCCACGCCGCAAGCGTCGGTCGAAGATCCCTCCAGTGCGCCGCGCTGGGCCACCTTGGGCTAGCTCGAATCAGGAGCCGCCGTGCGAACCGCGCCCATGGCACCGCGCAAGCGGATCGCCCTGATCGCCCACGACAACCTCAAGCCGGACATCCTCGAATGGGCCCGCTACAACCAGGGCACGCTCAGCCGGCACGAGCTCTACGGCACGGGTACGACCGGCGGTTTGCTGTCTGCCGAGCTGGGGCTCTCCGTCACGCGCTTCCGGAGCGGCCCGCTCGGCGGCGACCAGCAGGTCGGCGCGGCGGTGGCCGAAGGGCGGATCGACTTCATCATCTTCTTCTGGGATCCCCTCGCTCCGCACCCTCACGACGTGGACGTGAAGGCGCTCCTGCGGATCGCGGTGGTCTACAACGTGCCGATCGCCTGCAACCGGGCCACGGCCGACTTCCTGCTCTCCAGCCAGCTCATGGACGAGCCCTACCAGCGCCGGCTGCCGGATCTCGACGGTCTGGTTTAGAATTCGAGCCCCACTATCCCTATGAAAACACTGGGTACCACCAGAATTGGACGGGCGGCGCGGGCGGCGGCGCTCGCCTCGCTCGCGCTCGCTGTGTGCAGCTGCGGGCGGAAGACCGAAACCGCGGCAGCCGCCGCTGGAGGCGGGCGCGCCCCCGCCGCCGTGCCGGTGACCGTGGCGCCGGTGCTCGACAAGCCGATGCCGCTCGAGATCATCGCGATTGGGTCGGTCGAAGCCTCCTCGACCGTCGCGGTTCGGTCGCAGATTACGGGCCAGCTCACCGCGGTGAACTTCCGCGAGGGCGACGACGTGCAGAAGGGACAGGTGCTGTTCACGCTCGACCGCCGTCCACTGGAGGGAGCCCTCGCGCAGGCGGAGGGGGCGCTGACACGCGACGAGGCGCAGGCGGCCAATGCCCGGGAGCAGCTGAAGCGCTACCAGGACCTCTCGAAGTACGGCATCGCGACGCGCGAGCAGCTCGGCACGCTGACGACCACCGCCGCGTCGTTCGAGGCCATGGTCGGCGCCGACCGCGCGGCGGTCGAGAACGCGAAGGTGCAGCTCGACTACGCCACCATCGCCGCGCCCATCTCGGGGCGCACGGGCGCCCTCATCGTGCACGTCGGCAACCTGGTGCGGGCGACCGACGCGACGCCGCTCGTCACGATCAACCAGATCTCGCCCATCTCGGTCGCCTTCGGCGTCCCCGAAGCGCGGCTGCCCGATCTCAAGCGCTACATGGCGCGCGGGCCCGTGCACGTGGCCGCGCGGCCGCCGAACGACCCGAGCGATCCGTCGATGGGCACCGTGAACTTCGTGGACAACGCCGTGGATCAGGCGACCGGCACGATCCGCGTGAAGGGCCTCTTCGCCAACGGCGACCGGCGCCTCTGGCCCGGCCAGTTCGTCAACGCGGTCATCACCCTCGACGTGGACCGGCACGCCGTCGTCGTGCCGTCGGTCGCCGTACAGGCGAGCGACCGCGGTCCGTTCGTGTTCGTGGTGAAGCCGGACAAGACGGCCGAGCAGCGGATGGTGTCGGTGGCGCGCATCAGCGGCGCCGAAACGGTGATCGGCGACGGCATCGTACCCGGCGAGACCGTGGTGACCGACGGACAGGTCCGGCTGGTGTCGGGCAGCCGGATCGCGGTGAAGACCGACACGGCGGGGAGTGAGTGATGAACATCTCGGCGCTCTTCATCAAACGGCCGATCACCACGACGCTGATCATGCTCGGCATCCTCGTGTTCGGGACGATGTCGTACCGGCTGCTGCCGGTCAGCGATCTGCCCGCCATCGACTTCCCGACCATCCAGGTCAGCGCCGGGCTGCCGGGCGCCAGCCCGGAGACCGTGGCCTCGGCGGTCGCGCTGCCGCTGGAGAAGCAGTTCGCGACGATTGCCGGGCTCGCCTCCACCAACTCGTCGAGCGCGCAGGGCAGCACGTCCATCACACTCCAGTTCGACCTCAGCCGCGACATCGACGCCGCCGCCCAGGACGTGCAGTCGATGATCGCGCGCGCCGCGCGGCAGCTCCCGCCCCAGATGCCGGCGCCGCCGGCGTTCTTCAAGGTGAACCCGGGCGACTTTCCCGTGCTGTTCCTCGTGCTGCGGTCCGACACGCTCCCCCTGACGGCCGTCAACGAGTACGCCGAGTCGACCGTGGCGCAGCGGCTGTCGATGGTCAACGGCGTTGCCCAGGTGCAGGTGCAGGGCGCCGCGAAGCACGCCGTCCGCATCGATCTCGATCCCCGCGCCCTCTCGGCCCACGGGATCGGCATCGACGAGGTGGCGAACGCGATCCAGAACGCGAACGTCAGCGTGCCCACCGGCACGATCTTCGGCCCGAAGCAGAGCTACGTCGTGCTCGCCAACGGCCAGCTCTATCAGGCTGCGGCCTATGCGCCGCTCGTCATCGCCTATCGCGGCGGCAATCCCGTGCGGCTGAGCGACGTCGCGCACGTGTTCGACGGCGTGGAGAACGACAAGTCGGCGAGCTGGTTCCGGGGCGACCGCGCCATCTCGCTGTCGATCTTCAAACAGCCCGGCACCAACGTCGTCGCCGTCGTCGATCAGATCCGGGCGCTGCTGCCCACCTTCCGCGAGCAGCTTCCGCCATCGGTGTCGCTCGACATCCGCACGGATCGATCGGGACCGATTCGAGAATCGGTGCACGACGTGAAGTTCACGCTGGTGCTCACCGTCTGCCTCGTCGTGATGGTGATCTTCCTGTTCCTGCGGAACCTCTCGGCCACGCTGATCCCGAGCCTCGCGCTGCCCGCCTCGATCGTGGCGACCTTCGCCGCCATGTACCTGCTCGGCTACAGCCTCGACAACCTGTCGCTCATGGCGCTCACGCTGTCGGTGGGCTTCCTGGTGGACGACGCGATCGTGATGCTGGAGAACATCGTCCGGCACATGGAGATGGGCAAGCCCGCGATGCAGGCGGCCTTCGACGGCTCCAGGGAGATCGCGTTCACCATCGTGTCGATGACGGTCTCGCTGACCGCGGTGTTCATTCCCGTGCTGTTCATGGCGGGCATCGTGGGGCGCCTCCTGCACGAGTTCGCCGTGACGATCGGCATCGCGATTCTGGTGTCGGGTTTCGTGTCGATCAGCCTCACCCCGATGATGTGCAGCCGCTTCCTCAAGGCACCGCACGCGCAGCGGCACGGACGGATGTACAACTTCATCGAAGGCCTGTTCGAGCGGTGGCTGCGGCTCTACGACGTGACCCTAGCGTGGAGCCTGCGGTACCGCGCGCTGGTGATGGCGGTCTCGCTGCTGCTGCTCGCCGCGACGGCCGTGCTGTTCACCCGGATCCCGAAGGGCTTCCTCCCGAGCGAGGATCAGGGGCGGTTCAACATCACGACCGAGGCCGTCCAGGGCATCGGGTTCGAGGAGATGGTCCGGCACCAGAAGCAGGTGGCCGATATCGTCGCCGCCGATCCGAACGTGGCGGGGGCGCTCAACGTGGTCGGCGCCGGCCCGTTCGGGTCGTCCGGCGCGTCGAACGGCGGGAGGATCCTGGTGGACCTCAAGCCGCGCGACCAGCGCCGCCTCTCGGTGGATCAGGTCATCGCCGAGCTTCGGCCGAAGGTCTCGCAGATCCCGGGCATCCGCGCGTTCATGGTGAACAACCCGCCCATCAACGTCGGGAGCTTCGGCGGACGCAGCCTCTATCAGTTCACCCTCCAGGACACCGACACGGCCGAGCTCTACCACTGGGCGCCGATCATGGAGGAGAAGATGCGCGATCTGCCGGGGCTGGTCGACGTGAACAGCGACCTGCAGATCCGCAACCCGCAGATTCGCGTGAGCATGGACCGCGACAAGATCGCCTCGCTCGGCCTGACCGTGAATCAGGTGGAGAACGCGCTGTTCAACGCCTACGGCACGCGCCAGGTGTCGACGATCTACGCGCCGAACAATCAGTACCAGGTCATCATGAACGTCGCGCCCGAATACCAGGCCGACCCTTCGGCGCTGTCCATGCTGTACGTGCGGTCCTCGACCGGCAGGCTGGTGCCGCTCGACACCCTGGCCCGCGTGACGACCAACGCCGGCCCGTTCAGCGTCAACCACACCGGCCAGCTGCCGTCGGTCACGATCTCGTTCAACCTCGAGCCCGGCGTGGCGCTCGGCGACGCGGTCAATGCCGTCACCGCCGCCGCCGCGGCGACGCTGCCCTCGACCATCGGCACCCAGTTCCAGGGCACCGCGCAGGCCTTCGCCGAATCGCTGCACGGCCTGGGGCTGATCCTGGCCATGGCGATCGTCGTGATCTACATCGTGCTCGGCGTGCTCTACGAGAGCTTCACCCATCCGTTGACCATCCTGTCGGGCCTCCCGTCGGCCGGCTTCGGGGCGCTGCTCACGCTGATGATCTTCAAGACGGACCTGAGCCTCTACGCGTTCGTCGGCATCATCATGCTGGTGGGCCTCGTCAAGAAGAACGGGATCATGATGGTCGACTTCGCCGTCGAGGCGCAGCGCCAGCACGGCAAGAGTCCGCTGGAGGCGATCCACGAGGCGTGCATCGTCCGCTTCCGGCCGATCATGATGACGACGATGGCGGCGCTGGTCGGAACGCTGCCGATTGCGCTGGGGCTCGGGGCGGGGGCCGAGGCGCGGCGGCCGCTGGGCCTCGCAGTCGTGGGAGGGCTGCTCGTGTCGCAGCTCCTCACGCTCTACATCACCCCGGTCTACTACGTCTACATCGAGGGCGCGCGGCTGCGGGTGACCGGCAAGAGCAAGCGCGCGCGGCCGGCCAGCGCGGCGCCCTCGGCGCCCGCCACCTCCGCACCCGCGCTCGAGACGACGAGATAGAGACTATCGCGGGCCGGCCGCTCCCCGGAGCGCCTGCATGACGCCGGGGAGCGCCCCCGCCGCCCATACCAGCGCGGCGGCGCCGAAGGCGCGCGTCCGGCCGATCCCGCCCGTGACCGCCAGTCCGATCGCCAGCAGCAGCGTCACCCAGATCGTGAACACGTCGAGCCGGCCGAGCAAGGCGAGCACGAGCGGCGCGGTGGTGTCCGGATCGAGAAAGCGGCCGACGCCGAAGGTCAGCCGCCAGCGTCCGTTCAAGGCGGCCGGGTCGAGCACCAGCCCCTGCACGCCGTTGAGCACGGCCTCCAGAATCCTCGGCACGAACGCATAGCCCGCGACGACCATGGCCGCCCGGTAGGTCTGTCTGGCCTCGAAGAGCTTGCCGGCCAGCCAGAGCACCGTTCCCGTCGCCACGATGGAGAGCGGAACGAAGACGAATCCGGCAAGCTGACCGAAGCGCTCGAACATCGGCCGGAAGCGATCGGCCATCTCGGGCGTGAAGCGGGGGTTCGAGCGCATCACCTGCGCCATGGCGCGGTCGAACTCGGCGTCCATCACCGGCTGGAGCACGCCGCTGTTGAGATAGACCAGCGCTCCGACGGCGAGCGTCACGACAAGAAGCGGCGGCCAGACGCTGCCGCCCGCCCGGCGTGCGAAGACGGCCGAGGGCGCGTAGAAGATATCGATGAAGTCTTCCCACACCCCCGCGCGCTCCGGTGCGGCGGCGACCACGGACGGCGGCTGGCTGGCGGGATCCGGCATGTGCTCACCCTTCCTCGCTCGACATCACTCATTCAGGCGTGCCGACAACCTGCCTGTGCCGGTCGGCCCACCAGGACCATGCAAGGATGACCGCCGCCCCTGCAATGGCTGTCATCCACAAGGCGGTCACCGAAGGCGGAGGCGCCGAAGCGGCCATGAACCCGGCCAGCAGGAAGACGGCCAGCGTCCAGAAGGCGGCCTCGCCGATCCAGTCGCGCGCCCGGGTCGCCCGTGCGTAGAGGGTCACGCCGATGGCGTACATCCCGATCTCCACGGCCTTCTCGGTGTTCGGGAGGTTCCAGAGCCCCAGCCCCAGCTTCGGACCGCCGGGATAGAGCGGCACGTCTGGCCGGTGCACCAGCACGTCGAAGAACCAGTGGCTCACGACCAGCCCGGCGACGAGCAGCAGCACGCGCCGGCCCGGTACGAACCGCTGGCAGAGCGCACCGAAGAGGAATCCCCAGAGGATGAGGGCGGCGAGCGAATGGCTGTACGGGTAGGACACGAAATCGAGAGGCGTGGAGGCCGTGTTGCCCGGATCGATCCGGACCTGCTCCACGCCCAGCCCGACGAGCACCGGCCAGATCAGATCCGCGAGCTGCGCCGCTCCGAACAGCGCCGCGAGCGACAGGCCGGGCGCCCGCCGCTTGACGGCGTACCCGAGAGCGAAATGGCCGATGAACATCGGCGCGGTGTTACTTGAGGTGCTTTCCGACGAGCTTCGTCATCTCGAACATGCTCACGGTCGACTTGCCGCCGAACACTTTCTTGAGCGCCGGATCGGCGTTGATGTTCCGGCGGTTCTTCGAGTCCTGCAGTCCGTTCTTCTTGATGTATTGCCAGAGGCGTTTGGTCACCTCGGTGCGCGGCATCGGCTTGTTGCCGATCACGGCGGCCAGATCGGCGCTCGGGGTCATCGGTTTCATGAAGGCGGCATTCGCAGCGGTCTTCCGTTTGGTCGCAGTCTTGGCCATCAACTCTCCTTTGGGGACGCTCGAGCGGAGCGTCGAGCCGATAGTGTCGCATACAATCGAGCCGTGCCCACGGCAAAACGGACCGGCTATGCGTCGCTGCCGCTGCATGGCGGCAAGGCACCCGCGTGGCTCTTCTCCCGGATGGTGCGGCTGTCGCGCGAGATCCTCGCGCACCTCGTCGAGGCCCAGGGGCCGGGCGAGGTGCTGCGGCGGCTGTCCGATCCCTACTGGTTTCAGGCGTTTGGATGCGTCCTGGGATTCGACTGGCACTCGAGCGGCGTGACGACGACCGTCTGCGGCGCGATCAAGGAGTCGCTGCGCGGGCCCGGCGTCGAATGGGGGCTGTTCGCCGCGGGCGGCAAGGGCGGAGCCTCGCGAAAGAGTCCGCTTCAGATCGCCGCCGCCTGCGAGGCGATCGGGCGCGACCCTGCACCGCTCGTGCACGCCAGCCGGACGGCCGCCAAGGTCGACAGTGCCGCCGTGCAGGACGGCTATCAGCTCTACCATCACGTGTTCCTCTTCACCTCCGGCGGCGATTGGTGCGTCGTCCAGCAGGGGATGAACGGCGAGACGTCGACCGCGCGCCGTTATCACTGGCTGGCGGAGCGCGTCACGAGCTTCGTGGAGGAGCCGCACGAGGCCGTGTGCTGCGACCGCACCGGAACCACGCTGAACCTGGTGGCGGCCGAAAGCGCGGACGTGCGCCGGACGAGCGTCGAGCTCGCGGGACGTCCGCCGGAGGAGACGCTGCGCGCGGTGGAATCGGTGCCCGAGCTCCGGCTGCCCGTCAGGCATGCGCTCTTGCCGGAGCTGGACGTGGATACGCGATACCTGTCGAAGATCCTGCTCAGCACGTACGAGCGCGCGCCGGGAGACTTCGAGGCGCTGCTCGGACTGGACGGCGTGGGTCCGCGGACCCTGCGGGCGCTGGCGCTGGCCTCGGAGCTCGTCTACGGCAGCAGGGCGAGCACGCGCGATCCGGCGCGGTTTGCCTTCGCGCACGGCGGCAAGGACGGCATTCCGTTCCCCGTGGATCGCACGGCGTACCGATCGCACCATCGACGTGCTGCATCGGGCCGTGGACAAGGCGCGGGTCGATCGATCGGAGCGGATCGCGGCGCTGCGGCGGCTGGCCGCCTTTGGCTGAAGGCCGGCCGCCGGAAGCGCTCATCGCCGGTGTCGAACCGGGCGGGCCGGCGGCCGGCGCGCCGGTGGCCGGAGGGCGTGGCCGCGCGCGGCGCGATTGCCCAGGTAACGCCGCCGTGCTCTCGCGGGCAATCGCTCGATCGCATATCGCAGCATCGTCCGCGGCATCTCGGCGGCGTGCCGCTCGAGGAAGCGCTCTTCCGCGGCGCGATCCCGCTTGCCCACCTCCCGCAGCATCCAGCCGACCGCCTTGTGAATCAGATCGTGATCGTCGTGCAGCAGGATGCCGGCCACCGCCAGGGTGTCGCCGAAGTCCCCGTTTCTGATGAACGTGTACGTGGCCACGACCGCGATGCGCCGGTCCCAGAGCAGCGTCGACCGTGCCAGGCGCCGCAGAGGCGCCCGCGAACGCCGCAGCAGATGGCCCCCCACGATCTGAGGCGCCGACAGGTCCACCAGGTCCCAGTTGTTGATCCAGCGCGAGTGGCGGAGGTACAGGTGGTAGATCGTGCGGCGGCCGGCCTCGTCAGACGCCGCGTACCTGCGTGTGAGCACGATCAGCGCGAGTTGGCGCTCCTCATGCCACGGGGATCGGAGCAGCCGCCGGATCGCCGCAAGGGGGAGGGCATCGCAGCGTCTCGCCACACTGCGGATGTCGGGGACGCTCAGCCCGAGGAAGCGGTCGCCTTCCCCGGTACTGCCCGGGCCCGGTCTTGAAGAACCATCGGTTGGCCGTCGCGCGCGCCTCGCTCGCCAGGGCGCGGATCTCCCGGCGGAGCGCGGCGGGCGACAGCGGCTCCCCGCGATCAGTCACCTGCCGGCGCGAGCGCATCCACCTCGATTTCGATCAGCATCTGAGGATCGATCAGCCGAGGCACCTCGACCATGGCGGTAGCGGGCCGAATCTCGCCGAAGAGCTCGCCATGGGCGCGGCCGACCTTCTCCCAGTTCGACGCGATGTCCACGACGTACATCCGGGTGCGCACGACGTCCTGCAGAGAAGCGCCCGCTCTGGCGAGCGCCGCCTCGATGTTGCGGAGCGTCTGCATCGTCTGCGCGTACGCGTCCCCGGCGCCCACGATCGATCCGTCGCTGGCGGTGGCGGTCGTTCCCGACACGAACACCTGACGCCCGACGCGCACGCTGCGCGAGTAGCCGATAATCGGCTCCCACTTCGAGCCGCTCGAGAAGTTCTGCCGCATCCCAGTTCTCCAGTTTCCAGTTCCCAGTTCCCTAGTTTCTAGTTCCCTAGTTCACTAGATGTAGTGCCCCAGCGCCATGGCCGCCATCGAGATGACGAGCAGGGCGAGCACGACCCGGCTGAAGGTCGCGATGCGCCCGCGCAGCGCGGTCATTCGGGCCACCGCGGCGGCGCGCTCGGGCCCCTCGGGAAGGCTCGGCATCCGCGCCGCGATCGCGGCCAGCTTCTTCACGCTCGCGCCCACCATCGAACCGCCCAGGATCAGGGCGATGAGCCCGGTCAAGGCGCCGAGGCCGAAGGCGCGGCCGGCGTGGCTCGCGCTGATCGCGGGATCGAATCCGCCCGTGAAGCGCCAGAAGAGATAGATCCCGGTGACGACCGTCAACCCGCCGATCGACGCCATGTACGTGTGAAGCCCGCGCCGGACCAGACCGGTCATCACGGGAGCCCCGGCCGGACCGAGTTGCTCGACGGTGGGGCCGAGATACAGCGTCATCAGGGCTACGCCGCCCAGCCAGGCGCCGGCGAGCACGACGTGCAGTACGCGGATGGTCAAGAACAGCAGAACGCTCATGATGCCTCCAGTCGCGTAAGAACATACACCGCCGCACGCGGCGGCGTCTCGCGCGCAGGGCAGTGTCGACCCTGCCGGCCGATTGACCCTGCCGCAGACGACGTGCTAGAACCCTCCCCATGCCGAGGTCAGACAGACGGTTTGCTCCGCTCGTCCTCTTTTCCATCCTCGTCTTTTCCGCGTCCATCCTCGTGGCGGGCACCGCCGTGGCGCAGACGCTCGAGGTGGCGGCCGTGACGGTCGCTCTCGAAGGGCCCACGGTCGACGCCGCCGGGAACGTCTATTTCACCGATCTCAACGGCGACCGGATTCTCAGGATGGCGGTCGACGGTACCGTGACGACCTTCCGCGAGCCCGCCAACCATCCGAACGGAATGGTGTTCGATGGCCAGTTCCGGCTCGTGACGTGCGAGCGTGGCGACAAGGCGCGCGGCACGCCGTCCCGGCTCACGCGCACCGACATGAAGACCGGTCAGATCCAGGTGCTCGCCGACAAGTACCAGGGCACGCCGTTCGTCGAGCTCAACGACGTGACGCTCGACGATGCGGGGCGGCTGTACTTTACGGACAATCCGGGCAAGTCGGTGTACCGGCTCGACCCGGACGGCAAGATCACGCAGCTGCTCACCGCGCCGGCCATCGACAACCCCAACGGTCTCACGATCGCGCCGGACAACCGGACGTTCTATCTGATCGAAGCCAATCTCGGCGCCAACGCGAAGCGCGACATCCTGGCGTTCGACCTGGGGGCGGACGGATCGCTCTCCCGTCAGCGCGTGTTTCACAACTTCTATCCCGGCCGGAGCGGCGACGGCATGACCATAGATGCCGGGGGGAACCTCTGGGTGGCGGCCGGGCTCAACCGGCTGCGGAACAACACGGAGACGCTCGACACGAAAGCCGGCATTCACGAGTTCGCACCGGACGGGCGGCTGCTGCTCCACGTGCCGGTGCCGATCGACCTGCTGACGAACGTCGCCTTCGGAGGGCCCGACCTGAAGACGCTCTACATCACGGCCGGGCAGACGCTGTTCAAGCTGCGGACCAACAGCGTCGGTACGCGGCGATGAGTTGAGATACACTCAGGCATCCACCCACGAAACAGGAGATTGCCATGCTCTCGAACTCTGCGAAGTGGATCTCGTGCGCGCTCGGGGCCGTCGCGCTCGGCCTGCTGACCGGGCCGGCCACCGGTCAGGAGCGCGCGGGGGGGCCGCCGGCCAGGCCGCTGGTGGACAAGGATCACCTGCGGATGCTGCCGGAGCAGGCCAATCCGGACGGCAACACGGCGGTGTACGGGGCATCCGGCCAGGAAGGCTTCTACATCTACCGGAACCATTTCGGGCCGCACCAGACGAGCAAGCCGCACTATCACGACAAGGACCGCTGGGTCACGGTGATCAAGGGGACGTGGTACACGGGCGAGGGTGACGTCTATCAGCCCGACAAGATGGTGGCGATCAAAGCGGGTGGGCTGATGTTCCATCCTGCGGGGCTGCATCATTACGACGGGTCGTGCGACGACGAGGGCGTCATCGTCCAGATCATGGGGTACGGGCCCGTGAAGTCCGTCCAGAGCGAAACCGACGCGGCGGGCAAGCCGGCGTTCGCCAACCCGGCGAATCCGAACCGGCCGGCGGGGCGGGACACGCGGGGATGCGGAGGTCCGGTCGGCGGCGCGGAGCGCTGAGCGATCTCCGCCGAAGGAAGAAAAGGGCCCGGCACCGCCGGGCCCTTTTCGTGTCAGCCGCGGAAATTTCCCCAGTCCGGGGTCAGACCCCATCCGGGGTCTGACCCCGGACTGGGCTGAATTGAGGAATATTTCGCATGAGCCGCTTCCGTGCGCTTGCGACGCTCGCGCTCCTCGCTCTCGCCTCGCTGTCGGTGTCCGGCCGCGCGCCACAGGCATTCCGCCCCGTCACCACGCAGATGCTGGAACAGCCTGACCCCGGCGAGTGGCTCAACTGGCGACGGACGCTGGACGGCTGGGGCTACAGCCCACTCACCCAGATCACCAAGGCGAACGTCGGACAGCTCCAGCTCGCATGGTCATGGGGACTCGCACCAGGCCAGAGCCAGCCGACGCCGCTCGTGCACGACGGCGTGATGTACATCCCCTCCCCGGGCGGCGGCGCGCAGGCCGTCGACGCCGCCACCGGCGACCCGCTCTGGGAATTCAAGGCACCGGCGGGAGAAGGCGGCGCGGCGCGCAACACACCCATGCGCAACCTCGCGATCTTCGGTGACAAGCTGTTCGTCGCGACCGCGTCGGCGCACCTCATCGCGCTCGACGCCAGGACCGGCGCCCTCGTCTGGGACCACACGGTCGCCGACTCCAAACTCGGCTACAACTACACGAGCGGCCCGATCATCGCCAATGGCGTGCTCGTGCAGGGCATGACCGGCTGCGAGCGCTACAAAGACGACGTCTGCTTCATCACCGGCCACGATCCGGAAACCGGCCGCGAGCTGTGGCGCACCTCGACCATCGCACGACCTGGCGAGCCGGGGGGCGAGACCTGGGACGACCTCCCCCTGCGCTTCCGCGCCGGGGCCGATGCGTGGATCCCCGGCAGCTACGATCCCCGCACGAAGCTCGTCTACTGGGGGACCGCGCAAGCCAAGCCGTGGGCGCAGTTCGCACGCGGCACCACGGGCGACGCGCTCTACACGAACAGCACTCTCGCGCTCGATCCGGCCACCGGCCGGATGCAGTGGTACTACCAGCATCTTCCCGCCGAGACCCACGACATGGACGAGGTCTTCGAGCGCGTGCTCGTGGACATCGGCGGACGATCGTCGCTGTTCACCATGGGCAAGCTCGCGATTCTCTGGGAGCTCGATCGCAAGACCGGCGCGTTCGTCGCCGCCCACGATCTCGGATACCAGAACATCCTCGACGTCGATCCGAAGACCGGCAGGATCACGTACCGCCCGAACATGATCCCGACGCAGGGCCGCGAGATCACCTTCTGCCCCGACTCCTCGGGCTTCAAGAGCCTGCGCGCGATGGCGTACCATCCGGCGACGCACGCCTTCTACATCCCGCTGCTCCTCGCCTGTGAGCGCGGCACGTTCAACGACGTGCAGAAGGTGCTCGGGGGCGGCGGCACCGGCGCGGTGCGCCGTACCAACATCCCCCACCCCGAGAGCCCCGACGGCATCGGCGAATTTCTCGCGATGGACGCCACCACCGGGAAGGTGCTGTGGCGGCACCGCACCCGCACGCCGCCCAACACCGCAGCGCTGACGACCGGCGGCGGACTCGTGTTCGAAGGCAACTGGAATCGCGATCTTTACGCCTATGATGCCGCCACTGGTAAGATCCTCTTCCAGACGCGCCTGCCGACCTCGGTGCAGGGCTTCCCCGTCTCCTACGCGGTCAACGGCCGCCAGTTCATCGCAGTGCCGGCCGGCACGGGAGGCGGCGCGTGGCAGGGCGGCCTCGTGTCGGATCTGGTCCCCGGGGCCAGGAACGTGGCAGGGCTGAACGCACTGTTCGTGTTCGCGCTGCCCGCGAATACAACCAGGTAACCAAGAGGTCTCATGTTTCGGCGAGCACTCATCCTTACGACCGCACTCTTCGTCATCGCGCTCGCGTTCGGCGTGCGCGCTCAGGACCAGCAGGGCGGCGCCGTGGCGGCGCCACCGTCGCAGCCGCCGGCGGCCGAACCCGTGGCTCCGGCCCAGGAACCGGCGCCGGCGCCGACAGAGCCGGCCGCGTCACCCTCGGGCGAGTTGACGGTCTGGAGCAAGGTGTACAGCGAGGCGCAGGCCACGCGCGGAAAAGACGCGTACATGACCGAATGCGCGGCCTGCCACTCCGAGGATCTCGGCGGCAGCGGCTACGCCCCGGCCCTCAAGGGGGACGAGTTCACCTTCTCGTACGGCGGAAAGAGCGTGGGCGAGTTCTTCGAGCGGATCCGGCGCCTGATGCCGCCAGACAACCCGGGCAGCCTGCCCGCGACGCGCTACAGCGACATCGTGGCGTTCATCCTGCAGGAGAACAAGTACCCCGCCGGCGACAGCGAGCTCAGCAGCGATCCGGCGGTGCTCAGGCA
Source organism: Vicinamibacterales bacterium (assembly GCA_963738315.1). Taxonomy (GTDB): domain Bacteria; phylum Acidobacteriota; class Vicinamibacteria; order Vicinamibacterales; family JAMQPK01; genus JAMQPK01. The sequence goes on along the minus strand of CAVTVT010000003.1, from coordinate 325,950 downwards.
CATCACGATCGCCGCGCAGCCGTAGGGCGCGCCTACTGGCTCGCCGCCACCGAGGCCCAGAGCCTCAACACCTCGGTGAAGTCGGCCGGAATCGGCGCGATGATCGTCAGCGCATGCGGCGGCTGGCCGCGAACGAGCGAGACGGCCCCTCGAAGCGTCAGCTTCGAGTTCGTCATGTACATCCGGGTGCCTTCCTCGTTCTGTACCGACAGCCACACGTCGTCGCCGCCTTCGGTACGGACGATGAACGAGTACTTCGTATCGGAGCCGGGAGGTACCGCCACGAGCTGCCTCGCCTCGACGCGCGAGGCGGTTTCCTGCATGCGAAAGACGGCGCGGATGTCGGGCGGAATCGAGATCTTGTTCCCCGTCTCGAGCACGAGCTTCTTGAGCGTGCCGAACGCCTCGTCGCTCATCACCTGCGGAGCGTCCGACTGCGCCCGCGGCGCCGCCGTGGCGAGCACCGCAGCCATCACTGCCAACCCGCATCCCAGGTTTCTGGTCATGGCGCTCCTCCTGCATCCCGTTCGGCGGCCTGACTGGCCCGGCGGCGCGCTGGGGCGGCCCGGCACCGGTGAAGGGACGAAACTATAGCATCGGCCCCGCGAGGGGCCCTATACTTAGATGGTTTTCCATTCTTTTTCCGAGAACATTCTATGAATCGCACATCCGCCTGTCTCGCGGCGGCGTTCACGGCCACCCTGCTTGCCCTGTCGGTCCGCGCCCAGCAGGGGGGGCAGCCTCAGGCAGCCCAGCAGCCCGGCCCGACCGTCACCTTCCAAACCGAGGTCAACTACGTCGACGTCGACACGATCGTGACCGACGCCGCCGGACGGTTCGTGGGCGATCTCACGAAGGACGACTTCCAGGTCTTCGAGGACGGCAAGCCGCAGAAGGTCGAGACCTTCTCCACGGTGCAGATCCCGATGGTGGCGCAGGACCGCTTCCTCTTCATGGACCGGCCGGTCACGACCGACGTGAGGAGCAACCGGGAGCAGTTCGCCGGCCGCGTGTACGTCATCGTGCTCGACGACTTCGACATCAGCCCCATGCGCACGGCGCAGACGCGGCGGGCCGCGCGCGAGTTCGTCCAGAAGCACTTCGGCGCCAACGACATCGCCGCGGTGATCTACTCGAGCGGCCGCACCGACGCGACGCAGGAGTTCACCAACGATCCGCAGCTGCTGCTGGCGGCCATCGACAAGTTCATCGGGCGCCGGCTGCGGCCGATTACGCTCGACCGGGTCGACGAGTACTACCAGCGGCTCGCGATGACCTCGGCGATGAACGGGGAGAACACCGACGACCAGAGCAGCACCGGACCGGACCAGAGCATCAGCTCCTCGACGCTGACGCCCAGGGCCACCGACAAGCTCGATTCGAACGACTTCGAGCGGGGCTATCGCGCCCTCGGCGTGCTCAACACGCTCAAGAACCTGGCCGACTTCCTCAGCAGCGTCCGCGGACGGCGAAAGGCGGTGCTGCTCTTCAGCGAGGGCATCGACTATCCGATCACCGACGTCTTCGGATCGCACAGCGCCGGCGACGTGATCCGGGCCCTCGAGGACGCCATCTCGGCCTCGGCGCGCGGCAACGTGAACCTGTTCACGATCGATCCGCGCGGTCTGGTGGGCATGACGACCGAGTTCATCGAGATGGCGGGCAACGACGCGTCCATCCTGCCGGCCGGGCCGAACGGGAGCGCCGCCGGCTCGATGCTCACGCCCGGCAGCGCGGGGATCGAGCTGCTCAACGAGATGCGCATGACGCAAGACAGCCTGCGCACGCTGGCCGAGCAGACGGGCGGCTTCGCCTCGCTGAACCGGAACACGTTCCAGGCGACCTTCGACAAGATCGTCGACGCCAACAGCCGGTACTACGTGCTCGGCTACTACCCGCCGTCGCACCCGCGCGACGGCCGCTTCCACAAGATCGAAGTCCGCGTGCGGAGACCCGGGCTCACCGTCGTGAACCGCAGGGGCTACGCCTCACCGCGCGGCAAGACCCCGGAGGAGCGCCGGCGCGACGAAGAGGCGCGGATCGCGCGCGAGAACAAGAACGGCAGCCCCAACAACACGTCGCCGCAGCTGCGCGACATGCTGAACAGCCCGATGCAGCAGAGCGGCCTCACCTTCACGGTGCAGGCGGCGCCGTTCAAGAACACCGGGAAGGAAGCGTCGGTCGCCCTCGCCATCGAGATCGACGGGACGCCGCTGAAGTTCACGCCCGCCCAGAACGGGCTGGTGACCGACAACATCGAGGTGTCGTTCTTCGGCCTCAACGCCGAGGGCAAGGCGCGGCAGGGCGTGCGATCCGAGGCCGCCCTGACGCTGCGGCCCGAGACGTTTCAGCGCGTGCGGGCGAACGGGTTCCGGCTGAACTCCCGCATCCCGCTCGCCCCCGGGCGATACCAGCTCCGGATCGGCGCGCGCGAAACGGGCGCCGGCGCCACCGGCACGGTCTTCTACGACCTGACGGTGCCCGACTTCGAGAAGGATCCGCTGATGATCAGCGGTCTGTTGCTGTCGGCCCCGTCGGCCGACCAGACGCCGACGGCGCAGGCCGATCCCGCCGTCGCGAAGCTGCTGCCCGGCGCGCCCACCAGCCGCCGCGAGTTCGTCCGCAGCGACGTGCTGACGCTGCTCTCGGAGCTGTACGACAACAGCGACTCCAAGCAGCTCCGGCAGATCGAGGTCACCGTCCATCTGCTCGGCGAGAGTGGCCAGGAGGCGTTCACGGCCCACGATGCGATCGCCAATGGCGCCGACGGCAAGAAGTGGGACGTCTACGCCTATTCGAAGCAGATTCCGCTCAGCAGCGTGGCTCCGGGCCGTTATCTCCTGCGAGTCGAGGCGCAGGTGCGGGGCAACCAGAACGGAGCGAAGGCGGTCGCCCGCGAGACGCTCATCACGGTCAGATAGGCCGCGGCGGCTCGGTAATCGCGGCGATGTGCTAAGCTGTGCCGCCATACCGCACAATACAGGAGGTTCAACAGCAATGAGTCTGCGACACCTCATCCCTGCTGCGGCCTGCGCCGCAGGCGTGTGCGCCGGCGGGGCGATGATCTCGGCTCAAGGGCGCGCCCCGGGCGCCACTCTCACGCCTCCGGCCGTGTATCCGCACGACATGAGCAACTATCAGTGCTCGCACAAGGACGAGGACGTCTGCGACCAGGCGCCCGCGCCGCCGCCGCTGCACGACCCGCTCGTCGGCCAGTGGGTGCGCTTCACCCTGATCCGCAACGGCTTCTCCGTTCAGCCGCCCGACGCGCCGCTGTACCTCCAGTTCGGGCCCGACGGCTACTGGTCGATGATGGAGTTCGCCGCCGGCCGGCCGAACGTGGACAAGCCGCTCGAGCAGCAGACGAGCCAGGAGCTCTACAGCCGCTTCAATCTGAGCGACGGAGGCTGGGGGACGTACACGCAGGACGGGATGATCAACGATCGGCATCACTACGGAAACATCGCGCCGCCCGGCGACGGCGGCGGCGAGCACGTCCGTGCGTGGCGGTTCCAGGGACGCATCCTGGTGCTCGAAGGCGCCGGACCGACCCGCTCACCGGAGATCAAGACGCGGAAGCTGCCCACCCAGCCTCTCGCCTCGCAGGCGATCGTCGGCGCCTGGGAGCGGACGGCGCTCTCGATCAACGGAACGGCGGTGCAGCAGCCCGCTCCGCAGCGGCTGCTGCTCGGCGAGGACGGCTGGTTCCAGGAGACGCTGCTGCCCGGCGGCCGCACCCGTCCCCAGGGCAAGCCCATGGAACAGTGGACCCCGCAGGAGTTCGTCGCCGCGTACAGAGGCGTATCGGCCGCGCGCGGCACCTACAACGCCGACAGCACGACGCTCATCCGCAAGCACATCGGCGACCTCGACCCGAATCTCGAGGGCAAGGACGCCGTCGGCACATACACCCTCCAGGGCGCGACGCTCACGGTGAACGGCACCGACGCCGCGGGCCAGAAGGTGCAGGAAACGTTCAACCGCATGAAGCCGTACGACGTGTATGCACCGGTACACGCCCGGCCGCACGGGCGGGCCCGGGCGCGGCCGCGGCGCGGGAGCCGGCGCCCCGACCGGGGGCCAGTAGTCGGAAAAGGGAGCGGACGATGAATCTGAGAAGGCGAGAGTTCTTCGGACAGGCGGCAGCCGCCGGCCTCGCAATGGCGGCCTCACGGGTGCTCCGCGCGCAGGACGAGGCGCCTGCGGGCGGCCGCGGCAACGCTCCCCCGCCGCCCGTCCATACGCCCAAGGTCGAACACCTGTTCAAGAGTCCCGATTCGGTACCCGAACGCGCTCGAAGCTACGCCCGACGGCCTCTGGGTCGGCGATCAGGTATCGGAGCGCGTGCTGAAGCTCGATTGGCAGTCGGGCAAGGTGCTGGCCGATTTCATCGCCGAAGCGCACAACACCAGCGGCCTCGCGGTCGGCGGCGGCTACCTCTGGATCGGCTGCAACGGCGCCGGCACGGCGGCCGCCCATCGTCCGTTCAATCGTCCGTTCGACAAGTCGTACGGCGAGATCGTGCAGTGCGACATGACCACCGGCAAGCAGGTGAAGGGCTACAAGTCGCCATGGGGCGGCACGCACGGCACGGCCTGGGACCACACCAACGATCATCTCTGGGCCGTGGCGCCAGGTCTGGGATTCGCGGCCGAGCTCGATCCCAAGGACGATCTGCGGATTCTTCGAATGGTCACGATTGGCGGGGGAACGGGCCACGGCCTCGACATCTACGAGGGCGCGCTCTGGATGATGTACGCCGCGGACCGCCAGGTGAAGAAGTTCGATTACAGCAGCGGCCGCCTGCTGGAAACCTGGAAGCTCGCGCCAACCGATCCCGATCCGCACGGGATGTGCCTGCACGACGGCTACGTCTACTACTGCGACGCAGGACTCGGAGGCGGACGTACGCCGAGCCCCGGCACCGTACCGCAGTTGATCTGCAGATTCTCGATCAAGGCGTAGGGATTCCCGGGGTCGCAGGGTTCAAGGTTCGGGGTTCGGCCCGACCTGCGATCTCGACTCTCGCCGAGCGGGACAAGGCAGAGCGAAAGCCGGCTCCACCTTGTCCCGCAGCCGTTTGTGGCATCGGTGGCGCGTCGTCGCGCCACTGATCAGTCAGACTCGCGCCGGCGTTCGCGTCGGGCGAGCGATCGTTCTCCTAGGTCCTAGAACTCCGTGTTGAACCCAATCTTGATCAATCTCCCCTGCTGCACGGTGCTCGCGCGGTGGTACGACGAGCCGAGCGTGGTCACCCAGTTGGTGATGGTCGCCTGGTTCGTCAGGTTGTAGAAGTCGATCCGCGGCTCGAAGCGGCGTCCCTGGATCGTGAACGTCTTACGAACCGTCATGTCGAGCGACGCCGTGTTCGGCAGCCGCACCGACGCGCGCGGCTTCACGGTCACGGTCTGGCTGACCTGCGTGAGGGTGACCGTGGAACCGCTGACGTTGACGGTCGTGCTCTCCGGGAATCCCTTGTAGGACCGAGCCGTCCCGCTCACCATGATCTGGTACGGCAGCTCGTAGATCCCCGACAGCTTGTACGCCCACGGCGTGTCGTTGCCGACGATGCCGCGGCGGAACTCCTGCGAGTTCGGGTTGTTCAGATCGCCCCCGAGGACGTCTCCGACCGTCTTGCCGAAGCTCGCGCCCCCGAGCAGCGACCAGCCGTTGACAAACCGCTTGTTGAGCGTCAGGTCCCAGCCGTTGTACGTGCTGTCGAGCGCCGACTCGTTGCCGAGCTCGTTGTTCTGCTTCCCCTTGGTGGCGGGGTCCTGGTTCCAGACGGTGACCGCCTGCTTGCTGTTGACCTCGGTGACCTGAAGCGCCGTGTACCCCGAGGTGGGCACGGCCAGGTTCCGCTGGCCGATCGTCCGCCGCCCCTCGCGGCGCGTGAAGCCGACCGACGCCACCATGCTGTACGGCAGCTGCCGCTGCACTTCGACGGAGTACTCGTTCGACACCGGGTACTTCAGACCCGCGGCGTAATGGAAGGTGTTGCCCAGCGCGAAGCCGCTCGAGGGCCCGAGCTCGCTGAGCTGCGGGATCCTGTCCCCGTTGAGATCGCAGCCGATGTTGTTCTTTGCGGCGCACTGCGACTGGTCGACCCACGAGCGGTTGTCGCTCACCGCGGCCACCGGGTTCAGCCGCTGGACGAAGTCCATCTGAATCGGAATGTCGTACCGGTTGGCGGCGAACTTGATGGCGGTGCGGCCGTCACCGTTGAAATCGTAGACGGCGGAGAACCGGGGCAGCAGGTTGTGCAGCTTCGGCGCGCCGTTGATCGGGTCGAAGCACCGGCCGGCCCCGAGCGCTTCGGTGAAGATCTCGGTGACCGGCTGGCAGCTCTCGTCCTGCCAGCCGTAATTGGTCTCGTACCGCAGTCCCACGTTGATCGTGATCTTCTTGTACGGCGTCCACTTGTCCTGGATGTACGTGCCGGTCTCGCGATTGCCCTGCGTGAACAGCGGCGTGATGTTCTTGAACTCGCTCGGCGGCGCGATCCGCACGTTGTACGTGTGCACGACGGTCGGCAGCCCGTTCGCGTAGTCGGCGCGCATGCCGGAGGTGGACCAGATCGCCGACGGCTTGCGGTTGACGATGATCCCGTAGCCGAACCGGACGTCGTGCTCGCGCGCGAAGAAGCTGACGCCCGCCTGCACCTGATCGCGCTTGTGCAGGTTGAAGTTGTAGGTCGGCCACGCCTCGGTGAAGGTGTTGGTCTGGGAGTCGAACCGTGAAATGGCCCCCGCCTGCACCTCCGGCTCCGGGTCGAAGCGATCGTCGTCTCTCAGGCGGCCGTAGAGGACGTCCACCACCATCTTCGTGCCGACAGGGGTCGTGAACTTCGTCTCGCTGACGTTCGGCCACTTGGTGTTGAGCGTGCGCGCGAGGTTGTCGGAGAAGTTCGTGTTGTTGTTGCCGACGCCGTTGCGGTGATAGATGCCCTTGTAGTGCAGGTTGTCGAAGAACGAGAGCTGGGCGTTCTTCGTCACCTGCCAGGCCACCTTCCCCGTCGTGGTCGACATCATGTAGTCGTCGATCACCTGGCGCCCCGACGCGTCGAAGCTGCCGAGCGGGTACTGGTCGAGCCCCTGGATGTGCGTCGAGCCCGAGAACCAGAGCTTGTCGCGCACGATCGGACCCGACGCCCACGCGCCGTAGTCGTACAGCTTCAGGATGTCGTTGCCGGGCACCTTGTCCTTGGCCAGGGCCGCCGCGGCCGGCGTCAGATTGGCCAGCAGCTGCGCCTTGAGCTCGGGCGTGAAGTTCTGGGAGTTCATGCTGTGGCTCGCGCCGTTGAACATGGCGCCGCCGTGGAGCTGGTTCGTGCCGGTCCGGCTGATCACGTTGTAGATGAGCCCGCCTTTGGCCATCTGCGCCGTGCCGGCGCCGCCCACCTGGAAGTTCGTCTCCTGCATCGCGTAGGGATCGATGTAGAGCACGGCGGTCGACCCGTTGCCGTCCTGCCCCGAGACGTCCATCCCGTCGATGAAGTAGCCGCTCTCGTTGGACGTGCCGTGGACCGTGGCCAGCGACTGGATGAAGGCCTGCGATCCGCCGGTGTCCACCTTGTTCATCGTCACGCTGGGGATGACGCGCGTCACCGACCAGATATCCATCCGGTTCGGCAGCGCTTCGAGCACGGTCCGGCTCAGCACGATCTGCTTGAGCGCCGTCGTGGTGTCGAGCAGCGGCGCCTCGCCCGTCACGGTGACGCCTTCCGACAGCGCGCCCACGCCAAGCCGGAGATCGCCGCGCGCGGTCTGATCCGCGCTGACGACGATACCGGGCTGTTCGGTGGCGCGGAAGCCCTGCAGCTCGCCCTTGACGCTGTACGTGCCGGGCTGCAGCCGCAGGAACTGATAGGTGCCGCGGTCGTCGGAGACAGTCTGTTGATTGGCGCCGATCGTGCGCGCGGTACTGGACAACGTCACGGTGACGCCGGGCAGCACCGCACCGGACTCGTCCGTGATCGTGCCGCCGATGGCGCCGGTTCCGGCCGTCTGCGCGGCCGCCGGCGGCGCGGCGCCGTACATACCGTATATCAGGAGAACGAGCACAGCTTTCCCGGCAACTTTGGCTACTCGCATCGCACCTCTCCTTGAGAAACTTGGGGTGAAGAGGCGCAATTCTACGCGCCCTGATGCCCAATTACCAGAGCTCCGGCGAGATTCCGGGAACGGTGATCCAATTGGATGAATCAGGCATCGCCGTCGTAAGCTATGGCAGCGGGAGAATTCATATGCTCCGAAGGAACGCCGTGATCGCCGCCGCGCTCGCCCAGCTGCTCCTCCAATCGCCGGGACTCACCCAGGAGCCTTTCGCCTTTCGCGTCGTGGCGAGCGGTCTGAAGGCTCCCTGGGAGGTCACCTGGGGACCGGACGACCGTCTCTGGATCACGGAGCGAACGGCGGGCCGCATCGTGCGCGTGAATCCGGCGGATGGCAGCGTCGCACCGGCGGCGACGATCGGCGACGTATATCCGGGAGACAGCTGGCACGAAGGGCTGCTGGGCATGGCGCTGCACCCCGATCTCCTGAAGCACGCGGGGCGCGATTACGTGTACGTCGCGTACACCTACGACGCCGATCCCGGTCCCGCGCTTGCGCGCCGGATGAAGCTCGTCCGGTACACGTTTCGGCCTGCCGACGGCACACTGGCCGAACCGCTCGATCTGGTGACGGGCCTGCCCGCCAACGACGATCATGGCGGGGGACGGCTCGCCTTCGGACCCGATCAAAAGCTCTATCTCACCCGCGGCGACAACGGCGCCAACTGGCTGCAGAACTACTGCCTGCCCAGCCGCGCCCAGGATCTGCCTGCCGCGGCCGAGATCGCGGCGCACGACTGGTCCGCGTACGCCGGAAAGATCCTGCGCATCGATCCGGACGGGGCGATTCCCAGCGACAATCCGGTGTTCAACGGCGTCAGGAGCCACGTGTACTCGGTACGGCCATCGCAATCCCCAGGGGCTCGCCTTCGGGCCCGGAGGCGAGATCTACGAGTCGGAACATGGGCCCGGCACCGACGATGAGGTGAACCTCATCCTGCCGGGCAGGAACTACGGATGGCCGTACGTCGCCGGCTATCGCGACGACCGCACGTACGTCTTCGCAAACTGGTCGCACCCGACCGGCGTCCCCTGCCGCTCGCTGAAGTTCAGCGAGTACGACATTCCTCCTTCCGTACCCACGCAGAAGGAATCCGAATGGAAGGGCGAATTCCAGCCGCCGCTGCGGACGTTCTTCACCGCGCCGGCCGGCTACAACCCGCGCACCGACGGCAGCTCCACGATCGCGCCGAGCAGCCTCGGCATCTACACCGGACACGCCAACGGCATACCTGGCTGGGCCAACTCGCTCCTGCTGCCGGGCATGACACGTGGACGCGTATACCGGATGAAGCTGAGCGACGACGGGCGCTCGGTCGTGGGGGAGAACGAGGAGCTGTTCAGGACGGCCAACCGGTATCGCGACCTCGCCATCGCGCCGGACGGCCTGAGGTTCTACCTGGTCACTGACCCGCTCGGCATCGGCCGCACCACCGACCCCGCCGGAGCCTCGACGCAGGCGTTCGCGAACCCCGGCGCGGTGGTGGAGTTCACGTACCAGGCGGGCCGCTGAGCGCTACTGCAGCTTCGAGAGCAGCCCGCGCGTGGCGTCGAGCCGGCGGGCGCGATCGTTCGCAAAGCGCTGGATCCCCTTGAGGATCGACTGCTGATCCAGGTGCGCTTCGGCGATGACGTCCGGTTCCAGCCCGCCGCTGAGCCACTGGTTGTCCCAGTCGGAGGTCAGCGAGTACTCGTCGGTGAGCGGCCCCACGTTGCGGACCGGCCACATCCGGCGGGTTCCCGTGCTCACGAACATCAGGTCGTGCACCGCCTCGGCCGGGAACACTGACTCGCGATAGCTCTCGGGCTGACGGTCGAACAGCTCCTCGCTGATAGCCGAGATGACCTTCACGTTGATGCCGGCCTCCTCCAGCTTCGGCAGGATGCTGACGAGATTGAACGTGGAGCTCGAGCCCTGCGCAATCACGTAGCCGTGCCTCGGCCGGCCCGGAGCGAAGTCGCGAATCACATACATGCCCTTCGCCGCGGCCTTCACGTCGGGATCGGCGAACCGGCTGCGATCGACGACCGGAAAGTCGGGGCGCGCCACCTCCATGACGATGATGCCGACCTTCTTGTCGCGTGCGGCGATCTCGGCCGCGGCGTAGTAGGCCGCCGCGACGTCGTTGTAGTCCCAGCAGCTCACGGTGATCACCTGGCCGCGCGGGAACAGCTTCCAGACCTGCGGCGCGAAGATGCCGAAGTGCGTGCGGGCGTCGGCCGCCGTCTCAGGTCCCGAGTGTCCCGCCAGGATGTGGAGCACACCGGTTCGGAACCGGCTGTCCTGATTCTGCTGGCTCCAGACGCGGGCCGGCAGGTACATGAGCGGCGTGAATGCGCCGTAGGTGCCGCTCCAGGCCCAGACGCCGGCGAACCTGTCCGGATCGAGCGATGCGCTCTGCCCGACCAGGCCGATGGCGGTCGACGCGTTGCCCGCCTCCTGAATCGCCGCCTTGAGCCTGGTGCCGGCCGGGTTCTTCTCCGGATCGTAGTGTCCCCAGAGGCTGCCATGTTCGAGATTCACCGACTCGGACAGGTCGGCGGCAATCGTGAGCACGCGATTTCCCGTGACGTAGTTCATCCACTTCACGACCTCGGAGATGGCGCGGCGGGCGCCCGCCACTTCTCCGGCCTTGCGGAAGAGCGCGATCTTGACCTCCTTCTCCGCGCCGGAGGCCGGGTTATGCACCTTGACCGTCTGCGGTTCGAGAGGAAGGCTGGCCACCTTCAGCCGTTCGTCGAGGAAGGGGTCGACCTTCGCGTCGATCTGCAGACGGAAGTCGTCTTTCACCTCATCGCCGATCCCGGCAATCCGCTCGGCCAGCCACTCGCCGAGCCCGTTCCGGTCGAGCACCGAGAGCGCCACGTCGACGTTCGTCTTGAACTGGACGAGCCGCTCGCGCGGATCGGTGACGGCGCCGTTGCGGATCCCCTGGAACTCGACGCCGTACTTGTCTTCGAAGGTCCTGGCCAGCGCGACGAAGTAGTCGGAGTTCATCTTCATCGCATAGGGATGGCTCGGATACCCGACCACCTGATCGCAGGAGCCGGCGATCTTCCCGTTCGAGGCGGTGGGCCAGTATCCCTTGATGGTCCGGCCGATCACGATCATCGGCCGCCGGTCCGCCGGATCCCACTCCTCCATCGTCTTGAGGTGGCTGACGATCTGTTCGTAGTCGTGGCCGTTCTCGAGCGTGAACACGTTCCAGCCGTACGAGCGCCACTGCTCCACGAAGTCGTACTCCGTGTACTTGCTGTCGATCACGCCTCCAATGAGCGCGTCGTCGATGCCGGCGTTGTTGAGCGAGAACATGACGCGCAGCCGCTTGCCGACCTTGAGGGCCAGCGCCTGGTTCTTGAGCTCCTGCGCGTGCCCCGCCAACAGCGCGAACTCCCCTTCGAAGGCGATGATCTTCGGTTGATCGATGGGCGCGCCCACGATGTCCCAGAACGCCGCCTTCCCCGCGGCGGTCGCCAGGCCGATGCCCGACGGCCCGCCGTTGACGTCGTTGCTCTGGTCGGTCGACTCGATATGCCCCGAGAGCGCGCGGATGCCGCGCGCGCCCTCCTTCGCCTGCGCGAAGAGGGGATCGTTCTCGAGCTTCTGATCCTGGAGCAGCGTGCGCAGCGCGCCGGCGCCGCGGCGGAAGCCGAGGGCGTCGACCGCGAGAAACGCGTCGTGCGGCGCCACGGCATAGCGGCGGTCGCCGGTCTGCTTGAACCGGCGATAGAGCGCTTCGCCCATGATGATCCAGAGGGCGTAGCAGGTCGGCGCGCAGTGTCCGGCGGCCAGCATGAACCGGTCGCCGTACGGGTGCTTCGGCCGGCGGTAGTCGTGGCGCAGGCCGCCGAGCGCCGGTCCCGCGAGATGCACCGCGACGTTGTAGGGCGTGTAGGCCAGCGGGCCGCCGAAGTGGCCGGTCTGGGCGTAGTTGCCGAGCAGCGTCAGCGTCATGCACGTCAGGAAGCCGACGTCCTCGAGCTGCTGTTTGTCCTTTGGGCTCAACGTGATGGAAGGGGCCGCCGGCGCGTGGACGCTCATCTGGGGATCCTCAGGGACAGTGTGCCGAGCAAGACAAGGGAAGGGCTAATGCTACAGAAAACGAAGTGATTCTCACAAGTCGAAGCCCTGCTCAGGCGTGGCGCCGCCCTGCCGCGCGAGACCCCGTCTCGGGCGGCCGGTTTCGAGGCGGAAAATCCGGAAATCGGAATTATGGCTATCCAAAATAACGGATGCGGGACGTCCCCCTTCGGAGGAGGCCCTTTCCCCGGGTCGAGTTGCGCCTATTTGGGCCGAGATCTGCACACTCTGGGGCGTCCGGAACGCGCGCTCGATCCGCCGCCGAAAAATCAAAAAAATGGACCCGGTCGAATCGCGCTATCACGTTGGATTTATGAGGGTTCTGGCTCATTTTGAGACTCGACAGGCGGGCATGTTTGCGCTAGGATTTCGGGCACATCGTCAATCGTTTCTGCGTCGATTTCCCAGGGCCGAGGGCCGGTGCGTTCAAGTCCTAAGCAAAGGGGTGCGAAGATGCGACGTGTTTCACTTCTGGTTCTACTCGTCAGTGCTCTGCTGACAGGTCGGGCGCTCGCCCAGCAGACCGGTCAGATCAACGGCCTTGTCACCGACAACACCGGGGGCGTGGTGCCCGGTGCGACGGTGAAAGCCGTTGAATCGGCGACGGGGTTCAGCCGAGAGACGGTCTCCGGGACCGACGGCCGCTACAGCTTCACTTCGCTGCGGCCGACGACCTATGACGTCTCGGCGGAGCTCTCGGGGTTCCGCACGTTCGTCCGCAAGAGCGTGGTCCTGCAGGCGAACCAGAACCTCACGATCAACATGGCGCTCGAGGTCGGCAACCTCTCCGAGACCGTGACGGTGTCGGGCGAGGCGGCGACGGTCGATACGACCAGCGCCACGATCAGCGAGGTCGTCGATTCCAAGCGGATCGTCGAGCTGCCGCTGAACGGGCGCGACGCGGCGCGGCTCAGCACGCTGGTCCCCGGCATGATTCTCACGGCCGTGGATCGCGAGTCGGGCAAGACGATACCGGGCGCGCTGCGGCTCTCGACCAACGGCACCGAGTCGCGGCAGGCGTCGTTCCGGCTCGACGGCACGAGCCACACCGACCCGTACTTCCAGCAGAACCAGCCGTTCCCGTTCCCGGACGCGCTGCAGGAGTTCAGCATCCAGACCAGCAACTACAGCGCCGCGCAGGGCAACAGCGCCGGCGCCGTGGTGAACGCGGTCACCCGCTCTGGGACCAACGACCTGCACGGCGGGATCTTCGGCTACGCGCGCGACAACACGTTCAACGCGCGCAACTTCTTCACCTCCCAGAAGGACCTGCTCAAACGGAAGCAGTACGGCGGGTACGCCGGCGGTCCGATTCAGCACAACAAGACGTTCTTCTTCGCCGGCTGGCAGGGCACGCAGCTCCGCAACGTCGGCACGACGCTGACGGCCTTCGCGCCGACGATTGACGAGCGCAACGGCAACTTCACCACCTGCGGCGCGCCCTGCAACGTGGCGATCAAGGATCCGGTGAACGGCGGCTTCTTCGCCGACAACCAGATTCCGGTGAGCCGCTTCGATCCGGCGGCGGTGAAGGTGCTCAACTTCCTGCCGATGGTGGGCGGCGACGGCAAGGTGCAGATCCCGCGGCCGATCGGCCAGCACGACAACCAGTTCATCGCCAAGGTCGACCAGCTGCTCGGCGACAAGAACCAGATCAGCGGCCGGTACTTCGGGGACAACTTCAACAACGACCCGACGTTCGTCGAGGGGAACCTGCTGAGCTACCGCAACCCGACGCTCCAGTCGCACGTCCGCGTGCAAAACGTCGTGGGCACCTGGACAAGGACGATCTCGCCGACGCTGCTGAACGAGTTCCACGTCGGCTACAACCGGCAGTTCGCGCGCCGGTTCCCGCCGAGCAACGGCGTCCCGTCGATGCAGGAGCTGGGCGTGCGGCTGCCGATCTATCCGGACCTGCCGTCCATCTCGGAGATCAACGCGAACAACTTCTTCAACATCGGCGACAACCTCGAGGCCCGGTTCGTGCGCGACGGCCAGGAATTCAACGACCGCATGACCTGGGTGAGGGGCAAGCACAACTTCCAGTTCGGCGGCGAGTTCCAGCACTACGCGGTGACGATCCGCAACCAGTTCCGCCGCGCCGGCCACTTCCAGTTCGACGGCCGGTACCACGGGGAACACGATCGCCGACTTCCTGCTCGGCTACCTGAAGAGCTTCGACCAGGGCACCGGCGAGTACAAGGACTACCGCGTGCTCTACGGCTCGGGCTTCGCGCAGGACGACTTCAAGGTGACCCAGCGGTTCACGTTGAACCTGGGCATGCGCTACGAGTCGTCGCCCCCCTGGCACGAGGTGGTCGGCCGCATCGAGCACTTCTCGGTGGATGACTACAACAACAACGTGCACTCCACGGTGTTCCCGCAGGCGCCGCGCGGCGAGACGTTCCGCGGCGATCCGGGCGTGCCGGAGGACGGCGTGAACCCCTCGGCCAACAACCTCGGGGCGCGCCTCGGCTTCGCGTGGGATCTGAGCGGCGACGGCCGCACCAGTCTCCGCGGCGGCGGCGGCATGTTCTACGACCAGCACCGCGACGGTGAGTCGGGCAACGGCGCCGTCAATGCCGCGCCGTGGAACCTGCGGCTCGCGGTCACCGCCCCGACGTCGAACGACCTCACGAAGAGCCCGTTCTCCGATCCGTATCGGGGCCGGACCGACTTCAACCTGATCACCGACGAGACCATCGGCACGGTGAACGCGATCTTCCCGACGCCGGTGCTGATCGAGACGCTCGATCTGGACTACAAGACGCCGGTGACCTACAACTACAACGTGACCTTCGAGCGCGAGGTGGCGACCGGCATCCTGGCCCGCGCCGCCTATGTCGGCTCGCGTAGCTACAACGGCCGGTTCGGCGTGCAGCTGAATCCGGCGGTCTACACGCCGGGCGACACGCGCGGCACGGACGCCCGGCGTCTCTTCGCGGCCGACGCCATCGGGCAGGTCAACAACCAGGTGCAGAACCGCCGGTCGAACTACAACTCGATGCAGCTCACCCTGAGCAAGCGCTACTCGCACGGCTTCCAGGTGTCGAGCAACTACACGCTCTCGAAGGTCGAGGGCAACTTCGGCAGCGAGATCTATCCGTGGTACTTCCCGCAGGCCGGCGACCTGAACGACCCGCTGACCTGGGGCCCGCTCGATCAGGACCACCGGCATCGCTTCACGACGTCGTGGGTCTGGGATCTGCCCGGCCAGAACCTCGAGGGCCCGGCGCGCTGGATCATCGGCGGATGGCAGTGGACCGGTGTGATGCAGTATCAGACCGGCCGGGCGTTCACCGTGACCAGCGGCTCGGACAACTCGCAGACCGGCCTCGGCAACGATCGCGCGAAGCTGACGGGCGCCGATGTCGCCGCGCCGGCCGGGTCGGACCCGACCGTCTGGTTCAACTCGGCGGCGTTCGCGAAGAACGACGTCGGCACCTTCGGCAACGTGCCGAAGGGCGCCTACTACGGTCCGTCGCTCCACAGCTGGGACATGGGGCTCTTCAAGAACTTCCGGATGTCGAGCGACGTCAACGTGCAATTCCGCGCCGAGATCTTCAACATCTTCAACCAGGTGAACTTCGATCTGCCCGGCACCTCCGCGGGCAACACCTCGAGCCTCGGCCGCATCACGGCGACCGACACGGCCTCGGGTGATCCGCGAATCATGCAGTTCGGACTGAAGTTCGTGTTCTAGACACGCCCGCGTCGCACGACGGAGCACGGAGAGAGTGGCGGCCGAAAGGCCGCCACTCTTTTTTTGGGCCGCGGGAACAAGACCGCCACACTTGGACTCCTGTCGACGGCAAGACCGCCACGCGATCGTGACAAATTGCCCCGTACGATCGCGGCAAACGTCACACACAGATCACATCTTTTTCGTTAGCATCTCGTCCTCTGTTCTCGGGCCAATCCTTGTCGGGGGCGGGCATTCGTTTCATGTCCCAGCAAAGAGGTGCGAAGATGCGACGCGTTTTCATACTCGTACTGCTCATCAGTGCGTGCGCGGCCGGCCGCGCACTCGCCCAGCAGACCGGGCAAATCAACGGCACCGTCACCGATAACACCGGGGGCGTGGTGCCAGGCGCGACGGTCAAAGCGGTGGAATCGGCGACCGGGTTCAGCCATGACACAGTCACCGGGACCGACGGCCGCTACAGCTTCACGTCTCTGCGTCCGACCACGTACGACGTCACCGCCGAGCTGTCGGGCTTCCGCACGTTTCAGCGCAAGGGCATCATCCTCCAGGCGAACCAGAACCTCACGGTCAACATGGCGCTCGAGGTGGGCAATCTCTCCGAGACCGTGACGGTGTCGGGCGAGGCGGCCACCGTGGACACCACGAGCGCGACCATCAGCGAGGTCGTGGACTCCAAGCGGATCGTCGAGCTGCCGCTGAACGGCCGCGACGCGGCGAAGCTCAGCACGCTCGTGCCCGGCATGGTGCTGACGGCCGTCGACAAGGAATCGGCGAAGACCATCCCCGGCGCGCTGCGGCTCTCGACCAACGGCACCGAGTCGCGCCAGGCCTCGTTCCGGCTCGACGGCACGAGCCACACCGACCCCTACTTCCAGCAGAACCAGCCGTTCCCCTTCCCCGATGCGCTGCAGGAGTTCAGCATCCAGACGAGCAACTACAGCGCGGGGCAGGGCAACAGCGCCGGCGCCGTGGTGAACGCGGTCACCCGCTCGGGCACCAACGACTTCCACGGCGGCACCTTCGACTACGTGCGCGACGGCAGCTGGAACGCGAAGAACTTCTTCTCGTCGAAGCCCGACGTGCTCAAGCGTCAGCAGTACGGCGGCTACGCCGGCGGCCCGATCAAACACAACAAGACGTTCTTCTTCTCCGGCTGGCAGCACACGAACCTGACGAACGTCGGCAGCACGCTCTCGGAGACCGTGCCGACGGCCGACATGCGCGCCGGCATCTTCCCGGGCGCCATCAAGGACCCGGCCACCTGCGATGCGTCGGGGAAGAACTGCCTGAACTTCGCCGACAACACCATCCCGATCTCCCGCATGGATCCGGCCGCGCTCAAGGTGCTCGAACAGATCCCGCTCGGGAACGCCAGCGGCCAGGTGCAGGTGCCGCGGCCGATCGGGCAGCAGGACAACCAGTGGGTCACGAAAGTGGACCAGCTGCTGGGCGACAAGAACCAGGTGAGCGGCCGGTACTTCTTCGAGCAGTTCCACAACAACCCGACCTTCACGCCGGGCAACCTGCTGACCTACCGCAATCCCACCCTGCAGTCGCACGTGCGGACCCAGAACCTCGTCGGCTCGTGGACGCGGACGTTCACGCCCACGCTGCTGAACGAAGTGCACATCGGCTACAACCGCATGTACGCGCGCCGCTTCCCGCCGAGCAACGGCGTGCCGTCGATGGCCGATCTGGGCGTGCGCATCCCCACGACGACGAACCTCAACTCGATCGAGGAGATCAACGCGGTCAACTTCTTCAACATCGGCGACAACAACGAGGCGAACTTCACGCGATGGGGCGCCGAGGTCAACGACCGCCTGACCTGGGTGAAGGGCAAGCACAACGTGCAGGCCGGCTTCGAGACCCAGCGCTACAGCGTGCAGATTCGCAATAACTTCAAGCGGAACGGCCACTTCCAGTTCAACGGCAGCTACACCGGCAACACGCTGGCCGACTACCTGCTCGGCTACGTGAGCAGCCTCGACATCGGCACCGGCGAGTACAAGGACTACACGGTCCTGTACGCGTCCACGTTCGCGCAGGACGACTTCAAGCTGACGCCGCGCCTCACGTTGAACCTCGGCGTGCGGCTCGAAGATTCGCCGCCCTGGCACGAGACGGTCGGCCGCATCATGAAATTCTCGGTCGCGGACTACAACAACGGCGTGGAGTCGCAGCGCTTCCCGGCGGCGCCCGTTGGTGAGACCTTCCGCGGCGATCCCGGCTTCCCCGAGGACGGTGTCGATCCGGCAGCGTGGAATCTCGCTCCCCGGCTCGGGTTCGCCTGGGACGTCACCGGCGACGGCAAGACCGCGGTCCGCGGCGGCGGCGGCATCTTCTACGACCAGCATCGCGACGGCGAATCGGGCAACAACGCCGCCGACTCCCCGCCGTGGGCCGTCCGCTACAACCCGGCGAACCCGTCGACATTCGGCCCGGTGAACCTGGCGCCGTTCCACGACGTGTTCCTGGGCCGCCCCGATCTCTTCCCGATCATCGACCTCTCCACCGTGGGCACGACGTCGGCCCCCTTCCCGACGCCCATCGTGCTCGAGACACTCGACACGAAGTATCAGACGCCGTACACCGTCAACTTCAACCTCAGCGTCGAACGCGAAATCATGGCCGGAACGATGGTGCGGGCGGCGTATGTCGGCTCGCGGAACCGCCACGGACGGATGAGCTGGGCGATGGACTACGCCGACAAGAACGCGGTGATCAACGGCGTGACGCCCTCCACGGCCAACACGGACGCCCGGCGGATCTTCGCCGCGGCCGGCTACGGGCAGATCACGCTGCAGCGGCAGGACCGGTCCTCCGACTACAACTCGATGCAGCTGACCGCCAGCAAGCGCTACTCGCACAACTTCACAGTGTCGGGCAGCTATACGCTCGCCAAGGTCACCGGCGACTTCGGGAGCGAGGTGATTCCGTACGATCAGTTCCAGGATCCCGCCCTTACGGTTGGTCCACTGGATCAGGATCACCGGCACCGCTTCACGGCTTCGTGGGTGTGGGATCTGCCCGGGCAGGACCTCCACGGTCCCATGCGATGGGTCATCGGCGGCTGGCAGTGGTCGGGCGTAACGCAGTATCAGACGGGCAGCCCCTTCACCATCACCAGCGGCACGGATACATCGCTCGACGGCATCGGCAACGACCGCGCGCAGCTGACCGGCGTGGACGCGGCCGCCCCGGCCGGCTCGGTGCAGACGGTCTGGTTCAACGGCGCAGCCTTCGCCAAGGGGGACCCGGGCACGTTCGGGAACGTGCCGAAGGGCTACCTCTACGGCCCGCCGCTCCGGAGCTGGGACATGGGGCTGTCGAAGAACTTCCGGATGCCGAACGACATGAACATCCAGTTCCGGGCCGAGTTCTTCAACATCTTCAACCAGGTGAACTTCGCGAACCCGAACACGAGCGTGAGCAACTCGAGCACGCTCGGCAAGATCACGGCCACCGACTCGAACGCCGGCGACCCGCGCATCATCCAGTTCGGGTTGAAATTCGTCTTCTGAGGACGTGTCAGTCGGGCGGGGTGGCGGCCTCGGGTCGCCGCCCCGCCAGCAGTTCCAGTTCCCTAAATTTAGTTCCGAGTTTCCAAGTTTCTAACTGCCCGCCAAGCTCCACGTGAGCAGCGACAGCACGATCAGCGTGATGGTCACGTACAGCCTGTCGCGCTGCGCCGCGAAGGCTGCTGCCGAAAGCGCGACGCGCGCGATCGGCGTGGCGATGAGCAGCAGCAGGCCCAGCTGGATCACTCCCGTGTCCCGGCGGTCGGCGGCGGCGGCCAGAATGCCCGAGACGGATCGCAGCTCCCGCGGCTCCCCATGAAAGACCCTGTAATCGCGCGCTTCGGTGCCGTGCCGCATGAGGAACAGGACGCCTCCGGCACCCACGACGAAGGCCGCCAACAGCACGCCGGTACGCAGCACCCGCGCCAGTAGCAGATCCAGTTCTTCGTCGCTCCACCTGCTCACGACACGCCTCCCGCCCCGAGCCTCCCCGTCAGGCCGTTGTAGAGCATCTCGATCGCCAGGATCACCAGCACCAGCACGAACACCATCCTGAGCTTGTCCGACCGCGCGCGGATCACGACGTGCGCGCCGAGCATGGAGCCGGCCAGCACGCCGAGCACCACCGGCATGGCCAGCGCCGGATCGATGTACCCACGGCGCAGATAGATGCCGGCGCTCGCCGCGGCCGTGACGCCGATCATGAAGTTGCTGGTCGTCGTCGATACCTTGAAGGGCAGCCGCATCGCACGGTCCATGGCGAGCACCTTGACGGCGCCGGAGCCGATGCCGAGCAGACCCGACAGCACACCGGCCCCGAACATGGCGCCGAATCCTGCCGGCACGTTCTGCACGTGGTACGAGCGCATGCCGTCCCGGGTGGGATAGGACGAGTCCAGGCGCAGCGCCGCGGCCAGCCGATCGGGCTTGGCCGGGCCCTCCGGAATCACCATATGGTGCATCGACAGATAGGCGGAGTACAGGAGCACCACGCCGAACACGATGGCCAGCCCGTTGGCGTGGACGTGCACGGCCAGCGCCGCCCCCGCGAGCGCGCCGAGCGTCGTCGCGATCTCCAGGAACATGCCGATGCGGACGTTCGAGAACCCGTCGCGCACGTAGGCGGCTGCCGCGCCCGAGGATGTCGCGATGACGGCCATGAGCGACGCCCCGACGGCGTAGCGGATGTCCACGCCGAACACGAGGACCAGCAGCGGCACGATCACGACACCCCCTCCGAGCCCCGTGAGCGCGCCGAGAAACCCGGCGACGAGCGCCCCCGCCGCAATCGCCGCCGTGAACACCAGAAGCGTCATTCTTACCCCTTACCCCTTCCCCCCGTCTCCCCTAAACCGGCGCGTCGCCCGGCGCCCTCGCCGCGTATTGCAGCGGCTTGGTCCACAGGCTCTCCAGCCCCTCGAGGATGTCGGACGCCCAGCCGAACACGTTCCGGCCGGCGACGATCCGCCGCATGCGCTGCATCCGCAGCCGGCGTTCTTCGGGCGGCATGTCGAGCGCGCGCAGGATCATCTCGCCGAACGCGTCGCTGTCGTAGGGGTTGATCAGGAGCGCGTCGCTCAGCTCCTCTGCCGAGCCTGCGAGCGTGCTCAGGATCAGCACCCCATCCTCGTCGTCGCGCGCCGCCACGAACTCCTTGGCCACCAGGTTCATGCCATCGGCGAGCGAACTGACGATGCAGAAGTTCGCCATCCGGTAGAGCGCGACCAGGCTCGTGAGGTTCAACGTGCCTTTGTGGTAGTGGACCGGCGGCGGCAGCCCGGGCACGGCGTGCCGGCGGTTGACCTCGGCGACCTTCTTGTCGATCTGCGCCTCGATCGCGCCGTAGCTGCGCAGCTCGGACCGCGACGGCACGGCGATCTGCACGAAGGTGAGCCGCCCGCGCAGTGCAGGCCGCCGCGTCAGCACCCGATCGATGGCGTCCAGCCGCTCCGGGATGCCTTTCGTGTAGTCGAGGCGATCGACACCCACGCCGATGATGCCCGCGCCGAGCCCGAAGGCGGCGGCGAGACGGTTCTGCTCGGCGGCTATCTCGGCGCCGGCCGCGACGCCCTGGATGCGGTCGTAGTCCACGCCAATCGGCACGGCGACGAGCGTGGTCCACCGCTGCCGGTGGCGCACCCTCGCGCCGTCGGCCTCGATATCGATGTCCTGCTCTTCCTCGAGCGCCTGAAGGAAGTTGCGGCGGTCGCGCTCGATCTGGAATGCGAGCAGGTCGTTGGCCAGGAGGCCCTCGAGCAGATCGCGCCGCCAGGGACAGACGAGCAGCCTGTCGGGATGCGGCCAGGGAATGTGCCAGAACAGTGCGGTCCTGACGCCCGGGCGAAGACGCCTCAGTGCGGGCGCGACGAGCGCGAGATGGTAGTCCTGGATGAAGACGGGCGTTTCGGCATCGGCGAGCGTCCGATCGATTGCACGGGCGAACTGCGCGTTGACGCGCTGATACGCGGCCCAGTCCTCGCTGCGGAACTGGGGCCGGACGTCCACGAGATGGCAGAGCGGCCACAGGCCCTCGTTCGCAAAGCCGCCGTAATAGGCCGAGAACTCCGCCTGATCGATCCACAGGCGGCGGAGGCGGTACGAGGGGCGGTCAGGAGGGACGGGAATCGTGTCGTGCGGATCGACGGTCTCCCTGTCGGCGCTGCCGGCGCCGTGGGCGATCCAGGTGCCGCCCCGCTCTCGCATGAGCGCGTCGAGCGCTACCGCCACGCCGCCGGCCGCCGCGGTCCAGATGATGCGTCCCGACGAGTCGAAGTTGTGCAGGTACGGCTCCCGGTTCGAGACGACCACGATGGGCCTGGGCACGTTGGCGTCGATCTCTCCGGTGCGCGCGAGGCCTGCACGGAAGAGCGATGGACCGACCAGTTCGTCCACCGCGGTGAGCGCCACGAGCAGCATCTGCACCTGTCCCCCCCATGTGGGGAATTCACCGGCCGCCACGGAGGCGAGGCCCAGCGTGATCCCGGCCTGCGAGATCAGTCCGGTCCACAGGTATCTGCCGAGTGTGGGATCCAGCGCGGAGCCGCGGGCGCCGACCGCCACCCCCGTCTGAATCAGCAGCACGCGCGCGCCGGCCAGCCCGAGGGCGATGACGCCCGCACGCAGCAGCGCGTCCAGCTGCAGCGACGTCCCGATCGAGACGAAGAACACCACCAGCACCGGAAGCGCCCCGGCCTGGATCGCGCCTCGCATCGCGTCGCCTTCGGCCTCGGTCACGTTCGCGATCACGATGCCGGCCGCCATGGCCGCCAGGAGCGGCTCGAACCCCTGGCTGGTGCCGACCTGGCTCAGCAGCACGCAGAACGCGAGCAGCACGAGCGTGATCTCGCGGCCCACGTACCGGCGGTAGAGCGCGAACAGCGCACCCGATCAGCGAGCCGAACGCCACGGCGCCGCCGATCTCCCAGATCAGCAGGACGAAGCCGCTGGCGCCGCTCGCACCCTCGGTGCCGAGCGTGATCCGCGCGAACTGCATTGCCAGTGAAAACAGCACGAGCACGACGATATCTGCCAGCACGACGAGCGCGAGCACGAGATCGCTGAGCCGGCCGCGCGCGCCGGTCTCTGCGATGACCGCGGCGCTCATCGTCGGCGAGAAGCTCATGACGACCACCACGAAGACGGCGAGCATCGCGAGCTTCGGCAGGCCGACCGCCCCGGGTGCGATCGGCAGCCAGCGCCACAGCACCCATCCGAGGACGAACAGGCCGCCCATGGCCACGCTCATCGTGGAAATGGTCAGCCGCGTCACGCCCCTGACGCGATGGCCGAGCCGCTCGAGGTTGAGGCTCAGGCCGGCGATGAACGCGATGATGACGGTCGCCACTCCATTGACGGTCCGGAGCTGCGCAGCCATCGAGCCGGTGATGACGTTGCCGAGGTAGGGGCCGATGAGCAGTCCGAAGAGCAGGTAGCCGGTGAGCCGGGGCAGATGGAATCGCCGGAACAGCTCGCCGGTGACCAGCGCCGCCACGAGCGTGAAGCCCAGCGCCAGCGCCGTTCCCGGCGGCTCGGGGCCGGCCGCCGGCGCCAGCAGGCGCACCAGCACCGTCGCCGCCACCAGCAGCGCGACGGCCACCACGCGCTTCATCGGGCGGCCCTCCGCTGATATACGCGCGACAGCAGCTCGGATTCGATGGCGCCGACGACGGCGATCGTGAGCAGAGCGGACGACCAGTCGCTCTCCCGCGTGGCGAGCGTCGCGTTGAGGGCGAACGCGAGACCGGTGATGCCGGGGAACAACAGCGGCGGCGGCGCGTCACCACCTGATTCGCGCAGGAAGCGGCGCGTGGCCGCCGCTCCGAGCACCCGTCCGCAGGTCCGGACCAGAAGGAAGAGCGTGCCCGCGAGAAGCCACCCCCGGGAAAACGACAGCTGCGCGCCGGCGATGACCAGGAACAGCGCGATCAGCGGCTCCTTCAGACGATCCGCGTCGCCGACGATGCGGTCGGACCCGGTGCCTCCCATCATCCGCCAGACCACGCCCGCCACGAAGCCAGTGTAGAGCGCTGAGGAGGAGACATATGCGGCGGCGCCGCCGAGCAGCAGCACCGTGCCCGCCACGAACACATGCTGCTCGCTCTCGGAGTCGCTCTGTCCGATGAGCAGCCATCCCGCCAGTGCCACGGCGACGGCCACGAAGGCCAGGCCCACGAGCAGCATCAACCCGCTCGCGGCGCCTCTCATGAACGCGAGCACCGCCGCCCCGCACACCACCGGCACGAGGTTGTCGAACTCGACCACGCGGCTCGTGAGCACGAGCTGCGACTCCTTGAGCGCGCGCTGGGTCAGGCCCAATCCGCCTGCCGCGCACGCGAGCGCCAGGGCGATGCCGACCGGCAGGCGTGCGGGCTCGAAGAGCACGACGTAGCCGGCGAGCAGTCCGGCGCCGACGACCACGGCCGTGACGATCGGCTGAAGGGCGGCGGCGACCACGAGGGAGCGCTCGGTGAAGAGGTAGCGATCGATCTCGAGTCCGATGATCACCCCGAGCAGCGCCAGCACAGGCGCGACGACCGCGGTGAGGAAGGCGAGCGCCGGCCCGGAGAGCAGCGCCAGCCCGTGCGGGCCGAGCGCGGCGCCGCAGAGCAGCAGCGCGGCGACCGAGCCGCTCATTCCTTCAGCAGCGCTGCCACCAGATGATCGCCGCCGCGCGTGACGGCGACCAGCAGAGGCCGATCGGCCTGCGCCTCGGCGAACGCGGCGGCGAGCTGCCGCGGCGTCGGCGCGTCATGGCTGCCTGCGAGGGTGATGAGGTCGCCTGGAAGGATGCCTGCGCGCGCGGCAGACGAGTCTGGCGCCACTGCCGTCACCTGCAGTCCCTCAGGCGCGCGGCGGACGCTCAGGCCGAGAACGCCCTGCTGCGGCGCATCTGCGAAGGGGACGGCCGCCACCGGCTCCTCGCGAAGCGCGCCGTCCCGGGCGCGCACGCGCAGCACGACCTGGTCACCTGCGGCCGCGCGTCCGGCCCCGGCGCGCCACTGGTCGATCGAATCCAGCCTCTCGCCGTTGACCGCCACGATCACCTCGCCCGTCCGCAGCCGGTCCGAAGCCGGCCCGTGCGGATCGACCCAGGCCACGATCAGTCCCCGCTCGGTGCCAAGGGCGCGCGCGAGCGGCGGGACAAGCGGCTGCACCTCGACGCCGAGCCTGCCCGGCGTGCGCGGCGCCCCGAGCAGCCATCGATCCGCCGCCGCGAGCAGGATGTGGCCCGGTACGCAGCAGGGTGTCGCCGCCGCGCAGGACCGCCAGGCCGATGAGCTCCCCTTCCATGGTGAACAGGAACGTGCCCGGCACGATGGCAGGCGGACCTGGCGTCCGCCATACCGGCCCGGGCCAGAGGGGGCTGGCCGTTTCGTACAGCGCGCTGAGGAAAACCGGGCGCGGCGAGATGCCCTGGGTTGTGGCGTCGGCGGCCACCACGTATCGCGGGCTCGTCAGCTCTCCCGGCGGCCAGACCCGAAGCTCCGGCACGGGCGCGGCAGGAACGCGGACCGAGCAGAGTCCCGTGGCCCGATCGCGCAGCAGTACGCTCGACGCGCGCGCCGCAGGCGGACCGTCGTCGGAGCAGAGGCTCAGCGCCACGTCGGGGCGCACCCGCAGCGCCGCCGTGTACGCGGACGCCGGCTCGCCGACGGACGCGCTCGGGATCGGCTCGGACGGCATCGCCACCAGCAAGGCGGCCAGACGCGGGCTCGAGCGGCCCACGGCGCCGGCCAGATCCTGAAAGGTGGCGTCTGTCCGGAGCTGTGCCAGAACGGGAGGCAGCGGATCGGCCGCATGGCGCCGCTCGGGAAACCGCGCGCGCGCGAGCACCCAGAGCGCGACGAGCGATACCGCGACGGTGAGCAGAAGACGCCGCGTTTCTGGAGAAATGGCCGAGCGTGTCGTCACTGGTCTCGGACAGGAAAGAAGGTACGGCGAACGGATCGCAGGCCGGCGGCCGGATGTTCCTGTCCCGGCAGTATACCCCGCTCGCACGCCCGGGGTCAGAGCCCGGGGGCGCAGGGCTCAATGCGCGCGGGGGCAGGTCCTAGTGCTCATGCTCGTGCTCGTACTCGTGCTCGGCCTGGCGGCGATCGCGATCCACACGTGCGTGGCGCGCACGCGCGGCGGCGATGCCGCGGCTTCGCGTGCCTGGCGTGTCCACCGCGAAGAGCGATACGAGCCGCTCGAGATCGGCGCTCTTGCACGCCGGGCACGCCGGCGCATCGCCGGAGCGGACGATGGCTTCGAAGGTTTCACCGCAGGCTCGGCAGGCGAACTCGTAAATAGGCATCGGATGACCTGTCAGCGGGTGCACGCCGGCGCAACCGCATCGATCGCGCTGATCGTGAGACGCTGGGATTCGTGCGTGCGAACCAGCAGTCCCCGGACACGCACCCGCTGGCCGCTCAAGCGGCCGGGCGCGTATGCGAACGCGTCGGGAAGCGCGTACGTCCGGTCTCCAATCGGAGTCGAAGCCGGAGCTTCGACAGTCCTCAAATCCGGGGATCCGGGTGCGACGGTGGCCACGGGCTCACCTGCCGAGGTCAGAGACCACGCGCCGCCGGGGCCCGCCGTGAGGCACCCGGTCACCTCGACGTACGAGAAGTCGCCCACCGGCGGCAGCGGCTTCGGCCGCCCTGGCTCGACCTGGATCTCGTGGAGCCGATCCGCGGTCAGCTCGGCGGCGCCGGGCGGGAATCCATTCTCCTCGAGGATGTGCGCCACGATGTCGAGATAGACGCCGTCGGCCAGGCTCCCGGGCGCTCCGCGGGGCATCGACCTGGCGATCTTCGCGTAGAGCACGCCAAGATCTCTTCCTGCAAAGTCCTTCGCGAACTTCGCGTCCTTCAGCGCCGGCCCGTCCGCGCCGCCGAGGTCGGCCCGATGGCACCTGCCGCAGGCGGCGTCGTAAGCGGCCGTGCCGCGCGTCGCCTGCACGGTGGTGTACACACCGTCATCGACGCTCGATACCACCTGGCCGGCGGCGGCGATCGCGCCGGCAGCCAAACACCAGCCAACGGCGTACGCCGAAACGCCGGCCGCTCGATTTCTGAGCACCGGCATCATCTCTTGGAGGGAATCTTCGGCACGCCTCCGCCCTTGCGGATGAGCGACGTCAGAAGGTCGACCGCCTTGTCGATCGGCGCCACGTCGGCGATGACGATGGGCGTCTTGCCGGTCTTGTCCTTCTCGTCGAGCGCGGCCCCCTTGTCGGCGAGGAACTGGATCACGGCGCAGATCTCGTCCTGCGTACGGGTCACGCCTTGAGCGAGCGCCGCGTGCATCGGCGTCTGCCCCGCCGCATTGACCACGTCGACGTGTGGGTCGAGGCCGAAGGCGTACTCGACGGTGTCCAGCTTGCCGGCCGCCGCGAACATCACCAGGCTCGTACCGTCCTTCGCCCGGCGCGATGGATCCGCGCCGCCGACGACGAGCGCCTTCATGACGTCGAGCCTGTTCGCCTTTGCCGCCGCCATGAGCGGCGTCACGCCGGCGAGCGTGCCAGCAGTGGGATCCGCGCCCCTGCCGAGCAGCCGGGCCACCAGGTCGGCCTCGCCGCTCTCGGCGGCGACGTGCAGCGCCGTTCGGCCGGCGCGATCCGCGGCTCGAACGTCCGCCCCCGCATCCACCAGGAGCGCCGCCGCGGCCGCATGATGCAGGCCGAGCGCCATCATGAGCACGCGGTTGCCCGAAGGGAGCACGAAGTTCGGATCGGCGCCTGCCTCCAGCAGCGCCGCGATCGACGGCGAATCGTCTTTCTGCACCGCGAACGCGAGCGGACTGAACCCCAGCTTCGAAGCGGCCGACGGATCGGCGCCGAGCTCGATCAGCGCGCGCACGACATCGGCGTGCCCTTCGGCGGCGGCCCACATGAGCGCCGTCTGACCCCGGCGCGGATCTCCGGCGTTGACATCGGCGCCCCTCGCCACCAGCTCGCGCACCGCCGCCGCGCTGCCGGCGCCGGCGGCGATCATCAGCGCCGTCTCGCCATTCCACCGCACATCGGTCGCTGTCGCCCCGGCGGTCAACAGCCGGTGCACGAGCCGGTCGTCGCCGTTCGCGGCGGCGAGGGTCAGCGGGGTTTCGCCGTACTCCGTCGCGACATTCACCCGCGCGCCTGCGGCCAGCAGCGATTCGGCGATCTGCCGCTCGCCCAGATAGACGGCCCAGGCGAGCGCCGTCGTGCCGTCGGGCTGCGCCTGGTTGACGTCGACCTTCGCCGCGAGCAGCTCGGCGACGGCGGGCGCATCTCTCCGGCGCACCGACTCGATCAACCGGTTGTCGCGGCCCGCGGCGGATGCGGCCGGCTGCATGCCGACGGCCATCAGCACCGCCAGGCCCAGCACCCGGGAGATCGTCATAGATCGGCAAGCCGCCCGGTGCTGTCGCCGAACGTCTCGATTCCGGTCACGCCCGCCAGATCGAACATGTTGAGGAAAAGGTTGTTCAGCGGCGTTTCCCTGGCGCACGCGATGTGGCGCCCCCCGCTGATCCGCCCACCGGCGTTTCCGGCGAGGACGATGGGGAGGTCGTCGTGCGTGTGAAGATTGGACTCGCTCAGACTGCTGCCGAACACCACCAGCGAATGATCGAGCAGCGTGCCGTCGCCGTCGGGGGTGCCCTGGAGCCGCTCCACGAGATACCCGAACAGCTTCACGTGCAGCTCGTCTATGCGCATCAGCTTGTCGAGCCGCTCCGCGTCCCCCTGATGGTGCGAGATCGAATGATGACCGTCGGAGATGCCGATTTCGCGATACGCGCGGTTGCTGCCGTCCCGTCCCAGCATGAACGATGCGACGCGCGTCATGTCGGTCTGCCATGCGAGCACCTGGAGATCCATCATCAGCCGGGCGTACTCGAGGTAGTCGTCCGGCACCGAGCTCGGGCGCTCCATGTGCGGCAGCTGCGTGAGCACGTTGCGCTCTTCGGTGACCTGGATGCGCCGCTCGATATCCCGTACGGCCTCGAGGAACTGATCCAGCTTCCGCCGATCACTGCTGCCAAGACGGCCCTGCAGCCGGGACACGCTCGCCGTGACGTAGTCGAGCAGGCTCTTCTGCCCCTCGAGCCGCGCCTGTCTTTCCTTCGGATCGGTGCTGTCGTCGTCGCCGAAGAGGCGCTCGAAGACCGCGCGCGGGTTGATCTCCGCGGGAAGCGGAGTGGTGGCCGATCGCCACGACATCGACATGTAGGCGCAGGTGTAGCCGGAATCGCAGTTACCGGCCAGGGGCTGCGGCTCCAGCCCGAGCTCGAGCGAGCCGAGCTGCGTGTGCCTGCCGAGCTCACGCGCCGCGAGCTGATCGGCCGAGATGCCGAGCCTGAAGTCGGCGCCTCCCGTCTTGTACGGGTGCACGCCGGTGAGGAAGGTCGCGGTGGCACGGGCGTGATCGCCGGGACCGTCGCCGAGCGCACGGCCGTTCGCCTGCGCGAGTCCGCTGAACACCACGAGCTGTTCGCGGTACGGCTCCAGCGCCTTCATCGTCGGACTGAACTCGAATCCGGCGCCGGTGGTCCTGGGGGTCCACATGAAGGGTCGCGGGCTCTTGTTCGAGCAGCCGACGATGCCGTTCGGCGTGTAGACGTAGCCGAGGCGGATCGGAGCGGACGCACCGGCCGCACGGGCCACCGAGGACAGCGGCGGGAACATCGAGTCGAGCAGAGGCAGCGCGATGGAGGCGCCCATGCCTCGCAGAAACGTTCGCCGCGGCAGGTGACGATTGAAGACCATCATGGCTCCGATGCTCTCCTCATCTGAAATGGCGTGCTCGCAATCACGCCGGCGATCAGCGACGATACCGTGTAGCCGCGCGACGCGGCGTCGCGGGCGATCGTCCGCACCACCGGTTCATCGTAGTACTCTACCCCCCGGCCGAGCGCGTAGGTCAGCAATTTCTCGATGGCCGTGCGCACGAAGTCGTCCCGGTAGCGGGTCAGCAGGAGCCCGGTGAGGCCGGCCGGCCCCTCGAAGGCCGTCCCGTCTGGCAGCCGTCCGCTCGGATCGATGGGCGTTCCGGCGTCCTCGGTCCGCCACGCCCCGATGCCGTCATAGTTCTCCAGCGCGAAGCCAATGGGATCCATCCGGGCATGGCAGGCCGCGCAGACGGCATTGGCCCGGTGCGCCTGCATCTGGTCCCGCAGCGAGAGCGCCCGTCCATCCTTGTGCGTCTTCAGCTCGGGCACGTCGGGCGGGGGCGGCGGGGGCGGCGTGCCGAGCAGGTTCTCGAGAATCCACTTGCCGCGCTGCACCACCGAGGTCCGATTGGGATAGGACGTGAGCGTCAGGATGCTGCCCTGACCCAGCAGTCCGCGGCGGTTTGGATCAACGGCCGGCACCCGGCGGAACTGCGAACCGTACACGTCGGGCACACCATAGTGGGCGGCCAGGCGCTCGTTGAGGAACGTGTAGTCGGCGCTCAGTAACTCGAGCAGGCTGCGATCCTCGCGGACGATGGCGGTGAACAGCAGCTCGGTTTCGGTCACCATCGCCCGCCGCAGCGACTCGTCGAAGCCGAAGATCACCGGATCGGGCTGCACGGTGCGCACGTTCCGCAGCTGCAGCCATTGCCCGGCGAAGTTCCGGATGAGCGCGTCCGAGCGTGGGTCGGCCAGCATGCGGCGAACCTGCCGCTCCAGTCCGCGCTGACGGCCCAGGTCGCCGCGCTCGGCCGCGCCAAGCAGCGCCTCGTCCGGGATGCTGCTCCAGAGAAAGAAGGAGAGCCGCGACGCAAGCTCGATCCCGCTCACGCGATAGGCCGTGCCCGGTCTGGCGCCCGGAGGATTCCGCTCCAGCCGGAACAGGAACTCGGGAGCGACGAGCAGCCCTTCGAGCGCGCTCTGGATGCCGGCATCGAAGTCGCCCTGCGCGCGCCCGCGCCGGTACAGCGCGAGAAGGGGATCGACGTCGGCGGCATCCACAGGACGGCGGAACGCGTGGCGCGCGAGCGCGCCGAGGATCCGCCGCGCACATCCCACCTCTTCGGCCTGCCGCCGCGGACGGCATGTGAAGATGGCCGCGCGCGCCGGCGTCTCTCCGCGCCCGGTCGGCGCGTACGGGCCTGCGATGATGAGCCGGGCCACCTCGGGCATACCACCCGGCACATCGAAACGCGTGCGCCTCATGCCGTCGAGACGCAGATCCACGGGATACGGAAGGTCGGGCACCTGGTTGCCGTGCACGGCGCCCGCGGGGCCGGTCTCGCTCTCGAGCTTCGCGTTCTCGCGCGGTGACGTGACGCCGACGCGATGGAGGCCGGCCGGCACGGTCAGCCGGATCTCGTAGAGGTGCTCGAGAGCCGGGTCCGCGGCAGGCAGGCCCCGGAAGCGCACCTTGAAGACGTAGTCGGCGTCGACCGGAAAATAGTGGCGGATCGCGATGCCGGCGCGCGAGTCGAAGGGCAGGTCGTCGCTCAACTGCTCGTTGCGGATCCCCTTGAAGGGATCCCGCACGGCATCGTAGAGCTCCTCGTACGGCTTCTGGGCCGGATCGCCGACCGCGAGCCGGCTGACCCGGCGGGCGGCCAGCATGTAGCGCTCGAGCAGCGCCGGCGAGGTCGAGAGCACCGCCGCGATGTTGTCGAACCCGTAGCCCGAGTCGTCCACCGGCAGCCAGGCTCCAGGGTCGATGTCGACGTGGAGCAGATCGCGAATGGCGTTGCTGTACTCCGCTCGATTCAGCCGGTGGATCCCCGGCGTGCCGGGATTGGGGTGCGCCGCGGCCTCGGCATCGAGGGCGCCTTCCAGGCTGCTGACGAACGAGTCTGCCGCGGCTGGGTCCGGGCGAGCGCGGACGATGGCCGGCGGCATCTCACCAGACCGGACCTTGCGCAGCACCTTCTCCCATACGTCCGCACGCGCGGAGACGTCATCGGGATCCAGCCCCTGCAGCGACAGCCCGCCTGTCTTCAGCCTGTCGTTGTGGCATCCGGCGCAATGCCGCGCGACGAAGGCCCGGCCGGAAGAGGGTTCGTGCGCAGGAGCCGCCGCCTCCTGCGCATGAGAGGCAGCCGGACACACCAGCAACGCCATTGCAGCGCCGCACAGCCAACGTCCGGCCTCAAACACCGTCATGCGGTCCAACCCCGCGCTACTTCAACTGCCAGTGCTCGTCGAAGAACCCCGACAGCTTGATCGTTCCCACCGGCGTCAGCCCGCCCATGGCCGCGGGATCGACGCCGACGACGGCGTAGTCGCCGATCCGCGGGAAGAACATCGACTCGCTGCCGGCGAGCACGCGATCGTTGTTGTACGTGTGGCCGCTGTTGATGACGACGTACTTCTGCGGGTTGAGCGGGTTCGGATAGATCAGCACCAGCGCGTTGTCGCCGGCCGGGAACTTCTGCGAGCCGACGGTGATCTCGCTGCGCGTCCAGTGGACGGGCAGCTGGTTGACGACCTTGGCAATCAGGCTGTTGCTGCCCGGATCGCCGAACAGGATCAGGTTGTAGTTCGAGATGTCGGCCGCCGACACCGCCTTGTCGTCCTTCAGGCGGACGTCGCCGCGCGACCACTTCGCGAAGTCGTGCTCGAGCGCCTGAAGGCGCTTGTCGGCATAGGCCTGCGGGCCTGCGTTCCACGGCTGGCCGGTGCCTTTGACGGCCAGGAAGGGCTCCTGGAACAGGTCGTCGATCGGGCCCTGCAGCGCGTGCACCTTGCGAAGACCTGCCGGGCGGGCGGCCGCCAGCGCCCACGTGCCGCCGGTCTTCTCGAACGACGGATTCGCGCCGGCCTTGATCGTCTGGCCGTCGATGGTGAAGCTGGCAGCAGGCGCCTCGAACCGGATTCGCGCGACGTTCTTCGTGGTGACGGTGTACTGCTTGCCGTCCTCGCTCTTCCGGGCGTCGGCGTCGGCCCTTTCATAGGTCTGCTCGAGCGCCTCGAACGTGAGCCAGTCGCACTGATCCCAGCGCGTGGTGTAGGTGACGCAGCGCAGATGGCTCTGCGGCTTGTCGGCGTTCTCGAGCGCCTTCCGCAGGAACGCCTCGGATTCCGCCTTGCTCTGCGGGTGCCACGCATGTCCGGTGTTCGGGCCCATCAGAAACAGCACCGCCGGAAGGTTCGTGCTCCAGCGATACGGCGTCTCCTGCGTGATCTGGAACCCCTCTTTCTGCAGCGCCTCGCGGATCTTCACCGATGCCCGCAGCTGGGCGTCCTTCTCGCCGCCATAGCCGACCGCCGGGACGTCATAGGCGTTCAGCGCGTAATCCTGCGAATCGTAGTAGTGCAGCGTCGTCTCCTGATACGGAGCCAACCCTTCCTTCGGCAGGCGCGCGCGCGCGTACTCGTGCGTGTCGACGTAGCCGGCGCTCGCCTCGAGGCCGGCGAAGAAGCCCGTGTGCTGCAGCCCGAGGTGCCAGGCCTGCCCGCCCATGGAGTGGCCGCGGACGAGGATGCGCTTGGGGTCGATGTTGTACCGCTGCTGAACCGAGGCAATCGCTTCGAAGACGTCCTGCTCGCCCTCGTAGCGGTACGAGTGGTTCATCCGTCCGAGGGGCTCGAGCTGGATGTAGTCGGTCGGCTCGGGCGCATTCGTGTCGGCGTGCGGACGGCTCTGCTGCGCGATGAACTGCACTTCGTTGAGCCGCACGTTGGTGCCGTGGAGCCAGACGTCGAGCCGCATCGGCTTGCTGCCGTCGTACGAGGCCGGAATGGTCAGCCCGTACGGCTGCACGCTGCCGTCGACCTTCGAGACGTACCCGCGCACGACGTTGCCGGTCTTCTTGGCCCACGACGAGGCGCCGGTCTCCAGCTCCTTCGCCCGCGCGAGCCCCATGTCGAGGGCGGCGATGGCGTTCGGCGCGTAGTCCTTCGTGAAGAACTCTTCGGGGAACCTGAGGATGTACTGCGCGGCCTTCTGATAGATGATGACATCGGCGAGCAGCCGAGGATCGGTCTTCCTGGCCGTGAGCGCGTTGATCCGGGTCGTGAGATCGGCGAGCTTGGCATCGATCTGGGACTTCTGCTCGGCGGTCGGCGGGACCGCCTGCGGCTCCGGCGCCTGCGCGAGCACGGCGGCGCCGGCCAGCAGCACACAAACGAATACCTTCTTCACAGTACTCCCCCTTTATTTAGTTCGCGCGGGGCCCCACCCCCGCGCGCTGCCGTCGCTTCCGCTCCGGATCGTGATACGGTCGCGGTCTGCTCAGTCTGCGGTTCAGGCGCGGGGCCCGACCTTTGGGCGCTGCCGTCGCTTCCGCTCCGGATCGTGATACGGTCGCCGTCTGCTCAGTCTGCGGTTCAGGCGCGGGGCCCGACCTTTGGGCGCTGCCGTCGCTTCCGCTCCGGATCGTGATACGGTCGCCGTCTGCTCAGTCTGCGGTTCAGGCGCGGGGCCCGACCCTCGCGCGCTGCCGTCGCTTCCGCTCCGGATCGTGATACGGTCGCCGTCTGCTCAGTCTGCGTTTCAGGCGCGGGGCCCGACCTTTGGGCGCTGCCATCGCTTCCGCTCGGACTCTCGTCGGGCTCGACTTTTTGGGCGCATTTTACTGCACGATCCGGGCCGCCGTCCCCTCCAATCGGCCGGGGGCCTTACCGCGCCTTGACGAAGAATATCGACCCCGGATTCGCCAGCCGCAGCTCCTGCCCCGTTGCCGCGAGCGCGCCGCTCTTGGGATCCACCCGAAAAACAACGATGTTCTCGGTGTTCTGGTTCGACGTGAGGAGGAAGCGTCCCGTGGGATCGATGAAGAAGTTGCGCGGCGTCCTGCCGCCGGCTGGCGCGTGGCCCAGCGGCGTCAGCCTTCCCGTCTGCCCGTCGACGGCGAAGATCGCGATCGTGTCGTGGCCCCGGTTGGACACGTACAGAAACCGTCCGCCCCTGTCGATCAGGATCTCGGCCGTGGTGTTGTTGCCGGTGTAATCGGCCGGCACGGTCGGCACGGACTGAATCTCCGTGAGGTGGCCGTCGCGCACCGTGAAAACGCTGACCTTCGAGTCGGTTTCGCGGGTGAGGTACAGGAACCGCCCGTTGGGGTGGAGCTGGAGCCGCCGCGGCCCGGATCCGGCGGCGACGCTCACGAACGGCGGATCCAGCGGCGCCATCGTGCGTCCGGCCGCGTCCAGGCTGTAGCTGTACACGCGATCGAGGCCGATGTCGGCGACATATGCATAGCGGCTGTCGCTCGAGAACACGACTCCGTGCGCCCGCGGCCCCGGCTGCTTCGAGGGGGGCGTCGGCTGGCCGGTGTGCTGATCGACGTAGAACGCCTCGCTCAAGCGGCCGTCGCCTTCGATGCCGAATGCAGCCACGCTGCCCGTCCGGTAATTCACCGCGACGGCCACCCTGCCGCTCGGATCCACGACCACCTGGTTGGGACCGCTCCCGTGGCATCCGACCTTGTTCAGGAACGTCAGCCCGCCGGAGGCCGGATCAATCGCATAAGCGGTAATCGTATCGCCGGGGGTCGTCTCGCTGCCCTGCCAGTTCGCCGCGTACAGGAATCGCCCGTTCGGCGACGCCCAGAGCTGCGCGGGGAATACCGCCTCGGCGACCAGCTCGAGCGGAGACACCGCGCCGCTCCGCGAATCGAACCGGGAGAGATAGATGCCCCTGGCGGTCGTGTTCGTATAGCTGCCGACGTACATGAGGTAGTCGCCGGTGGGACGCTGTCGCGCAGCGGCAACGGCAGCAGCGGCGACGACGGCAACCGTCACGGCCGCCCACGCGCGCCGCGATGCCGCCGTGGTTCTTACACCGAACATGTGATCATCTGATCATCGCGCGGGCACGAAGGCCAACCCGCCGGGCTGTGAGACCTGCACCTGCTGGCCGGTGGGCGTCAGGTGGCCGGTACTGTGGTCGATCCGGAATACGACGACGTTGTCGCCTCCCTGGTTCGCGGCAAACAGAAAATCGTTCGTGGGATCGATCGTGATGTTGCGGGGCGTGCGGCCCAGGCTCGGCACGTTCTCGCGCATCGTCAGCGTGCCCTTGGCCGGGTCGACCGCATAGACGGCGATGCTGTCGTGTCCCCGGTTGCTGACGTACAGGAACCTGCCTTCATGATCGATCTGAATCTCGGCGGTCGAATTGTTGCCCTTGTGGTCGGCCGGCAGCGTGGAAAGCGCCTGGATCTCCTTCAGACGACCGTCGTTCACCTCGAACACGCTGACCATCGAATCGGTCTCGTGATTGACGTACAGGAAACGGCCGTTCGGATGGAGCTGGAGGCGGCGCGGGCCGGAGCCCGCCTTCAGCGACACGTACGGAGGATCGAGCGGCGTCATCGACGGCTTCGCCGGATCCACGCGATAGCTGTACACGCGGTCGAGCCCGAGCTCGGCGACGAAGGCGAGCCGGCCGTCGCGCGAGAAGACGACGCCATGCGCACGGGGCCCTGGCTGACGCGGGCTCAGCGGCTGCCCCGTGTGCTGATCGACGTAAAACGGCTCGCTCAGCCTGCCGTCGGACTCGACGCGGAGCGCCGCCATCGTGCCGCTGTTGTAGTTCACCGTCACGGCTACCCGTCCCGTAGGATCGAGCACCACCTGATTCGGCTGCACTCCCCCGGCACTCACCTTGTTCAGGAAGGTCAGCGCTCCCGAGGACGGATTGATCGCAAAGGCGCTCACGGTGTCACCCTTGACCGTGTCGCTCCCCTGCCAGTTCACGGCGTAGAGGAACCTCCCGTTGGGCGCGGCCCACACGTGTGCAGGGTTCGGCGTCTCGGCGACCAGACCTATCGACGTGAGTGCTCCCGTCGAGGGAGTGAATCGATACGCGTAGATGCCTTTGGACGCGGCGGCCGTATACGTGCCGACATACACCAGGTACTCGCGTGCCCGCTGCTGCGCGGACAGCACGAGCCCCGCACAGGCCACGGCGCACAGCGACACGGCGAGCGCATGCGCCACGGACGCCCGAAAGACGCGAACACGGACCGAACGCAACCTTTCAGTCATAAGCCTAGGTTCACCAGTTCCGAGTTCCCTAGTTCCCAAGTTTCACCTTCAGAAGTTCTCCGCTCCCCCCGCCCCCCCACCCCGGCGCTGCGGTGGCGCCGCTGGCGGCGGAATGGCCTGCCGCGTCAGGAAGGCGAGCAGGTTCTGCAGCTCCTCGGGCGCGAGCCGCTTGTCGTAGTCGCTCGGCATCAGGCTCCCATCCTCGTACGCCACCTTCACCTTCGCGCGTTCGAACATGTGCAGCTGGTTGTCCAGGCCCATCACCTGGAGCGAGTAGCTGTCTTCGTTCTTCAACACGCCTCTGATGGTCTTGCCGTCCGCCATCGTGACCCGCACCGGTTGATAGGTGGTATTGGGCACCAAAATCCTGGGAATCGCTCCACCGTCCCCGAACACCTTGTGCTGCTCCTTCGTGAGCGCGTTCACGATCGAGGTGGTCTTGCGCGTGCCGGCGATGTTGGTGAGGTCCGGTCCGATGAGGCCGCCCTTGCCCTTGATGACATGGCAGGTGCCGCATTCTCCCTTGCCCCAGAACACCTGCTCGCCGAGCTGGGCGTTCCCGGCCGCCGGCGCGTCGATAGCCGTGCCGCGCAGCCCGCGGATGTAGGCCGTCACCTTCCAGATCTCCTCATCCGGCAGCTGAGTTCCGAACGGCGGCATCTGCGTGCCGGCGATGCCGCTCTTGATGGCGTCGAAGATCTGGCCGTCGCTCGCCTGGGCGTAGCGGCGTGCCGGCTCGCCGAGCGCGGGCCCCATCTCTCCAGCCGATCCGTCGGGACCATGGCAGACGGTACATGTCTGGTTGTAGGTCGTTCGTCCCTGCTCGACCGCCGCCGCATTGCCGGCGAACGGGTTGGCGGGGCCCGCAGGGGCGCCGCCGCCGCGTCCGCCGCCGCGCTGCGCGAAGGCCGAGACGCTCAACGTCAACACTGCCGCACCAACAATAGACCAGCGCTTCATCGATCTACCTTCTTCGAGGTTCAACGGTTCGCGGCGGTTCGGGGTTCGGGGTTCAAGGTTCGGGTTCAGGGCAGTGCAAACGCAAAGACGTTCGTGCCCGACGAGATCGCCACGTACTGATGTCCATCGATCGCGAAGCTGATCGGAGACGACGTGATGAGATCGCCGGTGTTGAAGTGCCACAACGACTTGCCGGTGCGGGCGTCGAGCGCCGTCAGCTGCCCTTTGTGCTCTCCCGCGAAGAGCACGCCGCCAGCCGTCGAGAGCACGCCGGGACCGTAATGGAACGAGCTGATCTGCTCGTAGTCCCACACCTTCTTGCCCGTCGTCGCATCGAGCGCACGCACGAACAGCTGCCAGGCCTCTTCCGGCTTGGGGCTCTCCAGATAGCCACCGCCGGCGTTCGGGCGATTCGTGGTTCTGAGCACCATCCCGCAGCCCTCCTGCGCCACCAGGTAGAACATGTTGGTGTCGGGGTTGTACGCGGGTGCGGGCCAGTTCGTCGCGCCAGCGGTGGACGGGCACGTGTGGCTGCCTTCCACCGTCGGCTCGTGTCCAGGCACGAGAATCGGCCGGCCCTCCGGGCTCAAGCCGGTCGCCCAATCGACCTTGCTCACGAAGGGCGTGCCGTGCAGGAACTTGCCGGTCGTCCGGTCGAGCACGTAATAGAAACCGTTGCGATTAGCCTGCACGAGGAGCTTGCGGGGCTGACCTCTGAACGTCGTGTCGATGAGCACCGGCATCTCGAGCGAGTCCCAGTCGTGCACGTCATGCGGCGTGTTCTGGAAGTACCACTTCAGCTTGCCCGTGTCCACGTCGATCGCGACGATCGAGTCGGTGTAGAGGTTGTCGCCTTCACGCGTCTCTCCGGCCCACTGCGAACCCGGCTGTCCGGTACCGTAGAAGATGACGTTCTGCTCCGGGTCGTAGCTGCCGCTCACCCAGACTGGCCCGCCTCCGAGCTTGAACGATTCGTCGGACCAGGTCTCGCTGCCCGGGTCGCCGGCCTTCTGCGGCACCGTGTTCCAGGTCCACAGGTGCTTCCCTGTCTGGGCGTCGAACGCCTCGATGAACCCGCTGGGCTGGTTGCCGCTGACGATCACCTTGCCTTTGGCCACGAGCGGCGCCTGACCGGCCAGCCGCCAGGGCGCCGGGGTCTTCGTCTCCCACACCGTATGACCCGTCCGTGAATCGACCGCAACGAGGTAGCCGTCGGCGGCCGTAACGAACAGTTTGTTGTCGTAGATCGCGGTGCCGCGCTGCGCACCCCTGGTGAGCGGCGGGCGCTGGTATTGCCAGACGATGTTGCCGCTCCGCGCGTCGATCGCGTCGATGCGGTTGAACTGGGAGATGTACATGACTCCCTGCGACACGATCGGCACCGCCTGGACGGCTTCCTGTCCGGCCATGTGGTACACCCATTTGGCCTGCAGCGTGCCGGCGTTCGCGGGCGTGATCTGCTTCAGCAGGGAGTGGCGGTGAGAGTCGTAGGTGCCCGAGTACATCAGCCAGTCGGCCGGATCCGGCTTGAGCAGCGTCTGATCGGTCACCTGAGCGCCGACGATGGCGACCGCGCATGCCGCCGCGGCAATGAACAATGAAAGACGACGTGTCATGCGCACCTTCGGGGGTTCAAGGTTCGGGGTTCGAAGCTCAAGCAGGTTCAAGGTTCAAGGTTCAGCGGCCGGGCTTCTTCAGCAGCATGAACTCCGACACCGGCAGCGCGCCGAAGGTGAATCTGGCCTTGGCCACCGCTCCGTGGAAGTAGTTCACCTTGTTCATGCGCACGCCCACCGAGGCGGCGCCGGGGCCCTGCGGGCTGAAGGCGATCTCCGCTTCGCCCTGCATCTCCCCGTTCACGTAGCTGCGGTACGTCTTGCCGTCGTAGACCTGCGCCACGTGGTACCACTGGCCGATTGGATATGCCTTGTCGCGGAACATCAGCGCCTTGTTGTAGCCCGGGCCGTTGACGAACGCGTCCAGACACCATTTGGTGCCGTCGATCACACGAATTTCGAAGAGAAACCTGGGGTTGGTGTCCTGGGTCGTCTGGTTGGCTCCGGCCAGGAGCCCGGTCTGCGGGTCGCGCGACGCCAGGTGGAACCAGCGCTGCTGCTCGGCCCCCCCGTCGGGCCTGAAGATTGCCTCGAACGTAAAGGTGGCCGCTCCAGCCAGCGGATGCTCGTCGATGAAGATGGCATCGTCCACCCCGTCGAACGCGACGGCCTTGCCGACGGGACTGTCGATGATTTTGGGATTGCCCTCTACCCGCGTGGACAGGCCTCCGATGCGGTCGAGGCGATCGAAGGTCCAAGTCGTCTGTTTGGGCATCGGCTCCGCGGCCTGGAGCCAGGAGACGCACGCCGCCGCTGCCGCCAGGGCGAGAGATTTCCGTAGCCTCATGTGACGCTCCGCAAGATTGTGGTGTGCCGCACAGCTTACCACGTTCTTAGATCTTGCCGAACTTCGGTAAGTTGGATACTGTATCCAGGTTCCTGAACAACCGGTCGTCCGAGTACCCATCTTTGCGGGAAAAGCTTGCCGTGAAGCAGCGCACGGCTTTTGCAACGCCCGGGGCCGGCAGCAGAACAACTGAGGGAGGAGTTATGCAGCTAGAGGTCGGTTGGCGGCGTATCGCCGTGGTCGCGGCGGTTTGCCTTGCGACGTTCCCGGGGCTCGCCTGGGCCCAGGGCACCAGCATTGTCGGGCAAGTGAAGGACGAGTCGGGCGGCGTACTGCCGGGCGTGACCGTGGAGGCGGCGAGCCCGGTACTGATCGAGCGGATCAAGACGGCGGTCACCGACGATCAGGGCCGGTACCGCATCGTGGATCTGCGGCCGGGCACCTACAAGCTCACCTTTTCGCTCACCGGATTCGCGAGCATCACGCGCGAGGGCGTGGCGCTCACAGCCGACCAGACGGTCACCATCAATGCGGACATGAAGGTCGGCGCGCTGGCCGAGTCGGTGACGGTCTCCGGCGAGGCGCCGCAGGTCGACGTGCAGCAGGCCTCGCGCACGACGACCATCACCCGTGAAATCATCGACACGCTGCCCGTCTCGCGCAACGTGATGTCGATCGGCGTGCTGGCGCCCGGCGTGCGGCAGAGCAGCACGCCCGACATCGGCGGCTCGCGGATGACCGAGCAGGTGGGGCTCCGCGCGCATGGGCTGGGCGGCGTGGATGCCGAGCAGCTCGTCGAAGGCATGTCGATTCAGAGCCTCGAAGGCGCGTCGCAGAGCTACTTCGACGACATGCTCCAGTCGGAGATTTCGGTGATGACCGCCGCGATCCCCGCCGACACGTCGGGCGGCGGCATCCGGCTCAACAGCATCCTGAAGGACGGCGGCAACATGATGAGCGGATCGGTGTTCATCGGGGGCACCGACGGCAACTGGGAGTCCAACAACATCGACGATGCACTGAGGGCCCGGAACATCAGCAAGGCCAACGGCATCGCCCACATTCAGCAGTTCACGGGGTCGCTCGGCGGACCGCTCGTGAAGGACAAGCTGTGGTGGATCGTCGCGGCGCGCCATCAGTCCTCCGACGAAAGCGTGGCGGGCGTGCCGGAGACCTTCGTGGGCGCCGACGGGCAGTTCTACCGCGGGATCAGCGACAACTACGTGCGCGGGCCGTCCCTGCGGCTGACCTGGCAGGTGAACCAGAACAACAAGATCTCGAGCTTCGCGCAGCGCTGGTGGAAGCGCAAGGGCAAGGACTTCAGCGCCGGCACCGACCCGCGGGCGGCCACCCAACGCGATCCCACGCACGCGCATCACTACGTCGGCAACATCAAGTGGACCTCGCCGCTGACGAGCAACATCCTGGCCGAGGCGGGCTACGCGTCGGCGGCCTTCCTCTGGCTGGGCGGCGGGCAGCCGGGCACGGTCGTGAACACGCCGTTCACGCCCGAGTGGTATGCCATGGCGCGCAAGACCGACAGCGCGCGCAACATCAACCCGGACTGCGCCTATTTCGAGGGCTGCACGGCCTGGATCTACAACGGCCTGGACGAGCGGCAGGAGAACATCCGCAACACGCTCGGATTCGCCGTGTCGTACGTGACCGGCAGCCACAACCTGAAGTTCGGCATGCAGGACGAGTTCGGCCCCGACGTCCGCAAGGGCTCGATGAACGCCGACCTGGTGGCAAACTACCAGAATGGCAAGCCGAGCACGGTGACGGTGAACAACACGCCGTACATCGCGCCGGGCCACATCGATCACGACGCCGGCGTGTACGCGCAGGACTCCTGGACGATCAAGCGGCTCACGCTCAATCCGGGGGTGCGCGTGGAGTACTTCAAGGTGAGCGTCAGCGAGACGAGCATGGCGGCCGGCCGGTTCGCGCCGGCGCGCTTCTTCCCGGAAGCCGAGCTCATCAACTGGGGGCCTGACGTGGCCCCGCGGTTCAGCGCGGCCTACGACCTGTTCGGCAACGGCCGGACGGCGCTGAAGTTCAGCGCGAGCAAGTACTACCGGCAGTACGACGCCGACCCGTTCATGGTGTACGCCGACGCGGGCCGCGTCACGGAGAACCGCAACTGGTCCGACTGCGACTACAAACCCGGCACGTCGACCTGTTCGGGCCTGGCGCTCGCCACCAACGGCGACGGCATCGCCCAGGACAATGAAATCGGACCCGGCACGGCGACCTTCGGCTCGAAGGCCCAGCGGTCGGCGAGCGAGAACTTCCGCCGCCAGTACAACTGGGAGTACACCGCCGGGTTCCAGCACCAGGTGCTGCCGCGCCTCGCGGTGGGCGCGATGATGTACAAGCGCACGGTGTACGACATCGCCACGCTCGACCGGACGCAAATCTCCGCGTCCGACTACACGGCGTTCACGCTGCCGATGCCGAGCTTCGCCAACGATCCCACGCTGCAGGGCGTCCTCGATCCGAACGAGACGATCACGGTGTACAACCTGGCGTCGTCGAAGAACTCGGTCTTCGGCGCCCCGGTCGTCGACACCAGCAGCGACCAGGATCGGTCCTTCTATACGGGCTTCGAGGCGTCGTTCAACACGCGGCTGCCGGGCGGCACGATGGTGATGGGCAGTTGGACGGCCGAGCGGAACCTCTCGTACTTCTGCGACAACAACGA
This sequence comes from Vicinamibacterales bacterium, assembly GCA_963738315.1. Classification (GTDB taxonomy): domain Bacteria; phylum Acidobacteriota; class Vicinamibacteria; order Vicinamibacterales; family JAMQPK01; genus JAMQPK01. The sequence continues at coordinate 283,059 of CAVTVT010000003.1, read as the reverse complement.
CGATCCGAACGGGGTCAACACGAGCGACCTCTACCAGGGCAACACGGTGTCTTCGGGCGGGCGCTTCTGCGATCAGCGCAAGTTCGACGTGCCGCTCCGGCACGAGCTCAAGCTGGCCGGCAACTACCAGCTTCCGCTGGACGTCGGCTTCGGCTTCGTCGTGCAGAGCTATCCCGGCCAGGATCGCGTGATCACCTGGCAGCCGGCCGCCAGCCTGTTCCCGAACGGCCAGCGCACCAGGGCCGAAACGATCGTCCTCAGCGAGCCGGGCACGCTGTTCCAGCCGCGCTGGAACCAGCTCGACGTCAACTTCAAGAAGAACTTCCGGCAGGGGCGGAAGCTGCTGACGCTCGAGCTGGAGTACTTCAATCTCCTCAACAGCAACGCGATCTTCACGACCAACGACGCGATCGGATCGTCGCTCGGCCAGGTCACGCGGATCCTGCCGGGCCGCTTCCCGAGGCTGGCGTTTCAGATGAAATGGTAGGGAGAACCGGTCGATAGGCGTCAGGCGATAGGCGGGGCGGGGTCGGACAACGACCCCGCCCTCCTTCTTCCCACTTCTTACTTCTTACTTCCTACTTCTTACTTCCCTAGAAGGTGTACCTGAGCGCCATTTGCATCCGGCGCTCGTTGCGCGCCGCCGTCACCGCCCCGAAGCTGCTGTTGGTCTGCGCGCCGGTGTTGATGTTGAACTTCGCCGAGGTGTTCACGGTCTGGAACTCCACGGTGTTGAACAGATTGTAGATCTCCCAGCGATACTGGAGCGTCTGGTTGCCCCTCAGGTGGAAGTCCTTGAAGAGCGTCAGATCGTGGTGGTTCCACCCGGGCAGCCGGAACTCCCACGGGTCACAGGCATTGCCGATGTCGGACGCCGTGTCGGCGATCGGCACGAACGCCGACGTGTCGAACCAGCGATCGATCGACCGCTGGCTGCCCGACAGCACCGGGTTGCCCACCACGTTGTACCGCCCGCACTCCTCGCCGCCCGGCGCCGTGACGCTCGGGCTGCTGTAGCTCACGCTCACGCTGCCCCGGCCGCCCATGCCGAACGTGCTCACGTCGGAGATCCGCCAGCTGTCGAGCAGCCCGCGCACCAGAGCACTGTTGCCGAGCACACGGCTGGCCCTCGGCAACTCGTACATGGCGCTCGCCACGAGCACGTGCTCCTGGATGTCGCTGCGATCCATCCTGGAGGGCAGCGGGTTGTTCTGGTTGAGATTGTGCGAATAGCCGCGCGCCCAGGTGTAGCTCGTCGCCATCTCGAAGCTGCCCGTGAAACGGCGCGTCACCTGCATCTGCAGCGAATCGTAGCGGGAATGTCCGGTGGCGTCCTCGATGTTGATGTCGTTGAAGCCGGTGATCGGCCGGAGGAAGGCGTCCGGCATGGCCGCCGGATTCGTGACGATCCCCGTGCTCCCCACGCTCGGCTTCTGCGTGGTATCGCGGTTCGCCGGATCGAAGCGCGCCCCGTACGGGATGGCGTTGTAGTTCCACGTCTCGCCAATCCTCCGGGTCCTGGTGCCGACGTAGGCCGCATCCAGCACGATCTTGCTCCCGAGCTCGCGCTGCACGGCCGCCGTGAAGCGGATGTTGTTCGGCCGCGTCGTGTCGGTGCGGACGATCCCGCCGACGTTGGGTACCAGCGACGTCGCCACGTTGCCGCTGCCGAGATAGCTGTCGAAGTCCGTATAGAAGATCTGGCGCGTGAACTGGTACGCCGGGTTGCCGCCCTGCTGCAGCGTCGGACCGCCTGTCCCGTCGTGGAACGATCCGCCGGCCAGCCTGACGACCGTCCGCTCGTTCAACGCCCAGGCCATCCCGATGCGCGGGTCGAACTGGATCGGGAGCTTGTTGACGAAGCCCTCGCCCGCGGTGGAGTAATTCGGGTCGCGCTGCGTCACGATGCCGTTGATCTGGCATGGATTGTCGGGCGTGATCACGCCGCAGGTGAAGCCCGAGCCTCCGACGATCAGGCCGATGTAGGTGGTCGGCAGGATCTCTCCGGTCACCGGGTTGAGGGCACGCCGCTTGCCGTCCACCGTCACCGGCCGGTACAGCACCGGCGGATTGCCGCCCCAGGCCGGGTCGAAGCGCTCGAAGCTGAACGCGGACGCCTCACCCGACATCGACACAGACGGCCCCCACTTGTACATCCGGAGGCCGTAGTCGAGCGTGATCTTCGGCGTGGCCTTCCAGGTGTCCTGGACGAACCAGGCCCAGGTCCGCTGGCGCCGATCGTCGGGCCGCCGGCCGAGCGACTCGGTGTAGCTGCGGACGTGGCCGATGAACGCATTGGCATAGCCGTACCTCGTGCTGAGCGGATCGGCCGAGTCGTCGGCGAAGTTGAACTCGCCGCCGAAGGTGCCCGATCGCGCCTGCCCGAACAGCTCGTCCTCGCGCATGAGGCCCAGCTTGAACGTGTGCGACCCGCGTGTGTGGGTGAGGTTGACCGACGCATTGAACGAGATGTCGTCGCCGGTGATCGGCCAGCGGCCGTCGTAGGTGACCTGGGCCGTGCCGCCGTCGTTGTTCGAGCTGCGATCGGCGCTCGGCAGGTTGCCGAACTGCGCCCGCGGAATCAGGCCCAGCGGATTGTGGATGGGCGCGAACTGGCCGAGCACCGCCAGGCCGGGATACGTGGCGCGCTGAATCCCCTGCAGCGCCGCATCGTTCTCGGGCGGGCCATCCTCCACGCCGTCGTAGAACCCGCCCGAGAACTCGAGCACGGTGGACGGGTTCACGATGCGCGTGTAGTCGAGCTTGCCGACGTTGGTGAAGAAATCATAGCGCTGCCGCACCAGGCCCCAGCGGGCGGAGGCGCCGGCCACATTGATCCCCACGCTCTGCGAGTTCCACCGCTGGTACTTCACCGACAGCGAATTGCGGTCGGTCGGCCGCCAGTCGGCGCGGAAGATGTGCTGGCGGCGCGGATGCGGAATGCTCGGCTCCTGCGTCACGTAGTTGTACCCAGGGGTGCCGAGCGAGTTCGGCATCGGGAACAGATCCAGGAAGGCCACGCCGCGGGGATCCATCCGGTCCTGCGGAATGACGTTGCCCGGAAACTGTTTGCCGGTCAGCGGATCGATGACGGGAATGAGGTTGCCGTTCGGCTTCAACGACTGCGAGAAATCCCCCTGCCGCTCGAGCGCGGTGGGCACGGTGTAGAACTTCAACCCCTGAGCGTCTTTCAGCTGCGTGTCGTCGAACGAGTAGAAGAAGAACAGCTTGTCGCCGTTCTCGTTGATCTTCGGCAGAGCGGGGATCGGACCGCCCAGCGTGCCGCCGAGCGTCGAATACCGGTATTGCGGCTTGGGTTTGCCGGTCTTGTTGTTGAAGTAATTGGTGGCGTTGAACATCTCATGGCGCTTGTACCAATAGCCGGTGCCGTGATAGTTGGAGCCGCCATGTTTCGTGATGAGATTGATCTGAGCGCCCCCCTTCAGCCCGTACTCGGCCGTGTAGGCGCTCATCTGGACGTTCACTTCTTCGATGGCGTCCATGTTCGTCGCGGCGCTGAAGGATCCGCCGCCACCGCCGTCACCGCCGTTGATCCCGTCCACGTAGACGGTCTGGCCGTTGCCGCCCTGAATCGACGGCACGCGGGTCGAATAACTGCCGCCGAAAGTCTCCTGGTCGTTCGCCTGCAGCTGCACGCCCGGCAGGATCTTCAGGAGCGAGATCGGGTCGCGGCCGCGGATCGAGAGGTTCGCAATCTGATTCGTGTCGAGCACGGCCTGATGCGAGGTGACGGCCGTGTCGACCGTCTGGCCGACGGCCGTCACGCTGACCGTCTCCGACAGGGCGCCCACCTGGAGACGCAGCGGCCGCATGGAGAGGCGGTTGTTCGCCAGCACCATGTTGTTCTTGATCTCGAATGGCTTGAACCCCTGCAGCTCGGCCCGCACGGTATACGGACCGGCCACCAATCCGGGGAAGACGTACTCGCCGACCGCGTTCGTCACGGTCCGCCGCTGTTCGGCCGTCCGTTCGTTGGTGACGATCACGTCGGCGCCGGGAACGACCTGATTGGACGAGTCGACGACCGTCCCGAACATGGCCCCGGAATTGGTCGTCTGAGCGAGTACCGGGCTGGTGCCGATGGCCCACAGCAGCACCACCCCCAGAGCTATGGATACACGCGGCTTCATGATGTGCCTCCAGATTGGCTTTTCTACGTCGAAACCGGTTGAGTAAAGGGGGATTCTGATGGCAGCACCCGGCCGTGAACATCGGCAGCAGACCCGAATTGCCGCGCGGAGATGGGTGATATCGGCGCCGTTCGCGGTGGGAGGGATCCGCGCCGGGGCCAGCGAGCGTGGGGACTACGAATGGTGTGGGGACAGGATGGTGATGGAAGGAAGGGGCGGCCGTGGAACTACCGCGGCCGCCCTGTCTTCAGGCTGACACGCTTACCACTTCATCTGGAACGCGAGCCTCGGGAAGCGGCCCGGCAGGACGCGCGTGACCTGGCCGAGCGAGCCGCCGATCGCGTCGTTGGTCGTGAACACAGGGTTGGCGTTCAGCACGTTGAAGTACTCGAGCTCCAGCGTCAGCAGCTTCCGCCCCTGCCGGAAGTTCTTCTTGAAGTTGATATCGAGCTGGTTCCAGCGCGGCTGGAACAGCGTGCCCGGCTTGCTGAGCACGATCGTTTCGGCCCTCGTGCGCTTGCCGCCTGGAAACAGGCTGGCGGCCGGCTGCCAGGTGATCACCCGATCGAGCCCGGGGAAGCTCTGCGCGACGAAGCCGAAGGCGACGTCCAGCGGAAGCTGGTAGTTGCCGGCGAGCTTGAACTCGTGCCGGAACGGCACACCGAAATCGCGCTGGTCGCAGAAGCGTCCGCCGGACGAAACGGTGAGCCCCTGGTACAGATCGTTCGTGTCGATCCCGTTCGGGTCGTCCGTGTTGTCGCAGAAGTACGAGAGATTGCGCTCTCCCGTCCAGCTCCCCATCAGCATCGTCCCGCCCGGCAGCCGGGTATTGAACGACGCCTCGAAGCCCGTGTAGAACGACCGATCCTGGTCGCTGCTGGTGTCGACGATCGGAGCGCCGTAGACCGAGTTCTTCGACGAGGCGAGGTTGTACACCGTGATCGTCTCGTTGGGATCCAGGACCCCCTGCAGCGTGGGGTCGTTGGCGAAGCTCGGCATCGGCAGCGTGAACGCCGTGTAGTCGGAGGGAGAGATCTGGGTGCGGTCCTGGAGCGCGATGTCGTAGACGGTGCGCTTGTACATCATCGCGCCCACCGCGAGCCGCGGCAGCACCTGGTGCTGGAACCCGGCGGTGTACTCCCAGTTGTACTGGCGGCGGAAGTCGTCGCTCGCCGCTCGGGCCGCCTTCGCACCAAAGGTTGCCGTGCCGGGCGCGATCTCGTTGTCCTGCGCGATGCCGTCGCCGTTGGTGGCGAGCGCCAGCCCCGAGCAGGTGGAGGTTCCGGGCGTGTAGTCGCAGTCGGACCAGTTCCGGTTTTCCGTGAGCCGCCCCGCGTCGGCGTACGGCATGAACGGGTCGGCGTCGGTACTGCCGGTAGTACTTGCTCGCGCTGAACTTCAGCGCCGTCCGGCCGTTGCCGAACAGATCGTAGGCCGCGCTGAACCGAGGGGCGACGTCGGGGCCCCAGTTGATGAGCTCCTTCTCAGGGAAGAACCGCGCCGGCGCGAACCGCCCCGCAGCCATGCTCGTTTCGCTGACGCTCACCTTGAAATACTCCACGCGCACCCCCGGATTGAGCGTGAGCCGCTTGATCGTCCAGGAGTCCTGCGCGTACACGCCGGCGTCGTGATCGATGTGGCCCGGCGCGATGTACGGCGTGTTGTTCACCGTCACCGTGCTCGGCTTGCCGTTCTGGTAGTTCTCGACCAGATCGGCGTTCATCGACCCCTTGCGGACGTCGGGGCCGAACTCGTCCTGCACCCCGAACTTCAGATTGTGGCTGCCGGTCACGTACGACACCGAGAAGCCGAGCGTGTTGCGGATGTTCTCCTGCCGCTCGTCGAGGCCGTTGTAGATCCAGGCCGTGCAACCGTCGAAGTACGCGCACTGCGGGTTGATGTTGCGCGCGCTGTCGGTCCTGCGCGCCATGGCATACCACTCGGGCGTGAACGGCGTGTTCACGACCGTGCCCGGCTGGCCGCCGCCCAGCCACAGGAACGCCGCCGACGCGTAGCCCGCCTCGGCCAGGATGTTGCTCGTCAGCGGCGAGGTCCACTTGATGTTGCCGACGTAATGATGCGCATGGCGCGGGTCCCGCTGGGTGGCCGCCCGCGGGTCGGTGCCGGCGCTGAAGTCCTTGCCCTTGCGCTTCCACCAGCGCTGCGCGAAGCTCGAGATCTTGTTGTTCTGGTTCACCTGCCAGGTCAGCCGCAGGGAGGGGCCCCGCACGTAGTTCTCGCTGATGGCGCGGTAGAACTGGCCGTCGGCCCCGACGAAGTTCTCCGGCACGTTGGCCACTTTCTCGTCCGAAGACTGGTGCCGCGCGGCGACGAGCCACCACAGCTTGTCCTTCACGAGCGGCCCGCCCAGCGAGGCGGTGAACTGCTGGATGTGCGCGATGCCGTTGGCCTCCCGGATGTTACGGGCGCGGAGCTTGTCGTCCACGTTGTCCGACTGCCAGTTGCCGTCGGTGCCCCCGATGAACACCGATCCGCTCATCATGTTGCCGCCGTCCTTCAGGATGCTGTTGAGCCGGATGCCGCCGCCCGACGTGTCGGCGGGGATCGCGGCGGTCATCACCGAAATCTCCGACTGGAGCATGTCGTCGAAGTAGCTCTGCGACGCGCCTTCGAGGCTCTGAATCGACATGCCTTCGACGAGCTGCTCGGCATCCACGCCGGCAAGGCCGTGCGCGCGGAGCCCCACCTGCTCGGTCATGCGCGAGCCGCCGATGTCGGGCGTGCTGCTCTGGCGCACGCCGGGCGCCAGCACGCCGATCGACATCACGTTGCGCGAAACGGGCAGCGTATCGATGATGTCGCGCGTAATAGTCGTGGTGCGCGAGGCCTGCTGCACGTCGACCTGCGGCGCCTCGCCGGAGACCGTCACCGACTCGGCCAGCGCGCCGACCTTCATGTCCGCATTGATGGTGACCGTCTGGTCGGCTGTGAGCGCCACGCCCTCGCGCGTGATGCTCGCGAATCCGGTGAGCGAAAAGGTGAGCTTGTAGGTGCCCGGCCGCAGATCCACGATGCGGTACCGGCCCTGATCGTCGGTGACCGCCGTCCTGACCCGCTCGATCAGTACCGGGCTCGCCGCCTCCACGGTCACGCCCGGCAGTACGCCGCCCGATTCGTCCTTCACCTGCCCGACGATGCTCGTGCCCTGCGCCGACGCCAGCGCCGGCCAGAGGAGCGAGCACACCACGGCGAGAAGCGGAATCCATCTGCTTGTACGGGGCTGCATCGTGCCCTCCTCAGTTGTCGAATCGTATATGCCGCTAAAACACGAAGGGCGGAGCCGCGACCGGCTCCGCCCCTGGACTTTCCTCTGCACGGGTTCTAACTTCCTACGTCTTACTTCCCACTTCTTACTTTCCTAGAAGGTGTACCTGAGCGACATCTGCATGCGCCGCTCGGTGCGCGCCGCGGTCACGGCGCCGAAGGTCGAGCTGGTCTGCGCGCCGGTGTTGATGTTGAAGGTCGCCGACTGGTTGACCGTCTGGAACTCGACGGTGTTGAACAGGTTGAAGATCTCCCAGCGGTACTGCAGCGTCTGATTGCCCTTCAGCCGGAAGTCCTTGAACAACGTCAGGTCGTGGTGGTTCCAGCCCGGCAGCCGGTACTGCCAAGCGTCGCAGGCATTGCCGACGTCCTGGACGTTCGACAGCGAGATCGGCTGGAAGGCGTCGGTGTTGAACCAGCGGTCGATCGACCGCTCGCCGCTCGGCAGCGTCGGGTCGCCGACGATGCTGTAGCGGCGGCAGTCCTCGCCGCCCGGATCGGTCACGCTAGGGTTGTAGCTCGCGCTCACGGTGCCTCGGCCACCGGTCCCGAAGGTGCTGACGCCCGAGATACGCCAGTTGTCGAGCAGGCCGCGCACGACGGCGCTGTTGCCGAGCGCGTGGCTCGCGTTCGGCACCTGATACATGTAGCTCGCCACGAGCACGTGCTCCTGCAGATCCCGCCGCTGATTGAACGACTCGGTCGGATTGCCCTGCCGCAACTCGTGCTCCTGACCGCGCGCGAACGTGTAGCTGGTGGCCATCTCGAAGTTGCCGGTGAACCGGCGGGTCACCTGCACCTGCAGCGAGTCGTAGGTGGAGTGCCCCGTCGCGTCCTCGATGTTGATGTCGTTGAAGCCGACGATCGGCCGCAGGAACGCGTCGGGCAGCGGCGCCGGCTGGGTGGCCGTGGCCGCGGTCGTGGGATCGTGGTTTGCCGGGTTGAAGTGCGCTCCGTATGGCAGGTCGTTGTAGTTCCAGTTCTCGCCGAGCTTGCGCGTTCTCGCACCCGACGTACGCGGCGTCGAGCACGATCTTGGCGCCGAGCTCGCGCTGCAGCGCCGCCGTGAAGCGGACGTTGTTCGGCCGGGTCGTATCGGTGCGGACGATGCCGCCGACGTTCGGCACGAGCGAGCTCGCCGCGTTTCCGCTGCTCAGATAGCTGTTGAAGTCGGTGAACTGAATCTGCCGCGTGAACTGGAAGGCGGGATTGCCCCCCTGCTGCAGCGTCGGTCCGCCCGTCCCGTCGTGGAACGAGCCGCCCGCCAGCCGGATGACCGTCCGCTCGTTCAGCGCCCACGCCATCCCGATGCGCGGGTCGAACTGGATCGGGATCGTGTTCACGAAGCCCTCGCCCGCCGTCGAGTAGTTCGGGTCGCGCTGAGTCACGATCCCATTGATCTCGCACGGATTCGAGGGAGTGATCACGCCGCAGCTGAACCCGGTGCCCGGCACGATCAGTCCGATATAGGTGTTCGGCAGCAGCTCCCCGGTGACCGGGTTCAACGCCTTGCGGTTGCTCCCGCTGCAGGGAGACGCGCCGGCGCACGCCGGCTGGAACAGCACCGGCGGGTTGCCGCCCCAGGTCGGGTCGAACCGCTCGAAGCTGAACGCCGAGGCCTCGCCCGACATCGACACCGACGGCCCCCACTTGTACATCCGGAGGCCGTAGTCCAGGGTGATCTTCCGCGTCGCCTTCCACGTGTCCTGCACGAACCAGGCCCACGTCTTCTGGCGCCGGTCGTCCGGCCGGCGGCCGAGCGACTCACTGTAGGTCGTCACGTGCCCGATGAACGCGTTGGCGTACGCGTAGCGCGTATTCCCCGGATCCACCGAGCTGTCGGCGAAGTTGAAGTCGCCGGCAAAGGTCCCCGAGCGCGCCTGCCCGAACAGCTCGTCCTCGCGCATGATCCCCGCCTTGAACGTGTGCGACCCGCGGGTGTGCGTGAGGTTGATCGACGCGTTATAGGCGATGTCGTCGCCCGTGATCGGCCAGCGGCCGTCGTAGGTCACCTGGCCCGTACCGCCGTCGTTGTTCGCGCTCCGGTCAGAGCTCGGCACGTTCCCGAAGTGCGCCTGCGGGATCAGTCCGAGCGGGTTGTGGATCGACGCGAACTGCCCCAGGGTCGAGAGCGCCGGATAGGTCGCCCGCTGGATCCCGCGCAGCGCCGTGTCGTCCTCCGGCGGCCCGTCCTCCACGCCGTCGTAGAACCCGGTGGAGAACTCGAGCACCGTCGACGGGTTGACGATGCGCGTGTAGTCGATCTTGCCGACATTCGTGTAGAAGTCGTAGCGCTGCCGCACGAGACCCCAGCGGGCGGAGGCGCCGGCCACGTTGATCCCCACGCTCTGCGAGTTCCAGCGCTGATACTTGATCGACAGCGAGTTGCGGTCGGTCGGCCGCCAGTCGCCGCGGAAGATGTGCTGGCGGCGGGGGTGCGGAATGCTCGGCTCCTGCGTCACGTAGTTGTAGCCCAGCACGCCGTCGGTGTTCGGCAGCGGGAACAGATTCAGGAACGCCACCCCGCGCGCGTCCATCCGGTCCTTCGGGATCACGTTGCCCGGAAAGGCCTTCCCGGTCAGCGGATCGGTGACCGCGATGAGCGAGCCGTTCGGCCGGAAGCTCTGCGAGAAGTCGCCCTGCCGCTCGAGAGCGGTGGGCATCTGGTAGAACTTCAGCCCCTGCACGTCGCGCAACTGCGTGTCGTCGATCGAGTAGAAGAAGAACAGCTTGTTGCCGTCTTCGTTGATGCCCTTCACCCGCGGAATCGGGCCGCCGAGCGTGCCCCCCAGCGTCGAGTACCGGTAGACCGGCTTCGGCTTCCCGGTCTTGTTGTTGAAGTAGTTGGTCGCGTTGAACATCTCATGGCGCTTGTACCAGTAGCCGGTGCCGTGGTACTCCGACCCGCCATGCTTGGTGATCAGGTTGATCTGCGCGCCCCCCTTCAGGCCGTACTCCGCCGTGTAGGCGCTCATCTGGACGTTGACCTCTTCGATCGCGTCCATGTTGGTCGCCGCGCTGAAGTTGCCGCCGCCGCCGCCGTCACCGCCGTTGATGCCGTCCACGTACACGGTCTGACCGGTGCCGCCCTGCACGCTGGGCACCGGGCTGGAGAAGCTGCCGCCGAAGGTTTCCTGGTCGTTGGCCTGCAGCTGCACGCCCGGCAGGATCTTCAGCAGCGACATCGGGTCGCGGCCGCGGATCGACAGGTTCGCCACCTGGTTGGTGTCGAGCACCGCCTGATGGGACGTGACCGTGGTGTCCACGGTCTGCCCGACGGCGCTCACGCTGACCGTTTCCGCCAGCGTGCCAACCTCGAGCCGCAGCGGCCGCATCGACAGCCGGTTGTTCGCCAGCACCATGTTGTTCTTGATTTCAAACGGCTTGAACCCCTGCAATTCGGCCCGGACGGTATAGGGTCCTGCCGCGAGCCCCGGGAACACGTATTCCCCGACGCCGTTCGTGACGGCCCGCCGTTGTTCGCCGGTCCGCTCGTTCGTGACGACCACATCGGCGCCCGGCACGACCTGATTGGACGAGTCCACGACCGTGCCGAACATCGCCCCGGAATTCGTTGTCTGTGCGCCTGCCGGACCGGCCGCGATCGCGCCGGAGAGCAGGACCAGCATGGCCACCAGTACGCGGTGCCTCATAGATCTCCTCCCACCTGTATCCAGTTGAAACTGTGACGTTGCACCTGGATTCTGATGAGAAGGTGTCGGACTGACCATCATGCCGAGACAGTATTTGCCCGCCAGAGAGATACGATATCGAGGTGGTCCTCCCGGCCAGACAGGAGGGAGGCGGGCCTTCCAGAGGGACGTTGATACGGGGCCTGGTGCAGCGCCAGGCCCCGTATCTTTGGGAGGAGAGCTGGAGGTCGACTAGCTCTCTACACGTCAGTTGACCATCAAACGGGGGGCTGTCCCATCCTGTCCAGACAGTAATCTTCAGGCAGAAATTCGGGAATTTGAATCTCTGCAGGGCTGCGCGGCTAGGACACGACCCCGCGGCGAACCGCCAGCAGCACCAGTTCGGCGGTGTTGTGCACGTCCAGCTTCTGCAGGATGTGGGCCCGGTGGGTCTCCACGGTGGTCACGCTGATCGAGAGCAGGTCGGCCACCTCCTTGTTGCTGCGGCCTTCGGCGATCAGCTGGAAGATCTCGCGCTCGCGCTCCGAGAGCGCCTCGTAGGGATCCACGATACCCTTCTGCGAGAGGTGGCGCAGGTAGTCGTCGAGCATCACCCGCGCGGCCGCAGGACTGAAGAACGACTTGCCGGCGGCCACCGATTCGACGCCCCGAATCAGCTCGGTATCGGCCGAGTCCTTGAGCAGGTACCCGCGGGCGCCGGCCTGGAGCGCGGGCGTCACGAAGGCGGGGTCCGAGTGCATGCTGAGCATCAGGACTCCCAGATTTGGCAGACGGCGGACGATCTGCCGCGTGGCCTCGATGCCGCTCAGCACGGGCATCCCGATGTCGAGCACCGCCACGTCGGGCTCGAGCTCGAGCGCCTGGACCACGGCCTCTCGCCCGTTGCAAGCCTCAGCCACCACTTCCCACTCCGGCTGGTCCTCGAGAATCTTCCGGAGCCCCTGGCGCACGATCGTGTGGTCGTCGCCGAGCAGAATGCGCAATCGCGACATGGTTCCCCGCTATGCGGCCGTCGGGTCTGGCACCGGCGTGAAATCCTCCACCGCGCCGCGGCCCGGCGCCGGCAGTTCCACGACAATGCGGACTCCGCCGCTGTAGACGTTCTCGAAACGCGCCGTGCCGTGCAGGTGAAATGCGCGTTCCCGAATGCCGATCAGGCCCAACCCCTTCGGGCCCGTCACCCCTTTCGGCCCAAACCCCACCCCATCGTCCTCGATCGTGATCTTGAGCGTCTCACCCGCGTGGGTGAGGTGGATCTGACACTTCGTCGCGTGCGAGTGCTTGGCGACGTTCGTCAATCCCTCCTGCACGATTCGGTACGCCGCCGTCTCGATCTCGGGCCCCAGCCGCGTGCCGAGGCCGCTGTGAATCAGTCGCACCTCGATCCCCTGCCTGTTCGAGAAGCGGTCCACGTGGGTCTGCAGCGCAGCCACCAGCCCGAGCTCATCGAGGGCCGCCGGGTGCAGCAGGTACGAAAGATCGCGCACCTGGTTGAGCGCCCCATCCGTGATCGAGCGCGCATGGACGAGCATCTGCGTCGGGCCGCGCGACTCGTCGATCGCCTTCTGCGCATGCGCCAGCTCCACTTTCACCGCCGTGAGGGCCTGCCCGACCTCGTCGTGCAGCTCGCGGGCGATCAGGCGCCGCTCCTCCTCCTGCGCCGTCACGAGCTTGGCCGAGAGCGACTCGAGCTCGCGGGTCAGCTTGAAGTCCTTGCGCAGCTGCTCGCGGATGCGTCGCTCCAGCCGGTCCGAGTACATGACGGCCAGCACGGCCACGGCGGCGCTGATGGCCAGCGCGAGGCCCAGCAGCTGCCACAATTCGCGCTGCATGGAGCGGTAGATGTCGGCCGTCTCCAGCTGCTGCTGGACGTAGGCCGCCCGATTCACGGCCTGCGCCCCTTCGGCGATCCCGATGACGATGTCGCGGCGGGGCGTCACGCGGAGCCTGATCAGCCGCACCGCCTCGCGCCGCCACTCGGCCGGGTCGCTCGACAGGATCTCCAGCATCGAGGCGCGAAAGGCGTTGACCTCGCTGCGAAGCCGGTCGAACTGACTCCGCTCCGCCTCGGAGTTCGACATCGGCTGATAGCCTCTCAGCAGCGCGTCGATGGACGAATAGATCTTTTCGAGCTGATGCCGATCCGCGTCGACGTTCCGCCCCTTGGAATCGAGCAGCACGTCGCGCAGCACGACCGAGGCGGTGAGCACCTGGGTGCGCACATCGGCGAGGACCTGCTGCGCTGCGGTGTAGCGCGTGTTGATCTCGGCGGCCTTGGTCTGGGCCTGCTGGATCCGGCCGCTCAGCTGGAACCAGGCAAACAGCCACAGGCCGACGACCAGGCCGAATCCGAGGAAGACCGCCGCGCGGATGCTGAGGCCCTCGAACGACGCTCCATCTCGATTGGACATGTCGGCACCGTGCCGTCAGACGGGACAGCCGCTCCTCGATGATAGTGAAGAGTCGCGCCAACACCAAATACTGTCGCGACAGGAGAGGCCGGGTGGCCGTTCCGCCGACAGCGGACGCGCCGGCCGCGCACGTCCGGGCGCGGCACCCGCTCACGCTTCGGCCGACACGGCCGCAATGATGGCCTTGATGTAGCCGATGGCAAACGCGAAGCCCTGAAACTGATCGGGATCGCCCTCCACGTGCGGCACGTGATCGGGCATCAGCACGCCATCGTAGCCGACTTCCTTGTACACACGCGCCGCCTGGAGCATGTCGACGCTGCCGTTGTCGATGAAGGTCTCCCGGAAATTGTAGCGCCCGCCTTCGATGTTCCGGAAGTGAACGCTGAAGATCTTCTTGCGCGAGCCGAAGTAGCGGATCACGTCGAAGATCTGCTCGCCGGGCCGCTCGAGCTGCTCCGATACGGTCCCCTGGCAGAAGTTCAGGCCGTGATACGGGCTCTCCTTGATCGACACGAATCGCTTCAGGCCGTCAGGCGAGGCAAGCACCGCATCGATGCCGCGGTAGCCCTTCGGCACGCCGGGATCCTGCGGATGGCAGCCGATTCTCACCTTGTATTCCTCGGCCACCGGCACGACCCGCTCGAGGAAATAGGTGATCCGCTCCCAGTACGTATCCTCGTCCACGCGGCCGGCGATCGTCTGGGTCTGGGAGCCCTTGTCGTTCGCGAGCACGAACTCGCTGTAGCGCGACGGACCGCGTCCCTTGACCGTTCCGGTGCGCGGGATCCCGAGAATCGTGAAGTTGTACTTCACCTGAAAGATGCCGGCCCTGGCGCAGTTCCGGATCTGCTGGCAGATGTCCTCGATGTTCCGGTCGCGCTCGGGATCCTGGCCGAGGAAGATCGCCGGCATCTGCGCGCTCTGGATCGGCGCGGAGGTCATCGTGATCGGCACCATGTCGAGCGAGATGCCATAGGATTCGACCCGCTCGCGCAGCCGCGTGAGCGCCTCCACGCTCCAGTTCTCGTCCATCTTCGCCGAGGGCATGCGGCTGCAGATGTTGTTCACGCCGAAGGCCGCCATGGCCTTGAGGACGGCGTCCGAGTCGCCGTGCTGCGTGCCGACCTTGAACTTCACACTGGCAGCGCCGCCCGACGCCGCGCGAGGCGCGGGGCGCCGCGGCGACTGCGCGACCTGCGCGGCGACCATCGTTTCGGCCAGCGCTCCGGCCGTCATGCCGGCCCCGGCGAGCTTCACGAATTCACGGCGGTCCATGATGCCTCTCTTCCATTAATGCGCGCGGGGCCCCACCCCCGCGCGCGGCCGTCGCTTACGCTCCGGATCTTGGCAGGATCCCCGCACTGCTTCAGTGGGGCCGCTCGGCGCGGGGCCCGACTGCCCGCGCGCGGCCGTCGCTTACGCTCCGGATCTTGGCAGGATCCCCGCACTGCTTCAGTGGGGCCGCTCGGCGCGGGGCCCGACTGCCCGCGCGCGGCCGTCGCTTACGCTCCGGAGCTTGCCAGGATCGCCGCACGGCTTCAGTGCGGCCTCTCGTCGCGGGCCCGGCTGCCCGCGCCGCGGCCGTCGTTTCCGCTCCGGATCCTGGCAGGATCTCCGGGCTGCTTCAGGGCTTATCCGCACGACATTCTGCTTCAGCGAGGCTCGCGGGTCCAACTCAATCCGCAACCACCCCTCAGGCAGCCGCAAGATGTGAACGGGAGCGGCGGGCATGATGACCCGGACGGTGGTTCGCTACGCAGCCAGGGCCTGGCCGCAGTACGATGAGCGCCGCATGAGCAAGACCCGGCTCGAAGCCTTCAGCGACGGCGTGATCGCCATCCTGATCACCATCATGGTGCTCGAGCTGCGGGCCCCCGAAGGCGCCACCTGGGCGGCCTTGCGTCCCGTACTGCCCGCATTCCTCACCTACGTGTTGAGCTTCGTGTACCTCGGCATCTACTGGAACAACCACCACCATATGTTCCAGGTGGTGGATCGCATCGACGGCCGCGTGCTCTGGGCGAACCTGCACCTGCTCTTCTGGCTCTCGCTCGTGCCGTTCGTGACCGGCTGGATGGGAGAGAACCACTTCGAGGCGCTGCCGACGGCCGTCTACGGCATGGTGCTGATTCTGTGCGCGATTGTGTACACGATTCTCGTATGGACGCTGCTCGCAGACCCGCGCACGAACCGCCGGCTGGCGCGGGCGCTCGGCCGCGACCTCAAGGGCAAGATCTCGATCGTGCTCTATGCCACCGCCATCGCGCTCGCGTTCGTGAAGGAATGGCTCGCCGATGGTATCTACGTGCTGGTGGCGCTGATCTGGCTCGTGCCCGACAGCCGGATCGAACGTACCACGTCCGCACCGGAATAGACGCCTATCGCTCGCCCATCGCCTCTCGTCCATCGGCCTTCGTCCTCATCCCCCGGTTGAATTCCGCCGACTTCCCGGGAGGGATGCTCATGAACTTCCAGTCCCGCCCGCTCGCCTCCTTGGCGATATAGACGATCTGGCCGACGTGATAGGCGAAATGCGCGAGCGACCGCTGGAGCGCCTGGTGGACCGAGTGCGGCTCTCCACGGATCGTCACGGTGCGCGACAGATGTTCGTCCGTCAAGCCGTCCAGCGCCGAGGTCAGCGCCCGCCAGCCGTCCTCCCATGTCTTCAGCAGCTCCGACCGGGAGACCTGCCGCGGCTGGAACTCCTCGTCGCGCGCCCGCCAGGGCTTCTCGCCGTCCGAGGTGAGGAACTCGGTGAAGCGCGAGGCGAGATTGCCCGAGAGGTGCCAGACGAGGACGGCGATGGAGTTGTCGAACCCGGCCGACGCACGGTTCAGCGCCGCCTCGTCCACCTGCTCCATCGCGCCGTCGGCGAGCCGCTTATAGCGGCGATACTCGGACCCGATCGCATCCACCAGTTCCCTCATGTCTCCTCCCGACTCGCTGGCCTGCTCCGCCAGCATCAGTGCTCGTAGTCCTTCTCCCCGGCCTCGATTCGCACCGGCAGCCGGTTCTTCTCCGGCGGCAGCGGGCACGTCGAGTACGGGTTGTACGCGCACGGCGGATTCTCGGCGCGGTTGAAATCGACCACCATCTTTCCGTCCACCGGCGGCGGCATGTAGATGAACCGGGCCGCCGGGTACGTCTCGTGTCCGCTGGTGAGATCGCGGAAGATGAACCAGAATGCCGGATCCCCGCTCTCGACGATTGGCTGCATCGTCACGCGCCGGCCCTGCAGCGTGAAGGAGACCTCGCCGGGAGCCGTCATCTGATCGATGTCTCCGAGGATGTTCGGGACCTGGATCGACTTCGGCTTCCCGTACGGCGTGAATTCCGCGTCGACGCGATAGGCGGGATCGATTGGGAACCACACCGTGCCGGTGAACTCGCGCCGCAGACGGCTGTTCTGGTCGCGAAGGCGGATCGAGGGCCGATCCCCGCTGACGTGGACCCATAGCTGGAGGTCTCCGAGGCCGAGCCTGTCGGGAGGCCCTTCCGCGTCCGAGGCGAGCACCTTGTCGGTGACTTTCTTGTCGCCGAGCGTGAAGGCGACGCCCGGGGCGGCCTTCACCCGCACCGTCCGCCCGCTCAGCTCGAAGGCGCCGGCGCGCGGGGGAGCGCCGTCGGGAAGCACGATGTCATTGGCGGGATCGGCGCCGAAGGTCGTTTCGGGCTTGGTCAGAAAGAAGAGCCCGGCGATCGTCAGCCAGCCGGTGTCGGCCCTGAGCTTCGCCTCGCGTTCCCGCTGGAACGCGAGGATGCTCGCCTCGTACGATCCCTCCGCCACGCCGTCCTTCCCGGCTGGGGCGGCGGGAGCCGTACCGGGCGCCGGCGGCGAAGGCGGTGCATCTCCGGGGGCCTGTGCGCCCCCGCAGGCGGAGCTGCAGATCAGCGCGGAGGCCGCAAGAATCTTCCAGACGTCCATGGTGAGAGCTTAGCGCAGCTGGTCTATACTTGGCCGCATGACCGACCGGCCGATTTCCCGCCGCGCGTTCGTCGCAGGGTGTGCCGGTTTCGCGGCCGCTTCCAGACTGGCCGCAGCCGGAGAATCGGGGCTGCCGCTCGTCGAGAAACGGGTCGAGCGCGTCTGGCGCAATCCGCGCATCACCCAGCCGAACGACCTGCACTTCGTGCCCGAAGGGCTCTGGGTGCTCGACCAGGTCGATCCGAACAAGGCGTTCCTCGTCAAACCCGAAGACGGCACGATCCTCAAAGAGCTGCAGACCGAGTCGATCCACGGAAGCGGCATCACCTTCGGCGCCGGCGCGCTGTGGATTACCTCCACGAAGATGAAGGATCCGAAGGATCCGCCGCGCACGCTCAAGGTCGACCCGAACACCGGGGCCACGCTCAAGTCGTGGGTGACGCCGGGCTCCGGCTATTACGGCAATGTCACGCCGGAGCGCGGCTCCCCCTCCGGCGCGCACGGCATCAAGTGGGTGGATGGCAAATACTGGATGGCGGTCCCCGCGGCGAGCAGGATCTTTTTGATGGAGCCCGAAACCGGGGCCATCATCCGGAGTATTCCCGGCCCCGGCGGCACTCAGCGCACGCACGGCCTGGCATGGGACAAGGGCATGCTCTGGTGCATCAACGCCGACGACTACGCCATCTACAAGCTCGACCCGAAGGACGGCCGTCCCACCGCCAAGATCCAGGTCGCGCGCACCGAACCGCAGCTCCACGGCCTCGACATCGACGCCGCCGGCAGGCTGTGGTACTCGGACGCCTCGAAAGGGTGGATCTGCAGGCTCGTATAGCTGTTGGACTCCAGCCTTCGCACTCGCGCGTCGGACGCCGCAGGCGAAGGGTATCTGCCTTCGGCCGGCGCTGACGCTGCACGAACACGGCCGTGCGGCAGACACCCTTCACCTGCGGCGTGGCTGCGCCGGCCCGGCGCGGCACCGACGCGTTCGGTCCGTCTCTCCGTCTCGCATTCTGTCCGTTGCAGGTCAGCGACCGAGTTGCTCGTCGGTCTCGACAGCGAACTGCCGATACTGGTCGTAGGTGGCTCGGCCGGATGCGATCACCCGGGATAGCCGGATGCCCCGGCCGGCAAGCGGCATTCGCGGGCGCGAGCGATACTCTTCCTGCATCGACGCGGGGACCCAAAACCCGAGCTTCGAATCGGGACGGAACTCCACGGCAATGCTCACCGTCACATTGCCCGATCGTTCGATCTTCGTTTCGACCGTGCAGTCGGCCCGGACGAGGATCCCGCTGGCGGGATCGACCCACGCGCGTCCGCGTGCCGGAGCATCCCATGTATGCTCCACCTGGATGATCGTCGGCGTCGACGTCTCCTCGAACCTAATCACGTCCGCCGCAATTCCGCTGACAGTCGCATCGCCCTCCCTCGAAAAGCGCATCCGCGCGGCGTTGCGGCCGTCCAGCAGTTCCAGCACCACGGCAGGGTTGTTGATCGTCCGCTGGACCGCCCCGATGTTGAACCGTGCGCTCTCCTCAGCGACGCGCATGGCCCGTGCGTGCGCATCGGAGCCCGGATCCTGAAACAGCCCCTCCAGGCGTCCTTCGTGATCCGGAATGGCCGTGCCGTCCACGCGCAGGACGTCCCGGAAGCCGAGCCATTCACGGACGCCCGGCAGACGGACCAGACCGAACTGCGACTCGAGCTCACGCCTGGCAATTCGGCCCGTCGCCGCCCGCTGCACGTAATGCTCCGCCGCCACGGTCGCAGGCAGCCGCTGCGCGTAATCTGCGAGATACGCGTGCAGCCGCGCCAGCACGATATCGAGGGAGGCCGGCGTCTGCGCCGCAACGTGCACAGGCAGCAGCGTCACCATTCCCGACCAGGTGAGGCTCGCGCCCTGGCCGGTCGCGACGTCGTACTTCCGGACGTAGGTCAGCTTCCCGTCCGAGCCCATCCGGAACACCGAGAGGCAGGCGGGCACGAGCGTGTCGACGCCGTCCGCCCGCACGGTGACCGCCGACTGGTTTGCCGCCACCAGAATTCGCGCGCCCTCGTCGAACGAGAAGGTGCGGGCATGAAATCCCCGCGTGTCGATCCGCTGCACGACGGACGGCTCGCCGGTCCGCACATCGATCGAGAACACGGCGATGCTGTTCTCGCCGCCCTCGAAGATGCGCCTGCCTTGCACTTCGATCGTGCCGTTCGACCGGTTGGTGGTGTACACGAACCGGCCGTTTGGATGGACCGACACCGGCCCGGCCTGTTGTGCGGGGTGGTGGAGGTGCGCGGGATCGGCTACGGTGTCCTTCGAGAACAGCGGCGTCGGGTCGATGGATGCGCCATCGGCGGTTCGCCTGAACACGACCAGCTTGCTCTGCACTTCGAGCGCGAGGTACACCCAGGGCGCCGTCGGATGGAAGTCGAGGTTCCGCGACTGGAAGCCGTACCCGCCGTTCGGCGCGATCGACAGCCGGTTGCTCAGGATGCCATTCCGGTACCCGAACACCTTCATGGCGCCCGGATCTTCGGGACGGACGCCGGCAGCGTTGCCGCGCGTCACCAGCACGACCATCTTCTCCGCCGGATCGACACGCACCTGATGCGCGTAGATGCCGCCGTCCAGCCCGGCCGGCTGCAGCACCTCCTGTACCGAGCGTGCCGTCGCGGCGCAGCTCGTGCACGGTGACGCCGCTCGGGTTGTTGTACGCCACGAGGAGATGGGTGGCCGAGGGATCGACGGTGACGTGCACCGGACGATGGGACAGGCGGATCGGATCGCCGTGCGGCGAAAGGGCCCCCGTCGCCTGGTCGATATGAAACGCCGAGACGCCCGCGTGATCGCCTCGCATGCCGTTGCTCCAGGCGACGTACAGGAACTGCCTGGACGGTGCGACCCACGCATACTGCACGGCCTCGGGCAGCGCGAGGCTCTCCTGCTTCGCCAGCGTCGCCTCGGCGGCGTTCACCTCGTACCGCGTGAGCTGTTCGCCCACCGAGGCATACAGCACGGGCCGTCCCGCCGCGGACGATGGGGCGGGAGCGGAGGGCGGCTGCGACTGGCCGGCGAGCTCACCTGCCGCCGCCGCGCACAACCCGAGAACGAGGAATCGGCAGAGGCGTCCCGCCCGCGTGCTCGTCATCGCCGCTCCAGGCCCAGCAGGGCGGCCGGGTTCTCCTTGCCCATCCGATCGAGTTCCTGATCCGTGAACCCCTTCCTGCGGAGCATTTCGTAGAACACGGCAAGTCCGTCCGGAGGCAGCGCATTGCCCGCCTGACCGAGGTCCGATGACAGGATCGCGTGCTCCGGGCCGATGGCCCTGATCTGGTCGGCGAACCGATCGATCTTCGCCTGCGCGTCCTTGCCGGCGAGCGTGCCCGCGCAGAACTCGATGAACGCGCCGAGCCCGATCGCCTCCCTGGCCTGCTCCACCGTGAGCGCGGTCGGCGGCGCCATGCCGTGGGTCGCGACCATGTGCGCGATGCCGAGGCGCCGGCCTTCGCGGAACATCATCAGCGCCTCGGCGGCCGACACGTGGCCGCTCGCGAGCACGAAGCCGTGCTCGGCGACGGCCGCGATCACGGCCCGCGTTTCCGGCAGCAGCGCGCCGTCGCCCGACACGCGCACGAACGGCAGGTTCGCGCGGTTCGCGCGAACCTGATTTTCGGCGTCGAAGGTCGACATCCAGACGAGCCTGCCGTACCCACCGTTCATCTGCGCCATGTGCGCGATCGCGTGCGGGTTCATGCCGCCGACCGGCAGGTTCAGATCCACGCCACCGAACACTTCGAGCCCCGGCACGGCCCGGCGCGCGAGCAGCGCGAGGCCGGCGGTCGGGTCGTAGTGGTTCTTCAGGACGATCGCACGCATGTGGCGGGCGGAGGCCAGCCGGGCCGCCTCGAGGCCGTCGAGCGAGCGCGGCACGCTGTCGGGGTCGGAGTGCACGTGGATGTCGATCGCGCCGCGCAGATCCCGCTCCGCGCGGGGCGTCGGCATCGCGGGGGCCGCGGCGGCCGCCCGGCCGGGCTGCAGCCATCGCACGAACCACTCGGTCATCGAGTCGTCGAAGACGCGCGTGTGCTCGTGGCCGACGTTCTCCTCCACCTGCACCGCGAACTTCTCCGGCGCGCCCGCGGCGGCGTACGCGCGCCGCGCCGACGCCTCGCACTCGCGGACGCCGGCCATCGGCGTGCGCGGATCCGAGTCGCCGGCGATCACCAGAAACGGGCGCGGCGCCGCCAGCGCGAGCATGGCCGGACCGTCGAACTGCCCGTAGATGCCCGGCGCCACGCGATCGTAGAACCGGCGCACGAAGGCCGCGCTCACCGGCGCCCTGGCCTCTTCGGCCGCCGCCGTGATGGCGTCGCGAATCGTCCAGGCGCGGGAGTCCCAGCCGCTGTGATCGAGCGCCCATCCGAAGCTCTGCACGCCGTGCCCCGCGACGGCCGCGCCAATCCGATCGTCCACCGCGGCCGCGAGGTAGGTTTCGATCGCGCCTTTCGAGAACCCGGCGAGCCCGACGCGCGCGCCGTCGACATCGGGACGCGTCTGCAGGTAGTCGATCGTCCGCATCACGTCCCACACGGTGTCGTAGAAGAACGGGTGCTCGCCGCCCGCTCGAAACGCGCGGAGAATCGCATTGGAATAGGGCGACGAGGCCGGACCGGCCACCGCCTTCGTCCGCTCGCCGTGGTAGCGCGCATCGATGGCCGCGGCGACGAATCCACGCCGGGCGAGCGCCGCCAGCAGTCCGGCATGCTGCTCCTTGCGGCCGCCGGTGCCGTGCAGAAAGATCACCGCCGGCCGGCGTCCCGCGCCGCCCTCGGGTTTCACGACGATCATCGGAATCCGGTCGCCGGCCTCGGCGGCAAACGTGACGTGCTCCTCGGTGAGGCCGGGCTCCGGAGCCGGCAGCGCGGAGGTCTCGGGCTCGAGCGCCACGCGCGGCCGATCGATGAGCTCGAGAAAGGCCGCGCGCGTATCCCCGGATCCGCCCTGGTGCGCGGCGGCCAGGCAGAGCGTCGAAGCGGCGGCGATCAGGGCAGCAGCGGTCTTCACGGT
This sequence comes from Vicinamibacterales bacterium, assembly GCA_963738315.1. Lineage (GTDB taxonomy): Bacteria > Acidobacteriota > Vicinamibacteria > Vicinamibacterales > JAMQPK01 > JAMQPK01. The sequence continues at coordinate 260,566 of CAVTVT010000003.1, read as the reverse complement.
ATCCTCCGCGTCAATTCTCGAGCGTGACCGAAATCGCCGCCGCGCTCTTCAGCGTGTTGGTGACAAGACACCCCCGCTCGGCGACATCGAGCAGCTTCTGCAGCAGCGCGCGATCCTCGCACCTCGCCCGGACGTGCATCGCGATCGCCTCGACCCTCTCCGGCACGCCGCCAACCATGGCAACGAGGGTCAGGTGGACGTCGGAGACGTCGGCCGATCGAGCTTTCGCGGCGGCGAAGACATTGCTCAGGAAGCATCCGCCCAGCGAGGCGAGCAGCAGCTCACCGCCCTGCGGGCCGCGGTCGCTGCCCCCCTTTTCAACGGGGCGATCGATCGTGACGGTGTGCGTCCGAATCGACGCCTGGCTCGTCGTGGGGCCTGTCTGTTCCATCTGCAGCTGCATGGTTCGCGGCAAGGGGGATTCCTTTCTTGGGTTCAAGGGTTCAAGGGTTCGAGGGTTCGGGGTTCGGGGTTCGGGGTTCAAGGTTCAAGGTTCATGATAGTGCGCGAGCGCGCGCGCCGCCGACTGCTGCATGGCGTCACTGGCCAGCAGATCGGCCACCGCCCGTGGCTCGGGTGGGTCCGCGCGGACGGGCTGAATCGCCGCCTCGTACCAGGCGACGTCGTGCCACGCCCCGTTCTTGAAGCCGATATCCCGGTAGATTCCGACCGGCATGAAGCCCATCGCCTGATGCAGCGCCACGCTCGCCGGATTGGGGATTGTAATGCCGGCGCACGCCTTGAAGTAACCCTGTGCTCGAAGCACATCGAACAGCACGCGGTAGAGCGCCCGGCCCGCGCCCCGACGGCGATGGCCTTCGGCGATGTAGACCGCCGTGTTCACGGCCCATCGATACGCGGCGCGCTCCTGATGCCGGCTCGCATACGCGTATCCGGCAACGCTGCCACCGGCCTCCAGCACGAGCCATGGGAGTCGCCCGGTGACGGCACCGATTCGCTGCGCCATCTCGTCTGCCGTTGGGGGCTCCAGCTCGAAGGAGACGGCAGTCTCTGCGCAGAACGGGCCATAGATGGCTGCAAGGGCCGGCGCATCCTCTGTCACCGCCATCCGGATCGTCGCGAGGCCGCTCATCACGTACGCAGGTCGGACAGCGAAGCGATGACCTGATCCGGCGTGATCGCCCGTCCGGCGGGCAACCCTTTGCGCCGGCGATCGATCCAGACGCCATAGATGCCGAGCCGCTGCGGCGCCTCGACGTCCCATTCGAGGTTGTCGCCGATCATGCACGCCTCACCGGCGCTCACGCCGAGCCGGCCGAGCGCCAGATGATAGATGCGCGCGTCCGGCTTGCCGAAGCCCACCTCGCCTTCGACGAGCACGGCATCGAACAGCCCACCGAGCGCGAAGCGCTCGATCTTGCTGCGCTGCGCCTCGGCGGCCCCGTTGGTCAGCAGCGCCAGCCGGCGCCCGGTGGATCGGAGCCACTGCACGGTCTCGACGGCGTCAGGCAGCGGCGTCATGCGCGCATCCCGCTCGCTCGCATAGGCCGCGGCGATCCGCGCGGCGAGCGCCCGATCGTCAATCCCGGCCTCGTCGAGCGCCAGCCGCACCACTTCGGTGCGGGCCGCGGGCAGGTCCAGCCTGCCGACGCGGTGCCGCTCGGCGTCGCTCCAGAACCATCCGCTCGCCCGTTTGATCGCCGCGTGCAGCGCGTCAGCCTCCGGCAGCCGCCCGGCCGCGCAATGAAGGCGGCACGCCGCCAGCCAGCACTCGTCGACCGCGCTGCTGTCGTCGAGGATGGTGTCGTCGAGGTCGAGGAGAACTGCGGGGGGGAGCATAGTCAACTAGGGAACTGGGGAACTAGGAACTGGAGAACTGGGTGGTGTGCGCGACGGATCACTTGAAGTAATCGAGATTGACGGCGTTGCCCATGGCCGTATAGCCGGCGTCGTTCGGGTGCAGGTGATCGCCGGAGTCGAACTCGGGGTTGAACCGGAGGGGATCGGCAGGGTCGCGCGTGGCGGCGTCGAAATCCACCACGCCGTCGTACGCGCCGCCCGCGCGAATCCACTCGTTCAGCGCCGAGCGCTTGGCCTCGCCTTCGGGCGTGTACCGCGACGCACCCTTGAAGGGGGTCAGGGTGGCGCCGAGCATCTTGATCCCGCGCTCGTGCGCCCGGTCGATCATCTGGCGGTGCGCCGCGATCAGGTCGGCCGCGCTCGGCACCGGATCCCGCAGGGCGTTCCCGATGTCGTTGATCCCCTCGAGCACGATGACATGCGTCACCCCCGGCTGCGCCAGGACGTCACGCTCGAACCGCGCGAGCGCATTCTGGCCGGAGCTGTAGGCCGCGTCGCTCAGCAGGCGATTGCCGCCGATCCCGGCGTTCAGGACGGCGAACCGGCGGCCGGCCTCGTTGAGCCGCCGCGCCAACTGATCGGGATACCGGTGGTTGGTATCCCGCGTCGATCGCGCGCCGTCGGTGATGGAATCGCCGAAGGCGACGACCGTTCCGGCGCTCGTCAATACCTCGACACGCGCGACCAGGAACCAGGACGGCACGGTGGCGGCCTGGGGAAACGCCGTCGCGCCGGCATAGTTGCCCGGCCCCGATACGTAGCTCGTCTGCAGCGCGCCCACGTGCATCGTCAGCGGCGAGGGCGTGTCGGTCTGCCCCGGCAGGAACAGATCGACGGCGAGATCGGCCAGCGGCGGCACCTCGAGATCGACCGGATCGCTCAGCACCAGGGCGCCCGGCGGAATCGTGACGGCGGTCTCGCCGCTGAACGCGAGCGCGCGGTCCGAGCCGGCGACGACCGACGCGCCGGTGCCGCGCAGCGCGATGTGCGCCGCGCCGACGGCCAGCGGCGCCGTGCCGAACCTGTTGCTGAGGACCATGCGGACGCGCGATCCGCCGATGCTCGTCCTGACGATCTGCCGCAGTGTCTGGTTCTGGAACTGCACGAAGGGGGCCGGGGCGGAAGGCGGCGGCTGGCCGGGCGCCGGCGGCTGCGGCGGGGGCGGAGTCTCGGGACGGCCGACCTCGGCAGCCGCCCAGGTGCCCGTCCAGCGCTCCGCCGGCCTCTGGGCGGACAGAACCTGCACCAGCAGCAGCGCGACGGCGATCGACACGCCTGCAATCGGCCTCATGAGTGTTTCCTCCAGGACACGCCGTCTCGCGGACCGAATCAGCCGTTCGCCCGCGAGCGCCGCGTTCCGCCAAGAATGCCGCCGAGCACGCCGCGCAGAATCTGCCGGCCGAGCTGGCCGCCCACGGTGCGCGCCGCCTGCTTGGCCATGGTCTCCACCATGCCCTGGCGGCGCCTGGTGCCCCAGAGAAAGTCGCTGACCGGGCTCCCGTGCTCCGCCGGCGGGGCGGCGGGGAGCAGGCGCGGCACCCGCATCCCGCGCAGCGCCTCGGCTCCCGGCGCGGCCGGCTGGATGCCGCGCGGGCCCGCTGGGCCAGCATCTCGTAGGCCGATTCGCGGTTCACCGGCGTGTCGTACTTGCCGCCGATCGGGCTGCGCGCGCGCACCGCCGCGCGCTCGTCGGGCGTGATCGAGCCCATGCGGCAGCGCGGCGGCGACATGAGCGTCCGCTCCACCGGCATCGGCACGCCCTTGTCCTGCAGCGTCGAGACCAGCGCCTCGCCGACCCCGAGCTGGGAGATCGCCTTGGCGACGTCGAGCTTCGGGTTGGCCACGAAGGTCTCGGCCGCCGTCCGCACCGCCTTCTGGTCGCGCGGGGTGAACGCGCGCAGGGCGTGCTGGATGCGGTTGCCGAGCTGGCCGAGGATCTCGCTCGGGCACGTCGTCCGGGAACTGCGAGCAGAAGTAGACGCCGACGCCCTTGGAGCGGATCAGCCGCACCACCTGCTCCACCCGCTGGCGCAGCGCCGGCGGCGCGTCGTCGAACAGCAGGTGCGCCTCGTCGAAGAAGAACACCAGCTTCGGCTTGTCGAGGTCGCCGACCTCGGGCAGGTGCTCGAACAGCTCCGACAGCAGCCACAGCAGGAAGCGTCGAGATACAGCCTGCGGCTTCAGGATCAGCTCGTCGGCGGCGAGGATGTTGACGACGCCGCGGCCGCTCGAGGTCGGTGCGCATGCAGGTCGTCCAGTTCCAGCGCCGGCTCGCCGAAGAACGCGTCGCCGCCGTCGCGCTCGAGCGCGAGCAGCGCGCGCTGGATCGCCGCCGATCGACTGCGGGCTGACCAGCCCGTAGTGGCGTCGAGATCGTCCTTGCGATTGTCGGCGGCGAAGGCGAGCAGCGCGCGGAGGTCGTCCAGGTCGAGCAGCAGCAGCCCGCGGTCGTCGGCCAGCTTGAACACGACCTCGAGCACGCCCGCCTGGGTGTCGTTGAGCTCCAGCATGCGCGCCGAGCAGGGTCGGGCCCATCTCGCTGACCGTGGCGCGCACCGGATGGCCGAGCTTGCCGTACAGGTCCCAGAACACCACCGGGCTGGCCTCCGGCGCGTAATCGCCGACGCCCGACCTGGCCGACGCGCTGCATGATCTTGTCGCCCCCGGCGCCGGGCATCGCCAGCCCGGCCACGTCGCCCTTGACGTCGGCCAGGAACACGGGTACGCCGAGGCGCGAAAAGCCCTCGGCCAGCACCATCAGCGAGACCGTCTTGCCGGTACCGGTGGCGCCCGCGACCATGCCGTGGCGATTGCCGTACCTGGCGAGCAGAAACACGGGATGCTCGCCCTTGCCGAGGAGGATCCGATCGGCGGGGTTCAAGGGGTCGTGCCCTCTCGCCTAATCAACTTTCTCCAGATGCACCAGATAGGCCTCGACCATCAGCAGGTTCTTCTCTCCAGACTGCCTGACGACGCCGAGGAGCCGCTCCATCTTGACGACCTCTTCGAGCTGCTCGTCGATGAACCACTGGAGAAAGCTCTGCGCCAGATAATCGTTCTCCTTCACGGCGAGATCCATGAGCGCCGGTGATCTGCCCCGTCACCTGTTTCTCCCAGTCGAGCGCCGCCTGCACGGCCGCCTCAGCCGAGGCAAACGATGGCGCGGGCGCCGGCACCTGCGGAATGCGCAGCTCGGCGCCTTGTGTCGAGCAGGTACTCCACGAACTTCATCGCGTGCATCCGCTCTTCCTCGGCCTGCTTCATGAAGAGCTTGGACAGCAGCGTCAGGTGGCGCCGGCGGAAATGCGCCGCGATGCTCACGTACTGCAGGCCGGCGCCGAATTCGTGGCCGATCTGTTCGTCGAAGGCAGAGGCGAGCTCGGGTGAGATCAACACGGCCCGAATTATATCCGGGATCCGGTCCCTCGTTCCCGGGCGGGGCGCTACGCGGCCAGACCGTCACGGATGCGGCGGAGCGCCCCTCGAAGGTTGGTGCTGATCAGAACCTCATCTGAAACGCCAGCCTCACGAGCCGGCCCTGGAGAATCGTGGTGACGTCACCCAGGGAGCCGCCGACCGCATTGTTGCGGCCGAAGATCGTGTTGCCGTTCAGCGCGTTGAAGAGATCCACCTGGCCGCTGAACGTCTTGCGGCCGGCGCGGAAGTTCTTCTTGAAGTTCAGATCGAGCTGGTTGTAGCGCGGGTAGTAGAGCGAGCCCGGCGCGTTCAGGATGATCGTCTCGGTGTTGGTCCGTTTCTGGCCCGGGAACACGCTTGCCTGGGGCTGCCAGGTAATCGTCCTGGCGGTGCCGGGATAGCTCTGGAGCACCGCCCCGACGTCGAAGCCGAACGGGAGCGGATAGTTGCCGGCCAGCTTGAACTCGTGGCGGAAGGGCACGTGGAACTGCCGCTCGTCGCAGAAGCGGCCGCCGCTCGAAACGTCGGTGAACCCCGTATAGATGTCGGCCACGAGCTGGCCGTTCGGATTGTCGTCGTTCGCGCAGAACACCGAGACGTGCTTCTCCGTGCTCCAGCTGCCGATCAGGGTGCTCCCCTGCATCAGCCGGGCATTGAAGGAGACGTCCACGCCGTTGAAGATCAGCTGGTTCGCGACGTTCCGGTCCACCTGAGCGGTGTTGTAGACGCCCTGTTTTCCCGGATCCAGGTTGTAGACGGTGAGCGGCGATCCCGACTCGATGACGCCTGCCAGCGTCGGATCGTGCGATACGTCCGGCGTCGTCGCGGTGAACGACGCGTAGTCGGACAGGCCGATCAGCGTGCGATCCATGTCCTGGATGTCCTGGTACGTCCGGTGATAGTAGCCGGCCGTCACCGACACCCGCGGAAACAGCTGATGGGACACGCTCGCGGTGATCTCCCGGTTGCCCTGACGCTGGATGTTCGGGTCGATGCTCCGCGCGTTCGGGTTCAGCCCGAAGTTCGTGGTGCCCGGCCCGATCTCGTTGTCCTGGGCGATGTCGTCGCCGTTGGTCGGCAGCACGAGAGCGGAGCAGGTCGAGGTGCCCGGAAGGTAGTCGCAGTCGGACCAGTTGCGGGTCTCGGTGACTTCGCTCGTGGAGTACCGATCGGTCCAGCCGGTGGTCACGAGCTCGTAGTACGTGCCGAAGCCCGCCTTCAGCGCCGTGCGCCCGTCGCCGAACAGATCGTAGGCCACGCTGAGCCGCGGGCCGAGATCGTTCCGCCAGTTCGGATAGTCCCGCCGCTCCTCGAAGCAGCGGCCGGGCACGAACCGGCCCGCCGGATTGCAGGTGGCTTCCACCCGGGCGTTGAAGTTGTCCACACGGATGCCGGGACTCAGCGTCAGCCGCTTGATCGTCCACACGTCCTGGACGTAGTAGCCGAAGTCGTAGTTGAGATCGTCGAAGCGGTTGGCGGGGGTCGAGTACACCGTCACGCTGGTCGGCTTGTTGCTCGAGTAGTTCTGGACGAGATCGGCCTGGCGCGTGTGATAGTAGTGGCCGGGCCCGGTGGAGTTGGTGATCCCGGCCTTGACATTGTGGCTGCCGGTGACGTACGAGACCGAGGCGGCGGTCCGGTACGCCGTCGCTTCCTTGCGTTCGTCCTGTCCGTTCGAGACCCACACACGGCAGCCGATGTCGAGCGCGCAGCGCGGGTTGATGTTGTTCGTGTTGTCGGACCGGCGCGCGTTGGCCAGCCATGCCGGATTGACATCGCCGCTCGGCAGGTAGTTCGGCAGGTCGGCTTCAGGCCGGTTGTTGATCGTCACGTGGTTGTACGGCGACGAGTAGCCGGCCTCGATCAGCCATCGGCTGCTGAGGGTGCTCGTCCATTTGAGCTGCCCGACGGCATAGTGGCCAGTCCGCGGATCGCGGTACGACCCGGCGCGCGGGTCGGTGCCGGCGCCGAAATCGTGCCCCTTGCGCTTCCAGTTCCGGTCGAAGAAGGCCGAGAGCTTGTTCTTCTGGCTGACCTGCCAGGTCACACGCGCCATGGTGTCGCGAATGTACTGATCCACCGTGCTGCGCAGGTCGGTGCCGTCCGGCAGCGTGATGTGCTCGGGCGTGTTCGCCACGAGCTCGTCGGCCGAGGTGTGCTTGGCTGCAATGAAGAACCAGAGGCGGTCCTTCATCACCGGGCCGCCGAGCGAACCGGTGAACGTCTGGATGTGCGCGATGCCGTTGGCCGACCGGATATTCTGGCTGCGCAGGTAGTCGTCCACGTTGTTCGACTGCCACGCGCCGTCGGTGCCGCCGACGAACGCAGAGCCGCTGACGGTGTTCCCGCCGTCCTTCGGGATCATGTTGATGCGAACGCCGCCTCCCTGCGTCTCGGCCGGCTGGGCGCCCGTGGTCACCGACACCTCTGCGCTGAGCGCATCGTTCACGTAGCTCTGATAGAGCCCCTCCTCGTTGCTCGTGATGCTCATGCCGTCCACGAGCTGCTGGGCCTGGTGCCCTTCCACCCCGTGGCCGCGGGGATAGGTCTGCTCCATCTGCCGCGACCCGCCGATGTCAGGGACCTGAAAGCGGATGCCGGGCGTGATCGTCGTCACCGACATGAAGTGCCGGGAGATCGGCAGCTCGTCGAGCATGTCGCGGGTGATGACCTGCGTGCGCGCGGCCTGCGTCACATCGACCAGCGGCGTCTGCCCGGTCACCGTGATGGTCTCCTCGAGCGCGCCGACCTTCATGTCGGCGTTGACGGTCGCGCTGAAGTTCGCCGGGAGCTCCAGGCCCTCCCGCACGATCGTGGCGAAGCCGGTGAGAGTGAAGGTGACCGTGTACGGACCGGGACGCAAATCGACAATCGTATAGCGCCCCTGCGAGTCGGTGACCGCTGTCTTGCTCTTCTCGATCAGGACCGGACTGGCTGCCTCGACCGTCACGCCCGGCAGGAGACCGCCGGACTCGTCACGCACCTGTCCTGTGATCTGGCTCTGGGCCGCTGCGGCGGCCGGCACGGCCAGCAGGATGAGGACGGCGAGGATCCCGCTGCAGAATCGCTCCCTCATGTTCGACCTCCGATCTTGGCTGGGGAGCTGATGATACGCCCGCAGCCGGCCCAGTCAAGGACGGATCGTCGAGGACGCCCGCCGGCCGGCGAAAGCGTGCAGCAAGAGACCGATGACGGCCGCGGTCAGCACCACGCGCGCCTCGCGCCAGGTGGTGTTGGTGAGCAGCCACCCGCTCAGGACGCAGCCGCCGATGGCGACGGCCAACCCGGCAGGCGTCCGGAAGGCGGGCGGCGGCGCGCCCGGCTTGCGGCGGAGCGCGGGGAGCGCCACGCAGGTCGAGATGTAGACGAGGAGGCGGATCACGGCGCTCAGCGTGGCGGCCGAGATGAAGCTGCTGAAGAGCGTGAGGCCGAGCATCAGCGCGGAGGACGCGGCAATCGCCACGTGAGGCGTCCGGAATCGCGGGTGCACCGCCGTGAACACCCGCGGCAGCTGGCCCTCCTCCGCCATGGCGAAGAGAATCCGCGGCACCGCGAACACCGTGGCGTTCATCGTCCCGGCGAGCGACAGGAGGGCCCCGACGGCGAGAATCATCGCCCCCCAGCCGCCGAGAAACTGCTCCGCCGCATCCGCCAGCGGACGCTCCGACGTGGCCAGCGCGCCGAGCGTGCCGATCGAAACGAACTGGATCGAGACGTACAGCAGCACGACGAAGGCGATGCCGGCCAGGAGCGCGAACGGCACGTCGCGCTGCGGGTCGCGGGTTTCGCCGGCCGAGATGCTGGCGACTTCGAAGCCCGTGTAGGCGAACAGCAGGAGCAGAGCCGCCTCGGTGAACTGGTGGTAGCTCGGCGCAACGACGAAGCTGTAGCGCGCCGGCTCGATGAAGAACAGACCGACGCTGACGAAGAGCAGCAGCGGCAGGAGCTTGCCGATCGTCAGCGCGTTGGTGACGGTTGCCGTCATCCTGACGCCGGCGATGTTGATCGCCGTCAGGAGCGACACCACGCCGATGATGATGACCCGCCGCCAGAGCTCCGTCCCGGCAGGAGGAATGAAGTAGGCGAAGTAGCTGACGAAGAGGTTGCAGAGCGCGGCGAACGCGCTGACGCGCGCCAGCCACAGCAGCCAGCCCACCTCGAAACCCGCCAGGGATCCGAACGCCGTACGCGCGTAGAGGTATGGACCGCCCGTCTCCCGGAACCGGCTGGACACCTCCGCGAAGCAGAGAACGATGAGCACCACCGGGACCGCGCAGGCGAGATATGCCAGCAGACTGTAGCTGCCTGCCAGCGCGAACACGCGGGACGGCAGTCCGAAGATGCCCGACCCGACAATGGTGTTCACCACGAGCGCGAGCAGATCCCATCGGCCCAGCTCGCGCACGAGATCCGCGACGGGCGCGGCGGCCGAACGTACGCCGGCGGCGACGGCGCCGCCCGCCGGCGATTCTCTGATGTCGATCTCAGCCACGGCGATCTGCCGCCGGCGATGTTACCACCCCTCCCACCCGCACCCGCTCGCCCCAGAGCTCCGCGATCACGGGCTGCACGCGTTCGGCCGGACCGGTCGTCCAGAACTCGACGGCACCAGGCCGATCCGATTGGGACAGGAGGCCTGCCTCCCGCAGCCGCCGGCCGAGCTCGCGCGCGACCGCGGTGACCGGGTCGATGAGCTCGACCTCCGGGCCGGCAGCATCTGCAATCAGCGGGCGCAGGAAGGAATAGTGCGTGCACCCGAGCACGAGCACGTCGGCGCCCTCGCGGACGAGCGGCCGGACGTATGCCTCCACCAGCTCGCGTGCGGCGGGACCGCCGAGATCGCCCGCCTCGACCCGGTCCGCGAGCCCGGGGCACGGCTGCACCAGCACGCGCACCCCGGCGCCGTACTTGTCGAGCAGACGCATGACGTTGTCGCTCGCCAGCGTGCCCGTCGTGGCGAGCACGCCGACGACCCGCGAGCGGGTGCGGAGCGCCGCGGGCTTGATTGCCGGCTCCACGGCGACGATGGGAATGGAAAACCGGGCGCGGAGGGCGTCCACCGCGATGCCTGTGGCGGTGTTGCACGCGACGACCACCGCCTTGGCGCCCCGGTCGAGGAGAAAGGCGGTGAGCGCCGAAGCACGCTCCTGCACGAACGTGCGGGGACGATTGCCGTAGGGCGCGTTGCCGGAGTCGGCGACGTAGATGAGCGCCTCGGAGGGCAGCGTGTCGCGGATCGCGCGAAGCACCGACAGGCCGCCCACGCCCGAATCGAAGACGCCGATGGGAGCCTTATCGACTGCCGCCATTCACGAAGACGACGTACATGTTGGCGTCAGGGTGCGGGGCCTCCGTGTTCGATCCGAGCGTGAGGCTCGCGTCGCGCTCCACCGCACGGCTGAACAAGCGCATGCGCCGGCCGTGCACGACGATCGTGCCCTCCAAAGGCCGAAACTGCGCCGTCAGCCAGGCTGGCGGCGCAAGCGCCTGATCATAGGCGATCGTCACCGCGGAGCCGCCCGCCACCTCCAGCTCGATCAGGTCGACCGCGCTGTAGCCCTGATCGAGATTCGCGAGCTGGATCCAGTCCGCCCCCGCGAGCGCCTGCGGGAGCGCCGGAAGCGGGTAGTCGCGATCGACGTAGACGTTCCGGCCGGCCGCGGCGTTGGTCTCCACGTGCACGATCGACGCCGACGGTCCCGTGTAATTCATCGTCTTGATGAAACGGCCGAGCATCGCCGGGCCGGCGGCGACCGACACCGCGCCGGTTCGGCTCATCTCCGGCGTGAGCGCCGGATGCCGCGGGGCGGAGGCCGGGAGCACGACGGCAGGCACCTGCGGCATCACCATGCTCACACCGCCCGGCGCTTCGAACGGGTGCGACTCGATCGCCACGCTGGCGGCCGCGAGTCCGCTGGAGCGCGCGCGGAGCAGCACGCGTCCGGCCGTCCGCGTCGACCGAATCGCCACGCGGTTGATCCCGGCTTCCAGATCCAGGAACGTGTTGTTGACCGAGTTGATCTTGCCGCTGTTGTAGCCGCCGCGCCAGACGCCCGGGCCTTCCAGCTCGAAGTCCACGCGCTGCTGGAACGTCGGGCAGCGCTCGCCGCTGGCGTCCACGGCCTCGACGTCGACGAGCGCCACGTCCGATCCGTCCGCCCGCAGCCCCCCGGCATTGGTGATCGGCGTCAGCTCGAGCCGCACGGCCGGACCCGCAGTGCGCGTGATCCCGGTGGCAACCACCCTGCCGCCGCTCGAGGCGACCGCCTTGATCTCGCCGGGCTCGAACGCGACGTCCTTGAAGGTGAATAAGAAGCGGTCGGTGGGTGCGGCGGCGCCGAGCGATCGGCCGTTCACGAACAGCTCCACCGATTCCGCGGTCGATGCCACGAACACGTCCTTGCGCGTTCCCGCGGGATAGGTCCAGTGGCCGATGATGTGCACCCGCGGCGCCGGGTCGAACAGCACGCGCGTGACGGCATAGGCTTCCTTGGGCAGGCGCACGCCGTCCACTTCGCCGCTCGCGCGCGCCACCTCCGCAGGCACGCGGCCGCCGCTCGTGGAGTCGCTGAAGATCCAGTTCGCGCCTCCCGCATGCCACTCGGGCGCGATCTTCTTGGTACTGCGCGATCTGGTTCACCGCGTACTGCTCCGAGGTCAGCTGATACGTCATGCCCCTGGCCTCGGGATATCCGAAATTCGGCGGCGACTTGTCGTCCCACACGCGGCGCGGCGACTCTTCGCGGTCGTACTCCCCCTCGAACACGGGCAGCCGCGCGATCTCCCGGCCGCCTTCCGTGCCGACGCCGACGTCCATGAACTCCGCCGTGATCTGATCCGCGCGCCGGTGGGCGTACGCGCGCCCGCCGTGCGGGTCGTAGCGGTCCATGTAGCCGCGCAGCTCGCGCGCGTGCTCGCGGGTCACCTTCTGGTTGCCGCCTTCCCACACGACGATCGACGGGTTGTTGCGGAAGTAGATGACGACGTCGCGGAAGGCGCGCGCGCGCAGGGTCCAGGCGGCCCCCACGGTATCCGATTCGCCGTCGACGCCCGGCTGATCGGCCATGATCCCCAGCCGATCGCCGGCGCCGATCTGCGCCGGCCCGGCCGCCGAGTGCCCCCATCGCACGAAGTTGCCGCCCGCCTCCCGCATCAGCCGGAGGGTGTAGAAGTGGAGCCAGTCCGGCAGCGCTGCGCCGAGGCCCGGCCACTCGTCGGTCGGCTTCTGCCCCCAGCCGTGGAGCTTGAGGTGACGGCCGTTGATGAAGAATCCGCGGGCCACGTCCCACGCCACGGCGCGGATGCCGAGCGGCACCTCGGCCGTATCCAAGACGCGCCCCTCAGCGGTGAGCGTGTTCACGACTCGATACAGGTGTGGATAGTCCGGCTCCCAGAGGCGCGGCCTGGCCAGCCGCCCGCTCACCTTCAAGCCGGCGGCCGCACCGGCGTTCACGCGCGCCGACGTCGTGAGCGCCAGGGCGACGCGCCCGTCGGCGTCGATGAGCTCGGTGCGAAGCTGGAGGTCCGCGTCCGCCGGACTGTCGTTCCGGACGGGCACTTCCACGGCCACCGTCGCCGACGCGTCGGTGATCTCCGTAGCATAGGCGTAGGGACCTTCGGTCTGCAGAAAGCTGTAGAGCGGCAGCGCGATGTGAACCGGGTCGGTGACGTGCAGCCGCACGTTTCGATAGAGGCCCCCGTGCGCCGGATGCCAGTGCGGGTTGTTCCAGGGAATCTGGTCCGCCTCGAGCTGATCGATGTCCTCCGGCATGGCCTTGTTGAAACCTGTCTGAATCTCCGCCAGGCTGCCCTCGAGCGGGTCCTTCATGAAACGGTTGTCCACCATCACCGCGAGCACGTTCGGCCCCGCCTGGAGCTGCGGCGTGAGATCGAACCCGAACGGGGTGAACCCGGTCTTCTGCACGCCGAGCTTCACGCCGTTCAGATAGACCTCGACCACCTGCCGCGCCGCCTCGAACTCGATGAAGACCTTCCTGCCGCGCCAGGCCTCGGGAACGTCGAACGTCTTGCGATACCAGGTGCGTCCGCCCCACTGGTTCTGTTCGCCATGGTGCCCGTTGATGGACCAGTCGTCGAACGTATCGACGTCGTTGTAGGTGTGGGGCAGCGACACGCGCGACCAGCCGCCGTCGTCGAATCCTGGCGCCTGCGCGCCGGGCGGGTCATCCTTGATGAAGCGCCAGTCGGAATCGAAGTTGAGCGTGAGGCGGCCTCCTCTCGCGGCGGGTGGAGCGGTCGACTGCGGCGCCTGCGCGCGGCCCACGAGCAGACCTCCCGCGCAGAGGAGCGCGGCCAGCGCGAGCGTTCGACGAAGATGGTGCATCAGGGGATCATACATTTCGAGGTTCAAGGTTCAAGGTCCGAGCCGCTTCAACTCTTCGATTGTCTCGCGCACCGCGGAAAAGTCTGGACGCCGACGGAGCGCGAACTCCAGGTGCTCGATGGCCTCGCCGCGGCGCCCTGGCAGGCCGGCGAGCGCCATACCGAAGTTCAGCTGCGCCTCCGGGCTGTCGGGGCGAAGACGTACGGCGGCTTCGAGGTGCTGGGCGGCCTCGGGCAGGCGGGCTGGATCCTCGAGCAACAGCGTGCCGAGGTTGTAGTGCGCCTGGAAATAGTCCGGCCGGATCCGGAGCGCCGCCCGGTACTCGGCGACCGCCTCGGGCTGGCGCCCAGGCATGTCGGCCAGGGCACTGCCGAGATTCAGATGGATTTCGGCACGGTTCGGCTCGATCGCCAGCGCAGCCGCGTACTCCTTCACCGCACCGGGCATCCGGTTCGCCGCCAGCACGTTGCCGAGCTCGTAGTGCGCCTCCGCAGAGCGCGGATCGAGCGCGAGTGCGGCGTGCAGATGCGCGATGGCCCTGCCGGCGCCCTCCGGCCGCGCCGACTCCTCGGCTGCCAACCTGAGATAGGCGAGCACCAGGTTGCGGCGCGCCTGCGCGTAGTCTGGCCGCAACCGCAGGGCGGCTTCGTACGCGCCGACCGCCTCCTCGAGCCGCTGGCGATTCGCCAGCTCGGTGCCGAGATTCAAGTACGCCATCCAGGCGCCGGGATTCCGCGCGACCGTCGTCTCGTAGAGCGTTTCGGCGTCGGCGTACATCGCGCTCTGACGCCATGTCAGCAGCCCGAGCACCATCAGGATGGCCGCCGCGCCGAACTTCGCCAGGTTGTTGCTCGATCCCGTCAACCGGCCGGCGCCCAGCGCGGCGGCAGCCGTCAGCGGCACGATGACGCCGAGGCTGGCCAGATACTGAAAGTGATCGGCCACGTACGAGAAACGGAACGGGTACACGTCGAAGAAGCCGAGCACGGGAAACAGCGTGCCGCAGAAGAAGAGAAAGCCCGCGAGCGGTCCGCGGCGGCGGCGCGCCATCATCACGAAGAGCGCGGCGAGCGCCAGCGCCGCGCCCACGAAGACGTACTGCGCGGGCGCGCCGGAATCGATGGTCCAATGCGGGTAGATGAAGATCAGATCCGCCGGCCAGACGAGCTTCGAGAGATAGAACCAGACGACGCGTCCGGCCAGCAGCGTGCGCTGGACGAGCGTGAGCGCGAAATCGGGTCCGCGAGCGCCGATCAGCTCGCGCTCGAACCAGGCGGTCACGAGCCCGCCCGCGGCGGCGGCGGCGAACCAGGGCACGAGCGGCGCGACGTCGCGACGGAGCGACAGGCGGCCCCGCTTCCACCAGAACACCAGGAGGAGCGCGGCCGGGAGCGTCGCCGTCACCGTCTTGGTGAGCAGCGCCAGCACGAACCAGACGAGCGCGGCCGCATAGGACGATCGCCGCCGGGTCCGGTCGAATCGCAGGTACGCGATCGCCGCCGCGAGATAGAACACCGCCGACAGCGTGTTCTTCTGCTCGGAGATCCAGGCCACCGACTCGACGTAGACCGGATGAACCGTGAACACCAGCGCGGCGAGGAATGCCCCGGGAACCGCGAGACGCCGCAGCGAGACGAGCAGCAGGCACGCGGCGAGGGCGTGCAGCGCCACGTTGAGCAGGTGATACGCGAAGAGAGAGTCGCCCCAGAGGTGGTGCTCGATCCAGAACGCCGTGTGCAGCAGCGGGTAGTACTGCTGCGTCGCGCCGATCTCGAACCAGATCCGCCAGAGACCGCGCAGCGACCGCAGCGCCGGCGCCGTGATGTGTCCCGGATCGTCCCACAGGATGCCGCCGCCGAGGGCGGGCAGGTAGACGACCAGCGCGGCAATCGCGATCGCTGCGAGCTCCCACCAGCGGCCGATCCCGACAGGATCGGCGGCGGAAGGGGGATGACGAACCTCAGAGGCCGCCGTGCGTCGGGCGGCTCGGGCGTGCTTCGGCAATCGCTCTATCTTGCACCAAAAAAAATGGGGCGGCCCCACTGGAGCCGCCCCCCGACCACTTCCTACTTCTTACTTTTTACTTCTAACTTGCTAGAACGTGTACCTGATCGCCATCTGCATCCGGCGCTCGTTGCGGGCCGCCGTCACCGCCCCGAACGTGGAGCTGGTCTGCGCGCCGGTGTTGATGTTGAACGTCGCCGACGGTATTTACGGTCTGGTACTCGACGGTGTTGAACAGGTTGTAGATCTCCCAGCGGTACTGCAGCGTCTGATTGCCCTTCAGCTTGAAATCCTTGAAGAGCGTCAGGTCGTGATGGTTCCAGCCCGGAAGGCGGAACTGCCACGGATCGCACCCGTTGCCGGTCTCGGTCGCGGTGGCCGAGATGGGCACGTAGGCCGCGGTATTGAACCAGTTGTCGATGGTGCGCTGGCCGGACGGCAGCATCGGATCGCCGACGATGTTGTAGCGGCCGCAGTCCTCGCCGCCGGGCGCCGTCACGCCGGGGTTGTAGCTGACGCTGATATTACCGCGCCCGCCGGTCCCGAACGTGCTGACGTCGGAAATCCGCCAGCTGTCGAGGAACGCCGCGCGCGACGGCGTTGTTGCCGAAGACATGGCTGACCTTCGGCACTTCGTACATGACGCTCGCGACGAGCACGTGCTCCTGGATGTCGCTTCGATCCTCGCGGGAGGGAAGCGGGTTGTTCTGGTTCAGGTTATGCGAATACCCCCTGGCCCAGGTGTAGCTGGTCGCCGTCTCGAAGCTGCCAGTGAACCGGCGGGTCACCTGCACCTGCAGCGAGTCGTACTTCGAGTGCCCCGTGGCGTCCTCGATCGTGATGTCGTTGAAGCCGGTGATCGGCCGGAGGAAGGCGTCCGGCATCGCCGCGGGTTCAGCACCGTCTGGCCGTTGGTGCCGCGCGAAACGTTCTGGGTCGTGTCGCGATTCGCCGGATCGAAGCGTGCCCCGCAGGAATCGCGTTGTAGTTCCAGTTCTCGCCCCGTCTTCCGCGTCCGCGTGCCGACGTATGCGGCGTCGAGCACGATCTTGGCCCCCAGCTCGCGTTGAACGGCCGCGGTGAAGCGGACGTTGTTCGGACGGTTGGTGTCGGTGCGGACGATGCCGCCCACGTTCGGCACCAGAGACGTCGCGATGTTCCCGCTGCTCAGGTAGCTGTTGAAGTCGGTGAAGAAGATGTCCCGCGTGAACTGGTACGCCGGGTTGCCGCCCTGCTGCAGGGTGGGCCCGCCGGTGCCGTCGTGGAACGATCCGCCCGCGATGCGGATGACGGTCCTGGAGTCGAGGGCGTACGCCAATCCGACGCGCGGGTCGAACTGGATGGGGATGCTGTTCACGAAGCCCTCGCCCGCCGTCGAGTAGTTCGGATCGGTCTGGGTGACGATGCCGTTGATCTGGCAGGGATTGCTGGGGGTGATGACGCCGCAGCTAAACCCGGTGCCACCGACGATCAACCCGATGTACGTGTTCGGCAGAATCTCACCCGTGACCGGATTCTGCGCCCGACGCACGCCACTCACCGTCACCGGCCGATACAGCACCGGCGGGTTGCCGCCCCAGGTGGGGTCGAAGCGCTCGAAGCTGAACGCCGATGCCTCACCCGACATCGAGACCGACGGACCCCACTTGTACATCCGGAGCCCGTAATCGAGCGTGATCTTGCGCGTGGCCTTCCACGTGTCTTGCACGAACCAGGCCCACGTCTTCTGGCGCCGATCGTCCGGCCGGCGGCCGAGCGACTCGGTGTAGCTGCGGACGTGGCCGATGAAGGCATTCGCGTAGGCGTACTTGGTGCTCAGCGGGTCGGCGGAGTCGTCGGCGAAGTTGAACTGTCCGCCGAAGGTCCCCGAGCGCGCCTGCCCGAAGAGCTCGTCCTCGCGCATGAGGCCGGCCTTGTAGGTGTGCGAGCCGCGCGTGTGCGTGAGGTTGATGCCGGCGTTGAACGCGATGTCGTCGCCCGTGATCGGCCACCGGCCGTCGTAGGTGATCTGACCCGTGCCGCCGTCGTTGCTGCTGTTGCGGTCGGCGCTCGGCACGTTGCCGAACTGCGCCTGCGGGATGATGCCGAGCGGGTTGTGGATCGACGCGAACTGACCCAGCGTGGCGAGCGCCGGGTAGGTGGCCCGCTGAATTCCGCGCAGCGCCGCGTCGTTCTCCGGAGGTCCGTCCTCGACGCCGTCGTAGAAGCCCGTCGAGAACTCGAGCACGGTGGAAGCGTTGAGGATGCGCGTGTAGTCGACCTTGCCCACGTTGGTGAAGAAGTCGTAGCGCTGCCGCACGAGACCCCAGCGCGCGGACGCCCCGGCGACGTTGATGCCGACGCTCTGCGAGTTCCAGCGCTGATACTTGATCGACAGCGAATTGCGGTCGGTCGGTCGCCAGTCGCCGCGGAAGATGTGCTGGCGCCTCGGGTGATCGAAGCTCGGCTCCTGCGTCACGTAGTTGTAGCCCGGCACCCCGGAGGTGTTCGGCATCGGGAAGATATTCAGAAACGCGACGCCCCGCGGATCCATGCGGTCCAGCGGAATCTTGTTGTCCGGAAACTGCTTGCCGGTGAGCGGATCGATCACCTGGATGAGCGTCCCGTTGGGCCGGAAGCTCTGCGAGAAGTCCCCCTGCCGCTCGAGCGCCGTCGGCATGGTGTAGAACTTCAGGTTCTGCGCGTCCTTCAACTGCGTGTCGTCGAAGGAGTAGAAGAAGAACAGCTTGTTGCCGTCTTCGTTGATCCCCTTCACCCGCGGCATCGGGCCGCCGAGGGTGCCCCCCAGCGTCGAGTACCGGTAGACCGGCTTCGGTTTCCCGGTCAAGTTGTTGAAGTAGTTGGTGGCGTTGAACATCTCATGGCGCTTGTACCAGTAGCCGGTGCCGTGGTACTCCGACCCGCCATGCTTGGTGATCAGGTTGATTTGCGCGCCCCCCTTGAGCCCGTACTCCGCCGTGTAGGCGCTCATCTGGACGTTCACTTCCTCGATCGCGTCCATGTTCGTGGCCGCGCTGAAGTTCCCGCCGCCCCCGCCGTCACCGCCGTTGATGCCGTCCACGTACACGGTCTGACCGGTGCCCCCCTGCACGCTGGGCACCGGGCTGGAGAAGCTGCCGCCGAACGTTTCCTGATCGTTGCCCTGCAGCTGCACGCCCGGCAGGATCTTCAAGAGCGACATCGGGTCGCGGCCGCGGATCGAGAGGTTCGACACCTGCTCGGTCGTGAGCACGGCCTGATGCGAAGTGACCGTCGTGTCGATCGTCTGGCCGATCGCGGTGACGCTGACGGTCTCCGCGAGCGTGCCCACCTCCAGCCGCAGCGGGCGCATGGAGAGGCGGTTGTTCGCCAGCACCTGATTGTTCTTGATCTCGAACGGCTTGAAGCCCTGAAGCTCCGCACGGACCGTATACGGTCCGGCGACGAGGCCGGAGAAGACGTACTCTCCGACTTCGTTGGTTGTCGTTCTCCGCTGCTCGCCGCTGTTCTCATTGGTGATGATCACATCGGCGCCGGGCACGACCTGATTGGAAGAGTCGACGACTGTTCCAAACATCGCACCTGACGTAGTCTGCGCCGCGAGGATGGCGGGAGCCATCCAGACGGCAAGCAGCGTCAGCGCTGTTGCCAGCGGCCTTATCTGACGCATAGCCAACCCCCTTGTTGTGCTGTTTGCCGACGAATTGGTGATCGTCACGATAGTCGCCGACCGCAGCCGAGTCAAGCGATTTCAATGGCCAAAACAGCGATTTCCCGGCGGGTTTACCGGTGAAGGACGCGCCCCGGAAAAGTGGATCCGGCGCCGGCGCCGCGCTCAGGAAATGCGCGAAATCTGGTTTTTCGAATCGGACCAATCCGGAATTTTGGAGAACGACGGCAGGGTTTCAGGTTCGAGGTTCGGAGTTCGGGGTTCGGAGTTCGGGGCTTCGCAGTTCGAGTTCTAGGTACGGGAGCCGATGCCGACTTCGCGCGGCGGCGTCCGCCGAGCGAAGCCGGCCAGTTCCCAGTTCCCTAGTTCTTAGTTCCCAAGTTCCATAGTGTCAATATCCCGTATACCCTTCCGTGAGCTCGATGTACACGCCCGCGGGATCGGTGAGGTACGCCAGGTTGAGCCCGATCGCCGGCACCTGACGGTAGGGCACGTCGAACTTGATGCCCTTGGCCTCGAGCGCCTTGCAGAACGCCTCGAGGTTCTTCACCTCGAACCCGACATGGTCCACGGCGGTGCCCTTCGTCCCGCCGGTCGGCGCGGTCTGCGAGGTCTGGAACAGCAGACGGAAGCCCCCCGGCGCTTCGGCGGTCTCCATCGCGCCGTTCTTGCCGGCGGTGAGGCCGAAGTTCTCCACGTACCAGTCGCGCAGCTTGGCCGGCTCGGGCAGGCGGTAGTGGAGGTGGTAGGCCGCCACCGGCACCGGCAGCGTCTTGTCCTCCTGCAGCTCGAAGCGGAGATTGTCGGGCCCGCTCAGAAAGGCGTTCGGAAACCCCTCGCTCCCCTTGAACTCGCGATCGACGGTGTAGCCCGCCGCGCGCCACTTCGCCAGCGCGGCCTGCAGATCGCGGACCTTCAAGCCGAAGTGGTCCATCGCCGTGCCCTGCGATCCGCCGCTGGGCGCCGCCTTGCGGAACGCGACCATCATGCCGGGAATCTTCGCGATCGTCAGGGTGCCCTTGGTCGACAGCACCGCACCGAACTGCTCCACCCAGAGCTTCTGAGCGGCCTCGGGATCGCTGACGTTGAGGTGGACGTGACCGTAGGTGACGCCCGCCGCGTTGAACGGGGCGAGCTGTGCGTGCGCCGGCTGCGCCAGGACGAGCGCAGCGGCCGCCAGCGCGGCCGTGAACAGCAATTTCATGGGTCCCTCCGGAGCGATACGATACATCAACAGGGCGTCGGGCGGCTCGCGAATGTGCCCGAACTGAAGCGACGGCTCGGCGCGAGCGATCAGGGACGAACGTAGAGCTGCAGCCGCGGGAACGCGAAGGTGCCTCCCTGGCCGTCGATGATGTTGATCTGGCAGGTGTAAAGACCGGCGCCCAGGGTGGCGGCCGGCACGTCGAACTGGAAGGCGACCGCCTTCCCCGATCCTTGTTGGTCCACGCCAGCGCCTCGACCGGAGGCGTCTCGAACGCGCGGACGCCGCCGCGGAAGAACGCCGCAGAACCCGGATTGCTCCCGGACGCGCTGGCGCTCAGCTCCAGCGAAATATCGACGCGGCGCTCGCATGGTGCGGTCGAGGATCAGGTCCTGCGCAAACGGGGCGAAGCGCAGCAGCTCGGCTTTGATCCGGAATGTGCCTGCCTCCTGAGCGGCCGCCGGCGCGGCGAGCGACGACGCGACGACACGGGCACGGCCAGAAGCCGCAGCCGCGGACACATACTCCGAGACTACACCGGCGCCTGTGACAAGACGTGGAACGGCAGGGAAGAATCTGCGGCCCGCCCGGACGGCGATGATGCTTCAGCGAGGACGCGCCGCTAATTCAGCAGCTGCGTGAGCTTCACGTCTATCGTTCCGTACTTGTCGGTGAGCCGGTCGCGCACCAGCAGTCGCAGGATCGAGGCGGTGGGCCGAAGCGGCCAGTCTTTGGGAAACCGAACCCTCACCTGTTTCAGGTCTGCCATCTGGTCGGGCGTGAAGCGGAAGCTCATCCGCTCGTGCCGCAGGCCGAGCAGCCCCTGCGGCGTCTTCTCGGCCAGCGCCACCTCGAGCTCGGTGACCGGCGCGTCGTCCACCGGACGGAACTGCAGGTCCTCGGCGGGGATCTGCACGATCGTGTTCAGCGAGTCGGTGAGCAGCGTGAACCGCGCGTCCAGGCGGATGGCGGTCGATCCGAGCGGGTTGTTCGCCGCCGCCCGCCAGTCCTCGTCGGTCCACTCCTGCGGCTGGCGGGCGGCGATGCCGAGATACCCCTGCCGGTGCAGCACCTTCACGCCGGGCCGCGATACCTGCACCTTGAAGGTGTGCCACTGATTGTCCGGGTTCTGCGCCATGTAGAACCCGACCGAATAGGCGCCCCGCAGGTCGGCCGCGGCGGCCTTCATGCCGGCGGTGAGATCGTTGGTGTTGCGGAGGCTCCGGCCCCCGGTCACCTGCGCCAGCGATTCCATCGCGGAGGGGAGCCGCACCTCATCCGGCGTCGTGCTCATGTCTTTCAGCGACTGCGTATCACGCGTGGCCGCGCGGCCCGAGACGTTGCCTCGCGATGCGCCCGTCCCCGTGCTCCCGATCTGCATCTGCGGCGGCCGGATGCCATACGCCTCCACCGGGTACACCGTGATGCCCTGGGTGGCCATCCGGTGCGCGAGGTTCACGATCTGCTTCTCGTAGTTCTCGAGCCAGGGGTCGCCGGCTCCGATGCTGATCACGGGCGTGCCCGGTGTAATCCACACGATGCTCTTGCGGCCGGGAATGGCTGCGAGATGGTTCCCCAGGATCTCGAGCGAGCGGAGCGTGATGCCGCTTCGCCTGTTCTGAATCTGCTGGTTCGACGTTTCCCGCAGGCGCGCCTGCTCTTTGTTGGCCTCCTCGAGCAGCTGGATCGTCTCGGTCTCGAACATGCGGCGCTGCCAGTCGGGAATCTCCTGCACCTCCTCGGTGACGGCGACGCCGGTCTGCTGCGCCGCTTCGACTGCGTGATCGGAGAACCGCGCCTTGAGCGACCGGATATCGGACGTGAAGTCGTGCAGCACTTCCACACGCTCGCCGGCGCGATAGAGCGCGACGCGCGTGTCGGGCGAGATCGTGCTCAAGTACCGCATTACCTGCGCGCGCACGGTGAGCTGATCCTGGGGCGACGTGTTGAGCGCGTCGATCACGATTGCGGTGATGTTCCGCGGCGCCGCGCTCGTGTACTCCGGTCGATTCGAAAAGATGCCCCTCGGCAGCGGCGGCGCCGCCGGCGCCGCCGTCTCTCGCGCCCCCTCGAAGCGGAAGAAGGCGACCGCGCGGGGCCGGCCGGCTTCGGTGACGCTGAGCTCCTCGGGCTTGAGATCGGTGACCGGATTGCCGTCCCGGTCTTCGACCACCACCGTGAACTCGACGAGCGTCGTCGACGCGCGGAAGTTCGGCTGGGCCGGGCCCTGGGCGGCCGGATGGCGCGAGAAGGGCACGGCCGCGCACAACAGCAGGGCGGTGGCGGCGACGCGCGATCGGCGAGCACATGGTGCCACGGCTGGACCTCCTCGAAGGCGGCGTCTCCGAATGCGTCAGTCTACGTTACCTCTCCCTCCCGGACCACCCGGCGGCACGCCCATGTGGAACCGTGAGTCGGCCGCGAGCGGGTTGCCGGTCGAGAACCCCGGGTTGGCGTTGCCCCAGAACTTGCCGGCCAGGTACGTGGCGTTGCGAACGCGGGTCTGCAGATCGAGATACCCGGGGGTGGTCGGCCCGAATCCTGAGAACGACTCGAAGTCGGCGTTGCCGATGATGACGACGTCCACGCCGGGCTGCGAGGCGATCTCGAGCGCGTTCTTGACGCCCTCGAGCGTTTCGATCATCACCGTCACGAGCATGTTGTCGTTGACCGTGTTCCGGAAGGTCTGCGGCTTCGGAATCACCGGCCCCCAGATGGCCCCGGCCTGCCCGCCTCCCGTGCTCCGGCGGCCGGTTGGCGGAAAGCGCGCGAACGTCGCCGCCTGCCTCGACTCGAAGCCGTCGTCGACCGTCGGAATGATGATGCCGAGCACGCCGAGGTCGACGGCATGCTGCACCATCGTCTCGCTCGCGTCGGGCACGCGGAGGATCGGGGTCGCCGCCGCGCGCGGACACGCCGCGATCATCTTCTCGACGTCGCCGAAGGTCATCGTCGTGTGCTGCATCTCGAAGCGCGAGAAGTCGTACTGTGCCGCGCCCTTGCAGTACGCCTCGACATCGAGCTTGGTGATCGTCTGGCTGAAGACCTGTTTGCCGGCCAGCAGCTTCTGCTTGGTCGTGTTGTAGAGCTGACGGTCGGGATCTTCCATGAAGGCGCGAACCGCCCATCCCCAGGGCCGTCCCGGGTCGATCGGAAGCACGGAGACCGTGCCGGGTGTCTTCCCGGGCTTGCCCTGGCCCGGGCCGGACGGCCCGTTGCCGGGAGCCTGTCCGCGGAGCGCGGAACCGGTCAGCAGAACGGCTCCGGCGAGCACCCACGTGGTTGCGATCAACCCGCGCTGCATCTTCATCGATCCTCCTTGTGTGCGGCGATCACATACAATCGCGGCATGCGGAAGCTCACCATGACTCGAACCACGCCAGCCTGGGGCGCCGCGGTGGCGCTCTGTGTCGGCGCAGCTTACTACCAGAGCCCGCTCTCCGGTCAATCACCGGCCGAGACCGTCGAGATGCACGTGGCGGCCGCGAAGGCGGCTGCCGGCGATGCGCAGGTTCCGCTGCTGGCGCTCTGCAACGCCCCGGAGCCGCGGCCCGCGGCCGCGGGGCGCGCCTCTCAGCCGCCGGCGCGCCCGAACCCGCCGCGCGCGGAGTGGCAGACCGCGCCGGTGCAGGTGTTCGACAATCTCTACTACGTCGGTGAGAAGGAGTATTCGGCGTGGGCGGTCACCACCTCGGCCGGCATCATCATCGTGGACGCCATCTACGACTACTCGGTCGAGGACCAGATTGTCGGCGGGCTGAAGAAGCTGGGCTTCGATCCCAACACGATCAAGTACGTGGTCGTCAGTCACGCGCATCGGGACCATGCCGGCGGCGCCTGGTACCTGCAGGAGCGGTTCGGCGCACGGGTCGTGCTCTCAGCCGCTGACTGGGACATGCTCGAGCACACGGGCGGGGCCTGGCCCAAAGCGCGCCGCGACATCGTCGCCGCAGATGGCCAGCAGCTCACGCTCGGCGACACGACCCTGACCTTCCATGCGACACCGGGCCACACGCCCGGCACCATCTCCACCCTGATTCCCGTGAGAGACAAAGGGCAGGCGCACGTGGCGCTCCTGTGGGGCGGCACCGGCTTCAATTTCACGACCAGTCCCGGCCGGCCGCGCGACTTCTGGTTCGCCAGCTATATCCGGTCGGCCGAACGGATGCGCGGGATCGTGGCCGCGAGCGGCGCCGACGTGTTCCTGTCGAACCACCCGAGCTGGGACGGGTCGAAGGCAAAGATGGCGGCCCTCACGCGGCGCCAGCCCGGCGAGCCGCACCCGTATGTCGTCGGCAACGCCACGCTCCAGCGTTTTCTCACCGTGGCCGAGGAGTGCGCGCGGGCCGGGCGGCTGCGCGAGGGCGGGGTCTGACCCGCGTTCTTACGAAAACGTAAGAACGAGGGTCAGACCCCGGCCGTCTCGTCGAGCCATTCGATCGCTTCCTCGCGGGTACGAAACAGGCGGAGGTTTGGAAAGAGGTGCTCGCTGATCGTCTCGAACATCCGGCCGAGACCGTAGGCGAGCTGGTTGTCGCCGTGCACGAGCGCGCGTTTACAACGGCGATCGAAGGGCGAGCAATCGGCCATCGAGCCGATCTGTCCCACACTCATATCGGTCGACCTCACGCCCTGATAGTCGACCAGCAGATCGAGGGCGCGCACGAACCCTTCGTCGGTAGCAACCGCCTTGTTGAATGCGAGCGTGTCGGCGTACAGGAGAGACTCGGTGACGGTGAGCTCGACGCGTCCGCGCTGACGGTCGATCGCGTAACTGATGGGCACGCATTGGTGATAGTAACAAAGCACCGCGCGCCGTGCCTGTAGGACGAATCGCTACATGGTTCGTTTTCCAGCGGTTTTTTCGGCTCGATGGCTTCTCACCTATCCACGTCCCGCTATCGATTCCGAGCTCTCGCCCTTCGAGTCTGAACTTCTGCCTTTCGCCTGCTCTCTCCCTCGCGCCTCCTCGAATTGTCCGATGGCGACGTACGTGACCGTATCCCAGGCGTTGTGAACGCCGGTGAAGAGCAGGAGCAGGGCTGCGCCCCCGACTACGAACAGTGCCGGTTCGGGAACCCGTACCAGCAGGACCGATCCCGCCAGAACGAGCGCGTAGCCGACGGCGGGCAGCACTCCGTGCCAGATCCAGTCTTCAGCCGCCGGACGATAGTCGGTCGGTCCCAGCGCCCGGCGAATCGTGATGAACGCGTACACCTCTCCGACGAGCCCGCAGGTGCCGAGTGCCGCCCCGACGCTCGCCAGCCGCGACCAGGGTGCGCTCAGGATGGCAGCTACGGCGAGCACCGCACAGAAGTGCACGACGGTCGGGGTTCCCCACGCGTCGATGTCTCGGCTCGACCGGCGATTCTCCGTCGCGGCCACCAGCGTCATGACGACGAACTGGAGTCCGAGCAGGACGGCGGCCGAGGAGCCGACGATCACCGCAAAGCTTTCCCAGTCTGCGAGCAGAGAGACGCTGCCGGGTTCCATCTCGAGGATCGCCTGGATCACGAGCGCCGAGCGCACGCCGTCGACACGCCACCAGTGTAAGCGGATCGCACGGCCACTGCATCACCGCCGTCGAACGCCCTTGGCGCGGTCGAGCTTCCGCGCGGCCGCGCCGCTCCGGCCGGCGTGCCGCCACACTCCCACAAGCGCGCTGGCGAGCACCGAATGGAAGAGACTCGAAATCGCGCTGGGAATCGCCACCAGCGGGCTGGCAAAGTTCTGTCGCGCCAGCACTACGCCCAGCCCCGAGTTCTGCATGCCGACTTCGATCGAGATCGTCTTCGCCGATACCTCTTCTGCGCCGAGAAGACGCGCGCACAGGTAGCCGAGGGCGAAGCCTCCGGCGTGCAGCAGAAACACCGCAAGCGCCAGCATGAGGCCCGACTCGAGGATCGATTCGCGGCCGCTGCCGATGATCGAGGCGACAATCAGCGTGATCATCACCACCGCGGCCACCGGCGCCGCCGGCTGCAGAGAGCGTGTCAGCCGCGGCGCGAAGCGCCGGAGCGCGAGCCCTACCGCGATCGGGAGCACCACCACCTCGACCGTGCTGAGGAAGAGTCCCCCGGCCGGCACGCGAATCCGGCTGCTGGCGAGCAGCCCCGTCAGCAGCGGAGTCGCCGCAACCGCCAGCACGGTCGAGACCGCCGTCATTGTCACCGACAGCGGTACATCCACGCGCGCGAGATACGAGATGACGTTGGAGGCCGTGCCGCCGGGGCAGCACGAGACGAGGATCAACCCCACCGCAAACGGCGCTGGCAGATCGAGCGCCCGTGCGATGGACCAGCCGAGCAGCGGCATCACCAGGTACTGGAGCGACACACCTGCCGCAACGAGATGCGGCCGCCTGGCGACGCGCCGGAAGTCGTCCCATTCGAGCGTCACGCCCATCCCGAGCATGATCACGCCCAGACCGGCGGTGATCAGTCCGCCGCTGAACCAGGTGAACCAGCCCGGACGGACGAGCGCCAGCAGGCTGGCAATCAGCACCCACGCGGGAAAGCCGTTGACGACGATCGCAGCGGGAGTCACGGCGCGCCGCGGTGCCCCAGGCGCCGGCCCGGCTCCGATCCGTCGGGCCAGTGGCCGCGAAGAAACCGGTCGGCGGCATCGAAGAACCGCGACGGCTGTTCGGCAAACGGGAAATGGCCGCTGTCGGGCACCGCCAGCAGCCGCGCACGATCGAACGCGACGGTCCACTCGACCGCAGCCTGCATCGGTATCGGATCGCGCTCGCCGTGGATCACGAGGGTCCGCGCCTTGATCGATCTCGCGAGCGGCCGCCAGTCGTAGTCACCCAGCGGGCTCATCGTGAGCGAGAGCACCGTCTCCTGATTGCGCACCGCCTCGGCCGGATCGCCGCAGACGTCGCCGCCGAGCGGCGGCGGGTGATCGGGATCGGCGAGATAGCCCCTGATGAAGATCGCCCAATACGCCCGGCAGGCCGCGAGCGGATCCTCCGCGCCTTCTCTTGCAGCCGCCGCCGCATCGAGGTCGGCACGCAGCTCCTCGTTCATCCATTTCCGCAGGTTGCGCCCGAACTCGATCATGTAAGGCGACGAGCGGGGCGGAATGGGCGAGACGAGCAGCAGACGCGCCACGTGTTCCGGATACCGGGCCGCGTAGTGCACGGCGAGCCCGGCGCCCCAGGAATGGCCGACCAGGATCATCCGGCCCAGATCGAAGAACCGCCGGACCATTTCCAGATCCTCGACATGCCTGCCGACATTGATGAGCATGGGGTCCGCCGTCACGGTCGACCGGCCCGAGCCCCTCTGGTCGTAGAAGATCAATCTCCGTCGCGAACCCGCAAGAAAGGCGAGGTCGGGTTCGAGGTAGGCCATGCTCAAGCCGGGGCCGCCGTGCAGCACGACGATCGGGTCGCCACCCTCGCCGTCGACCTGGTAGTAGAGCTGCACGCCGTCGGAGGCAGGGATGAACCCGGCCGGCGGCCGATCCGACTTCGCCGCCGGACTTCGCGACAGCAGCGCGAGGAACCCGCACACGATCGCGAGCAGCGTTGGTCGCTTCACGCCGCACGCGCCTCCATCACTGCTTGCGGACGAACACCTCGATCACCGTCGCGGTGGTCGGGCCCGGGTTCGTGAAGCCGTGCCGCGTTCCTCCCTTCACGAACTGCGCCTGCCAGGGGGCCAGAGCCACTGCCGGCCCGGGCTCGGCCTGGAATTCCGGCGTGCCCGCGACGGGAATGAACAGGTGGAACTCGGTGTCGTCATGCGTGTGGACGTTGCGTACGCCGCCCGGCGCGATGTCGACGCGCAGCACGCGGACTTCCGGGCGATCCAGCAGCGACGCGTTGCTCACGCCGGTGCCCGACGCCGGCGCAATGGGCTTGAGCGTGAGCGTGCCGGCGGCAGGGCTCTGCGCCACCGTGGTTGCCAGACACAACAGCACCCCCATGAACACCGCCACGAACATCGTCTGCCGCATGCGGCACCTCGCCTTCTGTTGATCGTCACGTGGTCCAGCCGCCCACCTCCACGAATGCGTGCGAGCGGGCGGAGTATTGCCAGCAGACGGCTCTCGTCGGCTCGACGAAGCCGCAGACGACCCCCGTCGGCCATCTCGGCGCGAGTCGGCCCTGCACCGTTTCCGAGCGCTGCAGCGCGCGGTTCAGGTCCGCGGCCTCTGCGGCGCTGTAGCAGGCAAGATCGGGCGCACCGGTGAATGTCGCGAGGTCGATTGCGCCAAGGATGGAATCCAGGGCCAGGTACCGTCCACCGGTCGGGCCCGACACCGCCACCGCATATCCGGCAGGGCGGCCGGGCGCGAACAGGCCGCGGCACCAGGCCGACGCCGGGCCCTCGATTCGCGCCCGCTCCATCAACCGCGAGAGATCCGGCGGCGCCGGCTGCGGGGCGGCGCGCACCGGCGCTATCGCGACCAGCGCAGCGACCACCATGAGAGCGGCGTGAGACCGTGTCGCGTTGCGCATCAGTCGGGCGGCAGCAGCGTCTGCGGGGCGGGCCCACGCCGTGACGCCAGATAACGATGCACGGCCGCCACGTCGCTGTCCGACATGACCTTTACCGTGTACGGCGGCATCTGACCGCGAGGCGCGCGGATATACCGGATGAATGCGGCGAGGGCGATCGGATTCGGGCCGATCCGCGGCCCGCTCATCGGCGCCCCCTGCCCCTCGAGACCGTGGCACTGCGAACACCCATGCTCGATCAGCAGAGCGCGGCCGTCCGGGACGGCTGCAGCCGCCGTGACGGGCCCGGGCGGCTGCCGCGGCTCGGCGAGAATCGGAAGCGCGGCGAGGCTCACGCCGGCTGCAAGCGCCCACGCCAGACGGTGCTTCAGCCTCATCTGCACTCACCCGCTATCGCGGCTGCGTCACGACGTCCACCAGCGCCGGCGCGCCGCTCTTGACGACGGCGATGGCCCGGGCGAGCGCTCGGGCAAGATTTCCTGGCTCGGTGATCGGACCTTCGGCGTGCACGCCCATACCCTGCGCGAGCCTGGCGAAGTTGATCGCGGGATCGTCGATGGCGGTGCCGATGTGCGCGCGCCCCGTGCCCCGCTGCCTCCGCGACGCCATTCGCTGCAGGTGCATCACCTCTTCGTGGTAGGCCCGGTTGTTGTTCACGACGAACAGCAGCGGAATCCTGTGATGCGCCGCTGTCCACAGCACGCCGGGCGCGTACAGCAAGTCGCCGTCGTTCTGCAGGCTGATCGAGAGGCGGCCGTGCCTGCGGTTGGCGAGCGCCGCGCCGACCGCAGCCGGGGCGCCGTAGCCGATGCCGGATCCTCCCGACACGCCGGCGTACTGATAATGCCTCTCGAAATTCCACAGCCGCATCGGCCAGCCGCTCAGCGCGCCGTTCACGAGCGACCAGTCTTCAGTGCGAATTTGCGACCACACTTCGGCGGCGAGCCGGGCGGTGCTGATCGGGACGGCATCCCAGGCGTACGTCGCGTCCACACGCGCGCGCTCGCGGCCGGCGCGGCTCGCCTCGGCCAGCTCTGCGCCGCGCTGCTGGAACACGCGGCTCCGTTCGGGGGTGACGAGCCGGCGGACGGCTTCGGTGAGCGCCGGCAGCGTCGCCTCCGCATCGCCAGCGAGCGCCAGATCGACCTCCGCATAGCGCTGAAAATCCTGATAGTTCGACTTGATGTTCAGATCACCGGCGGAGATCGTCGCCACCTTCGCGCCTTCCCTGGTGGCGGGACGGGAGGTCCGCTCGACCTGATCCAGAAACATGTGGGTGACGCCGAAGATGTTGGCGATCTCGAGGCCGACGATCACATCGGCCTGGCCGATCACGGCAGCGCTTCGGAGCGTGTGGTTGAGCGGATGACGCGATGGAAAGTTGAGCCGTCCCGCGCCGATCGGGGGCATCGTGTTCGGCAGCGTGCTGACCACCGGAGCCTGGAGCAGCTCGGCGAGCTCGACGAGCTGCGCCAGCCCCGCCGGAGTCCTGGCCGCACGATCGGCAACGAACAGCGGATGGGTGGCGCCGACCAGCAGCCGGGCCAGCTCGGCGATGCCGCCCGATTCGGCCTGCGGCGGCGACGCCGGCGTCAGCCTGGAAACCCGCGGCGGCGGCCCTCCGGGAATCGGCCGCTCCTGCAGCTCCGCGTCCGCCACGAGCACGACGGGCCCCATCGGCGGCGTGGTGGCGATCTTGTACGCGCGCGCAGCCGACTCGGCGAAGTGCTCGAGCGAGACGGGCGTGTCGTCCCACTTCACGAAATCGCGCACCATCGCGGCGGCGTCCTGGACGCTGTGCACCCACTCCACGCCAGGAAAACGCTTGGTGGCGTCGAGGGTGTTGCCGAGCACCACGTACACCGGCACGCGGTCGCAGAAAGCGTTGTAGATCGCCATCGACGCGTGCTGCAGTCCGACGGTGCCATGCGCCAGCACGATGAGCGGCTTGCCCTCGATCTTGCAGTAGCCGTGCGCCATGGCGACGGCCGATTCCTCGTGCAGGCAGGTCAGGAATTCCGGATCGGCATTGCCGCCGTAGTTCACCAGCGATTCGTGCAGCCCGCGGAAGCTCGATCCGGGATTCCCGCAGATGTAGGGGACGCCGAGAGACTTGATGACGTCGACCATGAAGTCGGATCCGCAGGAGGTCTCGGTGAGCACCGTCGCCTCGACCGGCTGGGGATCCTGAGGCGACGCTACGGGAGACTGCGCGGCGGTCGCGAGCGGCAGGGCGCCGCCCGCGGTGATCGCCACGCCGGCAGCAGCCGCGCGCTTCACGAACGAACGCCGATCGACAGGGCGCGATTGGTCTGCCATTGCTGTGGATCGCAGGTAAGGTATGTCCGCAGCCCGCGCGCGTCAAGCGCTACGCGGTCTACGAACGCCGCGGCCAGCCCTGTCCGCCTTCGGCCGGAACTGACGCTGCACGAACACGGCCGTGCGGCGGACAGGGTTGGCCGCGGCATGGGAATGCGAGGTGTATAGTCGGCTCAGGGGGCAGCACAATCGAGAGGTGGCCACCGATGAGAGCGACGATCCCCTGCGGTCCCGCCACGGTCTTTGGTCTGTCGGCGCTCGTCATTGGGGTCGTTTTTTGGGGTCGCTGCGCTCGTCGCGCGTCCGGCCGTCGGCGCGCAGACCACATCGCCTGCAGCCCCCGCGGCGGCGGGGCGCGGCGCCGCTCCTACGCAGCCAGGCGCCCCCGTGTCGACGGTATCGAGCTACACCGTCAGAACGATCGAGAGCGATCCATCGCTCGGCGCCAGCTATCCACGCGTGATTCAGCTGCTGCAGTACGGCCCCGGCAAGGGTCAGTTGCTCGCGACTTTCAGCCGGCGCGGGGCGCTTCCCATCTATCGCAGCACCGATAACGGGGAGACGTGGCAGTTCTATGCCGAGGTCACCGGACTTCGAGGACAGCCTGCGTTGTACGAGCTGCCCCGCCGAATGGGCGACTTCCCCGCGGGTACGGTACTGACGGCGGGCATGGCGGAAGGCGCCGACCAGACGAAGTCGGCGATTGCGCTGCACTACAGCAGCGACGGCGGACGAAGCTGGCGATTCCTGAGCACCATCGACGAGGGGGGACGCGCTACAACCAGCTCCTCGATCACCGTGTATCGAGCGATGGCGGCCGCACGTGGGGAGAGGTGGTGTTCGACGTCGCCATCCCCGACGGGGTGGATAGCGGCCGAGTCAGGCAGGGGTCTGACCCCTCGAGGTACGAAAATCGTAAGTCGAGGGGTCAGACCCCGTCGACCCGCACAGCCGCAGCCAGCAGGTGGAGATCGGCCCCGCGTTCGGCGGTCAGCTGCAGCCCGAGCGGCAGCCCGTCCTCCACCGGCATCGGGAACGCAATCGCCGGAGTACCGAGCGCGGTCCAGGGCGCGTTCATGCTCGCATCCCCCGTCGACGTCAGGCCGAGCGGGGCAGGACCGGTGGCCGCCGGCGTCGCGATCACCGCCGTGACACGAAACAGCTCGGCGACCCGCGACCGGCATTCCTCGATGAATGCCAGCGCGGTTTCGCATCGCTGCGCTGGCATCTGCAGCCCCTCGCGCACCAGCACCGCCAGATCCCCGAGCCGCGCGCCAAAATCGCGGAACCGCGGCTCGTGCTCCCGCGCCGCCTCGTAGAACATCACCGTGTTCGAGGCCTCGTCCAGTCTCACGAGCATCTCCGCCAACCCCGCGTGCACACGCACCTCGATGCCGCCGCGCCGGATGCGATCGATCGTCTCGCGAAACGCCGCCGCCATGACCGGCTGCACGTTCGGGAGCGCGTCGGGCACACCCACCGAACACTCACCCGCGTCTCCGCCGCCGCGCCCCAGCGCCGCCCAGAGCGCCACCATGTCCGAGGGTGTATGCGTGAAGAAGCCCAGCGTGTCGAGAGACGGCGCGAACGGCATCACCCCCTCCATCGGCAGCAGCCCGAAAGTCGGCTTGAACCCGGTGACGCCACAATAGGACGCCGGCCTGAGCACAGAACCTCTCGTCTGCGTACCGATCGCGAACGGCACCATATCCGCCGCCACGGCCGCCGCCGATCCGCTCGAGCTCCCGCCGGGCGTATGCCGCAGGTCGCGGGGATTGCGCGTCGTCGACGGCGTGATGTACGCGAAGGCGGCGCTGCGCGTCTTGCCGAGCAGCACCGCGCCCGTCTCCCGCAGAACATGGACAATCGCGGCATCGGCAGC
Organism: Vicinamibacterales bacterium; assembly: GCA_963738315.1. Lineage (GTDB taxonomy): Bacteria > Acidobacteriota > Vicinamibacteria > Vicinamibacterales > JAMQPK01 > JAMQPK01. Next base: position 227,456 of record CAVTVT010000003.1, on the reverse strand, counting down.
ACCAACGCGGCCGCTGTAGAGCGGCGATCCATAGCCAGTGGCCAGCCCGGCAGTCTCGACGATCTCCTTCACGCCGAAAGGCACGCCACCCAGCGGGCCGTCACCCCCAGGCTGCGGCCGCACCTCCACCCACGCCTGAATCCGGCCGTCCATCTCGCGGATGCGATCCACCGCCGCGTCGACCGCCCGGGCACGGACCCCGCGCGACGCCTGCAGCCACTCGGTGAGGGTACCGAGATGCGGCGGATCCGCACCCGTCCCGAGCCGGGCGAAGAAGACGGTCATACTGCCCCCCGGCGGCAGCCGGCGGACGTACGCGAACCGCGCCCCGGCGCCCTCCAGGTTCGGCTCGAGGCGCGCCAGCAGCCCGCCGTCCGCCGGGGCCATCCCCGGCCCCCAGCGAGCGTCGGGACCGAGGTCCGCGCGGCTCCGGATCGTCACGCCGACGAACTCACCCGCAGGCAGCCGCGGGCCCGATCCCCTCCTCTTCCGCATCCGCGTCCGCGGCTTCGACGACGATATTGGCGACATTCAGCGTGAGGTCGGCGAGCTCGACCCCGCCGGCGAGGGACGCGGCGATCATCTCCCCGAGCAGCGGCACGAAGCGGACATCCTCGGTGTCGGCCTCCCAGAGCTCTGGTGGCCGCTCCACTTTCAGGAATGCATGGGCACGCAGCAGCGGGCCGAGCTTCATGACTCGCTCCACTTGACGGGCATACACAGCGGAGTATAGTCACGCGACGCTCGCTGGTCTTCTTCGCGAGGAGGATCCGATGGACTACAAGCGAATCGCGCTGGCGGCGGTCGTTGCGTGGATCGTGGACAGCATCTACGGCGTGGTCGTCTGGATGATGCTCCTCGGCGGCGAGTTCGCGAAGTATCCGGCGGTGTTCCGTCCGGAGTCTGCGATGGGCGTGTACATGCCGCTGATGTTCGCGGGAAGCCTGCTGGGGATCGCCGCGCTCACCTTCATCTATGCGAAAGGCTACGAGGGTGGCAGCGGGATCGGCGAGGGGCTTCGATTCGGCTTCGTCGTCTCGCTCTTCATGGTCGGATGCGTCTCGGTCAGCATCCTGGCCTCGTTCAACGTCCCGACCCGGCTCGCACTGCTGGCCTCCGTCGCATCGTTCTTCGAGTTCCTCCTCGTCGGCGCAGCAATCGGCCTGGCGTATCACCCGGTGACGGTCTCGCCCACCGCGCGTGCGGCGACGGCCTGAGGGCGTGGTCGCCACGCATCGCGAAACGATCGCGACCACGGGCCAGGGCGATGCCCGCGATCTCACGCCGGCTGTCGCGCGTGCCGTCACCAACTCGGGTGCGCGCGCCGGCATCGTCACCGTGTTCGTCGTGGGCTCGACAGCGGGAGTGACGACGCTCGAGTTCGAGCCGGGGGTGGTGCACGATCTGGCGGAGAGCTTCGAGCAGATCGCACCACGGGCGGCGGAATACCGCCATCACCTCCGCTGGGGCGACGACAATGGATCGAGTCACGTCCGGGCGGCACTGCTCGGCCCGTCGGTCACGGTGCCCTTCGAGAACGCCAGACTCCTGCTCGGCACCTGGCAGCAGATCGCGCTGATCGAACTCGATACGAGCGCCCGCACACGGGAGGTGATCGTCCAGATCGTCGGGGAGTAGCCTGGAGGCGAGGCGCGCCGGATCAGGTGCGGCCGATCAGCCTCGCGAGCTCGTGTCTGTGGCAGCGCCGCTCGTCCTCGGCGCAGTGGCACATCACGGTCACGGGACGTCCGTTCGCCAGGGCCTTCAACAGCCGCAGCGTGAACTTCTGACCGTGGTTCTTGATCGATCTGCTGCGGGCGTCCACAGGACCGTTCATGAAGAGCTCGCGCCGGTACTCACGGATGAACGCGGGCCACGAGATTCCGGCCGGCCTGCAGCCTCCGCAGCAGCGTCTCGCTCGGCCCGAGCGAGGGCATCCACACATCGTAGCGGCCGGCCGGCAGTCCGCGGCCGCGGAATCGCGCGGCCAGAACCCTCAGCCCGTCCTTCTTCTGGTCGATGGGACTCCAGACCGATTTCGTGCGAATCATTCTCGAGCCAGCCTCCGCACCAGTTATGCTACGACGCATGCGGGCAGGAATGATCGTCGCGATGCAGGGCGCGCTGCTCCTCGCGGCGGGTGCGGCCGCCTTCGGGCAGCAGGGCGTGCTCGGCTACGACGACACGCCGATGCAGCCGAACGGCAGATGGCGGGTGCACGACAGCCGCCGTCCGCGTCCGCCGGTCGTCGAACCCGGTGCGGCGCCTTTGGCCCCCTCGCCGCCGCCGCAGGATGCGATCGTGCTGATCGGCGCCGCCGCCGATCTCGGCGCGTGGCAGATGGACGGCGGCGGCCCGGTCACGTGGTCTCTGACCGGCGGCGTCCTCCAGGTCGGCAGAGGCGTCCTGCGCACCCGCCGGGAGTTCACCGACTTCCAGCTGCACGTCGAGTTCGTCACGCCGGCCGAGGTGGCGGGACACAGCCAGGAGCGCGGCAACAGCGGCGTCTTCCTGCTCGGGAAGTTCGAGATCCAGATTCTGGACAGCTTCGAGAACCCGACATACGCCGACGGCCAGGCGGCCGCCATGTACGGGCAGTACCCGCCGCTCGTGAACGCCTCGCGCCGTCCCGGCGAGTGGCAGACCTACGACATCGCGTTCACCGCACCCCGTTTCCGCGCCGACTCGGGTCTCGAGCAGCCGGCCCTGGTCACGGTGCTGCACAACGGAGTCCTGGTGCAGAACGGGAGGGCGTTCTGGGGACCGACCCGGCACCGGAGCGTGCTGCCCTACGCGCCGGACATGGCCCGCGGCCCCATCGCACTCCAGGACCACGGCAATCCGGTGCGATTCCGGAATATCTGGATCCGGCCGATCAGCGAGCCTGACGCGCCGTAGGCCGGTACCCCGGCCCGCGCAGCACGCGGCCGGGACGCGCGTCGGTGAGCTGCCCCCCCTCGAGCGCCACCTGCCCGTTCACGATCACCACGTGCACGCCCGTGGCGTATTGATGCGGGCGCTCGAAGGTTGCGGTGTCCTTGATGGCCGCGGGATCGAATCCCACGATGTCGGCCCTCATGCCGGGCCGCAGGATGCCCCGGTCGAAGAGCCGCATGCGCGCCGCCGGGGCCGACGTCATCTTGCGAATGGCCTCCTCGAGCGACAGGACGTGCTGCTCGCGCACGTACACCCCGAGCACGCGCGCGAAGGTGCCGTACGCCCGGGGATGGGGCGCGCCGATTCCCATGATCGGCTCGCCGGGCGCCGCGTCCGAGGCGATCATCGTGGCGGGATGGCGCATCACCCGCACGAGATCCTCTTCGCTCGCGGCGTGGAACACACCCCAGCAGCCGCCCTTCCGCACCAGATCGATGACCACCGTCGTGGCCGTGCCGAAGGTGACCGGCTGCCCGCGCTCGCGGAGCAGATCGGCCAGGCTCTTGCCGTCGAGCGTGTGATCGAATTCGCAGAACGAGAGCACGACGTTCTTCGGGTCGCCTCCGCCGCGCTCGTTCTTGAGGATGTCGATCATCTCCGCCCGCACCCGCTCCGCCGTCGAGGGGTCGTCGAGACGCGCCAGCATCTTCGCGCGTCCGTCGGCGCGCGCCCACTGCGGGATGAGCGCCGCTTCGATCGTCGTGCTCGACGCCGTGTACGGATACTGATCGATCGTCACGTCCACGCCGCGTGCGCGCGCCTCGTCCACGAGCTTCAGCGTATCGACGCTGCGGCCCCAGTATGCGGGTCCGATGATCTTGTGATGCGTGATCTGGGTCGGCAGCTGCCCGCGCTCGCCGATCGCGATCGTCTCCTGCACGCTCTCGAGCACGTGCGACGCCTCGTCGCGCATATGCGACTGATGCACGCCGCCGTACCGCCCCGCTTCGTGCGCGAGATCGATGACCTCGTCGAGCGGCGCGTAGTTGCCCGGCACGTAGAACAGGCCGGTGCTCAGGCCGAAGGCGCCCTGCTCCATCCCCTGGCGCACCAGCGCCCGCATCTCGTCGAGCTCGGCCGGCGTGGCCGGGCGATTCGCGTCGCCCATCACCTTGGCGCGCACGCTGCCGTGGCCGATCCACGCCCCCAGGTTGATCGTCGGCTTCGCGGCAGCGACGCGATCCAGCAGCGGCTCGATCGGGACGTCGCCGAATCCGTCCGGATTGGCGAACACCGTCGTCACTCCCTGCCGCACGTTGTTCTCGGCCCTGGGATTGGCGGCCAGCCCCTGCTTGGCGTCCTCGGAATGCGAGTGCACGTCGATGAAGCCTGGCGACACAACCAGGCCGGAGGCGGCGATCGTTCTGGCGCCGCCTGCCTCGATGTGAGGGGCGATCGCGGCAATCGTGTCCCCTCGAATCGCCACATCGGCGGTGAACCACGGATTGCCGGTGCCGTCGACGATGCGGCCTCCCTGCACGACGAGATCGAAGGGCGGCGTCTGGGCGGCCGGACGCGATCGCGCCGCCCACGTCACGGCGCACGCGGCGGCCGGCAGCAGGAGCCAGCGGACGAGCCTCGGATTCTTCATGAGTTTCAGAAACTGTGGCACGCGGCCTGACGAGGGTCAAGCCGTATTCGGTGCGCGCGCGCCCGCGCGCGCTACGGGGCGAGAAACTGCGCGTCCACCGGAATCTTCATCCCGTTCGCCAGCGCATTGGTCGTGTGCGCCGTCGCCACCACGGCGAGCAGCTCTTCGTATTGCGGCCGCGTGAGCCCTTTCTTGAACGCGGACGCCGTGTGCGAATGGATGCAGGACCCGCAGTTGTTCGCCACCGACACCGCGACGTAGATGATCTCCTTGGTGAGCTCGTCGAGCGCACCGGGGGTCATCACCTCGCGCACCGTCTCCCAGGTGCGCCGGAGGGTCTCCGGATGGTTCGCGAGCGCCTTCCAGAAGTTGTTCACGTCCTCCACGTTGCGCGCGCGCTTGATGTCGTCGAACACCGCCTTCACCTCCGGGGACGCATCCTCGGTACCGGACCAGGGGCACTGTCGCCATCTCGATCTCCTTCGCAATCTGCGTGTCTCGATCTGCCTGTTCTGGAGTCACAGGAGCGCCGCAGGACCCTCCAGGGCGGGCACGACGCTTGCACTGCTGGTGCGCGTGCGAACCGACCTTCAGACGATTGGCAGAATCGCGGCCGACGTCATCCGCGCCGAACACGAGCCGTTCGAAGTGGTCGCCGTGACCACCGGACAGGGGGAAGGCCGTTACGCCGAAATCATCCTCACCATCAAGGGCTGCCGGCAGGATCCCTGCACCGTCCTGCTCGGCGTGCTCCGGGAACAGACCGAAGACGAACTGCGTGCAGCCATTGCGGACAAGCTGCGCGAGCATGCGGCCTCGCACGGCCGCGATCGGCAGTCGGCCTCCGTCTGAACGGACGGGCGCCTCACCGGGCGGCGATCTCCGCCAGCGCGATCGTCACATGCTTGATGCGCTCGCGTCTCCATGTGTAGGTGACGTGCACGCGGCCGTCCGCGGTCTGGATGACGGCCGGGTACGAATACTCGCCTGCCGCCGACTCGAGCGCGAGCGCCTGCTCCCACCGCATGCCATCGTTCGAGATCGCCACGTTCAACGGCGTGCGTCCGCTCGTCGTATCGTTGTACACGAGCAGCTGCCGGCCATCACGAAGCGTGACGGCGTCGATGCCCGAGTTGGGATTTCGAAGGTCGGTCAGCGCCAGCGGCGTCCAGCTGTTCCCGCCGTCGTGCGACCAGGTCTCGAAGAGGCGGCCCGAGCGCGTGCGGCCGAGCGCCTGCAGGCGGCCGTCGGCGTGGCTCAGAACGCTCGGCTGAATCGCATCAATCTGCGTGTCGCCGGCCGCGGGCGCTGCGGGGCTCACCCTCGTCCACGTGCGTCCGGCGTCCGGCGTGATTTCGAAATGCACCCGCCACCGGCTCGGTGTGCCGGCCGATTCGGTGCTGCTCGGGGCGAGGATGCGGCCATCAGCCAGCCGCACCGGTTTGTTCTTGATTGGCCCGAGAATGCCCTCGGGCAGCCGGCGTGCCGGGCTCCAGGTGCCCCCGTTATCGCGTGACGCGCGTGCCATGCCCCACCAGCCGCGCGGGCTCGGGCCCACCTTGTAGAACAGGGTGAGGACGCCCGGCTCGGTCGCGAACAGCACGGGATTCCACGTCGGAAAGCGGCCGCCGTCGGGCTGGACGCCATCGGCCACCTCGACCGGCGGCGTCCACCGGCCCTGGATCCGGCGCGAGAGCCAGATGCCCACGTCGGGCGCGCCTTCCCGCGTGCCCCCGAACCAGGCCGCGACAAGTCCCTGTGGCGTCTCCACGATTGTCGAGGCGTGCGCGCTCGCGAACGGCGCCGTCTCGAAGACGAATTCCGAGTCCACGATCCTGGCGTCCGGCGCCGCGCGCGGGGCCGACGCGCACAGCGCCAGCATCAGCATCGACCAGCGCGAAGCCCGGCGCGGCCTCATTCGCAATCCCCGGAACCGCCGCGGCTACCGGGCCATGGCGGGCGCCGGCGGCGGAGGGGCCGGATCCATGCCCGCCCACAGGTTCATCGTATTGAGCTCCTCCCGGCCGCACCCCTTCAGGTAAAGGAAGATCTGCGTGCGGTAGGCCGCGCAGCCGCAGAGCACGCTGTTGACCAGAAACGCGCCGCGAGAGCTCCGGCGCCCGAAGATCTCCACCTCCACGCGGAAGTCCGGGTCGGACATGTCCGAGAGCAGCTCCGCGTACGTCTGAGACTGTCCGGCCAGCGCCTCGAGCGTCTGATCGAAATCGCGGGCGGCCGCCGCCTTCAGATCGGCCTCCCACCGGGCGGGATCGAAGCCGCGATCCTTGGCGGCGCGCACGAGCGCGGGGCCCATCACCGTGAGGTACTGGAGCAGCTCGATCGTGCTGCGCTGCTTCGGCGAGGGACGATAGTCCAGCTTCGTCGGGTCGATCTTCTCGGCGAGGTGGAGCAGGATGCGCACTTCGTTCTGCAGGGATCCGATCAGCTCTGGCGTGGTCAGAATCATGTGTCCTCACATGTGAGATGTCACACCAGCTAGCGGTCCTCCGGACCTCCGCTCTCGATCGTGACGAGCGCGACGCGGTTGATCCCGCTTTCGGCCAGCGCCAGATCGCCCGTGCGCGTCGGCATCATGTTGCGCACGACGCCGCCGCCGGCGGGAATGATCCAGGTCTGGAACTTCTCGGTGCGCGGATCGAACCGCACCAGCGTGTTGGGCCGGACCGACGACTCGCTGTACCAGATGGCGCCGTGCGTGTACGCGATGCCGTAGGGCTGCGACTCGCGCCCGCTCGGCGACGGCCATTCGGTCACGTGTCCCGTGCCCGGGTCGAACCGCCCCAGATAGCCGCGCGCGAAATCCGAATACCAGATGACGTCGTCCGGGCCGATCGCGATCCGCCGCGGCCGCGCGTCTGGACTCGGCAGCCGGTATTCCTTGATTTGCAGCGTCTCGGGATCGACGCTCCCGATTCGGTTCCCACGGAAGTCGACGTAACCAGGGCACGCCTTTGGAATTGACCTGGATACCGTACGGGTAGGTATTCGCGCTCGGAGTGGCGGCGACCTCGATCTCCCCGGTCGCAGGAATCAGCCGGCCGACGTGCCCCGACTGCAGCGTGAAGAAGAGCCGCCCCTTCTGATCGAAAATCGGCGTGTGCGGGCCGCGTACGCCGGCCGGCAGCTGATATTCGATCACCTCGCCCGTCCGGGGATCCAGCTTGCCGACGTACGTGCTCTGGTTCGCGGTGAACCAGATATTGCCGGCCTTGTCTTCGGTCAGCCCATGCGGCCCCGAGCGCGCGGTCTTCAGCGGAAACTCCTTCATCTGACCCGTGGCGGGGTCGAGCCGCCCGAGCACGTTCGCGAACATCCCGGTCCACCAGATGGATCCGTCGGAGGCGGCCAGCGGATCGTGCGGACGGGAGCCGAGCGAGGGCACCACCCATTCCTTGAACGACACGCGCGCCGGCCCCGGCATGACCACCGCCTCGGGGGCCGGCTTTTCCGGGAAGGCCGTCGCGAGGTATGCCGCAATGGTGTCGGCCTGATCCCTGGGCAGGCTCACCATCGAGCCGAACAGCGCCTCCCATCCCTGGCGTGTATTGCCCCATGAGCCCGCGATCAGGTTGAGGCCGTGGCAGCTCGAGCACTTCGCCGCCACGAGATCCTTTCCGGGCCCGTCTGGCAGCGCGGCAGCCCCCTGTCCGCGGCCCTGCGCGCGCACTCCTCCGGTGAACACACAGGCAAGCAAAGCCGCTCCAACCACGAGCATCGCTCTTCGCATCGTCCACCTCCTCGATCCGCACCGTGCCGCGTCTGACGGCCTGGCCCCGGACGCCGTCTCGCAAAGACGGAATCTTAGCACCCTCGTGATTCGCGCCGCGGGCGGATCGCTCGGGTATGAACAAGGCCGGCCGCCGTCTGACTACGATCCGAACACTCAATTGCCCGAGCGCGGTGCGGCATCGTGCACGTCAGACGGCTCACAGCTTGCACTGGCAATGGCAGACCATTCTTCCCGTACTGCACCAGGATCTTCCAATGACCCAGAAAATCGGTACGACATCAACCAGGCTCGATTGCTGGCCAGAGCTCTTGGCTGCTTCGGCATCGCACTGGGCGCAGCCGAGCTGATGGCGCCGCGCAGCATCGCACGGGCGATTGGCGTCGGGTCCAACGCGCGCACCGCGCTGCGCCTCTTCGGCATGCGGGAGGTCGTGAGCGGTCTGGCGATTCTCGCCCGCCCGGGCGAGCCAGCGTTCCTCTGGGCCCGGGTGGCCGGGGATGCGATCGATCTCGCCGCCCTTCAGCGCGCCGCCGGCTGGGCTCGCCGGCGGCGCCTGCTCAGTGCCGGGGCGGTGCTCGGTATCGCGGCACTCGATGTGGCCGGCGCGCGGCGGCTGCAGACCCGCGGCGTGGAGTCGGAGAATACCGCTTTCGTAGACGGGAAGCAGGCCATGACGATCAACGCGCCCCACGAGAGGGTCGAGGACGCCTGGGCCGAGTGGTGCGCGTCGGGACAGACCCGCCTCCGCGGCAGCCCCGAGGTACGCCTGAAGCGCGCGCCCGGCGCGCGCGGCACCGAGGTCTGGGTGCAGGGGAGCGGACGCGGGGGCGAACGCGAGGAGCTCCGCCGCTTCAAACAGTGGGTGGAGACGGGAGAGGTGATGGTGTCGACCGGCCCGTCGATGTGGCACGCCGCCCGGCCGGCCGCCGAGCCGAACACCGTGCAGGAGCTGTCGGGGGTGCATCCATGAGGGCGAACTGCTGGTACGGCGCCAGGGTTCTGCGCGTCGAAGACGTGCCGGAACCGGCCATCCTCAACAGCCGCGACGCCATCGTCCGCATCACGAGCACGGCCGTGTGCGGCTCGGACCTGCACCTGTATCACGGCTTCATCCCCACGATGAAGCGGGGCGACATCCTCGGGCACGAGTTCATGGGCGAGGTGGTCGAGGTCGGCGCGGGCGTGAAGAACCTCGCCGCGGGCGACCGGGTCGTGGTCCCGTTCCCGATCGCCTGCGGGAGATGCGCGCAGTGCGAGCGCGAGATGTACTCGCTCTGCGAGAACTCCAATCCCAACGCCTGGATGGCCGAGAAGCTCTGGGGCTACTCGCCCTGCGGCATCTACGGCTACTCGCACATGCTCGGCGGCTTCGCCGGCGGCCAGGCCGAGTTCGCGCGCGTGCCGTTCGCCGACTTCGGCGCTCTCAAGGTGCCCGAGGAGCTCTCCGACGAGCAGGTCCTCTTTCTCTCCGATATCTTCCCGACCGGGTACATGGCGGCCGAGGCGTGCAACATCGAGCCTGGGGACGTCGTGGCGGTGTGGGGGTGCGGGCCGGTCGGGCAGCTCGCCATCGCGAGCGTGTACCTGCTCGGAGCGGAGCGCGTGATCGCCATCGATCGATTTGCTTACCGCCTCCGCATGGCGCGCGAGCGGGCGGGCGCGTCGGATACGCTCGACTACGAGCAGGTGGACGTGCGCGAGGCGCTCGACGTGCTCACCGCCGGCCGGGGGCCCGACGCCTGCATCGACGCGGTGGGCATGGAAGGACACGCGCCCGGTCTCACGGGCGCCTACGATCGCGTGAAGACCGCGCTGAGGCTCGAGACCGATCGTCCGGCGGCGCTGAGACAGGCCATCCTCTCATGCCGCAGCGGCGGCACGGTCTCCGTGGCGGGCGTGTACGGCGGGTTCGTGGACAAGTTTCCGATGGGCGCCGTCGTGAATCGCGCGCTCACGATCCGATCCGGTCAGACGCACGTGCAGCGCTACATGCGTCCCCTGCTCGAGCGCATCCGCCAGGGGCAGATCGATCCGAGCTTCATCATCACGCACCGGATGACGCTCGAAGAGGCGCCGGCGGCTTTCGAGCTGTTCGCCCGGAAGGAAGACGAGTGCGTGAAGTGCGTGCTGAAGCCGGCCTGACGACCGCTCCCGCCCGGGCGCCCCTCAGTCGAGCCCGAGGAGCCTCGCCGGATTCCGGCGCGTCATCGTCTCGAGCTCCTCATCGGTGAAGCCCTTCTTCCGCATGGCGTCGATGAACACGGCGAAGCCGTCCGGAGGAAGAGCGTTGCCCTTCTGGCCGAGGTCGGACGCCATGATCACCGATGCGGGACCGACGCCGCGAATCTGGCTGGCGAAGCGATCGATCTTCGCCTGCGCATCCGGCCCGGCCAGATTGCCGCCCACGATCTCGATGAAGGCGCCGAGCGTCGCCGCCTCTCTCGCCTGGGCGACCGTGAGGAACGTCGGCGCCGCCATGCCGTGCGTGGCGATCATGCGCCTGACGCCCTGCCGCCGACCTTCGCGGAAGATCATCAGTGCCTCGTCAGCCGAGACGTTGCCGCTTCCCAGAATCAGGTCGTGCTTCGCGACGGCGGCTATCACGGCCCTGGCCTCGGGGACGAGCCCGCCCTGGCCGGATACCCTGACGAACGGGCGTGCCTGCTTTCCGGCGCGCACCTGGGCCTCCGAATCGTTCGTTGGCATCCAGACGAAGCGGCCGAAGCCGCCGCTCACCTCGGTCATGTGCTCCACCGCCGCGGGGTTGAGCCCGCCCACGGTCAGGTCCATGTCGATGCCGCCGAAGACCTCGATACCCGGGTACAGCTTCCGCGCGAGATACGCCAGTCCAGCCGTCGACTCGTAATGGTTCTTCAGCACGATGGCGCGCATGCCGCGGTCGCGCGCGAGCTTTGCCGCCTCCAGCGCGTCGATCGACCGGGGAATGTTGTCGGGCTCGGTATAGATGTGCAGATCGATCGCGCCTCGCAGGTCCCGATCGGCCTGCGACGAAGACTGCGCCGCCAGCGAAGCGATGCAGAGCGCGAATACGGGCAGGAGGGTTCTCGTCATCGGTTCATCCTTTGCTTCACCAGGTCGGAGATGGCGTCGTGCGTTGGCGCGTCGGCGGCGGCGATCAGGCCGCCGGGCCCGCGGCCCCATGCGCCGCCGCGCAGATCGGTCATCACACAGCCGGCCGCGGCGCAGATCGCGAGCCCGGCGGCGAAATGGACGCTGCCGCGCAGGTCTCCATCTGTGATGTACGCGGCGCGCTGCCCGGTGGCCACCCACGTGAGCGCGATCGAGGTCGACACCACGCGCGGCCTGAACGCCGCCGCGAAGCGGGGATCTCCGGCCAGATCGACCGCGCGGAAATCGGGCGCGCTCGGGAACGGCGGATCCAGGTTCAGATCCACGAGAGTCGAGCCGGCGTCGGGGAGGAGGGGCGCATCGCGGCCACCGCGCCGGACGAACGCCTTCGCGCCGTCGGTCCAGTAGATCTCGTCGCTGAAGGGGTCCGCCACCGCCGCGGCCGCCAGCGAGCCGCCGATCCGGAGCGCCACGTTCACGCCTGCCACCCTCATGCCTGCCGCGTAATTGAGCGTTCCGCAGAGCGGGTCGACCAGCCATGTCCGTGCGCCGTGGGGCGCCCCACCCGCGCCGCTTTCTTCTGCCACGATGCCGTCCTCCGGGCGCTCGCGATGGAGCCGCGCAAGAATGGCACGCTCGGACTCGAAATCGGCCTCGGTGGCGAAATCGCCTTCGCCTTTGTCGGTGCGCGCCAGCGCCGAGCCGAAGCGGCCGCGCACGATTGCCGCCCCCTCGGCCGCCGCCGTCATCGCCACTTCCGCATCCGTCATGCGTTCCTCAACGCACCCGGCGCCCCTCGCGCCGGAAACACTGGCGTCCGGCGGCGTGCGCCCAGAAGCCGGCCGCGCTCCGCCGGGTTTCGCCGGCCGAACCGCGCGCGAAGCGCGCGCACAGCTCGTAGGTGTTCGCATCCACGGCGCGGTACTCGGTACGGCTCGCCGGTCTCCGGGTCCGCGGCCGGGAACTCCGCGCCGGGCTCGCGGCTCAGCTCGTCGAACGAGGCCGGCACGCGCGCGTGCCTCGTCCAGTACAGGTCCGCGGCGCGCGCCACCGCGGCAAGGTCGTCCTCGCGGCGCTCGTCGAGGCGGCGCAGGCGCTCCTGACCGGGCGATCCGATCTCCCAGATTCCCGCCGCGGCCGCGGCGGCAGCGACCACTGTTACGGCGATGCCCGCCATCAGGCGGCGCGCCCGATTCCTCACGCGCCGGCCGCCCGCTCCTCCATCCGGAGGTCCGAAGGTAGTACCAGAAGACCGTGCCGGCAATCGCCCCGACGGTGAGCGCCTTGAGCACGAACCGCACGGTGATCTCGCCGCCAAGCAGGCGGTACACCAGGCTGGTGAAATCGCCGATCAGCACGCAGGCCGCCACGAAGAGCGTGAGATAGGTGAGCCAGCGCCGGACCGGCGAGCTGCTCTTGGCGGGATCCCGGTCGACATCGCGATTGGTGAGGCGCGAGAGCCAGAGAAAGATCGGCAGCGCGACCACGAGCGCGGAGATGGAGAACCGGACCGAATCGCGGAACGCCCGCTCCTCGATCCTCCAGGCCGGATCCGGAAAGGCGCGGTTGATCAGCTCGAAGAGCAGATTGCCGATGTTGAATGCCACACCGTAGAGCGTGGTGAAGAGCAGCAGATACATGAACGCATCGCGCGCCGAGAGCGACGGCCGGGGACGCGGCACCGGAACGGGGAAGTCGACCCGGGCAAAGGCGGCGAGCGCACCGCTCACCTGCTCGCGGGCCCAGCCCGCCTCGGCGAGCGCCTCCGCCACCTGCTCGCGTGTGAGCCCGCGGGCGAGCGACTCCCGCACGAAGCCCATGAGCTCGTCAGGGCCCGCCATGGCTAGGGCGCCACGGTGGAATTGTGCATGGCCACCATCTGCCATCGACCGTTCTGCTTCACGTACACGTGGGTGAACCGGCTCGGCATGCCCACGCTCCCGTCGGCCCGCGTGGTCTGCGCGTGCCCCGTGATCACCGCCGCCTCGCCCCAGACGCGCACGGCGACCTGCTCGTGCCGCATGCGGACGGGCGAAGGATTCGCCCGCAGATTCGCCAGATACTCCGCACGGCCGACGAGGCGCCCCTGTGAGGTGGTCGACACGAAGTCGTCCGCAAGAAAAGCCGCAATCGCCTGCACATCGCGCTGCTGGGTGGCGGCGATCCGCGCGTTCTCGACCGCCTCCACTTCCTGCTGGGGCGTCTGCTGCGCAGCCGACGTGCGCGGCATGGCCGCCATCGCCGCCAGCACGGGCATCACGAGGAGGGCCGCGCGGAGTCGCAGGATACGCATGATGAAGAGATCCTACACTGCGACATGCTCCCGGAACTCCGTATGCCGTAGAATGACGTGCCGTCCGACAAAGGAGAACGTCATGCGCTTGTCCACGCTCGCTTTCCCGGCGATCCTGTTCGCGGTTCCAGGCCTCGTCGGCGCGCAGGGTGCCCCTGCGGGGGCCAACCCGGCCGTCGCCGCGGTGCGCGGCCAGTACGAACAGACCAAAGGCTACCTGCTCCGCTCGGTGGACCAGATGCCGGAGGCCGACTACTCGTTCAGACCGACTCCGGAAGTCCGCACCTTCGGCCAGATCGTGGGCCATCTCGCCAACGATCAGTACCAGTTCTGCTCGGCGGCGCTCGGCGAGAAGAACCCGGCCGCCGGCGACTTCGAGAAGACGGCGACGACCAAGGCGGCGCTGAGCCAGGCGATCCGCGCCTCGTTCACCTACTGCGACCGCGCGTATCAGATCACCGATCAGCAGGCGACGCGCGCGCAGGGGGGCGGCGGCCAGCAGCGGACGCCGCTCGACATGCTGGCGCTGAACGCCGTGCACAACGCGGAGCACTACGGCAACTTCGTCACCTACATGCGTATCAAGGGGATGGTGCCGCCCTCCAGCCAGCCGCGGCAGTAATCGCGGCGCCTATCGCCGTTTGAAGTACTGCACCGCCCGCTCGTGCCGCTCGGCCGCGGCGCGGGTGGAGAACGTGCCGAGATTACGGCGCCGGCCAGTCTTCGGATCCTTCTTCCGCGAATAGAGCCGGTACTTGCCGGAGGGGAGTTTTCGGATCACAGCTCGTCTCCGCGGGCGGCCGATTGCACGCGCACGGTCACCAGCAGCTGGCCGACGTGCCGCTGGACGTGTTCGGCCGCGTGGAAGAGCAGTCCCAGGACGGTCGACGGCAGCTGCTGCCGGCCGACGCCGCGCGGCTGTCCCAGCACGTCGACGCAGGTGGCGCGAAGCTCCGCGGGCGGCCGTTCTTCCAGCTCAAGCGCCCGGCGCTGTTCCGGCGAGAGCGCCTCGCCGCGCGCGTAGGTGAACAGGCGATCGACGACGCCGCGCACGTGCTGCAGATGAAAGCCGACCGACGCGACGCCCGACGGGCGCGTCCAGAGCCGCTCCGCGGGAAACCCGTCAAGCGCCATCCGCAGATCGTCGCGTGCCTGCAGGAGCGCGTGGGCGACCGGCTGCAGCGGAGCGGGGACGCCCTCGACCGATCCCCTCAGCCAGACTTCAGGTGCGCTCATCGACTTCTCCCGGCACCAGGTCGACGGTGTTCCGCCCGGTCATCGCGCCGTCGGCGCCATGTTGAAGACGACGGCGACCATCTGCTTCCCGTCGGCAAGCCCGCCCGCGACCGTCCCGGCGCCTCGCGGAGCGCGGCGGCGACGAGCGCCTGCGAGCGTGAAGTCGTCGGTGACGAGCGCCGCGCGGTCGATCGGCGGATCGGTCGGAGTCGCTATGGGGTCGTCCGCGCGTGGTGCTCGTCGAGGATCGCCCGCGCTTTGGCGATGTCCGCCTCGCTCGGGTCGCGCCCGGTCATTTTCCGGAAGGCGGCGATCAGGTCGTCGAGCGTCGGGACCGCCGTCTTGCCGGCGCTCGACGCGGTCAGGATCAGTTCGATGCGTTTGTTTGGCATGCGGTTCATTACCGGCTGGCAGGCGGACTTCAGTCCCGCTCCAAAATCATATTACGCCAACTGCGAGTCCGGGCGCGCGAGCGCCGCGCGCTCGGTGTCTGGCTTCCTCGCGCGAGCTCGCCTCCGGAGCTGCGGGCCGTCCCCACCTGGGGCAACGCACGGACGAACGCCGGTCACCCGAGATGCTGGAGGTACCACAGCGAGGCGATGAACGCGCCCAGCGTCGGCCCCAGAAAACTGGCCCAGAGCTGCCATCGCTTCGCGGGCGCGGGCAGCGTCCAGAGCAGCGCGATCGAGACGATGCCCGCGACGAGCAGGGTCCACCCCGCGAAGGCGTTGGCCGGATACCAGATGGAGGGGCTCGACATGGTGTACCGAGTCCTGAAGCCGTAGACCCCGTTCGGGGGAACCGTCTCGAGAATCAGCGGGATGCTGATGAGCACCATGATGCCGCTGCAGGCTATCAACCGCGCTCGTCTGCGTTCCGGGTCCACGTCGGAGTCTTCAGTCGAACGGCCGCAGCTTGATGCCGAGCACGTCGCGCAGGTAGTTGACGTTGTGCGCGAGGTAGTCGTCCACGGCCACCTCCATGTTCCCCCCGATGGCGTCGAAGCCGTCGTCGCCCTTCCTGGGGCCGTCCATGTCGAGCACGACCCATCCCTTGTAGCGGCGGTCGCGAAGGAGCTTGAAGACGGCCTGGAAGTCGACCCCCCCGCCGCCGAGGTTGTGGTACACGCTCGCGGCGTTGTGCTGCTCGCGAGTGGGGGTGGACGTATTGCCGCGGTATTTCGCGTAGGTGTCCTTGAGATGCACCTCCGCAATGCGCGAGAAGTAGTCACCCATGATCTGCACCGGATCCATCCCTCCGAGCACCAGGTGTCCGGTGTCGGTGGTGAGCCAGACGTATGCCGGATCGGTGAGCTCCATGATGCGGCGCACGTCCCGCTCGCGCTCCATCGGGCCCCAGATGTGCGGATGCGGCGCCATCTTGATGCCCATCGCGATCGTCTGACGTCCGATCGCGTTCAGCGTGTCGGCGACGCGCTTGAGCTGATCGTCGGTGGGACCGCCGGCCGGACGCGCGCCCATGTTGCACTTCCAGTGCCTGGCGCCGAGCGGCTGCAGGAAGTCGCGCGCGAACGCGACGTGATCGGCGATCGTCTTCGGGATCTGATCGGGATCGGTGAAATTCGTCGACTGTCCCATCTCGCCGTTCGACGCGTCGATGAAGACGACTCCCGCCTCGTCGAATAGCTTCTTGAGAGCGAGGGGCCTGCTGCGGTACTTCTCGATCTGCTTGCCGTAGGGCTCGATCCCCTGAAGGCCGAGCGCGGCGATCCGCTTGATCGCCCACTCGATGTCGTGCTGGCTGTCCCAGAGCGAGCTCGTCGTGCCGAACAGGATGTCCGGGTTCAGCGGGTCGAGCGGCCCGCTCGCGGCGGCGCCCCATGCGCGTGACGGGCCGACGAGGCCCGCCGCTGCCGCCATGCCGCCGAGCAGCGCCGCGCTCGAGAGGAACTCGCGCCTGTCCACGGTCCTGGTGTCAGCGCATCGAGCCATGAAGCCTCCTTGGTGGCGGGCAGTCTAACGGAAATGGCGCGGCCGCGCCAATGGAAACGCGAGCGCGCAGACGCAGTCACGCGGCCGTCGACGCCTGCCTCCGCGTGCGGACGAGCCTCGCCGCGAGGGCTGCGAGCAGTCCGATCAGGGCGCCGCTCACGACGCCGATCGCGGGCCCGATCACGCTCATCATCAGCCGGGGCGACCCGGGCAGCGGCATCGACTGCATCATGGCCGCTTCCTGCGGATGATTCGCAAGATAGGCTCTGAACAGCAGCACGTGCGCGGCCGTGACCCAGATACCATTCGCGATCCCGACCAGGAGCCCGTGAATGAAATACCGGGTCGCGCACCGCGTCGCGATGAGGTAGGCGCAGATCACGAAGATCGCGAGCCAGAAGAGCGGCTCGGCCGTGGACGGGATGACGAACACCGTCGCGATCCCCATTGCGAGACCGAACAAGGAGAGCCGGGCGACGAGCTTCCAATTCATCACTCCTCCGATGGCCGGCCGTCCTGAGATTGCATCGCCTTCATCGTGCGGGGATCCGCGGTCCCACCGTAGCACTTCGCCAGCAGCCGTTCGAACACCGACCCCGGCGCCGACACCCGCGCGAACAGGGTCGCGCAGGAGCGCAGCTTCAGGTCGTCCGGCGAACCGAAGATCTCGTGAGCCGTTCGGCCTTCCACCGCCAGGACGGCATCAGCACACGCGCGAAGGCGCGGTCCCAGCACCGGATGCGCAAGATACGCCGTTGCCTCGTCGAGACTCCGGATCGCATACCGCTCGGCCATGGCGCTGCGTCCCAGTCCTGCGATCTGCGGAAAGACGAACCACATCCAGTGCGTGCGCTTCAGCCCCCGCCGAATCTCCCCGAGCGCCCGATCGTAGTGCTCTGCCTGCGCCGCCACGAAGCGCTGCAGATCGTACGGGTCCCCCACTCGTTCTTCGTCCCCTCGCCCCTCGCCCCTTACCCCTTACCCCTTACCCCTTGCTACTCCCCTCCCACTCCCGGCTGGTACACGTGCGAGTTGGCATAGCCGACGATTGCCAGGCGCGTCGACATGCCGGGACCGGCGAAGCGCACCCGGTGCCACGTCTGCGCCGGTGCGTAGACGATATCGCCCTGGTCGGCGACCAGGGTCGGCACCGAGCCGATCTTGAACTCCATCTGTCCTTCCAGGATGAACCAGAACTCGGGCCCGGTCACGTGGAAGTGGCCGAGGTCGTCGTCCCGCGCGGGCGGCTGTGACGCCGCGCTGCCTCTGATGATGTTCGCAATGCCCACGTTCACGTAGCCACCGTCGTGGGCGTCGCCGACGAACTGATTCTGGTTCTTCTTGGGAACCGGATGGCCCGCGATCGTCTGGTTGTAATCGATGTAGGGCACGTTCGCTTCGTCGTAGCTGCCTTTGGCGGCCAGCACGCGCGCCCTGATGTACTTCACGCCTTTCTGCGGCGGCGGCGTCTCGTCGGCCGGGTACATCGTCTGCGAGTGCGCCATGGTCACCTCGAACCGGAGCGACGGCCTGTCGCCGACGGTTTCCATGCTGTAGACCAGGCGCTTGGGCACCTGCACGAGGAAGCCCCTGGAGGCCACGAACGGCTGCTGCCCTTCGATGGTGAACCGGATCTGCCCGTCCTGCACGATCCAGAACGCGCGATTGTCCTGGTGGAAGCGCCGGGGCGTGCGCCCGCCGGGCGCCATCGAGATGTACTCGCCGTGGAAGAGGTTGTCGTCCACGATGACTTCGCGCCAGTTCTGTTCGTTCTTGTGCTTCGCGATCAGATCGGACAGACGCGTGACCGGCTTGTGGGGCGCCACGAAGGGATTCGGCGCCTCCGGCATGGGCGCCCAGATCTGCATCTGGTTCGACGGCGCGGCCGGCGCGCGGGCCGCCTGCTGTGCGGCGGGACGGGCGCCGAAACGTGGAGCGCCGCCGAAGATCAGCAAGGCGCAGAGCGGCATCAACAGACGGTTCATATGGAAACCTTTCGTGTCAGCGGCGCGCCCCGATGTGATGGCCATCAGCTCTTCAGCGTGGCGTGCAGCGTCTCGACGAGATACGTCTTGTGGCGATTCATGTCCTCTTCCACCGTGCCTTCGCCGGGGCGCGGCGCGTCGAAGTCGAGCGTCACCCAGCCCGCGTACTGGCGCTCGCGCAGCACCTGGAAGAACGCCGGAAAATCGACGCCGCCGGAGCCGAGGCGCTTGTACAGATTGACGCGCGCGTGCTCTTCCTCGCTCGGCGCGGGCCCCTTCCATCCGTTCGCCGTGTTGTACTTCGCTTCCGCGTCCTTCAGGTGGATGGCCGCAATCCGCGGGTAGTAGTCGCGGAGCGCCTTCACGGGGTCGATGCCGCCGAGCGTGGCGTGTCCCGTGTCGAGCACCAGGTACACGAGCGTCGGATCGGTCAGCTCCATCACCATGTCGAGCTCGGGCGAACGCTCCACGAGCGACCAGGCGTGAGGGTGGAAGGACAACTTGATCCCCGCGTCCGCCGTGCGCCTGCCGACCTCGTTGAGGTGCTTGGCCAGCACCTTCGCATTCGCGGCGCTCAGGTTCTCGGGCCCGACGCGGCGGCTCAGGTTGACCTTGAGGTGCGTGCAGCCGAACGCCGCGATGAACCGCGCCCGCGCGCCGATCTCGGCGAGCGTGCCGGAGAGTTTCGCCGGATCGAGATACTGTCCGCCGCTGCCAATCGTGCAGAGCGCCAGCCCCACCTCGTCGAGCCGCTCCTTCAGCGCCGCCGGGGGCTGAGAGAGGTACTTCGCCACGTCCTCCTGGAACGGCTCGAGGCCGTGATAGCCGTACCGGGCGGTCATCTTGATCCCGGTCTCCGGGTGCGGAGGGGTCGTTCGGAACTCGTGGCCGCTCATCGCGTATCGCATCTTGTCGCCCGGCATGGCGAACACGGTCGATGCGGCCGACGTGAATGCGAAGGGAAGGACGGCGCTCGTGGAGAGAAAACGCCGGCGCGTGATGGGCTGGGTCATGTCGGCCTCCTTGCGGCTGGTCATCATGGCACCAAGACGGCCCGGCTGCAAACGCGCACCGCGTCAGGCGGTGGCGGCTTCCAGCGCGCCGACGAGCGCCTCGATGTCGCGGCCGTCATTGTAGACGTGGGGCGAGACCCGGACGGCCGAGCCTCGGAGCGAGACCGACACCCGCCGGTCGTTCAGCACCCGATGCAGCCGATCGAGCTCGACACCATCCGGCGCCCGCAGGCCGAAGAGATGCGCCGACCGCCACTTCTCGTCTTCGAGGGCGAAGCCGAGAATCGCGCGCGCGGGCCAGGGCATCCCGAGTCAGCCTGCGGCAGTACTCCTGGATGCGGTCGGGGCCCCATTCCTCCACGAGCCGCAAGGCCGCGATCATCATCGGCAGCAGAATGAAGTTGCTGCGCTCTCCGCCGTCGTAGCGCACCGCGCCGGGGGCATAGCCGTCCTCGTAGTCCACCAGCCGGCGGAAGTCCTCGCTGTTCTTCCGTCCGATCCAGCTCTCTTCGATCGGCTCGCCGTCGTCGTACCGGGAACCGTAGTAGGCCAACGCCGTCGAATAGGGCCCGAGCAGCCATTTGTAGCCGGCGCAGATGAGCGCGTCGGGCTGAAAGCGCTCCAGATCGAACGGCAGGGCGCCGACCGACTGGGTGCCGTCGACAATGAAGGCCGCGCCGACGCTGCGGCACGCGTGCCCGATCGCCTCCAGATCGAAGCGGGTCCCGTCGGTCCAGTGGACGTGCGGCACGGCGACGGCCGCTGTGTGCCGATCGATGGCCTCGAACAGGCGGGCGTTCCAGCGCTCCCCGCGCTCGGCCCCAGGCGGCGGCGCTACGACGCGCAGGTCCGCGCCGGCCGATACGGCCGCCCTGCGCCACGAGTACACGTCGCTCGGAAAGTCCTCGCCGACCAGGACGATGTTCTGTCCGCGCGCGACGGGCGTATTGCGCACGACCGTGGCGACGCCGTAGGAGACGGCTGGAACCAGCGCGACGCGCCGCGGGTCTGGCGCCCCGATGAGGCGCGCGAACAGCCGCCGCGCCTCGTCCGGGTCGGCAAAGAAATCCGCCGCCGTGACCCCGGAGGGATCCGCCTTGCGCCGGATGCCGGCGATGCCCGCGTCTTCGACCTTTCTGGCCAGCGGCGCCAGGTACGCGCAGTTGAGGTAGTGCCGGTCCGCGGGCAGCGAGAATGCCTCCCGTTGACAGCTGACCGCGCGTGCCCCCCCGGGCCCACCGCTCTCGACCATCGCCTCACGCCTCTCGTTCTGCCGTCGCCTATGAAAACCGGATCGGGTCCTGGAGCTTGCTGAACACCGCCCGGTTCGTGCGGCGGTAGCTGTCGCCGGGAAAGAGCTCCGCGTCGATGCGCTCGCCGGCGCGGTACCGATCGTCGTAGCCGAGATAGAACACGGTGCCCGAATTCACGCGGTAGGTCACGAGCAGGTTGACCCCGGTGGTCCGATCGTACCAATTCCGATCGAGGATGTTCCGAACGAGCAGGCGCCTGGTGAACTGGTAGGTGGTCTGCAGCCGCAGGATGGCGATCGCGAACTCCTGCTGCCGCGTGCGCGGATCCACGAGGGCATGCGAATCGACGGTCAGGTCGCTCTGCCACCGCGCGCCCGGACGTGCCGTCACGGCGAGTGCCCACTCGGTGGACCGGCCCAGGAAGGGGGTCTCGATGAAGCGAATCTCGTCGCCGCGCCCCAGCCGGAGGTAGATGCTGGCCCGGCGGCTGCTGGCGATGCGCGTCTCCAGGAACTGCCGCGACTTCCAGAAGTCGATCCCGCGATATCTCTCCATGTTGCGGTTGGCGCCGACGTCGAGCGTGATGTTCCTCGCGAACACGAACCCGACCGTTCCGACGTTCTCCTCCTCCTGCAGCGTGCCGTCGAACTGGTAGTTGCGGGAGTGGTTCACGCGCGGCGTCCAGCTGACGATCCAGTTCGCCGGCCACCAGCGATACGAGATCGACGCGAGCGTCTGCCGCTGATCGGTGCGGCGGACGAAGCCGACATCGGTTCTGAAATCGGGGCTGATGCCGTTGCTGATGAGCGAATAGCTGAGATTCCGCCCGGCCTTCCGGAAGTTGAAGTCGTAGAAGTATCCGGTCCGGCGCCGGCCGGCCGCGTCGGTCTGGTCGGTCGAGATCACCCGGGCGAAGAACCGGTGCGTGGGCCCGAGCCTGAAGTCGCCGTCGCCGCCGACCGCACGGCTCCGCTGGTTCATGAACACGCGGTCGGTGAAGATCGCGCTCGCCGTCGATTCCGGATAGAGATCGTAGCGGAGGCGGCCGATGACGCTGGTCGCTACGCGTCCGAACGCCGGGTCGGCCCCGTCGTCGGGGTGTCCCGGCGCCTCGTCATTGGCCACGAGCAGCCCGACGGTCGTCCGGCCCGCCTTGCCGGAGAGCTTCACGCCGAACTGCGGGTCCACGATGGTGCGCGTATGCACGAGCGTGATCGGCCCGGGTATCCGGAAGATGTCCTGCCCCTCGAGAAAGAACGGGCGCAGCTCCGGGTACTGCACCGGAAACCGCTGGTTCACCTCGATCTGCTGGCGATCGGACTCGATCTGCGAGAAGTCGGGGTTGTAGGTGAAGTCGAGCGTGAGGTTCGAGGTGAGTCCGTACTTCACGTTGAGCCCGCCCTCTTCGAGGTGATCGTCGGCGAACCTGCCGTCCGCGGCCAGCCGTCCGGCGCGAATCGCGGTGACGGTGGGCAGCAGCTCGAGGTTGCGGCTCCTCGAGAGCTGTGTCAGCCCTTCGAGCGTTCCCATCTGAGCGAGGTCGCTCATGACGTCGCGCGAGAGAGGCGCCCAGACCAGGTGCTCGGCCTTGCTCTCGATGTCGCGCTCGATCTGGAAGCTCCAGCGGTGCGCTTCGCCGGGCCCGCGCGCCGGATACCTCAGGCTCTTGAACGGAATGGCGATCTCGGCGGTCCACCCGCCCTCTCCGAGCTGCGCTGCCGACTGATACAACGCATCCCAGGTCACGTCACCGGTCGCATCGGCCGTGCGGCTGGAGACCGTGCCGCTGAGCAGGGCGTCCCCCTGAACGCCGTAGCCGTTGACCGCGAACCGGTAGGCCCGCTGCTGATCGCGAAAGGGGTCGAAGATCAGCGACACGCGATCGTCGGTCCAGATGCGATCGCGATCGACGCGGTTCGCGCGGACCAGCGCCGCGTCAGAGTAGGACGCACGGACCGCGAAGTACAGGTGGTCGGCGTCGTACGCGGCGAGCACCTCGGTGGCTTCAGTGGCCGGCGCGCCGTCCAGGGGCTGCCGCTGCACGAACGCGTCGATGCGCGCGGCCGCGAGCCAGGCCGGGTCGTCCAGGCGGCCATCGATGACGGGCGGGCGATCGACGCGCACCGGCACCACCGCAGGCGGCGGAACTGCGGAACCCGCCTGCGCGAAGGCGGCGTGCGGCAGCAGCACGATCGACAGCGCCACGAACCGGACGTCAGCGCGGCGTGTCCGCACGTTCGAAGATCGATTTCGGGATCCGCGCGTGGATGCCCTTCGTCCCGTCCACCACCTGCGTCACGATGAGATCCATCGCCGCGCTCGCCAGCAGGTAGGCGTCATCACGCGTCAGCCCTTTGGTCTCCACGAGAAAATCGAGCATCTCGCGCGTGGCGATCCTGGCGGCGTCGTCCAGGTCTGGCGCCAGGCCCATGGTGATGTAATAGCTCGGCGTTTCGGCCCTCGGCCAGCGCAGCGACTGCGATCGCTGGCCCGGCTGAGCTTTGTGCAGCACGACCTGGACCTCGCCTTTCAGCGACGTCTCGACCGCCGAAAGGCAGACCTCGCCGAAGCCCTGCACCGCGTGACCGTCGCCGATCGACAGCAGCGCGCCGGGCACGTGCACCGGCAGATACAGGGTGCTCCCCGTGCCGAGATCGGGGTTGTCGAGGTTGCCGCCGAAGACGCCCGGAGGCCCGCTCGACACGCGCCCCATGCTCGCCGGCGGCGCCACGCCGATGACGCCCCAGAACGGCTTCACGGGCACGCGGACGCCCGGCGCGTACTCGACCGTCCGGCGTTCCAGATCGATCCACAGGGCGCGCCCCTTCTCGTACGGGTAGTCTTCGGGGAGCAGCCCCCGGCCGGGCACGAAGCTCTGGCCGGCGATGGGCAGCCGCACGTCCACCGACCGGATCCGGATCTCGAGCACGTCACCGGGCTCGGCGCCGCGAACGGCAATCGGGCCGTTCAGGGTGTGATCGCCCCGATTCGTTCCTTCGACGCCTTCGAACACGGCATAGAGCTCGGCGGGGATCTTCTCCTTCGGCACGCCAAGGCTCTCGAAGAACCGGGGGTTCCCCGATGCGGTCTCGAGGCGGACGATGTCGCCCGAGTCGATGGTGAGCACCGGCGGGAGCGCGGCGTCGAAGAAACCGCGATGGACGGTGGCGGGCGACGCTTTGAGCTCGTGGACTCTCGGCGCGTTCTGGGCCGTGGCACGGGCGGGCAGCACCGCCAGCGCCGCACAGGCGGCGATGAACGAAACCCTCATGTCAGCTCCTTTCCTGCTGCGGCACGGCCTCCCGCCTGCGCAGCACGACATGCGTCGCGCGTTCGCCCGGAATGGATTCCGCGCAGTCGTAGCCCAGCGCCCGCATGTCGATGCCTTCCCACAAAGGCTCGCCCGAGCCCAGCAGTATCGGGCGGACCGCCAGATGAAGCTCGTCGATCAGCCTCGCCTGCAAGTACTGCCTGACGGTGGATGCACCGCCGCCAATGCGAACGTCTCTTCCCCCGGCCGCGTCCTTCGCTCGCCGCAGGGCGGCGTCGATGCCATCGGTGATGAAGTAGAAGGTCGTCCCGCCGGCCATTTCGAGCGGCGGGCGAGGGTGATGCGTCAGCACGAACACCGGCGTGCGATACGGCGGCTCGTCGCCCCACCAGCCTCTCCAGGTCTCATCGGGCCAGGGGCCGCGGACCGAACCGAACATGTTGCGCCCGAGAATCCACGCGCCGATGCCCACGAACCCGTTCTCGGCCATTCGATTGTCGACGCCGGTCTCGCCGTCGGCCTGACCGTGCATCTGCCGCCAGACCCGCGTGTGAAAGAACCACTCCATCAGCTCCGGGCCTCCGACCCCGAGCGGATTCTGCAGATCCTGATTGGGACCGGCAGCGAAGCCGTCGAGCGACACGGCGAAACTCAGCACTCGCACCCGACACATGGCAGGTGCAGCGTAACACGGAGATCGGCTGGCGATGGTGGTCGGCCGCTCACAGCGCGCCGGCCGCGCGAGGCTCGATCGGAACCCCTCTGCCACGCCCGCTGCGAAGCACGACCCACTCGGCCACGACGAGATTCGGAACCCAGCAGAGCCAGGAGATCGTCTGGTACGCCGGCTCGAAGGGCAGCCCGGCGATCTGACTGAGTGGAAGATAGACGCGCAGCGTCACCGCGGCCAGCGCGAGCGCGTAGCTGCGGATCATCCATTCACGGTGAGCTGCCCGATCGCCGCGCCGAATCCGGGAATACCCAGCGCCCGTAGTGCCGACCCAGAGCACTGCCAGCAGTCCGAATCCGGCGTGCGCCGGGAGTCCCCCCTCAGAGACGGTCGCGAGGGCAAAGCCGGCGGCGCCTCCGCAGCACACGGCGATGACGTATGCGCGCCCCAGCCAGCGATGACGAAACCACGAACGGGTTCGCAGGCGTGCATTCAACTGCAGAGGTCCCAGGAGCAGCGCAACGGCCGCCGCGAACAGATGAACAATCACGGCAAGCGGCATGGTCGTGAAGCGCTCGCGCAGGAACGGTGCGCCCAGCGGCGGCCAGACCAGAACGCTCAACGAGTAGACCGCGATCAAGGTGGCGAGCCCGGCCATGACGGCCCACCCGATCTTGCGCAGGTGCCCGCTTCTCATTCAGAACAGCCGCTCGCCTGCCGTCAGCATGCGGACGGCCTTCTCGAGGCGTCTGCGCTTCGTCTCGTCCTGTTTGGCGGAATCGATCCAGAGGATGTACTGCCGCCGATGAGACGGCGGCAGCGCCTCGAAGCTGCGCCGTGCGGCGGCATGCCTCGACAGCGCGTCCTCGATGTACCGAGGGACCGCGCGCGAGGCCTGCGCCGGCGGCTCCGAGCGGCGCTCGCCGGGCGCCCGGTCGAGCCCCGCCCGTGTAATCCGGCCGGCGGCCTTCAGCCGTTCGTAGTGGCGCCGGTTGACGGCGGACCAGCGGCTATCGGCCCTGCGGGGCGTGAACTTCCGTGCGTATCGTTCGGCATCCAGGCGCCGCTTGTGGAACACCAGCCACACCTCGGCCTCGGACGCATGGTGCCGTTCGAGCCACCGCCGCCAGTCGCCGGCGGTTTCGGCGCTGACCGTCTTCAGCGTCTTCGCGGTTGCCAATCCGGTTCTCCCGTCAGCACGCTCAGCAACAACCTTATATCCGCCCGGCGGGATCGGCGGCGGTCCCGACCCGCTTGGCCATGAAGATGTCGGGCTTTCCGTACCCGTTGGCATCGGGGAGCACACCGACCACGGCAAACCCGAGCTTTTGATAGAACGCGAACGGATGATCGGCGAGGCTGCGGATCCGGAGAGCCTTCTCAAGCGGCTCCGGGTACAAGTCGATCCCGCCGAGGCTGGTCCGGCAGTCCTCGTCGTCCGCACCGAGATAGATCGTCAGACCACCGCGGCGGCGCACCTGGGCCTCGAAGTCGGCCACCAGCGCGCGGCCGACGCCCTGGCCGCGACGATCGCGCCGGACCACGAGCGGATGCAGCTCCCAGACACGTCCATCGTATGTCCGAAGCCCGGCAACCCACCCCGACACTCGAGCACTCCCATCGAGTGCGACGCGGCTGATGCAATCCTCGTGGAGCGACTCCCGCACCGAACGCATCGCATCCGCACGGGTGCGCCAGTCGCGCGATCCCGTGTCGCGGAAGCCGTCCTGCAGCAGCGCCGCCGTCTCCTCCAGCCTGACCGCATCCCCGTGGCCGAGATCGACGATCTCCATAGTCCCGACGTCATCACCTCGCCGCTGCGGCCGCGGGCCGTCCGGCTGCGAAGCGGCTCACCTCGAGCCCCTTTCCTACCGGCAGCGTCATCGATTCCACTCGAGGGAGGCTGCGGACCTCGCGCACGTACTCCTGAAGATCGTGCGACACGATGTTGTCGGCGACGACGATGGCGCCCGGAGCGAGCTGGAGGGCGCGAAGAAAACGGATGTAGTCTTCCTTCTCGCAGTCGATCAGCACGAAGTCGAGCGAGGCGTACCTGCCGAGCACCGTGCCGGCATCGGCCAGGACGAACTCGACGCGATCGTCCAGCCCGAGCGCTGCAAGCGTCCGTTTGGCTTCGCCCTGCCTGGTGGGTTCGATCTCGATGGAAACGAGCCGGCCGCCCGTGTGGCGTGCGGCGGCGGCGAGGGCGATCGTGGAGATGCCGCTCGACCCGCCAATCTCGAGCAGCGCGCGCGCATGGCAGCCGGCGGCGAGGGCGCAGACGAGCTCGGCCGACTCCGGCTCGAGATTGCGGTGCCGGGCCTGGCGCCCCAGTCCCCGGGCGTCCTGGCTTTCCTTGATCGCCCACCGGCGCGCGATGGCCGCCCGTTCCGGTTCGTTCAGCACGGCGGCGGCCAGCCTAGCACGAACGGCGCGGGACGCCGGAATGCCGCCGGCGCGGGGATGGAACGCCAGCGGGATGGGCCGTACGCCCGTCAATACCGCAGCGAGATCCGCGCACCCTTCGCTCCCTGTCCGAGCCAGGGCACCACCGTGACGCCCGATGGTGACGCTGGCGAGGCCCGATACAGCACCTGGTTTCCTATCGCCCTGTCGACCAGAGCGCCCGCCACCGAACCCGCGGGAAGAAAGATCAGCAGGCCGACAGGCCCGGCGATCGCCGAGCATTCGGGATCGTAACCGGGCGCGCCGCAGTTGCCCCTCAGGAACGCCCACGCGGCGGCCGCCCCCGCCGCGAGTCCGATGAGCGTGCCGTTGATCACCGAGTCGGTGCGAGCGACGGTCGTCACGTCGGGTTCCAGGAAGGTTCGGATCCGGCGCCCCCGATCGATCGTTGCCGGCAGTTCCAGGACGAGCGATGACGCCTGCGCCTCGCGAACACGGCCCTTGGTCTTCCGGCCCGCGGCATCGGTCACCACCACCGGGTCGCCGGGCCGGAGAAGGCGGGGAAGATCGCCGAAGGCCGGCGATTGCGTCTGCGCGCCGGCAAGACCGGGGACCCCGCAGGCGGCGAGCAGCAGCGCCGCCACACCGACGATCGAGAGATCGTGCATCAGCGGTCGCCCGCCGGCTCCACAACGACCGCGGTGCCGTAGCAGAGGACCTCCGTGACGCCTCCCAGGATCTCGGTGGCGTCATAGCGGATGCCGATGACGGCGTTCGCCCCCAGCTCGCCGGCATGCTCGAGCATCTCCGCGAACGCGTCCGCGCGCGTCCTCTCGCACAGGTTCGTGAACAGCGAGATGTTGCCGCCGACCAGCGTCTGCAGCGAGCCGCCGATCGTCCCGAATATCGATCGCGATCGGACAATGATGCCGCGCACGAGTCCTTTGTTCTGGACGATGCGGTGCCCCTCGAGCGTGAAGGCCGTCGTCGTGAGTGCTGGATTCACTCGGTGTGCTCCTGCTGATCTGTTTTCGGAAACTGGCTGTGCGGAAAATGCGCGCGCTCCCGCGCTTTTCGCGCTTCCTCCTCGCGGCTCCGAGGGGGCGCACTCGTGGTCAGCGATGCGATGAGGAGTGAGGCGGCCGCCGTGACATCCTCCACGGCGCGGTCGAACGCCGCCTCGTTTGCACGCGACGGGCGGTTCATGCCGCTCACCTTCCGCACGAACTGCAGCGCCGAGGCGCGAATCTCGGCGTCAGTGGCCGGCGGGGCAAAATTCGCCAGGGTCTTGATGTTCCTGCACATACGACACTCCGTTTACGCGGGTTCTGGATACACGGGCAGCGCGGCGAACCTCTCGCAGCTGTCGCTGGCCACCGATATGGTGTTCAGCGACGGAGCATCGCTGGAGCTCGCGACGGTGACCGGCAGCACCGACGCGGGATTCGCGGCGGCGCTGACGGTTGCCGTCTAGCCGACAGATACGCGGGCGACGGCGCGTGCCCGTCAGGCGACGTCGATTCGGAAGATGTACCCGCTGCTGGGACTCTCGTTGCCCTTCCATCCGGGGTGGAGACCGGCATCGCAGCTGACGAGATGCCCGTCATGCCACACCAGCCCGTGCGGGTCGCAGGAGCCGGGGGCGAAATCGACGGTCATCAGCAGCTGGCCCGTCTTGCCATCGTAGTGGTTGAGGCCGGGCCTGCCTTCCCCGTAATTGGCGCTGTTGTTGCCCGTCACCACCCAGATGTTCCCCTCATCGTCGAAGGCGACGTCGTGCAGCCTCGGCTTCTCCTCCGAGCTCACCCGGATGAGAACTTCGGGCGCCCAGGTCGCGGGATCCACGCGCAGGATGCCGCCGAGCCGGAGTGCTGCGATCCACAGCTTGCCCTGGTGCCACTTCACGCCATGACACCCGCCGCCGTTGTCGCCGAGCGCCAGCGGAATCTGCCGGTGGCTGACCTGATTGCCGTTCATGTCGACCTGGAAGATGCCGAACGGATCCTGGTTGGCGCCCATCCAGACGCAGCCGTTGCCGTACGCCATTCCAGAGGTGTTGCGCGAATGGGTGGGGATCGTCTTCTGGAGCTTGCCGTTCCAGTCGACGAGCCAGGCTGCCTCATCCGGTCCGTTGGGGTCGAGCGGCACGCCATAGGTGCGCGCGTTCTGGGCGTTCGCTTTCTGCTGGCCGATCCAGAGCCCGCCCGGCGCATCGGTCATCACCGCCAGCGCGTTCGGGTACACGCCAGGCGACTTGAACAGCTTGGTGGTCTTTGCCGTCCTGGTTGGCACCGAGCCGCGCCCTCCGCGCGCCGCGCCCTCGGCGCCGCCGCGCCGGGCCGGCATCGCCCCGTTCTGATCCGCCAGTGCAATCGCCGCCGAGCCCAGGGTCATCGCGAATCCGGTTACGAGAAATTCTCTGCGTTTCATGCTCATGGCTTGGCCTTTCAGCGGAGCTTATACCACAAACCGGTCACGACGGCCGGACACATTGTCGGTTGCGGGCGCACGGCGGAGCAGGCCGCGGACGAACCTGTCCACCTTCGGCCGGAACTGCTATGTGCCTGGCCCAAAGCACACGATTTCGTACTTGATGCCTTCCGGATCCTTGAAGTAGAGAGCGTAGTAGCCTGACGGCGTGTATTCTGGATATTCCCGAGGCGGACTCACGATATTGGCGCCTATCCCCTTCAGTTCTACATACAGTCTGTCGACTTCCGCGCGAGATGCCGCTTTGAACGCGAGGTGATGGAGCGCCCCTGGCTTCCTGCGATTGATGGCGTCATCCAGGAAGCCTTTCCTGGGTGAAGTGATCGTGAAGCCTAGAGACGAGGGTGCTCGTAGGTCACGACGTACTCTCTCGTGGCTCTCGATGAGCGCACTGCTCTTGTTCGTCAGATCAAAGCCCAGGAGCGGAAGAAGCCTGTCGTAGAAGGGCTCCGCCACGCTCATCTTCCTGACAGTAATTTCTATGTGGTCGATGATGGGTTCCATACAGCTTCACACCTGTGGATCGACCTGGACAGCGTTGCGGGCGCAAGGCGAAAATAGGCCGCGGACGACGCTGTCCGCCGCACGGCCGTGTTCGTGCAGCGTCAGTTCCGGCCGAAGGCGGACAGCGTCGTCCGCGGCCTGCTGCCAATTCATCGCGGGGCCGGTGAGCATATCCCGCCGATCGGATCACCGGCTGCAGAGAACGCGGCGCTGAAGTTGAACGCGAACTTGCTCGGCCCTCGTGCCTGCAGAGCCTCCAGCCGCTGCCTGGCCTCGATCCAGTTCGGCCGGTGCCCTGCGGGAACCCACCAGAGCACATAGGCCGGACCGCTGGCCGGCTCGAACCACTCGGAACGCTGCCGCAGTGAGCGGCCATGCCGTCCGCCATAGACGAATTGCCGGAGCTGCTCGACCGACCGCCACGTGGACATGTTGGCGAGCACCAGCGCGCTCCCGAACACGGCCGCCGCATCGCCCGCCTCTCCGTCGGCCGGCGTCCAGACGAAGCCGGGACTCGCCTCCGCGATCGCGTTCACGGCTTCGATCTGGCTCGCAAATCCCGCCATGAGCGGATGATCGAGCGGGTGCTTCGCGATCGCGATGTTGAAGTGGGCGAGATCCTGACCGTCCGGGCTCAGGGCAGACGTCCTCACGCCTGGGCCCACGGGTCGTAGGTGCCGACGTTCCAGAGGTGGCCCTCGAGGTCGTAGCAGGTGAAGCCCCGGCCGCCGTAGTCTTCGTTCTTGATGTCGATCGCGATCCGCCCGCCGGCGGCCTTGACCCGCGTGTACACCGCATCGGCATCGCCGACGACGAGGTACACGGACTGGGTGACGGCGCCGCCAACCTCGTCCGGCTGCTTCAACAGGCGGCCATACTCGTTGTCGTGCATGGATCCGAGCATGATCATGCCGTTGCCCAGGGCGAGCTGGGCGTGCGCGATCGTGCCGTTCGGGCCAGGGACGACGAGCTGCCGCTCGAAGCCGAACGCCTGGCACAGCCAGTCGATCGCCGCCGGCGCGCTGCGGTAGCGCAGGGCGGGTATGACAGCAGCGGTCGTCGTCCTGGCGGGTGTGGTCATGGTCTCCTCGCTTCAGTTCCTCATCCAGTGCGTGCCCTGCGGCCCGCTCCTGTCTCAGACGTAACTGAGCCACCAGTCGCGGCGCCTTGCTTTGATGCCGGCAATCCAGAGACAGAACGGATACAACAGCAGAATCACCGCGAGCCACACGGCATAGACCGCGGGCAGGCTTACGCCGTAGCTCTTCGGGTAGAACAGGAACACCGTCATCATTTGCCGCAGGCGGAATCCCTCAATCACGCCGAGCAGCACGCTGAGGCCGTGGATGAGGAAGATGTGGGCCACGTAGAACGCGAACGGCACCCCGCCGAACGTGACGAGCGTACGCATGGCGCTTCCCGGAAGGCGCTCGATCCAGCCGCACAGCATCGCGGCAGGACCCAGTGTCATCAGCAGGAACAGCAGGCTCGGCGGGTACCTCGTCGTGTTCAGAAAATCGATGATCGTCGCCACGGCCCCGCCCGTCTGCCGCTGCCACAGGTTGGGATCGCCGTAGATGCCCACGGCCCGGAACAGCAGGAACGCGGCGCTCATGGCCACGCCGAGGCGAATCAGCGCCCGGCTCCGCTCCGCAGCAGGTTGCTCGAAGAGCCACGCAGATCCGAACCCGCACAGCATCACCCCGATCCACGGGAGCACCGGATACACGAACATGAACAGGAACGGACCGGCACTGGCGGCCATCGGTGCGTGAAGCGCGACCCAGAGCGGCCACCCTTCGTCGAGCGGCGAGGCCGTCATCGGCCAGACGGAATCGAGCAGGTTGTGTCCGGCGACGATCGCCAGGCCCAGGATCAGACATGTGCGGCGTCCGGACGCCGACAGCGCGGCGAGCACCACCATGCTCGCGCCGATGGCCCAGATCACCTGCATGACGAACAGCACACGGCCGCCGATTTCCGGGATCCCCAGCGGGGAGAACGTCGTCGCGGTGGACACGAGCGCGCATTCCACGAAGATCAGCCACAGCCCGCGGGTGAGGAGAAGGCGCCTCAACTCGCGATTCGTCCGGCGCTCCTGCATCAACCCGGCACTGACCCCCGCGAGCATCACGAATACGGGCGCGCAGAAATGCGTAATCCACCGGGTCAGGAACAGGAACGGGGCGACATTCGGGTTCCCAAGCGGATCCTGCTCCGCTCCGAACATGAAGAAGTCGCGCACGTGGTCGAGCGCCATGATGACGATGACGAGCCCGCGCAGCGCGTCGATCGAGATCAGGCGGTACGAGCGCCGGTCGAGCGTACGGGGAGAGGACGAGGGCGAGGCGTCCGCCAGCCGCGGGACCGCCTCGGGCAGGGTGCTCGGCACGGGGGAATCCTACAGGAAGCCGAGCAGCGACGGCTGCCGTCGTCTCAATGCGTCGGTGTCGGCCGGCAGGTCGCGAAGCATCCGGAAATCCTCGAATTCGAACCCGGGTGCGACCGTGCATCCAACGAGCGTGAACCCGCCCGTCGATCGCGCAGCCTGCCACACGCCGGCACGCACCACGAGAACCGGCATCGCGGCCCCGTCACCCCCCCGGCCCAGCCGATGCCGGTCGACCGTGCGAAATTCGCCGTCCGCCATGAACAGCTCGAGTGTGTCGCCCTCGAGGTGATGCCAGGCTTCGTCCGGCCGCACGCGGTGCCAGCGGCTGATGCCGCCGGCGACCAACAGAAAGTAGATGACCGTGAGGGCAGATCGGCTGACGCATCTACCGCGGCGCCCAGAACGGCTCGCCGGCCCGGAGGAACTGCACGGGCAACTCGGGGACGAGCCCCGCCACCCACTGCGCCATTTCGAGCATGCCGGCCTCTTCCGACACCACGTGGCCGAGCATGATCCACCCCTTGGGCACGCCAAGGGTGGCCGCGTCCATGACGTACTCCGGACTGTCGAACAGGCCGTCGGTCTCCTGCTGCTCGCCGCTGATGAGCACGTCGACGTCCGGGCCGTTCACCGGCGGCGTGGCATAGCCGACGCCGAGCTGGATGCGGCTCACCCGGGCGGACGGGTCTCCCACCACCCGGAGCGCGCGCGCGCCGCTGCGCCGCGTAATCTCGGAGGCGAGCGCGCCCAGAGTCGTCTCCGGAATGACGAACCGGTGCGAGCCGGGCGCGGTCTCGTTCGCGGGATCCAGCCCGATCTCGCGCGCCGATCCGACGTAGGTGAAATCGGGCCGCTGCGCATGCATGTGGTCGTGAAGACGGAAGATCACCACGTTGCGGCGGCGCAGCAGCTCGAGCTTCGGCCGAAGGATTTCGCTCCCGCCAACGACCGACACGTCGTCCCGATCGTTCCAGAAGGTGTCCTCGTGCGGCAGGATCATGTTCAGTCCTGCGGCGAGGGCCTTTTCGACGACCTCCGTGCTCAGGAACGCGGTGGTCGCGATGCCCGTCACGTCTGTGTCAGCGCCGCCGGACTTGTACGTATCGCGATACGTGCTGTCGCGCCACGGCACGCCGATGTTGCGCTTGATGCGATTGATCACTTCCCCGGCTTTCATGCAGGCCTCCAGTACGGATCGCCGGCCGGGATGTGCCGCACGGAGACTTCCAAGGCGAACGTCTTCATCCACGAGGCGCAGACATCCATGCCCGGCTCGTCCGACACGACGCGCCCCAGCAGGATCAGCCCCTTGGATTCACCTGCGTGGATCGCGTCACGCACGTACTCGGACGACTCCCACTCGCGGACTTCGCCGGCAATCATCACGTCGACATGCGGAAGCGTGGCGACGGTCGTCTGGATGGCGATGGTGCCCGGAAGCAGCCCGACGCGCTGCACGCGCATCCGCGGATCGCCAATCACCCGCATTCCGCCGCGCGCGTTCAGCGCCTTCTTGAGGCTGGCAGCCAGGACGTCGAGCGTGACCGCCGGAATCGCGAAGCGACGAGGATCGTCCGCCAGCCGCGCCGCCGAACCGAGCGAGGCGGCCAGCCCCTCGGTGAACGGATCCGGAGTCCGCTGGCGCCAGTGGTCGGTCAACCGGAACACGACGAGACCGTGCTTCGCGATGAAGTCGTTCTTGGCGTCGAAGATGCAATCGGAGGACGGTGGCATGCGAGCGTCGCCGCGTGCGTAGAATGTCGGCTGCGCGGTGACGACGAAGTTGGCGCCGGCCGCGACGGCGGCCTGCAGCACCGCCAGCGTCGCCATCGACGTCGTCGCAATCCCGGTCACGGGCGTGGAAGGATCGCCGGCCTTCAGACCGTCGACGGTGCCCGCCCGCCAATCCATCCCGATGTGCGTCTCGATCCGCTCGATAATCCCGGCGGCGGTCGGAGGCGCGCTCCGGCGCTGCGCGCGCGAGAGCGGGCTGGCCGCGGCCGCCGCAGAGCCGGCGCCGACCAGCGCCACGAACTCGCGTCGGGAGATTGGGAGCATTGCGCCAAGCCTAGACGGCGCAGGCCGGCAAATCAAGATCTCCGGCGGTGCCGGACTATGACAATGCAAGCGCACGCAGAGCCGCGAGCCACGCCAGCAGGCTGATGGCGATCCGCACCATGCTCCACATCACCCAGCGGCGCACGCTGGACGCGATGGCGGTGGCAGAAAGTCCGGCACCATGCCCCATGAACAGACGAACGAGTGTCGGTCTGAAGTAAAGGAGGGTCATGGCAACGGCGACGAGCTCCGCCAGGGACGCGAAGATCTGCCATGGGCGCTGCGGGACCGGCGCAAGCAGCCCCAAGACGAGCGACAGGAGAGCGGCCGCCGCCACCGCCGAGGTCATGATTGCCCAGAAACGGACGCCCGCGTCGATCGCCACGCTCCCGTACGGGTTGCCGGACTGGAGCGTCTCTGGAATTCCGCTCGACCAGCGCGGCACCACGATGCGAGCCTCGTATATGCCGGCGCCGAGATCGAGGCCCAGCAGGACGACGAACAGCCACAGGGCGATGGATGACATCGGGTCTCGCTGCCTCCTTCACATCCCCAGCTCACGAGACGCGCGCCAGAGCAATCCCGAAGACGACGCCGATCGCGAGTCCGGCAAGGAGATTGTGGTACCCGACCCCGACGGCCGCGCCCATGGCCATGCCGATTGCGATCCAGACCGCGCGTTGACGGCCACGTTGCGGGCTCACCGCTCTTGTCGCCGTGCATGCCGCCGAGAGTGCCCCACCGCGTCGATCGACGAGTGCGGCTCCGGCTCCATCACCGCCACGGCCGAATGCCGTCCTCCCGGTCCGCGTCTGCGCGGCTCTCGAACTGCCGCATAAGGATCCTGCGACGGCCCCGAGGACGGACCCCGCCGGCCGAGCAGTCGTGCCGCAAGTTGTTTGAGGTGTTGGAAGAACATCAGCTTCGTCCTTCGTCTGTCGATGGGCGCTCCGTTCGTCCCTGAGGCGCCAGGCTGGGAACGTGGCGGCCGAGCATGATGTCCCAGACGGTCTTCCCCTCCTGGTACCTCCGCCATGCCTGCCACCGGTCCGGATGCAGCCTGGACTCCATCAGCAGGTAGACAGGCGATGAGCACAGCAACACGAAGAACGCCAGCCGCCAGGGATCGGACAGGAACCATGGCGGATTGCCGGTGGTGGCAGCAGAGATCGCGTAGATCGCGGACGCAGCGGCGCCGTCGGTGAGCGCCATCGTGACCAGCGGCAGCCGCATGCGCCGCCAGCAGACCGCCGCGGCCCAGACCAGATATGCAGCCATCCCTCCGAAGAACGCCACCTCCCCCGGCTGCGGCAAGGCCTGCGCGCAGAGCAAGGCAGAGAGGCCGAGGATGGCACCGTATGCTGCGGACCCGGACATCGTCCCCGGAGTCCTGATCGCCATCCGGAATTATGGCCTCATCTCGCCAGGAAAGCCGCGCGAATGTCTGCCGAACCTCCCTGTCGTGACCTTTCGACCCGGCGGCGCCCCTTCGTGTGCTCCGATCGCCTGGCCGGCCGTCTTCTCGCGGGACCCGGCGGAGCCAGCGCGCTGACAGTGACGAAATATCCGTCCGGATCCCGGAGTGAGAACTCCCTGGTCCGGGTGTTCGGGTTCATGTGGGGTTCTTCTTTGAACCGAGGCACGAGGGCGCGGGCCCTCTTCAGCGCGGCGGTGAAGTCGTCCACCCGGAAGAAGCCGATGATCGTCCAGGTGCGTTTCATGGCCGTGCTTTCTGCATCGCATCCGACCGTTCTCGAGATCGCCGTTCTCTGTCTCGACCACCGCCGACAGGCGTCACGTCCGCGCAGCCTCGCGTACTCGCGCTTCCGGCGCGCCCATGACGGCAGTTCACGATTGCCCGGGAGCTCGCGGCTTCCGCGCGACCACCCACGCCGCGACGCTGAGCGCCGCAGAAACGGCCGTGATCGTCAGAAAGAACGGATCCGTCCGGTAATGCGGTTCGACGACCAGACGCCAGACATGCGCGAGCGTCAGCAGCCCGAACACCACGCCCGTGGCGATCACGTATGTGCGCATGGCGAAACAATCTCCCCCCCATCGTCACGTTCTCCTTCAGCCCGCGCAGGTGATCCACGCGGCCTGAAATCGACGCCTCGGTGATCACGCGCGTCGTCTCCTGGAACGACGCGGCGAGATGAACGAGTCGGTGGAGAGCGACGCCTTGGTGATGCCGAGCAGCTGAGCACCCGCCTTTCTCAGCAGCGATCGAGGCGGGTGCTGCATTCGGCTTGATTCAGAGTAGATCAATTCGGAATACGTAGCCACCCGACGGGCTATTGAGCGGCGGAAAACCGGGATGCTGGAGCGACGGATCGTCGATGGACCAACCGGGATGCTCCCCAGCGTCTACCCCGTACAGCTGGCCGTTGCGAATAGCGACATCATGCATATCGCATGACCCAGGCACGAACTGGATCAGCTCGACAACCTGCCCAGTCTTGATGTCGTACTTCAGCAGAGCGGGAGTGTAGCCTTCGTACCCTCGGCGTTTCTGGCGGTTCCGGCATCAGTTACGGCGTCCCGCGACTCGAAGGTGCCGACGACTCTCAGTCAGCATTCAAAACGACGGCAACGTCATTTACCAGGAGTGTTGTGGATCCCCCCATTCACCCGCGAGCCCCGCTCCCCAACCACGCGTCAGGACTGCGAGCACAACGAAGACGAGGGGCGCCACGATCAGAGGCTCGAGCCTTAGGATGGAGGCCGCGGGGATGGCGAGACGACCCAATCGCACGTGCATGGGAATGCGATCAGTTCTCCAGTTGTGCGCGTCTGCCGACGGGCGTCACGCCCGCCGCAGCCTCGCGCGGGTCGACGCCGCGCTTCGATTCCGCCGATTGCATCGCCGCGAGCATCGCCGCTAGGGCGTGCCGTCCGTCGATGAGCGTACATTGCGCGGCGTCGCCCTCGCGGATGCACCGGAGAAAGTGCTGCCACTGATCGCGGTACGAGAGACGGTAATCGCCAGCCTTGTGCATCCGCGGCAAGGCGCGGGGCAGTTCCTTCACGAGATGGACGAGCCGGCCGAGCCGTTCCCGGGGCCCGCTCGCCATCGCGCCGGCCGGATAGTACTCGAGGCCCTCGAACCGGATCAGGGAAACGCGCAGCCGGCCGGCATCCCCGCAAATCTCGAGCTCGACGTCGTGGTTCCCGCGCTCGGACAGGACCGCGGAGACGAGCACGCCGTTCGCCATGCGTCCCGATATGACGGCGCCGGCATCCTCCCAGCGGTCGTTCACCGCAAAGGCGGAGAGCCTCTCGATCTCGCCGCCGAGCAGGTACCGCCAGAGATCGAAGTGGTCGACCGCGGGCTCGCCCAGCGCGCCGCCGCCGAGGGCTCGATGGCGGCGCCATTCGTTGAGGCGATCCGCGCGTCGCGGGCTGCTCCAGATTCCCCGGAGCGTCTGAACGGTGCCGAGTCTGCCGCTTCGTACAATCTCCCGCGCCTGCTGTACGAGCCGGTGCCACCGCATGTGGAATCCGACCATCACCGTCCGATCAGACCGCGTCGCTCGCTCGATCAGAGCGTCGCAGTCTTCGAGCGAGAGCCCCGTGGGCGGATCGATCCAGACGTGCAACCCCGCGTCCAGCGCCGCGGCGGCGGCAGCCACCTGCATCGCAGGCGGAAGGCAGAGCGCGACCGCATCGAGCTCCCCGTGCGCCACCAGGCCGGCGGCGCTGTCGTACAGGCGGCGAACGCCGAAGCGCCGCTCGACGTACGCGC
Source organism: Vicinamibacterales bacterium (assembly GCA_963738315.1). Classification (GTDB taxonomy): domain Bacteria; phylum Acidobacteriota; class Vicinamibacteria; order Vicinamibacterales; family JAMQPK01; genus JAMQPK01. Next base: position 188,819 of record CAVTVT010000003.1, on the reverse strand, counting down.
GTCTCGCCGGCTCGACGTCGGCGGCGGCCACCACCTCGATATCCGGCAGCTCGGCGACCGCCGGCAGGTGCTTCTCCGCGGCGACCTCTCCGCACCCGGCAAACCCAAGCCTGAGTCGGCTCATCGATTCCTCACACCGCGACCCTCCCCTCACGCGACTCGCCCGCGTCACCGGGTCCGCTCCCTGCCTCGTACAGCGCAAGCGTCCTCTCCGCCACCTCACACCAGTCGCTCTCCCGGGCCAGGCGCTGCCGGGCGCGCTCGCCCATCGCGGCCAGCGCGTCGCGATCGGCCAGAGCGCGGCAGATCGCGTCGGTGATCGCGCGCGGATCGCGCGGCGGAATGACGAACCCGCACTCGTCTGCCTCGACGAACTCCGGAAGTCCGCCGACGCGCGTGACCACCGCCGGAAGGCCGTATCCCTGCGCCTGCACCACGACGCCGCTTGCGCCGGCGCTGACATATGGAGCCACCAGCAGGTCCGCTGCCCGGAGATAGGACGAGACATCCGCCGAGGGCACGAAGCCGGGGCGCAGCAACACGTGATCGCCAAGCCCCAGCGCATCGATCTGCCGCTCGATCCCGCCGAGCGGCATCAATGGCTCGCCGGCGATGACGAGCAGCGCGCGCGGAGAACCTCGCCAGCACCCCGGGCATCGCGGCGAGGAGATATTCGAGCCCCTTGTAGTGCTTGATCTGGCCGAAGAAGAGCAGCACAGGGCGATCCGGCTCGATGCGCAGCCGTTCGCGATCGCGATCGCGGGCCTCCCGATCGAACACCGGAAACCCGGATCCGCCGTGTGCGATCACGTGCACACGTCCGGCGGCATCCGGCACGAACCTCGCCACCTCGCGCGACTGCTGTCTCGTGTGCACGATAATCGCGTCGCTGAGCCTGATGAGATCGCGCTGCCATCGAATCGCGAACCGGGACGAGGCGGTGAGCGGGTCGTGCACCGTGTAGATCACGCGCCACCCTCGCCTCTTGACCGCGCGCGCGAGCGCCAGGTCGAGCGCGGGAACCGGCGCCCACTGGAGATGGAAGACACCCGGCGCGGTTCCGCGCACCGTACGCCAGGTCCGGAGCACCCCAAACGGATACGAGAGGCCCTTCACCGCCTGACGAATGGACGATCGCCGCCGCACCACGGTCCGTGCGGACCCGCGGAGAGAGCGGAAGAAGAACAAATCGATGTCGTAGCGCCCCTCCGCGTCCACCGGCTCGAACAGCGGCGGCGATGTGACGACCCTAGCCCGCGCGCCGAGCGCCGAGAGCGCGCGGCAGAGGGAATCGACGTAGTACGGGATAAAGCAGCCCGGATCGAACATTACGATCGATCCTCGTTCGGCCGCACCGGTCATCGCCTGACGAGCCGGTACTCGAATCCCTCCGCGCGGGCGCAGCGTCACGTTGGGATCGGCGACGATACGCTGGCCGGGCACGGGCACTATCCGGAAGCGGCGCGCGATCAGGGTGAGAATCAACGTGCCCTCCATCCACACGAAGTCTTCCCCGATGCACAGCCGACGGCCCCCACCGAACGGGAGGTACGCGAGCCGCGGCCTCGCTCGAACCGCCTCATCGGTGAACCGTCCCGGATCGAATCGCTCGGGATCGGGGAAATAACGCGGATTGCGATGCATGACCCACTGGCAGAGATAGATCTTGGATCCCGACGCGACGGCGGCGCCGCTCGGGAGCACGTCGTCGTGCTGCGCCACCCTGACGAACAACCAGGTCGGCGGATAGAGCCGCATCGACTCGGCGAGCACCATGCGGCAATAGGGGGACCCGGTCGCGTGCGCGGCGCCCGGCGGATCGCCCTCCGCCCGGTCGATCTCGGCCCAGAGCGCCGACTCGACCTGCGGGGACCCGGCGAGCAGATACCAGGCCCAGGTCAGGGCTTCCGCGATCGTCTCGTAGCCGGCGACGGCGAGCGTGCGCACCTCGTCACGAATCTGCAGATCCGTCATACGCGAGCCGTCTTCGTACGTGGCCTGGACGAGAAGCGATAGGAGATCCGTCCCGGGCGTCCCGTCGGCCCGGCGCTCGGCCGCGCCATGGCCGATGATCTCGTCGAGCACACGGACGGCCCGCGCGTACTCGCGCTTCGGGCGCGCCGGTATTCGATCGGCGAACGGCAGTAGGCTGCCGAGCAGGTGCTCCTGATAGCGCCGTCGCGCGGAGACCGCGCGCTCGAGCACCGGGTCGGGCTCACGCCCGAAGAGCGCCTGGATGATGATGCGCTGCGTGAGGTCCAGCATCTCCTGGTGGATGTCCACCTCGGCGCCGTCCTCCCAGCGGCTGAGCATCTCCTCGACCGTACGCCTCATGAGCGCGCCGATGCCCTCGATGACGCCGCGATGGTACACCGGTCTGAGCATCCGGCGCTGCCGCAGGTGTTCCGCCCCTCGAGCCGTCACCAGGCCGTCGCCGAAGAAGCGGCGTGCGCGCGTCCCCGTGAGGCGCGGCGTCTTCTCGTAGTTGTCGCTGTTGATCACGAGCACGTGCTTGATGTCGTCGAGCCCCGTGAGGAGGTAGGTCGGGCCGCCGATGTCGAGTCTGACGACATCGCCGAATTCGGCCGCGCAGCGGGAGAGAAACCCCAGTTTATCGCGCAGGAACGCGGGCGCGTGGCCGGCGAATGGAAGGGCGGGTGGACCGATCACGTGCGGCGCGCCATCAGTGGTTCGACCCAGTCCGCGACACGCGCGAGAGCATCCGGCTGTCTACCTCGCCGCGACCGTCTCGGCGAAGAGTCTCGAGAAGTCCGCCGCGGGCTGGGCGTCGAGGAACAGGTTGCCACGAACCATCAGCAGTTGCTTTCGCAGGGCGGCCAGGTCGGCGGCGGAACGGCCGTGCGGGTCGGCGGCTCCCATTATGCCGATGCCTGCGGTGATGCTCTCCATCACGCCGCACCGTTCGCCGTCATGGAAGTGTGCGGCGCCGTGTGGCGGATGAATGTCCATCTGAAAGGCGCGCCAATCTTACACAAACCACGGCAGTTCATCGAGTCCATCGATTCCCGGCGTATGCGGACTGTCCGGGCCGGACACGCGCTCAGCCTGCAGTCGCTGCCGGTCACCGTCGGGCGCGGCCCGATCGCAGACGCGGCACCAGCATCGGCACGCGTCGACGGTAATCATCGTACGCATCGGCGCCCAGTTGCTCACGCAAGAAGTCCTCTTCCATTCTGGCCTTGATGACCCAGCCAAGCGTCATCACGCCGGCGCCGACCCATGAGAGCGACGTGCCTCGCTCCGCGGCGGTGGCAAACGCTGCGAGCGTGATGCCCGTGTAGATCGGATGGCGCACGATCGCGTACGGACCCGTGTCGATCACCCGATGGTCCGCCTTTCGTGTAATGCTGCTCGACCAGAGCCGTCCCAGGCGAACGCGAGCCCACCAGGTGAACAGCAGGCCGGCCGCCACGAGACCCGCGCAGGTCCACGCCACCGGCGCCGGGGGGCGCGGAAGATCGCGGCTGGATATTCCGAACATCAGCAGCGCTCCAACAGCGGGCAGTGCCCGATAGGCAATCTGCCACCGGGGCGAGCGCGCCTGCGGCTGGTCGCTCCACAGCGCCGCCGCCATCCAGGAAATCCACCACACGAGCCACATGGCCACGATGGCGACATCAGGGGTCATTGCCGCTCCGACTGCCCGACAGCAATCCGGGCCGGCCTGCGCCGATTCCTCGAAGGGCTCGCGCCGCGCGCCGACAGCACCGAGTAGCCCGGATGCTCAGCAATCCGCCAAAAAAGGTCTGGTCATGGCCACTCTATTCGGCTCCCTTTGCGCCGCTTCCAACCATGGCGGCTCCGAGCGCGCCGAGAACGAACCCGCCGGGGCCGGTAATCAATATGCCCAGCAGTGGACCCAGGTTCGCGTCTGGTGTAACCAGAAGAGGACCGACGAAGCCGAGCGCAAGGCCGAGCGCACCAGCGATCCATCCGACTCGCCAACTGGCCGCTATGCGTGCCCGCACCATCGGCTGCGTTCCTCCGAGAGCGCTCCACCACCACAGCAAACCCATGGTGAGGAACCAGAGCGAGACCGGCACCCAGAAGATCCAGCCATCGAGCCTCTCGTGCTGCAGGTTGCGCCACGCAAGGTAGCCAGAGAAACAGCTCAGGGCTGTGCCGAATGCGGCCGCTCCCAGGCGACGTCCAACGACCTCAGCAGAGAAAGTGTGGGGCAAGGACCAGGCCTACGTCACAGAACTCGTCACGCCCAGCCCCTCTCCAACGTGATCCGATGTGAGCTGCACGCTATTGGGCATCTGTGGCCAAAGACCGCAGATATTAGCACCGTCAGGCGGTGCAGACCTCAGGACGTTCTGGCTGGCCGAGGAATGCGCGGCGATGCGCTACGCTGACTCGGCTCGACACACAAGCGCCAGATGTGCGGCGGCCCTCGGTCATAGGCGCTTCGCCGAGCAGATCAGGCCGATGATGTTGCGATGGGCGTCGATGATCGCATGTGCGGCGGACGGCAGAACCAGGGTGCCGCTCCGCCGCCAGCAGAGCGAGAGGGGCACCCCCATCGCAATCTGATGGAAGAGCTCGTGCCCGACGAGGGTGGCCATCTGACGCACGTCGCCGAATTGCGCAAGCGGCAGATGCCAGCAGCCCCGCAATGCGGACACGACCATTGCGGATGCCCAACCTGGCCAGCCCTCGGTCATCGCCGGGGAGAGATACGTGTCGAGCGCGCCTCGAAAGACGACCTCCTCGACGACAAAGCCAAGCGTGAACATCTCGAGCGACTGCCCGGCGAATAGCGGCAGCTTGCTGAGGGGAAAGATACACGACCGCGAGCGCAAGCGCGATGCCGATTCCAGCGCGGTCGAGGCTGAATGGCTCGCCGCCGCGAACCCACAGCGCCGGCACAGGCCTCCGCGCGATCGCCAACTGGAAGATCAGAACCAGGGGGATCCCAAGCAGCAGGTAGAGGTCATGGCCGCCCGGTGTCGCTCCCAGCACGAAACGAAAAAGGCGGCGGCCCGCCTTCGCTGCTCTGCAGCTACTGCGTGACCGCCGCCCCGATTCTTCGACCGTCGACTCTTTGACTCGCGTTACTCGATCGTGCTCCCGCCTCCGCCAAGCGCTTCCTCCGGCTCGATCAGATACTCCATCTCGCGATCGAGCTCGAGATCCTCCTCGCTGGGCTGCGGCGGCGCCGGCGGCGGCGGCGGCTCGTCCGGCGGGATCCGGACGCCGCGGTAGAACTCGAACCCGGTGCCCGCCGGGATGAGGCGGCCCATCGTGACGTTCTCCTTCAGCCCGCGCAGATGATCCACGCGGCCTGAAATCGACGCTTCGGTGAGCACGCGCGTCGTCTCCTGGAACGACGCGGCCGAGATGAACGAGTCGGTGGAGAGCGATGCCTTGGTGATGCCGAGCAGCAGCGGCCGCCCGGTGGCCGGACGCCCGCCGTCGGCGAGCACCCGCTCGTTCTCCTCGAGGAAGCGGAACTTGTCCACCTGTTCGTCGATCAGGAACTCGGTGTCGCCCACGTCCTCGATCTTCACCCAGCGCATCATCTGGCGCGAGATCACTTCGATGTGCTTGTCGTTGATGTTCACGCCCTGGAGCCGGTAGACCTCCTGGATCTCGTTGACGAGGTACTTCTGCAGCTCCTTCTCGCCGAGCACGTTCAGGATGTCGTGCGGGTTGCTCGGGCCGTCCATCAGCGGCTCGCCCGCGCGGACGCGCTCCCCCTCCTGAACGTTGACGTGCACGCCGCGCGGCAGCGCATACTCGCGCGGCTCGGCGCCCGGCTCGTCGGGGACGACGATGATCTTCCGCTGCCCCTTCACTACCGGCCCGTGCTTGACGAGGCCGTCGATCTCGGAGATGACCGCCGTCTCGCGCGGCTTGCGCGCCTCGAACAGCTCCACCACGCGCGGCAGACCGCCCGTGATGTCCTTGGTCTTGGTGGTCTCGCGCGGGATCTTCGCCAGCACGTCGCCGGCGGACACGTTCTCGCCGTCGTTCACCATGAGGTGCGCGTGCGACGGCATGTGGTACTTCCGCGTCACTTTCGACGTCGGATGCCCCTGTCCGTCGAGCGTGCGGATCTCGATCGCCGGCTGCTTCTTCTCGTCGGGCGAGTCGATGATGATGAGCCGCGAGAGGCCGGTGACCTCGTCCACCTCTTCATGGACCGTGAGCCCCTCGAGGATGTCCTTGAACCGCACCTGCCCAGGCTCCTCGGTCAGGATCGAGAACGTGTACGGATCCCATTCGACCAGCACATGGCCGGCCTCCACCTGCTGGCCCTCGTGCACGCGCAGCTTCGCGCCGTACACGATCGGGTACCGCTCGCGGTCGCGGCCCTTCTGATCCTGCACCAGGAGCGACCCGTTGCGGTTCATCACGACGAGCGCGCCGTCCTTGGCCTCCACCACCTGCAGCCCCTGGAACCGGACCGTCCCGGCGTTCTTCGCCTCGAGGGTCGACTGCTCGGACACCCGCGACGCCGTGCCGCCGATGTGGAAGGTCCGCATCGTGAGCTGCGTCCCCGGTTCGCCGATCGACTGCGCCGCGACGACGCCGACCGCCGACCCCAGCTCCACCAGCATGCCCGTCGCCAGGTCGCGGCCGTAGCACTTGGCGCACACGCCGCGCCGCGAGGCGCAGGTGAGCACCGACCGGATCTTCACCTTCTCGACGCCGGCATCCTGGATGGCGGAAGCCAGCTCCTCATCGATCTCCTCGTTGGCCTCGATGATCGTGTCGTTCGAGAACGGGTCGACGATCCGCTCGAGCGTCACGCGGCCGACGATGCGATCGCGCAGCGGTTCGATGATCTCGCCGCTCTCGACGATCGCCCGCGCCTCGATGCCGTCGAGCGTGCCGCAGTCGTGCTCGGAGATGATCACGTCCTGCGCGACGTCGACGAGCCGGCGCGTCAGGTAGCCCGAGTCGGCCGTCTTCAACGCCGTGTCCGCCAGGCCCTTGCGGGCACCGTGCGTCGAGATGAAGTACTGCAGCACGGTCAGGCCTTCGCGGAAGTTCGACGTGATCGGCGTCTCGATGATCTCGCCCGACGGCTTGGCCATCAGGCCGCGCATGCCCGCGAGCTGCCGGATCTGCTGCTTCGAGCCCCGGGCGCCCGAGTCGGCCATGATGTACACCGGGTTGAAGTTCCGCCCGGTGTGGTCGGTCTCCTGCATCTCGCCGAACATCTCGTCGGCGATCTTCTCGGTGACGTCGGACCAGATCGCGATCACCTTGTTGTAGCGCTCGCCGTTGGTGATGGCCCCCTCGAGATACTGCTGCTCGACCTTGATGACCTCGTCGCGCGCGCGGCCGACCAGCGCCGGCTTCTCCGACGGAATGATCAGGTCGTCGATGCCGATCGACAGTCCCGACCGCGTCGCGTACGTGAAGCCGAGCTGCTTCAGGCTGTCGAGCATCTCGACCGTCTTCTCGAGGCCGTAGCGCAGGTAGCACGACTGCACGAGCTGCTGCAGTCCCTTCTTCTTCAGCAGGCCGTTGACGAACGGCATGCCCTTGGGCAGCGAGTCGTTCAGGATCACGCGGCCGACCGTGGTGTTGATGATCTTGTTCTCGACCTGCTGCACCTCGGTGTGCAGCACGTTCTGATCGTCGCGTGCGGTCGTCAGATCCTGGAGCTCGCCGGTGAAGCGGAGGCGGATCGGCGAGAGGGTCTCCACCTCCCCCGCCTCGAGCGCCAGCAGCACGTCGTCGGTGTTGCCGAAGGCCCGGCCTTCGCCCTTCGCGCCCGCCTTCGACTTCGTGAGGTAGTAGCACCCCAGCACGATGTCCTGCGACGGCACCGCGATCGGCGCGCCGTTGGACGGCGACAGGATGTTGTTCGACGACATCATCAGCACCGAGGCTTCGATCTGCGCCTCGGGGGAGAGCGGGATGTGGACCGCCATCTGGTCGCCGTCGAAGTCGGCGTTGAAGGCGGTGCAGACGAGCGGATGGATCCGGATCGCCTTGCCCTCGACCAGCACCGGTTCGAAGGCCTGAATGCCCAGGCGGTGCAGGGTGGGCGCGCGGTTCAGGAGCACCGGGTGCTCCTTGATCACCTCTTCGAGGATGTCCCAGACTTCGGGCTTCTGCTGCTCGACCATCTCCTTGGCCTGCTTGATGGTCGCCACCAGGCCCCGCTCCTCGAGCTTGTTGTAGATGAACGGCTTGAACAGCTCGAGTGCCATCTTCTTCGGCAGCCCGCACTGATGGAGCTTCAGCTCCGGGCCGACGACGATGACCGACCGGCCGGAGTAGTCCACGCGCTTGCCGAGCAGGTTCTGGCGGAAGCGCCCCTGCTTGCCCTTCAGCGTGTCGGAGAGCGACTTGAGCGGCCGGTTGTTGGCGCCGCGCAGCACGCGTCCGCGGCGGCCGTTGTCGAACAGCGCGTCGACCGCCTCCTGGAGCATCCGCTTCTCGTTGCGGATGATCACGTCCGGCGCCTTCAGCTCGATGAGCTTCTTCAGCCGGTTGTTCCGGTTGATCACGCGGCGGTAGAGGTCGTTCAGATCCGAGGTGGCGAACCGGCCGCCGTCCAGGGGGACGAGCGGCCGCAGCTCCGGCGGAATGACCGGAATGACGTCCAGGATCATCCAGTCGGGGTGGTTCGTGGACTTGCGGAACGAGTCGACGACCTTCAGCCGCTTGGCGTACTTCAGCTTCTTCTGCACCGAGGTCTCCGAGCGCATCTTGGCGCGCAGCTCCTCGGCGAGCTTCTCCGTGTTGACGCGCTTGAGCAGCTCCTTGATGGCCTCGGCGCCCATCTGCGCGCGGAACTTGTGGCTCCACTCCTCGCGGGCCTTCCGGTACTGCTCCTCGGTGAGCAGCTGGTTCTGCTGCAGATCGCTGTCGCCCGGGTCCACGACGACGTAGGCCTCGAAGTACAGGATGCGCTCGAGCTCGCGGAGCGAGATGTCGAGCAGGTGCCCGATCCGGCTCGGCAGCCCCTTGAAGAACCACACGTGGCTCACCGGCGTGGCGAGCATGATATGGCCGAGCCGCTCGCGGCGCACCTTGGCCTGCGTGACCTCGACGCCGCACTTGTCGCAGATCACCCCGCGGTGCTTCATGCGCTTGTACTTGCCGCAGAGGCATTCCCAGTCGGTGATCGGCCCGAAGATCTTCGCGCAGAACAGCCCGTCGCGCTCGGGCTTGAACGTCCGGTAGTTGATCGTCTCGGGCTTCGTCACCTCGCCGTGCGACCACGAGAGGATCTTCTCGGGCGAGGCGAGCGAAATCCGAATGGCGTCGAAATCCGAGGTCAACGACCCGCGATCGTGAAAGCTTGGTCTCATATCTACACCTCTTCCAGTGCCGGTGCGGGTGCCGCCGCAGCGACCGGTTCGGCGAGCTTCTTCTTCGTCTTCAGGAGCTCCACGTCCAGGCACAGCGACTGGAGCTCGCGGATCAGCACGTTGAACGACTCCGGCAGGCCGGCCGTGAACGACGCGTCGCCCTTCACGATGGCCTCGTAGATCTTCGCGCGCCCGATCACGTCGTCGGACTTCGCCGTGAGGAGCTCCTGGAGGATGTGCGCCGAGCCGTAGGCCTCGAGCGCCCAGACCTCCATCTCGCCGAACCGCTGGCCGCCGAACTGCGCCTTCCCGCCCAGCGGCTGCTGGGTGATGAGCGAGTACGGCCCGATGGACCGCGCGTGGATCTTGTCGTCGACCAGGTGCGACAGCTTCAGCATGTAGATGTAGCCGACGGTGACGTCCTGCTCGAACTCGTTGCCGGTCATGCCGTCGTACAGCCGCGTCTTGCCGCTCTTGGGCAGCCCCGCCTGATCGAGCCAGCTCTTGATCTCCGGCTCGGTGGCCCCGTCGAAGACCGGCGTCGCGAAGTAGAGTCCGAGCGCGTGCGCGGCCCAGCCGAGGTGCGTCTCCAGGATCTGCCCGACGTTCATGCGCGACGGGACGCCGAGCGGGTTCAGCACGATCTCGACCGGCGTGCCGTCGGGCAGGTGCGGCATGTCCTCCTCGGGGAGGATGCGCGCGATGACGCCCTTGTTGCCGTGGCGGCCGGCCATCTTGTCGCCGACCGACAGCTTCCGCTTCATCGCGACGTACACCTTCACCAGCTTGATGACGCCGGGCGGCAGCTCGTCGCCGCGCCGGATCTTCTCCTTCTTCTCCTCGAAGAGCTGCCGGATGACCTCGACCTGCCGCTCGGTGCGCTCCTCGAGCGCGCGGAGGTCGTCCTCCAGCCGCGCGTCGTCGGTCGCGATCTTCAGCCGCACCATGGTTTCGTACGGCATCTCCTGCAGCACCTCGGGGGTGAGCGGCGTCCCCTTCCTGAGAATGCGCTCCCGGCCGAAGTCGTCGAACAGATCCGAGCGGAGCGTCTGTCCCTGCAGCATCTGCACGACGCGCTTCTTCACCTCGTCGTGCAGGATGCGGATCTCGTCCTGCAGGTTCTTCTCCATCATCTCGAGCTCTTCGGCCTCGATCGCCTTGGCGCGGTCGTCCTTTTCGATGCCCTTGCGCGAGAAGATCTTCACGCCGACGATGATGCCCTCGATGCCCGGCGGGCAGATGAGCGAGGCGTCGCGGACGTCGCCGGCCTTCTCGCCGAAGATCGCGCGCAGCAGCTTCTCCTCCGGCGTCAGCTGCGTCTCCCCCTTCGGGGTGACCTTGCCGACCAGGATGTCGCCCGGCTTCACCGACGCGCCGATGCGGATGATGCCGCTCTCGTCCAGGTCGCGCAGGAACCCTTCGGAGACGTTCGGGATGTCCCGCGTGATCTCCTCGGGACCGAGCTTGGTGTCGCGCGCCTCGATCTCGAACTCCTCGATGTGGATCGACGTGTAGTAGTCGTCCTTCACCATCCGCTCGGAGACGAGGATGGCGTCCTCGAAGTTGTAGCCGCGCCACGGCATGAACGCGACGAGCACGTTGCGGCCGAGCGCGAGCTCGCCCAGCTCGGTGCAGGGGCCGTCGGCCAGCACCTGTCCCTTGTGCACCTTCTGGCCGACCCGCACGATCGGCTTCTGGCTGATGCACGTGTTCTGGTTCGAGCGCTTGAACTTCGTCATGTTGTAGATGTCGGCGCCCATCTCCTTGGTCGCCATCGCGTCTTCGCTCTCGCCCTCTACGCGGACGACGATGCGCTGGCTGTCGACGTAGTCGATGGTGCCGGGCCGCCGGGCGACCGCCACGGCGCCCGAGTCGCGCGCCGTGATGTGCTCCATGCCGGTGCCCACGAACGGCGCCCGCGCCCGCAGCAGCGGCACGGCCTGGCGCTGCATGTTCGACCCCATCAGCGCGCGGTTCGCGTCGTCGTTCTCGAGGAACGGGATGAGCGACGCCGCCACCGAGACGAGCTGCTTCGGCGAGACGTCGATGAACTGCACGCTGTCGCGCGGCGCCAGGATGAAGTTGCCCGCCTGGCGCGCGTTCACGCGGTCGCCGACGAAGCGGCCGTTCGCGTCCACCTCGGCGTTCGCCTGCGCGATCACGTACTGGTCCTCTTCCCACGCCGACAGGTAGAAGGAGTGCGGCTCGAACTCGGCCGCCCGCTTCTTCCGCCCCTTCGACGCCGCGTTCTCGTCGATCACCTCGCCGGCCTCGACGATGTCGCCGGTCTTGTACTTGGTGCCGCCGCCGTTGGTGACGAGCACGTAGTCCACTACGTGGCCGTCCTTCACCTTGCGGTACGGCGACTCGATGAACCCGAACTCGTTGATCCGGGCGTAGCAGGAGAGCGACGAGATCAGCCCGATGTTCGGGCCTTCCGGCGTCTCGATGGGGCAGATGCGGCCGTAGTGCGTCGGGTGCACGTCGCGCACCTCGAAGCCGGCGCGCTCCCGCGACAACCCGCCGGGCCCGAGGGCCGACAGGCGGCGCTTGTGCGTGATCTCGGAGAGCGGGTTGGTCTGGTCCATGAACTGCGAGAGCTGCGACGAGCCGAAGAATTCGCGGATCGCGGCCATCACCGGCTTGGCGTTGATCAGGTCGTGCGGCATGGCGGTCGCCATTTCCTGGTAGACCGACATCTTCTCCTTGATCGCGCGTTCCATCCGGACGAGGCCGATGCGGAACTGGTTCTCGAGCAGCTCGCCGACCGATCGCACGCGCCGGTTGCCGAGGTGGTCGATGTCGTCCACGTTCGCCACGTTGCGCCGCAGCTTCAGCAGATACTTGATGACCTCGTAGAAGTCCTGCGGGTGCAGGATCTTCTCGTCGAGCGGCGTGTTCAGGCCGAGCTTGGTGTTCAGCTTGAGGCGGCCGACGCGCGAGAAGTCGTACTTCTGCGGGTTGAAGAACATGTTCTCGAAGAGCGACCGCGAACTGTCGAGCGTCGGCGGATCGCCCGGACGGAGCCGGCGGTAGATCTCGATCAGCGACTCCTCGTGGGTGTGGATCGGGTCCTTCTTCAGCGTCGCCGAGATGATCGGGCCCACCTCGTCGCGCTCGGGGAAGAACACCTCGATCCGGTCGATGCTGTTCTCCTGCGCCATCGAGATCACGCGCGGGGTGATCTCCTCGTTGGCCTCGAGGATCACCTCGCCGGTCGACGCGTTCACGATGTCGGCCGCCGCGTACGCCCCCTCGAGCTCGGCGTCGGAGATCTCGACCGCCTCCACGTTCGCCTTGCGCAGCGCCGCGATGGCGCTGTTGGTGATCTTCTTGCCCGCCTGGATCGTGAAATCCGACTTCGGGACCGTGATGTCCTTGGCCGCGCGCAGCCCGACGAGGCTGTCGCTGACCGCCCAGAACTTCGCGTCCTTCCGCAGGTAGATGCGGTCGACCGTGTAGAAGCTCCGGATGATCTCGTCGGCGCCGCGCAGGCCGAGCGCGCGGAGGAAGACGGTGGCCAGGAACTTCCGCTTCCGGTCGATGCGCACGTACAGCAGGTTCTTCGCGTCGTACTCGAACTCCACCCAGGAGCCGCGGTACGGGATGATCTGCGCGACGAAGAGGGTCTTGTCCTCGGAGTGGAAGAAGGCGCCCGGCGAGCGGTGGAGCTGCGACACGATCACGCGCTCGGTCCCATTGATGATGAACGTGCCGTTCTCGGTCATCAGCGGGATGTCGCCGAAATAGACCTCCTGCTCCTTGATGTCGCGGATGGTCTTGGCGCCCGTGTCGGGATCCTTGTTCCAGACGACCAGGCGGATCGTGACCTTCAGCGGCACGGCGAACGTCATGCCGCGCTCCTGGCACTCATCCACGTCGTACTTCAGCTTCAGGGCGACGGTGTTGCCGCAGATGTCGCAGACGTCCCCCTCGACGATGTTCGGGCGGCCGCAGCGCGGACAGAGCACCTCCCGGTCGCCGTACGGATCGGCCACCAGGACGTTGCCGCACTGGACGCACGGCTTGCGCAGGTGGTGCAGCCCCTGCAGCTTGCCGCACTTGCACTCCCAGTTGCCGATGGAGTACTCGATGAACTCCAGCGACGAGTTCTCGCGGAAGTCGCTGATCGGGAAGACCGACTTGAACACCGACTGCAGCCCGGCGTCGTCGCGCTCGGACGCGAGGCGGTTCATCTGCAGGAAGCGCTCGTACGACTTCTTCTGAATCTCGATGAGGTTCGGAATCGGAACCGTGGTCTTGATTTTCGAGAAGTCGATCCGCTCGCGGTAGACGTTCTTGGGAAGGCTGTACATCTATTTGGCTCCCGGCGTCGGGCGCCCGGCTCTGAGCCACTCAAGGCCGGCCGGCAATCCCGTGCCAAAATGCGAAAGGAAACGACGGATCAGACGCCGCCCGGCGCGCACGCGCGCGGGGTGACGTCTGAAGCCTGAGTCCGACCGCGGCGCGCGCTACTTGATCTCGACCTTCGCGCCGACTTCGTCGAACTTCTTTCTGATCGCTTCCGCCTCGTCCTTGGGCACGCCCTCCTTGATCGGCTTGGGCACCGACTCGACGAGGTCTTTGGCTTCCTTCAAGCCGAGGCTGGTCACTTCGCGGACGACCTTGATGATGTTGATCTTCTTGTCGGCCGGGAAACTCACGAGGGTGACGTTGAAGTCGGTCTTCTCTTCGGCAGGAGCCGCCGCGGCGCCGCCGGCCGCCGCCGCGCCCGGCATCGCCATCGGCATCGCCGCCGCCGCCGAAACGCCGAGCTCGGATTCGAGCGCCTTGACGAGCTGCGAGAGCTCGAGGACGCTGATGCCCTTGATGTAGTCGATTACCTGCTGCTGATTCAGTTCGGCCATTTCGTTCGTCCTTCTTTCAATATGTCGCGGGGCCCCACCCCCGCGACCTGCATCTCGCGGCTTCCCGCCGCTCGACCTTCCTCGCGACGCTCGTCTGCTTACGACCCCTTCTTCCGCTCGTACGCCGACAGCACGCTCACGAAGTCGCGCGGCGCGGCGTTCAGCACGCTGACGAGCTGCACCATCGGCGCCTGCAGCACGAAGAGGAGCTTGGCGTAGAGCTCCGGTTTCCCGGGCAGCGCGGCGAGCTCGGTGACCTCCGCCGGCTGAATCGCGCGCCCCTGCACGACCGCCGCCTTGATCGTCAGCATCGGCGCCGTCTTCGCGAAGGTAGTCAGCGTCTTCGCCAGCGCCACCGGGTCGGCTTCGGTGTAGGCCACCGCCGTGGTCCCCACGAAGTGCTGCTCGAGCACCTCGAACGCCGTGCCCTTGACGGCGCGCCGGGCGAGCGTGTTCTTGACCACGCGATAGGTCGCCCTGGCAGCCTTCAGCTGCCGCCGCAGATCGGTGACCTGCGGCACGTTCAGCCCGCGGTAGTCGAGCAGGATCGCGCTCTCCGCCCCCTTGAACCCGCCCTCGAGCTGCGCCAGCTCTTCCTGCTTCTCCGCTCGTGTGACAGCCATCGTTGTTCAGTCTCTCGCGAGGCCCCACCCCCGCTCGTTGCCTTCGCGTCCGCTCGGGATCGTGAAGGCCTCAATTCGGTGCTCAGTGCGGCGCCGCAGCGCCTGCCCCAGCCTTCTAGTGTTTCGCCGCCACCGTATCGTGGTGCACCGTGTCGATCCGGATCCCCGGCCCCATCGTCGAGGAGAGGGTGACGCTCTTGAGGTACTTGCCCTTGGCGGCGGCCGGCTTCGCTTTGACGATGCTCTCGACCAGCGCGTGCGCGTTGGCGATCAGCGCCGGCGCGGGAAACGACGCCTTGCCGACCGGCGCGTGGATGATGCCGGTCTTGTCGACGCGGAACTCCACCTTGCCGGCCTTGATCTCCCGCACCGCCGTGGCGATCTCGAAGGTGACCGTGCCCGTCTTGGGGTTCGGCATCAGCCCGCGCGGGCCGAGCACCTTTCCCAGACGGCCGACCGCGCGCATCATGTCGGGCGTCGCGACGACGGCGTCGAAGTCCATCCAGCCGCCGGAGATCCGCTCGACGACCTCCTCGCCCGCCACGTGGTCGGCGCCCGCCTCCTGCGCCTCCTTCTGTTTGTCTCCGGCCGCGATCACGAGCACCTTCTTGCTCTTGCCGAGCCCGTGCGGCAGCACGACCGTGCCGCGCACCATCTGGTCGGCGTGCTTCGGATCGACCCCGAGCCGCGCCGTGATCTCGACGGTCTCGTCGAACTTCGCGAACTTCACTTTCTGGAGCAGCGGAATGGCTTCCTCGAGACTGACCGGGTGCTCGGGAATCTGTTTCTTGGCGGCCTCGAACTTCTTACCCACTGAACTGCCTCCTGTGGTGCCGGCGGGTCGGCGGCGCCGACCCTCCCACATTACTCAATCCGCGCGGGCCCACCCCCGCGCGGTGCCGTCGCTGACGCTCCGGATCTTGAAAGCTTCGATCCGTTGCTTCAGTGTCACGCTATGGGGCCCCACCCCCACGCGCTGATGCCCGAAGCCCTGAGCCTTGAGCCCTGAGGCTCGGCCCCTGCGCCTACTGGACCACGTCCAGCCCCATCGACCGCGCGGTGCCGGCGACCGTCTTGACGGCGGCCTCCAGCGATTCGCAGTTCAGATCGGGCAGCTTGGTCTTGGCGATCTCCTCGACCTGCTTCTGCGTGACCGTGCCCACCTTGCTCTTGTTCGGCTCGGCCGATCCCTTCGCGATGTTCGCGGCGCGCTTGAGCAGGATCGACGCCGGCGGCGTCTTCGTGATGAACGAGTACGTCCGATCGGCGTACACGGTGACCACGGCCGGAATGATCAGCCCCTCCTGGCCGGCGGTCTTCGCGTTGAAGTTCTTGCAGAAGTCCATGATGTTGACGCCGTGCGGCCCGAGCGCGGTGCCGACCGGCGGTGCGGGCGTCGCCTTGCCCGCGGCAATCTGGAGCTTCACGAGGGCTTGTATCTTCTTCGCCATATGGGCTTCAAATCTTCTCCACCTGCAGAAAGTCGAGCTCCACCGGGGTCGAGCGGCCGAAGATCGTCACCATCACCTTCAGCGTGTTCTTGTCGAGGTTCACCTCGTCCACGACGCCGTTGAAGCTGGTGAACGGTCCCTCGTTGATCCGCACCTGCTCGCCTTTCTCGAACATGTACTTCGGCTTGGGCTTCTCGGCGGCGGACCGCACCTGGTCGAGAATCTGCTCGACCTCTTCCTTGCTGAGCGGCGTCGGCTTCACCCCCGCGCCGACGAAGCCGGTCACCTTCGGCGTGTTCTTCACCACGTGCCACGCGTTGTCGGACATGTTCATCTCGACAAGGATGTAGCCGGGAAAGAACCGCTTGGGCGTCACGACCTTCCGGCCGGCGCGCATCTCGACGACGTCCTCGGTCGGGATGAGGACCTCGCCGATCTCGCTCTGCAGCCCGTAGGCCGCGACGCGCTGCTGCAGCGACTCGGCCACCTTCTTCTCGAACCCCGAATAGGTGTGGACGATGTACCACTGCTTCTGACTGACGTCTGTCATCACGCTCACTCGCGCCCCACGTCCCCGTTGCTTCTCGACGTCCCCGGTTGCCGGTGCCTGGTCCGCAACGTTCAGGCTCCGCCGAACTTGTGGAAGACCCAGTTCACCGCAGACGTCAGAATCGAGATCGACCACCCAGAGGAACAGCCCGAAGAACGTGGACGTGACGATCACCAGCACGGTCGTCGCGTACACCTCTTTCTGGGTGGGCCACGTGACGCGCTTCAGCTCGTTGCGGACCTCGGTGAGGAACGTCCGGCTCCGGTTCCACCAGCCGGTGACGTTCTCCCGCGCTTCCCCGATGTTGTCGGCCACGACGTTCGCCATCTGGTTGCTTCGCCCCGCCTGCACCGTCTCGAGTTGGCAGGCCAGGAGGGTCTCGAACCCCCAGCCCCCGGTTTTGGAGACCGGTGCTCTACCAATTGAGCTACTGGCCTACGATCGCTCGCGGGGACCCGCGCCCCCATCTGCCGCTCGCCCGCGGAATCCGTTCGCCCCGCGCCGCGCACGGCGCATGCCCGTACCGCCGCCCAGCCTGGGCAGCCTACTTCGTCTCCCGGTGCGCCGTGTGCTTGCGGCAGAACCGGCAGTACTTGCTCATCTCGAGCCGCTCGGACGTCTTGCGGCGATTCTTCGTCGTGCTGTAATTCCGGCGTTTGCACTCGTTGCACGCCAGGCTGATGATGTCTCGCATACGGGCTCCCGGCTTCGACGCGCCGGACTCCGGGCTCCACGCCTCGAGGTCCGGCCGGCGAGGCCGCTACTGAACGATCTCGGTGATCGTGCCGGCGCCCACGGTTCGCCCACCCTCGCGGATGGCAAAGCGCGAGCCCTTCTCGATCGCGACCGGCGTGATGAGCTCGCCGGAGATCTGCGTGTTGTCGCCCGGCATCACCATCTCGACGCCCTCGGGGAGGTGCAGCGAGCCGGTGACGTCGGTCGTGCGGATGTAGAACTGCGGCCGGTAGCCGTTGAAGAACGGCGTGTGGCGGCCGCCCTCCTCCTTCGACAGCACGTACACTTCCGCCTTGAACTTGGTGTGCGGCGTGATCGAGCCCGGCTTGGCGAGCACCTGGCCGCGCTCCACTTCTTCCTTCTCCGTGCCGCGCAGCAGTACGCCGATGTTGTCGCCCGCCACGCCCTCGTCGAGCAGCTTGCGGAACATCTCGACCCCGGTCACGACCTTCTTCTTGGTCGGACCGAAGCCAATCACTTCGATTTCCTCGCCCACCTTCACCTTGCCGCGCTCCACGCGGCCGGTCACCACGGTGCCGCGGCCGGAGATCGAGAACACGTCCTCGATGGGCATCAGGAAGGGCTTGTCGACTTCGCGCTGCGGCAGCGGGATGTAGGTGTCGAGCGCGTCCATCAGCTTGAGCACGCCCTCGGCGCCGCCGGGCTCGCCCTTGAGCGCCTTGAGCGCGGACAGGCGCACCACCGGCAGATCGTCGCCGGGGAAGCCGTACGACTTCAGCAGCTCGCGCACTTCGAGCTCGACCAGGTCGAGCAGCTCCGGGTCGTCCACCGCGTCCACTTTGTTCAGGGCGACCACCAGGTGCGGCACGTTGACCTGGCGGGCCAGCAGCACGTGCTCGCGGGTCTGCGGCATCGGGCCGTCGGTCGCCGAGACCACCAGGATGGCGCCGTCCATCTGCGCGGCGCCCGTGATCATGTTCTTGATGTAATCGGCATGGCCTGGGCAGTCGACGTGCGCGTAGTGCCGGTTCGGCGTCGAGTACTCGACGTGGCTGGTCGCAATCGTCAGAATCTTCGTCTCGTCGCGGCGGCCCTGCGACTCCGAGGCCTTCGCCACCTCGTCGTACGGGATGAACTTGGCCCAGCCCTTGTCGGCCGACACCTTGGTCAGCGCCGCCGTCAGCGTGGTCTTGCCGTGGTCGATGTGACCGATGGTCCCCACGTTGACGTGCGGCTTGGAACGATCAAATTTTTCTTTCGACATGCCTCAGTATCTCCGTTGCTGTAGTAGCGCCTGCCGTTAACCTCTCGCCGTCCCGTCCGTACTCTGCGCGGCGCCGAGCCGAAGGCTGGAGCCGATGACCAGGATTGAACTGGTGACCTCGTCCTTACCAAGGACGCGCTCTGCCAACTGAGCTACATCGGCCTGTTCGCGTCGCGCGACGGCCGACGCTCCGGCCGTCCACCTCGCCCGCGCGCGCCCCGAACGGCAGGCCATCCGCGGCCCGCGCCCATGCCGCGCCGCAAGAGGTGGAGCGGGAGACGGGGATCGAACCCGCGACCAACAGCTTGGAAGGCTGTGACTCTACCACTGAGTTACTCCCGCCTTTCCGATTGTCGCCCTTCGGATCGCTCCGCTCGCCTGCACCGGCCCGCTCGACACGCCCCGAGCACCATCAAGGCGGCCCGAGGCGTTCTCCCTTTCCGCGCCCCGCCGACGGGGTCGAATGGTGGGGAGGGGAGGGTTCGAACCTCCGTAGCCGCTAGGGCGGCAGATTTACAGTCTGCTGCGATTGACCGCTCCGCCACCTCCCCGTGTATTCCGCTGCTCCCCGCGAACGACACACCCTGTGGCTCAACGAGGAGGAACGCTGTCCCCCTCGAAGGGGACACTGCACTCAGTTGCGATGCTTATCCTGCAGACCGGTTACTCCGTCGCCGTCTGTTTGAGGGCGTTTCCGTGCGACCGGCGTTGAGCCACATGGAGCTGGCGAAGGGATTTGAACCCCCGACCGGCTGATTACAAATCAGCTGCTCTACCAGGCTGAGCTACGCCAGCCGGACAAAAAGTCGAGTTTAGCACAACGTATGCCATTTTGGAACAGTCACAGGGTTTGGCCCGCACCGCCTCTCAACCCTCCTCGCGTCCAGCTCGTTGTCTGACGGCTTCGAACAGGGCAACACCCGCGGCCACCGAGACGTTCAGGCTCCCGACATGCCCGAACAGGGGAATCTTCACCAGGAAATCGCACCGCTCACGCACCAGCCGGCGAAGGCCCGCCCCCTCGGCGCCCAGGACGAGCGCTGTTGGGAGCCTCAGATCCAACTGATCGTAGCGCAGAGTGGCGTCCGCGGCCAAGCCGGCCGTCCAGATTCCCAGCTCCTTCAGCTCCTCGATCGCCCGGGCGATGTTCACGACCTCGGCAATCCGCACGTGGGCCATCGCGCCCGCCGACGCCTTCGCCACGGCGTCGCCGAGGGGGGCCGCCCGCCGGCTCTGCCTGATCACGCCGTGGGCGCCCGACGCGTCCACGCTGCGCAGGATCGCCCCGACGTTGTGCGGGTCCTCGATGCCGTCCAGCACGACGAGCAGCGCGGGAACCGGCGCGGCGCGCACGAGACCCGCCACATCGTAGGATGGCGCGCCGCGCATCTCGGCAATCACGCCCTGATGGGCCGCGCCGCGCGCACGGCGATCGAGCTCGGCCTCGTCGACGCGGCGGACGTCCACGCCCGCTGCACGGGCGAGCTCGAGAACCGCCTGCATCCGGCGGTCGGCGCGCCGGCTGACGCGCAGCACGTCGACGCGCCCCGCCCGCAGCGCCTCGATCACCGGATTGATGCCGTAGACGTTCATCGCTCACCCGGCGGAGAGCGCCATCCGGAACCGCTGCGCTCGCTCCCGTGCGCCCGCAATCGCGCGCAGGCCGCAGTCGCGCGGAAGCTCGGCGCCTCGATCGATCGCGGGCACCAGCAGGTCGAGCTCCGGGCCGTCCGCCGCGGCGGTGAGCGCAAGGCGAATCGGGTGGAACAGCGCGCGCCCCTTCTGCCCCGTGCGCTGCCGCACGCGCGCCGCGGCGGCGCGAAACGCCTCGCGGTCCGTCATGCGCGGCGAAGCGGCGAGCTCGTCGGCGAGCGCGTCGATGACCGCGCGCGCCTCCCCCTGCTGCATGTCCGCGCGCAGCGCCGGATCCCCCACCGCTGCCGCCGGGTCGAACTCGAAGAGCTGCTGCAGACGCCGCGGCGCCTGATCCAGGCGGTCGATCGAGGCGCTGAACAACGGCGTCACCGCACCGAGATACGCCATCCCTTCAGGCGCGACCCGCTCTCCCGCATAACCGCTGCGCCGGAGGTACGGCAGCGCGAGCGAGGCCAGGCGATCGGGCGCCGCCTCCTTCAGGTAGTGCCGGTTCACCCAGGCCAGCTTCTCTTCGTCGAAGACGCTGGCGCTCCGTCCGACATGAGCCAGATCGAAGCGCCTGGCCATCTCCGCCAGCGGCATGACTTCCTGACCCTCACCGGGGGACCAGCTCAGCAGCGCGAGATAGTTCAGCAGCGCCTCGGGCAGGTACCCCTTCTCGCGGAACTCGTCGACAGACGTGGCGCCGTGGCGCTTCGAGAGCCGCGCGTGATCCGGCCCGAGCACCATGGCCACATGGCCGAACTGCGGCGGGTCGAGCTCGAGCGCCTCGTAGATCAGGATCTGGCGCGGCGTGTTCGAGATGTGGTCCTCACCCCGCACCACATGTGTCACGCCCATCAGCCCATCGTCCACGACGACGGCAAAGTTGTAGGCGGGCGATCGGTCGGAGCGGAGCAGAATCTGATCGCCGATGACGTCGGTGTGGAACAGGATGTCGCCGCGCACGAGATCGTGAAAGCGGATTTCGCGATCGTCAGGGGTGCGGAATCGCACGGCGGCGGCCGCACCCGATGCCACGCGCGCTCGCGCGGCCGCGGGATCGAGGGCTGCGCAGCGCCGTGAGTACTTCGCCGGCAGGTTCCGCGCGAGCGCATCCCGGCGCTCCTCTTCGAGCTGTTCCGGCGTGCAGAAGCAGTAGTACGCCCGCCCGAGGTCGATCAGCGCCTGTGCCCGGTCGCGGTAGAGCTCGAGCCGCTCGGACTGGCGGTACGGCCCCTTGGGCCCGCCGATATCCGGACCTTCATCCCAGGTGAGGCCGAGCCATCGCAGGTCGTCGAGTATCGCGGCCGCCGCCTGCGTCGTGGACCGCTCCGCGTCGGTGTCTTCGATGCGAAGGATGAAGGTGCCGCCGGCGCCGCGCGCGAGCAGCCAGTTGAAGAGCGCCGTCCGGACGTTTCCGATGTGCAGGTGTCCGGTCGGACTCGGGGCGAACCTGACGCGCATGGCCGCTTCAGGCCCCCGGATCGCCGCGCGGCGTCAGGAGAGCCACCGCGTGAACCGCGATCGCCTCGCCGCGGCCGAGGGCATCGACCGACTCGTTCGTCTTTCCTTTGACGCTGACGCACGACTCCGGGATCCCGAGCGCGCTCGCGAGCGCGGCGCGCATCGAGCCGACGTGCGGCGACAGCTTCGGGCGCTCGGCGATCACGACGGCGTCCACGTTGCCGACCGCGAATCCAGCCTCGCGCACCAGCTGCGCGGCTTGCCTGAGCAGCTCCAGGCTGTCGGCTCCCTTCCATTGCGGCTCGGTGTCCGGAAAGTGCCGGCCGATGTCTCCGAGGCCCGCGGCGCCGAGGATGGCGTCGGTAACGGCGTGGGAGAGCACGTCGGCGTCGGAATGGCCGCTCAGGCCGCGCTCGAACGGAATGCGCACGCCGCCGATGATCAGCGGCCGGCCGGGCTCGAGACGATGCAGATCGTATCCGGTGCCGATCCGGGGGATGCGCCGATCGGGTGGCGGCACGCCGATTCTCGCGCGCGAGACGAGCAGATCGTGCTCGGTGGTGATCTTGACGTTGCCGGTCTCACCCGGCACGAGCTGCACCCGGTGGCCGGCGTGCTCGGCCAGCGTCGCCTCATCGGTGGCATCGGCGCTCGTGCGGCCCGCTTCGATGGCCTGGGCGAGCACCTGCCGCTGGAACGCCTGCGGCGTCTGCGCGAGGAAGATCCGCTCGCGCGGCAGCGTGCGCACGATGTGCATGAGGCCGTCGTGCTCGTCGGCCTCTTTCACGGTGTCGCTCGCCTGTACGGCGGCGATGGCGGCGCCGCTCGCGTCGGCGGCTTCGATCACGCTGGTGAACAGGGCGCGCGACGCGAACGGACGGGCGGCATCGTGGATCACGATCACCTCGGCGAGCGCCGAGACGCTCGCAAAGGCATTCGCCACCGAGTCCTGCCGGCGCGGGCCGCCGGCGACGATGCGCACGGGCTTGTCGGCGATCGCGAGAAAGTCCGGGGGGGCCGCGGCCAGGTCCGCCGGCAGCGCGACGACGATCTCGCCGATGGCCTGGTGCGCGGCAAGGGTATCGAAGCTGCGCTGCAGAATCGGCCGATCGCCGATCGTCAGGAGCTGCTTGGGAACGGCCGCTCCGAGGCGCGCCCCGCGGCCGCCGGCGGCGAGGATGGCAGAGACGAACACGCGGAGAATTATATGAGAGGGGCCGCTTGATATATTCATCATGTTTGAATATATTGGACATCGATGAGCCGGAGCGGAGGACCATGGCACGACGCACGCACGCAAGCACGTTCGAGCTGATGGTGATGCTGGCGCTGATCAGACTGGGCGACGGCGCGTATGGGGTGCCGATCGCGCACGAGATCCAGGCACAAAGCGGCCGGCCGGTGTTGCTGGGCACCGTGTATGCGGCGCTGGATCGGCTCGCCAAACGGGGGCTCGTGGCATCCGAGCTCGGCGATCCGACGCCCGAGCGAGGAGGGCGCGCCAAGCGGTACTTCCAGCTGACGCCAAAGGGGCTGCGCGAAGTGCGGGAGGCGCAGCGGGCGCTCGTCAATCTCTGGCGAGGATTGCCTCAGCTGAAGGGGGGTGCCGCGTGAGCGCGTCAGGGTCAGACCCCGTCCTCCGTTACAGAAATGTAAGCGAGAGGGTCAGACCCCGGTTTTGACGATCGCCTCCACGCGCGCGGCGAGGGCGCGCGCATCGCCGATCGTCGGACCCTCGATGCGCGCCACGGGCAGCGGATCGTGCACCACCAGCCGCACGTGCCCCGGACGGGTGGTCAGCCTCCCTTTTCGCATCACGCCGAGCGTCCCCGAAAGCGACAGCGGCACGATCGTCAGCCCGGCCTCCAGCGCGAGCAGGAAGCTGCCGCCACGAAACCGTCCGACACGCCCGTCGGGGCTGCGCGTCCCCTCCGGGAAGATGATGAGCGAAATGCCGCCCTCCACCAGGCGACGCCACCGCCGCAGAATCCCCTCCCGATCGGGGTTGCTCCGATCCACCAGCAGATGCCCCGCCCGGCGAAGGTGCCACCCCAGGAACGGGAACCTCCCGAGTGACTCCTTCGCGATGATCCGCAGCTGGAACGGCAGCGTCGCGAACACGACCGGAATGTCGTAGATGCTCTGGTGGTTCGAGACGAACATGTACGTCTGGCCGCGCGGGACGCGGTCCATCCCCGCCACCTCCACCTGCACGCCGGTCGTGGCCAGAATCAGCCACGACCACGCCCGCGCGCACCAGTGCGCGGCATGCCCCCCGCGATCCACCAGCGTCGACAAAATCGAGCAGGTGCCGAGCACGATGGTGTAGACCGAGATGCAGGGGATGAGGAACAGGACGGTGCGGAGCCAGTGGAACCACAGGGACGCGGACGATTGCGCCAGCGGCGTGCGGGTGACTGAGTGCGGAGTGCCGGGTTGCCCACTGGACGACGTGCGATCGCGCGAGCGGGAAACCGACCCGCGAGGAACCGGCATCTACTGGCTGGACTGCCGCAGCCGGGTCCGCCCGCCTTCGCGATCAATGGGCGTCGGCTGCGTCGCCGCGGCGCCCCCGTGGACGTCGATGAAACGGCCGAAGATCATCTTGCCGGCGGTGGTCTGGAGCACGCTCGTGACGATCACGTCGATGGTCTTGCCGATCATCGAGCGCGCGTTGTCCACGACCACCATCGTGCCGTCGTCGAGGTACGCCACGCCCTGGTTGTACTCCTTGCCTTCCTTCAGGATGAACACCTTCATCGTTTCGCCCGGCAGCACCACGGGCTTGAGCGAGTTCGCCAGCTCGTTGATGTTCAGCACTTCCACGCCGCGGAGCTGCGCCACCTTGTTCAGGTTGAAATCGTTCGTGACGATCTTGCCCTGCAGCGATCGAGCGAGCTCGATCAGCTTCAAGTCGACCTCGCGCTGGTCGGGAAAGTCCATGTCGGAGATGATGACGTCCAGCCCGGCCATCTTCTGGATCCGCTGCAGGATGTCCAGCCCGCGCCGCCCGCGGTTCCGCCGCAGCGAATCGGACGAGTCGGCCACCTGCTGCAGTTCGCGCAGCACGAACTGCGGCACCACGAGCGTGCCGTCCATGAATCCGGTCTCGCAGATGTCCGCGATGCGCCCGTCGATGATCACGCTGGTATCGAGAATGCGGTAGCGGCGGAGCGGCCCCTGGGATCGGAACAGGCCCAGCAGCCGGTCCGGAGCGAGCCATTCGCCCGACATGCCCCCGAGCACGAGGCCGATGTAGGGCATCGCCAGCAGGATCAGGATGTGGAGGAACACCACGCGGGCGTCGCCGGTGTTGGCCCAGAACAGCGCCGAGCCCAGGACGCGCGCGGCCAGCAGGCCCGCCCCGCCCCCGATCAACGCGCCGATGACGTTCGCAAGCGAGGTCAGGCGCAGCTGATGCTCGAGGTAGACGATCAGGACCGAGATGACGAGCGCGAGCGAGACGTTGAGCGGCAGGCCGCCCCCGAACGGGCGGAGCATGTATGCGCAGTAGACGACGCCGACGATCAGCAGAAGCCGCGCGACGCCCGTCCAGCGCATAGGGTGACGTATCTTAGTCCAACAGCGCGTGCAGCGCCTCATCCACCGTGCGCACGCCCGCGAGCTCCAGCCGCGCCGGCCGATCGCTCGCCGGCAGATCCGCGCTCGCCTGAGGCACGACGCAGCGCTCGAACCCCATCCGGGCCGCCTCCCGCAGGCGCAGCGCCGGATGCGCGATCGCGCGCACTTCGCCGCCCAGGCCCACTTCCCCGAACATCGCCGTGCTCGCGTTCACCGCCCGGCCGCGGACGCTCGACGCCACCGCCGCGACGATGCTCAGATCGGCGGCCGGCTCGTCCACGCTCATGCCCCCGGCCACGTTCACGTACACGTCGTCGGCCAGCAGGTGAATGCCGGCGCGCTTCTCCAGCACGGCGAGCAGGAGCGCGAGGCGCTGCGGGTCGATGCCGCTGGCCATCCGCCGGGGATTTCCGAACGCGCTGCCGCTCACGAGCGCCTGCACCTCCACCAGTATCGGCCGCGATCCCTCGATGCAGCACAGCACGGCCGAGCCGGGCTTGCCGATGGAGCGCTCCGCCAGGAACATCTGCGACGGATTCGGCGACCTCGCGCAGCCCCGCGTCCGGTCATCTCGAACACGCCGAGCTCGCTCGCCGCGCCGAACCGGTTCTTGAACGCGCGCACCACGCGGTGCGCGTGATGCCGCTCGCCCTCGAAGTAGAGGACCGTGTCCACGACGTGCTCGAGCGCCTTCGGTCCGGCCAGACTGCCGTCCTTGGTGACGTGGCCGACGAGCACGATCGGCACGTTCCGCCCTTTCGCGGCGAACAGCAGCTGGGCCGCCACTTCGCGCACCTGTCCGATGCTGCCGGGCGCCGACTGGAAGCGCGAGGAGAAGATCGTCTGGACCGAATCGACGACGACGAGCACCGGCTTGAGCCGCTCGATCTCCTCGACGATCCGCTCGAGGCAGGTCTCCGCGAGCAGATAGAGCGGCGCCTGCTCCACGCCCAGCCGCTCGCCCCGAAGCTTGATCTGATGCGCCGACTCCTCACCGGAGCTGTACAGCACCGGACCTGCGCTGCGCGCCAGGTGCGCGGCAGCCTGCAGCAGCAGCGTCGACTTGCCGATGCCCGGCTCGCCGCCCAGCAGCACCAGCGACCCGGGGACGATCCCGCCGCCGAGCACGCGATCGAACTCCGCGATTCCCGACGAGATCCTGCGGGCGTCCGAGGTCTCGATCTCGGTGTACAGCCGCGCTGGAGCGCTCGCCGCCGTCCCGAACCGGTGCTGGGCGGATGGCGGCAGGGACGCGGCGCTTTCCTCGACGAACGAGTTCCACGCGCCGCAGTCAGGGCAGCGCCCCAGCCACTTCTGCTGCTGGCTGCCGCACTCCTGGCAGGCGAACACCGTTCGAGGAGCCTTCACGAAGGCATACTACTTCAGCGGAGGTGAAAGAGGATGCAGACGCCAGGATCGGCGAATCGTACAGGCGCTCGATCCGGGTGCCGATGCGGCAGAGGACCTCATAGGGGCTCCCGCCGATCGCCGCCGCGATCTCGCGCGCGTCGATCCGCTCGCCGCGCTGCTCGCCGATGATCACCACTTCGTCGCCGGTGTCGACCTCCAGATCCGTGACATCGGCCATGATCATGTCCATGCAGACCGAGCCGACGATCGGCGAGCGGCGGCCGCGAATCAGCACGTGGCAGCGGCCGGCCATCCGCAGGTCGAGGCCGTCCGCGTACCCGGCCGGCACGATCGCGACCCGCGACGGGCGGGGCGCCGTCCATCGCGCGCCGTAGCCGACGATCTCGCCGGCCCTGACGCCCTTCACCGCCACCACGCGGCTGCGCAGCGACATCGCGGGCTGCAGCGGAATCGTCGAGGCGAGCGGCGGCGGCGCCACGCCGTACATCATCAGGCCCGGCCGCACGAGATCGAACCAGACGCGGGAATCGCGCAGCGTGGCGGCGCTGTTGGCCGCGTGCACCCGCGCGGCGCGCACCCCGAGTTCCGGCAGTTTCTTCAGCACGCGGTCGAAGCGCTCGCGCTGCTCCGCGAACAGCGGGTGCCCGGCGTCGTCGGCCGTCGCGAAATGCGTGTACACGGCCGAGATCGACAGGTTCGGACTGGCGACGATCTCCGGCACCGTGCGCTCGAGGTTGTCATGGCGAAGCCCGAGCCGGTTCATGCCGGTGTCGACCTTCAGGTGGCACTCCAGGCGCACGCCCCGCTCGGCCGCCGCCCGCTGCAGCGCCCGACCGGCGCCCGGGCTGGAGATGGTCGGCGTCAGCCGGTGCTCGAAGACCCCTGCCACGTCGCTGACACTCAGCGCGCCGAAGATCAGGACCTCCGCCGTCACGCCCGCCCTCCGGAGCGCGATGCCTTCCTCGATATCGGCCACCGCCAGCACGGTCGCACCGGCCTGCTCCAGCGCGAGCGCCGCCGCGGACGCACCGTGGCCGTATGCATTGGCCTTCACCACCGCGATGATGCCCGGCGGCGTCCGGCCCGGGTGGGACTGCGAGCCGAGAAACCGCGCAATGGACCTGAAGTTGGACTGGAGCGCGTCGAGATCGACGTGCGCGAACGTGCAGCGAGTCACTGTCCGTGGTGCGCTTCGAGGTTCGCGAAACGCGTGAACTGCTTCAGGAAGGCCAGCCGCACCGTGCCCGTCGGCCCGTTGCGCTGCTTGGCGATGATCAACTCGGCCACGCCCTCGTCCTCGGGCTTCGAGTCGGGGTACGCATCGGCGCGGAAGATCATCGCCACGACGTCGGCGTCCTGCTCGAGGGCGCCCGACTCGCGCAGGTCGGAGAGCAGCGGACGGTGATCCGATCGCGACTCCGGCGCGCGGCTCAGCTGCGAGAGCGCGACACCGGCACGTGGAGCTCCTTGGCGAGCGATTTGAGCGAGCGCGAAATGGCCCCGAGCTCCAGCGTCCGGTTGTCGAAGCGCGATCCGGCCTGCATCAGCTGGATGTAGTCCACGACGATCAGATGCAGCCCGCGCTCGGCCTGCAGCCGCCGCGCCTTCGCGCGCATCGACATGAGGCCGATCGCCGGCGTGTCGTCGATGAAGATGTTCGCCTCGGCCAGCAGCGAATCGCGTGCGACAGCTTCGACCAGTCGCTCTCCACCAGGAAGCCCGTGCGGAGCCGATGGCTGTCGATCCTGCGCCTCGGACGTCAGCATGCGCATGAACAGCTGCTCCTTCGACATCTCCAGGCTGAAGACGCCCACCGTGCATGTCGGTCTTGAGTGCCGACGTGCTGCGCGATGTTCAGCGCGAGCGCTCGTTTTGCCCACCGAGGGCCGCGCGGCGATGATGATGAGGTCGCCAGGCTGAAATCCGGAGGTCAGCTCGTCCAGCTCGACGAACCCGCTGGGCACCCCGGTGATGAGCTGCTTGCGCTCGTACGCCCTCTGCATCGCCTCCATGCCCGCATGGCGAGCGCGCGCATGGAGACGAAGCCTTCGCTGCACGCGATCCTCGGCAATCGCAAAAGATCGACTGCTCGGCCTTGTCGAGGATGAGGTTCGGCTCCTCTCCGCCGTCGAAGGCGTCGATCAGGATCTTGTTGGCCGAGAAGATCAGCTTCCGGAGAGTCGCCTTCTCCCGGACGATCCGCGCGTAATGCGGAACGTTGGTCGCGTGCGGCAGACCGTCGACCAGCGACGCGATGTATGCCGGGCCGCCGACTTCGTCGAGTCTGCCCCGCTCGCGAGAGCTCCTCGCTGCAGCGTGACGAAGATCGATCGCGCTGTTGCGCTCGCTGAGCATCGCCATCGTGCCGAAGATGCTGCCGGTGCGCTTCGCGATAGAAATCGTCGGGCCTGAGCACTCTCCGCCGCGGGGTTGAACGCCTCGTTGTGGATCAGGATCGCGCCGAGCACCGAACGCTCGGCTTCGAGGTTGTGCGGGTAGACGGACGATCGTCGGCGGCCTCGGGCATGGCGAACTCTGAACGGCCGGCTACTCGGACTGCCGGCGCTTGAGGATCTCCGGCGGCTCGGCGGCCGGAGCGGCGGCTTCGGGACGCTTCCCTCCCCCACCACCTTCACCGGCAATCTGACGATCACCTCCCGGTGCAGCTTGAACGGCACGTTGTACTCGCCGAGCTTCTTGATCGGCTCGCGCAGTCCCATCTTGCGCTTGTCGATCTCGCAGCCGAGCTTGCCGCGAGCGCCTCGGCGATGTCAGCGGCCGTCACCGAGCCGTACAGCGCCTCGGTCTCCCCCACGCGGCGCGCGATGACGATGTCGATGCCGGCCATCCTGGCCGCGATCGCTTCGGCGGCCGTCTTCTCCTCCGCTTCCTTCGCGTCGAGCTTCACCCGCTCGCGCTCCATCTGCTTCAGATTGCCCGGCGTCGCCGGCAGCGCCAGCTTCCGCGGCAGCAGATAGTTGCGCGCGTAGCCGTCGGCGACCTTCACCACCTCGCCGCGCTTGCCGACGTTCTCGACGTGATCTCGAAGAATGACTTCCATCTGCGCTCTTCAGCTTCCCGTTTCGGGGGCTCGCGGGCTTCGAGGTCTCAAGTTTCGGGGTTCGGCGGGTTCAAGGCGCTCTCGGGGTTCACCCTGAGCCCTGAGCGGCTGCCCCTATTCAGTCACGTACGGAATCAGCGCGAGCTGCCGCGCGCGCTTGATCGCCGTCTGCAGCTTGCGCTGGTGCGTGGCGCAGGTCCCGGAGATCCGGCGCGGCAGAATCTTTGCCGCGCTCCGGAACGAACGGGCCGAGCAGCTTCACGTCCTTGTAGTTGATGTCGTCGATCTTGTCCGCACAGAACTTGCAGACCTTCCGGCGGCGAAACAACGTGCGCTTCTTGTCGTCCTTCTTGTCGCCGCGCCCGCCGCGGCCTTCCGACCGCGTCCTCGTCCTTCACGCATAGGCACCTTCACGTCCTCAGGGTCCAGGTTCAGGGTTCGTGGTTCAGGGTTCAAGGTTCGGGGTTCGAAACTATGCCGACTCGTCCGCCTCCGGCGTGAACCGATCCTCGTCCTCGTCGGTCCGCTGCGGGCCCTCGCCGGGCTGCCGCTCGGGCGGCAGGCCGCGCGCCACCCGGCGGCGCTGCGAGGCCTCCCGTGCGCAGCGTGCGCGTGCGCTCGATCACCCGATTCTCCTCGTCCACGCGGACGGTGAGATGGCGGATCACCTGGTCGCTGACGCGCAGGCGGCGATCGATCTCCTTCATGAGCTCGCCGGAGCCCGTGATCACCTCGAGCACGTACGTGCCTTCCTTGTGCGGACCGATTTCGTAGGCGAGCTTCCGGCGTCCCCAGTTGTCCGTCTTGCTCGAGGGTTCCCGAGTACCGGCCGATGATTTCCTCGACTTGGGTGTGGAGGTCGGCGATCTGCTGTTCGGTCGCGTCGGATGCGACGATGTAGATGAGCTCGTACTGTCTGATCTCACTCACGGCGGTCTCCTTCCGGACCCGGTCTCCGCCGGCTCGCGGCCCGGCAACCGGGGGCCACGCCATTGCGTGGCAAGAAGCGTCTCAGGCGCTATGCCTGATCGGGCTGCTGCTCTGCATTGTCCACGCCGTCGCTCTCTTTGTCGCCGGCGTTGAACGTGTTCATCGCCTTGACGATCCCTTCTGCCGCAAACATCTCGGCGGCATCGGCCGCCCGCCCGATCGCGAGCTGCATCTGGCTCTCTCTTCCCCGCCGACCGAACCGCCCGAGCACGTGATCACGCAGTCGCCCGCGCGGACTCGTCGCGGCCGACGCCGATGCGGAGCCGCGCGAAACTCCATCGTGCCGAGCTCCTGGATGATTCGACTTCAGGCCGTTGTGCCCGCCTGCCGATCCGTTCCGGCGCATGCGGAGCCGCCCCAGCGGCAGGTCGGCGTCGTCCACGATCACGAGCAGAGTCGGGCGGCTCGATCTTGTGAAATTGCGCGAAGCGCCCGCGACGGCCCGCCCGCTCAGATTCATGAACGTCATCGGCTTGGCCAGCAGCAGATGCCGTCCCCGTCGGTCCTGACCTTCGCCGTCTCGCGCCTTCCACCTCGAGCGACTCGCGGAACGACACGCCGTGGCGCCGCGCGATCTCCTCGACGACCTTGAAGCCGACGTTGTGCCGCGTGTCTGTCGTATTCGCGACCCGGGATTCCCGAGACCACGATCAGTTCATTTTATTTGTCGTGGGGCCCCACCCCCACGACCCGCCACCTCGCGCTCGCTCATTCGCTTGCTCGCGCTCGGCGTTTGTTCGCAGACAACGGGCCTCTCAGTGCAGCCGGATGCCTGGCCGAAGCCCAATTTATTTCTTTTCCTTCTTCGCCGGCGCCGCCGGCGCGGCTTCGCTTCGCCCTCAGCCTCCTCCTTCTTGCCCTTCTTGATGACCTCGGGCTCAGCCGGCGCCGCCGCCGCGGCCGCCGCAGCCGCCTCGGGCGTGGCCGCCACCTCTTCGACCTTCGGAATGATGACGTGCAGCAGCATCATGTCGGGGTCGCTGAGCGGCCTTCCACTTGGCGTTGGTGGCGACGTCGCGCACGCGGACGCTCTGGCCGACCATCATCTCGCTGACGTCCACCTCGATGTGCTCGGGAATGTCAGCCGGCAGGCACTCGATTTCGACCTGGCGATGCACG
This sequence comes from Vicinamibacterales bacterium, assembly GCA_963738315.1. GTDB lineage: Bacteria > Acidobacteriota > Vicinamibacteria > Vicinamibacterales > JAMQPK01 > JAMQPK01. The sequence goes on along the minus strand of CAVTVT010000003.1, from coordinate 156,840 downwards.
ATGTCGAGCACGCCGCCCTGCTGCTTGACGCCCTTGGGCTCGCCGCGCGGCACCACGGTGACGGTGACGCGAATCGACCTTGTCCATGGCCACCCGATAGAAGTCCGCGTGCAGGAGCTGGTGCGTGACCGGATCGATCTGATACTCCTTCACTAGGACGCGCGCATCGGAGCCGCCGTCCAGCTTGAGCTGAGATCAGCGTGTTGGCGCCGAGCTCGGTGCGCAGAATCCGCGACAGCATTTTCGGATCGACGGCGATGGCCCGGCCCGCATCCTTCTCGCCGTACACCACCGCGGGAATCTTGCCGCGTGACGCGCAGCCGGCGCGCCTCGTTCTTGCCCCTGGGCCGCTCTCCGCTTCAATCACTGCTTCCATATCCGCTTCCTGCTTAGTGTGATGGGGAAGAGAATCTTCTCGTCTTCTCACTTAATCCCACGTCCTACACGAACAGCGACGCACCGACGCTCCTCGTGGATGCTCTTGATCGCCTGCCCGAGCAGCCTCGCGACCGAGAGCGTCATGATCTTGCCGCAGCTTGGCGCGCTTCGCCGGTGAGCGGAATCGTGTTGGTCACGATCAGCTTCTCGATCGGCGCCTTTTCGATCCGCTCGATCGGCAAGCCCCGACAGCACGCCGTGCACCGCGCACGCGAACACGCGCGCGGCGCCGTCCGCCTTCAGCGCGCGTGGCCGCCTTCACGATCGTCCCGGCCGTGTCGATGATGTCGTCCTGGATGACGCAGGTGCGGCCCTGGACGTCGCCGACCACGTTCATCACTTCCGCCGTGCCGTCGTCGGAGCGCCGCTTGTCGATCACCGCCAGCTCGCCGCCCAGCCGCTTGGCATAGGCGCGGGCCCGCTCGGCGCCGCCGGCATCGGGCGCGACGATCGTCAGGTCGTCGATGTCCATGCGCGACAGGTGATCGATGATCACCGGCGCCGCGAACAGGTGATCGACCGGAATATCAAAGAACCCCTGGATCTGCGCCTTGTGCAGGTCCATCGTCAACACGCGATCCGCGCCGGCCGCGCTCAGAATGTTCGCGACCAGCTTCGCCGAGATCGGCACGCGCGGCTTGTCCTTGCGGTCCTGCCGCGCGTAGCCGTAATACGGGATCACCGCCGTGATCCGCGCCGCTGACGATCGACGGAACGCGTCGATCATGATCAGCAGCTCCATGATGTGCTCGTCGACCGTTGCTGCACGTCGGCTGCACGATGAACACGTCGGTGCCGCGGATGTTCTCGTCGATCTGAAACGAGACTTCAGAGTCGGCAAATCGCCGCAGCCGGCACTGCCCCATCGGCAACCCAGGTGCTGCGCGATCTCGCGGGCCAGCTCCGGGTGCGCGCTCCCCGAGAACAGTTTCAGTTCGCCGTACCCTGCAATTCGGTCCATTCTCAGGTGTGCAGCGCAGAAAAACTGGCTGGGGCGGGTGGATTCGAACCACCGAATACGGGATCCAAAGTCCCGCGCCTTACCGCTTGGCCACGCCCCAATCCGTACGGACAGCTGTTCGTGAGCGTAAGTTTCGAGCGACAGGCGTGGGCCGACCACCGCAGCGCAATCGAAGATTGTAGCCGATAGCGGGATTCAGCGGCAAGCCGCGCGCGTGCGTCCGCGCTCACCTGCGCCGCACGCGCGGGACGAGCCGCGCCACCAGCGTCATCGTGCCCGGCGCGCGGAGCGCTCGCGCCGCCGAGGCGGCCGCCGCGCGCGAGTCGAAGATCCCGAACACGCTCGATCCGCTGCCCGACATCGCCGCCAGGCGCGCCCCGCACCGTTCCAGGCTGGTGACCGCCGTCCGGATCTCCGGATGCCGCGCCGCGACCACCGGCTCGAAGTCGTTCCCCAGCGGTACCAGGGTGCCTGGCCAGAGGCGTGCACCCGTGGACCCGCTGGCCGATGCGCGCCCGCCGCGCACCGTCGCCGGCCCCGCCCCACCCCGTGCCTCATCGAGCCACCGGTACGCATCCGCCGTGGCGACGCCGAACGGCGGACAGACCACCACGGCCCACCATCGAGGCAGATCGAGCAGGGGATAGATCTCGTCTCCCCTGGCGAGCCCGATCGCCGTGCCACCGATGAAGAAGAACGGCACGTCCGCACCCAGCGCGGCGCCGATTCGCGCGAGCTCTTCGTCGCCGATCGGCAGGTTCCAGGCGCGGCGCAGCCCGACGAGGGCGGCCGCCGCGTCGCTGCTGCCCCCGCCCAGCCCGGCCTGGGGCGGAATCCGCTTCTCGAGCTCGACGACGATGCCGCGCGGCGAGCCGCGGCGTCCGGCCGCGCGCCAGAGCCGCTCGGCAGCCTGCCAGATCAGGTTGCGCTCGTCGGCGGGAACACCCGGTGCGTCGCAGAGGATCCTGAACGGTCCGCGCGTGGGACGGCATTCGAGCCGGTCGCAGAGATCGATCGTCTGCAGGATCGTCTGCACCTCGTGGAAGCCGTCGTCGCGTTTTTCCTTCACGCGAAGCGCGAGGTTGATCTTGGCGCAGGCCCTGACGGTAATCGCGGCCATGTGTCTGCTACTGTCCCAGCGGCCCGGATCGGCGCAGCTCGTCGAGCGTCATCGGGGTCGTCCCGGGCGGCACGTTGATCGTCAGCAAGCGATCGGCGGGAAGGTCGCCGTTGATCTCCACCTGGGTCACCTCCGCGGTGAGATCGACGTGCGGCGCCGCTCCCTCCGCGGAGGAATCCTGTGCGGTGCGGATGCGCACGCGAGCGGGAACGGCCCCCGTCAGGTCGCCGTACTGCACGTCGAGGCCGCGGTACGTTCCTGCGGCAACGACCCATCCGGCGCCTGCTCGGCGGAGATAGACGAGGCCGTCCCCGGCGAGATCCACGCGGATCCATTCATCGCCGTACGCGCGTGCCGAAGCCGGGTCGAGCGAGGCCGCCAGACAACCGCTCAGCATGGCCCGGAGGTCGTCCGGCCCGAGCGCGATGCCGACGAGCGCGTCGAGGAGCGCACCCGGCGCGTCGGCGTCGACGAGCCGCCGATCGCGCACGAGGAGCAGCCGCGCGCGCTGCGGCTCCCCCACCATGATGAAGAAGGGCCCGCCGCCGGGTGCGAGCGCTTCGAGCCTCATCGCACCCGGTGCGAAGCCGGCGAGCGCGTGTCCCGCGGATCCGATGCCCCGCTGCGCGCCCGGACAGGGCGAGCTCGGCACTGAACCCGTGAATGTCGCGGCAGCGCGCGGTGGCGGCCGTCCACGCCGCCTGGTAGTCGGGCATCGGCGCGCCGGGACCGGTCGGCAGCCGGAGCCGTACCGGATTGCAGGCGGCGCAAAGCGCGCCCGCCAGGACCGTTGTCGCGAGGGCCGCTGTCGAGGTGCGCAACGTCGGCAGGCGCTACTTGCTCCTGGCGAGCTTCTGGCGGGCGTTCTTGATCTTGTCTTCGAGGTCCGACCGGCCAATCGAATCCAGGTCGCCTTCGAGCGCGCGCTGCCACGACGCGACCGCCTCTTCGTAGGCGCCGCGCCGCGCGAGCAGATCGCCGAGATGATCCTGGATGACGGACACCGAGGGCAGCTTGGCGCTCGCCTCGCGCAGCGGCTTCTCGGCCGCGTCGAGGTTGCCCTGCTTGAAGTAGGCCCATCCGAGGCTGTCGAGGTACGCCGGATTGCCCGGGATCGATCGCGAGCGCCCGCTCGACGAACCCGACTGCCTCGTCGAGCTTCTCCCCTCGCTCGGCGAGCATGTACCCGAGCGAGTTCAGGGCATCGGCGTTCTTGGGGTCGGCCGCGATCAGGCCGCGGAACACGCTCTCGGCCTCGCCGAACTTCTTCTGCTGCTGAAGCGCCGACGCGAGCTCGATCTTCAACGAGACCTCGTCGGGGAACTTCCTGGCCGCGGCCTGGAGTGTCGCGATGGCGTTGCTCCCCTTGCCCGCGCGCAGCTGCGCGCGCGCGAGCCGGATCGTCGAAGAGCGGATCACGCGGCGACTGGGTTCTGGCCTGCGTCAGCAGTGCCATCGCCTTGTCGTACTGCCGGGCCTGCTCGTAGGCGGACGCGAGATCGAAGTAGAGCCCTCGGAGCTCCTCCTCGCCCGCGTCGCCGGCCGCGCGCAGATGCGCGGTCGCGATCGGCTCCAGGACGCCGATGGCTTTCTGATACTCGCGCCGGTCGCTCGAGCATGTGCGCGAGCTCTCGCTGCGCGTCGAGGTTGCTCTCATCGAGCGCGACCAGCTTGCGCGCGGTCGTCTCCGCCGCGGCGAGATCGTGCGCTTCGCCGCTGCGCCTCGGTCAGCAGGTAGAGGGCCCGCGGATTCCGCGACGAGCCGGCCGCCCCCTCCTCCAACACGGCGCGCGCGCTGGGCAGGGTCGCCGGAGTTCAGGAGCGCCGTGGCCCACTGCGACCGCAGCGGCAGGCTCTGCGGCCGATCCTCCACGGCCCCTTCGTACGCCTTCGCCGCATCGCTCCATCGGCCGGAGTTCTCGTAGACGCGGCCGAGCGTGCTGTAGAGCTCCGGCGAGTCCTCCACCGATTTCTCGAGCAGCGCGACGGCGTCGCCCTGGCGGCCCGTCGCCTGGTACGCCTGCGCCAGCAGCGCGACGCCCTCCATCTCGTCGGGCTCGTCGCGCACGATCGGCTCGAGCAGCGCGACGGCCTTGTCGAACTCGTGGCTCGACAGATACAGGCGGCCGAGCATCAGCGGCGCGCCAGGATGGGCATTCGGGTTCGCCCGCTCCAGGTTCGCCATCGCTTTCTGCCGATGTACTCGGTCCGCTCCTGCGAACGCGCCGCCGTGTCGGCCATCCGCGCGTACAGGTTGCCCAGGATCCAGTTCGCTTCGGGACTGTCGGGATCGGCCTTGATGGCCCGCTCGCCGGCGGCGACCGCATCGGTGCCGCCGGTTCAGGCGCGCATAGAGCGCGGCGAGCGTGGCGGGGATTTCCGCCGCCTGGGGGTCGAGCTGTTCGGCCCGCTCGTAGGCCGCGGCCGCGCCGGCGGCATCGCCGTCGGTCTCGAGCTGCAGACCTATGAGGTATTCGCCGTAGGCCTCGCCGCCCCGCAGACGGCGGCGCCTGGGGTTCCGCCGGCAGACGCTGAGCGGAGGCAGCTGGCGCCGTCAGGGCCAGGGCCGCAACCGCAATCAGCATGGACCGGCGCATCCTCGTCGATTGTTCCATAAAGACGGGCGGCGTGTCACGGCGCACCGGGACCTTCTGCTATAGTTCGGCTGGAACGAACACCATGCCACTCGACGCCGAATTGCTCGATATTCTCGCGTGCCCGCAGCTGCAAGACGCCCGTCGTACTCGTGCACGACGGTACCGGGCCTGAAATGCAATACCTGCCACCGCGTCTATCCGATCAAGGACGACATCCCGGTGATGCTCATCGACGAGGCCACGATCGAGAAGTAGTGGCCTCGCCCGGAAAGATCCTGCTGGTGCGGCTGCGGCTGATCGGCGACGTGGTCTTCACCACCCCGGCCGTCCGGGCGCTGCGCCGCCGCTTTCCAGAGGCGAAGATCGTGCTACATCGTCGAACAAGAGGCGGCGCCCGTAATGGCCGGCAACCCTCACCTCGACGAGGTCATCGTCGCAGCGAGCCCTCGGGCTCCCGGGCGCCTGCGGGCTGACCTTGCGCTGATGCGCCGGCTGCGCCGCGAGGGCTTCGATCTCGCGATCGACTTCCACGGAGGCCCCAGAAGCTCCCTGCTCACCTGGGCCAGCGGCGCTCCGGAGCGGATCGGATTCGAGGTCTCCGGGCGCGGCTGGATGTACACGACGCGCGTGCCGCGGCCCCGCGTGCTCCGTCCCCGCCACTCCGTGCAGACGCAGTGGGACCTGCTCCGGCCTCTGGACATCGCGCCGCCCGATCCGGCCGCCGATCCGACCGAGATGCCGGTCGATCCCGCGGCGGCCGCAGCCGTCGATCGGCGGCTCAAGGACGCCGGCGTGGAGCCGGATGCGCCGATCGTCGTGATCCACGTGAGCGCCGGCAACCCGTTCCGGCGCTGGCCTGCCGAGTCGTTCGTCGACTTGATCGAGCGGCTGGCGGCGGCCGATCCGCGGCGGCGCATCGTGCTCACCTCTGGTCCATCCGACGCGGGCGCCGCCCTGCGTGTGGCCGACGCCGCGCGCGATCGGCTGGCCGCGGCGCGACGGACGGCGGTCGTCAACTGCGGCGAGTTTCCGCTCGCCGAGCTGCGCGCGCTGATGGAGAGAGCGGCGCTCTACATCGGCGGCGACAGCGGGCCGCTGCACATCGCGGGCACGTCGGCGGTTCCCATCGTCGGCATCTACGGGCCGACGCTGCCGATTCGGTCGCAGCCCTGGCGCAGCGGCGCGTACGCCAGCGAGGCGGCCGACGCCGGGCCGCTGCCCTGCCGGCCATGCAATCAACGCCGGTGCGAGCCCGGCGATTTCCGCTGCCTGACCCGGATTTCCGCCGCCCTCGTGGCCGAGCGGGCCGAGCGGGCGCTTGCCATGCCATGACCGCCACGATGCCGCTCGCGCGATCCCGCGCCGCCCGAGACGACCTGTGGCAGCGCATCGGATTTGGCGCCCTGCTGGCGTTCGCCGCCGGGCTGCAGTTCTCGATCGCCGTCGCCAACGCCTTTCTCGCGCTCGCGGCGCTCATCTGGCTCGCCCGGCTGGCAACCGGCCGCGACCGGTTCCACGCGCCCGGCTTCTTCGTGCCGCTCGCGGCCTACGCCGCCGCGACGCTCGTGTCGGCGTGGTGCTCCACGGATCCGCGCGCCAGCTTCGTCGACTCCAAGCAGCTCGTGCTGTTTCTGATCGTGCCCATCGTGTATTCGATGGCGCGGGGCACGCGTGCTCCGCTGCTGGTGCAGATCGTCATCAGCGTGGGCGCCATCAGCGCCGCCGTCGGGGTCGTGCAGTACGGCGTGCTGCAGTACGACAACCTCGGCCGGCGCGCGCAGGGGGCGCTCGGCCATTACATGACCTACTCGGGTCTGCTGATGCTCGTCACCTGCGCGGCGTGCGCGCGGGCGCTGTTCACCCGCGATCGCACCTGGCCGCTGCTCGTCCTGCCTGCGCTGGTCGCCGCGCTGGCCGCCTCCTTCGCGCGGAGCGCCTGGGTGGGCACCTGCGCGGGAGTCGCGTTTCTGCTCCTGCTCAAGGACTTCCGGCTCATGGCCGTTCTGCCCGTGCTCGCCGCGCTGTTTCTCGCGGTCGCGCCGCCGGCCATTACCGAGCGCTTCTATTCGATGTTCGATCCGCACGACACCACGCGGCTCGACCGGGTCGCGATGCTTCACGTGGGCGCGCGCATGATCGCCGCCTACCCGCTCACGGGCGTGGGGCCGGCCATGGTCGAGCCCCGCTACCGCGAGTTCCTGGCTTCGAACGAGGACCAGCACGTCAACCCGCATCTGCACAACGTGCCGATGCAGATTGCCGCCGAGCGCGGCCTTCCGGCGCTGGCGGTCTGGGTGTGGCTGATCGCCGCGCTCGCCGCGGGACTGGTGCGGCGGCTCAGAATCCGGCGACACCAGGTTCCTCTCCGCGCTCGCGCTGGCGGTCATCGTCGCGATGCTGGCCGCGGGGCAGTTCGAATACAATTTCGGCGATTCCGAGTTCCTGATGCTCTTTCTGCTGCTCGTGACGCTGCCGTTCGCCGCGGCTCCAGATGCCGACGCCTGACGCCGTCCTGCCCCGGGTCGATCCATCGCGCCTCCACCAGCTCCTCCGGCAGCTCGCCGGCGTGCCGGTGACCATCGTCGGCGACCTCATGCTGGATCAATTCATCTTCGGGCGCGTGGATAGGATCTCACCCGAAGCGCCGGTGCCGATTGTCGCGTTCGAGCGCGAGGAGGTGCGCGTCGGCGGCGCAGGCAATGTCGCCCGCAACGTGCGCACGCTCGGGGGCGCGGTGGAGCTGGTCGCGCTCATCGGCGGCGACGAGCACGCGGCGCGCGTTTCCGCAGCGCTGCGCGACCATGGCATCGGCGCATCGTCACTGGTTGTCGATGCGGCGCGGCCCACCACCCGCAAGGTGCGCGTGGTAACGAGCCGCAACCAGCAGGTAGCCCGAATCGACTACGAGAGCGAGCGCGAAGCGGACGCCGCCGTCGAAGCGAAGCTCGCGGACGCACTCGAGCGCGCGGCCGAGGGAGCGCGGGCGATCGTGATCTCCGACTATCTCAAGGGCACGGTCACGCGGACGGTCGCCGCCAGGGCCGTGGCCATCGCGCGCGAGCTGCGGGTGCCCGTGCTGGCCGACCCCAAGATTCCGCACCTCGACTACTACGCCGGCGCGACGCTGGTCACGCCCAACAACGCCGAGGCCGAAGCCGCGACGCACAGCCGGAATCCGTACGCATGCCGACGCGCGCGCCGCCGCGCACGCGCTCCGCGAGCGGACCGGCTGCCGGAGCGTGCTCATCACCCGTGGGGAATCGGGCATGTGGCTGCTGGACGGCGCGACGGAAGGGTACCTGACGGCCGCCGCGCGCGAGGTGGCAGATGTCACGGGCGCCGGGGATACGGTGATCGCCGCGCTCGCGCTCGCGCTGGCTGCCGGCGCCGACATGGTGGAGGCCGCGACGCTGGCCAACGCGGCGGCCGGCATCGCCGTGAGCCACTTCGGCCCCGTCGGCGTGAGTCCGGCCGAGCTCCAGGCGGCGCTCGGCCCGCTCCCTGGCGGGCCGGCGACGGCCCGCTGAGCGTCAATGCCTGAAATGGCGGCGCCCGGTGAACACCATGGCAATGCCGTGCTCGTCGGCCGCGGCGATCACCTCGCTGTCGCGCACCGATCCGCCCGGCTGCACGACGGCCGTCGCGCCCGCCGCGACCACGGCATCCAGCCCGTCGCGGAACGGGAAGTACGCGTCCGAGGCTGCCACGGTGCCAGTGAGCGCGCCCGCTCCCGCCTTCATCTCCGCCACGCGGACGGCGTCGACGCGGCTCATCTGACCCGCCCCGATCGCACGCGTACGTGACTGATCGGTGAAGATCACCGAGTTCGACTTCACGTGGGCGCACACACGCCACGCGAAGCGCAGGGCGACCCATTCTTCCGGCGTGGGGGCGCGTCTCGTCGCCACCTCCGGTCCCCCGGGCGCGTGCGCATCCTCGCCCCAGGGCTGCCGGGCCTCCACCACCTCGTCGCGCTCCTGCACCAGCATGGCGCCAAGGATGGAGCGCAGCTCGCGCCGGCTCTCTGCCGATTCGGGAACGCGAAGGTCCGCGACGACCACGCGCATGTTTGCCTTCTTCGCGAGGATGGGCCTCGACGCCTCCGACACCTCAGGCGCCACGACGGCCTCGATGTAGGTGGAGACGAGCGCACGCGCCGTCGCCTCGTCGACGGCCCGGTTCAAGCCGACGATGCCGCCGAACGCCGACAGGCTGTCGGCCTCGCGCGCACGGACGTACGCCTCGTCGAGGGTGGCGCCGATCGCCGCGCCGCAGGGATTCGTGTGCTTGATCACCGCCGCCGCCGGCTCGTCGAACTCCAGCGCGATGCGCGCCGCGGAATCGAGGTCGAGCAGGTTGGTGAACGACAGCTCCTTGCCTTGCAGCACCGTCGCGCGTCCAAGCCCGAACGGGCTGGCGCCGGCGTACCACGCGGCCGTCTGGTGGGGATTCTCGCCGTAGCGCAGGTCCTTGATCTTGGTGAGCGGCAGGAAGAGCCGCGCCGGGGCGGCCGCCCGTGCGTCCCGCAGGAACCCTCCATCGGCGGCCGAGAACTCCGAGAGCGTCGCCGCGATCGCCGAGTCGTAGGCCGCGGTATGCGCGAACGCCTTGCGGGCGAGATCGAATCGGAATGCCATCCCGGGGCCGCCGGGCTCCTCGAGAGCCGCGATCACGGCGTCGTAGTCGCCCGGGTCGACGACGACGAGCACATCCTGGAAGTTCTTCGCCGCCGAGCGCACCATGCTCGGCCCGCCGATGTCGATCTCTTCGATGAGCGCGTCCAGCGCGATGCCGGGGCGGGCCGCCGCCTGCACGAAGGGGTAGAGGTTGACGGCCACCAGATCGATCGGGGCGATGCCGTGGCGTTCGATGGTCGCCATGTGATCGGGCTCGCCGCGGCGAGCGAGGATGCCTCCATGGACGGCCGGGTGGAGCGTCTTCACGCGGCCGCCCATGATTTCAGGGAAGCCGGTCACGTCTGAAATGCCGGTCACGGCGACGCCGGCGGCCTTCAGCGCCTTGGCCGTACCGCCGGTGGAGACCAGCTCGTATCCGCGGGCGGCAAGTGCGCGCGCGAACGGGAGCAGGCCGGTCTTGTCGGAAACGCTCAGCAGGGCTCGGGGCATCGGGGACTCGCGAGAGTTGACGGGTTGCAGGTTAGCTATTATGATTTGCGCGGCGCTGGCGAGGATAGCGCCGACAACGGAAGGCCGCACCGTTGCGGTCTTTTTTTTTGAATTCGCGGCCCTCGCGCCGCACGCAGTAAGGAAGAGGAACGATGCGTATCACAGGCAAGGTCAAGTGGTTCAACAACGCCAAGGGTTACGGGTTCATCGAACGAGAGGGCGGAAGCGACGTGTTCGTCCACTACTCCGCAATCCAGGGCGCCGGATTCCGGTCACTGGAAGAAGGACAGGCCGTCGAGTTCGAAATTGTTGACGGTCCGAAAGGACCCCAGGCCGGTAACGTCACCAAGGCCTAGGACCACCACCCTCGAGCCCCGCGCGCGGCCGCCGCGCTGCGGGATCGACTGGCGCCTCGCGCGCGGGCCGTCCGCGCGCGAGGCACCTTGCTGCTAGCGAGTCCCCTTCAACCCCTTCGCCGTAAAATTCAGCTTCCCGTCCTTCACCGCCACACGGAACGCGACCTCCGGTATGCCCTGGCTCTGCAGCTTCGCGACCTGGCTCTTCACCAGTTCGGCGAATCTGTGGAACGGGATGGCCTCCTCACCCAGCTGCTGCCGCACCTCGCGCAGCGTGTCGTAGAGATCCCGCAGCTTGTCCAGCTCCTGCACCGGGTCGCGGAACGCCGCGACGTAAAGGATGCGATCGTCGGGTTTCGGCGCCGCGGCGGGCGGCTCGGCACGTCTCGCCACGAACGGTCCCGGGCGCCCTTCCTCCCGCGCGCGGAGCCCCCGATCCCACAGGTCCACGAAGGCCGACAGCCGCGACTGGAGCGTGGCGAACCGGAAGCGCTCGCCGTAGTTCTGGATGTGGCCGCGGTCGATCTGCTTCACCAGCCCTTCGACCCGGGCGCGCGTCTCCCAGGGGGGACGCGGCAGGCGGCCGGCGAAGAACATGTTGTACTCGCCCTCGAGCTTCCGCAGCTCGACCTCCAGCACGTGCAGATCGCGGTCGATGTCGGGCATTTCTCAGCCTGTCGCGGGGCCCCACCCCCGCGACCTGTCACCCCTTCGCCTTCGGCTCAGGGGCGGGTACTTGCGGCGCCATCTGCTTTCTGTGCGGCGCATCGTCATCGCGGAATCAGGAACCACACGAGCGGCAGCCACAGCTCGCGCGCGTAGGGGACGGGCCGGTCGTCGACGAGGACCTCGGTCTGATCGAGCCGCCCCACGATCTCGAACAGATCGCGCAGCCGGGCCGCGTCCGACGGCCAGAAGCGCGCGCGGTGGCGGAAGGCGCGCCCGGCGCCCGCCTCCCGGTACTCGGCCGACGCCTTCGCCTGCTCGACGGCGCGCTCGTAGTCCGGCGAGTCGAACGTCGGAAACACGAGCGTGATCGACAGCGGGCGCGAGGGCCTGCCGAACAGCTCGGCGTGCAGGTCGGGATCCAGCGCGGCGATCTCCGCGTCGGTCAGCTGTTCCGGCAGATCCGCGTACGGCCAGAAGCGCTCGCGCGGCCGGTACTGCGGCGGCTCCGCGCCTTGCAGCGTCAGATCGTCTTTCGGCGGTGAGGGCATGGCGGCGTCCTCACGAATGGTAACCTAAATGGTCGAGAGGCCCTAGTCGATGGACGGGAGGAGATCGTGAGATATCTCGTCACGGCGCGCGTGAAACCCGGGCGCGAGCGGGCGCTCGCCGACGCCATCGATCAGGGGACGCTCGGCGCCGGCTCGATCGCCGGCGGCGAGTATCTCCGCAACATGGAATGCGCGCGGCGGCTGCGCGACGGTTCCGTGAAATGGATCGAAGTCTGCTACTGCGCCACGCCGCTGCAGGAGGAACGTCCGTACTGGGAGGAGTACTTCGATCTGATCAAGGTTCAGGACGCCCACGCGCGAAGCCGGTGCAAGGACCTCAACGGCGAAGAGCCGTGGGCCTGCTCCGGCTGCGACTGCACAGACCGGCTCGAGTCGCGACTCGCCTCCTGGGGATCGCTGTTCCTCGACCCCGGGCCTCCCGGCGGCTGATTCAGAGAATGCCCGCGACCGATCTCGCCGCGATGTCGAGGATCCGCGTCGGGAGAATGCCGAGGTAGAAGATGGCGACCGCGGGAAGGCCCAGGGCGAAGAGGGACGCCGGGGACGGTGCCGTGACCGGGGTCGCAGACAACTCGTCGGTCATGAACATCATGACGACGACCCGCAGGTAGAAGAAGACGGAGACCACGCTCGTCAGCACGCCGATGATCGCCAGCCCGTAGTTGCCGGCGCTGACGGCGGCGCTGAACAGATACCACTTCCCGACGAAGCCGGCGGTCGGCGGAAAGCCTCCCAAAGACAGCAGGAACACGGTCATCAGCAGGGCGAGCATCGGCTGGCGCCGGCCCAGGCCGGCGTAGGACGCAAGGTCTTCACGCCTCCCCTCGTGCGGCATCACGAAGGCGGTGACCCCGAACGCCCCCAGACTCGTGAGCGCGTAGACGAGCAGGTAGAAGAGCACGGCGCCCTTGCCGAGGTCGGTTCCCGACACCATCGCCATCAGCAGGTACCCGGCGTGCGCGATGCTCGAGTACGCGAGCATGCGCCTGACGTTGCGCTGCACGACGCCGGCCACCGCGCCCACCATCATCGACGCGGCGGCGAGCAGCCACAGCAGCGGCGCCCACTGCGGCTGGAACCCGCCGAAAGCCGACATGAACACCCTGACGAAGGCCGCGAACGCCGCCGCCTTGACGCCGGCCGACATGAACGCGGTCACCACCGGCGGCGCTCCCTCATAGGCGTCCGGCGTCCACATCTGGAACGGCACGGCCGACACTTTGAACGCGAACCCCACGAGCAGCAGTCCGATGGCCAGAAACGTGAGCATCTCCTGGCCGGCGACACGGCTCGACATCACGACCACGATCTCGTCGAGCCGCGTGGTGCCGGCCACGCCGAACGTGAACGCGATGCCGTAGAGGAAGAAAGCGCTCGAGAAGCCTCCGAGCAGGAAATACTTGAAACCGGCTTCGGTGCTCACCCGCACATCCCGGCGAATGGCCGTGAGCACGTACACGGAGAGCGAGAGGATTTCGAGCGCGATGAAGATCACCAGCAGGTCGCTGGCGAGCGCCATCAGCATCATGCCCCCGACCGAGAAGGCCACCAGCGTGTAGAACTCGCCGCCCGGAATGCCGTCGCGCTCGATGACCTGCGCGGACATCGCCATCGTGAGGATGCCGACGCCGGCGAGCACCATGGAGACGAACAGGCCGAAGTTGTCGGCCGACAGCACGCCGTAGCTCTGGGCCCCGCGGCCCCAGAGCACGATCGAGGCCACGAGCGAGGCCACCATGCCGATGATTCCCAGGCCCGCAATCGGTATGCGCTCGCCGGGCGCGCGGAACGACTCGGCGACGAGCGCGGCGAACGCGCCGAGCCAGACACAGACGATGGGGACGGCGGCCGCAAAGGACTCAATCATTGCGTGATGGGATGATGACTGGCGATTGATTCACGACCGGGCGAACCGGTGATCGGTCCGCTCCCGCCTGCTCGGGTGCGCCGCGGCGCACGTGCTGCACGAGGCGGTTGACCGAGGCCTCCATGGGACGCAGGAAGACGGCCGGCGCCACGCCCATCACGATGGCCATCGCCACTGCCGGCCAGAGCGCGAACCGCTCCCGCAGCGTGATGTCGGGAAGCCGCTCGTTCTCCTCGTGCGTGACCGGCCCGTAGTTCACCCGCTGGAACATCCAGAGCATGTACACCGCCGAGAGGAGCACGCCGCAGGCCGCCACCGCGGCGTATCGCGGCTGCCACCGGAACGCGCCGAGCAGGATCAGGAACTCGCCGACGAAGCCGTTGAGCCCCGGCAGCCCGATCGACGCGAGCGTCATCACCAGGAACGCGGCCGAGAGCTTCGGCAGCACGCGCTTCAGTCCGCCGAACTCGGAAATCAGGCGCGTGTGGCGTCGGTCGGAGAGCATCCCCACGATCAGGAAGAGCCCGCCGGTGCTCACGCCGTGGTTCAGCATCTGGTACACCGCCCCCTGCACGCCCTGCAGGTTCATCGCCGCGATCCCGAGCGCGACGAACCCGAGATGGCTCACGCTCGAATATGCGACCAGCTTTTTGAGATCGGGCTGCACCATGGCCACGAGCGCGCCGTAGATGATCCCGATTACCGCCGCGACGGCGATGTAGGGCGCAAAGTAGAGCGCCGCATCTGGGAACAGCGGAAAGGCGAAGCGCACCAGCCCGTAGGTGCCCATCTTCAGCAGCACGCCGGCCAGAATCACCGATCCGGCGGTCGGCGCCTCGACGTGCGCGTCGGGCAGCCAGGTGTGGAACGGGAAGAGCGGCACCTTGATCGCGAACGCGACGGCGAACGCCAGGAAACCCCAGAACTGCAGCCACTCGGGCAGGTCCAGGGCGTAGAGCTCGAGCAGGTCGAAGCTCGGCGCCCCCGTCGCGGCGTTGTGGTAGTAGGCGAGCGCGATGATCGCCAGCAGCATCAGCACGCTCCCGGCCATCGTGTACAGCAGGAATTTCAGCGCGGCGTAGACCCGGCGGTCATAGCCCCAGATGCCGATCAGGAAGTACATCGGGATCAGCATCGCGTCCCAGAAGACGTAGAAGAGGAACAGATCGAGCGAGACGAAGACCCCCAGCATCGCGCTCTCGAGCGCGAGCAGGAGCATCGAGAAGGCCTTGACGCGGTCGCGCACCGACTCCCACGACGACAGGAGCGCCAGCGGCGTGAGGAAGCCGGTGAGGACGACCAGGAACAGGCTGATGCCATCGACCCCGACGAAGTAGTGAATCCCGAACGCCGGGATCCAGGCATGCCGCTCGACGAGCTGGAACTCGGCCGAGGCGGGATCGAACCTGAGCCACAGGAGCAGCGTCGCCGCGAACGCCAGCAGCGAGGCGCCCAGCGCGACGCTTCGCACCACGGCGGCCCGCGCACCGTCGAGGAAGGCGATGACGAGGGCGCCGGCGAGCGGCAGCAGCACGATCAGGGTCAGCAGGGGCACGCCGGTCATCTCCACAGGTAGTAGCCGACGATCAGCACGGCGCCGAGCATGACCGAGACGGCGTACGCGCGCATCGATCCGGTCTGCAGCCGGCGGAGGGCTCCGGCTGCCTCGACGACGAGCGCGCCCGTCCCGTTCACGGCGCCGTCGATCACCCGCGCGTCGAGTCCGCGCCAGAGCGGTCCCTCCGAGAGGGCCTCGATGGGGTGGACGAAGACCTCGTCGTAGAGCTCGTCCACGTACCCCTTGTTCAGCAGGAAGCGGTACACGCCGGGAAACCGCGCGGCCAGCATGCGTGCCGTCCCGGGCTGGCGCAGATAGATCTGAGCTGCCACCAGGATCCCGGCGACGGCCACCAGCGATGCCAGCACCATCAACGCGAGCTCAGCCCCTGCGCCCCCGGCCGCGCCGGGCACGGCCTCGGCTACGGGCATGAGCGGCGCCGCAAAGCTCGGCGCGAGAAAGCGCTCGAGCCGGTTGGCGCCGCCGAGCACGGCCGGCACGCCGGCGTAGCCCGCCAGCACCGACCCGGCGGCGAGCACGACGAGTGGAACGGCCATCGCGCGAGGGGCGTCGTGCAGGTGCACCTCGTGGTGGGCCTCGGGGCTCTCCACACCGGGCTGCTGCCCGCCCACGGGCGGGCCATGATGCCGCGCCGGGCCGCCGCCCGCGGCCGCGGCGGATCGGGCATCTCCATGGAATGCCATGAAGACGAGCCGGAACATGTAGACGGCGGTCAGGAAGGACGTGATCGTGCCGATCGCCCACAGCCACACGTGCCCGCGAATCATCGTTTCGGCCAGAATCTCATCCTTGCTGAAAAAGCCGGCGAGGCCGGGCACGCCGGCAATGGCCAGCGATCCGATCAGGAACGTCCAGTAGGTCACCGGAAGGTGGCGGCGCAGGCCTCCCATCTTCCGAAGATCCTGTTCCCCGGCGAGGGCATGGATCACGGCGCCGGATCCGAGGAAGAGCAGCGCCTTGAAGAATGCGTGCGTGAACAGGTGGAAGATGCCCGCCCCGAAGGCGCCGACCCCCATTGCGAGAAACATGTAGCCGAGCTGCGAGACCGTCGAGTACGCCAGCACGCGCTTGATGTCGTTCTGCACCAGGCCGAACGCGCCCGCCCAGATCGCCGTCGCCGCTCCGATCACGGCGACGATCGTGAGGACGATCGGCGCATGCGAGAACAGCACCGCATTTCTGCCAATCAGGTACACCCCCGCCGTGACCATCGTCGCCGCGTGAATGAGCGCCGAGACCGGGGTCGGCCCCTCCATGGCGTCGGGCAGCCACACGTAGAGCGGGATCTGCGCCGACTTGCCGGTGGCGCCCACGAACAGCAGCAGCGCGATGGTGGAGAAGGTGCCGAAGGTCGCCTCCGGCGCAAACCGGGCGACCGCGGCGGCGACCGCCGCGAAATCCAGCGTGCTGAACCGCACGAACGTGAGCAGCACGCCGAGAATGAACGCGACGTCGCCGATGCGGTTGACGATGAACGCCTTCTTGCCGGCGTCGGCCGCGGCCCGCTTCTCGTACCAGAAGCCGATGAGCAGATACGAGCAGAGCCCCACCCCTTCCCACCCGACGAACATCACGAGGAAGTTCGCCGCGAGCACCAGCACGAGCATGAAGGCGGCGAAGAGATTCAGATACGAGAAGTAGCGCGCGTATTCCGACGGGCGCTCCTCGTGCATGTAGCTGGTCGAGTACACGTGAATCAGGAAGCCGATACCGGTGACCACCAGACTCATCAGCGCGGCGAGCGGATCGAGGCGCAGCGTGAACGGCACCTGGTACACGCCAGAGGGAATCCAGGTGAAGACCTGCTCCGAGAACGCGTGTGCGTCCTCGGCAAGGCCGGACAACCGCAGAACGGCGGCCACCGAGACGCCAAAGGCACCGAGCATGGCGGCAGACGCGACGCCGCCGGACACACGCCGCGAGAGATGACGGCCGTAGAGGCTGTTCAGCAGAAACCCGGCGAACGGCAGGAGGGGGATCCAGACCAGCACGCCGCCTAGCCTTTCAACTCGCGAAACGCGTCGGGGTTCAGGCTCTCGACGTGTCTGAACATGGCGATGACCAGCGCAAGGCCCACGGCGGCCTCGGCCGCCGCGACGGTGATCACGAAGAACACGATAATCTGGCCGTCGACCACGCCGAGGAAGCGCCCGAAGGCGACAAACGACAGATTCACCGCATTGAGCATCACCTCGATCGAGAGGAGCATGGTGATGAGGTTGCGCCGCAGGAAGACCCCCATCGTGCCGATGGTGAACAGCACGCCCGACAGCACGAGATAGTGCGTCAGCCCCGCCATGGCCCGCCCTTCTGGGCCCGCCCGGCCGCCTGACGGCCCGCCAGCGTGACGGCGCCCACCATCGCGATCAGGATCAGCACCGAGGTCGCCTCGAACGCGAAGGCATACCGCTGGAAGAGCACGCGCCCGATTTCCGCCACGCTCCAGGATGTCTGCGACGGCTCTCCGGCCGCCTCGGCCGTCAGGCTCGTGCGGCCGAAAGCCCAGACGAGCTCCACCGCCATCAGCCCGGCCAGGAGCGCCCCGAACGCGCGGGCGCCGTTCGACTCCCGGACGGTGCCCGGCGCCCTATCGTCCTCCTCCCGCGGAACGTTGAGGAGCATGACGACGAACAGGAACAGCACCATGATGGCGCCGGCGTACACGATGATCTGCGTCACGGCGACGAACGGCGCGTCGAGCAGCACGTAGAGCGCCGCGAGCGCCATGAACGACACGATGAGCAGGAGCACGCTGTGGATGGGGTTGGGCTGCGCGATCACCAGCAGCGTGCGAGCCGACGGCGATGGCCGCGAACGACGTAGAAAAAGACGAGGTTATACGCCAAAGTACAGCACTCCGGCGGCCGTGAGAGCAGGTTGAGCACCGAAATCGGCAGCAGCACCTTCCACCCGAACTGCATCAGCTGGTCGTAGCGGTACTCGGCAGCGTCCACCGCATCCAGACGTAGAAGAACAGCAGCGCGGCGACTTTCAGCAGGAACCAGATCCACCCGAGCGACTCGGGCAGCAGACGGGCCGTGCCAGCCGCCCAGGAACAGATCCGTGGCCACCGCCGACACGGTGACCATGTTGATGTACTCCGCCATGAAGAACATGGCGAAGCTCATGCTGCTGTATTCCGTGTGATACCCCGCGACGAGCTCCTGCTCGGCCTCGGGAAAATCGAAGGGCGCGCGGTTGGTCTCCGCCACGCCCGCGGTCATGTAGATGAGAAATCCGACCGGCTGCAGGAAGCACGTACCAGCGCGGCAGCACGTGCAGCCAGGCGCCGGCCTGCGCGTTCACGATATCGCGCAGCGACAGCGATCCGGCGAGCACGAGCACGCTCGCGAGCGCCATGCCGTAGGAGAGCTCGTAGCTGATCATCTGCGCGGCCGACCGGAGCGCCCCGAGCAGGGAGTATTTGCTGTTGGAGCTCCAGCCGGCGAGCACGATGCCGTACACGCCCATGGAGGTCACGGCGAAGACGACCAGCACCGCGACGTTGACGTCGGCCACCTGCAGGGGAATGGGGCGATCGAGCAGCCCGAACAGCGTCGTCTCGGCGCCGAACGGCACCACGGAGAAGGCGGTGAAGGCGGCGGTCGCCGAGATCACCGGCGCCAGCGCGAAGAGCACGCTGTCGGCCGCCTTCGGCCGCAGCTCCTCCTTGAACATCAGCTTGACGATGTCGGCAAGCGGCTGCAGCGCGCCGCGCGGGCCGACCAGATAGGGGCCCACCCGCTGCTGGATGCGGGCGGCCACCTTGCGCTCGACGTAGACCATCACGGCCGCCGAGTTCAGCAGCATGAAGAAGACGAACGCCAGCAGCACGAGCTGCGCGATGACGACGGGAGAGATCACATCAAGGCTCAAGGCTCAGGGCTCAAGGCTCAGGCTCGGGATCAATGGGCGGCGACCGGCGCGGCCGACTGCCGGCGCCACGGCGCCGGCACGGTGCAGCGCGACTCGCGCACGTGCGCCTCGTACTCGGCGCGGAAGTTCTTCAGCGTCGTCAGCGCCGGCGTGGCGGCGGCGTCGCCGAACGCACACAAGGTCTTGCCGGCGATCAGCCCGGCGACGCTCTCGAGCAGCGCCAGGTCCTTCATTTCTCCCTCTCCCCGCTCGATCTTGGCGACGATGTTCACCAGCCACTGAGTGCCCTCGCGGCAGGGCGTGCACTTGCCGCACGACTCGTGGCGGTAGAACCTGAGCAGGTTTTCGGCGACCCAGACCATGCAGGTGGTGTCGTCGAGCACGATGATGCCGGCCGAGCCGAGCAGCGAACCGGCCTTGGCGACGCCGTCGAAGCTCGCCTGACGTCGAGCTGGTCGGGCAGCAGAATGGGCACCGACGACCCGCCCGGGATCACCGCCTTGAGCGGGCGGCCGTCCCGGACGCCGCCTCCGTACTCGAAGACGAGCTCGCGCAGCGTGACCTTCATCGACGCCTCGTAGACGCCCGGCCGAGCCACGTGGCCGCTCAGGCAGTACAGCTTCGGGCCGCCGTTCTTCTCCGGTCCCAGGGCCGCGTACCATTCGGCGCCGCGGAGCAGGACGAGCGGGACGTTGGACAGCGTCTCGACGTTGTTGACCGCCGTCGGCGACCCATACAGGCCCGACACGGCTGGGAACGGCGGTTTCAGGCGCGGCTGGGCGCGCTTGCCTTCGAGCGACTCGAGCAGCGCCGTCTCCTCACCGGCCTCGTACGCGCCGGCGCCGCGATGGATCACGATCTCGCAGTCGAAGCCAAGGCCCATGATGTTCGTGCCGGCATATCCCCGGGCATACGCCGCCGCGAGCTGCTCTTCCAGGACGCGCTGCACGTGGAGGAACTCGCCGCGGATGTAGATGTAGGCCACCTTTGCGCCGATCGCATGGCAGGCGATCAGACAGCCCTCGAACAGCAGGTGCGGGTTGCGCTCCATCAGCAAATGGTCCTTGAACGTGCCCGGCTCGCTCTCGTCGGCGTTGCAGACGATGTACTTCGGCTTCGGCGAGTCCTTCACGACGAACTGCCACTTCATGCCGGTCGGAAACCCCGCGCCTCCGCGCCCCTTCAGCCCCGAGGCCTTCACCAGCTCGATGACATCCTTGGGCGCCATCGCCAGCGCCCTCCGCAGACCTTCGTAGCCTTCGTGCCGAAGGTAGGAGTCGAGCGTGTAGCTTGCGGCTCGCGAACGAACTTCGTGAGAATCGGTTCATCCATCAGCGGTTCCCTTACCCCTTACCCCTTCCCCCTTCCACCGCCCAGTGATGGCATCCGCTCACGGCGTCCTCGCCTTCACGGCGCAGGCGCTCGACCAGCGCGCGCGCATCCTCCGGGGCGAGACACTCCTGCCAGCTGTCGTTCACGAGCGCGACCGGCGCGCGATCGCACGCGCCGAGGCACTCGACCTCCACCAGCGTGAACGTACCGCTGGGGTCGGTGGCATTCGGCGTGGCGCCGGTGGCCGCGATCAGCTCTTCGGTCACCCGCTCGGCGCCCCGCAGCGCGCACGGCAGGGTGCGGCAGACCTGCACCACGTAGCGGCCAACCGGCCGCGTGTAGAACATCGAGTAGTACGAGACGACGTCCTCCACTTCGACTGGCGTGCAGCCGACGACCTGGGCGACGTGCGGCAGCGCGTTGCGCGAGACGTAGCCGTGCTGGCGCTGCACCAGGTAGAGAGCCGGCAGGATGATCGAACGGCGCCCCTCCGGCGGATAGCGCCGCGCGATCTCCTCGAGCCTGGCGCGGTTCTCGGCCGTGTACTCGAACGGCTGCCCGTCGTCGTACGGCAGCTGCCGCGCCGACCGGTGCAGGTCCCTGTAGTCCATCGGCGGATGAAAGGTCATCGATCCACGTCTCCCATGACGACGTCCGCCGACCCGATGACGGCGATCACGTCGGCGATGAGCCCGCCCGTGATCATCTGCGGCAACGCCTGGCAGGCGAGCAGCGACGGCGAGCGCGCCTTCACGCGCCACGGACGGTTCGTGCCGTCCGACACCACGTAGAAGCCGTGCTCGCCGCGGGGGCCTTCCACCGGCACGTACACGTCGCCGGCGGGCACCGTGAACCCCTGCGAATAGATCAGGAAGTGCTGAATGAGCGCTTCCATTTCCGTGTAGACCTGATCCTTCGGCGGCGGCACGACCGTCGGCGCGTTGGCCGCGAACTCGCCCGACGGCGCAATCCGCGACAGCGCCTGGCGGCAGATCCCGACGCTCTGGCGCATCTCCTCGATGCGCACCAGGTACCGGTCGTAGACGTCGCCTTCGGTGCCCACCGGCACGTTGAAATCGAACGTCTCGTACCCGCCGTACGGGAACGCCTTCCGCACGTCGTAGCTCCAGCCGGCGGCCCGGCCGATCGGGCCTGCCAGACCGAGCCCGATACAGTCCTCTTTCGAGAGCCGGCCCACGCCCCGCGTGCGCTTCAGATAGATCTCGTTGCTCGTGAGCAGGTCCTCGTATTCATCCAGCTTGGCGGGAAACGCATCGAGGAAGTGGGTCACCGCCTCGTGGAAGCCGCGAGGCAGATCTTCCCGCAGCCCGCCGACGCGGATGTAGGTCGGGAACATCCGGAACCCGGCGATCCGTTCGTTGATGTCGAGCAGCAGCTCGCGCTCGCGGAAGCAGTAGAGCATGACCGAGATGGCCCCGACCTCCATGCCGTGCGTGCCCAGCCACACGAGATGGCTGTTGATCCGCTGCAGCTCGGCCAGGAGCACGCGGATCCACTTCACCCGATCGGGCATCTCGAGCCCCAGCAGCTTCTCCACCGAGAGCGCGTAGGCGAAGGCGTTCGAGTGCGCGCTCAGGTAGTCCATGCGCTCGACGAGCGGAATCACCTGCTGGAACTTCTTCTGCTCCGTCGTCTTCTCGATACCGGTATGGAGGTACCCGATCGTGGGCGCGCACGACACCACCGTCTCGCCGTCGAGCTCGAGCACCAGCCGCAGCACGCCGTGCGTGCTGGGGTGCTGCGGCCCCATGTTGACGGTCATCGTCTCGGTGCGCAGCTCGGGCATTTACAGATCCCTCTCCACCAGCTCGCAGACCGCGTGCATCAGCGTGCGGTGCAGCTCCTGCACCCGCGCGGCGCTGGTGTGCGGCACGTTCACGTGGAGGTCGGCGGCCGCGCCGACCGGCCCCCCGTCGTGTCCCGTGAAGGCAACCGTCTTGAGCCCCCGTGCCGAGGCAGCCTGCAGCGCACGGAGGACGTTGGCCGATGCGCCGCTGGTCGAGATGCCGATCGCCGCGTCGCCCGTGCGTCCGAGCGCCTCGATCTGCCGCGCGAAGATCCGCTCGAAGCCGTAGTCGTTGGCCACTGCCGTGAGGATGCTCGTGTCGGTCGTGAGCGCGATGGCGGGCACGCCGCGCCGGTCGCGCTCGAAGCGGCCGACGAGCTCCGCCGCCAGGTGCTGCGCGTCCGCCGCGCTGCCGCCGTTGCCGAAGACGAGCACCTGACCTCCGCCGGCGAACACCGCTTTCAACAGCTCCGCGACCGCGACGACGGCGGCCGCCGACCGCCGCGCCGCCTGCTCGTGCAGCGCCGCCGACGCGCGCAGGATGCCTTCAACGAGGGCGGTCGGATCGGCGCTCATTCCGGTCCTTGACGATGTTGGCGCGGAACTCCGCCTCCGAGACCTGCAGCGGCTCGGTCGACCGCGGCCGCAGCCGGATCTGGACCGGGTAGTCCTTGCGCAGCGGGTGCCCTTCCCAGTCCTCCGGCATCAGCAGCCGGCGCAGATCCCCGTGGCCGTCGAAGACGATGCCGAACATGTCCCAGACCTCCCGCTCGAGCCAGCCGGCAGCCGGCCACACCGGCAGCAGCGTCGGCACGTGCGCGTGCGCACCGTCCACCGACGTCTTGACGCGCAGCCGTTCCCGGTCGGACGCCAGGTGGTAGACGACCTCGAACCGCGGCTCCCGCGGCCACCAGTCCACCGCGGTGATGTCCGCCAGCAGGATGAACCCGCGGCCTTCCCGAAGCGCGCGGCAGACGTCCACGATCGCGCCGGCCGGGGCGACGAGCGCCGGGTGCTCCGGAGAGGGCGCGAGATCCAGCGTGATGCCGGGGAGGCGGGCGCGGAGGTCGTCGAGAAGGTCGGTGGAGGTCACTGCCGCGTCCGAATCATGCGTGCTGGGCAGCGATCTTCTTCTGGAGCTGGACGATGCCGTAGATGAGCGACTCGGGCCGCGGCGGACACCCGGGCACGTAGACGTCCACCGGCACGACCTGATCCACGCCCTGCACGAGCGCATAGTTGTCGAACACGCCGCCAATCGACGCGCACGCGCCCATCGAGATCACCCATTTGGGATCCGGCATCTGGTCGTAGACGCGCCGCAGCGCCGGCGCCATCTTGCGCGAAAGCCGGCCCGCCACGATCATCAGATCCGACTGGCGCGGCGAGCCGCGGAACACCTCCGCGCCGAAGCGCGCGATGTCGTAGCGCGAGCAGCTCATCGCCATCATCTCGATGGCGCAGCAGGCCAGGCCGAAGGTGACCGGCCAGATCGACGACCGGCGCGCCCACTGCACCATCTTGTCGACGGTCGTGGTCAGCACCGGCAGCTCGGGATCGTGCTCGTGCGCGGCCATCAGCGGTGGCTCCAGTCGAGCGCGCCCTTCTTCCAGACGTAGAGATAGCCGGCGGCCAGCGCGAGCGTGAACAGGACCACCTGCAGGTAGCCTGTCCAGCCGAGGCCGCGCAACGCGAGCGCCCAGGGATAGAGGAACGCGACTTCGATGTCGAAGAGCAGGAAGATCATGGCGATCAGATAGAACCGGACCGACTGCCGCTCGCGCGCGTCGCCGACGGGCGGCATGCCGCACTCGTACGGCGCTGATTTTTCGGGCGTGGGGTTGTGGGGGCCGAGAAACCGGGAGAGCACCAGAGAGCCGGCGCCGAATGCCGCGCCGAGCCCCATCAGGATTCCGATCAACAGCCAGTCAAACATCAGTCGCGGGTGCCCCTCGCCCGCTCGGTGCCGCTGCAGGAGGCACCTCGGCGCCCGAAACGCTTGTGAAGGTTTTCGCAAGCGCTCGCCTCATGCTATCACGCCCGCGCGGCGACATTCATCCGGGCGGTCCTCACGCATCGCAGCAAATCGCCAGCGGCAGACGAAGAGGATGCGAAGACGCGGGCCGGTGACACCCGCACGCGGCGGGGACGCGCGCTCGTCAGGGAGATCGCTTCTGTGGGATGGCGCACCGACGACCGCGGCTCGCACACCCGAGCCGCGGCGCCGTGCGGGTCGAAAAATGGCTCTGCGTCAGTGCGCCCGCGGCGCACCCAGCTCGGCCAGCTGGCGATCGAGCTCGGCCAGCGCGCTCGCAAGCTGCGTCTTGCGCGCCTCGTGGCGCGTCTCGGCGAGCTGGCGGCTCATCTCCGTGTAGGCCAGTCTGAGCGACTCTGCGCGGCGGAGCTGTTCGGGGTCCCGGTCGGCCTGGCGGTTGCGGCGGCGCGCGCGCTCTTCTTCGCGCTCGTCCATCCGCTCCTGAATACGATTCTGCGCGTCGATCAATCCTTCACCGGCATCTGCCATATCTCACTGATCTCCTGAACGATGGCAGGTCCGATCGCCCGTGCGGCTGCTGTTGCCAGTTCATCCGAAACGTCACGCCGCGGAGGTGGAGGGACCCGCCGACTGAGAGTCTCCACCAATTATAGTACGATTGCGCGATGCCCGCACCCTCATCTTTCGACGTGACGTCCGCCGTGGATCTGCAGGAGGTGGACAACGCCGTCAATCAGGCGCGCAAGGAAGTCGCACAGCGCTACGACTTCAAGGGGTCCCGTGCCTCCATCGAGTTCAACAAGGCCGACAGCACGCTGACGCTCGTCGCCGACGACGAGTTCAAGATGGGGCAGCTGTGGGATATCCTCGAGACGCGCCTCGTGCGCCGCGACGTCCCCGTGAAGAATCTGACGCGCGGCGACATCGAGGCGGCAGGCAACAGCACGGTGCGCCAGGCCATCACACTGCAGCAGGGCATCCCGGGCGAGGCCGCGCGCGACATCGTGAAGTTCCTCAAGGACCAGAAGCTCAAGAAGGTGCAGGCCGCCATCCAGGGCGACCAGCTTCGGATCAGCTCGCCCTCGAAGGACGAGCTGCAGGAAGCCATGCGCCTGCTGCGAAGCCAGGATTTCGGAGTCGCGCTCCAGTTCGGAAACTATCGTTGACCGGCCAGTGAGCTCGCCGCCGCACCGCACCGGCCGCTCGGCCGCCCTGGTTGCCATCGGGATCTTCTGCAGCCGCCTGGCCGGGCTGGTCCGCCAGCGCGTCTTCGCGCACTACTTCGGGCTGTCGGACGCCGCCGACGCGTTCATGGCGGCCTTCCGCATCCCCAACTTCCTGCAGAACCTCTTCGGCGAAGGGGCGCTCTCGGCCTCCTTCATTCCGGTATACGCCTCGCTCGTCGCGCGGGGCGACGACGAGGAGGCCACGCGCGTGGCGGGGGCCGTCGCGGCGCTGCTCGCCCTCACCACGTCCATACTCGTCCTGCTCGGCGTCGCGCTCACGCCGCTGCTCATCGCCGTCATCGCGCCGGGATTCAGCGGCGCGAAGCGCGAGCTCACCATCACGCTGGTGCGTATTCTGTTTCCCGGAGCGGGACTGCTCGTGCTCTCGGCCTGGTGCCTCGGCGTGCTCAACAGCCACCACCGATTCCTCCTCTCTTATGCGGCGCCGGTGGTCTGGAACCTCGTGATGATCGCCACGATGGCGGTGTGGGGCGCGGGCACGCCGCTGCCGCGGCTCGCGATGGTGCTGGCGGTCGGCTCGGTCGTGGGCAGCGGGCTGCAGTTCCTGATTCAGCTCCCCGCGATCCGCCGCCTCGTCCCGACGCTGCGGCTTCACCTTCAGCTGTCGGAACACGTCCGGACCGCCGTGCGCAACTTCGGCCCGGCGTTCGTCAGCCGCGGCATCGTGCAGATCAGCGCCTACATCGACGCCCTGCTCGCCAGCCTCCTGCCGACCGGCGCCGTCACGGGTCTCGCCAACGCGCAGCTCCTCTATACGCTGCCGGTCAGCCTCTTCGGCATGTCGATCTCCGCCGCGGAGCTGCCGGCGATGTCGGGCGCGACGGGCCAGGACGCACACGACGTCCTGCGGCGCAGACTCGACAACGGGCTGAGGCGGATCGCGTTCTTCGTCGTCCCCTCGGCGGTCGCGTTTCTCGCGCTCGGCGACGTCGTCGCCGCGGCGCTGCTGCAGACGGGCCGCTTCACCCACGAGGACGCCCTGTTCGTCTGGGGGATTCTCGGCGGCTCGGCCATCGGCCTTCTCGCCTCGACCCTCGGGCGCCTGTACTCTTCCACCTACTACGCGCTGCGCGACACGCGAACGCCGCTGCGCTACGCCGCGGTCCGCGTGGCGCTGACCACGGGGCTCGGCTATGTGGCGGCGCTTCCGCTGCCGCGAGCGCTCGGACTGGCGCCCCTCTGGGGCACGGCGGGGCTGACCGCATCGGCCGGCGTGGCGGGCTGGATCGAGTTCTTCCTGCTGCGGCGGACGCTCAATCTCCGGCTGGGGCGGACGGGGCTGCCGGCATCGGTCGCGGCCCGCCTCTGGTCGGCGGCGCTGCTCGGCGCCGCCGCAGCATGGGCCGCCAAGCTCCAGCTGCCGCCGCTGCATCCCGTCGTGCTCGCCGCCGCGGTGCTTGGTCCCTATGCGGTCGTGTATGTCGGGGCCACGCTCGTGATGAGACTGCCGGAGCCGCGAGAGCTGCTCGCGCGGCTCCGGTAGCGACGCGGAGTTACGGGAGCCCGTAGATCCGGGCGAGCTCCCTGTTCCGGCTCGCCTGCTGGAAATGGTTGGAGGAGGCGAGGTAGCCGACGTAGGCCGAGAACGAGATGCGCTCGATCCAGCTCAGCGTTTTGAACAGCTTGCGATGCTCGGGATGCGCCTGCGACAGCGCGCGCTCGAAGACCTGGGCGGCCACGTTGTTGACGACCGAGTACTGCAGCTGGCCGAGCGCATCGCGGCGGATCTGACGCAGTCCCGCCTCGTACCCGAGCGGCACGTCGTCGGCGCGGCCGCTGAGCGTGTAGCGGTGGTTGTGCTCGAGCCAGCCGGCGTCGAAGAGCACCTGCGATGTGCCCCAGTCCATGCGCTGCGACGCGTACGACAGAGCCGCCGGAGTGTAGGTGGTGGGATCGACCAGCACGCTCTTCGCGACGCTCCACACCACGTTCGGGCCTTCCTGCTGCGCGAAGACCGATGCCGGAGCCGCCAGGAGCGCGAGCACGAATGTAATCGGCAACAGCCGACGCCGTATGCTGCAATTGAAGGCGCGCATATTCGTCACCTCGTCTCCTGACGGAGCAAGCCGTATGCCCGCAAGCTCTGTAGGGATTCGAAACAGATGTTGCCGCGTATCTGCGGAGGAGTGATGACGTTGTCCGAATTCAGGGCATCTTTGGCCCGGACGGAGCCGCCGGCCGGCCTCTCTCCGGCGCTCCGTGCCATGTGGGAAGACGCACGAGGCCAGTGGAGTGCCGCCCATGCGGTGGCGCAGGACATCGATGACGAGACAGGCGCATGGGTTCATGCCTACCTGCATCGAAAAGAAGGGGACGCGGGGAACGCCGCTTACTGGTACCGCCGCGCGCGGCAGCCGGTGGCAAGCGGGTCGCTCGACGTGGAATGGGAGCGCATCGTCGGCGCGCTGCTCACGAGCCGATTAGACTGACCGGATGCGCGGGATCTGGAGGTACGTCGTCGAGCACTCGCTGCTGCTCCTGGCGGGGGCGCTGCTCGGAATCGCCTGGGCGAACCTTGACTGGGAGGGCTACACGCACATCGCCGAGCCGCTGCACTTCCCCGTCAACGACATCGGAATGGCGATCTTCTTCGGCCTGGCCACCAAGGAGGTCGTCGAGGCCACCGCGCCGAACGGAGCGCTGCACACCTGGCGCCGGGCCGCGATGCCGCTGCTGGCGGCGATCGGCGGCATGGCGGGACCGGCGATCCTGTTCGTGCTCGCCGTCGTCGCCACCGCGGACAGGGCGCTGCTGCCCGGATGGGCCATCCCCTGCGCCACCGACATCGCGTTCAGCTATCTGGTGGCCAAGGTCGTCTTCCACGGGAAGCATCCGGGCATCCCGTTCCTGCTGCTGCTCGCGATCGCGGACGACGCGCTCGGACTGATCATCCTGGCGCTGTTCTACCCGGCGGGCTCGATCAACCCGCTCGGGTTCGTCGGTACTGCTCGCGGCGGCCCTGGCCGTGGCGGGACTGCTGCGGCGCCTGCGCATGCGCAGCTTCTGGCCGTACCTCACGATGGCGGGGGCGATCTCCTGGGCGGCGTTCTTCACCGGCGGCCTGCATCCCGCTCTGGCGCTGGTGCCGGTCGTGCCGTTTCTGCCGCACGCCGCGCGCGACGAAGGCGTGACGCTCGAGCCCAGACGACACAAGCACGACGCGCTGAATGAATTCGAGCACTGGTGGAAGGTGCCGACGCAGATCGTGCTGCTGCTCTTCGGTTTCGCCAACGCAGGCGTGCCGCTGTCGAGCATGGGACCGGGAACCTGGATCGTGCTCGGAGCGCTGCTCGTCGGCAAGCCGGTGGGCATCGTGCTGTTCACCTGGCTCGGCACGCTCGCCGGCCTGCACCGCCCGCCGCGCGTCAGCTGGCGCGATCTGACGGTGCTCGGCTGCGCCGCCGCGATCGGGTTTACGGTTGCGCTGTTCTTCGCAACGGCGGCCTTTCCTCCCGGGCCGCTGCTCGACGCGACGAAGATGGGAGCGCTGTTCAGCTTCGCGGCGGCCGTCGTGACCTTCGCGGCCGCGGCGGCCCTCAGGGTGGGCCGCTTCGCGTGACCCCTGAGACGACCTCAACCATGGAGACCATATGACACACGCGTTGTTCACGACGAGCGAGGGGAATTTCAAAGTGCGGCTGTTCGACCAGG
Source organism: Vicinamibacterales bacterium (assembly GCA_963738315.1). GTDB lineage: Bacteria > Acidobacteriota > Vicinamibacteria > Vicinamibacterales > JAMQPK01 > JAMQPK01. The sequence continues at coordinate 127,649 of CAVTVT010000003.1, read as the reverse complement.
AGGCGCCCAACACGGTCGCGAACTTCGTCGGTCTGGCGGAGGGCACGAAGGAATTCATGGATCCGAAGACGGGACAGAAGGGGCAGCGGCCGTACTACGACGGCCTGGTGTTCCACCGGGTCATCGACGGCTTCATGATCCAGGGCGGCTGTCCGCTGGGGACCGGCACCGCTGGACCGGGCTACCGCTTCGCGGACGAGTTCAGCCCGAAGCTGCGCCACTCCAAACCGGGAATCCTGTCGATGGCCAATGCCGGCCCGAATACCAACGGCAGCCAGTTCTTCATCACGCTCGCGCCGACGCCGTGGCTCGACAACAAGCACAGCGTCTTCGGGGAGGTGGTGGAAGGGATGGACGTCGTGCAGAAGATCGGCGGCACGGCGACGACCAAGCCGAACGATCGGCCGGTGAAGCCCGTGACAATCGAGGGCGTCCGGATCGAACGCAGCTGAAAGTGCGGGCGCCGGCCCGCAGTCGCAGCGCCGCGCGTCAGGCAGCCGGAGGCGGCAAGGCGAACCCGCCGCGCTTGAGGAGCGCCTCGAAGCCGGCCTTGTCGACGGCCTTGGCGTGCGCCTCGTCCGGGGCGACGAGCTTCTTGGCGACAAGGTCCATGAGCGCGTCGTTGAGCGTCACCATCCCTGCGGCCTTGCCCACCTGCATCATCGAGGGAATCTGGAAGGTCTTTCCCTCGCGAATCAGGTTGCTGACGGCGCCGCTGGCGATCAGCACCTCGAGGGCGGCGGCGCGGCCGCCGCCGACCTTGCGGCACAGCGTCTGGGCGATCACTCCGCGCAGCGATTCCGACAGCATGATCCGGACCTGCGACTGCCGGTCGGCAGGAAACTGATCGATCACGCGGTCGACCGTCGAGGCGGCCGTGGTCGTGTGCAGCGTGCCGAACACCAGATGGCCCGTTTCGGCCGTCTCGATGGCAATGGCAACGGTCTCGAGATCGCGCAGCTCGCCCACCAGCAGGATGTCGGGGTCTTCCCGCAGCGCCGCCCTGAGCGCCGCCTTGAACGAGTCGGTGTGCGTCCGCACCTCTCGCTGGTTGATCAGGCACTTCTGATTCTGGTGCACGAACTCGATCGGATCTTCGATCGTGATGATGTGATCCTCGCGCGTCCGGTTGATGTAGTCGATCATCGCGCAGAGCGTGGTGGACTTGCCGGATCCGGTCGGGCCGGTCACCAGCACGAGCCCCTTGTTGAGCCTGCAGAGGTTCAGAATGGCCGGCGACAGGCCAAGCTGCTCTGCGGTCAGGATCTTGCCCGGAATGACGCGGAACACGGCGCCGGGTCCGCGCCTGTCCGCGAAGACGTTGCAGCGGAAGCGCGCCAGCTCCGGAATCTCGTATGCGAAGTCGGTGTCGGAGCGCTCGGCGAACTCCTGCCGGTTCGGCGCCGGCATGATCGGATCCAGCAGCGCCTTCAGCGTCTCGTCCGCCAGGGGGGGCATGGCGGCGTCGAGCAGTTGCATGCGGCCGTCCTTGCGCACGAGCGGTGACGAGCCGCAGCACAGATGCAGGTCCGACGCGCCGGCCTGGTACATCAGGTGGAACAGTCGATCAATCGCGGGTACCGCTTCGGCGACGGCTGCCAGGGTCATGGCTGCGGGTTCTCCTCGACGAGTTCCACCAGATGCCGGACGTTCACGAGGAACGTGTTGTCGGCTGTCTCGAGATACCGGAAGCGCTCCGGGGACCGCGCGAAATCGCTCAGCCGGTCGTGCCCTTCCGGGCGATAGACCGTCACCGAGCCGGTCAGCGTCCTCCCGGTCGACAGCCGCATCGTCACGGCACGGCGCGTGGCGATGGCGTACCCCGAATCGAGTTGCGCTTCGTCATTGGTGCCGAGCGCCACGGCGGTGACGTGATCGCGGTTGTATAGGGCCGTGCGCGGACCACCCGGTACGTGGAGCTCGAATGGAAAGAAGCCCGCTTCGCCGCTCAGCACTTCCTTGACGCGCTCGCGGCCGACGTGCAGCGCGCTGCCCGAGGCGACGAAGAACGCTCCCTGAATGGTGTCGCCGTTCGACATCATCAGCGTCGCGTGAACCCGCATCTTCTCGACCCGATATCGCGACGGGACTGGAGTGGACGGCAGGCACGACGGCATATCGCGCGCGGAGCGTGCAAGGGAATTGCCACGGCGGAAACCGGAGATTTGCCCGGAACTGCGTGCGGTGGCAGGAGGAACCCGGCAGGCGGAGCCGTGCGGGCGGGCCCGCGTGTCCCGCCTTCGCACAGCCCGCACGAATGCGTGATCGGGAAAGGACGCTAGAGCCGCTCCTTGACGCCCTCCGAGATATGCTCCAGCGTGTCTCCCACCCGCTGGTCCTTCCCTTCCTTGACGGCGAGATCCCCGATCGACACGATGCCCACGAGCCGATCGTTCTCGACGACAGGCAGCCGCCGGATCTGACGCTCGCTCATCAGCGCGTTGGCCTCGCGGGTCGACATCTCCGGCGACACGGTCACGACGTCGCGCGAGGCGATGTCGCCTACCCGCCGATCGGGCGCTCCGCCTTCCGCGACGACCCGGATGACGATGTCGCGATCGGTGACGACGGCGAGCACACGCCCGTTCTCGACGACCGGAACGGCGCCGGTGTCTTCCGTCTTCATGATTTGCGCCGCGCTCTTGATCGTATTGTTCGGCGACACCGTGCGCGGGTTCGCCGTCATTACATCCCGAATTCTCATGGCGGTTTCCTCCGCCCCTGGCGTATGCAATTCTCGAACTCGCCGCCCAGAGTGGACGGCCCGTTGCGCCGGCTGGACTTGCTCGCCGAGCGCACCGGCCGCCGGCACCGCCGCGCGGCTTCTGCGCCGCGCCCCCGCGACCCGCTTATTCGCCAGAGCCGCTGCGCAGGGCTCGCCGGATTTCACGGTGCGTCCGGTTCAGGTCCCGCTGCAGGTCCACGTACTCGCGACGATTGAGGCCGTCTCCGGTCCGCCGGTACACCCGCTCCTCCGCGCGAATGGCCGCCTCGTCGGCGGCCAGCCGGTCGAGCTCGCGGCGGTTGATCTCGCCGCTCGTCACCCCCTGACGGATGGCCGCGCGCTGATGATGCTGGCGTGCATTCACGCTTCGATGATGGCGGGCCGCCGTGTCGGCCGCGCCCGTCTCCGGTGTCTGCGCAAATGCCATGGTCGACACGAACAGAAGACCGATCGTCGTCATTGCCGCTCTGACAAACATGTGATCCTCCTCAGGTGAAGCGCCGGCATCGCAGGGCGCCTCACCGTGATTAGACCGGCAGGGGCAGCAAAGGTGACAAGACGCCGCGGCGCGGCGGCTACCGGGCCGCGTAGGCGACGATCGTCCCGACGCCGGCGAGCGCGACGTACTGACGTCCGCCGATCATGTAGGTCATCGGCGTCGCCTGGGTCGCCTGCGAGACGTTGACGTTCGCCACGGCCTCGCCGGTCCGCGCGTCGAGAGCGAGCAGTCCGCCGGCGCCGCCGACGAACAGCAGTCCGCTGCCGGTCGAGAGTACGCCGGATCTGGAGGAGGTCTGGTGGTCCCAGATCTTGCGCCCGGTGAACGGATCCATGGCGCGGATGAACGTGCCCGTCCGATAGCCGCTCAGCAGGTCGCGCAGCTGCGCCCGCGCGCGCGGGGTCGCCGCTCCGCGGCCGAACCATCGATTCCCGTTCGCCCCGAGGGGATCTTCGTGCGACGTGTAGATCGAGCAGCTGTCGCTGACGCGTGCGTAGAAGAGCTTGGCGAGCGGGTTGTACGACGCGGCCTGCCAGTTGGCGCCGCCTCCGCCGCCCGGGCAGGCGGCGATGCCTTCGCGGCTCGCGATCGATCCCGGATCGACGATCGGCTTGCGATCGCTTCGTCATACCGGTGAGCCAGGTCACCTTGCTCGCGAGCGGTTCGGCGAGCAGCACCTCGCCCGTGGCCCGATCGAGGACGTAGAACATGCCGTTGCGGTCGCCGTGGATCAGCAGCTTGCGCGGCGAGCCGCGCCAGATCTCGTCGGCAAGGATCATCGGCTGCACGGCGTCCCAATCGTGCGTGTCGTGCGGGGTGAACTGGTAGTACCACTTCAACGTGCCCGTGCTCGCCGAGAGCGCCACCACGCTCGAGGTGTACAAGTTGTCGCCGAGGCGCTCTTCGCCCGCGATGTCGGGGCAGGGATTGCCGATCGCCCAGTACACGAGGTCCAGCTTCGGATCGTACGAACCGGGCATCCAGGTGGCGCCGCATCCGTGTTCGAGCGCCTGGCCGACCCAGGTGTCGGAGCCCGGTTCGCCGCGCTGGGGGACCGAATACCAGCGCCAGACCCGATCTCCGGTGGGCCGGTATGCGTCGACGAAGCCGCGGGCCCCCTCCTCGCCGCCGGCGACGCCGACGACGAGCAGGTCGCCGACCGGCAGCGGCGGCGACGTCGCGCTGTAGGAATCGAGATACGGCCCGAGCTCCTTGTCCCAGAGCCGCTGACCCGTGAACCGATCGAACGCGAGCAGGTGCGCGTGGTCCGTAATGCCGTACACGCGATCGCCGGAGATCGTCATGCCGCGATTGGCGCCGGTACCCCCTTCGCTGAGGATGCCCTCGTGGCGCGGCTCCGCGTAGCTCCAGAGCTCACGGCCGGTGGTCGCGTCGAGCGCGTGCCATTCGTTCCAGCCGGACACGTACATGATGCCGTCGGCCACGACGGGTGTGACCTCCAAGCGAGGCGAGTTCGGCATGGCGTAGACCCAGGCGGCCGTCAGGGCGCCCGCATTGTCGGACGTGATCCGATCCAGCGGGCTGTAGCGGTTGCCGGTGATGCTGCCGTCGTACATGAGCCAGTCCGCTTTGGGGGCGACAGGCTTCTCCCGGTACCGGTTCCCGCGCCGCGAGAGCAGCACGAAGCGGCGGCCCTCCAGGAGGACGGCGTCGAGTTCGCCCTGCGCGAGCAGGAGTCCCGTCCGGGTAGTGCCGTCCTCCATCGTGATGGTCGTCGGCGGCTGCCTGGTCAGGCCGTCGGGACTCGTGGGCGCTGTGGGGCCTTTCGGCGCGGGGACGGCCGGGAGCTCGGCGCCGGCGTCTCCGCCCGGCCCGCCCATCCGCCGGCCGCTGTAGCCGCCGGTCGCCATCGACGGATTGGTACCGGCGAGCACGCGCACGTCGGTGAGGACCTGGCGCAACTCGGCGTCGGCCAGGCGCAGGTCCGGGTGGATGCGCCGAAGCGCGGCGGCCACCTCGCTGTTGGTGTGATAACGGATGAACGCGAGGATCGATGGCGCGCTCGCACCGGTCATGGCGGCGGCATGGCAGGTCGCGCACCGCCGCGGGTATCCGTCGCGGCCGGGGGCGTCCTGCTGCGCCGAAGGGGCCATCATCAACCCGACGAACGCGACGCATCCGATCAGGTACAACCAGCCGCATTGGGGTCTGACCCTCTCTCTTACGTTCTTCGTACGGGAATAGGTGGAAGTGGCAGATCTTGCGGCTCGCAGTGTAGCGGAGAAAAGGGGGTCTGACCCCGAGAATTACGAATGCGTTAGTCGAGGTGCCAGTCGCGGGCGGTGATCAATCGGGCGCCACGGCCGAACGTCAGATACGACCAGGCCCACTGCACCACGACCAGCAGACGGTTGTTGAATCCGGTCAGATAGTAAATGTGGATGATGAGCCACAGCACCCACGCGACGAACCCGCCCAGCTTGAGCGAGCCGATCTCCAGGATCGCGCGGCTCCTGCCAATGGTCGCCATCTGTCCCTTGTCGACGAAGTGAAACGGCCGCCGTGGACGGCCCCGCAGCTCGTCGAGAATCACCTGCGCGGCGTGCCGGCCCTCCTGAATGGCGACGGGCGCGGTTCCCGGCAGCGGACTCCCCGTCTGATGCGCGAATCGTGCCTGATCTCCCACGACAAACACGCGCGGTTCCCCCGGCAGCGAGAGGTCGCGAGCGACCGCCACCCGCCCCTGACGATCGAGCTCGGCCCCCGGCATGCCGCCGAGCGGCGAGGCCTTGACGCCCGCAGCCCACAGCACCGTGGCCGACCGAATCCGCTCATCGCCCAGCTGAACTCCGCCGGCGTCGACCAGCGTCACTGCCGCGCCGGCACGCACCTGCACACCGAGCGCCTCGAGGTCGCGCGCCGCACGCGCGGCCTGCGATTCGGAGAACATCGCCAGAATCCGCGGACCCGCCTCGACCAGGACGACCTTCGCCGACCTGGCGTTGATCGATCGAAAGTCGCGGGCGAGCGTGAAGCGGCTCATCTCCGCGATCGCCCCGGCCAGCTCGACACCGGTAGGACCGCCGCCCACGATGACGAAGGTGAGCAGCCGCGCCAGCTCGGCCGGATCGTGCGTCCGTTCGGCCTCCTCGAACGCGAGCAGCACACGCCGGCGGATCTCGGTCGCCTGCTCCAGCGTCTTGAGCCCTGGCGCAAACTCCTCCCAGTCTCGGTGGCCGAAATACGCATGCGTGCTGCCCGCGGCCAGGATCAGATAGTCGAATGGGATATCGCCGATGTCCGTGCGCGCGACCTTCTGCGGCAGATCGATCGCCTGAACGGCGCCGAGCAGCACGCGCACGCGCGCGTATCGCGCGAGCATGCTGCGGATCGGCGCCGCAATCTCGGCCGGGCTCAGCCCGGCCATGGCGACCTGATAGAGAAGCGGCTGAAAGAGATGGTGGTTGCGTTTGTCGACGACCGTGACGTCGACCGTGCCGGCCGCGCCCAGCACCTTCGCGGCGTTCACCCCCGCGAAGCCGCCGCCGACGATGAGGACGCGCGCGTCAGAAGAAGGCGCGGGCATGCCACGCGTCGGCAGCGCGCACCTCCCATCGGCCGTCCCGCAGGGCCCCGACCGTGTCGAGCGTGTTGTCGAAGACCGGCGTCTCGAGCGTCACCTCGCCCCGGGTCGCCAGGTCGGCAAAGCGATCCCGCGCCACCCGCTCGATGCGCTCGCCGCGCCGGAACAGCACCGGTCCGTTCTCCACGAGCTCGACCCCGAGCGACTGCTGCAGCGACGCCATCCTCCGCACGAGAGCGTCGATGGAACAGCCCGACACGCCGGCCGCCCGCTCGTCGACGCCGACCAGAACGAACTGATCGTGCCGAATCTCACGGGCGCCTCGCAGCGGCACACCGTGCGCCGTCCACTGATCGATGAACGCATCCGCCTCCCCCAGCACACGTTGCTGCTCTTCGGGAGAAAGCGCCCGCGACGCCGGAAAGATCCAGAGCCGCGCGTCCGGCGGAAGCTGATCGAACGGTACTCTTGGCATGGCTCGGACCAGTGTATCGCAGGGGCCGCAGCGGCGCGCGCGGCTACTCGCGCACCACGCGGATCAGATGATCCGTGAACCTGAAATGCATCCCCGGCACGTCGTACTTGGGCATGTGGCAGGAGACGCAGTTCTTCGAGGCCACCCTGCAGACGAGCGTCGAGCGGGTCGCATCGTCCGCGTGCGCCGTGCCCGCGTCGGGCACGGGTGCGCCCGGGCGCCGCGTCTCCGCTCCGCTCGGGGACACGGCGGCCGCGCCTTTCGCTCCAGCCCCGTCAGCTACTCCATGACAGGCCGTGCAGCGGACGTCGTACGATGCCGAGTCGCGAACGAGCGGTCTGTGCGGATCGTGACACGTCACGCATGCGAGACGGGCATCGCCCGCGCGCCAGCAGCGGCTGCTTTCCAGCCGGAACGGCTGCGAACGGAGCGCGGCGATGCCGTGCTCGCCGGCCAGCTTCACGTCCCAGAACGTGCCGTGGCAGCTGCCGCAGAAATCGACGGAGTCTGCCGGGTTGAGCGTGCGCGGGTCGCGGATGAGCGCGCGCGCCTGGTCGAGCAGCCCGGCCCGCACCGCCGCCACGTGAGCGCGGCCAGGTCCGTGGCACGCCTCGCACGTCACGCCGGTGATCAGCCGGCTGAAATCGACCTCCGCGGGATTCGTCCCCGATGCTGTGGTGTGGCAGCCGAAGCAGCGGCGCACCTCGCGCTCGTCGATCGGCCTCGCCATGGCCGTCTCCGTGCTCTCGGGATTCGACAACGCGCGATTCGGCGTGAAATCGAGCCCGTGGATGGCATCGTAGTAGCTCACGCGGCTCTCGTAGATCCGGCCCTCGCGCTGGAACAGAAACGACTGCCCCACCTTGCCCGCCCCGAACGCCCAGGCGAGGGCGGATGAGAGCGACTCGGCCCCGTCCGACACGACGTACTCGGATCTCCCCGCCTTCGCGTGCGATCCGGTACGAGTAGCGGCCTGCACGAAACGTCAGCGGCTCGCCCGCCGCGAGGATCGTGGAGTCGGACGCACGTCCTCCGGTGAGCGCCATCGACGTCATCATCTGGGTGGCTGCCTTGTCGCGATGGCAGGCGGCGCACGCCTGCGGCCCGAGATAGTCCGCCCGCGATCCGCCGCGCTTGGTCGGCCACCATCCAGGCTCGTCGACGCGCTCCGCCGTTGCCATCTGAGCGGCCGCCGGGCGCGCGCCCACGGGGGAGTACCCGAAAAGCAGCGCGAGGAGGACGACGGGCGCTCGTGCACGCCTCATCGGGAAGACCCCGCCGGCGTGGACGACGCCGCCGGCGGCTGCAGAGACGGATCGAGCCGGTGGGCGGCGGCGAACTCGCGAGCCGCGTTCGATGCGCTGCCCTGCTCGGCAAAAGCGCGCCCGAGAGCGTAGCGGGTTCTGGCATCTGCCGGCTGCCACGCCGCCGCCGCCGTCAGCGCGGCAATGACGGTCGGCCAGTCGCGCGCGTCCCAGGCCCTGGTCGCGAGTTCGCGCTGCGCCTCCACCAGACCCGGCGCGAGCGCGGTGGCCCTTCGCAGCTCCGCCAGCGCGCCCGGTTTGTCTCCCTTGCGTGCGAGCAGGACGCCCAGCTGGTAGTGCGCAGCCGCCAGGTCCGGTTCGAGCGCAGTGACCCGCCGGAACGCCGCTTCGCTCCCGTCGGCCTCGAGGGCATCGTCCATGAGCGCGCGGCCGAGCTGGTAATGCGCCTCGGCAAACTGCGGGGCAAGCGTGGCCGCCTCGCGCAACCCTTCGACCGCCGCCCGACGATCGCCGCCGCGCAGGCGCGCAGCCGCCGTTTCGAGCAGGATCATCGCGCGGCTCAGCCGGGCGCTCCGTTCGTTGATCCCCTCCACCTCGGCCTGTTCGGCCTGCGCCTCACCGGTGCGCCCCGCGCGCGCCAGCGCCTGCGCGAGCATCACGTGCGCCTCGGTGAGATCCGGATCGAGGCGGATGGCGCTCCTCAGCTCGGCGATCGCCGCCTCGGGCTGATCGAGCTTCTGCAGCACGGAGCCGAGCAGATGGTGCGCCTGCGCATCTTCCGGCAGCGTGACCACTGCCTGCCGCAGCTCCGCCGCGGCTCCGCGGAGATCGCCTTGCTGCCGCAGGACGAGGCCGAGCGCGCGGCGAGCGAGGCCGTTCTGCGGCTGTGTGGCCAGCACCGCTCGGAACTGCGACTCCGCGCCAGGATAATCGCCCGCGAGCCGCAGCGTCAGGCCGAGGTCATACGCATAGCGCGGATCACCCGGGGCCATGCCCGCCGCGCGCTTCAACGCCTCCACGGCGGCCTGCAGCTGCTGCCGATCGGCCAGGAGCTGCCCGAGCCCCCCGAGGTACGATGGCTCGGTGGGAGTGATTTCGACCGCGCGGCGCAGCTCCGTCTCTGCCTCGTCGAGGAGCGCGGTCTGGCGCGGGCCGGTCGCCGTCTTGTACTGTTTCCAGAGAATCAGCCCGAGATTGTGGTGGGCTTCGGCGAAATCCGGCATCGCCGCCAGCACCTGACGAAGCAGCGATACCGCGCCGTCGAGATCGCCCAGCTTCTCGCACGCGGTGCTCAGGCCGTAGCGCGCCTCCAGCAGATCGGGCTTGAGCAGCAGCGCCTGTTCGTATTCGCCGATCGCTTCCTGAACCCGCTCCGAGCGATCGAGCGCGAGGCCGAAATGGAAATGCGCGGCCGCGAAGTCGGGCGTGATCACCGTGGCCTTCTGAAACTCGTCGAGCGCCGTTCGCAGATCGCCCGATTCGCCTGCGATCACGCCGATCCCGTCGTGGGCGATGGCATCGGTGGGATCGAGCACGAGGGCGGCGCGGAACTCAGCGAGCGCCGCCGGCAGGCTGCCCTGCGCGAGCAGCCGGGCGCCGTTGTCGCGGTGTCCGCGCGCGGCGGCAGCCCCGCCTTCTGCGCCGTTCCCAGGAGACGCCGCCTGAGCGCGTACCGGAGCCGGCAGCACAGCAGGGGCCACGGCCGCGGCCACCACGGCCGCCAGCCGCAGCGCTGGAGCCCATCCGCGGCCCCACACCTTCGGGGTCATGGTGCAGGCGTCTGCCTGGCCGGCGCTGCCTCGCGAACGATGCGGACGACCGTGCGCTTCAGCTCGCCTTCGGGATCGTCGCCCCGCTCCTGCGCGTTGAGCTTGCTGACCCGCGCGAGCAGATCCGCGGCTCGCGCCCTGTCCCCCTTCCTGGTGTACGCCTGGGCGAGATTGTAGAGCGCGGCCGTGGCGTCGGGATCGAGCGCAACCGCCTTTTCGAGCTCGCGGATCGCCTGGTCCAGATCGCCGCGCTTCAGGAACAGCCGGCCGAGCTGACTGCGAGCCGGTGCGAACTCGCCGTTTGCGGCGATCGACTGTTGCAGCGCCGCGATGGCCTCGACGGCTTCCGGTCCTGTGGGATCCACGCCCGATCGGATGAGCGCGACGGCAAACGTGTACGGCACGACGTGATCGTTCCGCCGCGCCCGCGCCGCCGCGCGCAGCGTCTCGACGGCCTTGTCTGTCTGGCCCGTCTGCATCCAGACCATCCCGAGCGCCGCGTACGGCGCGGGGTTCTCCGGCGCCAGGCGGCGCGCGACCTCGAACTCCCCCTCGGCGGCGCCGAGCTGCGCCTTCATCGCGAGCAGGACGCCGCGCTGCAGGTGCAGGAGCGGGGAGGCCGGCAGATAGCGGAGGCCGATGTCGACGATCTCGAGGCCGAGATCATGGTTCTCGAGCTCGAGGCACATCATCGACAGGTCGACGTAGTTCTCCTCGTCCTGCGGCTCGAGCTCGGTCGCCGTGCGCAGCGCGTCGTATGCGTCCTTGACGCGCCCGGCCTTGTAGTACGCGCGCGAGACGAGGTTGTAGAGCTCGCCCCGGCGCAAGTCGGTGCCGAGCAGTTCTTCACCCACGCGGATCGCGCCCTCCGCGTCGCCCGCCTTCTCGAGCATCAGCACCTGGTTGTAGCCCGCAGCGTACGTATCGCGGTAGCCGGACCGGGCGCGCCCGAAGAACCTCGCCGCGTCGGCGTACGCACCCGCGCGTCCGAGCATGGATCCCGCCTCGAAGAGGTCGTCGGCGTCGGCCTCGGGAATGGCAGCGAGCGCGCCGGCTGCAGCCGCCGTCTCGTGCCGCGACAGCAGCGCGCCCGCATAGTGCAGCGTCCAGGCGGGATTCACGCGGACGGCGCGGCCGCTCTTCCCGTAGTGAACGGCCGCCCCCTGCAGATCGCTCCGCTGGAACTGAATCTCGCCGAGGTACAGATGCGAAATCTCGTCCGCCGGCGCGAGCGTCAACACGCGCTCGAAGCTCTTCTCCGCCTCTGCGCTCCGGCCGGCGTTGAACTGGTTGATGGCGAGGTTCTTCAGTGAGGGATAGAACGCCGGGTCGATCGCGAGCGCCTGGCGGAAGCGCGCATCGGCCGCCGTCACCCGGCCAGCGCCGGTGAGCGCGATACCGAGGAGGTTCAGCGCTTTGAGGTTGCGCGGCTCGCGCTGGACGAGCGGTTCGAGGAGCGCGATGGCCGGCGCGAACTCGTGCCGCTCCACATGGGTCACGGCGCACTCGTAGGGCGCGGCCGCACAGTCGCCGGCGGCCGGCGCCGCCACGGCCGCCGAGAGGCCGAACGCCAGCGCCAGAGCAGGGAGAGAATGGCAGACCTTCATCGACCCGCTGATTCGCCGCCTGCGGCGGACGGATGGCGGCGGTCGACGCCGTCTCGAAGACGACGTCGACCGCCGGAACATGGAATCGATCTTAGAACGAAATACGGCCGGCGAGCTGGATAATCCGTCCCGGCAGCGCCGAAATCGACTTGCCGAAGAGCGACGGATTGGAGAGGTTGTTCTGCGGCGGATCCAGATTCGTGGTGTTCAGGGCGTTGAACATCTCGAGCCGGAACTGCAGGTCGGCCGCCGGCCCGGTCACCCACGGCACCCGCACCGTCTTGATCAGCGAGAGGTCGAGGTTGAAGTAGCGCGGACCTCTGAAGGTATTGCGCCCCAGCGTACCGGGCGTGCCCGGGGCGGGTGACGGGAAATCGGACGCCGCGAAGATGCCGCTCAGGAAGTCGTCGTTGCTCAAGCCGGTCTTCGTCGAGCCGAATGACGGCACGTTGGGCCGGTCGTTGTTCGTCCCATCGCGGTTGTAGTCGCAGCTCGAGGGTCCCGAACGGTACACCGTGAACGGCGTGCCGCTTTGTGCGATGAGGACCGTGGCCACCTGCCAGCCCCCGAGCACCTGCCTGGCGGCGCCTTCGGGCGGGCCCGGCACGGACCAGTTCAGCGAGGCCGACAGCTTGTGCCGGATGTCGAAATCCGAGGGCCCCTTGTCCTGCGAACGCGGCCCGAACGGATCCGGCTGCGGGGCCACGCCCGGCGAGAGCGTGCTCGAGTAGTCGGTCGCCTTCCCCAAGGTGTAGGCGGCCCCGAACTGCACGGCCGGCTGGTTGCTCTTGAACGAGAGCGTCAGACCGTTGTAGTGGCTCTGGTCGGAGGCCTGCGCGAAGAGCAGCGACGACACGCCCGGGATGACGCCGTCGAACGTGCCGTCGAGCAGATCGCCATTGAAGCGATTGACGTTGTACCGGACGTACATGTTGCGCCCAATCGATCCGATGTAGTCCGCCTCCACCACGGTGTTGTGCGCGACCTGCCGCTGCACCCCGGCGAACCAGTTGTCTTCGTACATGAGCCCGATGTCGGGATCCAGCAGGTCCGCCTTCGCGCGTCCGTTGAGGAGACCGCCCTGCGAGTTGAGGCCCGCGGTCAGCCCCGCCGGACGCGGGTAGTTGAACGGCGGATCGGCGGTGGTGCCGAGCCCGAACACCGGCTTGATCGTCGTGTTCAGCGTGGCGTTGGTCACCGCGAACTCGGGCAGGTTCGTGTACTCCGAGTCCCACAACTGATTCGACATGCGCTCGTAGAACCGTCCCCAGCCCGTTCGGAGCGACATGGTGCCCTGGTTGGTCGGATCCCAGGCGACGCTCACCCGCGGCGCCACGGAGTGCTGCCCGCCGCCCCAGAGGCCGCCGTTCAGCGGGTACTTCCGCGCGACGATCGTCGCGGTCGACAGATCCGCCTGCAGATCGCCGTTCCGCTGGCTGAACTGCAGCGCCGTCATGGGCCGCGCGTTGTCGTAGATGTTGAGGTAGCCCTCGTACCGCAGGCCGAGGCTCAGCGAGAGATTCGGCCGCAGCTTCCATTCGTCCTGGGCGAACGCGTTGAGGCTGTGCGTTCGGTGCAGCCGCAGCAGGTGGGTCACCGCGTCTCCGGTGGCCGGGTCGATCGCCAGGTTGTCCTGGATCGACGGGCTGTCGGCGGCGAAGTCGAAGACGTCGTTGAAGGTGTAAATCGGGCGGTTGAACACCCGCGACCCTTCGTTGTCGGCGTGCTCGCGCGTGAACCCGCCGCCGGTCTTCAGCGTGTGCGAGCCGCGCGTCCAGGTGACCACGTCCTTCCACTCGAAGTTGTTCTGCACGAAATCGTTCGGGCCCCAGGTCGTCTGATAGCGCTCGATGCCGGTCACCTGCACGCCGGGAATGTCGGGCCGGTTCAGCGGCAGGTTGCCGTAGACGCGGATCCACGAGAACGTCGTCTCGTTCAAGGTATTGGGCGAGATCACGCGCGTCCAGTTCGAGTTGAAGTGCATCGTGCTGGTGGGCGAGATCGTGTTGAAGTCGGGGTACACGTCGGGCACGCCGAACAGCACCTTGTTCACCGACGTCCGGTTGAACGCGCCGTACACGCGATCCTTGTTGTCGTTGAAGTAATGGTCGACGCGGCCGGTCCACTGCAGCCCCTGCCGCGGCGACGTCGTGTTGAACGTGCCCTGGCCGATGACGGGGAAGTTGCAGGCGATGTTGCCGATCTTCGTGGCGATCTGCTCGCTGCCGCTGCAGCTCGAGCCGAGCACCTGGCCGGCCGTCTGCGCCACGCTGTCGACCTTGAAGGAGGCCGGGAACGTCTTGGCGATGTAGGTGGACGCGTTGTTCGGCACCGCCTGCTGCATGAAGCCGATGAACTCGGGCGTCAGGATGTTCGCCGTGCGGTTGATCGCCACCTGCGACCGCAGCACGTCGCCCGAGGTGAAGAAGAACGTGCGGTTCTTCGCCACCGGACCGCCGAAGCCCCAGGAGGTCTCCTTGCGGCTGAAGTCCGGGTGCTTGAAGCCGGGCGTCTGCTTCTGGAAGTTGTTCTTCCCCTGCATCGAGTTGTTCGTGTAGAAGAGACTGCCGCTGCCGTGCCAGTCGTTGCTGCCGCTCTTGGTGACGACGTTCACCACGACCGAGCCGTTGCGTCCTGTCTCGGCGGTGAAGTTGTTCACCGACACGCGCACTTCTTCGACGACCTCCGGATTCGGCGTCACGTTGACGACCCCGCTGCGCTGCGACGAGCTGATGGTCGAGGAATCGACCATGAAGTTGTTGGACTCGGTGCGCGCGCCGTTGGCGTTCATCGCGACGCTGTACTCGTTGATGAAGATGTCGGCGTTCGACTGCGCGTATGCCTGGCCGCCGCCCGACGCGCGGCCGGTCACGCCGGGGGTGAGCACGACGAGGTTGAAGAAGTTCCGGCCGACCAGCGGCAACTCCTTCACCTGCGACTCGTCGATGACGCCCGAGATGCGGCCCTGTGCGGTCTCCACCAGCGGCGCCGCGCCGGTGACCGTGACCTGCTCGGTCACCTGGCCGGCGGTCAGCGTCATGTTGATCGTGCGCGTCTCGGCCACCTGCACGCGGACGTGCTCCTGCACCGCAGTGCGGAATCCGGTGAGCGACACCTTCACCGTGTAGAGTCCGGCGGGCAGCGACGGCTGCCGATAGTAGCCGGCCGCCGTGGTCGTCAGCGTCTGCTCGACGCCCGTGTCTTCATTGGTGATCGTGACAGCGGCGCCCGGGACGACGCCTCCCTGGGAGTCCAGCACGGTGCCTTCGAGGGCGCTGGTGAACTGGGCCCAGGCCGGCGAACCCTGCAGCGCGAAGAGGCATAGCAGGCCGGCCACGAACGACGCCTGGCGGAACTTCATGATCGTTCTCCGTCGGGAAGAAGAGGCGAAATGAAGCTGTGACGGAATGACGCTGTGAGCAAGAGGACGGACAGCGAGACCCAGGGGAGCTGAACGAGAGCGGTTGTGTCCACGGCGACCGGCATGACCCTGCCTAATGTAAACACATTATTGCAACGGCGTATATCATATATACTGTCGTCGGGCTGTCAAGTAGTATTATCTGGGCGCGTAAAGCCAACAACCGATGACATTTGCTGCTGTGCGGGATGCCCGGCACCGGACCAAACAGGAGTTCGCGTATCAGACCCTGCGCGACGCCATCATGCGATGCGAGCTGCGCCCCAACGAGCGCCTCGTCATCGATAACCTCGCGCGGCGCCTGAACGTGAGCACCATTCCGGTGCGCGAAGCGATTCAAATGCTCCAGTCCGAAGGGCTCGTCGTGACCGTGCCGCACACCGGGGTGACCGTCGCCCCGGTGTCGCCGGAGTCCATCCAGGACGTCTTCTCCGTCCTCGAAGGGCTCGAGGTCGTCGCCTCGCGCCTCGTCGCCGAACGGGGCAACCCCCGCGAGCTCGATCAGCTCGCGAACCTGGTGGGCGACATGGACCGCGCCCTCGAACAGGAACGGCAGTCCGACTGGGCCGATCTGAACCGGCGGTTCCACCGCACCATCGCCGGCATGCCCGGCCTGCCGATGCTGGCCGAGATGACCGAGCGCGTGCTGTCGCGGTGGGAGCGCGTCCAGCGGTACTTCTTCCGCGGCGTCCGGACGCACCGCTTCAACGACGCCCAGCAGGAGCATCACGAGATGATTCGGGCGATGCGGGCCGCGGATCTGCCGAAGCTCGAGCACGTGGTGCGGCAGCACAACCGCCGGGCCTGCGCCTCCTACATGGACGATCTCGATCGCAGCAGGACCCCGAAAGACGCAGCCGGGTAGCACCCCGCATGAAGCACGTCCCCGGATCGCTGGCGGCCACGCCGGTCGCAATGGCGCTCGTCATGATGCTGTCGTGGATGGCCGCCGATGCCTTCCAGGGGATGGGCCGCAGCACTCCGACCGTCAGGCGCGGCAAACCCATCGAGACCGATCTGCCGCCGATCGCCGTCGACTTCCGCGACCTCGCGGAATCGGCGGGCCTCGACGCCGTCAACGTCACCGGCGGCGCCGATTCGAAGAAGTACATCCTCGAGACCACCGGCGGCGGCGTCGCGATCTTCGACGCCGACAACGACGGCCTTCCCGATATCTACATCGCAAACGGTACCACGCTCGACGGCGAAGGCGCCGGCCGCACCGCCACCGGACATCTCTATCGCAATCTCGGCCGTCTCCAGTTCAAGGACGTGACGGTCGACGCCGGGCTCGCGCACACCGGCTGGGGCCAGGCGCCCTGCGCCGCCGACTACGACGGCGACGGGTATCGCGACCTGTTCGTCACCTACTACGGGCAGAGCGTCCTCTACCACAACGAGCGGAACGGCACGTTTCGCGACGCGACCGCTGCGGCGGGACTGGCGTCCCCGGCGACGCGCTGGGACAGCGGATGCTCGTTCTTCGACTACGACCGCGACGGCCGCCTCGACCTCGTCGTGACGAACTATCTCGAATTCGATCGCGCCAGGGTGCCGGCGGCCGGCAGCGGCAGCTATTGCCTCTGGAAGGGCATGCCCGTGATGTGCGGTCCGCGCGGCCTCCCCTTCGCGCACAACTACCTCTTTCACAACGAGGGCGGCGGGCGCTTCACGGACGTCTCAGCGGCCAGCGGGATAGGCCGGACGAAGGGCTGCTACGGGTTCACGGTCGTCGCCTCCGACTTCGACGGCGACGGCTATCCCGATCTGTACGTCGCGTGCGATTCCACGCCAAGCCTGCTCTATCACAACGAGAAGAACGGCACGTTCCGCGAGATTGGCCTGCTGTCGGGCGTCGCGCTGAACGAGGACGGACAGGAACAGGGGGGCATGGGCGTGGCCGTCGCCGACTACGACGACGACGGGAACTTCGACATCGTCAAGACGAACTTCAGCGACGACATCCCGAACCTGTACCACAACAACGGCGACGGCACCTTCGAGGATCGGGTGCTCCGATCCGGGCTCGGCGCCTACATGGAGTACGTGGGCTGGGGCGTTCACTTCCTCGACGTGGATCACGACGGCCGCCGCGACCTGCTGCTGGTGAACGGACATGTCTATCCCGAGGTGGAGCGCAGTCCGGAGATTCACTTCCGCCAGCCGCGCCTGCTCTACTGGAACGTCGGCGGCGGGCGCTTCAAGGACATCTCGGCGGCCGCCGGAGCAGGTATCACGGCGCCCTGGTCGTCGCGCGGCTCCGCGGCGGGCGATCTGGACGATGACGGCTCGCTCGAGGTGGTCATCAGCAACATGGGCGCGCGCCCCTCGCTGTTGAAGAACTTCGGCCCGCGCAGGAACTGGCTGCTGGTGCAGTGCGTCGGCACGACGTCGGGAATCGATGCCATCGGCGCCCGCGTGCGGCTGCAGGCCGGGGGACGCTCGGTACTACGACGAGGTGGAGAACGAGTCGAGCTACCTGTCGCAGAACGACGTGCGGATGCACTTCGGCCTGGGCGACGCCGCCAGCTACGACTCAATCGAAGTGACGTGGCCAGGGGGCGCCAGAGAGCGGTTTTCCGGCGGCGCCGTCAACCGCATCGTCACGATCCGGCAGGGCACGGGCTCGAGGTTCTGATGAGCATCCGGAAGCACGATCTGCTCGTCGCCGGTTTCGCGTCTCTCCTGGCAAACAGCATCTATCTGGCCGCGACGGCGAGCCCGACGATCTTCTATTACGCCAACGTAGCGCTGCACGTCGGTACTCGGCCTGGCGCTCGCCGGCGCCGGCGCTGGATCCCTCCGCCGCCGTCCCGT
Organism: Vicinamibacterales bacterium; assembly: GCA_963738315.1. Lineage (GTDB taxonomy): Bacteria > Acidobacteriota > Vicinamibacteria > Vicinamibacterales > JAMQPK01 > JAMQPK01. Next base: position 109,527 of record CAVTVT010000003.1, on the reverse strand, counting down.
GCTGCTGGCGCTGTGCGGGGCTGCAGCCGTCTCGGGACTTGCGCTGGCCGTCATCGGCGCAACCCTGCGCTTCAGGTGGCTGCTGCAGCTGCACATCGGAACGTCCGTGCTGGCCTCGGCGGGCATCGTCGTCTGGATCTTCGGGCCCGCGCTGCGAGCCCGATCGGCCAGAGCACGCGTCTGGGCCGCCGCGGCAGTGGCGCTCGCGGTGCTGGCCGGCTCGCTGGCCGCCGGCGCGGCGCTTGGCCGGGACGGGGCGAGGCGTATCGCGTTCCAGGTGACCAATCCCGCCGCGGTGCCCACGACCATGGACGAAGAAGGTGCGGGCGCCGGGAGCCCGTTCTCACCTTCATCCGCAAATACGTCTGTGAACGGCACGATTCCCGCCGACTTCTTCCTGTCGAGCCCGTCGTGCGCGCGCTGCCATCGCGAGATCTACGAGCAATGGCGCTCCTCGGCGCACCATTTCTCTTCCTTCAACAACCAGTGGTACCGCAAATCGATCGAGTACATGCAGGACGTCGTCGGCACGCGGCCGTCCAAGTGGTGCGCCGGCTGTCACGATCATGCGGTGTTCTTCAACGGCCGCTTCGATCGCCCGATCCGCCAACAGATCGACACGCCCGAAGCGCAGGCCGGTCTCGCGTGCACGTCCTGCCACGCCGTCACCCACGTGAAGAGCACGATGGGTCAGGCACACTTCATCGTGGAGTACCCGCCGCTGCACGACCTGGCGACGAGCCGCAATCCACTGCTGGGATTTGCGCACGATCGGCTGCTCTACATGGATCCCCAGCCCCATCGCGAGACGTTCCTGAAGCCGTTCCACACCGATCAGACCCCCGAATTCTGCTCGACGTGCCACAAGGTGCACCTCGACCTGCCCGTGAACGGGTACAGATGGATCCGGGGCTTCAACGACTACGACAACTGGCAGGCCTCGGGCGTGTCCGGCGAGGGCGCACGATCGTTCTACTATCCGCCGAAGCCGCAAAAGTGCTCCGACTGCCACATGCCGCTCGTGGCCGCGAACGACCCCGCGGCCAGAAACGGCATGGTGCGGTCGCACCGATTCGCGGCTGCCAACACCGCCCTCCCCTACGTGAACGGCGATCGCGAGCAGCTCGAAGCCGTGCAGAAGTTCCTGCGAGATGGACAGGTGTCGATTGACATCTTCGGTCTCGTGCCGGGCGGCGCCGTCGAGCCCTCGGCACCGGCCGATGGCGCTCGAGGCGCCGCATCCGAGCCGCAGCTCTCGAGCACGTTCGCGGTCGGAGAAGAATCGATGAGCTTCGGGGCAGCGCCGCGCTCCGGCGCTCTGCCGCCGGCAGCCGACGTGATCGGGCCGCTCGGGAAAGCAGAGGCGTGGGTGCGCCGCGGCGATTCGGCGCGCGTGGAGGTGGTCGTCCGGACGCGCAAGGTCGGGCACTTCTTTCCGGGCGGCACGGTGGACGCGTTCGACGTCTGGATCGAGCTCGAAGCCACCGACGATCGCGGGCGCACGATCCTGCACAGCGGAGGCGTGGCCGACGGCGGGAGCGGCCCCGTCGATCCGGGCGCGCACTTCTACAGGAGCCTGCTCCTGGACGCACACGGCAACCCCATCAACAAGCGCAATGCCTGGGCGGCGCGGTCGGTTGCGTACGTCCGCCTGATTCCGCCGGGCGCCGCGGATACGGTGCACTACCGGCTGCGCATTCCGCCCGATGCGGGCGACCGCATCTTCCTGAAAGCGAAGGTGAACTATCGGAAGTTCGCGTGGTGGAACACGCAATGGGCGTTCGCCGGCGTGAGGGATCCGGCCGAGGCGCGCTACACCCCCACACCCGATTTCGACGACGGCAAGTGGGTCTTCCGGGGCGACACCAGCACGGTGTCGGGACCGATGAAGCGCATCCCCGACCTGCCGACGACGGTCATGGCCGAAGCGACGGCCACGCTGAGCGTGATCGCCTCCGGTGCCCCGGCTCCGCCGATGCGGCCGTTCCTCGATCGCTCGGTGCGCGAGCGATGGAACGACTACGGCATCGGCCTGCTGCTGCAGGGCGACCTCAAGGGCGCCGAGGCGGCCTTCGAGAAGGTCACGCACATGGAGCCGCAGTACGCCGACGGCTGGGTGAACGTCGGACGCGCGCGCCTGCAGGAAGGCAACGTGGCGGGTGCCGAAGAGGTGCTGCGGCGTGCGCTGACGGTGGATCCGAAGCTCGCCAAGACACACTTCTTTCTGGGTGTCCTGCTGAAGGAGGACGGCCGCTACGACGAGGCGCTCGAGCACCTGCGGACCGCGGCCGGTTTGTACCCGCGCGACCGCGTGGTGCTCAACCAGCTCGGCCGCGTGCTGTTTCTGCAGCGGCGCTTCGGGGAGGCGGTGCGCGAGTTCGCAAAGGTGCTCGAGATCGACCCTGAAGATCTGCAGGCCCACTACAACCTGATGCTCTGCTACCAGGGGCTGGGCGACGGGGCCCGCGCCGCGCGCGAACGCACGCTGTACGAGCGCTTCAAGGCGGACGAGTCGTCGCAGGCGATCACCGGGCCCTACCGGCAGCTCCATCCCGAGGACAACAACGAGCGGCAGTCCATCCACGAGCACGGGGCAGGCTCGTGAGCCGGCTGCGCGCCTTCCTGCTCGTCACGGCCGGGCTCGCGGCCGCCGCCGGCGCCGGAGCGATTGGGCAGGCTCCGGCGTCCAGGCTGCCGACCTTCACCGACGTCACCAACGCCGCGGGGATCTCCTTTCGGCACAACAGCGGCGCGTTCGGCAGGAAGTACCTGCCGGAGACGATGGGATCGGGCGCCGCGTTCCTGGACGCCGACGGCGACCGATGGCAGGACATCCTGCTGGTCAACGCCCGAAGCTGGCCGGGACAGCCGGCTCGCCGCTCGCGGCACGCGCTCTACCGCAACAATCACGACGGCACGTTCGCCGACATCACCGCACGATCGGGCATCGCTGTGGACATGTACGGGCTCGGCGCCGCGTCTGCCGACTACGACAACGACGGCCGCGCCGACATCTACATCACGGGGCTCGGGGGGAACCGTCTCTTCCGGGGGCTCGGCGGCGGACGATTCGAAGACGCGACGGCCCGTGCGGGAGTCGGCGCGGGCGGTTTTTCGACCTGTGCCGTCTGGTTCGACTACGACAACGACGGCCGGCTCGACCTGTTCGTCTGCCGCTACGTCGACTGGTCGATCGAGAAGGACCTCTTCTGCACGCTCGACGGGAAAAGCAAATCGTACTGCACGCCGGAGTCGTACAAGGGGTCGAGCCCGATCCTGTTCCACAACAAGGGAGCGGGGGTCTTCGAGGACGTCACGCGCGCCGCCGGGCTGCTCGATCCGACTTCCAAGGCGCTCGGCGCCGCGCTGATCGACTACGACGGCGACGGCCGGCTCGACCTCTTCGTGGCCAACGACACGCAACCGAACCGCCTCTACCGCAACCGCGGCGACGGCACCTTCGCCGACGTCGGCGTGACCGCCGGCGTGGCCTTCAATGAAGCCGGCGTGGCGCGCGCCGGCATGGGCACCGACGCCGCGGACTACGATGGGTCGGGCCGCCCGAGCCTGCTCATCAGCAACTTCTCCAACGAGATGATCGCGCTCTACACGAACGAGGGGAACGGCCTGTTCATCGACGAAGCGCCGGCCTCGACCATAGGCCGCAACTCGATGCTGACGCTCGGATTCGGCACGTTCTTCTTCGATTACGATCTCGACGGGCTGCCCGACATCTTCACCGCCAACGGCCACGTGGCCGACGACATCCAGCGCGTGCAGCCGCGTGTGGCGTACGCGGAGCCGCCGCACCTCTTCCATAATCTCGGCGGGCGGCGCTTCGAAGAAGCCACCGCCAGGGCGGGCGCCGCGCTGCAGCAGCCGATGGTCGCCCGGGGCGCGGCTTACGGCGACTACGACGGCGACGGCGACCCCGACCTGCTGATCACCACCAACAACGGACCGGCGCGACTGCTCCGCAACGACGGCGGCGCGAACCAGTCGCTTCGCGTCGCGCTGCGAGGGACGGCGTCCAACCGCGACGCGATCGGCGCGCGCGTCACGGTACGGCTGGCGGGCGGAGCAACGGCGTGGAAGATGGTGAAGACGGGGTCGAGCTATCTCTCGCAGAGCGAACTGCCCCTCACCTTCGGCCTCGGCTCCGACCGGAGCGTACAGGGGATAGACGTGACGTGGCCGTCCGGCAGCATCGAGCGGCTCGGCAGCCAGCAGGCGGGCGCCACGATCGAGATCGAGCAGGGACGCGGCGTCGTCGGCCGCGCGCCGTACGTCCGCACGGCCGCACGATGAACGGCACGTGCGATCCTCCCGGCGAATCCGGTATGCGCTTCCGGCCGGCCCGCGCCTCTACGACGTGGTGGAGGCGCTGCCGCCTCATTCTGCCGGCGCTGCTCGCCTTCGCGGTGCTGCACGGCCAGAGACCGCAATCCATCGAAGACGCCTATGGCCAGAACAACATCGGCGTGGCGTACCTGGAGCGGTTCGAGTTCGATCGGGCGGCCGAGGCATTTCGGCAAAGCCTCTCGGCTGATCCCACTCTGGACATGGCGCGGCTGAACCTCGCCATCGCGCTGTTGTACGCGGGAGATCTGACGGGCTCGGAGCGCGAGGCGGGTCAGGCCACGGCGCGCACACCCTCGTCGCCCCAGGCGCACTACGTCGCAGGGCTGACAGCCCGCGCGGCGAACCGGCCCGAGGCTGCCGCGAGCGCCTTTCAACGGGTGCTCGAGCTCGATCCCGACGACGTCGGCAGCCGCGTGCTCCTCGGGCAGATCCGGCTCGCCGACCGGCAGTACACCGAGGCCGCCGCGCTGTTCCAGGCGGCCATCAGCCGCGAGCCGATGAACGCGACGGCGGCCTATGGCCTCGCCACGGCGCTGCTGCGCGCCGGACGCCGCCCGGAAGGCGAGGCGGCGATGGCGCGCTTTCAGGCCTTGCGCGACAACCCGGCCGCGATCACGTACTCGGCGAACTACCTGGAGCAGGGACGATATGGCGAAGCCGTGTCGTCGACCGGACTCGAGGAGCCGCTGGTCGATCGATCGCCGGCCGCCGCGGCATCGTTCGAAGATGCCACGAGCGCCATGCTCGGCGAAGATCAGACGCGCGGAAGCGCCACGCTCTTCGATATGGACGGCGACGGCTACCTCGATCTCGTCGTGGCAACGTCGACCGGTGTGCACCTGTCGTCGAACACCCGGGGACGGTTCTCCGGCGCACGGGATGTCGACACGGCGGTCCGAGCCGCGACGGCCGTCATCGCAGGAGACTACGACAACGACGGGAAGCCCGATTTGTTCGCGCTCACGAGAGGGGGCGGTGCGCTGCTGCGCCAGCAGGTGGGCGGCGCGTTCTCGCGAACGCCGCTTCCACCGGCGCTGCAGACGCCGGAGGGCGCTGCTCCGGCCCGCACGGCTGCGTTTGCCGACGTCGATCACGACGGGGACCTGGACATCGTCATGGCCCCCCCGGCGCGGCTCCTGCGCAACAACGGGAACGGATCCTTCACCGACATCACATCCGCAGCGGGCCTCTCCGGCGCCCCGTCCGCAATTGCCATCGTCCCGACCGACTTCGACAACCATCGCGACATCGACCTGCTGCTGGCCGGCGCGGGACTCTCGCTCTTCAGCAACATGCGCGACGGCACGTTCAGGGACGCCGCGGCCCAGGTCGGGCTGCCAGCCGGACCCGCAATCACCGCCGTCGCCGCAGGCGACGTGAACAAGGACGGTTTCTCTGATTTCTTCTTTGCCAGCTTCTCTGGCGACGGCATGTTCGCGATGAGCTCCGGGCGTGGAACGTTTGTCGTATCGCGCGGAGCGGCCGGCGCGGCCTCGGCGACGGCCGTTCAGTTCGTGGACACCGATCGCGATGGTCTGCTCGACCTGGTCGCGCTCACCCCGGCGGGGGCGAGGCTCTGGCGGAATCTCGGCAACGCGTGGTCCGACGTCTCGGCGCAGGCCTTCCCCGGCTCCCTGCGGCCCGCCGGCGGTGACGCTCCCGTGACGATGTCGGCCGGCGATCTCGGATCTCGACGGCGACGAGGATCTGGTCGTCACGCTGGCGTCCGGGCGCCTGCGCGTCTGGCGGAACAATGCGTCCGCTGCGCTCAACTCGCTGCGCGTCGGGCTCGAGCCGCGGGCAAGCAACCGGAGCGCCATCGGTGCCAAGGTCGAAATGCGCTCCGGCAGCCTGCGGAGCCGCGCCGAGACTTCTTCAGCCTTTCCGCCGGCGGCCCCTGCAGACATCCTGTTCGGGCTGGGCACCCGGGCTCGCGCCGACGTCGTCCGCGTGCTCTGGCCCTCGGGCATCCTCCAGGCCGAGATCGGCCCCGTGCGCGGCGCGGGCACGCCTGCGCCCTCCACATCCGGGGCCGGCGCGGTGGATCTCGTCGAGCTCGATCGGAAGCCGTCCTCGTGCCCGTTTCTCTTCACCTGGAACGGCTCAAGATTCGAGTTCGTGACCGACTTCATGGGAGGCGGTGAGATGGGCGCGTGGGAAGGCCCCGGCCTGCGCGGCGTGCCGGATCCGGACGAGTACGTCCGGATTGGTGCCGGCCAGCTTGCGGCTCGGAAGGGCCAGTACGAGCTGCGCGTGACCAACGAGCTCGAGGAAGCGCTGTTCGTCGATCGACTGCAGCTGGTGGCAGTCGACCATCCCGGCGGAGTGGACGTCTATCCGAACGAGGGCCTGCGATCTCCTGAGGCACGGCGGCCGTTCGCGCTGCACACCGTCCGAGCGCCGCGCCCTCCCGTGCGCGCCACCGACGATCGGGGCCGTGATGTCCTGGACGCGCTCCTCGCCGTCGATCGACGGTATGCGGATGGCTTCGATCTCGATGCCATCCAGGGCTACGCGCGGGAGCACGCGTTGACGCTCGATCTGGGTCCGCACCCGCCCGGCGCGCCGGTACGTCTGCTGCTGACCGGCTGGACCGACTATGCGTTCTCGAGCGACAACCTCGCCGCGCATCAGCGCGGGCTCGGCGGGCGGCCGCCGTCGCTGCAGGTGCGAGACGAGAGCGGCGCGTGGAACACAGTCACCGAAGAGCTCGGGCTGCCCGTGGGAAGGCCACAGACCATCGTCGCGGATATCGGCCCGGCGCTGACGCGGCGCCGCCGGCCTGACGAGCCGGTGGAGGTGCGGATCGTCACCAACCTGCGCGTGTACCTGGGATCGCATACTCGTCGACACCTCGGCGCCCGCCGCGTATCGGCTGACGCGGATCGACCCGGCCAGCGCGGAGCTGCGCTGGCGCGGCTTCTCGGCCGAGGTCACGCCCGACGGCCGGCCGCCGTCCGTCTACGATTACGATCGCGTGTCGATCGATGCCCCCTGGAAGGCGCTCGCCGGACGCTACACGCGGTTCGGCGATGTCACGCCGCTCGTCAGTGACACCGACGACCGGTTCGTCGTGTCGGCCGCGGGCGACGAGATTGCGCTGAGGTTCGATGCGGCGGCGCTGCCGCCGCTCACCGGCGGCTGGTCGCGTACATTTCTCCTGTACGCGAACGGCTTCAGCAAGGAGATGAACCTGCACTCCTCCAGTCCGGACGTCCTCGAGCCGCTGCCGTTTCACGGCATGAGCGCGTATCCGTATCCCTCCTCCGGGCGCTTCCCGCGGAGCCCCGCGTACGAGCGCTACCGATCCGAGTACAACACGCGGCGGGTGCATGGCCCGCTGCCGCCTCTCGAGCTGGCCGTCGGGGAGGGCCAGGCGGCCGGGTACCCGCCGCGCCCGGCGGAGCGGGACTCTCGCGCGCGATGACCCATATCCGGTACTCCGCTGCCGCCTGCCAGACGGACATGCCGAATCCCGTCGAGCGCCGCGAGATGCGCCGCAGCACCGATCGCATGCTGTCGATGATTCAGTCGGCGGTGGACGGCAGCGCTCCATTCCTGCCGGTGAAGCTCGTCGTCTTCCCGGAGTTCGCCCATGCGGCGCCGGTGTTCGCGACGGTGGCAGGAGCTGGCCGAGAAGCTGGCCGTGCCGATTCCGAACGAGCACACGGAGCGGCTCGCCGAGAAGGCGCGCGAGCATCGATGTCTACATTCAGAGCGGCTGGATGCTCGAAGTGATCCGCGGTGGCCGGGCGTGGTGTTCAACACGACGTGCCTCATCGGCCCCGGCGGCATGCTCTACAAATATCGCAAGGTCAATCCGTGGATCCCGTTCGAAGTGCATGCCAGCCCGCATGACCTCCAGGGCTACGACGAGCCGCTGTTCCCCGTGGCCGACACGCCGATCGGGCGAATCGGCTGCGCGATCTGCTACGACTGGCTGTTTCCAGAAGCGATCCGCCAGCTGGCCGCCAACGGCGCCGAGGTGTTGGTGCGGGTGTCCGCGTACATGGACCCGTGGGGGGCGACCGAGCCGATGGACTGGTGGACGATCGTCAACCGGTGCCGCGCGCTGGAGAACATGGCGTATGTGGTGGCGGCGAATCAGGGGGCGAGCCTGCGTCACTATCCGCCGTATTCGTGGCCGGGCGGCAGCCAGGTGGTGGACTTCGAAGGGCGGCTGCTGGCGGAGGCGTCGCCGGGGCCGGGCGAGCGGATCGTCGTCGCGCCGATCGACATCTCGGCGCTGCGGCACGAGCGCGCCACACGACGCGGTCATCGCATGCTGGAGCACCTGCGAACCGAGGCGTACCCGGTGTACCGCGCGCGCCGGTTTGGGGTCTGACCCTCTGACTTACGCTTTCGTAAGCCAGAGGGTCAGACCCCAAATCACAGCCGGCGCGAGAACGCCACGAAGACCATGTACCGAGGCACGGTCGCGTCCTCCCGGCGCGTACTCGTCGGCGAGTCCTTGATGTCGACGTGACTGCGGACCGCAATGCTGAACGACATAAGGTTGTCCCGCAGCCGCAGATTCACGCCAGGCTCGATGAACCCGATCATCCCCGGCCGCCGGAACCCGTCGCTCGTCCCGAACACGTCCCGAATCGGCACGCCTTCGACGCGATACGCAACAGTCGGCACCGGCCACCCGCGCCGCAGCGTCACCGCACCGCCGACCTGAGACGAATACTGATCGGCCGCGGAATTCAACACCGTATTGGTCGCGTTGCCCAGCGACCCGAAAAAGGTTGGCGTGCCCGTCACATTGCGCGGCACGAACAGGTACTGGAACGCGCCGTACACCGAGACGCGGCGGTAGTCGCGGAAAGCTGACAGCCCCGTCGTGACACCCCACGACTTGTCTCCCATCTGGATCGAGACATCCGCCGGGACGGTGCGTCCACTGACGACGCCAGTTCGCGTGGCGCTGCCGGTCGGGAACTTCACGCCAGCCGACAGGCTGACATTGCGGGTGGGATTATCGGTGGAGAACAACCAGTATTTCGCACGGGATCCGAGGTCGCCAATCCCGTTCACCGGCGTGTCTTGAAAATACGGCATCGACGAGGCGGGACCTGTCCGGCGCACCGCGAAGCCGTTGCTGTACCAAGGTGCGCTCACGCCGATGTTCCAGCGGTCGGTGAGCGCATACGTCAGGTCCGCCACGACGGCATGCTGGCGATTGACGGGGCCATTACCGTCGAGCTCGGGCGCACGCGCCGTACCGCGAAAGTGCTCGGTCGAGCGGTACCCGCGGTATCCCATCGTCAACTGCCACTGGCCATCCTGGAGATACGTCTCCAGCCCTCCGAAGACGGGAGAGCCCTGCTTCTGACACACACATCCCTGTGCCGAGGCGGACAACGCCTCCATGAGCCCGATGGCCATGACGAGCACGCCTGTCGCAATGGCACGAGCGTTGTTCATCATGCCGCCGAATGTATACGATATATGACGGATCCTCGATAATGCGATCGCACTATCCGGAGAGGATTCGCACGCCGGCGAATGCCGTGACTGCGAGAAGGCTCCCCGCGCCAGCATCGGCGGCGTAGTGGTACCGCCCGACAATGCTTCCCGCGGCGATGCTGATCGCGAGGAAACCAAGCGCCAGACCTACCCAGGGCATCTGACCGCAGACGGCGAGGGCCGCCGCAAACGACGCGGCCGTGTGGCCGCTCGGGAACGTGTTGAGCTGGATGCTCGCGCGGTCGAGGACGAGCATATTGAGCCGTCGGATCACCGAGCGGGATTCCGCGGGAGCCTCGATCGCGCGCGGCGGACGCGCAGGCAGCCAGGGCAGCAGGCCGTAGCAGCCGAAGCCAGCGGCAAGAACCGTCGACCAGAACCTGTCTGCGTCTGATCGGAACCCTGCCAGAACCACCCAACCGAACGCCAAAGGCACGAGCGCATAGCAGAGCAGATACGCGAGTTCGAGATATTCCAGCAGCGCGCGTGGGGCGCGGCGCCGGAATCGCTCCAGACCATCGTGCCCGAACAGACGCCGATCGAGCGAGAGGAGCACCTGCTCCAGTCGCGGATCGGTGCGGGCAACCAGCCGCGCCGGGAGCCAATAACCGATGCCGAGTTCCAGGAGAGGAAGCCAGTCCCGGGCGACGGATGCCGCCGGCGAGGTCTCCAGCGCCAGAATCGCGATGCAGCCGCCAACGAGACTGGCCGTCGCGATTACACTGCGTCTGCGCTCCACGGATACGCGCACGGTCCCCGCAACGGCGGCGAGATACGCGAAATACAGAAGCGCGATCCACTCGGATATCCGCAGGGAGCCCATCGTCAGCTCACGTCCCAGACTGCGTAACACCGCCGAGATTCAGCTCAGCGGTTGGGTATCCTTCGCTTCCGCTCAACGCGCGCTCGTCGATGGGTGGGTGGTGAGCGGATCTTCGCAGCTGGGCGCCGCCCCACCGTCTCGGTGTTTCGTCTCACCAGTACGCGATCAGGCGTCCGGCCGCGATCGCCGTCGACCAGCAGGCGAGTGAGATTCCACCGAGCACTGCGAGCTGCCGCATCTCCGTGGGTGTGAGATCCCTGTCGCGCCGCGCTTTCCACGCGGGCGAAAGGTTGAGCGCGGCGACGTTCACCAGTCCGAGCGCAATGGCTGGAAACTTGATGAGCAGAAAGGGATTGCCGTAGTACTCAGTGGCCTTGGTCGCCAGCAGCCCGGTCCCGGTGATGGCTGCGAGCACGAATCCGCTCGCCGCCACGGGAACGGCTGCGTGCGCGAGCGGCGCGAGCGGAATGCGACGCCACAGACCGAGCAGGCGCAGATCCATGATCAGCGCTGCACCGAAGAGCGCGGCGATGCCGACGATATGGAGGAGGTTGACGACGGGATAGAGCCAGAGGCCGGAGTCGCGCATCAGGTGGCCGAGCGCCGATTGTTCGAGCCACGAGAGAAACGCGTGCACGCCGGCCTCCGACGTTCCCGCCTATTCGCGATCCGGATAGACGTTATAGATCTTGCCGTTGTAGGTGACACGCTCGGTCTTCATCTCGAACCGCTTCGGGTCCTTGCTGCGATGACCGTGCGCGGTCACCGTTGCGCCGACCGGAAAGGTTGCCTCGCGAACGCCGGCGCTGGCAGTCCTGGCTGGCGGCGCGAGCGTGAGGTCCCAGACCTGCTGGTCGACCTTGATCTTCATGGTCGCGTGCGGGCCGGCGAGGCTGACCGGAGTATCGACGACGCCGGTGAGCGCGAGTTCCTGATCGGCGTAGCCGCCCCAGCCGTGATGGGCGAGCACGGTCAGCGGCGGGAGCAGGGTCGCGAAGCAAAGCACGAGCACGATCCGCTTCTTCATAGACTCCTCCCGGGGATTTTTCCCCAAACCGGGGTCAGACCCCAATTTACCCCAAGTCGGGGTCTGACCCTGTCTTGGGGAATCTTTCGGGCCGAAACACTGCGTGCGGAGACTCTCTGTGACCTCACACCGCGCCGGCCGCCTCGCGGCCGCCGCCGCCATCGCCATCGCCGCCCTCTCGATCTACCTCCTGCGCCTCGACACCACCGCGGGGCTCATGGTGGATGACGCCTGGTACATCCTGCTCGCCCGCGCCCTGGCCGACGGCCGCGGCTACCAACTGATCAGCTCGGCAGCCACTCCCATTCTGCCGCTCTACCCCCCCGGCTTTCCAGCCATTCTCGCGTGCGCCTTTCGCCTCGCTCCCTCGTTCCCGGAGAACGTCTACCTGCTGAAGAGCCTCTCGATCGCCGCGATGCTCGGCACGGGCGCGCTCACATGGACGTACCTGGCAACGTCGCGGCATCTGCGCGGCGACCTCGCACTCTGCGCCGCGGCCGCCGTCACGATCGTCCCCGCGTTCGTCTTTCTGGCGACCTCCACCGTGATGAGCGAATGTGCCTTCACCTTCGCACAACTCGCCTCCGTCGTCCTCCTGCATCGCGCCACCGACCGGCCGGACGACACGCCCCGCCTGCCGCTCCTCGGTTCCGCCCTGGCCGCGAGCGCCGCCATGCTCATCCGGACGTCCGGGCTCGGCCTGCTCGCCGCGTCTGCCATCTGGCTCGCCAAGGAGCGCCGCTGGCGTCCGCTGCAACTCTTCGCCGGCGCCGCCTGCCTCTGCCTGCTTCCGTGGATGCTCTACGCCCGCGGCCACGCGCCGACCGCCGCGGAACGCGAGGCGCACCGCGGATCGGTCGTCTACGCCTACGGCGACCAGTTCTGGATGAAGTGGGCCGGCGCTCCATGGGCCGGACGCGCAACGCCGGCCGACATCCCCGCGCGGGTCGCCACCAATGCCATCGACGTCTTCGGCCGCGACGTCGCCGGCATCATCGTCCCCGCCGTGTTCCGCCCGGCGCACGAGAGCGGCGCCGAAGTGCTGTCGCTCGGCGGACGCGCCGGCCTGACGAGCGGCGGCATGGGCGCCGCACGCGCCACCATGGTCATCTCCTTCGGTACTCGAGCGCCGCCTGCCTGATCGGGTTCATCAGCGCGGTGCGCCAGCGGATCACCGTCGCCGAAGTGCTGATGCCAATCGCGCTCGGGATCGTGCTCCTCTGGCCGTTCTGGAGCTTCCGATTCGTGCTGCCGCTCGCGCCGTTTCTGTTCTACTACGGCACGGCGGGCACGCTGCTGATTGCGAATGCGGCGGCGGCAGCGCTCAGGGCCCGCTGGCTGGATCCACCGCGGGTCGCTCGCATCGCCTTGCTCGCGATCATCGGATTGAACGTCTTCGACCATCTCTCGTACATCGTCCAGTACCGCGGTCCGATGGCGAGAACGCGGGACACCGCCCGGGCGGCGGCGCGGCCGTCCGGGATCGAGTGGATCGCCGACGCCCGCGACGTGGAGCAGGTGCTGGAGTGGATGAATCGACAGCTGAAGGAGCCCGGGCCGGTTGCGACGACCAACCCGGCGCTGGTCTATCTGAGGACCGGCCGCAAGACGCTGTCGCTGGACGTGGTGCCCGCCGACTGGCGAGAGTGGAGGCAGCGCGGCGTCCGGTACGTCGTCTGCCTCCTCCCCGCCGACCTGCCTCCCGGCGATTACAAGCTTCTCTACAAGTCGCCGAAGCGGCTGTGGGTGATCGAGCTCTAGGCTCGATCCTCTACTTCAGCTCGTTGTAGATCACCTGCACGTTCGACTGCACGCGAGCAGGCTGGGGCGGCGCGTAGCCCGCGTACTTCGCCGGCTGTGTCCACTCTTTCACGATCGCGTCGACGCTCTTCCCCGCCTTCTTGCCGGCCTGCACGGCGGCGAGAAAGTCGCGGTTGAACTGCGCGTACTCCTGCAGATCGCCCATCGTCATCTGGCTGCTGTGGCCGGTGATGATCACGTCGGCGCTCTTGCTGAGGGCGGCGTGCGCCTTGGCGAGGCTGTCACCGATCTCGACGCCGCTGCCCCCGTTGTTCGCATCCAGAATCGGCAGGTTCTTGCCGGAGAAGATGTCGCCCGCATGCACCACGCGCAGCGCCGGGAAGAGCACCCAGGCGTCGCCGTTGGTGTGCCCGCGGCCGAAATAGAACAGGTCGATCCGATCCGGGCCGCTGCCGAGCGTCATCTTGTCCTTGAAGGTGCGCTTGGGGAGCCCGCGGCCGTTGTGCTCGGTGAAGATGTTCGGCGGCGGCGGCGCATTCGGATCTCCCAGCCCGGTCACGGCCCGCATCTGCTTCATGTTCGCCGCGGTGTTCTCCTGCACCACGACGTCCACCGTGGCCGGAAACTCCACGTTGCCGCTCACGTGGTCTCCGTGCGTGTGCGTGTTGATGATGGTGGTGACCGGCTTCGGGCTCAGCTCCTTGATCTTGTCGAGGATCGGCTGACCCCATCCCGGGTTCTTCGTGTCGACGACGGTGATGCCGTTGGCCTGCACGAACACCGCCGTGTTGCCGCCGCCGCCTTTGAGCACGTACAGGTTGTCCTTCAGCTTCTCGACCTGCACGACCTTCGGTTGCGCCTGCTGTGCCACGACGTACGAGATGGCGCCGGCAGCCAGCAGAGCCGTGAGCACGACTATCCGCCTCATGTGATTCCTCCAGAGAAGAAGACCCGTTGAACGAACCAGAACGCCCCGGCCGCCATGACCAGAATAGATCCCGCGAAGGCGAGCTGCCGTCCGGCCGCTTCGCTCCGCGCCCGAATCGCCGCGAACGCGGAGGCCACGACAATCACCACACAGAGCTGCCCGATTTCCACGCCGACATTGAACCCGAAGAGGCTCCACCCCAGCGCCCGGCCCGGCAGACCCATTTCGCGCAGGACGTTCGCGAAACCGAACCCGTGGACGAAGCCGAACCCGAAGGCGATCCAGGCGCGCATGTCGCGGCCGCCGCCGCGCACCAGCAGGTTGTCCGCCCCGACGTACACGATGCTGAGAGCGATCGCCGGCTCGATGAGGCCGGCGGGCGGCACCAGCAGATTCAGCGCCGACAGCGAGAGCGTCAGGCTGTGAGCGAGCGTGAACCCGGTCACCACCAGCATCAGCTGCCGGAGCGTCCCGCCGAGGAGCAGGAGCCCGACCAGGAACAGAAGGTGATCGGGGCCGATCAGGATGTGATGGACGCCCGAGGGTATGAACTTCTCCAGCACGGCGCGGACGCCCTGACGTGTGCCGGAGAAGTACTCGAATTCCGGACGCCCCCCGTCCACGATCGCCTGCGCGGCGAGAGCGTCGTCTTCATAGACGTTCACGAACGTCTTGTGCTGCGGATCGTAGGGAAAGAGCCTGGCCCCCACCGTGAGCCGGCCCACTGCCACAGGCGCCGGGAACCGGGCTTCGAACGCCACCGACTGCCGTTCGACGAGCGGCTGCGGCCTGGCCCAGACCGCGCCGGCAAGCGTGCGGCCGTCGATCGACACGGCGAGACGGCCGCGGACGAGCGCAGTCGCGGCGTCCGAACGTGCCGCGAGGATGTCGCGCTCGAGCAGCCGCTCCGGAGGATTGACGCCGAGATCGTGCGCGAGGTCGAACACGTGCACGACGACGGTCACGGCCAGCCCGGTCTCGTGCCCGCCGACGCGCACGTCGACATAGCTGAAAGGCACCGGGTGCGCGCCGGCCATCGCGGGCATACAGACCGCCAGCAGTGCAGCCGCGAGTGCGGCCCGGCTCAACCGCGACGCTGACATAGAGGCGTAGATGCTAACCAAACAGGAGTCGATAGTCGATAGACATATAATCGACCGATGACTATCGTCCAGGGCCTTCTTGCCGAGCTCGATCGCGAGGCGCCGCGCACGCGCGCCGTCCTGCAGAACGTCCCGACGGGCCGCGATGACTGGGCGCCACACCCGAAGTCGATGCCGCTCGGACGCCTCGCCGGTCTCGTGGCGTCGATGCCGTCCTGGATCCCGCTCGTAATCGATCAGGACGAGCTCGACCTCACGCCACCCGGTGGAACCGGACAGGTCCCGGCAGCCGGCCACCGACGCGCTCGTGCAGACGCTCGATCAGCATGTCGCCAAAGCGCGTGAGGCGCTCGCGAAGACGAGCGACGAGTTCCTCCTCACCACCAACTGGCGCCTTCGCGCCGGCGGTCAGGTGGTCATGGATCAGCCGCGCCACGTCGTGCTCCGCGACACGATGAACCATCTGGCCCATCATCGGGGCCAGCTCACGGTGTATCTGCGCCTGAACGACAGGCCGGTGCCGTCGGTGTACGGACCGTCCGCTGACGATCAGACGTTCAGATAACCCGCCCGCGCGCCGCGCATTCTCCGCGCGCACAGGTCCGGCGCTGTTCTTGCACCGGCGGCCCGCATGGCAGACCAGCCCGTCGTCGTGATCACCGGCGCGTCGGCCGGCGTCGGCCGCGCCGTCGCCCGCGCGTTTGCACGCAGAGGCGCCTCGATCGCGCTCCTCGCCCGGGGCGCCGCGGGCCTCGATGGAGCCAGGCGCGAGGTCGAGGAGGCCGGCGGGCGGGCGCTCGTCATGCCCACCGACGTCTCGGATCCCGACGCCGTGGAATCGGCGGCGCTCCGCACCGAATCGGAGTTCGGCCCCATCGACGTCTGGATCAACAACGCGATGACGAGCGTCTTCTCGCCGGTCAAGGACATGACCGCGGCTGAATTCAAGCGCGTCACCGAGGTCACCTACCTGGGGGTGGTCTATGGAACGCTCGCGGCGCTCCGCCGGATGCTTCCGCGCGATCGGGGCTCCATCGTGCAGGTGGGATCGGCGCTTGCCTACCGGGGCATTCCGCTCCAGGCCGCCTACTGCGGCGCGAAGCATGCCATTCAGGGATTCTGTGACTCGCTGCGCGCCGAGCTCCTCCACGATGGCAGCGGCGTCCGGCTCTCGATGGTCCAGCTGCCCGCGATGAACACGCCGCAGTTCGACTGGGTCAAGAGCCGCCTCGACCGCCGTCCGCAACCGGTGCCGCCGATCTACCAGCCCGAAGTGGCCGCCGACGCCATCCTCTGGGCGGCCGATCACGATCGGCGCGAGATCTTCGTCGGCCTGCCGACGGTCATCACGATTCTCGGCAACAAGGCGCTGCCGGCGGTGGGCGATTGGTATCTCGCGCGTTCCGGATACGAGTCGCAGCAGACCAGCGAACCGGACGACCCGGACAGACCGAGCAATCTCTGGCAGCCGGTGGACGCAGACCGCGACTTCGGCCCGCACGGACGCTTCGGCGACCGTGCGCACGCCGGCAGCTGGCAGGTCTGGCTGACGGAGCATCGGCGGGCGATGGTGGCCGCGGCCTCGGTCGTCATGGCCGTCGCCGGCTGGCTGACCGCCCGCCGCTGACGTGCGGGCCGCTCCCGTCGTCACTCCGCCCAGGCAATCGTCGAAAGCAGTGCGTTCTCGCTCTGCCGCGAGTCGAGCCTGGTGTGCTGCACCACCACGGGCACGTTCGATCGGATCAGGCTGGAGTAGTCGGTATCGCGCGGAATCGGCTCCGGGTCCTCGAGGGAGTTGAACCGGAGATGGCACGTACGCCGCGGCTCCACGGCCAGCCGATACGGGCCGGCCGGCTCGCGATCCTCGAAGAAGATCGTGATCTCCACCTCGGCGCGCTCGTCACCGGTGTTGAGGATGCACACGGCCTCGTGGCTGGTCATCGCCGGCGCGGGTCCGTGGCTCGCTCCGGGGATGTATCCCTCCGGAACGGCCCAGCAGGTTCGGCCAATCGCCCGCATGTCACCGCCTCCACCAGACGGCCGCCAGGCCCGCTGCGGCCCCGACCGCGAGCGCCGTCTTCGAGAGCGCCGGCAGCGCGCCGGTGTAATCGGCGACGTACGTTCGCTCCGGGTAGTTGCCCGACGGCCCGCGCGGACCCTCGTGCGCCGCCATCTCGAGCAGATCGGCCAGGTGAAAGGCGCGCCGGTCGGTCCCCTCGGCAATCTGCGTCCGGCAGCTGAAGCCGTCGGCGACGATGAGGGCATCCTTCGGCGCCGTCCGCACCGCGGGCAGGAGCACGCGCTCGCCCGCCTTCATCGACACCTCGTAGTGATCGCGCTCGAACCCGAACGATCCCGCCATGCCGCAGCAGCCTGAGTCGAGCAGGTGCGCATCGAGTCCCATCGCCTCGAGCGCCTGCGCCTCGGCGTCGAACTTCATCACCGCTTTGTGGTGGCAGTGCCCGTGGACGACCGCCCTCCGGTGCAGCGTCGGATACGTGAACCCGCAGTCGTTCAACAGCTCGCTGAGCAGTTTCGTCTGCTGCGCCAGCCGCTTCGCCCTCGGGTCGTGTGGCAGCAGCTCGGTCAGCTCGTCGCGGAAGACCGCCGCACAGCTCGGCTCGAGCGCGACCAGCGGCATGCCGGCGTCGATCTCCTCATGAAGCTCCGTGAGAATCTGCTCGAGCCAGCGTTTCGCGGTGTCGAGCATGCCATAGTCGTACAAGGGCCGGCCGCAGCACAGCGGCGCCCGTGGAATCTGCACCTGAAAGCCGGCCCGCTCCAGCACACGTACCGCCGCAATCGCCGTCCGCGGGTGGAAATGATCGTTGAAGGTGTCGGGCCAGAGTATGACGCGCCCGCGCGCCACGGCAGGCGCCGGACGAACGGCGTGCGGCGCGGCCGCACGCTTCGCGAACCACTCCCGGAACGTGAACGGCGCGAAGGGCGGGATCTGCCGCTGCTGCGGCATACCGGCGGCCAGCTTGGCAACGGCGCTCAACCCGGGGGTCTGGGTCATCAGATTCACCATGCGCGGCATCATGGAGGCCGCCCGCGCCCAGTAGTGAATCAGCCCGAACGCGTAGGCGTGCATGGGCCGCCGGTGCCCCTCGTAGTAGTGCGACAGGAACTCCGCCTTGTAGGTGGCCATGTCGACGCTGACGGGGCAGTCGCCCTTGCAGCCCTTGCACGCAAGGCAGAGGTCCAGCGCCTCCTTCACGTGACCGTCCTGCCAGCCGCCGTCGAGCGGATTGCCCTCGAGCATCTCGAACAGCAGCCGCGCCCGCCCGCGCGTCGAGTGCATCTCTTCGCGCGTCACCATGTAGCTCGGGCACATCGTCCCGCCGTCGAGGCGCCGGCAGTCGCCGACTCCCACGCAGCGCAGCGTCGCCTGGGTGAAGCTGCCGCTGTCGTTGGGATAGTGGAAGTGCATCTTCGCCAGCGCCGGGCCGCGGCTGCGTCGCGCCTTGTAGTCGGCGCCGAGGCGCAAGTTCTCGTCTATGCGGTACGGGTCGACCACCTTGCCCGGGTTCATGCGGCCGCGGGGATCCCACACGCTCTTGAACTCGCGGAAGGCGTCGATCAGGGCAGGACCGAACATCTTCGGCAGCAGCTCGGCGCGCGCCTGGCCGTCGCCGTGCTCGCCCGAGAGCGAGCCGCCGAAGCCCAGCACGAGCTCGGCGGCCTCCTCCATGAAGGACCGGTACCGGCGTATGCCGTCCGCACTCTGCAGGTCGAAGTCGATCCGCGTGTGAATGCACCCCTGGCCGAAGTGGCCGTACAGATCGCACCCGTAGCCATAGCGATCCAGCAGGCGGCGCAGACCGCGCAGATACTCCCCGAGGCGCGCGGGCGGCACCGCCGAGTCCTCCCAGCCCGGCCAGGTGGACTGCGCCTGCGAGACGTGAGCGGTCGCGGCGAGGCCCGATTCGCGAATCTTCCAGATCTCCTCCTCCTGACTCCGGTCGTCGAACAGCTTCATCGCCGGAGCCCGGCCGCCTTGCTCGAGCGCCGCCATCAGCCCGCGCGCCCGGGCGTCGCTCTCCTCGCGGCTGTCGCCTCCGAACTCGACGAGCAGCCACCCGCCCCCGTCCGGCAGCAGGCCCAGGTGCCTGGTGTGGATGCCCGCCTTCTTCATGTCTTCCACGAGGCGGTCGTCGATGCCCTCCAGACCGATCGGGCGATGCTCCATGATCTCGGGAACGTGATCGCCGGCCTGGTACACGTCGGGATAGCCCAGCACCAACAGCGTGCGAGCGGCCGGGTTGGGAATGAGGTTCACGACGATCTCGAGCAGCATCACGCAGGTGCCTTCGGTGCCCACGAGCGCGCGTGCCACGTTGAAGCCGGCGTCCGGAAGCAGGTACGGCAGGTTGTAGCCGGACACCCGCCTGGGAATGCGGGGGAACATCGTGCGGATGTCATCCTGGTAGCGCTCGGCGAGAGCGCGCAGCCGGCCGTAGATCTGGCCCTGTGCGCCTCCCCTCCGCACGATTCGATCGAGCTCGGAGGCGCTTGCCGCGCCGGCACGCAGCCGCTGGCCCTCGTACGTGAGCACTTCCAGCTCCTCGACGTTGTCGGCGGTGCGGGCACCGTTCCCGGCGAACTGCGCCATCACCGAGTGAACGCCGCACGAGTCGTTGCCGGCCATGCCCCCGAGCGTGCAATGGGTGTGGGTTGCGGGATCCGGGCCGAAGGTGAGGCCGAACTGCGCGGCCGCACGCCGGAGATCGTCGAGAATGGTGCCCGGCTGCACGCGCGCGAGCCGCCGTTCCGGATCGATCTCGAGCACGCGATTCATGCACTTCGAGAAATCGAAGCAGACCGCAGCGTTGCAGCACTGCCCCGCCAGGCTCGTCCCGCCGCCGCGGCCGAACACCGGCGCATCATGCGCGCGGCAGACCTCCAGCGCCCGCTCCACGTCTTCGCTGTCGCGCGGAATCACGACTCCCATCGGCGGCTGCCGGTAGTTCGATCCGTCGGTGGCATAAAGCGCGCGGCTGCCGCGGTCGAACCGTACCTCCCCAGTCATCTCGGCCCGCAGGCGCCGCACCAGCCGGTCGATGTCTTCGGTCCCCTCGGCGTGTCCACGGCGTCGCCCGCGAAGGGACGCTCGCGCGTCGGCTACGATCGTCGCCATCGTTCCGCATCCTGCTCCTTGAGCTCGAGCCCGAGCCCGGGCCTCGACCGATCCGGACGCAACCGCCCGCCCTCGGGACGCGGAGCGCCGTCGAAGAGCATCTGCTCGATGCGGACGTGGTCGTGGAAGTACTCGAGATTGCTGATTCGCGAGACCGCGCAGCAGAGGTGCACGTGCAGGCTCGGCGCCGTGTGCGCCGACATCGGCAGACACCAGGCGTCGCAGAGCGCGCCGACCCGCAGGAAGCCGGTGACGCCGCCGCAGCGTGTGGCATCGGCCTGCAGCACGTCCACCGCCCCGGCGCGCAGCATGTCCCGGAAGTACATCGGGTCGTACCCGTATTCGCCCGCAGCGACGTCGATGCCGGCGGGCGCACGGTCTCGGATCAGCCGCAGCCCGTCGAGGTCATCCGAGGTGACCGGTTCCTCGAACCACGACACCCCGCAGTCGCGGTACGCCTGCGCCAGCTCGAGCGCCTGCTTGCGCCGATATGCGCCGTTGGCGTCCACGAAGAGCGCCGCGTCCGGACCGATCGCCTCCCGCGCCAGCGCCACGCGCCGCGGATCTGCGTGAGGGTCGCGGCCCACCTTCATCTTGACGGCCTCGATGCCTTCGGCCACCCAGCCGCCGAGCTGCAACTGCAGCTGGTCGATCGAGTACGACGTGAATCCGCCGCTGCCGTAGACCGGCACGGCCTGGCGCGCGGCGCCGAGGAGCGAGACCAGCGGCACGCCCATCAGACGCGCCTTCAGGTCCCACAGCGCCGTGTCGACGGCCGAGATCGCCGCAGAAGCAATCCCGGGACGCCCGAGATTGCGAACCGCCCGGATCATCGCGGCGTAGTTCGCTTCGACGTCCATGATGTCACTGCCTCTCACCACCTCCGCGAGCAGCCTCCCGGCGAGGTCGGCCGCCGAAGCGTCCGCGTAGGTGTAGCCAAGGCCGCTCGCCCCGGCGCCGCCTGCGCGCACCACGACCAGCGTGGTCTCGTCCCACTGCAGCGTGCCGTCCGACTCCGGCTGACCGGTCGGCACCGTGTAGGCGGCTGCCGTGATCGAGTCGACGGCGGTGTCCGAATGCCGTCTGTCCGAATGCTGCGCGGAAGTGCCGCGGCGTGTGCTGTCCATCGGTCCTGTCTGCTCTGCGCCCTCCTGGTTACTCGCGGCTGCCCTTGTGAGGCAGGAAGCTCTCCGCCGCGTCCTTGACGGTCTGCTTGATGAAACCGAGCGCCTCGGCATCTCCCGACCAGACCGATGATGCGAAGTGCCTCGCCTGCTCGATGCTGATGTGCGGCGGCAGCGGCGGCACGTTCGGATCGGTGATCGCTTCGACGACGACCGGCCGGTCGGCCGCCAGCGCCCGATCCCACGCGCTTCCGATGGCATCGGGCCGGTCGACCCTGATTCCCATCAGCCCGATCTCTTCGGCGAACCGCGCGTAAGGGAAGTCGGGGATGCTTTGAGAGCCGGGAAACCGTGGATCGCCGGCCATTGCGCGCTGCTCCCAGGTGACCTGGTTCAGGTCGCGGTTGTTGAGGACGAGCACGATCAGCCGGGGGTTGCTCCACTCCTGCCAGTACTTGGCGATCGTGATCAGGCCGTTCAGGCCGTTCATCTGCATGGCGCCGTCGCCCACGAGGGCCAGCGCGACCCGCGCCGGGAACGCGAACTTCGCGGCGATCGCATACGGCACGCCCGGGCCCATGGTGGCGAGCGTGCCGGAGAGCGAGGCCATCATCCCGCGGCGAATCTTCAGATCGCGCGCGAACCAGTTCGCCGCAGAGCCGGAGTCGGACGAGAGGATGCAGTTATCCGGCAGGCGCGGCGACAGCTCCCAGAAAACCCGCTGCGGATTGATCGGATCGGCGTCGTTCATCGCACGCGCCTCGAGCACCCGCCACCACTCCGCCACTCCTTCTTCGATCTCGCGCCGCCAGCTCCTGTCGTCCTTCCGCTCGAGGTACGGCAACAGCACGCGCAGCGTCTCGGCCGCATCGCCGATCAGATTCAGCTCGGTCGGATAGCGGATCCCGAGCATGCGGCCGTCGATGTCGATCTGGATCCCGCGGGCCTGCCCCTCCTTGGGAAGGAACTCGGAATACGGGAAGTTGGTGCCGACCATCAGCAGCGTGTCGCAGTTCATCATCAGGTCCCAGCTGGGCTTGGTGCCCAGCAGACCGATGGAGCCGGTGACGAACGGAAGATCGTCGGGCACGACCGCCTTGCCGAGCAGCGCCTTGGCGATGCCCGCTCCGAGACGATCCGCGACCTCGAGCACTTCGTCCCCCGCCTGCAGCGCACCGGCCCCCACGAGCATCGCGACGCGGCTCCCCCCGTTCAGGATGTCCGCCGCCCGCCGCAGATCGTCGTCTTGCGGAATGACGTAGGGCGTGCAGACTCCCACGGACGAGTGCACGGTGCCGTGCCGGCGCGGCGGGTTCGGTACGGCATCGAGCTCCTGAATGTCGTTGGGCAGGATGATGCAGGTGACCGTACGCTCGACCCTGGCGATGCGAACGGCGCGATCCACGAGGTGCCGGATCTGATCCGGCGTGGACGCCATGTGCACGTATTCGTGCGCGACATCTTTGAAGAGCGAGATCAGATCGACCTCCTGCTGGTAGTCGCCGCCCAGCGCGGCGCGCGCCTGCTGTCCGACGATGGCGACCACCGGCTGATGGTCGAGCTTGGCATCGTAGAGGCCGTTGAGCAGGTGGATGGCGCCCGGTCCTGACGTCGCGACGCAGACGCCGACCTCGCCGGTGAACTTGGCGTGCGCGCATGCCATGAAGGCGGCCAGCTCCTCGTGACGGGTCTGTACGAACTGAATACGATCCTTGGCGCGATCGAGCGCTCCAAGGACGCCGTTGATCCCGTCTCCGGGATAGCCGTAGATGCGCTCGACGCCCCAGCTCGAGAGGCGATCCAGAAGGAAGTCGGAAACTGTTTGTCCCATGTGGCAATTTCGGTGCAAAGAACGCACCTGGGATTTCGGACCGGCGCCCCGGCCGCGTTGCACGGAAGGGGGCCACTCGCCGGCCGTGGTGTTGTGATTTTCGACTAGGAAGAGGAATCGTCGGGCGGGGTTTTGCGGTCGGGCGGGGCGCCGGCAGCCGGGGCGTCCTCGACCGGCTCAGCCCATCCGTTGGCGATCAACTGCCGCGCGTCTCGGTCGCCGATCTCGAAGATCTCGCCGACGGCGATCCGCGACACGTCCACCCCGTTCATCTTCGGCGCTAGTTTCTTGGTAAGCCTGATCCGTGCCACAGCTGCGGGTCCGAACGGTTCGCGAATTGATGCTAGCACTAACAAACTACCACGAGTCGGCGGGCGGCTGGGCGTGATAATCGTGCTGTATCGGATCGGTACAACGGCGTGAGCGATGTCAGCGGACCAGCACGGTGATGAGCGCCGCCAGCGCCAGGAGAAGCGCGGCGAGCGAGGCGGCGCCGGCGAGCGTCACCCTCCGCAGGATGCTCTGTTCCACGCTGCGGATCGCATCCAGCGCCTGCGCCTGCGGCGGCAGCGCGGGAGCGTCGCCGTCGAACAGCGACTGGCGCATCACCTGCTTCGCCGACAGCACCTCGCGCATGGCGTCCTCGAGATGCCGCTGGTGGATCTTCTTGGCGGCGTCGTGGCCCGGCTCCGCCGCTGCGGCCAGGGCAGCCTTGAGCACCGCGTTCCGGATGTCGCCGCCGCTCACGGGGTACCGCTCCGCCAGCGCACCGAAATCGACGTCTGCGGCAAGCGGAGTGAGCCGGGGGTGGATCTGCACCCGCCAGATGTGTTCGCGCTCAATGGCCCCGGGCATTTCGAAGAGCACGTGCGTGCGGATGCGCCGTTCGAAGGCCGGGTCGAAGTTCGCCGCGAGATTGGTGGCGAAGATCACGACGCCGGTGAACGAGTCGAGCTCCTGCAGCAGAGTGCTCACCGTGAGGTTGCCTTCCCGCTGAAAGCCGTGGTCGACCGACATCGAGCGGCGCGCGGCAATCGCATCGGCCTCGTCGAAGAACAGTACGGCTCGCTGTTCGCGAGCGAGACGGAAGACGCCGGCGACGTTCTTCGGGGTCTCGCCCATCCACATCGATTCGAGGTCGGCGTACCGGACGATCAGGAGCCGGCGTCCGAGTGCGTGCGCGATGGCCTCGGCGCAGATCGTCTTGCCGGTTCCCGGCGGTCCCGCGAAGTTGAACGCGAGCGCCAGGCCCGTGGGATGCCGCTCGCCCAGCCCCCAGCGATTGAAGATGAGGTCGTAGTTGGTGATCTGCGCGAGCGCCTGGTCGAGGGCGCGCCGTGTCGAGGCTGGCAGCACGACGTCGTGGAAAGTACGCCGCGGCTCGACCGAGTCGACGCTGCGGCGCGGAGCGAGACCGAAGAGGTTCGAGAGCGGCAGCGGCACGTTCTTATTGTAGGAGGTGTCTCCTTGCAGGAGGTCTCTCCGGCTGGAGCGTGGCAGCCTCGAGCTTCAGGACCCCGGCGGGGGGACGGTCGATCGTACTACGGGCGGCCAGCGTGAATCAGGAGCGCGACGACGGTGAGCGTGACGCCGAGCTGGCCGATCCAGAAGGCAAACATCCAGCGCAGGAGGCTGGCGTGCGTTCGTGCGAGAATCGCTGCTGACCTCGCTGCCGGATCGGGCATCAGACCCTCTCCACACCACTCCAGTGCCCTCCCTCATGGACGACGATGGCATCGTCGAGACAGGCATGTCAAGTGGGGGGGCGCCGGGATGAAGCCCGGCGCGCGTCGGCGGGCTGCGTCGGCGTTCAGTGGCGCGCAGCCGAAAATGTCGTCTGCGCCTCCGACCGTTCTCCTCTCGCCGTGAGGTAGAGCCGGACGTGCCGATCCTCCCGAGCCGGGGCGACGTTCCGCATCGCGATGTTGCCGTTCTCGTCGGCGACGACCTCTTGCTGCAGACGCGTGCCCGACTGCCGTCCAGCGCTCACATCGAGGTGCACGGTCTCGCCCGGCACCCAGCCCGAGCCGTTGATGTTGACCGTGCTGCCGGGTGCGTAGTCGTGCCTGTCGGTCTTGATCGTCGCAAACCCGTATATCTCGGACCCGCTCGTGTAGCCGGATCCGGTGAGGCCGCTGGTCACAATGAGCATGCCGTCCTGCGTGAGAGCGCCGCCCGTCAGATCCGCGCGCAGGTTCGCCATGGATGCCGTCGCGCGGACGGCGCTGCGCCACGGCACGTACAGCTCGGCTGACGACAGCGCCGCACCGCCGGAGATCCCGCCGACGATCAGCACGCGGTTGTTGTTCGGAAGCAGGAAGGCGCGGTGGCCGCTGCGCGGAGCGCCGAGCGAGGCGGGCGCGGGCCCGACGACTCCGGCGACCGGATCGTAGAGGTCGGCCGCCGCCAGATCGCCCGACTCGTTGCGGCCGCCCGCGAACAGCACACGCCCATCGGCCAGCGTGGTGGCCGAGAGGGCCGCGCGAGCCGCAGAGAGGCTGCCAGCCTGGCGCAGACCCTCGCTGATGTCGAAGATGTCCACGTTGGCGATCGCGCCGGATTCGCCCAGCCCCCCTGCGATCACGACGCGCCCATCCGCCAGCGTCGCGGCTGCGTGCTGGGTCCTGTCCGGGTCCAGCGTGCCGGCGGCCGAGAAAGTACCGCTCGCCGGATCAAAGATCTCCAGGCTGTGGCCGCCTGCGATCAGCACGCGGCCGTCCTTCAGGAGCGACATCGTATGATCCGAACGCGCCTCGAGCATGTGGCCGGCGAGCGTCCACGTATTGGCGGCGGGATCGTAGATCTCCGCGCTTGCTGTATCGACATATTCGTCGCTCGCGCCGCCTGAGACCAGCACGCGTCCGTCGGCGAGCACGACCGAAGCGTGGCGCGCGCGCGCAATTCTCATCGGCGCGGCAGGCGCGAACTTGCCGTTCGCGCCGAGAATCTCGGCCGTGCGAATCACCTCGGGACTGCTGAGCACGCCAGTCAACCCGCCGCTGACGAGCAGACGGCCGTCGGCGAGCTGCGCGGCCGAGGCCGCAGAGCGTGGCACGGACATCGCCGCGCCCTCACCCCACATGCCGCTCGGCACCTTGGAGCCTTGGGCCTTCAGGAAGAACGTGTGCAGGCTGAAGAGGAGAAGAACGCCCGCAGTCGAGGCAACCAGACGATTCATACGCACCTTTCGAGGGCAGGCCCACGAGCGCAGATCTCCGTCGATCACGTCGAGGCACACCTCGACCGCTCATGTCGGGCCGGCGGATTTTCAGAAACGGAGAAAACTGGCGACCTGCCGAATGCCGCGCCGTCGAAAGGGCAAACTGGCTGCCACCCGGCGGCCGCTGCAAAGAGGAGGGATTTCCGGCCTAACTCGATAGCTCTTGGAGGCTGTTGCGAGATTTTGGGACACGCAAAGCCACCAGGAAGTCTTCTTTTTGAGGCTCTTTAGTTCCTTTATCTCTGGATTCATGGAAATCCATAAATCACACGAGACAATGGTTTTCGGTCAATTGCCAGGTACGCTGGTGGCCAGCGTGAAGGCCTCGCACGTCACGATTCCGCCGACCTGGCTGCCCGTCGCCGTGGTCGCATCGATGGTGAACGAAGCCCCGGCCCCGTTGCGTGCAATCTTGACGCTCCCGGCCCCGGTGACCGCGGCTCCCTGAATGCTGTTGACCTGGTAGCGGCCGCGGCTGGTGACCACGTTCAACATGAGCATCGGCTCACCCCCGGCGAGCGGCCGCCACACGGTGAGAGTCACGCTCCTGCCCGCACCGCTCTGCGTGAGCGTCCACTGCTCGGCCGGAGTGTTGGAGATGGACGCCCGCTCCTGGTGCTGGCACACGCCCGCTCCGGTGAAGTCGTATCGTTCGGGACCGAGGGTGAGCCCGATCGACACCGGCACCTGGCGCTGTTCGGGCAGTTCGCGCGGGATGGGGGCCTGCGCGGCAGGGGCGAATGCGAGGAGAAGGGCGGCAAGGCCGAGCAGCTGCGAGGGCACCGGTTACCTCCGGTGAGGCCGGTGCAAAGAGGCTGCCTATTCGCGTGGGGCGAAATATCCGCCGCGTGTCGTGATCTGCAGCCCGGCGATCCGTGAGCGGATCTCGACCTTCCGCCACGATCCGTCGTGCATGCCGTTGCTCGACGTGTAGCTGATCACGTACCGGCGGCGCAGATTCTCGACCACTTCGCGGTACTGGGCGTCGAGCAGCGACACGTCGGTTGGGAAGTAGGCCGTCCCGCCAGACTCGGCCGCGAGCCGCTGCAGCACATCGTGCTCAACCTTCGTGCCGAGCCCGATCGGAAAGACGACGGCGTTCACCGTCTTCAAGAGATCGAGCACCTCGGCGATCGTGTGCTCGCTGCCCGGCGCCGTGCCCGGGTTGTTCTCGTCCTTGCCGTCGGTGAGCACGACGATGGCGCGCCTCCCCTCCACCGTCTTGAGCGTCATCAGCGCGTTGTAGAGCGTGTCGTAGAGCGCCGTGCCGCCGAGCGGCTTGTAGTCATCGATCGCGTCCAGCGTCCACTGGCGGTTGGTCGCCAGCGTGTGCGCGAAGGTCGGGTTGTCGGCAAACATCATGAGCGCCAGGCTGTCCTCGGGCCGCACGATGCCCACGAAGTCGCGCGCCGCCTGCTTCACGGCATCGGCGGCCTTCACCATGCTGCCGCTCGAATCCAGCGCCAGGACCATCGACACCGGCTCCACCGCCTCCTGGAACGTATCCACCTTCTGGACGATCCCATCCTCCAGCACTTCCACATCGCCGGGAGCGACGTTCAGGTACTCGTCGGCGGAGTTTCTGACGGTGAACTCGAGCGTCGGACGGATCGGTGGCGGACTCGGAGCGAAGTAGCCTTCACGCGTGCGAACCCGGTAGTCGCCCGGCACCTCGACCGAAATGGCTCTCCAGGTGCCGTCCTTCTTCCGGTCGCTCGGCGTGTAGCTGATCAGATACCGGCCGTAGACGTCGATCGAGACGGCGTCGGACACGTCGCGCAGCATGGTTTCGCGCAGCGGGAAGAACACGCTGCCGCCGGTCTTCTCGGCCAGTTCGCGCAGCATGCGCTCGCCCTTCAGCGAAATGCCGGCCACGCCCCCGATTCCGACGATGTACACGCCGATCTGTTCTTCCTGCGCCTTCTTCACGACCTCGCCGAAGTCGCCCGTGCTGTGCTCGTCGTAGCCGTCGGTGATGAGGATCACGGCGCGGCGCCCTTCGGCACCCTTGAAGAGACCGGTGCTCTCGAGCAGCGCGTCGACAATGGCGGTGCCTCCCTCGCCATGCATCGCCGCAATCGCCTCGCCGATCGTCTTGGCGTCGTTGGTCGGGCCGGTGATGGTTCCCAGGGCCTTGTTGAACGGCACGACGATGATCTTGTCGTGCTGGCTCAGGGCATCTCCGAGCCGCTCGGCGGCCGCCCGGACGAAGTCCATGCGGCGCCCCATGCTCTGGCTGTTGTCGACCAGCAGCACGATCGTGGTGGGCACGCTCTGCTGCGCGACCGTGTCCGTCTTCTGCGGCTCGCCGTTCTCCCGGACGACAAAGGACGAGGGATCGAGCTTCGCCACGAACCGGCCGTGCTCGTCGTACACGCCGGCCTCGAGAAGCACGCTCGTGACCTCGCTCTGGTCGGTGATCTCGAACGGCTTCAGGACGACCGTGTCGGAGGCGGTCTGCCCTCGGGCGTCCTGCGCCTGGACGACGATCTCGCGCTGCTCGAAGGGATTCTCGTCCACCCAGTCCACCGCGTAGGGCGGCCCCTGATTCACCTCGCCCACGAGCTTGCCATCGACGTAGAACCAGGCGTGGATGGGCGCGCGGTCCTGGGGAACCCTGATCTGGGCGACGATCCGGACCTTGCTGACCACGCCGGTGCGGCCGAGCGGAGACGTGATCTGGACGCCCCATTCGTCCGCGGCAGCGGCCCGCGCCGGAGGAGGCGGAGCGGCAGGCGGCGCCGCCGATTCCCCAGGTGCCGGCGGTTCCTGCGCAAACCCGGGGGCGAGCAGCAGACCGCAGAGGAGAAGGAGGACCGCGACAGCCCTGAGGCGGGTGCTGCCGTTCAATGCGCTGGGACCCACACGACTTTCCGGTACCTCACCGGCTCACCGTCTTTCGTAGCGGGGCTGAAGCGCCATGTCTTGGACGCGCTGAGACTCATGGTGACGACCATGGCCTCCGCGATCGTCTCCGGGGCCCTCAGGGCATGGACCGATTCGACCGTCCCCGCCTCGGAGATGAGGACATTGAACTCGACGAGATCGACGCCGGCAGGCTTGACGGTCGGAAACCTCGGATATATCGCGGACGGTGGGACGACCTCGTTGTCGTTCTCGGCGTACACCGCCGCGTTCACCATCCGAGGGCTCGCTTGAACAGCCCGGACGACGGGCGGCCGCCGCTCCGAGGGCAGGGGTGGGAGCGGGAACGCCACCGACCCGGACGATCCCAACCGAGCCGGTGCAACGCTCGCGGGCTGCACCTGGGGCGGAACCGACGGCAACAGAGGACGGCTCGCCTGCGCAGCCGCGCGCGGCCGCGGTGCGCGCCTCTCCGGTTCCAGGACGATCCACTCACGTCGCGACCGGAACGCCTGCGGCCCGGCGGACGGCACGCCGGCATCCGTCACCGGGCGCCCGGACTGGATGACGGAGCCATTGCCGTCCTCACTGGCGGGAACAGCAGGCTGCGGCGGCAGGACGCGATCCAGAACACGATCGGCGGTATTTTGCGCGGCAGTCAAGCTTGCCGCTGGAAGATCCTGTGTAGATCGCGAGCCTACCCAGCCTTTGATCCGAACGCCCACGGCGGTCAAGACGGCGATGCCCAGCACTGCGGCGACGGTCCCCGTCGCGAGTCGAATCCGGGATCGATATCGCTGGACGAACGGCAGGCTTGCGGTCTGCGCGAGAGACGCCCGCGTGCCTTGTGTGAGGCCTTTCCGAGATCGGGAACGCGACGCCGGCGGAGGTGCCGCGTAATGGGGCGTGCCCATCCATCGCGCGTACACGCCCCGGATCAACTCGGTCCCGTTGGGGCGCTCGAACGGCTCCAACGCGGCATACAGCTGATCGAGCGCCGTGTGGAACGAGGCCTGTGTCAGGACGAGCCGAAGCGGCGTCGGAACGTTGCGATCCGGCAGCAGCCCGCGGGTGATCTCGGCCACGTTCCGGACGGCAGCGGGTCCATCCTTGGACTCGCTCAGAAAAGCGCTGACATCCCCGGTGGCATCGATCCGCACGTCTTCCGCGTTCAGCGCCGCCGGACCGATACGATCGCCAGCGCTGAAGATCGTCCGGCAGAGGGCTTGGACAATCGCGACGACCTCGAACCACTCCAGCGGAACTCCGGAACGCTGGAGATCCGCGAGGGACAGAGAATCGCCGTGCATCACGACGGCGGATGCCGCGGGCTGTGATGCATCTTCGGACTGGAAGATCGGTAGAATCTGGCTCATCGCTCGCTGATTAGCGTCAACGATCGTAGGATTGACGCGATCGGCTGTCAAGCCATAACTACCGCTTTTCCAATAAGTTACATATTCTGGCGCAGGCCAGACTTTTGGGATTTCTGTGGCAGAGCCGACGACGAATTCCGTGCACGCAAACCCTCCGCCGCCAAGCGTCGGAACGCTTCCCTGGGCGGCGTTCGTCGTCTGGGCAGCCGTCGTCGGAGCAATCTCGCTCTGGGGCTTCTGCACCGACGCCGCCCGCCGCGACTTCGGTCACTTCCTCCGCAGCGCGGCCCTGTGGCGGCGGTCGGGAGAGCTGTACGAGAGCATCCCACGCGTGAATCTGAACCCGCCGCATGCCACGGTGCTCTTGTTCACGCCGCTGAGCTACCTGCCTCAACAGAGCGCAGTCTGGCTGTGGGCCGGCCTCCAGGTGATCTGCCTCGCGCTGGCGCTGACGATCATTGCGCGGGAGCTCGCGCTGTCTCCACGGAGAATCGAGTGGCTCGCGCCGGCAATCGCCGCTTCGGCGATGGTAAGTCACAGCTGGATCGAAGGGCAGGTCGGAGGCCTGATGCTGGTCGTCGGCGCGCTGGCCTGGAGAGCGACGCGCCGCCGGCAAGACGCGGGTGCCGCGCTGGCGCTCGCACTGCTCCTCAGCCTCAAGCCGCAGTGCGCACTGCTCCTCTTGGCGACTCGCAGAGGAGTGGGCTGGGTCGTGGTGGGTCTCGGCGCTGCCGCGCTGGCTCTCGGAGTGTGGTGGCTGGGAGCGGCCGTGTGGCTGAGCTGGCTGCAGGCGACGATGCACAGCGGCCTGCAGCTGTCGCCGTGGAATCTCTCGGCCGCTGCGTTGATCTATCGATGCGGAGCCACGGGAAAAGGAGGCCGGCTGCTCTATCTGGGCGTTGCGATCTTCGCGCTGATCGCCGCAGGGCTCGCGGCGCGCAGAGAGCGAGATCCAGATCGGCTGTGGGTCCTCTGGGGCATGACTTCCCTGCTCGTTTCACCGGTCGCGTGGGTGTATTACGCCTCCGCCTTCCTCGGGCCGCTGATTGCCTGGGGGGAACGTCGGCGCTGGCCTGTCCCGGCTCGGATATTCGTGGGGCTGTGGCTCGTACCGCTTCCCCTCGTCTGGACGCTCTCGCGCGAAGGGGGTGTATGGAGCGGGGTGCTGTTCGGCTCAATCTACACGTGGGGAGCCGTGGCCATGTGGGCAGGGCTGATCGTGTCGCCGCGCGCCCCGGAGCCGAGTCTTGACATCACCGTGAGCACGGCGAGCACCCATACCGAGCTCAAGATCAGCACGTAGGCAATCCGTACGTGTGCGGCGAGATCGAGAGGAAACAGCGCTCCGATGCCCAGCACGAGCGACCATCTGCGCCGCGGACCCTGCAGCATCGTGACGGCCATGGGGAGCAGGAACCACCAGTAGTAGACCCAGGCGAGCGGAGATGCGAGCAGGCCTGCCAGAACGAGCATGAACCAGGCTTGATCGAGATCGGGAACGCGCCTCCACACGATCCACGCCGTGGATCCAAGGAGGGCCAGCGCACATGCTCGCCACGGCCATGAGCTGAGCGGGTTCGCACCGGGCGGTACGAGCAGCGTGGCAACCGAACTGTTGAGCCAGTGCGCCGCCCACGGCACGGGCCCTTGCACTTGATGCACCCATTCCGGCACGGACTCCCACCCGAAGACGACGCCGCCGAGGGTCAGCCATGCCGCGACGGTGCCCGCCCCGACGGCAAACACACGCCACTGCCGGTTGCGGAGCGGCCAGAGCCACAGCGGAGCCAGAAACGGTTTGATCAAAACCGCCGTGGCCAGCCAGAATCCGGTGGCAACTTGGCGCCGCTGATGGGCCCCGCGCCACGCCAGCAGCAGCGGCACGAGGATGGCTGCAACAGTCTGGCCCCCCAGCAGCACATGAAACGGAGCCGCCCACGCGAGCAGTGCCCACAGCCATCTCCGGTCATCCTCCGCGATTGGGACCCACCGCGTCACCAGGAACACCGCGGCCGCCAGAACCAGCGCGCTGGCAAACACCCAGGCGGCACCTGCCCGCTCCAGCGATCCGAGCTGAACGAAAGGCCACAAGACCAGGTGGAAGTGGGGCGGGTGCCAGTTCGCGGCAATGCCCCGCTCGCTCGGGGCGTACAACGATCCACCCTGCGCAGCGCGCCGCAGCGCATCGTAGTAGATCGCAAAGTCCAATCTTCCGATCCGCGGCACGGTATAGAGCACGATTCCTTTGAGAAAGAAGATGCCTCCAAGAACGGCGAAGCGGGGAGCCCAACGGGCACGACGAGCCGACGACCCGCACCGGTGATTACGACCTTGCACATGCATCATGAGCAGAGGCCGGCAAGCGGCGCGCCGGTACGCAAATCCCTGCGGACGAAGACGAACAGGCGGCTGTTCTTCCAGATCGTCCTGCGTTGCGACTGCACGAGATCGCTGTCCGTGTACGGAGAGCACGTCCACATGGCATATCCTGCCGCGACGGGGGATCGGCGAAACGCTTCGACGAAGATCTCGTGGCTGACGATGAGCTCAGGATTGACCTCGGCCACGTAGCCAGAGGGAATTGCTCCAATGGTTCCGTTGCTGCGCTCTTCCGGAACCTTCATCGGGTGGTACTTGAGGGCGTTCGGACTGATCAGGCCAGCCCCGTCGGCGATGTAACCGGAGAATCCGTACCCGAGCCCTCCGATTTCCGAGGTCAGCAGGGTCGCCGCCGGAAAGTGCCGATAGAGGGCTTCACCGATCTGGACATACTGCCGCGCTCGGGCCCCGCGCTCGAACCCTGAATAATAGACAGGCGAC
The DNA here is from genome assembly GCA_963738315.1 of Vicinamibacterales bacterium. Classification (GTDB taxonomy): domain Bacteria; phylum Acidobacteriota; class Vicinamibacteria; order Vicinamibacterales; family JAMQPK01; genus JAMQPK01. The sequence continues at coordinate 75,675 of CAVTVT010000003.1, read as the reverse complement.
AGCACGGGCGCCAGCAGCACGGTTGCGCCAAGCCTGGCGATCCACCAGGCCGCGACGAACCCCGCGAGTGTTCTGAACGCCATTCGCATCACGCGGCTGCGGCTCGTCCAGCAGAACAGGAGCCAGCAGACGCCATACAGGAAGGGCACCGTGAACAGCGGCTCGTACCACGGGAACACGATTGTTCCAGACGCGGTATAGGCGAAGAGAACCCCGGCACCGAACACGAGAAGCGCATCGAGCAGGCGGCCTTCCAATCGCGATTCACGAGCCATTTTCAGAAAGAACGCCAGGGCGAGGGCGGCCGTGAGGACCACCAGCGTAAACGTCGCCGGATCCCACAACGGCATTCGATACACCGCCTTCTTGGCGATGACCGACTGCGGCACGAGACTGCCGAAGAAGAGCAGCTCGTAGGCGACCAACGGCGCGGCGCCCATCGCGATCAGCCGCATGCGGTCGCGCGGCCGCGTATCTGCGGCGCCGATCGTCACGGCAAGGACGGCAAGAAGGGCGCACTCGTATCTGACGAACACGGCCAGCCCCAGAGCGACGAATCCCAGCCTCCTCCCATCGAGCATCATGTGAGCGGCCAGGCCGACCAGCAGGAGGGCGAGCGGCGTCTCCATCAGCCCGATGCTGGAGGAGAGCGTCACGGCGAGATAGCAGGCGCCGAACACCCACGGCACCCATTCGGGAACCAGGATCAGCCGCCGCAGCAACCGCGAGTGCACGACCGCGCCGGCCGCGCTGATCAATCCGTTCCACACCGAAATCGACCAGAGCCGATCGCCGGTGAGGCCAAGGAGCATCGTGACCAGCAGCGTCCAGACCGGCGATGAACTGGCATTCACCGGATCCTGGACATTGAAGTACGGACGCCCGTGGTGCAGCAGGTTTGTCGCAATCCGAACGTGAATGTACGCATCGTCCTCGGCGTAGTGGGCGAGGCGCAGATGGACCGGCAGCAGACAGGCCGCCAGACAGATGGCCAGGAGAACCGACGCGCGCGCTCCAGGTTGTGACAATGCGGGGTTCACCATCGGAATATCGTGAATAGCCGGCGCCGGTTACGCCTCTGTTATCGAGCGATCAAGTCTGAACCGGCGGTGCCGGCAACGCTGTGCAGTTTGGCCGCAAATTCGCCGGATCGGAACTTGCAGCCACGAGCGATATGAGCCGCTGGGTAGAGTCATTGGTGCCATATTTTGCGACTGCCATCAACGTGTTGCTGTGCTGGTCTCTGGTGGCCGGCTCCGAGCCGGAGCCGGGCCGCACCGGCGCCGTGTTCGCCTTTCTGATGCACCACCTGCGCTGAGCCGGCACGCTGTTGTCGGATACACTGCTGCAGCCGACCATAGTGCAGCCAGTTCGCTCTCTCCCCCGCATCCGCTCCGCACACGTCCTGAACATCCTGCGGCTGCTGCTCGCCGCATTTCTGTTCACGCTCCTCACGCGAACCTCGGCCGATCCCGATCTCTGGGGACATCTTCGCTTCGGACGCGACATCGTTCGACTCAAGGGTGTCCCCAGTCACGATACCTACTCCTTCACGAGCGACATCCCGTGGATCAATCACGAGTGGCTGGCCGAGGTACTGGAGTACACGTCGTATGCGCTGGGCGGACCGGTGCTGCTCGTTGCGCTCAAGGCGGCGCTGTTGCTGGCAATGCTCTGGGGCGTGCTGAAAGCCCTCCGCGGCATGCGCGACGATGCCGTCGTGCACGATCTCCTGGTGTTCCTGGTGATTGCCGGCACGTACGGACGTTCGTCGACATTCAGGCCGCAGATCTTCTCGCTGGCGCTCTTTCCCGCCTTGTTGTCGTCGTTGCTGGCCGTCGAGGCCGGCAAGCCCAGGGCGTTGATGCTGGTGCCCCTGATCTTCGTCTTGTGGGCGAACCTCCATGGCGGGTGGATTGTGGGGCTGGGAGCGTTCGGCCTATGGGGAGCCTGGGCGTTCCTGCGGGCGGACCAGCTCTCGCTCAAGCGGCAGTGGGTGCTTGCCGCGGGCGTCGCGTCCGTCCTGGCCACCCTCGTGAATCCATATGGGATGCACCTCTGGCACTTCCTGGGAACCACCGTGCGCTTCTCGCGCGATATCTCAGACTGGCAGCCGCTCTGGAAGCTGCCCTGGGTCGTATTGCTCCCATGGACCAGCATGACGCTTCTTGCCGCTGCGGGCGCGTGGTTCGGCCGCCGCAGCGTCAACCCGGCGCACGTGGCCATCGTCGCGTTGTACTGGGTGTCGTCACTCCGCGTCAGCCGCTTGGATGCATTCTTCATCCTGAGTGCCGTGATCCTGCTCGGATCCCACATCCGCACCGCGTTCCGCAGGTTCTCGAGGCGGCGTACCCCGAGTGCCACTGATTTCGTGTCCGGCCCTCCGCGCACTTTCGTTGCGATCCTCCTCATCGGGTGCCTGGGTATTGCAGCGAGCTTCCGCAATTTCGCGTGCATCCCGGTGCGAGAGGACTGGATGCCGGAACCGGCGTCGGTCGCGTTCATTCGATCCAACCGCCTTCAAGGACGGATGCTGACCTTTTTCGACTGGGGCGAATACGCGATCTGGCATCTCGCACCAGCCGTGAAGGTGTCGATGGACGGCCGGCGCGAGACGGTGTACTCGGACGCGATGGTGAGCGACCACTTCGAGCTGTACCGCGATGCACCCGAAAGCCTCGATTTCGTGACCAGGCTCGATCCCGACTACGCCTGGCTCCCCCAGAAGTTCACGGTATTGAAGACGCTCGAGCGCGCGGGCTGGCGCCGTATCTACAGCGGGCCCAAGTCGGCCATCCTGATTGAACCTGGCGGCAGCTTGCCGGCGCGCCCTCTGGCGATGCCGTCAGGCGGGAGCGCCCGTTGCTTTCCCGGACCGTAGCGGCTCCGAGCCCGAAGGCTGAAGCGGGCTTCCCGTGGAGCGGGAACACGCCCACAGCACGACGAGCAGGTATCCGAGACAGACGACCGACAGCTGAAATGGCACGAACTGCGCGAAGGGGCCCATGAGCAGGGCGACGAAGCCCACATAGAGCGCCCGCCCGAACCAGACCGGCAGCGCTTCTTCCAGAAACCAGTCGGCGAGCCAAACCCAGACCGGCGCCAGGATGACCAGGTCGTAGATGTAGAGGTGCGGCGAGGCGAGAGCGGTCCCGAGCACCAATGCGGACATCCGGAGAGCAGGCGCCTCCGCGCGCCGCCATGCCTGCGCCGCGCAGAAGACCGCGAGGGCCGCGCTCACGGCGTACAGCACCGCTGCTGCAGCGGCGTTGGGAACAATCAGCAGCCAGAACGCCCGCAGCGAGTGCATCTGATAAGGCTTCACCGCCAGTACGGGTGCCAGGCGCGGGAGATCGAGGAGCAGCCCCAGATAATCTCGCAGACCCTGCGCTCCCACCCAGAGCCCCGCCGCCAGAACCTCGACTAGGCCCACTGACAGCATGACCGCACTCTTCTTCCACTCTCGCGCGAGAAGGAGCACACACACCATCGGCGCAAACAGCGGAGGCTTGTAGATCAGGAGACCAAGCACAGCTGCTGCCGCCACGGCGCGGCCGTCACACAGAAGCCAAAAAGCGGCGACTACGATGCAGAGGGCGACCGCCGAGAGTTGCCCGTGCTGCAGCAAGTACCAGAACGGCGGAAAGCCCGCCGCCCCCAGCAGCGCAATGCCCGCGTACTGCCTCACTGTCCGGGATCGACGCACGGCCAGGGTGACGGCCGCAAAGTAGAGCGCCGTGCTCAGCGCCACCCAGATCGCGAGGGCCGTCCTGTACCTGGAATCTGCCCAGGGGCGCCAGGGCAAGTGCCACCTGCGGCCCGTACACTGGAGGGTAGAGTTCTGCCTCTGATGAGGGGACCGCCGCCAACTGCGCCTTCCGGAATCGGACCGGATCGGACACCTCCTCCGCGTGTCCCTCGCTGGCCAGGCGCGCCATCGTGTAGAACTGAACGAAGTCGGTTCCGAGGATCTGTCCGCTTCTCAGGCGATTGTTCGAACCTGCGGTGTTGAGGGCCGCAACGGTCCAGAGAACGGCGACCAGGATGGTGAGCTGGCCGCGGATTTCCCGGGCCGTCACCCGGAGCCGTCTAGCGTCCGGCTTGGGGTTCGACACGTTCGACCGCCGACCATCCCTCCGCTCGAGCGACGGCGTCCGGCGTGAACGGGTACAGAAGCTGATCGGGATAGGACCTGGGAACGGGATCGTCGATTCCGTAGGATGCCGGCCGGCGACCGGGCGGAAGGAAGTACGTGCCGAACAGTCTATCCAGCACCGACAGTTGCGCTGCGTAGTTGTGGTCGTGAGCTTCGCGTTCGTGTGCGTGGTGCCAGTGATGGAACTCGGGCGAGGCAATCAACCCGGACAGAGGGCCCAGCACGAGCCGGATGTTCGAGTGGAGCAAAAACGAATGCCAGAAGTAGATGGCGGAGAACAGCGCGAGCGCCGGCGACGAATACCCAGGGCGTACAGGGGCAGCATCGAAATCATCTTCGTCATCGCCTGATCGACGGGGTGGATGCGAACGGCCGCCAGCCAATCGAGCTCCTCGATGCTGTGATGGATCGCGTGGAACCGCCACAGCAGCGGGATTGAATGGAACATCCGGTGGGCAAAATAGAAGCCGAGATCGGCAAGGACCACCGCCTCGGCGACCTGCGCCACCAGCCACTGTCCTGCCACCGCGGTCTGAAGCCAGACGGGCACGAAGCGGTGAGCCACTTCCCCGGCAATCACGGTCGTCGCCATCAGCCCGACCAGCAGTGGGCCGCGGTTGGCGAGCACATACACGAGGTCGTTCGACCACCCGCGCCGCAGAATGCGTTGTCCCCTTCTCAGCGCAAACAGCCGCTCGGCCGGAACGAAGACCACCGCCAGCAGGATGAACTCTCGAACGGCGAAGAACCGAAGAACGGTCTGCATGCGGGCTAGAACAGGCCGGGTGCGAGTCGCCACCTGACGAGGCTCGCGTACCGGCCGTATGCCGGATCCTCTGCCAGGACGCGCTCCTCGCGGAGCAAGCGGACGATCATGGCGCCGTCGGTAACCAGCCACACGCCGGCGTTCCACGGCGAGAGGTGGGCAGCCACGAACGCGAGATGCACCAGCAGGTAGCCTGCATAGATCGGATGCCGGACCACCTGATACATTCCGCCGGCAACGAGACCGCGATCCGCGGGAACGAGCCCGAAGCTGCGCCGCAGGGTCGTCAAGCCGCCGAGGATCAAGAGAAATCCCATGAGGCCCAACACGCCCGTGACAGCATTGGGAAGCCAGGCGCTTCCCCCCGGCCGGAATAGAAGGGGAGCCACAGTGCCGGTCGCGGTCGCCAGGCGGGATGTCCAGCTCCGGTCGACACGCACGGCTCTCCGGCGGAAGACCGTGAAGGCAACCGCGAGCGAAACGTTGAGCAGGAGGAAGATCGAGGTCAGTCTGCCTGCCTGCACAACATCCGTCAGGAGCCTGGGCACCAGAGGCACGTACAGCAGCACGACCATCACCCGGCCGGCCACATCCAGGCGCGCTTCCCACGGCGATCTGGCGTCGCGAAGGTCCGGCGGGTGGCCGTTCAGAGCAGCCGCTGTACCCATAGGACCGACGCGGTGGCGACGTTTTTGATGACGCCATCCACGAGCTGGAAGAAGTCGTACGGGCCGCCCGACACCAGGATGCCCACGCCGACGAAGACCGAGGCGGCCATCAGCATGAAGAGCCACTCCGAGCCCGCACCAGACGCTCTCATGCGTACACCGCCGGGGTTTCGCTGTCGTCCACGAAGTAGCCAGCGCACGCCGACTGGAGAAGGTCGTACGTCAGGCGCCTGGGCGACCCGAGATAGTCCGCCTGCGAGAGCGCATGTTCGATCAAATCTCGCGGCTGACAGCCGCGCAGGGCGATCTTCCTCGGCCGGAAGTATTCCACCAGGAGCCGCTCGACCAGCCGCCGGTCGAATTCCAGAGCGCGCTCGGCGCAGCAGTTCGAAAAGATCTTGAGAAAATCCTCGACGGTCGGGCTCTCCGCAAAGATCTTGTAGTGGATACGGCGGAGGAACGCCTCGTCCACGAGCTCGGCCGGTCGGATGTTGGTGGCGAACACCACGAGCGTCATGAAGGGCACCTCGAACTTCTGGCCGCGTCTGCAGCGTCAGGAAGTCCACGCCGATTTTCGAGCGGCACGATCCAGCGGTTCAGCAGGTCGCGAGGGGAACACTGCTGGCGTCCGAAATCGTCGATCACCAGCACGCCGCCATTCGCCACAGTCTGCGTGGGCGCCTGGTAGAACCCCGTGGCGGCGCTGTATTGCAGCGTCGAGGGCGTCGAGCGTCAGCTCCCCGCCCACCATCACCAGCGGCCGACGGCATCGAACCCAGCGGCCGTCCAGCCGTTCGCCGGCATCGAGAGACTGGTTCTCGTCCTCCGGCAGCACCTCGTGCGTGACGGGATCGAACAGGCGCATGATATTGCCCTCGACCTCGATGGCCTGCGGAATCGCGATTTCGCCGCCGAGGAGCTGCCGGATGGCCTGCGAGATGACCGTCTTTCCGTTGCCCGGCGGCCCGTAGACGAACATCGAGTGTCCTGCGTTGATGGCGGGGCCCAGCTGGTCCAGGACCCGTTCGCTCAGCACGAGGTGCGAGAACGCCTCGCCGTACCCGGTCCCTGGTCGCGTTCAGAGATACCGCGCGATCGAATCGCTGCATGTACTCGGTATAGCGAGCCAGCGGAACCGGCGCGACCCCGACGTAGTGACTGTTCTCGAGAAACAGCATGGCCCGCTCGCGTCCCGCGTCCGTGATGCGGTAGCGGTAGGACGAGGCGCCGACCAGCGCGCCGCCCACGATCTCGCACTGGCGCTGCTGCTTGAGCGAACTCGACCGCCGGCTCGATCACCGCAAAGCTGAGGCCGAGCCGTTGCGCGAGATCGACGCCGCTCAGCTCGCCCGCGAAGTGCAGCGCCTTGAGCGTGAGCTGCGTCACCAGATCGAGGCCCAATCCCGACTCAGCCAGCGTGCGCGGGGCCGGCGGAGGAAGGACCTCGGGTGTGGTTCGGTCAGCGCGAAGAGTTGCTGTTGTCATGTGCCCCTGCTCTCATCGCGGCCAGACGAGCCGCCTGCCGCCATCGTTCCAGCGCGGCCGTGAAATTCGGACGAAGATCCCATGCGGTCCGAAACGCCTCCTCCGCCTGGTCGTACTTGCCGAGCGCCATGTAGAGCATCCCGGAGTTGAATGCCGTCTCTGCGGGGTTCCCGCTCGCCAGGAGCTCCTGGCGCGCCTCGTTCAGCTTTCCCCCGGCCGCGTAGGAGAGCGCCAGGTTGTTCTGTGCCGTCCGGAGATCGGGGTCCTTCTCGAGCGCGACGCTCGCACTCATCGATCGCGCGGTCTCCATAGCCGCTCAACAGCGAGAGGTAGCAGAGATTGCTCCACGCGTAGGCCGCCTCGGGGTCCAGACGCACTACGTCCTGATAAACGCGCCTGGCGGCCTCGACTTCGCCGAGCGACTGCAGCAGCGTGCCGAGGGTATTCAGCGCAGACGGGGAACCCGGCGCCAGCGACACCGCGCGGTAGGCGTCTCCGAGCCCCAGCCCGGGGAACCCGGATTCTCTCCAGAGCTGGGCCCGCTGTTCGAATGCTTCGGCGGACCTCGGATTCAGCTTCAACGCGATCATCAGATGATCGTAGGCCCTGTCGAAGATCCTCAGCCGCCGGTATCGGAGGCCACGGCCAGGTGCGCGTACGCGGTCGGGTTTCGCCTGACACCGGCCAGGCTTTCCGCAAGGCGCGCATCCGAGCGCTCGATCGTCTCGGGTTTCGGCGCAGGGCCGGCTGCCGCCCGCCGCATCGCTGCCGAGGCCAGCGCCTGCCGGCGATCGACCTCAGCTCGTGCAGGCGTGCGGGCCTGCGCCCCGCTGGCGGGGTCGTCGAAGCTCACCGTCGGCGTCCCGCGCTTGATGAAGAGCGACGAGACGTTCGTCCGCCGATGAACGGCGCAGCCGGCGACGCAGAAGGCGAGCGCGATGGTGCTTGCCGGCGCCAGCCGCGCGATGAGCGCTCGCCGAACGATGCTACTTGTAATCTTCATCCTTGAGCCGAGTCCGCCGGCGCTTCAAGTACAACACCAACATGAGCGCCGCTGCCGCAACGAGTGCGATTGTGACTGGATCCACGAGGTTCCTCCTCGATGAACGTTACCGTCCCTGGACCACCTGTTCGATGAACACACGGACGAACCGGATGACGGCCGGACCGAGAACGACGACATACAGAGCCGGGAAGATGAAGAACACGAGAGGAAACACGAGTTTCACGCCCACCTTGGCCGCACGCTCTTCCGCGATCTGCCGGCGCTTCGTGCGCGAGGTCTCCGCGTGAGTACGCAGGCCCTGCGCGACGCTGGTCCCGAACCTGTCGGTCTGAATCAGCATGGCGACCAGCGCACGCACGTCGGCGACTTTCGTGCGATCGGCGAAGTTCTTCAGCGCCTCGAGGCGCGGCTTGCCCGCCCGGATCTCGGTGGTGACGAGCCGCAGCTCGTCAGCGAGCGCTGGATGCGGCCCGGTCAACTCTTCGCCCGCCTTCATGATGGCGTGGTCGAGGCTCGATCCCGCTTCGAGGGACACGATCAACAGATCGAGCGCGTCGGGCAGCCCGTTCCTGATCGCCTTCTGGCGCCGCCGAATCTGACGGTCGAGCCAGAGGTTCGGCCCCACAAAGCCGGCGAGCACGGCGAGTCCGATGTAGATCCAGCCCCGGGTCACGCCGAACACGAATGAGGCGCCGAATCCCAGCAGCACCGGCAGCAGGAACTTCACGCCGGCGAACCAGATCGCCGCGGAGACGTCGCGGTACCCGCCATCGTCAGCCGCCGCCGGTGCTGGGAGAGCTGGCTCGGCGATTTGGGAACAATCGCCGCCAGCCGTCTCGCAACCGGACTCAGCGAGTCGGTCAGACTCGGCCGGTCCATCACCAGCCCGGCCGCCGCGGACGCGCCTTCTTCGCCCATCCGGCGCAGGCGCCGCCGTTCGGGCGCGGCCTGCGAGAGCGCGAGATTGACGAGCGCGCCGGCTGCCAGGGCAACCGAGATGAACACGGCCACAAGGGCGAGCACGAACTGAGTGGGCATGATCAGGTACTCGACGTCCACGATCCGACGGATCATGAACGCGCCTATCACCTGCAGAATCGCCGCGCCGATCAGCATTCGAATGCCCAACGGATCGGTCACCAGCAGACTCGTCGTTTCCGGAGAGAGCTGAAACAGAATGATGGCCATGATCGGCGGCATCGCCATGAGCACCCAGCCCGTGATGCGCCCGTGGGCCGAGAGAACCCGCACCTGACGCTTGACCTTGAAGCGCTCGCGAATCACGGCGGACAGGTTGTCGAGCACCTCTGACAGGTTGCCGCCGGACTCCCGCTGCGTCAGGACCGCCGTGACGAAGAATCGCGCATCCAGAAAGTCGAGACGATCGCCAAACCGGCGGAGCGCGTCGGCCAGGGGCATCCCGAAATTCTGATGCTCATAGAGGAGTTGGAACTCCGGCCCAACGGGCGCGCCGACCTCCTCGGACACCATGCTGATGCCGGTGGTGAACGCGTGCCCCGCCCGGAGCGCCCTGGCGATCAGGTCGACGGCATCGGGGAATTGCTCCTCGATGAGCCGCAGCCGGCTGGTGCGCTTCCATTTGAGCCACGCAAAGGGCATGCAGGCGAAGAAGATGCCGGCGACAGCCGCCAGACCGACCCACGGCGTGTAGACACTCACCGCCAGGTACGTGCCCAGGCCCGCCACGCCGGTGGTGAGCAGGAACAATCCTGGGGTCACCCCGACGCCGGCCTGATCGATCAGCTTCTGAAGCCCGGCAAGAAGGACCTCGTTGCGCTGCAGTGCCCGCTCGATGAATCCGACATGGCTGAATCGATGGGCCTCCTTCAGAATGGCGAGCCGGGCCTTCTCCCGCGCGCTGTTTCCCTTGAGGCGACGCCGGAGCGAGGATTGCGCCTGATCCTCCAGGCGCACTACGAAGGCCCAGTAGCCGCCGATTACGATCCCGAGCGCGATGACGAAGGTCAGTAGGGCGGCAGCCATGGGGCCTCCTAGGCAACCGCCTTCACGTGATCGAACATGTCCATCGGCAGCGTGATGCCCGACGCTTGCATCTGCTGGCTGCACCTCGGCCTGATGCCGGTGGCCCGGAAGCGGCCGCACACCTTGCCGTGCTCGTTGATGCCGAGCTCCGCTCGAACACGAATATGTCCTGCATGGTGATGACGCCCTGCTCCATGCCCGTGATCTCGGAGATGTTGGTCACCTTCCGCGTGCCGTCGGACAGGCGTGTCACCTGGATGATGAGATTGATCGCCGAGGAGATCTGTTGACGGACGGCCCTTTCAGGAATATTGAGGTTCGCCATGGCCACCATCGTGTCCAGCCGGTACAGGGCGTCACGAGGGCTGTTGGCGTGAATGGTCGTCAAGCTGCCGTCGTGCCCGGTGTTCATGGCCTGCAGCATGTCGAGCGCTTCCTCGCCGCGCACCTCGCCCACGATAATCCGGTCCGGCCGCATACGCAGGGCGTTGATGACGAGCTGCCGCTGCCGGATCGCGCCCTGCCCTTCGATGTTCGCCGGCCGTGTCTCGAGCCGGACGACGTGCCGCTGTCGAAGCATCAGCTCGGCCGCGTCCTCGATCGTCACGATCCGCTCGCGCTCGGAGATGAACCCCGACAGGACGTTGAGCAGCGTCGTCTTGCCGGCGCCCGTGCCGCCCGAAATGACGATGTTGAGGCGGCACTTCACCGCCGCCTGCAGGAAATCCAGCATCGGCTGCGTCAGGGTTTCCCGGCCCACGAGGTCCTGCGCGCCGAGCCGATCGGTGCGGAACCGGCGAATCGAGAGCACCGGGCCGTCGAGCGCCAGCGGCGGAATGACCGCGTTGACGCGCGACCCGTCGGCAAGGCGGGCATCCACCATCGGGCTCGACTCGTCGATGCGCCGGCCGACCGAGCTGACGATACGCTCGATGATGCGGAAGAGATGCCGCTCGTCCTTGAACACGAGCGGGATCTCCTCCAGCTGGCCGTTCCGCTCGACGTAGATCTGATCGTAGCGGTTGACGAGAATGTCGGAGATGTCGCGATCGGCCAGCAACGTCTCGAGCGGCCCGAGCCCGAACAGCTCGTGGAGCACGTCGGTGATCATGGCCTCGCGCTCGAAGAGACTGAGCGGCGTGTTCGCGCCCTCGCGGTCCAGCAGGCTGATGATCAGACTGCGAATCTCGGGCTCTGCCTGTTCGCGCGAAATCTTGTTCAGCCGCTCGAGATTGAGCCGGTTCAGCAGATCCTCGTGAATCCGGCTCTTCAGGTCCTGATACTGCGGCTGTCTCGTGTCCACGGCCCCCTGGGCCAAAGGCGTGCTTGGCATCATTCAATCGCTCCCGATCTCACTAACGTTTCGCGCCGAACCGGCCGAAGAGGCTCGTCGATCGAGCGGGTTCCGTCATCGTGTCCGGCAATCCCGCCAGACCACGTGAAAATTCCATGTACGAGGCGGCAAGCCGGCTGTGGTTCTCCACGACGAGCGGCCGGCCCACGTTGAGCGCGTCCACCGCCAGACGGTAATCGCTGGGGAACAAGTGCTTGATCGGCAGTCCGATCGTCTTCGCAATGTCGTCCTTGCCGATCTCGGACGCCTTGTCGTACCGGCTGATCACCACGTTCACCCGCCCCCCCCCGTAGCGCTGCTTGAGAGCGGACGACAGCCGCGTCGCCGCGCGGATGGTGGCCAGCTCCTGGTTCGCCACGATGGTGATGCTGGAGGCCAGCTCCAGCTGATCCAGGATGGCCGAGTCCGAGCGCGGCAGGTCCAGCACCACGAACGGATACTCGCGGGCGGCGAAGTCGATCACGGACGACACCGCCCGGAGGTCCACCTGGCCCAGCGTGGCGCGATCGGAGGCCGCGAGCAGATCAGGACCGGCCTTGGTCTGTGCAACCAGACCGTGGAAGAATGCCGTGTCGAGCCGATGCCGGTTTTCGATCGCATCGACAACGGAAAACCTGGGTTCGGCTCCCAGAAACAGGCTCGCGTCGCCGCACGCGAGGTTCAAGTCGATGAGCAGCGTCGGGCTCGAGCTCAGGCGGCGCAGAGCAGTCGCCACGTTCACCGCCAGGGTGGTGGTGCCCACGCCGCCCTTGGCGCCGAGAAACGCGAAGACTTTGCCGAGCGACTTCTCCGGCGCGCCCTGCACCACGACGCGATCGATGGCGGCCTTGAGGTCGGATCCATTCAGCGGCTCGACGACCCACTCGCTCACACCGGCCCGCATGGCTTCGAGCATCGACTGCGGATCATGCCGCGAGGCCACGATCACCATGCCCAGCGCATGATGCTGCCGCTTGAGCACCCCGAGGGCGCTGGGAAACGTGGCGTCGTCCCGCAGATCGATGACGAGCACGTCCGGAATCTTCGCCGTCGCCTGAGCGAGCAGCGACAGATCCGTCCTGGCGACGGGCATCACCTGGAAGCCTGCCAGCTTCAGGATCTTCTCGATCTGCTGATCCGCCGCGCCAACGAGCCCAACTCTGACAGACATGATCCCCCTAGCGAACGAGAACGACCGTCTTCAGGAACGCCGCATCGCTCGACACGTCACCCACGCCGGAAAGGAAGTCGGATGGAAGGGTGACGATGCGTCCCACGACTTCCCGCTTGCCCTCGGGATTCGGCGAGCACGCGTTTCCGGGCTGCAGCTGCCCTGCGGCGCGCACGTCCGTGCACATGCCTTCCAGGAAGAACCCGATGATGTTGGCCACCTTGACGATGCACCCGGTTCCCGAGCAGCCCTGCGTGACGTAGTGGTTGACGTCGAACACCGCGAGCGGACGGATTCTCGGGCTCCCCATGTCGTTGCCGCTCGCGTTGACGATGCCGCCGGTCATCCCGGGGACAATCTGGGCGCTCGAGTCCCAGTGGGCGCCACTGTCCCGGCCGATGACGATATCGATCCCGTGTTTCGTCGGCCCTTGCGTCACGCCCGTGGAAGCGCTGATGCATCCGTGCAGGCCGCCCTGGGCCGTCGTCGTGTTGTTCGGATATCCCGAACACGTCTCGCCGTCGGCCGCGATGGAAATCGGACTGCGGTTGCAGTTGATGATGTCGTTCTCGTAGTCGCTTCCGCCCGTGCTGCCGACCAGATCGACCTTGTTCGCCCATCCGGAGGAATAGGTGCCGGTGCCTCCGAACTTCATGATCAATTGACGCCCGAAATCGCGCTGGACGGTCCAGCCCGTATGTTGGTTGGGATTCGGATACGTCACCGGCGACCGGTACACGTCCTGTCCTGGCTCGTAGGTGTCGTTGGGAGTCCAGCCGGCGATGCCTTCCATGAGGTCTGCGCTGCCGACCCCGCGGCCGTCATCGGTGAAGATCGACGTATCCACGTTCGGATCGCGGAAGTCGGCCCAGCGATCGGCCACGCCGAAGGGCAGCATGCAGTTCGCCGAATTCCCGGATCGAACCTGGGCGGTGGCCGTCGCCTTCACGCCCTGCTCGGTGACGCTGACGAACCTCGCAAAAAACGTCGGGAGGGGGTTGTTCGCCGGCGCCGGATCGGTGTTGTTGTTCGCCAGCGACGACCGGTAGACGTTCACCCGCACACATGGACTGTTGGCGGTGCAATCGGCGCCGGTGGAATTCGCGTCCGGCGGCATCACCATCGCCTCGACCACCGGCGACTGCTGCCAGACGAAGTTCACGTTCTGGGCGTTGGAGCCCGCATAGGCTTTGGCGCTCTTCTTCGCGGGTCCGTTGTCGGTCGGATCGGACCCGTCGAGCATCAGCGACACCGCCCCGGCGAGTGCGCCGGCATCCGCCGAGCGCTGAGCCTGCGTGCGCGATATGAGCTTCACGCCATAGTCGAACGCCAGCGCGGCAAACGCGAGAAACGCGATGCCTGCCAGCGCCATCTGCACCGCCATGGCGCCCCGGTCGGTCCGCCGATTGAGTGATCGCAGCATACGCCCTCCGCCCGCGTTATCGAGTCTGCGGCGCATCCAGCGTGCCGCTCCCGCCGAGCATCTGGCCGCCCATGCCCTCCGGAGGCAGGAACTGATCCGGCCGCGTCGGAAGCGGCGGGACTTCGTCCGGATCCAGCGGCCGCACCAGGCGCGGCGTGATCAGGACCATGAGCTCCGTGCGCTCCCCGCGCTTTGCCGTGGACTTGAAGAGCGAGCCGATGACCGGCAGCTTGCTGAGGATCGGGATGGCCGCGGTGTCGGCCTGCGAGATGTTGTCCAGGAGCCCGGCGATGGCGAACGACTGCCCGTCGCGGAGCTCGACGTCGGTCTCCGCCCGCCGGGTCGTCAGCGCCGGCACGCGGAACCCGCTCAGCGTGATGCCGTTGGCGAAGTCGAGGGCGCTGACCTCCGGCCGCACCTTCAACCGGATCGTGTCGCCCGCGATCGTCGGGACGAAGTTCAGCCTGATCCCGAACTCCCGGAAGACGATCGTGACCGTTCCCGTGTTGCCCTGCACGACTGGAACGGGGAACTCGCCGCCCGCGAGAAAGCTCGCCTCCTGGCCGTTGTAGGCGATCAGATTCGGCTCAGCGAGACTCTGAAACTGGCCGGTCGTGCGCAAGGCCCTGATGACGGCGCCGATGTCGTACTTCGAACTGAGAAAGAACAGATTCAGGAAGTCGCTGAACGTGAGGTCGCCGCTCACCGCCGTGAGATCGCCGTTGCCATCCTTCGTCGACCTCAGATTCTCGAATCCCGGGGCCGAGAACTGCTGCGTCGACGTGCGTCCCCAGGTGTTGTGGAAGCCGATGCCGGAGGTGAAGAACGACACGCCCGCCTCCTGCAGCGCCCGCCGGTTGACCTCGGCGAAACGCACCTGCAGCATCACCTGCTGGCTCTCGCTCCCGCCGGGAAGCTGCAGCATGTTGATCACGCGCAGTTTTTCGGACGTCGCCTGCGCCACCTCCGCAGCCTTCAACATCGTCGCGTTGTTCGACACGCTGCCGGAGAGGATGATGGCCTGGTCGTTCACGCTGACGCGGATGTCTTCTCCCGGAAACAGCGTGTGGAGCTGCTGTTCCAGGCTCGGAATCGGCGCCTCGACCACGAGGTCATACTGCGAGCGGCGATCGGAGCCCCAGACGATGAGACTGATCGTGCCGGGCGCTTTTCCGTCGATCAGGATTTCTCTCGGCTGCACGACGGTCGCATCGGCGACGGTCGGATTCGTCACGGCGATCCGCGTGACGTCGAAATCGACCGTCAGAACCGTGGATCGTCCGGCGGTGAGACCAATCCGTTGGATGGCGGCCTCGCCGGCGGGGGACTGCTGCGCCAGGACATCGCCTGACGCGGCCAGTCCGAGGACCGACAGCAGGGCCGCGAGAACACGGACGGAACAGGATCGGCTCATCGGATGGTTTCCTCGCTTCTCTTAGCCGCGCGAATAGCTTCCACGGTGTAGATCTTGGGCGGCGGCGGCGGCGGAACCGCGACGACCACCTTCCGCCCCTCGACACGCCGTTCGACCGGCGGCGGATTGGGCGTTCCCAGCAGATTTGCCAGGCGCACGCCCTGCGTTTCGGTCGGCGTCACGTCGAGTGGATTCCTCAAGGTCAGCGTGATCGTGCCCCCGGTGGACGCGAGCCCGATCTTCTCCGCGTCCTGCGGCGTCGCGAGCAGCGTCACCACATTGGTTTGAATCGGCTTGCCGTCGGCTCTCGAGCTCTCCTGGTCGAACCTGGAGCCTGCCGTCAGCACTTCGAGGTTGCTCACGACCGCGCGCGTGACCCGCATGCTCGACTGCGGATCCTCGACGGTCACGAGCAGGTCGACACGCGAGCCGGGCGTCACGAACCCGGCCACCCCGATGACCTCGTTCACCCGCACCGATATGGCGCGCATGCCTGCCGGGATCGTCGGGCCGAGTCCGGCGCCGGCGCCGACCGGCGCCAGCTTGGATTCGGTGATCGGCTCGTTCTCCGCCAGCGAAACGATGACGCCGCGGTTGGTCACATCTTCGAGCGACTTGAACCCTCCGGGCACAGGGTTCCTGCTCGGCCATGCGATGACGCGGAGATCCTCTTTCACGAGCATGGTGCCGACTGGAATGTTCCGGCCCGCCACCACGGCCGGCATGCTGGCGATCTCGACTTCGCGAACCGGCATGCGCTGCACGGCGCGGTAGACCAGAAAACTGGCGGCAGAGGCCACGAGAACGGCGACGGCCACGACGATCAGCGTGCGTGTCTGGCGATTCATAGGTTGGTTCCTGGATTCGTCACGTGTTTGCCTATGTGATTCCCTGAATTTCGTTTCTCATCGTGGCCGTCACCGAGAACGGCAGGTTCGAGCGGAACGTGCCGTTGATCAGCCCCACGACCCGGCCGATGAAGAGAAAATTGTAGGTGTAAGAGACCTGCACACGGACACCACCCGCCGTCCCACCCCCGCTCAGGGGCACGCTCACCGCCGTGGCAGCCACGCATCCGCTGCAGGTGAGCCCGGCTGCCGTCATGTAGTCGCTGGCGCGCTGCTTCGGGATTTGGTACGAATTGGCGTCGTACCCCTGGAGCACCGCGAGCCGGGCGCCTTCCCGGGCGGCATTCAACGCGACCTGATAGCTCTTGAACAGCAGCGCAAAATCCGCCATCGATGCGAACACGAGAAGGAACACGGGGGTCACGAGCGCGAACTCGATCAGCGCCTGTCCTCTGGTCCCTCGACGGAATCTCAACACGCGTCTCATCAGTGCAGCCATAGCGTGAGCACCGCGCCGACGGCAATCGGCAATCCATACGCGACACGCGGGGCATTCTTGTTCTCGAGCGAGATCTCCGCCACCGGACCGAGCCCCGCAACCCGCCAGTGACAGAAAAGCATCCACAGATTCCGGAACGTCGCCACCAGCTTGCGCTGCCATACGACGACGATCAACGCCATCGCGCCGCCTGCCAGGGCCGTATACAGGGTCAGCGAGAGCAGGCTCACCGGCCCGACCCAGGCCCCCAGCGCCGCGAGCAGCTTGACGTCACCCGCCCCCATGCCCCTCAGGAGGTAGAACGGAACGAAGATGGCCATCCCCAACGCCCATCCGGCCAGCGCCAGGCCCAGGCCTGCCCAGCCGCGGGTCGCCGCGCCGTAGCCGATTGCGAGCAGCGCGCTCCCGAACGTCAGGTAATTCGGAATCCGTCGGCTCCGGAGATCGTGCACGCACGCCGTCAAGGCCGTCGCGAGCACCACCACGTTCAGGGGATTCAGCATGATCTTTGTTTTCAGTCCCGCTCTTCTCTAGCCCTGCTTTCCAGCCCGTTCTTCTTCAGGGAGACGGCGATGGCGGCTCCCAGAGGTTCTGCTCGTCCGTATCCCACACGACGTACCGCGTTCCCAGGGCTGTCTCGATCGCGCGCAACCCCAGCAGGGTCACCAGGGCGATGAAACCACCGAGCAGAGCATACTCGGCCAAATCCTGACCTTCATCGTCAGTCATCAAACGAAGCGCGATTGCTCGGAGGGAAGAAGCCACTGCTTTTGTTGAATGATGCGGAGCCGGCCACGTCGCCGGCTCCACAGACCTGCACTCGCCCGACTAGGGGGCGAGCTGCGTCGCCATGTTGTCGAAGAAGCTGTTGACGTTGGTCCCCAGCGTCTTCACCGCAACGATACACACCAGCGCGATGAAGGCGAGGAGCATTGCATATTCCACCAGGTCCTGCCCCTCTTCCTCACGCACGAACCGACGAACGACGTTCACCATTTCACTTGCTCCTGTTCGGCGATTGTTGTCATGAACATCGCGGCTCGCCTAATCCGCGATGCGGCCTGTCTTGAGCAACTGCACTGCCACCGCACGTCCAATTTCGCTACATCGAGAATTTGCTGATTTCCGCCTGTTTTCTTTCAATCGCATTCCCGGACCAGACTCTCCGCCCAGGAAAGTCCGCCGCCAGGCGAACTAATCTCTGGACGGTCCACGGCTCCTTACGCGTTCAGTCCCTGGGTCTTCCTCGCCGCCAGCGTCGGCAGCACCGGCTCCCTCCGCACGCGCACGTCCGGCACGCCGTTGCGGAACTCGCGGAAATCGGCGCGGCAGTCGTGCGCCGCGAGAAAATTCAGGAACCGCTTGTAGTCGCGATTCGACATCCCGAACAGCTTCAGCATCGCCCGGTAGTTCCCGCGCGTCACCGTCAGGCCGCGGCGCACCAGCTCCCGCATGTCGTGCCGCGTGATATCGCGCGACAGAAACAGCGGATAGATGTGCTCCCAGAACGAATAGCCCGAGGTGACGAGCGCCTGATAGAGCTGGTCGGCCACCTGCGTCCGCCGCTCGTGCGACGGCAGCACCTTGTCGCCGGCCGTGCGGATGGGCTCGGGCAGGTTCTCGATGTCCACGACCGTGCCTGGCGCGAGCCACACGGTCTGCTCGATCGCGTTCTGCAGCTCCCGTACGTTGCCGGGCCAGCGATAGCGCTCGAGCATGCGCATCGCGTCGGGCGTGAGCGTGACCCGCCGCCCCGACCGCTCGATGAAATAGCCAATCAGCCGCCGGATGTCGTCGGGGCGCTCGCGCAGGGGGGGCACCTGCAGATGAATCACCCGGAGCCGGTAGAGCAGATCTTCACGGAACTGCCCGGCCGCAATCAGCTCCGACAGGTTCCGGTTGGTGGCGGCCACTACCCGCACGTCGACGACGCCGGTCGGCGAGTCGGACCCGATCACCTGGATCTCGCCGTTCTCGAGGAACCGCAGGAGCAGCGCCTGCATCCGCAGGCTCATCTCCCCCACTTCGTCGAGGAACAGCGTGCCCCGATGCGCCAGCTGCAGCTTGCCGGGACGATCGCGGTAGGCGCCGGTGAAGCTGCCCTTGGTGTGGCCGAACAGCTCCGACTCGAGCAGCGTCTCGCTGAGCCCGGCGCAGTTGACCGCCACGTACGGGTGCGTGCGCCGCGACGAATGTTTGTGGAGGTGCCGGGCGATGAGATCCTTGCCGACGCCGCTTTCTCCGGTGATCAAGACCTTCGCGTCGCAGGTCGCCGCGCGCGTGGCGGTCTCGAGCAGCTCGATCATGCGCGGATCGGCGACCACCGGATCGCACTCCACCTCTGACACACGCCCTGACAAGGCCTGTTCTGTCGCCATATGCTCCTGAAGCGATGTCCGGGAAGGCACGATTCCCGGAAGAGACGCGGGCGCTACAGCAAACTGGCCGCCATGTGAGCAAGCTGCACAAGTGCTACAAGATGTTGAGGAAAGCGGGCCCGTACGGAACTTTTGAGGTATTCCTGTTCCGATTGACGGATGAGATTAGTCGCCCGTGAAGCTGATAACTGTCTTGCGGAACTCCTCTATCCCTGCAGGGATCCGTCTGAGAGAACTTGAATTTCCTGGACGGCCCCGCCATCGATTCGCTGTCTGATCGCCAGCCGCAGCGACTGCCGCCGCGGAGGCGCCGTCCACAGGAACTCGCCGCCCACGTGGTACGCGCTGCTGCCTTCGAGCGCGAGACACCGCACGACGTGCAGGCCATCCTCGAAATCCTGGCCGCCCAGCCGCAGCCGCAACGAGGCCACAGTGCCGACCTCGAGCGGGCCGTCCGCCTGGAGCAGGCACCCCGACGAGCTGCAGTTCAGAATCCGCACGCGCAGTTCGCGCGTGAGCACACCCAGCATGACGCCCGCAGCGGGCGGCAGCAGGCGATCCTGATAGACAGGATGCGCGGCGCCGGCCGGCGACACGACGCCAGGCCCGTCCTCCACCAGCTCCAGGCGCACACGGTGGCGCACGGCGCCGTCGGTCATGGCCGGCCGGCTCTCGAGCACCCGAACACGCATGGGTCCGATGCCCGACTCGCTGAGCTCGAGCAGTTCGGTTTCGCCAACCGCTTCCGCGCGGCGGGTCAGCACCACGACCTGGCTGCTGTCGATGGACTCGAGCAGCACGTCGCGGCACACCTGTAACATGCCGTCGGACACGCTCGACATCCTGTATCTCTGATGGCTTCGCCGACCGAACATCGTCCTCCAGCGCGGCGTGCTGCGGCGGGGGCCCCAGAGCACGCACGATACGCCGCCGCCCTCTTCGCAAACTCGGTGCCCGCATCGATTTTTGGGCCAATTGCATGAAATCGCCGGTTTTGCTGGCAAGATTCGCAATGCCGAGCAGCGCGGACCCGTGGAATACCCTGGAATGTCTGGCTGGAGTCAGAGAAAGTCGCCCTCACCGCACGACAAGAATGTCACCCGCCCGAGTCTCCGTCTGCTGGAGGGCGCCCGCCGGAAGCTCGATCACGGCATGCGCCCCCAAGGCTCCGGACAGTCGCCAGGGCACCAGCGGGCTCCGGATCTTCACGACCCGTCCGTCGCGCGCCACATACGCCACGTCGATGGCGAAGCGCATGAAGAAGGTGTGGATGGCATTTGTGGGAGCAATAATCAGCGCGCTGCCCTCGGGAAAGGAAGCGTGCCGGGCAGCCCCGTGCGGCGGGTCGCGGAATCGAAAGCGCCGACCAGATGCGAAGCCACTACGCGGCCGTTCCGCGTATTGACCAACTGCGGCGACGACGATCCTTCGCGATGCTGAAGCAGCGGCGCCAGGAATGACTTCCGCGTGGGCCTGCGCAACTCCGACTCCTTTGTGAAATCGTCCTGCCAGATGACTTTATTACCACAGCGGACGGACCATCCCGTAGTCCGCCGGCCCGAGATGCCAAGAAAAGACGCATCGAAGACGGTATAGTGGTTGCACTGTGACGCCGCCGTGGACATGACTCCAATGCGACATCGCACTCCTCACGCGCGCCAGCATCGCGCCCGGCGCGTGCAGCGCGCGCTCCTCGCCGCGGTCATGCTCGCCGGGGCCGCCGCAGGGCTCGGCGCGATATATTTCGCGACGAAACCCGACGCGAGAAACGCGATCGCGCTGCAGACGACGCGGTACACCGAGGAGCGGCTGGAGCTCGCCGCGGCCTTGCCGCAGCGGACCGTCTTCCCGTATTCGATCGTGGACGGCGGCGTCTACAGCTCCGAGGAGCTGCAGAACGCCATCGAGCGCGATCCCGTCGCCGCCGCACATTATCGGCTCGTCACCGCCAACCGCGTACTCGCCGAGGTGGTGCCTGCGGACCGCTACGCCTACATGTCGTACCGCCGCGGTGGGCAGATCTACTGGACGTCCCACAAGGTGCTGCTGAAGAAGGGCGAGACCATCCTCACAGACGGCAAGACGCAGATCCGCGCGCGCTGCGGCAACTGCATCTCGCTCGATCCGATGAAGCCGACGGCGCAGAACGAGCCCGACGAGATGGCCTTCGAAGCGCTCGGCCCTGCGCCGCAGCTGATCCCCTCGCACCAGTTCGCGATGCAGCTGCCGGGTGCGGCGTCACTGGTTCGGCCGCGACCTTCCGGCACCGCGCCCACGGCCGTCGCGGGCGGCTGGCCCGTCGGGCCGCTGGGCGGCGGCATCATCGCGCCGTTCGACGAGCCGACCGTGCCGCCCGAGGGCATCGATCCGATGCCGCCGATCGTCACGCTGCTGCCGCCGGGCGAGAACCCGCCGGGAACACGCCGCCGGGGAATCCGCCGGACAACCCGCCGGGGAATCCGCCCCAGGACAACCCGCCGGGGAATCCGCCCGGCGACAACCCGCCCGACCTGCCACCTGGCACGCCGCCCGATCAGCCGATCCCCACGCCGGAGCCCGGCACGATGCTGCTGGTGGGCGGAGGCATCGCGGGATTGATCGCGAGACGGCGCCGCCGGGACCGGCAGGCCACAGACGAGGGGCGATCGTAAGGCGAGAGGAAGAGGCGGCGATTGGCCACCGTCGCGCGCTACTGCGGGCGCGCGGGGCCGAAGGCGACGAGCGCGGCCTGGCGATCGAACGCGGTGGGCTCGGGACCGATGCGCGGGTTCATGATCGACACGCGCGAGACGACGTGATTGTAGCCGAGCGCGTGGCCGAGCTCGTGCGTCCGCAGGAGCCACCGCGCCGCGTCGGTGCGATCGAAGTCATCGTCGAGCAGAATCGCCGCTGCCGTGATCGTGCCGTTCGGCTGTGAGGTACGCCCGCCGAAACCGAGCGAATCCACCATCTTGCGCACGCCGCGGTACCGGCCGACGACGATCTGGCCGGGCCTGGTGATGCGCGTCTCGGCGCCCGCGGCGGGCGTCTCCACGTGAACCGCCGCAAACGCTTCGATGGCGTGCCCCGAGAGCGTGCCCAGCGCCGCCGTGAGATCCTGCACCATCCCATCGAGCTCCTCGTCGCTCAGCCGATCGGAGGTCGCGACGTACTCGCTCCCGGGCTCCACGTGATACTGCATCACGCTCCCGAGCACCAGCAGCTCTGGCGTGCGCTGCCATCGCTCGAGCTGGTGCTTCGATCCGAGGAGCATTTCGTCGAGAGCCTTGCGATCGTCGGCCGAGGCCGCCGCCGGAAGCGGCGCCGTGGCCGTGAGCGCCGATTCGGATGCGAACGGTCCGCCGACCGGGGCGGGTGCGGAGGCCGGCAGCACGCGTACGGCAGCCGGCGCGAGCGCCAGCGATGCCAGCATCGCGGACAGTGCGCCGTTTCGAAGTCGGACTCGCATCGCCGCACGAACAGGGGCAAGTTGTCTGCCCGGCCGTACGTCCGGCGCCAGAAGTCAGTGAACTCGCTGGCGCGCAATCACTTAGCGCAGGCGCTTCGTGCGGGGCGCGCGCAGGGGTGCGCAACGTCCGTGGTCAGTTTTCGCGCCAGCGGTTACAACAATCGACAGCGGAGAATGCTTACAGTTTTGGCTTTTGAGTTTTGAGTTCGACTTGTTATAGTCCGACCCACGTGCGTTACACGCCGCTCGTCCTGTTGACGCTGCTCCTCGCGTCGATTCCCGAACCTGCCTCCGCCCAGACAGCCCGCGTGCTCACCGATGGCGCGACGATCTGGAGCCGCGCCGGCATTCCGGCCATTGCCGTGGCCGTGGTGAAGCGCGGCATGGAGCTCGAGGTGATCGCGCGCGACGAGGTGTGGTACGAAGTGGTGCTGCCGAGCGACCCGAGCCGAACGGGCTTCATCCTCGCCAAGCAGGTGGAGCTCGTCTCGGGCGAACCACCCTCGAGGCGGATTCAGCCGCGGCAGCCCGTTCCGGGCGCGGGCCGGCCCGGGGCGGTCCGCCCCGCATCGCGAACCGCCACGCCGCGCGGCTTCGTGGCGATCGATGGCGCGTACCTGCTGAACGTGCGGAAGTTCCAGAGCACCACCACCTTCACGGCGTTCGTCGAGGAGGGCACCAGGACGGTGTCGTACACCGGCGCGAAGCGTCCGCTGTTCGACGCGAGCGCCGGCGTGGGGGTCGGGCACGGCCTGTTCGTCGGCGCCGCGGTGTCCAGCGTGCGGGGCTCGAGCATCGCCGCCGTCACGGCGCAGGTGCCGCATCCCTTCGAGTTCGACCGGAAGCGCGAGCTGACCGCGACGGTCGATTCGCTCACGCGCAACGAGCTCGCAATCCACGTGCAGATCGCCAAGTCGGCACCGCTCGGCAACCGCCTGCAGGCGGTGATCGCCGCCGGACCTTCCTTCTTCCGGCTCGATCAGGAGTTCATCACCGACATCTCGTACAGCGAGGAGTATCCGTACGACACGGTGACCTTCACCGGCGCGTCGACAGACCGCACGTCCAAGCAGGCGATCGGCGGCCATGTGCAGCTCGACGTGATCGGCTACGTGTCCAAGAACGTCGGCATCGACGGGATGTTCCGCTTCAGCCACGCCCCGGTGACGATCGATCTGCCGGACGGCTCGACGCTCAAGGCCGCGGCAGGCGGCGTGCAGGCGGGCGTGGGAGTCAGGGTGGGGTTCTAGCGCCGTCCACCGGTCAGACGAGAAGCCAGGTCAGCGCGAGGCGGAGCGGGCGCGGTGCTCTTCGCGCTGCTGTTCCGGTGCGCCGATCTCCGGCTGCGTGGCCGGCCGGGCGGGCATCGTCAGCACGTGCAGACGGCCGCTGGCGCTCGCGGACGGACGGATCGCTTCCGCGGCGGTACGCACGGGGCGCACGCGCTCGCGCGTGAGCAGCCACAAGGCGGGGCTGCGGCCGACGAGCAGCGTTGCCGCGAAGGAGTACGAGAGCCCCACGACCGCGGCCGTCGTCCAGAACGCGCTCTGTAAGAACGACGCCGCGATTGCCGCCGTCGCCAGCATGACGACCATATCCATCAGCACGGAGGCGGCGCGCGTGGCCGTCCCTTTCCATCTGGGCTCGCGCGCCAGCGTCAACCGCAGATGACCCGCGGGCTGCGCGGCCGTCGACCCGGCGGGCGCGTCGCCCGGCTCTGGAAAGATCCGGACGAACTCGACCACGACATCGTCCGGGGAGAGGCCGATCGCGGCCGCATACTCGCGAACGAAGGCTCGCCGGAAGATGCCGGCCGGCCAGTGCGCCAGATCGCCCTGCTCGAGCCCGGCCAGCAGCGACTGCTTGATCTTGGTCGACTCGGCGACCGCGCCGAGCGGGATTTCCCGGCGTTCGCGCTCGCGGCGCAGGCGGGTCCCGAAGGCGGCCTGATCGACTTTGATCATTTCCTGACGAAGATAAACCCGTCGAAGGCCAGTCGCAACGAAAATTGTAAGAACTGTGCAAAAGAAGAGGAAGGGGGAGGAAGGGGGTCTGACCCCGGTACTTACCTTTTCGTAAGTACCGGGGTCAGACCCCCTTCCACGTCAATCGACCGGCTTGATCTTGCCGTCCCGCTCCCACTCGCCCAGCAGTTTCCCCACCGATTCGGCGGTCCCGGGATCGGGGCCGGACTGCAGGTACCGACGCAGGTTGGCTGCGGCCGACTGGAGGTCGCCGCGCTGCGCCTGGATGGTGCCGAGGATGAAGTAGGTCATCGGGAAGCGCTCGACGTCCGCGCTCTTGCGGACCTCGAGCGCCGATCGCTCGGCGGCCTCGAACTGCCCCAGCTGGAAGTTCACGAGGGCACCGAGATAGTTGAGGTCCGGGACCGACGGGTCGAGCCGCTGGCCGCCGGCGATCCACTTGTTCGCGTCGGCCCAGCGCCCCTGCTGCGCTTCGTAGCGCGCCAGGTGAATGTACGGCTCGATGTACTTCGGATCAGCCGAAATCGATCTGGCGAATGCCTCGCGCGCGGCGCTCGCGTCGCCCAGCGCCAGCCGCGTCCGCCCCATCAGGTTCCAGGCGGCGGCAAAGCGCGGATACTGCTTCACCGCCTCCTCGAGCTCCTGCGCCGCCCGGGGATAGTCCGGGTTCTGCCGCTCGAGATACCGGCGCGCGCTGTTGAACGCGGTCATCGCCTTCTCGGGTGCCGCAGCATCCGCCTCCGACGCCGAGCCGGCCGTGCGCAGCACGAGCTGACCGATGTTCGGATTGTCCACGAGTCTGCGCGGGCCCAGTCCCACCACCGTCGACTCGTAGCCCGGCAGCACCGCGCGCACTTCGCAGCCGGTGAGATCAAACCGGCCCGCGTCGCTCGCACCCATCGTCTTCGCGCGCGTATCGAACGGGATCTTCGTGTTCGCGAAAGGATCGCCGGGCGTCGTGATGTCGGGCGTCTCCGAATCGTTGGCCGCGAGCACCAGGCGGAAATCGCCGTTCGTGTAGGGACGGATACGCTTGCGAGCCTGGCCGTTGCAGACCAGTTCGATCGACGTGGACAGAGGCACCCGGGCTCCATCCCGCATGACGACCTTGCCCGTCAGCTCGTAATCGCGGCTGGCAGGCATCTGCTGCGCCGCCAGGCCGCTGGAGACGGTGACGGAGAACGCGACGGCGGCAACCACGCTCGTCTTCATGGGGCACCTCCGGCCGACATGCCTGAACGGCGGACAGGAAGGGTCCATTCTACATGCGATTGCACGGCGCGGCCGCACCGCTGCCGCGGACGCCGCACAGTACGCCCGGTCAAAATTGGCGGCGCGCTTACAACTTGGGCGAGGGCCGGACGGTGCCGGGCGGACTTTGCACGCATTTCCGCATGCCGCGAAGGTATCCTTCTTGCTCGGTTGGGGACCGATGCCCGCGAGCGCTCCACCGCGCCGATCCAGGCTGCTCCCTCTGCTCGCCGGCCTCTTCGCCATCGTGCTGGGCACCGGCGTCGGTCTCCGGCTCACGATCCAGTCGACCGTTTCGGGCAGCACCGGCTCCCCGGATTCCAGACAGGCGCTGTTCGCGCTGCTCCGGCCGGCGGCAATTCGCAACTGCCAGCTCACGCGGTTCGGCGAGCCGCATGACGGCGGCTATCTCATGTGCGGCAATCTTCTCGGGGACATCCAGGCCGCCTACTCCTACGGCATCTCGGGGTACGACCAGTGGGGCTGCGACATCTCGACCGCGCGCGGGGTGACGCTGCACGAGTATGACTGCTTCGACACGACGCAGCCGGCCTGCCCCACCGGACGGGCGCGCTTCCACGCCGAGTGCGTGGGCGCCGCCGCCAGGACCGAGGAGGGACGCCCGTTCGACACGATCCAGGGTCAGCTCGAGAAGAACGGCGACGCGTCGAAGCGCATTGTCATGAAGATCGACGTCGAGGGCGCGGAATGGGACTCGTTCCTGGCCGCGCCCGACGCGGTGTTCGAGCAGATCGACCAGCTGGCGGTGGAATTTCACGGGTTCCGCGATCGCAAATCGGTTCCCGTTCTCGAGCGCCTGAGGCGCTTCTTCGAGGTCGCGCACGTGCACTTCAACAACGCGGCGTGTATGGGCGGGCTGGAGCCGTTCCCCTCGTGGGCCTATGAAGTGCTCTTCGTGAACAAGCGGATCGCCGTGGTGGATCCCGGGGGACGGCCGGCCGATGCGACAGGGCTCGACGCACGCAACATCCCGTTCTTCTTCGACTGCCAGGGGTAGCCGGCAGCGGCCGCGTCCTTCGCATCCGGCCGCGAACCTCTGCCGGCTGCCGCTGTCGCCGGGCTTGCCGGCGGATCGCCGGTCTCCAGCCTTCGCCTCAGCGATCGCAGCACCTCGGCCGCTTCCGACTTGAGGCGGCGCTGCACGAACCAGCGGATCAGGCCGGCGAAGGATCCTCCGAGCACGTCGGCGTCCGAACGATTCAGATAGACGAGGTAGTTGGGTCCGCCCGGATCGCCCCGCATGAGGGCGGTGAGGCCGAGCGATGCGTCCAGGTCATGCGTCGCATAGATCTGCCTGCCCGCCGCGAGTGCGTCGGGGAGCCCGGGCGCGCCGCCGCGCAGGATGCTCACGTGCGTGAGGCTCACCACGGTCTTGCGCGCGAGATGCTCCTTCGACCAGTAGACGAACGACTCGACGTTGGAATCCTTTATCGACGGGTACGCCCGCACCTGCTCGGCAAACCGAGGGAGATGTTCGGTCAGGAATGGCGAACGCGCCAGGAGCCCGGCAAAATGCTCGGCGGGCGCCACGATCGTCCTCGCGTCTTCGTAGGCGTCCACCTCTCCGGTCGCGACGTACTTCTTCACCCGGCCGAGGAGAAGCTCGCGAAAGGCGGCCTGAACGGCAGGTTTCCACCCGTCTCCGGCGCGCGCTGCGGCATCGTGCAGAACGCTCATCTCGCTGGCCGACAGCTTCAGCGCGCAGCTCCCGGGACGGCACCCGCGAACCGCGGAAAGGTCTTCGTCGTCGAGCGAGAGACCTGCCAGATCCTCCACGCGCGGCGGGCTCGAGAACCGTCCGATCGCCAGCACGTACGCGCTCTTCTTGAGATCCTCGATGCGTCGCATCCAGGCGACGAGGCGGTCGCCGTCGATGCGAACAGGCTCGGCGGCAAATACCGCCACCTGATGGTCGCCGCCCTCGAGCACGCGCGCGACCGGCTCGCCCCGGGCGAGCTGACGCTGCTCGTCGCGCGTCAGCGTGACGGACGGCTGAAAGAACGCGAACGGATCGCCGGAGGCTCCAAACAGGACCTCGGCCGCGAGCAATACCGCGATCGCCGGAACCGGACCTCGTCTCACCAGGCTCATCCCGCCCTTTCCGTCCCGCGGACCGGTCCGCCAATCCCGTTGAGATGCGCCGCGAACCAGTCGGCCGCGAGCGCCGCCACCCGTTCGAGCGCTCCGCGCTCCTCGAACAGGTGTGTGGCGCCGGGCACGATCTCGAGCGTGACCTCGCACTGTCGCATCTGGCCGATCGCGTCGCGATTCATCTCGATCACCGGCATGTCGAGGGCGCCCACGATCAGCAGCGTCGGCGCTGTCACGCGCGGGAGGAAGGAGCCCGCCAGATCCGGCCGTCCGCCTCTGGACACGACTGCGGCGACGTCGTGCGGGCGCTCGGCCGCCGCAATGAGCGCCGCGCCGCCGCCGGTGCTCGCCCCGAACACCCCGACCGGCAGCGCGGCGGTGTCGCTCCGCCCGCGCAGCCACTCGACGATCGCCACGAGCCTGCCGGCCAGCAGCGGAATGTCGAACCGCAACTGCGCCGTGCGTTCGTCGACCAGCTCTTCTTCGGGCGTCAGCAGGTCGATGAGCAGCGTCCCGAGCCGCCGCTGCTCGAGCGTGCGCGCCACGAACTGATTCCGCGGGCTGAAGCGGCTGCTGCCGCTGCCGTGCGCGAACAGCACGATGCCCCGCGCTCCGGCAGGGAGGGCCAGGTCTCCACGAAGGCGCGCGCGGCCGATGGGCACCTCGATGGCCGTCTTCGCCGTCTGTCGCTCCCGACCTGTATCCATGGTGCGCCCCCTGATTCACGATGAGCTTCCGGCGCGAAGCCCGCATCGCGGCGCTGCTCCGCTCAGCCGTGCGACACGAGATCGCCGAGCGACTCGTCGCGATCGAGCCGCCGGAGGACCTCGCTCAGCAGCGGCGCCACCGAGACGACTTCGACCGGCAGGCCGGTGTCCGCGCGCTGGACGATCGTGTCGGTGGTAATGACGCGCGCAACCGGCAGATCGCGCAGCCGCTCCTCGGCGAGCGGCGCAAACAGGCCGTGCGTGACGACGACCGTGATGTCCGGCGCGCTGCCGGCCGCGAGCAGCGCGCGGACGGCCGCCGCCACTGTGCCGCCGGTGCTGATCATGTCGTCCACGATGAGCGGCGCGCGGCCGCGGACCTCGCCGGCGATCTGCTGCACCTTGACGTCGCGGCCGCTGAGACGCGTCTTGTGCACGATCGCCACCGGCAGATCCAGAGCCGCAGCGTAGCGGCGAGCCAGCTTCACCGCGCCCAGATCCGGCGCGACGAGCACGACGTTGCCGCCTGAGGAGCGCACCGCCTCGGCCAGCGCGGACACCGCGCTCAGATGCTGCGCGGGCATGGAGAACAGCCCCTCGCCGGACCGGCTGTGCAAATCGATCACCACCACGTCGTCTATGCGGCAGGCGGCGAGAACGTCCGCAGCGACACGGGCGGCGATGCAATCCCGCCCGGCGGCGCGCCGATCCTGGCGCGCATAGCCGAAATACGGCATCACGGCCGTGACACGCGCGGCGCCGGCCCGGCGGCACGCGTCGCCCAGGAGCAGCAGCTCGAAGAGGTGCTCTTCGACCGGGGGGCTCGTGGGCTGAAACAGATACACGCGCTGACCGCGCACGCTCTCGCGAATCTCGACGTGGAGCTCGCCGTCGGGAAACCGCTCGAGCAGGCACGCGGCGAGGCGGGTGCCGAGCCGTTCGGCCACCGCGCCGGCCAGCGCGGGATTGGCGGAGCCGGAGAGCAGGATCACGGGCGCCTCCTGTCAGTCTATTCCCTCCTTGCCGTCGTGAGCGACGGATCGGCCGGGCGGCGCCCAACCTCTAGCTGTGCAATGACGGCGACTTGTGAAGTGAGCTCCGCTGGAAGCGCACGCGATGTCCAGTCGAACCCGCGATCGGCACACGGCGCCCTACGACCGTCAGGCTGGTCGCGGCGGGAGGTGCAGGCGGCACCCTGGGGAAGGGGCTTAGAGTTTGCCGGCAACGAGCCGCGCGATTGCGAGCGCCGCGCCGGCGTGGCCGCGAATGACCTCGACCTTGACGAGGGTCCCGCCCTTGACGAACCAGACGTCTTCCGTCAGCGGCCCGGCCGTGGCGTCGAGCTCGTAGCCGCCATCGCCGACGGCAGCGTCCTTCAGCGTGACTCCGGGCAGACCGGCGACCTGGTCCTGATCGCGCGCCCGCTGGTCGGCGAGCTGCGCCTGCGCGCCGCCGCCGAACCCATTGGTCTCGATATCGATTGCGGGACCGACGCCCGTGTTGTCCGCGTTGTACAGGCAGGAATCGTGGGCGCTGGCGCCCGTCATGCCCGCGCTCGTTGCGCCGGTCATGGAGGGCAGATCGACGCCGACCGCGTCGTGCCTGTCGGCCGTCGAAAGGAACCCGCAGAGCTTGCCGGCCAGGAGGCTTCCTCCAGCCTGATCGGCGGTCGTCCGGGCCGGCTCCTGCGCCGGGTCCGAAGCGTTCGTGGAATCGGGCGCGGAGCAGGCAGCCAGGCCGCCGAACAGCAACAGGATGACGGTTGCCGGGATGAATGATCGCCCCGCCGGAACGTTCATGCGTGTCCCTCTCGCGCCGATGGTGGCGCCCATCGTCTTACAGTTTGGCGAGCACGGCCTGGGCGACAGCCTTCTCTTTCTTCATCGCGTTGTCATCCGAGATGCCGCCGCCGAACACCCGAACCGTGAATGCCGACGTGCCCTTCTTCACGCGCAAGGTCGTCGTGTCTGGCCGCCCCATCGTCGAATAGTATGCGTCCTCACCAAGGCCGGCGACCGGCGTGCTGGTGATCGGGCCAAATGACTTCTTGGCCGCGTCGAATCCCACCATGCTGATGAAGCTCAGGCTTGCAGTGACGGCGTTCGGGCCGCGTGTGGTCGATTTCCATTGGCAGGCCTGCGTGCCCTGGCCGAGGCTGACGACGACTGGGGCGCCGACGGCTGTGCCGACCTGCGCCGGTGTGAGCAGCGCACACGCGTCGAGTTTTGGCGCCTGCGCGGCTGCGACGCCAGAGCTGGCAAAGGCTACGACAACGATCGCGAGCACCGACCTGGTGTTCATAAGCGTGTCTCCTGTGATCACAAAACCTGGAAACCGCCGCCGGGGCCACGCGCCGGAACCGTCACGTCCCGCCGCTAGCCATGGCATGGTCGGCGTTGCGGCTGCACGGTACCGTATCTGCACGTGCTGCTGACGTTGCTCGCCATCGTCTTCGAGCTGGATCGCCGCACGGCGTTCGCTCCATACCACCATCTATACTACATCCCGATCATCTTCGCGGCGCTGCGGTTCGGCGCCTGCGACGTGTGCGTCGCCCGAACGCTGGCCGCCGACAGAGCCTCATGAGCGCGCGCCGCGCATCCCGCGCGCGATCCGCTGGACCTCCCGGTACCGGAAGCAGCTCACCAGGTGATCGTTGATCATGCCGACGGCCTGCATGTGCGCATACATGACGGTCGAGCCGACGAAGCTGAAGCCGCGGGCCTTCAGATCCTTGCTGAGCGCGTCCGATTCCGGGGAGGTCGCCGGAATCTCGCGGGTCGTCTTCCAGCGGTTCACGCGCGGCCGGCCGTCCACGAAGCGCCAGCTGTACGCGTCGAAGCAGCCGAACTCCTCCTGCACGGCCAGAAACGCCCGCGCGTTCCGCACGGCCGCCTCGATCTTCTGCCGGTTGCGGATGATGGCGGGATCCTCCACGAGGGTGCGGATGCGAGCGCCGGTGTAACGCGCGACCTTCAGCGGATCGAACCGGCTGAACGCGCGCCGATACCCTTCGCGCTTGTTGAGGACGATGGCCCAGCTGAGCCCGGCCTGCGCCCCCTCGAGCACCAGGAACTCGAAATGTTTGCGATCGTCGTGGACCGGCAGGCCCCACTCGCGATCGTGATACTGCTCCATCAGCGGGTTCTTCGTACCGACCCACCCGCACCGCGTCTTTGTCATCGTGTCCTCACCGCATCCAGCGCACGCCCTACTGCGCCGCTTTCTGCATGAGCCGTGCGTAGAAGCGTACCGCGTGGACATATCCCGCAATCGACGTCCGCTCGTTGGTCCCGTGGAGACGCGCCAGGTCCTGCGGCTCGAGCCGAACGGGCAGGAACCGGTGGATGTTGCGCGTCAACGCCGCGTAGTGCCGCGCATCGGTCGCGCCGACGGTGAGATAGGGCGCCACGATGGCCTCCGGAAATACCTCTCGAATGGCCTGCTGAGTCGCAGTCCAGGCGGCCGCGCTCGTCGGCGCGACGGGAGAAGCCTCTGTCGCGGTCAGTGTCTTCACCTGTACTGCCGGATCCGCCACGATGCCGCGTACGCGCGCCTCGACGGCGGCGGCCGAGTCGCCCGGCAGCATGCGGACGTTGAGCACCGCACGCGCCGTCACCGGCAGAACGTTGCTCTTCGGACTGCCCTCGATCATCGTGACCGCCATGGTCGTACGGAGCATGGCGTCGGTGGCGGGCGCGGCGGCCAGCCGCCGCTCGATCAGCGGCCGGAAGAGCCAGCGATTGGCAAAGACGAGGCGCGCGGGAAGCGGCATCTCCGGCCCGACGTACTCGAAGAGCTCCGATGCGGGACCGCGGAGCGCCGCCCTGAACGGATGGGCTTCGAGGCGCGCGACGGCGCGGGCGACGATCCCCACCGCGGTGTGCGCCGGCGGCAGCGCCGAGTGACCGCCTTCCCCACGCGCGGCGATCTCGATGTCGGCCACGCCCTTCTCGGCGATGCCGACGAGCGCGACAGGTGCGGACACGCCCGGGAGCCCTCCGCTCGAGATGATTCCTCCCTCATCCAGCACCAGCGCCGCGGAACGATAGCGGCTCTGGATGGCCTTCGACAGGACGGCTGCTCCGCCGCCTCCGCCGATCTCCTCGTCGGCGCCAAAGGCGAGCAGCACCGTCCGGCGAGGCTGAAAGCCCCGGGCGATCAGAATCTCGGCCGCCTCGAGCAGTCCGACGGCCCCGAGCTTGTCGTCGAGGGCTCCGCGTCCCCAGATATAGCCGTCCGCGATCTCGCCGGCGAACGGCGGGTGCGACCACGCCCGCTCGGTCCCCGGCTCGACCGGCACGACATCCAGGTGCGCGCAGAGCACCAGAGGGGGAAGGGCCGCTTCGGTCCCTGTCCATGTGTAGAGCAACGCATCCCGGCCGACGAGCTCCCGCTCCAGCCGTGCGTGCACGCCGGGGAATGCCTGCGCCAGGTACGCGTGCAGCGCACCAAACGTCTCGCCGCCGGGCGCCGAGGCTGGCTCGCGCGAGATGGTCGGAATGCGCAGTGCGCCGGCAAGCCGCTCGGCCGCGCCAGCGGAATCGACGGGGAGCGGTGCTGCCGGCAGAACACGGAGCTGGCGCGACGTGAAGGTGAACGTTCGGATCGCCACCACCACGCCAAGGAGCAGTAGCGCCGATCCCAGGAACGCAACCAGCCGGACGAAAAGCCGTCCTCGCGCGGCTCGCGCCGCGCTCCACGAGGTCACCGCCGTATCGTACGCGTGAAGGGGCTCATCTGGTAGAGTTCCCGTACCGGTCTCGAGAAGATCGATGCGCGCCGGGACGTTCCGCCGCGCATGGAGGGCCACACGATGAAGCGGGCTGTTCTGTGCGTGTGTGCGGCGGCGATATTCCAGGCGGCCGTGGCGTCGCAGAACGCCTATTTTCCGCCGAGGGGGGAATGGGCGAGGAAGACGCCCGCCGAGGCGGGGATGGACACGGCGAAGCTCGCCTCCGCCATCGCGTTCGCCACGGCGCACGAAACGGCCTGGCCGCGCGACTTCTCGACCCAGGAGCAGATCTTCGGCACCAAGCTGGGATCGATGCCGACGCGGCGGCCGGCAACCAACGGCGTGATCATCCGCCACGGCTATCTGGTCGGCGAGTTCGGAGACACCGCCAGCGTGTCGCCCACCTACTCCGCCGCCAAGAGCATGCTCTCCACAGTGGCGGCCATCGCGGTCCGGGACGGCCTCATCAAGGATCTGGACGCGCCCGTCGGATCGCAGATCAAGGATGGCGGCTACGACTCACCGCACAACGCCGCGATCACCTGGCGCAATCACCTGCAGCAGGAATCCGAGTGGCAGGGCGAGATGTGGGGCAAGAAGGACGACTTCGTCGGCACGAAGGCGTTCGGGGAGGGGGAGCGCAAGCCTCGCGTCCTCCAGGCGCCGGGCACGTTCTACGAGTACAACGACGTGCGGATCAATCGACTGGCGCTGTCGCTGCTGAGGCTGTTCGGAAAGCCCGTGCCAGAGGTGTTTCGCGACGAAGTGATGGATGTCATCGGCGCGTCGAGCACGTGGCAATGGGTGCCCTACGTCAACAGCTACATCGAGCTCGACCGACGGCAGATGGCGTCGGTGAGCGGCGGCACCCGCTGGGGCGGCGGCGTCTGGATCAGCGCGCTCGACATGGCGCGGTTCGGATATCTGTGGCTCCACAACGGCCGGTGGGGCGACCGGCAGATCGTCCCGGCCTCCTACGTCAAGCAGGCGCTGACGGCCAGCGCGCACGGCCCGGACTACGGCTTCCTGTGGTGGCTGAACACCAGGCAGGGCGAGAAGAGTCTGCCAGCGAACGCGTTCGAGGCGCGGGGAGCCGGCAGCAACACGATCTTCGTCTCGCCAGACGACGACCTGGTGATCGTCTGGCGGTGGCACGACGGCTCCAAGGAACAGTTCTTCCGTCAGGTGATCGACGCCATCCAAGATCGGTAGTCAGGCTCGTGACGCGTCCGCGCCGCCAGGTCCTGGCGGACGGCTTCGTCAGAACGACCCCGTGCGTTCGGGGAGGTCGGGGAGATCCCAGACGTGCTCGCAGGCGCCGCAGACGCCGACCGCCGGCCTCCACGATTCGGGGCGCACGATCACCGTCTTCGGTGAACCGCAGCGGGGACAGGGAGGAGAAACGCGTTCGCCCAGACTCATTGAACCCAAGGGTCTGCCCGCCACCATAGCACCGATTTGTGCTGTCACGAATCATGAAAACTCATGAGCAGCCCGCCTGTCGTGAAAGACGACACCTGCGCGAGGCCGCACGTGGCAATTCTGAACAGTTCTGCGCAGCACCGGTTTTGCACGCAGGATCATGGCTCCCCAATCATTCGTTACAGCCGCGCACGGAGGTCGAAATGGCAAAGGCGACGAACGCGATCCCGGAAGGACATCACACAATCACTCCGCAGCTGACGCTCGATAACGCGTCGCAGGCGATCGACTGGTACAAGAAAGCTCTTGGCGCAGAGGAGGTGGCGCGGGCCGTCGGGCCGGACGGCAAGATCATGCACGCGGAGATCCGGATTGGTGACTCGCTGATCATGTTGAACGACGCGATGGGCGGAGGTAAGAGCCCGCAGTCGTTCGGCGGGTCGCCGGCATCGCTCTGGCTCTACGTGCCCGACTGCGATGCGCTGTTCAACCGCGCCGTCAAAGCGGGGGCTCAGGTTCGTCCGGGCCCGATGGGACAGCTGGCGGACCAATTCTGGGGCGATCGGTCGGGTACATTCACCGATCCGGAGGGGTACCAGTGGACGATCGCTACCCACAAGGAAGATCTCACTCCGGATGAAGTTAAGCGGCGCATGGACGAGTTCATGAAAGGCTTCGAGGCGGCGCATCAGGCTCGCGGCTGACGACACCATTCGGACCGGGGCATCGTCGGACACGCAGGTTCAGTCCACGATGTCCCGATCCAACGCCGGCCCAGTTATTTTCCGGCGTCTCCGCACGCTCCAGCCACCTCTTCGACATGCGTGACGTGGATCGCAGCGAGATCGCTCGCCCCGTAATCCGTCCGGCTCTCCTGAGCCAGGTCCGACTGGCGGGTCAGCGTGCCCTGCACCGTCACACGCTTGCCGAGAAAGCCTTCGAGCGTGTCGTCCTGATTGTCGCTGTTCAGTTTGTAGGCGTGTCTCGCTTCGGCGTACTGCTCGCTCGCCACCTTGTTCCCGGTGCTGCTCTGCGCCTTCGCGGTGTCCGGGCGCTCCTCCCTGGCGGGGGCGCCGGCCGTATCCGGCTCGTTCATCGTCGTCACGACGAACTCGCCGTCGGCTCGCTGCAGGCATCCCGACACCGTCATCGGCTGCTCGCCCGCAGCCGGAGTGACGCCGGAGGTCGCTGATGCTCCCGCCTCCGGGCTCGTTGTCGGGTTTTCCGTCTTGTTATTCGGGCCGCATGCGACCGCTCCGACGAGCGCCGCACTCGCGCAGCCCGCCAGAACGGCCTGCAGGCCGATCCGCTTGTGATCCATGATGATCCTCCTGAGAGGATCGCCTGCAAGAGCGGTGCACTGCCGCCTCGGGATGGTCCCGAACTGTGGTCCGTACGTATCGAAACCGTCAGCGCTCTCTTCTGCGGCCCCCGCGCCCGGCCGGCCGGGGTGGCGGCACGATCTCGAACTTCCGTGCGGCGTCGCTGGCCACCCCCACCACGAGCAGCTCGAGCGGCCCGCTGCCGGTGTTCTCGAACGACTTCGACTCGTCGAGCCCGATCGCCACCGCGTCCCCCTTGGCGATCGCGGCGGTCTCCGCGCCCACGCTGACGCGGCCGGCGCCGTCCATCACGTAGTAGACCTCGCCGATCTCGTGGAGCGCCCGGGACGCCGTGGCGGCCCCAGGCGGCAGCAGCAGATGATCGACGTAGGCCCATGGTCCGGCGAACACGGGCGGGGCGAGCGCCCGCCGGTACTGCGCCGCTCCCTTGCCACCGGCGGCAGACATCGGCTGCAACAGCGCGCGATCAAGCCGCATCGACATGAACACGGGGATCGGATCGATCGCCACGCCCACCCGCGGGTCGCCGAGGTCGAAGTTGTCGTACTCCCCTTTCCGGGCCGACACGTTGATGTTCAACCACTGGAGCGGCCGATCGGAGGCGTTGTAGATCGCGTGCGAGTGCCCCATTCGCGCCGGTGCGCCCGCCGGGCCCTTCAGGACGGACGTGCGGCCGTCGACCGTGAACTGCGCCTCGCCGTCGAGGATCACGAACATCTCCTCGCACTGATTGTGGAAGTGCGCGCCGATGCCGCTCTTCGGCGGGATCACGCCGCGGTGGAGGAAGAGGAAATTCGTGTCGATGGATCCGGTGCCCGACCGGGCGTCGATCAGAGCCATGAAGCTCATCGGACCCGCACCGCCGTGCACCGACTGCAGCTGGCGGTATTTCGCCGGATCGGTGTGCGCGATCCGATCGGCGAGCGGGGCCGGCGCCGGCATGCGACGCCGGCGCGCGGCCCTGCGCGGACAGTCCGGCGGCGAAGCCGACGGCGAGGAGCGCCACGACGCATGTGAGCGGCTTCATAGGACCTCGAACAGGAGAAAGTTGTACTCGCGCGACGTGAAGAACGTCTCGAGCGTCCCCCACACCTCCGCATGAACGTCCGACGCGACCCATTGCCGGCGCAGATCCTCGCTCTCGTAGGTGATCGAAAAGCGGTAGTCCAGGCCGGGGGGCGCCGTGCCGGCCACCACCGAGTGCAGCCGCAGCAGCCGCAGGTCGACATAGCCGGGAAACTTCATCGCAGCCGGCCGGTAGACGGTCTCGAAATAGCGGACCATCTCCCCTTCTTTCGCCCGGTCGACCGAGAGATCGCCGTGAAGCTGAACCATGCTCAACTCGCTCCTGCCGACTGGTAGACCGTCGGCCGCCCCATGACGCGCGTCCGCACGCGGTAGATCCCCGTCTCGGCCGTGATGTACAGCGTCCGCCCGTCGTCTCCCCACGCGCAGTTGGCCGGATCCTCCGGCGGACGAATGATACCGAGCGTCTTTCCGCCGGGCGAGAATACCCACAGTCCGGAAGGACCGGTCGCCCAGATGTTGCCCCGTTCGTCCACCTTCATTCCGTCGGGCACGCCACGGCCGGGATCGTGCGTCAGGTCGGCGAAGATCTCGCCGCGGCCGAGCGATCCGTCGGCGGCGACGTCGTATCGCATCCAGATCCGCTGCGGCTCCGAGTTCGAGACATAGAGCGTCTTCTCGTCCGGAGAGAACGCGATGCCGTTCGGGCGGCCCAATTCCGTGGCGACCGCCTCGAGCCGGCCGTCTTTCAGCCTGAACACGCCGTTGAACGGCAGCTCCTTGGCGGGATCCTCGTCCCCCAGCGGCAGCCCGTAGGGAGGGTCGGTGAAGTACAGCGATCCATCCGATCGGAAGACGAGGTCGTTCGGGGCGTTCAATCTCCTGCCTTCGAACCGGTCGACGACGACCGCCACATCTCCCGCGGGCCCGATGCGCACGATGCGGCGATTGCCGTGCTGGCAGAGCAGCACGCTGCCTCCCGGCCCGGCGGTCATGCCGTTGGGACCGACGAAGGCGCCCGGCGGCAGGCTGTTGCCGTCGTAGCCTCCCGGCCTCAGGATTTCGACAACTCGACCATCCGGTGACCACTGCCGGACGACGTTCCCGACGAGATCGCTGAACCAGAGGACGCCGGCCGGACGCCAGAGGGGCCCTTCGGTGAAAAGGAAGCCGCCCGCGAGCTTCTCGACGCGGGCGTCGGCCGGAACGAGATCGTCGAACGCCGACGCGAGCCGCTCGATCGACATTGAGGCCCTCGGGAAATTGACGTGAGCGCCGCCACTCTATACCCAGGTCTCGGCGCGCGTCCAGCCGCGCCGGGGCTCGCGCGGGCTCTGTCGGATCTTCTTGCCGCGGCACGCCTGGCGGAGATAAACTCCGGGACCCTGAATCCGTGACAAGAGTCTTTGGTGTCTTCCTGGCGCTCGCCTGTGCCGGGTCTGGTGCGCTGCTCGCGCAGAACGCCGCCCCGCAGGGGCATCCCGAGCAGTACCCGCGCGCCGACATCGAGTACGGCGCGCGACTGTTCACCGAGCAGTGCACCGCCTGCCACGGGGAGAACGGCGACGGCGTGGCGGGCGTCAACCTGCGAAGCGGCACGTTCAAGAACGCCGTTACCGACCCGCAGCTCCGCACGGTCATCACCACCGGGTTCCCGAACGCCGGCATGCCCGCGTTCGACTTCGACCAGGCCGAATTGACCGGTCTCGTGGCGTACCTCCGCAACATGAACACGTTCGACCGCGGCTCGGCCATCGGCGGCGATCCGTCGCGCGGCAGAAGTGTGGTCGACGGCAAGGGGGCGTGCCTGAGCTGCCACCGCGTGAACAACGCCGGCAGCCGGAAGGCCCCCGACCTGAGCGACATCGGGGCCCTGCGCAGCGCCGGCCAGCTCGAGCGGTCGCTGCGCGACCCGACGAGCCAGATGATGCCGATCAACCGTCCCGTCCACATCGTCACCAAGGGCGGGCGGGTCATCGACGGCCGGCGGCTGAACGAGGACACCTTCACCGTACAGCTCGCGGACGGCGAAGGCCGGCTGATATCGATCGGCAAGGCCGACCTGCGGGAGTACCGCATCTCGACCGTCTCGCCGATGCCGTCGTACGAACAGGAGTTGACGTCGCAGGAACTGGCCGACGTCGTCTCGTATCTGCTTTCGCTGAAAGGGCGGTAACGTCCATGTCACGCCGAACGATGTTCGCCGCGCTGGCGCTGGCGGCGGGTCTCGCGTCGTACCAGCTGCAGGCCCAGAGCACGGTCACCTACGAACGCCTGCTGAGCGCGTCGAAGGAGCCGCAGAACTGGCTCACGTACGGCGGCGACTACGCGAACCACCGCTTCAGCGGGCTGACGGAGCTCACGCCCGGCAACGTCAAGAACCTGAGCCTCGCCTGGGTGTACCAGTCGCCGGTGGCCGGCAGCTGGCAGGCGACGCCCATCGTCGTCGACGGCATCATGTACCTCACGCAGCGCCCGAACGACGTCGTGGCGCTCGATGCCGCCACCGGCCGGGCGTTCTGGATGTACCGGTACAACAACTCGCCGGATCTGGTCGTCTGCTGCGGGTCGAACAACCGGGGCGTCGCCGTCCTCGGCGAGACGCTGTTCATGGGCACGCTCGACGGGCACGTCGTCGCGCTCGACGCGAGAAGCGGCAAGCTGATCTGGAACACGGCCGTGGCCGAGAGCAAGTCCGGCTACTCGATCACGGTCTCGCCGCTCGTCGTGAAGGACAAAGTCGTCATTGGCGTGGGCGGAGGCGAATACGGTATCCGGGGCTTCGTCGCGGCGTACGACGCCAGGACCGGCAAAGAGGCGTGGCGGTTCTACACGATTCCCGCGCCCGGGGAGCCGGGGCACGAGACGTGGGAGCCGTGCCCGCCGAACAGCGCCTCGTTCTGCGATCCCGACGCCTGGAAGCACGGCGGCGGATCGGTCTGGGTGACCGGCGCCTACGATCCCGAATCGAACCTCACGTACTGGGGGACCGGCAACGTCGGGCCCGACTACGCGCACGAACAGCGGCCGGGTGACAACCTGTACACGGCCAGCGTCGTGGCGCTCGACGCCGACACCGGCGCGCTGAAGTGGCACTACCAGTTCACCCCGCACGATCGCTACGACTACGACTCGGTGCAGGTGCCGGTGCTCGCCGACATCACGTTCCGGAACGCGCCGGTCAAGGCGCTGCTGTGGGCGAATCGCAACGGGAACTTCTACACGCTCGATCGGATCACCGGCAAGTTCCTCCTCGGCAAGCCGTTCGTTCATGTCAACTGGATGAGCGGGTTCGACGCCAACGGCCGTCCGATTCAGACGCCCCAGCCGGCGGGGATGCCCACCTACCCCGCCGTGCAGGGGGGCACCAACTGGTACTCGCCGTCCTACAGCCCGCGCACCGAGCTCATTTATTTCTCCGCCTGGGAGAATCAGGGGCAGCTCTTCGCGGCGGCGCCGCTCGAGTATCAGGAGGGGCGAAGCTTCACCGGCGGCGCCAACCAGCCCTTCGTGCCGACCGCCAACGACCCGACGAAACCGATTCCCGGCGCACCGGCGATCCAGGGCCTGATTCGCGGCCCCATCAACAACTGGACCGATGCCGCCGGCCACGGCGCGATCATGGCCGTCGATCCCGTCACGGGCGATCCGAAATGGAAGTTCAACCTGACCGATGTCAGCGACAGCGGCATCGTGACCACGGCCTCCGATCTGCTCATCACCGGGGGACGTGAAGGGTACCTGCACATCCTCGACGCGCGCACCGGGACGCTGCTCTGGAAGTCGAACCTCGGCGCGCAGATTCGGCAGAATCCGATGACGTTCGCGGTGAACGGCAAGCAGTACGTGGCGGTGATCGCCGGGCTGTCGCTGTTCGTGTTCGCGCTGCCGTAACGGCAGCGCTCCTCGAGGGAGGACTTTACGTCCAAGAAAACTCCCGCCGCCATCCTCCTCGCTGCCCCATTCCTGCTCTCGGTCGTGTTCGCCGCCACGAGCGATTTCGTTCCTGACCTGCTGTTTCGAGGTTCGTCCCTCAGCGGGTGGCACACGGTCGGCGCGGCAGACTGGCGCGCGACGAACGGCGCCATCAGCGGGACGCCGCGCGGCGGCAGCGGCGGCTGGCTGGTCCTCGACAAGAGCTATCAGGACGTCGAGTTCTACGCCGAGTTCCGCTGCACCGGCCCGTGCGACGCGGGGGTGCTGCTGCGCGCCGAAAAATCGCGGGACGGCGGCCTCAAGGGCGTCTACGTGTCGCTCAAAGAGGGCGACGTCGAGCCGTATGACGCGTCCGTGGGTCCCGAGGGAAAGATCCTGAGCCGGGCTCGCCTCGAGCGGGCGACCGTCCAGTTCGCGCGCATCGCCACCGGAGCATGGACCAACGGCCAGGCGCACGTGCCGGGATTCTCGAAGCTCGCACCGACGCTCGCAGAACAGCAGGCCGAAGCCGCCGCGCGCCCCGCGCCCGCGGCCCCGCCCGCCGGCGGCCGGGGTGCGCCCCCGGCGCCCGCGCTCCAGCCGGACGCGTGGAACACCGTCGAAATGATCGTCGACGCCGACATGGTGTGGATCACCGCGAACGGCCGCCGCCTGCTTCCACCGGCGGCGACGACCGATCGCATGATGGGGTACGGCCCCATCGCGCTCCACGTCGAAGGAACCGGCAGCGTGAAGTTCCGGGAAGTGTCCGTGAAGGATTTGAACCGCAAGATCGAGCCGGCGGAGCAGATCTCCGCGCACTTCCGCCTCCAGCGCCTCGACGACTTCTTCTACTCCTGGGGCAGCACGGCGGGCGACATCAACCGGGATTGCGTGCCCGACGTGGTGGCGGGGCCCTTCTACTTCCTCGGACCCGACTACACGGAGCGCCACGAGTTCACCTCAGCCCGCACGTACAGTCCCCGCAACAACTTCCCGCAGGGCATGGTGTACTTCTCGTACGACTACACCGGCGACGGCTGGGACGACATCGTCGTCGTCGATTCAAGGCCCGTCTATCTCTACGTCAATCCCAGGGGCGAGTCCCGCCGGTGGGATCGCTACGCCGTCGTGCCCGACGCCACGTCGGAAATCGAGCTCTTCCGCGACATCGACGGCGACGACAGACCCGACGTGGTGTTCACGGGCCCGGGCGCGGTGATGTCGTACGCGGCCCCGGACCGCGCCAATCCCACGGCGCCCTGGAAAGTGCACAAGATCTCGCAGCCGGGACTTGCCGCCCCGCATGGAATGGGCGCCGGCGATATCAACGGCGACGGCCGCATCGACCTCGTCAACAGCCGGGGCTGGTGGGAACAGCCGGCCGGCGCCGCCGCCGGGGCGGCCTGGACGTTCCATCCGGAGTCGTTCGGCACAGGTGGGGCCGAGATGGGCGTCTACGACGTGAATGGCGATGGGCGGAGCGACGTCGTCACGGCCATCGCCGCTCACGGCTGGGGGCTCGCGTGGTTCGAGCAGAAGCGTGACTCCCGCGGCGCCATCTCGTTCGTCCGCCACGACATCATGGGAGATTCTGAGCACGAAGAACGCCGGCGGCGTGGCGTTCTCCGAGCCGCACGGCGCAGCCTTCGCCGACATGGACGGTGACGGCGTACCGGACATGATCGTGGGCAAGCGCCTCTATTCGCACCTCGAGAGCCACCTCGATCCCGATCCCTACGGCCCGGCCGTCCTCTATTGGTACCGCACGGTGCGCAACCCGAAAGCGCCGGGGGGCGCCGAGTTCGTGCCCGAGTTGATCCACAACCGTTCCGGCGTCGGCTCGCAGTTCATCGCGAGAGATCTGAATGGCGACGGCGCTCCCGACATCGCCGTCTCGTCGCCGAAGGGCACCTTCATTTTCTGGAATCAGATGGGCGGCGCACGGAAGGCAGCCACGGCGGCGCCTTCGCCCCCCGCCGGAGCGGACTGGAAGGATTACCTCGGCGGCGCCGACAGCTCCCACTACTCGGCGCTGACGCAGATCAACACCCGAAATGTGGACAAGCTGCAGGCGGCCTGGAGCTATCCGACGGGAGACGAGCTGAGCTACACGTTCAGTCCGCTCGTGGTGCACAACGTCGCCTTCCTCGCCGCGAAGCAGGGCTCGCTCGTCGCGTTGGACGCGACGACGGGCAAGGAGCTGTGGGTACACGAGTTCCCCGGGGAACGGGGTTGTACAGCGGCATTTCGGGTCAGCGCGGCGCCAACTACTGGGAGAGCCCGGACGGCTCCGACCGCCGGATCTTCGTCACGGCCGCAGGCTTTCTGCACGCGATCGACGCGCGTACCGGCGCGCTGGTGGACTCGTTCGCCGATCGCGGCAGGCTGAACCTGACGACGGGCATCGACCGGACGACGCGGCCGCTCGCATCCCGAAGCGCCGGGCGGATTTTCGAGAACCTCATCATTCTCGGCAGCGCCACCGGCGAAGGCTACCTGGCCCCTCCCGGCGACGTCCGCGCCTTCGACGCGCGGACGGGTGAGCTGGTCTGGGTCTTTCACACGATTCCCCGCCCGGGCGAATTCGGGTACGACACGTGGCCCAGGGACGCATACACATATATGGGCGGCGTGGACGTCTGGGGCGAGATCACGGTGGACGAGAAGCGGGGCATCGTCTACCTGCCCACCGCATCGGCGAAATACGAGCTGTACGGCGGCGACCGGCCAGGTGACAACCTCTTCGCCGACTGCCTGCTTGCGCTCGATGCCCGCACGGGCCGATATCTCTGGCACTTCCAGACCGTCCACCACGACGTCTGGGACTACGACCCGGACGCGGCGCCGCAGCTGGTGACCGTCAACCACGAGGGACGGACGGTGGACGCCGTGGCGCTGGCGTCGAAGAACGGCTTCCTCTACGTGTTCGATCGCGTGAGCGGCATGCCGCTCTGGCCCATCGAAGAGCGGCCTGTGCCGCAGTCGGAGGTTCCCGGCGAGGTCACCTCGCCCACGCAGCCCTTCCCTACCGTCGTACCGCCGTTTGCGCGGCAGGGCATGACCGTGGAGGACATGTACACCGCGTTCATGACGCCCGAAGAGATTCCACGCTGGAAGGCGCGGCTCTCCAGGGCGCGCACCGGCTTCTACACGCCGCTCGGCTTCGTCGACACCATCCAGCTCCCCAGCGTCAACGGCGGCGCGCTGTTCTTCAGCACCGGCGCGGATGCGGCCAAGGGCACGGTGTACGTGTTGTCGAAGGACATGCCGTCGATCATGAAGCTGGTGCCGGCTGGCGAATCCATCGCGGACAATGCCGGCAACACCATTCCGGACCGGCCCAAGCCGGCGGCGCGCACCGGGGCCGCCGCGGCGGCCAGCGCCACGGCCGAGCAGCGCGGCCGCGCCGTCTACGAGCAGAG
Organism: Vicinamibacterales bacterium; assembly: GCA_963738315.1. GTDB lineage: Bacteria > Acidobacteriota > Vicinamibacteria > Vicinamibacterales > JAMQPK01 > JAMQPK01. The sequence goes on along the minus strand of CAVTVT010000003.1, from coordinate 31,155 downwards.
CTGTCAGAGCTGTCACGGTCCTGACTTGAAAGGCGACCGCGGCCCGCAAATCGACGACGTGATGGGCCGGCTCGGCAAGGACGCGACGCGCATCACGATCGTGAACGGACGCGGCGGCATGCCCCCGTTTCCGGCGATCGCGGCGCCGCTGCTGGACGATCTCCTGGCGTTCCTCGCCGCACCCGAATCCGCCCCGGCCGGGTCCGCGGCTCCTCAGGCGGCGCTCGCGCTGGCCGTGCTGCGCAGCGAGCCGGATACCCGGACGACGTGAACCCGCCGCCCTCGCGTTACAAGACCGGCTACGGCAACGAGCCGTACGTGATCACGCCTCCCTGGAGCACCCTCACGGCCTACGATCTCAACACCGGCAGGATCATGTGGAAGACGCCGTACGGCGATCTGCCGCAGGCGGGTCCCAGCAAGACCCTGAGAGGAAACGTCTACCCCAAGAGCGGATTCGTCGTGACGGCGGGCGGGCTGATCCTCTTCGCTGGAAACGACTCGAAGCTCTACGCTCTCGACAAAGAGACCGGAAAGGTGATCTCGACCAAGGATCTGCCGAACGGCTCGCTCGGTGTCCCGGCGGTGTACGAGGCCAACGGACGCGAGTACATCCTGTTCGCCGTCTCGGGCGGCAACGCGTTTCCCGCCGGCGGACGGCTTGCGCCTGGTGGCGTGCACCCACCTGCAATCTCGAAGAGCTACATCGCGTTCGCGCTGCCGTAGCTGGCCACGCGAGGAACCGGGCGGCTCAGATCTGCCGCATTGCCTCGATCTTCGCGTCGAGTGCGATCACTCCTTCAGCGATGATCCGGATGCCGTCGCGCAGGCTCTCGGCGACGACGTCGAAGTGCCGGCGTGTCGCGACGGCTTCCTCGCGCACCCGGACCTCGAGGTCACCGACGCGGACCTCGAGCTGGCCCACGCGGACCTCGAGCTGGCCCACGCGGACGTCGAGCTGGCCGACGCGGACCTCGAGCTGGCCGATGCGGACGTCGAGGTGGCCGACGCGGACCTCGAGACCGCCGATGCGGCTCTCGAGGTTTCCGACTCGCCCGTCGATATCTCTCAGGTCTTTTCGAAGGGCGGCAAATTCTTCTTTCGTCTCAGAGTCCATATCAGGACTGCGCGCAACAATCCTACCATCGTCGGTTGGATGAATATGCGCGTGATTCCGGCTGCCGAACGTGCGGGGTCGCCGATCGCGCCGTGTCGCGATATTGGATGGATTGATGAATCTGCCACCCAGGAAGAACGCTACTTCGGTGCCTCCGGCAGCGTGAACACGTAGAGCGCCTGTCCCGCCTGCGGGATCTTGATTTCCGGCTCGATGGCCGCCGGCGCGTTCCGCGGGCTGCCGCCGCCCAGGCCCGTGAGGACGGCGATGTACTGCTTGCCGTCCACGCTGTAGGTGATCGGGAATCCCTGCACCGAGGTGCCGAGCCGTGACTCCCACAGCACCTTGCCGGTCTTGACGTTGTACGCGCGCACGTACCGATCGAGGTCGCCGACGACCGCGATGCCGCCCGCCGTCGAGATCACGCCGCCGAGCAGTGCCGCCCGCTGCTCGTGGCTCCAGACCTGCTCCATGGTCTTGACGTCGAAGGCCGCCAGCTTGCCCACGTTGCCGTCGGTGCCGGGCATCGCGAGGAAGCGCCGGGCCGCGCCGTTGCCGCCGTTCACGGTCTTGCGCACGTACCAGTCCATGCACGACTGGTTGAGCGGGACGATGAGCAGGCCGGTCGGCTGGTTGTAGCTCATCGCGCCCCAGTTCTTGCCGCCCTGCGTGCTGGGACAAACGTTGATTGGCTTGTCGTACTGCATCTTGTACGCATCCGGGCGGTAGGTCGGGGTGCCTGTCTTCGGATCGATGTGTTCCCAGACGGTCTGCTTGACCATCTCCTTGTAGCCGAGGAACTCGCCGGTCTTGCGGTCCATCTTCCACAGGATTCCTGGCTTGCCCGCGTTGAACACCACTTTCTGATTGCCGATGTCGACCAGGACGCGCTCGAACACCTCGTCCAGATCGAAGCTCTCGCCCGGCGCGAACTGGTGGTACCACTTCAGCGCGCCGTCGTCGGGATTGAGCGCGACGGTCGAGCTCGTGTAGAGCAGCCGGTCGTTGAGCGCCGTGCCGCGATTCATGAAGCTCCACGGCTTGGCCTGCGCGGTGCCCCAGTACGTCAGATTCAGCTCGGGATCGTAGGTGCCGGCGATCCACGTTTCGCCGCCTCCGCGCTGCTCCATCGGAAGGGTTCCCCAGGTATTTGCCTCGGGACCGGTTCGAGCGCGCGTCTGGAACCGCCACAGGCGCTGGCCGGTGTTCACGTCGATCGCGCTGATGTAGCAGCCATCGGTCTGACGCGGCCCGCAGCCGGTCATCCCCTGGAGCATCTTGTCGCCGATGACGATGGTGCCGCTGGTCGTGGCGTGGCCGGCCACGTCCGACAGCGGCGTGTCCCACAGGATCTGGCCGTTGCGCGCGTTGATTCCGACCGCATGCGCGTTGTTCGCGGGCAGCAGGATCTTGTCGCCCATGATGCCGATGCTGCGGATCGGGCTGCCGCTGCCGCCGGGCGCCTGATACGGGCCGGCGCGCGTCTCCCAGATGAGGTCGCCCGTCTTCGCGTTCAGCGCCTGGACGATGTGGCTGGGGCTGGCCAGATACAGGATGCCGTCGTGGACGATGGGAGAGGTCTCGTTCGTCCCGGAATCGTTCATCGCCCATTCCCACGCGAGCTTCAGGCTCTGGACGTTGGTGCGGTTGATCTGGTCGAGCGAGCTGTAGCTCCAGCCCTGATAGTTGCCACGGAAGACCAGCCAGTCGCTCGCGGGCGGGTTCTTCAGCATCTCGAAGGTCACGGGAACCAAGTTCTTCACTTCACCGTGCACGGTCACGCCCCGCAGCTCGCCGACGGCGCCGCCATGGCCGGTGCCGCCCGCTCCGGTGCCGGCCCCGAAGACAAGGCCGGTGCTTCCGCTGACGTCAGATCGCGCGTCGCCTCCTCCGCCGGCGGCACGACCGCCGCCCACCGCGTTCAGGGCGGTCGTCGAGGTGGCCGCCAGCGGCGTCCGTCCCGCGGGATCGCCCATCCGCTGCAGGATGTACGCGATCACGTTCACCGTCATCTCATCGCCGAGGCCCCCAGGCGAGGTCGGCGGCATGTTGTTCATGATGTAGTCGAACAGATCGTGGACCGGCCGCGATCCCCAGAAGGTGACGAAGTTCACGCCGGTGATGGGCGGCGCGTCGCTCGAACCGTCGTCGAGATTCGGACCGTGGCATCCGGCGCAGTTCGCTTCATAGGCGGCGCGGCCCCGCTCGGCCTGCTCCACGGTGTATTCGCTCGCCGGCGCCGCGGGAGGCGGCTGCTGCGCGGTCATGACAACGATGGCGGGACACGCGACGAGGACCGCGACGACGAGTGAAAATCTCCAGTGGTCGAACATGATCGCCTCCTGATCGCCGGTCGGGGAGAGCATCATAGCCGAAGGCCTGCGGAATGGCGACCGGGCGTGCTTCCTCCCGGTTTTCAGCGGCGCGGAGCGTCGGTGTTGTCCGGGCGCTCGTCGCCGAGCGCGTTCCGGAGCGGGATCAGCCGGTGCCGATAGCCTTCGGCGTCGCCATACTCGACGAAATCACGGTAGTGCGCGTGCGGGGCACGGACGCGCCTGGCGTGCCGAATGGGGCACCAGGTACTGTTCCGTGCGGCCGGCCACCTCGCGCACGTACGCGAAGACGCCGTTGGCGTAGCCGCAGTACACGCAATTCAGCTTTTCGATCCAGTTGAGGTACGCGAGATGCTGGCGATCGATCGTGATGTATGCGGATCGCCTGACACGCGCGACGCCATAGGCCCGAAAGCAGACGGCCTGATAGAGACTGATCCAGGCGTCGAGCAGTGCGATGGGAATGACCATGGAATAGACGACCGGCGCCGTCAGCAGATTGAGCAGGCGGCTCTCGCGCAGGAACCGCGGAACGCTCTGCTTCAGACGCCGATGCGCCAGGCGCACTTCGCGCTCGAAGCGCACGCGGCCGGCCTCGACCCGGTACCGCCAATCTGCCCGCCTCCTGTCGAGTTCGCTCTCGAGCTCGCGTTCCAGCCTGGCAAGACGTTCGAGCAGATCATCGACGCGCGACGGCATGCCGGTGCTCCATTGATGACGGAATGCGATGGCTTGATGGTGGAACGCGATGGTCCGGCACGAGCGGGACGCTACTTCGCGATCTCCACGACCGCGATCTTGTTCGAGCCGCTTTCCGGCAGCACGAGACGGCCGTCGCCCGTAACGCTCATGTCCGGCACGCTGCCGCCGGAGGGAATCTTCCAGGTCTGGAACGACCCGGTCTGCGGATCGAAGCGAACGAGGGTGCCTGAATTGGCGCCCGACTCGGTGTACCAGACGATGCCGCCGGCAATCGCCATTCCCTCCGGCTGCGACGCGCTGCCACCGGGCGAGGGCCACTCGCTCACCTTTCCGGTGGCCGGGTCGAGCCGGCCGAGGAAGCCCCTCGAATAATCCGAGTACCAGATCGTATCGCTGCCGTCCATTTCGATCGCCCGCGGACGCGAGGCCGGGTCTGGCAGGGTCCACTCGCGAATCACCATCGACTGCGGATCGATGCTCGCGATCTTGTTCGCGCCGCACTCCGCGTAGAACGGGACGCCTGTCGAGCTCACCGCCATGGCGCAGGGCAGCGACTGAGGCGTCGGCGAATCGCGCAGCGTCAACGCCCCCGAAGAAGGGATGAACCGTCCCACCTGGTTCGCGTTCTGCAGCGTCAACCAGAGGCTGCCCGTCCGATCGAAGATCAACGAGTGCGGCCCGGACGCCGGGGCATCCGGCACGGGGTACTCGTCGATCTCGCCCGTGCGGGGGTCGAGCCTGCCGATGTACCCTTTCGTGTTGGCGGTGAACCAGATGCCGCCGGCCTCGTCCTCCGCCAGCCGGTGCGGGCCCGACATCGGCGTCTTCAGGGCAAATTCCTTGAACTGCTCCGTGGCCGGATCGAAGCGTCCGAGCGCGTTCGCGTCCATTGCCGCAAACCAGATGGACCCGTCGGCCGCCGCAAGCGCATCGCTCGGACGCGACGCCGGGGTCGGCAGTTCCCACTCCCTGAAGCTCACCGGCGCGGCTGAAGCAACGGCCGCCGGCGGCCCGTCCTTCGACGGCCAGTTCTTCGCGAGGTAGGCCGCGAGCGTCTGCGCCTGCTCGCGTGTCAGCTCGGCGCCCATGTCGACCATCTCGCGAATCACGTCGCGCCACTCATCGATCGACCGTCCGCCGCCGCTCACCACCTGTTCGGGACCGTGGCAGACGCCGCACTGCATCTCGAGAACCTCTTTGCCGGGTCCCTCCGGAAACGATTGAGCGTTCGCCCGTGCGGCACACGCGACCGCCAGGACGACTGCAAGCGCGAGCTTCATGGACTCACAGTATAGGCCTCGCGATCGACACGTGTCCCAAATTGTCGCGGCTCCGCGATTCACCTTGCCCCTGTTGCCGGTTCCGGCGTAGAGTTCCGCGCCGAACTCTGCAGTCACGCGTTCGACCACTCTGACGAGGGAGACCAATGTTCAGGAGAGCGACGTGGTTCACGCTGACCGTGATGGCCGCTGCCGCAAGCATCGCCGCCGCCGTCTATGGCCAGGCCGACACCAGGATGGTCGAGTGGCGCACCTACGGCGGCGATCTGAGGAGCAACCGGTACTCTCCGCTCGATCAGATCAACGCGCAGAACTTCAGCCAGCTCAGGATCGCCTGGCGATTCAAGACCGACGTGTTCGGCGTGCGGCCCGACTTCAACCTGCAGTCCACGCCGCTGATGATCAACGGCGTCCTCTATTCGACGGCGGGCTCGAGGCGCACGGCCGTCGCGATCGACGCGGCGACAGGCGAGCTGCTCTGGGTGTACCGCCCGGACGAGGGGAAGCGGGCCGCCGCGGCGGCGCGGCAGCTGTCAGGCCGCAACGTCGCCTACTGGACCGACGGCCGCGGCGACGAACGCATCTACATGGTGACCACCGGGTATCAGCTCGTGGCGCTCGATGCCAAGACGGGGATCCCGATCAGGGAATTCGGCCAGAACGGGATCGTCGATCTGAAGCAGAACGACGACCAGATTCTCGATCCGGTCACGGGAGAGATCGCCTTGAACACGGGGCCGACCGTGGCCAGAAACGTCGTGATCGTCGGGGCCGCGCATTCCGGCGGCAACGCGCCGCGAAGCAAGGCGAACGCGAAAGGCTACGTGCGCGGCTTCGACGCCAGGACCGGGAAGCGGCTCTGGATCTTCCACACCATCCCGCAGCCGGGCGAGTTCGGCAACGAGACGTGGCAGGACGATTCCTGGGCGTACTCGGGCAATACCGGCGTCTGGGGGCCGATTTCGGTCGACGAGGAGCTCGGGCTCGTCTACCTGCCCGTGGAGCTCGCAACCGGCGACTACTACGGCGGTCACCGCCCCGGAAACACGCTGTTCACCGAATCGCTGGTGGCTCTCGATCTGGACACGGGCCGGCGCAGGTGGCATTTCCAGATGGTGCACCACGGCATCTGGGACTACGATTCGCCCCCGGCGCCCATCCTGGCGGACATCACGGTGGACGGCCGGCGCATCAAGGCGGTCGCCGAGGCCACCAAGCAGGGTTTTCTCTACGTGTTCGACCGAGAGACGGGGAAACCGGTGTGGCCGATCGAGGAGAGGCCGGTGGAGCAATCCACCGTTCCTGGTGAGAAATCGAGTCCCACGCAGCCATTCCCCACCAAGCCACCGCCATTCGAGCTGCAGGGCATTCAGGAAAAGGACCTGATCGACTTCACGCCCGAGATTCACGACGAGGCCCTGAAGGTTGCGGCCAGAATCAAGCTCGGGCCGCTGTTCACGCCGCCAATCGTCCGAGGTGACGGGGGCAAGGTAGGCATGGCGTACGTGCCGAACGGCGCGAACTGGCCAGGCGGCTCCTACGATCCCGAAACGGGCATCCTGTATGTCTTCTCCAACACGCTGACACGGCTCATCGGCCTGGTGCACGACCCAAAACGCTCAGACATGAATTACATCAACAACCCCGGCGGCGGCGACGACATCAGCGACATCACCGGTGCCGGCGGCCCCGGATGCGCCGAAATGCCGTGCGCCATCACCGTCAAGGGGCTGCCCTTCGTGAAACCGCCATGGGGGCGAATCACCGCGATCGATCTGAACAAGGGGGAAATCGTCTGGCAGATCCCTCACGGTGAAACGATCGACGCGGTGAAGAACCACCCGATGTTGAAGGGCGTCACGATTCCGCGCACGGGGCGAATCGGGCCGATCGGCACGCTCACCACCAGGACGCTCGTCGTTTCGGGTGAGCGGGGCTTCACGACCCTGGCGTCGGGTCAGCGTGGAGGACGGCTGTACGCCTACGACAAGGCGACCGGGAAGGAGCTGGGACAGATCTTCATGCCGGCGCCGCAGACGGGCACGCCGATGACGTACATGTTGAACGGCAGGCAGTACCTGGTCATCGCCATCAGCGGCCCCGGATTTCCCGCGGAGTTGATTGCCTACATGGTGAGCGGCGCTGCGTCCGCCGCGACGAGGTGAGCTCCCTCATTGCGGCGTCCGGCGGCTCGCCTCCGCCACGGCCACCGACGAGGCCGCACTGGTTGCCGCGTAGTAGCGGACGAAGCGCTCGGTCTCCATCGCGTTATACGGGCTCAGATTGTGGGCCCATCGAAAGCCGATCGGCTGGAACCGCAGCTCCGCGTCGATGGTGAACGGCCCCTCCCGGCCGGTCACGTCCACCGAGTAGCGGACGCGATCACCACCCGCCGCAAATTCCGGGTCCTCGCGCGCCCCGCCGACGACCTTGACCCAGTCCGGCGCGGTCGCCTTGTCGAAGCCGCGCGGCAGCAGCCGGTTGTCCTTGAGATAGCCGACGGCGGTCAACAGCCCCGTCGTCGGCCGTCCGCCCGGATCGCCCATGATCGACTCGTAGATCTGCACCTGGTCGGGCCGGTCGATCTCCGGGTAGTGCGGCTCGAACTTCAGCGCGTCGGCATCGTTGTCGTTGCCCTCGATCGAACCGTCCGGCGCGACCGCTCCGGATGCGAAGACGACCCCGCCATCGCCGCTCCGCACGGTCACGTGCAGCCAGGCCCGGCGGGCCGGATACCCGGTCGGGAATTTGTGGCCGGTCACGTTCTGAACTGCGAGGTCGAACACCAGTCGGCCGCCGGCCACCGAGGGAGGGCTCATGGCCAGCGTGGCGGTCTCGGTCTGCAGATTCCTCACCGTGCGGGCGGCCGACGCGTCGAGCTCGGCCGATGGCGCCGACACGCCGAGATCGAGACGGAACCGGTTCAGCAGCCGCAGCAGGAAGAAGTTGCCCCCGACGAACACATGGCGGAACAGCCCGTCGCGCGGATCGCTGAGGACCGATGAGACCGGCATCGGGCCGTCGACGACCGGCATGTGGCACGACTGGCAGGTCCGCTGTTCGTCCGCGAACGCGCTGTGCTGCCATTCCTGGTACATCACCTGCTCGGGCAGCTCGCCGATCACCCGGCCTTGCGCGTCGAGCGCCTTGGTGATCAGCGTGTGACAGGTCGCGCAGAGCTCCGCCGTCCGGATGTGGGCCCCGAGCGTCGGTTGAAACTCGGCCGACGACCGCATGACCGTCTTCAGCCCATCGGGCAGCGTGAAGGGGCCGTAGACGGGACGCGGCGTCGACTGCGGTCCGGCGATGACGAACCGGCCCACGAGACTCTCGGGCGTGCCGAGCTTCTCGCTCGAAATCTGGTGGCAGAGCGTGCACGACACGCCGTCGTGCGCCAGCAGATCCTGCGGGCCGTCGCGGTCGACGACCGGCAGATGCGCGAAGACCTGGCCCTTGCGCCCGGCCGCATGCGCGAGGGCCCGGGCCATCGGCATGTGGCAGATCGAGCATTCGTCCTCGATGTCGGCGGCCGCCGTCGGATGATCGATGGTTTCGCGACGGACACCCGCCTGCCAGTAGGGATCGCGAGCCGAGTTGGCCATCACCGAGGCCCGCCACTGGGTGCCAATCGACACGTCTTCCCCCGACGGCGACACGAGACTGTTGTGACACGGCATGCATTCGCCGCCTGGCTTGAACACGATTCGGGGATCGACGTGCATCGCGATGGCCGGGGCCTGCTGCGCGCGCGGTGACGCCCGTTCCAACGTCAGCACGACCACGGCAATCGCGGCCAGGGTGAGCAGCAAGAGCCGCCTGCCGGTCAATGCGCCCTCCAGAGATCGAACAACCCGCCATCGCCCCAATCCCAGAGCAGGTAGGTGAGAAACGACTTGCTGCGCCCCTCGCGCTCGTTCACCGGCAGCCGCATGCCCACGTTCACCCGGATGTGCTGGAAGACGCTGAGGCTGATCTGCATCTGCGGCACGACATCCCATTCGGTGGCGGCCTCAGGAACGAGCTCGCGCGCGGCGAGCAGCTCGACCATCGGCGTCCACATGCGGCCGAACCGGTTCTGCCTCACGGTCTTGCCGACGGCCGTCCGCCAGTACACGGAGTTCGGCTCGACGGCATGATCCGCGGGCCACTCGGCCCCCGCGTGCACCTGCACGAACGACTCGTGCGGCAAGGCCTGGCCGAAGAGTCCGAAGGCCTCGAAGATCGTCACGCCGCCGCCCAGTCCCTCGCTCTCCTTCCCCGTGGGAAGCGTCACCTCGCCGCCGGCCGACAGGATCGAGCCGCGGCGGTTGCTGTCGAGCAGGGTGTACTTGAACGCGGCGTTCGTGTCGCCGATGCCGCGGCTCCAGGTGCCGGCATCGGTTTGCTGCAGCGTCACGGGACCGGCAATCTTGTACTGCGCGCGGCGTCCGATGCGCCGCTCGTAGGTGGCCAGCGTCTGAAACGAGCTCGGATGGCTGCGCACCGCGGACATGGTGAACACCGCCTCGTTCTCGGGGAACGCCTTCTCGGTGAAGAAGGGACGAGGAAAGTTCAGGTTGCCGCGGGGCCATCCGGGCTCGGTGCAAAGGCCGTGCAGGTACTGGACGACGCGCTCGATCTCAGCATCACTGAGCACGTCTTCGAACGCCGGCATGATGTGGCTCAGACCTCGCACCCGGCCGCCACGGTGGACGACCGCGAGCCACATGTCATCGGGCTCGACCGACGAGACCGGACAGTCCGTGAAGTCCGGGAACGAGTCGGGCGGGGTGAACCCGAGCACCGTCACCGGCTGCCCCTTGCCGTCGGACCCGTGGCACGAGACGCACGCCGCCTTGAAGACCTCTTCTCCTGTCCGCTCCGTGCCGGCCGGCGCCTGTGCTGCCGCTATCCTGGCCGACAACACGGCGCACGCGATCCATGGCATGGCGCGGCGTGCTCCGCATCCCGCCCGATGAATCCTCATCGTCCCGGTTCGCCTGGCGGCAAAGAAGGCTCTCGAACGAGCGGCAGGGTGCCGGTGAGCGCCGTGAGAAACGCCTTCAGATCCGCTCGCTCCGCGCCGGTCAGTGGCACGGGCCGGATCATCGGATCCAGGTTCGGGTTGGGCTCTCCTCCCCGCACGTACAGATCGAGCACGTCGTCGAGCGACCCCGCCGATCCGTCATGAAGATAGGGCCATGTGAGGGCAACGTTGCGCAGGCTCGGCGTCTTGAACCGGCCCCGGTCCCGCGAAAGCCTGGTCACCGCCTCGCGTCCGATGTCCGGGCTCGGCCGGTTCATGCCGACGCCCAGGTTGTGGAACGACCGATCCGACAACATCGGGCCGCCGTGGCAGAGCACGCAGCGTCCCTTGCCGGAGAACACCGCCAGGCCGCGCCGAGCGTCGGCCGCGAGCGCCCCCTTCTCGCCTGCCAGGTAACGGTCGTACGGAGACGACCCGGTAATCACCGTGCGCTCGAAGGCGGCGATCGCCTTCGCGATGCCGTCCTCGGTGACATTGGTGCCGAAGACCGTTCGAAATTGGGTCCGGTAGCCGGGGACGGCGTTGAGCTTGGGAATGACGTGCCCGGTGGTTTCGCCCATCTCGATGGGATTGTGAATTGGACCGAGAGCCTGTGCCTCGAGCGAGCGTGCGCGTCCGTCCCAGAACTGGAACTCCATGAATGCCGCGTTGAGAATCGTTCCGGAGTTCCTGCTGCCCACCTGCCCCTTGATGCCGATGTCCGTCGCCCGGTGGTTCGCCCATCCCGTGGACGGGCTGTGGCACGTCGCGCAACTGATGCTGTCGTCGCCCGACAAGCGCGTGTCGAAGTACAACTGGGCGCCCAGCGCCACCTTGTCCGGGCTCTGCGGATTGTCCTGCGGAACGGAAACCTGAAGGGGCTGACCGGATTGCGGAGCGCCAGAGGCGAGCGCCGCCCAGCCCAGAGCGAGAGCGAAGATCATCCCCCGCAATGCGTGAAACGCGAGCGCGTCGCCTGCCTGGTTCTCCATTTAGCCGCGCTGCAGCAGATCCTCCCGCGGCATGCGGGCCACTGCGAATCGGTGGGCGGATTCTATCACCGCACCGGGGCCGCTCCGTGCCTCAGAGCTTGCACGACGAGCACTGCACCGGTCAGCAGCAATCCGCCGTACACGACTCGAACGAACTCCTCGCCCTTCATTCGCTGGTTGATGGCTCGCCCGGCGAGCGTGGCGACGGCCACGCCCGGCAGGGACCAGAGAAAATACCGGGTCACGGCAGCCGTCCAGAGTCCGATGCAGGCGTAGCCCACCAGGCCGGCAACGCTCACCGGCAGGAAGTACGCCTGCAGCGTCGCTCGAAAGTGCTGGGGGGACCACTTCCGCAAGGCGCCGTAGACGGCCAGAGGGGGTCCGTTCATGCCGTATGCGCCACCGAGAACCCCTGCGAAGAACCCACAGGCCATCAGCCAGCCGGCATGATCGTGAGACAGGCTCCGGTCTCTCTTCATGGCAAGTGAATAGAACGAGAAGGCCACGATCACCGATCCCAGGAGCAGCTTGACGACCCGATCGTCGGCGCGGGCGAGAAGGAGAAGGCCGAGCGGTATGCCGAAGAGCGATGCAACGATCAGCCCGGCGGCCGCCCGGAACTGAATGCCGCGCCGGTCCTGGACGACAACGACCCCTGCGACGACGATCGACACCAGCACCGCCAGCGGCGCGGCGACCTCCACCGGCGTCCGAAGCGCCAGGAGCGGAACGGCAACCAGGGCCTCGCCGAACCCGAGCGTCGAACGGATGAGGGTGGCGAAGAAGATGACGGCGACGACGTAGGCCGTCAGGTTGAGAGCGGGCATGCCGTGGAAGGACAGTCTGACACGAAGGCGCTCATCGTCCTTCACCTGAAGCCGCCTCATCGATGAAGACCTCCTCGATTCGCATCGAGAAGAGCCGCGCGATGCTGAACGCGAGAGGCAGGCTCGGATCGTACTTGCCGATCTCGACGGCGTTGACGGTCTGACGCGAAACGCCCAGCCGCCTGGCAAGTTCCGCCTGCGACCAGTCACGTTCCGCCCGCAGCACCTTCAGGCGATTCTTCATCGGTACCGCCGGCCGGCGATCGTCAGGCCGACGAAGTAGAAGAGTGTCAGGAACGGCCACGCGTGCCGGTAGCTCCAGTCGTCCGGTGAGAGCCTCACGAGCGGCTGCAGCAGCCCGAGCACGGCGAGGAGGAGGATGGCCAGCGGATACGCGATCGCCAGCGCCTCCAGCTGGATCCGCCGCTGAAGCTCGTCGAGGCCGCGCATGACCCGCACCTCCTCGACGATGAACCACGCGAACGCAAGCGCGGCGATGACAACCAGCGTCATCGCCACTGCGAAAGGCACGAGAAGCTTCTGGGATCCGGCCGCGGCGGCATACGTGGAGACGAAGAGGACGGCAGAGACGATGAGGCGGGTGGGCATGGACGGATAGTAAATGTCACCAACCTTTTTGTAAAGTATTATTTACATAAAGAAAAGCTTGCTTGTCTTTCTCATGCTCCGGAAATGCGGGCGCCGGTCATTTCCGGCTGGAGGTCTGCGCCTTCGGCAGCCTGGCGCTCGGCGTCGCGTCCGCGTCGAGGTCCCCGAGGATGTACTGAATGCCGGCGAGCAGGTGCGCGGTCCACCGCGGGTCCTCGTAGAAGGATTCCGTGTGGCCCATGGAGGTGAAGAACGTCCGCCCCTTCCCGTAACCCTTGATCCACGAGACGCCGTAGTCCTGATCCGGCCGTGTGCACCCGGTACAAAAGGTCCCGGCGCTCGCGCGATCGGACTTGTCCACGTCGATGCTCAGCAGCACGTGCTGCTTCTCGCGCGAGTACGGCGCGTACATCGGAAACTGGTAGAACTCGTCCGTGTGCGGAAAGCTCTCGGTGCCGAAGCTCCGCGTCAGCGGGCTGTTCGGGTCGTCTATCTTGATGTACTGCTCTTCGACGTGATGGAGTCCGGCCCAGCCCCCCATCATGTCCGCGAACTCCGGCCAGTTGTTGTTGAAGAAGGTCACCGCGTGGTGTCCGCCGATGCCGCCGCCCTCGCGCACGTAGCGCAACAGGCTTTCCCGAATCGCGGGATCGTCGTAGACCATCCCGCACACGTTGTTCAGGTAGATCGCGTCGAATTCCTTGATCTTCGGGTATTGCAGCATCGCGAGATCGTTGCTGAAGGTGGGCGTGAACGCGCCGGTGAGCGTCCCCATCTGCTCGAGCAGATAGTTGCCGTGCACGATCGTGCCGTGTCCCGAATACATGTTGATGTCGGTGACGAGCAGCTTGCGCGGCTTCTTCGGCACCGCGAGCGCCGCGTGCGGGACGGCCGCCTCCACGTTTGCCCGTGCGTCGGCCGACAGCCGATCGGCGCTTCGAATCTGTCCGTCGGGCGTCGCGAGCACCTCCCGCACGCGCTCCGCCATGACCGGCAGCATCACCTGCTCGAATGCGTCCAGCGCCTTCTTGAGGTCGGCCTCCGACCCGCCGGCCGGGGCATCGATGGCGATCGTCAGCGGCTTGATCTTGCGCTGCCACGCCGCGACGAGCACGTTGGCGACCGCGAGCCGGTTCGCGCCCGGCTCCGGAATCGTGATCGAAAACAGGCGCCGACCAGCCGCGGCCATCGCCCGTTCCGGCGAGACTCCGTTGCGCAGCCAGGCGCTCACATTGGCGGCGATGCCCACGTGTTCGCTTCGGCCGGCCAGCGCCGCGACGAGCGGGGCCGGATCGGTCTTGCTCTCGACGGCCACATAGATGTCGGCCTCGGAGGCGAGCCGATCGAGATCGGCGGCGCTGGATGCCGCCTCCGCGGGGACGACGAGGATTGGCCAGCCGACGAGGTTCTTCGCGAACTCGAACATCGCGCGCCGCTCCGCTTCGTCCGCCGGCACCGCTGCCACGCGATAATTCACGACGCGCTCGCCGAGCTCCAGCAGGCGGTTGTTGATCGCGGCACGCTCACCCTTCTTCAGCCGGTAGTCGAACGGCTTCGGCACCTCGAGTGCGACCTGCTCCGAGCTCGACACGTCGACGCCGGGAACCGCCAGCGCGCTCGCGCGTGCGGCGACGTCCATCACCGTCCCTTTCAGCGCATTTGCGGGGATCGCGACGGTCCACTTGAACCAGTACCGATCGTCCTGGGCCGCGACGCGAATCGTCCCCAGCTCGGCGCCCCCCGGCGCGAGGCCTGGACGCTTCGGATTCGGCATCGGGGCAAGCGCGCCGCCGACATTGGGGCCGCCGCGTCCCACGGGACCTGCCGCGGCCTGTCCCCGGCCGCCGGGCGCGCGCCCCTGCTGCTGTTCCGCGAGCGCCAAGGTCCCGGCCGCAACGATGGCCGCCGCCGCGAAGAGCTTGCCGATCATGATGCGTCCTTTGAAACAGATATCTTACGCCGGCCGGCGCTGGTGCCAGTCCGTAGATACGAGTGGTTTACCATATGCTGCACGTGTTTGACATGCCAAACACTTGGTAATAGTATCTCTCGCGGACCGCGCGACGTGCCCAATCGTCCGGCGGCTGTGAGCGCGCGCCGCGAGCTCGAGGAAGAACTGCGGCCCGCTTCAGTAAAGGAAGAGATGTCGTGATTCAAGCATTCGTCATCACGCTTCGAGAGGGGTTGGAGGGCTTCCTGATCGTGGCGGTCAGCCTCGCCTACCTGCGCCGAACGCGCCGCGAGGCGCTGCTGCCGGCGGCGCGGTGGGGCATCGCCGCAGGCTTGTGCGTCAGTGTCGCCGGAGGCGCCCTCCTCTATCGCGCCGCGAACCAGGAGCTGCTCGAAGGTCCGCTCGCGATCGTGGCGGCCGTGTCGGTGACGTGGCTTGTCGTGCACATGTGGCGGGCGGGCCGTCGCATCGGCGCCGACATCGAGAGCCGCCTGCAAGCGTCGGCGTCGGAAGCGGGGTTTGCGGCGGCGTCCGGCGTCTTTCTTTTCATCCTGTTCATGGTCAGCCGCGAAGGGATGGAGGCCGCTCTCCTGCTGATCCAGCTCCGCGGCGTGCCGTCCGTGTTCACCGGTGCGCTGCTGGGCATCGCCGGCGCGGCGGGTCTCGCCTGGGCCTGGGCGCGATACGGCCGCCGTATCGACCTCTCGCTGCTGTTTCAGGTGACCGCTGTCTTCCTCCTCGTCTTCGTCGTGCAGCTCACCATTCAGGGCGTGCACGAGATGTCCGAGCAGCACCTGCTCGTCTACAGCGACGCCATCCACGCGGCGACCGAATCCTGGGGCCCTGACAGCGGCTTCGGACATCTGCTGACGTATTCGCTCGTGCTCCTGCCGGCCGCGTGGTGTGCGATCAGAGGGCTCACCGGCAAACGCCCCGCCGGCGGCTATACGGAGACGGCAACCCCGCGCGGCTGAGGCCGTTCTGGAGGCCGGCGCGGTCCCGTTGGAGGACGCTACGGAAGTCTGAACGGGATCGTGCGGCTGGCCGTCTGAATGACGACGCTGCCAGGCGCGTCTTCGATCGCCAGGCGGACACTGGACAAATCGCGGCGCTCCGTCACGTTTACGGGCGCCACCCCGTAGGCGGTGCAGCGCCGCCAGTGTGAACACCGGGTGAGGACGAAGAAGTAATCTCCGTCCAGCGCCGTTCGAATGCCGAGATGGTAGTCTTGGCCGCCCGCGGTCGCGCTCTTGAGGTGCTCATAGCCGACGAACAGTTGCGGAAACATGCTCAAACCGGTCCAGAGGAGTGCCAGTGTCGCCACCCCGACGGCGACGAGCGCGGACCGTCGACCGAGCGGCTGGCTGAAGCGCCGCAGCCCGGCCGCGGCGAGCAGGATCCAGGCGAGAAAGATGAAGGCAGTGAGGGGCGGGGCCCCGTACCTCGTACGCCAGCACGGCCGCGTAGGAAGTGCTGATCTGGTACCCCGCCTGAAGCTGAGCCGGTCCCTGCCCCAGGGCCTTGGCGAGGGCCAGTCCACCAGCCAGGAGCAGCAGCACGAGACTGAGGCGCGGCACCCAATCTCTGCTCATCAGGCTGTCGTCGTCGCGCCGTCGAGCGCTGATGACGCTCTCACGCCTCTGGCGAGTGATCCGTCGGCGGTGGCGGCCTGTGGGAAGGCGGTTTCTCGCGGTGCGAGATCCGCTTGCAGTCGGCGCACTCGTACCACGTCACGCCGCTTTCGGCCTCATACGAGCGCTCCTCCATCGGATGAACGTTGGAGCTGTCGCAGTGGGGGCAGGTGTGTGTTGGGGTGTAGAAGCGATCCACGGGACGAAGGTCAAATTATATTCGACTTCGCCCCGTTGTTCCACGATCCGGGCGGCTGCCGCACACGACGAACGCCTCGGCCTTCAACTGCTTGACGGAAAGACACTTACGGAGTGCCAACCGACTCGCGCGCCGGGCGCCCTGTTGGCCCGGACGCGCCGTAGCCTCTCTCTGCGGTCGTCGTTGCGGCCTCAGCCTTCGGTCCCGGTATTTTCGTCGTCGAGTGGTGCGTCGGCGGGTCGGCGCAGACGTCGAAGATGCTCGGATGGTCCGGCGTACTCGGAGCCGACGTTCCGTTTGTACGCGTCGATCTGCTGGTCGATTTTCGTAATGCAGCGCGCGCAAATCGAGTGGACGATCCCGTCCGCCGGCGCTTCGCTTTCGTACAGCACGACGTGACACCAGCCGCAGATCTTCTTCACGATCCTTGAAAGCTTATCGGCACGAACGCGGCCCGGGACACCTGCAATCCGCCGCTGTGCGAAACAGCGGCGGCCATATAAGATGAGCCAGACTCATGATGCAGGCACTCAAGATCTTCCTCAGCCTTCTGAGCGCGGGGCTGCCGCTGGTCGAGCAGCACTGGCTCAGCGTGCTACCCGTCACCGCGCGCATGCGGAATGGTCTGTTGCCGGTCGCCGTCCTGACCAGTCTGGCGGCCGTGGCGGCGGGCGTCGCGACCGCACGGCAGACAGGCGAGGGATTGCTGGTGGGCTGGATATCGCTCGTGATGTTCCTGGGAACGACAATCTTTCTGTATGGATTCCTGGATATCGCGCCGAGAGCGACGAGCGGCCTCTACATCCTCTTCTTCGCGACCTTCGCGCTCTCGGTATCGTCCTTTCTCTCGAGTCGGGGACCGGAACGCAGTCAGGGGAGTCGCCTTCCTTATTAGAAGATCTCTCGCCCATGTGCGCGGCGTTGGCCTATTCCGACCGAAGCG
The DNA here is from genome assembly GCA_963738315.1 of Vicinamibacterales bacterium. GTDB lineage: Bacteria > Acidobacteriota > Vicinamibacteria > Vicinamibacterales > JAMQPK01 > JAMQPK01. The sequence continues at coordinate 13,566 of CAVTVT010000003.1, read as the reverse complement.
CGTCGATGGGATTCAATCGTGAAGCCCGTCGCGCAGGGACATAGCCGGCCACTGCGGCTACGGCGGTGAGGACGAGGGCCGCCCCGGCAAGGCTCGCGGGATCGGAGAACGTCACGCCGAACAACAATCCTTTCAGCGCGCGCGCGGCCATCCAGGAAGCCGCGACTCCCAGAAGCACTCCCGCGGCCGCCATCCTGCCGGTCTGCAACAAAATACTTGCCTCCAGTTCGCCGGCCGTCGCCCCCAGCGCCATGCGAATCCCGATCTCCTGTTTTCGCCGGCTCACGGAATAGGAGATGACTCCGTAGATCCCGAGCGACGCCAGAATGAGGGCGAAGAGGGCAAAGCCGCCGACCAGGATCGCAACAAGACGCCTTGCGAAGACGGAGCGGTCGACAAGTTCCCGCATCGTCCGGAATTCGGCGGTCGGCACGTGCGGATCGACCGACGTCAGCGCCGCCCGCAGATCGGGCACGAGCTCGCCTGCCGGGCGGGAGCCTCGAACGACGAGGTCCACCGACATGAAGTCGCCGGTCTGCCGGATCGGGAAATACATCTCGGCTCCGGACTCCTGCTCCAGGCCGAAGTACCGCGCGCCCCGGACGACGCCAACCACGCGCCGTTCCTCCATGCTCGCGGGCAGGACAAGCCTGCCGATGGGATCCTGACCGGGCCAGAGCGTGCGGGCCAGCGTGTCGTTGATGATCATCACCGGCGCGGCGGCAGCATTGTCGGAGGGTGTGAAGCGCCGGCCGGCCACGAGGGGGATGCGCATCGTTTCCAGATAACCGTCACCGATGACGCGCACGAGCGCCAGAGGCCGATGACCCCGCTCGTAGACTTGACCTTTCGGTTGGAGCGACCAGAGGCGCCAGCCATAGTTCTGGCCGAGTGGCAACGCATCGGTGAGTCCCGCCGACTCCACACCCCGGACGGCGCGCGCGCTGCGGAGCATCTGATCGAAGTAGCCGTTCTTGCGCGCCAAGTTGGGATAGCCGTTGCCAGGGTCGATTCGCAGCGCCACCACGTTCGCGGTATCGAACCCGAGTTCCACGTCGAGGACGCGCAGCAGGCTGTGCATCAACAGCCCCGCGCCGGTCAGCAGCACACAGGCGAGGGTGATCTCGCAGATCACCAACGAGCTGCGTGTCCAACCGCGCTCCGTGGCTCCAATCTGTCCGCGGCCGCCATCCTTCACCACCTCCTGTGGCGAGACCGCGGACACCTGCAGCGCCGGCATCACGCCGAAGAGTATTCCGGTGAGAACGGCCACGAGAACTGTGAATCCAAGGGCCGCTGCGTCCATCCGCACCTCGCGCAGCAGGGGGACGCTCGTGCCGTCGAGACGGGCCAGGAAAACAGTTCCGCCGGAGGCGAGCACCAGACCCAGTGCGGCGCCAGCGGAAGAAAGCGTGATGCTCTCGATCAAGGTCTGCTGGATGAGCCGGTACCGTCCCGCACCCAACGCTGCCCGGACCGCCATCTCCTTCCGGCGTACCGACGCGCGGACGAGGAGCAAATTAGAGAGGTTGGCGCACACCAGCAGCATCAGGAATCCCACAGCGCCTGCGACGACGGACAGGGCGCGGTGGAACCTTCCGCTGACCCGCTCGCGCAACGCGCTCAGCCGCGGATCGAACTCGTTGCGCCTCCGCTCGTGATGCTCGCGGCCTATGCGCTTCCCGATCACCTCAGCCTCGGCCTGGGCGCTCTGCACGCTCACGCCAGGCTGGAGGCGGCCGATGAGCGCCAGCGCATTTCCTCTCCGGTCGGTTTCCGGGCTCAGCGGGAACGGTACAGTACAAATCGATCCGGCTGACAGGATCGAACATCCCGGCGAAGTCGAAGGAGTCAGGTAACACACCGACGATCGTCACCGGCGCGTTGTCTAGAGTGATCGCGCGGCCGATGATGCCCGGGTCCGAAGCAAAGCGGCGCTGCCACATCGCATGGGTCAACACGGCAGTCTTTTCTGCGTTCCACTCACATTCGTCGGCGGTAAAGAATCTCCCCAGCGACGGCTGCACCCCCAATACGCGGAAGAAATTCTCCGTCACCGGGACTCCGGTCAGCCTTGCCGGCTCGCCGGTGCCGGTGATGCGAATGTCGCCCGCACCGTAAAAAGGGGAGAACCCGGCGACATCGGAGAGCGAGCGGGTCTGCTCGCGGAAGTCCAGGAGATTTCCGACTTGTACCGTCTGATTGGAGAGGTTCCCGTCGTCTCCATTGGAGATCCAGACCAGGCGGGCGGAATCCTCGAACGGCAGGGGGCGAAGGAGCAGCGCATTGAAGAGGTTGAACACGGTCGAGCTGGCGCCGATGCCGAGCCCAATGATCAGGATGGCGAAGGCGCTCAGGGCCGGATTGCGCCGGAGCATGCGCAAGCCGTGACGAAAGTCGCGGAGGACGGCTTCCGTCCGCGGAAGTCCGCGGCTGTCCCGGTGCCACTCTTTCGTCTGCTCGATGCCGCCGAGACGGAGAACCGCATGACGGCGGGCCTCCGGCGGGGACAGTCCACGATCGAGGTTCTCCTGAATCCCCAGGCTCAGATGGGCGGCGAGCTCCGCGTCGAACTCCTCGTCTCGCTCTCGCTTGTGGAAGAGCGCCCGCACGCGCGCGACCAACTCCAGAACAGAATCGATCATGGAACATCCTCTGTGGCCGCCCTCAACACACGCCCCATCACGTCGGCCAGGCGCCGCCAATGCTCCGCGTCGAGAGCAAGCTGCCGGGTGCCCTTCTTTGTAATCGAATAGAACTTCGCTCTCCGATTATTGTCGGAGGTGCCCCACCTGGCTTCGATCCATCCGCGCTGTTGAAGGCGAACCAGCGACGCGTAGATCGTCCCCTGGTTCAAGAAGACCTGATGGCCGCTGGTCTGCTCGATGCGGCGGGCGATCCCGTAGCCGTGCAGGGAGCCCATCGTGGAGAGGGTCTGAAGAACCATCACGTCGAGCGTGCCCTGCATCAGGTCGATCTTTTCCGCACGGTGCCGTCTCATGTGTGGTTGCCACATGAGTATGACATGCTTCCTGTGGAACTGCCACAGGGATGGCCGTCAAGCCCGTCGCTGCCGAATCGCGCGGTAACGGCGTGCGAGCGCCGCGATGCCGGCCATATACGCCCGCCGGTGCTCCTCGGTCCACGGCGGGCCTGATGGGCGGCCTCGGCGGTTTCCTCACCACGGCGGCACGGATCCACCTCGAGACCGAGATCGCGTGCCGCACGACAGAGGGCGAGCTGATACAGCATCCCGTCGGCGGCGCACTGCAGCGATACGATCGCCGCACCAGCGCAACGGTGTCAGGCAGATCGGGGAACGGCGGCTCGCGAATCGCCAGCGCGACAACGCGATACGAATGCGCCAGATGGGTGACGACCTGACGCAAGGCGCGTGATGTACGGCCTTCGATCGACCGCCGCACGCGCGCGATCAGAGCGTTCGCCTCGTCCTCCCGCATACCGAGCGACTCGTGGTGTACGGCATCGTCGGCAGCCCGGCATCGATTGTGGGGACCCGCCTGCGTTCGACGACGGCCGGGACTCCTTCCGGAGCCGCCACACAAACCAGGTGCGCCCATCCGGCATGATCGGCCACGCTGATGACACACGGCGGCCTCTTCATCATGCCATCATCGCGCAAAGATCCTCTGGTGCAGAGCCGCGCTATCGTTCCCACCTTGACCGTCGACGATCTGCAGAAGAGCATCAGCTTCTACGAGGCGCTCGGCTTCGCGATCGACGAGCGGTGGGAGGAGCAAGGGACGCTGCGCGGTGAACACGTGGCATGGGTTCCCGGGCCGGATGCGTGATCGTCAGCGGGATCTGGACCCGGAACGTTGCGCCCTGACCCACGCCAGCGCTCGAGACCTCAATCGTTCCGCCATGCAGCTCGGTCAGTTGCCGGGCGATGGACAGTCCGAGTCCGAGTCCGCCTCGCTCGCGCGTCAGTCCCCCCTCCGCCTGGCGGAAACGCTCGAATACGTGGGGAAGAACTCGGGCGCAATCCCGATCCCCGTGTCGCTCACAGTCAGCTCGATGTGAGAATCGGCACGTTCCAGGCGCACCTGGACTTTGCCGCCGCGCTGCGTGAACTTCACGGCGTTCGAGAGCAGGTTCCACAGCACCTGCTGCAGCCGCTCGGGATCGCCAGAAACCGGCGCGGCGCCGGGATCGAGCGCGGTTTCGACCCGGACGCCTTTCGCGTCGGCGGCCGGGGCAATCGCATCAATGGCATTCCGCACGAGCGTCGAAAAATCGATGGCCTGCACACTCAGCCGGATCTTGCCGGACACGATTCTCGAAATGTCGAGCACGTCTTCGACGATCTGGGTCAAGGACGTCGCGTTGCGTTCGATGGTCGCGATCGCCCGGTCGTGTTTCTGCGGCGCGATGATGCCCGACCGCAGCATGCGCGCATAACCGAGAATCGCGTTGAGCGGGCGTACGCAACTCGTGGACAAGCTCGCCAGGAACTCGTCCTTCAGTCGGCAGGCTTCCTGGACATTCATGTAGAGGCGAGCGTTCTCGAGTGCGACGGCGGCCCACGACGCGATGCCGACCGCAATCTGCTCATGGTGTGCATCGAAACGGCCGACCTCCGAATGGCCAAAGAACAGCCCGCCGATGATCTCGCCGCCGCGTCCTTTCACCGGAACGGCCAGATAACTGCGGACCGGCAAATGGCCCGGCGGCATCCCGTAGTACGGCGCGTTGTGCCCGTATCGAGCGTCCTTTGTGATGTCGTCGCTCCGCACGACGCCGGTGCCCTTGAACGTCGGTTTGAACACCTCTGTATTGCGCGGCATCGGAAATTCCGCAAACTTGTCGCGCGCCACGCCGGAAATCGTGTAAAGCGTGTACGACTCGCCACGTTCGTCGACGACGTTATAGAAGAAGGCGCCGAACGCGGCGCCGGTTCGCTCGGTCGCGGCGTCGGTGACCGCCTGGACGACCTTGGTCCGATCCAGGTCCGACGTCACAAGTGCGCCGACGTTCTTCAGCGTCTCGGTGACTGCGGCGTTCTCCTCGAGCAACCGGATTTGCTCGGCCTCCGCGTGTTTGAGGGCCGTGATATCGCGGGCGATCTTCGATGCACCGATGATGTTCCCGGCGTCGTCCTTGACAGGTGAGCAGGATCTCGTCCTCTTCGGACTGCCGCTCGGGCGGGATCAGCTTGCGTATCGAGTGTCCAATGAGCTCATGGGACGAGTAGCCACGCCGTCGAGGGTCTTCCGTCGGGCAGCGTGATGCGATCGACGCGCCATTCGTAGATCTCGGTCACGCCGCGATTGATGAGCGCTTGTAGAGTGGCGCCGACTCGCGCTCCGGAAGGATCGCGGTCGCCACACTCCTCGATCGTCCAGGTGCCTCCGACGATGCTGACGACGACATAAGCGGCAGCGGTGATGCCTTCTTCGGCGATGGCCGTTTTCATCTGGGCCGCGTCAAGCTTGCCGTACGCCTGACGACTCAGGCCGCCGTTCCAAACCGGGTACGTCGCGTTCAGGACGCGCTCGAGAACGACACCTTCGGCTGGAACGGACGGATGGTCATCCGCTCACCCTCGTCCGCTTTCGAACGCTCGTCATTCAGAGCCGCTGAAGATGCTGCGCGTCGGCGCGGGAATGAGCCGAGAGCCGACTGTTTCGATGCGGCGATCGGCATCCCAGCACGCGTCGGCCCCGAGCATCCCCACGGGGAAGACCATGATCGCTAGTTGGAGTTGAGCTTGTTCACGTTCTTGATCTCGCGAAGCGTTCTCCGCATGTCCTCCACGACTTTCATTTGTTCGAGCGAAGCGCTCATCGTGTCGGCGGTGGCGCGCACCGCATTGACCACGGCTTCCCGCGCAGCGTCAGTGACCGCGCGTGCTTCCTCGCTCGCCGTGCGCGCCGACTCGGCAGCGGTCCGTGCCTCCTCGCTGCTGACACGCGCCGTCTCAGCAGTCTCCCGCAGCTGCTCTCGCTCCTGCCGGATTGTTTCGAGCGCCTCGCGATGATGATCGCGGACCCCACGCGCTTCCTCCGCGAGTCGCCTGAACTGTTCCGCCTCGTTCCTGGCAGCCTCGCCCTCCCGGTATTCGTTCATGACGTCACCTACCTCCAGACTACCGGACATTCCGCACCAGAGATGTCCTGAACTGGACAGGCCTTCGTGCTTCGTCAATCAGACCACAGCTCGATCCCGAGCGCGATGTCCCTATTACGGGCGTGAATCTTCTCCGCGCTCGGTCGGCATTGGCTCGGGAGGCCAGTTCCAGCGACTCCTTGTGGTGTTCGCGCTCGTTGGGAATCCGACCGTGCTGCTGCTCGTCATCGTCGCCGCCCGTCAGGACCGTCGTGATGCGCCCAGAGTCCGTCGCGAGGACCGCACGTGCGGCGGTCGACAGCGGCACCCCGACCGACGGATCAACAGGCCACGGCCGATCGGCACGCAGAGCGCATGCTCGGCATGATTGTGCCTGCGGCAATTGTCATCGCTGTCCTCGTGCTGCTCCGGTAACACACCTCACGTCCGACAACGAAGTACCGTGCTGCTCGCCGCGTCTTTCGAAACCGACACACACCGGTGCGACAGGGCGCAGAACCCTGGCACGTGCCAGATCTGCCGGTCCGCCGGATCGTAGTAGTTCGCGTTCAGCCGGTGCTCTTACAAGTGCTCGCCGCACCGGACGCACCGGTTGTGGTTCTCGCATACGCAGAGGACGGTCATCACCTGACCACGGAAGTTGTCGCTCGGGTCGAGGCACATGCCACTGTAGCGGCCGCACCAAGCGCAGCGCTCCAGGCCAATCGGTCGGCCGTCTGCTTCGGTGCCTCCAAGGCGGCGCAACTCTTCGCCTGTTGCAGGACGTCCACCTTTCGTCAGGTCGCCCATCATGTAGCCGCCACGCGCCCGCGACGCAGCGGCGAAGGCTTCAAGCCGATCCTGCCTGACGAGCAATTCTTCTGAGCTGGGTAGATCTGCGGACGGCAGCAGCTGACCGGTAACGATCGACCCGCCAGCGGGCGGCGTGTCCGTGTCTCGCGAATTGCCCTCCGTATCGACGTAGATGGCGTGATGGTCGGCAAGGACGAGGCAAGTGTCCGGCCGGTTCGCGAGGACCTGCTCGCGCGGGTTTGCGCGAAGGCACCTTGCCGGTCCTGGCAGGTTGCCGGGTTCGCCGCTTCGGGCGAACCTCTCTGGATGTCCCCATCAGTATACCGATTGTGGCGATCCGGGGACGCTCAACCGTTTTGGCCAACTGGAAGCGTCACGAATGATATCATTGTGGTATCAGTTGAAGGAGTGACCGCACGTGGCCAATGTACCTCGTTCGAAACCTGGATGCCGATACCGTGAAGCACCTCAAGGCTGCTGCGAAGGCCCACGGCCGATCGTTGCAGGCCGAAATTCACGAGGTGCTTCGGCGTGCGAGCGCGCAGAGCCTGGCGGAAACACGACGGCTATCGACTCGGTGGCTGAAGCGCCTGCGCGGCACGTCACAGTCCGACACTGCCGCGTTGATTCGTGACGATCGCGATGCACGGTGAGCGTACTCGTCATTGATGCGAGCGTTGTGATCAAGTGGTTTGTCCCAGAGGTGCACAGCGACGCCGCTGGCCGCCTCCTGACGCGACCCCATGGCTTCGTCGCGCCGGATCTGCTGTTCGCCGAGGCGGCGAACACCATCTGGAAGAAGACCCAGCGCCGCGAACTGACGTCGCAGGCGGCTCGACGGCTCGTAGCCGATCTCGGGCGCATCGCGGTGGACACGGTCCCGTCACGCGCACTCGTCGAGGACGCGCACGCGCTCGCGATCGGCACACGGTGCACCGTGTACGACGCGCTCTACGTCGCGCTGGCCGCGCGGCTCAACACCTCGCTCGTCACGGCCGATCGGCGACTCGTTGCCGCATTGAGCGCATTCCCGCTCGTGGCAGCCCATGTTCAGTTCGTCGCCGAATTTGAGGCCTGAGGAGCAGGTGGCGAATGTCTGGCCAAATACCCCGCAGCCCTCGTCACGGTCTCGCCGTACCCTTTCAGCGAATGTTCATAATCTGCTCTAGGTATGCCGAAAACCATCGGCCACACATTCGGCTCTCCCCTTTAGGCTAGGCATCGTCCCCGCCCTGGTAATTGCGGTGATTTCGCTCGCCTATCTCGAGGAGGACGGCCGTTGAGACGCGGGGTGCGTGATGTGGGCGTCAGCGGCGGGGTCTGGGGGGACGATCGCGGCGACTGTCTGATGATGGGCGGTAGTGATGCGGCCGTCGCCCATCTCGATCCGATCTTCAAGACCCTCGCGCCGGGCTTTCAGGCCGCGTCACGCACGCCGGGACGCGATGCCAGAAAGCTATACGGAAGCGCCGCCTCGGACGTCGGCTTTGGCAAGAACGACCATAGGTTCCACACCATCAACAGCAGGAAGACGATCCACCAGATGGGACCGACCCGCTGCTGCCCGGGCAACGATCCCTGCGGCGACTTCGGCCGCGTCGTCCGTGGAGGGGGCGACTTCACGTTTTGCAGAGGTGAAGGCTGATTCGTGCCCGTTGGCGTATCCATCACAGACGGCCACGCTACCACACAGGCGCTCGTGGTCGTCACCGACGGAGGTCTTGAATCCGGTCCAGAACCGGATGGTCAACTGGCTGTCGATGTTGACAACATCGTGGCAACCGCAGCGATCACCTTTGTATTTGGCGTTCTGCTCCGCGGCAGCATAATCCGGGCGCACGCTTTCCAAGCGTGCTCCTTCAACCACTCGGACATCTCTCCGATTGAGTGGAATCAACAGCTTACCGGAAGGCGGCGAGCCCTGCAAAAGCAAACTGTGACGTGACTGTGACGTGAGGTCGTCGCTGACCTCCACGATCGTCTGGATCTCCGTCTGGTTTGCGCCGTCCCCATTGCCATCGCCATTATGCGCTGTCGAGCGCCGGGCGGCATCCAGGGCATCGAGCGCCTGACGTTTCGCGTCGATGCGGATGTGCGAGTAGTGCTCCAGCATCCGGCGCGACAGATGACCGCTGATCGACTCGAGCACGTGATCCGCCACGCCCATCTCGGCCAGCTCGGTGATCACCGTGTGTCGGAGGTCGTGAAAACGGAGCCCTGGCAGGCCCGCAGCGTCGCGCAGCGCGCGCCAGGCCGTGTCCCACTTCAGCATCGGGTTGGTGGCGTCATAGCGGCCCCACTGGCACGCAGGCCAGAGGTAGTGCTCGGGCTCGGTGTGTCCGAGGAGATCCGCGCGCTCGAACATACGCGCCGCCGCCTCGATGGCCGATGCGTTCAGCGGGATGACGCGGTGGCTCGTCTCGTTCTTGCTCCGTCGAACGTGCACGAGCCGCTTGACGAGATCCACATCGCAGCGGCGAAGGTGCTTCACCTCGACCGGCCGCATCGACGTGTTGGCGGCGACGACGGCTGCGCAAAACACGTGCTCCCACTCTGCGTTCGACGCGGCAGCGTCGAAGAGACGCTTCCGCTCCTCTGGCGTCAGTGCGCGACCGACCGGACGCTGGCGCTCAGGCAAGTTCTTCACGTGATCCGCGAGCGCGCGCCAACGACCGCAGGACTTGAGCACCCGCGACAGCACGCCGACGTCCATGTTGATGGTGCGGTTCGCGATGCCGGCATCGTGCCGCGTGTGCTGGAACTCCGCGATCGCCTTCGCAGTGATTGCGGAGAGCGGCACGTCGCCGAAGTGCTTCGTCACGAGGCTGAGTCGTTCTTCCTCGAGCTCGATCGTCCGTGGCGAGCAGCGAATCCGCTTGGCGGTCAGGTAGGCGTCGATCGCCACCGACAGGCAATGGGGGCCTTGTTCGTGGTCGTTGAGCCGTCCGTGACCGGCCTCTTCGATCAATTCGCGCTCTCGGCGCGTCGCCACTCGCAGGTTCGTCGTGCCCAGACGTTTCCGGTAACGTCGGCCCGCGACGGTGAAATCGGTCCAGTACCTGCCGCCCACGCTTCCAGAGGCTCATACTCGCAACTCCCCGAGTTCCGAATCATCATCTGACGAGGAAACCGGCGCCGTGTCAACAGCGCTCGCCCGAACAAAGTCAGCCACGTCGGCCGGCAAATACCGAACGGAACGCCCGAGCCGCAGGAAACGCGGCCCCTTCCCTCGATGCCTCCACGCACGCAGCGTAGCGACTGAGAGTCCCAGCAGCTCGGCAACCTCGCGTTCGGTGAGTGCGCGCGGCGCCTGATCGCGTTCCGTTGTCCCCCGCGCGTTCATGACGTCGCTCCGTTCTGCGTGTCGCCTATGGGTCGGCGATCGTGAACGTCCGACGCGTGCTGTTCGAGCCAGGCATCGATCCATCCCGGCCGGATTCGAATGGCGCGTCTGCCGCTGACGCGCACGGTTCGCAGTTCGCCTCGCTCGCACGCCGTGTAGATCGTGTCGCGGCTCACACTCGCGTACTCCGCAGCTTCTGACACATTCAACCAGGGCTTCATGGTGCACCTCGCTCGACGCGCAGTTCGCGTCCTCGCAACTGTTGCCGAACGTCCATGTAAGTGGCGCGCTCTGGCGCGCTGGCCTAAGGCCGGCGCGCCGGGAACAGTGGCGCGAGATGCGGGCTGATGTTGCCGGCATCGAAGACCGGGACGCTGAGCGTCGCGGTCGTCGCACGACACTGTGGTCATGCGTCCCGAAGCAAGTGGGTCACACTGGCCGCGCTGTTCTCTCGAATGGCCAGGCGATACAGCCACGCCTCGGTGGTGCACCGCAGCCGCATGCCCTGAGGGCGATGCGGTATGCGGTTGCGAGTCTCTGATCTCGAAATGGCACTGTGTGCGATCTCGATTCAGAACCGTGCTGAAGTCAGGAAGTGGGCTGTCGGTCGTGGCTCTGAGAGCGATGACCTTCAGCGCTCCGCGCCGGATGATCCTCTCGCGGAGGGTGTGCAGTAAGCACGGACGATGAGAAAAGATTACCGCCACTTCGGCGCGCGGTCAACGGTCAAGATCGGTCCAGCTAAGCGTCATCAGACTGCCGACCATCACGTAATGGCCAAGACGTGATCTGCGCGCAGGCACCGTCAAGGCCCGAAGGCCGCGCGCATGCGCGGGCGGAGCGAAGCGACGAGCCTTGCACGGTGCCGAGCACAGATCCAGCATCGAGGGCGTGATGGTCGGCGCATCCGACGAGGTGCAGCTCGTTGCTCTGATGCGTGCCCAAAAGCGTGCAACGATCGTGACTACCGCGGGCGCCGGATCAGTCGCGTCATCGCGCGCTGAACGAGTGCGACTTTGTGACCAGGATTTCCCGCACGAACGGGACCAGATCGTCCGGACGAAGTGGCCCCGATTGAGCACCAGATCTGCGGCACAATTCACCGCCTTTGTGGACAAGGCGGCGCGATCATCAGCGCCGACACCGACACTGACAGCCATGGCGTGAGCGACCCCTCCGGACACGCGCGGGGCCATTTCCAGCGCGCGCACCGGGGTCGCTCACGCCATGGTTTCCTGCTCTGATCGCGGCACCGGTGCCTGCGCAGTGGGCGGCAAAGAACGCCGCCCATCGTGCTGGTGTCGCGCGCTCACGGTGAAACTTGCGGCCAGAGAATCGGTTATCGGCGGTGCTGGCGGGGGTCCGTCACTCGCGTAGTTGCTGCCGGGGGATCTGCTCGGACGCGCTCGGGGGGACAACCTCGATTTCCGAGGTCGTCCCCCAGGTCGTCCTCTGCTGTTGATATCAGGCGACGTCAACCAGGGGGGAGAGATGCAGGTACTGTCGCGAGAGCTCGACGCACTCAACCCGTCCGAGTTCGCGGTCGATGGCGTCGGCCACGATAGGGGAACCGGCCATCCAGAGCGTGTTCCGGGGATCGTCCAACCACTGTTGGTAGAGCGCTCGATACCGCGACGTGCGGAAGGCGCTGGAGGTGTTGAGGTAGCGAGCATCAGCAGGCGCGGCGCCCGGTTCGGCGAGCCGCTTCCGTTCGGGGAACAGCCACTCCAACGTCTCCACTACTGAAGGGTGTAAAGGTGTCGCGAGCTGCTCTCGGGCGGCGTGCAGATAGGCCAGTCTGGCCTTCACGAGCTTACGCGGAAGAAGCAGCCGGACGGTCCATCGGAACAGCACGCGGAGCAGTGGCACGTGCCGCAGCAGGAACAGCCGGAAGTCCATCGGCGAGGGACGCGTCACGAGGTAGACGAAGACGTGGGTGTCTGCGTGCGGCTGCATCCCGATCGGCAGCTTGTCGGGGAAGTAGCGCACCGTCTTCTCTGGGCCATCACCGAACAGCAGGTGTGGGTAGTCCCGAAGTTCCAAACGATCCCCGAGGTGCCGGATGAAGTGACGGCGCTTGTCCATCGAGGGGCCGAGCCAGGTGAACTCGCGATCGTCGAGCACGGCATCGAGGAGCATGACGCGCTCGATCATGCGTCCCTGTGCGGTGGGCTTCCGGAAGCGGTTGTCGGGCTCGCCGATGGCAGCCCAGAGCGGCTTGTAGTGGACGTGAAACATCCGGCCGCGATGGAGCTTACCCGTGCTGATCGGCGTCGCGAATCGCCGCTCGACCAGCGTCTTGAGGAAGTCCGTGCTCTTCTGGCCATGGACGATGCCGGCGAAGCTGCAGTACTGGCGCTCGACGAAGACGCCGGAGTGCAGGAGCACGTTCAACAGGAACCGCGCCTGACGTTCGGTGAAGCCGAACGCCGCGATGGCTTCCATCCGCTGGGCATTGGCCAAGTCGATTGTCCAGCGGTCGGGTTCAGGCGGCAGCATCATCGGATCAACTCCTCGATGATCCGCGGGTGTGCTGTCCGCCGTCCGCCGCCGCCGCGACCGCCGACCGAGCATCCGATCGAGAGATAGCAGGTGAATCCGGACTTGGCGGCGCTGCCGGCGTGGGCGCCGCGATAGTGGCCGGTCACGACCTCGAGATCCTCCTGCCGCGAGCGGCCGTCTCGGTCCTCGTACTCGATCCGCGCGTCCGGGAACCGGACGTGCCCATCGTCGTACGGCAGGTCGTGTTCCCGCGCCCAACGTGCAATCTCTTCCGGCTCACGGTCCGGCCGGCCGTCGCAGTCCTTCTTGCCGCGATTGCGCTCGTGGAGGAATCGTTGATAGTCGCGCTTCAGCTCGTAGTCGAGGACGACGCGCCGAACCCGACCGCCCTGGCCGCGGAGACGCTCCTCGGCGCGCTGGTAAGCGCGATAGACGTTGGTGTCGTGCGTCAACTCGCGAGGCTTTCTGATGCCGGCGTGGAAGGTCTGGCGGGGCTCGTGGGTGCGGTCGTGACGCTCGTACCGGTTGGCCTCGAGCAGGTCACGTCCGCGGTCCGTCAGCGTCACGGCGCGATCGTCCGAGCTGAGCGGTGAAGTGCGAATCAGCCCCTCCTTCTCAAGATGCTTGAGGCTTCGCCGCGAGCTCTGAGAATCGTCGCGGATGTCGTGAAGATCACTCTCAGCGACGACCCGAAACGCGCCGATCGTCGCCAGCGCGCGGCTCTCGGCGCCGTCGATCTCGTAGACGCGTTCACGGTCGCGTACTGTGCTCTCGATCGCGCCCTTGAGGAAGGTCGAGGTCTCGCGTGAATACGTCTCGTGGATGGTCGTCTCGGCCGC